>NZ_FRYK01000010.1 GCF_900148835.1 Flavobacterium cucumis | reverse complement strand
CCTCTTCTAAATCTTTATCTAATCATATCGAAATCCCCATAGTGGATAGACAGTAATCGGTTCCGTTCAACAGGAGTTTCATTGTTGGCTTTGCAAGCCCAACGAAACTCTAGCTATTCTAGCTATTATGTGCAGCCTTCTTATCATTCATGTTTTGGCTCGTTTAAGTCAAAATAATTTCCTTTTGTTTTGTCAAGTATTTCTGAAATGAGTCTAAAGTTTTGTACTGTCGGTTTTAGATTTACATATTTGTCAACTATTGTCCTGTGTCTGTAAATTATAAAGGTGTTTTCAACACTCGCATTTATGTTGTTAAGGTTTGCTTCGCTTTCAGTGTCGCTAAATGATGGTACAAAAGTCAAAGCAATTTTTTGAAGCCCTAATTCTTCTCCGATTTTTTCTAACTCTGTTTGCCGTGCCTGCTTATTATAATTCTTTGAGTTCCCGTAAACAAAGTATGCTTTAAGGTATTTTTCTCTTGATACGCTTTGGTGGTCTAATTGTTTAAGCCATTTTTTAATTTCATCCCAATCTGGATTGTCGCCAACGAAATATACAATTCCGTGATAACGTCCATATTTGCAAACTGGGCAAGTTCTTGTTCCTTTGTCTGGTCCAAAGGCGTGAAATGGTATAAATGAAGGTTGGTCTTCGCCAATTTGTAAGCCCGACTGTATGTCTTTTTTATTTTTTGTTGGATAGTCAGGAATATTCAACCCTAAAACAATATTATGTTCTGCAATTTGAGTGTTACCGTCTAAAACAATTCTTAGTATTTCTGTTCCTGCTCTGTCAATTTTACCATACTTTTTCTTATGTTTTAAATAAAATGGGTCATCATCAAAATAAAGGTCAGCATAATATTCGTTTTCGATGTCCGGTTCTTTTATCGATAAGTGAATGTGTTGCGGAATATTATCATTCGGATAAGCTGCCGGTCTTGAAGTTTTAATAGTGTAATTTCCATCCTTGTCAGACTTTACCCAACCTCGCAGTTTGCCGTGTTCCTTAGCTTGTTTAAGTGTTTCGTTATTTGATGAATACAAACCTTTATCATCAGTATGCCAATAATAGATGATGACATCAGATGCAGGTGTTTTACCGTCAAGATTAAAGACCTTGCCTGTCAATATGAGTTTTTGCTTGCCCACTGTCCAACCAACACTTATGTGTTCAGTTGAAATTTTTTCGGGCATTCCTACATACATTAATTCACAACCGTCGCAACCTCCACCAACAATTTTATTATCAATTTTTTGAACATTCTTGTTATCATTGCTTTGTCCGTTACAACTAAGAAACAAACTAAAGAAAAAAGATAATTTTAAAATCTTTGTAATTTTCATCATATAAATTTTTCGCAAAATTCAATCTAAAAATCTCAATCTAAAAATCAAATGTTGTGAAAGGAGTTTATTTTATGGCAAGATGATGCTCAAAAATTTCCTTAAACTTTTTTGCATAATTACGACTAACTCTCAAAGAAGTGCTATCTGAAAGCGTAATATCATAATCGCCATTTTTTCGGGATTGTAATGAAGAAATTTTTGTAACATTTACGATATGCGATTTATGAATGCGAACAAATAATTGAGCATTTAACTTTTTTTCCAATGATTTTAAAGTTTCAGAATGTAAATATTTCTTCTGATTATGGAAAATGTTTACATATGGTGAGTTTGCCGAAAAATAAAAAATATCTTCAACATTAATAATTACTTTTCTAGTGTTATCTAAAACAATGATTGAAGAAATATAGTTTTGTATTTCCGGTTCAATATTTTTTTCAGAATTGAAATTGTTGAAATTCCGTTGTATTTTGAAAATGGAGTAAGACAACAAGATGAACGCATAGATAATTAAAGTTTTAATTAAATAAGCCGACAATCCAAACCTAAATGTCTGGAAATATTCAAATGTGTGATAATAATAAATTTTTGAAAAAAGCCAAACTAAAAAAGGATAGGTTAACGAATGAATTAACACGACAATTGTAAAGAACATAAAATGCTTTACAAAACCATAAGTTCTTTTTAAGAATTTTAAAAATAATTGAACTAAAGGCACAAACAATAACCAGTATGAACTGAAAATTAAGGCTTCCGAAAAGTAAAACGAATAATTTTGAGATTTTGCGGTAAAGAAATCAACACCAATGTTTACCACAATAAAGATTGAAACAAAAAAAAGTAAAACATATTTTATCTTATGTTCAATACTTAATGTTTGATATGCGAATTTTGTCGTCAATCTCTCTATTTATGCGGTTTTTATTGGGTTGCACATAACGTTCTGCGGCTTGCTCTCAGTGGCGTTGAACCAGCACCAAGCCATTACAAATATAACAAAACATTCCATTCAGCAGCGGATTTTCCGTAGGAAAATCCGGAAGTAGCCATTGAAGCAAACCGCTGTGCTTGTTGCACAACTCAAATATACAAATACTTGCATAAGAAAGAGATATTTTGTAAATTTATTCATGCAAGGAAAGAAAAATTTTACACC
>NZ_FRYK01000011.1 GCF_900148835.1 Flavobacterium cucumis | reverse complement strand
GCCATGAGTACGTGTTTGTTTGCGTTTTTGATGCCTCTTGTATTGACTCGCTTCATATTGGTAAAATTCACGAGAGTTCCAATTACGGGTTCTACCGTTTTACTTCGTATTCTTGACATCTTCTTGGCATATTTCTCGTTTTGTGTGAGTTTTTGATGCATGCGGTCGTAATGTTCTTTGTGGATGCTGTCGTCTAGCTTTTTAAACTTGGTGCTTTTGCCACAACATTGTTCTCTGAGTGGACAGTTTTTACAATCGGATTCCCCCGCTCGTGCGCGAATCCTTTCGCGTTCTTATATCTATTCCCTCCGTCAGTTCGCTAATCAATCCCTCGGCAAACAATGGAAAATGAAACAAGAGAAATTGTCAAAATCCTTCACCACAAGAATTGATGAGATTATAACAATTAAAATTTAAAAGAATTATTATATTTGAAAATAAATCAATACAAAACATTCGCCTATCTTGCCAAAAAAGCATGATACTAGTTCGAAAGTTTCGCATATAAACAAGTTACCTGCAACCCTTTCCAAACACTCCGCAACAAAAAAGCGACCTCAAAAAGTCGCTAAAAAAAATTAATCATTTAACATTACGTTGTACGTTGGGTCTTCAATTACATTGACATCAATAATGCTTTCTGCATTTTTAATTAATTTTCTACAATCGGGACTTAAATGTTTTAAATGTATTTTTTTGTTTTGTTTGTGGTATCGTTCGGTGAGTTTATTCAATGCTTCAATTGCCGACATATCTACTACTCGACTTTCTTTAAAATCAATAATGACTTCTTCAGGGTCGTTCAGTACATCAAATTTTTCTGTAAATGCAGTGGTTGAACCAAAGAAAAGTGGTCCATAAATTTCATAATGTTTCACGCCATTATCATCTACAAATTTTCTTGCTCTAATACGTTTTGCATTGTCCCACGCAAAAACCAACGCTGCAATGATGACTCCAATTAAAACTGCCAAAGCCAAATTGTGCAAGAAAACCGTAACCAATGTTACTAAAACCATTACCAATATATCCGACTTTGGAAACTTCGTAAATGTTCTAAGACTTGCCCATTCAAACGTACCAATCGCTACCATAATCATAAGTCCTGTAAGTGCAGCCATCGGAACTTTTTCTATCAAACCGCTTCCAAACATTACAAAAACGAGCAACATTACAGATGCTACAATTCCCGAAAGTCTTGCTCTTGCTCCGTTGGAAACGTTGATTAAACTTTGTCCAAGCATTGCACAACCGCCCATTCCTGAAAAGAAACCCGATAAAATATTAGCCGTTCCTTGTGCCACTGCTTCTCTATTGCTATGTCCTCTTGTTTCAGTAATTTCATCAATAATATTCAAAGTCAATAAACTTTCAATCAAACCAACCCCTGCAACAATAGCCGCATACGGAAAAATAATTTGAAGTGTTTCTAAATTAAAAGGAATTTGAGGAATATGAAATGGCGGAAAACCACCTTTGATAGAAGCAATATCGCCAACAGTTTTGGTATCCAATTTTAAAAAATAAACCAAACTAAAAACCACTAAAATAGCAGTAAGCGAAGCGGGAACAGCTTTTGTAATTTTAGGTAATCCCCAAATGATAAGCATTGTTAAACCCACCAAAGCCAAAAGAATATACATATTTGAACCTGTGAGCCAATTGCCCGAAGCATCTTTGAATTGGTCTAACTGCGACATAAAAATAATGATGGCTAAACCATTGACAAAACCAAAAATTACTGGATGCGGAACCAACCGTATGAGTTTTCCTAACTTTAAAAATCCTGCTAACATTTGAATAATTCCTGCTAAAATAACGGTGGCAAAAACGTATTCCACACCGTGCGTTTTTGCTAAAACAACTATGACTACTGCTATTGCACCCGTTGCTCCCGAAATCATTCCGGGACGACCACCTAAAATGGACGTAACCAAGCCCATCATAAAAGCGGCATAAAGACCCACAAGCGGAGAAAGTCCTGCAATTAAGGCAAACGCAACTGCTTCCGGAACTAAAGCCAATGCAACCGTAAGACCAGACAAAACTTCTGTTTTATAATCAATTTTTTGTTTGAAATCGAATAAATTAATAATTTTCTGCATAATGTATATGTATTGTAAAGTTTATAAAATGAAATACGTTCCAAAGTCAAATTTTGGACACGAAAAAAATACCAATAAAGAAAAATTGGGAAAAACAACGATTATCCGACCATCAAGGCGGAGTAACTTGAGAAGATATTTTAGTTACTGTTTTCATTTGAGGTGCAAAAGTAATAATATTTTACGGACAGACAAACAAAATTGTGTAAATTGAACCCAAAAAAACGCCAGCAGGTAACAGCAGTAACTGTTGCACAACTACCATTTTTTAAAATATCCCGAAGGATCGGGACAAAAAATATAAAATTCCGACCTCGTTTAAGTACTTTTAAGCGAGG
>NZ_FRYK01000013.1 GCF_900148835.1 Flavobacterium cucumis | reverse complement strand
CCTCGCTTAAAAGTACTTAAACGAGGTCGGAATTTTATATTTTTTGTCCCGATCCTTCGGGATATTTTAAAAAATGGTAGTTGTGCAACAGTTACCGCTGTTAGCCGTAGTTGATTTATCCCGCTAAATTTGCGTCTTTATATTTTCCGTTTTTGTCAACATATATTTCGATTGAGTGCCCCCAAAAAATATCATCATCATCACAATAGATAGAAGATGTACAATCGTCATTAAAAGTAATACTGTTGATTGAAATACGTTTTTGAAAATCTTCGGAAGTTATTGGTGGTTCTTCTTCTCCAAGCCAAACATCATTTTTGAGTTCAATCATTTTGTCTTCCATTTCCAAAAGAATTTTTTTGTAGAATTTTGATTTCATTTGCTTGTCAACAAAAGAAATTAGATGTTTTAATTTTTCGGGTTCTGTATTACGAATACTTAGTTCAAAATTATGATTTTCTATTTCGAAATTCCCTTCGTACCACTCAAACATTTCATTGTAAATCAACTCTCCAAGTGAAGAAATTTTTATAGTTGTACTTTTTACTTCTGGCTTTTTTGGGTTCTCGTATTGTTCGTTACAAAGGTTTTTATACCCGTTTTCAATGTCTTTCTCTGTAAATTTCATCCAAAGTTTTAAGCGAAGTTCTTTTACATTTGTTTTGACAGCTTTATCTTGATTTGTTATTATTTCGATTTCGTTGCCTTGAATTTTAAGTTTTTTATAACTCAAATTGTTTGGTAAATAAACATTATGTTGTGAACCACCTCCGTCTTCAAATGTTTTCACAATTGTAATTCCGTATTGAAAATTTTCATCTTTAGGATGACAATTTAAGACACTTCTTTCATCGTTCCAATATTCAACCTGAAAATGTCTAAACAATAAAAAAACAGAAAAATTTTCATTTACTGCAGCTAAAGGTGAATAGATTTTAAGTAATTCGTTTATTTCGTCTTCGTTTCCATTTCTTACGTTTTTTAACAACTCCATAAGGTTGTAATTCCAAGAATTTTTAAATTTCAGGTCATTTTCTTCCTTAGAAATTAAGTCAGAGTTTTGTTTAGAATTTGAATTCTTTTTAAAAAAATCAAAAATTCCCATAAGTATTTATTGCTTTAAGTTCTTGAATTCTCCCAGTCTGCGTGCCAATTACGGCTAACGGTAGGCGGCTAGTAGCAGTGCCTTTAGCTATTAGTTCACTAAAATAGTAATTATTTTCAGATAATTACTGCCGATTAAAAAATAAACTAAAGCAGGCATTGCTACTAGCCGCCAGTTGGGTGTAGTTACT
>NZ_FRYK01000009.1 GCF_900148835.1 Flavobacterium cucumis | reverse complement strand
TTGTACATAAGCTAACGGGTTATTAGTACTACTCGACTATGACATTACTGCCTTTACATCTATAGCCTATCGACCTAGTCATCTTCTAGGACCCTTAAAAGAAATCTCATCTTGTGGTGGGTTTCGCGCTTATATGCTTTCAGCGCTTATCCCTTCCCAACGTAGCTACTCTGCAGTGCTCCTGGCGGAACAACAGATACACCAGCGGTTAGTCCAATTCGGTCCTCTCGTACTAGAATCAGATCCACTCAAATTTCTAACGCCCACAGTAGATAGAGACCGAACTGTCTCACGACGTTCTGAACCCAGCTCGCGTGCCACTTTAATGGGCGAACAGCCCAACCCTTGGGACCTTCTCCAGCCCCAGGATGTGACGAGCCGACATCGAGGTGCCAAACCCCCCCGTCGATATGAGCTCTTGGGGGAGATCAGCCTGTTATCCCCGGCGTACCTTTTATCCTTTGAGCGATGGCCCTTCCATGCGGAACCACCGGATCACTATGCTCTACTTTCGTACCTGATCGACCTGTATGTCTCTCAGTCAAGCTCCCTTATGCCATTGCACTCTACGCACGGTTACCAAGCGTGCTGAGGGAACCTTTAGAAGCCTCCGTTACTCTTTTGGAGGCGACCACCCCAGTCAAACTACCCACCAAACAATGTCCTCCGATATTCGGAGTTAGGCCTCAGACAAGCAAAGGGTGGTATTTCAACAATGACTCCACAACGCCTAGCGACGCCACTTCACAGTCTCCCACCTATCCTACACATCACGTGTCCAAGGTCAATATTAAGCTATAGTAAAGGTGCACAGGGTCTTTTCGTCCCACTGCGGGTAAGCGGCATCTTCACCGCTACTACAATTTCACCGAGCTCATGGCTGAGACAGTATCCAGATCGTTACACCATTCGTGCAGGTCGGAACTTACCCGACAAGGAATTTCGCTACCTTAGGACCGTTATAGTTACGGCCGCCGTTTACTTGGGCTTCATTTCAATGCTTCTCCGAAGATAACATCTCCACTTAACCTTCAAGCACCGGGCAGGTGTCAGGCCCTATACTTCATCTTACGATTTTGCAGAGCCCTGTGTTTTTGATAAACAGTCGCCTGGATCTTTTCACTGCGGCCAACATTGCTGCTGGCGACCTTTCTCCCGAAGTTACAGGTCTATTTTGCCTAATTCCTTAGCCATGAATCTCTCGAGCACCTTAGGATTCTCTCCTCAACTACCTGTGTCGGTTTACGGTACGGGTACTTATAATCTAAGTTTAGAAGATTTTCTTGGCAGCCTTTAGGTACACTATCTCGTTGTCCGAAGACTCTGAGTACTATCGCATTTCACCAGTCCCAGCGGATTTGCCTACCGGGCCTATAGCTAAGTGCTTTAACGAACTATTCCGTCAGTTCGCGGTACTTTCACCACTGCGTCTCTCCATCACAATTATAAGTAGTACGGGAATATTAACCCGTTGGCCATCGACTGTCCCTTTCGGGTTCGCCTTAGGACCCGACTAACCCGCAGCTGATTAGCATAGCTGCGGAAACCTTAGTTTTTCGGTGTGCGGGTTTCTCGCCCGCATTATCGTTACTTATGCCTACATTTTCTTTTCTAAACAGTCCAGAATGACTCACATCACTCCTTCGACCCAGTTTAGAATGCTCCCCTACCACTTGTATTACTACAAATCCATAGCTTCGGTAGTATGCTTATGCCCGATTATTATCCATGCTCGTCCGCTCGACTAGTGAGCTGTTACGCACTCTTTAAATGAATGGCTGCTTCCAAGCCAACATCCTAGCTGTCTGGGCAGACAAACCTCGTTTTTTCAACTTAGCATACATTTGGGGACCTTAGCTGATGGTCTGGGTTCTTTCCCTCTCGGACATGGACCTTAGCACCCATGCCCTCACTGCTGGTAAACATTATATAGCATTCGGAGTTTGTCAGGAATTGGTAGGCGGTGAAGCCCCCGCATCCAATCAGTAGCTCTACCTCTATATAACTTATACCCAGCGCTGCACCTAAATGCATTTCGGGGAGTACGAGCTATTTCCGAGTTTGATTGGCCTTTCACCCCTACCCACAGGTCATCCGAAGACTTTTCAACGTCAACCGGTTCGGACCTCCACTATGTGTTACCACAGCTTCATCCTGCCCATGGGTAGATCACACGGTTTCGCGTCTACCATTACTGACTAAAGCGCCCTATTCAGACTCGCTTTCGCTACGGATCCACACCTGAAGTGCTTATCCTTGCCAGCAACGGTAACTCGTAGGCTCATTATGCAAAAGGCACGCCGTCACCCCACGAAAGGGCTCCGACCGCTTGTAAGCGTATGGTTTCAGGATCTATTTCACTCCGTTATTCACGGTTCTTTTCACCTTTCCCTCACGGTACTGGTTCACTATCGGTCTCTCAGGAGTATTTAGCCTTAGCGGATGGTCCCGCCAAATTCACACAGGGTTTCACGTGCCCCGCGCTACTCAGGATACCACTATCTATATCTTCTCTTACCCATACAGGACTATCACCCTCTCTGGTTAACCTTTCCAGGTTATTCCGGTTCAATCCGCATAGAATATCGTGGTCCTACAACCCCAAAATTGCCGTAACAACTCTGGTTTGGGCTAATCCGCGTTCGCTCGCCACTACTTACGGAATCACTTTTGTTTTCTTCTCCTCCGCCTACTTAGATGTTTCAGTTCAGCGGGTTTGCCCCCTATCGGGTAATGCATCTTCAATGCATTGGGTTGCCCCATTCGGATATCTACGGATCAATTCGTGTGTGCCAATCCCCGTAGCTTTTCGCAGCTTATCACGTCCTTCATCGCCTCTGAGAGCCAAGGCATCCCCCATACGCCCTTATTTTGCTTATGTGCCGCCTAATTTTATAAATAAAACTAGGACTTTCTTTATAAATGTGTATTACTACACATCTACTGTACTTTCTACTTTTTAAATGTATTTTATCTCAATATGTCAATGAACTATTTTCCTTTCGGAATCGTGGAGAATATCGGAGTCGAACCGATGACCTCCTGCGTGCAAGGCAGGCGCTCTAGCCAGCTGAGCTAATCCCCCGTTGTTTTAGTGTTTTCGTTAACAGTTATCAGTTAACAGTACTTCAAACGGCTACTCAACCTCTAAAATTTCCTTTAAACAAGCTTAAAATAGTAGTCCCGGGCAGACTCGAACTGCCGACCCCTACATTATCAGTGTAGTACTCTAACCAGCTGAGCTACGAGACTCTGTTTTCTTTGCTTATTCTTATTTTTTAAATTAACAGCGAGAGTAATATCTTCCTTTCAACCAAAACCTAACGTTTTAATCTTCTCTAGAAAGGAGGTGTTCCAGCCGCACCTTCCGGTACGGCTACCTTGTTACGACTTAGCCCTAGTTACTAGTTTTACCCTAGGCAGCTCCTTGCGGTCACCGACTTCAGGCACCCCCAGCTTCCATGGCTTGACGGGCGGTGTGTACAAGGCCCGGGAACGTATTCACCGGATCATGGCTGATATCCGATTACTAGCGATTCCAGCTTCACGGAGTCGAGTTGCAGACTCCGATCCGAACTGAGATAGGTTTTGTAGATTCGCTCCTGCTCGCGCAGTGGCTGCTCTCTGTACCTACCATTGTAGCACGTGTGTGGCCCAGGACGTAAGGGCCGTGATGATTTGACGTCATCCCCACCTTCCTCACAGTTTACACTGGCAGTCTCGTTAGAGTTCCCGACTTGACTCGCTGGCAACTAACGACAGGGGTTGCGCTCGTTATAGGACTTAACCTGACACCTCACGGCACGAGCTGACGACAACCATGCAGCACCTTGTAAATTGTCCGAAGAAAAAACTGTTTCCAGTCCTGTCAATCTACATTTAAGCCCTGGTAAGGTTCCTCGCGTATCATCGAATTAAACCACATGCTCCACCGCTTGTGCGGGCCCCCGTCAATTCCTTTGAGTTTCACACTTGCGTGCGTACTCCCCAGGTGGGATACTTATCACTTTCGCTTAGCCACTCAGATTGCTCCGAACAGCTAGTATCCATCGTTTACGGCGTGGACTACCAGGGTATCTAATCCTGTTCGCTCCCCACGCTTTCGTCCATCAGCGTCAATCAATTGTTAGTAACCTGCCTTCGCAATTGGTATTCCATGTAATATCTAAGCATTTCACCGCTACACTACATATTCTAGTTACTTCACAATAATTCAAGCCCTACAGTATCAATGGCAGTTCCATCGTTGAGCGATGGGATTTCACCACTGACTTATAAGGCCGCCTACGGACCCTTTAAACCCAATGATTCCGGATAACGCTTGGATCCTCCGTATTACCGCGGCTGCTGGCACGGAGTTAGCCGATCCTTATTCCTACAGTACCGTCAAGCTCCCACACGTGGGAGGGTTTCTTCCTGTATAAAAGCAGTTTACAATCCATAGGACCGTCTTCCTGCACGCGGCATGGCTGGTTCAGTCTTGCGACCATTGACCAATATTCCTCACTGCTGCCTCCCGTAGGAGTCTGGTCCGTGTCTCAGTACCAGTGTGGGGGATCTCCCTCTCAGGACCCCTACCCATCATCGTCTTGGTAAGCCGTTACCTTACCAACTAACTAATGGGACGCATGCTCATCTTATACCGTTGGAACTTTAATTATAAAGTGATGCCACTCTATAATACCATGGGGCATTAATCCAAATTTCTCTGGGCTATTCCCCTGTATAAGGTAGATTGCATACGCGTTACGCACCCGTGCGCCGGTCTCAAACACCGAAGTGTTCTACCCCTCGACTTGCATGTGTTAGGCCTGCCGCTAGCGTTCATCCTGAGCCAGGATCAAACTCTTCATCGTATGTTGTTTGATAGATAAATCTATCTCGTTTTATTCGATTAAAGTCGCTAGGTTGTTTTCAATTTACTCGAAAAATCTTACTCTCTCTTATCTTCAAAATTACATCGCTGTAATTTTGTGCTGTCAATTCAATATGTCTATGAACGTGTCATTCTTTTTTTATTCGCTACTGTTTCAGTTAGCGGGTGCAAAAGTACAACTCTTTTTTAATCTGGCAAGCTTTTTTGAAAAAATTTTTTGATTATTTTTTCCTGACCACTCACCCAATATTTTTAAGAACTTGTACATCCCAATTCTTTCGTTTCGGGTCGGCAAAGATACTAACTTTACTTTCTATTATCCAAATCTTTTTTTAACTTTTTTTGAAGTTTTTTTGACTTGTTTAATTCTCCAGTTTGTGTGTGAACTTCTGCTCTAATGCGGGTGCAAAAGTAGAAATCTTTTTCGTTCCCACAAGGCTTTTAG
>NZ_FRYK01000001.1 GCF_900148835.1 Flavobacterium cucumis | reverse complement strand
TTTTTGACTTGTTTAATTCTCCAGTTTGTGTGTGAACTTCTGCTCTAATGCGGGTGCAAAAGTAGAAATCTTTTTCGTTCCCACAAGGCTTTTAGCTTCTTTTTTTTGCCTTTTTTTTGATACTTTTCTTAACATCCTGATAACAAGGATTTAATGATGAAAGTTTTTTTATCCAAACACATGCGAATACTTTAACTACAGTAAGAATAAAATTAAACTCTCAAAACATACAGCAACAAAGAATCTATCATACCTATATATAATGTAAAAAAATAAACTCTCTTAACAATCTCTTTTAAACAAACAACTACATATATAGCTTGTACTTACTTTATACAATACCTATATAATAACTTAAATTAAAGTTTATTTTAGAAATTAAAAAAAAGAATAAAAACAAAACCACCAAATGAACTTCCTTTAAAAACATGCTAAATAAAATAATCACAAAGATGGATTGTATAGAAAAAAATAAGATGGATTTGAAAATCAATCGAAACGTATTGCTTTTACTGGTGAAATTTTAGTAATAATATAAGAAGGTATAAGCAACACCAACAAACAAACAAAAATGGTTCCTACATTTAATAATGCAATATGAAACAAATTAATACTTACGGGCGCTTCATTTACATAGTAATTTTCAGGATTAAGTTGAATCACACCAAATATTTTTTGAATTAGCAACAATGAGATGGCGATTAGATTTCCCCAAAATAACCCACGCGCAATTAAGTAGAAGGCGTTGTAAAGAAATATTTTTCGAACATTCCAATTGTTAGCACCCATAGCTTTTAAAATACCAATCATTTGGGTGCGCTCTAAAATTAGAACTAATAAAGCAACTACCATATTAATAGTAGCAACAACAATCATCACTACTAAAATAACTAGAATATTAAAATCAAATAATTTCAACCATTCAAAAATGCTATAAAATTTTTCTTCGATGGTTATACTATTATAAGTAGGCGGAATTTCTTTGTAAACATCATCTCCTTTTTCTTTGATCTTTGAAAAGTCATCTACAAAAACTTCAAACGCACCCACGTCAGTTGAACTCCATTTATTAATAAGCTGAACATGTCTAATATCTCCAATAACATAAGTAGCATCAAATTCTTGAAAACCTGAATTAAATATCCCAGTAATCAGAAAGTTTCTTTTATTAGGAAGTTTTCCGTTTTCTTTCATAAAGAAAGTTAGAAACTTATCTCCTACCTTTAAATGTAATCTTTTAGCTAAGTATTCTGAAATCAGAACTTCGGTATTGAGTTCGGATTTTAGATTTGGGATTTTACCATCTACTAAATATTCTTCTAGATTGGTGAAATTATAATCTTTTCCAACACCTTTATATATGATACCTTCGAAAGCTTTTTCTGTGCGAATGATTCCGGCTTTACTTGCCACGGCTTGTACATGACTGATTCCTTCTACATTTTTGAATTTGGGATAAAAACTTTGATTGATTGAAATAGGTTCGGTAGTGACTTGCGATTGATTGTCGTCAAAATTAGAAATAATAATGTGCCCGTTAAAAGCGGATACTTTCTCACGAATTTTTTCTTGCAAACCTATACCAGTTGCTACAGCCATAATCATCATAATAATTCCGATAGCAATGGCAGTAATCGCAATTTTTATAATTGGCGAAGAAATACTACTTTTATAACTTTTAGCAGCAATTAGTCTTTTGGCTATAAAATACTCTAAATTCAAAATTATTAATTTATAATTAACGCAAATATACATAAAGTTTTCTGCCAGAGATGACAGAGATTTATACAGATTAAAAAATAGTTATGAAATACAATATATTTAAGTTTACAACGTGTTTTAGCTTGCTGATCCTTTTTATTTCATGCGGAAGTAGCAAAAGAAATATTCTAAACACTAAAACGAGTAATGATAATACTATTTTGACTTCAATTTCAACAGATGTCACTTTTAAAACCAGTGCCGAAAACTTTGATAGTTATTTGCCATTATTAAAAGACAAACGCGTTGGAATTGTCACGAACCAGACGGGAATTCTTTCAAAAGAAAAACATTTAGTCGATTTTTTAATCGAACAAAACATCAATCTTCAGAAAATTTATGCCCCTGAACACGGTTTTAGAGGAACAGCTGATGCAGGAGAATTAATCGTTGACGGAAAAGACACGAAAACAAATTTACCAATTATTTCCCTTTACGGAAACAACAAAAAGCCAAAACCTGAACAATTAGAAGGAATTGATATCTTAGTTTTCGATTTGCAAGATGTTGGCGCTCGATTTTACACTTATATCTCTTCGTTGCATTATGTGATGGAAGCTTGCGCTGAAAACAATATTCCGCTGTTAGTTTTAGACCGCCCAAATCCGAACGGAACTATTATTGATGGTCCAATTTTAGAAAAGGAACATAAGAGTTTTGTTGGAATGCATGAAATTCCAGTTTTACATGGGATGACAATTGGCGAATATGCGAAAATGATTAACGGAGAAAAATGGTTAAAAGACAGTATTCAATGTGATTTGAAAGTAGCACCTTGTTTGAACTATTCGCACGATATGAAATATAGCTTACCCGTGAAGCCTTCACCAAACTTACCAAACGATCAATCGATTAATTTATATGCGAGTTTGTGCTTTTTTGAAGGCACGAATGTAAGTTTAGGTCGGGGTACCGAAAAGCAATTTCAAATTTACGGTTCGCCATTTTTACCTGAAAACGAATTTGATTTCAGCTTTACTCCACAACCAAATTTTGGTGCGAAAGATCCTGTTCATAATGGAAAGTTATGCTTTGGAGAAGATTTAACCGAAATTAGAAAAGTACACCGATTAGAATTAAAGTGGTTATTGAAAGCTTACGAAAACACAGCAGATAAAACCGTTTTCTTCAATGATTTCTTTACCAAATTAGCCGGAACCAAAAAACTCCGCGAACAAATTGAAGCCGGAATGACCGAAAAAGAAATTAGAAAAACTTGGCAAGAAGGTTTGGAGCAGTTTAAGGAAGTAAGAAAGAAGTATTTGATTTATGAGTAGAAGAAAATAGAGAAAAGATGAAAGAGAAAAGACTATTACTTTTACTTCTATTAATATTTTCAAGTTGTTTAAAAGAAAATAGAACTATTCAGATTGATAATTGGAACAATCTAATAATTAGCAAATTAAATGAAACAGATTCTTCAATCTACAAACAAGAAGATTTAAAGAAAAATATTGATTTCATATTAGAATTCAGGAAAGATATTGCTGAAGAAATTAACAAATTAAAATCTAAAGAAGGATTTTTAAATTTTGTTGTTTACGAAAATTTTAATTGTAAGTTTAATCCAAAAGACACTGTTCAAATTGATATACCTTTTACCAAAAACAAATTTTATTATAACATATTAATTATTTCCGATAAAGAAAATTATTCATATGAATTGAGAGGATATTCAGAAAACAAAAATCGAAAATTTACCAAACTAAAAATCGAAAATAAAGAAGAATACTTAGAACATTTAAATCCAGAAAATATTGGAATTAAAAAGACAAATTATCTTTTGAATGATTTTTCCGTTACTTCAAAAATTATTTGTAAAGGAAAAGATTTAAACATAGAAGTTATCTCAACAAGATTAAATTAAATTTTTGAAATACCTTACTGAATAACAAGATTGGAAAAAACTGAACACTTTCAACTGAACACTGACCACTTACTAAAGAGGCAACTTCTCCTTCATTTTTTCTACAATATTATAAGCAGCTGGACAAATCGCAACATTTAGTAAAGTCAAATCGGTAATTTGATTGAATTTTTTTCTATCAGTATGTGGGAATTCTCGGCAGGCTTTTGGGCGAACATCGTAGATGAAACATTTGTTGTCGCTATCTAAAAACGTACACGGAACACTTTTCAACACATAATCATTGTCTTCATCAATGCGAAGATATTGGTCGATAAATTGCTGTGGTTTTTGACGAAAACTCTTTGAAATTCGCTCAATATCAGCCGAAGTAAATAATGGTCCAGTTGTCTTGCAACAATTGGCACACTCCAAACAATCCGTTTTTTTGAATTCGGCATCGTGTAAATCTTGCATTACATAATCCAAATTCTTGGGTGTTTTCTTTTTTAACTTGTCAAAATACTTTTTGGTTTCGTTATACGTATCTTTGGCAAGTTTTCCGAGTTCGTTTAAATTTGGCTTTAGCATTTTATGAATTTTCTAGTGCAAAGTTACGATTTTGAATTTCGAATTTAGAATAACAAATGTTGAATTTTGAAATACAAACCATGAAAGACCTTTTTGGAAAAGCAATTTTAGATTACCAAACCAATAATTCTCCCGAAGATTTAATCACCGAAACTTCTATTTCGGAAGCCGATGAAATGAGTGTTGCTTATTTGTTTCGCGATTTTAAAGACATGCCAAAATTGGAACAAAAAGCGTTACAATTAGCCAAAGGAAAAGTCTTAGATGTTGGTTGCGGCGCTGGAAGTCACGCTTTGTATTTGCAAGAAAAAGGTTTTGACGTTACCGCAATTGATATCTCTAAAAATGCTATTAAGGCTTGTGAATTGCGAGGTTTGAAAAAATGTAAAGTTTCAGATGTTTTGGATTTAGACGCTTCAGAAAAATTCGATACTATCTTACTTTTAATGAACGGAACTGGAATTTTCGGAAAAATGAATCAGATTTCGAAGTTCTTGCAAAAACTAAAATCACTTTTAAACGAAGGCGGACAAATTTTAATTGATAGTTCGGACTTAATTTATATGTACGACCAAGATGAAGATGGGGCTTACGAAGTCCCTGCGAATGGTTATTATGGCGAATTAACCTTCACTATTCAATATAAAGGTGAAACCGAAGACACTTTTGATTGGTTGTATTTGGATTATAACACGCTACAAAATGCCGCAATTGCAAATGGTTTAAAATGCAAATTGATTTTAGAAGGGAAACATTTTGATTATTTAGCGATACTAACTTTATAAAAATAAAAAATCCAAAAACTGCACTGCCCCCAAAAAGTTAGACACTATTTGGGATTTTTTTGATTATTTAAATGTCAAGGGCATTTTTAAATTTATACTAACAGGCTTTCCTCCTCTTGAAGCAGGTTGCCATTTTGGAGCCTTTCGTAGAACGCGAATTAATTCCATAGCAGAATCAGCTCCTAAATCTCTCAAAATTTTTATATTTTTTACATCACCATTTTCATTTACAGTAAATTCGAATATGATTTGTCCCTTTTTCTCCACAGTAGTAGTGTCAAAATTAGTAACTATATAATTATAAAACTTCTCAACTCCTTCATTTTGAAATTTTGCATCAATAAAATCACCTCCTAAATACACCTCATCTTCTCCACCAATTTGAGAAAAACAAAGATTAGAAAACAAAACAAATACGGCTAATACTAAAAACTTCTTCATATAATTAAGGAATATTCAAATATTTATGGGTTTGTAGCGAAACTCTCCATTTTGGATTGTTCATTACATAATCAACAATCAAAGGTGTCATCTCTTCTTTTTTGCTCCACTCAGGTTGTAAAAATAAAATCGCATTTGGATTTACTTTAGCCGCTTGTTCTTCGGCAAAAATAAAATCGTGTTTATTGTAGATGATTACTTTTAATTCATTAGCGATATCGTAAGCGCTTTGAACAGGTAATTTATTTTTCTTTGGAGATAGACAAAACCAATCCCAAGTTCCAGAAACCTCGTAAGCTCCAGAAGTTTCAATATGTACTTTTAAATTTTGTACTTTTAATTTTGAAGTCAATAACGTCATGTCCCAAGTCAAAGGCTCTCCTCCTGTTACCACTACAGTATCAGCGTATTTTTTGGCATTGGCAACAATCAAATCGGTATTCGTTGGAGGGTGTAATTCCGCATTCCAACTTTCTTTAACATCGCACCAATGGCATCCTACATCACAACCACCAATTCTAATAAAATAAGCTGCTGTTCCTGTATGATAACCTTCGCCTTGAATTGTGTAAAACTCCTCCATTAAAGGCAACATTTCGCCTTTTTCAACCGCTAATTGTACTTCTTTTTGTAACATCTTAAATAAAAATAGTGGGCAAAGATACGACTTGGAAGTTAGAATTTTGAAATTAGCCCTCAGAATTTTGAAATTGTACTTGTCTTTGTCCTTGAAATTTCCTCCGATTTTAACTACATTTGAAATTCAAAATACATCAATATGAGCAAGACAGAAGATTTTAGCAAACATATAAACGAAGGTTACGCCTGTAAAGGCGAATTCATCACATTAGGTGGTGGAATTTTTGATGGCGAAGCGGTTCCAAATACGCACGTAAACATTCCATTAAAAACCTTAAACCGTCACGGATTAATTGCAGGAGCAACTGGAACTGGAAAAACCAAAACCATTCAAGTGCTTTCCGAACAATTATCACAAAATGGAATTCCTATTTTGATGATGGATATCAAAGGTGATTTCTCTGGAATTGCAATGCCCGGTGAAGAAAAATCGTTTATTACAGAACGTCATGCTAAAATTTCAATTCCATATGAAACGAAAGCTTTTCCAGTGGAATTAATGACGATTTCCGAACAAAATGGCGTTCGATTAAGAGCTACGGTTTCTGAATTTGGACCGGTTTTATTTTCTCGAATATTAGATTTGAATGATACGCAATCTGGCGTAGTTTCAATCATTTTTAAATATTGTGATGATAATAGTTTGCCATTATTGGATTTGAAAGATTTCAAAAAAGTACTTAATTACGCAACCGAAGAAGGGAAAGCCGAATTTGAAGCCGAATACGGAAGAATTTCAACTAGTTCAACTGGTTCGATTTTGAGAAAAGTTATTGAATTAGAACAACAAGGTGCGGAATTATTCTTTGGCGAAAAATCATTCGATATTCAAGATTTAATGCGAATTGACGAAAACGGAAATGGTTACGTGAACATCATGCGTTTAACAGACATTCAAGATAAACCGAAATTATTTTCAACTTTCATGTTGAGTTTATTAGCCGAAATTTACAACACCATGCCCGAACAAGGCGACACTGGACGTCCAGAATTAGTGATTTTTATTGACGAAGCGCATTTAATTTTTGACGAAGCAAGTAAAACGTTGTTAAGCCAAATTGAAACGATTGTGAAATTAATTCGTTCGAAAGGAATTGGAGTGTATTTCATTACGCAAAATCCGATGGATGTTCCTACAGGCGTTCTGGCACAATTAGGTTTAAAAATTCAACATGCATTAAGAGCTTTCACAGCAAACGATAGAAAAGCAATTAAAATGTCCGCTGAAAATTATCCTGATACTAATTTTTATGTAACGGATGAAGTATTAACTTCATTAGGAATTGGAGAAGCTTTTGTAACCGCATTAAGCGAAAAAGGAACACCAACGCCCTTAGTAGCAACCATGATGCGAGCACCAATGAGTCGAATGGATGTTTTAACGGAAAGTGAAATCGAAGCCAGTATCGTAAAATCGAAATTAGCGAAGAAATATAATGAAGTTGTTGACCGAGATAGTGCTTACGAATTATTAAACAAAAAAATTGTCGAAGCGCAAGAAGTCGCTGCAGAACTAGAAGCAGAAAAACCTACTCGAAGAACAAAAGAAGAACCTAGTACCGCTGAAGTAGTTGGGAAATCAATTACCAAAGTAGTTACAAGTGCAAGTTTCATTCGAGGAGCATTTGGCTTACTAATGAAAATGCTAAAAAAATAATGAAGAGTTTTATTACAATAGGATTATTGATTCTTTCCAATGTTTTCATGACATTAGCTTGGTATGGTCATCTAAAATTTAAAGAATTAAAATGGTTCGAAAACGCGGGATTAATTACCGTTGTTTTAATCAGTTGGGGATTGGCGTTGTTTGAATATTTCTTTCAAGTTCCTGCGAATAAAATTGGTTACGAAGGCAATGGCGGTCCTTTTTCATTAATGCAATTGAAAGTGATTCAAGAAGTAATTACGTTAGTCATCTTTGTTATTTTCTCATTACTGTTTTTCAAAAACGAAACATTCAGATGGAATCATGCCGTAGGATTTTGTTTTTTAGTATTAGCTGTTTATTTTATTTTTAAAAAGTAAGACATGAAAAAGTATTTTATCCAAAAAGCTCCATTCGTAGTTCCAACCACTGATGGCAAATTAATTGAAGAGCATCATGGATTAGCAACTACAAACAATTCAGCGATTTCAATTGCGCACATGATTGCACCACCGGGTTGGAGTGAACCTTTTCAAACTCCAGAATTTGATGAATACACCTATATCATTAAAGGAAAAAAGCAATTTATCATCGAAGATGAAACAATAGTTTTAGAAGCAGGTCAATCGATTAAAATTGAGAAAAACACTCGAGTTCAATATTCTAATCCATTTGATGAACCTTGTGAATATTTGGCGATTTGCACACCAGCCTTTAGCATGAATGCTGTTAATAGAGAAGAATAAATCAAAAAGCTCCCAATTTTAAGGATTTGGGAGCTTTTTTTAATTATTCTATTGTCTTAAGCATTTCTTCAACAGCTTTTTCTAGTTGCGTGTCCTTACCTTTTAAAAAATCCTCATAAGATAAACCAACATAAATATCCGGTTCCACTTGGAGATTTTCAGTAGGTCTATTTTCTTTACCTATAGTAGCTACCATCGGAATCCCAAAAATCAATGTTGGATCAATTTGTGTTTCCCACCAAACAGCTGTTCCAGTCCCAGGAACTCCTACTCCAATTAGCTTACCTACTCCATTTTGCTTATAAATATATGGGAAAATAAATGCATCACTATAGTTACCCTCCGACATTAAAACACAACTAGGTTTTGTCCATTTTCCAATTGGCTCTGCATCTTTTAAAACATTTCCTTGAGGCGCGAAGTCTAAATATCGTTTTCCACTTAATAATGTATATAAATCATCATGAAGCCACCCTCCTCCATTAAATCTTGTATCTACAATTAACGCTTTCTTATCAAAATTTTTACCCATTACTTGGTCGTAAACTTCTCTATAACTACCATCGTTCATTCCTTGTACGTGTACATAACCAACTTTTCCATTACTTAACTTTTCAACAATAGCATTCATTCTTCTAATCCATCTGTTGTACATTAAAGTTGACTCCTCACCAAATGAAATTGGTTTTATCGATTCTTGAAATGAGACTCCATTTGCATCAATTCCACTTATTAAAGTATTCTTACCTACTTTACGATTTAAGAATTTTGCCCAATCTACAGCATTCGAAAGCACTTCATTGTCAATTTTGGTAATTACTGCACCTGCTGTTACTTTCGAATTAGCCTTATCAAAAGGCCCTCCTAATATAACTTCTGTAACTTTTAAACCGTTTTCATTACTCTTTTGATCGAACAACAATCCTAATGTTGCAGTAATATCTGGGTTACTAGCTTGAGGTGTATATCTTCCTCCTGTATGAGAAGCATTCAATTCACCTAAAATTTCACTTAATAATTCTTGAAAATCATAGTTATTATTAATATGTGGTAAAAACTTCGCATACGTTTCTTTGTACATATTCCAATCAACGCCATGCAATTTAGGATCATAGAATTTTTTTGCTGTTTGGCGCCACATATGATTATAAATATAATTTCTTTCTGCTTGTGGGTTCAAAACCAAATCAGAACTAACATCTATAGATGATGTTTTTCCACCCTCAACATCAATTTTAGTAAGTCTTCCACCATTATTCACAAAGAGTGTTTTACCATCTTTACTCAAAAACAATTTACTACCGGTACCTCCTAGTTTAGCTAAGATTTTTGTTTCCTTAGTTCTTGTTTCTGTTACCCAAAGATCAAAACCTTTTTCAAAAGCTGCTAAGTAAAATAGTTTACTCCCATCTTCATTAAACACAAAATCAGCAATTGAAGAGCTGTTTATTGTAACTCGAACTTTTCTAGTTTCTAGATTAGTGACATTAGGATTCCATGATTTCATTTCTTCCTTTTTTACAGACTTAACTTTTTCACTTTTTTTATCATTTGGTTCATTATCTTTCTTATTAGCCTCTTCTTTTTCTTTTAAAAGTAGTGCATCTTCCTTAGATAATTTGAAATAATCATAATCATTTTTATCAAAAAATACGGCATAAACATCAACTTCACGACTTCCTTGATGAGCTAATGATTTTCTTCCTTCTTTGCTGCTTAACCATGCTAAAGCTTTACCTCCAATTTGTTGCTTAGCAGAATCTTCACCAAAACCACTCATTATAGGATATAGCGTCTCCAAACCATCCGCTTTAATCATCGCTGTATGTGATATCGAAAAATTCCCCATACTGTCGTCTACAAAAAGCCACTTACTATCTTCACTCCAATTAAAACCAAAATCACCATCAGAATAACTATAATTTCTTCCCTCTGGTAAAATAGTTCTTGATGTTTTGGAGGCTATGTTATATACCTTTACAAGATTTCTTTCTTCTATATAAGCTATTTCTTTTCCATCGGGACTAAATTTTGGCAAAAATTCTTCTCTATCTGTACCAATAATTTTCTCCTCTTTTAAAACTGTAGCCGCATAAAAGTATTTTTCTTCACTTCTTTCAATGGTAGACACATAAATATCCCAACTATCACCTCTTTCACCAGCATAAATTAATTTTTTCCCGTCAGGCGACCATTGAACATAACGTTCTTGTTCTGGTGTATTAGTTATTCTTTTGGTAGTACCTCCTTCTGCATTAACAACAAAAACTTCTCCCCTAGAAACAAATGCAATTTCTTTACCATCTGGACTGGGAACAAATTCACTAATATTTCCAGATAATGGTAAATTTTTCTCTGCATTTGATTTACCGTCATTCTGAATTATAACAGAAATTTTTTGAGGCTTTTCTCCATCAACCATAGTAAAAATTTGACCATCATTTGTGAAACACAACTTATTGTCATTCGAAATACTTAAATGTCTTACAGGATTATTTTTAAAAGTTGTTAAGGCTGTAGCTGTTTTTGAATCAATTCTTTGTTTGTAGAGATTTTGATTACTCCCATCTGCTTCACTCAAATAATAAACATTCGTGTCATCATTACTAAAAACGGGCTCACGGTCTTCACCAACATAATTACTTACCTTTGTAAATGTTTGATTATTTAAATCATAAATCCAAATATCTCTAGTTACACTACTTGTGTGATGCTTTCTTAACGGATCTTCATAACCCTTTCTGTCTTGAAAAATAATTTTGGTTCCTGCCGTATTATATTTGGCAAACTCAATTCCTCCTTCCGTAATAAGAATAGGTTTTCCACCAGTAACATTTACTGAGTACAAATTTTGAAATAAACGAGGTGAGTAAAAACGAATGTTAGCTTGACTTGTTTGTCTAGAACTACCAAATAATACATTTTTATCGTCTGGAGAAAAATCATATGGATAATCTGCCGCACTATTATAGGTTAATCGTGTTGGATTTCCACCGCTTACCGATATAACAAAAACATCAAAATTACCATGTCTATCACTTGCAAAAGCAATTGATTTGCTATCATTACTCCAGATAGGCATCATATCATGTGCTTCATGAATCGTTAATGGAATTGCCGTTCCTCCTTGAGCGTCAACCAAATAAATATCACCTTTATAACCAAAAGCAATTGTTTTGCCATCTGGAGAAAGGGAAGGGTAACGCAACCAAAGTGCAGTATCCTGTGCAAAAGAAATGCTCGCTAGCATTAAAAATTGCAAACAAAAAAATAGTTTTTTAAAATTCATAAGATTAGTTTTTCGATTGTAATTAAATCATACTTTAGTTTGTAGTATTTTTTAAAATTTCGTTACAAAAATCCGCAATTATCAGAACGATATGGAAAATAAAAATCTTATATGTACACTTTTAAAACTATTCTAGCATCTCTAAAATTTTATTCTCAACTTCTTCAGAATTCCAATTTTCTTGAATATTATCCATTTTCAAGACCTCTTGCATGATTTCATTTTGAAAATCTCCTATAGCAAGCGCTTCAGAGTAAGGTTGTAAACTAAAAGTTACACGGCTATACAATGGTGTCCATCTTTCTGGGTGTTTGTCAGAAAACCATTTTTCAATTTTCTTTTGCAATAAAAAATTTGCATCCGCAGTTTTTGCACTCATTTCTTCGAAATTTCTTCTGGAAAGTTCGGCAATGGCATCTGCATTTGGTTTTCTTGAAATTTCGTAAGCTTTGAAAATTCGATCCCAATCATCACCATAGTGTTGCATTAATTCATTCAGAATGGTTATATCTTCAAAACCTGCATTCATTCCGTGACCATAAAAAGGGACAATCGCATGAGCTGAATCACCAATTAAAGCAATTTTATCATTAAATGTCCAAGGGAAACATTTCATAATCGCCAAATAACTATTCGGATTTCTGAAAAAATCACGCACTAAATCTGGAATTACATCTTTTGTATCTGGAAAGTAAGTCGCGAAAAACGAAACTAATTTTTCTTCGTTGGTTAACGATTCAAACGAATTTTCGCCTTCAATCGGCATGAACAAAGTACAAGTAAACGAGTTGTCCAAATTAGCTAATCCCATCAACATGAAATTACCTCTTGGCCAGATATGTAAGGAATGAATATCAATTTTTGGAGAACCATCGGCATTGGCAGGAATATGCAATTCTTTATAACCAATTTTCATGAATTCTTGCGAATAATCAAACATCGATTGACGTTGCATTCTGTGACGAATTCTCGAAAAAGCACCATCGGCTCCAAAAACTTTATCGTATTTTAGTTCGCTCCACTCAGCTTGTTCCGTTTCGCCTTCCCATAAAGTTGCGGTGGCTAAGGTTACATCCCAAATTTTACGTTCGAAGAAAAATTCCACACCTTCAGCTTCCGCCAAATCCACCATTTTTCTATTCAAAACGCCTCTTGATAAAGAAAAAATAGCTTCACCTTCTTTTCCGTAATATTGATAATTCAGCTTTCCATCTTGTAAATGAATGGCTCTTTTATCAACTGGAATTCCGATTTTTCTAATTTCTTGATCTAAACCCACATCTTCCAATGCTTTCCAACCTCGATTTGACATCACCAAATTAATGGAACGACCCGAAAACTCAACCGTTCTAATATCAGGACTTCGGTCGTAAACATGAACGGTGTGTCCTGCTCTTTTTAAATAGATTGCTAATAAAGTTCCTACTAATCCAGAACCTACAACAGCAATTTTTTGTGGCGTTTGCATGAAGACTTTTGTAAAAATTTGGACTGCAAAAATACGGAATAATAAATTTCTAAGCCTGACTTTTATGAGATTTTTCACTTTTGTATTTAATTTTTGTTTAATTATTTTTGTTTTTAATTAAACAAAAGTATCTTTGAATAAAAATTGCTATGAGAAAGATTACAAAAGAAAATTTATCCCAAATGTCAAAAGTTCCCCGATTAAACTTAGTGAACTGTGTTACGGGCTACAAATCGGCAAATTTAATAGGAACCGTTTCAATTGAAGGCGTTTTAAATGTTGCTGTTTTTAGTAGTGTTACACATTTAGGAAGCGAACCTGCATTATTAGGATTCATTTTAAGACCAACAACTGTACCAAGAGACACTTATAAAAACCTAAAAGAAATAGGTTATTTTACCGTAAATCACATTTCAGAAGAAATGATAGCAGATGCACATCATACGTCTTCGAGTTATGACGAACACATTTCAGAATTCGACAAAACCAATTTAGAACCTGAATTTATAGACCAACATAAAGTACCTTTTGTAAAAGGAAGTCCAGTTCAATTACTTTGCAAGTATGTAAACGAATACAAAATTGAAGAAAACGATTGTATTCACATTATCGCCTCGATTGAAACTATTTATGCTGATGAAAAACTCTTTCATGATGACAATTGGATGCAATTAGACAAAGGAAATGTGGTAGCTATTAACGGTTTAGATGGTTATGCTGTTCCGAAATTATCCGATAGATTTCATTATGCGCGACCTGACAAACCATCATCTTCGATGTTATAATGGCTCATAAAAAAGTAAATCTTCCCGAAAAAATATGTAAAACCTGTCAACGCCCTTTTTCATGGCGAAAAAAATGGGAGAAAAACTGGGAAGAAGTTGTGTATTGTAGTGATAAATGTAGGAAAAACAAGAATTGATATTCAGATTTTCGGATTTTCGGAACACAGATTTGAGAAATAAGAGAAATCATTAAAAGCTTCTAAAAAATTAAACTTTTAAAAAACCTTCGCGACTTAGCGTCTTCGCGAGCTAAAATAAACAACGATGTTCGGAAATTCAGATATTCTGAAAATGGAACGTAAACCATCCGAAAATCCAAAATCAAAAAATCTAAAAATCTAAAAATTATGAACGGATTAGTATGGTTTAGAAACGATTTGCGCACGATTGACAATCATTCGTTGTACAATGCTTGTAGAGAAAATGAAAAAGTAATTGGCATTTATTGCTTAGATCCGAGACATTTCGAAATAACTCAATACGGTTTCAAAAAAACAGAAAAATTTAGAACCCAATTCCTTTTAGAAACTTTAGTAGAATTAAAACAAAATTTAGCAGAAAAGAATATCTCCTTATTAGTTTATTACGGTTATCCCGAACAATTAATTCCTGAAATAGCGGCAAAATATCAAATTGACACGATTTATAGTCAAAACGAATGGACGCAAGAAGAGGTGGATGTTGAAACTGAAGTGCGAAATTTAATTCCAGCTGTAAATTGGAAAACGTATTACGACCAATTCTTATTTCATCCTGATGATGTTCCTTATGAAGACTGGGAGAAAATTCCAGAAGTTTTTACAGAGTTTAGAAAGCAATTGGAAAAGAAAATTCGAGTACGACCAACAGTTGCCATTTCAGCGAAACCAATTTCAAATCTAATTGAAGAAAAAACAAATATTCCAACTTTAGAAGATTTAGAATTTGATGATTTTAAACAACCAAATAAAACCGCTTTTCCATTTAAAGGTGGAGAAAATCAAGCTAAAAAAAGAATCAAAGACTACTTTTGGGACACCAAAAAACTAGCCGTTTATAAAAAAACTCGAAACGGTTTGGTTGGAAAAGATTATAGTTCAAAACTTTCGGCTTGGTTGGCAAATGGCAGTATTTCAGCACGCATGATTTATTGGGAAGTCCAACAATTTGAGAAAAAAATTGTCAAAAACGAAGATACGTATTGGTTGATTTTCGAATTGATTTGGCGTGATTATTTTAAATACATTTCGTTAAAACACTGCAATAAAATTTTCCAATTGAATGGAATTTTACAAAAAGAATACCATTGGAATCAAAATACAAAAGCTTTCAATCAATGGACGAATGGGAATACAACCGAACATTTCGTGAATGCCAACATGATTGAATTGCAAAAAACAGGTTGGATGAGCAATCGCGGCCGTCAAAATGTAGCAAGTTATTGGGCTAAAGAATGGGAACAAGATTGGCGCATTGGCGCAGCTTATTTTGAAAGTATGTTGATAGATTACGATGTACACAGCAATTATGGTAATTGGATGTACAATGCGGGGGTAAGTAACGACCCTAGAGACAGAAAATTCAACATCAAACGTCAAGCGGAAATGTACGATAGCGATGGGAAATTTCAGAAAATGTGGTTAATTCCAGAATTATTTTAGATGAAAATACTTCGATTACTTTTGGGTGACCAACTCAATTCACAACATTCTTGGTTTGATGAAGTCAATCCGAATGTGATGTATGTAATGGCAGAAATGCGTCAGGAAACGGATTATGTGAAACATCATATTCAAAAAGTGGTGGCATTTTTTCTAGCAATGCGAAATTTTTCAGAGGAATTAATACATAAAGGTCATCAAGTGATTTATTATAAAATTTCGGATACCCATAATCCTCATAATTTGGAACATTTGATTTTGGATTTGGTTGAAAAGAATACAATCGAGCAATTTGAATACCAACTTCCTGATGAATACCGTTTGGATGAACAATTGAAATCCATCTGCGAAAAACTTTCGATTCCGACAAATGCAGTTGACTCCGAACATTTTTATACTTCTAGAAATGAATTGGCTGATTTTTTCAAAGGGAAAAAGCAACTTTTGATGGAAAGTTTCTATCGCATGATGCGAAAAAAACACGATGTTTTAATGGTAGGCGACCAACCGCTAGACGGAAAATGGAACTTTGACCACAACAACCGCAATCAATATAAAAACGAAGTCCCGATTCCGTTTCCATTGGAATTTCATAAAAACGTGAGTAAACTTATTGCTGAAATTGAAGGGCAAAACATCACCACTTTTGGAAGTATTGATGCTGAAAATTTCAATTGGTCAACTTCCAGAAGCGAAAGTTTACAACTGATAGACTATTTCTGTGAGCATTTGTTAATGCATTTTGGAACCTATCAAGATTCTTTATTTTCTGGACATAAATTTCTTTTTCATTCCCGTTTGTCTTTTGCGATGAATTCCAAAATGATTAGCCCCAAAGAAGTGGTTAATGCTGTGATTTCGTATTATTATCAAAATCAAGAAACCATTGAATTGACCCAAGTAGAAGGTTTTGTGCGACAAATTATTGGTTGGCGTGAATATGTTAGAGGAATTTATTGGAAAGAAATGCCCAATTATGCCCAAATGAACGCACTAGAAAACTACAATCCGCTACCTGAATTCTTTTGGACCGGAAAAACCAAAATGAAATGCCTACAACATTCGATTTCCCAAAGTTTATCGGAAGCGTATGCGCATCATATTCAGCGATTGATGGTGATTGGGAATTTTTCTTTGTTAGCCCAATTGCATCCTGACGAAGTAGATGCATGGTATTTAGGAGTTTACATCGATGCAATTGAATGGGTTGAAATGCCGAATACTCGAGGTATGAGTCAATATGCGGATGGTGGAATTGTGGCAACCAAACCTTATGTTTCTTCGGGAAGTTACATCAATAAGATGAGCAATTATTGTGGTAGTTGTCATTACAACGTAAAAGAGAAATTGGGCGAAAAAGCCTGTCCGTTTAACAGTTTGTATTGGCATTTTTTAGATGAGAAAAAGCAGCATTTTGCCAATAATCAAAGAATGAGCATGATGCTAGCCTTACTAAGAAAAATGAAACCAGAAGAATTAGCAGCGACGAAAGAAAAAGCGATATTGATTTTGGAGGATTTGGGAAGTTTATAGTTTAATTTTAAATTCCTCAGGTTTATTTGGATTTTTATGATATTCATACCAGATATACATATTTGCAATATCATTTTTATAATCAACCTTTATTGAATCAATGTCTTCAAAATTTAAATTTTCATCTTTATATTCCTTTTCAAAAATTCCAATTTTTTTATAAACTTTAATTCTTGGAGGTGCCATAACCCCAACAAAACTGCTTTGAATTCTTAATTTATTATCTTCATAATAAATTTTATCCACTGGATTAAATAATTGTCCGATTAGGGAAACTACAATTATAAAACCAATCATCGGAATTAAAACTAATCCAAAAAATAGAATAGGAAAAAAACTTAAAAAAGTGAAATAATATTTTTCCACCTTATTTAAAACCGATTTTTGAGCAATCAAATTGTAAAATACTCCAATAAAAATTGAAACTATAATTACAATTTGAGTCGTCCAAATTCCCCTTAAACTATAATTAATAAAAGCAAAAGACAATGATAAAATTAATGTAAAATAGTGTAAATATTTTAAACAGCTAGATTTAAATGCCGAAAATCTAAATTGGTTTTTCTTCCAAAACCTCAAGGAGTATGCATAACTACCCGCAATTATTAAAAATAAAAAACCTAATTCTATCATTTATTTTAGACTATAAAGAAGTTATTAAATTAAAAAGTCAAACTAAAACAACTTCAGTCTGACTTTATATATTCAAATTAAACTTTACTTATTAAATTTAATTTTATTCCCCACATTCATTTTCTGAGATTTCGCAAAAGCCCCACACATGTGGAACAACATTCTTGCTCCTACATTTCCGTCCCAATCGTCATCGCCTGGAGCAACCTCAACTAAATCAAATCCGATGATTTCTTTATTCGTTTCAGCTAAACGACTAAACAAATAAGCGGCTTGCTCAAATGAAAATCCACCCGGAACTGGAGTTCCTGTATTGGGGCAATACCAAGGATACATGCCGTCAATATCAAACGAAATACAAACTTTTTCTGGTAATGAAGCGATGATTTGGTCGCATTGTTGTTGCCACGTTTTGCCTTCAAAAGCTTCTTGCTTTAAATCCATATCGGTATGCACTAATACGTTGTCTTTCAATGCCACTTCCACTTCTTGCTCACAAAAATCGCGAATTCCAACTTGTACAATTTTAGAAATTTGCGGAATTTGCAACGCATTATACATAATAGAAGCGTGCGAATATGTGAATCCTTCGTAAGCAATACGTAAATCCATGTGCGCATCTAAATGTAAAATCCCAAAGTTGTCGTATTTGGTTGCTAAAGCTTGATAATACCCAAGAGGAGTTGAATGATCTCCACCTAAAAGCACTACTTTTTTACCTTGATTCATCCAATGCAACACGCGGTCTTTTACTTCTTGATGCAATTCCTTACATACTTTATTGATTTTATCTAGATCCGCTTGTAAGGCCGGAAAAGTTGCCACATCTTCTCCACTTTCTAAAGCTTCGATTATGGGTTGGGCTAAACTTTTATATTTTTCTGAATTCTTTGCCCAATGTGCTGGCGCTTCATCCATGTAAATTCCTAATTTCCATAATTCAGGGAACTCTTGATGATTTAAATCTACTTGAAAAGAAGCATCTAAAATCGCATCGGGTCCTTCCGAAGCACCGGCTCCATAACTTACTGTTACTTCCCAAGGCACTGGAACTACAATAATTTCACTTTGCTCTGCTGAGAATGGCAATCCAAAAACGGTTGCATCTGCTAACCCAGGTTGTGATGGGTCAAAATTTTCTATGATTTGTTGTTTGGTCATTTTTTTGATATTGGATTTTCTGATATTCTGATGTTCGGACAGACTGAAAACCTGAACATCCGATTATCTAAAAATCATTACTACTTATTTTTATCGTTTAAATACTTTATAAATTTTATTAACTTTTTGATGATTGAAAATAGCTTCTCCATAATTTGGTTGTATTCAATCTCTGTTATGAAGCTTAATTCTACACAAACAAGCAACTGTGTTTCTATTTCATAGCACGAACCTAAAGAATTTTCCAAAAAAATAATAAAATGTTTGTCAGATGATTTGGCTGAACCTTCGGCAATATTGGATGGAATTGAAATGACTGCTCTTTTCAATTGGCTAATTAATCCAAACTTTTCTTCTTCAGGTAATTTTCGAACAAGTTTATAAATTTCTGGACAAAACTTGATGCTTTCCTTCCAAACTTCTAATTCTTTGTAATTGTGCATGGCTTTTTTTTATGATGTTCAGATATTCGGATAGTGGATTTTCTGATGGTCTAAAAATCTGAACATCCGAAAATCCGAAAATCTATTTCTCCAAAATTAATCTTTTCAATATTTGCCCAAATTCGTACATATCTTCGAAAGAACAATAGAATGGTGCTGGCGCTAAGCGAATTACATTTGGTTCTCTCCAATCGGTGATTACACCGTTTTTCATTAATCGGTCGAATAATTCTCGTCCTTGTCCGTGAAGATAAACGGATAATTGACAACCACGTTCTCTAGGATTTGATGGTGTGATAATTTCAAAATCTGCACCTTCTAATTCTTTGTCGATTTCATGAAGAATAAATTCCAAATAAGAAGTAATTAAATTTCGTTTTGCAATTAATTTATCCATTCCTACTTCAGCAAACATTTCTACCGAAGCTAAATAAGGTGCTAAAGACAAAATCGGAAGATTACTTACTTGCCAACCATCTGCTCCGTGAACCGGATCAAAATCTGGTTCCATTTTGAATCTTCTTTCTTTGTTGTGTCCGTACCAACCCGCGAAACGTTTTAATTCTTTATCGTTATGATGTTTTTCGTGGACAAAGAATCCCGATGCATTCCCTGGTCCTGAATTCATGTATTTATAACTACACCAAGCGGCGAAGTCTACATTCCAATCGTGTAAATTTAATTTGATATTTCCAGCTGCATGCGCTAAATCCCAACCCACATAAGCTCCATGTTTTTGTCCAGCTGCTGTTATGGTTTGCATATCAAAAACTTGACCTGTGTAATAATTGACTCCACCTATTAAGACTAACGCCAAATCACTTCCAACTTCTTCAATTTTGGCCAAAACATCTTCTAAACGAATATTAGCTTCTCCTTCTCTACGTTTGATTTCAACAATAGCATCTTTTGGATCATAACCGTGAAACTTCACTTGACTTTGAAACATGTATTGGTCGCTTGGAAACGCTTTTTCTTCGCAAATGATTTTATATTTCTTTGGCGTTGGATTATAGAAAGACACCATTAACAAGTGAAGATTCACAGTTAAGGTATTCATAACACCAACTTCAGTTGGCTTTGCCCCAACAATTTCGCTTAAAGGAACAGCGAATCGTTCTTGATAATCCCACCAAGGCTTATCAGCATAAAAATGACCTTCTACAGCCATATTTGCCCAATCACTCATAACTTCATCTACATAGGTTTTGGCTCTTTTGGGTTGAAGTCCTAAAGAATTTCCTGTAAAATATAGTACTTCTTTTCCATTAACCTTAGGAAAATAAAATTCATCTCTATATTTTCTTAATTCGTCTTGAGCGTCTAAACTTTGTGCAAATTTGCGATTGTTTTCAAAAATCATTTTCTTGTTTGTTTGTTTAGCAAAAATAGAGAAAAGTTAGTAGGTGACCAACTTTTAAAAAAAGGCAAAAAGGAATTTGAATTCGAAAGATTACTGGAAAAAAAAATCCCAACCTTTCGATTGAGATTTTCAGAAATTATATAATTAACATTGCGTCTCCATATGAGTAAAAACGATATTTTTCTTGAATGGCTTCTTTATATGCTTTCATCATTAAGTCATGACCACAAAATGCCGAAATCATCATTAGCAAAGTTGATTTTGGCGTATGAAAGTTAGTAATCATACAATCTGCAATACTAAAATCGTAAGGTGGATAAATAAATTTATTGGTCCAACCTGTATACGGATTTAAAGTCCTTTGTGAAGAAACAGAACTTTCCATAGCACGCATGGATGTAGTCCCCACACAACAGATTTTTTTCTTATTCGCTTTCGCATTATTAACAATATCACAAGCTTCTTGCGTAATTATCATTTCTTCAGAATCCATTTTGTGCTTAGATAAATCTTCTACCTCAACTGGATTAAAAGTTCCTAAACCAACATGCAATGTTACTTCTGCAAAATCCACACCCTTGATTTCTAAACGCTTTAATAAATGTTTAGAAAAATGCAAACCAGCAGTCGGAGCTGCAACAGCACCTTCCTCTTTTGCATAAATCGTTTGGTAGCGTTCTGCATCTTCTGGAGTGACTTCACGATTGATGTATTTAGGAATTGGAGTTTCTCCAAGCTCAACTAATTTTTCTCTGAATTCTTCATAGGACCCATCGTATAAGAAACGTAATGTTCTCCCACGAGAGGTAGTATTGTCAATTACCTCAGCTACTAAAGAATCGTCATCACCAAAATATAATTTATTTCCAATACGAATTTTACGCGCTGGATCAACTAAAACATCCCATAAACGTTGTTCCGCATTTAATTCTCTTAGTAAGAAAACTTCAATACGAGCACCTGTTTTTTCTTTATTTCCATATAAACGAGCTGGAAAAACCTTTGTATTGTTCAACACCATTACATCACCATCATCAAAATAATCGATAACGTCTTTGAATAATTTGTGCTCAATTGTTCCTGTTTTTCTATTCACTACCATTAGACGAGATTCATCTCTGTTTTCAGTAGGAAATTCAGCTAATAATTCTTCTGGCAAATTGAAATTGAAATGTGATAATTTCATAGTTTAGTATTAAGTATTAAGAATTTAGTATATAAGACTTGCATCTTACTAAAAACGGTTGCAAATATACAATCTGAAAATAGGGGTTGTCAAGTAATTTGTTATTTATTTTTTATAAATCTAATTAAAGTTATTATTTTTGCAAAAATTTCGGGATGTAGCGCAGCCTGGTAGCGTACTAGCATGGGGTGCTAGGGGTCGCTGGTTCGAATCCAGTCATCCCGACTTTCTTTTAAATTTCTTCAATAGTAAATCCTGCTTTTCTCAAATCTTCCCAAAAATCCGGATACGATTTAGAAACTACTTCAGCTTCATTAATTTGAATAGGAACTCTCAATGCTAATGGAGCAAATGCCATAGCCATTCTATGATCTTGATAAGTTGCAATTTCTACATTTTCTTTGATAGTACTTGAAGATTCTAGTATCAATTTTTCATTTGTAACCGTAACCTTAGCACCTAACTTCGTCAACTCTACTTTTAAAGCTTCTAATCTATCGGTCTCTTTAATTTTTAAAGTGTGTAGTCCATTCAATTCACAGCCCACTCCTAATCCAAAGCAAGTAACAGCAATGGTTTGAGCAATATCAGGTGAATCTCTAAGATCAAAAATTAAAGGCAATGAGTTATGAGTTTTAAATTTTGATATTGTTATTGAGTTATCATTATTAAATGAAGTTGCAACACCAAAATCTTGATAAATATCTACTAATGTACTATCACCTTGTAAACTATTTTCTTTATAACTAGAGAGTATCATTTGAGTACCCACTTTTGATAAAGCAACAATAGAATACCAATACGAAACAGATGACCAATCGGATTCAACCGTTAATTGAGATGCTGAAACAAATTTAGCATGTTGAACAACAATTGTATTCCCGATAAAAGAAGTTTCTACTCCAATTTCATGCAACAAAGCTAACGTCATTTTGATATAAGGAACAGAAGTAATTTCGCCCTCCAAAACTAATGCTAAGCCATTCTCTAATTTTGGCGCAATTAAAAGTAATGCTGAAATATACTGACTACTTACATTAGCAGGAAGTGATACTTTATTTTTGACCAACTTTTTCCCTTTAATACGAACTGGCGGAAAACCTTCTTCTTCTTCATAAATAACTTCGGCACCCAACTTATTTAAAGCCTCTACCAAAATTTTTATGGGACGTTCTTTCATACGAGATGACCCAGTTAACACAACTTCTTTACCCGCTTGTATAGAAAAGAAAGCGGTTAAAAAACGCATAGCAGTACCCGCATGATGAACATCTATGAGTTGGGAGTTGGAAGTTGGGAGTTGGGAGTTTTTCAATGCTTTCAACATGACTTCAGAATCATCAGAATTTGAAGTATTCTCCAAAACTAAATTTGGGTATAATGCCTGCAACAACAACAATCTATTCGTTTCAGATTTACTACCCGTTATTTTAATGGATGCTGAAGGCTTAGTACGGGATAATGGAAGTAATAATTTCATTATTTGGTTACCATTTTTAATCCGATTATGGATAAAATTAACGTACAGATGAAGAAAACACGCCAAAAAGTTGCAGGCTCTTTAAAAACAATGACCCCCACTAAAACACTTCCTACAGCACCGATTCCGGTCCAAACTGCGTAAGCTGTACCGATAGGCAATTCTTTTGTCGCTTTCACTAATAAAATCATGCTAACAGAAAGACAAACTAAAAAACCTCCGTACCAAAATAAAGAACTATTTCCTGTTGTTTCTTTTGCTTTTCCTAGGCAAGTTGCAAAGCCTACTTCAAACAAACCTGCTATGATGAGTAAAATCCAATTCATGTTTTTATAAGGGTGAAAGGTTAAAAGAGAAAGGTTAAGGGAGTTTCAACATCAACAAGTGACCTTTTACCTTTAACCCATCACCATTTACCTTATTTTAGTTTCTCATTATTATGATGTCTATCGTGATCGCGTTTGGTTTTTAAATCCATTTTCTTATCGAAAGCAGCTTGTAAATCCACTCCTGTTTGATTCGCTAAACATAAAACTACAAAAACTACATCGGCGAGTTCTTCACCAAGATCTTTGTTTTTATCACTTTCCTTCTCTGATTGTTCGCCATATCTGCGAGCAATAATTCGAGCGACTTCTCCTACTTCTTCAGTAAGTTGCGCCATATTAGTTAACTCATTAAAATAGCGAACACCGTGTTCTTTTATCCAATTATCGACTTCTTGTTGCGCGTTTTTTAGGTTCATATTATATCTTCTTTTTCAACACAATTTTCTCATTTTGTTTAATCCACTTTTTATTATAGTATTCCTTCAAGTCTGGATAAAATTCTGAGGATAAAATAGTAACATTAACATCGTCTTGAATCATGAACTTAAGAGTTTTTTCATCTTTATTAACGATATATCTATGTGACAAAATCTTATCAGCAAAAAACAGATTCTCAGTTTCAGGAACATAATCAACTACATAACCCTCAGGTATTTGCAAAGTTATAATATATTTATCTGAATGTGGATATGCAAATTCTATTGGAAAAGTACGATTGTCACTTTTAAAAGGGTTAGAATCTAAAGCGTAAAACAGAAGAGGTGATATATAAATTTTATCCCCTATAACCTCAACATTCTTATTATCCTCAAAGTCAAAGGATTCAATAACAGCCGCATTTAAATTGTCCGCATTCTCTTTATTATAGTTATCAATTACAATACCGCCAAGTGATTTTTCTTTTTTCTCAATAACAGATTCATCATTGAGTAAACCATAATCATTTCTATAATTATAGGCATTGTAATCCGTTAACTGTCTTTTAATAGTACCTTGAATACTTCCTGATGTGGATACAGAATAATCCATAATAATATTGTCTTTTGAAACGACAGTAGGCTCTAAATCAATTTCCTTTGAGCCTCCATTTTCATATATCATTCTCCCTCTCCAGTTAATTGCTCTATAAGGCAAAATATTTAAATGAGAAAACTTATCAGTAGCATCAAGTAAAATTGTTCTACCTTCTATCTCAACTCCAGCCAAGACATAATTAAAAGCAGTTCTTGATGGAAAAAGTGGTATTCCGTTTGACACAGAACTAATCAAAACGGGATGAGCATTTAACTTTGAAAATCTCAAAATAGCTGTAAGCAATAAATTAAGATCTGCAACATTTCCAATTTTATTCTTATATGTATTCTTTAATCCTTCATCAGTATAAATCCCAAAATAGCCATTCCATTTGAAATTATTTTTCACAAACTCAAAAATAGATATCATCTTTTCTTGATCAGAATTTTTCCCTACTAATAACTTATTAATATCATCTTCAAAATAACTCATTTTACTTAACTCACCTCCAAAATCCTGAGATAAATTAATATTTTTAGCAACCTCTTCCCAAGAAGTTGAAAGCAGTTTAAAAGGTTCATTTGGATATTGTATCGACGCTAATTCATGAGTTACACCACCAATGTAATTTGCAAGATTCTTTACAAACGTCTCTTCTTTTATTGAAGGAACATCATGAATCTCAAAATTAGAAATATTTTCCTTAAAATCAACCTTTGATTGTGAAAACTCAGTAGAAACTGTTCTTCCTCGACTCGTAGATTGTCGCTCTTTACTATTAATTGTTAAACTTGAAGAGACTGTGTTCTTAATACTCTTAATATTTAAAGATCCTTTTGTAAAGCTATTATATGTGTAATATTCTGGAATCCTTATTTGAAAACTAGAATAATCTACAGGAATTAAATCCTGAAAATACCAATCCTTAACTTGAGAAACAAAAGGTGACTTAATGGTATATTTATATTCTACTATAGACCCAACCTTAACATTAGGCATAGTAATTTTTTTTACTTGATTATATTTGTTTATTCTTTCCGTAAATTCTCCTTCACTTTTTAGCTTTGTCTTTTCAATTTTACCAGCTACTAAATTATAAGTAACTGCATCTGAAAAATTCACAATCTCTTTATCTGATCCATAACTATAGAAATCAACTGAAAAATTTGCAAATTTTAATCCATCTGTCTTGTAAATCTTTATCTTATTTTCTACTTCGGTAACTAATTCAAAACCTTTATCGTTATTATAAACCATATATGTTTTAGCCTTACTAAAGATTTTACAAGCACTTGCATCCTTTTCTAATTTATGTTCATTCTCTTTTAATTCATCAATGGTAACTTTTCCCAATTTATATTCTTGAGAATAAAATAAATTAAGGTTCAGGATAAATAAATAAATAAATAAATTTTTCATTTTATAGGTTTAATTAGTTAGTTCTTTTAAAAATAATTTTTGAATTATCTGCTTTTGAAATTTGTTCTGAAAAATTTCTAAACTTTTCATATTCCTCTTTCGGATACGATCCATTTTTTAACAAATAACTCCTCTTGAATAATATTCTATTAGTATTTATTTCTATCTCCATTTTATATGTTCCAAATTTATCTGAAATTTCAACATTATTTGGTTTTGCCTCAACAATGTACCCATTTGGAATTTCAATCTCAACTTCATCTTCATCAAAAAAACCAGTATCGATTTCAAAAGAATTTAACCTATTTCTGTATCGCTGTGGTATAAATGATGTTCTATTAAAAACATTCAAATTAAACATTAATCCATTGGAAAAAGTAGCATACGATGGAACTAAAACATCCAAATCCTCTATAAATTCAATCGTTTCTTTATCATTTATAATTGATACTGAATTTACCTCTAGTGCATTCAACCAACTTAACATCTCTTTATAATGCAATTCTTGATCATCCTTTGATTTAATCTCAACTTCACTTTTTTGTTCATATTGAACTCCCTTTGACTTATAATTCAATTTTGCCTTTAAATCCCCTCTTTCATTAATTTTACAAAAAGCTTTTATACTCTGTTTACTTTTTGAATTATTGTAATCATTTGTTTTTATGATTTCTCCACCATGAGGTTTTACAACTAACGCATATCTATCATCTGTAAAATCACCATTAAAACCGAATGGACTTGTTTGACTGGTACACTCTAAAAATATATAGTTATTTTTATATGGAATAGATAATATCGCATGATTACCTTGCATAGCAACAAAATCATCTAATATATTCTGCTTATTATTTCCTCCATAAATAATGGTATAATAAGAATCTACTCCAACACTCTTAAGTAAAACTCTAGTATAGTTAGACAATGCTTTACAATCTCCATATCCTAACCTATCTACATCTGCTGCTAACATCGGTTTCCATCCACCAATTCCCATTTGAACACTAACATAACGTGTTTTATCTTGAACAAACTTATATACAATTCTTGCTTTTTTTATTGGATCTTTTTCATCTCCAACAAGAGATTTCATTTTTGCAACTGTTGCCTCTGGTAAAGTTTCTGTATCTTTTAAAAGACTGTTATAAACCCATGAACTAAACTCATTCCAATCTCTTGCATTTCCCTGATAACCCTCTAGGTAAAAAGAGTTTAATCCAAATAAAACAGATGGATTATTTTGAATAAATGTTGGTGAAAGCTCTTCATACTTCCTTGCTGGATAATTTTCTACAGAATAGAATAATAATTGACTTTGCTCTGTTCTCTTTATCTTATCATCAATAAAATTTCTCTCTTTAAACTTAAAACCCAAATCAACTTCATATTTAATAGCGATTGATGATTCTTGGATACTCTCATAATAATCGTCAAGAGGATACCAAGTTGGAATAAAAGCAGTATTAAACGTTTCTATTTCACTATTGTAAACAATTGTAAAAGGGTATTCAGTAGGGGTATAATCTAAATAAACCATTCTATTATCGTTGTAAACAGAAAAGCCATCCGCAACACTTTGATCTTTAAAATCTTTTCTTCTTATTTTCCTCAGTTCAGCACCAGATGCATTATAGATAACAGCTTCTATAGACTTTAATTTTGTAGAGCCATCATAATATTCTACCGCATCTATATTGTTTAATCCCTTACTATTTAAAACTGTTATAATTTTTGATTTACGAATTTGCATCAACTTTTGAGACAAAATATTAATTTCTAATTTTTGATTTCTAACTACACTATTAGCATTTTCCATTAATTCTTTGGGAATAAATAGTGTCGATAATTTCAAATCTTGTGAATAATTCAATAGAGAGAAAAAAAGAAAAAGAATGAGATTTTTTTTCATAATTAAATTTGTATGGAATTTTTATTCTTTATTTTTTGTATCAATTATAATAGTTACGGGACCGTCATTAACCAAACTCACTTTCATATCGGCTCCGAATTGTCCAGTTTGTATTTTTTTACCTAATTCACTTTCCATTTGTTTTAAAAAGGATTCGTAAAGTGGAATAGCAATTTCAGGCTTTGATGCTCTAATGTAACTGGGACGATTCCCTTTTTTAGTCAAAGCATGTAAGGTGAACTGGCTTACTACAATCATCTCCCCGTCAATATCCTTTAACGACAAATTCATTATTTGATTTTCGTTAGCAAAAATTCTAAGATGAACTATTTTTGATACCAACCAATTGATATCATCCTCATTATCTGCATCTTCAATTCCAACTAAAACCAATAAACCTTGTCGAATTTGTGAAATTACCTGACTATCTACTACAACTGATGACTGAGAAACTCTTTGAATAACTGCTTTCATTTATCAAAAATAGGAAAAATAACAGAATTTATTTACGGAAATCCGTATTTACACTTTTTTTAGTAACCAAAATTTAAAAATTAACTTTTATAACCCTGATTTTTAAATACAATAAACCACCACTACTATGACTTTCTAGTTTCATCACTAGCTCTTCTCTCTGCATCATAAATATCCGAACGATAGTGTTCTTCGTCACCTTCTAAAATTTGTATATAACTTTTGTAACGCGACCAAGAAATTTCGTCCTTTTCTAATGCTTTTTTAATAGCACAATGTGGTTCATCCTTATGCAAACAATTATTAAATTTACACTGATCTTTCAAAGCAAAAAATTCAGGGAAATAATCTCCTATTTCCTGTTTATCCATATCCACAATCCCAAAACCTCGGATTCCAGGCGTATCAATAATTTTTGCTCCAAAAGACAAATCAAACATTTCGGCAAAGGTTGTAGTATGTTTCCCTTGGGCATGTGACTCTGATATTTGTTTGGTTTTTAAATTCAATGATGGCTCTAACGTATTTACCAAAGTTGATTTCCCAACACCTGAATGGCCCGAAAACATCGAAACTTTATCTTTCATTAAAGCTTTCAATTCCTCAATACCTTTTGCATCTTTTGCAGAGACACGTAAACATTTATAACCAATTGATGAATAAACATGTTGCAAATACAATTGTTCATCTAAAGTAGCTTCATCAAAAGTATCAATTTTATTAAAAACGATTACAGCTTCAATTCCGTAAGCTTCAGCTGTAACTAAAAATCGATCAATAAAACTTGTTGTTGTGGGTGGATTGTTTATAGTTACCAATAAAAACACCACATCAATATTCGACGCAATAATATGCATTTGATGCGATAGATTTACTGATTTTCTTACAATGTAATTCTTTCTTTCATGAATAGCTGTTATAACTCCAGTTGTTTCATCAGATGTATTTTCGATATCATAATCTACTACATCTCCAACGGCAATAGGATTGGTACTTTTAATACCTTTCATTCTAAATTTACCTTTTATACGGCACTCCAAAAAGTCACCATTTTCTGTTTTGATGGTATACCAACTTCCAGTAGATTTATAAACGATTCCTGTCATGCAAAGTTAGAAGTTAAAAGTTAGAAGTTTTCTAAATCTAACTCGTTAGTTGTAGCAAAGATAGTGTTTCTTATTAAAAATTATAAATAAAAAAGACCACTTAAAAGTGGTCTTTAAAAATTTCTAGAAAGAAATTAATATTTATAACCAATTCCTTTTTTAATAACTTGAGAACCTCCTAATGAATTAGAATTAGCACCAACTGTTGATTTATCAGCAGTTTGTAAAATAAAAGGACATCCCATTTTTGCTGCCTCAATTTTTAATTTCTTTTCTGCTTTTTTGTCGCCTGTATTTCCAGTATGATAATTAATCAAGCCTGTTTTACCTCTAACTTCATCAACTTTTTTCAAACCAGCAATATAGGCTTTATCCTCTAAAATAACCACTTTCTCCCAATCATCTTCTCCGTTGATAACAATCTTCTCTGTTACCTCTTCAACACGTCCTGTCTTTCCATAAACAATTTTTTCAATTGCATATTTACCTATAGTATTTTCAGCATCTTCCCCATCATACTTAAATACTATTGTAAACTCATCTAATCTAACGACCTTACCATCTACAACTTCACCGCTATGTTTGTAAATTTTATCTACTTGTGCATTAGATATAAAGCCAACTAAACTAAAAATTAAGAATAAAATTTTTTTCATTTATTTTCTATTTTGTGATTATTTTGGCGCTAAAGTATAAAAATATTCCACTTATTTAACATCTCAATAGAAAAAAATTAATTTTTCATAACTTTTTCTTGATGACTTATACTTTCTTGATGTATCGCTTTAAATAATTGCATCACAAATTCATTACTTAATCCTTTTTCTTCACCTTCCAAAATCATTTTTCCTAAAATTTCATTCCAACGCTTGTTTTGTAAAATTGCAACATTTTTCTCTTTCTTGAGCACCCCGATTTTATCGGCTACTTTCATTCTATTACCTAGTATTTCTAGTAGTTTCCCATCAAACTCATCAATTTGCAAACGCAATTTTGCCATTTTCTGATTATACTCACTTTCATCATCTGAAATTTTTCTAACGCGTAAATTAACGAACATTTGTTTCAAAGTTGCTGGAGTTACTTGTTGCGCCGCATCACTCCATGCGTTATCTGGGTCAATATGCGTTTCAATAATCAATCCATCATAATTCAAGTCTAAAGCTTGTTGCGATACTTCCTGAATCATATCCCGTCTTCCTGTAATGTGCGAAGGATCACAAATCAAAGGCAAATCGGGAAAACGATTTTGCAGATCAATAGCAATTTGCCATTCGGGATTGTTTCTGTATTTCGTTTTTTCATAAGTAGAAAATCCTCTGTGAATTACACCTAATTTCTTAATATTCGCATTATACAATCGCTCTAAACCGCCAATCCATAAAGATAAATCTGGATTAACAGGATTTTTTAGCAACACTATCTTATCGGTTCCTTGCAAAGCATCCGCGATTTCTTGTACAGCAAATGGATTTACAGTAGTTCTAGCACCAATCCAAAGTACATCAATATCATGTTCCAATGCTAATTTCACGTGAGCTGCCGTTGCGACTTCTGTGGCCATTAATAAACCTGTTTCGGCTTTAGCTTTTTGTAACCACTTTAATCCGATTTCGCCCACACCTTCAAAACCACCTGGACGGGTACGAGGTTTCCAAATTCCAGCACGAAAAATGGAAACATCCGAATTTTTCAATTCATGTGCAATTTTTAAAACTTGTTCTTCGGTTTCTGCACTACAAGGACCCGCGATTACAAGTGGATGATTCAATTGAAAATCATCTAACCAAGTACGTAATTCTTTTTTATTTTCCATAACCATTATTTCACTGTAAAATTACTATTTATTCTTAAATTATTGTTGTTTACTTCTTTCATATTCACCCAAAACCTTGAAATGCGCAGTCATAATTTCCATTACCTTTTTTGCTTTTTCAAAATGTTTGTATTTTTCAAAAACTACATCCACAAAAAAAGCATACGTAAAAGGAGTTTCTATAATAGGCAACGATTGAATTTTTGTTAAATTTAATTTGCAATTATTCAACACATTTAAAACCGTTGCCAAAGACCCTGGTGTATCATCCAATTCAAATTTTATTGACGCTTTATTAATGCGCTCTTTTGGAATTTCTTTTGTAGAGGCTTTCAATACTACAAATCGTGTTTTGTTACTTTTGACAGTGTGAATTCCATCTGCGATTATTTCCAAATTATAAATCTGTGAAGCCACTGGTCCACCAAGAGCGCCAATTCCTCTTAATTGATTCTCCTGAATTCGTTTTGCTGTAATTGCCGTGTCAGAACTTTCCACTAACTTGATGTGTGGATATTGACTAAAAAAATTAGCACATTGCAATAATGCAATAGGATGCGAATGCACTTCATGAATATCTTGAATGGTTTGACCTGGAAAAACCATCAAATTCATATGAATATCTAAAAAATACTCCCCAACAATATGCAAATCGTTCGAATCAATTAAGGCATAATTAGGCAATATTGATCCTGCAATAGAATTCTCTAACGCCATAATTGCTTTGTTTGATTGATTGGTCTTTAAACTAATTACCACATCTCTAAATGATTGACACTCATCTAACCGAATGGAATCACCAAAATAGTGATGTGCTACTTGATGATGAAAAGAACCCTTTATCCCTTGAATTGCAACTTTTATTTCCATTAGTACGAGCAAAAAAAAATCCCGATTTGCATCGGGATTGTATGTTTATAAAATATAATTTATTCAATTTATATGATAGCACAACAATCCCTCATCTGACACCAGAAGAAATAAAAAGAATTGTTATAAAAAAATGTGCTATTTGTAAGCATTTTGAGTTTGTTCATATATTTGGCTAAAGTAATAAAAAAAATGAAATCGAAATACTTTTTTAAATAAATTTGAGTTCTTTTAAAAAAAGTTATTTTTGCTAAAATTTAAAAAGTATGTCGATAGAAATTCAAAATATTTCAAAAAATTACGGTGACCAAAAAGCATTGGACAACGTTAGTTTTTCTATAAAAAAAGGAGAAATAGTAGGTTTTTTAGGCCCTAACGGCGCTGGAAAATCAACACTAATGAAAATCCTGACTACTTATTTATCAGCAGATAGTGGAACAGCTAAGGTTAACGAGCACGATGTGACTGCCGCACAAAAAGAAGTTCAAAAATCAGTAGGATACTTACCAGAACATAATCCGTTATATATAGATTTATATGTAAAAGAATATTTAGCTTTTAATGCAGATCTTCATAATGTGGCTAAATCGAGAATTGATGAAGTAATTACTTTAACAGGATTAACTCCTGAAAGTCATAAAAAAATAAGTGAACTATCCAAAGGATATCGACAACGCGTAGGATTAGCAACAGCTTTATTACACAATCCAGATGTGATGATTTTAGACGAACCAACTACTGGTTTAGATCCAAACCAGTTAGTTGAAATTCGCGATTTAATAAAAAACATTGGAAAAAATAAAACCGTTTTTCTATCAACACATATTATGCAAGAAGTAGAAGCTATCTGTGATAGAATTATCATTATCGATAAAGGAAAAATAGTTACCGATAAAAAACTAAATAATTTAGTTGACGAAGAGGCGGAACAAATCATTGAAGTAGAATTTGACAAAAAAGTTAATGAAAATATATTTAACGCGCTTCCTAATTTAAAGAGCGTCAAAAATACCCACGATTTAGTGTGGGAATTAACATTTTCTTCAACGTCAGATATGCGCCCAAATTTATTTGATTTTGCACAAGACCATCAATTAAGAACCTTACAAATCGTATTAAAAAGCAAAAATTTAGAGCAGATTTTCAGAGAAAAAACAACAAAAAATAATTAAAATATTTCTTTAGCAATAGCTTTAATATTTTCTGCCTTACCCATGGAATAATAATGTAAAACCGGAATCCCTGCTTGAACCAAACCTTTACTTTGTTCAATGCACCATTCAATTCCAATTTGCTTTACGACATCATTATCTTTTGCTTTAACTACTGCCATAATCAGATCATCGGGCAAATCAACTTTAAAACGATGTGGAATTAAGTTTAACTGTTTTTTTGTGGCTATGGGTTTTAGTCCAGGTATGATCGGAACAGTAATCCCCGCTGTTCTGCATTTATTTACAAAATCAAAAAATTTTTGATTGTCAAAAAACATTTGGGTTATAATATAATCAGCACCATTTTTAATTTTCTGTTTTAAAAAATGAATATCACTATCCATACTTGGTGCTTCCATATGCTTTTCAGGATAACCCGCAACACCTATACAAAAATCCGTTTTAGTTGAATTTTGTAAGTCTTCGTCTAAATAAATTCCGTTATTTAAATTATATATTTGTGCTACTAGCTCAGAAGCATATGCATGACCTTCTCTTTCGGGTTTGAAATAAGTTTCGCTTTTTACTGCATCACCACGAAGGGCAACGACATTGTCGATGCCTAAAAAATCTAAATCAATTAATAGATTCTCCGTATCTTCTTTCGTAAAACCGCCACACAAAATGTGTGGAATAGCATCTACCTGATATTTATTTTGAATTCCGGCACAAATACCAACAGTTCCCGGTCGTTTTTTAACTACTTTTTTCTGAAGCAAACCGTTTTCTAACTCTTTGAATTCATATTCCTCTCGATGATAGGTAACATCAATAAAAGGGGGATTAAACTCCATCAGTGGATCTATCCCGTCAAAAATAGATTGAATGTTTTGCCCTTTTAAAGGCGGTAAAATTTCGAAGGAGAACAAAGGTTTTCCGTTGGCGTTTTGTATATGTTCAGTTACTTTCATGTTTTTTATTTTCAGGTTTCAGGTTTCAATTTTCAGGTTAGTTGAGAAACTTGAAACTTGAAACTTGAAACAAATATTTAATCTGCTAAATTGGGTGACAGCCATTTTTCGGCTAATTCAATACTAATATTTCTTCTTTTGGCGTAATCTTCTAATTGGTCTTTTTTAATTTTTCCTAAACCAAAATATTTACTTTCTGGATTCGCAAAATAATAACCCGAAACTGAAGCTGCTGGCCACATCGCCATACTTTCGGTTAACTTTACTCCTATTTCTTGTTCCACCTTTAATAATTTCCAAATCGTTGGTTTTTCCAAATGATCAGGACAAGCAGGATAACCCGGAGCAGGACGAATTCCTTTGTATTGTTCTTTGATTAACTCATCATTTGACAACACCTCATCAGAAGCGTAACCCCAAATTTCCTTACGCACTTTTAAATGCAAATATTCCGCGAATGCTTCTGCTAATCTATCTCCTAAAGCTTTCACCAAAATAGAATTATAATCGTCTAATTGTTTTTCGAATTCTAGAGCTTTTTCGTCTACCCCAAAACCTGTAGATACACAGAAACATCCTATGTAATCTTGTTTTCCAATTTCTTTCGGGGCTATAAAATCTGCTAAAGCGATATTGGGAGCCCCTGCTGTTTTTTGAGATTGCTGTCTTAAAGTAAGAAGTTGGAAGTTGGAAGTTGGAAGATTTACTTCGATATCATCATCATTAATAGTATTCGCTGGAAAAATTCCTAAAATCCCTTTTGCTGTGAACCATTTTTCTGAAATAATTTGAGATAACATCTTTTGGGCATCTTTATATAAATCAGAAGCTTGTTCACCTACAATATCATCAGTTAATATCGCTGGAAATTTTCCATACAATTCCCATGATTGAAAAAACGGTGTCCAATCAATGAAATCTACTAATTCTGAAAGTTCCACTTCAATGGTTTTTGTTCCGATGAAATTTGGTTTTACAGGTTCGTAATTATTCCAATCGATTTTGAATTTATTTTTTCTTGCATCTTCTATTGATAAGAAATTTTTCTCGCGACTTCTATTCAAATAACCTTCACGAAGTGTATCATACTCTTCACGAAGTGATTTTGCGTAGGTGATTTTAGTATCGGGTTGTAATAAATGGGTTGCAACGGTTACTGCTCGAGATGCATCGTTTACATGCACCACCGTTTCCTTATATTCTGGAGCAATTTTAACAGCGGTGTGCGCACGAGAAGTGGTTGCACCGCCAATCATGATTGGAATTTTGATATTCAACTTATCCATTTCTTTGGCCAAATACACCATTTCGTCCAACGATGGCGTAATCAAACCACTCAAACCAATAATATCTACATTTTCTTTAACCGCAGTTTCAATTATTTTTTCTGGCGGAACCATCACACCTAAATCAATAATTTCGAAATTATTACAAGCTAAAACTACAGAAACAATATTTTTACCAATATCATGCACATCACCTTTTACAGTTGCCATCAGAATCTTACCAGCCCCCCCCGCCCCCGAAGGGGGAGCTACAAACTTCATGGATAATTCCTTTTTGATGTTTTCAATAGTTTCAAATAAATTATTTAAAACCTCCTGATTTTTAAATCTTACTATTTTAAATCCTTTAGATTCAAGCCATTCGGTTCTCTGTTTATCATGTTCTATTTGTTCTTTCAAATTATGAATGGAACCATCAATCTCAATAACCAGTTTTTTTTCCAAACAAACAAAGTCTACAATATATTCACCAATAATATGTTGTCTTCTAAATTTATAACCATCAATCCCTTTATTCGATAAAACACTCCAAAGCAATTTTTCTGCCTCAGTTGGCTTGTTTCTCATTTCTTTTGCTTTCTCTTTTAGAGATTTATACAATATTGGGCTAGCCGTATTCCACGATTGCTTTTCAGCTCCCCCTTCGGGGGTTGGGGGGCTAACATAAGGAAGTAAATAAGCAACCGCTTTCTTCATTACGCGAGCCGATTTTACTACTTGCGGCAAAAACATTTTCCCACTTCCGAATAAATCGCCAACCACATTCATACCAGCCATCAAATTGATTTCGATTACTTCGATTGGTTTTTTAGCTAACTGACGAGCTTCTTCGATATCAATTTCGATAAATTCGTCAATTCCTTTTACTAATGAATGCGTTAATCGCTCTTGAACCGAACCATTTCGCCATTCGGCAATCGCTTTTTCATTCGATTTTACATCACCTTTGAAACTTTCGGCTAAATCTAGTAAACGCTCTGTGGCATCTTCTCTTCTATTTAATAAAACGTCTTCAACATGTTCTAATAAAATGGGATCAATTTCATCGTAAATCTCTAACATTTCAGGATTTACAATTCCCATCGTCATTCCGTTTTGAATCGCATGATACAAAAATGCTGAATGCATTGCTTCACGCACTTTATCATTACCACGGAAAGAAAAAGAAACGTTACTAACTCCGCCTGAAATATTAGCATACGGAAGATTTTCGCGAATCCATTTGGTTGATCGGAAGAAATCTAAAGCATTTAGTTTGTGTTCTTCCATTCCGGTTGCAACTGGAAAAATATTAGGATCAAAAATGATATCTTCTGCTGGAAAACCCACTTGGTTAACCAAAATATCGTAACTTCTTTTACAAATTTCGATACGTCTTTCGTAAGTATCCGCCTGACCATTTTCGTCAAAAGCCATTACAATTACTGCAGCTCCGTATCGTTTGATTAATTTGGCATGATGAATAAAAGTAGCTTCTCCTTCTTTTAACGAAATCGAATTCACCACGCCTTTCCCTTGAATAACTTTTAAACCGGCTTCAATGATTTCCCATTTCGAAGAATCAATCATTACTGGAACTCGGGCAATATCGGGTTCGGCTGCGATTAGATTTAGGAATTTAGTCATCGCATAAACGCCATCTAACATTCCTTCATCCATATTGACATCGATGATTTGCGCGCCACCTTCTACCTGTGCACGTGCAATTTCTAAAGCTTCATCGTACTTTTTTTCTTTAATTAAACGAAGAAATTTCCTAGAACCGGTTACGTTTGTTCGTTCTCCAACGTTTACAAAATTGGTTTCTGGAGTCACAATCAAAGGTTCTAAACCTGATAATTTTAAATATTTATCGGAATTATAACGCATTACTTATTCTTTTATAATGTTTCGCAACATCCTTCCAAAAGGTTTTGCTGTCGCTAACGTATTGGCAAACCCAACATCGTTGCGACTGTAAAAATGTTTCGAATTGTATTTTTATCGAATTGTTTTTCATTGTTCTATTTTTTTCCACGGATTTCACCGATTAAACGGATTTAAATTGTTGCGTCCTAGGTTTAAATTCTCTTGCAACCTCAGCAATTAATTTGATATGTTCAGGAGTCGTTCCGCAGCAGCCACCGATGATATTCACTAAATTTTCTTTTAAATATTCGCGAATTAATTGTTGCATTTCTTCAGGCGTTTGGTCATATTGTCCGAAGGGATTGGGTAAACCTGCATTTGGATGTGCTGAAATATTTAACGAGGTATTATTTCCTAATCGTTTCAAATACGGTTTCAATTGATCAGCTCCTAAAGCGCAATTAAATCCAACACTCAACAAAGGAATATGCGAAATCGAAATCAAAAAAGCTTCCACCGTTTGTCCTGAAAGTGTTCTTCCAGAAGCATCGGTAATTGTTCCTGAAACCATTACTGGAATATCGATATTGCGTTCCTCTTTCACTTCCTCAATCGCAAACAAAGCGGCTTTTGCATTTAAAGTATCGAAAATCGTTTCTACCAAAAGTAAATCGCAACCGCCATCAATTAAAGCTTCGACTTGCTGTTTGTAAGCAATTTTTAAGTCGTCAAAATTCACCGCGCGAAATCCTGGGTCATTCACATCTGGACTCATAGAAGCGGTTCTATTTGTTGGACCAATTGAACCCGCAACAAATCTTGGTTTATCGGTAAATTCATCAGCAACTTCACGAGCGATTTTTGCTGATTGAAAATTCAACTCATAGACTAAATCTTCCATGTGATAATCCGCCATTCCGATAGTAGTTCCCGAAAAAGTATTGGTTTCTACAATATCGGCACCTGCTTCAAAATAAGCGCGATGTACCGATTTTACAGCTTCGGGTTGAGTAATGGAAAGTAAATCGTTATTTCCTTTTAATGGATGTGGAAAATCTTTGAAACGTTCGCCTCTAAAATCTTCTTCTTCAAATTTATAACGTTGCAACATCGTTCCCATCGCTCCATCGAGTACGAGAATTCGTTTTTTGATTTCTTCTTGAATTTTTGACATTGTATTCTCTCACAAAGGCTAATTGCCTAATTTCTCTTTATTAACTTAATTTGTTACCGTAGAAAGTTGGAGAGCAATTCTAACGTTATCTGCTTCCGATAAAAATCGGAATAGAATGTAGCACCTTCTACAAGTGTAGGGTTGCTAAGCTTTCACAGGGTCTATTCCCTCCAGCTTTCGTGATAACAAACACTATAATTATGAACACTGCAAATGTAGTGACAAAATTGAAATAATGAAATATTTTCTAAAATTTCATTAAAAAAATAACATTTATAGATTTATACTCTAAATTAATATTTTTAAACAGAATATAAATCTATAAAATAATTTAAAAACTTTTATTCTAACGCTTGTTTTAAGTCGTTAATTACATCTTGAACCGTTTCTAAACCGACAGAAACGCGGACTAAACCATCTGTAATGCTAACCGCTAATCTTTCTTCTTCCGTTAATTTACTATGTGTTGTGGAAGCTGGATGTGTTACAATCGAACGGGTATCTCCTAAATTCGCAGACAACGAACACAATTTGATTTTATCCAAAAATTTTCTTCCCGATTCAATTCCGCCTTTGATTTCGAAAGCCACAATATTTCCTCCAAATTTCATTTGCTTTTTAGCGACTTCATATTGCGGATGTGATTTCAAAAATGGATATTTCACAGAAGCTACATTGGGATGATTTTCTAAAAAATCAGCAACTTTTAAAGCGTTTTCGCAATGTTTCTCGATACGAACCGGCAACGTTTCTAAACTTTTTGACAATACCCAAGCATTGAAAGGCGATAAAGCGGGTCCGGTGTTTCTGGAAAACAAATAAATCTCACTAATTAAATCGGAGCGACCAACAGTTACCCCACCTAAAACACGACCTTGACCATCGATTAATTTGGTTGCAGAATGAATCACTAAATCGGCTCCAAATTGAATTGGATTTTGAATATAAGGCGTTGCAAAACAGTTATCAATGATTAAAATTAAGTTGTGTTTTTTGGCTATTTTCCCCAATAATTCCAAATCTAAAATATCTACCGCTGGATTCGTTGGTGATTCAGCGTAAAGGATTTTGGTATTTAGTTGAATAAAACTTTCAATCGTTTCGGGTTTGTTGACATCGAAATAACTCGTCGTAATATTCCATTTTGGAAAATATTTGGTAAACAATGTATGTGTCGAACCAAAAACACTACTCGCTGAAACGATATGGTCGCCCGAATTCAACAAAGCAGCAAAAGTTGAATACACAGCAGCCATTCCAGTTGCAAATGCGTAGCCGTCTTCTGCTCCTTCCATTTGACAAATTTTCTCAACAAATTCGGATGTGTTGGGATTGGAAAATCGGCTGTAAATATTGCGTTCTTTCTCCTCAGCAAAAGAAGCGCGCATGTCTTCGGCATCTTCAAAAATAAAACTGGAAGTTAAATATAGCGGAACAGAATGTTCTAAATACTGTGTTCGTTCTAATTGCGTTCTAATAGCTTGGGTTTCTAATCCTAAATTTTGGTTACTCATGGTTTGTTTGTTGAGATGTTTAATCGTTGAACTGTTAAAGTGTAAAACCCACAAGACTTTTAAAATCTTGCAGGTTTTGAGTTTTGGTGGTTATAATTTTTTTTCGGATAAGCGTAAAATATCGCCAAAAACACCTCTTGCGGTTACAGATGCTCCTGCTCCAGCACCTTGAATTACGATAGGTTGTTCGCCGTAAGATTCTGTGTAAATTTCAAAAATAGAATCCGAACCTTTTAACGAACCTAAAGCTGAATTGGCTGGAACCGAAATTAGTTTTACTTCTAATTTCCCTTTGTCTTGTTGTAAATCACCCGATAATTCACCGATGTATCTCAGCACTTCATTTGGACCTTGAGCGTCTTTGATGTTTTGGTAAATTCCGTCTAATTCAGATAAGCGTTTTAGAAAATCTGACGCACTTCCTTCGCGTAAAGCTTCTGGAATTAGATTTTGAATTTGGATTTCTTCGAATTCGTTTTGTAAATCTAATTCGCGTGCTAAGATTAATAATTTACGACCCACATCATTTCCGTTTAAATCTTCTCTTGGATCGGGTTCGGTGAAACCTTTATCGATGGCTTCTTGCAATACTTCACTAAATTTCTTTTTTTCAACTGAAAAATTATTGAATAAATAACTCAAAGTTCCAGAGAAAACACCTTTGATTTTGGTGATGTTTTCACCTGATAAATGCAGCAATTTAATGGTATCAATTAAAGGTAAACCTGCGCCAACATTGGTTTCATACAAATATTCTTTTTGGTTATCTTTCAGCACTTTTCGTAGTTTTTTGTAAAAATCAAAACTTACGGTATTCGCAACTTTATTAGAAGAAATTAAATCGAAACTATTTTCAGCTAACGAAATGTAATTTTCGATAAAAGTTGTACTTGCAGTGTTGTCAATTGCGATTAAATTTTCCAAATGGTGTTCTTTGGCGTAAGCGATAATATCTTCTACTTTATATTCCTGACCTTTATCTTCTAAAGTCGCTTTCCAATTTTCGCTAATTCCAAATTTATTCAACAAGACTTTCTTTGAATTCGCTATCGCAAAAACATTCAGTTTAATTCCTTTTCGTTTCTCGATATTTTTCGCAGATTCTAAAATTTGGGAAATCAAAGTTCCACCAACCGTTCCATGACCAAAAATGGCTATATTGATTTTTTTCGCTACTCCAAAAATTTCGCCATGAATTACATTTAAAGCACGTTTGAATTCATCTTGACTGATGACCAAACTGATGTTTCTTCCCGTAACGGTATTGTTCAACAAAATTGGCGTGATTTTATTTCGGATTAAAGCCGTGTAAGGTTTATGGAAATTTGTTAAATCTTGTCCAATTATAGAAATCACAGCAATGTTATCGTTTACTGAAATTTTATTGACATCTTTTGTGTAAAAATCAGTTTCAAATTCTTTTTCCAAACCAACCAAAGCTTTCGAAGCCTTGTCAGAACTCACGACCAAACCAATTCCTCTTTCCGAAGAACCTTGCGAAATGATGCTAACACTAATGTCGTTTTCTGCCATTACTCGGAAAATTCGTGCATCAACACCTGTTTTTCCTAATAAACCTCTTCCTTCTAAATTAATTAACGAAACATTCGTTAAAACCGAAAGCGATTTAATTCCTTCATTGGTTTGTTCTGAAGTGATTAACGTTCCATTGCCTTCAGGATTGAAAGTATTTAAAATGCGTAACGGAATATTTTTTTCTACCAACGGAATAATGGTTTTGGCATGTAAAATTTGCGCTCCGAAATTTGCCAACTCATTCGCTTCGTTGAATGACAAACGCTCTATTTTTTTCGCATCGGCAACTAAATCAGGATTTGCAGTAAAAATTCCATCAACGTGTGTGTAATTTTGGAATTCTTCAGCGTTTAGATAATTTGCTAATAAGGAAGCGGTGTAATTACTTCCATTTCTCCCTAAAGTTGTGGTTTCATTATGTAATGTTGAACCGATAAAACCCGTTACAATGTTTACTTTATCTGTATTTTTTTCAAAATAATCTAACACATTTCGTTTTGAAACGGCATCTATTGGTTGCGCATTTCCGAAATTAATATCGGTTTTTATTAATTGACGTGAATCTGTGAATTGTGCTTTGATGCTGTTTTCATTTAAGACATTAGATACATATTTTGCTGAAAGAATTTCGCCATACGCAATAACTTGGTCTTTGATTTTTTCACTGTAATCGCCTAAAAGCGAAACGCCTTCTAGTAATTTCTGTAAAACCGAAAATTCTTCTTCGAAGATATTTTCTTTCAAGCCTTCCAATTGGTATTTTTTGAATTGCTCAAAATCTGCTTGAAAATTGATGTTGGCTTGTGCTTTTTTTAGTAAAATTACCAATTCGTCTGTAGCATTTCCTCTAGCCGAAACTACGACTGCAATGGGTTCATTATTGAAATATTTTTGAGCAATCGTTTGAATTACTTTTTGTAATCCTTCTCCGTTTGCTAATGATTTTCCACCAAATTTTAATATTTTCATTCTTAATTAAATATAGGTTTAAGTATAGTGTTTAGTTGTTCAAATTCTATCAAGAAAGCATCATGTCCGTGAATAGATTTGATTTCATGATAAAATGTGTTGCTCTTGTAGTTTTTGATTTGTACAAAAGCAGTTTTGATTTCGTTTGCCGTAAAAAAGTAATCAGTATCCACACTGATTAAGTGAATGTTGGAAGTGATACTTTTTATAACTTCAGATTGTTCTTTGTTTTTGAAAACATCGATAGTTTTCAATAAATGATTCATGAGTTTGTATGCCGAAAGTTGAAATCGATTTTGTAATTTTTTTCCGTGATGCAGCAACCAACTTTCCACTTGAAACAATCCTTCCGAATTTTGTAATTGATTGTGGAATTTTTCTTGGAGTGATTCGGGTGTTCGATACAATAACATGGCGTGAATTCTGGCATCGTGAATTGGATTTTTGGAATTATTCAGAATCAAATCTTGAATTAACACATTTCCAATCAACCAATCAGAAGCTTTCCAATTTGTCGCTACCGGAATTAAATTCGCAATCGCTTTTGGGCGAATCGCTGCCATTTCCCAAGCAATTGCACCGCCTAAACTTCCACCAATAACAGCAAAAACTTGATTCACTTTTAACGAATCGATTCCTTTCCAGAATAAATTCGCAATATCAGAGGTTGTGAAATCTTGATAATTTTCAATCAAGTTTTCTGCATCTTGATAGCCGTTTCCAGGAATATTGAAAGCTAAAACTGCATATTTTTTGGTATCAATAATTTTATCATTACCAATTAACGATTGCCACCAACCGTTTTCGCCAATAACTTGTGAATTTCCGGTCAAAGCATGATTCACTAAGACTAAAGGCGCCAAACCAATCGGTTGACCAAACAATTGATAGGACAAAATCACTTTGGCTTGCACTACCCCATTTTGCAATGAAACATTTTGGAACACTATTTTTTGAATTGTACTCATCTCTCTTTTTAAAAAAAGGCTGCCTTTAGGTAGGTCTATCGGCAGCCTTCAAACAAACAAAAACCTAAACTAAATTTTGAACTGGCAATTTTTCGAAAACACTTTGTAAATCGGCTTTCAAGTCTTCAATATCTTCTAAACCAACGGATAAACGAATTAGATCTTTCGTTACTCCGGTTGTGATTTGTTGCTCTTCTGACAATTGTTGGTGCGTTGTACTTGCTGGATGAATAATCAGTGATTTTGTATCGCCAATATTCGCTAACAATGAGAAAAATTGAGTCTCATCGGCTACTTTTTTAGCAGCTTCATAACCACCTTTTAACCCAAAAGTTACGATGCCACTTTGTCCTTCTGGTAAATATTCTAGTGCTAAATCATAATATTTTGAAGAAATTAATCCAGGGTAATTTACCCAAGCCACTTCGGAACGTTTTTGTAACCATTTGGCTAATTCCAAAGCGTTTTCACTGTGCTTTTTAATTCGAATAGCCAATGTTTCTAATCCTTGAATAATTTGAAATGCGTTAAACGGACTCAAAGAAGCACCTAAATCACGTAACCCTTCGATTCTAACTTTTGCTATGAACGAAGCTGCTCCTAAGGCTTCATAATATTTTAATCCGTGATAACCTGCTGAAGGTTCTGTGAATTCCGGGAATTTTCCGTTGCTCCAATCAAAATTTCCTGCATCGATGATAACACCTCCCAGAGAAGTTCCGTTTCCACCTATGTATTTTGTTAAGGAATGAATTATGATGTTGGCTCCGTGCTCGATGGGGTTTAACAAAAAAGGAGTTGCAACTGTGTTATCTACAATGAAAGGCACTTTATAGGTTTGTGCGGCTTTTGAAATGGCTTTTAAATCGAGTACATCTAATTTTGGATTTCCTAAACTTTCGGCGAAGAAAACTCTTGTATTTTCTTGTGCTGCATTTAAGAAATTCTCAGGATTTGATGGATCTACAAATGTTGTCGTAATGCCTAATCTTGGCAAAGTCACGTTTAACAAATTGTAAGTACCTCCATATAAACTGTTTGAAGCTACGATGTGATCGCCAGCTTTTAACAACGTTAATAAAGCAGTTGAGATGGCTGCGGTTCCTGAAGCGGTTACGACAGCTCCGATCCCACCTTCTAATTTAGCTAAGCGTTGTTCTAAGATATCGTTTGTTGGGTTATTTAATCTTGTATAAATAAAACCCGCTTCAGCTAAACCAAAAAGATTGGCTGCGTGGTCGGAATTATTGAAAACGTAAGATGTGGTTTGGTAAATTGGAACTGCTCTTGTTCCAGCATTTTTAGTTGTGTCGTGTCCTTCGTGTAAAGCGTTTGTTGCAAATTTATTTGTGCTCATGATATTTTAAGTATTAAGATATTTGTATTAAGTATTAAGATTTTTTGTTCCGAAGTTTCCTTTTCAGCTACACATTCGACAACATCGTCTTGGATTGTAAATGGCTATTTTCATATTTGTTGTGTTTTTAGAAATAAAAAAACCTCTGCTTTCGACAGAGGTTATATTGAATTAATTTACTTTTAAAATTATGCAATAGGTTTCCTCTGCGGATTGTTCCACAGCATCATACAAATATTGCACATTGTAAAGTTCATCTTCTATTATATTATTTTAATGAAACAAAATTAGATTTATTTTCTGTAATAATAAAATAAATAGATTATTTTTCTAAATTTTGTTATTTAAATCTATTTATATGGAAAAAACATCTTAATGTTAAAAAAATAAAAGTTTATAAATCTAAATTATTTCAAAATTTCAAACAATTTTTAAAAACACCCTAACACTAAACACAATAACCAAGAAAGAAACAAATAACAAAGCTGCTTTCTGGGGCAATTTTCCTGCTAACTTTGCCGCAATTGGCGATGCAATAACCCCGCCTAAAATAAGCCCTAAAACAATATACCAATGACTCACTCCCAGAGAGGTAAAAAACACTATTGACGCAGCAAATGTTACAAAAAACTCAGCCAAACTAACTGTTCCTACCACATATTTAGACTTTCTTCCTTTTGCCAATAGTGTTGAAGTAACTATTGGCCCCCAACCTCCTCCACCAAAAGCATCCATAAAACCTCCTGTGAATCCTAAAACACCTAAAAATTTAATTTTCTTTTTGAACTGAAACTTTTTAAAAGCAATGATAATTAAGCGAATACCTATAACAAAAGTATATGCAGATAAAATCAAGTAGGCTAATTTTTCATATTCATTCCCTAGATAAACTAAAAAAAAAGCCCCTAAAACAGCCCCAACAACTCCAAATGATACCAACCAAAAAAGCAATTTCTTATTTACATTTCCAAATTTGTAATGAGAGAAACCACTTATGGCGCTAGAAAACATTTCTGCTGTATGTATACTACCGCTAATAGCTGGTAACTTAACTCCTAAAATCATCATACTCGTTGCACATGTTACTCCATAACCTAAGCCTACAGCCCCATCAATTAATTGGGCAACAAAACCAATCAAAAGCATATAATAAAACTCATTTGGTACTTGACTAAGTCCATTTTGAATATCAGAAAATGTAACTAAAGTAGAACAACCATATCCAATAAAAAACATTAGAAAAGAAGTCGCCAATGTAAAGGCCAAACGTTTATACTTCTTGGTTTCTCTGCTTTTTTGAAAACCTTCCGTTAACTTATTTAGATCGGCTAATTTTTGACTAAAATCCCCTTTATGCTTACTTCTAAAATCATTTAAAACGGTTAAACTTTCTTCTATATTATCAGGTATAACCTCCGTAAAATATTCCCGCATTCGCTTTGCAAGAACCGGCGATTTTCCGTTTGTCGAAATTGCAATTTTTAAACTTCCTTTGTTTACAATCGAGCCCAAATAAAAATCACATAATGCAGGTTGATCAGCTGCATTTACTTTTATTCCTTTAGACTTGGCTAATTCACGCACAGCTAAATTCACCTCTGGCTTATCCGTTGTGATGATAACAAAATCTTTATTTAATAAATCGGCTTCTTCAAAAGGACGTTCAAAAAAAGTAATAGTATTATGAGTACTACCGATTTCAACTAATTTTGGATGAAAATAGGTAGCAACAACTGTAATTCTAATTTCAGGATTTTGTCTGAGTAACGTTTCGGTTTTTTCCAAACCAACATTTCCACCACCAACTATAAGAAAGTGAGTGGTTTCGGTTTTTAGAAAAACAGGAAAAAGGGTATTCGTCATAATTAGTTCTATTTAAGAAATGATGTGAAAAATTGAAAATCGTAATATGTTTCTATCATAATAATCTGTTCCATTTTGTTGTTGTTGAAACCAATTCATGTATCCAACTTCAAAAGCTAATTTTGAAGTAATTACATAATTCAAACCCAAATAAATTCGGTTTTGATCAAAGGTGTTTTTTACTATCTGACTCCCAATATTTAACATTAATTCGTCTTTTATTTTTAGAATAATTTTATCAGATTCATCAAATCTTAGCAATGGATAATCGAAACACAATTGGTATCGAAAACGAAAATTTGAAAAAGTATATCCCGATGTCAATTCTCCATTTACTTGATTGTGAAAAAAGCGGGCTTCCATCTGATATTTATGGTTCATTTTTAATAACCCAAAACGCTCAAAATTTACAAAACCAACACTTGGCCGAAGTTCTGGAACCATTAAATCAGATGTGGAATTTAAATTTTGTGGACTTTGTAAAAACAAAGTCATTCCCAATAGTGTAGACCAATTATTTAATAATTTCCTTTCAATATTAGCTCTAAAAACCAACTGATGTTGCGCAATTGGATTAATAAAATGACGCTCTTGTATTTCTGAATAGCGTTTCCAATTTGGATTCAATTGCAGCGTATTATAATAGCCGTACCAAATCAATTTTTGATGTTGTATCTTTTTCTGACCATAACTATTTTGAAAAAGTAGCACTGATACAACCAATGCTAATTTTAAATGGTTTTTAATCTTTAAAAAAGGTTCTAAAAGCAAAATCTCCAAATGTTTCATCAATTGTTTTATTAGCTACATAATTTGAAAACAAACTATCCACTTCTTCTAAAATTTGACTTTCTGTTAGCTTTTCTTTATATAAAAAATTCAATCTTTCTCCATATCTATCACCTCCCAACATGAAATTATATTGTCCAGCACCAGTTCCAATAAAACCTAATTCAGCTACATAAGGTCTACCACAACCGTTTGGACAACCCGTCATTCGTATTGAAATTTCATCCTCTGTTAAACCATGTTTTTCTAATAAAGGTTCAATTTTAGTAACTAATTCTGGCAAATAGCGTTGCGCCTCTGCTAAGGCCAATGGGCATGTTGGTAAAGCAACACAAGCCATGGAACTTTTCCGAAGTGCACTTACTTGTTTTTCAATATCGTGAGCGACTAATAATGCTTCAACTTTTGACTTATCTTCATCATTAATTTCTCCTAAAATCAGATTTTGATTACCCGAAAAAATAAAGTTTGAAATCTTTAATTGTGCTAATTCATATAAAAATTGCTTTTGATAAGGCTTCACTACCCCATGCTCTACAAACAATGTATAAAACCAACTACCTTGATGATTTTGTTCCCAACCAAAACGATCGTTTCTTTCGGTAAATTTAAAAGGTTGCGCTGGTAACAAATCAAATCCAATTCTGCTTTCTAATTCTTTTTTGAAACCTTCCACCGTTAATTTATCTACTGTATATTTTAGTCGAGATAATTTTCTATCCACGCGATTTCCAAAATCACGTTGTACGGTAAGAATTTCATACACTGATTTTAATGTTTTTTCTTCCGTATCGGTAAACCCAATAATACTTCCCAAACGCGCATATGTATTTGGATTTCCATGTGTTGTAGCCAATCCTCCACCAATTGCAATATTGAATCCTTTCAACACATCATTTTCAATTACAGCAATCAATCCAATATCATTTGCAAAAACATCAACATCATTACTCGGCGGAATAGCAATTGCAATTTTAAATTTTCTTGGCAAATATCTATCTTCATACAAAGGATCGGCTTCTGCAGAACGCTCATAAATTTTTTCACCATCGATAAAAACCTCATAATAAGATTGTGTTTTAGGTAGTAATAAAGTTGAAATTTTATCTGCATATTCGTAAATCTGTTGATGGATTGGAGAAATTTGAGGATGTGAACTCACGATTACATTTCTGTTGACATCGCCACAAGCAGCAATTGAATCCAGTTTTGCAGTATTGAAAGCTTGAATCGTTGGTCTTAATTGATGTTTTAACAAACCATGTAATTGTACCGTTTGCCTTGTTGTAATTTTCAACGTACCTGTTCCGAATTGTTCCGAAATTTCATGAGTGGCCAACCATTGTTCTGCTGAGATTACACCGCCTGGAATTCGTAAGCGAATCATAAATGAATACAATTTATCTAATTTTTTGGTAGCTCTTTCTGCTCTTCGATCGCGGTCGTCTTGTACATACATTCCGTGAAACTTTACTAATGTTTCGTCGTCTGGACGGACATTACCTGTATGATTGTCTAAATCTATACTTTCTTTTAATGTTCCTCTAAGACCATCACTTTTGGTCTTGATAGCTTCTATAGGTGATAATTTTTCGCTCATTTTCTTTTCATTTTAGACGTGATAAATCGCATCTTTACATTAATACACGTCTTTTTGATATTTTCCTTGATTTTCTAATTCTTCCAAAATTTGTTTAGCTTCACTTACTGTGATATTTCGCTCTTTTGAAATAACCTCAACAATGGCCTGCTCTACATCTTGACTCATTGGATTTTTTTGTCCGCAGATGTAAATACTTGCTCCGTTTTCTAACCAATTATTAAACGCTTTTGCTTTTTCTCGAATTCTGTCTTGCACATAAATTTTACGTTCTTGATCTCTTGAAAATGCCGTATCTAATTTGGTCAGCACACCTGTAGTCAACCATTCTTGGATTTCGGTTTGATAATAAAAATCGAGCACAAAATGTTGCTCCCCAAAAAATAACCAGTTTTTACCTTCGGCGCCAGTGACATCTCTTTCTGCTAAAAAACTTCTGAATGGTGCAATTCCTGTACCTGGTCCAATCATAATAATATCTGTTTCTTTACTTGGCAGTCGGAAATTTTGATTTTTATGGATGTAGAAATCCATTGGTTCACCTAAAGGGAAATCAGCTAAAAACTCTGATGCTAAACCCGATTTTATTTCCTCACCTACTTTAAACTTATTCAGATTTACAGTTAAATGTACCTGTCCGTCATGCGCTTCCGAAGACGAAGAAATGGAATACAATCTTGGTGCAATTGGTAAAAGCAAAGCAATTATTTCTTCAAATTTCACTTTCTTAGGTTGGTATTTTTGAATCACATCTAATAAATTAGCTCTATCTTCGATAATTTGTAATTCAAACAATTTTGAAAAAGCTTCTAATGATTTCTTTGATAAACCTCGAATATTTTTATCCGCAAGAATTGAATAATTTTCTTCATTAAAATAAGTTGCAATTGCTTTTATTTCTTCTTCTTTATTTCTCGGAAAAACACCTAAAGCATCGCCGGGTTCATAACTAATTTCGTCATCTGATTCAATTTCTATATGATAGGTTTCTTTGTTTGAACCTGTATCGTTCAACACTACCTTGTGACTGATTTTTCCTAAATAATTTTTCTTACCAGAGGCAACAGTTGAGCTCACTGGTTTCATTTCATTAGTTACATTTGAACCAAAATTTTGAAGCACTTCTTGCAAATCTGATTCCCAGATTGAAACTGTTTCTGCAAAATCAACATCCGCTTTTACCAAGGGTAATAAACGATTTGCTCCTTTTTCTAATAGAACTTCATCTAACAAAACCCCTGCATTACAAAATAGCGAATATGAAGAATCTCCAAGTCCTAAAACAGCGAAAGAAACTTTATTAAGATTAAGATTTGACATTTTTAAACTTTCGTAAAAACTTATCGCGTTTTGAGGGAATTCGCCCTCGCCTTGTGTACTCATTACGAAAAGAACTAAATTTTCTTTTTCTAATTTTGCAATATCAAACTGGAACACATCAATCGCTTTAGCTTGAATTTTATTCTTCTTGAAATTAGCCAACAAACTAGAAGCTACTTTTTTAGAATTTCCTGTTTCAGTTCCATAAATGATTAAAGGTTTTACAGTAACCGCAGTATGGTTTTCAATAGATGGAACTATATTTTTAATTAGATTCTTATCTAAAAACCCAGCTAAATAGCCCTTTGTCCAAATAATTTCTTCTGTTGATGCATTTTGCACCAATTGTTGTAATAGTGATAGTTTAGATTCAGATAGCATTTTGGTAAATATTTTTATGGTTATCAAAATAGGAATCGGATGAGTTTTTCTCGGCAAACCATGCAAAATCATGATACAAATTCACAACTTTACCGATTATTAATAAGGTGGGAACATATTCGAATTCTGGTAAAGATTTATTTTCTATTTCTTCAAAAGAAAACACAGTTGTTTTTTGATTTGGAGTAGTCGCTTGTTGCACTACAGCAACTCCTTTAGAAGTATCAATTCCGAAATTTAAAAGCTGTTTTGTCAACACATCTAATCGTTGACCACTCATATAAAAAACCAAAGTATCCTCAGTTGTTGCCCAATCTTGCCACTGATTTTTCTTCACGGAATTTAAATCATACAAGGTTAAAAAACGCACTCCTCTTGAATATTCTCTGGCTGTTAAAGGAATTCCTGTGTAAGAAGCCGCACCAAAAGCAGCTGAAATTCCCGGGATAATTTCATATGGAATATTATTACTTTTTACTGCATGTAATTCATCTAAAATATTAGAAAATAGAGTGGCATCACCTCCTTTTAATCTTAACACTAATTTATCTTGCAATGCAAACTCAACAATAAGTTCATTAATATCTTTTTGTGGTGTCCAAATTCCTTTAGAGCATTGTTTGCCAACATAAATTACATCTGCATCTTTACGCGCATACTTTTCAATTAATTCAGGCGAAACTAATCTATCGGTTAAAACTACATCTGCAGTTTGCAAGTATTTAAGGGCCTTAAGACTTATTAGATCGGGATCACCGGGACCGGCTCCTGCTAAAATCACCTTTGCTTTTTTTGCTATTTGTATCATTGTTTTTTTTAAAATTAGGCATAGAAATGGCTGCTCCGTATTTAAATCGGAGTGAAATCTCTACAATAAATCACTGATTTTTAGAACAATCCTTCTATGGAAAGATAGCGTTCTCCTATATCGTAATTAAAGGTTAACACTACAGCATCATCAGGTAATGAGGCTACTTTTTTTGCCACTGCTGCCAATGAGGCACCTGTCGAAATTCCTACTAAAACCCCTTCTTGCTTGGCAATTTTTCGGGTGAATTCAAAAGCTTCTTCTTTTGAAACTTGAATAACCTCATCTATTAAATTTTCGTGATAATTTTCAGGAACAAAACCTGCGCCAATACCTTGAAGCGGATGAGGAGCCGGACTTCCTCCGCTCAAAACTGGTGACAATTCTGGTTCTACAGCAATAACTTTTGCATTTGGAAATTTTTCTTTTACAACTGCTGCCACTCCTGAAATATGCCCACCAGTTCCTACTCCAGTAATAATATAATCTAATCCATTTGGAAAATCGGCTAAAATTTCTTGAGCAGTTGTTTTTTGATGTACTTCAACATTTGCTGGATTTTTAAACTGTGAAGGAGACCATGCATTTGGTGTTTGTGAAACTAATTCTGAAGCTCTTTCAATAGCACCTTTCATCCCTTTTTCGCGTGGGGTTAAATCGAATTCGGCACCATAAATTTCCATTAATTTTCTGCGTTCTACACTCATCGATTCTGGCATTACCAAAATTACTTTGTAACCTTTCACAGCTGCTACTAAGGCCAATCCAATTCCGGTGTTTCCAGAAGTTGGTTCAATAATCACGCTGTTTGAATTTAGCAATCCTTTTGCTTCAGCATCTTCAATCATTGCTAAAGCAATTCTATCTTTTATACTGTTACCTGGATTCGTGCGTTCTAATTTTAGAAATACATTTTTATTAGCTCCAAAAAGCTTATTTAATTTTACAACTGGTGTATTTCCAATGGTTTCTAAGATATTATTTACTTTCATCTTACTAAGTTTTTATTTTTAAATACTAAAATCGATAATGTTATTGTACTCTATTTTTGTTTTCACGATGATTTCGCTTTTATGATAAACTAGCGACTGTGCAGGAACGGATTCAGTTATCCAAACATTTCCGCCAATTATGGCTCCTTTTCCAATAGTTGTATTTCCTCCTAAAATTGTGGCATTGGCATAAATTATTACATCATCTTCAATTGTAGGATGTCGTTTTTCTTTAGCTTTGTCTTTACTTACACTTAATGCCCCGAGTGTTACACCTTGATAAATTTTAACATTGTTTCCAATTTTTGCTGTCTCACCAATTACAATTCCAGTTCCATGATCGATAAAAAATCGCTTTCCTATGTTGGCTCCAGGATGAATATCAATACCTGTTTTACTGTGTGCCAATTCTGAAAGCACTCTAGGTAAAATATTTACTTTATGCACCCATAAATAATTTGCAATTCGATAAACGAAAATGGCAAAAAAACCAGGATAAGCTAGAAGCACTTCGGCTCTTGATTTTGCGGCTGGATCAAAGTCTAAAATAGCTTCTAAATCTGACAACAAATCGGAATGAATTGCAACTAAACTCTCGAAAAAACTGGTTGTAAAATCTATTACCGAAATAACTTCTGATTGCTTCAACAATATTTGCAACTCATTTCTTAAAATCAATTCCTTTTCTTTAAAAGTATTGAAATCTAGACATTCTTCTTGAGTACAAAACAACCATGTAAATAAATTTTCCAGCCAATTCTCAGCTTTGGTTTTATCAAGAAAGTTTTGCTTTTCTTTTAAATTTCTTTGGAATAATAATTCGCTATTAAAATTGGATTGGCTCATATTCATTAATTTTCTAAAAACATTAAAGCACCTACCGTATTAAATGTGGTTTCATCAATTAGAATAGCATTTCCAGATTTTGCATTTTTATCAAAAGCATCAAAAAACAAGGGTTGATTGGTTTTTAAAGTTATCTGAGCAATGTCATTTAATTTGATTTCTTCCGTTGCTGTGAATTGCCATTCGTTAATATTCCATTTTTGATTAATTGATTGGATCTTAACTCTTACATTTTTAAATCGATGCTGTAGTAAATAGGTTTTCCCTAATTGAAGTTGGGCATTATCTAACCAAGAAATCCAAGTACTAATTTGATTGGACTCAGTTGGTAATTGATTTGAAAGGACAATAGTATCTCCTCTACTGATATCAATATTATTCTCAAAATGCAATACCACGTTGTCTCCTGCTTTTGCAACATCGGTTGCATTTAAATTGTTTTCGATTTTTACAATTTTTGTTGTCATTCTTGCAGGCAAAATGGTTATCTCATCACCTACTTTGTAACTTCCACTTAAAACTAAACCAGCATAACCTCGATAATCGTGATTTACTTCATCTTTTGGACGTATGACCCATTGCACCTGAAAACGAGATTCTAGATTTAATGTGGTTTCAATTACTATATCTTCTAGAGTTTCTAATAATGCTTTTCCTTGGTACCAGGGTGTGTTTTCAGAACTTGTTACGATATTATCCCCAACCAAAGCACTAACTGGTATATAACTAATTTCGTTATAATTTAATTCGGATTTAATAGCTTCGAAATCAGCTTTAATTTGATTGAAAATAGTTTCAGAATAATTAAGTAGATCGATTTTATTGACGGCAATAATAGCTTTTTTAATTCCCATTAAAGAACCAATACTTGCATGACGCTTTGTTTGTTCGGTAATTCCTTTTCGAGCATCGACAAGAATAACAATCAAATCGGAATTGGAAGCTCCTGTAATCATATTTCGGGTATACTGCTCGTGACCTGGAGCATCGGCAATGATAAATTTTCTTTTCTTAGTTGAAAAATATTTATAAGCTACATCAATTGTTATACCTTGCTCACGTTCTGCTCTAAGGCCATCCGTAATTAATGACAAATCGAAATCAACGCCTTCTTGTTTCGTTTGTTTTTGCAAAACACCTAGTTGATCTGTGTGAATGCTATCAGAATCGTAAAGCAGTCGACCAATTAATGTACTTTTCCCATCGTCTACATTTCCTGCTGTTATAAATCGTAATGTGTTCATTTTCTTTGTTTTCAAGTTTTAAGATTAAAAATAGCCTTGTTTTTTTCGATCTTCCATGGCTGCTTCCGAGAGTTGATCATCCAATCTAGTTTGCCCTCTTTCGCTAACTCTGGTTTGAATGATATCATCAATAATATCTTGAATAGTTGATGCTTCAGAAGAAACTGCTGCAGTACAAGTCATATCACCAACAGTCCTGTATCGTACTTTTTCAGTCACCACAACATCATTTTCTAAAGGTTGAATGAATTTTGAAGTCGCCACCAATTTATCTTGATGAACAATACACTCTCTAAAGTGTGCAAAATATAAACTAGGTAATTCAACATTATATTTTTTAATGTAATTCCAAACATCCAATTCAGTCCAATTGCTTATTGGAAAAACTCTAACATTATGCCCTTTTTGAACTTTTCCGTTTAAAATATCCCATAATTCTGGTCGTTGTAACTTTGGATCCCATTGCCCGAAATCGTCACGAACCGAAAAAATACGTTCCTTAGCTCTTGCTTTTTCTTCATCACGTCTTGCTCCTCCAATGCATGCGTCAAATTCATTCTCTTCGATGACGTCTAAAAGCGCATAAGTTTGTAGTGCATTTCTGGAGGGAAATCGGCCTGTTGTTTCTTTTAAATTGTATTTTTTAATACTATCTTCTACCGAAGCAACGATTAATTTTTCTCCAATTTTGTTTGCTAAGTAGTCTCTAAAATCAATGGCTTCCGGAAAATTATGACCCGTATCTATATGTACCAATGGAAATGGAAATTTTCCTGGGCGGAATGCTTTTAATGCCAAATGCACTAAAACAATAGAATCCTTACCTCCAGAAAATAATAAAGCAGGTTTCTCAAATTGTGCCGCAGTTTCTCTAAGTATATAAATTGCTTCGTTTTCTAGTTGTTCTAAATAATGATCTGTTATTGTCATTTTATCTCATTTTTGATTAGTAATTTATCTGTGTAATCCACATTCTTTTTTTGATTTATCTTCCCACCACCATCGTCCAGCTCTAAAATCCTCACCTGGTTTTAAAGCTCTTGTACAAGGAGCACAACCTATACTTACAAAATTTTCATCATGAAGGGTATTATAGGGTACTCCAAACTTTTTCAAAAACATTACCACATCTTCTGTTGACCAGTTAAGCAATGGATTGTATTTGTATAACTGTCGTTCTTCATCCCATTCGATTTTTTTTAATGCATTTCTGTTTTCTGATTGTTCTGTTCTTAATCCCGTAATCCAAACATTAGCATCTTTTAAAGCTCTTCCTAAAGGAACCACTTTTCTTATGAAACAACATTCTTTTCGTAATTCCACACTATTATAAAAAGCATTAATTCCATTTTTATTTACATAGTTCTCTACTTTATCAGCATATGGATAATAAGCTTTTATATTTTTGCCATATTGTAATAAAGTTTTATCCCAAACTGCATATGTCTCAGCAAAAAAGCGTCCAGTGTCTAATGTAAAAACCTCTACATTATTTAAATTTCTTGAAAAAATTACATGCGATATAACTTGATCTTCAATACCAAAACTCGTAGAAAAAACAATTTTTCCATTAAAATTATTGACTAAAAAATCGAGTTCTTCTCCTATGTTATTAGCATTTTCTAAAAACTGAATTAGTTCTGTTTTCATAAATTTATTTTGAAATTAGACAAAAAAAAACCTCTGTCTAAAACAGAGGTTATATTGGATTAATTTATTTTAAAATTATACAATAGGTTTCCTCTGCGGATTAATCCACATCATACAACACATATTGCAAACTTTAAATTTCATTAGTTTTATTTAAAAGTGATAATGCAAAATTAGTTTTATTTTCTAAAAAACCAAAATAAATAGATTTATTTTCTAAATTTTATTATTTAAAAATTTATACTTAGAATTAAAATCATTAAAAACAGATTATTATCCGAAAAAATTTCCGAATAAATCCCGTTTTGTAATTTCCAAAGAAAAAATAAAAAAAAGTTAACAATCATTTAGAATTCAATTTCATTTCATACATTTGCATCACAAAACTAAGAGGAAAAATTTGAACTGATTGCAACCTCATTAAAAAATGCTAAAGCAGTAATTACTACTCCTTTAGGCACTATCTGCAATTATTTTTCCTCGCTTAAAATTTAAAATATTTTATTATGGCTTATTTATTTACGTCAGAATCTGTGAGTGAAGGACATCCTGACAAAGTTGCGGATCAAATTTCGGACGCATTAATTGATAACTTTTTAGCATTTGACCCTGAATCAAAAGTAGCTTGCGAAACATTAGTAACTACTGGTCAGGTAATTTTAGCTGGAGAAGTAAAGTCAAACACGTATTTAGATGTACAAACTATCGCGAGAGAAGTGATCAAGAAAATTGGTTACACTAAAAGTGAATACATGTTCGAAGCAAATTCTTGTGGCGTTTTATCAGCAATCCACGAACAATCTGCAGACATTAACCAAGGTGTTGACAAAGCAAGTAAAGAAGAACAAGGGGCTGGCGACCAAGGAATGATGTTTGGTTATGCTACGAATGAAACTGCTGAATTCATGCCATTAGCCTTGAAATTATCACACCAAATTCTTCAAGAATTAGCGGATTTAAGAAGAGAAAATAACGAAATCACATACTTACGTCCAGATGCTAAATCTCAGGTAACTTTAGAATATTCTGACGACAACAAACCTGTTCGTATTGACGCTATTGTAGTTTCTACACAACATGATGATTTTGCTGATGAACCAACGATGTTGGCTAAAATCAAAAAAGACATTATTGAAATTTTGATTCCTAGAGTGATTGCTAAAAACCCTCAATATGCTCATTTATTTAATGCTGCCATCAAATACCACATTAACCCAACAGGAAAATTTGTAATTGGAGGACCTCACGGAGATACTGGTTTAACAGGAAGAAAAATTATCGTTGATACATACGGTGGAAAAGGAGCTCATGGAGGTGGTGCTTTCTCAGGAAAAGACCCATCTAAAGTAGACCGTTCTGCTGCTTATGCAACACGTCATATCGCTAAAAACTTAGTTGCTGCTGGTGTAGCGGATGAAATTTTAGTACAAGTTTCGTATGCGATTGGAGTTGCTGAACCAACATCAATCAATGTAAATACTTACGGAACAGCAAAAGTTAATTTAACAGATGGGGAAATTAGTAAAATAGTAGAAGGCATCTTTGATATGCGTCCCTATTTTATTGAACAACGTTTAAAATTAAGAAACCCAATTTACAGCGAAACGGCTGCTTACGGACACATGGGAAGAACTCCTGAAACCGTAACCAAAACATTTACTGCTCCGGGTGGTTTAACAAAAACGGTTACCGTTGAGTTATTTACTTGGGAGAAATTAGATTTCGTAGACAAAGTAAAATCAGCTTTTAAAATATAATAAAGCATCAAACAATAAAAAAGGCTTCAGAGATTATCTGGAGCCTTTTTTATTGAAGTATTTCGAAATTACTACAAACTGTATTGTAGTGAAAATATGATGTATCTCGGCTGAACAAAATATTGAGAAGAATTAAAACTTACCACATTAAAACTATCTCTGTTTATCGATTTTGTATTTAACAAGTTCGTTCCACTAACTCTATATTCTAACTTAGAATCTTTTTTTCTATAGTTAATACTTGCTGTTAACAAATCAAAAGTATTATTAACGTTTCCATCTCTTGATCTAAAATCATTATAAGTATAGGTTGAAGTCAATGCTAAACCTTCAATTATTCTATAATCTAGCGTTACAGATGGACTATGCGTTGTAAAAACCGCACCTGGATTTTCATTAATATTGATTCCGTAAGCCGCTTCCAAATTAGGCAACTTTTGAAACTGAGTACCAAAACTTAGTCGATAAAGCTGATTCCAGTTTTCAATACTTCTAGAAAAATCAACCGAAGGATTAGTTGGATCTGACGGATTAACAAATAACTGATTGTTTTTTGTCCAAGTAATATTAGTTACAGCACTTACTTTATAATATTTTTTAAAAGAACGTTGGTACGAAAAAGTTCCCGAAACCGATTCATTTGTAAAATTAGCATTAATCCTTTCACTAGTTTGACTAATACCATTAAAAAACGAACGATTGATTACCGGATCCTTTGTCGAAGTATAATTCAAGAATGCAAAAATCGTAGTGTAATTAAACAAATTGTATTTTGAATAACGCAAATTATGATTTTGCTGTAATGCATTGTCAATAAATCGATTACCAGAACTTAACGAATTAAAATTATTCAAAGTAAAACCTTCAACCAAGGTATTCACATCATTAAAAAAGTTACTCATCTTATAATTATAGGTCAACGATTCTGATTTCTTCAATTGCCATTGCGCAAAAACATCAGGCAAAATTCTGAAAAAGTTATCACGAACTCTAGAACTCAATTGATCGTTATAAATATTAAATTGATGAAAGTTTATACCCGGATTAAACGTAAAATCTTTTCCTAAAACAAATTTGTAATGAGCCCCTAGATAAGTATCATTAAAGCTATACTTCACATCATTATCAAAAATAAAATCTGCATTATCTGGCAATTGATATAACGATCCATTATCCAATAATTGAAAAATAGATGAATTATACCCTTGGTACGAATTTGTATTTCCTAATGTTATGTTGAAAATACTTTTGTTATTAACGGTATAATAGTAGTCTGCTTTGGCATCTACTTTATTCGTTTTCACAAATCGTTCTTGGCGGATATCATAACGACTTTGTCCTGATTGAAATCCAATTCCCGGAAATGGATCTTCAAGCAAGCTAGGATTGTAAAAAGGATCTTCATCTTGGTACAAATGTTGAACTTCCAAAACAAACGTATTTTTATCGTTTTTTGTCCAAAACATATTTAAACTTTGTTGGAATGCAACTGGATCTTGATCCTTGAATGAAAGAATGTTGTTTACTCTTTCAATATTTCCTGAATTAGAAAAAATAGTAGATTGCGAATTTACCACATTATCCTCCGATTGACTAGAACGACGAAAAGTTGCATCATAGTCGACTTGAAAATTAGCACTTTTTTTGTATTTTGATGCTAATTTAAAAACTACTAAATTATCTCTTAGATTAGACACATCCGAACGATCTTCAATAGTTTGCAATTCCGATGAATTGGGTTGAAAAATACCAAAATTAGATATTGTATTTGTTAATGTTTTATTTGACGAAATTACCCCAAATCCACTAACATTCCATTTGTTTGTAATTTGTTGGGTCAAATTTAAAGCGCCAAACTTTGTGTCAAGTTCTAAAGCTCTATCATTTTGAGTTGTTGAAATTCCAAGATTATTACTCGAAATTCCGATATTTGTTCCACTTCTAGCTATCGTATTTCTTGCCCCACCTGTCAAACGAAAGAAATCACGAATAGAAAAAGGCACTTCTCCAATATTATTGAAATTAGAAATTACATTAACTGTAGTCTTCGGACTGTAATAAAATATTTTTGGATTAATTACGTAGCGTTCATCTGGTCCGCCACCTACTAAAACATCACCAAACCAAAACTTGTCTTTACCTTTTTTAAGTTTAATGTTTAATGCAATATTTTCTTCATTATTTTCCAACCCTTTTAGTTGAGAAACCTCATTGAAATTTCGCAATACCTGTACTTTATCAACAGCATCCGATGGAATGTTTTTCGAACCAATCTTAGTATCTCCTTCAAAAAACTTTTTCCCTTCAACTAACAATTGGGTTACTTTTCTTCCTTCAACCTCAATCTCACCATCTTCGTTCACCTGAACTCCAGGAAGTTTTTTCAATACATCTTCTAATTTTCTTTCGGTACCTGTTTTAAAAGAATCAGCATTATAAATGATAGTATCGCCTTTAATAGAAACAGGCATTTCTTGAACAATTTCTACATCATTAAGCAATATCCCTCCTTCTTTTAAAGTTATAATGCGTCTTATATTTTCTGTTGTAGTGGTTAAATCTTGATTCAAGGCTTGAAATCCAATATAACTAACTTTAAGTTGATAACTTGTATTTGCTTTTAAACTGATTTGAAACTTCCCTTGCTCATTTGTAATGGCATAACCATCCATTGCTTTCGTTTCTTTATTGACAACCATTACATTTGCCATTTCAAGTGCATTACCCAAAGTATCTTGCACCAATCCTTCTAATTTAATATTTTGAGATATAGCCCAAGAAGACAGTAGTAAAAAAATTGAGAAATAAATATTTTTTATCATTTTAGCTGTAATAAAATTAATCTTGAAATTCTTATCGGCTTATTCTAAAGCCTCCTCCATTTCTACCCATTTCTCTCCATTCCTCCATTTTTTCTGCCACTATTTTATCATACGCTCCCTGAGTAACTATAGTGCCTTTCTTAGGAGCTTTAATTTCTTTTTTTTTTTTTGGATTTATAACGATTTTAGAACAGAGAATAACCGTCTTGCCATCACTAACCTCTAAAATCAATCCCGGTAAACCCCAATAATTTTCGGGACCTTGATTAACAGGAATATCAGGCGAATACCAAGCTATTACTTCAATTTCTTTTGGCATTTCCCATTGATCCATGAAATTTGTATTGCGATCTTCCTTCTTATCTTCTGCTTGTACTTCTTCTTTCTTACCCTCTTCTTTCTTTCTTCGAAAATTTCTAAAATCAGACTGACTTACTGGCCTTAAAGCCGTTGCTTTAAAACACATATAATTACCAATTTGCTTGGTTTCTCCTGTTAGTTTCCAATCTAATTTTGGCAAGGAATCTTTAATTAAAAATTCTTTACCTGCAAACTCTCGATCTATTAAAAAAACTTTGTCTTTAACGTTTTTATAATGCGTTCCACCACCGCCCATCATGGAAGACATAAAGCGCATCCCGTTTTGCTGACCAGGTGCTTCTATTTTTTCTTCCTCCGCATAAGTAGATGCAGTCTTATCAAACGTTAAAACAAACGTTTTTTCAAACATGGCCTTCATGTTTTGCTCAATTTGCTTTTGCATTTCAGGTGTAATTTCGCGATTACCTCTAAAATTTGAAGTTATATCAGAAGTACTTGTCTTGGACTCATAAACCGCAACTCCCTGAAAATTTTGAGCATTAATAAAACCTGAAACCACTAAAAAAGAAACATAAACTATTTTTTTCATAATCAAAGTTTATTTTGGATTTACTACTAGACTATTATCTATACTATTTGTTACACAATTTAACTGCGCTTTTTATGTTAAATTAGTATCTTAGACCCTAAATTTTATTACTAGTTTAACTATGACAGTAAAAACAACACTATTTATAATAGTTATAAATTTCTTGTGCTTAACGCTTAAAGCCCAAGAAACAATTAGCACTGTAAAACAAAGTGATACAAAACTAACTTGTGATTTTTTTTTAGGAATTGACAATCAGAAAAATATTTATAGCTCAAAGAACAATATTCTCACAAAAAATAGTGATGCAACAACATACCAATACCATAATGTGGGTTTAGGCAAAATAAGCAATGTAGACTTTCAGAATCCATTACAAATTATAGTTTTTTATAAAAATTTTAATACTGTTGTGCTTCTAGATAATCAGTTAAACGAGATTAAAAAGATTGACTTCAACTCAAAATCAACTCCAGTTTTTTTAGAAGCTGTGGCTTTATCTTCTCAAAATCAAATTTGGATTTATGATGGTATTTCGTCAAAAATTGGCTTATACAATATAAATTCAGATACTTTCAAATGGATTTCAACTATGCTTGAAAATCCAGTTGCTAGTTATGAATCGGACTATACGCATTTTTATTGGACCGATAGTAATTTGAATTTTTATCGTATTTCAATCTATGGAACCATCGAAAAATTAGGAAATCTGCCAAAGCATGATACAATTCAGCTAACAAAAAATGGTGATTTCATTTACAAGATGGATGATAAATTATTTTATTACAACCTTACTTCTAAGAGTAGCAGTAAAATAGCCATTGACGAAAAAATCATTTCGAAATTTTTCTTTAGAGATGGAATTTTGTCTATTTTTACCCAAAATGAAATTACTAATTATAAACTTATTTTACCATAATGCACATAGCAGTAGCAGGAAATATTGGAGCAGGAAAAACAACATTAACCCGATTATTAGCCAAACATTTTAAATGGGAACCGCACTTTGAAGATGTGGTGGACAATCCCTATTTAGATGATTTTTACCATCAAATGGAACGTTGGAGTTTTAATCTTCAAATCTATTTCTTGAACAGCCGTTTTCGTCAAGTTTTGCAAATTCGTGAAAGTGGTAAAAACATTATTCAGGACCGAACCATTTATGAAGATGCTCATATTTTCGCACCTAATCTTCATGCCATGGGATTGATGTCAAATAGAGATTACAACAATTACACGTCGCTTTTCGAATTAATGGAAAGTCTGGTAGGCTCGCCTGATTTATTGATTTATTTAAGAAGTTCAATCCCAAATTTAGTTAGCCAAATTCACAAAAGAGGAAGAGATTACGAAAACTCCATTTCGATTGATTATTTAAGCCGTTTGAACGAAAGATACGAAGCTTGGATTCAAACGTATGACAAAGGAAAATTAGTCATTATTGATGTCGACAATATCGACTTTGTAAACAACCCTGAAGACTTAGGAAATATCATCAATAGAATTGATGCAGAAATAAACGGATTATTTTAAAAGTAAAAAGCCTCACAAATATGAGGCTTTTTTGCTTTCATTTCTTAAAAATTATTTACCAAGAGCTGCTATCTTAGCATCCACTTCTAATTCAGTACCTTCAAAAACTTTTTCTTGTGTAATTGCTTTTCCGTCTACTTTAGTAGTGATGATAACGGTTGCTCTTATTTTTCCGTTTTCCTCTTTCTCTTTTTTCACATCCATGTTAATAATCTCTTGATGAGTGTCGTGATTGCAATTAGGCCCATGAACATGCTTGTCTTCATGATTAGCACCATGATTGTGTTTATCATGACCATGTTTGCAAGATTCTGCACAATTCTCTTTATCACATCCCATTTCAGCACATTTAGCCGCACATTCTTCTTCTGTCATATTCGCACAAAGTTCTGTACAACATTTTTTATTACCATCTACCATAGTTGTTGTACCATGACCTCCTAATATTGGAGCGATTACTAAACCAATTAAACACGTTAATTTGATTAAGATATTCATTGATGGCCCAGAAGTATCTTTGAATGGATCTCCAACCGTGTCACCAGTCACGGCTGCTTTGTGAGCATCCGAACCTTTATAAGTCATTTCTCCGTTAATCATAACTCCTGCCTCAAAAGATTTTTTTGCGTTATCCCATGCACCACCAGCGTTATTTTGGAACACCGCCCATAGTACTCCTGAAACAGTAACTCCCGCCATATAACCACCTAACATTTCAGCAATTAATTGGTTGTTGTTACCATAAACCAATTTCCCTAACAATACAATAGCAATTGGGAAACCAATAGTTAAAATTCCTGGTAACATCATTTCGCGTAAAGCCGCTTTTGTAGAAATTTCAACACATTTTCCATATTCTGGTTTACCCGTTCCTTCCATGATACCTGGAATTTCTTTGAACTGACGACGTACTTCGTACACCATGTCCATCGCAGCTTTACCAACCGAATTCATTGCTAATGCAGAGAATACAACTGGAATCATACCTCCGATAAATAACATTGCTAATACTGGCGCTTTGAAAATATTGATTCCATCAATTCCTGTAAATGTTACATAAGCTGCAAATAAAGCTAATGAAGTTAAAGCAGCAGAAGCGATTGCGAAACCTTTTCCAGTTGCAGCCGTTGTATTTCCTACTGAATCTAAAATATCGGTTCTCGTACGAACTTCTTTTGGCAATTCACTCATTTCAGCGATTCCACCAGCATTGTCAGAAATTGGTCCAAATGCGTCAATTGCTAACTGCATTGCTGTTGTAGCCATCATGGCAGACGCGGCTAAAGCAACTCCATAAAATCCTGCTAAAGCATAAGAAGCCCAAATGGCACCTCCAAATAATAAAACAGTTGGGAAAGTAGAAATCATACCTGTTGCTAAACCAGCGATTACGTTAGTTCCAGCACCAGTTGATGATTTTTGTACGATTGCCAATACTGGTTTTGTACCTAATCCTGTATAATATTCGGTTACAGACGAAATTGCTCCACCCACAAATAAACCTACAATAGTAGCATAGAAAACACGAATAGAAGCAATTTCTTTATCACCTTCACCGTAGAAATTTAATGTTAATACTTCAGGCAACATAAAGTCAACCAAGAAATAACAAGAAATTAAAGTTAACACAATAGAAACCCAGTTTCCGATGTTCAATGCTTTTTGTACTTGTGCTTCTTTCGCATCGTCGCTTGAAATTTTCACTAGCATTGTTCCAATGATAGAGAATAAAATTCCGAAACCAGCGATTGCCATTGGTAATAAAATTGGTCCAATTCCACCAAAGGCGTCATCGATTTTACCCCCCATATCTTTAATTACGTAATTTCCTAAAACCATTGCTGCTAAAACAGTTGCTACATACGAACCGAATAAATCGGCACCCATACCAGCAACGTCACCAACATTATCTCCAACGTTATCTGCAATTGTAGCCGGATTACGGGGATCATCTTCTGGTATTCCTGCTTCTACTTTTCCTACTAGATCTGCGCCAACATCAGCGGCTTTTGTATAAATTCCTCCACCAACACGAGCGAACAATGCTATAGATTCAGCTCCAAGAGAGAATCCTGCTAAAGTTTCAAGAACGATAGTCATGTCTTCTGTAGAAGTCCATTCTCCGTTCATAAAAAATCTAAAGAAAATAATGAAGAATCCTGTTAATCCTAAAACAGCTAAACCAGCAACACCCAATCCCATTACCGTTCCACCACCAAAAGAAACTTTTAAAGCTTGTGGCAAACTGGTACGAGCGGCTTGCGTAGTTCTAACATTTGTTTTTGTTGCAATTTTCATTCCAATATTCCCTGCATAAGCAGAAAATATAGCTCCGAAAATAAAGGCTATTACGATTAACCAATGTGTTGTAGGCACTATAAATGAAATTCCCGCAAGAACAACACTAGCACCTAAAACGAAAAATGTTAATAATTTGTATTCTGCTTTTAAAAAGGCCAAAGCACCTTCATAAATGTAATCTGAAATTTCTTTCATTTTACCATCTCCGGCATCTTGCTTCAGAACCCAAGCGCGTTTGACTGCCATAAATGCTAACCCTAATAGTGCCATGACTATAGGTACATAAATCATCATTGATTCCATAAAATATAATTTAGTTTGGTATTTGTTAATTTTATGGTAATATTAAGAAAATAAAACAAAAAAGGCAATATTTTTGAGAAAATACTGCCTTTTAATTCTTTCAACAAGAAATTATTTAATACTAAATAATCCTTCTGGTTTGTTTTCTAATTCTTCGAAACGTTTTGTACACTTAACTAAAATTTCTTTTGCTTCATTAACATCTCCCCAACCTTCTACATCTACTTTCTTATTCTCTAAATCTTTGTATACTTGGAAAAAATGTTCGATTTCTTTAATTAAGTGTGGATTCACATCACTTAAATCGTTTAGTTTGTTCCAAATTGGATCTGAAACGGGCACACAAATTACTTTTTCATCTGGACCTTTATCATCTGCCATATGGAAAACACCGATTGGCTTAACTTCCATAACACAACCTGGGAACGTAGGTTCATTAACTAGAACCAAAACGTCTAATGGGTCCCCATCCAATGCCAATGTTTCTGGAATGAAACCGTAATCTGCTGGATACATCATTGACGAAAATAACATTCTGTCAAAACGCATTCTTTTTAATTCAAAATCGTATTCGTATTTGTTTCTACTTCCCCTAGGAATCTCAATCAACACATCAAATGTAGTAATTTTATCTGCTGTCATTTTTTCTTATGTTTTAAAACGGGTGCAAAGGTAGAAAAAAGTTAGAAGTTAAAAGTGAGAAGTAAGAAGTTTTTTAATAACTAACACTTCTATTTCGTTTTTGAAGGTAATAATGCCAAAGAAAATAAGTAGCTACCGAACGATAAGGCTTCCACTTTTGCGCATAAATTTCCATTTCTTCTTTAGTGGAAAGGTCTAAAAGTTCTTTCATGGTTGTTACTACTGCAATATCTCCAAGCGGAATTATATCCAATGAATCCAAACAAAACATGAGATAAATATCAACAGTCCAGTTTCCAATACCTTTAATTTTTACAAGTTCTTGCCTGATAATATCGGGCTCTTTTGATGCTAGACTTTCTAAATCCAACTCATTTGATAAAATAGCATTGGCAAGAGTTTTTATGTATTTTGTTTTTTGACGACTTACACCACAAGCTCGAAAATTTTCTTCTGAAAAAGAAAACACATTTAAAACAGAAAAATCAGGAATAGCCCTCTTTAGCTTGTTAAAAGTAGCTTTGGCAGCAGCTATCGAAACTTGTTGCTCTAAAATTAAAAGCACTAAAGTTTCAAAACCTTGAGGCCTCTTGGGCCATATTGGAGTCCCATACTGCTGATATATCTGTTCAAAAACAGATTCTTTTTTACATAGATAAGCAATTGCCTCTTCCATTAAAAATAAAATCCAAATGAAGCTCTTACAGCAAACTTTCTTGCATCAGGCATCTCTAAATAACTTCCTCTCCAAGCAAAATCTATTCGTAAAACTTTGAATATATTCCCAACACCAGCATGATATTCCCAATAAACATCTTCAGGAGCTACATAATTTAATCCAGAAGCATTTAACATTTTGTTGCTTTCTGAAACTCTTCCATAAACACCTTTTATTCCGACAATTTCTCGCAAATTCAACTTTCTTAAATAAGGAATTCTAGAAAATAATCTCCCATTAAAATGATGCTCTAAATGCAAAGAAGCATACTCATCGGCAACAAAATCATAATAATCAAGTAAATTATAGGTGTTTTCAATTACAAACCATGATTGGTTTCCAGGAATTACCCCCATCAAACCTAGCGGCACTTCACCAAATATTTTTCCTGTTTCAAATGTAGTAAATAACCTCCCGAAACCGCCTATTAATGTGGGTTGACGATAATAAAATTGTAACTTTTGGTAATCGAAATCACTATCTAGAACTCCCTTTAATCCATTACTATAACTTAAAAAAACACGGGCATAATTAAAATCAACATCTAAACGATCAACTCCATAACCTACTGTTTTTCTCTTAGGTGTAAATTCGGCAACAAAATTAATTTCAGATTGTTTGACTTCGCTTTTAATTTCCGTCTGTGATAAATCCGTATAATAGTCCAAACTAAATTCACTTGAAGCTGATTTCAGCGTTCTATAAGTTAAATTAGTTTGAAATGTAAAATTCTTAAACGGCTCAATTTCAAATCCCAATGTAGTTAAATTCACAGAAGTTAACTGATTATTTACACCACTCGCAAATAAAGCCGATGAAGCAAAACTTCTCCCTAGCACATCATTAGAAGTTGTTAAACTTACCCCCATTTGCTCCACGTCTCGGCGGTTCCCAATGGATAGAATTAAACGATTGTTTGGATTTACCATCCACCTTCCTGAAATCCCGTATTTGAATTGATTATCTCGAAAGCCGTAAGCCGTATATCCTTGAATTCGCCATTTGTCATTAGGTCCAAAATAAGTTCTCCCACCCACACGAACGCGTTGTCCTTCCACATCATTATAACCAAAAGTTGAAAATATTGGACCATAATCTAAATTGAGTTTTGGAAACTCAACATAGCCACTTCCTAAAATTGAGGCCAAATTATAAATTCTCTTAAAACGCGGGACTTCCTTCAATGTATCAAGCATTTTATAAATTCCAGCTTCGTTTTTATTCAAGGCTTCAAATCGGTTCTCTTCCCAAAATGCATCGGTCTTATTATAAATTGCGTTATCATAAAAATTGACTTCTTTTTTATAGAATTTATCTTCTTTTTTTATGTCAAACCTATGATTTTTAGCAAGTGTAGTTCGTTTTCCATACACCCCTTTTGATTCTTCTTTTTTCGAAAAACTAAAGTCCGACATCATATAATCACGCTTCAGCAAAAAAACAGAATCATTTAAGACATCATACTCCTGCTCAATATAAATTTCTTTCACCCAGTTAATATTGGCACTTTTACTGGCCTCTAAATTGATTTTTTTGATAGCAAAAGTGGTGTCGTTCACCCAAAAATCACCTTTGAAAGTTAGTTCATTTTTACGTCTTGGATAGTATACAATGTTATAACACCATTTATTATCGATAAACATACTGTCATTTAAAACATAATTGTAAACGTTAATTCCAGTTCTAGAAAGTGGGCTTACAAAGTCTTTATCGAAAAACTTGAGATAATTGTCATAAATATCAAAATCAGCATATAAATCCTTAATAAAAGTATTCACCCCATCGCCAGAACCAAATCCAGAATTTTTATTCGCTTTTGTAATTTCCTTGTACTTCTTGTCTTCGTTATCTCCATAAACTTCACTTAGGGTCTCATTGATAAAAATTGGCAGAAAAGTCTTCCCTGAAATACTAGACGTATCGATTTGATTAAAAACAAATTCCAACCCTTTGAAAGCCTTATTATTCATAAAAGCGGAATCAATCGTATTTATATCAAATTCAACTTTTTCATACTTATCATATTCATACTGCTTAAACATTTTAAGTCCATTCTTTCTTCTTCTTTCCCATATTTTTCTCAAAATATCGATAGCAGGATTATTTTTTTTAGAAGTTTTCCCTTTATAAACTACCACTTCCCTTAAAACCGTACCCGATTGCAATTGAATTTTCAAACCCGTATTCAAACCCGGTTTTAAGCTGATTTCTTTTTTTTCATATCCAACATAAGACACTACTAATACGGAATAATTTTGACTAGACTCAAAATAAAAATTTCCATTTTCATCTGTAATTACACCTTCTTTAGAATTTTTAAATATAACATTTGCAAAAGCTATTGGTTCTCCAAACTCATCCATAACTTTCCCTCCTACCTTAGTTTGTCCTAAAACAGAAATACTTAGAAAGAAAAAGAATAATACAATTTTTGTTTTCATAGTAAAAAAAAACTTCATCAGAAAGTTACTGATGAAGTTCCAAATATAATAAGTTAATTATTATTTATACATAACTTTTTTAACTGCTTTAATAACATCTTGTGCATTTGGCAACCATTCTTTTAATAAAGTTGGAGAATAGGGTGCTGGAGCATCCGCTGTTGTGATTCTCTGAACAGGTGCATCTAAATAATCAAATGCTCTTTCTTGAACCATATATGTAATTTCAGAAGCTACAGAAGCAAATGGCCAAGCTTCTTCTAAAACAACTAGTCTATTCGTTTTCTTTACTGAAGTAATGATCGTGTCATAATCCATAGGACGAACTGTTCTTAAATCGATAATCTCACACGAAATCCCTTCTTTAGCTAATTCTTCAGCCGCAGCAAGAGCCTCTTTAATAATTTTCCCAAAAGAAACAATAGTTACATCAGAACCTTCTCTTTTGATATCAGCAACCCCTAATGGAATGGTGTATTCTCCTTCTGGAACTTCACCTTTATCACCATACATTTGCTCTGATTCCATAAAAATGACTGGATCATTATCACGAATAGCCGCTTTTAGTAATCCTTTTGCATCATATGGCGTTGAAGGCACAACCACTTTTAAACCCGGAGTATTTGCAAACCAGTTTTCAAAAGCTTGGGAGTGTGTCGCCCCTAATTGCCCCGCAGAGGCTGTTGGACCTCTAAATACCATTGGCATCGGAAATTGACCCGCAGACATTTGACGCATTTTTGCAGCGTTGTTAATAATTTGATCAATTCCAACTAATGAAAAGTTGAATGTCATAAATTCTACAATAGGACGATTCCCGTTCATAGCCGAACCTACAGCAATACCTGCGAATCCTAACTCTGCGATAGGGGTATCAATTACACGTTTAGGTCCAAATTCATCAAGCATTCCTTTTGACGCTTTGTAAGCACCATTATACTCTGCTACTTCTTCACCCATTAAATATATTGATTCATCGCGACGCATTTCTTCGCTCATCGCCTCACAAATAGCTTCTCTAAATTGTATCGTTCTCATGAAATTAATTTCTTTGAATTATGATTGGCAAAAGTAAGAAAAATAAAATTATTCCAATTCGATTAAAAAAAAAATGGCAGCACTTTCTACTAAAACGTTTTAGCGTTAAAAATATTCAATCAAATTAAACAATACAACAAATAAATTAAACAATTCGTAAAAAAAAGATAATTTTTACAACAAAATGATATTTATTATGCGTGCATAGTTTTTATTTAGAAATTATTTTGTATTTTTGGTGTTGAAAATATTCACTAACAAAATACATAAATAATGAAAATATTAGTTTGCATCAGTCACGTACCTGATACTACTTCAAAAATTAATTTCGTCAATGGTGACAGCGAATTTGACACGAATGGTGTTCAGTTTGTAATTAATCCAAACGATGAATTTGGCTTAACAAGGGCCATTTGGTTCAAAGAACAACAAGGCGCAAATGTAACAGTTGTAAATGTTGGCGGTGCTGATGCTGAAGCAACTTTAAGAAAAGCATTAGCAATTGGTGCTGATGAAGCTATTCGTATCAATGCAAATCCATCAGACGGTATGTTTGTAGCAAAACAATTAGCGAATATTGTTAAGAATGGAAGTTACGATTTAGTAATCGCTGGTAAAGAATCATTGGATTACAATGGTGGTATGGTTCCAGGAATGATGGCTGCAATGTTAGGCTACAACTTCGTGAACGCGTGTGTTGGAATCGACGTAAATGGAAATGAAGCTAAAGTAACAAGAGAAATCGACGGTGGAAAAGAAATTGTTTCAGCGAGTTTACCATTAATCATTGGTGGTCAAAAAGGTTTAGTAGAAGAAAAAGATTTGCGTATTCCAAATATGAGAGGAATTATGATGGCAAGAACAAAAGCTTTGACTTTAGTAGAACCAACAGGAGACGCAACAGCAACTAAAGCTGTTAAATTTGAAAAACCAGCTGCAAAATCAGCAGTTAAATTAGTAAGCGCTGATAATCTAGATGAATTAATCAGTTTGTTACACAACGAAGCTAAGGTTATTTAGTAATCAGTGTTCAGTTTTTAGTGTTCAGTTAAACACTTAAACTTTTAAACATTTTAAACTCTTAAACTTAAAAAATCATGTCGATATTAATATATGCTGAATCAGCAGAAGGAAAAATTAAAAAAGTAGCTTTAGAATTAGCTTCATATGCAAAAAAAGTAGCTGCTTCTATGGGAACAACAGTTACAGCGGTAACTATCAACAACTCTGACAACAGCGCTTTAGCTGCTTACGGAGTAGACAAAGTTTTAAACGTTTCTAACGATAAATTAAACAACTTTAGCGCTAAAGCTTACGCTGATGTAATTGCTCAAGCGGCTAAAAAAGAAGGAACTCAAATCGTTTTAGTTTCTTCATCAACAGATAGTTTATATTTAGCACCACTTGTTGCGGTAGCTTTAGAAGCAGGTTATGCATCAAATGTGGTAGCTTTACCAGTTAGCACTTCTCCTTTCCAAGTAAAAAGAACCGCTTTCTCAAACAAAGCTTTTAATATTACCGAAATTTCAACTCCAGTAAAAGTTTTAGGAATTGCTAAAAACTCTTACGGTTTAGTGGAAGATGCAGTTGCAATGACAGAAGAAGCTTTCGCACCATCATTAAACGATGCGGATTTCGGAATCAAAGTTGAAAATGTAGAAAAAGTAACTGGAAAAGTAACTATCGCTGATGCTGAAATCGTGGTTTCTGCAGGTCGTGGAATGAAAGGTCCAGAAAACTGGGGAATGATTGAAGAATTAGCTTCTGTTTTAGGTGCAGCAACTGCATGTTCTAAACCAGTTTCTGATATTGGGTGGAGACCTCACAGCGAGCACGTAGGACAAACTGGAAAACCAGTAGCTTCTAACTTATATATTGCTGTGGGAATTTCTGGAGCAATCCAACATATTGCAGGTATCAACTCTTCAAAAGTAAAAGTAGTTATTAACACTGACCCTGAAGCTCCTTTTTTCAAAGTTGCTGATTACGGTGTTGTAGGGGATGCTTTCACTGTAGTACCCCAATTAATTGAAAAATTAAAAGCATTCAAAGCAAGCAACTCTTAATAAATTAGTTGTTCAAAAATATATTATATTAAAATTAGAGTTATCTTTGTTTAGATAGCTCTTTTTTTTATTTTTGGGGCACCCTGAGTGGCAACGAATTGACGAAGTAATGGCTAACCGTTTTTCAGTTAGCCATTTTCTGACTTTATGATTATTATAAACCAATTCGACATATCAAAAAATGATAATTAACACATTAAAATGAGTTTAGTAAAATTAACCATAAAAGGTATTTCGTACAGCCAAACGCAAAACGGAGCATACGCCTTAATCTTAAATGAAGTGGATGGTGAGCGAAAACTTCCAATTGTTATCGGAGCTTTTGAAGCACAGTCGATTGCTATTGCTTTAGAGAAAGAAATTAAGCCTCCAAGACCACTTACACATGATTTATTTAAAAACTTTGCTGACCGATTTGACATCGTTGTGAAGCAAGTCATTATTCATAAATTAGTAGACGGTGTATTCTATTCGAGTATTATCTGCGAAAGAGATAAAATCGAAGAAATAATTGACGCACGTACTTCAGATGCTATTGCATTAGCGTTGCGATTTAATGCTCCCATTTTTACTTACAAAAACATTTTAGACAAAGCCGGAATTTATTTAAGTATCAATCCGTCTGAGACTACAAATGAAGATCCAGATAATGACAACATTTTAACCCCAACAGACACTTACGAAGAAGATGTTGTGGTACCAGCAGACAGCTACTCGGGTTATTCCCTAAAAGAATTGTACCAAAAATTAGACGAAGCAGTTCAAAACGAAGACTATGAAAGAGCAGCCAAAATTAGAGACGAAATTTCAAAAAAAGAATCATAAACTTCAGACGTATATATGTATAAATATATTTTTTATGTACTCGCTTTATTTTTAAGCTTTACAACTTCAGCTCAAGAAATTGAGAAAAAATGGCAACTTTCTTCATCAAATAAAGATTATTTAGAATTAAAAGGCGGAAGCTACGAACTTCACATTTCGTCAGACAGTTTAAAACAAAAAGGGGACTATTTAGTTCAAGATAATTTTATTTTCTTATTTGAAAATGGATCGGATTCTCCAACAAAACGTTTCGTAATTGAAACCAAAACCGATTCTACTCTTACCTTAAAAAACCGAGGAAAAGCCTATTCTTTTTTCGCTTCAAACAAAGCTACTAAAGCAGAAGTAATCAATGGCGAAATCAAACCAAACGAAGGATTTTCATTAAACAGTTTCCTTAGAGGAATTTTAGGAATGGTAGCATTATTAGGAATTGCTTATATTTTCAGTTCTAACAGAAAAGCTATCAATTGGAAAACCATTGGAATTGGATTAGGCGTTCAGTTAATCTTAGCAATCGGTGTCTTAAAAGTGGGCTTTGTTAAAACTGGATTTGAATTCGTAGGAAGCTTATTCGTAAAAGTGTTAGATTTCACAAGAGCGGGAAGCGAATTCTTACTTGGAGGCATGATGAATGTAGATAATTTCGGATTCATTTTCTTATTTCAAGTATTACCAACAATCATTTTCTTTTCAGCATTAACTTCTTTATTGTTCTATTTAGGAATCATTCAAATTGTAGTTAAGGGAATGGCAACTGTGTTAACCAAATTAATGAACATTTCAGGAGCAGAAGGTTTATCAACAGCTGGAAATATTTTCTTAGGTCAAACCGAAGCGCCTTTGATGATTAAAGCCTATTTAGAAAAAATGAACCGAAGCGAAATCTTCTTAGTAATGACTGGAGGAATGGCAACCGTTGCTGGAGGAGTTTTAGCCGCTTACATCAGTTTCTTAGGTGGAAACGATCCTGTATTGCGATTAGAATTTGCGAAACACTTATTAGCAGCATCTGTAATGGCGGCTCCTGGTGCGATTATCATCTCAAAAATGTTATGTCCACAAACGGAATCTGTAAACACAGATGTGGAAGTTACCAAAGAAAAAATTGGTTCCAACATCTTAGATGCCATTGCAACAGGAACAACCGAGGGTTTAAAATTAGCAGCAAACGTAGCCGCAATGTTATTAGTTTTCATTGCTTTCATTGCGATGATTAATTACACTTTTGGAAAAATCGGACTTTGGACAGGCTTAAATGATGTTATTGCAGCAAATACTCCATATAAATCATTTTCATTAGAAACTATTTTAGGAATTATCTTTTCACCCTTAATGTGGTTGATTGGAATTGCTAAAGAAGACATGATGTTAATGGGACAATTATTAGGAATCAAGTTAGCTGCATCAGAATTTGTGGGTTATATCCAATTAGCAGAATTGAAAAACGTAGCTAACGAAGTACATTTCACTTTCAACAAATCGGTAATTATGGCAACCTATATGTTGTGTGGATTTGCAAACTTTGCTTCTATCGGAATTCAAATTGGCGGAATTGGTTCATTAGCACCTAACCAAAGAAAAACCTTATCAGAATTCGGTTTGAAAGCCGTTTTAGGAGGAAGTTTAGCTTCATTATTATCGGCTACAATTGCCGGAATGATTATAGGCTAATTTGTAACTTCTGACTTCTAACTTCTAACTTCTGACTTAAACATGAAACAATATCACGATTTAGTAAAACACGTATTAGCAAACGGCAACCAAAAAGGCGACCGTACTGGAACAGGAACCTTAAGTGTGTTTGGGTACCAAATGCGTTTTGATTTAAGCGAAGGTTTCCCAATGGTAACCACTAAGAAACTCCACCTAAAATCGATTATTTACGAATTGTTGTGGTTTTTAAAAGGCGATACGAATATCAAATATTTACAAGAAAACGGTGTGAAAATTTGGGACGAATGGGCGGATGAAAACGGCGATTTAGGTCCGGTTTACGGACACCAATGGCGCAATTGGAACAGCGAAGAAATTGACCAAATTACCGAATTAATCGAAACGCTAAAAACCAATCCAAACAGCAGAAGAATGTTGGTTTCCGCTTGGAATCCTAGCGTTTTACCAGATACTTCAGTTTCGTTTGCTGAAAATGTGGCAAATGGTAAAGCCGCTTTACCTCCATGTCACGCGTTTTTTCAGTTTTATGTGGCGGATGGAAAATTAAGTTGCCAGTTGTACCAACGCAGTGCTGATATTTTCTTAGGCGTTCCGTTTAATATTGCATCTTATGCTTTGTTTACGATGATGATTGCGCAAGTTTGTGATTTACAAGTAGGTGAATTCATCCACACCTTTGGTGATGCGCACATTTACAACAACCATATTGAGCAACTACAATTGCAATTATCGCGCGAGTGCCGCCCTTTACCAACGATGAAATTAAACCCAGAAATTAAAAACATTTTCGATTTCAAGTTTGAGGATTTTACTTTAGAGGGATATGACCCGCATCCGCATATTAAAGGTGTTGTGGCGGTTTAGGAAAATTAATAACCGTAAATAAGTAGCGCTAATACAACCTATATGGATTAATATGCATACTTTTTAGCGCACATAAACCAAGTCATAGGAAATATAAAAAATATGTTTACATTTCATTTCAAAAATTTTGTTGGAAACCTTGACATACAAGCCCCAACTCACCATGGAATTCCTTCAGAATCTCCAGTATTTATATTTTATAGAGAAAAGGAAGATTTAAGCAAACATGAAATACTTCGAAGATTTAGAAAACTTCTTTCAAAGCATGATATAACGTATTTAAGACCTTTTAAAGATCTAACTAACGAATGGATTATTGACCTTAATGAATTTAAATACCACTTTGATTGTTTTAAAGAAACAAAATTTTTGAAAGGCCAAATTACTATTGAGCCAGAGTATTTTCAAGACAAAAAGTACGATGAATATACAGATGAAGTTATTTCCGAAGAAACAACAATTAAGTTTTCCATCTATCCTGAAGAAGTTAAAATGTTCTCATCAAATAGTTCAACGCTATTACCTGACGAATTGAATACTCCACTGAGAAGATTCAGAAAGGACTTTCCGTCTGAGGTAAAATGTGCTTTTCTTATGATGAAGTTTGAAGATACACCTATTCAATTAAAATTAATTGAAACGATAAGCAATTGTTTTAAAGAACAAGGAATCACTCTCCTTCGAGCAGACTCTAAATGGTATGCTGACGATTTGTTAACGAATATCAGGACTTATATGCATGGTTGCGATTTTGGGGTAGCAATATTTGATAGAGTGAAGACCGAATATTTCAACCCTAATGTTTCATTGGAAATTGGTTATATGATGGCAATGGATAAAAATGTGCTCTTATTTAAAGACAACACCTTAAATTCATTGCATACAGACTTAGTGGGAAAACTTTACCATGAATACGATTTTCAATCCCCAGACACAACTCTTCCAGTTGTATTGAAACAGTGGCTAAATGACAAAGAAATATAAATTTCCTGAATTTGCGTAGCTGGAAAATTTTATCTTAGGTAAAAATAATCATTATATGAAGACATAACGTTTCAAAATTACAAAACCCTAAAACACAATATTTCGCAAAAACCCTCCTAAATACCAAATTAAATCATTACTTTTGATACTATCATTTGATAGTATCAAAATATGAAACCACCTTACGAAATAACTTCTCAAATCTTAAAATACATTGCTTCCATTTCTGAAAAAATTGGAGAAGTTAACGCCAAATATTTAGTTAAAAGCAACCCTAGTTTACGAAAACAAAATCAGATAAAAACGATACATTCTTCATTAAGCATTGAAGGAAATACCTTATCAGAGGAACAAATTACCGCAATCTTAGAAAACAAAAGAGTTGTTGGGCCTCAAAAAGATATCGTAGAAGTGCTGAATGCTTTAGAAGTGTACAAAAACATAAGTAGTCTAAAACATCATTCCGAGAAAGATTTTTTAAAAGCACATAAAATGCTAATGAAAGATCTCATAGAAAATTCTGGAAAATATAGAACAAAAGGTGTTGGAATTGTAAAAGGTTCAAAAGTAGAACATGTGGCACCTCCTTTTGAAAATGTTCCTTTTCTAATGAAGGATTTATTTCAATATCTAAAGGATAAATCAGAAATTTCATTAATAAAAAGTTGTGTTTTTCATTACGAAATGGAGTTTATTCACCCCTTTATGGACGGAAACGGAAGAATGGGAAGACTCTGGCAAACCTTGATTTTAATGGAAGAGTATCCTATTTTCGAATTTTTACCATTTGAAACTTTAATTTCTAAAAATCAAGCCGCTTATTATAATGCGCTGTCTGCTTCTGACAAGGAAGGAAAGTCGACAAAATTCATTGAGTACATGCTCAGTATTATTGACCAATCTTTAGATGCACTTTTGAAAAACACTACAAAGAAACTTTCAGATGAAGATAGAATTCAGATTTTCATCGAAAATCATGTTGAAGAATTTACAAGAAAAGATTATATAAATTATTTCAAAGATGTATCTACAGCAACTGCAAGTAGAGATTTAAAGAAAGCGGTTGAAATAAAACTCATAGTCAAACAAGGGGATAAAAAAACAACAACATATAAAAAAATTAATACCAGAGAAAACAAAAGGTTATAAGAATGTAATGATGAGCAAAAACACTAAATAATTCCCCGCAAAATACTACCTTAGCGTTTTCATTCGTTTCCTAAACTTTCATCATGAAAACACTCGTACAGAAAAAAAACTTTGACACTCGAGAATTGCGTATTTCCGAGGCAAAATTATTCTGTAAAGTTTCCAAGTTTGGCAACACAAATGAAATTGACATGGCGTTTGAAAACATTGATGGTGAGAAAGTTTCGTTTAAATCTTCTAACAATGTATTGCTTTTGGTTGCAATTGGATTAGTCGTATTAAGTTTCATTAATTTGTTTTTAACTTTTGGCAACTGGATTTCAATTGTTGGCTTTCTTATAGCAGTTGTTTTAGCTGTAATTTACTGGTTAAGTATTGGCAATTTTTGGCAAGTAAAACTAATGGACGGTAACAGCATTTTAGTCGTAAAAGACGTTCCCGATGCTAAAACCGTAGATCATTTTATCGACGAAATTATCAAAGCTCGAAATGTGTATTTAAGAGAAAATTTTGCTGCGATTGATGAAAATTTAGATTACGAAAGTCAGTTGAACAATTTCAAATGGTTGAAAGCCATCAAAGCGATTACCAAAGAAGAATTTGAAACCAAACACGCCGAACTAAAAAAAATCTATTTCCACTCCGATTTGAATATTGGATTTACTAAATAAAACTACTTTATGATAAAAAAAACACTTTTTGTTCTTGGATTGATTTTACAAGCCAACGTTTCTTATTCACAAGATATTATTTTAACCAATGATGACATAATAAGTAAAGAAGAATCAGTTCAATTTGCCTTAATTGAGGAGGTACCTATTTTTCCAGGTTGTGAAGATGTTGAAAATGATAAGAGAATGAAATGTTTTCAATTAAAAATGACAGAACACATTAAAAAAAATTTCACATACCCTAGAAAAGCTATGAGGAAAAACATAAAAGGAAAAATTGTAGCCATGTTTATAATTAACAAAGAAGGTGCTATTGAAAAAATCACAGCTAGAACCCTTTCAGCATGTGATGATTGTGAAATTTTAGAAAGAGAGGCAATCAGAATCATAAGTAAGTTACCTAAAATGACTCCCGGAAAACAAAAAGGAAAACCAGTTAAGGTAAAATACTCCCAACCATTTAGTTTCAAACTTCAATAACATGCTTACCATAATCGCAGCGGCAGCCGAGAACAATGCTTTAGGAAAAGACAATCAATTGGTTTGGCATTTGCCAGATGATTTTAAGCGTTTTAAAGCCATTACTTCCGGTCATTATATTGTAATGGGAAGAAAAACGTTTGAAAGTTTTCCAAAACCTTTACCCAACAGAACACACATCATCATCACCCGACAAAAAGATTACGAAGTTCCAGAAGGTTGTTTGTTAGCTAGTAGTTTGCAAAAAGCTATTGATTTGTGTCCAAAAAATGAAGAGATTTTCATCATTGGTGGCGGAGAAATTTACAAACAATCTATCGAAATTGCCGATAAAATCGATTTAACTCGTGTACATACGACTATTGAAGCCGATACTTTTTTCCCTGAAATCGATACAAAGAAATGGGAATTAGTGTTCGAAGAATTTCACTCAAAAGACGAAAAACACGATTACGATTTTACTTTTTTAACTTATGTAAAAAGGTAAAGGGTAAAAGGTGATTGGTTTTAGATAAAAAGTTTTAATTCCTTTTAGATTAAAACATCATTAAAATTGACTCATCGACTAATTGACACATCATCTAATTAGCTCATTTTCAAATTGGCTCATTGTCACATTGTTCTATTGAAATTTTATCAGTACTTTTGTGTTCCAAAAAATTGCAAAATGTCAAAAAAAATTACACCGTATCAGGATTCACAATTAGGAAAAAAAGAGCAAGTTGCTCAAATGTTTGATACCATTTCTGAAAATTATGATGGGTTAAATAAAGTCATTTCTTTTGGAACAGATGCTAAGTGGAAAAAGAAAATTTTGAAAATGATTGCGGCCAAACAACCCCAATCCATCTTAGACATAGCAACCGGAACTGGAGATTTAGCCATTTTATTTGCAACTACTTCAGCTACTGAAATCATTGGCTTAGACATTTCGCAAGGGATGTTAGACATTGGGAAGAAAAAAATTGCAGCTCAAAATTTAGATTCGAAAATTCAAATGATTTTAGGAGATGGAGAAAACATTCCTTATCCAGACAATTATTTTGATGCCATTACAGTAGCTTATGGTGTTCGTAATTTTGAGAATCTTGAAAAAGGCTTATCTGAAATCTTGAGAACTTTGAAACCAGGCGGACAATTCATTATCTTAGAAACTTCTGTTCCAACACAATTCCCATTCAAACAAGGCTATTACCTTTACACAAATTTCATTATGCCAACCATTGGAAAGTTATTTTCAAAAGATAAAAAAGCGTATCAGTACTTATCAACTTCGGCACAAAATTTCCCTTTTGGAGAAGTCTTAAACAATATTTTAAGAAAAATTGGGTTTATAGATGTAAAACATCTACCTCAGACATTTGGGGCTGCTACTATTTATTACGCATCGAAAAAATAAAATGAAGAAACTTTTTATCTTTTTACTTTTTACACCAATCGTTTTTGCTCAAGGCGGTCTATTTGGTAAAGATCCAATTATCAATAAAGAGAATTGGAACAAACAACCCGTTCACTGGGGTTACTACCTAGGTTTTAATAGTTTAGACTTTAAATTCGACTATTTATCAGTTACCGAAGATATTGAAGTAAACACTACCACTGGTTTCAATGTGGGCTTAATTGGCAACTTACGATTAAACGATTATTTTGATCTTCGATTCGAACCGGGCTTATATGTTACGCAAAGAAATTTAACATACCCCAATATAACCGATACAGGTGATCGTTTACGAGAAGTAAAATCGACTTACATTTTTTTTCCACTTCTAGTTAAATATTCAGCATTAAGAGCTGGGAATGTTCGTCCTTACTTAGTAGGCGGATTGTCTACCGCTTTAAATTTAGGAAGCAATTCAAAAGCACCCGACGATAATTACAGCGATCGCTTTAGAATGACAAAATGGACTAATTTTTATGAAGTGGGCTTTGGTATCGATATCTATTTAGAGTATTTTATTTTTTCGCCTTCCATTCGTGGTGTTTTTAGTATCAACGACGAATTAATACGAGACAATACGCCAGGCAGTCCTTGGACAGGAAATGTAGATCAAATGCAAACAAGAGGATTTTTTATCAATTTTGCATTTCATTAAAATTTAACCTCGTTTAAATTCACTCAGTATAATTGCAGTAGCAGTAGCCACATTTAAACTTTCGGTAACCTGAAGATTTCCAAAACGAGGTATGGCAATTCGCTTTGTGACTAATTTTTCAACAGCAGAAGAAATTCCATTGGCTTCATTTCCCATGACAATAATTCCTTCTTTTGGTAATTTTTCCTGATAAATAGACTTTCCATCCATAAAAGTTCCAAAAACAGGTAACTTGGATTGTAACAAAAATGTTTCTAGATTTCCATACATGACATTTACCCTACTTATTGAACCCATAGTGGCTTGAACCACTTTTGGATTATAGACGTCTACCGATTCTTCGCTGCAAAATAAAGTGGCTACACCAAACCAATCACACAAACGTATAATTGTACCCAAATTCCCTGGATCACGCACATCATCTAAAGCTATTATCAAGCCTTCTTCAACCCTTTCTTTTGCTTTTGGAATTTTAAAAACTGCTAAACAAGTATTGGGTGTCGTTAGCGCACTTATTTTTTTCAGTTCATCAGCTGTAATGGCATGGACTTTGTCTTTTTGTACTGTTAGAAAATCTTGCTTCGTTGTATACAAATCCAACAATTCAAAATTGGAATGCAACAATTCTTGAACCACCTTTATACCTTCTGCTATAAAAAGTTGTTCTTGTTTTCTATATTTTTTTTGTTGTAAACTCGTTATTAGTTTAATTTGGCTTTTACTAACCATAAAAATTGTATTTTTGACTAACTTTTTATAAGCTGCTTTGAGAAATAATTTATCAAAAATAACACTATTATTTGTAATCGGAATAATATTTTATTCGTGTTCGTTAGTTAAACGAGTACCCGAGGGAAAACTGCTTTTAACAAAAAACGAAATATACGTAAACGACAAACTTGTCAAAGAAGAGCGCATTAACAATTTGGTGGTTCAAAAACCAAACAATAAATTTTTAACGTATCCGCTTCGCCTTTCATTATATAATCTAGCCAAGAAAAATCCTGATTCATCTTATCAGAGTTGGCTGAATAAAAACCCCAAAAGAAGAACTCGTTTAGTCAAATTACTTTCAGAAAAGCAAATACAGCGCTTTGGAAAGTCATTTGTGGTTTCAGGATTTAGTAATTTTTTAAAAAAAACTGGGGAACCTCCAGTGATAATTGATGAAAAAAGAGCAAAAACATCTCAAAACAGGCTCTCACAATACCACTACAACATGGGTTATTTTGACAATAAAGTTGAAATGACCATTGATACCATAGGAAAAAAAAGAGGCAAACTGTCCTTTAACATAGCAACCGGTTCCGCATACATTATCGATTCTATATCAAAAAGCATTGAGAGCAAAGCCATTGATAGCTTATACGAAACAGAAAGGGATGCATCCTTTATAAAAAAAGGAGAAGCCTTTCAATATTCCAATTATGACAGCGAGAGAAAAAGAATCACACAACATTTTAGAAACAATGGTGTTTATCATTTTCAAGAAAACTTTGTAAAGTTTGACAATATCATAGATGAAGCTCAAAAAAAATTAGAAGTTGTAGTAAAAATTGAAGACAGAAGCGTAAAAGAGGGCGATCTTCTGGTAAAAAAACCTTTCAATTTATACACGATTAGCCAAATCAATATTTTTACTGACAATTCATCCAGAAAAGGAAACAATCGAATAAACGACAGTACTACCTATAGAGATTATACCATTTACAGTTTTGGAAAACTAGACTACAAACCTAAGGCGATAACGAATGCCATATTTATTGAAAAAGGGAAATTATTTAGTGATAACGATCGTACATTGACTTCAAAATCGTTAAGCAATCTTAAAGTTTTTTACTATCCTACTATTGAATATGTTGAAGACACTTCAGATACTACAAAAAATGCATTAATAGCCAACATTTATTTACTTCCAAGAAAAAAAATGGAACTCAATGTTGCCGCTGATTTTTCCACCTCAGACATACAAGATTTTGGAATTACAGGAAACTTATCACTTACCTTTAGAAATGTGTTTCGAAGAGCTGAAACGCTACAATTATCTACTAGAGGAAACATTGGTTCTTCTAAAGATTTAGCAAATCCTAAAAATGTGTTCTTCAACATCTCTGAATATGGATTAGATGCCAAATTGAGTTTCCCTAGAATTTTCTTCCCCTTAGACACAAGAAGAATCATCAGAAAGGAAATGCTACCAACAACCAACATGAACTTTGGTTTTACTAGACAGACCAACATCGGTTTGGATAAAGAAAATTTTACTAGCGTTATCAATTACAATTGGACCCCAAAAGAACAAAAAACAGTTCGATTTGATTTGTTTAACATGCAATACATACGAAATCTAAATGTTGACAATTATTTTAACGTGTATCGCTCTTCTTATGATAGATTAAACGAACTAGCTCAAGATTACAATTACATCCCTACAGGTGAAAACCTAACATTTCCAGGTGCAATAACTTTTATCGACGATGCTGTTAATGGAACGATTCCCAACTTAACGCCAACAGATGCCGACTATAGAACAATCAGTAGTATTGGAGAAAGAAGGAAACGTTTAATTGAAAACAATTTGATTGTTTCGAGTAGCATCACATTTTCTAAAAACACAAAATCTGGATTTTTAGATAATAATTTTTACTCTATAAAAGCTAAAGTTGAATCCGCTGGAAATTTTTTATCTCTTTTTAATTCCAGTTTTAATGAGCCTTTGAGTAGCAATGGAAATAGAACAATTTTAGGTGTTGAATATGCACAATACATTAAGACAGAATTTGAATTAGTAAAACATTGGGATTTTGGCAAAAAAAACACACTTGCCATGCGAACATTTGCAGGAATTGCCATTCCGTATGGAAATGCCAATTCAATTCCTTTCTCTAAAAGTTATTTTTCTGGAGGTTCAAATGACAACAGAGGTTGGCAACCCTATAGTTTAGGACCAGGAAGAAGTGGCGGAATCAATGATTTTAATGAAGCTAACTTCAAGCTTGCCTATAGCACCGAATTTAGATTTCGAGTTGGGGGCAACTTATTTAGCGCACTCTTTGTTGATGTAGGAAACATATGGAATGTGTTTGACAATGTGGAAGACGAACGTTACACTTTTAATGGATTAGAATCTTTAAAAGATTTAGCAGTAGGTTCTGGAATAGGATTTAGATACGATTTTAATTTCTTTGTCTTCCGTTTTGATTTAGGATATAAAGCCTATGATCCCGCAAGAGAAATGGGAGACAGATGGCTGAAAGGAGTAAACTTCGGCAAAACAGTACTAAATTTTGGTATTAATTATCCGTTCTAATTTTTTAAATTATTATTTTTGCACAACTATAACCTAAAACATACAACTATGAGTCACAATATTAAACCGGGTGTTGCTACCGGAGATCAAGTTCAAGAAATTTTCAACTATGCAAAACAAAAAGGATTTGCATTACCTGCTGTTAATGTTGTAGGTTCAAGTACAATTAATGGAGTTTTAGAAACTGCAGCTAAATTAAAAGCTCCTGTTATCATTCAATTTTCAAATGGTGGTGCTCAATTTAATGCTGGGAAAGGATTATCAAATGAGAATCAACAAGCAGCTATTTTAGGAGCTGTTGCTGGTGCAAAACATATTCACACTTTAGCTGAAGCTTATGGCGCAACGGTTATTTTACATACAGACCACTGTGCTAAAAATCTTTTACCATGGATTGATGGTTTATTAGATGCATCAGAAAAACATTTTGCTGAAACAGGAAAATCATTATTCAGTTCTCACATGATTGACTTGTCGGAAGAACCAATTGAAGAAAACTTAGAAATTTCTAAAAAGTATTTAGAAAGAATGAGTAAAATGGGAATGACTTTAGAAATCGAATTAGGAATTACAGGTGGTGAAGAAGATGGCGTTGATAATTCGGATGTTGATAGCTCAAAATTATATACACAACCTGATGAAGTTGCCTATGCATATGAAGAATTAATGAAGGTTAGTCCAAGGTTCACAATCGCAGCATCTTTTGGAAATGTACATGGCGTTTACAAACCTGGAAACGTAAAATTAACTCCAAAAATTCTTAAAAATTCACAAGAATACGTTCAAAATAAATTCAATACAGGTCACAATCCAGTTGATTTTGTTTTCCACGGAGGCTCTGGTTCTACTTTAGAAGAAATAAGAGAGGCTATTTCATATGGCGTAATCAAAATGAATATTGATACCGATTTACAATTTGCTTTCACAGAAGGAATTCGCGATTACATGACATCTAAAATTGATTATTTAAGAACACAAATCGGAAGTCCAGAAGGGGCAGATAGTCCAAATAAAAAACATTACGACCCAAGAAAATGGGTTCGTGAAGGAGAAGTTACGTTCAACAAACGTTTAGAACAAGCTTTTGCCGATTTAAATAACGTGAATACTTTATAATCACAAAGTACGAAGTACGAGGTACAAAGTACGAAGTTTGAAATTTTATTATTAATTGAAATTAGATAAAGTTAAGGTCTTCCTTCCAACTTCTAACTTCTAACTTCTAACTTAATTATGGCTTGGTTTAAAAGAAAAGAAAAAGGAATTACAACAGCGACAGAGGACAAAAAAGATGTTCCCAAAGGTTTATGGTACAAATCACCAACAGGAAAAATTGTTGATCAAGATGAACTAGCAAGAAACTTATGGGTGAGTCCAGAGGATGATTATCATGTACGTATTGGTAGTAAAGAATATTTCGAAATTTTATTCGACAACAATGAGTTTACCGAGTTAGATGCAAATTTAACTTCTAAAGATCCATTAAAATTTGAAGATACTAAGAAATACAGCGAGCGTTTAAAAGACGTAATGGATAAAACCAAACTAAAAGACGCTATTCGTACTGGTGTTGGAAAATCTAAAGGAAAAGATTTAGTCGTTTCTTGTATGGACTTTGCTTTCATTGGAGGTTCTATGGGAGCGGTTGTAGGTGAAAAAATTGTAAGAGCAATTGATTATTCTATCAAACATAAAATTCCATTTGTATTGATTTCTAAATCAGGTGGAGCACGTATGATGGAAGCCGCTTTTTCATTAATGCAGTTAGCCAAAACCTCAGCCAAATTAGCGCAGTTAGCAGAAGAAAGAATTCCTTACATTTCTTTATGTACGGATCCAACTACTGGTGGAACTACCGCTTCTTATGCAATGCTTGGTGACATTAATATCGGAGAACCAGGCGCTTTAATTGGTTTCGCTGGACCACGTGTTGTAAAAGATACAACTGGAAAAGATTTACCAGAAGGTTTCCAAACCTCAGAATTCTTATTAGAGCATGGTTTCTTAGATTTCATCGCTCACAGAAAAGAATTGAAAAACAAAATTAACTTGTATTTGGATTTGATTCAAAATCAACCGATAAGATAAAAATAGATATCCCGATAGCAGTATCGGGATTTTTCATTTTTAAAACTTAGCTCGCAAAGCTAAAATAAAATTCTTTCCTGGCGCTACAATTCCGGAACTGTAAGGGCGATAGCGTTGGTCAGTGATGTTTTCTAAACCTACAGTTACCGTAAAGTTATCCGTTAATTTATACATTGATTTTAAATTTAAAGTGTACCAACTTGGAGAATAGGGATTTCCATTGGCATCAATCGCATAAATTTCTGGTTTTCCTCGTTCTTCTTCGGCTAAATCATCGTACGAAACCTCATCGCTAAATTGCGCATTCAATTGTAAATCTAACTTAGAATTGGAATACCCGAATCGACCTATACCGAAAAATGGCGCCGCATGTCGAGACGGACTTTTCGCTCCGTTATCTAATTCTTCCTCTCCCCTTTGGAAATTCAAATCGCCATGAAAATAAAACCCAGTTGCTGATTTTACTTCAATTCCAGCTTGAATGCCATATACTTTTGCATTGGCTGCATTTTGAATAGCTTGCACATTACTCAATTCGCCATCGTAGATTATTTCAGTTGCACCATTTAAAGTAAAATCTCTTCTTACCATAGCATTATCTAGTAATGTATAATATCCTGAAAGATCTACTTTTACATTTTTGCCAAATAATTTCGCTAGATTCAAATCCACATTATAAGCATATTCCGCTTTTAAATCAGGATTAGGAACTACAACCGAGCCTGGTTCGGAATCAAATACCTTTCCTAAATCATCTACATTTGGAGAACGGAAAGCTGTTGCCACATTAGAACTAATTACCCATTTCGCTGTTGGACGATACACCAAACCAAAACTTCCGGTTAAAGCGCCATCATTGATTTTTGCTTCAGTAAAAGGAAACAGATAAAAAGTAGTATCAAAATCGGCATCTAACACAAATTGGTTGTATCGTAATCCCGCTTGAAGCAACATTTTCTCTGAAAATTTATATTGGTCGTTGATGTAAATTCCGTATGAATTCCATTTGGATTGTGGATATCGAGCTGGACCAGCTTGACTTGTTCCAGTAACGATATTCTCATCAATTCCTTCCGAATTGACATCATTGGTAACAAATTCAACTCCGTAAAAAACCGCATTATTTCCACTAGTTTTCTTGGTAAAATCCGCATTAACTGAAATCGCATTTACTTTCTCAATTCGTGTAGCACGATTCGGATTGTTCATATTACGACTGATTCTACTTTCCTCAAAAAATTGATGTGCCATTCGAATAGAAAGTTCGTCATACACTTTTGTAGCTTGTGTATTTGAAATCGTCAAATTGTTCATGATCCATTTTTGTGGACCATAATCAAATTCGCCATAACGAGGCAAACCAGCGTTATTGTATCGAATATGTCTGTCGTAACGCGAATAACTCGAAGTTTCTGAAAAATGAAAAGCGTATTGAAAATCCAATCTTTCATTAGGAGCAAATCGAACTTTTTGCATCAAATTGATTTGAGAATACGCTGTTGGTTTTTGTACTAAAGGATCGTCATTTGTCACCACTACATCTACTCCATTTTGTCTTTGTACATAAAAAGGGCGCAAATATTCATCGGGACCATGACTTCCCATTTTCAAATCACCAAAATCGTTGGAACTGATACTGGTTACCGAAGCCCATTTTTTCCACCCTACATTCACATCAAAATGTCCCGTTTTTTCATTATTTGCTGATGAATATCTTGTAAAAGCACTTCCCATAACAAATGGTTTTTCTTCTGTTGTAAATTGTGGTGTTAAGGTTTGAAAGCTCATTACACCTCCAATAGCATCACTTCCGTAAATAACAGAACTTGGTCCAAATAAAACTTCTGACTTTTCAAGAGCAAATGGATCTAACGAAATCACATTTTGAATATTTCCACCTCTAAAAATGGCAGTATTCATTCGCACACCATCAATAGCATACAACAAACGATTGGTAGCAAAACCACGAATCATAGGGCTTCCACCTCCTTGTTGACTCTTTTGCAGGAACACTTTTCCAGAAACCGTTAATAAATCAGCTGCCGTTTGCGGATTTTGCAACTGAATATCTTTTTTAGAAATAGACGCGATTTTTACAGGGATGTCACGCGTGTGTTGTTTCCAACGATTTGCAGCAACAATAATTTCATCCATCGAAAGCAATGAAGGCTTTAAAAGGACCTGAAAGGAAGCCAACTCCAAGTCATTAAAGCTAAAAATTTGAGTTTCATATCCAAAAGATTGCACAAAAATTTTATTGACTCCTCTGAAATCCGAGATATCGACTTTACCTTTTGCATTAGTTGAAACGTATATTTTTTTATCATCAGACAAAAAAACAACTGCTTCCAATAGATCTCCAGTTTCTTTGTCCCTAACGGTTACGTCTTGAGAGAATGAAACAATAGAGAAAAAGAAAAAAAAGAAAATTTTAAAGGAATTATACATTATCGGTATGGAATTTAATCGCTTTTACACAGCAAATTACATGCCACTTCTAATGGCTTCCACTGGATCTAATTTAGAAGCTGAAATAGCAGGAACAATTCCCGAAATCAACCCAATAAAAGCCGCTAACCCTGAACCTATTAACATATTAGAAACACTTAAAACAAACTCAAAATCAAGAGCTGCTGAAAGTCCAAGAGCTATAATCCAAACTAAAAACATTCCCACAATTCCTCCAATTAAAGAAAGAATTATTGCTTCAAACAAAAATTGAAACAAAATAAATTTATTTTTAGCCCCTAAAGCTTTTTGAATTCCAATTAAGTTGGTTCGTTCTTTAACAGAGACAAACATTATATTCGCAATACCAAACCCCCCTACTAAAAGAGAAAAAGCACTAATGATCCAACCAATCATGTTCATTTGACCCACGATATTGTCAATAAAATCAGTAAAGCCAGACAATACATTCATGAAAAAATTATTAATTTCTCCCGTTTTTACACCTCTGTAACTTCTTAATTTTTGTGCCAACTCCGCCTTAAACTCTTCTACATCAATCCCTTTTTCTGGTTTAATAAGAATTGCTGGGGTTAAGGCTTTATTATTGTCTCCATACATTTTTCTTAAAAAATTTACAGGAAAAAACACCGCTATGTCGTTACTGTCCCCAAACATCCCCTGTCCTTGTTTTTTCAAGACACCAATCACCGTAAAACGTTGACCATACAAGCGAACTTTTTTACCTATAGGATCACTATTTTCAAATAATCCCGTAGCCACTTCACTTCCAATAACAATCACAGGACTTCCTGAATTGGATTCTGACTCATTAAACAAACGCCCTTTATCAATTTTAACGGGTTCGATATCAAAAAATTCAAAAGTAGAAGGTTTAACACGAATTGAATTTACCGTTTTAGAATCGTATTTTATGTTCTCGTTTCGAGTGAAAATATTAAAAGACATTTTATCAATTCCGTTAACAGATCTTCTTAAATGTTCAAACTCATCATAAGTTACATCGGGAAATTGTTGTCTTTTCCAACGTGGAATTTCGGAAGGACCAAAAGAAAAACGCATTAAATAGACCGTATTCATATCCATATCACTCAAATCCTCCTTGATTTTTTTATCCATAGAATCTACTGCAGCCAACACCGCAATAATAGAAAAAATACCAATAGTAACCCCTAATAACGACAAAAGGGTACGCAATTTATTGTTGCGCAACGCGTTGATGGCAAAACTAAAACTTTCTGAAAGTAATCGTAAATATAAAAGCATAATACTGAGCTATAACAAATAAGTAGAGTAATTGAATAAAATGTTACAGATATAGGGAATATATTTACATTTGAAAAAAGGAAAATCATGCAAAATGAAAGTTTAATTTTAAGCATCCTATTCGGATTAGCCTCATTTCTTTACTACCGAATTCATAAATGGTGGTTATCGGGTCGTGATGAGAATCCAATATTTTTTTAATTTGGCACAAAGGTTAGTGTAATTCAAAATTGGATTATCATAATTTTTTTAGCAATAACTTCTTTTGGATTTTTGATAAAATCAATTCTTGAACAATACTAAATCCAAACGAAATGATTCCATTTAAATCAATTTTACCCCAACAACATTTTAATAATTTTCTGTTTCCAATCCGTATAAGGCGCATATTTGAAATTAAATTCCAACCAAGTTGGTTTATTTAAAATGCCTTTGAAATGAGAAAACGTGTCGAATCCAAATTTTCCGTGATAGCTTCCCATTCCGCTGGCTCCTACACCACCAAAAGGCAATTTATCGTTTGAAATGTGCATAATGGCATCGTTTATGGCGCCACCACCAAATGAAACTTCACTTTGAATTTTATTTTTTATGTCACTAGAATTTGTAAAAACATAACAAGATAAAGGTTTTTCCCTCTCTTTTACTTTCGCTATCGCTACATCAAGATTGGAATAGGAAATAACTGGTAAAATAGGACCAAAAATTTCTTCTTGCATTACCATATCCTCAAATGAGCAATTGTCTAAAATGGTGGGATAAATTACCCGTTCTGAGGCATCTATTTTTCCACCAAAATACAATTTATTCCGATCGATTAATTTTTCTAAACGTTGAAGATGATTATCATTTATAATTTGAACATAGTTTCCATTAACCAAAGCATAATCAGCTTGTTCAACTTCTTTAACTACCGCTTTCAAGAAAGATTCCTTGACAGTTTCGTCAACTAAGACATAATCGGGCGCAATACAAGTTTGTCCGGCGTTTAAAAATTTAGCCCAAACCATACGTTTTGCTGTCATTTTCAAATCAGCATCTTGGCAAACAAACGTTGGACTTTTTCCGCCCAATTCTAAAGTAATCGGAACTAGATTTTTTGCCGCCGCTTCATAAACAATTTTCCCAACCTTTGTACTCCCAGTAAAGAAAATTTTATCGAAAGGCAATTCTAAAAGAGATGTCGTTTCAGAAACACCGCCTTCTTGAACAAAAAAAACAGAAGCATCAAAAGACTCATTTATGATTTTAGCCATAATAGCGCTCGAGTGAACTGCAATTTCACTAGGCTTTAAAATTACAGTATTTCCAGCAGCCAAAGCCGCAATGGCGGGAGCAATAGACAATTGGAACGGATAATTCCATGCACCAATAATTAAAACGGTTCCCAATGGTTCAGGAACAATGTAAGATTGAGCGGGAAAATTAGCTAAATTCGAGCGAACTTTTTGCTTTTTTGACCAAGAAGACAACTTGGAAAGTGCGGTATTTATTTCGGAATACAACAAACTTAATTCAGTTGTATACGTTTCAAATTTTGATTTTTTAAAATCAAGGTAAATTGCTTCAAAGAAAGAGTCTTCGTTTGCTTTTAAAACCTCTTTTAATTTTTTGAGTTGCTGTTTTCTAAAGGAAATCGACTTGCTTGCATTCGAATTAAAAAAGATTTTTTGATTTTGGAAAACAGTTTTCATAACGATTTAATTTAGATTCTTAAAAATACAGAATAATTTCAATACTTATTCCAATTACACTTTCTAAAATTCTGTTTTTTCAATTGTAAGAATCGTCTTCATACAAAACAAAATTTTCTATTTCAAAAATTCATCTCTTTTATACTTGAAAGTTTTAAGAAGTATAACTACTTTTGCACCACGAAAACAACAACACTTATCTGAGACTTATTCAGATACAACAACACAACACCATGAACACAACAAAAAAAATTGCTTCGGCATTGATTTCTGTATTTGACAAAAACGGTTTAGAACCTATTGTTAAAGCCCTTCACCAAAACAATGTAACCATTTATTCAACCGGCGGAACCGAAACTTTTATTAAAGATTTAGGCATTCCTGTTGTCGCTGTAGAAGATATTACGGCATTTCCTGAAATCTTAGGCGGAAGAGTAAAAACATTGCACCCAAAAATCTTCGGTGGTATTTTAAACCGTCAAGACCATGCAGGTGATGTGGCACAAATGAAAGAATTCAACATTCCGCAAATCGATTTAGTGATTGTGGATTTATATCCGTTTGAAAAAACAGTTGCTTCTGGCGCTAGCGAACAAGATATTATCGAGAAAATCGACATCGGTGGCATTTCTTTAATTAGAGCTGCTGCTAAAAACTTCAAAGACACGGTAATTGTCCCTTCAGTTGAGCAATATGCCTCATTTTTGAAATTTTATACAGATAACAATGGTGCTACCACTTTAGAAAACAGAAAATTATTAGCTTCAAGAGCTTTTAACGTTTCTTCACACTATGATTCGGCTATTTTTAACTACTTCAATCAAGTTTTTGAAGAACCGGTTTTAAAAATCAGCGAGCAAAACGGAAATGTATTACGTTATGGCGAAAATCCACACCAAAAAGGATTTTTCTATGGCGATTTCGATAAAATGTTTACCAAAGTGCACGGAAAAGAATTGTCTTACAACAATTTACTAGACGTGGATGCAGCAGTAAATTTAATGAACGAATTCAAAAACGACAACCCAACTTTTGCGATTTTAAAACACAATAACGCTTGTGGTTTAGCCACAAGAAATACGATGAAAGAAGCATATTTAGATGCTCTAGCAGGTGACCCAACTTCAGCATTCGGAGGTGTTTTAATTGCGAATGGAAAAATTGATGTTGCTACAGCGAATGAGATCAATCAACTGTTCTGTGAAGTTGTTATCGCTCCTGCATATGACCCAGAAGCAATTGACATTTTAGAAGAAAAGAAAAATAGAATTATCTTAATTTTGAATGATGTCGAATTACCACAAACAACTGTTCGCACTTGTTTAAACGGTGTTTTAGTGCAAGACAAAGACAATGTTACCGATTCAAAAGACCATTTAAAAACGGTTACAACCGCGGTTCCAACAGCAGAAGAAATTGAAGATTTATTATTTGCATCAAAAATTTGTAAACACACCAAATCAAACACCATTGTATTTGCTAAAAACAAACAACTTTGCGCATCTGGAACCGGACAAACTTCAAGAGTGGATGCTTTAAGACAAGCTATTGAAAAAGCAACCTCATTTGAATTTGATTTAACTGGAGCAGTTATGGCAAGCGATGCGTTCTTCCCTTTCCCAGACTGTGTTGAAATCGCGAACAAAGCCGGCATTACTGCGGTAATTCAACCAGGTGGTTCAATCAAAGATGAATTAAGTATTACCTATTGCAACAACAATAATATGGCTATGGTTTTTACAGGAATTAGACATTTCAAGCATTAACAACAAAATACTTCTAAAAAATATTTAAAAACGCGTTAAAATAAATTATTTTAATGCGTTTTTATTTGAAATTATTCCAGATAATTTTATTAGTTTTGCTAGTCGAACACAATTTTACAAAACTAAACCCTTCATTTACTTATGGGATTTTTTGATTTCATGACCGAGGATATCGCAATTGACCTTGGTACCGCTAACACTTTGATAATTCACAACGATAAAGTTGTCATTGATAGTCCGTCTATTGTTGCCCGTGATCGCATCACTGGAAAAATAATCGCCGTTGGAAAGGAAGCCAACATGATGCAAGGTAAAACTCATGAAAACATTAAGACCATTCGTCCTTTAAAAGATGGTGTAATTGCTGATTTTGATGCTTCTGAACAAATGATAAAGATGTTCATAAAAAGCATACCAGCACTTAAAAAGAAACTTTTTACTCCTGCATTACGAATGGTAGTTTGTATCCCATCAGGTATCACAGAAGTGGAAATGCGTGCGGTTAAAGAATCATGTGAACGCGTAAATGGAAAAGAAGTATATCTAATTCACGAACCAATGGCTGCTGCAATCGGTATTGGTTTAGACATTATGCAGCCTAAAGGAAACATGATTGTTGATATAGGTGGTGGAACTACAGAAATTGCAGTAATAGCACTTGGCGGAATTGTGTGTGATAAATCGGTTAAAATTGCGGGTGATGTTTTTACAAATGACATTATTTACTACATGAGAACCCAACACAATTTATTTGTTGGAGAAACAACAGCTGAAAAAATAAAAATTCAAATAGGTGCTGCCATGGAAGATTTAGATAATGCACCTGAAGATATGTCCGTTCAAGGTAGAGACTTACTAACTGGAAAACCAAAACAGGTGGATGTTTCGCATAGAGAGATAGCTAAAGCATTAGACAAATCGATACAACGCATAGAGGATGCCGTAATGGAAACCTTATCGCAAACACCCCCAGAACTAGCAGCAGATATTTATAATACTGGTATTTATCTTGCTGGTGGAGGTTCGATGTTGAGAGGGTTAGACAAAAGAATCTCATTAAAAACGGATTTACCTGTCTACATTGCCGAAGACCCATTAAGAGCTGTAGTTAGAGGAACAGGAATGGCTTTAAAAAATATCCTGAAATACAAGGGAATACTTATAAAATAAAAAAATAGATGCAGCAAATAATTAATTTTATCATTAAAAACAGCTACAGATTGCTGTTTTTGCTGCTTTTAGGTATTTCATTATATCTTACAGTAAAATCTCATTCTTATCATAGGAGTGAGTATGTAAATTCAGCCAATATTATTTCTGGTTCAATATATGAAAAGATTAATGAAGCAAATGAATATTTGAGTCTAAAAGAAAAAAATAAAGAGTTAGCTACCGAAAATGCTTTATTAAAAGAATTGCTTTTTAATAAAAAAGACACCTTACTAACTTCTAAAACTCTTTTTAGAAGCGACTTAAACAATTACAATGTTGTGGTGGCTAAAGTAGTGAAGAATTCTTTTAACAAAAGAGAAAATTATATCACAATTAATGCTGGTAAAAATTCTGGACTCAAAACTGACATGGGAGTTATTAATGATAATGGAGTCATTGGTTTAGTTGAGAAAACTTCAGCCGATTTTGCCACTATTCAAAGCATACTCAACACAAAATCAAAAATCAATGCCAAAATTAAAAATTCGTATCATTTTGGTTCCTTAGTATGGGATGGTAAAAACGTTGGATATGCCCAACTTATTGACGTTCCTAGATTGGCATCAATTAAAAAAGGGGATTCGATTGTAACTGGGGGAAACTCGACGATCTTTCCAGAAAACATTCCAATTGGAAAAATCGATAGAATTTTTATTGATAAAAAAACAAATTACTACACTATCAATATTCGTTTGTTTAACGACATGACTTCATTAGGTTATGTCTACATAATCGAAAACAAAAAGAAAGAACAAAAACAAGCATTAGAAAACGCAACAACACCAACAAAACGATAAGTGAACAATTCCATTTCAAATACTATTCGCTTTGTAATGTTTATTGCATTACAAATACTACTATTCAACAACATCAACTTGTTTGGTTTTGTCAATCCCTATCCTTATATTTTATTTATTCTTTTATACCCTGTTAATAGCAATAAGTCATTTTTATTATTAGGTAGTTTTGCTTTGGGAATTTTCATAGATATGTTTTCTAATTCAGGTGGTGTTCACACAACAGCTGCTATTTTATTGGCCTATATTCGTCCTGCTTTATTTCGATTTGCTTTTGGATTAAGTTATGAATATCAAACTGTTAAAATCGCTGATAAAATAACCCCTGAAAGAGCGACACTTTTATTTCTAGCGATTTTAATTCACCACTTTATCCTTTTTACATTGGAAATCTTTAGAATCGATTTGTTTCTAATAATTTTATATCGCACACTACTTAGTACTATTTTTACGTTTATTATTTGTTTGCTTATTATTTATTTAATAAAACCAAATAAACGATGAGAAAAATTATTCTACCTTCTGTAATTATACTGAGTGCCATTGTTTTAATTGCTAAAATATTTTATCTTCAAGTTATTGATGAAACATTAAAACTGAAAGCAGAAAACAATGCTATTAAGAAAGTTTTTGATTTTCCTGAAAGAGGTTATATATACGATCGAAATGGAAAATTATTAGTAGCCAATCAACCCTCGTATGACATTATGGTTATACCGAGAGAAATAAAAAATATTGATACAACAGAGTTTTGTAAACTATTAAATATAACAAAAGATTATTTTATTAATAAACTTGAAAAAGCGAATGTTTACAGCCCAAGACTCCCTTCTGTTTTTTTGGCACAACTAAACAAAGCTGAATATGCTGCATTTCAAGAAAAAGAAAGAAAATTTGAAGGATTTTACACCCAAAAAAGAGCTTTACGAGACTATCAAGTTAAGGATTGTGCTAACATTTTTGGCTTTATCACTCAGGTGAATGAAGCTATAATAGAAAAAAATCCTTACTACAACCCAGGAGATTTAATTGGAAAACAAGGTGTTGAACAACAATACGAAGAAATTCTTCGAGGGGTAAAAGGGGTTAAATACCTTTTAAGAGACAAACACAACAAAATAATAGGGCCTTATAAAGATGGTGCTTTCGATACTATTGCCCAACAAGGAAAAGACTTAACGTTAACAATAGACCATGAGTTACAAAAGTATGGCACGGAGTTAATGGTTAACAAAAGAGGAGGAATTGTTGCTATAGAACCTAAAACGGGAGAGATTTTAGCACTAGTTTCTGCACCTACTTACGATCCTTCGCTTTTAGTAGGAAGACAACGTTCTAAGAATTATACCGCTTTGTATAATGATTCCATTTCGAAACCCCTTTATGACAGAGGTCTTCAAGCTACTTACCCTCCTGGATCTCCATTTAAAATCATCACAGGTCTAATTGGGTTACAAGAAGAAGTTATCGATTTAAACAGCACTTTTTATTGTAATGGTGGAGCCAACTTTGGCCGTTTTATGAAATGTCATTGTGGATTACACACATTACAACTAAATAATGGAACGTATAAGTCTTGTAATAGTTATTTTGGAAACGCATATAAGAGAACAATAGAAAAATACAAAGATTCTTATTTTAGTGTTGACAATTGGGCCAATCACGTAAAAAGTTTTGGATTAGGACAATTCCTAGGAACTGACATGCCCATTGGTGCAAAAGGATTAGTTCCTACTTCTAAAACCTACGAAAGAATGTATAATGGAGCTCCAATAAGAAGTTCCTATATTATCTCAAATTCAATTGGCCAAGGAGAAGTGCTAACGTCCCCATTACAATTGGCAAACATGATGGCGGCAGTAGCCAATAGAGGATATTACTATACACCTCACATTGTAAAAAAAATTAAAGGACAAGCATTAGATAAAAAATACACTACAAAACATTATACAACAATAGCAAAAGAACACTTTCCTGCTATGATTCAAGGATTGGCAGATGTTTATAACGTTGGAACTGCCTCAACATTAAAAGTAGAGGGTTTAGAAATTTGTGGTAAAACTGGAACCGCCGAAAATAAAATTCGAGTAGCTGGTAAAACATATCAATTGAAAGATCACTCTATTTTTGTTGCTTTTGCACCTAAAGAAAATCCTACAATCGCCATAGCTGTTTTTATTGAGAACGGTTATTGGGGAAGTAGATGGGCTGGGCCAATCGCCACGTTATTAGTGGAAAAGTATGTAAATGGAAAAATTTCAAGAAAAGATTTAGAAACACGAATGCTTAACGGAAGTATTGAAGACGAGTATGAGAAAATTGAAAATATCATTTTTCAACGCACACCTGAGAGAAAAATTAAAAAAGACACAATATCAAATATTAAAAACAAAATAGGCGAAGCTAGAAAAGAAGAAGAAAACGCATAAATGAAAAATCAAAACATAGGAAACAGCATCGATTGGTTAACCATTTTACTCTATACCTTGTTGGTTATAATGGGATGGATGACAATCTATTCTGCCTCATTACCCATAGAAGAAACTTCAATTTTCGATATTTCACAAATTTACGGTCGCCAATTTTTATTTATAGGTTTAGCGATTCCTTTAATCTTAGTAGTCTTATTCACGGATGCAAAAATTTTCGAACGCCTATCCTTTGTTTTTTACGGATTAGGAATAATCTTATTACTAGGGCTTTTCGTATTTGGCGTAACAAAAAAGGGACAAACCAACTGGTATCAATTTGGAGGATTTGGTTTTCAACCCTCAGAATTTGTCAAAATAGCAACTGCTCTATTATTAGCAAAATACTTAAGTTTCTCACAAGTTAACATCCAAAAATTCAAGCATCAAATAGTTAGTTTAGGCATAGTTATACTTCCTGTATTTTTAATTCTCTTACAACCGGATGCCGGAAGTGCCATGATTTTTCTATCATTAATTTTTGTTTTAAACAGAGAAGGTTTACCAAGTTGGTATTTTATATCAGGAATCTTAGCCATCGTTTTATTTTTTGCTTCGTTACTTATACAACCCATTTTTATAATTAGTGCTGTTTTAATCTTCATGATTATTCACTATTTATTTAACAAAAAAATAAGTCGTAACCCTATAATTTATTCCCTTATATTTGGAATAATAGCTTCTTATACGTATTCCGTAAGTTATGTTTACGATTCGGTTTTAGAACCGCATCAGAAAGACAGAATCAATGTGCTTTTAGGAAACGATGTAGACTTGAAAAGAGAAGGTTATAATCTTAACCAATCTATGATTGCAATAGGTTCTGGAGGACTTACAGGAAAAGGGTATTTAGAAGGAACGCAAACAAAAGGAGGCTTTGTACCAGAACAACATACCGACTATATTTTTACAACAGTTGGAGAAGAATGGGGCTTTATAGGGAGTTTTGTTGTCATTCTTCTTTTTACACTTCTTTTCCTAAGGATTTTATATTTAGCGGAAAACCAAAAAACGAAATTTAGCAGAATCTATGGCTATTGTGTCGCAACGTATCTGTTTACTCATTTTTTTGTAAATATAGCAATGTTGATTAAACTATTCCCAACGATTGGAGTTCCTCTTCCATTTTTCTCATATGGCGGCTCTAGTCTTTGGTCGTTCACTATACTTCTTTTTATCTTTATAAAACTAGACGCCAATAAAGTAAATGAATGGTAATTAAAAACTCCAGATTTTATAATCATTTTTAGATTCCAAAGCATTTTCTATGGTATCTTCTAATCTTGGAAAAAAATCAATTCCTGTAATTTTTTCGACTTCATTTACAGTGACTACATATTCATACAAAGGAAGTTTAGAATCTTCATGAGGTATAAGAAAAGCAATCATTTTTGATTTATCTTTAGTCATGAGAACCTTATAAAAATAATTTGGAACAGAAACCTTTTCCTTTCCTATAGTTTTCAAATTATCACTTAAAACACCACCTGTAACCACATAAATACCATTATATTTTTCAGCCCAATACCTTGTTTTTTCTTCTAAACGATTCCATATACCTGAATTAAACGCTCGTTTTTGCGGCGTTATATTAGAAGTGTAAAAGGTTTCTTTAAAGCTATCATAACTCGATTTTCTATCACCAGCAGGACATAAATGACCTTTATCATATCCAGATTTTTTATAATTCCTCCAATCAGCGGATACCGTTTTCACTAGTGGGTCTTCAATAAAAAAAGGACGATCATAAGTACCTTTTTTAAAGTCTGATGGAGTCAAAAAATAGGCTACCCATTCACTTTGCTCATGTTCTTCCGAGTATGAAAAAACAAAACTCTTACGCTCATAAACCGCTTGTGTAGTTGAAGTAGGAAAATAATAAAACTGATTTGATACTATATCAACTTCCTCATTAGAAATCGAACTATCAAGTACTTTTTCTTCATCTTTTGGCAAATCAATACAAGAAGAAACAAACACTAATAAAAATATTGAAATGAGCATCTTTACCATACTACCTATTATTTTTAGTTATCTTTGTAAATATAACCCTTAAAGTTGAAATCATGAAAATAAAATTTTTACTATTAATAAGCTTACTTTGCATACAAAGCACATTCACAGTAGCACAAGAAAGAACAAGCGATAGCATTAAAAACAAACAAGAGCGTCTTATTAAAGAAAGACAAAAAGAAGAGAAGGATAGAATAAAACAAGAAAAAGAAGCGCTTAAAGAGCTTAAGAAAACAGAAAGTGACCGACAAAAAACAGTAAAAGAAGCTAAAAAAGCTCAAAAGGAAGCACAGAGAGAAGTAAAAAAAGCCGAAAAAATAATTGCGAACAGAGAAAAAGCCAAAAAGAATGTTGAGAAAGCCAAAAAGAGAATAAATTCTAATAAAGATAAATTAGAAAAAGAAAATAAAAAACTCGAAAAACTAAAAGGAAAATTAGAAGAAAAAGAGGAATTAAAATGGAAGGCAAAAATTTTAAAACTCGAAACACAAAAAATTGAATTACAAGAAGACCTTTTGGAAGCCGAAGAAAAATTAAAAAAATTAGAATAATATAATAACAAAAAAGAGGCAATTGCCTCTTTTTTGTTACATGTCACTCTTATAATCCATATGACCCAAAAAAAGGGGGGCAAAAACCCCTTTTTTTTGGCAATTTAATTTCTATACTTTGAATTATACCTTGAGGTAGCTAATTTAGCCTTATTAAGAGATTTCATCTCAGAAATAACATTCAAAGTTTCTGTAATATAAATATCTTTCTGTAAATCTTCATGCCAACGATCTCTTTTTTCTTTCAAAACAGGATCTTTATCAAAAAGTTCAATTTCATAAGGTAATGAAGAAAAAGTCAAATTATTATTGTACTCAGAAATTGGCTTAAAACGCTTTAGTTTATTTTCATCTAAACGCTCTTTTTCTTTAAATTCATTAATATTAAGACTATAAACATTTTGATCCTTTCTTTCATAAATCCATTTTGCATTTTGATCAATCAAAGTAAAAATACTATTTGAAGCTATTCTTTTTCTACTATTGTCAATGACATCTTTAAAATCGCCAAATAAAGGCTCAAATTTCACGGGAGCAATACGATCCCATGGCAACGCACTTTCCTCATCACGCTCCCCCATATCTAAATAAGTAAATCGATCTGGAAAAACAATATCACTCTTTACACCTTCTCTTTGTGTTGAACCACCATTAATTCGGTAAAACTTTTGAATCGTAGTCTTCAATGCTCCTAAATCTCCAAATTCATTACCTTTTATAAACTGATTTAAATCGATAACATTTTGAACGGTTCCTTTTCCATAAGAATGCTTACTTCCAACCACGATACCTCTGTTATAATCTTGAATAGCTGCAGCAAATATTTCAGAAGCAGAAGCAGAAAAATTGTTTATCATTACTACTAAAGGACCATCATACTGCACTTTCTTATCTAAATCAGGTAAAACCTCAGGATTTCTACCTGGAGCTTTAACTTGAACAACAGGTCCTTCAGGAATAAAAAGTCCTACCATTTTAACAACCGTTTCTAAAGACCCTCCTCCATTATCTCGAAGATCCATAACAATTCCGTCAATGTTTTGAGCTTTCAAACGCTCTATCTCCATTGCTACATCTTTAAAAGCATCTCTATTTTGCTTATTTTCAAAACTAATATAAAATTTAGGCAAATAAATAATTCCAAACTTTTTCCCATCTTTCTCAACGATAGATGATTTAGCAAAAGTCTCTTCTGTTTCTACTTCATCTCTGATAATCGAAATGACTTGAATAGAACCGTCAACTTTTTTCACAGTAAGACGCACTTCAGTTCCTTTTGGTCCTTTTATCTTCTTAACTACATCATCTAAACGCATTCCTGCAATATCGATAGGGTTCTCTTTGCCTTGACCTACTTTTAAAATTAAGTCACCAGCCTCTAGTTGTTTCCCTTTCCAAGCAGGTCCTCCTGATATCAATTCAGAAACCTCAACACCTGATTCTTTCTTTTGAAGACGTGCTCCAATTCCTTGGAAAGTACCACTCATACTAACATCAAACTTTTCCTTGTCTTCTGGAGAAAAATAAAACGTATGAGGATCAAATCGCTCCACAATTGAATTTAGGAACATTGAAAACCAATCGGCTCTATCCAATTCCGATTGAATAAAATCAAAATATTCATTTAATGATTTTAATGAACTTTCACGTACTTCCTTTTCAATAACAGCAAAAGATTTAACTTGGTAAGAAGGATCCGTCTTTTTCTTCTCTTCTTCTAACTTTTGTTTATCAGTTACAGAAGACAAGGCTTGTAATTTAAGTTGTTTTCTCCATCGCTCAACTAATTCCTTCTTATTCTGAGCAAATGGTAGTTTTTCATAAGCCACATTAATAGATTCCATTTGTTCAAAATCAAAAGGCTTAGACAATATATCTTTATAAATCGCTCTTGATTCTTCCATTCTTTTTAATAAACGAGTATGTGTAAGCGTAAAGAAAGTCAACTCTTTATTTCTAATCATGTCATCAATTTGCAATTCATACTTACTGAATTCAGCAATATCACTTTGAATAAAAAAACGCTTCGTTGGATCAATCCCTTCCAAATACTTATCGTAAACTTGCTTAGAAAAATCGTCATCAAATGAAATAGGACTATAATGTACCTTTTCAAGAACGAAGGTCATCAAGTCTAAAAGTAGTTTGTCCTTTTCAGGATCCTCCACTTTCTTATTAGGGATAAAACTCCACAATACTGCAGAAAGTGCAGTAATAAACAAAATAACCTTATAATTTCTTTTCATAAATTCCCCTATTCGTTTCATTAAAAATTTTTATCTAAAATACATAAAAAATCGTGCCACAACTCTTTATCATCTATAATTTTTTGTTAAAGCTATAAAATTATTTCTTTTAAAAAAATGGATTTATAAATTTTAGCTAATTTAGCAAAAAAAGACATAAATGCCAAGACCTTTAATACTTGTAACAAACGACGACAGTATTGTTGCACCGGGAATTCGAGCTTTGATTGACGTAATGAAAACGTTAGGCGATGTAGTAGTTGTAGCCCCAGATAGCCCACAAAGCGCAATGGGACACGCAATAACAATCAACAACACCTTAAAACTAGAGAAAGTAACAATAGACAAAGAACTTGAACAAGAATACAGTTGCAGCGGAACACCCGTTGATTGTGTGAAAATTGCAATTCACGAAATCTTAAAAAGAAAACCCGATTTGTGTGTGTCAGGAATAAATCATGGTTCCAACTCTTCCATAAATGTAATTTATTCAGGCACCATGAGTGCAGCAGTTGAAGCCGGAATTGAAGGAATTCCAGCCATTGGATTTTCCCTACTAGATTACAGTTGGGATGCTGATTTCGAGCAAATCAAACCTCACGTAAAACAGATTGCAGCTGAAGTATTAAAAAAAGGGCTGCCAGAAGGTGTAATTTTAAACGTTAATTTTCCAAAATTAACTAAAGAAGAAATAAGAGGAGTGAAAATTTGCCGTCAAGCGAAAGCCATGTGGCAAGAAGAATTTGATAAAAGAACGAATCCTCAAGGAAAAGAATACTACTGGTTAACCGGAAAATTTGTCAATTTAGATAAAGGAACTGACACCGATGAATGGGCTTTAGAAAATGGATACATCTCAATTGTTCCAGTTCAGTTTGATTTAACGGCTCATCATGCGATGCAACAATTGAATTCTTGGGAATTATAAAATTAGACAATTAGAAAATGAAATATTACATTATAGCAGGAGAAGCTTCGGGCGACTTACATGGCGCTAACTTGATGAAAGCTTTATATGAAAAGGATCCATCATCCGAAATTCGTTTTTGGGGTGGCGATTTAATGCAAAATGTGGGCGGAACCTTAGTCAAACACTACCGCGAATTGGCTTTTATGGGATTTATTGAAGTCATCATGAACTTAAAAACCATTTTGAACAACATCAAAATCTGCAAAAAAGACATCGAAGCATTTCAACCTGATGCCATTATTTTTATTGATTACCCCGGATTCAATATGCGCATTGCAACTTGGGCGAAAGAACGCAATATTCCGACGCATTATTATATTTCGCCTCAAATTTGGGCTTGGAAAGAAAATCGCATCAAAGCCATCAAACGCGATGTAGACTTTATGTATGTAATTCTTCCATTTGAAAAAGACTTCTACGAGAAAAAGCACAACTTTCCTGTTCATTTCGTTGGCCATCCGTTAATTGATGCCATTGCTAGTAGAACGGAAGTATCCGATGAAAAATTTAGACAAGACAACCAATTGTCAAACAAACCAATTATTGCGTTATTACCAGGAAGTCGAAAACAAGAAATTGCCAAAATGCTTTCGATTATGCTTTCGGTAACAAAAGATTTTCCAGAGTATCAATTTGTAATTGCTGGAGCTCCGAGTCAGGAATATGCATTTTACAAACCATTTTTGACAAATGATAATGTAAAATTCATTTCAAATAAAACCTATGATTTATTGAGTCATTCACATGCGGCTTTAGTAACCTCTGGAACGGCTACTTTAGAAACCGCTTTATTTAATATCCCCGAAGTGGTTTGTTATAAAGGAAGTTACATTTCGTATCAGATTGCCAAACGCATCATCACTTTAAAGTACATCTCATTGGTAAATTTAATCATGGATAAAGAAGTGGTTAGAGAATTGATTCAGGAAGAATTGAATACCAAGAATTTAAAAGTTGAACTCCATAAAATTTTAAATTCGGAAAGCCGTGCTGTTTTATTTCAAAATTATGCCGATTTAAAACACAAATTAGGAGGCGAAGGCGCAAGCAAAAAGACTGCGGAATTGATTGTGAATTCTTTAAAAAAATAGAGAAAATTCTTATTGGTTCGAAATAAATATAATGGATTTTTTTTATTTTTGGATTAAGAAGCTACGCCTTCTTAATCCAAATACCATTTAATTACAAAAGTACTTGAAAGTATTTAAATTTCCATTACTCACCATAACCATATGTTTTGCGATAGGAATTATTGCTGCATATTACTTGCATTGGAGTTTTACTACACTTCTAATTTCATTGTTGGTAAGTCTAGGTATTTTCGGGATCCTATTTTGGAAAAGCAAAAAAGCTTTGCTTCAAAATTCTTTTTTTGGCATCATTACTTACTTATTGGCTTCGATCTTGGGAATGATGAATTTCCACATACATTCCGATTTAAATTTAAAGCAACATTACTCAAAAAAATCCTTTGAAGAATACAATTCCATTCGAGGAATTGTTACAACTACATTAAAACCAAATGAAAAATACAACAAATATTTTATAAACCTAACTCATTTCAACGATAGTATGGTTGCTGGAAAAATATTACTTTATGTACCAAAAACGAATCGTGAAACTTTACACTCTGGAAATGACATTTGGCTAAAAGCGCCTATCTATCCTATTCCAAAAGCATTTAATCCGTACCAATTTGATTATTCAAAATACCTCGAAAAGCAAAACGTTTACCATCAAATTTACACCCGAGAAAATCAAATTAAAATCGTTCAAACACGCAAAACCATTGATTACTACATCGAAAACATCAGAAATAACCTCAGTAAGAGTTTTGAAATTCATCATTTTGAACCTAAAACCAAAGCAATTATTGACGCCTTAATTTTAGGACAACGATTAGAATTAGATAAAGAAACCATTACTGATTATTCCAATGCTGGTGTGATTCACATTTTAGCAATTTCTGGATTGCATATTTCCATTATTTACTTTTTTATGGTGTTCCTGTTAAAACCATTAAAAAGAATTCGTTTTGGAGCTGAAATTCAATTACTAACCATATTGGGCATTCTATGGTTGTTTGCTTTAATTACGGGTTTACCAGCATCAGTAACTAGAGCAGTGACACTATTTAGTTTTGTTAGCATTGGAAACTATTTTAATCAACCGAAAGCCATTTATAATGCCTTAGCAATTTCTGCCTTTTTGATTTTGCTGGTAAAACCCAATGCCATTTTCGACATTGGTTTTCAATTGAGTTATGCCGCCGTTTTATCAATAGTTTTGTTCCAACCGTTTTACAAGAAATTCTATTTTTCCGAAAATAAAATTGCGATTTATCTCACCGATACTATCTTAGTTTCCATAGCGGCACAAATAGGCGTTTTACCTTTAAGTCTATATTACTTTAACCAATTACCGTTATTGTTTTTAGTGGCGAATTTGGTTATTATTCCGCTTTCTAGTTTGGTTTTAATTGCTGGAATTATCATTTTACTTTTTAATTATGTACTTCCTTCGGTTGCAGTTTTTATGGGGAAAATTTTAGAATTTAGCATTCAAATTATGAACGACTATATCCATTGGATTGCACAATTTAAAAGCGGAATTATTACAAATATTTCGTTTTCGGGTTGGCTGACTTTTGCATTGTATTTGGTAATAGTTGCCTTTATGTATTGGTTATATCATACTAAAGCTAAAAACGTAAACTATATTTTGGGAACACTTTTACTCTTCCAATTGAGTTATATCATTGTAAAATGGAGTGAAAGTAACAGTAATGAATTAGTTATTTTTAATGAAAAATCAACTTTAATAGGAATCAAAAATCAAAATAGCATTATTGCCTTCAGTGATAACCCAGAAATCCACAACGCTACCCTGAGTCATTATAGCCGAGGTAGCTTCTCGGATTCAATACAAATTTTTCCCTTGCAAAATACAATTGCTTTTCAAAGCAAAAGAATTTTAATCGTTGATAGCATGGGTATTTACCAAACCTCTATTCATCCTGATATAATTATCCTAACTCAAAATCCTAAAATCAATCTATCTCGATTGATTCGAGACATAAAACCAAAAGCAATAATTGCAGATAAAGTCAATTATAAAAGCAACATTAAACGTTGGGAAGCTACTTGTAAAAAAGAAAAAATCCCTTTCCATGCGATTGCTGAAAAGGGATTCTATAAAATAAAATAATCTTATTTCTTTTTAATAATTTGATTAGCACCTTCAAGCCAAACTTTTGGGCCTCCAGCTACATAACCCGTACTCCCAAGAGCTGTTAAATTCACTTTAGCAGCATCTGTTTTAGCAGCACCTACAAACCAAACCGTTGGATAACCTCTCACTTGTAATTGCTGTTGTAATTGAGCATTTTGAACTTTAATTGCTTGGTCTTGTGGCGTTCTTCTCGGGAAATCTAACTCAACTAAAACAACATTCTCTTTTGCCCATTTCGTAAATTCAGGCGTTTTAAAAACTTCTTTTTGCAAACGAATACACCAACCACACCAATCAGAGCCTGTAAAGAATAAGAACATTGGTTTATTTTCTTTAATTGAAATATCAGTTGCTTTTGACATATCAGTATGCCATGTTAACTCTTCTTGCGCTTGGATTGACATACTCGTCAAAGTTAAAAACGCTATTAGTAAAATCTTCTTCATATATATAATTTATTAAAACAAATGTAACAAATTAAATGCCAAAAATAACTGTTACTTAACTTCTTGCATTAATTTCCTAACGACTGGAGAAATAGCAATCAAAACTAGTCCAGCTACTAAAGCGTATATTGCTAATTGTTGGTAACCATTAGCATAGGTATTCAATTTTTCTAAGTTGGTCATGTTCTTAGAAGCACTTGCAATATTTGCACCTAATAAACCTGCAAAATATTGACCATATGCGCTTGCCAAAAACCACATTCCCATAATAACGGCTTGAGTTTTTTGAGGCGATAATTTGGTCATGGCACTCATACCAATTGGGGATAAACATAATTCACCAAAAGTAATTACGAACCATCCAAATGTAAACAAATCTAAAGAAGTCTTTCCATCTGGTCCTGCAAAAAACTTGGTATAGTAAAAAACCCAAAAACCTCCAGCTAAGAATAAGAATGCTAATCCAAATTTAATAATTGTATTAGGTTCAATCTTTTTCTTAGCCATCCAAAGCCAAACCATGCCTACTAGTGCTGCGAATGCAATTACAAAAAAAGAGTTTGCCGAGTTGTTTACTCCATTAGGATCTAAAGGAATTCCTAAAACTTTATTATTTAAATTCTCAGCAGCAAAATCACTTAATGAGCCTCCACTTTGTTCAAAAAAGGCCCAAAAAACAATTGAAAATAGCATAAAAATAACTGCAGCAATTAACTTTTTATTTTCAGCTATTGAGAAACCACGCATTTCATAGGCTAAATATAACAATGAAAATGGACCAATGGTATACATGAAGTAATCTGTATATTCTGTATTAGAAACCATTACAATTATAATTGGAATAATTAAAATAGAGCCTATATAAGTAGACCACTCATAAATTTTTCTTTTACCAGATTCAATATGTTGTAATGGTGACAAACCAATGTTTCCTAAACTTTTTTGAGTTTGTGTAAAGGTTAATAAACTAATAACCATAACAATAGCAGCTAACCCAAATGCAATATTCCATTCCAATCCTTCCGGTATGATAGAAGATAACATCTCTCTTTTTCCTATAGCTATACAAACATAACCGCCAATTAAAGCACCTAAATTAACTCCTGCATAAAACAATGAAAATCCAGCATCTGTTCTTGAATCACCCTCTCTGTATAGTTTACCAACCATTGATGAAATATTTGGCTTGAAGAAACCAGTACCTACAATAGTAAAACTCACTCCAATAAAAAACATTGATTTAGGATCTATTGCTAATATTAAACTCCCAACGATCATTAATAATCCACCCCAAAATAATGACTTTCTGAATCCAAAAATTTTATCAGCAAATAATCCTCCAATAAAGGTAAATGCGTATACCCAAGCTTGAGTTGCACCGTATTGTAGGTTAGCTGTTTCTTTATCCATCAATAAATGATGAACCATATAGAAATATAACATCCCACGCATTCCGTAGAAACAAAAACGTTCCCACATTTCGCTGAAGAATAAATACCAAAGTTGCTTTGGATATTTCCCTTTAAAACCCTGGATTTGTTCTATTGTTTGCATCTTAGTGAATTCCTTTTTCTTGCATTACTTTGTTTAGTTGTTTCAATAAAATGAACATTAACAAAGTAGCAAACATTAATAATCCGAAATTTATCCAGAAGAAATCTTGTTTGTTATCATACGTATCCCAAAGACTAGCTAATACACCACTCAATTTATTTCCGATAGAGGTTGATAAAAACCAACCTCCCATCATTAGTGAAGTGATGTTTGTTGGACTCAATTTAGAAACCACTGATAATCCCATCGGACTCAAGAATAATTCACCAATAGTGATTACTCCGTAATTAGCAACTAACCACCAAACACTTACTTTTTCAGAACCATTTGCTCCCATATTTACAGCAGCAATCATTACTAAAACAGATAAAGCCGAAATTAATAATCCGAATGCTATTTTGGTTGGTGTTGAAGGCTCTTTCTTTCTGCTTCTTAAAAAAGTGAAGAACGCTACTACTAATGGAGTTAAAATAATTACCCAACCCGGATTAATTGACTGACTCAAATTGGTTGCCCAAAGTGAAACAGAAGCGCCTTCTTCTGGTAATTTATCTTTAGCCACGTTTCTAAAGTAAACTGGATAATCCACTGTTTTTTGAACTTCTCCATCTACTTTTTGAATTCGGAAACTTGAATCGTATAATTCAACCGTATCTTTTTTGTATTCTACTTCTTTGGCTAATTTTAAACCATTGAAAACCGTTTGAGTAGTTCCTGTAATTTCTCTATCCGTGTAACGGTCTGCCCAAGTATTTAATGCTGAACCATTCAATTTGAAAACACCCCAGAATAAAATCACCACTGCAAAAATCGTTAACAAAGCTCCAATAGGTCTTTTATCTTCCGTCTTAGCTTTAAAGTATAAACTTCCGTAGAAGAAAATCACTGGAATACAAGCAAAAATAAAAGCATCTGTACTATCCGAACCAAAAATATAACCATTAGGATTAGCCTCAGTTGTTACTCCTTTTATTAACCAACCAATTATTCCAAAAACAGCAGATGGTACTAAGATAAACATTACAATTTTCCAGAAAGGCATATCACTGGCTTGTACTCCTTTTTTCTCCGTTTTATTACCATAGTGTTTGGTTCCTAAAATAAAAACGACAACACCGATGAACATTCCAATTCCAGCCGCCATGAAAGCATACTGCCAGCCTAATAAAATTTGCAAAGCAGCTCCAAAGAAATTACAAATGAATGCCCCTACATTAATTCCCATGTAGAAAATATTATAGCCTTCATCTTTTTTATCTTTATATTGCTCTTCGGTATAGAAATTACCTAGAAGTGTTGAAATATTAGGCTTAAAAAAACCATTACCTACAATAACTAAGGTCATGGCGATATATAACATAGTTATATCATGAATTCCCATCATGAAATAACCAGCTCCCATCATTAAACCTCCAATAACTATGGATTTTTTATACCCCCAATATCTATCGGCAACTAAACCACCAATGAAAGGCGTTAAGAATACCAAAGCGATAAAAGTTCCATATAAATCGGATGCTTCTTTCTCGGTCATAGCGAATCCGGCTTCAACATCTTTAAGGTATAAGGTAAAAATACCAATCATTAAATAATAACCGAAACGCTCCCACATTTCAGATAAAAACAAGTAGGGCAATGCTTTAGGATGACTTTTCCACATAATTATATTGTATTAAAAAACAAACCTACAAGGATTTCTTGTAGGTTTGAAAGATATAAAAAATATTTTTAAAAGCAATTAGGTCATTCCATTCATCATTTTTTTCAATCTTGGTGATAAAACTGCTAAAATAACAGCTGCAATTCCACAAAGAATAACAAAAACCATAAAAAACTCATAGAGATTATGAATTTCAAATCCTGCAAATGAAGTATATTCGGTTGGCAATTGCTCCTTTTCGAATAATACTACTTGTTCCGCTGTTAAAGTTACTTTTTTATCTAAAACATCTTGAAGATTAACTCCTAATGTTTCCGCCTTTTGGAATTTATCTCCTGTTGCAGGAATAATAGCACCCAACGACCCTGCTAAAGCGTAACCCGCTGCATTAGAGATAAAGAAAACACCGTATAATAATGACGCAAAACGTTTAGGAGCTAATTTACCAACCAATGACAGTCCAATAGGTGACAAACACAATTCTCCCATTGTCTGAATCAAATACAACAACATTAACCACTTAATAGCTAACAAACCAGAGTTCCCTAGATCTTTTACATTATGAGCAATGATAAAATAACTTAATGCAATTAAAGCCAATCCCATTGCTTGCTTTAGTGGAGAAACGGGTTCTTTTCCCTTAGCTCTTAACTTATCCCAAAGCAAACTGAATGGCAATGCCAACATTACAACGAAAATACCGTTAAAAATTTGCACCATTGACGGCGGCATGTTCCATCCAAAAATATCCCTATCTGTTTGATTATCTGCTATAAAAGTTAACGAAGAACCCGCCTGCTCAAAAGCTGCCCAGAAAAAGATGATAAAGAACGAAACAATGTAAATAACCCAAATTCTTTGTCGTTCTACTTTATTTTCAGCAGAACTCATAATTAAATAAGCTAAAGCAATACCAGCAGAATAAATAAATGGATAAATAATTCCCTTTATCAATTGTCCCATGGCAACATCAGAAAATCCAAATTCGCCAACCAATAAATATCTAAAAACAAAAAATAAAGCTGCAAAAATTACAATTGCTGTTCCAATTGCTGTTCCTGTAAATTTAGCTGTTTGTGTTTCACCTTCTTCAAAATCTCCAGCCTCATTATTTTTAGGCAAACCACCGATAGGTCTCCCCTCTGGTGTAACAACATATTTATTCTTTAGAAAAAAGAAAGTAATTGTCCCTATTATCATTGCGATTGAAGCCGCAAAGAATCCCCACTTAAAAGCAAAAATATCTCTTACTCCAGTTTCTGCATCCTTAACATCACCTACCCAAGGACAAATAAATTGGCCTAAAAAAGCTCCAATATTAATACCCATATAGAAAATTGTAAAAGCTGAATCCAGTTTGTTTTTTTCTTGTTTCGGATACAAACTTCCTACCATTGAAGAAATATTCGGTTTGAAAAATCCATTTCCAAAAATAATAATAAACAAGGCTATCCACATGAATAATTTCGCGCTTCCCAAGCTAGAATCAAAAGTTGACGCACTAATAAACAACAAAAATTGTCCTATTGCCATTAATGTTCCACCTAGCATAATACTGTATCTATTTCCGATGTATTTGTCAGAAATAAAACCTCCTAATAGCGGTGTCAAATAACATAATGCTAGAAATCCTCCATAAATAATAGCTGCATCTGCCTCTTTAATTAATAATGAATTTACCATGAACAAGGTAAGGATTGCTCGCATCCCATAGAAATTGAACCTTTCCCACATTTCGGTTCCAAATAAAACCCAAAGTCCTTTTGGATGTCCTGTTTTTACTGCTTCACTCATATAAATTTATTTTAGTTAATGGTTAGTTTATAATTTTTCTTTAATAAAATTTGTCATTTTAGTATACAATTGTAGGCGCGTTTTGCCACCATAGATACCATGATTTTTGTCTGGATAAATAGCCCAATCGAATTGTTTGTTCGCCTGAACCAACGCCTCTACCATTTTCATCGTGTTTTGTACATGGACATTATCATCAGCCGTTCCGTGTACTAATAAAAAGTTGCCTTTTAATTTACTTACGTGATTGATTGGCGAATTGTTATCATAACCACTTGCATTTTCTTGTGGCGTTTGCATATAACGCTCCGTGTAAATACTATCGTAATATCGCCAAGAAGTTACTGGAGCTACTGCAATTGCCATTTTGAATACATCAGCACCTTGGAACAAACAGTTAGACGACATGAATCCTCCATAACTCCATCCAAAAATCCCAATTCTTGAAGCATCAACATAATTATACTTTCCAATTACTTTAGCCGCGTCAATTTGATCCTCAACTTCATATTTCCCTAATTCTTTATAAGTACACTTCTTGAAAGCTGCTCCCTTATAACCTGTTCCTCTTCCATCCACACAAGCTACAATATAGCCTTGTTGGGCTAACATCATAAACCAATAATCATTAGTTCCATTCCATGTATTCGCTACTTGTTGAGAACCTGGTCCAGAATATTGGAACATAAAAACAGGATATTTTTTATTTGGATCAAAATTTTTTGGTTTAATCATCCAGGCATTTAATTGATGCCCTTTTTCAGTAGTTAACACGAAAAATTCTTTTGAAATTACATCATATTTTGCTAATTTTTGCTCAACGGCTTCATTTGAAACAATTGTTTTTACAACAGCTCCCGTTTTTGAATCGTTTAAAGTGTAAGTTGGTGCTGAAGTTGCGCTTGAATAGGTATTAATGAAGTATTGGAAATTTGGACTAAAAGTAGCCGAATTGGTTCCTGTTTTTGATGACAATCTTACTTTCGATTTTCCATCGACTTTGATTGCATAAACATCTCTATTTATAGAACCATTTTCAACCGATTGATAATAAATCATTCCCGATTTCTCATCAAAACCGTAATAATTAGTTACTTCCCATTTTCCAGAAGTAATTTGTTTTTTCAATTTCCCTGATTTATCGTAGTGGTAAATATGATTAAAACCATCTTTTTCTGATGTCCAAATAAAACTATTATCTTTTAAGAAAGTTAAATTATCGGTAACATCAACATAAGCAGCATCTTTTTCATTTAAAACGATCTTGGTAGTTCCTGAATTGGCATCAACAAAATGCAAATCCAAATTATTTTGATGACGATTCATAACTTGAACACTCAAAGTAGCCGCATCATTCGTCCATTTGATTCTTGGAATATAAAAATCGTTATAATTTCCTAAATTGATTTTTTTTGTGGTTCCCAATTTTAAATCAAAAATATGCAACGAAACTATGGCATTTCTTTCACCCGCTTTTGGGTACTTGAAAACGGTTTGTGTTGGGTATAACCCTTGATTGTACATATCCATTGAAAATTCAGGAACTTCCGTCTCATCAAATTTGATGTAAGCTATTTTGTTTCCTGTCAGATTCCAATCATAGGCTTTTACAAAAGCAAATTCTTCCTCATAAACCCAATCTGTAATACCGTTGATGATTTTATTCTTTTGTCCGTCCTGTGTAATTTGAATTTTAGCACCGGAAACCAAGTCATGAACATATAAATTGTTTTCAAATGCATATGCAATTTTAGTACCGTCTGCACTAAACGAAGGTTCTTGAATGGGATTAGCTGTAAAACTGTTTACGGTTTTGGAAACAATATCATAAACAAAATATTGCGCTGTGAAAGAATGACGAAAGATTGGATTAGAATTTGTGGCAATTAAAATCTTTTTCTCACTTCTATCGAAGGAATAACTATCAATTGATGATACTTCTGTGTGATTCTTTGTATCAAAAAGCGTACTTACTTTCTCCAAAGTTGCAAAATCGTACAAATCGATTTGAAAACTTTTAGAGCTTCTGTCATAATTTAAAACAGTATATTGGTTTGTGTTCTTCATGGCGCTCAAAGCATCCATTCCTTTTGTTCTGAAAGCTCCGCCCCAAATTTCCTCTAACGTGATATTCTGTTGCGCTTCAACTGATAATGAGCTTACTAGAAAAAGTAAAATTGCTAAACTGTATTTTTTCATAATTTTAAGTTCTTAAAAAACCTTCAATTTTAGTGAAAATATATGAATTAACCATAATTTTAACTTGAATTATTAAAAACAGCATCTCATCAAATTTATTATCTTTGTTGTTTATTGTAATAAAATATGACTCATAACGTAAAAGGTTTCTCCAAACTTTCTAAAGAAGAAAAAATTGATTGGATTACAAATACATATTTCGAAAATCCAGAAGAAGCAAAAGAAAGTATTTTAAAATATTGGAATTCGGATGAAAATTTACAAAAATTACACGACGAATTCATCGAAAATACCTTGACAAACTTTTACCTACCTTATGGTGTTGCGCCAAACTTTACCATCAATGGAAAAAGCTACACCATACCCATGGCAATTGAAGAAAGTTCTGTAGTGGCAGCAGCCTCCAAAGCAGCAAAATTTTGGGGAGAACGTGGTGGTTTTAAAACAAGTATTATCAATACCGAAAAAATTGGCCAAGTTCATTTTCTTTTTCATGGTAATGCAGAAAAAATAACAACTTTTTTCAACAAAATAAAACCAATTTTTTTCGATGATACAAAAGAAATTACCAAAAACATGCAAAAACGTGGTGGCGGGATTTTAAACATCGAATTAAGAGACAAAACCAATGAAATTCCGAATTACTATCAATTACATGCTACTTTTAACACTAAAGACAGCATGGGTGCGAATTTCATCAATACGTGTTTGGAGCAATTTGCTAAAACCTTAGAAAATCAAGCACAAGAGCATACTGATTTTACTACAGACGAAAAAAACATCCAAATCATAATGAGCATTTTAAGCAACTATGTACCAAATTGCTTAGTAAGAGTGGAAGTATCTTGTCCACTTTCCGAAATTTCGGATGACAAAAATATTGACGCAAATGAATTTGCTCAAAAATTTGCAACTGCAGTTCGCATAGCTGAAATAGAACCTTACAGGGCGGTAACCCACAACAAAGGAATCATGAATGGGATTGACGCCGTTGTGTTAGCTACAGGAAATGACTTCAGAGCTGTGGAAGCAGGAATTCATGCTTATGCAAGTAAATCAGGACAATATTCGAGTTTATCGCATGTGAAAATTGAAAACGATATTTTCACTTTTTGGATGGAAATACCATTAGCATTAGGAACCGTTGGTGGGTTAACTTCGTTACATCCATTAGTGAAATTCTCTATGGAATTATTAGGAAAACCTTCTGCAGAAGAATTAATGCAGATTGTTGCCGCAGCTGGATTGGCTCAAAACTTTGCAGCATTACGTTCACTTACAACTACAGGAATTCAACAAGGTCATATGAAAATGCACCTAATGAACATTTTGAACCAACATCATGCTACTAAAGAAGAAAAACAGAAAGTCTTAGATTATTTCAAAGACACAACCGTTTCGCATAGCTTAGTAGTTGACTATCTGGAAAAAATCAGAAGTTAATGAAAACACAAACGTTTTACAGTAACGGAAAATTACTCATCACAGGCGAATACGTTGTTTTAGATGGTGCGAAAGCTTTAGCACTCCCAACAAAATTTGGACAAAGTTTAGTTGTGAAATCAGGAAAAAATTACCAGATCAAATGGACAAGCTTTGATGCCGATAAAAGTGTTTGGTTTGAGGATGTAATTTTATTTGAAGATATAAAACAAAAAAACACCAACGAAAATTATGCTTCTATAAAAAATACCTTGATTGAAATTTTACATCAAGCTTTTATTCAGAATCCCACCTTTTTAGAAAAAGAAGGCTACGAAATTGAAACACACTTAACTTTTCCTCGTCTCTGGGGATTAGGCACTTCCTCTACCCTTATAAATAGCATCGGTGACTGGCTCGAGATTGATGCTTTCGAGTTGTTACAAAAAAGTTTTGGAGGAAGCGGTTATGACATTGCTTGTGCAAAGTCGAATTCACCCCTAGTATATCACTTAGAAAACGAAAAACCACATTTTAAACCCATTCATTTCGACCCCTCGTTCAAAGAAAACATTCATTTTGTGTATTTGAATCAGAAACAAAATAGCAAATTAGCGATCGCCAATTATATGTCGAAACACCACCACGTAAATGCGGTAATTTCAAAAATCAACACCATTACTTACGAAACCATAAATTGTAAAGAAGGAAAAGAATTTGCCAAACTAATGGAGAATCACGAAGTAATTATGAGTGATGTTTTAGAAATTCAAACTATTAAAGAAAAAGTTTTTCTTGATTTCAAAGGTGTTATTAAGAGTTTAGGCGCATGGGGTGGTGATTTTGTAATGGTTATTTCAAAAGACAACCCCAAAGAATACTTCAAAAACAAAGGCTACAATGTAGTACTTTCTTATGAAGAAATGATTCTATAAACACCACTTGACAAACACATGTAAAACAAAAAAACCACTCGAATGAGTGGTTTTTGTGGTACCTCCAGGAATCGAACCAGGGACACATGGATTTTCAGTCCATTGCTCTACCAACTGAGCTAAGGTACCTTTACAATTTAGAGCATTACTGCTTGTTGATTGCGGGTGCAAATATAGAACCATTTTTATATTTTCCAAAACAATTCTAAAAAAAAATCAATTTGTATATTTGTTGCACCTAAAATAAAATCATGCTTATCACTATCGATGTAGGAAATTCAAGAATTAAAGTCGCTGTATTTGAACAAAATACATTAATTGAGTTATTTGTTTTTGAAACAAATGATGCCGAAAAAAAATTTAAAAAAATTTTAAAAAAATATCCAAACGCCACACATTCGACCATATCAAGCGTTGGAAAAATCAATTTTGAGGTATTCGATTATCTTAAAACCAATACCAATCTTCAAATAGTAAGTCACGAAACGAAATTTCCGTTTACGAATTTATATAACACTCCAAAAACACTTGGCATTGATCGCATGGTTGTTGCCGCAGGTGCCGTGTTACAATATCCATCACAAAACCGGCTTATAATTGATGCTGGAACATGTATTACTTATGATTTTGTGGATAAAAAAGACCAGTACTTAGGCGGAGCCATTTCTCCAGGTGTAAAAATACGATACAACAGTTTACATGAATACACAGCAAAACTTCCATTATTAGAAAAAAAAAATATTGAAAATTTTATAGGAGATTCTACAGAAAATGCAATTCACAGTGGAATAATAAACGGAATTTGTTATGAAATAGACGGGTTTATTTCTCAATATTTACTTAAAAATCAAGATTTAACAATAATTTTAACAGGTGGAGATGCAGATTTTTTGGCTAAAAGATTAAAAAGCACCATATTTGCGAACTCAAATTTCTTATTAGAGAGTTTGAATCTTTTATCCATTTATTTACATGAAAATGATTAAAAAAATAATATTTTGCATCAGTTTGTTTGTTACCACTTGTTCTTGGTCTCAAGACAACACTGCTTCTCCATATTCGTATTACGGATTAGGAGAGCCTAAGTTTAGAGGTACTCAAGATGTAAGATCTATGGGAGGTATTGGAATAATGAGCGACAGCTTACAGTTGAACTTACTAAATCCAGCTTCTTATTCTAGACTTCTAACAACCAATTTTTCTATTGGAGGAACTTCTAGTTTCACAACAATGAAAAACAGCAGTGAATCTGAAAAAGTTCAGAGAACAACCTTAGACTACATAGCAGTTGGGTTTCCTGTTGGTAAAATTGGGTTTTCTTTCGGTCTTATGCCCTATTCTGCCGTTGGGTATAGAAATGAGAATACATTTGAGAACACAAATGACCAAACTACAAGAAGGGAAATCAAAAGAGGAGAAGGAAATGTAAACAAAGTTTTTATTGGAACTTCATACAATATCAATAAAAAATTAAGTTTTGGTTTTGAATTGGGATACCATTTTGGTGAAATCACAAATAATTATATTGAATTCATAACAGAACCAGCTGTTCCGCTAGGAACTATAGAAAGAAACAACTCTAACATAAGAGGAATTTCTTTTAATACAGGTTTGTTATACCAAACAAAATTAAATTCGAAATTAAATCTACAAACCAGTTTAACGTTCAGTCCAGAAACAAAATTAAAATCCGACAACACCAGCTACCTAAGTACTGTTTCACTAGGCGCAAACAATATTGAAATTGTTGACAATCAAAACGGACAAGAAATCAATGTGGCTGATACAGAAATTCGATTGCCCTCTAAATTTGGTTTTGGTGCTGGCATAGGAGAATCAAAAAAATGGTTAATTGGTTCTGAAATCGTCTATACTCAAAGCAGCGTATTGACGAATCGTTTTGGAAACCCAGAAAACGCTACTTTTGAAAATGCTACCAAGATTGGTATTGGAGGATACTATATTCCTAAATACGATTCCTTTTCTAGTTACTTTAGTAGAATTGTTTATCGTGCGGGTTTTAGATACGAAAACACAGGTCTTGTTATAAGAAATCAGAGCATAAAAGATTATGGCATGACTTTTGGTTTAGGTTTACCACTCGGAATATCGAAAATTGACTTAGGTTTTGAATTCGGCAAAAGAGGAACAACCAATAATGCATTGATTGAAGAAAATTATTTTAACTTAAATATAGGCCTTTCATTCAGTGACATTTGGTTTAAGAAAAGAAAAATTGATTAATAATTATAGTAAAAAAGAAAATGAAAACTAAATTATCATTATTATTTATAGCATTTGCTAGTTTATTTGTTCAAGCTCAAAACACAGAAGCTTGTACAGAAACCATAAGTTTAATGGGAACGTTAGCAAAAGCTAAAGATGTAGCAGCTTACGATTATTTAGCTACTTTGAGAAAAGAATGCCCTTCTTTTCATAAATCTATCTACACCTATGGTGAAGTAGTTATTGAAATGAAAATTGACAAAGCTACAACTGCCGAAGAAAAAGAAAAGTATGTACGTGATTTAATGAAATTGTATGACGAATACGATGCTAACTTTCCAAACAACGGTGCTGGAAATAAAATGAAAAAAGGGTTACTACTTTTCGATAAAAAAGTGGGTACTGATCAAGAAATTTACGCTTTGTTAGATGATGCATTCAAAACAGATTATGCAAATTTCAGATATGCAAAAGCCATGTATGTTTACTTTGAGTTATTAGTAAAAGACTTCAAAGCGGGTAACAAAGGAATTGAGTTGCAACAAGTATTTGATAAATACGATGATTTATCTGTTAAGTTAGCAGAGGAAGAGAAAGAATTAACAGAAGAAAAAGATGCTTTGTTAAGTAAAGAAGAAGCAGGGCAAGCTTTAACAGATAAAGAAACCAAAAGAAAAGACAGAATTGATAACAGCTTAGAAATATTTGCTGGTGTTACTGCTAGCATGGATGGTATAATTGTGGAATTATCTACATGTGATAAATTAATCCCGTTCTATCAAAAAAGCTTTGAACAAAACAAAAACAACGAGCAGTGGTTAAAAAGAGCAGCAGACCGTTTAGAAGCTAAAGAATGTGACAACAGTCCATTATTTACAAAAATATCTGAAGCACTTTATAAATTGAACCCTAGTGCAGATGCAGCTTACAAATTAGGAGTAGTTGAATATCAAAAAAAGAACACTACTAAAGCGATGGAATATTTTAATCAAGCGGCTAACTTGTACAACGATAACACTAAAAAAGCTAATGTTTATTACAAAATGGCAACCATTTACAGTAAGTCAAACAAAGTACAATCACGCACTTATGCTAGAAAAGCATTATCAGTTAAACCTTCTTACGGTAAAGCATACTTGTTAATTGCTCAATTGTATGGAAGTAGCATCAACGAATGTGGCGACAACCCATTTGACAAAAGAGCTGTTTATTGGTTAGCGGCGCAATATGCAGATAAAGCGGCAGCTACAGACGCTTCTTTAAAAGGTATTGCTAGTAAAACAGCCGCAAGCTACAGAGCAGCAGCACCTACGAAAACAGACATCTTCAACGAAGGAAAAGCGGGACAAAGAATTGCTTTTGGTTGTTGGATTGGAGAAAGTGTTGTTGTACCAAACTTATAAAATGAAGAGATTCATAAAAATAACTATACGAAACATGGTCACGATTTTTATCGTGACTATGTTTTTTTCATGCGAAAGCGACATTCAAAAGGTGAAACAATTGAGTGAAACTTCTTTTATCCCTTCAGGAGAAGCTGATTCATTAAATTTAAAATATACGGATTCTGGAAAAATAAAATCCATATTAGTAAGTCCGAAAATGCTTGACTATAGTTCTATTGACAATCCTTTTACTGAATTTCCTAAAGGCATCAAAGTAACTTTATTTGACAACAAAGGCCTAACCACTACAATAGTATCAAACTACGCCATTTCTTATAAAAGAACCAATATAATTGACCTTCAAGGCGATGTCACGATAACTTCGCATGATGGCAAAAAACTAGAAACAACCCAACTTTATTTTGATCAAAAAAACGAATGGTTTTTCACTGAAAAACATTTCAAATATTCCGACGAATCAGGCGGCTATCTAGAAGGTCCTGGTGTTGATTTCAGTAAAGATTTTAAAATCTTCAATATGCAAAAAAGTAGCGGATTAGTAAACTCGTTTGAAAAGTAATTGTTACTAGTTCCATTAATTTTATTACTTTTGAAAAAAGATACATTATGACTTATTTAAAATTCATCCAGTATATTTATATAATTTTTGCAGGTTTCTTTATCTACGATGCCTACATGAAATTTAAAAACAGCGAAGACTATCTACTTAGTTTAATCATTGCAGGAGTAGCAATAGGAATGTTCTTTTTTAGAAGACATTTTCATAACAAATACCAAAACAAGCAATAGCAAAAAATGGATATCGCCATTATTGGAATTTGCCTACTTCTTTCTGCATTTTTTTCTGGAATGGAAATCGCCTATGTTTCATCAAACAAGGTGTATTTATCTATTGAAAAAAGACAACAAAACTTTCTGGGAACGCTACTTTCAAAACTTATCGACAAGCCATCGCAATTCATAACTGCAATGCTAGTGGGAAACAACTTTGTTTTAGTAGTGTATGGTATTTATTCAGGAGAACTTATTTTAAACTGGCTAGAGGGCTATTTTCAATTGTCACCATTTGCAGGGCTTTTACTCCAAACACTTCTATCTACCGCACTCATACTTATAACAGCAGAATTTTTACCAAAAGTTTTTTTTCAGATTTATGCCAATACTGCTTTTAAACTTTTTGTAGTTCCTGCTTACATTTTTTATCAAATCTTTTATTGGCCCTCAAGATTTACAATTTGGATATCCGATATTATTTTAAAAAAATTTTTCAAAACAGAAGGTGATCAAGTACAAGAATACTTTAGCAAAGTTGAACTCGGAAACTACATATCCGAACAAATGAATAACATTTCAGAAGGAAATGAAATTGACACCGAAATTCAATTTTTCCAAAATGCGCTAGAATTTTCTAATCTAAAGGCGAGAGACATCATGACACCAAGGACCGAATTATGCGGCGTGGATGCTACGTCATCTATAGAAGAACTCAAAAATCTTTTTATAGAAACCGGTTATTCGAAACTACTCATTTATCAAAATTCAATAGACGATATTTTAGGTTATGTTCACTCCTTTGAGTTGTTTAAAAAACCGAAAAATGTCAAAGAAGTGATGATTGCTATTGAGTACATACCTGAAACAATCTATGTAAAAGAAGCATTAGACATCTTAACCAAAAAAAGAAAGAGCATTGCCGTAGTCATCGACGAATATGGAGGCACCTCTGGAATTATAACAATTGAAGATATTATCGAAGAACTTTTTGGCGAAATTGAAGACGAACACGATCTAGAAGAAACCTTAATTGATGAAAAAATCGACGAGAAAAGTTATTTGTTTTCATCCCGACTGGATGTGGAATTCTTGAATGAAAAATACAATTTACAAATTCCAATATCCGATTCTTATACGACACTTGGAGGATTCATAATGAATGCTACAAAAGAAATTCCTCAAAATGAAGCCGTAATTAATATTGAAAATTTTCAAATAACTATACATTCTGCAACCAGTAAAAAAATAGAATTAGTACGATTTACAATAAATCAAGAAAAAAGATAAAAAAACTAGTAAAATTTAACTGAAAATATAAGTTTACTATTTTATTATTAAATAGATAATTGTATTTTCGCCCTCTGAATAAAAAATTAAACATAAATAAAAATGGCAGTTTTATCTAAAATTAGACAGCGCACCGGATTACTTATACTTGTTATTGGATTCTGTTTACTAGCTTTCCTTGTGGGAGATGCTTTTCAAAGTGGAACATTTGGTTCTAATGCAAATGAAGTAGGATCTGTTAATGGTACTGATATATCGTCTCAAGATTTCATGCAACTTGTTGCTATGGCAGAAAAACAAGGACAAGGTATGAGTGCTACACAAGCGCTAAATTCAACTTGGGAACAAGAAGTAAGAAGAATAATCCTTACAGAAGAGTTTGAAAAATTAGGTTTAAAAATTGGTAACGAACAACTTATCAACATTATTAAGCAAAACCCAAATCTTGCTCAAAACCCACAATTTTTAAATGCTGCTGGACAATTTGACGAAAATAAATTTAAAGAATCATTAAAATCGTTAAAAAACGCTCCTAACCAAGACCAATGGTTACAATGGAAAGAATTTGAAAAAAATATTGAACGTTTTGCTGTAGAACAAATGTACAATACCATGATAAAATCAGGGGTATACACCACAAAATCAGAAGGAAAATTCATTCACCAAATGGAGAATGACAAAGTTGATTTTGATTATGTAATGGTGCCTTTTTCTTCAATCAACGACGATCAAGCTAAAGTTACAGACGCTGAAATCATCGATTACATGAAGAAAAATCCAAAAAAATACAAATCAGACGATACGAGAAGCATTGATTTTGTACTTTTTGAAAATAAACCTTCAAAAGAAGACGAAGATGCCATGTTAAACTCAATTAATAGTGTTTTAAATGGTGGTGTCATATACAATAAGGAAACCAACACAAATGATACTATTCCTGGTTTCAAGTCTGTTGCAAATGTTAGCAAATTTGTAAATGACAATTCAGACATCAAATTTGACTCAACTTATTTGGCTAAAAAACAACTTCCTATCGAATTCCAAGAACAATTGTTCAACCTACCTGTAGGTGGTGTTTTTGGACCGTATGTATACAACGGTTACCAATGTATTTCTAGAATGGTAAGTAAAAAAGCGAATTCAAGTGCTAGAGCAAGCCATATCTTATTAGCATACAAAGGTGCTCCTCAATCTAGTGCAACTAGAACAAAAGAAGAAGCACAAGCTTTGGCTAACGACCTATTAGCACAAGCAAAGGCTAACCCTACAAACTTTCCAATGCTTGCCATTGCTAATTCAGACGACCCTGGATCAAAAAACAATGGTGGAGAATATGACAACATCACTCCAGGGCAAATGGTACCACAATTCAATGATTTTGTTTTCAACAACGCTGTAGGAACTATAGGTGTGGTTGAAACTGATTTTGGATTCCACGTAATTAAAGTAAATGAAAAATACGATGCCGTTTTATTAGGAACCGTTGCTCAAAAAATTGAACCTTCTGAAACTACTATGGATGCAACTTATACAAAAGCCAGTAAGTTTGAATCTGACGCCAATGAAAATAACGATTTTGCTGCATTAGCAAAAAAATCAGGGGTTGAAGTAATTCCAGCTACGAACATCAAAGCAATTGATGAGTTTGTTCAAGGTTTAGGTTCACAAAGAGAAATTGTAAGATGGTCCTTTAATTCAGACACAAACACTGGCGACATCAAAAGATTTGACGTTCCTCAAGGATTTGTTATTGCAAAACTAAAAGATAAAAATGAATCTGGATTAATTCCTCTAGACATTGCAAAGCAATCTGTTGAACCAATTCTTAGAAATCAGAAAAAAGCGGAATTGATTAAAAAGAAAATGAACGGCACTTCACTTGAAAAAGTAGCAAATACTTCAGGAGCTTCTGTTTTAACTGCAACGGGAATTACGATTAAAACACCTCTAATACCTAATGTTGGCCCAGAAGCTAAAGTAGTAGGAAAAGCTTTTAACCTAGCTGCTGGTAAAACTTCTGAAATTATCGAAGGAAACTCAGGAATGTTCATGATTAGAACTAAATCAGCAACAAAAGCTCCTGCTGTGGCAAGTTATGCATCTTATATCACACAAGATAAAACACAAAACCAATCTTATGCAATTTCTAAAGCTTACACGGCTTTGAAAGAAAAAGCAGAAATAAAAGATAATAGAGCAAACTTCTAATTTTTGCTTCAAATAAAAAAGGCTGTTTCAAAATGTTGAGACAGCCTTTTTTTATTTAATTTGTTTTATAACATAAGTGACTATACCCCAAATGATAAACTCATTATGTGGAGCTATTTGAATGGGAACATAATTTGGATTTTCTGGCATTAAAAAAACAGCCTCGTCCGTTTTTTTTATTCTTTTTACCGTAAACTCTCCGTCTACAAAACAAACTGCTACAGCGTTATTTCTTGGCTCCAGACTTCTATCAATAACTAAAATATCACCATCGTCAATCCCTGCCCCTATCATTGAGTTTCCACTCGCCTTTGCATAAAAGGTAGCTTCTTTATTCTTAATCAACAAATGATCCAAACTCACCTTTGATTCTTCAAAATCAGCTGCAGGAGAAGGGAAACCTGCTTTAATTTCACTCGAAATAAAAGAGGTTGGTATCGGATTTTCATAATTAGGAACAAAGAAGGTTATTTTTGGATTTACTTGCATTTTACTTCTAGTAATTCATTAAAATTAGTGGTATATCGTTTGGATAAATGATTCTGTTTCATTTTCCAAGTTCGTTTTAAATCTTGTGAAGCTAATCTAAGTTTGCGTTCGCCTGTTTTTGCTTGAACCGCATCCATAACTTCCATGAGCTTTTGATACTTTGGATTTTCTTCTTCAAAAAGTTTAAATTGACGTTGTGAAGAAGGGACGATCTCGGTAACGATAACTCCTGCTTTTTTATAAGCTACACCATCCTGATACAAATCTTTTAACATAGCAATTGCTGCTTGACTGATTGAAAAAGAAGTATTGGAAGAGAAAGGTAAGGTTTGAATACGATAGAAACTATATCGTTCACCATTAGCTTTAAATTTATCCTTTCGTAAATACAAAATAACCGCATTGCAACACGAATTTTGTTTCCGCAATTTTTCAGAACACACACTAGCAAAAGTAACCACACGTTCTTTGAGCTCATTGAAATCAGATATATCCCTCTCAAAACTACGTGTAACCGCTATATTTTTCTTAGCTTTTGGTTCTTCCATTTCCAATACGGATTTTCCTTCTAATTCGTACTTCAAACGCATACCAACCACTCCCATTTCTTTACGAATGAAAGCTTCATTATGAGGCAGTGTAAAATCGTAAGCCGTCTTGATATTTCTAGCTTGCATTTTTTTAGTAAGACGGAAACCTATACCCCAAACATCTTCAATTTTAGTCCACTTTAAGGCTTTTATACGCTTTTCCTCCGTATCGATAACATAGACTCCATTCGTGCGCTCTGGAAACTTTTTAGCTATTTTATTAGCCACTTTAGACAATGCTTTCGTAGGCGCAAAACCAATCCCAATCGGGATACTTAACCATTTTAAAATTCTATATTGGATTTCAGAACCATACACAGTAAGGTCTGGAATTGACATTCCAGAAAAATGTAAGAAAGCTTCGTCGATACTATAAACCTCAACATTTGGCGTATAATGCTCTAAAATTTTCATAACCCTATGACTCAAATCACCATACAAAGCATAATTAGAGGAAAAAACCTGAACATGATGCTGACGTATCAAATTACGAACTTGAAACTCAGGAGCACCCATAGGAATTCCTAATGCCTTAGCTTCACTACTACGCGAAATTATGCAACCATCATTATTAGACAAAACCACAACTGGTTTGCCATTCAAATGCGGTTGAAAAACACGTTCACACGAAACATAAAAATTATTACAATCTACTAAAGCATACATTTGGTAAAGTTACCGCAACTTTTGTAAAAAGAAAATCAGTCAATTGTTAATGTTAATAAAAAACCCAACAACTAGAAAAAGTCGTTGGGCTAGTAAATTATATAAATCAAACTACAGCTAGTCATTCAGTTTTAAAACCGCCATAAACGCCTCTTGCGGAATTTCTACATTTCCAACCTGACGCATACGCTTTTTACCTTTTTTCTGCTTTTCTAAAAGTTTACGTTTACGCGAAATATCGCCACCATAACATTTAGCAGTTACGTCTTTTCTCAATGCTTTAATCGTTTCACGAGCAATAACTTTTGCACCAATTGCTGCCTGAATTGGAATATCAAACTGTTGTCTTGGGATCAATTCTTTTAGCTTCTCACACATTTTTTTACCAATATTATAGGCATTACTTTCGTGAATTAAAGCGGAAAGCGCATCTACTGGTTGTGCATTTAACAACACATCTAAACGAACTAATTTTGATTCGCGCATTCCTATTGGGTGGTAATCAAAAGAAGCATATCCTTTAGAAACAGTTTTTAATCTATCGTAAAAATCAAATACAATTTCCGCTAACGGCATATCGAAATTCAATTCAACACGCTCAGTTGTTAAATACGTTTGATTGGTAATTAAACCACGCTTTTCAATACACAAACTCATTACGTTACCAACGAAATCTGATTTTGTGATGATGGTTGCTTTGATATAAGGCTCTTCTACTCTATCTAATTTTGAAGGCTCAGGCAAATCTGATGGATTATTGACAATTAAGATCGTATCAGGCTCCTTCTTTGTATACGCATGATACGAAACGTTAGGAACCGTAGTAATAACAGTCATATCAAATTCACGTTCTAAACGCTCTTGGATAATTTCCATGTGTAACATCCCTAAGAATCCACATCGGAAACCAAATCCTAAAGCCGCCGAACTCTCAGCAGCAAAAACTAAAGAAGCATCGTTCAACTGCAATTTTTCCATTGAAGCACGCAAATCTTCATAATCTTCTGTATCAACAGGGTAAATTCCAGCAAAAACCATTGGTTTTACATCTTCAAATCCCTGAATAGCGTTTGTTGTAGGTTCTTTTGCATCGGTAATCGTGTCTCCCACTTTTACTTCTTTTGCTTCTTTAATTCCAGAAACTAAGTACCCAACATCTCCAGTCGAAATTACACTTTTTGGAACTTGATTTAATTTCAATGTCCCAACTTCATCGGCATAATATTCGTTTCCAGTCGCCATGAACTTAATCTTCTGCCCTTTTTTAATTTCTCCATTTAGCACACGGAAAATAACTTCAATTCCTCTAAACGGATTGTAATGCGAATCAAAAATCAAGGCTTGAAGCGGCTCATTTGGATCTCCTTTTGGAGCTGGAATTTTCTCAATAATAGCGGCCAAAATATTTTCAACCCCAAAACCTGTTTTTCCAGAAGCATGAATAATATCTTCTAAATCACACCCAAGCAAATCAATGATATCATCACTAACCTCCTCTGGATTAGCACTTGGTAAATCTACTTTATTTAAAACTGGAATAATTTCCAAATCGTTTTCTAAAGCCAAATATAAATTTGAAATCGTTTGTGCCTGAATACTTTGCGCTGCATCTACAATCAACAAAGCCCCTTCACAAGCAGCAATGGAACGCGAAACCTCATATGAGAAATCCACGTGACCTGGAGTGTCAATCAAATTCAAAATATATTGTTCCCCTTTGTAGGTATACTCCATTTGAATAGCGTGACTTTTTATGGTAATCCCACGTTCGCGCTCTAAGTCCATGTTATCCAATAACTGAGCTTTTTCTTCACGAGCGGTAACGGTTTGCGTAGCACCTAATAAACGGTCTGCCAACGTACTTTTTCCGTGGTCAATGTGTGCAATAATGCAGAAATTTCTAATATGTTTCATCTTTCAATGTAAAGTTCAGGTACAAGAGCCATTTTCATCCTCAAAACTCTTGTTCGTTTAATCTGCAAATATAAAGCAAAGTTTTGATTTATAAGGCTGAAACTTGAAACCTTAAACTTGAAACCAACAAAAATTCGTATTTTTGCAAAAAAATTGAAGCACCATGCCTAAAATTGGTAACATCATACTACCCGATTTTCCTTTATTATTAGCCCCGATGGAAGATGTAAGCGACCCACCATTTCGTCGTTTATGCAAATTACATGGAGCCGATCTAATGTATTCTGAATTTATTTCTTCGGAAGGATTGATTCGTGATGCCATGAAAAGCAAACAGAAATTGGATATTTTCGATTACGAACGTCCAGTTGGAATTCAGATTTTTGGTGGTGATGAAGAAGCGATGGAAATGTCGTCGCGAATTGTAGATGCCGTTCAACCTGATTTGGTAGATATTAATTTTGGTTGCCCAGTAAAAAAAGTAGTTTGCAAAGGTGCTGGTGCTGGTGTTTTGAAAGATGTCGATTTAATGATTCGCTTAACGAAAGCCGTTATCAAAGGAACGAGTTTACCTGTTACCGTAAAAACGCGTTTAGGTTGGGATGAGAGTTCAATAAACATTGATGAAGTTGCAGAACGTTTACAAGATATTGGTGTGCAAGCTTTAACCATACACGCTAGAACTCGTGCGCAAATGTACAAAGGCCATTCCGATTGGTCACACATTCAGCGTGTGAAGGAAAACCCTAGAATTACGATGCCGATTTTTGGAAATGGCGATATTGATTCTCCTGAAAAAGCATTAGAATACAAAAACAAATACGGTTTAGATGGTATGATGATTGGTCGTGCTGCGATTGGTTATCCGTGGATTTTTAATGAAATTAAACATTATTTCGCCACAGGAGAAAAATTAGCACAACCAAGCATGACCGACCGAATTGAAGCCGCAAGAAATCACTTAATTTGGAGTATCGAATGGAAAGGCGAACGTTTAGGTATCAACGAAATGCGTCGTCACTACACCAATTATTTCAAAGGCATTCACGGTTTTAAAGAATACAAACAAAAATTGGTTACCACAGATGGTATCAATCAATTATTAGATGTATTTACTGAGATTGAGCAGGTGTATGCGGATTATGTTTTTGAGGAAAATAAACAATGAAACGGTTTTTGTGCCGAACTTGTTTGAGCATCTTATCTTTTAAAATGATGAGATTCTGAAACAAGTTCAGAATGACAGAACTCCTATTCTCTACCCATGATACACTCTAGAAAACACTATTTTACCCTCTTTAATTTCTAAAACTTCAGCTACTAACATATCAGCTTCACCAGCTACTTGACGTGTGTATTCCATGAAAACTCTGTCGGTGTTAGCGGTTAATGAGGTTACTTTGTAGTGTAACGTTGGCAATCTATCAAAAGCATCTTGCCACCAAACGCGCATCGCTTCTTTTCCGATGATTAAACCATTGGTTTCGGGTTGACGCATTTTTAATTTCGGACTGAAATGTTGGGCTTCGTTGTCGTATAATTCTAATAGCTTTTCTAAATTTTTTGCATTAAAAGCATCAAACCATCGAATGGCGATTTGTTGTAGTTGATTTGGCATAGATTACATTATTTTATTTGCAACACATAGACATATAGGTTTCATAGTTTTAAAAAAAGGTCGTTTCACTGCGCATAGAAAACATAGCGTTATGGAAAATCATAAAAAAAGACACATAAAATAATCTATGTGCCTATGTGTTTCAAAAAAATACGTTTAAGCATTTTTAAGGTTGATGATTTCTTGTTCCGTTAAAAATCGCCAATCGCCTCTTGGTAAGTTTTTCTTAGTTAAACCGGCAAACGTTACACGGTCCACTTTTAAAACATCGTATTTTAAATGTTCGAAAATTCTACGAACGATTTTTACGTTTGAAGTTTTCATTTTTAAACCAATTTCACTTTTTGGCTGATCTTCAATATAAGTAATTTCTTCCACGTAAACTCTATGATCGTCAATCGTTAATCCCTTTTGGATGCGTTCTAAATCTTCAAACTTTAAGTTCTTATCTAACGAAACTTGATATACTTTAGAAGAACGTTGATTTGGAGCGGTGAATTTTTGGATAATTTCAGTATCATTGGTAAACAACAACAAACCAGTTGTCGTTTTATCCATTCTTCCTACAGGCATTAAATTGGCTTTTGATGCACCACGAACTAAATCTAAAACATTAGCTGAACCTGGCGAATCATCTCCTGCTGTAGAGAAATTTTTCGGTTTATTTAATAAGACATACTCTTTCTTTTCTGGCGTAATATTTACCCCATCAAACTGAACGGTATCCGTTAATTTTACTTTATAACCCATTTCGGTAACTACCACACCATTCACCTTTACATTTCCGCTTTGAATATAAATATCCGCATCTCTTCGGCTACACATACCCGAATTAGAAATATAACGATTTAAACGAATTTCATCTGGATTAGATGGTTTTTTTGGAGACTTTGGTGCTTTAGGTGCTTCTTTAGCTCCGGATGTTGCAGGATCTGCCTTGGTTTTAAACTTTGAAGGCGCTTTACGAATTGGAGAATTTCCTCTTGAATTACTATCTTTTTTGTAACCTCCTTGTCTTCCTGAACCCGGACGACTTTTATCGCTATCTTGATGACGTGACATATTATAAACAATTTGTGCAAAGATATAACTAATATATGGAAATCAATTTTTTGCCGTGAATTAAAACGGAAGGCTCAATTAAAACTATGCAAAAAACACCTGAAACAATGATGAATTTCAGCAAAAAATGAAGTTTTAAATATTCCGTTTTTGAAGTTGCTTTCCATAAAAGTAAAACAAAAAAAAGCAAAGCCATTAAACTCAAGTAAAAGTAGATATCCATGTAACCCACATCATACACTTCAATTAAAAAATAAACCGGAAATAAGGTCGAAATTGTTAAAACCGAAATAATAGATTTGGCCATTTTCTCTCCAAAAACCACTGGAATTGTTCTGTATTCTGCTATTAAATCTCCTTCAATATTTTCTAAATCTTTAATTAATTCCCGAATTAAAATCAATGAAAATAAAAACGTAGCATGAGCAAAAATAACTTCGTAAAAGTTTTTATAGTACATCAAAACTCCAAAGAAAGGCAAAACCGCTAAAACTGCTGCCGTGACATTTCCAATCAAGAACATCTTTTTCAATTTGTGCGAATAAAACCAAATTAGAAAAATATAGGTCGAAAAGAACAAAACCGCCCACCACGAAATGAAAAACATCAACAAAGCAACGATGAAATTAATTCCGAAATAGACTTTTAACTTCGTTTCCTGACTCACCAATCGGTCAATCATAGCTTTTTTTGGGCGATTGATTAAATCCTTTTTCGCATCGTAAAAATTATTGATAATATAACCCGAAGCAATGGTTAAAATTGAAGCAACGACGATTAAAAACAAACGCCAATCGAGGATAATGTCCAAAGCGCGTTTTTCAGGAGCCAAAATAAAAATGGCAGAAAGATACTGTGCAAGGGCTATTACCCAAATATTGTATCCTCTAATCACAGAAAAGAAGCTGAAGATTTTAGTAAGGACTAATTTGGATTTGCGTGTAAGCATTTCTCTTGAGGTTTAGGGTTATGGGTGATTGGTAATTGGTATGAGAATATAAAAACCCATTACCTATTACCAATAACCTATTACCTATCTAAAAGTTATAAACTACTTCTAATTTATAGTCTTTCAAAGATTCTTTTGCTTTGTCTAAATCTTGGGTAAATCCTAAAATGTAACCACCACCGCCAGAACCACACAATTTTAAGTAATAATCGTTGGTATCGATTCCTTTTTGCCATACTTGGTGGAATTGTTCTGGAATCATCGGTTTAAAGTTATTCAAAACCACTTTCGATAATTGTTTGGTGTTTTCTAACAAGGATTTTACATCGCCATGTAAGAAGTTATCCACACATGCATCGGTATATTTTATGAACTGGGATTTTAACATGTTTCGGAAACCGTTATCCTTTAAGTTTTCCATAAAAATCGAAACCATTGGAGCGGTTTCACCCACAATTCCTGAATCAATTAAGAAAACCGCACCTTTTCCTTGTGTGCTTTGTGTTGGAATTCCCGTTGCTTCTATGTTATCTTTTGAGTTAATTAAAATTGGAATACTTAAATAACTGTTCAATGGATCTAAACCTGAACTTTTTCCATGGAAAAACGATTCCATTTGAGAGAAAATCGTTTTTAATTGCAATAATTTTTCACGCGTTAAATTCTCTAAAACCGTGATTTTATCATTAGCATATTTATCGTAAATCGCAGCAACTAAAGCACCGCTACTTCCTACTCCATATCCTTGCGGAATACTCGAATCGAAATACATTCCGTTGTTTACATCTTGTTTTAAAACTTCTAAATTAAAAGTTACCAATTCAGGCTGTTCCGCTTGTAATTGCGCCAAGTAAACAACGAACTTTTTTAAACTTTCATTAGATTTCACAGCACTTTCAGACGAATTTCCATCACTTTTTAAAGCACCATTGTAAAAATTATAAGGAATTGAAAGTCCTTTCGAATCTTGGATAATTCCGTATTCTCCGAAAAGTAATATTTTTGAGTAAAAAAGTGGTCCTTTCATTTTTAGTATTCAGTTTACAGTTTATAGTAATCAGATTTTTAATTTCTTTGGGTTTTGTCTTGTATCAAAAACAGCAACCATTACAATATGCTTTTCATTATAATGATAAAAAGGTGTATTCTGTTTTGCAACCACACACTTTCTAAATTTAACATTTTTACTTGAAACAGGAAATGATTCTGGACTTTTTGCTACAATCTTCAAAACTAAATGAAGCTTATTCACAAAATCATCTTTAACTTTCAAATTCCATTTTAACACCAAATATTCAAAAAGCTGATTCAATTCATTCTGAGCTCTTGGCGTTATTACAATTTCTCTCATTATTTCAAATGTGGCTTGATAAAATCGTCAAAAGAAGAAAATTCTCCCTTTTCATATTGCTCCATTGATTCGTTTAGAATATTTTGTTGCTCTTCCGTTAAATCATCCCACCAATCTTTATCTTCTTTTTGGAAAATTTTCCTAATAGCTTGTAATACCAAAGGATTTTCTGTTTCCATCAGCATTTTCATAAGCTCTAATTTTTCCAATCGAATGTCCATTTTTATTGAAATCTATGGTAAATATACGAATTATTTTAATTGATTTGCACCATTTCCAATTTGGTCACAAATATACTGACCATTTTGACAATAGCCAACTAATTCATCTTGAATAAATTGCAATACGTTTTCTTTCACATTTTCAGGATACAAAACGTGTACATTGGCACCAGCATCTAACGTAAAACAAACCGGGATTTGAGTCTCATCTCTAAACTTCCAAATTTTATTGATAATTTCCAATGTATTGGGTTTCATCAAAATGAAATACGGCATTGAAGTCATCATCATTGCATGTAACGTCAAAGCTTCGCTTTCCACAATTTTGATAAACTCTTCCACATTTCCTGAGGATAAAAGCGTTTTTATTTGGGATAAATTTTCGTGAGCTTGAGCAAAACGTCTTTCGGCATAAGGATGATTATGCATTAAATCGTGCCCAACCGTACTCGAAACTTGCTTTTCTCCTTTATCTACCAATAAAATCGTGTCTTGATAGTTTTTGAAGTTGGAATGAATTTCCGAAAATTCCACTCCAAACAAATCCGAACTCCCATTAATTTGAACATGATTTCCCCAAACAACCACTTCCCCTTTGATGCTTCTGCACGCACTTCCACTTCCTAATCTTGCTAAAAATGAAGCTTTTGAATAAAAATAGTCATCAGAAATAGCTGGATTAATTGCTTTCTCCAAACTCATGATATTCATCGCTAAAGCTGCCATTCCGGATGCGGAAGAAGCAATTCCTGAACTGTGAGGAAAGGTATTCTGAGTATCAATTTTAAAATGATATTCTTTCAAAAACGGACAATATTTTTCAATTCTTTCAAAGAATTTTTGAATTTTCGGCTTAAAATCTTCTTTCGGTTTTCCTTCAAAAAGTAAATCAAACGAAAAACTAGAGTTCTCCGACTTTTTTACCACGTCTAATTTAGTAATTGTCTTGCAATTGTTTAACGTAAAACTTATTGAAGGATTCGCTGGAATTTGGTTTTCTTTCTTGCCCCAATATTTCACTAAGGCAATATTACTAGGCGCGCTCCATTCGAAACTAGCGGAATCAATAGTATTATATGAGGTGGCGATAAAATCTTTTTCGGCAAGCATAGCTTAAAATTTTGACAAAAATACCGATTTTGATTGATTTGTTCCCTTGATATTTCGTTAATTTGCCTATAAAATTAAAAAGATGAACAAATACCTTAAAATCATATATTGTGTTGCCATTTGTTTGGCTGTTGGTTATTTATCAAGTAATGTAACACAATCAAGCATTACTACTTGGTATCCCGAAATTAAAAAACCGAGTTTTAATCCGCCTAATTGGGTTTTTGCTCCCGTTTGGACAATGCTTTTTATTCTAATGGGAATTGCCGCTGGAATGGTGTGGAACAAATTAGAAACCAACAAAGAATTGGTAAAAAAAGGGTTGCTGTTTTTTACTGTTCAATTGCTTCTAAATGCCTTGTGGTCTTATCTATTCTTTGGGCTGAATAATATTTTATTAGCTTTAATCGAGATTATTTTACTTTGGTTAATCATTTATGAAACCTATCATATTTTCAAACAAATAGACAAAAGAGCTTCATATTTATTGATTCCGTATTTAGCTTGGGTTGGATTTGCAACGATTTTAACGGGAAGTATTTATTGGTTGAATCGATAGTTATAAGCACTTATTGAGCGATATTCTCAGCAACAATAAATCCGCCTGTCCAAGCATTTTGAAAGTTAAAACCACCTGTTATTGCATCGATATTAAGAATCTCTCCAGCGAAAAACAGATTTGGTAAAACTTTGCTTTCCATAGTTTTGAAATTCACTTCTTTTAAGTCGATTCCGCCAGCGGTAACGAATTCTTCTTTGAAAGTACTTTTTCCATTTACCTGAAATTCAGCATTCGTTAATTGTTCGGCTAACGTATTTAGTTGTTTTTTGTTGACATCGGCCCATTTGGTTTCTTCAGTAATTCCGGAAGCTTTAACCAAATTTTCCCAAAGTCGTTTTGGTAAATCGAAATGTGCGTATTTAGAAACTAATTTTTTAGAATTTTCTTCCTTAATTTCTTTTAAAAAATCAATTGTATCTTCAAAATCAGAATCGTTTAACCAATTGACTTGAATAGCAAACTGATATTTTTTATCTGCCAATTCTCGAGCTCCCCAGGCAGAAAGACGTAAAATTCCTGGACCGCTCATTCCCCAATGGGTAATCAACAAAGGTCCAGATGCTTGTAGCTTTGATTTCTTTACTTTTACAGAAGCAAAAGTCGAAAGTCCCATCAAATCTTTGATTCGGACATCCTTGATGTTAAACGTAAATAAAGAAGGAACGGGTTCGATAATCGAGTGACCTAAATTTTGCATCAATTCCCACATCTTTGGATTACTCCCTGTTGCCATCACCACTTTTTGACAACTAAAAACTTCTTGATGGGTAGAAATTTTCCAATAATTTTCACCTCGATTCAGTTCTTGAACACTTTGCCCCGTTAAAACATCGATTTTAAGTTTTTGAGTTGCTTTTAAAAAACAATCAATTATCGTTTGAGACGAATTAGAAACAGGAAACATTCGTCCGTCATCTTCAATTTTAAGTGCCACTCCATGTTTTTCAAACCATTCAATGGTATCTCCAGAGCAAAATTGATGAAACGGCCCACGGAGTTCTTTTTCTCCTCTTGGATAAAATTTAACCAGTTCATTTGGTACAAAACAAGCATGGGTAACATTACAACGACCACCGCCAGAAATGCGCACTTTTTCTAAAACGCTTTTCCCTCTCTCTAAAATAGCTACTTTTAAGTTTGGATGCTTTTCTACAATGTTGATTGCAGTAAAAAATCCAGCAGCTCCTCCGCCGATGATGATGATGTCGTATTTTGAATTCAATTGATTTTATTTTTGCAAATATCGGTAATTTCAAAATAAAAAATCCTATCGACTTGCAATAGGACTTTAAGTTATAGTTTGTAAGGATTCTTAATTATTCAATATAAAATATTGGAAAGGTTGAAGCATGATGACTTCGTTATCTTTTAAACGCATTGGTTTCCCTGTCATGTAATTAGTAAATTCACCTGTAATCGCTACTTTTGAATTAATTGGTTTACTTGAAAAATTAGCAATATAAACTACTTTTTTACCATTTTTCTCACGAACAAAAGCTAAAATATTGGCATCGTCGTCTGTTTTAATTCTAGTATAGTTTGCTTTGCTTTTTCCACCATTTAATGCCAGATTTTCAGCTTTTAGCTTTCCTAATTTTGCTCTTAATTCCCAATCTTTTCCTTTTGTTTTTGGAATAGAATCTTTTTCGAAAAACTTCAAGCTGTGATTCAAACCATATTCATTTCCACTGTAAATTAATGGCATTCCGGGCATCACATAAGATAAAGCAGTCATCGCTTCTTCTGCTTTTCCTAATCTTCCTTTAACCGTTCCATTCCAAGAATTCTCATCGTGATTATCCACAAAATTCATTAGGATATCGTTAGCCTCATATTTTTTTGCATCCTCCGTCATGAATTTATCCCAATCTTTCACGGTATTTTTCCCTTGAGCGATTCTATTCATGGTGTGATGGGCTTCCCAACCATACGCCATATCAAACAAACCATCTTTTAATAATTCAGGTTCCCAAGCTTCTGCTAACATGAAAATATTTTTTTCTTTTCGCAATTGTGGAATAGCTTGTTGCCAAAAATCTAAAGGAACATTACTTGCCACATCGCAACGGAATCCATCAATGTTTTCGTTTTTAATCCAATGTAACATATCCGCTGTCATCTCCTTACGAAGTTCTTGATTGTCGTAATTCAAATCGGCAACATCTGACCAACCCCAAGATTTTCCAGTTTCTGGATTGATTGGATCGATGATTTCACCTTTAGCATTTTTTGTATAATATTCTGGATGCTCTTTAATCCAAACATGGTCCCAACCAGTGTGATTAGGAACCCAATCTAAGATTACATAAATACCATTGTCATGCGCTGTTTTTACTAAATTTCTAAAATCCTCAATTGTTCCAAACTCTGGATTTACTTTTTTGAAATCAGAAACAGCATAGTAACTTCCTAAATATTTGTGTTGCTCTTCTTTTGGCATTTCAGAAGCAAACTTACTATCATCGCCACCTGTTGCTTTTCTTTTGGTTTGTGAAATTGGAAAAATCGGCATTACCCAGATGATTTTCACACCTAATTCTCTTAATTGCGGAATATCTTTAGTGAATGCATTAAATGTTCCTCCTGGCGAATATTGGCGGATGTTTACTTCATAAATAATTCCGTTTTCTTCAACTTCGGGAGAAAATTTTGCGATTTCAGTTTTTGAATTTTCTGCCGTTTTTTCTGTTTCGTTTTTACAACTCGATAAAGTTAAAACAGCTAATGCAGTAACAATTGTCTTTTTCATTTTTTATAATTTTATTTTCCAAACATAAATTCTAATGGGATATGAATCCTTTTTTGCCAAGAAGCTTCGGAATGATTTTCACCTTCGAACTTTAAATTTCGTGAATTAGCATCCGTATATCCTTTTGCTTTTAAAATTTCATCAACTCGATATTCATATTTTATATAGAAAGCATCTAAAGTTTCTGTTCCGTAATCGAAATATATTTTGTGATTCTTAGCTTCGGGTAATTTCTTTTCCATATACGCGAAAAAAGATTCCGGAATTGGGTTGTTATCAAATTCTCTAAATCCAATCCAATGCGTTGACAAACAAGCCGCTTTTCCAAAAACATTTGGATATTCACACAAAGCATACATCGAAATCAATCCGCCCATACTTGAACCCATAATAGCTGTATTGTTCGCAGTTGTTAAAACCGAATACTTTTTATCTATGTATGGCTTCAATTCTTCCACAATAAATTTCAAATAGTCATCCGAATTTATTTTGCTGTCATCAAATGGAAATTGCGATTTTTTAGCTTCAATTTGAATTTTCTCTTTTAATTTATTTGAAAGTGATTCATAAGGTTTTTTTGGATACAAATCCATGTGACGTAAATTAGGAATGTTCCAAATAGCCACGACAATAAAATCATTTACTTTATTTTCTTGCATCAGCTGTGATGCAACTTCATCAACTTTCCATTCTTGTTTGTTCCATGTGGCTGTGGCATCAAAAAGCATTTGTCCATCGTGCATATACAAAACACTATACTTTTTTGTTTTAGAATAGTTTTTCGGTAACCAAACATCAACCGTTCTTGGCACAATATGTTTTGATGGAAAACTATCTACTCTTTCAATATTTCCTTCAAATTTTCCTGAGTTTTCAAGAACATATGATTTTATCTTACTTTGAGAAAAAGTAAAATAAGAGCATAATAGAAAGAATAGCAACTGTTTCATTTATTTCAATTCTAAAATCATAGACGTTTTACCTTCAATCGACAATTCGTTTTTCAAATCGACTGTTTTTCCTGAAAGAATATCATTTCCTAAAGTAAACGATTTGATATTTTCTTGAAAACGAATAAGATTCAAGTTCTGAGTATCAGTAGCATTATTGATAACCACCATAACCGTTTCTTTGTCATTGTGACGGAAATATACATACACATTATTTTCAGGAATGTAATGGGTTAATTTTCCGGTATGAATGACTTCTTTGTTTTTTCTCCAATTCAATACTTTTTTCGAAAAATCGAAATATTTTGCTTGTTCTGCGGTTCTTCCACTAGCTAAAAAAGCATTGTTTACATCACCTTCCCAACCACCAGGAAAATCTTGACGAATATCGGCATCTCCTTTTCCTTTATCGCCCGCCATTCCAATTTCAGAACCGTAGTACAATTGTGGAATTCCGCGCATCGTTGCCATAATGGTCATTCCTAATTGGTACTTTTTGAAATCGTTTTGATAAATGTGATTAAAACGACCAGTATCATGATTTTCTAAGAAAATCAATAAGTTATTTGAGTCGGCATACAAGAAATCGTTAACGAAATTCTCGTAAAACTTAATCATTCCGTTGCTCCAATCCGCTCTATCTTCATTAAAAACGTTTCCAAAAACATCATGTAATGTAAAATCCATTACACTTGGACAATTAGAATTGTAGCTTTGAATTTTAGCAATCGGACTATCTTTTTGCCAATACGAAATTTGGGCTTGATCGTGCATCCAAACTTCACCAACAATATTAAAATACGGATATTCGTCAGTAATTGCTTTTGTCCATTTTGCAATTCCTTCTTTATCGTTGTACGAATAGGTATCCACACGGAATCCATCCAAATCGGCATATTCTATCCACCAAATCGCATTCTGAATTAAATAATTCAACACCAAAGGATTCGACTGATTTAAATCGGGCATACTGGGCACAAACCAACCATCCATACAATATTTAGCATCGCGTTTTGAACCATTGATGTCGTATTGCGTGGTCATGCGATAATTGCTTTGTGCATATCCTGGAAATTGATGAAACCAATCATAAGTTGGCATATCTTTAAACATCCAATGTTCGGCTCCCCAATGATTCGTAACGTAATCTTTGATTAATTTCATGCCACGTTTATGCATTTCATCGGCTAGTTTTTTGTATTCTTCGTTGGTTCCGTAACGAGGATCAATTCTGTACACATCAGATTGTCCGTAAGTGTGGTACGAATAGCCTTTGTCGTTATCTTCACACATGGGTGTACTCCAAATTGCTGTTGCACCTAATTCTTTGATGTAATCTAAATTATTAATGATTCCTTGAATATCGCCACCATGTCTTCCTCCTGGTAAACTTCTATTAGCTTTTTCTTGTAATTCAGGTGAAGAATCATTGTTTGGATTTCCATTTGCGAAACGATCGGGCATCAATAAATACATTACATCTGAAGCATCAAAACTCTTACGAATTGCAGAATTTGGTCTTCTCTTTTTAATTTCGAAATTTCTCTTGAATGATTTTTTACCATTACTAAACGTAAATTGCAGGTCTTGTGCTTTTATATTTTTAGTATCAATCGTAACGAAAAGATAGTTTGGATTTTCGGTCTTAGTTACATTCGTAATTACTACATTATTGGAAACTTGTACCGAATTCTGAGCAATATTCTTTCCGTAAAACAATACTTGAACTTCGCTTTTATTCATCCCTTCGTACCAAAACGGTGGTTCCATTCGGTCAATTTGTGCCGAAAGCGAAAGTGTAAATAAGGTAATTAGTGAGAAAATTATTTTTTTCATAGCTTTTTTATTTAACCTCAACAATACTAATAGCATAACCCCCTCCTGCTGCTGTTCTCAATTGCAATTTAGTCTTATTGGTTACTTTTTGTTTTGAAATTTTGTAGGCTTGTGGATTGGTTTTGTAATCCGCGTCTGCAGCATCGGCGTAAATGGTGGCTTCGTATTTTTTCCCTTTTTCTAAGAAATCTAATGTAATGGTTGATGTTCTTGAACTGTAACCATTTGAATTTCCAACAAACCAATTGCTTGAATTTTTATCTTTTCGAGCGATGGTAATATAATATCCTGGTTCTGCTTCTAAATATTTTGAAGCTGACCATTCCACTGGAACATCTTTTATGAATTGGAACGCATCTAAAAATCGGTTGTAATTTTCTGGTAAATCGGCAGCCATTTGAAGTGGCGAATACATAACCACATACAATCCTAATTGATTTGCTAATGTTGTATTAACGTGTGAATTGTTGTTTGGATTCAATTTTGCAATATCCATTTCGAAGATTCCAGGCGTATAATCCATTGGACCTCCAATTAATCTTGTAAAAGGCAATAAAGTGGTATGGTTTGCTTTCGAACCACCAAACGCTTGAAACTCTGTTCCTCGAGCCGATTCATTTCCAATTAAATTAGGATACGTCCTGCAAATTCCTGTTGGACGAACCGCTTCATGTGCATTTACCATAATTTGATAATCAACTGCTTTTTCAATACAATATTGGTAATGATTTATAATGGATTGGCTGTAATGATGTTCTCCTAAAGGTAATATATTTCCAACATATCCACTTTTCACGGCATCATAACCATTATCTTTCATAAACTGATAGGCTTTATCTAAATGACGTTCGTAATTTCTAGTTGAACCCGATGTTTCGTGATGCATAATCATTTTTACGCCTTTTGACTTCGCATATTCATGAATTTCTTTTACATCAAAATCAGGATAAGGTGTTACAAAATCAAATACATAATCTTTTTCGTGACCAAACCAGTCTTCCCAACCTTCGTTCCAGCCCTCCACTAAAACAGCATCAAAACCATGTTCCGCAGCAAAATCAATATGGTCTTTTACATGTTTAGTATTCGCTGCGTGTTTACCATTTGGCTTAGCTTTGGTGAAATCGGTAATTCCTAATTGTACGGAAGGAATTTCATCGGTATATGCCCAAGAGCTTTTTCCTGTAATCATTTCCCACCAAACGCCAATGTATTTTACAGGTTTAATCCAAGAAGTATCCTCAATCTTACATGGCTCGTTAAGGTTCAACGTCATTCGTGATGCTAAAATAGCACGGGCATCTGAACTTGCAATTATCGTTCTCCAAGGCGAAACACTAGGCGCCTGCAAATACCCTTTATTTCCTTTTGCATCGGGTGTTAAGTGCGACTGAAAAACTAAGTTTTTATCGTCCAAATTCAAGTGCATACAAGAATAATTAATTAATGCGGCTTCGTGAATGTTGATGTAAATTCCTTCTGAAGTTTTTAGTATTAAAGACGTTTGAACCCCTGTATCTGAAAATTGCTTTTGAGAAGCATTATCGGTAACTGCTTTTTTAAACAATCCTCTAATTTCAGTTAGCTTACTTTCAGTAAAATCGTATTCTTGTGTATCGTAATCACCCGGAATCCAAAATGCGGTATGGTCACCAGTCATAGCAAACTCCGTGCGTTCTTCTTTTACTACAAAATACGTTAGGTTTTTTTGTTCTGGAAATTCGTAACGAAAACCTAAACCGTCGTTAAATAATCGAAAACGAATAATAACTTGTCTTTCGGTTTCATTTTGTTTCAGTGTTAGCGCTAATTCGTTGTAGTGGTTACGAATTTCGGTTTCTTCCCCCCAAACGGTTTTCCAAGTTTCATCAAATGTGTTTCGAACCTCATTTACCAATGTAAAATCATTCAATAATGACTTTTTATCTTTTTGAAGTTCTAAGCCTAACTTACTTTTTTTGATAACTTCCCTGTCTTTCATGAAAAGTTGATACGTTGGCGTACCATCATTTTCTAAAGCGAAAATCATTTTAAAATTTCCATTTGGCGATTTTAATTCTTGAGCATTCATCCCAAAAATCGAAAAAACCATCACGAATACTGAAACAAAATATTTATTCATATGTTTAAATTTTATTTTTTAGCGGTAACATATGGTGTCGCCTTTTTTAATCATAAGTGTTTGCTTATGCAAACTTTTTGTTAATGGCGATTTCATATCTTACTATTTAATTAATTGTGATTCTCCGTTTACAAATACTTCTACATCCGAATTTCCTTCGATAGAAACATTTGTCCCTTCTTGTCTTACTTCAACTTTTACAATAGCATTTCTGAAATTCACTTTGAAGGAATAACCTTTCCATTGTACTGGAATTTTGGGTTCAAAATGCAATTGGTTATTTCTAACACGCATTCCGCCAAAACCTTCCACGATACTCATCCATGTTCCTGCCATGGATGTAATATGCAGCCCTTCTTCTACTTCTTTGTTGTAATCGTCTAAATCTAAACGTGACGTTCTTAAATAAAAGGTATACGCTTGTTCCATTCTGCCTAAAACAGCCGCTTGAATGGAATGTACACAAGGAGAAAGCGAACTTTCATGAACCGTAAATGGTTCGTAAAAATCGAAATGTTTTTCCAATTCTTCTTTAGTAAAATGATCTTCGAAGAAATAGAATCCTTGTAACGTATCGGCTTGTTTGATATATGGTGAACGTAAAATTCGATCCCAAGACCATTTTTGATTAATTGGGCGTTGCGATTTATCTAAATCCGCTACGGTAATCAATTCTTTATCTAAGAAACCATCTTGTTGTAAATATACACCGTGTTCTTCGGAATAAGGAAAATACATATTATCTGCCACTTTTTTCATTGCAGAAATTTCGGCTTGTGATAATTTCACTTTATTCATGATTCGGGTATAATCCGATGGATATTCTCCTTCTATTCTTTGAATTTGCGCTACTGTATAATCAATACACCATTTCGCAATATAATTTGTGTACCAATTGTTATTTACATTATTTTCATACTCATTTGGCCCCGTTACTCCTAAAATCACATACTGATTTCTGTACGTTGAAAACGTAGCTCTTTGATGCCAAAAACGCGCAATTCCGATTAAAACTTCTAAACCTTTTTCTGGAATATAGGAATAGTCTCCTGTGAATCGGTAATAGTTGTAAATAGCAAAAGCGATAGCGCCGTTTCTGTGAATTTCCTCGAAAGTAATTTCCCATTCGTTATGACATTCTTCTCCATTCATAGTTACCATTGGATACAAAGCAGCTCCATTTTTGAAACCTAATTTTTCAGCATTCTCGATAGCTTTATCCAATTGGTTGTATCGATACGCTAATAAGTTTCTAGCGACTTGTTGGTCTTTGGTTGCCATATAAAAAGGAATACAATACGCTTCGGTGTCCCAGTAAGTAGAACCTCCATATTTTTCACCCGTGAATCCTTTTGGCCCAATATTCAATCTCGAATCCTTTCCTAGATAAGTTTGATTCAATTGAAAAATATTGAAACGAATTCCTTGTTGTGCTTTTACATCGCCATCTATGGTGATATCACTCATTTCCCAAATTCTTGCCCAAGCTTGTTTTTGGTTTTCAGTTAATTGTGAAACCCCTATTTCTAAAGCTTTTGCGATACTTTTTTTAGCTCCTAAAATTGTGTCATCATGATTCATAGAAACGGTATAACCACCAATTTTTTGAATCGTAGTTGTTTGACCTTTTGCTACCGCTACTTCATATGAAAATTGAATTTTATCCTTTGTTTCTTGAACACTTACAGGCGCTACACTTAAACTAGAACCTTCTAACAAAACACTATTTTGCATGAATGTAGTTGCCGTGAAATGCGTTTTGAAAGTTCTAGCCGTTACGAAAGCTTCGTTTCCTGAATGTTTTACGCTAATTGGTTCCCAAAATTTCTCTTCCCAATTGGCGTCTTCGTTATGAACTCCAGCGTCAACATAAGGTTTAAAAACGATTTTTGCATCCGAATTTAAGGCCGTGATTTCGTAATTGATAACCCCAACTTCATCCAAATCTAATGATAAGAAACGCTGTACTTTAACAGCAATTTCCGTTCCGTTTGCTAAAACTGCATCGAATGAACGGTAATAAATACCTTCTTTCATGTTCAACTCACGACGGAAATTAGAAACCGACTGACATTTGGCTAAATCTAAATTCTCACCATTAATTTCGATGTCGATTCCAATCCAATTGGGTGCATTTAGTACTTTTGCAAAATATTCGGGATAACCGTTTTTCCACCAACCTACTTTTGTTTTATCGGGATAATAAATTCCAGCAATGTAGCTTCCTTGAAACGTTTTGCCTGAATAATATTCTTCAAAATTAGCGCGTTGCCCCATAGCACCGTTTCCGATACTAAATAAACTCTCAGAAGATTTAACTCGTTCTACATCAAATCCTTCTTCTATAATCGACCAATTGTCGGGTTGTATATAATCTTGATTCATTTTTGTAATATGTCAATTTGTTAATGTGTCTATTCGTCAATTTCTTAACCAATTAATTGCGATAAAAAAGTTTCATCAATAAAGGTGAAATCTTTAAAATTATACTTTGCTTCGTGTAAAACGGTGGCATCTCCGATTCCTACACTTATCATATTCGCTATATTGGCCGCTTGAATTCCCGCTACAGAGTCCTCAAAAACGACAGCATTTTCATTGAAAACACCTACCAATTGTACAGCTCTTAAAAACACTTCTGGATCTGGTTTTGCATTGGAAACATCATTTCCATCAACAATAGCATCAAAAAAGTGCGTGATATTGGTTTTATCTAAGATAGGACGCGCATTTTTACTTGCCGATCCCAAAGCAATGAATTGGTTTTTACTTTTCAGATACTCCAATACGTTTAATACACCCGGAAGAATTTCACTTTCGTCCATGTCTACTAAATAGGAAAGGTACTCTTCATTTTTTTGAACCAACCATTGGTTCTTATCTTCTTGGGAAGCTTGGATGTTTCCCAATTCTAAAATAATGTCTAAAGAACGAACTCTACTCACGCCTTTTAAGCCTTCGTTATGTTCATGCGTAAATTCGATTCCTAATTGATGGGCCAACTTTTGCCAAGCTAAAAAATGATATTTAGCGGTGTCAACGATTACGCCATCAAGGTCAAATATGAATGCTTTTCTCATTGTCTAAATATCTTTTTGATCTCTAACTTTTAATACCAAAAGGGCTGCTAATAGGAAACTCACACCACTCATCACAATAGCATAAATCGCATGGTCGTTATAAACATATTTTACTAATGGACCACCAATTAAAGCATTTATAATTTGTGGAATTACGATAAAAAAGTTGAAAATACCCATGTAAACACCCATTTTTTTAGGTTGAATGGAGCCCGCCAAAATAGCATAAGGCATGGCTAAAATACTTGCCCAAGCAAATCCAACTAAAACCATTGAAAGGATTAAAGCTTCTTTGTTTGGCATAAAATACATAGAGATTAATCCGATTCCTCCCAAAACTAAAGAAAGTGCATGTGTTTTTCTTCGTCCAATTTGTTTTGCGATGTATGGTAATGCAAAAGCTACCACAGCAGAAACTGCATTATAAACTCCGAAAATAATCCCTACCCAATCTCCAGCGGATTGAAATTCTGGACTTTTTATATCATCTACTGACAACCCATAAATGTGTTGTGCAATAGCGGGAGTAGTAAAAACCCACATCCCAAATAATCCAAACCAAGAAAAAAATTGTACCCAACTTAGCTGACGCATCGTTTCTGGCATTTTAGCAAAATCTGAAAAAACATCTGAAAGTTTAGCTTCTTTGGTTTCACCTATAGCTTCTTTATGTTCTTTTTCGTCACTAAATTGTTCTAATTCATCAGGAGAATATTCTTTAGTTGTAACAATAGTAACTAAAATAGACACAACTAAAATAATGGCTCCTATTATAAAAGAATAAATTAAGTTTAATGGAACAGCTGAAGTTTCGGAAGGTTGATTACTAATTCCAAACCAATTGGTTAAAACATATGGCAACCATGATCCTACCACGGCTCCTATTCCAATTAAAGCGGTTTGAACACTGAAACCCAACGTATGTTGGTCTGCTCTTAAATTATCTCCAACCAATGCACGGAAAGGCTCCATGGCAATGTTAAAAGAAGCGTCCATAATCATTAACATTCCAGCACCAACCCATAGAGCAGGCATCAAAGCAATGAAAATTTCAGCTTGCGGCATTAAAATTAAACCAACGGATGCTAGGATTGCTCCTACTAAGAAATAAGGTTTTCTTCTTCCAAATTTAGACCAAGTGTTATCACTATAATGTCCTATTATGGGTTGTACAATTAATCCCATTAAAGGGGCAATTATCCAAAACCAGGATAATTCATGAACATCGGCACCAAAAAGCTGAAGAATTCTACTTGCGTTTGCATTTTGTAGGGCAAAACCCATTTGAATTCCCAAGAAACCGAAACTCATGTTCCAAATTTCCCAGAAACCTAATTTACGCTTTTCCATTATCGTAATTTATTGATTAATAAATCGATAAGCGTTGTATGTGCTTATCAAAACTTATGTTTTAGAAGTGAGTTACAAGTTTTGATATCACAAATATAGAAGGTTATTTCGAATAAATAATCTTATTTAATTAAAAAAATTTGATTCTAAATGGAAAAACAATTTATTTAATCAATTGATTATTAAAGATTTATATGCAGCTATTACGATTTCGTAGATTCTCGAATTATTAAATTCGTTTCGATAATTTCGGTTTTGTAGTGTTCGTCTTCCTCATCATCCAACTCTAGCCTATTAATAAGCATTTCAGCGGCTTTTCTTCCCATTTTAATCCCATTTTGACTAATCGTGGTAATGGTTGGCGTGGAATATTTAGAGATAATTCCATCCGTGAATGCTACTACAGATAAATCCTCTGGAATTTTAATCCCTTTAGACATTGCTAATTTTATGGCCGTTACTGCAAACAACTCATTAACAGCCAATATGGCATCGATAGATTTATTTTCTAATAATTCATTAATTTTCTCATCACAATGTTCCGTATCTTCAATTCGAATTATTAGGTTTTCATCTACTTCAATTCCATGATCATGCAACACATTTAGGTAACCATCTGTTCTTAATTTGCCAACACTAACGTAATCAACTGTAGTTAGCAAGGCGATTTTTTTCAACCCTTTAGAAATTAAGAAATGAGTTGCTTCATAAGCGGCTAATTGGTCGTCGATAATCACTTTATCACACAAAATATCATTAGAAATTCTATCAAAAAGGACGACAGGCATTCCTTGATTTATTACTTCCTGAAGATGATGAAAATCTTTCTTTTGCTGGGTTTCCTTTGATAAGGACATGATAAATCCATCTGTACTACCATTAGCCAACATCTCCATATTGATTACTTCCTTGTCAAAGGACTCATCAGATAAACAAACAATAACATTGTAACCACTTTCATTTGCGACTTGTTCGATACCACTAATTACAGTTGCAAAAAAATGATGCACAATTTCAGGAATAATGATGCCGATGGTCTTCGTCTTTTTGTTTTTTAAACTCAGAGCAATATTATTGGGTTTGTAGTTGTATAATTTAGCAAAAGCTTGTACTTTTAAGCGAGTATCCTCACTAATTTCTGGACTATCACGAAGTGATTTTGAAACGGTTGAAATTGATACATCTAATTCTTTAGCAATTTGCTTTAAAGTAACTTTTCTTCTCATTACAAATTAAGGATGATTATAAATTTTCAATAAATGTAACTTATTTTTTTGGGTATAACAATTATATGTTAAAAATTAGCCCAAATCCATAAAGTTTTCAACACGAAAACGTTTTCGAAAGGCTTTTAATGAAACTCAGTTTTTTTTATACACAATTTTACATAAATTTAACATTAGAAGTGAATTACAAGCGAACAAAAAACAATTTAATCTAAACAATTTGTATGAAAACACTGCAAAAAAAGTTATTGCTTTTGTTACTAATAATACCTTTCGGTATGTTGGCACAAAACACTCTTAAGGGAGTTGTTTTGGATGGTTCTTCAAGCCAGCCTTTACCGGGTGTTAACGTATTAGTGCAAGGCACAACAAACGGATCTACTACGAACTTTGATGGAAATTTCACTTTGACAAACATCAGAAAAGGAGATAAAATCGTATTCTCATATATTGGGTTTAAAGATCAAACCTTAATATATGAAAATCAAAATACAATAACGATTACCCTACAAGAAGACCAACAAGAATTGAGAGATGTTGTTGTTATTGGTTATGGAACTACAACTAGAAAAGACGCAACAGGTTCACTAACATCAATCACTTCTAAAGACTTCAACAAAGGAGCTATCGTTTCCGCTGACCAATTATTAACTGGAAAAGCGCCAGGAGTCAGAATAACTAATAACGGAGGACAACCAGATTCATCTCCAAACATAAGAATTAGAGGAGGTTCATCGTTAAGTGCAAATAGTAGTCCCTTAATTGTAATAGACGGAGTACCTGTTGACAACACAACACCTGCAGGGGTATCAAATCCTCTTTCTCTTATTAATCCTAACGATATTGAGAGCTTTACTGTTCTTAAAGATGCCTCTGCAACAGCAATATATGGTTCAAGAGCCTCTAATGGAGTAATAATTATTACAACAAAAAAAGGAATCAAAGGAACGCCAGAGTTCAATTATTCATCAAATGTTTCATTTGGAAATGTTTCAAAAAAAATTGAAGTTATGGACGGTGCGACTTTCTCAAAGTTCATCCAAGAATATCACCCAAATTTAGTAAATAGTCTTGGAATTGCAGACCCAAATGCTCCTATTGGAACTGTTGACGATCCATCCACTCCTAATATTATTGAAGGAAGGATTTTAGCTGATACGGATTGGCAAGATGCTATTTTTAGAAATTCAATTTCTACCGATCACAATTTTAGCGGAAGAGCTAATCTTTTTGGTTACTTACCTTTCAGAGCATCTGTTGGTTACACAAGAAATGAAGGTGTTGTTAAGACAAATGATTATGAGCGATTTTCATATTCTATAAAAATGAATCCTAATATGCTTAACAATCACCTAAAACTAGATGTTAATGCAAAAGGTATTGTAACCGATAAAAATGCAATTGATGAAGGTGGTGCTTTAGGAGGAGCAATCAACATGGATCCAACTAAACCTATATATGATTCAAATAGTCCTTTTGGTGGTTATTATCAAACTACAACAACTAACAACCCCAATGTCCTGAGTGGTCAATACAATCCTCTAGCTTTATTAGAGCAAAGACAAAGACCTGAACGTTCACTTCGTTTTCTAGGAAATATAGAAATGGATTATAAAATGCACTTTTTACCTGAACTGAGAGCTGTAGTGAATTTAGGATTGGATGCATCAGAATCAAAAATTAGAGAAACGTTTTCCAATAACGCAATTGCAACTTATAATGGAGCAAATGTGGTTTTTAATCCTGGAAAAAACTACGAAGAAAACCAAACAATAACAAACACCACACTAGATAGTTACTTAGTTTACACAAAAGAACTTGACGGTTTGTTAAGAAAATTCGACATCCAAGGTGGTTATTCTTACCAAAATTTTAAAAATGATGGTAATAAAGAAATATATCAGTATAATCCAACAACAGGTATTAGGGAATTAGTTATTAATCCAAATAATTTAAATAACAGATACTATAACGAACTTAATCTACAATCCTTCTTTGGGCGAACTAATTTAGACTTTGCTAATAAATACTTAATTACCCTTTCATTTAGAGCCGACGGTTCTTCTTTATTCAACGAAGAAAACAGATGGGGATTTTTTCCGGCTGCCGCATTTGCATGGAAATTAAAAGAAGAAGACTTTCTTAAAAACGCAAATTTTATAAATGATTTAAAGCTTCGTTTAAGCGCAGGTAAAACAGGTCAACAAGACATAACTGGACAAGTAGGATTTTACCCTTCAATCCCATTATTTTCAATAGGTAGCATAACAAGTCAATATCTTCCTGGATCAAACTTATACTCTGCACTTCCTTTTAATGCTGATTTAACATGGGAGAAAACAACAACACTAAATGCAGGTTTGGATTTCAATTTCTTTAAAAATAATTTGATTAGTGGTGCCTTTGATATTTACCTAAATAAAACAACTGATTTATTAGCACAAGTACCAACTGCTCCAGGTCAATATTTAAGAGATAGTTTTATAACTAACGTTGGTGAGACCGAAGGAAGAGGTTTTGAACTTGACTTAAATATTAAACCGATTTCTAATGACATTTCAACACTTGAATTTTATTCCAACATAGCTTATAATCATGTTAAAATAACCAATCTTGGAGATGTAGAAAGAATCAATGCTGGTGGAGGCCTACCAACAGGGACAAATGTAAATACGCAAGTGCATGCTTTAGGCTATCAACCTGGTGCTTTTTGGTTGTTCCAACAATTATATGATTCAAACGGAAATGTAATTCCTGGTGCTTTTGTAGATAGAAATGATGATGGACAAATTACAAATGATGATAGGTATTATATAAAAAGAACTCCTAACTGGACTTTTGGATTTGGGTTCAACTACAACTATAAAAACTGGGATTTCGGAACTAGTTTTAGAGGGCAAATTGGTGGGCAAACCTACAATTCAAGAATACTTACATCAGGTTGGATAGATGCCTCTGTACCAACAAACTCTAATAGCTTATCAAATGTGCTTGATTTTTATGCTGGTGAAGCAAACCCAGATTTCATAAATTTTAATGGAAATGAAAAATTCTCCGATTATATGATTGAAGACGCTTCTTTTCTACGTTGTGAGAACATTGTATTGGGATATCGTTTTAACAAACTATATAAAGACTCTTCATTGAGAGTATATGGAGCTATCAACAATGCATTCATTGTTACCAAATATTCAGGTCAAGATCCTGAAAACTTTGGAGGTATTGATAACAATTTTTATCCAAGACCACGCGTATATACCGTTGGTTTAAGTTTAGATTTCTAAAAATTATACTATGAAAAAAATAAAATTATTTAGTTTAATTACTTTGTTTTCAGTTTCATTATCTTGTACTGATGATTTGAACACTGAGCCAAAAGTAGAACTTTCACTAGAGCAACTCTTGACACAAGATCCTAATGCAATTAATGGAATTATGTCTAAACTATATGGCTCGTTCGCTTTATCAGGACCTAATGGCCCTGGCAGTTCGGATATTAGTGATGACCCAGGAGAATCTCCATTTTTAAGAGGAATTATTAACCTACAAGATTTTACGGCAGATGGAATGAAAAACCGCTGGGGTGACGACGGTTTAGACCAATTAACGACTGCTTCAAATTGGGACGAAAATAATAAATTCTTCAGATATCTGTACAACAGAGTATATTACACCGTACCTCAGTGTAACAATTTATTGGTCGTTCTAAACTCGGTAGATGTTGCAAATAAAGATCAAGTAATTGCAGAAGTTCGATTTTTACGCTCACTTGCTTATTATTACATGATTGATTGCTTTGGAAAGGGAGTATTAGTTACAGAAGCTGAAAATGGAATTTCAAATCCACTACCAGAAGCCTCAAGAACAGAGTTATTTAATTTTGTAGAGAATGAATTAATTGCTGCTGTTGAAAATCTTCCACAAACCAACACTTATGGTAGGGCAAATAAATACGCCGCTTCGATGCTACTATCCAAATTGTACATGAATGCAGAAGTATATACCGGATCTCCTAGATATACAGACGCATTAACTTACATAAATAAAGTAATTAATGAAGGTGGTTATGTATTAGATGATAATATTACTGAAGTCTTTTCAGCAGATAATAACACCTCTTCTGAAATTATTTTTCCTCTAATAGCTGATGCTATAGTAAGTCAAAGTTTCGGGAACACCACCTACATTGTTAATGGAAGTATGAATAGTGCTACAATGAACACAGTGTCCTTTGGAAATCCAGGTGGTAATGATGCATGGGCAGGACATAGAGCAACAAAGGCATGGTATGGCTTATTTGGAAATCTAGCAACTTCAACAGATGATAGAGCCGATTTATTCTGGACCGCAGGTCATACTTATGAGATGACCGATTATAAAGAATGGACTAACGGTTATCCGTCTACAAAATTCAGAAACACTAACTTCCATTCAATATCTGGTACACCAACCGTGTTTTCAAGTACTGATTTCCCATTATATCGATTAGCAGATGCTTATTTAATGTATGCTGAATGTGTAGTAAGAGGAGCTGCAGGCGGAAACATTTCTCAAGCAGTTGATTATGTAAATGACGTTAGAGAAAGATCTAACGCTACCACAATCACCGCAGGAGATTTAACACTCGACTTTATACTAGACGAAAGAGGTAGAGAATTAAACCTTGAAGGGCACAGAAGAAGCGACTTAATTCGTTTTGGAAAATTCACAGGCGGATCATACCTGTGGCCTTGGAAAGGGAACACCTTAAATGGAACTTCAATTCCAAGCACATATAATGTTTTCCCAATTCCTTTAACCGCTTTACAAGCTAATCCAAATTTAACTCAAAATCCAGGTTATTAAAATTAAAAATTGTAATAAAATGAAAAAAATATTGAAATTATACACATTAGCTTTTTTAGTAATTGCTAATGTATCGTGCGAAAATGATGATCAAACTATCGCAACTGCAAAAGGTGGTCCAGAACTATTAACACCACTTGATGGAAGCTCTTATGTTTTAGATCCTGCTACCGCAAGTAGTGAGGCTACTACTTTAGTTTGGAACCATGCAGATTATGATGTACAAACAGCAGTAAATTACGAAGTAGAAGTGGCATTAGCAGGTACAGATTTTGCTGAAATTCAATCGGGAGGAACAACAACAAATCGGTTTATAGTTTGGACACAAGAGGCGCTTAATGCAGTTGCAACACAAGCAGGATTAACGCCTTTCACAGCAGGAGATTTAGAAATAAGAATTAAATCAACTTTAGGAACTAATTTAGACTTAGCTGCCTACTCAAATGTAATCACTATCACAGTAACACCTTACACTACCGAGACACCAAAACTATATGTAATTGGAAACTTTTTAAATGCTAGTGGTTATGGTGCTGACTGGACTGCTAATAGTACACTACCAGCACTAGCTTCATCTGGTTTTGGACAAACTGACTTTGAAGGATATGTATATATGAATGTTTCAAGTCCTGAATTTAAATTGTTACCAACAAATGTTAATTTTGACGGAGATTATGGAGATGACGGAAGTTTTTCAGGAACTTTATTACAAACTGGCGAATCAAACATTCTGCTGTCAGCTAGTGGATACTATAGAATAACTGCTAATACAGACCCAACAGTTCTTAGTTATAATGTTGAAGCTACTAGATGGGCTATAACAGGTTCGGCAACTCCACTTGGATGGCCAGATAATGGTGTAGTTGATCAAGATTTAACTTACAATCCAACAACAAAAAAATGGGAAATAATCATACCACTAACAGCGGGTGGAAATCAATTTAAATTTAGAGCAAATGATGCTTGGACTTTAAATTATGGAGATGATGGAAATGACGGAACACTAGAGTTCAACAGTGGAAGCAATTTAAGTGTATCTGCTAGCGGAACTTATTTAGTTGAATTAGATTTAAGCAATCCAAGAAACTATACTTGGACAGCAACGCTTCAATAGATTAACACAAGGGTTGTCCTAAAAAAGACAACCCTTTTTTTATTAAAATACATATGCTATGAAAAAAAACCTACACTACTTATTAATACTATTTTTAACTACGTTTATCACAAAAGCGCAAGTAACCATTACACCAAGTAGCTTTAACGTAAATGACCAAATTACCATTACTGTTTCAACAGCAACACAAACCTGTAACCAAATTGGAACTACACCTGCGAAAGTATACATGCATGCAGGCATAGGAGATGACGCTAATGCTTTTGGGTTTGGTGTTGTGGGAAATTGGGGTCAAGATGACAACATAGGGATAATGACAAATAACGGAAATGGCACGTGGAGCATTACAATAACTCCGAGCACCTACTTTGGTCTAAATTCAACCCAACAAGCAAACGCTACCAAACTAGGAATGGTATTCAGAAATGCTAACGGTAGTCAAACCTTAAAACTCCCTCCCTCTTGTGGCGATTTTATTTTTAACGTCGGAACTTTTCAAGTTAATCTTTCAACACCTACAAATAACAGCACAACCATAATTAACTCGGGGGGAAGTATAGCAATTGCTGCTTCAAATACTGGTGGTACAGCTAACTATAATCTAAAAGCTAATGGATTAAGTATCAACACAAACACTACTTCCAATTACACTTTTAATCCTTCAAATATTACAAATAATACAAATTACGAACTCGAAGTTACACTAGGAGGCTCAACAATAACTAGACGGTTTTCTGTAGTAGTAAATCCAACTGTAATAAACGAAACCCTACCAACAGGATTAGAGAATGGAATAAACTACTCTGTTTCAGACAATACAAAAGCAACACTAGTATTGGAAGCGCCTGGAAAAGATTTTGTTTACGTTGCAGGAACCTTCAACAATTGGAATCCAGATCATAATTATGCTATGAAAAAAGATCCTGCTACTGGTAAATTCTGGATAGAACTAAACGGATTAACTCCTGGAGTAGATTATTCCTATCAATATTGGGTAGTTGATCAAACTCCAGTAGCAAATTCTCCTGTATTAGTGAGAACTGCAGATCCTTGTTCCACAACCGTATTATCTTTCTATGACGATCAATGGATACCTAACACAAGCTATCCTAATTTACCATCATTTCCTACGGCATCTGGACAAGAAAGAGAAGTAACAATGTTAAAAACAGGGCAAACTCCGTATAATTGGATTACTACTAACTTTACAAAACCGAATAAAGATAAACTTGTAATCTATGAATTATTAATACGTGATTTCGATGTCAATAGAAACTACCAAGATGTCATCAACAGAATACAGTATTTCAAAGACCTAGGAATCAATGCCATCCAACTGATGCCTATTATGGAATTCGAAGGAAATGAAAGTTGGGGTTACAACACTTCGTTTCACATGGCTTTAGACAAATTTTATGGAACACCAGAAAAGTTCAAAGAATTAGTAGATATCTGTCATCAAAATGGGATTGCTGTAATTCTAGATATTGCTTTTAATCATGCCTTTGGAAGAAACCCAATGGTACGCATGTGGATGAACGATCCTGATGGTGATGGGTGGGGTTCTCCAAGTGTTGACAATCCATATTTCAACACAACTGCAAGACACAGTTATAGCGTTGGGGAAGATTTCAATCATACATCCACGCTAACAAAAAATTACGTAAAGCAAACTATAAAACACTGGATAACTGAATATAAAATTGATGGATTTCGTTGGGATTTAACTAAAGGATTTACTCAAAACTGTACAGGTGGAGATGACAACTGCACAAATAATTACCAACAAGATCGTGTTGATGTATTGAAAGAATATGCAGATTATTCTTGGAGTTTAGACAACGACCATTATGTGATTTTTGAACACTTAGGTTCAGATAACGAAGAACAACAGTGGGCAAACTACCGAATTAACGAGGGCAAAGGTATTATGATGTGGGGTGAAATGTGGGCTCAATACAAAGAATTAGCCATGGGTTACTCTACTCAAAACATTTCAAGAATGTCACACACAAGTCGAGGTTTTACCGGAAAGCGATTAATCGGATACCCTGAAAGCCACGATAAAGATCGAATAATGTATGAAGCCTTTACTTATGGAAATGGCGCAGGTGCATTTCCTACATTAAACAACTTGAACAATACGTTGAACCGAATGGCTTCAATTGGAGCCACAAGTATTCTAGTACCAGGCCCAAAAATGATTTGGCATTTTGCAGAATTGGGAAATAATCAATCTATATATACCTGTGCAAATGGCACAATTAATGATGAAGGATCCTTATTTCCTGGCGATTGTAAATTAGACACCAAACAGCAGGTTCAGTGGACAGAAAACTGGCTCACAGATGCAAGAAGAACTTCTATATTAAGTGACTACTCAAAGATGATTAAATTAAAGACAACCGAACCTGTTTTTATGGGAGATCATTTCATTAGCCCAGATGGAAATAATCTAAGGCAGAGAGTTTATATTTACAACAACTCCTTTACAACTGCCCAATTGAGAAATGTTGTAGTATTAGCAAATTTTTCAGTCGCTAACCTATCTATTAATCCAAATTTTCCAACTGATGCATACACTTATCCTATGACTTGGTATGATTTAATGGATAATACACCGGTAATAATTAATAATCCAACTGAGGCGATCGCGATTAACTCAGGAAAATTCAGGATTTTTGGAAACCAACCAGCATCAACGTTATCAAATAGTGATTTTGAAATTAATAACAATGAAATCAATTTATATCCTAACCCTACCAAAAGCACATTTGCAATTAGTAGCGATGCTACTCAAGTAGAAATCTATACGATAACCGGACAAATGATTCAAACATTCAAAGATATAGTTTCTAATCAAGAGATAGATATCACAAATCTTGGTACGGGAATATATTTAGTAAAAATAACGAATGCTTTCGGTCTAAGCCAAACGAAGAAATTAATAAAAGATTAGATTCCATATAGTTAGTTAAAAACAAAAATCCGATTGAAATTTTCAATCGGATTTTTTATTCTTCAAAAGCAACATTACATTAACTTGAGTTAAGTGCGGGTAAAAGGACTCGAACCTTCACACCTTGCGGCACCAGATCCTAAGTCTGGCGTGTCTACCAATTTCACCATACCCGCGTATGCTTAATTGTGGGTGCAAATATAAGGAATTGCTTTAAATATGCAAACACAAACCAATTTATTTTTAATAAAAAAACCTCTCCAGTAGAGAGGTTTTATATTATCTAAAAAAGATTATTAAGCTTCAAAAGGAATAACAGACACATACGATTTGTTTTCCCCTTTTTTCTGGAATTTTACAACTCCATCAACTTTAGCATGTAAAGTATGATCTTTACCCATGTAAACATTTTCACCTGGGTTGTGCTTTGAACCTCTTTGTCTAACAATGATGTTACCAGCAATAGCAGCTTGACCACCATAAATCTTAACGCCTAAACGTTTCGATTCTGATTCTCTACCATTCTTCGAACTACCGACACCTTTCTTGTGAGCCATGATGTTATATTTTAAATGTTATTCTTCCGTTTTTGGTTTTTTTGTAGCTTTTGCTTTTGGCTTAACTTCTTCAGCAGTTTCAGTTACTTCAACTTCTTTCTTAGCAGCCTTTTTCTTAGCTCCACCAGCAACAATTCCTTCAATTAAAATTTGAGTGAATGATTGTCTGTGACCGTTTTTCTTTTTGTAACCTTTTCTTCTTTTCTTTTTGAAAACGATTACTTTATCACCTTTTAAGTGTTGTAACACTTTGGCTTCTACTGAAGCACCTTCTACAGCTGGGGCGCCTAAAGTTACAGTTCCGTTTTCATCTAATAAAAGAACTTTATCAAAAGAAACTTTAGTTCCTTCTTCTGAAGCTAAACGGTGAACATAAACCTTTTGGTCTTTGCTTACTTTGAATTGTTGCCCTGCTATCTCTACGATTGCGTACATAACAATGATTTTAGTTAAAAATTTTAAGGTTGCAAATATACAATAATTTCTAAACCAAACAACTAAATTTACAACAATTATATAATCAAACCATAAGATTGCAAAAGAAATTCAAATCAATCTGTAACAAAAACATCCAAATCGCGTCAAATTTGAATATTAAACAAATTAATAACGTATGAAAAAATCTTTAATGGCTTTGGGTACTGCACTAATGCTTGGCGGAACTGCTTCTGCTCAAAAAGTAACATTCGAGGAATTTGATTTAGACAACGGATTGCATGTTGTACTTCATCAAGATAATTCAGCACCAGTGGTAATTACTTCGGTAATGTATCATGTGGGGGCAAAAGACGAACAACCGAACCGTACTGGTTTTGCACATTTTTTTGAACACCTTTTATTTGAAGGAACAAAAAACATCGGTAAAGGGGAATGGTTTAAATTAGTTACCGCAAACGGAGGAAACAATAATGCAAACACTACTGATGACAGAACGTATTATTATGAAGTTTTCCCTTCAAACAACTTAGAATTGGCTATTTGGATGGAATCTGAAAGATTGATGCATCCAGTAATTGATCAAAAAGGAGTTGACACACAAAACGAAGTAGTTAAAGAAGAAAAAAGACTTCGTGTTGACAACCAACCTTATGGAAACTTGATCAAGGCAGTTAAAGAAAACATGTTTAAAGTACACCCATATCGCTGGACAACCATAGGTGAAATGGAACATTTAGACGCTGCAACACTTGAAGAATTTCTTGCTTTTAACAAAAAATTCTACGTTCCTAACAATGCTGTTTTAGTCATAGCAGGTCAATTTGATAAAGCACAAGCTAAAGAGTGGGTAAAAAAATATTTTAGCCCAATTCCAAAAGGAGCACCTGTAACTCGTCAGCAATATGAAGAAGCTCCAATTACAAAAGAATTTAAAGCTACTTGGCAAGATCCAAACATTCAACTCCCAATGTTAGTAGCTTCTTACAGAACTCCTTCTATGAAGTCTCGTGACGCTCGAGTTTTAGATATGATTTCAACGTACCTTTCTGATGGTAAAAGTTCGAAATTATTCAAAAAGATTGTAGATGAGAAAAAAATGGCATTACAAATTGGAGCTTTCAATTACACTCAAGAAGATTATGGAATGTATTTAATCTATGGTATACCAATGGGAGAAAACACTACAGAAGCTATCTTGAAAGAAATTGATGAAGAAATCGTTAAAATTCAGAACGAGTTAATTTCAGAGAAAGATTTTCAAAAACTTCAAAATAAATTTGAAAGTAATTATGTTAGCAAGAATGCTTCAGTAGAAGGAATTGCTGATAACCTAGCAACGTATTACATGTTGTATGGAGATATTAATTTAATTAATACCGAAATCGATATTTACCGTTCAATTACGAGAGAAGAAATTAGAGAAGTAGCTAAAAAATATCTAGGTTCTAACCAAAGATTAATTTTAGATTATGTTCCTGCTAAAGATAAAGCTCAAAACTAAGATTGAAAAACATATGAAAAAATTTATATACATAGCAGCCAGTTTATTTTTAACAATAACTATGCAAGCACAAGATAGATCACAACCTAAACCAGGACCTGCTCCAACTATCAATATTAACAAACCTCAAAGCTTTGTATTAAAAAATGGCTTAAAAGTTTTGGTTGTAGAAAATCACAAATTACCAAGAGTTTCTTTTAATCTTTCATTAGACAATCCACCCTACGCAGAAGGAAATAAAAAAGGAGTTTCAGATATTTTAAGCGGTATGCTAGGAAATGGAACTCAAACCATCAATAAAAATGCATTTAATGAAGAAATCGATTTCTTAGGAGCCGATATTAATTTCTATTCCTCAGGTGCTTTTGCGAATGGCCTTTCTAGATACTCAAAAAGAATCTTAGAATTAATGGCGGATGGCGCATTGAATCCATTATTTGACAAAGCCGAATTTGACAAAGAAAAAGAAAAAATAATTGAAGGTTTAAAAGCTGATGAGAAAAGTGTTTCTGCTATTGCTCGTAGAGTAGAAAACGTATTAACTTATGGAAAGGAACACTACAAAGGGGAATTCACAAGCGAAGAAACTTTAAAAAATGTAACCTTTGAAGATGTAATTCTAAACTACAATACTTACTTTGTACCAGCAAATGCTTACTTAGTAATTGTAGGAGATGTAAATTTTAAAGAAGTTAAAAAGGAAGTAGAAAAACTTTTTGGCAGCTGGAAAAAGGCAACCGCTCCTCAATTGTCTTATAGCGAGCCTAAAGATGTTCAATACAGTCAAATCAACTTTATTGATGCACCAAATGCGGTACAATCTGAAATCGCCCTAGTAAATTTATCTAATTTAAAAATGACAGATAAAGAATATTTTTCTGTATTGTTAGCTAACCAAATCTTAGGTGGTGGTGGTGAAGGAAGATTGTTCCTAAATCTTCGTGAAAAACACGGTTGGACATATGGGGCTTACTCTTCAATCGGAGCTGGAAAATACATAAATAAATTCCGTTCAAGTGCTTCTGTAAGAAATACAGTAACTGACAGTGCCGTTGTTGAGTTTTTTAATGAACTAAAACGCATTAGAACAGAACTTGTATCAGAAGAGGATTTAAAAAATGCTAAAGCAAAATACGTAGGTAACTTCGTAATGCAAATTGAAAAACCATCCACTATTGCTGGTTATGCTTTAAACAAAGAAACACAAGGTTTACCAGAAGATTTTTACGAAAACTACATTAAAAATATCAACGCTGTTACTGCAGAAGACATAAAAAATGCAGCGAACAAATATTTCTTATCTGACAAAACAAGAGTGGTTATCGTAGGAAAAGCAGGTGATGTTTTACCCGGATTGGAAGCGATGAGTAAAAGAGAAAAATTACCGATTTTTTATTTTGACAAATACGGTAACCCTACAGAAAAGCCTGAAGTTAAAAAACCAATTCCTGCCGGTGTAACAACCCAAACCGTTTTAAACAATTACATCAATGCAATTGGAGGCGAAAAAGCAGTGAATGGTGTAAAAACTTTAGCTATCTTTTCTTCTGGAACCGTTCAAGGAACTCCTTTAGAAATAATAACAAAATCAGCACCTAAAAAGCTTAGCGTTGAAACCAAAGCAATGGGAATGACATACCTTAAACAAGTAGTGAATGAAAAAGTAGCTTACGCAATACAGCAAGGTCAAAGAGTTGATTACAAAGACCAAGAATTAAAAGATATGCAAGCAGAAGCCGCTACATTTGTAGAATTGACAATGCTTAACAACGCAGCAGCTACATTAACTGGAATTGAAAATATCAATGGAAATGATGCTTATGTGATCAAGAAAGGCAAAGCTACATATTACTATGATGTAAAATCAGGATTCAAAGTTGCAGAAGCAAAAGAACTTGAACAACGTGGTCAAAAAATGACACAAACGGTATATTTCCAAGATTATAAAGATGTAAAAGGCTTGAAATTTCCTTACAAGACTATTATGAATGTTGGAATGGAAATCGAGTTAATAACTTCAGAAGTTAAAATTAACGAAGGAGTTACAGATGCTGATTTTCAATAATCAGAACGCAAAAAATAAAAAAAACGCTCAATGAGCGTTTTTTTTATTTCTTACTCGAAAAATATACTCCAATCAATACAATTAAAGCACCAAACAATTGAACAACTGAAAGTGTTTCATTCATAAAGAGATAGCCTAAAACAAAAGCCACAACTGGAATAATATAAGTTACCGAAGAAGCAAAAACCGGAGAAGAAAGTTGGATTAGTTTAAAGAACAAAATATTCGAAAATCCAGTACCAACAACACCCAAAATGGCAATAAAACCTAATGAAGTTTGTACTTTCGTTTCGTGAACAATATCAAAAAAACCCGTGAAATACAAAACCAATAAAGCAGGAAAAAACATAATTAAAAAATTCCCAGTACTTATTGTTAAAGGCTTTAAATCTGATAGGTACTTCTTGATTAGGTTAACATTAATACCATAAAAAAGCGAAGCGATTACAATTAAAAAAGCGTAATAATAATTTTCTGTTGTGTTTTCTCCATCACCAAACAAAACCAACAAAGCACAGCCAACAAAACCTATGATTACTCCAAAAACTTGGCTTCTTTGCACACTCATTCCAAAAAAAAGCAATCCTACCAATAAAGTATTCAATGGCGTTAACGAATTTAAAATTGAACTTATGGAACCATCAATCTTAGAAAGTGCAAATGCAAACAAAAAAGCAGGAACAAAGGTACCACACAATGCAGTCAAAGCAATATACTTCCACTTATAAGAAGGTATTTTAGAAACATGCTTAAAGCCAACAACAATTAAAAAAATAGCAGCAAAAAGTATTCTTAAACTTCCCAATTGAATTGAGTTAACACCTTTCAAACCCAATTGCATTAAGATAAATGAACTACCCCAAACACAACCTAGAAAACCTAATAAATACCATTTTGTAGAATTATTTTCCATGACACTAATTTATCCGTCAAAATTCAAGCTTTATTTTGAAAATAGCACTATGATTTTTTGTAATTTTGTAATGTCTTTATTTAGAGGCTAATAATTTAACATTTACTCCTATGAAAAACTTAAAGAATATTGGATTATCGTTTTTAATGATCATTGCTTTATCAAGCTGTAAAAAAGAAGCGACAGAATTGGCAGTAGAAGAAACGAAAAAAGAAATCGTTTCAGAGGCTGATTTAGCTAAAATGCAAACAGCAAGTTTCACAATTGATGGAATGACTTGCGCAATGGGGTGTGCAAAAACTATCGAAAATAAACTAGCTTCTCAAGCAGGTGTTGGACAAGCTGTAGTTGATTTTGAAACTAAAATTGCAACTGTAAAATTTGATTCTGAAAAGCAATCACTTGAATCCTTAACTAAAACTATTGAAGCGGTTGCTGGTGGCGATTCTTACAAAGTAACAGACTCAAAGAAAATGTAATTTCATATGTCATTCTGAACTTGTTTATCTTCCTTGTAACTTCAAAATTTAAGAAGTGTTTCTCTTTTAAATTTTAGAAGCTAAAGCAGGTTCAGAGTGACAATGTTGTTTTGGTTTATTTCCACTCTAATGTTTCCATAATTCTTCGCATATCTTCTTTCAAATATTCAGCTGCAGGCAAAATAGAATCAAAATTAGGTTTTGCGTAAAAATAAACACTTCCTGTAAGAAAATTTTTTGTACTATCTGTCAAATAAAACTGAGCGTTGGTAGCTGCATTTCCACCTACCTCATAAAACATTCCGTAGACCCTCTTTTTTTTGTTTATGAAAGGCTGTTCTAAAATATCGTCCGCTTTGATAACATGTTCGTAGGTAAGCTTTTGCGCATCACGCAGAAGATTATCAATATTATTTACAACTGGTTTATGAGTTAAATAAATTGTGGCTTTCATTCTAGGATAATTGATTTCAAAAGAACAATCATTTTCTTTAACCACACTTAAGTTATTGGTTTTAAATCGGATCGAACAATCCGCATCATAATTTACATATTGAGGAGCAGGATATTCTAATCGTAAAAAACTACTAGGCTTAGGCACAACCTCTTCTTTACAGGCAGCAAAGGCTAACGCCAAAACCAATAAACTTAACTTATATATAAAATCTTTCATACAATTATTGCAAAGTTACTTTAATCTGTTTTATTCTTCTTTTATCAACATTTTCAACGGTAAAAGTAATATCTTTAAATAAAATCGTCTGTTTAATCTTTGGAAAATTTCCAGAAATCTCTAATATAAAACCAGCTAAGGTCTCAGCTTCACCTTTAGCCTCTTCAAAATCTTGATCATCTATATTTACAACTCTATAAAAATCTTTTAAACTAGTTTTACCTTCAAATAAGAAGTTCTTTTCATCATATTTAACATATAAAATTTCGTCATCATCAAACTCATCACTTATATCACCAACAATTTCCTCTAAAACATCTTCCAAGGAAACTATCCCCGAGGTACCACCATACTCATCTACAACTATGGCCAAATGGTTTTTCATGGTTTGAAAATCTTTTAACAAATTGTCCAATTTTTTATTCTCAGGGACAAAAAAAGGTTCACGAATCAGTGTCTTCCAATCAAAATCTGTTTCATCTATATGGGGTATCAAATCTTTTATAAACAAAACACCTTCTATTTGATCAATATTTTCTCTACAAATTGGAACCCTAGAATATCCTTTTTCAATAATTTTCGGCATGATCTCGGCAAAAGATTCATCAATCTTTAATGAAAAAACATCGATTCTTGGACTCATAACTTGTTTAACATCTGTGTTACCAAAAGTAACAATCCCTTCCAAAATCTTGTGTTCCTCTACAGTTGTCTCCGACTGTTGCGTTAGCTCTAAAGCTTGTGAAAGCTGATCTACTGAAAAATTACTTTTTTGAATACTCAATTGTTTTTCAACAAACAAGATAATATTACGCATTGGAACACTTATAGGAGACAAAATTTTAGTTATTACAGAAAGTGGTACTGCAACTTTTTTTGCAAACAATACGTTATTTCTATTAGCGTAGATCTTTGGCAATACTTCTCCAAACAACAATATTAAGAAAGTAACAAGTACTACTTCAATAACAAACCGCAATAAAGGTGAAGTAATAGCATTAAAAAATCTGCCACTAAAAGAAGAAAAGAAAATAACAATTGTAATATTCACAAAATTGTTAGCTACGAGAATAGTAGCTAACAATTTCTTGGGTTTTTCTAATAATTTGGAAATTAAATTCCCTTTATCGTAGCTGTCCTGAAGCAAATCATCTATATCCTTCTTAGATAAAGAAAACAAAGCCACTTCAGAACCTGAAATAAACGCAGAAATAATTAATAAAGAAACTAAAACAAAAAAATTAATAAGCAATTCAAAATCGATAAATTGCAAAAAACTGGGATCAGAATCCAAATTAAACAAATTTAGTTAAACATTAAAATCATCAGGTGCGCTTCCACTAGGCAAAGAAGACTTAGATAAATCCGTTTCTTTTTTAGTGGTTAAAAATGTAAATTCTGTTACTTGAATCTCAGTTGTATATTTTGTAGCACCGTCTTCTGCTTGCCATTGACGAGATTTAATTCGTCCTTCAATGTAAATTTTATCACCCTTGGAAAGGTATTTTTCACAAATTTCGGCTGCTTTATTCCGAACAACTATATTATGCCATTCCGTAGAAGTAATTTTTTCTCCAGTAGTCTTATTAATGTACACCTCGTTCGTAGCTAAAGGAAAACGTCCGATACAATTACCACCTTCAAAGTAATGCATTTTAACTTCGTCACCTAGATGACCTATTAAAATAACCTTGTTTAATGTTCCGTTCATGGCTTATAAATTTTATTAGGGTTAATCAAAAATAGTAATTTAAAGTGAATTATAATAATTTGCAACAATAAAATTATGAATCACTATTGGAAAAGGGAGTTTTTCAATTTCTGTAAATGATTTTGAATCAGGCAATTTTGATGCGAACTGTACCTCAAAAAAGCGAATGTTCAACTGTTGATGGGATAGTTTGTGAAGAATACTTTTGCTATGCAACGAGACAATATCAATTGGCTTTTCGTTAAAAAATTGCATCTTCAAAACTTGATCCATGATTTCGGTTTCCGATAACGGCAATTCTGTTTCTAAAACGGGAAACTCATATAAGTTTTCCCAAATCCCTTTCCCTTCACGCTTTTGAACAATAAAATTTGCATCAGCATCTTTTAAGATTAGATAATTTAAATAACGTAAAGAAATCTTTGTCTTTTTAGTTTTCACTGGCAGCGCATTTACCTTTTTATTTTGAAGTCCAGCACAACTTGAATTCAGTGGACATGATTCGCAATTTGGGTTTTTTGGAGTACATTGCAACGCACCAAACTCCATGATAGCTTGGTTAAATAGGGCTGGATTTTTTTTATCCAACACTTCTTGTGCTAATTGTTGAAACTCTATTTTGGTTTTTGGCAAAGAAATATCGCTTGTAACATTAAAATAACGACTCAACACCCTATAGACGTTTCCATCTAGAACTGCTACAGGCTCATCAAATGAAAAGGAAGCGATTGCGGCTGCGGTGTAATCACCAACACCCTTCAACATCAATAATTCTTTATAAGTTGACGGAAATTTGCCATTCAATTCAAAAGCAATATATTTAGCTGTGGTGTGTAAGTTTCTGGCTCTGGAATAATATCCCAGACCCTGCCAAAGTTTAAGTACTTGTTCTTCTTCAGCTTTTGCCAAGTCAAAAACAGTAGGGAAAGCTTCCGTAAAAGATAAAAAATAAGGCAAACCTTGCGCCACTCGCGTTTGTTGTAGCATGATTTCAGATAGCCAAATCCAATACGGATCAGTAGTGTTTCGCCATGGCAAGTCACGCTTGTTTTGTAAATACCAATGAATTAAAGAGTTAGAAAATTCCATTTTTTTATATTGGGGCAACAAAAATAAATCTTTAGTAATTAAAATTTAATCAATTAAGGTTGAATTATTGTTTTTTTAATTCTTATATTTGCAAACTCAAAAAAATACACAAAATATAAATACGAAAGAAAATGACGAAAGCAGATATCGTAGCGAAAATTTCAGAGAAATTAGGACTTGAAAAAGGAGATGTTCAAGCAACAGTTGAGACTTTTATGGAAGAAGTGAAAAACTCGTTAGAAACTGGTGACAATGTTTATTTAAGAGGTTTTGGTAGTTTTATCATAAAAACAAGAGCTGAAAAAACAGGTAGAAACATTTCTAAAAACACTACAATTAAAATTCCTGCACATAACATTCCAGCATTCAAACCAGCTAAAGTGTTTGTAGAAAGCGTTAAAGAAAAAACAGAAGTTACAGTATAAAAACTATTTATTAATCTAAACACCAACATGTTATGCCAAGTGGTAAAAAAAGAAAAAGACATAAGGTAGCAACTCACAAACGTAAGAAAAGAGCGAGAGCAAACCGTCATAAAAAGAAAAAGTAGTTTAAAACTACTTTTTCTTTTTTAGAAAAAAGTTCATTGAAATGAATCAATTTAAAGATTGATTCCCAGGTACAACTGCCTGTAAAAAATGTTTAATCCATCTGTACGAGTAAAATTTAGAATTTAGAAATCAGGATTTAGAATTTTTCTAACTTCTATCCTCTATTTTCTAACTTTAAAAGTATGGATAAAAATGTACTGCATGAACAAAGAGTTAATTATTAGATCTGGTTCAGACGCTGTAGATTTTGCCTTATTAAAAGATGGAAAACTAATAGAATTACACAAAGAAGAAGAAAAACAAAGTAATTTTGCGGTGGGTGATATTTTTATTGCTAAAATCCGTAAACCTGTGGCTGGTTTAAATGCCGCCTTTGTAAACTTAGGCCATGAAAAAGATGCATTTTTGCATTATCATGATTTAGGTCCCAACTTACCTTCTTTGATGAAATTTATTAAACTTGTAAGCGCAGGTAAATTAAAAGATTATTCACTCAAAAATTTTCCTTTTGAAGCTGAAATTGATAAAGATGGTGCTATAACTGATATTCTTAGTGCTAATCAATCCGTTTTAGTTCAGGTGGTGAAAGAACCTATTTCGACTAAAGGTCCCAGAATTAGTTCTGAGATTTCGTTAGCAGGAAGATACGTAGTTTTAGTTCCTTTTTCAGATCGCGTTTCTGTTTCGCAAAAAATAGAATCAAGAGAAGAAAAAGACCGATTAAAACGATTGGTTCAATCTATCAAACCAAAAGGATTCGGTGTTATTGTGCGAACAGTAGCCGAAGGCAAAAAAGTAGCCGAACTAGATAAAGATCTACAAACATTGATGGACCGTTGGTCTGCGATGTGTAGGAGACTACAAACAGCTCATCATCCATCAAAAGTATTAGGAGAACTTAACAAAGCCTCCTCAATATTACGTGATGTATTTAATGATACCTTCACAGGAATTCATGTCGATGATGAAGATTTGTATCTTGAAACGAAGGAGTATTTGCAAGAGATAGCTCCGGATAAAGTGTCTATCGTAAAACACTATCAGTCTAAAGAACTGCCTCTTTTTGAAAAATATAATATCGAGCGACAAATAAAAACGTCTTTTGGGAAAACAGTTTCCATGAGTAAAGGTGCTTATCTGATTATCGAACATACAGAAGCTTTACACGTTATTGACGTAAACAGTGGAAATCGTTCTAGTAAAGCAACTAACCAAGAAGATACTGCTCTAGAAGTTAATATGATTGCTGCAGCTGAAATTGCACGTCAGTTACGACTTAGAGACATGGGCGGAATTATTGTAGTGGATTTCATTGATATGCAAAATCCAGAAAATCGTAAAGTATTATACGATTTCTTAAAAGAAGAAATGAGTGACGATAAGGCCAAGCATAAAATCTTGCCTCCTAGTAAGTTTGGATTAATTCAAATTACTAGACAAAGAGTTAGACCTGAAGTCAACATTAAAACAAGAGAAGAAGACCCCAATAATGAACATGGGGAAATTGAAGCTCCAATTTTAATCGTTGATAAAATTGCGTCTGACCTTGAACGCATTATTAAAGACCATAAAAAGGTTGTTCTAAACACACACCCTTTCGTGGCAGCATACCTTACTAAAGGTTTTCCATCCTTACGTTCGAAATGGTATTTCGAACATAAGAAATGGGTGAAAATCATACCTCGTGACGCTTACACGTACCTAGAATATCATTTCTTTGACAAAGAAGGAAATGAAATTATAGTAAAATAACATAGGATGTATCCTATAAATCAAAACCGCCTTTCGTGAGATTGGCGGTTTTTTTATACCTGAAGTCCACTGGACTTCCTCCTCTTAATATCAAATCTCGTGACGCTTACACGTACCTAGAATATCATTTCTTTGACAAAGAAGGAAATGAAATTATAGTAAAATAACATAGGATGTATCCTATAAATCAAAACCGCCTTTCGTGAGATTGGCGGTTTTTTTATACCTGAAGTCCACTGGACTTCCTCCTCTTAATATCAAATCTCGTGACGCTTACACGTACCTAGAATATCATTTCTTTGACAAAGAAGGAAATGAAATTATAGTAAAATAACATAGGATATATCCTATAAATCAAAACCGCCTTTCGAAAGATTGGCGGTTTTTTCACTCATTCAAATTGTACTCTTCGCCTTATTTCATTACCAAATTCATCTACCACTGTAATGACATGAAATCCTGTTGTAGCAAAAATAGGTTTCTCATGGAAGGTCTTGGTGTTTCCTACATACTTATCATCTAAATACCAAAACAACTCTGCATCGGAATTAGAATGTGCTACTTTAATGATAGCGGGTTGTAGTTTACTTTCAAAATCTTTAGTAAGTATGATTTTGGTATTCGCTTTGGGATAAATAAAATCCATACGTTTGTCTTGTAAAGCATCGACACAATCGCTTCTATAAGGTGGTAAATTTTGATAATTTACATTCTTACTCTTATAATACCATTCCATAACTGGCGGCAAAACAAACCAAGATTTGGTTGTCATTTCATGAACACTTTCGCAATTACTATTTACTCTAAATTGCTGATTTTTATCTAAATGAATGATTTTATGATACGGACAATTACCTGTTTTTTTGGCGGTTTTTGGAATCCATTGTTTGATTTTTGGACAATGTTCTTGTGCTAAATAACCCGAAAGCTCACAAACTTCAACAGGAACTAAATCTTTATACGGCATTTCAAACCATTTCGATTTTGGCAATAATCTGAATACATCAAACAGAATAGGCGCTGCACTATCTACCCCAGTTAACAATGGTCTTCCTTCGCCTGTAGCATTTCCAACCCAAATTCCAACCACATAATCTTTAGTTACCCCAATTGCCCAAGCATCTCTACTTCCAAAACTTGTTCCAGTTTTCCATGCAATTTCTAGTGATGAATCGTAGAATTTCCAAGCTTCATCACCTTCTGGCCGATTGACTTCTTTCATCGCATTAAAAGTTTGCCAAATAGCGCCAGCACCAAAAATATTTTTCTTAAGAGAACTACTTCCTAAATCGAGTTGAAAATTGGCATCGTAATTCAAATTATGCATTTCATTCTTTCGATATTTAGCATCGTTTTGATTGAAATACGTCAGCGTAGATGACATGTAAGCATACGCTTTACACAAATCCCACAGATTTGATTCAGCACCACCTAAAATCAATGACAAACCATAATTGGAAGGCTGACGATTAACATTTTGCAACTTCAATTGTTGCAAATTCTCATAAAACTGATTCACAGAATAGTCTTGCAACATCAAAACCGACGGAATATTCAATGAACGCGCCAAAGCTCTACTCGCAGGAACTGCACCGTCATAGGTCAGATTGAAATTTTGAGGGGAATATCCAGAAATCTGTGTAGGAATATCAGCAACCAAAGTTTGTGGCAAAATATAACCATCATTCAACATGGCAGCATACAAAAAGGGCTTCAAAATGCTTCCAGTACTTCGTGGTGCTTCAATAATATCTACATCTTTTTGATGTTCTTTGTCTGTTGGACTATTTCCAACATACGTTATTATACCACGTGTTTGCACATCCACTACCAAAACAGAAATGTTATACACCTGATTTTGTTTGTAATAATTATAGTACTGATTTACAATTTCTTTCGTACGCTCTTGCAAATCCAATTGAATAGTAGTCTTTATTTTTTTAGCAGGATACTCTCTTGCTGCTTTTTCAACCAAATGAGGTGCTATTTGGGGAACGTCAAATGGCTTTTGAGGCAAAGTTTCTTGTAACGATAATTCATAAGTCCCTTTATCAATGACTTCTGCTTGATATAATTTTTTAAGCAATCTATTTCTTTTGACTAATAATCGTTCATGATTTTTTCCAGGATATATCAAACTTGGTGCATTAGGTAAAACTGCCAAAGTAGCTGCTTCTGCCCATGACAACTGATGCGGTTGCAATCCGAAATACTTCCATGATGCCATTTCTAAACCAACCACATTGCCTCCAAAAGGCGCATGTGCACAATACAATTCCAAAATTCTATCTTTTGAATGCCGAAATTCTAATCGTGTTGCGAGAATTATTTCAATTCCTTTTTCAAAGTAGGAACGCGATTTTCCTTTTCGGTGTAAGCGTATCACTTGCTGTGTCAACGTACTCCCGCCTCGAATTACGCGATTTGCTTTTCTATTTTGTTTGAAAGCATCATACATCGAAATTGGATTAAACCCAAAATGCCTATAAAAATATTGATCTTCAAATGCAACAATACATTTCTGAAATTTATGAGGTACACTATCACTCTCAGGAAAACGCCATTGTCCATCGGAAGCAATTTTTGCTCCTAGAAGTAGCCCTTCTTGACTTTCAATTACGGTTGAATAATTGTTCTCAAAAAGTTGTCTCGGAAGTGCGAAATAGTAAACCACCAAAAGCAAAAGGCTGATGGTAGTTTTAATTTTATTGTTTCTAATTTTAGCTTTTAATCGAGTTACTCTTTCACTATTTGTACCCATTGTCCTTTCGTTCTTGACAAATAATTATTGTCATACATCGCTTCGCATTGTACACCAGGAAAATAATAATTTCCTAAATAAGTTGCATTTAACAGCATCGTAAATGTTTTCGTTTCTTTTGTTTTAATTCCGAAATAGAATTGTGTTCTATCATCGCGAATATCTATGTAATCCGCTTTATTTTCAGCGTAATCACCAAAATCGGTATAGCGCGAGTTCATAATTTCAAATCCAGAAGGAATAATTTGTGAAAGTGCAACATTTTCCAACGATTCATCCGATTGGTTTTGAATAGTTACTTGAGCAACAATTTCAGTTCCTTGTTTCACGGAGTTTAAATTTAGAATTGTTCCTTTTCTATCTTTATAAACTACCGATGTTGAGAAGTTTTTCTGAATTTCTTTTTCTGCTCCAATAGGTAAAATGCCACTGTTTAAAACCCTAACATAAAGGGTTCCACTGTTTTTATTTTGAATTGTTACCGAATTCGAACCGTATTTCACCACTAAATTTCTATCTACAAATGCTTTTTTAGAACTAATTGTCTCCGATTTTCCAGCTACAGCATACGTCATATTAACTCCTTTTCCACCGTTTTTAAGTGCAAATTTAGACATCGCATACAAACCAAAAGCAGTAGTTTGCGTACTCATATAACGATTAGAAGATAGGTCTTTGGCTAATTTGTTTGCCATTTCATACGCTTTCGTTTTATTATCTAATAAAATATACGTTTCTAAAACCATAGCACGATTTCGTTCTTCAGAACCGTAATAATACATATATTGGCTGTCTTCTTGATTTGTTGTTATTCGTATTAACGAGAATGCAGCATTTTTTTGACCTGCTAAGGCATAAGCAGCTGCTAATCGCAATTTAGCTTCATTAGAAATTCCAGTAGTTTCTCTTAATCTGTTCATCGAACCCATATCGGCAGAACCTGATAATGCTAGCGTATATAAACGATATGCTTGCGCAAAATCGTTACGATATTGGGGATTGAATCGCCACTTTTTAGCTTCAGACTGTTGGAACGAAATCCATTTACTTTTAAATCCAATTGGTAAAACATAGCCTTTTTTCTCCGCTTCTAGCAAGAAATGTCCGGCATAAGAAGTTGCCCAATCATCTGCATAATTATTCCCTTGCCAATAACTTAATCCCCCATTTGATAGTTGGAAATTACCTAGTTTTTGAATTCCAGCATTGATATTTCGTTGAATTTCCGTTTTTTTGTTGGCATCAACATCCATAATATCTGCCAAATACAACTGAGGAAATACAGCTGAAGTGGTTTGTTCCAAACAACCATGTGGATATTGAATCAAATAACTTAATCGTCCATTAAAATTGATGGTTGGGAAAGAGGAAACTTCTAATCTTGCTTTATTACTTCCCACAACTCCAAATGTTTGCCAATGGATTTTTTTAGTACTATTTGCTGGAATCACCATATCTACATAATCATTGGTAACCGGATTTGGATTTGTAATATCGACTTCCACAGCATACGTTGATTTTTCTTTTCCTGAAGTAGCAATGACTTCTATTTTACCAACCCCTGTTACGCTACCAACTTCTAAATCAAAGTAGACTACTTTTTCATCTGGTGAATTAAAACTTACATTTTGAGTTGCCCTTCCAATGATTCTTAAGCCATTATTCGTTTTTAATTGCACATTAACGTTTTTTACTTGACTTTCCATTGCGAAAACGGTTACGGGCAACATAATTCTTTCACTTGGAGAAATTTTTCTTGGTATCGTAGCCAATACCATGACTGGTTTTCTCACAAAAGATGTTTTTTCCGAACTACCATAAGCGCTTGTTTTTGAATCGCCAGCAACAATCATTGTTCGAACAGAACCAACATAATTTGGCAAGGTAACGGTATGTGATTTGGTTTGTCCTTTTTCTAATTTGAAGGGCCCTAAATAAATGACGACTGGTTTAAATCGATTGGCTTTCTTTGCATTTCCACCTGCTAAATCCTGATCACCTCCAATACTGAAAATTTGGTTGATTTTCCCACCATAAGCACCAATTACGTCATCATAAACATCCCAAGTTTTCACACCAAGTGCTTGTCTAGAATAGAATTTGTCCCAAGCATTTGGCGTTTTAAAACGGGTTAAATCTAACAAACCATCATCTACAATTGCAATGGTATATGTCATTTCTTTACCTGATTTTTCACTAACTTTTAAGGTGGTTTTTTGCTCTGGTTTCAAAACCGCTGGAAGCGTTACTTCTGGCTGTAAAACGGTATTTTTATTAATAACTTCTACTGGTAAAATTCCGTACATTCTAATTGGGGTATCGTTTATTGTAGAAGCATGTGGCTTTAACAACGAAATGTGAAAATATACATTTGGTGCCATATCACCTGTGATAGGAACTTCCACTTGTGTTTCCCCTTTTTTTGTAGTTGCCCAAAGCGTTTTGATAACTTTAGATCCATTCTCTACCGAAATCAAAGCTCTTCCACCTTCACTTGACGGAAAAGAAACGATAGCATTTTCACCTACGTTATACTTCTCTTTATTAGTTGTAAACACTAACATATTGGCTGTTTCAGCACTTCCCTGACGGGATTTTACTGACCAATACGGCCAATCGATGTAAGAAGTTAAGCTTGTTGCATGACCTTCATTTGTGTCTTCTACACGAATTAAATATCTCCCCCAATCAGCTTCTGGAATTTTAAATTGAAAACTTGCTTTTCCTGACGCATTAGTTGAAATCACATAATTTCTGTAGGCTGTTGTTACTTCAGAGGAATTGTATTTTGATAAATCATCCCCATTGGAATTCCACCACCAACGCCATTCCACTTTGTACACACGAACTTCTAGATTTTTAACTGATTTCGGCTTACCCAATTCGTCCAGTGTCACTATATCATATCGATTTACTTTTTCAGTTTCTAACAAACCATATTTGTTAGGTTCAGGTGCTTTTATTCCAACATAAGTTTTATATGGAGAATACACTGCTGTAGCTACATCTGTACTAAAATCACCACCATTTTCAAAAGCTTTCGTTTGAAAAACCATTTTCAATTTCCCTGGTGCTTGACTCGTAATTTTAGGTTGAATATTAACTTTAGTTTTTCCAAATTCATCTACTTTTCCTGAAAAAACGTTTATTTCTTCTGTGTAGAATTTCCGAACATCATCATCAAAATCATATTTTTCAAATTTTTTGAAAATAGTTTGTTGCTGTAGAAATTTAACTTGCATCTCAACTTTTAAATTTTTCGCAACTGCTCCATGCAACCAAGCAATTTCAACTTCACCACCGTTAAGCCTACTGCCCGAAAGTTGTTTCTCTGCAAAAGTATTTTTAATTTTTAAACGGTTAGGTTTGATCGTTTCAATCTTAATACTTTTATAAAAATGCACCCCACCTACCGAAATTTTGGCTTCCCAATTCCCTGTTGGATCATTCTCTTTAGTGACTAATTTGAATTTGTAATGGTTTAAATCATTATATTTTTGAACCATTTGGTAACGCATTTTCCCTTTAGGATCACTTAATTTAAAAATAATGGGATGCGTTTTTTCTAATTTACTTTCAACATCATTCAACATAAACGCCAAATGCAAGGTATCCCCTGGACGCCAAACCCCTCTTTCACCATAAATGAAACCTTTTAACCCTTTTTGAAGTGCTTCACCACCCACGTCAAAATTACTTACAGATAAGGATTGTCCTTCATCTAACTTCACGTAGGTTGTATTATTATCTTTTGATACAATCGCAAAAAAGGCATACTTTTTTAATTCCGTTTTAGCAATTCCTTCGCTATCGGTTGTAATCGTTTCTAAAAGTTGCTGCTGAAAGTTATACAATTCAATTTTTGCTGCCGCAACGGGCTCTGTTGAAACAATATTATTCACCGCAAAAATATAGGAGCCATTGCCTCCACGCTTGGCAATTACACCCAAATCAGATGCAATTACATTAGTAAAAACAGTATTGTTATAATAATACGAATCCGAACATGGATCTTCTCTTTCGTACCAATCATAACCTTCGTAATAGTAATCATCATAATAATCTTGATTACTTCTCACTTCCTCATCTTGAACTTCTTCCTCCTCATTACCTTCATCTACAAATGGTGAAGCACATTTGTAAAGTGAATATTTGCGTTTATACGATATTTCAACACGGTAAATGGCCCCTGGATTTGGGGTAATGATATTAGCCAAATCAATAGCATATGCATTCCATTTTCCTGAATTCTGTAATTTACTTTTATTTAATATAATGGTTTTTTTAACTATAGGTTGGGCCACTTTTCTTAAATTTCGACTGCCATTTAACTCGTTATCTTGAAGAAATTGGAGGATATTATTTTTATAAATATGATAAACCTTAACATCAACCGCACTTAAGTTTACCGATTCGAAATTGATTTTTAAGTTATTTGAACTTGGCAAAATTGTGCCGCTTTTTATGAAACGAACTCCTGGTTTTACTTGTTCGAAACTAACTTTTTCAGAAAAATTTTGTTTCATTTTGTAGCCGTCTTCACTTTCTATACCTTGAAAAACTTCTACTAAAAGCTCCCCTTTTAAAGGTTGGTCTAAAAACACTTTAAGTAAATTTCCCGCTGTAGCAAAACGCAAATTTGTTGCTGATTCTATTTGTACTAAACCTGAAAAATCTTGATCGCGATTTAAAGGATCCGAAAAATTTAACAATAAAACTTGGTTGTTATCTTTCTCAACTTCACAAGAAACGATTTTAAAATTATTTTTTCCCGGGATATCATAAAGCATTTCGCCTTTTTGATCAATATCAAACGACGTACCGTCCCATGAAATTTTAATTTTACTGTCTTCAACTTGTCTCTTAATACTATCAATTACAAATTTGTATTCTTTTTTATTACTCAGCTCTTGGACAAACTTAACTTTTACTGTTTTATCGTCCTGATTAACCGCAATTAATTGTTTAGCCGTTTCAAAATCCAAATCATCACTTGATGTGACTACTCCGTTTAAGTATTGATAATCTTTGCTGTAGGATTGTAAATCATTAGTAGTAACCATAAAATCTTGCTTTATGGTTTTTATAGTAAAATTGAAGTCTTTTAACTTATTAGAAACATTTGTTAATTTTGATAAATGAAGTGTTATCTGATACGCTTTGTTCTGATCTAGTCTTTTATTAGGAAGGAATGCGATAGTGTTATTGGAGAGTGCTACTACTTTCCCGTCAACACTTGGACTAATCGTGAATAAATTTTCATCTAACTCTTCATTAGCTCTCCACTCTTTTTTATCAAAAGCCAAAACAACTCTAATATCACTACTTGCCGAAACTAATCCTGAACTAAAATTTAAAATATACGCTTTAAAAAGGGAAAAATCAGAGTTGAAATCTTTTGTGCTTTTAGTGCACGACATAACTACAATTAACACAAACATCAATTGTAAAAAACGAGTTGTCTTCATTAGGAAAGAGATTAGAAAGTTAGTTTGTTTTTGTTATCAACTTTATAAAGTCAAAAATCATGCAAATTCTTAAAGTAAAGATAGAAATATTTTTAAATAAAATCCTTACAAAATTTATCGCTTATTTTTAAAAAATGCTTTCATTAAATCGGCACATTCTTTTTCTAAAACACCTGAAATCACTTGAGTTTTCGGATGCAGTTGTGCTCCCATCTTTTGAAACCCTCGGTTTTCATCGGAAGCGCCAAAAACAATTTTGGAAATTTGAGACCAATACAAAGCTCCTGCACACATTTGACAAGGTTCTAAGGTCACATACAAAGTGCAACCCTTCAAATATTTCCCTCCTAAAAAATTTGCAGCACTGGTTATGGCTTGCATTTCAGCATGTGCTGTAACATCATGAAGCAATTCTGTTAAATTGTGCGTGCGTGCGATAACACGATTATCAACCACAATTACAGCACCAACAGGAATTTCGCCTTTATCAAAAGCAATTTCAGCTTCTTGAAGGGCTTTCTTCATAAAATAATCATCAGTAAAAATATGCTCCATAAGTACAAAAATACAACAACCAATTATTACATTTGTGCTGTAATGGAAAAATTACTTTCAAAAATCAACAACCCCATCGATTTAAGGAAACTTCCTAAGAATCAATTACCTCAATTGGCCAAAGAATTGAGGGATTTTATCATTGATATTGTCTCGAAAAAAGAAGGGCATTTGGGAGCCAGTTTAGGGGTTGTGGAATTAACGATTGCATTGCATTATGTCTTTAACACACCAGAAGATATTTTAGTTTGGGATGTGGGACATCAAGCTTACGGACACAAAATCCTAACCGAAAGACGCGATAATTTTCACACGAATAGAGAATTAAATGGAATTTCTGGTTTTCCAAAACGAAGTGAGAGTATTTACGATTCGTTTGGTGTGGGGCATTCCTCTACTTCAATTTCGGCTGCTTTGGGAATGGCTTTGGCTTCGCAATTAAAGGGGGCAATGGATAAACAACATATTGCGGTGATCGGAGATGCCTCCATTGCTAGCGGAATGGCTTTCGAAGGCTTAAATCATGCCGGTGTTACTGATGCCAATTTATTAGTAATTTTAAATGATAATGCGATAGGAATTGACCCAAGTATCGGTGCGTTAAAAGAATATTTAACAGCGGTTAAAGCGGGAAAAAATCCAAAACAAAACAACATTATTAAATCCTTGAATTTTGATTATTCAGGACCGATAGACGGACATGATTTACCAAAATTGATTTTGGAATTAGAACGATTAAAATCAGTAAAAGGTCCGAAATTTTTGCATGTAATTACTACCAAAGGAAAAGGACTGCAATTGGCCGAAGAAGACCAAGTAAAATATCATGCTCCAGGAAAATTCGATGCAGAAACAGGGAAAATTCATCCAAAAGACGAATCGCATTTGCCTCCAAAATTTCAAGATGTTTTCGGACATACGTTGGTGGAATTAGCCAAACAAAATGAAAAAATAATTGGAATTACTCCAGCCATGCCTTCTGGAAGTTCCATGAAATATATGATGGAAATTTTTCCTCAGCGTGCTTTTGATGTTGGAATTGCCGAACAACACGCTGTTACGCTAGCTGCTGGTTTAGCTACACAAGGAATGATCGTTTTTTGCAACGTTTATTCCACTTTTTTACAACGAGCATATGATCAGGTGATTCATGATGTCGCCCTACAGAATTTGCCCGTCATATTTTGTTTAGATAGAGCCGGTTTAGTTGGTGAAGACGGAGCTACACATCACGGCGTATTTGATATTGCCTATTTGAATTGTATTCCAAATATGATTATTGCGGCTCCAAAAGATGAAATCGAATTGCGAAACATCATGTTTACTGCTGCAGAGGGTTTACATCATCCTATTGCTATTCGCTATCCAAGAGGAAGAGGTGAAAACACAAATTGGAAACAACCCTTCGAAAAGATTGAAATTGGAAAGATCAAAGAACTTAAAAAAGGGACAAAAGTAGCCATTCTCTCAACTGGAACTATCGGAAATAATGTTACAAAAGCTTTAGCTCAAATTGAAAATGAAAGTTTATTTTCACACTATCATTTGCCTTTTATTAAGCCGCTCGATATAGATTACATTAAAACAATAATTAACACTCATAATCATATTATTACGATTGAAGATGGTGCAATTATTGGTGGCTTTGGAGAACAGATCAGCAAAATAAATGCCAGCTACAACTTAAAAAAAACCATCATAAATCTCGGAATTCCCGATAGTTTTATAGAACATGGAACGGTTTTTGAGTTACAAGAACTTTGTCAAATTGATACCAAAAGTCTAACTTACTTATTTAAAACTTTTACTCATGATTAAAAAAACCTTCCTGTTAGGATTTTTATTTTTTGTTATTCAAAACAACTTTGCTCAAATTATTAGAACCGAATTACCTGATTCAACTTCTTACTGGAAAAAAACAAATAAAATAGGTCTTGATATTTCACAAATTACCTTTGTAAATTGGAATGCTGGAGGAAATAACTCTATCTCAGGATTAATCAATGGTCAATTTTTAAGAAATTACAAAAAGAACAATATCATTTGGGATAACGAACTAATCATGCGTTACGGGATTAACAAACAGGAAGGTCAAGGAGCTCGAAAAACCGATGATCAAATCCAAATTAATTCTACCTTTGGCTACAAGAAAGATACAATTTCTAATTGGTATCATGCTGGTAAATTTAATTTCAACACGCAATTTGCAAATGGATATGCTTATCCAAATACAGACTTAGCTATTTCAAAACCATTTGCCCCTGCCTATATTTTTCTTGGGATTGGAGCTGAATATTCTAGAAAAGATTTGGATTTGAATGTTTATCTTTCCCCATTAACTCAAAAAACAACCTTGGTTTTTGACCAAAGACTTGCTAATCAAGGTGCTTTTGGAGTTGAAAAAGCAATTTTTGACGAATTTGGAAATCTCATAAAAGAAGGTAAAACAGTACGAAATGAAACTGGAATATTAGTTACCAATCAGTGGAAGAAAGAAGTTTATGAAAACATCATCCTTGAAAACAGAATTAGTTTATATACCGATTATATTCACAACTTTGGAAATATCGATCTGGATTGGCAACTGCAACTTGGGATGGTCGTAAACAAATATGTAAAAGCCAATATAGGCACACATGTTCTTTATGATGACGACATCAAATCAAAAGTAGAGGAAAATGGAATTCAAGTTACTAAAGGCCCAAAAGTGCAGTTAAAACAACTTTTAGGCGTTGGAATGGTCTATCTTTTTTAATCGTTACTAAATTTATTTATTTGCCTGAATTGTTCTATACAATTCCAAAGCTTTTCCATCTGTTAATAAAGACACGAAGTGACAAATATGCAACAATCGGTCGTAGAGATCTTCTTTTTGAAATTGAAAACGCTCTGGAAGAAGTTTCAACAACAATTCGTCATAATTAGAAGCTGTTCCATTTACTTTATTGTTATAGGCAGTACAAAATCCATCTAACAAGCTATGGATGATTTTATAGCCCATTACTTCTTTCTGAATTACTTCTTTACTTTGATAGACGTTTTTAATACTGATTTGGATGATGTCATTCATTTGCGCTTTGTACTGGCTTCTATCCATCAGGGCAAAAGGAAATTCTCCAGCTAAAATGGCTTTTTCATTCTCCATAAAAACCGCTACTGCGTCGTTGATTAAACTGCCAATGGCTAGGGCGCGCAAATAACTAATTCGATCTTCTTTAGTGATTAACTCATTGTATTTTTTGGTGTCGATTCCATTTTTAACTAGTTTGATTAGATATTCTAAAGCATATTCTTCCGAAATCCAACCTAAATTAATGCCATCCTCAAAATCAATAATCGTATAACAAATATCATCAGCTGCTTCCACTAAATACGCTAATGGATGACGCTCAAAACCAATATCGTTTCCTGATTTGTTTGAAATCAAACCCAATTCATGGGCAACCTCAGCAAAAAACGCTTTGTCTTGCTGGAAGAAACCGTATTTTTTATCGCAAATTTTAGATGTTGGTTTTTTTGGCAAACTTTCTTTCGGATATTTCATAAAAGCGCCCAAAGTCGCATACGAAATACGCAAACCGCCTTCAATTCCTTCACGAGAAGAAGCTAATACTGAAAATCCATTAGCATTCCCTTCAAAATCGATTACGTCTTGCCATTGTTTTTCGGTCAGTTGTTCTTTGTATTGCAATCCGTTTCCAGTTTTGAAATATTCACCAATGGCTTTTTCACCCGAATGTCCAAAAGGCGGATTTCCAATATCATGAGATAATGCCGCAGCTGCTACAATCGCACCAAAATCATTCGCTTGATAACCGTGCACTTCTTGTAAATGTGGATAGTTAGAAATGATTTGCTTGCCCACTAAACGTCCAAGAGAACGCCCCACAACCGAAACTTCTAAACTATGAGTAAGTCGATTGTGCACGAAATCGGTTTTTGAAAGCGGAATGACTTGTGTTTTGTCTTGCAAACTTCTAAAAGCGGCAGAAAAAATAATTCGGTCATAATCGACTTCAAAGCCTAAACGGGTATCGTCTTGCTCTTTTCGTAAACGTTTGCTGGTGTCGCCTTGTCTTTTTAAGGACAATAATTGTTCCCACTGCATCATAAGATTCTAGATTGAAGATTGCGGATTTTAGAATTACTCTTTTTCGTTAGCCAAGAAGAAATTTCTCGATTTTTTAGGATACTGATTGTAACTTTTATCACTCGGATTTACGATAACCGATTTGATGTTGATTTCGTCTCCAACTTTGAAGTTTTTCTCTGTGTATTGGTAATCCAACAAATATTCTCCGCAGAAATAATTTCCGTCTGCGTCTTTTTCTATGATTCCCGTGTAAACGCCTTTTTTGTCTTTTGACATAATAGTATTTTTTTCAAATGTACGAATTGGATTGTAATTATTTAAAAGAAAAACAGCCATCGAATGATGACTGTTTTTCTTTTAAATTTTTATCAACCAAAGCAATGGTAATATTAACAATATTAACAACACAAGCATACCTAAAAAGGTACTAGCAAAAGGTTGCATAGGAAGGTCAGGTTTAGGAACATTTATTTTTTCCCAATAACTATCTGGTAAATTATTAGGACTATAAATTTTAGCCAACTCTTTTTCCTTATATAATCTTAAAATATTCTCGTTAAACTTACTATTCCATTTTCTTTTCCAACTTCCAAACATAAAATATTTATAAACCTCGTAAATCATTCCAAAGGGTAATATTAATGAACATAAAGCATATACAATTATACCTATCCAAAGCAAAACTGCTGAAATAGATTCAGGCAGATAATCAGCTAAATTTTTACGCTGATTGACTTGTTGATTTATTTTTCTGTAAGTAATTTCACCATCAACAATATCTCTTTCATCACCAATAATTTTTAATTCACTTGAAGCATTAGAAATTTGCTCTGCATATATAGTTACATCTATTTGCTCATCTTCTCTCCATTGCGAAAAAAATAATCTAACAGAATTACTATCCTTTTTTATTTCATTTGGAAATTGAGCTTTAGCAATGTTAAAATCGATTAATCGAAAACCTTCATTTAATTTAAAACCAATATGATTTTCAATAATGTTTTTATTTGTCCCTTTACCAATAATTGTTTTTGACCCTACATTTTTGATTACTGCGTTTAATTTCCATAAATTAGTTATAACACTATCCTTATAAGAAAAATTAGCGGTCAAGTTTTTTATTCTAGGAATATTAGTTAAATTATCATTGTTAATCTCTAATATCTCAATTTTAGGATTATCCGATTTAACTTGATAAACAAAACTTAAAACTGCTACAATACCAGCAGTAATTGTAATTATTGTTACAATATTCTGTACAAACTTCCTCATTCTCTAAAATTAAGAACCACACATTTCACAATCTTCTGGACCTGCGTTTCTAGCCATTTCGATCATTGCTCTGTATTCTTCAGCTGTCATTTCTGCTGGTTCTTCTAAAACGGCGATAGCTTCTACTTTTTTCACTTCAACCTGTTGCTCTTTCACTTCAATTGGAGCCGCAACTTTATCGTTGTTTAACGTAAACTTAATTGCATCCACCGCAGCTTTTGTTCTTAAGTAGTACATTCCTGTTTTTAAACCTGATTTCCAAGCGTAGAAATGCATCGAAGTTAATTTCGCATAATTTGCATCTTGCATAAACAAGTTCAACGATTGCGATTGGTCAATGAAATACCCTCTTTGACGCGACATATCGATAATATCTTTCATCGACATTTCCCAAACGGTTTTGTATAATTCTTTTAAATCTGCTGGAATTCTTTCAATATGTTGTACTGAACCATTGTGACGCATAATTTCTTGCTTCAATGTTTCGTTCCACAAACCTCTTTCTACTAAATCGTTTAATAAGTGTTTGTTTACCACGATAAATTCTCCCGAAAGTACTCTTCTTGTATAAATGTTAGAAGTATACGGCTCAAAAGCTTCGTTATTTCCTAAAATTTGAGATGTTGAAGCAGTTGGCATTGGGGCTACCAACAATGAGTTTCTCACTCCGTTTGCCATTACTTCTTTTCTTAAACTTGCCCAATCCCAACGACCAGAAAGTTCTTCGTCTTTTAAACCCCAAAGGTTGTGTTGGAATTCTCCTTTTGAAATTGGCGAACCTTCGTAAGACGAATACGGCCCTTCTTCTTTTGCCATTTCCATAGAAGCGGTTACAGCTGCGAAATATAAAGTTTCGAAAATTTCTTGGTTTAATTTTTTAGCTTCATCACTTGTAAAAGGCATTCTTAACATAATAAAAGCATCCGCCAAACCTTGAACTCCTAATCCTACCGGACGGTGACGCATGTTTGAGTTTTCCGCTTCTTTTACTGGATAGTAGTTTCTATCGATTACTTTATTTAAGTTGCGAGTAACGCGTTTTGTTACATTGAATAACAATTCGTGATTGAAGGCTCCGTTTTCCACAAACATTGGTAACGAAATAGACGCCAAGTTACACACTGCAATTTCATCTGGAGAAGTGTACTCCATAATTTCAGTACATAAATTAGACGAACGAATTGTTCCCAAATTCTTTTGGTTCGATTTTCTGTTCGCTGCATCTTTGTACAACATATAAGGAGTTCCTGTTTCGATTTGAGATTCAAGAATTTTTTCCCAAAGCTCACGCGCTTTAATCGTTTTTCTGCCTTTTCCTTGTGCTTCGTAGGAAAGGTATAATGCTTCGAATTCATCCCCATAAACTTCATCTAAACCTGGACATTCGTTTGGACACATTAACGTCCAACTAGCATCTGCTTCTACACGTTTCATGAATAAATCAGAAGTCCACATCGCGAAGAATAAATCTCTCGCACGCATTTCTTCTTTACCTGTATTCTTTTTCAAATCCAGGAATTCAAAAATATCGGCATGCCAAGTTTCTAAATAAATTGCAAAACTTCCTTTACGTTTCCCTCCACCTTGATCTACATAACGAGCCGTATCATTGAAAACACGTAACATGGGAACAATTCCGTTTGAAGTTCCGTTTGTGCCACGAATGTAAGAACCCGTTGCACGAACGTTATGAATAGCTAAACCAATTCCTCCAGCGGACTGTGAAATTTTAGCCGTTTGTTTTAGGGTATCGTAAATTCCATCAATACTATCATCTTTCATCGTTAATAAGAAACAAGAGGACATTTGAGGTTTTGGAGTTCCTGCATTGAATAATGTTGGTGTAGCGTGTGTAAAGAACTTTTTCGACATTAAATCGTAGGTTTCAATAACCGCTTCTAAATCATTTAAGTGAATTCCAACAGACACACGCATTAACATGTGTTGTGGACGCTCCACGATTTTTCCGTTGATTCGCAATAAGTACGAACGCTCTAAAGTCTTGAAACCAAAGTAATCGTAATTAAAATCACGGTTATATATAATATGCGAATTTAAAAATTCTGCGTTGGCTTGAATAACTTCGTAAACCTCATCCGAAATCAAAGGGGCTTCTTGATTCGTTCTTGGATTTACGTAGTGGTACATTTCACTCATCGTTTCCGAGAATGATTTGTTGGTATTTTTGTGTAAGTTAGAAATTGCAATACGAGCCGCTAGTTGGGCATAATCTGGATGCGTAACCGTCATGGATGCTGCGGTTTCAGCTGCTAAATTATCTAATTCTGAAGTAGAAACTCCATCGTACAAACCTTCAATTACACGCATTGCCACTTTCACAGCGTCAACCATGTCGTTAAGTCCATAACACAATTTTTTAATTCTGTCCGTGATTTTGTCAAACATTACTGGCTCCTTATGGCCATCTCTTTTTACTACATACATACACTTTTAGTTTTTGAAAACAGACAATCCCTTCTCTGCTTTCGGTTAGTATTTATTGAACTAAAGCACGAGTCTCCCGACATTTTATAGCGCTTTATTTTTTAAAACACATAGAAACATAGATAATAACTTTTAAAAAAAGATTTAGATAGTTCATTCTGAATACACATAGCGCTATGTCAACTTAAAAAAGTGAAACGCCTTAAATTCATCCAAAAAACAATCCTATGTGTCTATGTGTTTAAATATTTTTTAAAAATCAGCGTCGAAGCTAATTTTACTTGATTCAGCATCTGAATTCATAACACCTGCTTTTTGATATTCTGCAACGCGTTTTTCGAAGAAATTCGTTTTTCCTTGTAACGAAATCATATCCATAAAATCGAATGGGTTTGAAGAGTTATACACTCTATCACATCCTAATTCTACTAATAATCTATCGGTTACGAATTCTAAATATTGCGTCATTAAAGTAGCATTCATACCAATCAAACTTACTGGCAATGATTCCGTGATGAATTTTCTTTCGATGTTTAATGCATCTACGATAATTTCCGTAATTCTTGCTTTTGGCACTTTGTTTACAATATGATGCGTGTGTAAGTGAACCGCAAAATCACAATGCATTCCTTCATCACGAGAAATTAATTCGTTTGAGAAGGTTAATCCTGGCATTAATCCACGTTTTTTCAACCAGTAAATCGAACAGAACGAACCTGAGAAGAAAATTCCTTCTACTGCTGCGAAAGCAATTAATCGTTCTGCAAATGAATCTGATTCAATCCATTTTAAAGCCCATTGTGCTTTTTCTTTAATTGCTGGAAACACTTCAATAGCATGGAATAACTGATTTTTCTCTGCTTCGTCTTTCACATACGTATCAATTAATAACGAATACGTTTCACTGTGAATGTTTTCCATCATGATTTGGAAACCGTAGAAGAATTTTGCCTCTGGATATTGCACTTCATTAACAAAATTTTCTGCTAAGTTTTCGTTTACAATTCCGTCAGAAGCTGCGAAGAATGCTAAAATATGTTTGATGAAATATTTTTCGTCATCGTTTAATTTATTGTTCCAATCGCTTAAATCTTGATGCAAATCAATTTCTTCTGCTGTCCAAATACACGCTTCTTGTTTTTTGTACCATTCCCAAATATCTTGGTGCTTGATAGGAAAAATTACAAATCGATCTTTGTTTTCTTGCAAAATAGGTTCCACTAAAGACATAGCTGTTTGATTTTAAAAATGTTAATGATTGGTTGTTTTAATTCATTTGGGGTTTACAAAGTTTGTCATTTGAAATGAAAAAAGAAAGGCAAACTTATTCACAATTGAGGTAAGTTTTTAACAAAGCTGATAATTGCCAATAATTTAATATAGGTTTTTAAAATACTGAAAATCAATTAATTAAAAACCTATAAAACAACTGTTAAAACCTTGTAAGCAACTGAAAAATAAGTGACTCACGAGTATTTTCAATCGATAAAAAAGGGATTATTTTTTCAACTCTTTTGCAACTTTGTCTAATTCATCAAACCATTGTTGTCCGAATTTTCTAACTAGTGCTTCTTTCACAAATTGGTACACCGGAACACCTAATTCTTGTCCTAACGAACAAGCGTCATCGCAAATATGCCATTTGTGATAATTCACCGCTGCGAAATCCGAATATTCTTTAATTCGAATTGGGTATAAATGACAAGAGACCGGTTTTTTCCAATCTACAATACCTTGATTATAGGCTTGCTCGATTCCACAAAGTGCCGTTTTTCCGTCAAAAATCACGTAAGCACAGTCTTTACCATCGATAAGTGGTGTTTCTAATTCTCCAAAATCGGAAACTACGTGCGTACCTTGTTCTTCAATGGCTTTTATTCCTTCAGGACGAAGAAAAGGTTTTACTTTTGGGAAAATTTCAGCTAAAATTATGGTTTCTTCCTCATCTAAAGGAGCACCCGCATCGCCATCCACACAACAAGCGCCTTGACAAGCTGACAAATTGCAAACGAATTCTTTTTCTAAGATTTCTTCGGAAACGATGGTTTTGTTTAACTGAAACATATTGGGCTTATTTTAAAGTGCAAAGATACGATTTTGAATTTAGATTTTGGATTTTAAATTAAACTTGATATTGGCACGCGGATGACACAGGTTCTGCGAAGCGCGAATGATGACGGATTTTTTGCAACACAAAGTCTCTCGAAGTTTTGCATAAAGTTTCACAGAGTTCTTTTGTGTTTCATTGCGAAAAAACTTTGCGCTCTTTGCGTATAGCTTACAAGGAGTTTTTTAGATTTTGATTGCGTTGAAAAAAGCCAGACCGAGACGTTTTACTTCTCTCATTGCGCTCTTTGCGAAAAAACTTTGCGACTTTGCGTTTAAATCTTCACATTACTTGAATTTGAACTTGATATTGATAATGAACTTGATATGATAATGTATCGTTAAATTAGAAACGTTCTTGATTCATTATCCTTATATTTGCACAAATATTCAGCGTTTTATGGAATTAGGAATCAATTGGAAAGACATTTTTACCATCAGCATGATTTTATTTGCTGTAATTGATATTGTGGGAAGTATTCCGATTATTGTGGATTTACGCAGTAAAATGGGTCATATTCAATCGGAAAAAGCGACAATTGTTGCGGCGGTAATTATGATTGCCTTTTTGTTTGTAGGAGAAGAAATTCTGAAATTAATTGGCATAGATGCAAATTCGTTTGCTGTTGCGGGTTCGTTTGTCTTATTTTTTCTTGCTTTGGAAATGATTTTAGGGATTCGATTGTACAAAGAAGACAATCCAAGTACTGCTTCAATTGTACCTATCGCGTTTCCGCTGATTGCTGGAGCTGGAACGATGACAACAATATTATCGCTTCGTGCAGCTTATGATAAAATCAACATCATCATAGCTATCTTGATCAATGTAATTGTCGTGTATGGGGTGTTGAAATCATCAGGAAAAATAGAAAGGCTACTGGGAACCAATGGCTTGGGTGTAATTCGTAAAATTTTTGGTGTTATTTTACTGGCGATAGCTGTAAAATTATTCGCCGCTAATGTTAAAGGATTATTTATTTAGAAATACAAAAAAATGAAAATATTTACTTATGTAGCAGTTGCTATCGCATTAGTTTTAATTGTTTTTAATCTTTTTCAAATTGATTATAGCAATCCTTTTGATGAAAATAGCACCATTGCCATAATTGGTGTTGTCGCTGGAATTTGCGCAATTTTACTACTAGTGCTATTGCGTTTTTCAAAAATGATTGAAGAAAAAACCAAACAATAATGCTTGACGTTTTAATTATTGGCGCTGGTGTTTCCGGAGTTTCGTGTGCTTTGATTTTGGGTTCAGCCCAAAACAAACCGTTTGCAATAGATAAAAAAATTGCGATTGTGGCACACCAAAAAGCCTCTTCATTACAAAATGCCATTTTTAATAACGCTTACGGAATTCCTGCAGGGAAATTAGGCAGTGAATTATTAGAAGAAAGTTTGGAACATTTGACCAACTTGTATCCGCACGTGCAACAAATTCATGGTAAAAAAGTACTTTCTATTTCGGGTGAAGCAGGAAATTTCACAATTACTACCAACAAATCTTCGCTTCAAGCTAAAATTGTAGTGATTGCGATTGGCGCTGGAAATCCTTTTACCATTGAAGGTTTGGAATCCTTTGTAATGCCACATCAAAAAGCTGCTCCTGAGAAAAACAGAATCCAATTAAAAAATACCGACCATTTGGTTACCGAAGGCATTTATGCAGCAGGCGTTTTAGCCGGACATAGAAGTCAATTAAGCATTGCAGCTGGTAGTGGTGCTTCAGTTGCAACGGATATTTTAACGTTGTGGAATAACGGAAATCCGGTACAGGTGCATGATGCTTTGGGAAAATAGCTTTTTATTCTTCTGAATCATATTCTTCATCATCGAAATTCATTCCTTCTAAAAAATCATCCCAATTGATTGGATCTTGATATTCATTAGGGTCTGGCGGAATAGCTCCCGGCGGATTAAACAATTCCCATTCGTCCCAATAATAATTACTCTTGTCAAAACTAGCTACCCAATTGATAAACAATTCTCTGAATTCGTCGATTTCTTTTCTAATCAACGTAACATAATCGGTATCTTTAAAAGAATCGTGAAATCGTAAACTTCCTACTTGAACATATAAATGCATTGCATGATCTCTGATGATTGCCGCATTTTGCATTCGGATGCTATACATATCTCCGCCTTCAGCACCCGCAATTTTAGCACAAATTATCGCAGCATCATCTCGCATCATATATTTTGTGGCATTCAAATACTCATCTTCTTCACTAATGGTGTTTAAAAGACTGTTTACCAAATCTAAAATTAATTCGGCTTTTTTATAAATTGGCAAATCGAATAATTTATCTCTTCTACTCATTTTATAACATTTTTACTTACTCAACACCTTATTTACCATATTGTCTTTCTTTAAAATCAATTGGTAATAAGCATTTTCGTTAAATAATTGGCGAACAAATTCTGCTTGAAGATAGAATAATACTTTATCTTTCTGAGTATCTAAATTGAAAAGTAAACCGCCTTTTGCCATATATTCTTTAAAATTATTAAAATAATTTCCAGAACGTAATTCTTTTTCTAAAGCTTCCATCGAAATTTTTTCAAACTTTTTGCGGTTTTGATCTAATTGTTCAAACACAAAATAATTCACCAATCCCGATTGCATCAACATCGTTAACCCTTCTGCTCCGTGCGAATCTTCTAGTGGAACAAAAATATCAGGCATAATTCCGCCACCGCCATATACGATGCGCCCTCTCTTCGTTTTGAATTTTAAGCTATCCGCAATTTTTACCTTATCTTTTTCGTACAATTCGCCGCTTTCAAAACGCTTGTCAAATTCATTGAAATAATTTTCACCTTTGTCTTCATAAGGCTTTTGAATGGAGCGTCCTGATGGTGTATAATATCTGGCAATGGTTAATCGTACTGCCGAACCGTCCCCTAATGGCATTTCGCGTTGTACTAATCCTTTACCAAAAGAACGTCTTCCGTACACCAAACCTCTGTCGTTATCTTGAATAGCTCCTGCTAAAATTTCACTTGCTGAAGCACTATTTTCATTAATTAAAACACTGACTTTACCCGTTTCAAAAATTCCTTTTTCAGTGGCTAAGGTAGTTTCAATTTTATCCTTTTTGTTTTTCGTTTTAACTATTAATTCTTTGTTTTTCAAGAACTCATCTGCGATTTTTACAGCCGAATCTAGATAACCACCACCATTATCTCTTAAATCGATAATAATATGATTAGCACCTTCTTTTTTCAATTGGGTTAAACCCGACAAAAACTCATCATAGGTTTTTTCTGCAAAGCGATTGATTTTAATATAACCCGTAGTTTTGTTCATCATTTGCCATACATCAACACTTTTAATTGGAATGACATCACGAGTAATGTTTACAGCAAATTTCTTCTTTTCGGATTTTCGATAAACAGTTAGTTTTACATTAGAACCTTGTTCGCCTTTTAAGATGGAAAACAACGTATCAGTTTCTAATTTTTTATTGTACAATTGCAACTTATCGGCAAAAAGGATTCGGTCTCCAGATTTTAAACCCGCTTTTTCCGAAGGTCCATTTGCAATGGTTTTTATAACTGCTAAAGAATCATTGTACATGTAAAAATTGATACCAATTCCAACAAAGTCCCCACGCATTTCTTGTTCGACTGCCTCTAGTTGACTTTTAGGGATATAAACCGAATGCGGATCAAGTTTTTCTAAAATCCCGTTAACCGTTAAATCCACAATAGAATCGGTATTTAGGCTATCCACATATTCTTTTTCGATGAAATCGATGAGTTTGTTGAGTTTGTTTTTGTTATTATTCCGACTCAAAAAAGCGTTTTCAGTGGAAGGGTTGAGTTTACTTCCCAACAACAAACCGACCGCAACAGCTACTGCGATTACTATTGGAAAATATACTTTATTTATTTTCATTTTAACTCAAATCTTCAATTAGTTCAACCTCAACTCCTGCCTTTCTTAAAAAATCAACCCCCGAAGTATCTTTATATTCTTGATGATACACCACTCGCCTAATACCCGATTGATGAATTAATTTACTGCAATCTTTACAAGGTGAAAGTGTTATATATAACGTAGCATCTTCACAAGATTGCGTTGAACGTGCCACTTTTAAAATTGCATTTGCCTCTGCGTGCAGTACATACCATTTGGTCACGTTATCTTCGTCTTCACAACAATTTTCAAATCCTGATGGTGTTCCGTTGTAACCATCTGAAATAATCATTTTATCTTTAACGATAATCGCACCTACTTTTTTTCGTTGGCAATATGATAAATTGCCCCATTCTTTGGCAATTCTCAGATAAGCTTTGTCGTATTTCGCTCTTTTTTCTTTCTTCATTATCAATTCCAAATTTCGCTCTCTATTAGCATAGGCAAAACTACGCCAATTATAAATGCTGACATAACTAAAGCCCAATCTCTTTTAGAAAAACGGAAAAAAGTTTGTACGATATAGGATATAATTAAAAAAACCACAACTACAATAATTTGGGCTGCTTCAATCCCTAATGCAAATTCTAGTAGGGGTAATAATTTATCGGAAGCAGCACCTGGTAAGATTGTTTTGAAGTAATTTGAAAAACCTAATCCGTGAATAATTCCAAAAAACAAAGTAACAATCGCAACAAAGGTGATACTTTCGTTTTTAGATGATTTTCCAGCAGTGAATAAATGAAAAATGGCGGTAATCAAGATGGTAACGGGAATTAAAAACTCAACCAAACTTGCTTGAATTTGTACAATTCCGTAAACCGACAACAACAACGCCAAGGTGTGTCCGATGGTGAAAAGTGATACCAGAACAAAAACATTTTTCCAATCCTTAAAGGCATAAGGAACAACCAAAGCCATCAAAAACAATACGTGATCATAAGCGTTAATATCTAACACATGTTTGAGACCAATATTAAAATACATCCAAAATTCTGACATAATAATTAAGTTTTATTAGGGAAATCCAAACTTACAATTTATTTTTTTATGTATCCAAATTCTACATCACAAAAGCAAATAAAATTGTTGTAAAAAAATAGATTTTTTGTGTAATTTTGCTACCATATAAAAACAAACAACATGTCAATTTCAGATTTATTCGATAGCGGTTTTAGAAATAGAAACAAAGGTCATTTTTCGGCTATTGTAAGAGTAGCTTTATCCGATGGAACTATCACTCCTGAAGAAAAACACTTCTTAGACAAACTGGCTATCAAATTAGAAATTTCTCAAGCAGAATATGATGAAATTTTAGAAAATCCATTAAAGTATCCCGTTAATCCACCCTTAATGCATACCCACCGCTTAGAGCGTTTGTATGATTTAGCAAGAATGGTATATGCGGATGATGTTTTAGGCGAAAAACAACAAGATTTACTAACACGTTTTGCGTTAGCGCTAGGCTTTACAGCTGCCAATGTGGGATATATCGTTGACAAAGCCTTAAGGTTAGTAGATATGAATGTAGATTTAGAAACATTTACTTACGAAATGCAACACATGAACAGGTAATTAAAACTGTTTTAAAATACAAAAGCACAATTTCTACCGAAATTGTGCTTTTTTTATTTTTGCAGGTTTTAGAAAAATCTACTTTGCATTTGCCATAAACTCTTCTGCCTTTTCTACCATATTTTTACTTCCACAGAAAAACGGAACACGTTGGTGTAATTCTGTGGGTTCAATTTCCATGATCCTTTTGAAACCGTCTGAAGCTTTACCGCCCGCTTGTTCGGCAATAAATGCCATTGGATTGCATTCATATAACAAACGTAATTTACCATTAGGTGCCTTTGAGCTTGTTGGGTACAGGTAAATTCCTCCTTTAATCATGTTTCTATGAAAATCAGAAACCAAACTTCCAATATAACGAGAAGTATAAGGCCTATCTCCTTCTTCTAATTGGCAATATTTAATGTAATCTTTTACCCCTTGTGGAAAGTGGACATAATTACCTTCATTAATCGAGTAAATTTTTCCGTCTTCCGAATATTTCATATTAGGGTGCGATAAATAAAAAGTCCCGATGGCAGGGTTTAAAGTAAACCCGTTCACTCCATCACCTGTTGTATATACCAACATTGTTGAAGTTCCATAAATCACATACCCTGCTGCAACTTGATTTATACCTGGTTGTAAGAAGTCTTCTAAGGTAACAGGAGTTCCTACTGGAGTAATTCTTCTAAAAACCGAAAAAATTGTTCCTACAGAAACATTTACATCAATATTGGAAGAACCATCTAATGGATCCATCAAAACCACATATTTGTTGTTGTGTGAATTATCTGAACCTGCAACGGTAATAAAGTCATCATTCTCTTCTGAGGCGATTCCACATACGATTTCGCGATTAATCAACGTTTGAATAAAAACTTCATTCGCATAAACGTCTAATTTTTGTTGGTCCTCACCTTGTACATTTTGTTCTCCCGCAGCACCCACAATATCTACCAATCCCGCTTTGTTTACTTTGTAATTAACCACTTTTGCAGCCAATCGAATAGAATTGATAATTCGTGATAATTCTCCTGTTGAATATTGAAACGAATTTTGATGTTCAATGATAAATTCGCCTAAGGTTCTGTTTCTTTCTTCCATTTCGAAAACGTTGTAGTTGTGTTTAAGGCACAAATATCGTGTTTTTTGTGAAATAGCCACAAAAAAACAAAATCCTTTTAAAAAAATGGCTATTATTTATGACCTTTGCGAAAAATATTAGCGTCATAAAAATGATACAAAATATTTGAAAAGATGTTTAAGTTAATTTTACTTTTGTATAAAATTAGAAAAAATGATTATTAGAAAAGCAACGAAAAACGACATGACATCCGTTTTAGAATTGATTCAGGAATTGGCCACTTTTGAAAAAGAACCTGATGCTGTTGTAGTTACCGTTGATGATTTGGTTCGTGATGGTTTTTCAGAAAATCCACTTTTTCAATGTTTTGTTGCCGAAGTTGATGAAGAGATTATCGGAATGGCTTTGTTCTATTATCGTTATTCGACTTGGAAAGGTAAAACCATCCATTTAGAAGATTTAGTAGTAAAAGAAAACAAACGCGGAACTGGTGCTGGATTTGCTCTTTACAAAGAAATCATTAAACAAGGAAAAGCTGAAAATGTTCGCAGAATCGAATGGAACGTTTTAGACTGGAATACACCAGCAATTCAATTTTATGAAAAATCGGGGGCAAAAGTTTTAGACGATTGGCGTGTGGTGCATATGGATGAGGAAGGAATAAAACAGTTTTTGATTGAAGAATAACCATTTAAGATTTTTGAAGTAAATACTAATTGACACATTGGCTAATTGCCATATTGACTAATTGAACTCATGAAAATATTCAAATTTGGAGGTGCATCGGTTAAAGATGCTGCAGGCGTAAAAAACGTATTACATGTTTTAAACACAGTAGGACACGAGGATGTTTTGTTGGTAATTTCTGCTATGGGAAAAACCACAAACGCTTTAGAAGTAGTCATCAAAAACTACTTTGATAAATCGAAGGAATTGCATGCCTCGCTTCAAGAAGTTCGTAAATACCACAACCAAATTTTATTAGATTTATTTGAAGATGAAGAGCACGACGTGTTTTTTGATGTGAATGCGCATTTCGACGATTTAGAATATTTCATTCGCAGTAATAAATCTCCTAATTATAGTTTTGTATACGATCAAGTAGTGAGTATTGGAGAGATTGTATCTACAACAATCGTGAGTCATTATTTCAATTCACAAGGTTTATTTAACCACTGGATTGATGTGCGACCACTAATTAAAACCGATAACAATTACCGTGACGCGCAAGTAGATTGGGAAACCACTCAAAAATTAATTTCAAAAGGAGTTAAAAGAAAAGTATTGAACATCACACAGGGGTTCTTGGGCTCGGATGAAAACAATTTTACGACAACTCTAGGCCGTGAAGGTTCAGATTATACGGCTGCAATTTTTGCCTATTGTTTGGGTGCGGAAAGTGTCACCATTTGGAAAGACGTTCCCGGAGTTCTAAATGCCGATCCAAGATATTTTGAAAACGCAGTTTTGTTGAACCAAATTTCATACAGAGAAGCAATTGAGTTAGCGTTTTACGGAGCTTCGGTTATTCACCCAAAAACCTTACAACCTTTACAGAAAAAAGAAATTCCATTATACGTAAAATCGTTTATTAACCCAACATTACCAGGAACAAGCGTTTCTAGAGGAGCTGATTTAGAGCCGCAAACTTCTTGTTTCATTTTAAAGAAAAACCAATTGTTATTATCGTTATCGTCTATTGATTTCGATTTTATTATGGAGAATCATATTAGTGAGATATTTGCTTTGTTTTCGAAATACAAAATCAAAGTGAATTTAATTCAAAATACAGCAATTAGTTTCTCTGTTTGTATCGAAGACAAATACAACAACTTTGAAGAGTTGCGAAAAGTATTGGCAAAAAAATTCAAAGTTTCCTATAACGAAAATGTATCGCTTTACACCATCAGACATTTTGATGAGAATGCAGCAAAAGTGGTAGAAACGAATAAAACGATATTACTACGTCAAATTTCGAGAGAAACGATGCAGGTGATTACGAAGGAGTAGTTTAATTTGGAAATTAGACTATTAGTCGATGTGCCAATTAATAAAAATATTTTTCCTAACTTTATAAAAAAGTTTAGCCATGAAAATCAAAGATTTAGATAAATATACCAATGCCGAAAAAATTCTTTTAGCAGAAGAACTTTGGGAAAGTGTTTCGAAAGAAAAATTAGAATTGTCTGATGCAATGAAACAAGAATTAGACCGAAGAATTTCATTGGTAGAAGAAGACAAAACCGAGTTTTATACTTGGGAAGACGTTAAAAATACGTTGAAAAAAAGTAGAAATGCATAAACTTATATTTTCAAAAGAAGCGCTTCTCGATATTGAACAGATTGCCATTTGGTATGAAGAACAAAGAGACGGTTTATCTTATGATTTTGAACTTTGCTTAGAACAAAGTATTAGTCAAATTTTTTAGAAATCCTGAACTTTTTCAAGTTAGATATAAAAATGTAAAAGTTAGATTTATTAAACGATTTCCTTATGGAGTTCATTATCTAATTAATCTTGATAAAATAATTGTAATTGGAGTTTTTCACACTTCTCGCTCCCCAATTGATTGGTCAAAAAGGTTGAAATAATAATTTTCCAACAATAAATACTACTTTTGAAGATTCGGAGTTATAGTATTTATGCAAAAAATTGTTTTTTTAGCGGGATTTTTGTTGTGCTTTTTGAGTAGTTTTACTCAAGAGACCTTGCAATCCTACCCAACTAAAAAAATTGCGTTTTCAAAAGACACGATTTCAATAGAAAAATTCAGTTTGAACAATTCCTTTTTTGAAATTAAAGACAAAAATGGAAAAGTCATTGACACCAGCTTTTACAAAGTAAATTTCCAAAAAGGAACGGTAATTTTCACCAAAGAAATCAACACTTCTGATTCCCTAATTGTGCGCTATGCAAAATTTCCTGATTTTTTAACCAAAACCTATTCCATTTACGATGACGATAAAGTGGTTTCGAACGACGCAGGAAAATTAGTCGTTTTCAAAAAAGACAAAAACACCCAATACAAACCATTTGACGGATTAAATACCTCGGGAAGTATTACGCGTGGTGTTACGGTTGGAAACAATCAAAATACGGTGGTGAATTCCAATTTAGATTTACAAATCACAGGAAAAATTTCCGAAAAAGTAAGTTTACGCGCTTCCATTCAGGATAGTAATATCCCTTTGCAAGAAGGCGGTTATTCGCAAAAATTAGATGAATTTGACCAAATTTTCATCGAATTATTTTCGGACAAATGGAACATTCGCGCTGGTGATTTATTTCTGGAAAATCGAAAATCTGCTTTCTTAAATTTCAACAAAAAAGTACAAGGTTTAGCCTCTCAATTCACCTTTGGAACGGCTGATAAAAAAACGGAAGTCATTGCTTCTGGCGCTTTGGTTCGAGGACAATATGCCCGAAGTTCGTTCGTTGGACAAGAAGGCAATCAAGGTCCGTATAAATTACGAGGAAATAATAACGAATTGTACGTTTTAGTAATTTCAGGTTCTGAACGGGTTTATGTGAACGGAATTTTGAAAACCCGTGGAGAAAACAACGATTACATCATCGATTACAACGCAGGGGAAATCATTTTCACTTCTTTATTTCCAATTACTTCTGAGATGCGAATCAACGTAGAATATCAATATACGGATAGAAATTTCACCCGATTTATTACGTATGGCGGTATCTCGCACGAACGAGAAAATTGGCAAATTGGCGGTTATTTATATTCGGAAAGTGATGTAAAAAACCAACCTTTACAACAAAATTTATCTTCTGAACAAATAGCAATTTTACAAAACGCCGGCGATGATGTATCACAAATGAACGGACCATCGGCTTATTTGGACACCTACTCAGAAAATAAAATTTTGTATCGAAAAGTAGTAATTGGCGGGGTTGAAGCATTTGAATATTCGAATAATCCAAGTGACGAATTGTATAATGTACGTTTCTCCTTGGTGGGGAATCTTCAAGGAAATTACATTTTAGCAAACAATCAAGCCGTAGGAAAAATCTATGAATACATAGCACCAATTGGTGGTGTTCCACAAGGAAATTACGAACCGATTGTTCGTTTGATTGCGCCAACAAAAATTCAAATGGCAACGGTTTTAGGGAAATACAATCCGAGTGAAAAAACATTTTTAGATTTTGAATTGGCTTTAAGTAGCAGCGATCAAAACTTATACTCATCGCTAAATGACGATAATAACAGAGGATTCGGGGGTAAATTTAGCGGAAGACAACGAATTTTTGATAAGAAAACTAAAATTGAAGCTTTCTCGAACTATCAATTTGTACAAGAAAATTTCAAACCAATTGAACGTTTGTATACCATTGAATTTAATCGCGATTGGAACATTACCGCTCCTTTAATTGGAAACCAAAGTTTTTTAACTTCGGGGCTGGATTTTAATTTTAACAACAAAGGGAAAGCAATTTATCAGTTTGAAAACTTAACTTTTGGCAATTCTTTTTCGGGAAACAAACATACTTTTTCAGGAAGATATACCAAGAAAAACTGGATGATTTGGAGTAATTCGAGCATAATGAAAAGTGATTCCAAACTTTCTAATTCTTCCTTTTCTAGAAGTGAAAATCGTTCGTCATACAAATTGGGTAAAAATTGGGTGGGTGCTACTGTGAATTTAGAAGAAAATTTAGAGAATCTAAAAGCAACTAATACATTTTCAGACTTGAGCCAACGCTTTTTAGAATATGGTGCTTTTGTGGGAAGAGGCGATTCTACAAAAGTCTTTGTGGAATTAGGCTTTTTACAACGTCAAAATGATAGTCTACAAAACAACAACATTGAACGAGTAAACCATTCCAATTCATATTATTTGAAATCACAATTGATCAAAACTGAGAAAAGGAATTTGAGTGTGTTTTTGAATTATCGTACCTTGAAATATGAAGACGCAAACTTAAAAGACGAACCATCGTTGAATTCCCGAATTTTGTATTCCGACAGCTTTTTCGAACAATTAATTCAGACTACGACAGCTTATGAAACCAGTTCGGGTACGATTGCCCAACAAGAATTTACCTATTTAGAAGTAGACCCTGGACAAGGGGTTTACATGTGGAACGATTACAATGGCAATGGTATTCAGGAATTGCAAGAGTTCGAAATTGCTCCATATTCTGATTTAGCTATTTACGTTCGCGTGTTTTTACCGAATCAAGTTTTTATACGCACGCATCAAAATAAGTTTTCACAAGCCTTAAATTTCAACTTTAACCAATGGCAAAATGAAAAAGGGTTCAAGAAATTTGTATCTCATTTTCACAATCAAACTTCTTTTTTAATTGATAAAAAGAACTTTCGAAATGGTGCTAATTTTGATTGGAATCCATTTTCAAAAAACGATGATGAATTAATAGGTTTGAATACAAATTTCAGAAATAGTTTGTTTTTTAATCGCGGAAAACAACATCACTCAACGACTTATTCATTCTTACTAAACGAAAGTCAGAATTTACTTTCTGTTGGAAATGTTATCGCAATAAATCAGTCACATCAGTTGCAATACCAACATTTGGCTAAGAAAATTTGGTTGTTCAATTTATCCTCTAGCAGCACAAAAACAGCCTCTTACTCCGATAGTTTTTCGAATAGAAATTTTGCCATTAGAAGTTATCAAATTGAACCAAAAATTGGTTATTTGTTTTCCAAAAATGCGAGTTGGGATATTTTTTACGAATACCAACAGAAAGAAAATCAAATTGGCGTCTTCGAAACGTTAAAACAAACCCGTTTTGGAACATCATTTACCTTCAACAGCGAAAAAGGATTTAGCATGAACGGTGAATTTTCGATGTATAATAACTTGTATGATGGAAATGCCTTATCAGCAGTTGGCTTTCAAATGTTAGCAGGTTTACAACCCGGTAAAAATCAAACATGGCGCATACTTTTACAAAAAAATTTGACACAATATTTAGACCTGAACATCAATTATCAAGGCAGAAATAGTGAAACCAGTAAAACCATACATACTGGGAACGTGCAATTAAGAGCTTTTTTTTGATAATATTTAGATTAATTCTACTATTCTATTTATTTTTACAAGCTTATACACCCGCATTCACCATGAAAAATCTATTAATAAAAGTTTTTTTAATTTTAGCTTTTAACGCTTCCTTTAGTCAGTTAAGTAACAAACATTGGTTACCCCCTTTGCACTCTAGAGATGCTTCCCAAATTGAAGACCAATACCTTTATCTCTCAACTGCTGAAATCACTCCATTTTTGGTTACCGTAACCGATGGGAGCGGAATACCTATCGCAGGTTCTCCCTTTTCACTATCAGCTGCCACTCCTGTAATTATAGACATCGGATTTGGACAAAACACAAAGATGTTTTTAGACATTATGGATGTAAATACGGTACTTAGTGACAAAGGTATTATTTTAGAAGGAAGTGAAGATTTTTATGTTAGTTTCAGAATGCGCTCTGGAAGTCACTCCGAAACTTTAATTTCGAAAGGAAGACCTGGAATTGGAACAAGCTTTAGACTTGGGTGTATGATTAACGAGCCTAATGATTCTCGAAAATCTTTTGTATCGAGTGTCATGGCAACTGAGGACAATACAACAATTACCCTATCAGATTATGATACAGGTGTGGTATTTGTTTCAGGAAGTGGTATTCTTTCAGTACCCTCACAAACTTATACACTAAATAGTGGAGAAAGCATTATCTATAGTGGCTATAGTGATTTAGGAGCTAATTTAGACGGAATCATTGGAGCACTAATCACTTCTGACAAACCTGTAGCTGTAAACACTGGAAATGCCCTTGGTGGAATTGAAAACGGTAGAGGTGATTTTACTTTAGATCAAATTGTATCGGCTTCACAAATAGGTACCGAGTACATTTTTATCGAAGGTAATGGACTTTCTTCTATGGAATTACCGTTGATTGTTGCTAATGAAGACAACACCGAGATTTATATCAACGGTTCTGCAACACCTCAGGCTATCATTAATGCTGGTGAATATTATTTAGTAAGTAACTTTAATTATCAGGGAACCATAAACCGAAATATCTACGTTAGAACTTCAAAGAATGTTTATGCCTACCAATTATTAGGCGGCGGAAGTGATACAGCTACAGCTGGTCTTAATTTTATTCCACCATTAAGTTGTTTCTTTCAAAACTCGGTGAGTATTCCTGATGTTAATAGAATCGGAGGTAGTTTTTATACAGCTGATTTGATGGTTCTTACTTATGCTACTTCGAACTTAACCTTAAATGGGGTAATTATCCCTGCCTCTCAAGCCCAAACGGTTCAAGGAAACACTGATTGGGTTACCTATAGAATTTCAGGTGTAAATGGAAATGTAAATGTTGAATCTACAGGTCCACTAGCTGTAGGTGTATTTGGATTTCAAGGTAATATTTCTGGATACGCTGGGTATTATTCTGGATTTGGTAGTAATCCACAACCAACAGATTTAGCGGTGTGTTCTAATACAACTGTTAACCTTTTTGAGGCTATTATAGGGAATCCAGGAACTAACGGAACGTGGACAGTTCCATCAGGAGGAGCCCCATTGAATGGCAACATATTTGATCCTTCTGTCAATATTGCTGGAGAATATGTATATACTTTTACTAAAGATTGTAATTCATCATTATCTACCATCCCGGTAACAGTTACCGTTTCTATTCAACAAATTGGTAATCCTGGAACTAATAATGCTGTTTCTACATGTACGAATCAAGCTCCTTTTGATTTATTCCCTCTTTTAGGGCCTGGAGCTGAAGTTGGAGGTGTTTGGTCACCAATTCTAGCTTCTGGGACCAGTATTTTTAATCCTGCTGTAGACATGAGTGGCGTATATACATATACCATTCCTGCCAATGGCGCTTGTTTAAGCGTATCTGCAAACATAACAGTTACGAATAACACTATTCCAACAATAACTCCAATAAGCGATTTTGAACTTTGCGATGACGATGTAATTGGAACAGATACAGATGGATTTTCATTTTTTGACTTAACTGTTAAGGATGATGAAATTTCAAATTCCCAATCAGGAGTGTTAGTAACCTACCATATGACTCCAATTGATGCCATTAATAATAGTAATGCCATTAGTTCGATAAATTCTGACAATAGAATCATATATACAAGAATTACGAATTCAACTACAGGCTGTTACAACACCAGCTCTTTCAATTTAGTGGTCAATGCAAAACCTATTGTGAATGCTGTGGTCAATTTAAGACAATGTGATACCGATACAGACGCCATCACCAATTTTAACCTTACGCAGGCTAATGGATTAATAACAACGGATACCAATATAATCTTTACATATCACAATACCCTTTCAGGAGCAGAAAACAACAATGATTTTGTTACAAATGACATTTCATACATTGCAGCGAACGGAAGTACTGTTTGGGCTAGAGTTACTAATTCATCTGGCTGTTTTAGAATTAGCAATGTAAATTTATTAGTTTCAGCAACAACAATTGATCAAAATTACAGATATACATTAAGAGAATGTGATGATTATATTAATGCTACCGATACTGATTCTGACGGAGTAGATTATTTTAATCTTACAGCAATAGAACCTTTTTTAACAAATCAGTTCCCAATAGGTCAATCCTATACTTACACCTATTACCTCAATCAAACAGATGCTGAAACAGAACAAAATGCAATAACAGACGTTACTAACTTTAGAAATTCAACATCTGACTATCAAAACATTTGGGTAAGAATTGAAAGCAATTTATTTGACTGTGCCGGTCTTGGCCCTTATTTAGAACTTATTGTTGACCCGTTACCTGATACTGATTTAGGAGATAGTCCAACAGTAATTTGTGTCGATCCTTCCACAGGGATAGGTTCACAGACAATTGACGCCACACCAGCCACAGCAGGTAATTATTCTTATTTGTGGACACCTATCAATCCAGAGGGAAACATAGCCACCTATAATGTTACCATTCCAGGCACTTATAGTGTAACGGTAACCAATTTAGACACCTCATGCAGCTTTACGGATACCGTAACAACAGTCATATCCTCAGGTCCTGAGTCTTTGACCGTTAATTTAGTGACTCCTGCATTTGCTACGGAACTTGCTACAATTGAAGCGATAGCTACAGGGGGATTTGGTACTTATGAGTATAGTCTAAATGCTACTGACTGGCAATCTAGTCCTATATTCACAAATTTAGAAAATGGCACTTATACAATCTATGCAAGAGATGTTCTCGCTTGTGGGATGCTAATTTCAGAGGAAATTAAAACAATTAGCTATCCTCGCTTCTTTACCCCTAATTCTGATGGTTATAACGATTTTTGGAATATCGATTTACCAATTGAATATGAAGGAATCATATCGATTTTCGACAGATATGGAAAATTATTAAAACAAATCAGTACGCAAGGTGAAGGTTGGGACGGAACATTTAACGGAAATTTATTACCTTCGACTGATTATTGGTTTAAAATCGCATACATAGAAAATAATCAGAAAAAAGAATTCAAATCACACTTTAGCTTAAAAAGATAATAATGGGAACTATTGAAGTTACAATTCATGATAATGTTGCAACCCTAGCGTTTTTTCATCCCGCTAGCAACTCATTTCCAAGTTCTTTATTACAAGAATTGACAGATGAAATCAATCGTTTAGGCAAAAATGAAACGATTTCAATAATCATCTTAAAAAGTACTGGAACAGGTGCTTTTTGTGCAGGAGCCTCTTTTGAAGAACTACTTTCTGTGAGTAATTATGAAGAAGGGAGTCGCTTTTTTTCTGGGTTTGCGAATGTAATCAATGCGATGAGAAAATGTCCAAAACTAATTATCGGAAGAATTCAAGGCAAAGCCGTTGGTGGTGGAGTTGGATTAGTTGCAGCTTGTGATTATTCATTTGCCACAAATAAAAGCGATATTAAACTTTCAGAAATTGCTATCGGTATTGGTCCTTTTGTGATAGAGCCTGTAGTTTCAAGAAAAATTGGAAAAATGGCAATGGCCGAAATGACCTTAAACCCAACCATTTGGAAAACTTCAAAATGGGGACTTAAAAAAGGTCTTTTTTCAGAAATATTTGAAACCGTTGAAGAATTAGATTTTAGACTTCAAGAATACAGCAAAGAACTTTCCTCGTATAATCCAGATGCTTTGTTTGAAATAAAAAAAGTACTTTGGGAAGGAACCGATAATTGGGACAGTTTGCTTTACGAAAGAGCGGCAATATCAGGAAGACTTGTTTTATCAGATTTTACAAAAAGCGCATTAGAAAAATTTAAAAAATGAGAAGTTTGATCCTTTTTTTACAACAAGTTAATGTAGAACAAAAATTAAAAGAAGCTCCCGATGGTCAATACCAGATTGGTGTACTTATTGGTTCTTTTATCCCCTTCATTGTATTAGCTGCGATAGCATATGCTTTGTATTATAGCGCAAAAAAAAGAGACTAAATTTAAAATAAAAAACATGTCAAAAATAAGAATTACCAAACAATTCAGCTTTGAAACAGGTCACGCCTTATATGGTTATGATGGAAAATGCAAAAACGTTCACGGGCACAGTTATAAACTTTCTGTTACCGTTATTGGAACTCCAATCACTGACACCAATAATGTAAAATACGGCATGGTGATTGATTTTGGTGATTTAAAAAAAATTGTAAAAGAACAAATTGTTGATGTTTTTGATCATGCCACTGTTTTTAATAAAAACACACCGCATATTGAATTAGCGAATGAGTTAAAATCTAGAGGACATGATGTAATCTTGGTAGATTATCAACCAACGAGTGAAAACATGGTTATTGATTTTTCAAATAAAATTAAAAATTTACTTCCAGAAAACATTCGACTACATTCTTTAAAACTGCAAGAAACAGAAACATCTTTTGCGGAATGGTACGCTTCAGATAACTAAATAAAAAAGGGAGCTATAGCTCCCTTTTTTGCATCTATTATAAGATTATTTCTTCACAATTAAGAATTCACTTCTTCGATTTTGAGCATGTTCTTCTTCCGTGCATTCCTCACAAATCACTTTAGGCTCTGTTTCTCCAAATCCTTGTCCAGAAATTCTATCTTTCGAAATTCCTTTTGAAATCAGATATTGAACCGTTGACTTTGCACGTCGATCAGATAAATCTAAGTTATATTTATCTTTTCCTCTGCTATCGGTATGCGATTTTGCAAATATCACCATGTTAGGATATTCATTCATAACTTGTACTAACTTATCTAACTCAGCTGCTCCTTGCGCTGTAATATTGCTTTTATTATACTCAAAGAAAATAGGCTCTAAAATAACTTCCTTCTCTGTAATAATTGGCATTATTACAATAGGATTTAATAATGCCTCAACAACTATTTGGCTTTCTGATGTTTTAGAAATAGTAAAAATCCCCTCTTCGTAACCTGATTTTGAAACCAAAACAGCGTAGTCCAAATCACAGTTTATAGGGAAATTAACTTCCCCATTACTTTCTGTAATCAATGACCCGATGTTTTGTTCTTTTGCATCAATCAATGAAACTTTGGCATACTCCAATAAATTTCCTGTTTTAGCATCTTTAACTCGAGTTACTGCATTAACATAACAAATCGGATCGGCTACAAAAATATCATCATTGCCCTCTCTGTTACTAGCAAAAAAACCTATTTTTTTAGAAGAATTGTAAGAGAATGCAAAATCATCTTTTTCTGAATTAACTGGCAAACCAATATTTTCAACATCAGATCCCTTTTCTAAATCAACTCTAAAAACATCTAATCCTCCAAAACCTTGTTTTCCATTAGAGGCATAGTAAAGAATGTTTTCATCTGTTATAAAGGGGAAACTTTCGTTTCCTTCCGTATTAATCTTATCCCCTAGATTTTCTGGTTCACCATATTCGTCACCATTTACAGCAACTTTCCATAAATCTTCACCTCCATATCCACCAGGCATATTGGATGAAAAATATAAGGTTGTACCATCTTTACTTATACTTGGATTTCTAATGTCAAACTTAGGGTCGTTAAAAGGCAAAGGCTTTGAATTTGACCATGTCCCATTTTCATTTGTTGCTTTGTATAAATAAATTTTACCAAACTTAGCTTTCTTTGTTTTATCCTTAACAAACGCTTTCTCATTGAAACTTTCACTCCCGTAATATAGTGTAGCACCATCCTTTGTAATCGCTACGGGACCATCATGCCACTGTGTATTCAATTCATCAACTGATACAGCTTCGCTAATTGTTCCATTTTGGTTATAAGTAGCTTTGTAAATATCTAAATAAGGCTCTCCATCATAATCGCTTTTCTTCCTTGAAATATTTCTTCCACTTGAAAAGTAAAAATGATTATCATCCGTTAAAATTGCTCCAAAATCCGATTTATCACTACTGATATCAGACTTTGTAATGTTGAATAATTTGGTTTTATCTTTTAGTTGAGTAAGATAATCAGGATTAGAAACAAACGCTTCTGCTCTTTGATCGTTCGGAGCTAACGTTGCGAATTTCTTCATTTGCTTATTTGCTTCCTCACTCTTTCCTTCTGCTTTTAACATTTGAGCATATCTAAAATAAGTTTCAGCATCTTGCTCTTTTTCAACTGCTTTAGCATACCATTTAACAGCTTCTTTTGTATTAAAAACATTATAATAACTATCCGCCAATTGTTTATAAACGTAGTTATCTGCTTTGTTTGCTTCTGTTAATTTTAAATATTCTTTAGCCGCATCCACATACTCGTGTCTGTCATACAATTTATCGGCTATTTTGGTGTCTTTGTTTTGTGCACTAAGTAAACCACTTGCGATTACAAAACTCAATGTTAAATATATTTTTTTCATGTCGTTATCGCTTTTAGATTAGAAAAATCTTGGTGAACTTGATACTTTTTTCGAGAAATTCAAATCAAACAGCAAGATGATTTCATGTGATGATGGAGTTGTTACGTTCAAATCTGACACGATATGATCATAAGCATAACCAACTCTTAAACTCGGATTGATAGCATAATTTATCATGGCTCCAAAACTATCCTCAAGGCGATATGTTGCACCCACTTCAAACTTATTGTTAAACATAAAATTTGTTGATAGATCTAATGATGTTGGAGCACTAAAAGCAGACTTCATCATAAAAAAGGGCTTAAACTTAACATTTTCATTAATATCAAAAACATATCCTCCTGTTAGAAAATAATGAGAAACTTCTGAACCAAACTCTCTTCCATCAAAGTCTAAATGCTTAGATTTAATCATATTAGGAACTGACAATCCTAAATAATATTTATCCGTGTAATAGAAAAATCCAGATCCTATATTTAGGTAGGACTTATTAGTGTCTGCCTTAAATGCAGGGTCGTCATCTTGTGGCAAAGTGTTGTAAATATCAGAAAACAAGCCAACATTATGGATTGTTATTCCTGTTTTCAATCCAAATGCTAATTTATGTTCCCCACCTAAATTCAAAGTATAAGAAAAGTCGGCATAAATATTATTCTCTTCAACTGGACCAATTTTATCTGAAATAACAGACAAACCCATTCCAACGTTCCTACCCACAGGGGCATGTCCGAAAAACGAAGCAGTTGTAGGTGCATCTTCGATTTCAACCCACTGCTTTCTGTATAATAACCCCATTGACAGGCTTTCTTTACTTCCTGCATAAGCAGGATTCATTACGCTCATATTATACATATATTGTGTATAATGCGGATCTTGTTGTGCTTGTAAATCCATCGCAGTGGCAATTACAGCTAAAGCTACTAAATATAGTTTCTTCATTATGTTTTTATTTTTAAAGTTGGCTACTACTATGAAGCAGTAGCCTAACTTTTATTATTGTTCTCTATTGATATAAATCCATCCTGTTTTAGGTTCCAAATCTGAAAGACTAATCACATAATAATAGGTTCCATCTGGCAACTCATTTCCGTTATCCGATTGACCATACCATTCATTTTGATAATTAGAAAAACTATATACTTTCGTTCCATATCTATTGAAAATTTCCAACTTTCTTACATTATAAGAAGTTAAATCGAAGTAATCGTTTTTACCATCGTTATTTGGCGAAATACCTTTTTGAATTTTACAATTAACAACATTCACTGTTAATGTAGCTTGATTAGCACAGAATGACTCATCAGGAGTAAAAGTATACGTAGTAGTCCCTACATTATTAGTATTTACCACATTTGGAGACCATGTACCAGTATACCCTTCAGTTGATGTTGTAGGAAGTACAAAAATAGAGTTCAAACAAACATCTTCAATAGCGTCAAAAGTCGTTGTATTCGCCGGAGAGATTACAATCGTAAAATTAGACGTTCCTCCATTAGTACACGTTGCAACATTCTCTAATACGCTATATGTAATTACATAAGTACCTGCTGTACTTGCCGATAAATCAATTTCTCCAGTAACGCTATCAATTGACAGTCCCGTTGTTGATGTGAACTCTCCACCTGAGGTGAACGATGGGCTCAGAACTGGAAGAACATTTGCCGAGCTAACATTACATATTGGTGTATCGTAACTGAAAACCAATACAGGATCTGAAAAAACTATAGGATCAATTGTAAAGGTAAAAGGTAAAGAATAACACCCTGAAACTGTGTCATGTGCTACCAATGTATGTGAGCCTGGTGTAACACCAGTAAAGTCAACACTTGTTTGAGTTGTTGTTCCATCCAAAATATATTCATAATTTGAAACAAATAAACTATAAGTACCAAGATCTGTAAATTCTTCTGGATCTAAAGCAGTCCAATCCGCTGGATCCCAAACCAAGCTAGGAAGAGGAGCAGAAATATTTCTTCTGTAAGAATAACCCGTCTGATTGAGCGGCGTAAAAGGAGTTCCGTTGGTGGTTCCCCAAGAATCAACCTCAACATCTAAACTTGTTGTTAGCCTAATATTGTCATTATTATTAACTCCCCCACAAGAAGTTGGGAAAGAAATATCAGGAACTATTCCTCCTGCATTAGCTGCATTACCTAATTTAATTAAGTAAACATCATCATTTGCTAATATCCCAGATAATGTTAATGAACATCCTGGAGTCGTAGAACCATTCAAATATGTTTTTAATTTATAACCACTTAAATCTACAGCAGCACCCGTTCCATTGTATATTTCTACATAAGTCAATGCTCCAACCTGCGCATCAAACACTTCAGAAATAATAAGATTTGTTGGAAAATTAAGTTGTAAATTAACAGGTGATACAACTGTGAAACTAGCGGTTGGTACCGAACATGATGGTTGAGAAGTTATATTAATAGCAGGTACATCAATTGTTACAACATCAACAGTTGCAGACAAAGACAAATTACTACTACATAGTGCACTTTCAATACTAATTAAGTCTAAGACAACATCAGAAGATGGAGTTGTAAAGACTAACGTATACGTTCCTGAAGAAGATAACGTTAATGCTTGATTTGTACCGCCATTTACGGTATAAGTTACAATGGCATTTGAAGTACCTGAGATATTGAACTCAGCATTACTTCCTACACAAACAACCTCATCTACAGCAACAAAAGAGGTAATATTAGGCAAAGGTTCCACTGTAACTAACTCGGTCAAGTTTTGACTGGTATTACAATTTCCATTGTCTATGTCTACTAAATTTAAGGTAACGTTTGCTGATGGAGCAGTCTCTGTATGCACATACACTCCAGAAGCATCTGTAGTAGCTGTTTGATTTACACCACCATTTATATTAAATGTAACTTGTGCATTTGCGGTTCCTGTAATTGTAAATACCGCATCTTGTCCAAAACAAATTGGAGAATTTGACACTAAAGAAGTTACTGAAGGTGCTGGATTAACAACCACTGTATAGGGTGCTGAATTTTGCGCACACTGACCCGCAGCAGGAATAAAAATATAAGATAATGTTTGCGTATTATCTACTGGAATGTCCCAAGTTCCTGTAAAACCTTCAATGGATGTTGTTGGAAGTGTAATTACATCACCAACACAGAATGGCCCAATTGGAGCAAATGTAGGAGTATAAACAGGATCAACCAGTGTTATTGTATCCGGAGCAGTAAATGTACATCCGTTAACGGCGAAACTAAAGTTGTTATAAACTCCAGAATTTAAGCCAACAATATTTATTTCTCCAGTCGCATTTGCAATATATGATGTAGGACCAACGTTTACAGCATCAACAGAATAGCTTACATTATAAGTTACATTAGGGGTAAAACCACTTATTGTGATTGTTCCTTCATTACCATTACAACTGGTTGGATTTGTAAATGCAAAAATTGGACTAGATTGTATTGAAAACGAAGCTGTATAGTTAACTCCATTGTTATTAACCAAGATGGTATCATCACAACCTGTAGTACTATCATTATCCCCAGTTAGATCAAAGAAAACTTCAATAATATAATTTCCAGGCGCTAATGTTGTAAGATCTAGTGGTGCTTCTAAGTCACTTAAGACTCTTTGCCATCTTTGATCACCAGCATTACAACTACCTCCTGTAGGGAAATTACCGGCAACACAATCTTCTAAATTTGGAAGATTTAGAATTGTAAATGCTCCAGGTGTTGTTGAAACTTCGTATACACGGTAGTTCAAACGAGCACTACAAACATTTGATGTAGCTGTTTTAAACGATTTCAGTTCAGCCCCTCTAAAAATTAGATTTCCTGAATTTTGAACATAGTTCCCCAAGTCACTATTAGGGAAAATATTTGTAGAAGGCCCAATTAAAGTTGAACCAGAACCTGTAATATTATAAAAATCTCCATCTGTAGCCGAATTTTCACAATTCTCAACCCAAACAGCTGTAGCAAATGCATTAAAAGTACAGTTTGTTAATACCTCAACAAATAAAGTAGTTGTAGCAGCGCACTGACCTGCATCTGGTGTAAATGTATAAGTTGCAGAATTTAAATTATCTACAATTGCTGGAGACCAAGTACCTGTAATACCATTATTTGAAGTGGTAGGAAGTACTGGAGCTGTATCACCAGAGCAAAAAGGAGCTGGAGCTAAAAATGAAGGAGTAACTTGATCAAGAACTACTATATCTAAAGTAGTCGTAACTGCACATTGTCCTGCGTCAGGAGTAAAAGTATAAGTTGCAGAGTTCGTATTACTTACAACTGCAGGAGACCAAGTACCTGTTATTCCTACAGCATTGGTTGATGTAGTTGGTAAAACAGGAGCAACATCTCCATTACAAATTGGAGCTGGCTGCACAAATGTAGGCGTAACTACATCAACAACTGTTATAACTGTTGAACTCTGAGTGGAACATATCGGATTCGTGTCTGTAGACTCAACAACAACAGTATAAGTTCCTGGTGCTGGTGGCGTGAAAACAACTGAAGTACCTGTTACAGCACTTAAACCTGTATTTGGAGACCAATTATAAATTCCGTTTCCTCCTGTTACATTTAAAGTCATAGAATCCCCCATACACATAGTAGGGTTTTCAGGAGTTAAAACAACATCTGTAGTTGTAGAACCACCAGAAGTTACTGTTACCGAGTAATCACAAATCGCCCCTGCAAAACCATCAATCATTAAAAAGTAATTCTGTCCTGGAACTAAATTAGTAAATGTTAAATTATTAACTCCCGGATCCATTTCAAAATAACATCCTAAATCGGTTACTGGCCCTGAACCACATGTTGGCGTTGTAAATACCATAAACTGAATGCCGCTACCATTTGTACAATTTCCAACATTTACAGTTAATGAAATCGAAGTCGAAGCGGCTTGAAATGATAGGAATGAATTATTCTCAATTGAACCACAAAAAGCAGCATCTAAAGCTGGCCATGAATTATCTGTATACGTCCCAGATGTATTTCCACAGTAACCATCTAAACTACACACTGGAGGTGCTACAGCACACTCATTTCCAGCAGGAGTAGAACCATTACATCCAGCAAATAAAGTATTAAAACTAACCGGACCAGTCCAAAAACTCACTCCATCGGCAGCCCCACAATCAGCTAAAACATAAAATTCATATGACGAATTAGGATTCAACCCAGTTACCGTATAAGAATTTGTTGTAACCGGAATTGTCGTTGAAGTCGCAGTTGGATAACCGGAACCTACTGGTTGAACTACTATTTGCCAATTTGAAGCAGCTGGACTATTGGTATCGGTCCATGATAAAGTAGCGCCCTCAGAGGTATTATTAGATACCGAAAGGTTTGTTGGTTGCAAACAAGTTGGAGCTGGGCTACAAATTATAGTTGCATCCCATCCTGCAGGCGTAACACTTGTATCTGATGTGAAATTAAAAGTCAAACATCCACTAGCAGATGAAGCTATAAATTGTGGAGGTAAATTAGTCCCTGTGAAAGTTCCTAAAAGAGGTGCAGATGTACTATTTCCATCATATATCCTTAAAAAATCAAAATTGTTTTCTAAAGCAAATGAATTAAAAATTACCATCACTACATCTCCAGGATTCTCTGGACATATAGTTGTGGTAACATTTTGACTATTTCCATAAGGAGCACTTGGTCCTCCTGGGTCATAAAAATGATTTCCTCCACAATAATCTGGAGTTGTTGCAAAATTTACAGGGCCTGCCCAAAAACTTTGGTCTGTTGGACTACAAACTGCACTAATATAAACCTCATAAGATGTAGCTGATGGTAAACCTGAAAAAGAATAACTAGTAGTTGTTGTTGTAGCAGTCGGTGTCGTACCCACTGGTGGATAGCCCGTTCCTGCAGGTTGTATTATAATTTGCCATTCTGAAGCTCCCGCATTATCAGACCAAGTTATAGTTCCTGCATTCGTATTAACACCCGTTACTAATATATTCGATGGCTGTGGACACGTTGGAGGCACACAAGCCGCTACACCAGAATATAGCAAACTGTTTTGAGTCCCTGACCCTGGTGCTTTTGTGAAAACAGTAACATTATTAGGATCAATAATTTGTACTCCTACTTGAGTGGGTGACGTCCCTCCTGAATTCCAAAACAACTCAAAAGGTTGACTACTACACAAAGGAACTGTAACATCAACTGGACCTCCTCCAGTGGTGAATGTTGGACCAAGTGTGGCAACCAAAACACCAAACTGTCTTACAGCCATAGTATTTCCTTGCCAACCATTACTCCCACTATCCGTTAATCTAAAAATAAAGTTACATTGAGATGAAGCGGCACACAAACCCGTTGTGAAAGTAAAAGGACCTGTCCAAATACTCACGTTATTGTTACCGCAATTTGCTCTAACATAAAAATCATAAGTAGTATTAGCTGTTAAACCCGTTAAATTGTAAACATTTGTATTTACTCCTGTTATTAAAGTTCCTGTACCTTGAACAAATCCTGCAGGACCCCATTCAATATCCCACTCTGAAGCACCACTTGGATTATTCCAAGTTAAATCTACGGAGGTATCCGATACATTAGATACATTTTGAATAGTTGGGTTCAAACACCTAGAATCCACATTTACATTATCTACAACCCAACGATCTCCGTTGTCATTTTCCATTACAAAAGCTATGTAAACATTCTGACCCACATAAGCAGTTAATGGTAGTATTTTTTGCTCATGAACATTAAACGTTGTTACTAAATCAGCCTCTGTCCAAGTTTGAATTGTTGTAAATTCAGCTGGGTTATTTTGAGATGTAGTTGAAACTCTAATGGTATAAATACTTCCAAAATTTCCTGCTTGCGTTTTACGTGTAAAAAAACGCAATTGACCGTTGGCTGGTACTGTAACTGAAGGGGTAACTAACCAATCTAAAGCTGTTGTTCCGTCAGTAACATTTTCCCTGTTTAGAAAAGCAGCACCAGTTGAAGTATTGTAAGTCAACCCGGTATTCGTAGTTCTGCCCCAAGACACTGCAGTTCCAATTCCATTATCGAAGACAGCCCATCCTGTAGGAGGAAACAAAGCGGTCTCAAAGTCCTCTTGAATCTGAGCAAATCCCAAAACCGAGAAGATCGACATGAAAAAAAGTAATAGTTTTTTCATTATGTTAATTTTTTGTTATAATTTGGTTAATGTTTCAAAGTTAATAATATTTATCACTTACAATATTCTTATCGATGAAATGTTTGTTTTTATCGTTGAAATACATTTATTTTCCTAAAAAAATTACATAACTTTGTTAAAAATTAAAATTTACCAATAAATTGAAAATCTACTTCGCATCCGATCAACACTTTGGAGCACCTTCACCAGAATTAAGTTTCCCAAGGGAGCAGAAGTTTGTCCAATGGCTTGATATCATTAAGAAAGATGCTGATGCTATTTTTCTTTTAGGAGATTTATTTGATTTCTGGTTTGAATATCAAACTGTAGTACCTAAGGGTTTTGTAAGAGTATTAGGGAAATTAGCTGAAATTAGAGATGCGGGTATTCCTATTTATTTTTTTGTGGGGAATCACGACTTATGGATGAGTGATTATTTTCAGAAAGAATTGAACATCCCTGTTTATCACGATAATCAAGAATTCACATTTAACGGAAAAACTTTCTTAATTGGTCACGGCGATGGAAAAGGACCTGGAGACATGGGATATAAACGAATGAAAAAAGTGTTTACCAACCCGTTCTCAAAGTGGTTATTTCGTTGGTTACATCCCGATATTGGTGTAAAACTAGCTCAATATTTATCCGTAAAAAACAAATTAATTTCTGGAGCTGAAGACGTAAAATATTTAGGAGAAGATAACGAATGGCTGGTACAATATTGCAAAAGAAAATTAGCTACAAAACACTATGATTTTTTTGTTTTTGGGCATCGTCATTTACCATTAGAAATTGAACTAACTAAAGAAACAAAGTATATAAATTTAGGCGATTGGATAGGTTATTTTACGTATGGAGTATTTAATGGAACTGATTTTGATTTAAAAAAATTCGAACCTTAATATCCTTTTTCTAAAGCGTTAACCTCGTCTTCCAAATCCAATTTTCTAAAACTTGGCGATACGAACCCCATAAAGGAAACTGTGAGAAGCGTCATAACCCCTCCAAAAACAACGGCATTTACAACACCCATTAATTTTGCAGTTAAACCGCTTTCAAATGCCCCTAACTCATTTGAAGAACCAACAAAGATGGAATTTACAGATGCCACTCTTCCTCTCATATGATCGGGTGTATGTAATTGTAAAATGGTATTTCGAACAACTACTGAAACACCATCAAAAACACCACTCAAGAACATGGCTAAAACGGAAATCCAAAAAATTTCTGATAACCCGAATATGATAATACTCACTCCAAACATAAAGATAGCACCTAGTAATTTTATCCCGGCTTTTTTATTCAAAGAAATATAAGCCGACAGTATCATCATTATAAAAGAACCCAAAGCAGGTGCCGCCCGAAGAACTCCAAATCCTTCTGAACCCACTTTTAAAATATCTTGAGCAAAAATTGGCAATAACGCCACTGCCCCACCAAATAAAACAGCAATCATGTCTAAAGAAATGGCACCAAGAATTGTTTTATTAGTAAACACAAAATGCAATCCTTCCTTTAAACTCTTAAAAACAGGTTCTCCGATTTTAGGATTTAAAATTGGCTTTTGTTCAATTTTTGACAACATAAACAAAGCTAATATTGAGCAAGCAAAAACAAAACACAACGACCAATGAACCCCCATAATACTTATTGAAACCCCAGCTAGTGCAGGTCCAAACATTGAAGCCAATTGCCAAGTGGAACTACTCCACGTAGCCGCGTTGGGATAAACTTTTTTAGGCACAATTAAAGATAATAAAGAAAATATAGTAGGCCCTAAAAAAGAACGAACAAAACCTCCTATAAAAACCAAAGCATAAATGATATATAGGGTGGTATTTTTTGATAAATCTTTAGTAATTTCAGGAACGGTGATCAAAAACAACCCCAAACTCACAACTGAAAATCCTAAAATACACTTTACTAAGAGCTTCTTTTTTTCACTTTGATCAACGATGTGACCCGCAAATAAAGCCATTGAAACCGCTGGAATTATTTCCATTAAACCAATAATACCAAGTGATAAAGGATCTTTTGTTAAACTATACACTTCCCATTCAATAATAACAAACTGCATAGACCAAGCAAAAACCATGGCAAAACGCATCAATAAAAAAAAGTTGAACTCTTTGTACCGTAATGCTGCGTAAGGATCTTTCTTATTCATTGGGTAATCGTATATCTCTAAATTGCAATTGCAAAGTTACAGTATCTTTCCATTCATTTTCTTCCAAAGAAAAAATAGCATCAAATTTCTTTTTATTAGCCACAATATCTAACTTACACCCTAAACCAAAACCAATAGCACCAACATTCAGCGAATTTTCTTGTTTTACAAAAGCCTTCAAATGTTCGTTGTCGGAACCTAAAGTTTTAGCATAACCCGAATCCGTTAGGTTTTTACCTAAAAATAGCGGCATCATATTTTGAGGTCCGAAAGGTTCAAATTGTTTCAACAAGCGAATTAATTTCGGATTGATCCCAGACAATTCGATTTCGGCATCATAAGTAAGCTCTGGTATTAATAAATCAGGATGAATAGTATCCTGAACCACTTTTTCAAAAGCTTTTTTGAAATTCTCATAATTTTCTTCCAAAAGCGTCATTCCGGCAGCATACATATGACCACCAAATTGCTCTAAATGTTCCGCACAAGCCTCCAATGCATTATAAACATCAAAATCTTTTACGGAACGTGCTGAAGCAGCTAATTTTTCACCACTTTTCGTAAAAACAATGGTTGGACGATAATAATTTTCTACTAATCTTGAAGCTACAATTCCGATCACTCCTTTATGCCAATGTTCTTGATAAACGACGGTTGAAAATCGGTTTTGCTCGTTATTTTCTTCGATTTGTAACAATGCTTCTTGGGTAATCCGCTTATCTAATTCTTTTCTGCCTGAATTATATTGTTCAATTTCTGAGGCAAATTGTTCCGCTTGGTCTAAATCGTATTCCGTTAATAAAGCAACCGCTTCGTTTCCATGCTTGATTCTTCCTGCAGCATTGATTCTTGGCGCGACGATGAAAACCACATCTGTAATGGTCAATACTTTCTTCTTTACATTCTGAATTAACGCTTTTATTCCTGGTCGCGGATTCGAATTAATGACTTCCAATCCAAATTTCGCCAACACTCTATTTTCACCAGTAATCGGTACAATATCGGCAGCAATCGCAGTCGCTACCAAATCTAAATACATTATTAAATCTTCTATCGTTTGCTTTCGATTTTCAGCTAAAGCTTGAATCAATTTAAAACCCACACCGCACCCACATAATTCATCATAGGGGTACGAACAATCGTCTCGTTTTGGATCTAAAACCGCAATGGCATCGGGCAAAATAACACCCGGTCGGTGATGGTCGCAAATGATAAAATCAATGTTTTTTGCTTTGGCATAATTGACGTGGTCAATCGATTTGATACCACAATCCAAAGCAATAATTAAAGAAATACCGTTGTCTTCGGCATAGTCAATTCCTGTATAAGAAATGCCGTAACCTTCTGAATATCTATCGGGAATATACGTGGCAACATTCGGATAAAAACTACGTAAATAACTCGAAACTAAGGAAACAGCAGTTGTTCCATCCACATCGTAATCACCGAAAACTAAGATATTTTCGTTATTAGCAATAGCTTTTTCGATTCGCGCGACGGCTTTGTCCATATCTTTCATTAGATACGGATTGTGCAAATCGGCCAAAGTGGGACGAAAAAAGGTTTTGGCTTGTTCGTAGGTTTCAATACCTCGTTGAACTAAAAGTGTCGCAATAATTTCATCGACTTGAAGCGCTTGCTGAATGGCTTGTACTTTTTCTGGATTTGGCTTAGATTTTAGATTCCAACGCATAATTATAAAATTAGAATTTAGTCCCGATAGCTATCGGGATAGAATTCAGAACTTTAGTTTGAACTCTGTTATTTTGGCTTATATAATTGAAAGACAAAGGTATAAATATTTTTTATTTTTTTGTTGTCATTTCGTCAATAGGAAAAAACACTACGAAAGTGCTTCTTTTTCAAACGCGATTCCGTCCCAACCAAAATTCATGAAATTTCGAATGTTTTGATGATCAGCATCATTTGGTGTTTCAAGAACTTTTTGATAATGTTCACCAAAAAGAAAAAGAGTTTCTTTTTCTGATAACTGATGCATTTTAGCAAATGAAAACACCTTGCATGAACCATTATTTTGATTTTCTTCATTTACAACATCACCATTTTTAAAAAAGGAAGGTGTAAAAGAATAGTTGGTATCGATAGTCTCGATAACCTCAGCAAAAGAAAGTATTTCCGATTGCTTTACTTTATTGATAAGTGCTTCTACTGTCATTTCTTAATTGTGATAAAAAATTTCGATTTCCACTTTAGCAAATTGACGGAACATTTCCATCACGCCACAATATTTTTCTACGGATAAATTCACGGCTTTTTCTAGCTTTTTCTCGTCTAAATTATTACCGTAAAAATGGTAATCCACTTTTACTTTGTGATACGTTTTAGGATGTTCTTCCGTTAATTCACCTGAAACTTCAATTTTGAAATCGGTTACTTCTAACTTCATTTTTTCCATTAAAGAAGCTACGTCTAAACCAGTACAACCCGCTAAAGCCGATAACATCAACGCTTTTGGGCGCAAGCCTTTTCCTTCGCCTCCATTCTCTGGACCCGCATCAATTGAAATGACATCGCCACTAGGGTTAGTGGACTCAAATTGCATGTTACCTTTCCAGGTGGTAGTTATGTTGTGTGTTTCCATATTTAATTAATCATAATTCTTTTTTTTTCCGATAAAAAAATACAAAAGAGGTCCCAATATTGGAACAAATAGTAAAACTAATACCCAAACTAATTTATCGTTACCATTAAATGAATTTCTCAAAACATCAATTACACAAAACAACCAAAAAAACAATGTAACAAATAAAATAATTTGCCAAATCATTAATCCAAATGAAAAACTGTCTAACTGAAACTCCATATATAATGTTTTAGATTTACTTCAAACTCTTCCCTCCCACAACCACAACAATTTCTCCTTTAGCCGGTTTTGCTTCAAAGTGTTTTAAAACTTCTTCGGCAGTTCCTCTTACGGTTTCTTCGTGTAATTTGGATAATTCTCGAGAAACAGAAACCGGTCTATCGGCTCCGAAATATTGCACAAATTCAGCTAAGGTTTTGTTTAACTTGTGTGGCGATACGTAAAAAATCATCGTGCGATATTCTTCTTGTAAGGCTAAAAATCGGGTTTGTCTTCCTTTTTTATCGGGTAAGAAGCCTTCAAATACGAATTTATCGTTTGGCAAACCGCTATTTACTAAAGCTGGCACAAAAGCAGTTGCTCCAGGCAAACATTCTACTGCAATTCCGTTTTCCACACAAGCGCGCGTAAGCAAAAATCCTGGATCGGAAATCGCTGGAGTTCCTGCATCACTAATTAAGGCAATGGTTTCGCCAGCTTGTAAGCGCTTTACCAAATTCTCAACGGTTTTGTGTTCGTTGTGCATGTGGTGGCTGTGCATGTGCGCAGCAATTTCGAAGTGTTTTAGCAATTTACCACTAGTGCGTGTATCTTCTGCTAAAATTAAATCGACTTCTTTTAGTACTTTAATAGCACGAAAAGTCATGTCTTCTAAATTGCCAATGGGCGTTGGGACGATATATAATTTACTCATTTAAACAGGTTGAATTTAACACGATTTTTTAAACACATAGGCACATAGTAATATTTGAATTTTGAAAAGAATAATTTAGAAAATAAATTTTCTACACATTAGCTATACGTGCTAAACAAAACTCAAACAATAAAAAACCTATGTTTCTATGTGGTTAAACTAAAAACTCGAATTTCACTAATTAGCACGAATTCACCAAAAGGAATCTGCGACTGAAAACTGAGACTGTGACTAAAAACTAACTAAACTTCTTCTCCACAATTTCCATGAAACGCGTTTCGAACTCTTCAGCACCTTCCCAATTGTTATAATCCGGTTTTACGAAATCATTCACAAAAGCTTTGGCTTCATCAAAACTATCAAACGTATTCAATTGCGATACCACACGGTTAAAATCATTTGAGCTACCACCGAATAATTTTTTCTCAAATCCAATTCTGTCATTCAACCCAAAAGTAATGGCTTTATTTAATTTGTCGTTTAGCGAGCTGTTTTTTTGTTCCTGACTTACTTTTTCGAAAGTTGCTTTTACTTCTTCCTCTAATACTTTTGGTCCCGAAGTTTTGGAATCAACAACAATTGCATCCTGTTCAATCGCCGCCGAAACTGGATCAACTACTTCAAAAACAGCACTTGATGCTTTTTCAACTTCAATAGGAACATCTTCTACTTTAACAAAATCCAATTCTTTATAATCATGTACCAACATGTCTTCAAACGATATTTGCTTCGCCAGCTCTTCTGCTTTTGGTTCTGAAACTCCTAAAGCGGCAAAAGGTGTTGCTTCAATAACTGATTCTTCTTCCGTTGAAGCTATCAAAACCGCTTCATCTTCTTCATCTTCAACCACTAGCTCAGCTACAACAATCTTATCATCCTCTATTGGGGTTTCACCTTCAATTTCTTCTACAATTTGACCTTCAACAACTGTTTCTTCTTTTGCAGGCACAATTTCTTCTATAACAGGAATTGGTTGATCAAAAACACCCGCTTGTTTTGCTTCTAATTTTGCTTCTAAAACTTCTTCTGAAATTTCGTTTTTTAACCCTTCAAAATTTTCTTCATAAAAGCGTAAAATTGTCAATTGGTCATACAAGTTTTTGGCTTCTTGTTGTAATTGAATGGTTTCAGAATGATTTTTTAACTTTAAAATTCGGTGGGCAATACTGATTAATTCAGCGGTTACTCTTTTCTTCATAACTTTATTGAATGGAATTGAATATATCGATAGTTTTTTAATAATTTTGTTTTGCTTACAAAGGTAGCAGAAAATAATTTTAACGACGAAAGATACAAAATGTTTCTCGAAAATACCGTAAATCAACAAGAACAATTTGGCTGGATTGAAGTAATTTGTGGCTCCATGTTTTCGGGCAAAACCGAAGAATTGATCCGCCGACTAAAACGAGCACAATTTGCCAAACAAAAAGTAGAAATCTTCAAACCAGCTGTCGATACCCGGTATGACGACGAAATGGTGGTTTCTCACAACAAAAATGAAATTCGTTCTACACCAGTTCCTGTCGCTGAAAATATTCGAATTTTAGCGCAAGGTTGCGATGTGGTTGGTATTGATGAAGCCCAATTTTTCGATGAAGAAATTGTTGCCGTTTGTAATGATTTAGCTAATTCAGGAATTCGAGTAATCGTTGCGGGATTGGATATGGATTTTAAAGGAAATCCGTTCGGACCCATGCCGGCACTTATGGCAACTGCCGAATATGTTACGAAAGTCCACGCAGTTTGTACGCGTACAGGAAATTTAGCGCATTACAGCTTTAGAAAATCAGATGATAAAAGACTCGTAATGCTAGGCGAGACTGAAGAATATGAACCTTTGAGTCGTGCCGCTTATTTTAAAGCCATGCGAGAAAACATGGAAGTGAAAGATGTTGAAATTGTAAACAAGCAAAAAGAAGCTAATCCATAAATTGAATCTCAATATCACCCATATCATTTCATTTTGTAAAGGCGTTTTTCACGGAAATTCGACTGAGTTTACTGCAAGTCATATTTCGATTGACAGCCGTTCGTTGCAAAATGGAAATAACACCTTATTTTTTGCCATCAAAGGTCAAAATCACGATGCCCATTTATATTTGGAAGAGTTAATTGCAAAAGGCGTTCGTTATTTTGTAGTTGAATATATTCCAGAACATGTATACGAAAAAGCGAATTTCATTATCGTTGAAAATTCGTTGAAAGCCCTGCATCAAACTGCAATTGGATATCGAAAACAATTCGATTTTCCATTTGTGGGAATTACGGGAAGCAACGGAAAAACCATCGTAAAAGAATGGTTAAATTTCTTGTTGAGTCCAAATCATCTGATCGTTCGAAATCCGAAAAGTTATAATTCGCAAGTCGGCGTTCCATTATCGATTTTAGCAATTGAAGGGAATTATGATTTGGGAATTTTTGAAGCTGGAATTTCGTTACCCAATGAAATGTCTAATTTAGAGCACATCATTCAACCGAAATATGGCATTTTAACAAATATTGGTTCGGTTCATGATGAAGGTTTTCCCAATCGAGAAGCCAAAATCAAAGAGAAAATCAAACTTTTTGAAAATTGTTCCGATATTTTCTTAGAAAAGAATGCTGAAATTGAAGCTTTACTTCCAGAAAACAGTCAAAAACATACTTGGAGTTTTTCGGATGAAAGTGCGAATTTATTCGTCTCGAAGAAAAAGGAAAATGGTAAAACCGAATTGACTTTTAAAAAAACAACCAACACTTTTAGTGTAAATATTCCGTTTTCTGATGAAAATTCGATTGAAAACGTAGTTACTTGCGTGAATTTCATGCTGTTTTTAGGCGAAGAAATTCCGTTCATTCAAAATCGAGTTGCCGAATTATATCCAGTAGAGTTAAGACTTCAAGCTAAAAAAGGCATCAACAATTGTTTGGTCATCGACGATAGTTATTCCGTAGATTATCAATCATTGAAAATTGCGTTGGATTTCTTGGAACAACAAAAATTACACGATAAAAAAACGATTATTTTATCTGATATTTTCACGAGTGGCATTGCCGCGGAAACGCTTTATAATCAAGTAAAACAACTGCTTTCGAAAAATAAAATCGATCGCATAATTACCATAGGCGAAACCATCGGAAAACAATTGAACGATTTACCAAATGTGATTTCGTTTGCCACTACACAGGAATTTTTACAACGTTTCAATACACAATCGTTTCAAAACGAAACTATTTTAGTAAAAGGTGCGCGCGGCTTTAACTTCCATGAAATTGTCGTTTTATTGGAAGCGAAAAATCACGAAACCATTTTAGAAATCAATCTCGATGCGATTAGTCACAACCTGAATTTCTACAAATCCAAACTTAAACCAGAAACCAAAATTATGGTCATGGTAAAAGCATTTGGCTATGGAAATGGCGGTTACGAAATTGCCAAATTGCTCGAACATCATAAAGTCGATTATTTAGGCGTAGCGTTTGCCGATGAAGGTATCGAATTACGAAAAGCCGGAATTACGACGCCAATTATGGTTTTAAATCCCGAAAACAGTAGTTTTAGAGCCATGATTGCTTATAATTTAGAACCCGAAATTTACTCGATTACCGGGTTACAAGCGTTTTTGAAAATTACGCAACACCAAAATATTTCGCACTATCCGATTCATATTAAATTGGATACCGGCATGCACCGCTTAGGATTTGAACCGCATTTGATTGCTGAGTTATGTTCCTTACTAAAAAACAACAATTTTGTAAAGGTGAAAAGTGTGTTTTCGCATTTAGCTGCGAGTGATGATTTGGAATATGATGATTTTACGAAATTACAATTTCAACGTTTTGATGCCATGTATTCCGAATTAGAGAAAGCACTACCTTCGAAACCTATTCGTCATATTTTAAACACTTCTGGAATTTTCAATTATGCAGAAAAACAGATGGAAATGGCACGATTAGGTATTGGTTTGTATGGCATTGGAAATTCGGAACAAGAGCTGAAAGTGTTAGAAAATGTGAGCACGTTAAAAACAATCATATCTCAAATAAGAGAAGTTTTACCCGAAGAAAGCGTTGGTTACAGCCGAAGATTTCGAGTGACGCAAAAAATGAAAGTCGCTACGATTCCTATTGGTTATGCCGATGGCATTCGAAGAGCTTGGGGCAATGAAAAAGGGTTTGTGACTATCAATAACCAAAAAGCAACTATTTTAGGTTCGATTTGTATGGATATGATGATGGTGAATGTCACTGACATCAACTGCAAACCAGGTGACGAAGTAATTGTATTTGGGAAAAACCCAAAAGTAACGGAGATGGCAAGTGTAATTGGAACAATTCCTTATGAAATTCTGACTGGAATTTCGCAACGTGTGAAGCGAATTTTTTACAAAAATTAACATTTTGTTTTAAATTTCGTATATTCGTAAGTACTAAAATAAAAAATTAACTTAAAAATTTCTATTATGTTAAAAGAATTCAAAGAGTTTGCTATGCGCGGCAATGTTGTTGATTTAGCAATCGGGGTTATCATTGGTGGTGCTTTCGGTAAGATTGTAAGTTCTTTAATTGAAGACGTAATTACGCCTTTACTTCTAAAACCAGCCCTTGAGGCTGCCAATTTATCACAAATTGAAGAACTAGTTGCTTTTGGTGGAGTTAAATACGGAATGTTTATTTCAGCGGTTATCAATTTTGTCATAGTAGCTTTTGTACTTTTTTTAATCATTAAGGGAATGAATGCCGCTAAGAAAAAAGAAGAACCAGCTCCAGCGGCTCCAGCAGGCCCAACACAAGAGCAATTGTTAGCTGAAATTAGAGATTTATTAAAAAAATAGTCGATACCGCTACATTGTATATTCTAATTAAACCCCGATTCGTCGGGGTATTTTTTTAAACTTTTGTTATAAATCAAAACTTTTGTTATATTTTTATTAATACTTGTGAAGTCATTGGATTATTTTCTATTTTTGCATAAAATAATAACACACATTAAAATGAAAGTAGCCGTAGTAGGCGCTACCGGTATGGTAGGCGAAATAATGCTTCAAGTATTAGCAGAACGTAATTTTCCTGTAACCGATTTAATTCCAGTTGCTTCTGAAAAGTCTGTTGGAAAAGAAATCGAATGGAAAGGCAACACCTACAAAGTAGTAGGCTTACAAACCGCTGTAGCTATGAAACCTGATATTGCTTTGTTTTCGGCAGGTGGAGAAACATCTTTAGAATGGGCTCCAAAATTTGCTGCTGGTGGAACTACCGTAATCGATAATTCATCTGCTTGGCGCATGGATGCTACTAAGAAATTAGTCGTTCCAGAAATTAATGCTTCAATCTTAACTAAAGAAGATAAAATTATAGCGAATCCTAACTGTTCTACGATTCAAATGGTAATGGCTTTAGCGCCTTTGCATGCTAAATATGATATCAAACGTATTGTAGTTTCTACGTACCAATCTATTACGGGGACTGGAGTAAAAGCCGTTCGTCAGTTAGAAAACGAATATGCGGGAATTCAAGATGAAATGGCATACAAATATCCAATTCACCGTAATGCAATTCCACAATGTGATAGTTTTGAAGAAAATGGTTACACGAAAGAAGAAATGAAATTGGTTCGTGAAACGCAAAAAATATTAAACGACAACACTATTGCCGTTACTGCAACTGCAATTCGTATTCCGGTAGTTGGCGGACACAGTGAAGCGGTTAACGTTCAATTTGAAAATGATTTTGATATAAATGAAGTACGTCAAATTTTAAGTAACACCCCTGGTGTAACAGTTCAAGATAATTTAGAGACGTTTAATTATCCAATGCCTATTTACGCACAAGGAAAAGATGATGTTTTCGTAGGTAGAATCCGAAGAGATGAAAGTCAACCAAATACCATCAACATGTGGATTGTAGCAGATAACTTAAGAAAAGGAGCAGCAACGAATACGATTCAAATTGCGGAATATTTGGTTGTAAATAACTTGGTAAAATTTTAAACACATACACACATAGTTTATTCTATAGATTAAGGATGTTACACTTTTTGAGTTCACATCAAACTTAAATTCTATGCTCCTATGTATTTCAGAACATAACCACGAATTAGCGAAATAAGTAATCAAAACATAAAAATTCGTTAATTTGTGGTTTGTTTTTTGGCATTGTGTTAAAAGCATTATATTTGTGTCATAGTGAAAAAGAAATTATTACATATGAATTTGTTTTTGATGCTTGCGGTATTATTTGCTGTAAGTTACCAATCCATTCACACTTTTTCGCATGATCATCATTTAAAAACAGCATGTTGTGATGATTCCTATCATCCAACTTTTAAAACTTCTGAAAAAACGATTACCGAAAGTAATGACTGTCCGGTTTGTGAATTTAAATTTGCCGTTTTTCTCTCACCAGAAGTTTTACATTTTAACTTTATTGCTTCGTTTTACGAAATTCCCTATCAATTCAGTAATAATGAATCTTGTATTACGTTTGAAGGAAATTCGTGCTACCTTCGTGGTCCACCTATACTAGTTTAAAAAAAATATTCCGATATCATTATCAAAAATAATGATACGTTGTTGTTTCATTTAAACTAAAAGAAATGCGATTGCTATCGATATTATTTTTCTTTTTGGTTGGCTTTTTCGGATATGCCCAAGTTACGATATCTGGTGTTATTTCTGACGAAAACGGCTTGCCACTAAGAGATGCCCACGTACACATTGCGAATAAAACAATTTCTACTGATACTAATGGGAATTATATTCTAACCGGTATTCCAAAAGGAAAACAGAAACTCTATATCTCGTTTATAGGCTATCATGCTATTGAGGAAACTATCGAAATTTCAACCGATTTAACTATCAATCGTCAATTGAAACTAGATATTACTAAGCTAGAAGATATCACTATCCAACAACTTTCGAACTCAAAAAGTGAAAGCAGTAACGAGCAAGTTTTGAAAAGCGCAACTATTGAAAAGTTTAGCAATCAAACCTTGGGCGAAGCCTTGAAAGAAGTTTCTGGCGTTTCGATTTTAAAAACTGGAAGTACAATTGTTAAACCAGTAATTAATGGTTTGCATAGTAATCGTGTGCCAATCATCAATAATAATGTTCGATTAGAAGACCAACAATGGGGAACCGAACACGCACCAAATTTCGATATTAATGCGGCTGGAAAAATTACAGTAATTAAAGGCGCTTCGGCTTTACAATATGGCGGTGATGCTATTGGTGGAATTGTAATTATTGAACCCGAAATAATTAAAGAGGATACTTTGGTTGGAAAGACCATTCTTAACTTAGCTTCAAACGGAATGGGCGGGAGCTTAAGTTCAAGTCTTCAAAAAGGAAATCGCTATGGTTGGAGTTGGAATGCTTTGGGAACTTTCAAATATCTTGGCGATCGTGAAACGCCAGACTATGTGTTGTCCAATTCAGGAAATCGCGAACAAAATTTTTCAGGTGGCATTCGATATGCACAAGAAAAATATAATTTCAATGCGATGTACAGTTTTTACAATGCGCAAATTGGAATCATCAAAGCATCTCATATTGGAAATGTAACCGATTTATACAATTCCATCAACGACCAACAACCAAGCGAGATTGAACCTTTTACCTACTCGATTAATGCGCCAAAACAAGAAGTGCAACATCATTTAGCTAAAATCAATTATCAAAGATGGCTAAACGAAAATACTTCGATTGATTTTCAATATGCCTTTCAATTTAACAATCGTTTGGAATTTGATGTTAGAAGAAGTAGCGCTAATAATGATAAAGCCGCTTTGGATTTACAATTGACCACGCATACTTTTTTAACGGATTATAAAACATCTATTGGAAATTGGAGATTAAAATCGGGTTTGAATTTGGGTTACCAAAACAATTTTGCTAATCCAGAAACAGGTGTTCGTCCATTAATTCCGAGTTATGAAAAACTAGATGCTGGTTTGTACGGAATTGCCGTTTATAAATTCGACAATGCTACTTCGTTAGAATCGGGAATTCGTTATGATTTTTCGACTATCGAAGCAACAAAATATTATTTGAAATCAAGATGGACAGAACGTGGCTATGATGCCGAATTTTCTCATTTTATTGTGGGCGAAGAAGGCAATCAATGGTTAACGAAACCCTCTTTTGATTATCATAATATTACAGCAAACATTGGATTTAGAAAGCAATTTCATCATGAAATGGAATGGTTAGTGAATGTAAGTTTGGCTTCACGAAATCCAAATCCGTCTGAATTATTTAGTGATGGATTACATCATTCTACTGGTCAAGTAGAACTAGGTGATTTACGTTTAGAAAAAGAACAAGCGTATAAATTCAACACTACTTTTAATAAAGATTGGAAATCATTTAGAATCCAAATTAATCCGTTTATAAACCGAATTTCAAATTTCATTTTTTTACAACCTATTGGTTTTGAAACTACTATTCGCGGCGCTTTTCCAGTTTGGGAATTCAAGCAAACAGAAGCTTTGCTAACGGGTTTTGACGTTAATACCAAATGGACTATTACGAATCATTTTTCGCATGAATTAGGATTAGCTTATGTTAATGGACAAAATCTAAGTACTGACGAGTATTTAATTGATATGCCGCCATTTGTCATCAATAATAAAATTCAGTACAAAAAAGAATCTTGGTTCAATTTTGTTTCCGAATTAAAGAGTGAAGTGGTTTTCACTCAAAATCAATTCCCGAATTACAATTTTGAAACCAATATTGTTGTGAATAACGAATTAACTCCTGTTTTAGTTGACATAAGTTCGCCACCAAAAGGGTATCATTTATTGCATTTTTACAGCGAAATGACTTTTAAAATCAATAAAAGAAATAGCCTAACTACATCTTTTAGTGTACAAAACATAATGAATACAACGTATCGAGATTACCTAAATCGTCAGCGCTTTTATGCTGATGAAATGGGTAGAAATGTTCAAATTCAATTAAAATTTAATTATTAAAAAATCAAAACATGAAAAATTTAAAACGTATCGCGCTATTAGTAGTTCCAGTATTATTTTTAACATCTTGTTCAAACGATGATACTCCTGTAAACGAGGAAGAAGTAATTACAACAGTTAGAGTTACACTTGTTGGTGGAGGACAAACTATTGTATTAGAATCAAGAGATTTAGATGGTGATGGTCCGAATGCTCCAGTTCTGACTCCAATTGAAGGAGGGATATTAGTAGCAGGAACAACTTATGAAGGTTCGACGGAATTTTTAAATGAATTAGAGGATCCAGCTGAAGATATCACAGTTGAAGTGGAAGAAGAAGGTGCTGATCATCAAGTATTTTATCAAGTCCCTTCATCTGTAGGAACTGTAACTTACACAGATACGGATGCTGATGGAAGACCAATTGGATTAAACTTTACATTAGTTGCTGGAACTTCTGGCTCATCTGGAAATTTAACAGTTACTTTAAGACATTTACCTAATAAAACAGCTACTGGTGTAGCAGCTGGTGACATCACAAATGCTGGTGGAAATACAGATGCTGTAGTTTCTTTTTCAGTTGCAGTAAACTAAAAAATGAAATAAAATTTGTTACAAAACGACTGAAATTTCAGTCGTTTTTGTTTTTTAACAAATCTTTAGAATTCAAATGAATATCTTTGTTTTAATCAACAAATACTATATGAAAAAAACAATAACAGTATCGGCTATTGTTTGTACACTTGTTATGAACGCACAAACAAAAATCAATTATCCTGAAACAAAAAAAATCGACCATGTTGACACGTATTTTGGCGAAAAAATCAACGATCCCTATCGTTGGTTAGAAGACGACAGAAGTACTGAAACAGAAGCTTGGGTGAAAACTCAAAACGTCGTTACTTATGGTTATTTAGAACAAATCCCCTACAGAGATCAGCTGAAAGCTAGAATGGAGCAATTGTGGAATTATGAAAAAATTGGAGCTCCTTTTAAAGAAGGGGATTACACATATTACTACAAGAATAACGGTCTTCAAAATCAATCTGTTTTGTACCGAAAAGACAAATCCGGTAAAGAAGAAATCTTCTTAGATCCAAACACGTTTTCAAAGGATGGCACCACTTCTTTAGGTGGATTGAATTTTAGTAAAGACGGAAGTTTAGTAGCTTACGCTATTTCAGAGGGCGGAAGTGATTGGAGAAAAGTAATTATAATGGAAGCAAAAACTAAAAAAATCATAGGTGACACAATAGTTGATGTGAAATTTAGTGGTGTTTCTTGGTACAAAAACGAAGGGTTTTATTATTCAAGCTACGACAAACCTGTTGGAAGTGAATTATCAGCAAAAACGGACCAACACAAATTGTATTATCACAAATTAAACACACCTCAGAAGTCAGATAAATTAATTTTCGGTGGTGATGTTAAAAGAAGATATGTTGGTGGTGGCGTTTCGGAAGATGAAAAATACTTATTCATTTCGGCAGCGAATTCAACATCTGGAAATGAATTGTATTATTTAGATTTATCAAAACCAGATGCTAAAATCGTAACGTTAATAGACAATTACGAAAATGATAATGATGTTTTAGACAACAAAGGTTCTAAAATTTATTTGGTAACAAATTATAAAGCACCGAATAAACGTGTGGTAACTTTTGATTTAGCAAACCCTGCTAAAGAAAACTGGAAAGATTGCATCGCTGAAACCGAAAATGTATTGTCGCCAAATACAGGTGGTGGTTATATTTTTGCAAGTTATATGAAAGATGCGGTTTCATTCATTAAACAATATGATTACAACGGTAAATTAGTGCGCGATATTCAATTACCAGGCGTTGGAACTGCTGGTGGTTTTGGTGGAAAAGAAAAAGAGACTACCTTATATTTTTCGTTTACAAATTATGTAACCCCTGGAACAACTTACGCTTTTGATCCAAAAACAGGAAAATCAACAATCTATCAAAAACCAAAAGTAGATTTTAATTCAGCAGATTACGAATCAAAACAAGTGTTCTACACTTCAAAAGATGGCACAAAAGTTCCGATGATTATTACGTATAAAAAAGGCACAAAATTAAACGGTCAAAACCCAACAATTTTATATGGTTATGGTGGATTTAATGTAAGTTTAACACCATCATTTAGTATTGCTAATGCCGTTTGGTTAGAAAACGGAGGTGTTTACGCCGTTGCGAATTTACGCGGTGGTGGTGAATATGGTAAAAAATGGCACGATGCTGGAACGCAATTGAAAAAACAAAACGTTTTTGACGATTTCATTGCCGCAGCTGAATATCTAATCAAAGAAAATTATACCTCATCAGATTATTTAGCAATCAAAGGAGGTTCAAATGGAGGACTTTTAGTGGGTGCCGTTATGACACAACGTCCAGATTTAGTAAAAGTGGCGCTACCTGCAGTAGGTGTTTTAGACATGTTACGTTATCATACCTTTACCGCTGGAGCAGGTTGGGCTTACGATTACGGAACATCGGAGCAAAGCAAAGAAATGTTTGAATACATCAAGGGCTATTCTCCTGTTCATAATGTAAAAGCAGGTATAAAATACCCGGCGACCATGGTAACTACCGGTGATCATGACGACAGAGTAGTACCCGCACACAGTTTTAAATTTGCAGCAGAATTACAAGCGAAACAAGCTGGCGAAAATCCAGTTTTAATTCGTATTGATGTAAATGCAGGTCACGGAGCTGGAAAATCGGTGGCGGCTACCATTCAAGAAAATGTGGATATGCAAGTCTTTACACTTTATAATATGGGTGTTAAAGAATTAAAATAGAAAAGTTAAAAAAATGATAAAAGAGCCTTAGGGCTCTTTTTTTATGCAATAAAACCAAAAGTTAACGGTTTTATATATATGAGAAAAATTGTTTTTATATCCATTAGCCTTGTTTTAATAGGACTAACGAGTTGTACTTCAACTGTGAAAAATGTGTATCGTGATGATTTTAGAAGTGCCTCTAAAACTGAAATCGAAAAAATACACACTGAAGTAAATGCAAAAAACAAAAATAGAACCATACTATTTTTAACGCAAACTTATAAAGGGGAAAAAATTACTGTTTTACAAAACGGAAAAACAATTTATTCCGAATATCCTATAACAAATTTAAATAACAGAATAGCTTCTTATTTTAGTTTTGACAACGAACGAGATATCGTAATTAAAGACAATAACTCGAAGAAAGAAATTTTAATTCCTACAAAAAACACAAGTAAGTATAAGTACGTATATGTAATGAAAAAAGTGAAAAAAGGAAAATTTCAATTCGTTGTTACATATAGCAATACGCTAAGGCCTATTTAGTCTGCCTTATAACTTCAATACTTCCGTAAAATTGCATCAACACAAATGCACCTATTAAACTTGATGCTACTCCTTCAAAAAACAAAACCCCACAATATTGAATGATGTTTATTTTACCCACAAAAAAGAAAGTATCCGATAAAGTGTTCAAGTAAGATTCACCGCCCTTTATGTGGATAAAGACAATTAATCCAAGAATTCCTAGAAAAACTCCCAACACGCCTGTTAGAAATCCTGAAAATAGGTTTTCTAAATAATCTACTTTCCCATTTATATAATTATGCTTTATCGTTTTATAAATCCCATACAAAACAATAAAGGCATTCAAAGAGCGTAAATAATTTTTACTTGCCAATCCAAAAAAATCCATTAAGAGGAAAAACAATCCGATTCCTAAAAAAATTAGAATCCCATTCTTTAGTACAATGTTTTCTTTCATGATTATCTATGTTTAAAATAATAAAATTACAATTATTATTCTAAACATCTGATAATCAATATATAAAATAAAGTTAAATTAAAAACGATTGTCTCCATCCAGCATTCTTCCTAAGCCACCGAGCAAACTTCCTTCTTCTCTACTTCCTCCATTCTGAGGCGCACTGGCATAAATTCTTCCTGCTAATCTACTAAAGGGTAATGACTGAATAAAAACAGTTCCGGGTCCGCGAAGCGTTGCAAAGAAAACACCTTCTCCTCCGAAAATGGTGTTTTTAATTCCACCTACAAACTCGATATCGTAATCTACGTCTTTAGTAAAACCTACTAAACATCCGGTATCAACACGAAGTAATTCACCAGATTGCAATTCCTTTTTAGCTAACGTTCCCCCTGAATGTACAAAAGCCATTCCATCACCTTCTACTTTTTGCATGATGAAACCTTCACCTCCAAATAAACCGGTTCCAATTTTTTTAGTAAATTCAATTCCAACTGAAACACCTTTTGCAGCGCATAAAAACGAATCTTTTTGACAAATGAATTTTCCGCCTAATTGTTGCAAATCAATCGGAACAATTTTTCCTGGATAAGGAGAAGCGAAAGATACTTTTCGTTTTCCAAAATCTTGGTTTTGATAAGCTGTCATGAATAAACTTTCTCCTGTTAAGACACGCTTACCAGCTGATAATAATTTTCCAAAAAGGCCTTGCTGTTGGTCTTGGCTTCCGTCTCCAAAAATAGTTTCCATTTTGATGCCATTTTCCATCATCATAAAACTTCCTGCTTCGGCAACAACTACTTCTTGAGGATCTAATTCAATTTCAACATATTGCATTTCCTCACCATAAATCTGATAATCAATTTCGTGTGCTTTCATATTTTGTTAATTTTTTTTAAATTAGTCGGAGGGACCAATAAAATGTTACGAGTAAAAACACAAACCAATAATACTTTTCAGTTTTGGACCGAATAGTTTAAATAGGATACTAGTAATCTAATTTTACATACCCAATTTCCCTACTGATCTTTGCTTTTCTTCTATTAATATAAGAGGAAGAATTGGAAGCTTTATATTTTCTTGGATTGGGCAGAATAGCAGCAATTCCTGCCGCTTCATAACGCGTTAAGCTAGCAGCATCTTTTCTATACCAATACTTCGCAGCAGCTTCGACTCCATAAACACCATCTCCCATCTCGATACTGTTTAAATAAACTTCCATGATGCGCTTTTTACCCCAAATCAACTCAATTAAAACCGTGTAATACGCTTCTAATCCTTTACGCAAATAACTTCTTCCTTGCCATAGGAAAACGTTTTTTGCCGTCTGTTGAGAAATAGTACTACCACCTTTTAATCTTTTTCCTTTCGAATTATTTTTATAAGCTTTTTGCATAGCTTCAAAATCAAAACCCCAATGTTCCAGAAAACGTCCATCTTCACTAGCAATAACCGCTTTTTGAAGATTTAATGAAATTTCGTCTATTGGCACCCACTCGTGACTGCATACCATTTCCTTTCCAGCTGTATTATGTTCCAAAGCACGAATACCCATTAAAGGTGTAAACGGAACAGGAATAAATTTAAAAAGCAACACCACCGAAAAACTAATGATATTAAACCATAAAAAAAGCAGCCAGAAGAAACGAAAAATCTTTTGACCTGTAGTTCTTTTTTTTGTTGGTTTTTTTGTTGAAGTCTTTTTACTTGAGGTAGTTTTTTTTGCCATATATAAAGCTTTGCTTTTGTTTCAGATTTCAGGTTAAAACTTAAAAGAAACTAAATTAATTCTGCTAGTTCTTGTCCGATTAAACTGCCGATAGCAACTCCCATTCCGCCCATGCGAACTCCGCAATAAACGTTGTTTGAAAGTTGCTCCACTATAGGTTTTTTATGTGCACCCACACCCATAGTACCGCTCCATCGGTGTTCAACTTCGAACGTTTGATGTGGCAAAATTACTGTTTTTAATAACGCTTCCAAACGATTTTGAATTAATTCTGTGGTCTCATGTGAAGTGGTGGTTTCGCCTTCAAAATCTAAGTTTCTTCCACCACCAAAAAGAATTCTATCATTGAAATTTCTGAAATAAAAATAGCCTTTGTCTAAATGAAAAGTGCCTTTAATATCTAAATTCGGAATTGGTTTTGTAATTAACACTTGAGCACGTGCCGGTTTTACTTGATTATTAGTCAATTGCGATGCAAAACCATTTGTAGTGAACAATAATTTATTGGTTTTGAATGTAATTCCGTTGGTTTCAACCTCAACACCATCGTTTAGTTCTTGAAAACCTGTTACCATTTGAGAGTTTAAAATCAGAATATCATTTTGATGAGCTTTTTTTAGCAAAGCTTGCATCATATCTCCGGTATCAATTTGTGCTTCGAATGGATTGAAAATCAAATTTTCAAAAATACCGCTAAAATTAAATCTATCTACTTCTTTTGAAAAAACATCGGTTTTAAAAAGTGGCTTGATAATGTCGTTAATGAACGGAATCTTCTGAATGCATTCGTTATAAAACGATTCATCTTCTTTTAGAAATAATTCATAACCGCCATAAGGTCTTAAATCGATAGCGGAATCGCCAAGGTTTTTTCGAAGTAATTGCAAACCTGCATATCGTTTTTGAATCAGTTGGATTACCTCTTCTTCTGTATGTGTTTTTAAATCATCTATGATTTCGGAAATGCTTCCAAAGCAAGCAAAACCAGCATTTTTGGTACTCGCACCTTGAGGCAAAACTCCTTTTTCGAGAATTAAAATTTTAGCAATTGGAAATCTTTCTCGCAAAGCTAATGCAGTGTGCAACCCTACAATTCCACTACCTACGATAGTGAAATCAACGTTTGAAAACCAATTTTTTATTTCCCAATAACTGAGTTGCATTGTTCTAAATTTAAAAAGTAAATGTAAGAATTTGTTTTTAGTTACACACTAAATCTCGTTATTTGCGTTATGATATAAAAATCTAAAAAATGAGAATTTATTTACTTTTTACAACGTTGTTTTTTACATTACTTAGTTTTGCCCAAAATTCCTCAAAAAACATAACTCTAATTTTCAAAAAAAGTAATTACCATTTTGAAGAAACTTCAGGATTTAAAAGAATGAATTCACTGATTAATTACTCAGAATACAATTCGTATAAAGAAACTTATCTTTCACCGAATAATAAAGAAAAAAACGACACAATACAATTAAATATTGAATCGGATAAAGTTTTTTTAATCCACAATTGGAAAGAATTGAATAAAAGTTCAAGAGTGATTTTGCATGCAAATGATGTGGTTGAAATTGATTACGAAAAAGGATTTCCAAATTTCAAAATTCAAAACAGAGAAGTAAAATCATTTGATTTGAATTTAGAACATCAACTAAATTTAAGTTTTCCGATTGATAATTTTGTCTTTTTTCAAACCAACAAAAGAAGTCGAAATTCAAAAGAAGAAAAAGAATATAAAGTGGAATTAGCAAACTTTATTCAAAGCTCTAAAGCAACACTAGATGAACTTTTAAATTCAGATAAAATTTCGAAAGAAACGTATGATTCGCAGTTAAATTACATCACTTTTTACACGTTAAATACGGATACAAAAACAAATTTTTCTGATTATATAAACAATCTTAAAAACGAAGAATTAATTTGGTTAAAATCGTATCGCTATTTCTTAGAATTATATGTAAAAAACGAGTTTAAAATAAAGAAATACGAAAAAGAAATTAAAGATTTTGAACTAAAAACTGCTAATAATAAAACCAAAACAAAAGATGTAAGCGTTCAATATGAAGACAACGAAAATAGTTTCCTTCAAGTTGAAAAATCGGACTTGTTTTCTACTAAAGCTAAAGAATATTTGTTGTACGTTTATTTGAATCGAATTGCAAAAACAGATTCACAAAAGCTATCAACTTATATTACAATTTTTAAAAAACATTCAAATGATAAAAAATTAATTGAAGGTTTTGAAAACGCCTTTTTAGTTAACATTGAAACTTTAAAACAAAACACTTCTGAAGTTGTTTTGTATGACGAAAACAAAAAAGCAACTACATTATCTGCAATTATTGAAGCTAATAAAGGTAGAATAATTTATATTGATTTTTGGGCGAGTTGGTGTGCACCTTGTAGAGCAGCGTTTCCAAGTTCGAGAAAATTACACGAAGAATTCAAAGAAAAAGAAATTGTGTTCTTGTACTTATCTACAGATGCTAACTTTGAAGCTTGGAAAAAAACAAATCAATTTGAAAAACTTTCCAAAAACAGCTATTTGATAATTAATCCAAAAACTTCGGAATACCTGAAAAAATTAGCCGTTGATTTTATTCCAAGATATGTGTTAATAAATTCGAATGGTGAAATTTCAAATCCAAAAGCACCTTCTCCCGATTCTGAAAAAATCAAGCTAGAATTGAATGACTTGTTACAAAGTAAATAATTAATTCGTATTCTTTTTTCTCGACTTAATCGCTTTCATTATTAAAGGAAATGAAGTTACGGCGATTAAAATTAAGATAATGGTTTCGATATGTTTCTTTAGATCGATGCCAAATTCTTCATTAAAAAAACCATACAAATAATGTCCCGCAAAAACTAAGGTAAACGACCACAAAAGAGAACTCAAAACATTATAAAACATAAACTTCCCTTTTTCCATATGAACAATGCCTGCAATAATAGGTACAAAGGTCCTCACAATGGGAAGAAAACGGGCAAAAATAATGGCTTTACCTCCGTGTTTTTCGAAGAAAGCTTGAGATTCGTATAAATATTTCTTCTTGAAAAAGAAACTATCTTCTTTATTGTATAAAAACTGACCGCTTTTGGCACCAAACCAATACCCGAAAATATTTCCTAAAGTTGCTGCTGAAGCAATTAACAAAGCAAGAATAGTAACATTTGACAAATCACTTGGAATCATGAAAAACGTTTCCACTAATTCGCGACTGTAGATTCCAGATAAAAACAACAAGCTATCACCTGGGAGAAAAAATCCAGCAAATAAACCTGTCTCAGCAAAAACGATAAATAAAACCATATAAATCCCTATAGGAATACCTCCGACTTCCATTGTGATATAGAATTCGGGATTAAATAATTTGGTCCAGTGAAAATCGTTCATACTAAGCTAGTTTATTTACAGATTTTGCTACAATCATGGAAACCGCTGCATCCCCAGTAACATTCACAGTAGTTCTACACATATCTAAAGGTCGGTCAATAGCAAAAATCAAAGCTAATCCTGCTTCTGGAATTCCAGCTTGCGCTAGTACAATTACCAACATTACCATTCCAGCTCCCGGAACAGCAGCACTTCCAATGGAAGCTAAAGTTGCCGTAACAATAATTCCTAATTGAGTAGCTAAAGACAAATCCATACCAAACGATTGCGCAATAAAAACAGCTGCAACGGCTTGATATAAACTAGTTCCATCCATGTTGATTGTAGCACCTATTGGCAAAACAAAACTTGCCACCTCGTCATCAACACCAAGATTATCAACCGTTCTTTCCATAGTTACAGGCAACGTAGCCGCGCTTGAACTCGTTGAAAAAGCCAATAATTGAGCTGGAGAAATTCCGTTGAAGAAAAATGTTGGACTTTTTTTAGTGAATACTTTTACCAAAATAAGATAAACACAAATCACTAAAAACAAGCCAATTAAAACTGTTAACCCATACATTCCCAAGGCTTTGAATAAATCTAAACTTGGTGATTCAGCAACAATAGCAGCTAAAAGAGCAAATACTCCAAAAGGAGAAAACAACATAATAAGATCAATCATTTTCAAAATGACCTCATTAAAACTGTCAAAGAAATCTTTAACGGGTTTCGATTTTTCTTCAGGAATTAAAATCATGGCAATTCCAAAAATAACTGCAAAGAAAATCACTTGTAGCATATTTCCATTATCGGATGAAGCTTTAATAATATTGTCTGGAACGATATCAATCAGAGATTGTAATGGCCCAACTTCACTTTGCTTGGCTGCGGCTTCAATTTTAGAATTAGCGTCAGCTGTATAACTTGAAACCAATTCCGTTCTGGTCTTTTCAGAAATATAACTTCCAGGTTTAATAAGGTTAACAATTACTAAACCAATTGAAACCGCTAAAATTGTAGTCATCACGTACAATCCGATGGTTCTACCCCCCATTTTAGACAACTTCGAAATATCTTTTAAATCAGAAATTCCCTTAATCAAAGAAGCTAAAATTAAAGGAACAGCAATTAACTTTAATAAATTAATGAAAATAGTTCCAAAAGGTTTAACCCAGTCTACAATTAGTTCTTTTCCCCATGTAAATTGTATTAATATAAAAGCAAATAAAACTCCGAATGCCATTCCAAGTAAGATTTGCCAATGTAATGCTAATTTTTTCATTATAAAGTTTACTTTTAAGATTGTGAAAATAGGGATATTTTTTGAAAAAATTGCTACATTTAGCTTCGTTTTAAAAATAACAGCTATGAAAAAATACATTTTTCTCATTTTCAGCATGATAAGTATGAGCACATTAGCACAAGAAAACCTAACCCCAGAAACTTTATGGCAATTAGGAAGAGTAACGCCTTTAGGAATTTCAAAAGATGGAAAATTATTGATTTACAAAGTAGGAACACCTTCTATTGAAGAAAATAGAATCAATTCAAAATATTATACAATCCCCGTTCAAGGTGGAAATGCTACTTTGGTGGAAGATTACAAATCATTATTAGCCGATAAAAATATTTCTCCTGACGGAAAATTGCTTTTGTTTTCAAAAGAAGTTAAGGTGGAGAAATTATTAGGAAAAGACCTTTACCCGGAATTATCTAAAACAACAGCCCAAGTTTACACAAGCTTAGATTACCGTCATTGGGATACTTGGAATGACGGAACACACAACCATGTTTTTTATTCAGAAAATAAAAAAGATGCGGTTGGAATTGACATTATGCCAAACGAACCTTATGATGCACCTCAAAAACCTTTTGGTGGTGATGAAGATTACATTTGGTCGCCTGATGGAACCAAAATCATCTACGTTTGTAAAAAGAAAGTGGGAACCGCTTATGCCACAAGTACAAATACTGATTTATACGAGTACGATTTAACTACAAAAACCACAAAAAACCTTACTGAAAGCAATTTAGGTTACGACACACATCCTACTTTTTCTCCAAATGGCGATTTGTCTTGGTTACAAATGAAACGCGATGGTTATGAGGCAGATAAAAACGATATTATGGTTCGCCATAAAGGATTAGACATCAATTTAACTGCGGGTTGGGACGGAACTGTGGATAGTTTCACCTGGAGCACTGATGGAAAAAAAGTGTTTTTTATTGCGCCAATGAAAGGAACAAAACAACTTTTTGAAGTTAATTTTCCTGGTTTAACAAAAATTGCGGTTCGTGTAACGCAATTAACGGATGGTGATTTTGATGTAAATGCAATTATTGGTTTCTCAGGAACTTCAGTTTTAGTAACTAGAAACGATATGAACCATGCTCCAGAGATATATTCGTATGATTTAGCGAAGAAAAATTGGAAACAAATTACCAAAGTAAATGATGAAGCTTACGCTAAAATCGCTTCTTGTAGAACAGAAAAACGTTGGGTAACGACTACTGATGGCAAAAAGATGTTAGTTTGGGTAATTTTGCCTCCAAATTTCGATAACACTAAAAAATATCCAGCACTTTTATATTGCCAAGGTGGTCCACAAAGTGCATTGACTCAATCGTATTCTTTTCGTTGGAATTTCCAATTGATGGCTTCACAAGGTTATGTAATTGTAGCGCCAAATCGTAGAGGAATGCCAGGACACGGAACGGCTTGGAACGAACAAATTTCAGGCGATTGGGGTGGGCAAGTTATGGATGATTACTTAGCCGCTATCGATGATGTAGCAGAAGAATCCTACATCGACAAAGAGCGATTAGGCGCTGTTGGAGCTAGCTATGGAGGATATTCTGTATTTCAATTGGCAGGTATCCACAAAAACCGTTTTAAGACATTCATTTCGCATTGTGGTATTTTCAACACAGAGAGTATGTATGGAACAACGGAAGAAGTTTTCTTTACAAATTGGGATTCAGGTGGTGCATATTGGGAAAAAGATAATGCAAAAGCTCAAAAAACGTACAACGAATTCAATCCAATTAAGTCAATCAACAACTGGAATACACCAATTTTAATTATCCAAGGCGAAAAAGATTACCGTGTACCAATAGGACAAGGACAAGAAGCTTTTCAAGCAGCACAATTAAAAGGAATTAAAAGTAAATTCTTATTGTTCCCAGATGAAAATCATTGGGTATTAAAACCTCAAAATGCCTTAGTTTGGCAAAGCGAATTTTTTGGTTGGTTGAAAGAAACGTTGTAAAAAAGCAAGTTCAAGAGCAAGTTCAAAAAATAAAATAGCAACTGAAACAAGTAGCTTGACAAAATTAAACTTACTCTTGAATTTAATTTTTGACCTTGAAAATGATGCCATTCGAAGACATAGAACTCACTGTGAAAACCTTTCATAAGCATGGCTTAACGAAAGAAGCGGCATTATGGCTTTTAAAAGTATATGAATTAGAACATCCAAATTTTGCAGGTTTTGAATTTAGAGAAGCGGCAAAACCTGATTATATTTTAATGACGGCTGAAGGAAACATAGGTGGCCCACAAATTATTAGAATTCCTGAAAATACCTTTCAATTTCCCCTAGTTTTGATGTTGAATTTATTGGCACATGAAATGATGCACGTAAAACAAAAAGCACCTGAAGTAGCCATGCAAGACAAAAATGAACGCGAATGGCAAGCGTATTACGAAATGTTGTTTCACAAAGAATTTCCTTTAATTCCAAAAACATCAGTACACCATCAAAAGTTTTTTGCAGAAAAAGCGATGATTTATTACAACCGTTCTGAAAAAGAAGCCAATCCGTTGCGATTGAAGTATGAAAATCAGAAAATAGAAATTGAGGAATTAATTAAAAGTTTAGGATAAGAATTTGAATTCAAATTGGAGATAATTCAATAAAAAAAATGAAAATCGAAAATGAAAAAATACATAATAATCTATTATATAATTGTTAATTTAATCTGTTTAATTCCCAGTATTATAAGTGTATTTTTAGAATTTGATTTTAAATTTAACACCTTATTTTTCTTCTCTTTTAGCTTATTAAATATTATAGCGATTTCGTTAGTTTATCTTAATCGAATAATAATACCATCTTTGTTTTTTCTGGCATTAACAAATTTAATTCAGACTTTTACATTTGTTGTTTTAGGGTTTTCATATAAATTTTTACTTGGACCAGATATTTCTTTCTTTATAATTGACGATGGTGATTTATCAGTGAGATTTGCAGCATTACCTTATAACATTATATTCTATCTAAACTCATTTGAAGTTGATGATAATTTTATGTTTGGATTTAATTTTATTCACTTTTGGTTATTCTTATTTTTTAATAAATTAATTATTGAAGAAAAAAACAAGAGTAACCTCCAATCACAAGTATAAAGTATTAACAAATAGATAAAAAAAAGCGATTTCAATTGAAACCGCTTTTTGCTTTATTATTCTTGAGGTTCTTTCATTACGAAAGATTCCATGAATTTTGTAGTGTAATTTCCAGCCACATAATCAGGTTCATCCATTAATTGCCTGTGGAATGGAATAGTGGTTTTGATTCCTTCAATTACGAACTCATCTAAAGCACGTTTCATTTTGTTGATTGCCTCTTCTCTAGTTTGAGCAGTTGTAATCAACTTAGCAATCATAGAGTCATAATTAGGCGGAATTGAATATCCAGCATAAACGTGAGTATCCAAACGCACTCCATGACCTCCTGGTGCATGTAAAACCGTAATTTTACCTGGCGAAGGACGGAAATCATTATAAGGATCTTCAGCATTAATACGACATTCAATTGAGTGTAATTGTGGATAATAGTTTTTACCAGAAATTGGTACACCCGCTGCAACTAAAATTTGCTCACGAATTAAATCGTAATCAATAACTTGCTCTGTAATTGGATGCTCAACTTGGATACGGGTATTCATCTCCATAAAGTAGAAATTTCGGTGTTTATCAACCAAGAATTCAACCGTTCCTGCACCTTCATATTTGATATATTCTGCTGCTTTAACAGCCGCAGTCCCCATTTTTTCACGCAATTCATCTGTCATGAAAGGAGATGGCGTTTCTTCAGTTAATTTTTGGTGACGACGCTGTACCGAACAATCTCTTTCAGATAGGTGACATGCTTTTCCATAAGAATCTCCAACAACTTGAATTTCGATATGACGTGGCTCCTCAATCAATTTTTCCATGTACATGCCGTCATTCCCGAAAGCCGCAGCTGCCTCTTGACGTGCACTTTCCCAAGCCTTTTCCAATTCTTCTTCTTTCCAAATAGCACGCATTCCTTTACCACCACCACCAGCAGTAGCTTTCATCATTACAGGGTATCCAATTTCTTTAGCTACTTTTTTAGCTTGCTCAAAGTCTTCTAGAATCCCTTCTGATCCTGGAACACATGGCACTCCTGCTTCAATCATTGTTGATTTTGCAGTAGCTTTATCTCCCATTTTTTCAATCATCTCCGGAGAAGCACCAATAAATTTGATACCATGCTCCTGACAAATTTTTGAAAATTTCGCATTCTCAGATAAGAATCCATATCCTGGGTGAATAGCATCCGCATTTGTAATTTCTGCAGCCGCTATGATATTTGACATTTTTAAGTAAGAATCTTTACTTGGTGCAGGTCCAATACATACTGCTTCATCAGCAAATTTTACGTGTAAACTTTCCGCATCTACAGTTGAATATACAGCAACCGTCTTGATGCCCATTTCTCTACAAGTTCTAATTACACGTAGTGCAATTTCACCTCTATTGGCAATTAATATTTTTTTAAACATGTACTTTATAATTAGACAATTAGACAATGTGTCAATTAGACAATTATGAAGTGAAATGATTTTTCGACTCCTAACCTCTAATTTCTAACTTTTTTAAGACGGATCAACTAAAAATAATGGTTGATCAAATTCAACTGGAGACGAATCGTCTACTAAAACTTTTACAATTTTACCAGAAACTTCAGACTCGATTTCATTGAATAATTTCATTGCTTCAATCACACATAAAACATCCCCTTTTCCAATAGTCGAACCTACCTCAACAAACATTGGCTTGTCTGGAGCGGGTTTTCTATAGAAAGTACCAATAATTGGAGATTTTACAGTAATATATTTCGAATTATCATCAACTGAGGGAGTAGCAACAGGAGCATCTGAAACCAAAGGTGCAGCTACTGATTGAGGAGCCACCATTTGTGGTGCCGCATGCATCGGCATTTGTTGCACATAAGTTGTAGTCCCCTCAGCTCCTTCATTAGTTGTTTTTATGGTGATTTTAAAATCGTCCATTTCTAATTTAACTTCTGTAGCACCTGATTTAGCTACAAATTTGATTAGGTTTTGAATCTCTCTAATATCCATAATATTTGATTTAGTTAAGTTTAGTTTTGTTATTTTTTTGTGTAAGCCCATTTTAAATAAATAGCACCCCATGTGAATCCACCACCAAAAGCGGCAAAAATGATATTATCTCCTTTTTTCAATTGGTTTTCGAAATCAGATAATAATAACGGTAAGGTAGCTGATGTAGTATTTCCGTATTTTTGAATATTGATTAGAACCTTAGATTCGTCTAATTCCATACGGTTTGCAGTTGCATCGATAATTCTTCTGTTTGCCTGATGCGCGACTAACCAATTGATATCATCATGAGCTAAATTGTTTCGCTGCATGATTTTTTCACTTACATCGGCCATCCCAGAAACAGCATATTTAAAAACGGTTTTTCCGTCTTGAAAAACAAAATGCTGTTTGTTTTTAACGGTTTCTTCTGAAGGAGGTAAAATAGAACCACCTGCTTCTATTTTTAAAAATTCTCTTCCGATTCCATCACTTTTCAAGATTTCATCCTGAAGACCTAATCCTTCTGTGTTTGGTTCAAACAATACAGCTCCTGCTCCATCTCCAAAGATAATACAAGTAGCTCTGTCTGTGTAATCAATAATTGATGACATTTTATCAGCACCAATCAATAAAACTTTTTTATATTTCCCAGATGCAATATAAGCTGATGCGGTTGACATTCCGTAAAGAAAACTCGAACAAGCAGCCTGTAAATCAAATGCAAAGGCATTTGTTGCTCCTATTTGTGTAGCGACATAAACTCCTGTTGAAGCTACTGGCATATCTGGTGTTGCCGTTGCCATAATCACTAAATCAATATCTTTAGGATCTAGATTGGCTTTTTCTAGCAAGTTTTGAGCGGCTTTAATCGCCATGAAAGAAGTTCCTTGCCCTTCTTCTTTTAACAATCTTCTTTCTTTAATTCCGGTACGAGTGGTAATCCATTCGTCATTCGTATCTACTAATGTTTCCAATACTTGATTCGACAAAACAAAGTCGGGAACATAAGAACCAACTGCCGTAATTGCTGCTGTTATTTTACTCATTTTCGATTAATTTTTCCTTCTGAATTTTAAGGCTCAAAAAGTGGTGGAAATTACAAAAAAAATTTCAAACGAATCCTATTCGCTTTTATTAATTTAAAACGAATGGGTACTTAACAAAAAAACTCTCACAACGTGAGAGTTTTCTCTATTTTTCTTAATGCAATTAAGCTACTGCTTCGTTTTTATCAATTACAACCTGACCTCTATAGTACATTTTACCTTCATGCCAGTAAGCTCTGTGGTATAAGTGTGCTTCACCAGTAATTGGACATGTTGCGATTTGAGCAACTGTCGCTTTGTAATGTGTTCTTCTCTTATCTCTTCTTGTAGACGACTGTCTTCTCTTAGGATGTGCCATTGTTCTATTTTATTTATCCGTTAATAGTTTTTTTAAATTCTCCCATCTAGGGTCAATATCATTATTTTGTTGTTCTTCTTTTTTATTTTCTTTTGGAGAAAGCGATTCTAATTTTTCAATTATATCAGTCAGCGTACCATCTTTAACACCTGGATGAATCCTTCGTAATGGAACTGACAATATTATGGACTCATAAATATATTGTGCTACATTTACTTGAAATTCGCCATGAGGTAAAACGAGCAACTCCTCATTTTCATCATTATAGGCATCTCCAAACTTAACTAAAAGTTTCAATTTACCCTTTATTGGCAAATCAAATTCCTCACCCGAAACATCACAAGGCACATTTACAGTTCCTTTGTGTTTAAAATCGAGTTCAAGCATGGTGCTCTTTTTCTCTAAAACAATATCTACTTTAACCGAAACGGCATTAAACTCGTCGTAATCAAAGCTCTTAAAGAACGTATTATCTATTTGATAATCAAACTGATGCTTCCCTATTTTTAACCCCACGAATGGAATTAAATATTCTTTTAAATTGTTCATAACAACAGTTTTACCTTTTTAAAAGGTGTGCAAAGATATAAAATATTTATAAATTCAAACTAGTTGTAAACATTTTTTTGTTTATAACTGCTTTTCTTTTGTTTTCAAAGGGTTTTTAATAAGCTCTTGATAGTCATTTCTTTTATTAAAAACATCAATTGCTAAATAAACAGCTTCTTTAAACGACTCGTGATTAGCTAATCCCTTTCCTGCAATTTCATAAGCAGTGCCATGGTCAGGAGATGTTCTAATTTTATTTAATCCTGCGGTATAATTCACACCATTCCCAAAAGACAATGTTTTAAAAGGAATCAACCCCTGATCGTGATACATTGCAATTACCGCATCATATTTCTCATATTGTGCTGAACCAAAAAAACCATCAGCCGAAAAAGGCCCGAAAACCATATTCCCAGCTTCAAATAATTTTTTCAAAGCAGGTTTAATAATTTTTTCTTCCTCTTGACCAATTACACCATTATCACCCGAATGCGGATTCAACCCCAGAACAGCAACTTTTGGCTTCTCGATTTCAAAATCTTGTTTTAGTGTTTGAATAATCGTTTTAATTTTACTGGAAATTAATTTTTCATTCAAATGTTTCGACACTTCATTCACCGGAACATGATCAGTTAATAAACCTACACGTAAATCATCATGAACCATTAACATTAAAGCATCTCCCTCTAACTCTTTATCTAAATAATCGGTATGACCCGGAAATTTAAACTCCTCTGATTGAATATTATACTTATTAATAGGAGCTGTTACTAAAACATCCACAAAACCTTCTTTCAATGCTTTTGTTGCTGCTACAAAAGACTTTATAGCATAATCCCCAACAACATCATCGTTTTTTCCAAATTCTAAGTTCACCCCTTCTCGCCACACATTAAGAACATTGATTTTTCCAATCACCAATTGCTCTAATTTATCAATCCCATGAATAGCAATCTCTAAATTCAATTCCCTTCTTAGAAAAGAAACAATCTTAGCATTCGCAAAAATTACTGGCGTACACAATTCCAACATTCGATTATCTTCAAATGTTTTTAAAATTACCTCGCTTCCAATACCATTTAAATCTCCAATTGAAATTCCTACAATTATATTTTCTGCTTTTTTAACCATGAGAAATGTGATTTATTGCTTACTTTTGATGTGCAAATTTAGTAAAATTAAATCAGTTATGTTTACCGGAATTATAGAAACCCTCGGAATAATAAAAGAAATTGAAAAAGATCAAGAAAACCTTCATGTCACTATTGAGTCTGAAATCACACACGAACTAAAAATTGACCAAAGTGTAGCACATAACGGAATTTGTTTGACAGTAGTGAAAATTGAAAACAAAAATTACACTGTAACCGCCATTAAAGAAACCAGGGACAAAACTTCTATCGAGACTTGGAAAGTTGGAGATATAGTAAATTTAGAGCGCGCCATGAAACTCGGAGACAGACTAGACGGACACATTGTTCAAGGGCATGTAGATCAAATTGGAACCTGCACCAATATTAAAGAAGCCAATGGAAGCTGGGTTTTTACTTTTGAATATGATGCTTCATTGAATAACATAACAATTGAAAAGGGCTCAATAACTGTGGATGGAACAAGTCTTACCGTAGTAAATTCAGGTTTAAATGTTTTTAGTGTAGCCATTATTCCATACACTTTTGAACACAACAACTTTAACACTTTCAAAAAAGGGTCAATCGTTAATTTAGAATTTGATGTTATTGGGAAATACGTGAGTCGACTAAACGAATTAAGAAAATAAAAAAAGCTCTTATAAAGAGCTTTTTTTATTAGATATATATCTTTTAGTTAAATAAAATCCTGACAAAATTGCAAAGAACAACAAAAAGAAAATGCCTCCATCAACAGATAACCCAACGGGACCAGGAGTAGGTGGTGGTGGTGGAACCCTAGCAGGGAAAACACATTGAGTACTAAGTAAAACAACTAAAATAGTTGCGTTTTTTCTAAAAACAATTTCCATGGGGCAAAAGTATCGTTTGTGTTTTATTTTTCAACAACAAAACAAAAACTTAATAATAAGTTAACACTTAAAGACAAGCACTTAAAAAAGAAAACTCAAACTCGTATACTTAATTTAATTTGCTTTTGTATTGTTATATATTGACAAAATGTCGAAATAATTCCTAGAATAAAGTGGTCCCACCTGGGCTCGAACCAGGGACCACCTGATTATGAGTCAGGTGCTCTAACCAACTGAGCTATAGGACCGAATTGGGTGTGCAATATTAACATTAATTTTTATCACAAACAAATCTTTTTTAAATTTTATTTGATTTCCTGACAAAGTTCAATCAAAACACCATTTGTTTCTTTCGGGTGAAGAAACACAACCCATTTATTATCAGCTCCTTTCTTTGGCGTTTCATTCAGCATAGTAAAACCTTCCTTTTTAAGTCTAACCACTTCCTCTTCAATATCATTTACGTCAAAAGCAATATGATGGATTCCTTCGCCTCTTCTTTCTAGAAATTTAGCTATAGGACTATCTAAATTAGTAGCCTCAAGAAGCTCAATTTTATTAGGGCCATTCATAAAAAAAGAAGTCTTTACCCCTTCGCTCTCTACTTCCTCCTGTTTATAAGCTGGCTGTCCAAATATTTTTTCAAAAAGTTTATTTGAATCCTCTAAACTTTTAACCGCTATTCCGATATGCTCAATTTTTCTCATAACTTTAATATTGTTTAACACAAAAACAAATTTAAGCGTTTTAATAAAAATGCTCACCAAAAAAAGGAAAAATAACAAATTAACTTAACTACAAAAAAAAACGTATTTTTGCAATATGGAAACGAATAGACAAAAAAAAATAGGAGCGCTTTTACAGAACGATTTAGTGTCGATTTTACAAGGTGAGATTCGCAAAAACAACATTAACAATCTTGTTATTTCTGTATCAAAAGTAAATGTCACTACTGATTTATCAATTGCAAAAGTACATCTGAGTATATTTCCAACAGATAAAGCGGGAGAAATACTAGCGGCTATCAAAAGTAACGCACCACTTATCAAACATGATTTAGCTCAACGAGTAAAAAATCAATTGCGAAAAGTTCCTAACTTAATTTTCTATATTGACGATAGTTTGGACTATATCGAAAAAATAGACAAAGCTTTAACAGGAGATGAAAATCCAATAGAAAATCCTGATTTACTAGAAAAGAGAAAGAAATCATAATTTGAATATTCCTTTTTACATAGCCAAAAGATACACTATTAGCTTTAGTAAGAACAAAGCTATAAATATCATTACCGGTATAGCTTCCATGGGGATTATAGCTAGTACCATGGCTCTTTTTGTTTTTCTTTCTGTTTTCAGCGGACTAAAAGAGTTTACTTTAAATTTCGCAAACACCACAGATCCAGATCTTAGATTAGAAACTGTAACAGGCAAATTCTTTACCATTTCACCAAAACAAGAAGAACTTCTACGATCCAATAAAAACATTTTACATTACAGTAAAATAGTTGAGGAACGTGTTTATTTTTTATACAACAACAAAGAAATTGTTGCCCACATTAAAGGAGTAGATAAAAAATACACAAAAGTAAATGATTTCAAAAAACACTTGTATGCAGGAAACTGGTTTGAATCCAACTCACCTAATGTAGTTGTAGGTTCCGAAATCAGCAGAAAACTAGCTTTAGGCCTTTTTGATTATACAAACGCATTGGAAGTTTATGCACCAAAACCAGGCAGGGGAGACATTCAAAACCCAAATGAAGCATTTAATAAAGCTGCTTTGTTTCCTGTAGGCATATACACAATCAATGAAGCATATGATGGTAAGTATGTATTTTGCGATATCCTAATGGCTCAAAATTTACTAGGATTAAAAACAAATCAATACACTAATTTAGAAATTAAAACCACCCCTAACTTCAACGAAAAAGAAGTTAGGAATGATTTAAAAACTATATTTGGAAACAATATTAAAATAAAAAATAGAGCCCAACTAAACGATTCGCTCTATAAAATGTTGCAATCCGAAAATCTATTTATTTATCTTTTTAGTACGTTAGTTGTCATATTAACACTATTTTGTTTAGCTGGAGCTATTGTAATGATAATAATCGATAAAAAAGACAATCTAAAAACATTAAACAATATTGGTGTAAATAAAAACGCTATCCGAAATATTTTCTTCTTACAAGGAATCATTATCACGCTCTCCGGATTAACTATAGGACTGGCTTTAGCAATATTTATTGTTGTTATTCAACAGGAGTTCTCAATAATCATGATTACAACCACTATGCCCTATCCTGTTTTATTCGAATGGAACAACATACTAACCGTTGTTGCAACAATTATAATCCTTGGAATTATGTCTTCATGGATTGCCTCTGGTACCGTTACAAAAAACCTACTCAACCAGACTTAAACCTTAAAATTATTTAAATTTAAGATTTTGGCAGTGGCGCTCCTACAGCAATGTCACATCGATGACCTTCCTGCCCATGTGGTGGATTCATACCTGGAGCGGTAACAACAGTTGCATTAGTAACTGATGTTGCTTTTTGTTGCGTAGGTTGCGATGTCAATTGTGCAGGTTGAGAAACTTGAACAGGCTTGGTCACTGGCTGAGGATTACTTTGAACTTTTGGGGTTGGAGTTGAATTTAAAGGTGCTCCTACAGGAATATCGCAACGATGATTAGGCTGGCCATGCGGCGGATTAATACCTGCTGGAGTTTTTTGCGGAACTGCGCTGATAGATTGCCCCGACTGAGTAGATTGCTGAACTGGCTGCATCTGAACTTGATTACCAACTCTTTGCTTCAACCAATCTTCCCCTGAGAAAGAGGTTGCTTTAGTTTCTACATCTTTTAAATCTTTAACTTCTTCTTTCTTACAAGAAATAAAAACAAAACAAGCAAACACACTAACTAATATAATTTTCTTTTTCATATAACATTCACTTTAATAGTTTCAAATATAAAACTTTAAATCATTTGAAAAAAAAGATTAACATTTCCATTCTTAACAAAAGCCATCAACTTTCAAATTTGATGATCCTCAAAATTAGTGAAGAACAATCCATTTGTTGTGCCAAAAATAATCCCACTCTGCAGTAACAAAATCTTGTTTGGGATCGATAAGCGTTTTATACTCACCACGATTAATACTGTTCTTACAATCAATAAAAATACTAATTTGTTGATTCTCGTACTCTTTTTTTATTCGCTGACAATATTGCCAAATAAAATCGGGTTTTGTAGCTAAATTATTGATTTGCTTTTGAGTCAAATTCTTATGATAATTATACACTGCATCTTTCCCTGTAACTGCATCTTTTATTTTAATTATAATATAACCATTACGTTCTCTTAGCATCATTCTCCAGCTTAATCGATGTCCTTCTTCTGTCCAAAGCACATCACCATCAATTAAATAATGTCGCAAAGGAAATAGTAGCTGAACAAACAAAAATGGAATAAATATAGTGTAGACCAAAATTCTAGAATTTAAAACGCTAAACTCAGAAAACATTTCTTCTGTTGGTTTTCTCTTAAAAAAAAGTTGTTTTACGCTACTAGAATCGTAAAAGAAAAGTGCAAAACTTAATGCAAAAAATGGAAAGATGCCTATCTGCAAAAAAACAGCATTAAACAAATGAAAAATCAAAGAAACTAATAAAGCCAAAGTTCTTGTCTTTTTAAACAATAGAAGCGGAACTATAAGCAAATCGAAAAAAATTCCAGCATAAGCTATAAAAAGATAAAACCATTTTTGAGAAAAAATTTCTATAAAAAAAGGATTTGTTGTAGTTCCCAATAGCAGGTTCTTTGTAAAACTACCGTTGAGCCAATCTGGATACAGTTTTGCTAAAGCCGCAAACAAATAAACTATTCCAATCTGGAAAATAAAGAGCAAACTTATCCATTTAGGCATAGAATAACTTTCTTGAACTCTTTTTTGCTTAACATCAAGAGACTGGTATTGATTTGCAGGGAGAAAAATCATATAAAAACTAATAATCAATAACAAATAATAATGATTATTATAGGATGATTTTTGCATAAAATAAACCCCAGCCCAAAGCAAAGTATAAGAAATAATTGCAAATCTATAACGATAACCCAGCATTATTGAAATCCCCAGAAAACCCATTAACACAAAATACAAATACATCCCTAATCCCGGCAATGGTTGTAACCACTCCAAACCTATAAAAGAAAACGTAAACTGAGGATCTATAAAAACACGCTTAACCCAACCCGTGAAAATGGCTCCAAAACTTTCACATGCAACAAGAAATCCAAAAAAAATTCGAAAAATTATTAATGGACTATTATCGATTCTTTTAAATAAAATTTGACTCATTGCTCCTAATAAATTCAAGCGAAAACACCTTGTCTTTTTCCAACTGTTGTTGTAAAAGTTCGAGTGACTCAAATTTTTGTTCTCCTCTTACATATTCTAAAATTGAGATTTCTAAACGCTCTTTGTATATATCACTATTGAAATCAAAAAAATGCACCTCAATTGACTGTTCATTTATCCCAACTGTTGGATTAGTCCCAATATTCATCATACCAAAAAACAAAGTACTTTTGATTTTAGCAGCTACAACATAGACTCCTTTTTTGGGCAGTAGCTTATAATCTTCACTTATTTGAATATTAGCCGTTGGAAACCCAATAGTTCTCCCAATCTTTTTTCCTTCAATTACTTCTCCAGAAATAAAGTAAGCATACCCCAAAAACTGATTCGCTAAAGTGATATTTCCATCGCTTAAAGCACTTCGTATTTTAGTGGAACTAATTGCTATTTCATCTATTTCGTGAGCTCCAATTTGTTCTACTTCAAAGCCATATTTTTTTCCAAATAAAACCAAATCGTTAATATCAGCTGTTCTGTTTTTTCCAAAACGATGATCATATCCAATGATGATCTTGTAAACATTTAACTTATCTACTAAAATTTGTCTCACAAATTCCTCAGCAGACAAATTAGAAAAAGCTTCGTCAAATGGATGAACAATAAGATTATCGACCCCAAATCTATCTAACAATAGCGCTTTTTCATCTATCGTATTCAATAGTTGAATTGAGACGTCTTGTTGTAAAACCATTCGTGGGTGAGGAAAAAAGGTCAACACTACGCTTTCATAATTACAACCAAAAGAGCAAGCCTTTAACTTTTCAATGATAGATTGATGTCCCACATGAACCCCATCAAAAGTTCCTAAGGTAATAACCGTTTTCGTTAAAGAATGAAATGCAGATATGGAATTGTAGACTTTCAAAATTAAATTTTTACAAAAATAAAAAGGATTGAACAAGTTCAATCCTTTTTAAGTAATAAAATTAAAAAATTAATTTTTGATAAATTTCATTGTTTTAGTCGATCCAGCAAAATTAAGCTTTAAAAAATAAACCCCATTTGACAAACTAGACACATTTACATTTAAATCAGCATCTGATTGAATTGATTTAACAGTAATTTGTTGTCCAATACTGTTATAAATCTCAACAGTACCTTTTCTTTCAATATCAACTGGAAGATTAATTGTAAAGTTATCATTAGAAGGATTAGGATACAAATTAACATTATCTAATAACCCAAAATCATCTGTAGAAAGTGCTGCATTATTTGTAAAATAACTTTCTCTTGATATAAATGTAAAATCAGGATTTCCACTAGCAACAAAATCTGTAACATTCACTACAGTGCTTGCGCCAGCAGTAACAGTATAATACCCTTGACCAACCCCATCAAATAAACCATCACCATAAGAGTCATTAACTGACAAATAGTAACATCCATTCGCTGGTAAATTCCACACCTGATTTGTAACATATTGATATGTCCCTCCACCTTGTTGGTCTGTATATGGCCCTCCACTGTATAATGTTGTTCCAGCTTGATTTTTTAATGTCCAGGTGGTTTCAGATCCAAAAGAATCTCCAAATAAATTAAACGTGAAAGATGTAGCATTTGCATAAGCTAAAGATGCAGTTGTGCCAAATGTTTTGGATGCAGTATTGTTTGAACTTCTTTGATCTGCCACGCCATTTGCTATAGTAACAGAAACATTCAAAGTACCATTGCCTGTTGAATTAGTTAAGGTCACTACTGCATATCTATTAGGCGCTAAATTACCCGTCCAGTTCTGATTATAACTTGTACCTCCATTCATATTATAATTTAAGGTGGCTGAAGTTAAATTAGATGTCCCTCTATTATACAACAATACCCTTTTAGCAGGTGATGTTGGATTGGGCGCATCACAAGTTGGTTCAACTGTACTACACGAATTTTCAATTTTTACTTCTGCATCATTTGCAAATAAAGGTATTGCAATATTCTTTGTAGAGGTCTTTAAAGATGCTCTTCTTGGGGAGTTATTCATTACTGCTACGATACGAGCTTTTTGGTCTAATGTGAATATATTCATACAAGTATCATTTGTATAATCCATATAGTTTTGAACCATGTCATTTCCTCCACCAGGACAAGAATCTATAGTAGGACATCCTTCATTTGCAGCTCCAGCATTTGGCGTATCGGCACAGAAATCATCCGCAGTACAATCACCATCACCCCAAATATGTCGTAATCCTAAAAAGTGACCCACTTCATGAGTCATTGTTCTTCCTTTATCATATGGAGCACCATAATTTCCTCCCGGAGCTAATGAAGAGCTACCAAAAAAGCGATATCCCGCAACAACACCATCGGTAGTGGCTGCCCCGCCACTTGTATTCAATCCAGATAATCCAGAGTTACTTGGAAATTGTGCATATCCTAACAAACTTCCATTCGAGAAGTTAACAGACCACATGTTCATATATTGAGTTGCATCCCAAATAGTTGAAGGTTTAACAACTGCATCAATATCTGCGGTTGACCAAGAAGCTTCACATAAATTCACTCTATTAATACCATTTGTTGGGTTCCCATTAGGATCAACTTTTGCTAAAACAAATTCAATTTGTGTATCCGCTCCAACAGGATTCGTATTAAATCCTGGGGTACCACTCATTCTTCTAAAATCCTGAGTCATTACTGTTATTTGAGACTGAACTTGTTCGTCTGTAATGTTTTCGTTTGTTCCATAAGCATCTCCATTATGAATAACATGCACTACAACAGGTATGTAGACAATACCCCCAGATTGAGACGCTACTTGCTGTAATTGCTTTTGTTCTTCTACTAAAGGAGCTAACCATGCTTCAAATTTTGCTCTTGACGCTCTTTTAGGGTCAATAGACTGTAAATATTCTTCATACTCGTCTGTCAAACATCTAATATATCCATCCGAATTTATGTTTTTTGGAGAAATTTCTTTTCCAAATTGCATTACTTTCTTTTTTACCTGCCCAACAGTCACATTTGACAATAAAAAACAAAAAGAAAATAAAATAAAAGTAATTTTTTTCATTTCTATATTTTAAGGTTTAATAATTCAAATTTAAATAAAATTATCTAAGTTGTTAAATTAATATGCTTTTTTTGTCAAATTTGTGTTAAAAAAATATTTTTTTATGTACAATAAAAATTCAAACCGGACTTTTTTTAAAGCAATTTTCAAAAATCAAGCATTAAAAAAATGATAATTGCTCTACTTCTGATTTTACTATTTTACAGTCTTTTTCTGGGTTTTATAAATATTTTATTAGTTGAATGTAATTAAAAAGATAAATTTTACAAAAACTAACTAGGTTTGAAAACGCCCAACTCCTTTTGAGTTTTTTGAATTACTACAAGCAATAAATTTACTATCAAAACACGATAAATCTGTATTTTAATGGCGTTTTAATTATCTCCTAAAAGTATCGTAACCCGTTGGGTGTAATTATTTGAGAGAAAAAAAAGAGAATTTAGTGAAAAAAAATGGTTTAGATATTGTTCAAGATACTGAAATTCAGTACCTTGATGTCGCCAAACAAAACAATATCTATGTCAAATATAGTAAAAAATTATTTAAGAGTTTTAGAAGTTATAAGTTCTTTGAATTGTGAGTTAATTTATAAATCAGGAGTTGGAAGAAAGTAAAAAATGTCTGATTTAGAGGTTGTTGCTTTGAGTCTAACAGCTGAATTCATGTCTATTGACAGTGAAAATTCATTGTTTAAGCAGCTAAATCAAGCTGAAATTCCAAATTTAATTGAGCGAAGTCAGTTCAATAAAAGAAGAAGAAAATTGTTTTTATTTTCAGAAGAAATTAGAACCAAATTAGCTAAAGAATTTTTGGAATTCGAAGATTATTTTATTGTTGATAGCATGCCGCTTGAAATATGTAAATTTTCTCGTCATAGTAGAATAAAAATCTGTAAAGAAGAATTTGAAAGCGCTCCGTCAAAAGGATTTTGTGCCTCACAAAACAACTGGTATTTTTCACTCATTGGATATCACAAAAGCAGAAGTTCACGATATACATTTCTTGAAAAACATAAAGCAACAAATGTCTGATTGTGTGCTTCTTGGAGACAGAGGTCATTTATCTGAAAGTATTCAGCTAGATTTATTTCAAACAGTTAAAGTTAGGTTAGAAACACCAAAAAGATCAAACCAAAAAGACTATAAACAACAACCTTATATATTTAGAAAATCAAGAAAAAGAATTGAAACTTTATTTTCTCAATTATGCGATCAATTCATGATTAGAAGAAATTATGCCAAATCTTTTGAAGGTTTTAAAACTAGAATTTTAGCAAAAATAACCTCTCTAACATTAGTGCAATATATCAATAAATTTATCTTTGACAGACCAATTAATAATATCAAAATTCAAATCATTTAATTTCACCCAACGGGTTAAATTTATAACATTTTTTCATCACTAAGTGTTTTTTATTATATTTGTTATCTATTAAATTATAACCAAAATGAAAAAAACTTTACAATTCTTATTTATTTTGTTTTTAGTAGTTAGTTCAACTAATGCTCAAAACGATAAGTTCTGGAAAGAAGTTTCTGACAATGGTAACTTAGAGAAACACCCTAATGTTACACGAGAAAACTTTCCAAACGAATTTAGATTATTTCAGTTAAATCTAGAACTAATCAAACAAACTTTATTAAATGCTCCTGACAGAAAAGAAATAGGCTCAAGAGGTATTGTAATCACCATTCCAAATTCGGAAGGAAAACTAGAACGTTTTGAAATGTTTGAAGCTTCAAATTTCGATACGGAATTACAAGCAGCCTACCCAAACATAAGGGCTTATGCAGGAAATGGTATAGATGACAAATCAGCTCAGGTTAGATTAAGTTTTGGAGAAAAGTCTTTTCAAACAATGATTTTTAGATCACAAAAATCCACTGAATTCATTGAAACTTATACACCTGATGCCAAAATATTTGCTGTCTACAGTAAGAAAAACGTCAATAAAAAAACCCCTTTTACATGTTCAACTATTCAAGAACAAGAATTAATAAATGAATTAGGAAGATCACTTGACAACACCGTTTTAAGTAGCGACCCCAATCTAAGAACATTTCGCATCGCGCTTTCATGTACAGCTGAGTACGCGAATTATTTCGGGGCGACAAGTCCGTCACAAAGTGCTTTAGTCTTAACCGCTTTTAATAACACTATGACTCGTGTAAATGGAATAAACAACAGAGATTTTGCCATTCACATGAATATTATTGCCGCTAGTACAAATGTTATTTACTATAATCCTGCAACAGATCCATATTCAGATGGAGACATTGGATCAGAAGGTGCGTGGAATTTAGAATTACAAAACAATTTAAGTAACAATTTAACAGGCTCTTCAACAAGTTTAGCTGCTAATAATGCGGCTTATGATATTGGCCATTTATTTGGAGCATCAGGTGGTGGTGGTAATGCAGGTTGCATCGGTTGTATTTGCGTTAACGATACCGCTTCTACGTCAGACAGAAATAAAGGTTCTGCATTTACATCACCATCTAATGGCATTCCTGCTGGAGATAGTTTTGATGTTGATTTTGTTGCACATGAAATTGGGCACCAACTAGGAGCCAATCATACTTTCTCTCACTCATCAGAAGACAACAATGTCAACTACGAACCTGGTTCTGGTTCTACAATTATGGGATATGCTGGCATTACCAGTAAAGACGTTCAGAATTTTTCAGACGATTATTTTCATGCTGGTAGCATAGCTCAAGTTCAAACAAATATGGCTACTAAAACATGTGATGTGGAGACACCTCTAACTCATGGTGCACCCGTTGTTAATAGTGGTGGAAATTTCACTATTCCTGTAAGCACGCCTTTTACTTTGACCGGCTCTGCAACAGATACAGGTGGAGGAACACTTACTTATTGTTGGGAACAGTATAATGACGCCTTTGGAGATAGCAGCCTATGTAATATTTCTAATGCAAACCCAACTGGAGATAATGATTGTGTACCTGCCAGCACAAAAACATCAGGTCCAATTTTCAGATCATACCCCCCAACATCTAACCCTTCAAGAACATTCCCTAGACTTGAATCAATTTTAAATGGTTCACTAAGTACCTCAGGAGCTGAGATACCAGTTGAAATCTTACCATCTGTAGCGAGATCACTTAATTTCAGATTAACAGTTAGAGACAATTCTACTGTTGGAGGTGGTGGATTAACAAACTTTGCTAGCACAACAATTACAGTTGGAAACAAAGACGCTTTGACTGTTTCATATCCTGCAACTTCAAATACGAATGTCTACCCAGTCGCATCAACACATAATGTAACTTGGACAGGAACAACAAATTCAACTACGGGCCACCAAACAATAGCTGGAGCATCTACAGTAGATATTTTATTTTCTAATGACGGTGGTCAAACTTTTCCATATACCCTTGTATCAAACACACCTAATGATGGATCGCAATCTGTAACACTTCCTGCAGGAATTTCTGGTAGTGATTGCAGATTCAAAATTAAGGCAAGTGCGAATATTTTCTTCAATATTAGTAAATCTTTCGCCGTTGGAAATTACACATATCAAGCACAAAGCGTATGTACAGACTATCCTTTCAATTTAAATCAACCCATCACTGAAAGTGATGGAAGTAGCTATCCAGGTATTTCATTAAGCATAACAGACGCTTATACAATTACAGATGCAAATTTTAAAGCAAACGTAACGCATCCTAGTATAGGTCAATTCAATCTGTTAATTCTAGCGCCTTGGCAAACACAACTAAACACTGCTTTGTGGTTTAACAATGTAAGTTGTACTCAACCAAACATGGACAAATGGTTTGATGTTAGTGGCTCACCTGTTAATTGTGCAACAACTAACGATGGAGGTTCCTTTATTCCATTTTCAAGTACTAACATAAATGGTTACAATGGAAATAATAGCGCTGGTAATTGGCTAATATATTTTAAAGACGCAGTTGTAGATTCAAATGTTACAGCAGCAAGATTTAACTCTTTCACTATTCAATTATGTAGATCAGAAAATGTTGCTGTATTATCTTCTGAATCATTTGGTTTATCCAACTTTTCTATATATCCAAATCCAAATAATGGAAGTTTTAACATTGAGTTTAATTCAGATTCTAACAATGAAATCAAAGTCAATGTCCACGATATTAGAGGAAGAGAAGTGTATCAAAAATCATACTCAAATAATGGATTATTTAATGAATCTTTAGAACTTAAAAATGTTCAATCCGGAATTTATCTTGTCACAGTTCAAGATGGCGCTAAAAAAGAAGTAAAAAAGATTGTAATTCAATAATTAAAAACATCATTATAGAAAAATAGGGAAGCTAAGCTTCCCTATTTTATTTACCATTATAAGCATTCATTGTATTATTTAAACCCGCTAAAACAAAAGATCTTATAATTTCTGAACTAACTTCAAGTCGTTCTTTTAATTTTTCTTTTTCTTCTAAATCCCACTCCCCTAATACATAATCCACTTGCTGTCCTTTTTTAAAGGCATCACTGATGCCAAATCTAAAACGAGGATACTCGGTTGTATTTAATAACAATTGAATGTTTTTAAGTCCGTTATGACCCCCATCGCTTCCTTTGGTTTTGATTCGGATGGTTCCAAAAGCTAAATTCAAATCGTCGGTAATCACCAATAGATTCTCTTTTTCAATATTCTCTTTTTCCAACCAATATTTCACGGCTTTTCCACTTAAATTCATATAAGTATTTGGCTTTAACAATAACAAAGTTCTTCCTTTTATTTTTAGTTCAGCTATTTCACCCAATTTTACGGTTTGAAAAGAAATTCCTTCCTTCTTAGCTAAATAATCCAAAACTTTAAATCCGATATTGTGTCGTGTATTTGCATATTCTGAGCCAATATTTCCTAGCCCTACGATTAAGAATTTCTTCATGGGTAAACGCTCTTGTTTTTGTTTCTTAAATAGATTTGATAGCCAATTCATTTTGCAAAAGTAATGCAAAGTTTAGATACTGAAAAGCATAAAAAAAGCACCAGTAAAAACTGATGCTTCTTTTGTATAGATTGAAAAGAAATTATTTTTTCTTTTTTGCTCCTTTTTCTGCTTTTGCTGCTTCTTGAGCTGCTTTCATTGCCGCACGAGAAATTCTCACTTGACAAACTACAGTATTATCTGGGTGCATTAATTTAAAATTGTTAGTTTCAATTTTAGTAACATACAATTTATTCCCCATTTGTAATTCTGAAATGTTAGCTTCAACAAAGTCAGGTAAGAATTTAGGTAAAGCTTTTACTTTTAAACGACGTTGGTTCAAACGTAAAACACCTCCTAATAATACCCCTGGAGAAGTTCCTGTAACTTTAACTGGTACTTCCATAATGATTTCTTTGTCATCACTTAACTGGAAGAAGTCAATGTGTAAAATTTTATCAGAAACTGGGTGGAACTGAATATCTTGCATAATAACATTGTAAGATGTTCCGTTTAACTCAACTACAACTGTGTGCGCGTTTGGAGTGTAAACCAAATCTTTAAATGCTCTTTCGTCTGCAACAAAATGAACTGGTTGATTTCCTCCGTAGATAACGCAAGGAACCATTCCAGCATCACGTACGGCTTTAGTTGCCTTTTTACCTACGTTTTCTCTTTCTGATCCTTTAATCGTAATTGATTTCATTGTAAAATATATATAATTAATAAATACTTATTAAAGTGGTTCTTGATTACATCAAAAATTTCCCACTGATAGAGTTGTTGTTTTGAACCATGTGCATAACTTCTGCAAATAATGGCGCACAACTTACAACTTTTATTTTTTTCGACTCTTTTCGTAGTGGAATGGAATCGGTAACAATTAACTCTAGTAATTGCGAATTTTCAATTTTTTCGTATGCTTCTCCTGATAAAATAGGATGGGTACAGATCGCTCTTACACTTAAAGCTCCTTTTTCCATCATAACATCAGCAGCTTTAGCTAACGTTCCGCCTGTATCAATCATATCATCCACTAGGATAACATTTCTACCTTTTACTTCACCTATTAACTCCATTGTGTCGATCACATTGGCTTTTTTTCTTTGCTTATAACAAACAACTACATCCGATTCTAAAAACTTAGAATACGCATATGCTCTTTTTGACCCACCCATGTCAGGAGATGCAATAGTTAAATTTTCTAAATTTAAACTTCTCACATAAGGCAAAAAAATCGTAGAAGCAAACAAATGATCTACTGGCTTTTCAAAGAACCCTTGAATTTGATCCGCATGTAAATCCATAGTCATAATTCGAGTTGCTCCAGCAGTTTCTAATAATTTAGCAACTAATTTTGCTCCTATCGGCACTCTTGGCTTATCTTTTCTATCTTGCCTTGCCCATCCAAAATAAGGAATAACCGCAGTAATATGACGCGCTGATGCTCTTTTTGCTGCATCAATCATCAACAACAATTCCATTAAATTATCCGAACTTGGAAAAGTGGAACAAACAAGAAAAACGCGTAATCCTCTGATTGATTCCTCAAAAGAAGGCTGAAATTCGCCATCACTATATTTAGAGAACGTAATCTTACCTAGCGGAACTCCATACTTTTCAGCAATCTGTTCAGCTAAATACACACTTTGAGAACATGCAAAAATTTTTGCTTCTGGTTCTTGATACAGCATGTTAATTTATTGTTTAGTAGTTAGTTAGTGTTGTGTCGTATAAACGAGGTGCAAATTTAGAAATAAAATTGAACTTCGAAAGCATATTTTTAACTATTTTTTTATGATTTGAAGAAATATTTTTTACATTTGCACCCACTTAATGATAGAAACATCATATTCCATTGCCCGGATGGCGGAATTGGTAGACGCGCACGACTCAAACTCGTGTACTTAGGTGTGTGGGTTCGATTCCCACTCCGGGTACGATTTTAACTACAAAATCATCCAAAACCCCTTAAATCATACGATTTAAGGGGTTTTTTCATTTTCAATCCCTCCAAATTGTTCAAGAAATAGCATTCGCAAGGTGTCCAATTAGGTGACCTATTTTGAAATTCAAAAAAGAAGCTTAAAATTTTATTGGGAAATTTCCAAAATACATATTGAATTCCCTAAAAAAAATCCCAACATGAAGTTGGGATAAATTTTACTTACTCATTTCTACAAAATATTTATAGAATAAAGGAATAGTCTCAATTCCTTTCAAATAATTAAATACTCCAAAATGTTCATTTGGTGAATGAATCGCATCACTATCCAGACCAAATCCCATTAAAATTGTTTTCGACTTCAATTCTTTTTCAAATAAGGCAACTATAGGTATACTTCCTCCTGAACGAACAGGAATTGCTGGAACACCAAAAGTCTCTGTATAAGCCTTGTTGGCTGCCTTATAACCCACACTATCAATTGGCGTTACATACCCTTGTCCTCCATGATGTGGTTTTACAAGCACTCTAACTGATTTTGGAGCGATACTCTCAAAATGCTTTTTAAATAATTCTGTAATTTCTTCCCAATCTTGATTTGGAACCAAACGCATTGAAATTTTAGCATATGCTTTACTCGCAATAACAGTCTTAGCTCCTTCACCAGTATATCCACCCCAAATTCCATTAACATCTAAAGTTGGACGAATCGAATTTCTTTCGTTGGTAACATAACCTACCTCTCCGTGAACATCTTCAATGTCAAGAGCTTTTTTGTACTTTTCTAACGAAAAAGGTGCCTTTGCCATTTCAGCTCTTTCTTCAACTGAAAGTTCCTCAACTTTATCATAAAACCCAGGAATAGTGATATGATTATTTTCATCATGAAGCGATGCAATCATTTTAGCAAGCACATTTATAGGATTAGCTACAGCTCCGCCATATAAACCTGAATGCAAATCTCTATTCGGACCTGTTACCTCTACTTCAACATAACTCAACCCCCTTAGACCAGTTGTAATAGAAGGCTGTTGATTCGAAATCATACCTGTATCAGAAATCAAAATAACATCATTGGCTAATTTTTCTTGATTTCGCTCCACAAACCAACCTAAACTTTTAGAACCAACTTCCTCCTCACCTTCTATCATGAATTTCACATTACAAGGCAAACAATTGTTTTGAATCATATATTCAAACGCTTTTACATGCATATACATTTGCCCTTTATCATCACATGCGCCGCGTGCAAAAATAGCACCCTCTGGATGAATTTCTGTTGTTTTAATTACTGGTTCAAAAGGAGGTGAAGTCCACAACTCAATTGGATCTGGTGGCTGTACGTCATAATGACCATATACTAAAACCGTTGGTAGATTTTTATCGATAATTTTTTCTCCATAAACGATTGGATAACCAGGCGTCTCACATAGCTCTACAAAATCGCAACCTGCTTTCTCTAAGCTTGCTTTAACTGCTTCAGCTGTTAGTACTACATCATGAGCATAAGCACTATCGGCACTTACTGATGGTATTTTTAAAAGTTCGATTAACTCGTTTAAAAAACGCTCTTTATTTTCTTGAACGTACTGTCTTATATTATCCATTGTGTTTTTTTGATAAAATTCAAAAATACAAAAAATGTTCAAATCAAATTAATAAATTTGTTACTTATAATACGAAACGATAAAAACAAATCCTTTGAAAGCAGAGAAAAACCAATTTACAAAAAAGGAAATCCAATCAAAACTGGAATACTACTGTGCTTATCAGGAGCGGTGTTACAAAGAGGTAGAAGAAAAATTGTATTCGTTTTCATTAAACCTTTCAGAAAAAGAAGAAATCCTTACCTATCTGATAGAACATAATTTCATTAACGAAGAACGTTTTGCACAAAGTTTTGTTCGCGGCAAACACAACTATAAATTTTGGGGTAAAAACCGCATTGTAAACGAATTAAAATTTAGAAACATCTCCTCTCGCATCATCACCAGCGCTTTAAAAGAAATTTCCGAAGAAAACTATTTAGAAAATTTCCATAAATTGGCCGAAAAACATTGGAACAACATCACCGAACGAAAAGGCCCAAAAAAGAACAAAAAGTTCGTCGATTTTCTGCTTCGCAAAGGCTATGAAACACATTTGATTTATGATAAGTTGAATGAATTGAACAATTAGCCAATGAGCTAAAGTGGCTATACGGCAATTAAAATAATTGACGCATTGGCATATCGTCAAATTGACACATTAACCTTATCTTTGTAAAAAAATATTCCATGCTAGAAAATAAAGACCAATCAAGAACCAATCTATCGCAATTAGGCGAATTTGGTTTAATCGAACACTTAACTAAAAACTTTACAATTAATCAAGAATCTACGCTAAAAAGTATTGGAGACGATGCAGCAGTATTGAATTTTGGCGATAAAAAAGCGGTAATTTCAACCGATTTATTAGTGGAAGGTGTTCATTTTGATTTGGCGTACATGCCGTTAAAACATTTAGGATACAAAGCCGTTGTTGCCAATGTATCTGATATTTGCGCGATGAACGCAACACCTACGCAAATTACCGTTTCAATAGCGGTTTCGAATCGTTTTCCCCTGGAAGCTTTAGAAGAATTGTTTGAAGGTGTAACGTTAGCGTCAAAAATTTACAATGTAGATGTCATTGGTGGCGATACGACTTCTTCACAAAAAGGATTAATTATTAGCATTACCGCTATTGGAGAAGCAAATTTAGAAGATATCGTATACAGAAATGGTGCAAAAGAAAACGATTTATTAGTAGTATCTGGAGATATTGGTGCGGCTTACATGGGATTACAAGTTTTGGAACGCGAAAAACAAGTGTTTCAAGTGAATCCAAATAACCAACCAGTTTTAGATGATTACACCTATTTAATCGAACGTCAATTAAAACCAGAAGCGCGTAACGACATTAAAGAATTACTAAAAAAACTAGAAATCAAGCCAACATCTATGATAGATATTTCAGACGGTTTATCGTCCGAAATTTTACATTTATGCAAACAAAGTAATGTAGGATGTAATTTATACGAAGAGAAAATTCCTGTAGATCCTCAATTGATTAATGTATGTGAAGAATTTAATTTGGACATTACAACTGTTGCGTTAAGCGGTGGCGAAGATTACGAATTGCTTTTCACGATTAAAATGGAAGATTTTGATAAAATCAAAGGCAATCCAAACTTCACAGTAATCGGACACATGGTCGCGGCTACAGAAGGAAATCATTTAATCACTAGAGCAAATACTAAGATTGAATTGAAAGCAAGAGGTTGGAATGCTCTGAGTGAGTAGAAAATAGAAACGAATTAACTCAAACGTCACTTCGAGTGATTTTATAAAGTAAAAGTGCTAATTTTTGCTTTGTAAAATTGTATCGAGAACTGTAGCAACGATTTGTTTTCATTAGTTCTCGATACATTTTGTATTTGTAAACCTAAGGCTTTCCAAATACAAAACACTCGAAATGACACTGGTGAAAACCAATAGTTCAAAAAATATAAAAATCCCAAACTTCAATTGAAGTTTGGGATTTTACTTTTTACTTTGAGCTTTTTACTTTTTACTCCTCGACTACATTTTCATCAACCAGTTTCGCATCGAAACCTCATTGTTAATGATATCGCGTAATTCAGAAATTTTCACTCTATCTTGCTGCATTGTATCTCTGTGACGGATGGTTACCGTTTCATCTTCTAATGTCTGATGATCTACCGTGATACAAAATGGCGTTCCTAAAGCATCTTGTCTTCTGTAACGTCTTCCTACGGCGTCTTTTTCGTCATACGCAACGTTGAAATCCCATTTTAAATCATCGATAATTTTACGAGCTACTTCTGGTAAACCGTCTTTTTTTACTAATGGTAAAACGGCCGCTTTTGTTGGCGCTAATACCGAAGGTAAACGTAAAACTGTTCTTGTAGAACCGTCTTCTAACACTTCTTCTTGTAACGAGTTTGAGAAAACCGCCAAGAACATTCTGTCTAAACCAACCGAAGTTTCCACTACATAAGGTGTGTAGTTTGAATTGGTATCGTTATCAAAATATTGTAATTTTTTACCTGAATATTGTTCGTGCGCTTTCAAATCGAAATCGGTTCTCGAGTGAATTCCTTCTAATTCTTTGAATCCGAATGGGAAATTGAATTCGATATCTGCAGCAGCGTTTGCATAATGCGCTAACTTCTCGTGGTCGTGGAAACGGTAGTTTGATTTCCCTAATCCAAGCGATAAATGCCAATTCAAACGTGTCGTTTTCCAGTATTCGTACCATTTCATTTCTTCACCTGGTTTTACGAAAAACTGCATTTCCATTTGTTCAAATTCGCGCATACGAAAGATAAATTGTCTCGCCACGATTTCGTTTCTAAACGCTTTACCCGTTTGAGCAATTCCAAAAGGAATTTTCATACGACCTGTTTTTTGAACGTTTAAGAAGTTTACGAAAATCCCTTGAGCCGTTTCGGGACGAAGATATAAATCCATTGCATTTTCAGCAGAAGCGCCTAATTTAGTTCCGAACATTAAGTTGAATTGCTTTACATCCGTCCAGTTTTTAGAACCGCTTTCTGGACAAGCAATTTCTAATTCTTCGATTAAGGCTTTTACATCGGCAAGGTTTTCTGTCTCTAAAGAACGTGCCATTCTTTCCAGAATTTCCTTCTTTTTAGACAAATATTCCATCACACGTGGATTGGTTGTTTTGTATTGTTCTTCATCAAATGAAGCACCAAAACGTTCCCGAGCTTTGTCGATTTCTTTTTGTGCTTTTTGATTTAATTTTTCGGCATAATCCTCAATTAAAACATCGGCACGGTATCTTTTTTTAGAATCTTTGTTATCAATTAATGGATCATTAAAAGCATCAACGTGACCTGAAGCTTTCCAAGTGGTTGGATGCATCAAAATTGCAGCGTCTAATCCTACAATATTTTCGTGCATTTGCACCATAGATTGCCACCAATATTCACGAATGTTCTTTTTTAACTCCACACCATTTTGTGCATAGTCATAAACCGCACTTAAACCATCGTAAATTTCGCTTGACGGAAATATAAATCCGTACTCTTTTGCATGCGAAACTACATTTTTGAAAATATCATCTTGTTTTGCCATAGTGCAAAAGTAAAAATAGGAATGAAATAATGAAAAGAAATTGAAGAATAAAAGTGAATATCTAGCGATATTCGAATGTTGTAGTGCCAATTTTTAAAAAATCGTTATAAATATTGATTTTGTACAACCCTTTGATTGTTTTAAAATCTTCTAAATCAACATATGCACAAACATCTAAATCTTGGTTATTATAATCAACTTCAGAAAAAGCACTGTATTTAAATAAACTACCATCTAAAGAGCTTAAAGAAAGATCCCCTTTGGAAATAATTTGATTCTCAGGATTAACAACTTGTATGTAAATTTTCTTTGAACCTGTACTCACCAGTTGATTGCTCATTAAGGTATAACAAACTCTTAGCTGTTGAATCTTCGCATTACTTTTACTGTAAACATCAGAATAAATCTTAACACCTTTAGCGTCTACATTACTAGCTATCAAACCACTTAAGCTAGACTTTTTAAACTTTGTTCTAACTGACTCGGAATTGGAAATATCTCTTTTTTCAAATTCTTCCAAACTTCTAGCCTCCTGTTTAACAAAATTTTTATCTAAAACCTGTTCTTTAGAATTAAAGACAACACTTTCTGATTTTTCATATTGGTTGGAAATCAAACTTAAAGAATCATATTTGTAAAGAATTTCATCTAATTGACTTTCTAATAATTTGATTTCGAGTTCTGAATTTTCAGCATATTCGTGATAATCATTTGAAACTTTATAGTATTTCAAAAAAGAGAACAGCAACAACAACATCAAAACAAAGATGCTTATTTTCATTACTTTATTTTTTTTGATTACCATAAATATTTTATTTATTGCGTAAATTTATCAAAGTTTGTAAAAGTAAAATTTTTAAATCGATAAAATGCTTAAAAATCTGCTAAACTTAATGTTTCCCAAAACATGTAAAGGATGTGATGCTCTTTTGCTTTATAACGAAGTCATTATTTGTGCTGAGTGCAGACACAAACTCCCGCTTACGCAACATCATTTAATAAAAAACAATAGTACTTTTAAAAAATTCTACGGAATTATCCCTACCGAATTCTGTAGCGCTATGCTTTATTTTCACAAAGACGGCATTGTTCAAAACCTGATTCACAACCTCAAATACAAAAACTGCCAAGAAATTGGAACTTTACTAGGAGACTGGTACAGTCATGAGATTAAGCACGTAGAAGAATTGAAAGATGTGACCGATATTATTCCTGTTCCGTTACACAAAAAAAGATTTAAAGAAAGAGGATACAATCAAATTACCACTTTTTGTCAATCCCTTGCCGAAAATCTTCAAGTTAAATTCAACGAAGAACTTCTTCACCGAAATTCGTATTCCAAAACACAGACTAAAAAAAACAAAACAGAACGAAACAATATTTCAAACGCAATTTTTGAAATCTCTCATTGCTACACTGAAGAAAAAAAACATTTTCTCCTTGTCGATGATGTTATTACTTCTGGTGCCACTTTAGAAGCTTGTGCTAAAACACTTTTAAAAATACCAAATAGCAAAATCAGTATTATTACAATTGCTTATTCAGATTCATAAAATTTACTAAAATTTGTATGTTTGCACCAATTATAGTTGTTATTTTGTATTTCTTTTATTTATAAAAAATGATAAAATTAAAATATACCTTCTTTACTGTATTACTGTCGATAACTTTTACAAATTGCGCAAAAAGAGGAACCATAACGGGAGGCTTTAAAGACACTATTGCTCCAAAAATCATTAGCAGCTATCCAAAAAATTTTAGTACTAACTTCAAAGGAAGTGAAATTAAAATCAACTTTGATGAATTAATAAAAATAAAGGACATCAACAAGCAGTTAATAATTTCACCGCCTTTAAAAAACACCCCTTTAATCGTTCCTCAAGGCAGTGCAAGTAAGTTCATTTCCATAAAGATAACAGACACTCTTCAAGAAAACACCACTTACAGTTTCAATTTTGGGCAAAGCATTACCGATAACAATGAAGGTAATCCTTACTCACAATTTAAGTATGTATTCTCAACGGGGAATTACATAGACTCATTAACTATTGCCGGTAAAATAAAGGATGCATACGCTCTAAAACCGGATAATTTTGTTTCTATATTACTTTATGATGCTAAAACATTTACCGACTCAACAATTTACAAAGAGACACCTCTATACGTAACCAACACATTAGACAGTTTAAAAGTGTTTTCCCTTGAAAATCTTAAACAAGGTGAATATCAGATCATTGCTTTAAAAGACAAGGCCAACAACAATAAATTTGATCCTAAAAACGACAAAATTGCTTTTCTTAATGAAACCATAACCACTCCAACAAACACTGTCTACGAATTAGAATTGTTCTTAGAAAAACCCGAGTTCAAAGCAGAAAAGCCTACGCAAGAAACTAATAACAAACTTTTCTTAGGATATTCAGGTGATGCAAAAAACACTAAAGTAAGCGGAAAGAGTAATGGCAAGGAAATTCCAATACGAACAACTAAGTTTCCAGAAAAAAACAAAGATAGTTTGCAACTTTTTTTCCCATTAGAAGTTAGAGATTCAATAGAAATTTCTGTAGTAAATGCAAAATATAGTAAAACTTTTTTTACTAAAATAAAAGACCTTAAAGAAGCGGATTCGCTTTCTATTAGCAATAAAAGCGGAAATGTTTTATCCTTTAGAGATCCTTTTGTTTTAAAAACAAAGACCCCATTAAACACAATTGATGAATCAAAAATACTGATTCGAAAGAAAGACTCAACACTGGTAAAATTTAATTCAAAATACGACGAATTTAATCAAGAAATTGCTTTTGATTTCCAAAAAGAAGAAGACGAAAAATACACATTAGAGCTACTTCCTGGAGCTATAAATGACTTTTACAACAAAGAAAATGACTCTTTGAAATTCGACTTTGGCACTCGTTTAATTTCAGATTATGGAAATTTAAAAGTGACACTAATTGGAGCAAAACGATTCCCATTAATTTTAGAAGTTTTAGACAACAAGGGAGAAGTCATGTATAGTCAAAAATCCGAAAAAGAAACTACCATGATTTTTGAAACCATAGAGCCAAGACAATACACTTTACGTGTTGTCTATGACGATAATTCGAACGGTGTTTGGGATACAGGAAATTATTTAGCAAAAAAACAAGCCGAAGAAATTATTTACTTCCCAAAAGAAATAGACATTAGAGCTAACTGGGATGTAGAACAGGAGTTTGGTTTAGATTAATGAAAAATCATCCCTATCACTTAAAAAATTTAACTTTTGACGCGTTTCTTCTAGTGATTTTTTGTCAATTTCAAAGACAAAAACACCAAGTTCACTTTCACAATCTACCAGACTATTTCCTAAAAAGTCAACCGCTTTTGAATGACCAGGATATTCCAAATCATTTGCATCTGCTCCTAATCTATTAACACCAACAAGGTAACACATATTTTCTATGGCCCGAGCTTTTAAAAGGATATCCCAAGCGTTAATCCTAGGTTTTGGCCAATTGGCAACATAGAGCAATAAATCATAATTTTCTACATTTCTTACAAAAACCGGAAAACGCAAATCATAGCAAATCTGTAAACAAATATTCCAATTGTTATAGTTTACAATTAGTTTTTCGGTTCCTCTAGTGTAAACTTTATCTTCGCCAGCTAAGGTAAAAAGGTGCCTTTTGTCGTAAAACTGTACTGCTCCAGATGGAAAAACAAAAACCATTCGATTATAATAATTATCATTTTCTTTGATAACTAAACTCCCTGTTATAGCACAACTTTTCTTTTTTGCCAACCCTTTTAACCAAATCAACGTATCGCCCTCCATAGATTCTGCTACAGCAGAAGGATTCATAGTGAAACCCGTAGTAAACATTTCTGGCAAAACAAACAAATCAAATAATTCATCTTCATTTAAGAAATATTCTTCAATGAATTTTCGATTGGTTCCAGGGTTCTCCCAAGATAATTTGGTTTGAAAAAGTGCTATTCTCATTACTTTTATTTTAATATTAAATTTAAAAAAGTATTTTTGATTAAAATAATAAAAATGAAAAAAATCTTATTAATATTTATTTTACTCTATAGCCTAAACATTTCATCGCAAATAAAGTTCGAAAAAGGCTACTTTATAAAAAATGATAATATTAAAATAGAATGTTTAATAAAAAACAAGGATTGGCTTAATATTCCTAACGAAATAGAATATAAAACAACCGACTCATCAGATATTCTAAAAATATCTGCAAATGACTTAAAAGCTTTTCAAATTTATGACACCAAACATTACTACAAAAAATTTACTTTTACGGTAGATGAGAACCATAAAGAAGAGTCTGAAAACATTAAAAATCACAACACTCTATTAAGAGTTTTAGTCGAGGGAAGTGTTAGTTTATATGAATATAATAGAAATATTTTTCTTTATGAGAAAGAAAATTCAATAAAACAACTAGTTTATAAAAAATACCAAAGTAAAAATAGAATTCAGGAGGATTTTGCTTTCAGAAAGGAAATATTTGACAATTTAAAATGTGATAAAAATAAAATCAACATTCGTCAACTTAAATATGAAAGAAAAGAATTAGTAAATTATATCAAAAAACATCTTGAATGTCAAAATTTAGACTACAAATCTTTTGAAAACAATAATACTAAATCAAAGTTTAATTTTAAAGTTACAACAGGTTTAAATTTTAACAATATAGAACACAAGATATTTTTTGATAATTGGAGAGGCAGACCTTTATATTATAAAACTTCATCAATCAATGCTATTTTTGGATTTGAAAGTGAATTTTTACTCCCATTTAACCACAACAAATGGTCTGTTTTCTTAGCACCAAATTACCAACAACAAAATCATGAGGAATCAGAGAGAAGAACAGACATATATGGCGGTTACAATGGAACTATTGAAATAAAAGATAATTATGCATACATTGAGATACCTGTTGGAATCCGAAAGTATTTTTACATCAACGATAAGTCTAGGATATACGTAGATGGTTCTTACAGTTTCATTGCCTATCTAAAGAAAACAAATGACAGAACATTTTATCCTGATATAAATTATTCATCCCCTTTGATTGTGTCAAAAAATGCAGAAGAATCAATACCTATGGCTCTTCGTTTTGGAATAGGCTACAGCTATAATGAGAAATATTATTTCTCATTAAACTATACCCCTATAAAGACATTAAGCCTGAGTGAGATGAACGCTATCTCTATTTTAGCATCATACAAGTTATTCTAATAAAAATAATTATGAGTTGCTTGAATCCATACTAAAACTACATCTCAGTTTAAATACAAGAAATAATTTTATAAAAAAACCAGTGAAAGAAAATATCACTGGTTTTTTTTATTTTTACTCTAAAGCTAGTAATCCTTTTAGAGATTCGTAACTTTTTAAAATAAGACATTATTTTAAAACTTTGTAAGTAAAAAGATGATTACTTCAAAGAAGCTTTCAAATACTCTCTGTTCATACGAGCAATGTTTTCTAACGAAATTCCCTTCGGGCATTCGATTTCACATGCACCTGTATTCGTACAATTTCCGAATCCTTCTTCATCCATTTGACGTACCATGTTTAAAACACGTTGTGTAGCTTCTACTTTACCTTGTGGCAATAAAGCATACTGTGATACTTTAGCCCCAACGAACAACATAGCCGAACCATTTTTACATGTTGCTACACAAGCCCCACATCCAATACAAGCTGCCGCCATAAACGCTTTATCAGCATCGTCTTTAGGAATTGGAATGGAGTTCGCATCAATAGTATTACCAGAAGTATTTACCGATACAAAACCTCCAGCTTGTTGGATTCTATCAAAAGCACTTCTATCTACCACTAAGTCTTTTACTACTGGAAAGGCTTTACTTCTCCACGGTTCAATATAAATAGTGTCACCATCTTTGAACATTCTCATGTGTAATTGACAAGTAGTAATACCACTGTCTGGTCCATGAGCACGTCCATTGATATATAAAGAACACATACCACAAATTCCTTCACGACAATCGTGGTCAAATGCTACTGGTTCTTTCTTCTCGTTAATTAATTGTTCGTTTAATTGGTCTAACATTTCCAAAAACGAACTCGCAGTAGAAACATTATCCAATTTATAAGTTTCCATGCTTCCTTTAGCATTAGCGTTCTTCTGACGCCAAATTTTAAGTGTTATATTGATATTTTTTGCTGCACTCATAATCTATTATTTGTAATTTCTAGCTGCAATTTTGATTTCTTCGTATACTAATTCTTCTTTGTGAAGTTCTTCTTTTGTAATATCGTCACCTTTGTATTCCCAGGCACCAACAAATTTAAAGTTGTCATCATCACGCAATGTTTCACCCTCTGCATCTTGATACTCTTCACGGAAGTGACCTCCACAAGACTCATTACGTTGCAAAGCATCCATAGCCATAAGTTGACCCAACTCAATTAAATCAGCAACTCTTAAAGCTTTTTCTAACTGAGGGTTCAATTCTTCATTAGTACCTGGAACATAAACATCTTTAAAGAAATCCTCCTTTAATTGAGCAATTTCAGAAATAGCTTCTTTTAAACCTGCTTCATTTCTAGCCATTCCAACCTTATTCCACATGATCAAACCTAATTTTTTATGGAAATAATCAACGGATTTAGAACCATTATTGTTCAAAAATTTACTAATGGAATCTTTAACTCTTGATTCTGCTTCTGCAAACTCTGGAGAATCCGTAGAAATTTTTCCTGTTCTAATTTCGTCAGCTAAATAATTAGAGATCGTATATGGTAATACAAAATAACCATCCGCTAAACCTTGCATTAAAGCTGAAGCCCCTAAACGGTTAGCTCCGTGATCTGAGAAGTTTGCCTCTCCTGCTACGAAACATCCCGGAATTGTTGACTGTAAGTTGTAATCTACCCAAACACCACCCATAGTATAGTGAACTGCTGGATAAATTTTCATTGGTGTTTCATAGGGATTCTCATCGGTAATTTTTTGATACATTGTAAACAAGTTACCGTATTTCTCTTCCAACCAAGCTTTACCTAATTTAGTAATTTCTTCTGGTGTTGGATTATGATTTCCTTTAGCATATGCTGCTTGCTTTCCTTTATTTTGAATTTCAGTAGAAAAATCTAAATAAACACCTTCATTAGTATCATTAGCTTCAATTCCATAACCGGCATCACAACGCTCTTTAGCTGCTCTCGAAGCAACGTCACGTGGTACTAAGTTACCAAATGCTGGATATCTTCTCTCTAAGAAGTAATCTCTATCCTCTTCTGCAATTTGTGTTGGTTTTAATTTACCCGCTCTGATTGCTTCTGCATCTTCTTTCTTCTTTGGAACCCATATACGCCCAGAGTTACGTAACGACTCAGACATTAAAGTCAATTTAGCTTGATTTGTTCCATGAACAGGGATACAAGTTGGGTGAATTTGAACGAAACATGGATTAGCAAACAAAGCTCCTTGTTTGTGAATTTTCCAAGCAGCAGTTACATTACTTCCCATAGCATTTGTGGAAAGAAAATACACATTACCATAACCCCCTGATGCAATAACAACAGCATGAGCAGAATGTCTTTCAATTTCTCCTGTAACTAAATCACGTGCAATAATTCCTCGAGCCTTACCGTCAATTTTAACCAATTCTAACATTTCGTGTCGGCTGTACATTTTTACACGGCCTAAACCAATTTGTCTCGATAAAGCAGAATAGGCTCCTAATAATAATTGTTGTCCTGTTTGTCCAGCAGCATAAAAAGTACGTTGTACTTGAGTTCCACCAAACGAACGATTGTCAAGCATTCCACCATATTCACGTGCAAAAGGAACACCTTGAGCCACACATTGATCAATTATATTGGTAGATACTTCTGCTAAACGGTGGACGTTTGCTTCACGTGCACGGTAATCACCTCCTTTAATTGTATCGTAGAAAAGACGGTAAACACTATCACCATCATTTTGATAATTCTTTGCGGCATTAATACCTCCTTGAGCTGCAATAGAGTGCGCACGACGAGGTGAATCTTGAAAACAGAATGCTTTTACATTATACCCCATCTCTCCAAGAGAAGCAGCAGCAGAAGCTCCTGCTAAACCAGTTCCCACAACAATAATATCGATTTTTGGTCTATTATTCGGAGCAACTAATTTCAAGTGATTTTTATGATCGGTCCATTTATCTTTTAATGGACCTGCTGGTATTTTAGAATCTAACTTCATAATATATACTGATGTTGATTATTTTTTAAAGTGTAAAAAGATTGGAATAATAGCAAATAACAAAGGTACTACTATCGAAAATGCTTTTCCTACAAACTTAATAAGGGGTGTTAATTTAGAACTATTTACACCTAAAGATTGAAAAGCACTTTGAAAACCATGCCATAAGTGGAATGCTAAAACTAACATTGAAAAAACATAAAAAATTGTAAAAACTAAACCTAACTTAGGATCTTTAAAAAAATCTAACGTAAGCTTGTACAAGTCTTTGTATAAATCCGCAGTTTTTACATCTGCTTGACTATAATAAAGTTCTGTTCCATTTTTTATAACAAACTGCTTTACCATCATGGTCTCTGGATTTTGTTTTTCACCTACTAGAGCAACCTGTTCAACTGGATAATACTGACCTGTCTGAGTCCCTACATAAAACTTCTGCTTATTCCCTTGAACTTCAATTTCTTTTGTCATTAAAGGCATGTTTTTATCAAAATGCATTTTCGCCCAAAAATTAACCATATGTGTGGCAATAAAAACCAAAATAAGCGTCCCTAAAACCGCCATGTTTCTTGAAGCTAAACTTGAATTTGCAGCAGGATTAGTCTTTGCATAAGAAACAGGCCTAGCCTTTTTGTTTTGAATGGTTAACATTATTCCATCAATAGCATGGAATAAAATAGAAATGTAAGTAAGATAAGATAGTAACTTTACTGCTGGATTGGTGGTCATGAACAATGCATATTGATTAAAATTCAAAGCATTGTTTGGAACTAAAAGTTGTAAATTCCCTGCTAAATGACCCGCCAAAAACAAGCATAAAAATAAACCTGTAAGAGCCATCCAATATTTTTTTACAATAGATGACTTTAATAATGCTGATTTTGCCATAATTTTTATTTGATTGTACTAGTTTAATAAAAAATCAAACAAAAATAAGGCTATTTGAATTGAACTACAACCTTTTCGAGCTAATTTATAATGATTTTAAAATGGATTTAACTATCGTTGAATACCAACACCTTATAGCATTAAAACTAAAACTTTAAAAGCATTTTTGAAAAGAGATCACTTTACAAATGTAGGCAACAATCCCCTAAGACCCATATCAACAACACTTTCACCAATAGATGGCTCAAATTTCCCATCAACGGTTACCTCTTGCCATTCAAAGCTATGATTTGTCGACAACGATAAAGTAAGCTCTATATCACGAGTTTCATTACCATTTATAACTAGATTTTGTGAAAATTTACCTGTTACCACACAAGAACCTGCCGGTATTGGAGATGTGGCTGCTATAGGATTTGGCACGGTCGTAGCACCCGCAGGAGCTTGACCAGAAGTTGCGTAAGGAAAATCATGCAAAGCAAACGCCCAATAACCCTGTAAACGATTTCCATTAATTGGAAAAGAATTATTTTCAACAAAATGAGTAGTAATGTAGTTGTTATATCCTACAAAACTAGCCAATGTACCTTGATAATCAACCCCATTATTCCTTATAGAAATATCGTACTCTTGATAGGATAAAGAAATACGAACATATTCATAATTTCCTTGTGCTACTTGCCGTAAAGGAATTTTTAGAAAAACTGATCCTTCTTCTACAATCACAGCTTTACTAAAGTCTATTGCAACTGAACCTCCTTGTACAGTTTCTTCTGCATGATACAATACGGTTCCTTCCGTTAATTGAGTATAGGCTGTTGGTGCCAACTCGAAATAATGAGCACTAATTTTACTAAAATCAGGAGACTGAGCCGCATGACCAGAAGGAATAGTTGCAGGTTGTCCCAAATTATTCAAACGTGCTTGATTGGGGTCAAATTGAAACTTGACAATTAGATAAGGACCATTATCGCTGTCATCTTCATCCTCACATGAAAAAAAAGACAAAGCAGAAACTAAAATTAAAAAAAGGCCAACAATTCTTTTCATAATTCAAAGACATTTGAAAGAGCAATTCAAACTTGCTTTTGATTTAACGTAAAAACACAAGCAAATAGTATGCCTTTTTTAACTATTTTTTAGGATTTACGATTTCAAAAGATTTTTTTTCTAAAATCTTCTCTTTTGAAATCATTATGTCATACTTTCCAACAGGCAAATAAAACTTTTGATTATCAGCAGCTTTTAACTTAATCTTCTTATCTTTTTTATTCCAATTAGCTACTATATCTTTTGTCATTGAATAATCAAATTCAAAAGAGTTCAATCCTTTTTTAGCATCAACTTTTTGAGCATGTACAATCATACCTGCCTCATTTGTAATTGAAATGTTTACAATTCCATCATCATTTGAGTAAAACCAAATGGTTTGCAATGGCTCACTTGGTTTTCCCCATGCGTAATTTTGAGTTCCCCAACGATCGGATTTCGTTCTATCGTTAACTTTAAACAAATGCAGGTTTTTAGCTAAAACCGCTTTGGTTAATTCCTGAACTTTAGAAATATCCATTTTGTATAGCGAACGACCATGAGTTCCTACAATTAATTCTTTAGCTTTGGCTTGAATAACCGCATCATGAACGGCTACTTTTGGCATTCCATTTGAAAAATCTTGCCAACTTTCGCCTTTGTCTAAAGAAATGAACAAGCCATTATCAGTTCCTACATACAAAATATTCTCATTCGCAGAATCTTCTACAATTACATTTACGGCTTCTGTTAATCCATTCGAAATTGAAGTCCATGTCGTTCCAAAATCTTCCGAAACAAAAGCATAGCTTTCAAAAATATCGTTTCTATAACCATTCAAAGCAGCATAAACCCTTTCTTTTTTGTGAGACGAAGCCACTACTCTGGAAACCCATAAATTTTGAGGTAAATTGTTCGAAATTAATTGCCATGAAGCGCCACCATCTTTGGAAACATGAATTTTCCCATCATCTGAACCTGCATAAAGTAATCCAAATTGAAATTTACTTTCTGAAATTGTCGAAATAGTTCCAAAAGCGACGTTTCCTTCTTTTGCACCATTGGTTAAATCCCCTGAAATTCGATCCCAAGTTTCGCCTTGATTCATGGAACGGTGTAAAAACTCCGAACCCATGTACAAAATATCTTGATTGTGCGATGATAACAAAATCGGTGTTTGCCAATTGAAACGGTATGGCTTTTCTCCTTTTGGAGCTTTTGGCGTGATGTAATCAAACTTTCCTTCTTTTCGATTGATTCTGTAGTAATTTCCGAATTGATAACCCGTGAAAACTACATTTGGATTGCGACTATCAATTTGCGTTTGCATCCCATCACCACCCATTAATTCTTGATACGGATATTTTCCTTCTTGATGCCAAGCTACATTGTGCGAATAATTGTTAGGACCAAACCAAACGCCGTTATCTTGCATTCCACCGTAAACATTATAATTTTCTTGATAATCCACATTTACAGCATAAAACTGACTTACCGCTTCATTGTTACATTTAATCCAGTGTGCTCCGTTATCATACGAAATATTCACACCACCATCATTTCCGTTAATAATATGATTTGGATTTTCTGGATTGACCCAAGTTACGTGATGATCCGCATGTACATTTTCTTTTGAAATAACCGTGAAGGTTTTTCCTCCATCTTCGGAAAACAATAATGGAACACCTCCAATATAAACACGATCTTGATTGTTCTCATCTACCGAAATGTTTGCGAAATAATAGCCATACGTATAAAACATATCGTCGATATAATTCTGATTCGTTTTTTTCCAAGATTTTCCACCATCTTCCGATTTATAAACCTCACAACCAATTACTTCGGTTTCAAATAAGGCTTTATTCGAATCAGAAAGAAAATTCAAAACTTCTTTCGGCTCCATATGGTTATCCGCAATCCAATTCTTAATATTCTCAGCACGGTACTTATCTCTGAAACCACTTGCTTTCAAAGCATTATTCAACTCTTTGCTCGAAATTTCCATAATATCAGCACCAGGAGAAGACAACATAACCGTCAATTTATTTTTTGAAGCTGCTTTCGGTCGCATATTTTGATTATCCAAAACAGCATAAATCACGTTCTCATTGAACATAGCCAAGCCAATTCTTCCCACACCTTCATTGGCAGGAAACCCACTTTCTTTAGTTGTGACTAATTTCCAAGAAGTTCCGCCATCTTCACTTTTATAAATACCTGATTTTTCACCATCACCATCAAAATGCCACGCTTTTCTATCTTTTTGCCAAGACGCCGCAAACATGATTTGGGGATTATTTTTTGAAACCGCCAAATCAATAATTCCAGCATCTTCCGCTACGAACAAAGTTTGCTTCCAAGATTTTCCGCCATCATTTGATTTGTAAATGCCGCGTTCTTTGTTGGTTGTATATAAATGCCCAACAGCAGCCACGACAATTTCATTTAAATTGCTTGGGTTGACCCAAATTCTGCTAATATGATGCGAATCTTTTAATCCTAAATTTTCCCAAGTTTTTCCTTTATCTGAAGATTTCAAAACACCAACTCCTGCATAAGACGAACGTGAAGCATTCACCTCACCTGTTCCTACCCAAATCGTTCCCGAATTCCAATCCACCGTAACCGAACCACAATTAACCGTTTCTGCCGAATCCATCACAGGCGAAAAAGAAGTTCCGTTGTTATTGGTATACCAAAGTCCGCCTGTAGCATACGCTACATAAAATTCAGTTGGGTTTTTTGGATTTACAGCTAAGTCAACTACACGACCACTCATAATAGTTGGTCCGATATTCTTAGCTTCTACTTGATTAAACAATGAATTTTGAGCAATTGCCGATTGCACAATCAATAAAAACAGGACAGTAATTTGCTTCATCTTGAAAAATTTTGTTGAAAATTAGCCAAAACATTGCACTTCTACAAAATTTCTAAAGTATTTAACAACTTTTCATTTTTATCTTATTAATTTTGAAAAACTATTTTAAACACATATAAACATAGAATTTGTTATACACAAAAACTAGTCACTTATTACTAATCACTTATCACTTAAAAAATGACATGAGCCTTTGGCGATTGCATATAACCATTAAAAAACAATAAAAAAAACATATGAAATACCATCTAATAGACCGCGATTTATACGTGAAAAACAGAGCGAAATTCACAGCTCAAATGAAACCAAACAGCGTTGCGGTATTCAATTCAAACGATATCTATCCAGTTTCTGCGGATTCTACTTTACCTTTTGCACAACATAGAGATATTTTATATTTATCGGGAGTAGATCAAGAAGAAAGTATTTTATTGCTTTTTCCTGATGCGCCTTACGAACATTTGAAAGAAATTTTATTCTTAAAAGAAACAAACGAACATATTGCGATTTGGGAAGGTGAAAAACTGACCAAAGAAAGAGCTTTCGAAGTTTCTGGAATTAAATCGGTGATTTGGTTACAAGATTTCCACAAGACTTTGAAAGAAATCATGGCGTATGCTGATACCATTTATATCAATACTAACGAACATTACAGAGCGGTTATTGAAACAGAAACTCGTGAAGCGCGTTTTATTAAATGGTGGAAAGAAAATTATCCCGCACACAAAGTAGAAAAATCAAATCCTATTTTACAAAGATTGCGTTCGGTAAAAGAAAGTGAGGAATTGGATTTAATCCAAAAAGCGTGTGATATTACGGAAAAAGGTTTTAGAAGAGTTTTGAATTTCGTAAAACCAGGCGTTATGGAATACGAAATCGAAGCCGAATTTGCACATGAATTCCTAAGAAATCGTTCAAAAGGTTTTGCTTACACGCCAATTATTGCTTCGGGTAACAACGCGAATGTGTTACATTATATAGAAAACAACCAACAATGTAAAGCTGGTGATTTGATTTTATTAGACGTTGGTGCAGAATATGCGAATTATTCAAGTGATATGACGCGTATGGTTCCGGTTTCGGGTCGTTTTACAGACAGACAAAAAGCGGTTTACAATGCCGTTTTAAACGTGAAAAACGAAGCTACAAAAATGTTGGTTCCAGGAACCTTATGGAAACAATATCATGTAGAAGTAGGTAAAATCATGACTTCAGAATTACTAGGTTTAGGATTAATCGACAAAGCCGATGTTCAAAACGAAAATCCAGATTGGCCAGCGTACAAAAAATATTTCATGCACGGAACAAGTCACCACATGGGATTAGACACGCACGATTACGGTTTATTACACGAACCAATGCAAGCTAATATGGTGTTCACAGTTGAACCAGGAATTTATATTCCGAAAGAAGGTTTTGGTATTCGTTTAGAAGACGATATGGTAATTCAAGAAAAAGGAGCGGCATTTAATTTAATGCGCAATATTCCAATTGAAATTGAAGAAATTGAAGCGATTATGAATGCTTAAACCAGTTTAAGAGTTTATAAGGTTATAAGTTTAAAAGGGCGGCTTGCAGAAATGTGAGCCGTTTTTTTAAGCTCAAACTTAGCTCAACGCAAACTTGTCATGCTGTAAAGCATCTCTTTATGAGATTCCTACGGAATGACAAGTTTGTAAACAAAACAATCCTTGCGTACTTCACGAAAAAACTTTGCGCTCTTTGCGTTTAAATCCTAACTTTGCCCTCATGAAAACCACAAACTTCAAAAACACCAAAATCAGTTACACCGACCAAGGAAAAGGAACGGCTGTGGTGTTATTACATGGTTTTTTGGAAAATCAATCGATGTGGAAAGCGTTTATTCCTGAATTAACAAAGAAACACCGCATCATCACTATCGATTTATTAGGTCATGGCGAAACCGAATGTTTAGGTTATGTCCACACCATGGAAGACCAAGCCGATATGGTGCATCATGTATTACACGAATTAAAAATCAGAAAAGCGGTTTTAATTGGGCATTCGATGGGCGGTTATGTAGCGTTGGCTTTCGCCGAATTGTACCCTGGTAATGTCAAAGGAATTGTATTACAAAACTCCACTTCAAGAGCCGATAGCGACGAACGAAAAGCAAATCGTGACCGAGCTATTTTAGCGGTGAAGCAAAATTATTCGGCATTCATTCGCATGAGTATTGCTAATTTATTTAGTGAGGACAATCGCGAACGTTTAACAGACACCATCGAGGAGGTGAAATCAGAAGCTTTAAAAACACCGCTTCAAGGAATTGTTGCCGCACTAGAGGGCATGAAAATTAGAAAAGACCGTGAAGCTATATTGCATTTTGCCTCGTATCCTATCCAACTAATTTTAGGTAAAAAAGATCCCGTTTTAAACTACACCGAAAATTTAGAGCAAATCGAAGGTACACAAGTACAACTCACCACTTTTGAAGATGGTCATATGAGTCATTTTGAAAACAAAAACGATTTGTTGTATACCTTAACTAAATTCCTATATCAACTTTGATTACTAAGGTTCTTTTTAAAAACATAATTAAACTCTTTCAAAGCTATATTCTTACGATATTTAGAACTCAAGGTCTTTGTAGGCTTTGTTTCTAGTGTTACCACCGGTGTCAAATGAGAATCAATTGAAGAAACAAAATTTTGCACTAAACTTATAAAGTCTTTATTAATCTGATACATCAAAACAGAATCATCTAAAGATGCCGTTATAATTTTGGCAGTTTTGAGCTCGGATAGATGTTTAGAAACAGTAGATTGTGCATGAGGCATAGCTTCAACAATCTTCATACAATTCGAATTTGGATTTGCAATCAAAAAATTTAAAATGGCCAAACGCGTTGTGCTTCCAAGTGCTTTAAAAACAATTGCAACATGATTTGATTCAACGCTTAATGAGGTAGTTTTGGGGCTTTTCACTAGCATAAAATTTTAATTATATCAAATATAATAAAATTTATATTGATTATCAAATAATTACAGAACAAAAAGATATAGTAATTTTACACTTTTTCTTTTATTGGAATTTCAGGATTAAAAATTTCTTCAATCAATGTTTCTAAAGCTACTTTAAAATCTTCTAAAATTTCTTTTGAAATTACAACTTCGGAATCTTTTCCCTTTCCTAATCCAAAAGGCAAAAAACCGCTTTTCATGTTTTTAAATGAAACTATTCCGGCTGTAACTTCTCGATGCTGTTTCAATTCATGATTTTCAAACATCAAGGCATAACACAACAACTGAATAACTTTTTCGTTCTTTATATCGGAAGTCAAATCGATAAAATCAAGAATCTTTAAACTATTCCCTTCAACTCTTCCAGTTTTGTAATCGATGATTCTGACAACACCATTTCGCTCTTCTATTCGATCCACCTTACCAGCAATTTTTATTGGAAAAGGTAAAGATTTTACTTCAAGCTCACAGGACAAATTTGCTTCCAACAACAACACTTTTATAGCATTGCCAGCTTCAATATCTTTCTTTTCTAATTGAATAAAGTTATAAACATTACGTTTCGCAACTTCAAAAGCAAGTAGATTTTTTCCTCTGGTGATTTCGCCTTCTTTGTAAATTTCTTTGAAATGTTTTAGAATAACCTCATCAATTTTTGCTTCCATAGTTTCTATGTCATGCAATTCCAAAAAATTATATAAAAATGGTGTATACAATTCTTCCAAAGCATTATGAATAATAGTTCCCAGAGTGTTTACCGCAATGTCTTCTTCCACTTCATCAGCTTCATTAATGCGTAAAATGCGTTGCATATAAAACTGTAATGGATTTCGAATATAATTCGTTAAAGACGAGGGCGAAAAACCTTTATCCGTTGCAATTTCGTGTAAACGTTTTAGAATCTTAGTCGTTTTAGGAATCGTCAGAGGTTCGGATGCTTTTTCTGGTAAAACAGCATTATAAATCGAGCTTGTAATACTATGCTTTGGTTGTTTTTCAATTTCTAACTGCGTTATAAAACGACTTTTTTCTCCTGCATCTATTCCTTCATTGTCAGTATTATAGAGTAACCAAACATTTTTAGCACGCAATAACAAATGATAAAAGTGATAGCAATAAATGGCATCCTTTTCTTTGAACGTTGGCAAACCTAATTCTTTTTTCACATCATACGGAATAAAAGAATTTTGAGATTTTCCTGCTGGAAATTTACCTTCATTTACCGAAGTAATAATCACATTTTCAAAATCCAATACACGGCTTTCTAAAACACCCATTACCTGAAGACCCGACAAAGGCTCGCCTTCAAAAGAAACTTCCGCTAAATCGATTATTTGCTTGTAAATCGCTTGAAGTGATGACAAACTTTTAATTTGATTGTAGGTTTCGTAGTAATTAGTTAATTTGTTAATCGTTTTAAAAACCGAATACACGAAAGCTTTCGTTACTTTCTCTTCGGCATCATCGTTACTTAAATGGGACTTGATGGTAAGTAAAATCGCGTTCAAATTCGCTAAAATATCGGAAATAGAGTCGTCCCATCGTGTAAATAATAATTCGAAATACTTATTCGCTGCGTTTGGATATTTCTCTTCGTATAAACTGAATAATTTTTGATTGGAAAAGAAAGTAAAATTGTTGTTGTTAATCACTTTTACAACTTCTTCCACTTTGCAATAAGGTTCTACCAAAGGATGATTCAGAATATCCAAAACTTCTTTGTAGTAAAACGTATAGCTTTTTTCGTTACGCTGTTTGGCATTGGTATGTAACTTAAACAACTTGCTAATTAAGAGTTGCGCAGGATTATTTTTACTGGGATACCCCATCGTAATATTCAAAGCATTTACCGATTCAGGCAAACCGTATAAAACAGGAAGCAACAAGTTTTCATCTCCTAGAACAACTGCCGTTTTTTCTAAATTTGGGTTTTCGGATTGAATTTTCTCAATGATTGTTCCTACTATTTTGGCTTGACCAATGCTTTTTGGAGTTCCTATGATTTCAATACTTTTCTCTTCACTAAAGTGATTGACTACCCATTCAAAATCTTGACTCACAAAGGGTTTCCATTCTTTTTTAAACTTACGAATAAACAACCCGGCATCGTGATAGGAGTCATTTAAAAAAACAGCATCGATATCCCAGTAGATTTTAGCTTTTTTTTCACTTAATAAATACTTGAATATTCTTTCCTCAGCTTGATTTAAAGCATTGAAACCTGCAAAATAGATTTGACTAGTAATAGTTGATGTAAAAGGAATTAAATTTTTTACCGACTCTCTGTATAACAAACCTTGATAACCAATTCCCTTCTTTAATAAATAATCGTAAAATGTTTTGTAATACAATGGTAATTTCGACCAAAACTCTAAATGAACGTCTATCAATTTGGTAGTATTAGATGGCTCTAAGTTCCATCGCTTAAGCGCTTCAATATTGTTGAGATAGGAAAAGACGTGTCTTGAATCTAATAAATAACGATCTATTTCATTAAAATCTTGAAGGGCTGTTTTTGCCCAAGAAGCAAACTCATCAAACGGCTGTTGTTTGGAACTTTCGGTAACGGAAAGATAAATCTCATAAAACTCAAATAACAATTCTATAGGATCAATTGTTCGTAAACCCGAAATTTCTTGAATAAAATCTTCAATACTAATTATAGTAGGCGCAAAAGAGGTGCTATCTAAATGATTCTTTAAACTTTCTAAAAGAAAAACCTTAGCTCTCTTGTTAGGCAAAACAATTATACAATTCGACAATTGCATATCTGATTGCAATAAAATGGCTTGACTTAACTTATCTAAAAAAGTAGTATGTTTCATTTTATAAAAATAAAAAAAACGTCCCGATAAATCGGGACGTTTCTAGTATATTTTAGAAAGAAATTATTTAACTAATTTCACTTCAACTCTTCTATTGTTAGCTTTACCTTTAGCAGTTTTGTTAGTGTCAATTGGCATTGACTCACCGAATCCTTCAGATGTTAATCTTGAAGCATCGATACCGTTTTCAACTAAATAATTTTTAACAGCAGCAGCTCTATCTTTAGATAATTTTAAGTTCGTAGCATCTGAACCATCAGAATCAGTATGCCCTTCAATTGAAAATTTAGAAGCTGGGTACTCTTTTAAAATAGCAGTGATTGCTTGTAAAACTGGCATAGTTTGTTTTTGGAAAGTAGATTTACCAGAATTAAACAAGATAGTTTTAGCATAATCATTTAATTTTTTAATAGCATCGTCAGAAACTTCTGGACATCCATTGTTAGCAACACTACCAGCAACTGTTGGACATTTATCATCCTTATCAGCTACACCATCACCATCAGTATCAGGCCATGGACAACCTGCGTTATCTCTAGCTCCAGCTACTGTTGGACATTTATCATCATTATCAGCTACTCCATCACCATCAGCATCTGGACAACCTTTCATGATTTTAGTACCTTTAACTTCAGGACAAGCATCCTCAGAATCAATGATTCCATCACCATCAGCATCTGGACATCCGTTGAACTCAGCTAAACCAGCAACTTCTGGACAAGCATCAGCAGAATCTTCAATACCGTCTTTGTCTGTATCTGGACAACCTTTAAACTCAGCTAAACCAGGAACATCAATACAAGCATCTTCTTTATCATAAACACCATCTCCATCGGTATCTTTAGCACCAAATTTGAATGTTAAACCTGCAAAATGTTGGAAATGAGTAGGAACATCTAAATTAGCAACTCTATTGTCATCAAACGAATGTTTGTAAGTTGACTGAAGTTGTAAACCAATATTTTCAGTAGCCCAAAAAGTAAATCCTAAACCTCCATTTACAGTACCTGCAGAAGCATCACCAAAGAAAGTGTAACCTCCACCGATATTTAAAGATGGATCAAACCATTTAGTTCCAATCATTTCCATGAAACTATATTTAATAACAGCATCAACACCGTAATAACTCAAATTTCCTGGATTAACAACACTCATCCCTCTACTATCAGCATTAGCAGCAGTTGGATCAAAAACAACAAACTTATCAATTCTATTGATAGAGCCCGTTACACCAAAAGAAAAACCATCTCCCACATACTTAGACACATTTAAGTAAGACACAGAAGGAATAAAATTCCAATTATCTTTAACGTCAAATGGTTGTGAAAAAGTTTTTTGTAAAAAGTTTAGACCGTCTCTACTAGCACTTACTCTAGTATCAACTGCATTAGCCCCAAAAGATATTGCCCATGGGTTGTTGCTGTCTTGTGCCTGTGAAGATAAACCGGCAAACAACAAAGCAGCTGTAAAAAATTTGTTTAGATGTTTCATACGTTATTTATTTAATTACAATGCGTTATAATTACAACAAAAGTAATATGTTTTTTTTTAAATACAAAAAGTTTTGTTAAAAAAATTTAACTATTTGTCGGATTTTACTTGATTATTCCTAATTTTTTGGCCACTTCTGTAAAAGCATCTATAGCTTTATCCAAATGTTCTTGTGTATGTGCAGCTGATAATTGTACACGAATACGTGCTTTATCTTTAGGAACTACTGGGAAGAAAAATCCTATAACATAGATCCCTTTTTTTAACAATTCTTCCGCCATTACTTGCGATAATTTGGCATCATATAGCATAACTGGCACAATTGCTGAGTCACCATCGATAAAATCAATACCTGCTTTTCTTAATCCTGCTTTGAAATAATTCGTGTTCCATTCTAACTTATCTCTTAGTGTCGTATCTTTTTCTAATAATTCAAAAACTTTTAATGAAGCTCCTACAATTGAAGGCGCTAATGAATTTGAAAACAAATACGGACGAGAACGTTGACGTAATATTTCAATAATTTCTTTTTTAGCTGTTGTATAACCACCCATAGCACCACCAAGCGCTTTTCCTAAGGTACCTGTTATAATATCTACTCTTCCCATCACACCTTTAGCTTCTAGTGTTCCTTTTCCTGTAGCACCAATGAAACCCGCAGCATGACATTCATCCACCATTACTAATGCATCATATTTATCAGCCAAGTCACAAATTTTATCTAATGGCGCTACCAAGCCGTCCATTGAAAACACTCCATCCGTAACGATTAATTTAAAACGATGACCAGCTTCAGTTGCTTTGATTAACTGTTGTTCTAAATCTTCCATGTTATTGTTTTCGTAACGATAGCGCGCGGCTTTACATAAACGAACGCCATCAATGATAGAGGCGTGATTCAATGAATCAGAAATAATACAATCTTCTTCTCCCAACAAAGGTTCGAAAACGCCTCCATTCGCATCAAATGCCGCCGCATATAAAATGGTATCCTCAGTTCCGTAGAAATCAGCGATCTTTTTCTCTAATTCTTTGTGAATATCTTGAGTTCCACAAATAAAACGCACAGAAGACATTCCGAAACCATGAGAATCCAAAGCATCTTTTGCCGCTTGAACCACTTCTGGATGTGATGATAATCCTAAATAATTATTCGCGCAAAAATTCAGAACTGTTTCTCCTGTCGAAATTGTAATTTCTGCTCCTTGAGGTGAAGTAATAATGCGCTCTTTTTTAAACAATCCGTTTTCTTGAATCGTATTTAATTCGTTTTGTAGGTGTTGTTGAATTTTTCCGTACATAATATGTTTGTTGTTAATAATTCATTTTTCATTGTTATAAAGTCACAAAGTTACTACTTCTACACTTTCGCTTATATATATGAGCGTTTTTTTTGCAACTCTAAAATTCATTTCTTGCAAAGCCAATTCATACGCTTCCAATTGTACTTTGTGTCTGTTGTGTTTTTCTCCTGTTTTATAATCTAATAAACAGGCAACATTATCTTTAACTACAATCCTATCAGGTTTAATGGTTTTTGCTGCTCTCTTGATAATATTTTGCTCATTAAACACCTTAACATTTGATTCAAAATACTCTTTTAATTCGGGATGAGCTACAATTTTTTGTATCATTTCTTTGAAAACTTGTTGTTGCGAATAAATAATCAATCCCATTTCCATTGCCTTTTGAATAGCCAAATCCACATCGTCCTTCGTATGAATAAACGCCATGATTTCATGGAGAATATTACCAAAAGTAATCGCATCTTGTTGCACCGTTCCCCACATTAAAGCTTCACGTTGCGCAATTTTGATGTTTTTGGGATTTAATTTATGCGAAACAATGCCGATTTGATTGTGATTTCCTTCGTGAGATTTGTTCTTTGAAATTCTATTTGGATTTCCGAATTCGTATTCTGATTTGGTTTCTTCATATTTACCTATATTTTGCAAAAACTCTAGAAAATAGTAAGATAAATTATTCGTAACCAAATCTCCTTTTTTAGTTTTTAGTTTATTTGAAATCACATACAATTGCTCTTCGGCACGCGTTAGCGCCACGTATAAAACGTTAATTGTATCTAGAACTTCTTCTTGATTTTTAGTTTGGAAAATAGCTTTTGCTTCGTTTCCATAACTTTCCACTTCTTTTTTATTGTTGATAAGCGCTTTTGGAAAATTCACATTCGCATCTTCTAACGGAATCCACAATTTGTCTTTTGGTTTGCTTGAAAAATTCTCTTCGGCAAACGGAAAAATCACTACTGGAAACTCCAAACCTTTCGATTTATGAATCGTCATGATGCGAACGGCATTTGTTCCTTCTGGTGAAGGAATACTTTTTTGATAACCAATTTTATCCCAATACTCCAAGAAATCAGCAATACTCGATTGCACTTTCACATCTTTTTCTAAAACTAAATCCAAGAAATATTGCAAATACGAAGTATTCACTTTATAATTTAAAAAAGTTGCAATTAAAATTTCAACCGCTTCATACAGCGATTTTTTCTTGCAATTTTTAAACGAAATTTCAATTCCGAAAGTTTTCAGAAACGATTCTAACTCTTCCGAATTTATATCCTTTGTAGCCAAGATGAAATCATGAATCTCTAATTCTGATTGCAAATATCTCGCAATGAAATACAAGAAATAGACTTTTGATTCATCGTCTTTGGGGTTTTTCAAATAGCGAAGCAACGCAATCAACAACTTTACTTCAGTAGCATTTTGAATCAATAAAGTTTCCGAAGACAAAATTGGAACGCTGTTTTCGGTTAAGAAATTCGCCAACTTGATTCCAGGGGCTTTAGTTCGCGTAAGCAAAACAATGTCTTTGTATTCAAATCCGTTGGCGATACATTTTTCAATGGTTCGCAACGTTTGATTCAAGTAAAATTTATCTTTTACCGAAATCGAATCATTATCCGAATCAAAACCTTCAACTTCAGTTTCGTCTTCTGGCACTTCGATGAAGGATAAATTCACATAACCCCCAATTTTAGAATTGATTTCCTGATACGAAAGATTTTCGTAGAGATTTCTGTAATCTGGATTTTCGAATTTATCGGATAATTGCTTGAAAAACGCATTATTAAACTGAATAACTTCTGAATAACTGCGGTAATTTGTACCCAAACGAAGCGTTTCTTTGTCTTTATTAGAAAACGGATTGTGCTTTTTATCTTCCTTGGCTAAATCGATAAATTGTTCGGCTTTCCCACCACGCCAACGATAAATCGCTTGTTTTGGATCACCAACCAACATCAACGTTCCTTCCTGACCAAAATCGTCTTGACCTGACAAAGCATTATCGATTAAAGGAATCAAATTTTGCCATTGCATTACCGAGGTGTCTTGAAATTCATCAATAAAATAATGACGGTACTTTTCGCCCAAACGCTCATAAATAAAAGGTGCGGGCTGATTTTGTATTTCATTGTGAATGATTTTATTGAAATCGGAAATCGAAACTAAATTTTGCTCTTCCTGAATTTGTTTGAATTCTTGATAAATCGTGTTTAATAAAGACAAAGGATTCAAATTTTGCAGAAAAGCTTCATACATAGCTACTTTTCCTAACTTATCGTAAATCGATTTTAATTGATATATAATTTCATCGATTATCGATTCAATAACAGCAACATCTTTAGCAGATTTTAAAACCTTAATATCATCAGGAGCAAAATATTTTTTTTGGGTGTCTTTCAGTTGATTTGACTCAATATTATTCAAATGATCATTAAAATACTTTGGAAAAGAACTTAAACTCGCCCCATTTGATTCGATAAAATGTTTGATTTTTTTTCCGGCTTTACTGGTTTCGGCTTTTAATTGTTTAATTTCATCTTGTACCTTCTTTTTTACGATTCCGAAATCATCCAAACTTTTATCTGCCATTTCTTTGATTTCATCCGAATTGTTTTCGTTCGTAATCAATTGGGCAACCTTTAACAATTCGGCTGAAATATCCCAATTTTTATCATCATCGGTTTTTTCTTTTGAAAATTCGATTAGTAATTTGGTTAAATTCGGATCATCACCCGCTTTAGAAATCACTAAATCAATTGCTTCTTGTAATAAGGAATCGGTTTCCAAAGACACTTCAAAATTCGGGGGTAAATTCAAATCTTGAGCAAAGGTTCGGATGACTTTGTGCGTGAATTTATCAATTGTTGAAATATCAAACGCCGCATAATTGTGAATGATATTTTTGATAATCCCTTTTGATTTATCTTTTAAAGTAGTGATACTTAATTTAGTTTCCGAAGCAACATCTTTTAACAATTCCATTGCTTTATCCGATGTATTATCCAATGAAAATTGGTACAAACTCGACACAATTCGGGTTTTCATTTCTTCTACCGCTTTATTGGTAAAAGTGATGGCTAGAATTTTTCGATAAGCATCATCATTCGTCGCCAAAAAAAGAATTTTTAAATATTCTTTCGTTAGTGTATAGGTTTTTCCGGAGCCAGCCGAAGCGTCGTATATGGTGAAAGCGGTTGTTTTCAAATGTTATATTTATCTTAATAATAGTGGTATAAAAACTATCTATTTTTGAATCCGAAGTTTAATTTGTAAATTTGGTGAAAATATTATTAATCTAAAAATTAAATATTATGGCTTTTGAATTACCACAATTACCTTATGCTTACGATGCATTAGAACCACATATTGACGCTAGAACAATGGAAATCCACCATTCTAAACATCACAACGCTTATGTAACCAACTTAAATGCTGCAATTGCAGGAACAGATTTAGAAGGAAAATCTATTGAAGATTTGATGAAAAATTTAGACATGAACAATATGCCAGTTCGTAACAATGGTGGTGGACATTATAACCACACTATGTTTTGGGAAATTATGTCACCAAACGGTGGTGGTTTACCAACAGGTGAATTAGCTACTGCTGTCGACGCAGCCTTTGGTTCATTTGATGCTTTCAAAGCTGAATTTGCTAAAGCAGGAGCTACTCGTTTTGGTTCAGGATGGGCTTGGTTGTGTGTGAAAGATGGAAAATTAGAAGTTTGCTCTACTCCTAACCAAGACAATCCATTAATGCCAGGTGTTGCTTGTGGTGGACAACCAATTTTAGGAATGGATGTTTGGGAACATGCTTACTACTTACACTATCAAAACCGTCGTCCTGATTATATTGAAGCATTCTTTAATGTAATTAACTGGGCTGAAGTTGCAAAACGTTTTGCTGCAGCGAAATAATTTAGAACAAACAAAAATTAAAAAAGGCGAGGATTGAAAAATCTTCGCCTTTTTTATTCTCCAATTTGTTAAAATAAAAAAGGTGAAATTGCTTTCACCCTTTTTGCCCCAAATCTACCATAAAACTTAACCTACTAATTTTTTGGTAATGCTAAAATATATCAAGATATTATGCAAGCATAAAATAATTGTTAAATAGCAAAAAAAACCGATGAATTACAAATTACTAGCACTTCATTCTTAAAAAAACACCACAGAATCAAATATTTATAAAATAAAAAAAGGATGAAATTGCTTTCATCCTTTTTATCCCAAATCTACCATGAAATTCAACCTACTAATTTTCTGGCTAGGCTAAAGTATTGTGAAGTTCTTTTTTACCATAAAAAAATTGTTGAACGAAATAAAAAGTCGATGAAATGCATTTTTTAATAAGCTCGGGCATCCTTCCCTTCATAAAAATTCATAAAAGCTCTGTTAACAACTCGATTTCCTCCATCTGTTGGGTAGTCACCAGTAAAATACCAATCTCCTAAGTTTTTGGGACATGCTTTATGTAAATCTTCCACCGTTTGGTAAATGATTTTTACTTCAGCTTTAGTGTCTTCTGGCGTAAGCATTTCGGCGATTTTATCTGAAATTTCTTGATCAGTGAATGGCGCATAAATTTCTTTTACATAATTCACTACATCTGCATCATTAAAATCTTCTTGTGCTTTCGATTTTTTATAAACCTCTTCTACAATATGATATAAATTACGCTCTTTTAATAATTCTAAGGCCGCTCTAAAAGCTACTAATCCTTCCAATTTCGCCATATCAATTCCGTAACAATCTGGGTAACGGATTTGAGGTGCTGATGAAACTACAACAATTTTCTTTGGATGCAATCGATCCATCATTTTAATGATACTTTGCTTTAAGGTGGTCCCCCTTACAATACTATCATCAATAATTACTAAATTATCAGTAGGCTTTACTACTCCATAAGTAACATCATAAACGTGAGCTACTAAATCGTCACGGCTACTATCCTCGGTAATAAACGTTCTTAGTTTCGCATCTTTAATCGCAATTTTCTCTGTTCTAATTTTTACTGAAAGTAATTCTTTCAGAGTATCTTCCGTCAACGTATCTTTTTGCTCGATAATCATTTTGGCTTTTCGCTGATTTAAGAAATCTTGAGCCGCTTCTGACATTCCGTAAAAAGAAGTTTCTGCGGTATTTGGAATAAAGGAAAAAACGGTATTATCAGTATCGTTATCGATTGCTTTCAAAACACTTGGAAAAATTAATCTTCCTAATTCTTTTCGTTCCTTGTAAATCTCGGCATCACTTCCGCGTGAGAAATAAATACGCTCAAAAGAACAGGCTTTTTTAATCAATGGCGTTCTAACTTCTTCAATAGAAACTTTACCACTCTTCTTAATGATAATAGCGCTTCCCGGATTTAACTCTTGTACTTTGTCAAATCCAACATTGAAAACCGTTTGAATTACAGGACGTTCCGAAGCTACGACTACAATTTCATCATCGTCATAAAAGAATGCGGGACGAATTCCAGCAGGATCACGCATTACAAATGAATCCCCATGCCCTAATAAACCAGCCATTGCATAACCACCATCCCAATTACGAGAGGCACGCTCCAGAATACGTTGAATGTTTAATCTATCTCCTATAATAGGAGAAGCCTCTTTTTTAGAATAACCTTCATTTTTACATTCTTTATACAAATGTGTCACCTCATCATCTAAAAAATGACCTATTTTCTCCATTACAGTAACAGTGTCGGCCATTTGTTTAGGATGTTGACCTAAATCGATAAGATTTTGAAATAATTCTTTAACATTGGTCATGTTGAAGTTTCCCGCTACAATAAGATTACGATGCATCCAATTGTTTTGACGTAAAAAGGGATGTACACTTTCGATGCTGTTTTTACCAAAAGTTCCGTAACGAACATGTCCTAAAAACACTTCCCCTACATAGGGAATATTTTGTTTTTGAAGCGCCACATTGTTTTGATATTCAGGATGCGCTTCTAACTCACCACTGATACGCTCGTTGATTTGAGCAAAAATATCTTTAATCGGTTGCGGATCGTTGGAACGAATACGACTGATATAGCGCTCCCCTGGATTTACATCTAATTTAATACTGGCTAATCCAGCTCCATCTTGACCACGGTTGTGTTGCTTTTCCATTAACAAGTACATTTTTTGTACGCCATAGAAAGCTGTTCCGTATTTTTCTTTGTAGAATTCTAACGGTTTTTTTAATCGCAGTAGTGCAATTCCACATTCGTGTTTGATTGCGTCACTCATAAGTAGTTGTGTTGTTGTAGGTTGTTGTATTTTTCTTTTAACACATAGATTCACAGAAAATTAAACTAGGCATCTATGAATTGTATATTTATTTTTCAAACAAAAAATGCCCCGAAATTTCGAGGCACGTTTTTATTCTTCTAATTCGATTTCAAATTGCGTTAAGGCTTTGAATTGTTTCAAACGCACATTCACTTCTTTTTTATCTAAATTTTCCATTCTTTCTGTTCCAAATTTCTCGACACAGAAAGAAGCTAAGTTAGAACCATAAATGATCGCATTCTTCAAATTGTCAAACGAAATATTTTCTGATTGTGCAATGTAACCTGCAAAACCACCTGCAAAAGTATCTCCTGCTCCTGTTGGATCAAACACTTCTTCTAAAGGTAATGCTGGAGCAAAGAAAACCTCATTCTTATGAAACAATAACGCTCCGTGCTCTCCTTTTTTAATGACCACATATTTTGGTCCCATTGTGTGAATTTTAGCTGCTGCTTTTACCAAAGAATATTCTCCTGATAACTGACGTGCTTCTTCATCGTTGATAGTAATTACGTCTACACGTTTGATAACGTCTAATAATTCTGGCAAAGCACAATCCATCCAAAAGTTCATCGTATCTAAAACGACTAATTTTGGTTGTTCTGTCATTTGGTTTAAAACGCCTGATTGAACTATTGGGTGCAAGTTTCCTAATAAAACTACATCCGAATTTTTATACGCTTGTGGCACTACTGGATTAAAATCCGCCAAAACGTTTAATTCGGTTACTAAAGTGTCGCGAGAATTTAAATCGTTGTGGTATTTTCCACTCCAAAAGAAGGTTTTTCCACCTTTTACGATTTCGATTCCTTCTATATTTACTCCTTTGCTTTCTAATAAATCTAAATATTCCTTTGGGAAATCTTCACCAACCACAGAAACTACTGCTGCATCTACATTAAAAAAGTTAGACGCTAAACCAATGTAAGTCGCGGCTCCTCCTAAAATTTTATCTGTTTTTCCGAAAGGCGTTTCAATAGCATCAAAAGCTACTGTTCCTACTATTAATAGTTTGTTCATTAAATTGAATTTGAAATATGGTGCAAAGATAAGTTTTTGTTTAGAAGTTTAAAAGTTTATGTATTTAAAAGTTAACACACTACAACAACTTCCCTTCTTCTCTCTCATAAAACTCATCAATTGATAATTTTTCTTGTTGGGAAGCCATAACGGCTAATGCATCACAACGTTCGTTTTGAGAATGACTGTTGTGTCCTTTTACCCATTGAAAATCGACTTGATGTTTGCGGTACACTTTTAAGAAACGCATCCATAAATCGGGGTTTTTCTTAGCTTTGAAGTTGATTTTTTCCCATTGAAATACCCAACGCTTTTCTACAGAATCTACTACATATTTCGAATCGGAAACAACTAAAACTTTGGTTTTTGGATTTTTTAATTTCTCTAAACCTACGATTACGGCTAACAATTCCATTCTATTATTGGTCGACAATCGGAAACCTTCGTAAAATTCTTTTTTATAGGGTGTTCCCACCATTTCCATCACCACGCCATAACCAGCCGGACCAGGATTTCCCTTGGCGGCGCCGTCTGTGTATATGTGGACTTCGTGACTCAAGTAAAAAGTGATTAGTGATTAGTGATTAGCTTTCCAATTACCTCAGGGAAATATTGATGTTCTAATTCGTGGATTTTATGCGCAATTTCTTCCGCGGTTTTGCAATCTTCTATGTTTACTGATTTTTGAAAAATAAACTCCCCTTCATCGTAATGTTCGTTTACATAATGAATGGTGATTCCGGTTTCTTTTTCTTTATTTTCTAAGACAGCTTGATGCACATTCATCCCATACATCCCTTTTCCTCCGTATTTTGGTAATAAGGCAGGATGAATATTGATTACTTTTGGGTATTCCTTTAATATAGATTCGGGAAATTTTAGTAGAAATCCGGCTAAAACAATTAAATCTGGCTGATATTCATGAAGTTGTTGTAAGACAAAACTTTCATTTAGTTGTGTTTTATTAAAAACAACTGCTGGAATTTGATGGTTTTTCGCCCTATCCAACACTTTTGCATTTGGATTATTTGAAAAGACAGCAACGACCATTGCCTCACTAGAACTTTTAAAATATTGAATAATCTTTTCGGCATTAGACCCACTACCAGAAGCAAAAATCACTATCTTTTTCATAAATATTAGAATAATTTCGATACAAAAAAAGGAATAAATATTGGTAAAAAACAGAAAAATAACGTCTTTGTGAATTATTTTTTTTATTTTCGTAGTCAGTTTTAGTAACAAAAATGTTGTTTTAAAATAAAGTTTTTTATTTTTGCCAACAAATTAAATTAAAAATTAAAGATTATGTCAGACATTGCATCAAGAGTAAAAGCGATTATCGTAGACAAATTAGGTGTTGACGAAAACGAAGTTGTAACAGAAGCAAGCTTCACTAACGATTTAGGAGCTGATTCATTAGACACTGTTGAGCTTATTATGGAGTTCGAAAAAGAATTTGATATCCAAATTCCAGACGACCAAGCTGAAAACATTGCTACTGTAGGTCAAGCTATTTCTTACATTGAAGAAGCTAAAAAATAATAAATTAAACTCCCGTGTGCTTTATTAGTATACGGGTTTTTATTATTTTAAAGAAAATTAGACTATTTTTGATTGAATTTCAATCACAATATATTGAAATACCCTTGTCTCTTTACTCATAAATTAAAGAAAACACGGGTATTATTTGTTTAAACGATTTTTTAAAAATTAGAATATGCAATTAAAGCGTGTTGTTGTAACAGGTCTTGGAGCGTTAACGCCTATCGGAAATACTCTTCAAGAATATTGGGACGGTCTTGTGAACGGAAAAAGTGGCGCTGCCCCTATTACTTATTACGATACTGAAAAGCATAAAACCAAATTTGCTTGTGAAATTAAAAATTTCAATGTAGAAGATTTTATTGACAAGAAAGAGGTTCGCAGAATGGATAAGTTTGCTCAATATGCTATTGTTGCCAGTGACGAAGCCATTAAAGATGCTGGTATTACCTTAGAAAATGTAAATAAACATAGAGTTGGAGTTATTTGGGGAGCGGGTATTGGAGGTTTACAAACTTTCCAAGACGAAGTAATGAATTATGCCGCTGGTGATGGAACACCGCGTTTTAATCCATTCTTTATTCCTAAAATGATTGCAGATATTGCTCCTGGACATATTTCAATGCGAAATGGTTTCATGGGACCAAACTATACTACGGTTTCTGCATGTGCTTCTTCGGCTAATGCCTTAGTAGATGCATTCAACTACATTCGTTTAGGAATGTGCGACGTAATTGTTTCAGGTGGTTCTGAAGCTGCTGTAACTATTGCAGGTATGGGCGGATTTAACTCAATGCAAGCTTTATCAACTAGAAACGAAAGTCCTGAAACAGCTTCAAGACCATTTGATGCTACTCGTGATGGATTCGTTCTGGGCGAAGGTGCCGGTGCTTTAGTATTAGAAGAGTACGAACATGCGATCGCTCGTGGTGCTAAAATCTACTGTGAAGTAGGCGGAGGTGGTTTATCTTCAGATGCATATCACTTAACCGCTCCACATCCTGAAGGAATTGGAGTTATTGCCGTAATGGAAAACTGTTTACGTGACGCTGGAATGAAGCCAGAAGATGTAGACCACATTAATACACACGGAACTTCAACACCGCTTGGAGATGTTGCCGAATTAAAAGCAATTAAAGCTGTTTTTGGTGATCATGCTAAAAACATCAACATTAATTCTACAAAATCGATGACAGGTCACTTACTTGGTGCTGCTGGCGCTATTGAAGCAATAGCTTCAATCTTAGCAATGCAAAACGGAATTGTACCTCCAACGATTAACCATACCACTGTAGACGAAAACATTGATCCATCGTTAAACTTAACTTTAAACAAAGCGCAAAAACGCGAAATTAAAGTGGCTATGAGTAATACTTTTGGTTTTGGTGGACATAACGCTTGTGTTTTATTCAAAAAATTTGAAAACTAAACATGCGTCGTTTACTTAATAAAATACGAAAAAACTCCCGTTCTCAAGAAGACGGGATTTTTTTTGAAAAAATTTCCAAAATACTTGGTTTTCAACCTAAAGAATTAAAATACTACCAAAAAGCATTTACACATCGTTCAGCTAATAAGGTAGATGAAAATGGGAATCCATTCAATTATGAACGTTTAGAATTCCTTGGTGATGCTATGTTAGGAAGTGTTATCGCTGCTCATTTGTACAACGAAGTTCCTTCAGGAGACGAAGGTTATTTGACAAAAATGCGTTCGAAAATTGTCAGTAGAGAACATTTGAACGAACTTGGTCGTGATTTTAATTTATTACAATTTGTTGACAGCAAAGTCAACTCAAGCCAATTTGGAGAAAACATTCATGGCAATTTGTTTGAAGCATTTATCGGGGCTATTTACTTAGACAAAGGCTTTTCCTATTGCGAAAAATTTATCCAAAACAAGATCATTAAACAATATGTAGACATTGCCAAACTAGAAGGTAAAGTAATCAGTTACAAAAGTTTAATCATCGAATGGTGCCAAAAAGAAAAAACTCCTTTCGCTTTTGATTTTATTGAAGATAACGGACAAGAAGGACAAAAATATTTTAGTGTTAAGCTATCAATCGACAATAAAATTATTGCTAAAGCCAGAGCAACTTCCAAGAAAAAAGCAGAGGAAAAAGTTGCACAAAGAGCCTATTTTGTTTTTCAAGAAAAAATAACAAAAAAATAACCCGCTACTCAAACGTTTGCGTTTATAAATTAACGTTAAGAACTATCAAATGGATAGTTTTTAACGTTTTTTAGCCTTATATTTACGACTTAATTTTGGAAAATGGCAATCCATAAAATTCAAATAAACGATTTTATTTCAGATGATTATGAATTAATCGCCATACATTCATCTTTAGAAGATTTCAAATTAGCGTATCGTCTTAACAAGGAATTAGGTCTTCAATTACAAAAAAACAACAACCACATTGAAATTGCTATTCCAGAAGGAAAAAGCGCCTTTGAAAACTTTACTTTTGATGATAAAAAAAACGATATTATTTGGACCTTAATCGAGAATAAAACTACAATTATTGATTCAAACAACCAAAGAAGTTCTCTTTTTGAAGAGGTTGATATTACCGTCTTTTTACTTCCAGAATATAAAAAAGCAGATTACTTGATTAAAATTGAAAATATTGATTATGGATTCGACACTGATATCATAATTGATAAAATAATAAAAATCAAAAAAATTACAACTGCTTACTCAGTTGACACAACAAACTTAAAATCAAGAAATAATTTAATTTTTTAATTAAAATGCCGACAAACAAAAAAACTAAAATTGTAGCTACACTAGGACCTGCTTGTAGTACAAAAGAAGTACTTAAAAATATGGTAGATGCAGGAGTCAATGTGTTTCGAATTAATTTTTCTCATGCCGATTATACCGACGTTAGCGCTCGTATTGATATGATTAGAGAGCTTAACGACGAGTTTGGTTATACCACTTCTATTTTAGCCGATTTACAAGGTCCAAAATTACGTGTAGGCGTAATGAAAGAAGATGTAGTAGTAAGCAAAGGAGATAAAATCACCTTTACTACCGCAGAGGACATCTTAGGTACTGCTGAACGTGTATACATGAACTACAAAGAGTTTCCAAAAGACGTAAATCCTGGAGAAAGAATCTTATTAGACGATGGAAAACTAATTTTTGAAGTTACCAAAACCGATAAAAAAACCGAAGTTGAAGCAGTTGTAGTCCAAGGAGGACCTCTAAAATCAAAAAAAGGAGTAAACTTACCTAACACTAAAGTTTCACTCCCTGCATTGACAGAAAAAGACATTAAAGATGCGCTTTTTGCAATTGAAAACAAAGTAGACTGGATCGCGCTATCATTCGTGAGAACTCCTAAAGACTTAGAGGAATTACAAGATTTAATTGCTAAACATTCCGATCATAAAATTCCAATTATTGCCAAAATTGAAAAACCAGAAGCAGTAGAAAACATAGATAAAATTGTTGCCTTTTGCGATGGTTTAATGGTAGCTCGTGGTGATTTAGGAGTAGAAGTTCCTGCAGAAGAAGTTCCACTAATTCAAAAGAAACTGATTCACAGAGCAAAAACAGCTCGTATCCCAGTAATCGTTGCCACGCAAATGATGGAAACGATGATTACTTCTTTGACTCCTACTCGTGCCGAAGTAAATGATGTTGCAAACTCGGTAATGGATGGTGCTGATGCAGTTATGCTTTCTGGTGAAACATCTGTAGGAAACTATCCTGTAGAAGTCATTCAAACCATGACTCGCATTATAGAAAGTGTTGAAGATTCTCCGCTTATCAAAGTTCCTTTGATGCAACCTCACGTAAGAACAAAACGTTTTATCACCAAGTCGATTTGCTATCATGCCGCAATAATGGCCGATGCAATCAACGCTAAGGCAATTACCACATTAACAAATTCTGGTTATACAGCTTTTCAAATATCAGCTTGGCGACCAAAATCACATATTCTAGTATTTACCTCAAACCGTAGAATTTTAACGCAACTAAACCTTCTTTGGGGCGTTAGAGCCTACTTCTATGACAAACTAGTGAGTACTGATGACACTATTGAAGATATTAATACTATTTGTCAAGAGAAAAAATACGTAAGCAAAGGGGACATGCTTATTAATTTAGCCGCTATGCCCGTAATAGAAAAAGGAATGGTTAATACATTACGCGTCTCTGAAATCGCATAATAAAGAAGCTTTAAATTAGAAAAAAGAGGACTAGCAATTGTGTTAGTCCTCTTTTTTATAGTATTTCTAAGCTGCTATTTTTTCAAAAGCTATAAAATTAGTTACTTCTCCTTTGTGATTGAAAATAGGAAATCCTTTAATATGGCATTTGTACAAAGAACCATCTTTGCAATAGTTGATAACATTTTTTTCAAAGGGTTCTTTATTCAAGACAGCTTGTCTAATTTCATTACTAACTTGTAAATCCGTTGCAGCCCCTTGGAACATTTTAGGAGATTTACCAATTACCTCATCGACCTCATAACCGTTCATTTTTTGAATATTCTTACTAGCAAAAACAATTTTTAATTTGGCATCAGTAACTACTATAACGGTTTCTTCCTGTAAACTTTCCTTAAAATCCCACATTGATTTCCACTGGTTTTTACTAGCAATTTGATGCAAAGAATGAACATCTAAAAGCAACATATTGGTTTGAAAAAAAATTTGAGAATAAATATCCCAAGCCACCAAAGGCATCGATTTAATTGAAGCATTCTCAAACTGTTTTGCTAACGCAACATCATAAACGTTGAAATCCATAATCTTAATAATTTGGTATAAAACTATAAAGAAAAACAAAGCAACTTTCATTAAAACACAACTTTAACGCTTGTTTAATTCTTAAAAACATGCAAAAAACAGATAATCCATCTGATTAAAACATCAAAAATCAAACTTTAATTGTACTGAGACACTTTTTTGATGTAAATCGGCTTTTACTTTTTCCTCATTATTTAAATTGTGGACGGAAATTCCAAGCAATCGCACAGAATTTCTTATGCGCTCTTGGTAAAGTAAATCTTTAGCTACATCAAAAATCAAATTGCTATCACTAACAAAATAGGGCAAAGTTTTACTTCGAGTCTGTAAAGTAAAATCGGAGTATTTTATTTTTAAAGTAATGGTTTTTCCTGAGATTTTGTCTTTTAAAAGTCGCTTCTCTAGTTCTTTAGCTATGCTTTGCAAGCGTTCTTCCATGAAAATTTCAGAAGATAAATTTGCTCCAAAAGTACGCTCTGCTCCTACCGATTTTATTTTGCGATTTGGTTTTACTACACTGTTATGAATACCACGACAAATTTGGTAATAATAAAAACCACTGTTGCCAAAATGTTTCTCCAAATACTCCTGCGATTTTTGCTTTAAATCATAACCTGTAAAAATGCCAAGCTGATACATTTTGTCTGCCGTTACTTTTCCTACACCATAGAACTTTTTTATATCTAATCTTTCTAAAAAAGCTTCAACTTCACTTGGATTCACCGTCTTCTGTCCGTTAGGCTTGTTATAATCGGAAGCAATTTTGGCAATAAATTTATTCACAGAAATTCCGGCCGAAGCGGTTAACCCTACTTCTTCAAAAATGCGACTTCTAATTTCCTGAGCAATTAAAGTTGCACTAGGATTGCCCTTTTTGTTTTCTGTTACATCTAAATACGCTTCATCGAGTGATAACGGCTCCACCAAATCGGTATATTCGTGGAATATCGTTCTGATTTTCTTCGAAATTTCTTTATAACGGTCAAATCGAGGGCGTACAAAAATTAAATCGGGGCACAATTTCTTCGCTTGAATACCACTAATAGCACTGCGAACGCCAAATTTTCTTGCTTCATAACTTGCCGCCGAAACCACACCACGCACTTCACTTCCTCCAACCGCTAAAGGTTTACCTTTCAAATCAGGATTATCCATTTGTTCTACAGACGCATAAAATGCATCCATGTCAATATGAATAATCTTGCGTAACAATGCCATCGCTTTGATATATTTTTACTCCGTTGGAAAGAAAAAACTAAGGGGTTTGCTAAAAAAATGCTTTTTGATGGAAGAAAAGATAGGTTTCAACTCGGTTAAGGGAATATTTCTTGAACGAAAAGCCAATCCTAATGACAATCCAAAACTAACTAAAAAATTAACAAGGCCAATGATTCCAACTCCAAAAACACCCCAAAACAACATACTATTACTAACTATATAATTAGCACCGTATAACCCTAGAGCCAAATTTCCGCTAGAAAAGGTAATGTGTCGAATATCTAAGTTTAAACCCAAAAACAACCCGATTGAAGCAGTACTCCCAAGAAAAACTCCAAACCAAAAATTAGAGATAATGCCAGACCATTTTTTCTCGTACCAATTGGCTAATTTTTGAGTACGCTTTTTCCCAAAAGTCATCTTCAACCAAGGGTGCTCTTGAATTCTATATTTCACATCAAAATGTTTATCTCTATTAGATATACTTCCAGCAATAATACCAGATAAAAATAAAAAGAAACCTGCTATAGCAGCATGAAAAATTGCTAAGGAATATATAGGATTTAAATCCCCTATTAACTTATTCCATTTAGCTGCCGCTATGTTATAGTCAAAAGCAATATCTAACAACCAAACTCCTAATAAAGAAATAGGAAATGACATGACAACATTGCCAACAAAAGCAATGAACTGCGAACGAAACAAACGGGCAAATAATTTAGCAAAACTCTTGTGTTTTTCATCTGCCGAAATGGAGGTTTTTTTTAAACCATCCTCTAATGCCGTAATAAGAGAAGCAGCTGTCATAGCCGGTTGTTTTGTTGCTAAAGTAAATCCTAATAAATAAATAACAACAAATCCAAAGGAATAATTCAAACTGTATAAAAAAGCATAACCAAAAGCACTGGTTTCTATTTTAGAGAGCAATAATTTAAAAATACATAAAAAACCAACCACCAGACCACCTCCCAATGCAGCATACAGCATCTTAAAATATTCTGTTTTGCTTTCTGTAATATAATGCTCACCCGTTTTTGCTGTATGTTGGGTGATTTCATAAGACAACAACTGTGTGCTCTCGCTGATTAGTTTCCGAACATTTGTTTTTTGACAATTGTACTTAATAAGTTTAACCGCTAGTGCGATACTTTTTGAGCGTTTCTCTTCCGGTTTATCAATTACCAACAAAGGCAATAGAACCCCTAAACGATACAATTGTTGTTTGATTCGAAGTAGATTCTGATTCACACGTAACGAAATACCAAACTTAGACGAGTTCTGAAACGCTTTCTCTACAAATTCATTACACTGCTTGTAAAGAACCAACAACTGCTTATAATTGATGTCGGAAGAAGCGATATAAAACTCCTTATCTTTTTGCTTTATCGTGTTTTCTATAGCAAACAACTCTTTCTCAAAAGCAGCAAACGGACTTTCCAAATTGGCATATTCAGGCACCATTTTTAATACCTCAGACTCCAACGCTCTACCACTAGTACGCTGTGCTAAAAGATTCATCGCTTGCATTACTTCAAACAAAACAGAACCTTCTGCTATGCCATTATAAATTCCAGTAAAACCTAAGATATCAAAAAATGATTCTAATTGAGTTGTTGGAATTTTATTTACCCAAACAGGATCTGTATCAGAGAAAAAAATCTGATTCAACAAGTATTGCAATGTATCTTTTGGTGCTTGATAGGGCAAAATTTTAGCGAAAATTCTCTTCTTTACCTCATAAATAAAATCGGTGTCCTGTAAAATTCCAGCATCCGTTAAAATCGCATCAAAGTTTTTGCCTTGAAATAGTGCAACAAGAAAAGCTGCAAAATTATTCCTTATGGTATGATTCTCAACAAAGAAAAACAAGACGTTAGAAATATCAACTACAGCCACAGATTTTGGATTTTTGGGTCGAATTGTATTAACTAAGGCAACAAGAATATCCAATTTATCATCTTCATCCTTCCACAATTGCAAGTCGTTGAAATATGTTTTACAGATTTCTTCAAATGAAGTCGTATTTTTCCTTCTAGCTATATTCATAATGTCGTTCTAATAGTTGTAAATATACAAATTGAATTTTTTTTTTTGTAATTTGCTTTCCTAAATAAATTTTAAATTTTGGAAGAAATAGAACGAAAATTTTTAGTAAAATCGATTGATTTTATAAATAATAGCAGTAAACACCAACGAATTGTCCAAGGGTATCTGAATTCAAATCCAGAACGAACCGTTCGAATTAGAATTAAAGACAAAAAAGGTTTTATAACCATAAAAGGAAAAGGAAATGAAAGTGGAACTACACGATTTGAATGGGAAAAAGAAATTGAATTGGTAGATGCTGAAGCTTTGTTACAACTTTGCGAAAGCGGTATCATCGATAAAATACGATATGAAATTTTAGTTGAAAATCACCTTTTTGAAGTGGATGTATTCTCGGGAAAAAACAAAGGGTTAGTACTTGCAGAAATAGAACTTACAAATGAAAATGAGTCTTTTAAAAAACCGAGCTGGTTAGGAGAAGAAGTTACAGGCAATAAAAAATATTACAACTCCTATTTAAGTAAAAATCCATTTTGTCAATGGTAATAAGCTATTCGACAATTTCAAGGTTTACACGCAAAGGGGCTCTTCCTTTGTTGTGAGAGATCTCTAAAAATGGTTTTTTGGCCATATCAATTTCCCGATGCCTTGTAAAAGGACCTCTATCGGTTATTGTAACGATAACACTTTTATTGTTGACTACATTGGTAACTTTAACTTTAGTGCCAAACTTTAATGTTTTATGTGCAGCAGTATAATTGTTATTATGAAAAACCTTTCCGCTTGCAGTTCTTCTTCCATTGAATTTATCGGCATAATGAGAAGCTTCGACATTCTTCTTATACATACGGGTACTCAAGTTCGCAATAGAATCTACAATTTTAATAGAGTCAATTGCTTTAATAGAGTCTAAAAAACGAATAGAATCTTTTTTCTTAACCGTATCAAATAAAGAAGCTTCTCTAACAAAATTTGAGTTTGTCTTATTAGAGAAGCCTAAAATAATTGTAACAAGTAAGGCAAAAAATAGAACTATGACACTTCTTTTCATGTTATGATATTTACAATCTCTTATTACAAAAAATATACCAAATGACTAGTTTAACCAACTATTCCAAGGCAAACGAGATAAGATTAAAACCAATCCTAATGTATAAAAAATGGCGATTTTCTTAAACTTACCATTGTTGCTTTCTTCTTTTTTGTGTTTAGACCATCCCATTGTAATCAATACCAAAGCAATAATGTTAACCAAAGGATGCTCTAACATGGTTAATCGTAATTCTGAATTTTTCATAGCACCTTCTATCGCAAACGCTTGAAAACCTTTTTCCGAAACAAAATAAACGATTAATCCAACCAACAACTGAATGTGACAAACAATCATGGTAAAAAGGGAAATACGCAAGTCTTTATCCGTAAAAAACTTTTTTGAGGTAAGACCTAAAATGGCATTAAAAGCAGCAACAACCAATAAAGCTAATGCAACATAAGCCAGGTAAGAGTGAACATTAATAAGCGTCTGATTCATATAAGTATTTTTAATAGTGAATTACAAATATAGGAAATAAAAAACCTCTTACTCAAAAAATGAGTAAGAGGTTTTTTTATAAAACATTTTTGAAAAGAATTAGAAATTATAACGAACGGTAAAATTCCATGTTCTTCCTAAACCGAAGAAACCTTGATTTCCATCTGCAATACCTTTGTAAACTCTTCCATTTGCTTGATAAGTTCCTGGAGATGGAGTTGAACCAGACGCAGGAATATTATCTGTTACTTTAATGTTAGATCTTAACTCAGACAAATACACTTCGTCAAAAACATTATTAACATTAAATCTGAAATTTACAGCATTCTGTTTGTCTTTACCAACCAACATTTTATATGAAAATCCAGCATCAACTAAATCGAAGCTTGGTAATTCCAAATTGTCTTTAGCTGCTACGTTAGAATACAAATTGTAGTAGTTTCTCCAATCAGCATCAATAGAAAAACGCTCAAAAATTTCAAATTTAGCTCCTAATCCCCAAGTAGTTTGAGCTGCATCTCCTACTTTTCCACCATCTAAATCAGTTTCGGAAACTAATAATGTATTTAAATTTTCATCTCTTGTAGTAGTGATTGCATTTCCATCATATTCCCAATTTCCTAAAGAACCAAAACCTTTAACATCTAGTCTATCAAAAGGTTTGAAAACAAAATCCAATTCTAAACCTGAGTGTACTTGTTTAACACCTTGGTTAGTTACAAAGATAACATCACCTGTAAAAACAGGGGTTGTCCCAATTACTCCGTCAGTTGTTCTTACAGAAGAATTTGTAACTACTCGATCTTCCCAAGTAGTTCTGTATGCATTTAAACTTCCTGTGAATAATTTTGATTTAAATGTATAACCCGCTTCTAAACCTAAAACTTTTTCGTTTTCAGTTAATGGATTAACTTGATTTGTAAAATTCAAGTAAATATTGTCATGGTAAGGTTGACGCGAATAGTAACCAGCATTTGCATAAAAAGCGTGTTTTCCATCAAAATTATAAGCTGCTCCACCTTTTACGTTATATCCGACATTCGAAACTTTCTCAGAATCTTGAAATTCCGCTTGATAATCATAGTAATCAAATCTTTGGTGCGATTGATTAGAAATAGCTCCTTGAAAGAAAGTTGAAAAATTCTCATTAGAATATTCTAATTGACCAAAAACTCCACCATAAGAAATGGTTTCACTGTAATCATAGTCAATTTTTTGAGAATCATCTGCAGAATTAAAGAATGCATACCAAGGATTGATACTATAAGATTGATTGACTGTATTTGTTGCACTTGGTAGTGTGTTTGGATTAGGAATAACATGGTTGTTATCTCTTAATCTTCTTGATTCACTCCATGCATTCAAGCCTAAAAAATTAGACACTTGACGATAGTGATCACCATTATAAGTTCTTAAATCTAGACCAAAATTTAGATTTAAGTTGTCATTAATTTCCTTTTTAAAGTTTGAAACTAAACCATACCATGCATGGTTATTCATTGAAGCTCTAATTACATAATTAGAAGATGTACCTATACCATCAGCATCAGCAGAGTTTTCTGAAAAAATTTGGTCGTAATTAATATAAGTATTCTGATTTTCTCCTATATAAGGATTAAATTGAGAAATACTTCTTTTTCCACTACCGTAGTTACCAGTACCTCCACCACGCCCCCAAGACGCATAAAGAACTGTTGACAAAGATGTAGTTTCATTAATATCAAAATCCCAGTTTAAATTGGCTACCGGCTTATGGTAAAAATTAGTTCTTTCAGAGATGTATTGTCCGTTTAAATAACCAAAATTGTTATTATATTTTCTACCAAAACCTAAATAATCAGAAATTCTTTTTGTAAAATTTTGGTCATGAGACTGAGGTGCTCCTGTTATTAAGAAATTGAAATTATGTCTGTCGTTTGGTTTGTATCCAAAAGAAATGAAATAATTTTGCCCTTCACCTCTTGTTCCTTGATTATAACCAGCACCTTGCCAGTGAGACAACATTACACTCATTCCAAAACCTTTAGCACTCATTCCGGTATTGTAAGCTGCTGTAGATTTAAAATAATTATTATTTGCAACACCCATAGAAGCAAAACCACCCTCTTTTTTATCTGTTGCTTTAGTCACAAAGTTTACGGTTCCTCCAACTGAAGAAATAGCTAATTTTGAAGATCCTAAACCTCTTTGTATTTGAATGAAATTTGCAATATCTGAAATTCCAGACCAGTTTGACCAATACATCAAACCATCTTCCATACCATTAATTGGCTGACCATTTAATAAGAAAGCCGTATTGTCTTGTTGGAAACCACGAACAGTAATTCTTGAATCTCCAAAACCTCCAGCTTGACCAGCAACATAAACTGATGGTGTGTTTACCATTGTTTGTGTAACATCTGCAGTACCTACTTTTTCTTGAATTTCAACACCTTTGATAGTTGAAACTGCGATAGGAGTTTTTCTTTCTTTCGCAACGTCAATAATTCCTCTACCTACAACCACAACTTCAGCTAATTGATTTGCATCAGGAGAAACAATGATATTTCCTAAATCAACTGAACTACCTGTAACTGTAAATGAAACCGTTCTCGTTTGGAAACCTAAATAAGAAATCGAAATTTGACCCGATTTAAGAGTAGTAGTTACCTCAAACTTACCATCAAAATCTGTTATACTTCCATTTGAAGTTCCTTTTACAAGAACGTTAGCTCCTGCTAAAGGCTGATTTAAGTCACCGTCAATTACTTTTCCAGTAACTTTAATTTGTGAAAATACTGTCAGAGTAGACAAAAAGAAAAACCCTAATAGTAAAGCTTTTTTAAAAATTTTCATTTTCTGTTTTTTTAAAATATTTTTGGCAAATTTCACACAAGTTTTTCTTTCTAGTGTTAAGCTAATGTTAACAAAAAAAGAGATGGGCAAAATTTAAGTTATTCTATTCTAAAAAATGAATCTATTTTCTTTCTGCCATACAAACCCAAAAACTTGTTCCACTTATCGATTTGATAAACAACATTCTTTTAACAAAAGAAATTAATCCAGAAGTACTATTAAATAAAACGGCAATTAACCAAAACTTTTAAAAAGGGTTTTCCATGAAACATTAGATAAAATCAATAAAAAAACTAGGATAGTGTAAACCAGTATATTTTCATAAAAATTTACCATACACTACCCACTATCTTAGTAAGAAAGTTCGAAACACAAACACTTCACTAAGAAGACTTTTTTAAGAACTGCTATCTACTCTAAAAATTTTCGTAGTAAAAACGACGTTGAACTGTCGTGAGATTTAACTTCTTTCGATTCAATTTCTGCTAATATAGAATTGGCCAATTGTTTCCCTAATTCCACACCCCATTGATCGTAGCTAAAGATATTCCAAATAACACCTTGAACGAAAATCTTATGTTCATACATGGCTACTAAAGCACCTAATGATTCTGGCGTTAGTTGGTTTATTAAAATCGTATTCGTTGGTTTATTTCCTGAAAAAACTTTAAAAGGCAATAGAAAATCAGCTTTTTCATCTGAAACTCCTTGTTTTTCGAATTCTCCTTTTACTTGAACTTCTGTTTTCCCCATCAATAAGGCTTCCGTTTGCGCAAAGAAATTCGACATCAACTTGTCGTGATGGTCTTTGTTTCCGTAAAGCGATTGTTTAAATCCGATGAAATCTGTTGGGATTAATTTAGTTCCTTGATGTATCAATTGGAAAAAAGCATGTTGCGAATTCGTTCCGGGTTCGCCCCAAATAATCGTTCCGGTTTGATAATTGACTGGTTTACCGTCTCTACCAATACTTTTTCCATTGCTTTCCATAATACCTTGTTGCAAATAAGGTGCTAACCTTTGTAAATATTGGGTGTACGGAATCAAAGCTTCGCTTTCAGCGCCAAAAAAATTGTTGTACCAAATGCTCAATAAAGCCAAAATTACAGGAATATTTTTATCAAAAGATTCGGTTTTAAAGTGTTCGTCCATTTCGTTGGCGCCTTTTAATAATTTGTCAAAATTATCAAACCCAACCACTAAACTTATCGATAAACCTACCGCACTCCATAACGAAAAACGACCACCAACCCAATCCCACATTGGAAAAACATTGTCGGGATTAATTCCGAATTCGGTTACTTTTTGGATATTGGTTGAAACCGCCACAAAATGCTTGGCTACATCGACTTGAGAAGCTGACTGTAAGAACCAACTTCTAATCGTTTCAGCATTCGATAAGGTTTCTTGTGTAGTAAATGTTTTAGAAACTATTACAAACAAAGTTGTTTCTGGATTAAGTTTTTTAATCACCTCGTTAACGTGATCGCCATCAACATTAGAAACAAAGTGAACGTTTAAATGATTTTTATAAAACTGTAAGGCTTCTACTATCATGGCTGGACCCAAATCAGAACCACCAATTCCAATATTTACGACATCGGTAAAGGCTTTCCCTGTAAAACCTTTTCTGTTTCCAGAGATAACTTCGTTTGAGAAGTTTTGAATTTTATTTTTTACTGAATACACTTCAGGCATTACATTAATGCCATCAACTAAAATATTAGCTGATGCTTTTGCGCGAAGCGCCGTGTGTAAAACCGCTCTATTTTCAGTTTGATTGATTAAATCGCCTTGAAAATAACTTGAAATTGCTTCTTTTAATTGTACTTCTTTAGCCAAATTGAGTAACAAATCAAGTGTTTCTTGACGAATAATATTTTTAGAATAATCTACTAAAAAATCATTCCATTGGATGTGAAATTTCTCAGCTCTTGTTTCATCAGATGCAAACAAATCTTGCATAGAGGTTGCTTGCATTGTTTCAAAATGCGTTTGTAATTTTTGCCAAACGGCTGTTTGTGACGGATTTATTTTTGGTAGTGCCATTATTCTTTAAATTTTACTGCAGTTATACTATCCAATTCTTTCTTCAAAGGAGCTATATGTTGTAAATATTTTTGTTTGTGCGATTCATTCATTGGTTCGGCATTAGGTAATTTCAGTCTGAGTGGGTCAACTTGAACACCATTTTTCCAGAAACGATAACATACATGAGGTCCAGTAGCCAAACCGGTGCTTCCTACTTTACCTATAACTTGTCCTTGAGAAACACGCTGTCCGTTTCGAACTAAAATTTTTGACATGTGTAAATATTGAGTAGCATAAGTTGAACTATGACGAACTTTTACAAAATTCCCATTTCCAGCCGTATAACCTGTTCGCTCTACTACTCCAGAAGCTGTTGTCTTAATTGGCGTACCATGAGGTGCTGCATAATCCGTTCCATTATGAGCTTTGAAGCGCATTTGTACTGGATGAAAGCGCCTTCCAGAGAAGCGAGACGAGATTCTGAAAAAATCCAAAGGGGCCTTTAAAAACATGCTTTTTAAGCCTTTCCCGTTTTCGTCATAGTAATCTTCATATTTTTGATCCTCCGATAATTTGTATGGGAAAGCAAAAATTTTATTTCCTTTATGTTCAAAGTAAGAGGCCTCAACACTTTCTACACCAACATAAACAGAATCATCTATGAAACGTTCATTAAGTATGATGGCAAATTTATCTTCTTTCTGAATTTTAAAGAAATCTACCGTGTAAGCGTAGATGTTAGCTAATTTGTGAACTAAAGCAGCACCAACACCCGCCTTTCCTAAAGTCTCAGCCAAAGAACCCTCAATTTCGGCGGCAATGATTCTTCTTTTTATGGTTGTGGGCTTCTTTTTATTGAATACTGCAATAGAATCTCTAAAATCAACAACCGTATAATTGATTCTGTCTTCAATATAAACTAGCGCTTGTAATGTATTTGGTTTCTTCTTATCGAGAAACATGATATAAGGTTTACCAGCTTTAATTCTTCTTACTTTAAAAGAATCTTTTACTTTTTCTGTAACATCATAAACCCGTAAACTGTCTTTTAACGGATATTTCGCCAATATGTTACCAAAAGTATCCCCTGAACGAATGGTATCTCTAACTACTTTGAAGTCATTAAAGATAAATCCGTATTCTTTAATAATGGGTTCTTTTTTTACAACTACTTTTGGCTGTTCTTTCTTTTCTTCTTTTGAGTTACATGCTGTAAAAAAAGTAACAAATAAAATGGCTAGTACTAAATATCTCAATGTTTTCTGTTTTTATGCGTAATGCGGTTATTCTCCCCAGTGATCCAATTCTTCTTTTGTCCATAATTCAGGGAAGAATATTCGCTTTTGGTATTTTGGTAACATGTATTTTTTCCAATCACTTCCACCTGTAGCTTCATGATTCCCTGGAACGCTTTCAATATATTTTTTAGCTGCATTAAAGTGTCCCATAACCCAAGTAATATTAACCGTTTTATCGTAATGACGCATGGCTGCCACTAGCTCTGGATTTTGTTGGTCCACCACTGGTAATTGTTTGAACTTTCGCCACAAATTAATCGTATTGTACTCTTCCATCCAGTCTAAAAATATTTTTTTGTATTTTCTTTCAAACTCCAGAATCAGATATGATTTTTCGCCTGTATGATAATCTTTACCAGCCGCTTGCCAATACAAATGTTCGAATGCATGCTCGTAAGGAGTATTTCTGTCGATAGTAGCTCTAAATCGATTGTCGATTAAGTTAATTAAATCCGTTGAACTGAACTCGATTAAACGGTATTGTGCCGATTGAAAGCCACTCGCTGGCGTTAATGTATTTCGGAATTTTAGATATTGTTCTGGCTCCATACCGTCTTTCATAATATCGAATGAAGTGGTTAACATATCAAAATAACGACTAATTCTTCCTAATTTTTCAGTAAAATAATCCGTTGTTGGTTTTTCATTATGACACAATTGATTCATCTCCCAAAGAATCATTTTGAACAACAATTCATTTACTTGATGATACATCACAAAAACCATTTCATCCGGCAATGTAGTACGCTGAATTTGAAGACTTAAAAGGGCATCGGTCTGAATATAATCCCAATAAGTAATAGGTTTAGCCCAAAGCAATCCCTCTAAATGTGTCGATGTATTCTGATTAATGGCTTCAAATTTATCATGAAGTTGATTTAATTGTTCCTGAATCTTAGGAGTTACTTCCATTATTTTTCTGCTTTAACTTTAAATGAATGTTTTAAACCTTTAAAAGCTTCTAAATCGGCTTTTAATGACCCTATGGCCAAACTAGCTTTCAAACGAACTGGAATTTTATTATCATCGTCTGAAATCCAAACGGTTAAACTTTCTTCTTCTTTAAAAACCCTACCCGCTTGCACATAAGGTTTGAAAATCATACAAGAAACTTTTCCAAATTTAGTTTTTATATCTTCTCTACCAATAAATTTTAGCTTAAATTTTGTAGTTTCATCATCAAAAAACATATCAATGGCAATGGATTCCCCTACTTTTAACTTATCAATTTTGTGATGATTCCTAAGATAATAAAAGGAAGACACAATATCTTGAACATCCTCAGGGACAGAAAAAGTTTTCTCCGTTTTGTGTTTATAATCTTTAACCAAAACATTATTTTTTTCTTGATTGAAAAATCCTTCTTGGTTTTTAGTATAACCGCCTTCATCAATTTTTCTAACAAATTGATACGGTTTCCCCGTTTGTTTATCAAAATAACTTTCGTAATTATCGTCTACTTTAAAAAAGAATTTTGTCATCCCAACAGTCCAGCCTTTCCCTACTACATGATGCACTTTTTTGTTGTTTTTAACAGCTTCTTTAACTTCTAAAGTAGCATAACCCGCATTAACTAAGCCATAATGAATTCGAAGTTTGAACCACTCTCCTGTGGTGTAAGCATTTTCTTGTTCTACAAATGAATTCGTAGTAATAAAAAGAACAAAAAGCACCGCTATTTTTTTCATGGTAAATCATTTTTTAGAAATGAAAATGCAATTTCTGTTCCAAAAATACTAAAACAAAAAAACCCAGTCAAAGATATGACTGAGTTTTTATGCTATTAACCAACCAAAAAACTATAAATTATGAAAATTTACTGTCAAAAATAAGGGCAAACTACCTCCCTGATTTTCGAGTGCAAATGTAATGCAAGTTTTTGAATTATTCTTAGTTAAATTTCAACTTTAACACATTTTTATTAAAAACACCAACACTACAACGTTGTAATTTGATGAATTGTTAATAATTTGTTATTTTTATAATGTACCTCGCAATTCTTGCTCTCTTTCGATAGACTCAAAAAGGGCCTTAAAGTTCCCTGCACCGAATCCTTTTGCACCCATTCTTTGAATAATTTCAAAGAAAAGCGTTGGACGATCTTCAACGGGCTTTGTGAAAATTTGCAATAAATATCCTTCTTCATCAGCATCAATCATGATACCTAATTTTTGAAGTTCGTTAATATCTTCTTTAAATTTAGACATATGATCTTTCAATCGTTCTGGAATAGCATCATAATATGCTTGAGGTGGCGTACTCAAAAATTCAATTCCTCTTGCACGCATTTGAGCAACTGTTGAAATAATATCATCTGTTGCAACAGCAATATGCTGCACCCCCTCACCTTCATAAAAGTCTAAATATTCTTCAATTTGAGAACGTTTTTTACCTTCAGCTGGTTCATTAATAGGGAATTTGATTCTTCCATTACCATTGCTCATTACTTTAGACATAAGAGCCGAATATTCTGTAGTAATCTGCTTGTCATCAAAAGATAGGAAATTCACAAACCCCATAACATCTTCAAACCATTTCACTGCTTCATTCATTCTATTCCAACCCGTATTACCCACCATGTGGTCGATATATTTTAATCCTACTGATGTTGGATTATAATCTGATTTCCATTCTTTATATCCAGGTAAAAAGATTCCGTTATAATTTTTACGCTCTACGAAAATGAAAACAGTTTCACCATAAGCGCCATAAATACCCGCACGAACCACTTCTCCATTTTCATCTTTTTCAACTACTGGTTCAAAATAAGATTTTGCACCACGCTTAGTTGTTTCTTCGTAAGACTGACGTGCATCTTCTACCCAAAGCGCTATAACTTTAACACCATCTCCGTGTTTCTTTACGTGTTCACCAATTAAAGAATCACTATTCAAAGCAGTTGTTAAGACCAAACGGATTTTATCTTGCTTTAATACATAGGATGCTCTGTCTTTTACGCCAGTTTCTAATCCAGCATAAGCTAATGACTGAAAACCGAAAGCTGTTTTATAAAAATGAGCTGCTTGTTTTGCGTTACCTACGTAAAACTCTACGTAATCTGTTCCCATTAAAGGTAAAAAATCTTGTGCTCCTTCAAATATTTTTTCTAATCCGTATTCTACTGATTTTATTTCTTGTGCCATAATTCTTAAATTTTAATTTTCCGTTTTGACAGAATCTACAAAAGTAGAATCTATATAAATGGAATCGTTACTATAATTTTTTTCAATTTCTTCATCCATATAAATGGAATCGTTAACTTCTTGATTTTTAATTTGATCTAATCTGTTTTCTATGATGTCTGAAAATCCCACTTGATAAACCACAACCGCAACTATTATTACTATAAAATACATTGCTGATAAAATAGTTGTTACCAAACAAATGATTTTTCCAACATATACATTTTGTCGGCTTTGGTGTGAATATACTGTTGGATTTGCTTCATACTCTTTAAGGCTTTTAATTGAAAGAACTAATCCTACAATTCCTAAAATCAACGAAACAAATACTACTAATCCGCAACAAAATCCTAAAACCATAATTACAAATGCAATTATTCCTAGTATTAAAGCTGTTGGATCGGCTGATAATTTATTATAATTCATTAGTCTAACCAAGATTGAAAGTACTTATCATCAGCAATACCCATGGCATCTTCCGTCACCATTAAAGGTTTGAAAGTATCTACCATTACTGCTAATTCTAATGTTTCCTTCTTACCAATACTTCTTTCTGCTGCTCCTGGGTGTGGCCCGTGAGGAATCCCAGCAGGGTGTAACGAAATATTCCCTGGTTTTACATCGTTTCTACTCATAAAATCACCATCAACATAGTATAAAACCTCATCGGCATCAATATTACTATGATTGTAAGGTGCAGGAATTGATAAAGGATGATAATCGTATAATCTTGGAACAAACGAACAAATTACAAAAGCATTTGTTTCAAAAGTTTGGTGAACAGGCGGTGGTAAATGAATTCTTCCTGTAATAGGTTCGAAATCGTGAATGGAAAACGCATAAGGATAATTAAATCCGTCGTATCCAATCACATCAAATGGATGCGATGCATAAACCATTTCAAAAATCTCATCTTTCTTCTTAACTTTGATGATAAAATCCCCATTTTCATTATAGGTCTCTAGTTCTTCAGGACGACGAATATCGCGCTCGCAGAATGGAGAGTGCTCTAACAATTGACCAAACCAGTTTCTGTATTGTTTTGGAGTATAAACTGGGGAATGCGATTCAACGATAAACAAACGATTATCTTCAGTATCAAAATCCATTTTATAAATCATTCCTCTTGGAACAACTAGGTAATCTCCATATTTGAAATCCAAGTTTCCTAGCATGGTTCTAAGCTTACCACTACCTTTATGAATAAAAATCACTTCGTCTGAATCGGTATTCTTATAAAAATAATCGGTAGTTGATTTTCTTGGCGCAGCAAGAACAATATGACAATCCGAATTCGTCAATACGATTTTTCTACTTTCTAAAAAATCATCTTCAGGTGCAATATCAAAACCCCTTAATTTATAAGACTGAATATTGTTTGATTTGGCAATTTTAGGAGCTACACTATACTGCCTTCTAATTTCTTTAACCTGAGTTGGTCTTTGTTCATGATACAAGTTAGTTGACATTCCATCAAACCCAACAGTTCCAAATAATTGTTCATAATACAAATCCCCGTTTGGTTTTCGGAATTGTGTATGACGCTTGCGAGGAATTTCTCCCAGTTTGTGATATATTGGCATTTTTTCTTTTTATTAAAAGTTCTAAAAAAGTTCTAGCAAGACAACTATCTCGCTTTACATAAAAAAGGCATCCTCACTCAGGATTTCTCTTGATAAGGAACTTTAAATGCGAAAGTAAATCGACCCAATTTTTCATCAATACAAATATCGTAAAAAAAATTTAAAACCAAAATCCCACTGAAAACCAAGTATGATGATCTCTTGTCTCAGGAGACCAAGAATGTTTAATTTCTATTGGACCAATGATAGTTTCCAACCCATAACCAAAAGAATAACCTGAATATTTAGGTTTCTCAAACCAAGTATCTATTCTGTCAAATATTTTATTCCCAATGTTAGCAAAATTTGCCGAAAAATTCAAATGGTGTTTTTTAAACAATTCATAATCCGCTGTAAGCAATAATTTCACATAACTATCCCCAGCAATACTGAGGAAATCATAACCCAAAAATGGTTTAATATTATTAACCTGCTGAAAGCCATAACCTCCTAAAATAAAATCAAAATAAGAAACACTCCGTTCTCCAACTGCAAAACCCCCTTCCGTTTGCAATTTAAAAGTCATATTTTTAAACACAGGTTGCGCAAAACTAAAGTCGCCTTTCGCTATTGAAAAACGTTCAAAATTATTAGAATAATTTGTGGAATATAAGTAAGATTTGATTTCTGAATTAAGTCCCCATCCACTTCTTGGAAAATATTTTTGATCATACGTATCATACTTAGCAAATCCAAAAACAGACAAATAACTACTGTTTTCAAAAATAGGATTTTCATTTTGCACGGTTTCCGACTCTAACTTCAAATGTTTATATTCCAATCCAATACCTGTAGAAAATTTTTGCGCAAAAATTGTTTGCACATATGCCTGATTACTAATATCAAAAAAATCAACATTAACCGAATTAATCCCAAGATCTCCAAAAATATTTCCATTATCAAAATCTGTTGAAATGTTTTTGTTGAAAGAGATCATCTTGGAATTAAATCCAAAACTCCAATAAAAACCATTGTCGATGTAATAATCGAAGTTGTATCTGAAATTATCTCCTAGAATAACATCAACAGAAAAAACATCATTCTTAGCTAGTAATTTCCGTTTCGTGTAATTCACCAAGACTGCACTTTTATAAAGGCCATCATAGTGTAACCCAAATTTAAGAAATGCATTATTCTTGTTTTCTTGCAATTGTAAAACTAATCTTTCTCCTCCTTCAACGCTATCAAAAAAGTAATTTATAGAACTGAAATTTTGAGTAGCATTAAGATTCAAAACCCCTTTTTGTAATTGTTCAATAGAAACTTTAGTATTGCTTTTAAATTTTAATTTCCCTAAGATATAAGAACGTGTAAAATTCTCGAGCTTGTTAAAAGATATATCCCTAATGTAAACTGAATCAACTGAATTTATCTTTACACTTTTTCCTTTATTTGAGTTCCCGAAAGGAGCCAACTCTCTAACAAACTCTAAGGCTTTTTCTTCTCCTTTTTTTATAATTTCTTTCCCTTTTTCAAAATCTACAACTGTAAACCCTTTTATATCGGGCTTAATATAGATATCCGTTGCTTTTTGTTTTCCTTCCATTTTTTGAATCATGGAAAAATTATTGATTTGTGCTAAAACGGAAGTAACCTCTTTTAATTCGGCTCTAGTCTTTAATCCATCTTGAACATCTACACCAATAACAATAGCAACTCCTCGCAATTTTAATTCTTCAATTGGATAATTATCCACAACACCTCCGTCAATAAGCAACCTACCGTTAATTTCAACGGGGCTATACAAAGTTGGCAAAGCACCACTCGCAATCATGTTCTGAGCTAAAACGCCTGAATCTAAAACAACTTTTTCACCTGTTTCGGCATCTGTAGCAATGCATAAAAACGGTATAGGTAATTCATCAAAATCTCTAACATGACTAACTTGCTGGGTTAATGCAGAAAGCAAATTAAAATTATACAACCCTTTTGATAAGCCTGAAGGCAATCCTAATTTAAATTTATTAAACGGTAACGTCAAGGCATAAATCTCATCATTTCTTTTCTCATAAAAAGATTTTGACTCTCTTGGAGTATAATCTTGAAGGAGCGCATCGATATCCACATGTGAAAAAATAGAATCTAATTGTTCCGCATTATAGCCCGAGGCATACAATCCGCCTACTATAGCCCCCATACTTGTTCCTGCTATGTAATCGACTTTTATTCCTAACGAATCAATTACCTTCAAGACACCAATATGTGCTAATCCTTTCGCGCCACCACCACTAAGCACAAGTCCCACTTTTGGTCGCGCACTTTCTTGTCCTAAGCTGATTTGGGTAAAAAATAGTAGGCTTACAAACAAGAAGAGTTTTTTCATTGCGTATTTTTAGATTGAATTGTCTTGTAAAAGTCGGAAATTTTTTTGGCTTTTGAAACACCTACCACTTCCGAAATGGCTTTTTCATCGGCATTTTGCAATCTTTTAACGCTTTTAAAATGTTTCATTAACGTAATCATGGTCTTTTCTCCAATACCGGGAATACTTTCTAAACTATTGGTTAACGCCGACTTACTTCTTTTATCGCGATGATGGGTAATTCCAAATCGGTGCGCTTCGTTTCGTAAATGCTGAATTACTTTTAGTGTTTCTGATTTTTTATCTAAATAAAGGGGAACCGAGTCGCCTGGATAAAACAATTCTTCTAAACGTTTTGCAATTCCGATAATCGCAATTTTTCCTCGCAAACCTAAATCGTCCAAACTTTTTAAAGCCGAAGACAATTGCCCTTTTCCACCATCAATAATAATCAATTGTGGCAACGACTGATTTTCGTCTAACATACGTTTGTATCTTCGGTAAACGACTTCTTCCATCGAAGCAAAATCATTTGGACCTTCAACCGTTTTAATATTGAAATGACGGTAATCTTTTTTACTCGGTTTGCCATCTTTAAAAACCACACAAGCCGAAACGGGATTGGTTCCTTGAATGTTCGAATTATCAAAACACTCAATATGTCTTGGCTCTATTGATAAACGCAAATCTTTTTGCATTTGTGCCATGATCCGATTCGTGTGGCGTTCTGGATCGACTATCTGAATTTGCTTTAATTGGTCTAATCTATAATATTTAGCATTGCGTTCGGATAAATCTAAGATTTGCTTTTTATCGCCCAATTGTGGAACAGTAACTTTTATATTTTCACCCAAATCTATTGGAAATGGAACCACTATTTCTCTTGCATTTAAATGAAAACGCTCTCGCAATTCGACTACAGCTAATTCCAACAACTCTTCGTTGGTTTCGTCTAATTTTTTCTTTAATTCCAAGGTATGCGAACGGACAATTGCTCCGTGCGAAATTTGTAAAAAGTTCACATACGCCATCGTTTCATCGGAAACAATAGAAAACACATCCAAATTGGTGATTTTCGGATTCAAAACCGTAGAACGCGATTGGTAATTTTCTAAAACCTCAATTTTTTCTTTGATTTTTTGTGCTTCTTCAAACTTCATTTCCATAGCCAAGTCAGTCATTAATCTTTTGAAATCTTTCAAACTCTCTTTGAAATTTCCCTTTAAAATTTGACGAATTTTTTCTATTTGACTTTGGTAATGCTCCAAAGATTCATAGCCTTCACATGGTCCTTTACAATTGCCGATATGATATTCTAAACACACCTTAAATTTTCCAGAATCGATATTCGCTTTCGATAAATCGTAAGTACAAGTTCGAAGTGGATACAATTCTTTAATTAAATCTAAAATCGTATGAACCGTTTTAAAACTGGTGTAAGGTCCAAAATATTCCGAACCGTCTTTAATCATTTTTCGAGTAGAAAATATTCGTGGAAATCGTTCGTTTTTAATGCAAATCCAAGGATAGGTTTTGTCATCACGAAGCAACACATTATAACGTGGTTGTAATTTTTTTATCAGATTATTTTCCAATAATAACGCATCGGTTTCTGTAGGAACAACAATGTGTTTTATAGTAACAATTTTCTTAACTAAAACCGAAGTTTTATAATTATCGTGATTCTTCGTAAAATACGATTGAACGCGTTTTTTTAAGTTTTTCGCTTTTCCAACATATAGAATTTTTCCATCCTTATCAAAATATTGATACACACCTGGATTATCAGGTAAGGTTTGGATTTGAAGTTCTAATGGTGTTTGCATTTTTTAAGAAAAGAGTAAAGAACAAAGATAAGAGAGTTTATGATTTATTTTTTTGCATTCTGTATTTTTGTTTGGTATTTTTGGATACTTTGTAAAAATGAATAAAAGCACTATAAGTAAAATTAAAAAACTAGTATGAGGTATATTTTATTATTTATTGATTGGGTAATTAGTACTTCATATCATTTTTCAGTCATAAAACGAAAAAATTTAATAGATAACTCTATATTTTTCACATCAATTATTTTTACTGACATAATTGGATTAATTATAAATTTATTTGTATACTTTTTTGATTTAAATAGACCTAAACCATACTTATATCTGATAACTTTAATTATAGTGTTTGCTTCAAATAAAATATACTTATCTGATAAAACACGATTAAATCATATAATGAAAAAGAATGTCAATAAAAATGATTTTACAATGCTGTTTTTGGTTTTCTTTATTTTACAAATTCTGTTTTTTTCTTCTTTAGCTTTAATATATTAAATCTAACCGCTAGGAAAAAATACCTCAACAATTTCTATAAATTACATTTCTAGGTAAACTTGGCGTAAATCTTTGCGCTCTTTGCGTTTAAACATTTCAATTCTCAAAATTTCTTACATCTGTTTTCCTAAATGACATTTGTTTTTGTATTTTTAACACTTTAGATTTTAAAAATGACAGCCTCAAAACCACTTGTAATCCTTAAAGAAACCATTTTAGCGGGCGAAAGCAAAACCATTAACATGGAAATTGCCAAGTTGCACACCATGAATAAATTGAAAATTCCCATTATTGTGGAACGTTCAAAGCTTGATGGCCCAACGGTTTTGTTTACAGCTTGTTTACACGGCGATGAAATCAACGGAACCGAAATTGTACGCCAGTTAATTGTTCAAAAAATTAATAAACCAAAGCGCGGAACCATAATTTGCATTCCGATTATAAATATTTTCGGATTCATCAATAAAACAAGAGAATTTCCAGATGGTCGCGATTTGAATCGGGTTTTTCCTGGCAGTAAAAACGGTTCATTGGCAAGTCGTTTTGCTTACTACATTCTAAAAGATATTATACCACACGTAGATTATGCAATCGATTTTCATGCAGGTGGTGCTAGCCGATTTAATGCCCCACAAATTAGAATTGTACCTGAAAACCCCGAATTAAAGAAGCTTTCCGATGTTTTTAACGCTCCCTTTACCTTGTATTCGAAGAATATTTCAGGTTCGTTTCGAAATTCTTGTGATAAATTAGGCGTAAAAATGTTGCTTTTTGAAGGGGGAAAATCATTAGATTTAAATCTTCAAATTACAGAAGAAGCAATAGCGGGAACCAAACGTTTTTTACAGCATTTAGATATGCTCAATCCTAGAAAAAAAGCGAGTGTTCCAAAAAGCAAAAGCATATACATTGAAAAATCGAATTGGGTTAGAGCCAAATACTCGGGCATGTTTCACGGTTTAACAACCATTGGGAAATTTGTCAAAAAGGGAGAATTACTGGCAACGATTTCTGACCCTTATGGGAAAGTAGAACACAAAATGAAAGCACCTCATGATGGTTATGTTATCAATGTTAATGATGCGCCAATCGTGTATCAGGGAGATGCCATTTTTCACATTTCAACACAATTAGAATTGGAAAGCTAACAATTATCATATTTTAAAAGTTTTTTTGACCGTAATTTTGCTAAAAATCTAAGCATATGCATTTTTGGAAAAAATTAACCCAAGAAGAAAGAAAAAACCGAATTGAAAAAGCGCTTAATGATAATGTAAATTTCTCAAAAGATGCTTCTCTAGGCTATCCAGCTTCAAAACTAGATGGTCGTGTATTTTATGACGACGCCCCTTTTTTAAAAGATGCTCCAACGTTACAAACGTATGTTGCCAATCCTAATAATATCGGATGCCACACTTTTGGAACGTCAGAAAAAGCATTTTACGGCACCCAAGAAATTGAGCGTGAAGTTTTAAACGTAATTGCAGTTGACATTTTCAAAGCCAAAGAAGATGCATTTGACGGCTACATTGCTCCAGGAGGAACCGAAGCTAATATTCAAGCCATTTGGGTTTTTAGAAATGAATTTAAGCACAAATTCGAAGCGAAATTAGAGGAAATTGCCATTTTAGCTTCAGAAGACACCCACTATTCTATTCCTAAAGCTTCCAACTTATTGCAAATTGATTGGTTAAAAATCCCTGTTGGATTTGAAAATCGTGAAATTGACGCAATAGCACTGGACCATATTATTTCGGAAGCTAAAAATAAAGGGAAAAAATATTTTATTGCGGTTTCCAATATGGGAACTACCATGTTTGGTTCCGTTGATAATCCTGAAGTCTACACTTCTAACTTAGAGAAACACAACGTTACCTATCGTTTACATATTGATGGCGCTTATGGAGGATTTGTATACCCGTTTAGCAATCAAAATTCAGATATCAATTTCAGCAATCCTAAAATTAGTTCCATTACGATTGATGCACACAAAATGTTACAAGCTCCTTACGGAACTGGTGTTTTCATTTGCCGAAAAGGTTTGATTGAAAACGTACTAACAAAAGAAGCCGAATATGTTGAAGGAATGGACTTAACGCTTTGTGGAAGTCGCTCTGGCGCAAATGCCGTGGCAGTTTGGATGATATTATTCACCTATGGCGCTTTTGGTTGGTTTGAAAAAGTGAGTATTTTACAAATGCGCACCCAATTTTTATGTAACGAATTAGACAAATTAAACATCAACTATTTCCGTGAACCGTTCATGAATATTGTGACCATTCATTCGGAATCTATTCCAGAAAAAATTGCTGAAAAGTATGATTTAGTACCGCAACAACACAATGAACACAACAGATGGTACAAAATTGTGTTAATGGATCACGTAGAAGTAGAACATTTGACTAAATTTATACAAGAATTGAAAACTTCAATAAATGGATAAGAAAGCGCTAAGAAGTAAGTATAAAGCATTAAGACAATCCTTGACTCAAGAAGAAATCGAAGACAAAAGTTTAGCGATTGCAAACCAATTGTTACAAATCAATATTTGGGATAAGCTGTACTATCACGTGTTTTTAACAATCGAAGAGCAAAAGGAAATTAACACCGAGTACATTCTTCAGATTTTAGCAGGGAAAGATAAAGAAATCGTAATTTCAAAATGCGAATTTGCAACTTTAGGAATGACGCATTTTTTAATGACCGATAACACCAAAATTAAGAAAAATAGTTATAATGTTCCCGAACCTATTACAGGATTAGAAGTTCCTGACTCAAAAATCGATGTGGTATTTGTACCGCTTTTAGCTTACGACAAACAAGGAAATAGGGTTGGATATGGCAAAGGGTTTTACGACAACTTCCTCAGCAAATGTAAGCCTGAAACAATTAAAATTGGACTTTCTTTTTTTACGCCTGAGGACTCCATTGAAGGAATTTCTTCAAATGATATAAAATTGGATTTCTGTGTTACAAATAACCACATTTTCAATTTTTCTCAATTTTCTTAATAAAATAGCTACAATTATTGTTAAATTGCAGTAAATGAGCAACATAAATTTTGAATTCACTTTTTTTTTGTATTTTTGTAGACTAAATTATTCTTATATGAAAAAGCTTTTAATGGTATTTTGTTTGTTTTCATTTCTTTTTTCTTATTCACAAGAAGACATGGAATTTGATGGCATAAAAATCAAAACTTCAATCAAAGTTGAAGATGGAGATGATAAAACGAAATTAATTTTGAACGGAGCAGGTATTCGTGATAAAATGTGGGTTAACCTATATGTTCAAGCCCTTTATTTATTAGACAAATCAAATGATGCTCAAAAAATTCTTGATTCTGACGAAACTATTGCAACACGACTTCATGTTACTTCTTCATTGGTAACAAAAAAGAAATTAATTCAAGCCATTGAAGAAGGTATCGAAAAATCTTATAAAGGGGATTTAAGTTTAATTAGAGAACGTTTAGATACGTTTATGACCTTTTTTGAAACCCAATTAGACAAGGAAGGTTATGTAGACATGGTATATTCTTCTAATACTCAAAAAACAGCTGTATATATCAACAGAAAGTTTGTTGGAGATGTCCCTGGAAAAGATTTCAGAAAAGCCCTTTTTGGAATTTGGCTAGAAGAAAATTGCGTAGATAAAACCTTGAGAAAAAGACTATTAGGGATGTAATAAAAACCAAAAAACCAGAATTAAAATTCTGGTTTTTTTTATGAATAGATTTTTTACACCCTGATATTGAAACTATTTTAATTAGATTATAACTTATTCAGCATGAGCAAAAGCTCTTTTATTGAAGACAATTAAAATCCCTACACCAGTTGAAATCGCTACATCGGCTACGTTGAAAATGGCATTAAAAAAAGTAAAGTGTTTGCCCCCCCAAACAGGCAACCATGAAGGTAAATTTCCTTCCCAAATAGGGAAATAAAACATATCAACCACTTCTCCATGGAACCAAGTACCATAAGGCTGATCAGAAAAAGCTGTTGCTATTTGATGGTAACTATCATTAAAAATGACACCATAAAAAACGGAATCAATAATATTTCCCAAAGCACCTGTAAATATCAAAGCAATTGCGACAATCAAATAATTAGAAGCATTTTTTTTAACAGAATCCCATAACCACCAAGCAATTCCTGCTACAGCAACAATTCTAAATAAAGTAAGAATCAATTTACCATACTCTCCTGGAATTTCTGCCCCCCAAGCCATACCCTCATTTTCAATAAAATGAATACGAAACCAATCAAAAACTTTTACTTCTTCGTTAATGTAAAAGTTGGTTTTTATATAAATTTTAGAAATTTGATCTATTAGTAAAATACTAATAATTAATAAATAGGCTTTTTTAAGTGACATTGTATTTGTTTTTAGCAAAAATAGTAGTTTTTATCTAATAAAAAACGCTCCAAAAGGAGCGTTAGTATCTTTTTTTAAAAAAGATTAACGTTGCAAATTTTTTGCTTCAATACTCATAGTTGCATGAGGTACAATTTTTAATCTTTCCTTACTTATTAATTTGCCTGTAACTTTACACAAACCATAGGTTTTATTTTCGATACGAATTAAGGCATTCTTTAAATCTCTAATAAATTTTTCTTGACGAATGGCTAATTGCGAATTGGCTTCTTTACTCATGGTTTCACTGCCTTCTTCAAATGCTTTGAACGTTGGCGATGTATCATCTGTACCATTATTTAAATCATTCATGTAAGCACTCTTAATAAGCTCTAAATCCCCTTTAGCCTTTTCTAATTTCGCTTGAATTAACGCTTTGAATTCAGCCAAATCAGCGTCTGAATATCTAATTTGCTCTTCTACCATAATTTCAATATTTTTATAGTTATACGTCGGTTAAAAACCCTTCGGTTTTTATTTTGAAATTAATATACTTGTTTTTATATCATCAAACTCAATTTCCATACCATTTTTAAGGTTTTCCATAAAAATTAATGATTCGGTTAGTGTTTCTGACTTAATATACGATTCATTAGCTAAAACGGCTTCCTCAACTTGCGGATTTTTTTCCATTTTAACAGTAATCTTGTCCGTAACTTCAAAACCAGAATCTTTTCTGATGTTTTGGATTCTGTTGATTAATTCTCTCGCAATCCCTTCTTTTCTTAATTCCGCGGAAATCGTAATGTCTAAAGCTACAGTAATTCCGTTTGAATTGGCTACTAACCAACCAGGGATATCTTGCGATGAAATTTCAACATCATCTTGTGATAAAGTTATACTTTTTCCAGCAATTTCCATAACAAGCTCTCCTTCACGCTCTAATCTAGCAATTTGCTCCTGTCCAAAACCTTGTATCTCTCTGGAAACCAAACCCATATCCTTTCCAAAACGCGGTCCCAATGCTTTAAAATTAGGCTTAATTTGTTTCACTAAAACACCTGAAGCATCGTCTAACAACTCCACTTCTTTCACGTTTACTTCGGCTTTAATCAAGTCAGAAACCGCTTCAATTTCAGCACGCTGAGTGTCGTCAAGTACAGGAATCATAACCCTTTGCAACGGTTGACGTACTTTAATCATTTCCTTCTTACGAAGTGATAAAACTAACGAAGAAACCGTTTGTGCTTTCATCATTTTACTTTCCAGTGATTTATCAACAAAGTTTTCAACCATTTTTGGAAACTCGGCCAAATGTACGCTTTCAAATGACTCAGAACCTGTAGCTTGTGTTAAATCTCTGTAAAGTTTATCCATAAAAAATGGTGCAATTGGCGCAGAAAGTTTCGCAACCGTTACCAAACAGGTATAAAGTGTTTGATAAGCTGCTATTTTATCTTGTGCATAATCACCTTTCCAGAATCTTCTTCTACACAAACGAACGTACCAGTTACTCAAGTTTTCTTGAACAAAATCAGAAATAGCACGAGCCGCTTTAGTTGGTTCATAATCTGCATACGCATCATCCACTAATTGAATTAACGTATGTAATTCCGATAAAATCCAACGATCGATTTCTGGTCTTTCGTTTAATGGAACTTCGGCTTCATTGTATTTGAAACCATCTATATTCGCATATAAAGCAAAAAACGAGTATGTATTATAAAGTGTTCCGAAGAATTTTCTTCTTACCTCAGCAACGCCTTCTATATCAAATTTTAAGTTGTCCCAAGGATTGGCATTCGAAATCATGTACCAACGCGTTGCATCTGGACCATACTCAGCCAAAGTAGTAAATGGATCCACAGCATTTCCTAAACGTTTCGACATTTTTTGTCCGTTTTTATCCAAAACTAATCCGTTTGAAACAACGTTTTTGTAAGCAACTTTATCAAAAACTAATGTTCCGATAGCGTGTAACGTATAGAACCAACCACGAGTTTGATCCACACCTTCAGCAATAAAATCAGCTGGGAATGCTTTATTCTCTTCGATCAATTCTTTGTTTTCAAATGGATAATGCCATTGTGCATAAGGCATTGCTCCTGAATCGAACCAAACGTCAATTAAATCCGTTTCGCGTTTCATTGGTTTTCCTGTTGGAGAAACTAAAACGATGTTATCCACTACATTTTTGTGTAAATCCACTAAATCGTAGTTGGCTTCGCTCATGTCGCCAATTTTGAACCCTTTGTATGGATTATCTGTTTGGAAACCTGCTGCGATAGATTTTTCGATTTCGTTGTACAATTCTTCAACCGAACCTACCAACATTTCTTCGGTTCCGTCTTCGCTTCTCCAAATTGGTAAAGGAATTCCCCAATATCTTGAACGTGATAAATTCCAATCGTTAGCATTTTTCAACCAGTTTCCGAATCGACCTTCTCCAGTTGCTTTTGGTTTCCAGTTGATGGTTTCGTTTAAGTCGAACATTCTATCTTTGATTTCGGTTACTTTAATAAACCAAGAATCTAATGGATAATATAAAATTGGTTTGTCCGTTCTCCAACAATGTGGGTAACTGTGCACATATTTTTCGACTTTGAAAGCTTTATTTTCTTCTTTTAAATGGATAGCAATTTCTACGTCAGCTGAACGTTCTGGCGCCTCTCCGTCGTTGTAATATTCGTTTTTAACGTATTTTCCTGAATAATCACCTAAGCCTTGGATGAATCTTCCTTGTAAGTCTACCAATGGCACAGGATTTCCGTTTTCGTCTAAGACTAACATTGGCGGTACTTCTGGAGTTGCTTCTTTAGCTACTTTAGCGTCATCAGCTCCAAATGTTGGTGCAGTATGAACAATTCCAGTTCCATCTTCCGTAGTTACGAAATCTCCTGAAATTACTCTAAATGCATTTTCTGGATTTTGATAAGGTAACGCTAATGGCAATAATTGTTCATAACGAATTCCTACTAAATCAGCACCTTTTGCTTCTGCTAAAATTTGGTATGGAATCTTTTTATCTTCTGATTTATAATTTGCAAAATCAGCATCTGATTCTGCTACAAAATACTTCCCGCCGAATTGTTTTCCAACTAAATTCTTAGCTAAAACTACATTAACCGCTTCAAAAGTATATTGATTGAATGTTTTCACTAAAACATAATCGATTTTTGGCCCAACGGTTAACGCTGTATTTGATGGAAGCGTCCAAGGAGTTGTCGTCCAAGCTAAGAAATAGGCCTCCCCCAGCCCCTCCAAAAGAGGGGAGCTCAAACGAAACGCTTTTGCGATATCGTTTGCTGTTCCCCCTTCGGAGGTTACGGGGCTTTTGAATTGAGCTACAATCGTAGTATCCGTAACATCACGGTAGGAACCTGGTTGATTCACTTCGTGCGAAGATAAACCGGTTCCCGCTTTTGGAGAATACGGTTGGATTGTGTAACCTTTGTATAATAAATCTTTGTTGTAAATTTGTTTTAGCAACCACCAAACGGTTTCCATGTATTTGGATTTGTAGGTCACATACGGGTCTTCCATATCTACCCAATATCCCATTTTTTCGGTAAGGTCATTCCAAACGTCGGTGTAACGCATAACGGTTCTTTTACACGCTTCGTTGTATTCGGTAACTGAAATCGTTTTTCCAATATCTTCTTTAGTGATGCCTAATTCTTTTTCGGTACCTAATTCTACAGGTAATCCGTGCGTATCCCAGCCCGCTTTACGCTTAACTTGGTAACCTTTTTGAGTTTTATAACGACAAAAAATATCTTTAATCGCACGCGCCATCACGTGGTGAATTCCAGGCAAACCATTTGCTGATGGTGGTCCTTCAAAAAACACGTAAGGGGTAGCTCCTTCACGAGAAGTTACCGATTGTTCAAAGATGTTGTTTTTTTTCCAAAAATCAAGAACTTCTGATGCTACTGTTGGCAAGTCAAGTCCTTTGTATTCAGTAAATTTTGTACTCATTTTGTCGCTTTCTTAAATCAATTTGCGAAAGTAATGATTTAAAGGTAAAAGGCAAAAGGTAAAAGGCAAAAGTTAAGACTTAGGAAAAAACTTCTCGTAAAACTTCTAATGATTTTGGTTTTTTAAAACCTTCGAGATGCAATGAGTAGAAATCCAAGAGGATTTTCAATAAAATTTGACGTTCAATTCCAGCAAAAGTTTTCTGATTGGAATCAAATTTGAGTTCAATTAATCGTTTGAACAATTGCGTTTCATGAGCTGAAAGTGTATTTACCGATTGAAATGGCGTAAAGAAACCTTCTTTCACATCGAAAAAGTCGAAATCCATTTCGGAAACATCGGGATAAAATCCTAAGAATTTGGTCATTTCCATCAACAAAATAAGATGAAAATTTGTAGCTTCTTCGTGTGTATCTAACCAAAGTAAAGCGGTCTCTAAAAAGGAAAAAAGGTTCTCATTTTTCTCTTCTTCGTGTATACTATGATGTAAAATTTCGGATAAAAAAATGATGATCGTACTTTTAACAACATCTGTATGTATCGAATGAAAACTGTGGGCTAATTTTATTTCTTTGAAGTGTTCTAGCGTACCTTTACTTTTGTGATTCGCTTCGATTTCAATAATTGTTAAGGGCTGAAAATAGGCGATTTTTTGATTCGCTTTTTTATTGGAATACACACTTGGAACGAAGTAGCTTTTCAAACCATCCGATTGTGTAAAACACTTAACAATCAAGCTCTTTTCTTGATATTTTAAAGCAGAAATGACGATAGCTTTGGTTTTGACTAACATTTGAATTATCTGATAATCATCACTTTCTTAACTGTAGTATCCATACCATCTTGAGAAGTCACAAAAATCATGTAAACCCCCGATGTTACTTTGTACTTCCCAAAAGCTGTTGTGTCCCATTCTATTGTTCCTCCAGCAGAAGTGGTTTCGTGCACTAAATTTCCTTCGATATCCGTAATTTTCACATTAGCTCTATCTGTTAATCCACTAATTTTAACTGTTCCAATAAAATTGGGGCGTACTGGATTTGGATATACAAAAACATCAGCTAAATTATCACTAGGTTTGGTTGAAGTTCCTAAAAAAGAAACAATTCCTTTATCGGTAGCAAAAAACACTTCGCCAGAAACACCATCTATCTCAATATCTACTACATTGTTACTAGGCAAAGGAGCGTTGTTCTTTGTAAAGCGATAGATTGTCTGTTGCCCATTTGAAGAAACCAAGAAAACCCCACCATCTGCTATAGAAACCCATTTCCTGTTGGCACCATCTACAGCAATATCTAAAATAGGTTGTTGAAAAAACAGTTCCTGAGCTAAATCCCCTTCTTGAATAATGATTGGAAAAACTTGTAATTCGGTTTCTGAAATAAACCGATCTACACTGGATAAAACGCGCAAACCTGACATGGTTCCAATCCACAACTGGTTGCGATTATCAATGGCTAAACAATTTACTACAGCCGCTGGGATGTCTGCATTATTTCGGTTAATTACAATAAATTTGTTATTATAATTCTCATTAAAAGCCACTACACCATCATTATAAGCTGGAATCCATTTGGTGTTGTTTTTATCAATCGCCATTGCATTATATCTTCCTGTTGCTAAATTTGCCGTTATACCCGATAAATCATACGATTGCCATTGACCATTGGCTCTCAGAACTTTGATGGATCGATTTACAAATCCATTGGTTACCCATAAATTTCCTTGCCTATCAAAAGCTGGACTATTAATTCGAACATCCACATAAGAGGGGTTACCCGACAGCACTAATGATTCCAACCCGTTAGGCCCTGTATTGGTGTTGTTTAACAACTCAACCGTATCGTCTTGAAATTTTAACATTCCCGAGAAATAGGAAGTTACATATACCTGATTAGGTCGAGCTGGGTTAAAAGCAATATCTGATAATGATTTTGCCCCCAGAAGTTCGTCGTAAGGCTTATTAATCCAACCATTTTCATTATCAAAAACACTTAATCCTAATTCATCTAGAGGATATGGATTGTATTCCTCATCATAATCGCCGTGTATTGCCCAAATTTTATTGGGTGTTTTTTTTAATCTGAAAGTATAGTTTTGTAAGGGTCCGTTTGGTGATATTGCATTAAAGATAGTTGGGTTTGCTAAACTTGTTGAAAACAAACCCTCTTTTTGTGTTCCAATGTAAATAATCCCCGCTACAACTGAAGCAGCAGTAAACTGTACATTAAAATCTGGAATTTGAGTAACATTCGCCACAACAGTTAAAGATTGATTTAAAACATGAACACTGCTTTGAGTAGTAACAACAAGCTCTGTTCCATTCGTTTTAAGTTTTAACCCTACCTGAGCGTGATTTAAAATTTCTTGGAAAAGACCACCATCATATCGATACGTCCTTGAATTGGTATTTGAAGCAACAAGTTGGTTATTAAAAGTTACGATTCCTGTCCAAAAATCAGTATCAAAAGTTTGCCACTGGTTAAAATCAAATAAATTGGGATTATCCAAACTAGCCTTTCTAATCCCAAAGCTTCTAGTAACTGCATAAATTTCATTATTTAAAACAGTAGTTTGTAAGACTTCTGTTTCTTCTCCAGCAGTACCGATGAAATAGGTGGAAATAAATTCAGTGGTAGTGATATCAATTACAGAAATCCCATAATCTGTAGCCACATACAAACGTCCATTAAACTCATAAAAATCGTTAATTCTCTTTTTATTGGGCGGCACTGGGACTTCCGTAATTACGTCTACTTTTGTGGTTACAGAACCATCTGAATTTTGAATTAAAATTAAACCATTATTATTACCAACAAAAGTTTTATTAAATGCTTCTGAACGATGAATGGTCGTAATAACATCGGGTTTTAAACCTGTTATAGCATTATAAATACTCAAATTGGCGTTTGTGATTTCTTGGGTAAAAATAGCGTTTTCAGTTGCTGCAAAAATCGCATTTGAAGCGGCTTCCACATCAACAATTTCATTGTAGGAAAAATAACCTTTCCACAATTGATTGTTTTGCTGTGCAAAAAAGAAGTGAGTAAAAAAGAAAATTAAAAACGCTTTTTTCATTGCTAGTATTTAATACAAATATACTACAAACGTATTAATTTCAATTTTGATATATTTTAAAAGCAAAAAGCTCTTTTGGAAAACCAAAAGAGCCTTTTATTATTTCATAAGTAAACAGTTAAACAACACCTTGAGCTAACATAGCATCTGCTACTTTTACGAAACCAGCAATATTGGCTCCTTTAACGTAGTTTACATAACCATCTTCTTCCGTACCATATTTTTTACATTGACCGTGAATACCTGTCATGATGTCTTTTAAACGAGCATCTACTTCTTCACTAGTCCAATTTAAACGGATTGAGTTTTGCGTCATCTCTAAACCAGATGCAGCAACACCACCTGCGTTTGCAGCTTTTCCAGGAGCAAATAAAACCTTAGCATCTAAGAATTGTTTAATAGCTTCTAATGTACATGGCATATTAGCGGCTTCCGTAACACACATTACACCATTAGCAATTAACTTCTTAGCATCTTCTTCGTGTAATTCGTTTTGAGTTGCACATGGAATAGCGATATCCACTTTTGCTTCCCATGGACTTTTCCCTTTATGGAAAACAGCGCTTGGGAATTTTTCAGCATAAGCTTCAGCTCTATTATCGCCACTAGCTCTCATTTCTAACATAAAGTCGATTTTTTCGCCAGAAATTCCGTCAGCATCATAAATATATCCATCAGGACCAGAAAGTGTCACTAATTTCCCTCCCAATTCATTTACTTTAAGCGCAACACCCCATGCCACATTTCCAAAACCAGAGATGGCAACCGTCTTACCCTCAATTGTTTCTCCTTTAGTTTTAAGCATTTGTTGGGTGAAATAAACAACACCATAACCTGTTGCTTCTGGGCGAATTAGAGAACCACCATAAGCCAAACCTTTACCTGTTAAAACTCCTGTAAATTCATTTCGGATTCTCTTGTATTGACCAAACATGTAACCAATTTCTCTTGCACCAACACCGATATCACCAGCAGGAACATCCAAATCTGGACCAATATGGCGGCATAATTCTGTCATAAACGATTGACAAAAACGCATAATTTCAGCATCAGATTTTCCTTGCGGATCAAAATCAGAACCTCCTTTACCACCTCCCATTGGAAGTGTTGTTAAACTATTTTTGAAAACTTGTTCAAAAGCTAAAAACTTGAGAACAGATAAATTTACAGTAGGGTGAAAACGAATTCCTCCTTTGTAAGGTCCGATTGCCGAGTTCATCTGAATTCGGAAACCTCTATTTACTTGAATTTCCCCTTTATCATCTACCCATGGCACTCTAAAAATAATAGAACGCTCTGGTTCAGCCATTCTTAAAAGGACGTTTTTACCGTCATATTTTTTCTCGTTTGCAATAAAAGGCATTACGGTTTCCGCAAACTCTCTAACAGCTTGTAAAAACTCCGGCTCATTTGGATTTTTGGCTTCAACTAAAGCCATGAAATCATTAATTTTTTGTTCCATTATGCTATAAAACTTGTAAATAAACTAATTTGTTAAGTATATTTCTATCTTAAATTATTAAATTCATAAAATTTAAGTCTACAAATATACATTTTAAAAATTACTTGTTATATTTTTAAGAAAAATTTATACAGATTGTGATATATAAATTCGGCTAATCACTTTAAAATAAATTTTTTACACATAAAAAAGGCTCTTATTTTTGATGTACATGTTGTTTTACATATATTTGCCGAACATTGTTAATTTGTGAAAATGATAAAGAAAATTAAATATGCACTAATTGTTCTTATTAGTGTTAACTTTTCGATGCAAGCACAATTTGGTTTTTCCCACGAAATCGGAGCTTTTGTTGGAGGTGTTGCTTTACAATCTGATTTTGGAGTCCGAAATAATTTTGAAACCAATGCTGGAAATACAGGTTATGGGGTTGGTTTGGTTCATTATTTAAACTTTGCTTATCGTGCCGAATGTAATTGTTACACCCCGGAAACCTATTTTAATGACCACTTTAAACTTCGCACAGAAATATCGTACAACAGCACCAAACTTGAGCATTTTGGTAGATGGGCTGAAAAAAATTCACCTACAGGAAATCAATTAAAAGCAATGAAAGGGGAATCAAAAATTACTGATATCGGGATGCAATTAGAATTTTATCCTTTAAGTATTAGAGAATTCACTGCTACAGATGGTGCTTGGGCACCATTCCTTGGACTTGGAGCTCATTTCTCACTTTTTCAGAACGGAACTTATTCTGAATTAGGCCCTATGGGCAACTCAACAACAACTCCAGACAAATATTTAAACGCATGGTCTGACGAAGGCGGAAGTACTTGGTCTATAGTTTCTAGTGTGGGTACCCGATACAAACTAACGGAACTTTCCGATTTATTTGCCGAAGTTAGATGGCAATATTATTTTACGGATTGGGTTGATGGTTTAAATCCTAATCCTGAAATTTACATAGAAAACAAAGCAAATGACTGGAACTTGTGGTTTCATGTTGGATATATATATTATCTAAATTAGTACAAAAGCAAAATCCCGATTTTCAATGAAAATCGGGATTTTTTTTAGTTTTATTACTATTAGCTAAAAGCTTGCTCTAAATCCGCTAGTAAATCTTCGATATCTTCAATTCCTACGCTCAAACGAACTAAGTCATCTGAAATCCCTACCTCTTTTCTTTTATCTTCTGGAATAGAAGCATGTGTCATCAAAGCAGGATGATTTGCTAACGATTCCACTCCTCCTAATGATTCTGCTAAAGTGAAGACTTTTAAATTTTCTAAAAACTTAATCGCATCTTCTTTTTTACCCGATTTAAAAGTAAAGGTTACCATTCCTCCGAAACCACTCATTTGCTTTTTAGCAATTTCATGAAATGGATGAGAAATTAAACCTGGATAGTATACTCTTTCTACTAAAGGGTGATTGTTCAAAAATGCGGCTACTTTTTCTCCATTTTCGCAATGACGTTGCATGCGTAAGTGTAATGTTTTGATTCCTCTTAACACCAAAAAGGAATCCATTGGGCCTAATGTCGCTCCAGTGGCAAACTGTTTGAAATGCAATTCTTCTCCTAAAGCTTTATCTTTAATAATTAAAGCACCCGCTATAACATCGGAATGTCCACCTAAATATTTCGTTGCTGAATGCATAACAATATCAGCACCTAAGTCCAATGGTTTTTGCAAATAAGGTGTTGCAAACGTATTATCTACTGCAAATAAAATATTGTGCTTTTTGGTAATTTGTGCAATTGCGGCAATATCTGCTAATTTCATTAACGGATTTGTTGGTGTTTCAACCCAAACCAATTTCGTATTTTCATTGATTAACGATTGGAATTTCTCCAAATCATTCATGTCTACAAAATGAAATTTGATACCACTATCTTTATATAATCTTGTAAATAATCTATAAGTTCCACCATACAAATCGTCCATGGCAATGATTTCATCACCAGCTTTAAACATGCGCAACACACAATCCGTAGCCGCCAATCCAGAAGAAAAAGCCAACCCTCTTGCCCCGTTTTCGATACTTGCTAGTGCCTCTTCTAAAGCAGTTCTAGTTGGATTTGCTGCTCTACTGTATTCGTAATCACCAATTGGCTTTCCTGGACTTGATTGTACATAAGTCGAAGTTTGAAATACGGGAGGCATTACCGATCCCGTTACTTTTTCATGATGTTGCCCACCATGTATCGTTTTGGTATTGAATTTCATTTTTCTTAAATTTAAGTTACAAAGGTATTAAGTTTAAACGATTTTCTTTAATTTGCGAATAAGTTTAGTAAGACTTTAATATTTCTATCTTCAAAGGTACCATAAAAATTCATGAAAAAAATACTAGTAGTTGAAGATGAAGCACATGTAGTTTCATTCATAAAAAAAGGGTTAACAGAGGAAGGTTACGAAGTAAGCGTTGCTTTTGATGGCAGCACGGGTCTTCAGCTAGCGTTAACCAATGTTTTTGATTTTATTATTTTAGACATTATGTTACCCGAAATGAACGGACTCGAAGTATGCAAAAACATTCGAAACAAAAATTCGAATGTCCCCATTCTATTCTTGACTGCTTTAGGTACGTCAGAAAATATTGTACTTGGATTGGAAAGTGGTGCTGATGATTATTTGGTTAAACCGTTTAAATTTATTGAATTGGTTGCAAGAATAAAATCTCTATTAAGAAGAACGGAAGACAAGAGCCCACTTAACAAAGAAAAAAACATTCAACAAGATTACATTCATACCTTTAACGATATAGTATTAAATGATTACACCAAAAAGGTATCCAAAAACAATGAAGAAATTTCGCTAACCACAACCGAATACAAACTCCTTTTCTACTTTTTACAAAACAAAAACAGAGTGCTTTCAAGAATGGATATTTTAGAAGGCGTTTGGGGTGTTGATTATGATTTAGGAACCAATGTTGTTGATGTTTATGTTAATTACCTCAGAAAAAAAATCGACAACTCTGATGATAGAATCATCCATACCGTAATCGGAATGGGCTATGTGCTTAAGGAAAACTAATTTATGATTACTACTTTAAAAAAACAATCACGCACCGTTCTATTGCTATTAATCCCTTTTTTGATAGTAATATTTCTATTTAGTATCTTCATTTATTTTTCAGTCTCTAATTATTCAGAAAAGAATTTTTTTAAACTTTTAGAAGCTAGAGCTTATAAAGTAGCTAAAGAACGATTGGATGAAAAAATAACCAAATCCGACCCTAATTCTCCTGAAAAATTACCTCATGAAAAAGACTTTTTTATTCCAATAGATAACACTTTGGATATTAAAGAGCAAGTACAAAAAATCGGGATTCCAGCTTCATTTTTTGAATTAGTAATAAATAACAAAAGTGCCGAATTTGTCTCAAAAAAATATCTTTACAAAGGAATTCGATATCAATCAACTTCTGGGGATTACATCGTAATTACAGCTGCTGAAAATTACTTCCAAATCAATCAAGCAGATAATTTAATTCGAACCTTATTATTTGCTATTCTAGCTTCTTTAATACTAATTTTATATATCGCATTATACTTTTCTAAAAATATTTTCAAACCCATTTCAGAAATCACAGAGCAAGTAAAAGAAATTAGTTCCGAAAATTTACACCTTCGATTAAACGACAGTAATAGAAGCGATGAATTAAATGATTTAGCGCGGACCTTTAACAATATGCTCGACCGAATTGAAACCTCGTTTGAAACTCAAAACAATTTTATCAGCAATGCTTCACACGAATTAAGAACGCCATTAACCGCAATTATTGGGGTAGCTGACGTTGTTTTAACGAAACCAAGAACCAACGAAGAATATGTAGAAACCTTGAAAATTATTCTTCAAGAGGCCGATAAATTAGACAATAAAACTAAAGCCTTATTGTTTTTAGCTCAAACAGGTTTTAATGGAAAAGTTCAAAAATTTGACAAAGTAAGAATTGACCAATTGCTTTGGGATGTAAAAGAAAATCTAGAAAGTTTAAATCCGAAAAGTAAAATTTATTTGGATATGGACTTACTTCCAGAAAATCCAATGAAACTTAAAGTAAACGGAAACACACAATTACTTCACTTAGCCTTAAGCAATATTATTAGTAATGGTTGCAAATATTCCAACTTTGAAATGGTTACAGTTTCAATCGGTGCTTCAGACGATTTTGTTTACATCGTAATTAAAGATAACGGAATTGGAATTCCAGAAAACGAAATCAAATATATTTATGACCCGTTTTTTAGAGCAACTAATACCAAAAACTTTGAAGGTTATGGAATTGGGCTTCCACTAACTCGAAACATCATTAGAATGCACAAAGGTACCTTACTAGTAACTTCAATTGAAAACAAAGGAACAACCGTTCAAATTACGCTTCCTATTTGGCAGATAAACAAGGATTAAATTGTTGTTTTTGAAATATTTAACTTAACTTTAGACTTTTCTAATCTCGTTTTAATCTCAATCATTACATTTTAATTGTTTTCTAATTTAAGATTTATTTGCTTCTAATTTCGGACTTCTAAATTTGTTTCATAACAAAAAGAAAAAAAGAAGCTATGAAAAAGACAATTTTAATTCCAACCGATTTTACTATTCAATCTCTGAATATTTTAAAGACATTTTTAAACCAAAATCCTAACAACCACTATAACATTGTTTTGGTTCACGGGTTAAACATTGGAGATTCTATTAGAGATCTACTTTTCTTTTCAAAAAACAAACAAATTCAAGAATTAGCAAATGAAGCATTCATCGAAGCGTTTGAAGTAATCAAAAACAAATTTGATTCTCAAATAAATTCATTAAAAATCGATTTTTTTACCGGAAGTAATCAAGCAGCATTCAACAATTTTATCGAAGGATATCAAATCAATCAAATTATCAATTCAAATTATCAACTAACATTTTCAACTCGAAAAAGTTTTGATTTTACGCGATATTTCAACAAAGCTAAAGTCGAAATCACAACGATTGAAATTACAAATCATGTAAATATTCCCGAAAAAGGAAATTTAGCTGAAGTATTTTTCAATCAGATTTCGGTGGGATAAAATCGAATCATATGAAAAAAATTTGGACACAATATCTCTTAGTTTTCGGATTAGGAATTGCTCTTTTCATCTTCTTAATAAGCATGGCGAAAAACCCTGAAATTGAAATTGAAGGCGAATGGAGCGAACTTACCTGGGAATATGAAAAAGCAGATAAAAACGAAACAATTAAACAAGATTTTACATCAATTTCAAATTATGTAAAAGACTTAATTGGTGAAAATTTAGTAATTCATAAGGCTGAAAAATGGAAATTCTACCCAAATGGAAAACTAATTTTAGAAGGAAATGGATATGAAAAAGAAGTGTCTTGGCACATGAAAGGCAGAGGAAATATTTTAGAAATAAAGTACGACAATCAAAATATAGAACATTACAATTTGACAGAACTTTCAGACGACAAATTGGTTTTAAATTTTGACACCGACACACATACCAGAGGAATTGCACGATTAACCTTTGTTAAAACAAACCCATATGTTAAGAAAATATAATAATAGTCGCTCCCTTTCAGACAACATAAAATTAGGAACACTTACTGCATTTACAGCGGGAATGGTGAATATTGGTTCGCTATTATTATTTTTCTCGTTTTCGTCAAATATTACAGGACATTATGCCATTTTAGCGTCTGAAATTGTAAAAGGAAATTTCTACCAAATTGCCGTGGTCTTTTCGTGGATTTTCTTGTTCTTTTTTGGAAGTTTTGTTTCCAATTTAATTGTCATTCATTTGAATCAAAAAAACACCTATTTGGCACATGCTTTACCCTTAATTTTAGAAATTATTTGTTTAATTTTCGTTGGATACTATGGCCAATTCTATTACAGAGAAACATTAATGGAAACTGAAATTCTTTTAGCCTTAATGTTATTTGCCATGGGATTACAAAACGGATTAACAGCAAGCATCTCTAATTTTACCGTAAAAACCACTCATTTAACGGGCACTACAACCGATTTAGGTATTTTATTTTCCATGTTTACAAAAGCAGAATACCGAAATAATGAGGCCTTAAAAGGAAAAGCGAAATTATTATTATCAATTGCTGCTTCTTATTTGTTTGGCGCAATTTTATCAGGATTTACCTATATGTATCTTGGTTTTAAAATGTTTTACGCTGTGAGTTTGGTCTTAACTGTAGTCATCGTTTATGATTTGTACAAATTAAGAGTAAAACGCTTCTTCATTCAAAGGAATGCGAGAAGATTAAATATCGAAAATCTTGGAAGTTATATAAAATTAAACCGTGAAAAAGAAGAATCAATTGCCTCCTAAAGATTAGTTCATGTTAAGTATTCCCGAATTTCAATTGCGTTTGAAGTTCGGGATTTTTTTATAAAAATTTCTTAATCGACATCATAATCCCTAAATGAATGCCTTCGTGATAATTGTTAAATTCCATCGCTTCTTTCCAAGTTCCTAAATAAAATCCCGTTTTAGTTTGATACGGATGAAATTCTTTGAAAATTCCAGCTTCAAAATCAACTTTCGTTTTTTCGACCATTTCTAATAATAATTGTTTGATTTCATCCACTTCAGCTTGCGAAGTTTTACCATCTGGTTGCGAACCGTTTTGATAGTTCTCAAAAAGCGAATCGGGAATATGCATTGGCAAACCTGACAAAGCATAAACCAATTTCTGTTGGGAAACAATAACGTGACCAATATTCCAAATTAGATTATTGCTCATTCCTGCTGGAATTGTATTCAATTGTTCCAACGAATAACTATCTAAGAAATTCTTGTATAATCCGCGGCTAGTTTCCCAAATTCTAAAAGTTGCGTCCATGGCTTAATTTTTTTATAAAATTACTGATTTTTAGAATTCAAAAGGCTGTATTTTTGCATCAGAAATTGAAAAACAATAAAATGAACAAAATATACTATTTGGCTTCGTGTGATACTTGCCGAAAAATAATCAAATCGTTACCCAATTCTGACAAATTGACCTTTATTGATATTCGCCAAAATCCAATTTCGGAAAGAGATTTGGAAGAAATGTACCAACTTTCAGGAAGTTACGAAGCGCTTTTCAGTAAAAAAGCTCAGTTATATAAATCATTAGGTTTAAAAGATAAAAAGCTAACCGAAGCCGATTTCAAAAAATACCTTTTAGAACATTACACGTTTTTGAGTCGCCCAGTTTTTATTATCGATGGGAAGATTTACATTGGAAATAGTCCAAAAAACATTCACGAAGTAATTACTGTTTTAAGCTAATGTCAAAAAGAAGTTGGGCATTAGTTGCCGCTACCTTAGTTTCCATCATTTACGGCGTAACATTTACGATTGCCAAAGACGTAATGCCAAAATATGTCGATGCTTTCGGCTTTATCGTAATGCGTGTTGGTGGTTCAGTTTTGTTATTTTGGTTAATCTCCTTTTTTGGACCCAAAGAAAAAATCGCTAAAGAAGATTTTCCCCGAATTATTGCAGCTGCGTTCTTCGGCGTAGCTTTCAACATGCTGACTTTTTTCAAAGGATTAAGTTACACATCACCTATTATGGGAGCCGTTTTGATGGTAACCACACCTATGATTGTTTTGGTTTTATCCGCATTCATCATGAAAGAACGCATGCAAAACCGAAAAGTATTGGGAATCATTTTAGGCTTAGCTGGTACAATAACTTTAATTCTTTACGGAAAATCATTGGTAAATGCAACCAACGCAAGTTTAGGAAACTTATTGGTTTTTGTAAATGCGGTTTCTTACGGATTTTACCTCATCATCGTAAAGAAATTAATGGACAAATACAATGCCTTCACTTTTGTGAAATGGATTTACACTTTTGGTTTTTTGATGGTGTTACCTTTTGGTTGGGGCGAATTTCAAGCCATAGATTTTGCTAATTTGCCAACAGATATCATCTGGAAAATTGGTTTTGTAGTTGTGTTTTCGACTTTCTTAACGTATTTGTTGAATTTAGTTTCCATGCGAGAACTTAAACCCACAACTGTTGCGGTTTTCATCTATTTACAACCCCTTTTCGCTACTATTTTCGCCGTAAGCTTAGGAAAAGACGATTTGAGTTTGGTGAAATTGATTTCTGCGGTGTTGATATTTATTGGTGTTTATTTGGTAACGCAGAAAGCCTCCCCTAACCCCTCCAAAGGAGGGGGGAAAACTACCTAAATAATTTTTCCTAGCTATATAAATTAGAAATAAATACACAAACTTATTCCCCCTTTGGGGGTTAGGGGGCATTTTCTTATCTTTGAAGACATTTTTATAACGTATGATACACTCCATGACGGGTTTTGGAAAAGCATCTTTGCAATTACCAACCAAAAAAATTACCGTAGAAATCAAATCGCTAAACAGTAAAGGTTTAGACTTAAATACACGAATGCCATCGGTTTTTCGTGAAATGGAATTGGGTTTACGCAATCAAATTTCGCAACGTTTAGAACGCGGAAAGGTTGATTTTTCATTATATGTAGAAGTTACAGGCGAAGAAACAACTTCCAAAATCAATGTCCCGATTGTGAAAGGGTACATTAACCAAATGAAAGCCGTAATTCCAAATGCAGATGAAACGGAATTAATGAAAATGGCAGTTCGTATGCCTGATGCTTTAAAAACTGAGCGCGACGAAATCGATGAAAACGAATGGAAACAAATCCAAACCGTAATTGATGAAGCCTTGGAAAGTATCGCGAATTTTAGAAAAGATGAAGGCGCTTCTTTAGAAAAAGAATTCCAATTACGCATTGCCAACATCAACAATTTAATGAACGAAGCGGTTTCTTACGATGCTGAACGCGTGGAAACTGTAAAAACACGTTTACGAACAGCTTTAGATGAATTAAAAGTCAATGTAGATGAAAATCGCTTCGAACAAGAATTGATTTTTTATCTAGAAAAATATGACATTACTGAAGAAAAAGTACGTTTGGGTAACCATTTGAACTATTTCTTAGAAACCTTAAACGGAACGGAAGCTAACGGAAGAAAATTAGGTTTCATCACGCAAGAAATGGGAAGAGAAATCAATACCATGGGTTCAAAATCGAATCATACCGAAATGCAAAAATTGGTAGTGATGATGAAAGATGAATTGGAAAAAATTAAGGAACAAGTTTTGAATGTTCTTTAATTTTAGTGAAAAGTGACGAGTGAATAGTAAAAAGTCAAAAAATGAGGAGTATAAGTTCGTATAAAGACCTATTAATTTGGAAAAAAGGAATAATTATAGTAGTAAAAGTTTATCAATTAACCAAAGCGTTTCCATCGGAAGAATTATACGCTTTAACAAGTCAAATTAAAAGAGCTTCCGTTTCAATTCCCTCTAACATAGCAGAAGGTTATGGAAGAAATACCGACAAATCTTTTAGTCATTTTATAGATATCTCAAGAGGTTCTTTATGCGAATTAGAAACTCAATTAATCATAGCAAAAGAATTAGGTTTTATTGTTAATTTTGAATTGTATAATGAAATTTTAGAACTTATTATAGAAGAATCTAAAATGATAAATGCCTTTTCTAAATCACTTAAATAAGCTTTTTACTTATCACTAATTACTTATCACTAGAAAATAACACAACACAATGACCAAAGGAAATTTATTAGTATTTATATTTATTCTTTCTCTTTCCTCATGTGGAACAGCCGTAAAAACATTAGCTGGGTTTAAAAATCCGAAAGTAGAAGATAAAATTGAACTTTCATCATACTTTGCTACTGTTTTACCAAACGAGTCAACCTATTTTATGAAAGTGCAAGAAAAAGGAAGTGAAAAAGAAATTATAAACAATATCCTTTTAGGTTTGAATTCTGAATTACTTCTTTTTAAAACAACAGGAGAAAAGTATTGTTACTTGGGAACAGAAGAATGTGGAGGAGTACAAATGCAAAATGCATTTAAAAATTTTAATGAAAATTATGCACCTTGTAAGGATGACAATGATTTGACTATGAATACGTACTTAACCAAGTTATGTGACATAAATGGGAAAAGCATTGGGAAAGAAGAATTACCAAAAGCCGATTTCTACATTTTTCAAAATTGGAATAAATATTCTGGTTCAAAGAAAAAACTTCAAGAAGATGTAAATTGGCTATTAAATTTAAAGAAAAATTCTGATTTGAATGTTGCTATCTTATTTGTAAATGGGGATATGTTAGAAGAATGGGGATTAGAAAAAAATGGCAAATTACCTCTTAAATTTAAAAAAGAAAATGAAGGATTTACAATGACTTTTGGAGAGCTTCCATTAAAAAAATAATTGAAAACAAAACTCTAAATCTTTTAGATTATTTTGATACTTTAGATTTTTTAGATTAAAGAACAACAAAATGACCAAAGGAAAATTATTAGTATTCTCTGCACCATCAGGTTCAGGAAAAACCACTATAGTACGCCATTTATTAGCCCAACCCGATTTGAATTTAGAATTTTCGATTTCGTGTACTACGCGTGCACCTCGTGGTGAAGAAGTAGATGGAAAAGATTATTATTTCATCTCATGGGACGAATTCAAAAAGCACATTAAAGCAGAAGATTTCGTGGAATGGGAAGAAGTCTACACTGATAATTTCTACGGCACTTTAAAAACTGAAGTTGAACGCATTTGGGCATTAGGAAAACACGTAATTTTTGATATTGATGTTGCGGGCGGATTGCGTATTAAAAGCAAATTCCCAAACGAAACCTTAGCGGTTTTCGTAAAACCACCAAGTGTTGACGAATTAAAACGTCGTTTAAAACAACGTTCTACCGAAAGCGAAGACAAAATCAACATGCGTATCGCAAAAGCATCAGTAGAATTAGCAACCGCACCACAATTTGACACCATCATCAAAAATTATGATTTAGATGTGGCAAAAGAAGAAGCGTATCAATTAGTAAAAGATTTTATTAATAAATAACACGTAGAGACGCGATTAATCGCGTCTCTACATTAATAAATTATCATGAAAATCGGATTGTATTTCGGAACGTTTAATCCCATTCACATTGGGCATTTAATTATTGCCAATCACATGGCGGAATATTCTGATTTGGACCAAATTTGGATGGTGGTTACCCCGCACAATCCGCACAAGCAAAAAAGTTCGTTATTAGATGATTATCATCGTCTGCATATGGTACATTTGGCAACCGAAGATTACCCAAAAATCCAACCTTCTGATATCGAATTCAAGTTACCGCAACCGAATTATACTGTAAATACCTTAGCGCATTTACAAGAAAAATTCCCAAAAAACGAATTTTCCTTGATTATGGGCGAAGACAATTTGAACTCACTTCACAAGTGGAAAAACTACGAAGTCATTTTACAGAACCACGATATTTATGTCTATCCAAGATTAAATTCAGGTGAAATTGACAAGCAATTTGTAAATCATCCAAAAATTCATCGTGTAGGCGCTCCAGTTATTGAATTATCTTCCACCTTCATTCGCGAAAGCATTAAAAACGATAAAAATGTGGTTCCGATGTTACCGAATAAAGTTTGGGAATACGTGGAACATAATTTGTTTTATAAGAAGTAAAAGGTTTTAAGATTTTTTGTGTTTTTTAATAAACAATTGAAAGCATGAGTGTTGTAACTAAAAAATCGGAATTATTAAAATGGCTATCTTCTGTAGAGGATGAAACTACAATTAATCAATTGGATAATTTTAGAAAACAACATAAAACATTTAATTTCAAGAAGGAATTAGAAGCTGCCATCACTGCTGAAGAATTAAAAAAGCGAACAACAAAGTATATTCTTGATAATTATGTTTCATAAAAACATTCTTTTAATATTGTTCTTTACAACTCTATTTTCTTGTTCTGAAAAGCAATTTTCGTTTGAAAATTACGCAAACTATCCTGTAAAATTTGCTAAGGAAAATTTTTTTTACCCAAATAATGAATTTGAAATCTTCTTACCATTGAACTGGGAAAGTAAAATTGAAAACTATGAAGATAATGATGAAATAATTTTAGGACTTGATGCGTTTTCAAAACCTGATGATGAAAACTTTATCCACGGAATAAGTATTCAAAAAACGAAACCATTTTCATTAAAAAAAGATTTGAAATCTGAGTATGATTACTTTATTGAAAAAATAAATCAAAAAGCTTCTTTGGAAATCATTGATTCTGGAAAAACGGATTTTTTGACAAATGAAGCATACTTTATCCATTCTAAATCTAATTCTGGAAATTATGGCGAATTAGAAATGATAACCATAATTACTAAAAGTAGTAGTGACAATAATTATTTTTATTTAAATGCAGGTGCCTCAAGAACGAAAGAATTAAATAAAAATATGTCAATGATGTTGAGTTGTTTAAAAACGTTTAAACAAAATAATTAGTTATCTCTTAACATTCCTTTACCATTCGTTCCCAATCCCATTGCGTAACTTTGTATTCTAAAAAAGAAAAGTTATGAAAAAAGTGCTATTTGTAGTTACCTCTCACGATAAATTAGGAAATACAGGAGAAAAAACGGGTTATTGGACTGAAGAATTAGCTGCTCCATATTATGAATTAGTAGACCAAGGAATTGAAATTACTATTGCAACCCCAAAAGGAGGCGAACCACCAATTGATCCTAAAAGCGAAGATCCGAGTGCAGCAACTGAAGATACAAAAAGATTTGATAACGACACTGAACTTCAAGAAAAACTTAAGAATACCATAAAACTGTCAGAAGTCAATCCAGCAGATTATGATGCGGTATTCTATCCTGGCGGACACGGGCCATTATGGGATTTAGTTGAGGATAAAAATTCTATTGCTTTAATTGAAACTTTTTACAACAACAATAAGCCTGTTGCATTTGTGTGTCATGCTCCTGCCGTTTTAAAAAACGTAAAAATAAATGGTGAATTCCTTGTAAAAGGAAAAAATGTAACTGGATTTTCAAACGAAGAAGAAGATGCGGTTGGATTAACTAATGTTGTTCCGTTTTTACTACAAGATGTATTTAAAGAAAATGGCGCAAATTATTCCAAAAAAGAAAATTGGCATCCTTATGCTGTAGAAGATGGGCTATTGATTACAGGACAAAATCCTGCTTCATCTAAACCTGTTGCACAAATATTGTTGAACAAATTAAAATAAAAAAAACATGCTAAACTTCGATTTATACAATCCTGTTAATTATGTCTTTGGGAAAGGACAAATTGCTAAACTAACGGATTTAGTTCCAAAAAATACTAAGATTCTACTTGCCTATGGTGGCGGAAGTATCTTCAAAAATGGTGTTTACGACCAAGTAAAAGCGGCTTTACCCAATCACGATATTGTAGAATTTGGCGGTATCGAACCGAATCCTCGTTTTGAAACTTTGATGAAAGCGGTTGAAATTATCCGTGCTGAAAAAATTGGTTTCATCTTAGCCGTTGGTGGTGGAAGTGTGATTGATGGTGTGAAATTTATTTCGGCAGCTGTTAATTTTGAAGGTGACGAAGCAGATATCTTGAAAAAACGAATTTTATTCAAAGATGTCTCTCAAGTAATTCCTTTCGGGACCGTTTTAACCTTGCCAGCAACGGGTTCAGAAATGAATTCAGGTGCTGTGGTTACGATTGAAGCTACACAAGAAAAACTAACGCTTGGTGGAAGTGCTTTATTTCCAGTATTCTCAATTGTTGATCCAACAGTAATTACTTCGTTACCAAAAAGACAATTACAAAACGGTGTTGTGGATGCGTTCACACACGTTATGGAGCAATATTTAACCTATACACACGATGCTTTATTACAAGACCGAATTTCAGAAAGTATTTTACAAACGCTAATTGAAATTGGTCCTGATGTAGTAGAAAATCCAACGGATTATAAACTAGCTTCTAACTTTGTTTGGAGTGCAACCATGGCATTGAATGGCTTGATTCAAAAAGGAGTTCCTTCGGATTGGGCAACGCACATGATTGGTCATGAATTAACCGCACTATACGAAATTGACCACGCAAGAACATTGGCAATCATTGGTCCAAACTTATACCGCGTCATGTTCGACACGAAAAAAGAGAAATTAGCGCAATACGGCCAACGTGTTTGGAACATTCAAGGCAATTCAACTGAAGAAATTGCAGAAAAAGCAATTGAAAAAACAGTTGAATTCTTCCATAAAATGGGCATGAAAACGAAAATTTCAGAAAACGCAGAAAATATTGAAAAAACGGCTGATTTTATCGTAAACCGTTTCGAGGAAAGAGGTTGGAAAGCCATGGGTGAAAAACAAAACATCACTTTAGAAAAAGTGAGGGCTATTGTAGAAATGAGTTATTAAAAAATACGTATTCACCATAATAAAGGCGCGGAGTTTTTCTTCGTGCCTTTGTATTAAAAAGAGTTTCGCAAACGTTTTTTGTAAATCCTTTTTAAATGCCTATTTTTGATGTTCTAAATTAAATCGTAAAATGGAAAAAAAGCCAAAATTTGCCGTCATTGGAGGAGGAAGTTGGGCTACTGCAATTGCGAAAATGCTTTGTGAAAATCAAGACGAAATTGCTTGGTATATGCGAAGTACTTACGCTATTGAGCATTTAAAACATCAAAAACACAATCCAAACTACTTGAGTTCGGTTGCGTTCGACACACATAAATTAAAACTTACTAACGACATCAACGAAGCAGTTGCTTATGCTGATTATGTCATTTTTGTGGTTCCCTCTGCTTTTTTGAGCAAAGAATTGGAAAGTTTAACCGAAAGTTTAGAGGGAAAAATCATTTTTTCAGCCATTAAAGGAATTGTTCCCGAATCCAGTTTGATTGTGGGCGAACATTTTCACATAAAATACGACATCCCTTATGAAAACATAGGGGTAATTACAGGTCCATGTCACGCAGAGGAAGTGGCAATGGAACGTTTGTCGTACTTAACCATTGCATGTAGTGATAAGAAAAAAGCCAAATTTGTTGCCAAGAACTTGAGTTCGCACTACATCAAAGCGAAAACTTCTGATGATATTATTGGTACCGAATATGCAGCAGTTTTAAAAAACATTTACGCTATTGCGGCTGGAATTGCACATGGTTTAGGCTATGGCGATAACTTCCAAGCCGTTTTAATGAGTAATGGTATTCGCGAAATGAAAAAATTCATTCGTAAAGTACATAAAATGAAACGAAACATTAATAATTCTGCCTATTTAGGTGATTTATTAGTAACTGGATATTCCGTATTTTCTCGAAACAGAATGTTTGGAAACATGATTGGAAAAGGTTATACTGTAAAATCAGCACAAATGGAAATGAGCATGATTGCCGAGGGATATTATGCGGTAAAAAGTGCTTACAAACTAAACCAAGAATATGGAGCTGACACGCCAATTATTGATGCTGTTTACAAAATTTTATACGAAAACAAGGATGCTAAAACCGTTTTCAAAGCATTAACAGAAAAATTAAATTAAATCCATGCTATTTTCATTAAAAACGGGTGCAATCGATCATTTAATCGATCACCCAGGAATTATTACGGCTTTTACCATTACTATCATTGCAATGCTAGTATTAGATTTAGGCGTTTTAAACAAAAAAGGTCATGTAATATCAAATCGTGAGGCGGCTATTTGGTCGGTGATTTGGATTTCACTTGCAATGGGATTCAGTGGCATTATTTATCATTATATGGGAGCGGAAAAATTCATGCAATTTCAAGGCGCCTATTGGATTGAAAAAGCACTTTCGGTTGATAATTTATTCGTTTTCATTTTAGTATTTGGTTATTTCAATGTAGCAAAAGAAGCCCAACATAAAGTGTTGTTCTGGGGCGTAATTGGTGCTTTGGTTTTTAGAGCGATTTTTATTTTTGCAGGGGTTTGGTTGTTGAACTACACCTATTTACCAGAAATGGAACTTTTTGGGCATGTGGTAAAAATTAACTACCTACTAACCCTATTTGGTATAATTCTCATTGTAGCCGGAATTAAATCGGCACTGAGTCAGGAAGAGGATGAAGGAAGTAAAGATTTTACAAAGAGTCCTGGTGCCAAGTTTGTTTACAAATTTTTTAAAGTAACCCATCAATTTGATGGCGATAAATTCTTTACTATAGAAAACGGAATTAAAGTGGCAACCCCTTTATTTGTTGTAGTAGCTATTGTTGAATTTACAGACTTACTATTTGCTGTGGATAGTATCCCAGCGATTTTTGCTATAGCTCCAGATGATCCATTTATCCTATACACCTCAAACATCTTTGCGATTTTAGGGTTGCGTTCCCTATACTTCCTTTTAGCGAACTTCATGTATATGTTCAGTAAATTGAAATATGGATTAGGATTTATTCTATCGTTTATAGGGACTAAAATGATTATAGCGCCTTTTTATCACGTTCCTACCACTTTGTCCTTGTCTGTGGTGGGTGGTGCTTTAATTCTATCGGTAATCGCTTCGTTGGCATTCCCAGATAAAGATTAAGTCAAGTCCATGATGAAAAGAATATTATTTTTTGCACTGCTTACCATTCAGTTCGGCTTCAGTCAAAAAGAAAAAGGTGCGCTACAGTTTTGGGAGCATTTAAAAAAACATTGTGGTAAAAGTTATGAAGGCACTATTACTGCAGGAGGAACAGCAAACGATGCTTTTTCTGGAAAGAAATTGATGATGCACGTGAGAAGTTGTGCTGAAAATCAAATAAAAATTCCTTTTTTTGTAGGGGATGATAGATCAAGAACTTGGATTTTAACACTTCAGAACGATGTCATAACTCTCAAACACGATCACCGTCATAAAGATGGATCAGAAGATAAAATTACACAGTATGGGGGAACATCTCCCAATACGGGATTACCCAACATTCAAATTTTTCCTGCAGATCAATTTACTGCAGACTTAATCCATTATGCTTCGACCAATGTTTGGTGGATAACAATTGACGAAAATTCCTTTACTTATAATTTAAAACGCATTGGTTCAGATAGAATTTTTACGGTATCCTTTGATTTAAAAAAACCAATCACAACTCCAGAAGCTCCATGGGGTTGGGAAGATTAACCTATTCATAAAGAGATCAAATTTACCTTTTGGTCTTTTTTTAGCTTAAAATTAAGATAATTGATTGGAAAAAAAAGTAAATTTAAAAATGGGAAATGCTACAATCTTACTCATAGAAGATGATAACGCCTTCAACAATATGTTAGCTCAATTTTTGAAGCGAAACGATTATATTGTTCATCAAGCTTACTCTGCCAAAGAAGGTATTACGATACTTGATGAAAAAAGGGTAGATATTATCATTTCAGACTTAAGACTTCCTGATAAAGACGGTATATCTCTTCTAAAAGAAATCCGAACCAATGGAAGTACAACTGCGTTTATTTTAATGACAGCTTATGCTGATGTACAAACTGCTGTAAAAGCGATGAAAATGGGGGCAGCTGACTACATTTCAAAACCGTTTGTTCCGGAAGAAGCCTTACTAGTCTTAAACAAAATCATATCTACAAAAAAGGAAGCAAGTCCTTCAAATACAATAAAAAAAACGGCTAAAGAACTAGAGAATTCTAACTATTATTGGGGAAATAGTATTGCTTCTTTACAATTAAAAAAACATATTGAATTAGTAGCACCAACACCGTTAACCCTTCTAATTACAGGAGAAAGTGGTACTGGAAAAGAAGTCATCGCAAAAACCATTCATGAAAATAGCGAACGAAAAAACGGTCCATTCATCGCTGTTGATTGTGGTGCTATTCCAAAGGATATTGCAGGAAGTGAATTCTTTGGTCACGTTAAGGGTTCTTTTACAGGTGCCATAACCGACAAAATGGGTTGCTTTGAAGCCGCTAATGGTGGAACATTATTTTTGGATGAAGTAGGAAATTTAGCTTATGAAAATCAAATACTCTTGTTAAGAGCTATTCAAGAAAGAAAAATAAAAAGAATTGGAAGCAACAAAGAAACTCCTATTGATGTACGAATTGTCTCTGCTACAAATGAGGATTTGAAAAAAGCGGTACAAGAAGGGACTTTTAGAGAAGATTTATACCATCGTTTAAATGAATTTTCAATTCTTTCCCCGGCTTTAAGAGACCGAAAAGAAGATCTTGAAGCTTTCGCTTTACTTTTCTTAAAAAATGCTTCCGAACAATTAAACAAAGACGTTTCTTCTATGAGTTCGGAAGTGATGATTGCCTTTTTGAAATACCACTGGCCAGGAAATTTAAGAGAACTTCAAAATGTGATTAAAAGAGCCACCTTATTAAACACTTCAAACACTCTTGAACTGGAAAGTTTGCCTCCCGAATTGACTGCTTCGAACACCAACAATAACAATGTTGGAAATTTGAAAGACGAAGCCGAAAAAGCGGCAATTCTAGATGCATTAAACTTTGCAAAAGGGAATAAGAGTAGAGCGGCTGAATTACTTGGTATGTCGAGAAAAACACTCTACAATAAAATCAGTCAATTTGGATTAGACGATTGATTTTTCCTTGAAACTCTGACAAAAGCAAATTCAAATTATGAAGCTCAAAACGGATTTCTTGAATTGATTTTACAGATTTAACTTTAACTTCAAGTGTCTTTAAAAGCTGTAATAGATCTTGCTCTTGAAACTGACTAATCATCGTCTGCATTTTATGAACAATAGCTCCAATAGCAACCAAATCTGAATTTTGTACTGCCTCATTAAGTGAGCATATATCATTTTCTAAATCGGATTCATATGACTTTAAAAACGCTAAAATTTTAGGCTTATCATTTCCTATAAAACTAATTATAAAAGAAGGTAGCTTCTCGTCGTCTTCGTGTAATACTTTCAAATCTTGTTTCGAAAATTCAGAAATAACGCCCAATAATTGCGCCGCACTGTAAGGCTTTGTAATAAAGCGATTAAAGCGATGATTTGTTAAAAAATCTTGTTCCGATAAAACTGTTCCGCTAATTGCAATTACTGGAACATCATTCAAAAAATCTCTACTTCTAACTTCTTTCAAAAACTCAAAACCATTCATTTCTGGCATTTGAATATCGGTAATCAGCAAAGAAATTTTGTGTTTATCCAGAAATTTTAAAGCGTCTATCCCATTTGTATAAACAAAAATAGTCTTAAAATAAGGAGTCAACAATGCTTTTGTAAGTGCCAACTGATTTTCGTCATCGTCTAATAACAAACAACTATCCAAATCCATTTTCTTTGAAAATTCTGACTCCGGAACCGTTTTTAAGGGGAGTGCTATGGTAAATTGTGATCCCTTGTTCTGTTCGCTCTCTAAAAATATTTTACCGTCTAATAATTGAATTAATCTATTGCAAATAGACAACCCTAATCCTGTTCCTCCATACAAGGTTTCAATTTGACTACTTGCTTGTGTAAAGGGTTTAAAAATATTCGCAATGGCACTTTTCGAAATACCAATTCCTGTATCGATAATACGAATCGTTAACTGTTCTTCATGAATTGCCGTTTGAATACTTACACTCCCTTCTTTCGTGAATTTAAATGCATTTCCAATAAGATTATATAAAATTTGACGCAATTTATTATAATCACCATAATAAAGATATCCTTCAGTTGCATTAATTTCATAATTCAAGACAATTGGTTTTTCTTGATTTAAATCGGCTATGTTTTGAGCGGTTTCTTCGATCAATTCATTCACTTCAAATACGGTTTCTAATAGTGAAACCTTTCCTTTTTCCATTCGCACATAGTCTAGTAACCCCGAAACCAACTGCTCTATATAATTGGTGGCCGATTTCATTTTAATTAATGAATTTCGATTTTCAACTTGAACTTCAGAAGCTAAAAGCTGCTCACTGTAACCCAGCAAAGATTGTAAAGGCGTTTTAATATCATGGCTAACAGTAGTCATCAATTGTTCTCTTGACTCTAATAATTGTTCTGTTTTTTGCTTTTCAATTTCAAGTTGTTGACGATAGGTTTTGTTTTTAAAAAAATCGAAAGACAACAAGAAAAAGAAGAACAATACCACTACCACACAGGCAATAGCTGACTTTTGAATTAAATCAAGCGTCTCCTTCTGATTTTCGCTTTTTATATATTCAATTTTCTCTTCTTCCTTTTCAGCCGCATTTCGCAGTAATAAAATGACATCCGATAATTTTTGAGTGATTCGAAGCTCGTTTTGAAGCAGCTCAATTTCTTTGTTTTTAATAACAATCGAACGCTGATTGGTCTTTTTTTGAGCTTCCTCTAATATTTGTTTCGATGCTGTTAAAAGAGAATCTACTTCTTTTACAGATATCGTATTAGAGGCATCTTTCGGGACATTTTTATTTAGATAATTAATATAATCTTCGGCTACTTTTCGTTCATAAGAAGACAACTCATTTGGATTTTGAATGAAACTTTCTAGGGTTAATTTCCCTTTAACATCCTCCAAATTTTTAATTTTTCGCAATACATCACCTATAGGAGATTCCTCTGGATTTTGCTGCAACTTTCTTAAATTAAGTATGTTTTGCTCTTTGTCTTTTAAATAATATTTTAAAGTATCTAAAAGCGTTTCCTCTGCTACTAAATCCTTACTTTTCAAAAAATCAATTTTAGCTATAACAGATGCATTTTTGGCTAAAAAAATTCGTTTAGAAGCTTCATCAACTGTCTGAATTGCAACACGCGCATAATTATCGGACTCATACAAATCGCGAATCAACTCTGTATAAATTAATTGTCTCTTATCGGTGTTTTCAACAGAAATTTGCTTGTTCAAATTGGCCTGCTGTTTAAATAAAACCCAAATGGCAACCGCCATCAAGGATAGCAATAATAGATAGCTAACCAACAGTTTAAGTGAGGTATATTTAGAAAATTGGGCCATTTTATAAACTTGACTTTTTACGAATTATTCAAAATAAACTTCAGGTTGATCTGTAATGTTTAATTTTAATATGTAGGATTTAAATTGCTCTTTTTTAGTAGTACTCCAATTTTTAATGTTGGGATCACGCAGTTCATTTAAAACAATTTTTTCTAAATACGATTTTTCGGTTCCAGCCTTATACCCTGTTTCAAAGCCCTTTAGATCATCCAAATGAGCCATCCAATATTGAAAAAAACCATTCTCTGGAGAAATCACAACTTGTTTTAAAACAATATAGCTCTTTTTAGTTGGCAATTCCTCTTTTTTAAAGGACTCAAAAAGCTCTTGGGATACTTTTTTTAGCATGGCTTCATTTTTGTTCACTAAAAGCAAATCGCAGTATGCATATAAGGTCTTAACGCTTCGATCACCTTTATCATACTTAGCTTTTAGGCCTGAAGTTCTAAAGTCGGGATGTTTTGCTTTCTTTCCCTCGTTTATTAAATGTTCCGCATCCACATTTACCCCACTATGATGTAAAAACTCTTTGTTCTTGTCAAAAAACAAAAGCACGGGTACACTTTCAAAATGAAGATTCGATTCGGAAATAAAGGTATTGTCTTCGTCGGCTAAAGAACCGTTGGTGTTCATAGCATAATTGATAAAGTTTTTATTGTAATATGCGGCAACCAAAGAATCGTTGCGCAACAAATCCCCCAAACGTTTACAAACTGGGCAATCCGAATTATAATATTCAACAAAGACTATTTTATTTTGTTCTTTTGCCTTTTTAAAAGCTTCCTTTAGTGAAGTTTCAAAAAGAACTTGAGCGGATAAAGAACTACTCCATAAAAACAAAAAACCAATAAATAATAACGCGCTTCTCATATTCCTTTTGTTTACAATCGTAAAAATAAAACTAAAAAAAGCGCTATACTGTTAATCAATTGTTATTTCATCTACAAAAATAAACGCATCACCACCAAATCCTTGATGCCATTCCGGTAATTTACCGAAGTTTTTTGCGATTACTTTTACGTAACGTGCTTTCTTTCCTTTGGTTTCGTTTGAGGTGAAATTTAAAATCGTATTTTCTTCTAATTTCGGATCTAACGTATTGTTTACCGAACCGAAAAACGTAAAATTCACGTTGTCTTCTGAAATGTAATACTCGACTTTCGTTGGCATTAAAATCCACGAACGTTGGTCCTGTAAAAATCGTGCTGAAATTTCATTAATGTTTTTCACTTCTTTTAAATCCACTACCGCTTCAAAATCTTGACTTTGGTAGCCTTGCCAATCGCCTTTTCTCCAGTTCTCCGTTCCTAAAATACCATCTAACAACCCTTCTGGACCACCGGCATGATATTGCGGATTGTAAATTGATTTGATGTTGATGCTGTAGTTGTTTGGTTTTTTGAAGAAGGTTGCGGAGATGGTGTTACTTTGTCCTTCATTTGTTTTTACATAAGCTTCAATTGTTGAAGTTTGCGATATCTCAAATGGTTTAGTGTACTTAACGAATATTTTCTTTGCTAAATGATCGTCTTTATCATTAATCATAAAATAAATTTCATCATTTGAATTTTGAGATTTCAATTCAATCTTCAAATTATCTTTAAACGCTTTGCTTTCCGCTTGAATTACAGGAACCTCAACAATAGTTGGATCAGCTGCAAATGCTAATATTTCCGTGGACTTTGTTTCAAAATATTCAAAAGGCTCAAAATTGGAATTTTTTAAAATAATTCTTGACGATTTATCTTCTAAATTAATTTTTACCTTTTCAAAAAATGGCTCCGTTTTAGCCCATAAATTGCGTGCTGGAGTTACCGAATACATTCCCATCGAACTCAACACATACCAAGCGCTCATTTGACCGCAGTCTTCATTTCCAATTAAACCATCAGGCGAATTGGTGTAAAAATTATCTAAAATATAATGTACTTTTTCTTTTGTTTTTTCAGGTTTCCCCACATAATTATACAAATAAGCAACATGATGACTTGGTTCGTTTCCATGCGCATATTGTCCAATTAAACCTGTAATATCGACTTGTTCTCTACCCGTTGTTTTACTTTCAGTAGTGAACATTTCATCTAGTTTAGCTTCAAATTTTTCCTTTCCTCCATAAGCTTGAATCATACCATCAATATCTTGAGGTACAAAAAAAGTATATTGCCAAGCATTAGCTTCAGTGAAATTATTATTCACCTCTTTTGGATCAAAAGGTGTGTCCCAACCACCATTTTTCTTAGGTTGGATGAAAGTATTTTTTCCATTGAAAAGGTTTTTCCAGTTTTGAGAACGCATCATAAAATATTGGTAATCATCAGAATACCCTAAAATAGCTGCCATTTGGGCAATACACCAATCGTCATAGGCATATTCTAAAGTTTTGGAAACGCTTTCATGTTCGTCGTCAATCGAAATGAAACCGTTTTTTTTGTAGGCATCCAAACCTAAAACATCGCGCATAGCCGAAGCTTTGCTCGCTTCAAAGGCTTTTTCGTAATCAAAACCTTTTATTCCTTTTACCATCACATCTGCAATTACTGAAACGGAATGATAGCCAATCATACAATCGGTTTCATTGGAAGCCAATTCCCAAACGGGTAATCTACCACCTTGTTCGTATTGTTTGATAAAGGTATTGATGTAATCAGCTGTTCGTTTTTTATCAATCAAAGTATACAACGGATGTGCGCCTCTAAACGTGTCCCAAAGCGAGAATACTGTGTAATAATCAAATCCTTCAGCAACATGAATTTGGTTGTCTCTACCGCGGTATTTTCCATCTAAATCTTGCGCAATGTTTGGTTGCATCATAGTGTGATATAAAGCGGTGTAGAAAATCGCTAATTTGTCTTTATCATCGGAAGTGACTTCAATTTTTGATAATTCTTTGTTCCAAAGTGCGATAGCTGCTTTATGTACTTTATCAAAATCCCAATGTTTGATTTCGGAACTGTTTAATTTGGCACCTTCATAACTTGTTGGCGAAAGCGATACTTTTACGAGGATTTTTTCGCCTTTTTTGACTTGTTTAGAGAAGCTTAATGCTAATGTTTGTATATCTAAATCATTGGAATTTTTAATTCCTTTTGAATTCATCATTGGAATATTAAATTCAATCCTTGCATAAACATATTGATCTCGTGCCCAAGCTTCACTTCTCCTTAAAACTTCAATAGTTTTATTATCTATTATGTTTACTCTTCCTTCCAACAGTTTATCTCGGTGTCTTAAATCTAAAATAATATTCGCTTGTCCAGCATTATTAAACGTATATTCATGAAAACCAACGCGGGTTGAAGTGGTTAAACGCACATCGATATTGTGTTTGTCTAATTTCACGGAATAAAATCCAGCGGAAGCTTTTTCATTGGTATGCGAAAAAGTTGAAGAATATTCTTTATTATTTAATGAAGGTTCGCCCATAGTCGGCATCAACATAATATCGCCATAATCGGAAACTCCGGTTCCATTCAAATGGGTGTGCGAAAATCCGTATATCAAATTATCGGAATAATGATAACCGCCACAGCCATCCCAACTGCCATCGATTCTGGTATCAGGAGAAAGTTGCACCATTCCGTAAGGCACAGTTGCGCCAGGAAACGTGTGTCCATGACCGCCAGTTCCAATAAATGGGTTGACGTGTTTGGCGAAATCTTGTGCTTGGGAAATCGTAGTAGTTAAAAAGACTAAAGCAATAAGAAAGGATTTCATGTTGTTGGGATGAAAAATTTCTTAAAGGTAAAAATATTTTCTAATTGTTGTAAGGATAAGGGTGTTTTTGAGTTTTTACCACATAGAAACATAGGTTTTTCTAATTCTTTAGAGGTGTTACACTTTTTTGAGGCAACAATAGAATTGTGTTGAATTTTAAACATTTAAGTCATATAAGAAAGTATAAGAAGTTCTTTGTCTAGATGAGTTCATATAAGTTTTCCTATGTTGACTTTGTAAAATGAAATACCTAAAATATTCATAAAGTTAATCTATGTGCCTATGTGGTGGAAACAAAAAACCACGAATACATTTCTGAATTCGTGGTTTCAATATTATAATTTACAAAAATTTAATTCGCGAAAACGCCTCTTTTGTTAATAATAGGTAAATCGGCAGTGGCTTTTTCGTTGATGGTGTTTACTCGGAATACGAAGGATTTATCGTATAATTGTCCGTTTGCGAAATACGACAACATGAATTCGTTATTCAATTGTAATACGTTGTTTTCTAACAATTCTACTTTAACAGCAGTTCTGGGTTCAACTTTGGCAAATGCATGACGGAAAGTTCCTGTTTTGCGTTCTTCGCCATTGATTAAACCATATGCGCGTGAAACTACCATAGCCATTTCCAATAAATTATCGGTGTCGTTTACTAAGTAAGCGTACCAAGAATTTTCCATAAAATCGTCGTTCCATTCTTGAAAAGCTACAATGTGAACGCCTTCTACTTTTGGGATGATAATGTCTTTTTTCATTGAAACAGTATTAAGATTAAAGAATTAAGTATTAAGACTTTATCTTAAATTATATACTCGATTTGAATTGCTCTAAGAAACGCACGTCGTTTTCATAAAACATACGGATGTCGCCAATTTGGTACAACAACATCGCTATACGCTCTACTCCCATTCCGAAAGCAAAACCGGTGTGTTCGTCTGGATTGATACCGCAGTTTTTCAATACGTTTGGATCTACCATTCCGCAACCGCCAATTTCTAACCAACCGGTTCCTTTGGTGATTCTATAATCGGTTTCGGTTTTTAATCCCCAATAAATATCGATTTCAGCACTTGGTTCTGTAAATGGAAAATACGACGGACGTAAACGGATTTTCGATTTTCCGAACATTTCTTTGGTGAAATACAACAACGTCTGTTTTAAATCGGCAAACGAAACGTCTTTGTCAATATACAAACCTTCCACTTGATGGAAAATACAATGCGAACGCGAAGAAACGGCCTCGTTACGAAATACTCTTCCCGGAGAAATCGTACGAATAGGCGGTTTGTTGTTTTCCATATAACGCACTTGCACTGAAGAAGTGTGTGTTCTCAACAAAACATCAGGATTGGTTTGAATGAAAAACGTATCCTGCATATCTCTTGCTGGATGGTATTCTGGTAAATTTAATGCAGTAAAGTTGTGCCAATCGTCTTCGATTTCTGGACCTTCGGAGACGTTGAAACCGATGGTTGAAAAAATATCGATCATTTGGTTTTTCACAATCGAAATGGGGTGGCGCGAACCAATGTTCATCGCTTCTCCTGGACGCGTAGTATCCCCATAAATTCCTTTAGCTTCTTCTTTATTTTCTAAAGCGTCTTGAATGGCTTTTACCCTTTCTTCCGCAGAAGTTTTCAATTCATTGATAACTTGTCCGAATTCCTTCTTTTGCTCGTTTGGAACATTTTTAAATTCGGCAAAAAAATCTTTCAACAAGCCCTTACTTCCTAAATACTTGATTCGGAAGGCTTCTAATTGTTCTTTAGTATCGGTTTGAAAAGCTTTTACTTCTTCAATATGGGCTTTTATCGTTTCTATCATCGCTCGTTGTATAAAGGTGCAAATTTAGTTATTTTTAGTGATTAGTAAATAAAAAAGTGAATAGTAACTAGTAATTAGTGATTAGCAAAAATACTAAAGACGAAAAGCTAATTACTAATCACTCTTCACTTATTACTCTATCAACTCTTTCTCTAAAAAGTAACTCACAATCGCTTCTTTCATTAATACCGCTTGTTCGCCTGCTTTTAATGGTGGTAATTCTTCTTTTACTTTGTAATGGGGCCAACCATCGTTGTCGAAATATTCAAATTCGTAGTAACCGTAAGGTTCTAACAATCGACAAATAGCGATGTGCATCAAGTTTACTTTTTCATCTTTTTTGAAAGTCGCGTGAATTTTTCCCAATTCCTGTACCCCAATTAAATAGATGATTCCTTCTAAATCAAGGTCTTCTCCGCTTGAAAATTTTTCTGATAATATGTTGACAACGTTTTCCCAACGCTGTTTTAATTGTTCGTCTCTAGACATGTTTTTAAGTTTGAAGCTGGAAGCTGGAAGCACGAAGTTTCCCATCAATCCAATAATATTTCTGCAAAGATAACAACAGAAACCACTTTCAACAATTCTTTTATCTTTGTTCTTTATTACTATTTTCTTTCAAATGAGTTTTATTGATATTGTTTTTGCGGTTTTACTCGGTTTAGCGATTTATAAAGGGTTAAAAAACGGACTTTTTGTAGAAGTGGCTTCCTTATTGGCTCTGGTAGCTGGAATTTATTTAGCGATTAAATTTTCGAATTTAGTAGGTGCTATTTTTACTGGATTTGTACCAAGTTGGAATCCAAAATATATTGAAATTACTGCTTTTATCATTACGTTTTTACTGGTGGTGATTGGAATTCATTTAAGCGCAAAAATTTTAACCAAATTAGCGGATTTTGCTTTTCTAGGTTGGATAAACAAATTCGCCGGTGTGATTTTTAGCTTGTTGAAAACGATTTTAGCTTTGAGTGTTGTGCTTTTTATTTTTGAGAAAATCAACATCAATAACATGTTGCTTTCTAAAGAAACAAAAGACAATTCGATTTTTTATAACCCAATTCAGAATAGTTCAAAAGCGATGTATCCGAAGATTGAAGGTTGGTACGAAGAGTTGAAGAAGGAAGTTGAGAATTAATTTGAAATCCTTTTTTTTAATTCTTTCAAAATACTATTGAAATTAGAATTGTGTTCATTTTTTGCAGAGTAATCCCGAAAACCGTCATTTTTTCTTGTAATTCTTAATAAAACTGGTTCATCTTTTGCGAAAATTCGAGCGTTGAAAAATAAAATTTGGTATAATTGGAAATACCATTTTTTTCTTGAATCAATTATTTCAATTGATTTTACTTCTGAATAATTAAAAGTTCTAAATTCCCAATAATCAATTGCTTTTATCTCAAAGTAATCTTTATATACTTTGATGATTGGATAGCCTTTTTCTTCAAAAACGATTGGTTCTTTCATATTTATTCAACTGAAAACTGAGACTGAACACTGAACACTATTCTTTCACTTCCTTAATCGCTTCTTTGTCAATCCACGCTTTGGTTTTGTCGGTAAGTTCTACTTGTTTCCAGTTGCCTAATTCTTCTAAAACGAAGACTTTTGTGCCTTCGTGAAGTGTTACTACATCTTCCGAACTGTTTTTGGGTTCGGCTTTCAAAGTGGTTGCTTCTGCAAAAACGATGGCTGGATTGTAATTCGCATCGAATTTCTTTTGTAAAAAAGCAGAGAAAACGGTTACTCCAATTCCGATTAAAAACAACAAAAACAAACTGAAAAAAGTACGTTTTAGAAAAACGGTATTTCCAAAATAATAACCTAAAAAGGAAAGTAAACCTAGGAAAGCAACAAAAACCGAAATCCAAGCCCAAGTATCGTAATGAAAAACACTAGTAAATTCTTTCACCATTTCCTTAAAACCAACCTCTGGAAGGATTTTAATATCATCTATAGTCATTTTTTGTGCAAATGATAGATTGGTTTGTATGGCTTCGTCATCTGGGTTTAAAAGCAATGCTTTTTCGTAATTGTAAATAGATGGCGCTACTTTTCCAAGTTTGTAATAACAATTCGCAATATTAAAATACAAATCCGCCGATTCGTTGCCTTTATTTGCGATTCTTTCGAAAGATTGCAACGCTTGCTCGTAATCGCCTTTGTTATATAAATCGTTAGCTTTTTTAAAGGTAGCATCGAGGGATTCGTTTGCTAGGACGAATTGGAATGTGAGTATAAGAAGAAGAATGTATTTTTTCATGGTTTTTATAATTAACCCAACTTAAATCTTTATCAATCATTTTTGAGATGCTGAAACGAGTTCAGCATGACAAGTTCACTTTTTTGGTTATTTAATTTGTTTTTCAAGTTCTGAAATTCGTTCCACTGCTCGTTCAAAATCATTTGTCATGGCAATATCGGTTGCTGGAGCGTATCGTGCGAATTCGCAATCATTCATTAATTCCATAAATCGATTAATGCTCTCTTCGGATGCGTTTCGTTGTTGTAATAATTCGACAATATTTTCTTTACTCATCTCAACCGTTTCAATATGTAATTTGGCTTTCAAGAAATTATGTAACGCTTTTTCCATTGCCATATAAAACGGTACTTTGTCGCCCATTTGTTTTTTGGCTTCCGACAAATATTTCTTCACCAATTTGTTGTTTTGTCGGATTCTATTTCCAACCACATCAGCATCTTTAGCTTCTTTTTGTTTTCTAGCAATCATCACAATTGGAATTAGTAAAAGTGGCGCTAACAACAAACTATAAAATAATCCTGAACCTAAGAAATCTTCTCTCGATTTTGAAACAAATTCCGTCTTCAATTTATTAAATTGGAATACCTCTTTTTTCTGAATCGCTTGTTTGTTTGTACTCTGTGTATTGGCAACAACGGTTCCGTCGCCCTCCGCAACATCAATCGTAATTTCTTTTGAAGTGATGGTTTTATACGATTTACTGGCCAAATCGTAGTACGAAAATTCGATTGGCTTAATCGTGTATTTTCCTTTAAACTGTGGTATTATCGTGTATTTATCTGAAATTGTACCAACCATTCCCGATACAGGAGTTTGTACATTTTCACTATGTGCCGGATCATACATTTCTAAAGCACTTGGCACTACTGGCTTTGGCAAAGTAAACAATTTTAAATTTCCTTTTCCTGAGACACTTACTTCTAAATCTAAAGATTCTCCTGCTTTTAGGCTTGTTTTAGAGGGTACAACTTTGAAATCTAAACTACCAACTGCTCCCGTGAAACTTGCGGGTTTTCCATTTTCTGGTAATGGCTTAACGGTTATGGTTTGAATTCCAGTTGACAATGATTTTTCAATAGCCGTCATTTCGTATTGGCCGAAAAAATCCCTTCTCCCAGTTGGTACTTCAGCATCCACATCAATTTTAAAAGGTTCTATTTTCTTAGCTCCCGCTTCTAATGGATATAAAGTTACTTTTCGAAGGACAACCATACTGTAATCTTTTCCATTATATTTCCCTTTTTCGGCACGAAGTTGTTTTATATCGGTATATTGACTCCAAAAATCTTCATACTTAGGTGCCTGAAAATTCCTAAAGTTATAAACCGAACTGTTATAAGGAAAATATAATTTATAAACTACAGTAACAGGTTCATTTACGTATGGATTTTTTGACGAAAGTTCTCCAACCAAATGTATCCCTTCTCCAAAATCATAATTTTGTTGTTGTCTTGGATTTTGTCCAGGATAACTAGGCATCTGAACGGGGTCCGTAACCGTGATTTTGATGGGTTGTGATTTATAAACAGTACCTTCATATTCTATAGAGGCCGCTCCAATCGTAAAGGTTCCTTTTTTAGTAGGGGTTAAATAATAAATTACTTGTGTTGAAATCTCTCGCTTTTGCGTCATTCTACCATTAACAATAGTGATAGAAGTTTGATTTCCTTTATTTATAAAAGGGCCTTCTGCTTTAAATCCGGGAAACTTCGGAGGCTGAAAATTATCCCCTTCGTTATTAATAGAAAAAACCAAAGGAATTCTTTCGTTTAATCCATACGTATCTCTATCTGTTTGTGCTTCAAATTTTACTTGAGCTACAACAGAAAAGGACATTAAAAAAAGTAAACCTAAAAATATCTTTTTCATCAATTACCAATCTTTTTCATTTGAAACAGGACGCGCCTTCACTTTTTTCTCATTTACTTTATCCTGAATTTTCTTTTCGGCATTGTTAACCGCATCTAAAATATTATCTATTCTTTGTTTGTCTGCTCCTGAAGGTTTCGGAGATTCATTTTTGTCTTCCTTTTTTTCTCCTTTTCCTTGTTTATCATTCTTATCTTCTTCTTTGTTTTTATCTTGTTCCTTTTTCTCGTTTCCTTTGTCGTTTTTATTGTTTTCGGGTTGTGGTTTGTTTTCGTTTCCACCACCTTTGTTTTTATCATTATTCCCTTTTGGAGGCGGATTCTCTTTTTGCTTTTTCTTCGCTAAGGCATAATTATAACGCGTTTCGTCGTCTAACGGATTGTTTCGCAAAGCATTTTTATAGGCTTCCGCTGCAGCTTGATAGTTTTTATCCAACATAAAAGTATTGCCTAAATTATGATAAATACGATGCTTTTCCGTCTTAGTTTTCGCCGATTCTAATGCTTGTATATATTTAATTTGTGCTTCACTCTGCTGGTTTTGGCGATAAATACTATTTCCTAAATTATAACCTGCAACAGCTTTTTTAGGCGATTTTTTAGATGCAATCACCCGATAATCTGCTTCTGCTGTAGCATAATTTTTTTGTAAAAAAGATTGATTTCCTTGGAACAAATTTTTATCGTTCTCCTGACTAAAGAGTATACTACTTGCTAACAATACCAATATGTAAACTACTTTGTTCATGATTTCTTTTCGTTAAATAAATTCAACTTTTGTACCCATTTTGTTTTTTTCTCCAGCAAAAAAACATCCAGTAAAAGCAATAGGAATCCCAATCCTAAAAACCATTGGTACTGCGATTCAAAATCAGCAATTTGTTGTGATTCAAACTCTGTTTTTTCAATAGCATCTAATGCTTTCTTTACCTCATCGATTACCCCTTTTGTTGAAGCTCCTATTATATATTTCGATTTTGTTTTATTAGCGATATTTTGAAGAATCTCGGGATATAATTTTGTAATCACATTTTCACCATTTTGATCCTTTTTATAAGAAACTATAGTGCCCTTATCGTCTTTCAAAGGAATCAAAGCGCCTTTTGCTGTTCCAACACCAATTGTCAAAATACGAACCCCTTTATCTATTGCCATTTCTATAGCTTCTTCCGCACCATCACCATGATCTTCTCCATCAGAAACCAAAATAATTAGTTTGCTAGTATCTTTAATATCAAAATAATCAACGGAAAGTTTTATCGCATCATTGAAAGCTGTTCCTTGTGAAGAAACCATATTGGTGTTCATACTTTGCAAATACATCTTTGCGATGCTATAATCGGTTGTCATTGGCAAAACAGGATAAGCACTGCCTGCATATCCCACAATTCCCACCCGGTCATTGCCTAATTGATTGATGATTTGCGAGACCAATTGCTTCGTTTTTTCTAAACGATTAGGAGCAACATCTTCGGCTAACATACTTTTGGAAATATCAATTGCAAATACAATATCAATACCTTGTCGTTTAACCGTTTCCATTCTGGTTCCCATTTTTGGGTTCACTAACGAAATGATGACGCAAGCCAAGGCTAAAAGCAATATCACCAACTTTAAAACTGGCTTAAATCGCGATTTCTCTGGACTTAGCTGCTTAAATAATTCCATATCCGCAAAAGCAACCTGCCTGCTTCTTTTCCAAAATAAATTGTATAAAAAAAGGGCCACTACAATTGGAATGAGTGCTGCTAAATAAAAATATTTTGGGCTTTCTAATTCAAACATTTTTCTCTTTTCTAAACAATTCCTCTAAAAACTGAATTACGCAATAAGACTTCAACTCCTAATAAACCAAAAGCTATTAATACAAAAATCTTGTACTTTTCGTCATAATTGTAATATTTTTTTTCGTCGATTTCAGTAGTCTCCAATGTATTGATTTCGTCATAAATGGCTTGTAATTTTTGATTTGATGTAGCTCTAAAATATTTAGCATCCGTTGTTTTTGCAATTTCTTGCATCAATTTTTGATCAATCTCAACAGGCATCATTCTAAATACTAATTTTCCGTTAGCATCTTTTGCTACGGGAAACATTGCCTTGCCATTCGTTCCTATTCCTATAGTATATACCTTTATTCCATACTCTTTTGCAATTTCAGCCGCTGTTCTCGGATCAATTGTACCTGAATTATTTACTCCGTCTGTCAATAAAATAATAATTCTACTTTTGGCCTTACTGTCTTTTATTCTATTAATCGCCGTAGCCAAACCTACTCCAATACCCGTTCCGTCTGCAATTATGGAATCGTCATAAGCTATTGTCTTCAAGGACTGCAAGAGAATGGCCTTGTCAGAAGTTACAGGTGTTCTAGTATAACTTTCACCTGCATAAACTACTAAACCTATACGGTCGTTTACTCTATCTTGTACAAAAGTAGCTGCAACTTTTTTTAAAGCTTCAAGGCGGTTGGGTTTTAAATCATTAGCCAACATACTACTTGAAACATCAATTGCCATTACAATATCAACTCCTCTTGTTATTTTAGATTTTGACGTCACATCAACACTTCTTGGACGAGCCAAGGCAATTATTATGAAGCTTAAAGCAACTAATCGCAAAAGGTATAAAAAAGGCTTTGCTTTTGCTAAAAAAGTTCGGTTTTGCTTGAATGGCGTCAACGAGCTCATTTTTAACGTTGCGGAAAGGTGATTTCGTTTATAAAACAACCAAGCAATCGCTACAGGTAAAACCAAAAATAGCCACAAAAATTCTGGATTTAAAAAAGTTACTTTTCCCATTATTATTTCGCTTTTCTTAGTTCAATTGAGTTCTGAATCTTCTCAATGATTTGCTTAGCATGTTCGTCTTCCTCCTTATAAATCAAGAAAAATTCTTGTGCACCGCCCGCTTGAGCAATAACGACAATCTCATAGCTCATCTTTTGATCCTCATCCAATTCATCATTAAAAACACTGAAAGTACCATAAGATTTTTTACCTGATAGTCCTTTTACATTTTCAAAATCAGCCGTTTTCATGATAATATTTTTAGCACCTAATCGTTCCAACTCTTTCAAATTATTCTCCAAAGCAACTTCCACGTCTAAAGCTGTAGTATCTTTAAATGCAGTCGTGAGAAGTAGCAGTGAAAAATCATCTGTGATGCTTCCATACGCAAATCGATTAATTGCTTTTACGTTTTCAGGCAGGTTATTTTGAATTTTTTCGTCATTATTTCGCTTTAAAACCTTTGGCGTTTCAATCACTATCGCAGGCAATCCATATTCAGAGGCAATCCATTCTTTTTCTAATAATTCTTTAGTAGAATACCCCCAATAATTTTCTTTTAAGTAATCTAAACCGAAGGTAAACATGAAAATTCCAATCGAAATCACAAATAAAACAACCGCAATTCCCACAGAAATAGCAGTGCGTCTAAATTGCTGCTTCTTCATTTCCTTACGTCGCACCTCTTCTGCAAATAGCGTTTCCGCTTCTTCTTCTTTTCTAGGCAAGGCTTTGTCAATAATTAAAATAAATTTATCAACGATACTTTTGTCTTTTTCAATTTCAAATTGCAACGGTTTTGATTTTGCAAACTTAACCAAATCCGCATTCTCGAGTACCTGACGAAATTTATCAAGCTCTTCTCGATTCACAAACATTTTTTGCTCTGAAATAGCTTTTTTCAAAGCTTCCATCAACTCACTCGAGGTACTTTCCATAGCCGGAATAGCAATTGATTCCTCTATGTAAGTTCGTGCAATATCCGTCATTTCAGAATAATATTCTTTAACATCACCACGTTGCACCAATTGCTTTTTATCTAAATTTTGAAGATATGAAATCGCTTTTTCAATTGGAGAAGCAAAGAATTCTTCCTTTTGCTCGCTATTTTTTTGTAATCGTTTTATAATGAAATACGAAGCAAATCCAGAAGCAACCACCAAAACCAATAAAACGAAAAGTTTCCACCATTCACTACTAGGCTCTTTCTCGGTCGCAATGATATCTTTAATATCATACATTTGCTGTTTGGTAGTATCAACTTTTACATTGTTTACTATAATAGAAAGCGAATCGGTTCGAAATTCTTTTTGATTTATTTTCACCAATAATCTCGGAATAACATAACGTCCTGAATCAAATTGGGTCAACCCATATTTTTTTATTAATTCGTATTGTGAGTTATTTTGTATTGTATCTATTGGATAGGATTCTAAAACTTCTAAAGCACCAAAATTTTTCGCATTTGGAAAAACCACTTTGTCTTTAGCGTTTACCGAAGCCTTAATAATTAAATGAAATTGTGAACCTATTTTTATTTGTGAAGAATCTACAGTAGACGTGATTTGTTGGGCAAAACCACAAACACTAAAAAATAAGAAAAGAAGGAAATATTGAATTGAGGACTGAGGATTAACGACTTTAGAGTGCAGAAGGGATGGAATCATCTTATTTGATGATTTTTGATTTTTAAATGAATTTAGAATATTTATTAAAAACATGATTTTTTCTGCTATTTATTTTTTTTCAACATTCTTTTTTGCTGTTTTGATACTTGCTACAAAATTGAAATCAACGCACTTGCCTCAATTTTGAATTGCTCTAAAAATTTTGAAATAGCCTGTAAATTAGCTCTTTCCATGATGTTTAAAACTTCTTAAATCAAAAATGGTTAATCTTAAATCATCAATTTCTTGCTTTAAAATAACCCAATAATTTGGTTACATAGCTTTCATCCACTCGCGAGCTAATAGTTCCAGCCCCACATTTCGAAAAAATATCTTTGAAATAATTTACGTTATCCTGATAGTATTTTTCATAATCCATTCGGACTTTTTTAGAGGTCGTATCTACCAACAGTGTTTCCCCTGTTTCCGCATCTACCATATTAACCACACCAATGTTTGGAATGCGCTCTTCTCTTTGGTCAAACACGCGAATACCGGTTACATCATGACGTTTTGAAGCGATTTTTAAGGTTTGTTCATAATCCTTTACCATAAAATCGGAAATTAAAAATACGATAGCCTTCTTTTTCAAAACACTTGATAAATATTTCAAAGCTTGAGACAAATCCGTTTTTTTACTTTTCGATTCGAATTCAATTAACTCGCGAATAATTCGTAACACATGCGATTTCCCTTTTTTTGGCGGAATAAACAATTCAATTTGATCCGAAAATAATAGCAACCCAATTTTATCATTATTTTGAGTAGCCGAAAACGCTAACGTGGCAGCAATTTCAGTAACCATATCGCGCTTTAACTGATTTTTTGTACCGAAACTCTCCGAACCCGAAATATCCACTAACAACATCATTGTTAATTCGCGCTCTTCTTCAAATACCTTAACAAAGGGTTCGTTGTAGCGCGCTGTTACATTCCAATCGATAGCCCTTACATCATCTCCGTATTGGTATTGTCGCACTTCCGAAAACGTCATCCCACGCCCTTTAAATGACGTATGGTATTCTCCCGAAAAGATATGATCACTCAATCTTCGGGTTTTGATTTCAATTTTTCGAACTTTCTTTAGAATTTCTTTGGTATCCATTTTTATTTTGTTTCAGGTTTCAGGTTTTCTATGTTTCCGGTTTCTTTAACTTGAAACTTTAAACTTGAAACAAAAAATTAAGGCACTTCAATTTCATTAACAATTTTACTAATGATGTCTTCCGTAGTCACATTTTCTGCCTCCGCTTCATAAGTAATTCCAATTCTGTGACGCAACACGTCGTAGACAACTGCACGAACGTCTTCTGGAATTACATAACCCCTACGTTTGATAAAAGCATAACATTTAGCAGCCGTTGCTAAATTGATACTTCCCCTTGGTGAAGCTCCAAAACTAATTAATGGTTTTAAATTTTCTAATCTGTATTTTTCTGGATAACGGGTAGCAAAAATTATATCCAAGATATATTTTTCAATTTTCTCATCCATGTAAACTTCACGAACCGCTTGTTGAGCTTTCAAAATTTGATCTAATGAAACCACTTCGTTCACTTTTTCGAAGGCGCCCTTTAAGTTTTGACGAATTACCAAACGCTCATCTTCCATTTTTGGATAATCGATAACGACTTTCAACATGAAACGGTCTACTTGCGCTTCTGGTAATGGGTAAGTCCCCTCTTGATCTACTGGATTTTGAGTTGCCATTACTAAAAACGGCTTGTCTAGCTTAAATGTCTCATCACCAATCGTAACCTGCTTTTCTTGCATCGCCTCTAACAAAGCCGACTGTACTTTGGCAGGGGCACGGTTGATCTCATCGGCTAATACGAAGTTGGCAAAAATAGGTCCTTTACGAATCGTAAAGTCGTTTTGCTTGATATTATAAATCATGGTTCCCACCACATCAGCAGGCAATAAATCGGGTGTAAACTGAATACGACTGAACGAACCGTGAACCGCTTGAGATAACGTATTAATAGCTAATGTTTTTGCAAGCCCAGGCACCCCCTCTAACAGAATATGTCCTTGTCCTAACAATCCAATTAGCAATCGCTCTACCATGTGTTTTTGTCCCACGATAACTTTGTTCATTTCCATCGTAAGCAAATCGATAAAAGCACTTTCTCTTTCAATTTTTTCATTAATGGCTCTAATGTCTAAAGTCGATGTATTTTCTTCCATTTTGATTTTTAATTTGGCGCTGTGAAATTAGCAACATTTTTTGATACCGCAAATTCCAATTTTTTTTAATTTTTAGTTGTTAATATCTAGTTAAAAATCATTAAAAAAAGGCTATTTTGTGAGTGTTTTATGATTCTATTTTATAATTTTAAGAAAAATTTTAAAACCGTATAACCATGTCTGTAAAATTATCACCCATAATTGCAGGAGTTATGAATTGGGGGGTTTGGGATAAAAACCTAAATACCAACGAATTTGCTAACTTAATCAACTTATTTTTAGAAAACGGAATCACTACTTTTGACCATGCCGATATTTACGGTGGTTACACCACTGAAGCTTCGTTTGGAAAAGCGCTTTTAGAAAGCAAAATAGACCGAAAAAAAATACAACTCATTACCAAATGTGGCATTCAATATGTTTCTGAAAACAGACCTACAAACAGCATAAAGCACTATGAATATTCGAAGGAATACATTATTTGGTCTGCCGAAAATTCATTAAAAAATTTACAGACCGATTACTTAGATGTATTCTTACTTCACCGCCCTAGCCCTTTAATGCAAGCCGATGAAATTGCAGAAGCTGTCGCTAAATTAAAATCCGACGGGAAGATTCTTTCTTTTGGTGTTTCGAATTTTACGCCTTATCAAACCGAATTACTGCGTCAAAAAACCGATATTTCTTTTAATCAAGTACAATTTTCGGCAACACATCATGAAGCCATGGTAGACGGAAGTTTGGATTATATGCAAATTCACAAGATCACACCAATGGCTTGGAATCCCTTAGGAACGGTTTTTAGAGAAAACACCGACCAAACGTTTCGACTACGTCAGCTTTTAGCCAAACTAGTGGAAAAATATCATATCGGTTCAGATATTATCTTGTTAGCATGGATTATGCAACATCCGGCAGGAATTTTACCTGTTGCTGGAACAGTCAATTCAGGAAGAATTCAACAATTAATGAAAGCAAAAGCCTTGGTTTTAGACAAACAAGATTGGTTCGCTATTTGGACAGAAAGTATGGGAAATAGAGTGCCTTAGTATAGTAATCCGTGTTCGGTTAACAGTGTTCAGAATATTCAGATAAAAAATGATCAACAAGCGGCTTCTTATCAAAAACCTTTTAGCTCATCACGATGAGAACAGTTTTTATGATAAGAAGCGTCAGTTGAATCTACATACCAAAGAAGGAAAAGCTAAGTTTTTGAAGCACATTTGTGCGCTTTCTAATTCCAATCCGAGCAATAATTCTTACATTGTGGTGGGTGTGGAAGATACTACGAATGAAATCGTAGGAGATGATTTTTTTGATGACAGCCGAATTCAGAATTTGGTCAATGCCTTTTTAGAAAACCCGCCTAAAATCCAATACGAGAACGTGCCTTTTCCTAATCTTCCAAAAGACAAAGTGGTAGGACTAGTAACGATTAAACCCAAATCAAAAGCTTCCTATTTTAAAAAAGGAATCCACACGATTGAAGCGAACAGCACTTTTGTTAGAAAAGGCAGTAATACGTCGCCTACGTTTGAAAAAATTCCGTATTCAAAACAAAATGTGGAAACGGTTATCAGCATTGAAAATAGTTCACGAAATAGCATTGCGTATACCTTAGAAAGTGTTTTAGACTTCCTACACAACAAACACAAAGATTTAGAATCTAATTACAAGGTTTTTAAAGAATTATTTGTTGTTTGCTGGGCGGGTAACAAGAAAAAAGTCCGCGACAAAATGTACTATTCTCGGGTAGATATCGAATTGGTAAATGAACAAGTAAAATTATTTTATTCTGCTTTAGATGACGTCATTATTGCGTTTGATGACGATTCATTTTCGATTACCGAATACGTTTGTTTGGGATTAAATGACAAAACCAGTTTCTACCCTTTAGAAAAAGTTACCATACGCTTTTTTGATAACGGATATTATAAAATAGAGGCGCAAATGTTATTTGAACCACCACAATACAATCGAAAAATGTTGCATCACATCTACAATTCGAACACCACCATACTAACGAAACTCAAAAAAGGAATGGCACTGCAACCTGGTGAGAAAAAAGAATTAGAAAATATTCCCCACACCCTCATGATTTGTTATTTAAACGGATTTGAAGAGGCCAAACAAAAACTTATTGATGCCAAACCTTATCTTAAAGCTGTTGAAGAAAGCTGGGTCTATGTGTCCTTCAAAGAAGTAATGCGCATCTTAAGAAAAATGAAATACGATTAAACTTTCATTTTTTTGATTGTATTTCTAAAAGTACAAAAAAGCGACTTTCAGTAGTGCTGAAAGCCGCTATCGTTATAAACTTAGGTAATTAGCCTTTCTGGGGTAGTATTTACATTTTATGGAATGAGATAACCATATTATTTAAAATCTAAGCCGAAAACAAGGAAGGGAAAAATTGTTATACAACCTAGATCAGTAGTAAATGACAACCCCCAGAAACTAGCTAACAACAGTATTTAGTTATAACAACTCAAAAGTCTTGAAAAAAGTTACTTTTTGATTTTGAATATCCCCATTTATTGCGCTATTTGTTCCAACCTAAAACAAGCGTTTAAAGCGTCCGAACTTTCGGAAACAGCTTGATTGTAAAGCAAGAAGATAGCAAAAAGCCCTTCTAAATCTTGGTCTTTATCATTTGTAGCATTTAAAACCATTAAACTTACAATTGCTTTATTCTTTGCTTCTTTGATATTCACAAGAGCCTGCTCACCACAACCAGAAAGGCTAATTTTTTGATTTTCCTGCAAGTCCTTTTTTTGAAGTAACGATAAAACCATATTCTTAAAAGAATCTCTATAGGATGCGTTACTATTCGTAACTAGATTCCTACCATAGAAAACCGTGAACTCTTCTTGATGGATTTTAAATTCTATTAAGGCAGATTCAAATTCTGAAATAGAATTAAAATTGGTGTTTTTCCAATTTTTAGCCATCCAATCTTGTAACTGCCTCACCGTTTTTAACCCCCCTAATTCTTCATTGTTATAGGAAAAATTTAGGTTCTCGTACAATGCTATAGCGCTCGAAATATAATCTTCATACTGCTCTGAAGAAAGTATCGATTTCGCAATTTCACGGTGTTTCATAACATTTTGATAATCAATTTGCGTTGCTTTTAAATTTGCGTTTACATATTCTTCATCATGACTACAAGAGTTAATTGCAAAAGCCACCAATACACATGCTAACAAAAAGACTAATTTGAAAATAACATTGTTCATATCGTTTCTATTTAATGGGTTATTTAATTGTAATGTTTTTCTTTTCAAACACTAAAAGATAGGTGTATGAAAAAACAATGACAGCGCCAAGGGCGTGGTTGAATGTTTGAATATTTATAATATTCCAATAAATAGGTAGGTAATCTATCAAAAGGAAAACTTGAATGACTATCCAGAGTAGGCTTGATAGAAAAAGAAACAGTAGTAATTTTGGGAAATTTTTCATGCGTTTCAGATTAAATAGGTTAATAAAAAACAAATTTAAACGGAATGCACGAGGTCATTTTACACTTTTTGTGTACTTTTTGTTAAAGTTTGGGGTAAAATGACCTAAATGAACCCTCTTTTTTTGGCTGCATTGATAATGTTCTCATCGGAACTATCATCTAAATTAAAAAAAACTCGAATTTGAGCCTTTCGCTTATTAATTGCACTTAACGTGAGATTGATATGATTGGGTAAATTTTTAGTCTTAATGCCTTGAGCCAACAACGTAATAATTTGTCGGTTCAATTCGTCTAAAACAAAGTTGGTAGCCAAAAAATCTTTTATACTTTGCTGAACCGTTTTACTTCTATAAAACTCATTGGCATTCATTTTTGAAAATGCCAAAAGAAGTTCGTCTGCCGTAAAATCACTTTTAACTAAAATACCTATCGGATTAACATACTTGTGAATTTCATACAAAAGAAACGATTCGGCATGAGAGGTTAAAATCACAATCTTAGATGAAGGCATGTATAACTTTACCAAATGTGCTAATTCTTTACCCGAGTAAATTTGTTCCTCCTCATAAGGAGGGAGACTCAAATCGATAAAAACAAAATCATAATGCTTTTTACTTTTGTTTTCAATAATCAAGTGATAAGCACTCTCACAATTGTAGGCAGCATCAACCTCAATTTCGGCATTTAAATCATTGAATGCCAAAATACTTTTATATCCTTCAATCATCGAAGGATGATCGTCAATCATCAATATTGTTAATATGCTTTGTTCCATAAGATGCTTATATTCTAACTTTAACTGTTATTTTCGTTCCTTTATTTTTTTCTGATACCACATCAATTCTACCGTTAATTTCTTTTGTTCTCATGTAGATATTCTTTAAACCAATCCCTTTTTTAGCCTTATCCACATTGAAACCCACACCATTATCTGCTATCTCTAAATACAGCTTCTCCTTTTGTATGTAAAGTTCCACTGTAATTTTAGTGGCGTTGGCATGCTTATTAATATTATTCAACGTTTCCTGAATAATACGATACAAGTGCATTTTGATGGCACTGCCTATGTTTTCTAATGCCTCATGATCCGTAATATCATACTCACAAGCTACCGAATAGGTTGCTTTCTGATTCTCCATTAACTCCTCAACTAATGTTTTGAAATTATTTCTGTTCAAAAATTCTTCTTTGGCCAACTCGTGGGAAATAAGTCGAATTTCACTCTCAATGTTGATTATTCCATTAATTTGTCCAATTGCTTTTTGAATGGTTTCCTCATCTTGTCTTTTCGATAAAGGAAATAAATTCAATCGGGTACTGGCCAATTTGTTTAAGACATTGTCGTGTAAATCGCGTGCAATTTTTAGCTTTTCATTTTCACGAGCAAAATCAATTTCGTGTTGCTTTTTGAGCATTAGGGTATAAATTTCTTCATTCACTTTTTGCTGCTCTTGTTCAAACAACAATTCTTTTTGTTTGCCTCGTTGATACAAGATAATGTAAAGCAATACCCCAAGTGAAATGATGAAGAGTGACGTCAATAGAATAATTTTTTTTTGAGTGGAAAGCGCCTCTTTTTCCACTATAATTTCATCCGTTTCAAAAGCAATACGGGCCAATTTATTTCGAGTAGCTCGCTCTTGATTTTGAAGACTATCATTCAATTTGATATAAGCCCTTGCATATTCTAATCCTTGCTTGGGTAGCAGTCGAGTAAAAAAGTCTAGCGTGATAAGAACCTCCTTATTGTAACTCGATTCTTTTGCCAAAAGATTTGCCTCCTGATTGAATTGCAAGGCTTTTGCTGTATCCCGCTTCGACAAATAGTACTCCGTCAGATGGATTCTGCTGTTAATTTTGCCATAAACATCGTTAATATCATCTCTAACTTGTAACGCCGTTTCAAAGTCTTTTAATCCCTCCTTGTGATTCATTTTAAATCGCGAATAGGCATAATGATCAAGCAAAGAAGAGAAAAGAACTGGTTGAATTTCCTTAAGATTTTCAATTTTTAACCCTTCTGAAAAAAAAGTACTGGCTTCTTTAAAATTACTACTACTTAAATATGCAAATCCGATGTTGTTTAAAGCTTGAGCCTGTAACAATGGCTTGTAATTTTCGTCATCCAATTTATCAACTTGAGATAATGCTTTCTTATGATATTCTAATGCTTTCTCATAATTTTCTAATCCAGCCAACGAACTACCTAAATTAGTGTAAGCTTCATAAATTAAGTAATCATCTCCAATTGTTTTAGCAATACTTAATACTTTAATTGTTTCCGATTCACTTCCTATAAAATCTTTTTCATAAGATAGAATGTAGGCTTTGTGTAAGATTGTATTGGCTAAACTAACTCTATCTTCTGTTTTTTCATATTTTTTCTCTGCTGCCAGATAATAATAATAAGCACTATCGTTTTGAGATGTAGAAAAAAAGTAATCCCCTTTATAATATTCTGCTTTTGCCATATTGACAGAATCTTTATTGAGACGTGATAACTCTAATATTTTATCTGTGGTCTCTTTATATCTATCATACTCTAACAACATAAAAAAGCGATTTGCAATCTTAAAATAATTAATTATTACTAAAGAATCGTTGTTTTTTATTTTTTCATTGATGTGTATAATCGAATCCAAATATTTTAATCGCAAAGATTTATCCAGATTAATATCAGAACTCTTTGTGAAAAATACATCTAATCGTTTTTTTTCATCTACACTTTTCTTATCAGAATTGCATCCCAATAAAAAAATCAAAACTAAAAAGGATATAAACTTGTTCAATTAAATTATAAAAAAGGATTTCATCAAAAATACTAATTAAACATTAACCTTAATCCCTTTTAATAATAATTATAGGTGTTCTGAAACTAATTTTATTTGTCTCTTTAGCTTCTTTTTGTATTGCTGATTTATCGTATTTACTAATTTCTTGTTTGTTAAACTTTTGAATTTTAGAAACGTTAGATAAAAATAGTACACTAATAATAAGTAAAATAATTGTTTTCATCTTTATAAATTTAATAATTAATCTCTTTTTATAATTATAACCAAAGGCGTCCCCTCAACTAATGCAATACAACTATCTTGAACTATTTCTTTTTCCTCTTCCATAGTTGACATTTCCATTTTTTGAGATTCTGCAATGGCGTTTTGGAGTTCCAAGTCTTGTTCATCAGTAGTACACGAAAACAACAGCACACTCGCACAAACGAAACCAAAAACTTTTCCTAAATTTTTCATAAGATTTGAATTTTAAATTATAAATGCATTTCTATTTAATACTTTTGAATTCCAAAGGTATCGAGGTGCTAAGAATCCATTTTACACTTTTTGTGTACTTTTTGTTAAAGTTTACGTATGAATAAGAAATTTGTGATTGGTGACATTCATGGCGGACTCAAAGCATTGCACCAAGTGCTTAATCAAGTGCGTTTTGATAAAGAGGATACCTTAATTTTCCTAGGAGACTTTGTTGATGGATGGAGTGAATCTCCAGCTGTACTCGACTTTTTAATAGCGCTTCAAAGCAAACAATCCTGTGTTTTTATTAGAGGCAATCACGATGATTTGGTTCTCAAATGGCTTACCGGTGATACCGCAGATTTCAACGAAGACTTGTGGTTCCAACATGGCGGAAAAGCCACCGCATTATCCTACAAAAACGTAGCCGCAACTGATAAAGCCAAACACATTCATTTTTTACAATCGTTACAAGATTATTACCTTGACGAAGAAAACAGACTCTTCCTTCATGCTGGATTTTCAAACATTAAAGGGGTAAAACACGAATATTTTGAACCCACATTTTACTGGGATAGAACCCTTTGGGAAATGGTTCTTTGCTTGGATAAAACGCTAACGCCAGAAGATAGGTTGTATCCAAAACGGCTAAAACTGTATAAAGAAATTTTCATTGGACATACCCCCGTAACCCAAATCGGTGAAAACACTCCGCAAAACTTTGCTAATGTTTGGAATGTAGACACGGGAGCTGCCTTTAATGGAAAACTCACTATGATGGATGTAGCTAGCAAAGAATTTTGGCAAAGTGATGCTTTACCTGATTTGTATCCTGATGAAAAAGGACGAAATTAATGCTACCGCTGAAATTTCACCAAAACACTAGGTCGACTTTAATCGATTTTATTTATACTTTTATAATCTTAATTTTAGGAGGACAAAACAGCTTGAAAACTATTGCAACCATGTCTTTTAATCTCCACATATATAACAATCATAAGGTTAATCCTTATATTTGCAAAATCACTTAAATAAAAATACCATGAAAAGAATTTTGATCGTTATTTGTTTATTGGCCGCAACTCAGCTATCAAATGCTCAAGCTTTTAAAGGAAAGGGCGATACCAAGTTTCAAGTAGGGGCTAACCTACAAGACGGCGGAACGGGCATCACCTCTACTGTTGATTTTGGTTTAGGCGAAAACATGTCGTTTGGTTTTGTAGCCACTTATCTTTTAAACGCCAATGAAATTGCTGGTGTAAAACCCGATTTTGAAGACCGAGCGGATCTTAAAATACGCTTTAATGCCAATATAGGTGACGTCTTAGGATTAGACCCTAAAATGGATGTTTATCCTGGATTAAACTTAGGCACACGAAACTTTGGAGCCCACTTAGGTTTCAGATATTTCTTTTCAAGCGGATTTGGACTTTACACAGAAGCTTTTGCCCCTTTAGCAAGATACGATTCCGATGTAGTAGGTTTTGATCACTACAACAACCAATTCGTAATGACTATTGGAGCTACATTCAACCTGTAAAACCTTTACCCTACCATATCTTAAAGCAGCTTTTTTAAAAAAGTTGCTTTTTTTTATGTCATTTTATAACAATTTATACCTTTGCCCCATTAGTATTTACGTAAAATCCATTCAAAATGAGTGTAATAGAAAAAAAACTGAAAGACCGCAGTGGTTCAGTTTGCGAAATTAGTGGTGTCGAACATGATTTAGTTGTGTACACGTTACCACCTCACACTGCAGAAAGCTTAGAACATTCGGTTTTAATTGCTAAACCTTTAAGAGACCAAATTGAACACCCAGAAACCATGAATGAGAATGATTGGAGAGGGCTGTCAGAAAGCATGTGGAACGAGCATTTACCCGTACAAATTTTATCCTGGCGCATGTTGGCCCGATTGAAAAAAAACGATTTACTCGACATGATGTACTTGGATGAAGAAGCCTTAGAATGGGCAAAAGCAACAGGGGAAGGAGAAGAAGAAGACGAAAACAAAATCGTACATAAAGATAGTAATGGTGTTGTCTTGCAAGATGGCGACTCTGTAGTATTGATTAAAGATTTGGATGTAAAAGGGGCAACCTTTACAGCAAAACGTGGTGCTGCTGTACACAACATAAAATTAGTTTGGGACGACGCCAACTTGATTGAAGGTAGAGTGGAAAACCAAAGTATTTATATTTTGACACAATACGTTAAGAAAACAAAGTAATTTACAACGAGTCAATACGATAATGTGACCCTACAAAACCCTGCAAATTTGATTTGTAGGGTTTGTTTTTTTACAAAAGCATTTTAAAGAGCCCCCTTCGCTAACAACAAAATTATTCGTCAGCTACGATAAGACACCATAAACTATTTTTTAAACCCTATAAATGATATAAGAAAAGTAATCAGCACAACGTAACGCTAATTAAAACACACAAAAGATTATAAAAATTATTAAAATTTCTTCAATCCGCGTTCCCAAAAATCCGTCACCATCAGCCTTTGCTTTAGCGAAACCTATCTAACTGTAATCCCGATAGCTATCGGGAACAAAGCAAACCAAAGAAAACCCGCGACCATCCGTTAAATCCGCGTCATCAGCGTTCCAAATTTTAAAGATTACTCAAATTTCCCCAATCTGCATTCCAAAAAAAATCAATGATCACAAAAGGTAGCAAAATCAGTTACCAACAATGGATTCCATTCATCATCAAACTCACGAATCAACGCACTACGAATTTTATTCGCTTGATCTGCTTTATCAAAAGGTCCTTTTATAGCGGCCTTGTGTAATCCAGTAAATCCTCTTTTTTTACTTAAAGACCCCTTGTAATAATCGTATAAATCATTCGTTATTTGAGCATTAGCAGCGGGACAATCTGACGGAAGTTTCACCACATTTGTAATTACAGGTTGTCCCCCTGTCTTACCTTGTTGGTGCTCCCAAGCTACAGGAACATAATATTTATAAGAGGTTCTAAATTTAAAAACCACTAATAGCAACGACACGAGAATTATGGCTAATATGAAGGCAAAATTTTCAAAGGTTTTCATTTTAATTTAATTTTGATATTTTGTCACGAACATTATTGGTTAAGTTATAAGTAAGTGCCACAAAAAAGCCCAATTTATAATTATCGGATAACACGGTGTCTATATCATTACTTTCTGTTATCACCGTATTGGCTACTTCATAGCCGCTTTTTAATTTTCCTACATTTCGCAATGCCAATCCGGGGGTAAACATTAATCGGTCATATTTTCCTAATACTACTGTAGGCCCAATAAAAAAATTACTCATTTGAATTCTTCCGTTGTTAATGTCTATGCCCAAACCGGCACTTCCTCCAAAAGCCACATATTTGCTCCCTCTGTTGGTCATCGAAATCATGGTTACTAATGACGGAACGGTTAAATTTTTATTCTTTAACCCTATCCTATTTTCACCATTTGCAGTATAAATCTCATAAACATTAGTGTTGTTGAAATAGCTTCCTGCCAAACCGATACTAAAATCAATTCGTGTTCCCCTTCTTATAAATTCGTTATGCGTAAACGTTCTTGAGTTGTCCACTTCAAGATCCTTATTTTTAGCTTTAATCTCAACTTGAAAGGTTGCCATATCATTTTTAGGTTGAATTGGAGCCGAAATAAACTCGTAAGAGTCGGACTTCTCTAGTAAATGTAACACGCGAAGCACTTGTTGCAAGAGCGATTCAAAATTGATGAGATCAACCCGAACTTTAATACCTCTTATTTGTTCGTAGCGCAAATCAAGCTCATCATAAATAGCTTTAACCGATCGTTCATCAATTACTTTATTCAAATCTTCAATGTCTTTTACTTTATTGTAACTTACTACAAGGTTGGTATAGGCGGTATTAAAAATAGCGACCGATATCGTCTCCTCCATCAGATTGGTTTGCATTTTCGTGAATTCAACCTTGTACTTATTTTCATATTCTTCATAATTCAAAAAAGGCAGCCTCGAAACAGGCAATACCATATTTGAAGTTAAGACAACCGCATTGATTCGATCATATAGTTTCATAAATTCATTGTAAGCACTGTAAAACCTATCTTTTGCCTCATAAAACTTATTTAGCTTTTCATTTTTAATGGTTTCATGTTTTTGGATCGAACGCACGAGACTATCCCGTTCCTTTTCAACCGATTCTATTTTAGCAGTAAGCTTTTGATTAACGAGAGAATCTTTGTCTATTTTACTTAACGCCATCATTTTGGTCTCTTTCATCAAAGCATTCCACTCACTTTCTTTTAAACGCAGTTCATTCTTTAGAAATTCTAATTCATAAAAGTTCTTGATATCTTCATTAATTTTATTTTTTTCTTGTGAGGGCATACTGGCGTTGGGACCCAATTTACTGTTCTCAAGTATAGGAACGGTAACATAAGAAGTTGGAGGCGTTGATTCGGCTAACATTTCTGTTATTTTTTTTAATTCCGCGGCACTAGTGAACCAATCGGTCTCTGCCACAATTAAATCCGAAGAATTGACACGCACATCAAAAGCCAATCGGTTGATGTTGATTATCTTATAAACAATAGGGCGATCTACTTTGGGCCTGAACAGGTTTTTGTCATACGTACCCGTTTTAAAATCATACACGACAACGTAAGTCGAGTCTTTATCTTTCTTCTTATCTTGACTAAAACAAAACAGCGAAGAGAAAATCAAAAAAAGGAGTAGTCTTTGTTTCATAATTACAGAAGTTTAAGCGTATGAATTCATTTTTTTTTTTGCTTAACCAAGGTGCGCTCATTTCATACCTGCTTTTAAACCAACAACACTCAAAACAAGTACAACTCAACCGTTAATTTCAAAATAGCAAATAATTATAAAAAAATAGATTTACTTAACAATACGATAATATTAAAAATTATATAATAAATTATTCTATTTTTTTTAACAAATTTATACTAATTTTTTTATTACGGAAACAAATTTCATAATTCATTTCACTGCTACACAAAAAAACCAAGAAAACAGTCCCTCAACCACAAAGAACGTAAGGTTTACCAACGAAGTTAAAGCACCTCTTATAACTACAAGAAGCACAAAGAAGACACTAAGCACGCAAATTTTTCCAATCCACGTGCCAAACACATTTTTTAAACCATATAAGTCATATAAGAAAAGTTATCAGCGCAACGCAACACTAATTAAAGCACATAAAAGATTATAAAAATTATTGAAATTTCTCCAATCTGTGTCTCATCATTTAACCGCAATCCCGATAGCTATCGGGACAAAGATTAACACCAAGCATCACAAAGATTTTTCTAATTTCTAAAATTTTCCAAATCTGTGTTCCAAAAAATCCGCCTGATCAGCCTTCGCTTTAGCGAATCCGTCACCATCAGCGTTTTGCCAAAGCAAACCCGCTTCATCCGCGTTCAAAATTTTAAAGATTTCCAAAATTTCCCCAATCCGTGTTCCAAAAAATCCGTCACCATCAGCCTTCGCTTTAGCGAACCCTATCTAACCACAAAGTAAGCCAAAGAAAAACCCGCGACCATCCGTTAAATCCGCGTCATCCGCGTTCCAAACATATAACATATAAGAAAAGTAATCAACTTAACGCTAATTAAAGCACATAAAAGATTATTTAAATTATTAAAATTTCTAAAATCTGCGTTCCAAAAAACCTGAAACTTGAAACCTGAAACCTGCAACCTAAAAGAAACCCTATCTCCCCAATAAAAACACCGCATAATCAAAATCATCCTGCGTATCGATATCTACACGAGCAAAAGGATGATCCACCACAAACGGAAAAGCGTCCTTCGTAATGATTTCGTTGTTTAGGATTGCTTGAGCTGAAGCAATGTAAAGCAATCCATTTTCGTAATAAAGGGGTTCTAAGTCCTGACTGCGTTGCCCTGGTTTGTAGTTAAAGGGAATAAAAACAGCCTCTTTGATTTTGCCCAACTTTTGATGGCTTTGCGAAACGGTAAACAGACTTGCGACTTGATTTTTAGTAAACACTTGCCACGCCTCATGGAACAAATTTTCAGGGCGTAAGGGGTTAGTAGGTTGCAAAACCACAACAGTATCCACTTTCTCGGTTAGGGACGCTAAGACGTGTTTTAAAGCCGATACTGTAGGTTCTAAATCACCTGAAAGTTCAGAAGGCCTATCGATGACTTGTGCGCCATAGTGGAGCGCCACTTCTTTTATGTGCGCATCGTCTGTAGAAACATACACCGCTGTTATGGCATCTTGTTGCTGGGCAAACAAAATACTATGTACTAACAAAGGAATACCCCCTAAAAGCATGGTGTTTTTCCCAGGCAAGCGTTTCGAGCCGCCTCGTGCGGGTATGATGGCGATGGTTTTCATGCTCAATACTGTTTGGCTTCTTCTAATGTTAATCCTTTATAACGCAAATACAACTGCCAAAAAGGTTTTCTAAAAATTAATCTTGAGAAAAATCTCATATAAAAATTATTCAAAATCCCAGAATATACTTTATTTTCAATACTACACTCAAAAGGAGCTGAATCAAAAGTTATTTTATCAAATTCCTCTTGCATCCAATCTTCTTTAACATTGCCTAAATGATAAGCATAATTATTTTGAGTTGACAATCTCCACAAACCCAAATCTGTTGGCGGTTTATCTAATAATAACCGTACACTGTCGCCTCCCAAACTATACTCAGAAAATCGTTGTTTAAGCAGATCAAAACCGACACCCTTGTAAGTTGCAACAAAATGACCCGCCCCAACCAAAGCTATAACATTATCTTTATTTATCGTCAATTGCTTTTCAAAATGTATAGCTTTATACAACGACACATTACCAATACTCTTTGCAAAAGCTGCCATCCCACCTTTTGAAACAACTTTTCTGAAAGAAATACTTTTTGAAAAAAAAGTTGTTCCAATTAAATTAGCTGTATAATATTTGAGATTTTTAGGGTTTGGGACTGGCGATACAACACCTGCTTTTGGAAATGCTTCAAACACTTCATACGTGGCTTTTTGCCAATTGTTTAAAAACAATACATCAGCATCAGTTATAGTAATTAACGGAAACTGATGTCCCGTTAGCCCTTTTAAAATAGCGTTTAGTTTTCCTATCGCAGTGGTGTGAATGATCTCCTGTATTTTGTATTCTTGATGCAATTGATTTAAGTACTCCACAACCTCGTTACAACTTCCGTTGTTGATTATTGTAAAATAGGTTTTAGCATGACTGGTTTTAAACAAGGACTCCAAACACCATTGCAAAATTTGCAAACTGTCTTTGAAATAGTCGCTTTGATGCGGTATATAAACGGGCACAATCACCTGGTGTGTAAAATCAGATGGGGGAAGGATTTTATCTTTATTGGGATTGAAACCTACTCGCATAATTATTTTTTAAAAAAAAGAATGAAAATCATTAATTTAATGTTTGAGAAACCTAATAACCACATTCTATCTAACTTAAACAGAAAAAAAATATTTTTAAAAAAACTCAAATGAAACATTTTCAATTGTGCTTTAACTAAATTTCTTAACAAAACTTTGAATTCATGTTTATTGATTTTTTTTTGATTTCTTTGTTTTTCTAAAACTTTTTTTAAATAAAAAGGTAACTTAATATAATTTATATTTTTTGATGAAATATTATTATTATGAACTCGATACAATACTAAGGGCTCATCTAAATAATAAAATTTTGTTTCAAAGGAACAACGAGCCCAAAATTCTGTATCCTCTCCAGCGGCTGGCATATTCTCATTAAAAAAACCAACCTTATCAATTATTTCTTTTCTTACAAAAGAAGTAGGCATCATCACCGTCCAATTCCCCATCATACGCATTTTTACATCACCATGTTTAATTTCTGGTTTACCAGGTCGCCCCACAATAATATTTTGTAAAACACCTTCTTTAGTAATTACTTCACAACAACCATGAACTAAACCATACTCAAGATTTTGTTCTAAAACCTCAACCTGTCTCTCCAATTTTTTAGGTAACCAAATATCATCATCATCAACGAATGCTAAATATTTTCCCTGAGATTCTTTAATACCAACATTTCTTGGTTTTGCAGGACCACCACTATTTTCAATCTTTATGTACCTGACATCCTCATAGTTTTGACATAATAAAAAATTTTCGTTACCAAATGTTCCATCATCAACTACAATAATTTCAAAATCTCGAAAAGTTTGATTTAAAACACTTTCAATAGTTAATTTCAAAAAATGACTTCGCTTAAATGTAGGAATAATTACAGATACTAGTGGATTATTCATTGAATATACTTTTTTAACTTAAGCAATGGTTTTTCAATAAAACTCCAAGATAAACTTGAAATTAAAATCAATAAAACGAAATAAACTGTTATTTGAAAATAAATACTTGATTGTTCATTTTCAAAAATTTCAATATTGTATTTTCTTATAAACCTATTGACGTATGTAGGCACAATATTATGATACAAATATAATCCATAACTAATCATTCCTAAATAATCTAAAAACTTTATATTCAAAAATTTGAATAAAAAATTGCTATTACAATCATCAATACACATTATTAATATCCTGAACGTCAACACACTCACAACTAATCGTGAAGGATAAAACAAATTCTCAATTATTGTATAATTTAAAATTGTTAGAATTATTAAAGGATAAAAAAGAAACTTAATAATTTCATAGAGTTTTATTCTCCACTTAATTTCATAAAACTCTAAACAAGCTAATAATGCACCTGTTCCTAAAGCATGAAAACAATTTATCGTTAAAACTCTTGACATGTTATCATTAACAAAGTAGGAAAATCCAATTCCACTAAAAAACAAAAATATTATCAAAAAAAGATGGTTCCTTTTTGATGTTAAAAAAAGTAAAACTGGCCAGAATAAATAAAATTGCTCCTCTACAGCTAAAGACCAAAAATGAGCAGCTAAACCATGCCAATTCTGAGTGTAATAAAATAAATAGTTACTAGTGTAAGTCAAATAATAAATTAAATAATCTCTAAACTCATTCCCATTTGTTAAATACAAAAAAAATAAAAGCATATAATAAATTGGAAAAATTCTAAATGTTCTTTTCAAGAAAAAAATCATTAACCTTTGAAAAAAGCCATTTTGTTTAGCCTCAATATCCTTATTCTCTTTTAATAAAATAGAAGTAATCAAAAAACCACTTATTACAAAAAAAATATCAACTCCAATATTTCCTAGAGGAAGTTTGTTCAAAAAAAAAGTTTTTGGAAACCAATGCGATATAATAACAAATATAACCGCAACGGCTCTCAATCCGTTAATTCCTCTGATGTACTTCATAAATGATTTAAAATAATTTTATTCTTTTTTTAAAATTCAAGATTTTAATAGCATCCGTAAAATTAGAGTGTTTTATAAAAAAAAGTAAACTATCAAATCTGAAAAAGGTTTTTAAATTAAAAAAAGACTTAAGCATGTTTAATTTTATATTATCTATCATCAAATTAAACTCTTTTACATCAAACTCATTTATTAAAAAGTTTTTTGACTCCAAATACTTGAAAAACTTTATAACAATTTCACATTCCTGTAAACTATGAATTTTATCATGAATAAATATTATTTTCAATTCTTCATCTGAAAATTTATCTTTGAGCGCAAAGTTTTTTAAATATTCCATACGAACAAAAAAACTGTTTTGCTTTTGAATTTCTCTATTAGAGACTGAAACTTGGTTACTATGTGCTCTATAATGCAGCAAAACTTCATCAAGATTTACTACCTTTCCAACATTTACAATTCTTGACCATAAATGAATATCTTCTGCAGGTTCAAATTTTTTATCATAAGGTGCTTGTAAAAAAACTTGCTTTTTACCCATTACACTTGGATGACAGAATGGAGTTCCAAAACACAATTTGATTTTTATACTATCATGACTTAATGGATATATTTTAACGCCATTATCTAAACCAATAAATTTTATGGCAGTTCCGCATAAGACTACATCAGGATTGTTTTCTAAAAATGCAACTTGTTTTTCAAACCGTGTGGATACACAAACATCATCCCCATCCATTCGAGCAATATATTCTCCTTTAGCAATTGAAATTGCATAATTCAAGCTATCCGTATATCCGGTATTTTTTTCTTTCTTTATTAGTTTTATCCTAAAATCTTTAAATTGTTCAATAACTGAAACTGTATTATCACTTGAAAAATCATCTACAATAATAAGCTCAAAATCTTTATAAGTTTGATTTAATATACTTGCTACTGTTTCAAAAATGAACTCTTCACAATTATAAACAGGTAAAACAACTGATATTTTTGTCATAGTTTATTTTTTTATATCATGAATAGTTAATTTCATAAAGGTACGTGGGACATTAATATATTCTTGATATCTATCATATAACTTTTTAATCAAAAATAATTTTAGCTTAGTACTCCTAGCTGTAAATTCTAAAAAATAAAACTTAACTATTTCAAACTTTCTAAAATCACAAAGGGTATTAATCTTGCCAAAGTTCATTATAGATTCTAAATAAAATCGATGAGTAATCGGCATTTTAATAAGAAAACGTATAGCTAATTTATTTGACTCATGTATTACTTCATTTTTAATTGAACTACTATTCTTTAGTGACTTCAAAATTATACAGATTGCACTGCTAACGGACTTATAATATTTAATTGTTCTATCATTATCTTTTATACTATTACTCCCTTGAATCTTATAAAAATTATCTGGACAATCTTCCCCACCAATTACAATTGGACTATTTAATAATGCTCTTGTATGCAATTCCCAATCTTGCCAAGCCTTAAGCTCTTCATTCCATCCACCAATTTTATTAAAAAACTCTTTCGACCATGTTACTCCGTTTGTATGCCAAGGCATGTCGACATTCAAAAACTTTCTCAACAAATCTAGATTTGTATCGCTTTTGTTATAAATATTCCAAAGAGCTATAGAATCACCAATTTTTGATTTAAAAATTGCTGTATTACTAATTAACAAATCAAAATGAGTCTTCGAATTTATAATATACTTAATCCTATTTTTGAGAGCATTGTCAATTAATAAATCATCTGAATCTAAAAAAATTAAAAATCGTGAATTGGATAATTTTGCACCATAATTTCTTGCACCATTTGCACCTGATTTATAATTAATTGGTCGTTTGTAATATTGAAATCTAGAATCTATTGACAAATAGTGATTGACAATAACTTCTGTTGAATCAGTAGAACCATCATCTACTATAATACATTCCCAGTCAGTATAAGTTTGCATCAACACACTATCTAAAGTCTCACTAATTAAATGAGCTCTGTTGTATGTTGGAATAATAATGGAAATTAATGGTTCATTCATAAATGTGTTCAATTTTTTATTTTTATAAAGCAACTAAATGCACTTGGTTTAATTCTTGAAACAATAACTTTCTGTTCTATTTCATTTGTTCCTATGATAAAAATTAGTAAGTACATACAACAATTTTATACAAAAGATTGAACTAAAATATAAGCTAATGAGTAACAATTTGAACTAAAGTTTTTATTTTATTATGAACAGCATTTCTAGAATACAAATCAAAAAATGTAATCTTGTTGCTTTTTTCTTCTTGTTCATTAAGCTCATAAAATAATTTAGAAGAAATATCTTTTACATTAAATATTTTCATTTCCAAAGATTGATAATAAGAATAAACCGGACTTTCTTCATTTAAAAAAAGTGTAGCTCCCAAATATCCTAAAGTAATTATATTTCCAACACCTTGTTGTCTCACGTGATTAAAAATAAGAGTACCACAGCTTAATAAAATATTATTATATTCTTCTAAAGTCATAAAATCAATAAGCGGGAAAAAATTTGAACCTAAAAATTCTCGCCCTGCTTCTATTACTTTCTCTTTGTACTGTAAACTTCCACTATAACTCAAAGGCACATACACTTTACGGTCATGTAAGTCCAATTTTGCCAATTCACTTAAAACTTCTAAATGATTATTTGAGGGGTCTGCTGAATTACCAACTATTATATTGGGTTGCTTAGAAACACTTTCATTAATTTTACTTCCTAACAAATCTTCAATACAACCATAAGTAAATGGTGCGTACTGGGCTTTTAAATTCATCTTTTTAATAAGACTATATTCTGTTGGTACTACAGGAACTACATAATCCATAAGTTGTGCGGCTCTATAGAAAGAAGTGTCAAAAGCATTGTTTAAAATGTGAAATCCTTTTCTGCTGAATTTTTTTATTAAATGTCGCTTTTGAAAAAGATAAAAAGATAACGAATTATGAATCAAATTTTTTTTTAAATCCGTTTTTAAATTTAAAAGAGATTTAGTGCTTGGTTGATAAATATTTTTTTTTAATAGAGGCCAATTACCGTACAAATCATATCCCCATATGAACCAAACTTTTTTTATTGTGGGTAAAATCTCGAAAACTAAACTTTGTTTATTGCTTTCCAAAGCATGCAAAAAAACAACATGACTTTTATCAGAATTAATAAATTGCAACAAATCTCTTTTTTCTTGCTGAATAGACAAATCAACACGGCTTACATTTGATGATTTAACATACTTAAAACCCGTGTTTTTTGATTTATTTACATAATAAACTGATTGTTCTGGAATGACCTCCTCAAATAACTTTATTGTAGGATCAATAAATTTATCATCATCAAAAATATGTATAAACTTAATCTGCATTTTAAAAATGAATTGGCGCTAATGATTTGATGATTTTTGCAGGAACACCAACAACCATAGTATTAGCAGGAACATCTTTTGTAACTACAGAACCTGCTCCAATAATTGTATTTTTACCTAATATTATTTTAGGTAGAATAGTAGCATTCGTTCCAATAGTACAATAATCTCCTATTGTACTATTGCCAGATATGTGAACTCCTGGGGATAACTCTACAAAATCTCCTATTTTAGAATCATGACCAACTGTACAATTTAAATTAATTAAAACTCCTTGACCAATTTTGATATCATTTGTAAGAATAGCTCCTGTCATGATATTACTCCCCGCACCAATTGTATTTCCGTAATGACCTATTTGAGCCAATGGACTTATAGTACTAGTAAATTCGCCACCCAACTGCACAAATTGATCCATTAATTTTTTTCTTAATAATGGATTACCAATACCTATTGTAAATCGGTAATCAACCGTTTTAAAATAATGTGAAGCAGCTTCTTTAGTTCTCAAAACCGGAAATTGCTCGTATAGTAAATGAGGCGTATCTTCATTAACATCATCATAAAAAACTAAATTTTCTAATTGATTCATTTGATACAAGACCTCCAAAACTTCTTTTGCAAAACCTTTAGCCCCTATTACAATCATAAATTAACATTTAAAATGGAAACAATTTTTTGTAACTCATTATTATTTAACTCAACATACAAAGGTAAGCAAAGTATTCTGGAAGCAATATTTTCAGAAACCGCCATTTTTTCTCCCTTCAAATATGCAATAGTGTTTAAAGATGGATAAAAATAACGTCTAGGGTAGATTTGCACTTCATTAAGTGCTTTTTGTACACGCAATAAAACGGATTCTTCTTGAAATATTACGGGATAATAGCTATTATTCCATTTCGTATTGGCTCTTATTTTCAAAGTTTGCACTTGAGATAAATCTAAATTTTGATTATAGAAATCCACTACACGTTTACGCTCTGCTAATATAGTTTCAATATGAGGTAAAACTGTTAAGCCCATAGCTGCCTGTAATTCAGAAATTTTCCCATTGATCCCTAAACCATGAAACGCCAATGGTCCGTCGTGTCCAAAATTATGACTGTAAAACAACTGATGTTGCAATTTCGTATCTTTTGCAAACAAAGCCCCGCCCTCTCCAGTGTGAAATAATTTCGTAGCATGAAAACTACAAGTACTTGCATCGCCATATTCAAAAATAGAGATTCCCTTATAGGTTACTCCAAAAGCATGAGCCGCATCATAGATTACTTTTAGCTGGTACTTTTTTGCAATAGCTTCTATAGCTTCTACATGGCAAGGATTTCCAAAAACATGCGTAGCTAATATAGCCGTAGTTTTTTCTGTTATGGCTGCTTCAATTTTGGTTTCATCGATTGTTAAATATTCGGGATGAATATCTACAAAAACAGGAGTACAATTTTCCCATACTATTGCAGCAGAAGTGGCAACGTAACTAAATGGAGTTGTTATGATTTCACCTCCATCACCAAGTAACTTTAAAGCAATTTGAATGGGAATAGTGCCATTAATGGTTACTAAAATATGATTTACCTTCAAGTAACTTTTCAACTTTTCTTCTAATTCCAACACCAATTCTCCACGATTAGTTAACCATTGGTTGTTCCAAATACGTTGCAATTGTTCTTGATACTCCTTTATTGGAGGAAAAAATGTTTTGGTTACATTAATCATATTATTACTTTCTTTTTGCTAAACACCAAATACCCGTTATCATTTGTCCTTCATTAAAAACAGCTTTATTTGAACCTGAATCCTTTTTCATTAAATATTTGACTACAGGAAAAATAAAAAAAGAAAAGATTTTTCGAAACTTAACTGGACAACCTCTTCTAGCATATAAAGCTAACATTAACGCCATACTTCCATGCCAATTATTGAAACTCTCCAAATTAATTACTTCAAAATTATTTTCTTCTAACATTCTTTTTAAAGCAAATGGCGTATATCTAAACTCATCATTTGGCACATCATGTAAAGTCCACAAAAAAGGAACAGTAATCAATAAATTTGCATCTTTTTTTAAGAGCCTACTTAATTCTTTCATGGTGTTTTCAGGCTTTGGCATGTGTTCCAAAACCTCAATCAATATGGCATTATCAAATGTTGAACTTTCAAGAGGCACTTCAAAACCATCCCAAAAACAATCAGGTTTTTGTGTTTTTTGATAAATCGGATTTTCAATATCAACACCCATATAACTCGTAATAACGGAATTTTCCATTATTAATTTCTTATACGGCATTGTTCCGCAACCTAAATCAAGAAGATTTCCTTTTTTAAAAATATCTTTAGAAATTCTTTCAATCAATTCTTTCTTTTGGGTCAAGGGAAAATAAATATCCATATTCTCAACCGTCAATTTATCTATATTTTTCATTCTATTTTATTAGTAATCCAATTAAATTCAGGTCTAACTACTCCTACAATCTTTCCAAACCAATTAACTTTTCTCTCTTGAGATTCAATTGCATTCCATGATAATATATCATCAAGATCAACTATAATTTTAGATTGGTTAACAAAAATTAACCGTAATTTATATTTATTATCATTTAGAAAGTTTTCCGGTATTTCGAAAATTGTCTCATAATTACCTTGAGATATTTCTATTACACTTGAAATGGAATTAAAAATTACGACCTCATTAAAATCTTTTAGTACTAAACTAAAATTAAATGCATTCATTTTTTCTAAAACAACATAATTTACCTTAAGAAAAGTTTTATTTTCTATTGAGAAAAAATTTTCTGAGGATAGCTCAATGCTATTAATTTTAATTTTTTCAGAATTATAAAAATCACTTAATTCATGCTTGTTGTAACTTAATTTTTCAAAGGATTCTCTCTCTAAATAATAATTCACAGCACTTTCAGCATCACTATTAAAAACTACTTTTCCATGCTCCAATACAATTCCTTTATTACACAAACTCTTCACTGCCGCCATATTATGACTCACAAACAACACCGTTCTCCCTTCTCCTTTACTCACATCATTCATTTTTCCCAAACATTTCTTTTGGAATTCGGCATCGCCCACAGCCAATACCTCATCTACAATTAAAATTTCGGATTCCAAATGCGCTGCAACCGCAAAAGCCAACCGCACATACATCCCCGAAGAATAACGCTTAACTGGTGTATCAATGTAACGTTCTACCCCTGAGAAAGCCACGATTTCATCAAATTTACGGGTAATCTCCTGTTTGCGCATGCCTAAAATAGCGCCGTTCAAATAAATATTTTCCCTCCCTGTCATTTCAGGATGAAAACCGGTTCCAACCTCTAATAACGAAGCAATACGCCCTTTTGTAAAAATCTTACCCGTTGTAGGTTGGGTCACTTGACTTAATATTTTTAACAAAGTAGATTTTCCAGCACCATTACGCCCTATAATCCCCACCGAATCCCCTTGGTTGATTTCGAAATTAATATCGCGGAGGCTCCAAACATAATCGCTATTGCCTTTACTACTTCGGTCATTTGCTTCCCCAATTTTTAAAAACGGATCTTCTTTCCCTCGCATTTGATACCACCAACGCTTCAAATCGTCTCTAACGGTACCCGTTCCCACGAGACCCAAACGGTATTGCTTGGCAATATTTTCTGCTTTTATTACTACTTTACTCATTACCTATTCAAAATTCAACATTAAAAAACTTGAAACCTGAAACAACTACTTAACCACTAAGCGCACCAAGGATTTCACAAAGCCCACTATGATTATTTAAATTTCTAAAATTTCTCCAATCCGTGTTCCTAAAATCCGTCACCATCGCCCTTCGCTTTAGCGAATCCGTCACCATCCGCGTTTTGCCAAAGCAAACCCGTGTCATCCGCGTTCCAAATTTTAAAAATTTCTCAAATTCCCCCAATCCGTGTTCCAAAAACTTGAAACTTGAAACAACCACTTAACCACTAAGCGCACCAAGGATTTCACAAAGCACCACCAAGATTTTTTACATTTCTAAAATTTCTCCAATCCGTGTTCCTTAAAATCCGTCACCATCCGCCTTCGCTTTAGCGAATCCATCACCATCCGCGTTTTGCCGAAGCAAACCCGTGTCATCCGCGTTCCAAATTTTAAAAATTCCCGAAATTTCATCAATCCGTGTTCCAAAAACTTGAAACCTGAAACAACCACTTAACCACTAAGCCCACCAAGGATTACACCAAGCACCACCAAGATTTTTTACATTTCTAAAATTTCCCCAATCTGTGTTCCTAAAATCCGACACCATCCGCGTTTTGCCAAAGCAAACCCGTGTCATCCGCGTCCCAAATTTTAAAAATTCCCAAAATTTCATCAATTCGTGTTCCAAAAACTTGAAACCTAAACCGTATCCATAAAGGTCTTCTGCGTCTTATTAAACACCAAAATACCAAAGATCAATATCACCAACGCAAACACTCCGGGATAAATCAAATCTGCCATTACAAAAGTCCCTGCCCCTAAATACGCATAGCGCATATAATCAAACAACCCCACCAAAGGATTTAGTTCCACTATCCATTGGTAAGCCGCTGGAACCGATGAACTTGGATAAATTACAGGAGAAGCATACATAAACAACTGTACCCCAAAACCGATAAGTTGGTTCAAGTCTTTATATTTCGTAGTCATAGCCGATAAAATCAAGCCAATACCCATAGCTATCAAAGCCATTAAAATAACGATTATAGGCGTAAGGAAAATCCATGCATTCGGCTCAATTTGTTTTTGAAAAGTAAAATATCCCACAAAACCTAGGAACAATAGAAACTGGACTCCAAACTTCATTAAATTGGAAATCACTATTGTAAGCGGCATAATCAATCTGGGGAAATACACTTTTCCAAAAATACTTGCGTTGGTATTAAAAACACTTGATACCGTAGTTAAACAAGTCGAAAAATAGTTCCACAAGGTGATTCCCGCCATGTAGAATATAATTTTAGGCGCCCCATCAGTATCCAATTGGGCCACGTTTCCAAAGATAATAGTAAATGTGATTGTAGTTAATAAAGGCTGAATAAAAAACCATAGCGGCCCTAGAATAGTTTGCTTGTATACGGTTACAAAATCACGTCGCACGAATAAAACCAATAAATCGCGATAATGCCAAAGCTCTTTCAGATTGACATCCAAAAGACTGCTTCTAGATTCAATAATCGCATCCCATTCTTCAACATGAGTATTTTCCTGACGCATCTTTTTTGCAAATAATAGCCTTATCCTTCTGTAAACAAAGCGTTCAAATTTAAACTTTTTTAACCGAAGCGCCAATTTTATTAGAAATAGGATATTTAACCCGTTAAAAAAGGTTGGTTTCCTAATTCTTCGCTCTTTATTAGCAAGATATTTTACCCCTTAAGCCTCCCAAGATTTTTCTAATTTCTAAAATTTTTAAAATCCGTGTTCCAAAAAACTTGAAACAACCATTTAACCACTAAGCCCACTAAGGATTACACCAAGCACCACCAAGATTTTTTACATTTCTAAAATTTCTCCAATCCGTGTTCCTAAAATCCGTCACCATCGCCCTTCGCTTTAGCGAATCCGTCACCATCAGCGTTTTGCCGAAGCAAACCCGTGTCATCCGCGTTCCAAATTTTAACCATTCCTCCCAAATTAAAATTCCCAAAATTTCTCCAATCTGTGTTCCAAAAACTTGAAACCTGAAACAACAATTTAACCACTAAGACCACTAAGGATTACACCAAGCCCACCAAGATTTTTAACATTTCTAAAATTTTTAAAATCCGTGTTCCAAAAAACTTGAAACCTGAAACTTGAAACAACCACTTAACCACTAAGCCCACCAAAGATTACACCAAGCCCACCAAGATTTTTTACATTTCTAAAATTTCTCCAATCCGTGTTCCTAAAATCCGTCACCATCTCCCTTCGCTTTAGCGAATCCGTCACCATCAGCGTTTTGCCGAAGCAAACCCGTGTCATCCGCGTTCCAAATTTTAACCATTCCTCCCAAATTAAAATTTCTAAAATTCCCGAAATTTCACCAATCCGTGTTCCAAAAACTTGAAACCTGAAACTTGAAACAACCACTTAACCACTTAACCACTAAGCCCACCAAAGATTACACCAGGTCCACAAAGATTATTAACATTTCTAAAATTTTTAAAATCCGTGTTCCTAAAATCCGTCACCATCACCCTTCGCTTTAGCGAATCCGTCACCATCCGCGTTTTGCCGAAGCAAACCCGTGTCATCCGCGTTCCAAATTTTAAAAATTCCCAAAATTTCTCCAATCTGTGTTCCAAAAATCCGTGTTCCAAAAACCAGATAGCGGAATTGTGTGCTATACTCACAAAGTAAAACAACAAAAAACCCTGCAATTGCAGGGTTTCTCTATATCCAAAAAGCAACTAATCACTAATTACTTTTCACTAATCACTTATTTTACAAATCAAACTTAATACCTTGCGCTAATGGTAATGCTGTTCCGTAATTAATCGTATTGGTTTGTCTTCTCATGTAGGCTTTCCATGCATCAGAACCTGATTCACGGCCACCACCAGTTTCTTTTTCACCACCAAAAGCACCACCAATTTCAGCACCAGAAGTTCCAATGTTTACATTAGCAATACCACAATCAGAACCCGCAGCAGAAAGGAATAATTCCATTTCTCTCATGTTATTAGTAAAAATAGAAGAAGATAATCCTTGAGGAACTGCATTTTGCATTGCAATCGCTTCTTCAATTGTGCTGTATTTCATTACGTATAATACGGGAGCAAAAGTTTCGTGTTGTACAATTTCGAACTCGTTTTTAGCTTCAATAATACATGGTTTTACATAACAACCACTTTCGTATCCTTTTCCTTCTAAAACGCCACCTTCTACAATTACTCTTCCGCCTTCAGCTTTTGCTTTTTCGATAGCATTTAAGTAATCTTGTACCGCACCTTTATCGATAAGTGGTCCCACGTGATTGTTGGCATCTAATGGATTTCCAATTTTTAATTGTGCATACGCTTTGGCTAAAACGTCTAATGTTTTATCGTACACACTTTCGTGAACAATTAATCTACGAGTTGATGTACAACGTTGCCCAGCTGTTCCTACCGCTCCAAATACGGCTCCTACCAATACCATAGATAAATCGGCTTCTTTAGAAACGATAATCGCGTTGTTTCCACCTAATTCTAAGATAGTATTTCCAAAACGTTCAGCAACTGTTTTTGATACGTGACGACCAATTCTTGTAGAACCTGTAAACGATACTAATGGAATACGTTTGTCGTTATTGATTAAATCTCCAGACTCGTTACCCACTACTAAGCAGCTAATCCCTTCTGGTAAATTGTTTCTTTCTAATACCGTTTGAATGATGTTTTGACAAGCAATACCACACAAAGGTGTTTTTGAACTTGGTTTCCAAATACAAACATCACCACAAATCCAAGCTAACATGGTGTTCCAAGACCAAACCGCTACTGGGAAGTTGAAAGCCGAAATGATGCCAACCACTCCAAACGGATGCCATTGCTCATACATTCTGTGCATTGGACGTTCTGAATGCATTGTTAAACCGTGTAATTGACGTGATAAACCTACTGCGAAATCACAGATGTCAATCATTTCCTGAACTTCTCCAAGACCTTCTTGATACGATTTACCCATTTCAAAAGACACTAATTTTCCTAGTGCTTCTTTATGTTTACGCAATTCTTCTCCCATTTGACGTACGATTTCTCCTCTTTTTGGAGCTGGAACCAAACGCCATGTTTTGAAAGCCTCCGTTGCGGCTTGCATAGCTGTTTCGTAATCTTCTTTTGTAGAAGATTTTACTTTACCAATCAAATCACCAGTTGCTGGTGAATACGATTCGATGATTTTTCCGTTAGAAAACCACTTAGTTCCAGTAGAAGTTCCTTCGTTAATTTCTTTAATGCCTAATTGTTGCAAGGCTTCTTGCATACCAAATTGAATTGCTGCTTCAGATATCATTTTATAACTTTTTATTCGGTTTTTGTTAAATTTTTACAAAGATAAAAAATATATTGTAACTCCGTAAATGCAATTGTGTTTTAAAATTTTAACCACATAGAATCATAGGTTACTGTACTCAGATAAAGTCGTTTCACTTAACATGAGAAATCATAGCCATCTATCTAACCAGAATGGTCTATCCCTTTCTCTTTTTTTCTATGTTTCTATGTGGTTAGAGCTTTATTTTTTTGTTGTAAACTTAGGATTGGTTTCCATTATAGTGCCACATTTTTTGCACGTTCTTTTTTCTTCTGAATTGTAGAAGGTACTAAAATGGAGTAAGAAATCTTTTTCAATGTCGTGTAATTCAAAATATACTTCGTGTAATTTGTGATTGCAATTGTCGCAAAACCACAACAAACCATCATTGAATCCTTTTCCGGCTCTTTTTCTTTCGATTACCAAACCTACAGAACCTGCTGTTCTAGCTGGAGAATGAGGCACTTTAGCAGGATGTAAATACATATCGCCTGGACCTAATTTCATAGCCTTCTTTTCGCCTTCTTCCTGGATGTAAACCGTTATTTCGCCTTCTAACTGATAGAATAATTCTTCCGTTTCGTTATAGTGATAGTCTTTTCGTGCATTGGGTCCACCCACAATCATCACAATATAATCGCCAGAGTCAACATACAAATTCTTGTTGCCAACAGGTGGTTTTAATAATTCTTTATTATCCTCAACCCACTTTTGTAAATTAAACGGTTTTGCAATTGCCATATTTTCAATTTTAAACCGTAAAGTTACTAAAAAGAAAAAAGGTTAGCTGCATTTTATTGCTAACTAACCTTTTTAAAATATTTAAGCGTAAATTACTTCACTTCTTTCACTAAATAAATATAAACGGGAAAGTGATCTGAGAATCCGGGAACTCCATTTTGATTACGTAAGGGATACCCTTTCCATTGACCCGTTTTCTGAATTAAAAATGATTTGTTGTAAATACCCGCTTTCCAATATTTGAAAGTACTGTAATCATTATCAACAGGTATTAATTGCTGACTCACTAGAATTTGATCAAAAATATCCCCTGCATCTCTGTAAAACAAAGTAGCATGACCGTCTTTTTGCATTTGCTCAAACGGATTAAAAATATCGCGAGGTTCTTTTAAATCGGTTTTCTTTAGCTTTGCCCCGACACCTTGTTTTACCGATTTATTGTACGGACCATCGTTTAAATCCCCCATAGTAATAAACTTCGCTGTAGGATTGATTTTAATAATAGAGTCCATAATTCTTCTATTCAATCTTCCGGCTGCTTCACGATAAGGACTGCTTCTTTTTTCTCCACCAGAACGAGAAGGCCAGTGATTTACAATTACATTAATTTCTTCACCATCTAACAATCCTGTTACTAAAAGTTGATCACGGGTATAAATTCTTCTTGTCTTTTTATCTACATTAACATTCTCATCCCCATCTTCGTCTTCGTCTTTTGCTTTTTTCTTTTCCGTAGTTGTTTCGTTTTGATAAACATAAAGCGGAACATTGCTGTAGCTGGTTGGTTGAAAATGCTTTTCTTGATAAAGGAAACCAACATCGATACCTCTTTTATCAGGAGAATCAAAATGAACCACTTTATAACCTTTGTTGATTAAAGTAGGATGTTTTACTAAATCTTCTAGAACTCTTCTGTTTTCAACTTCACAAGCCCCAACAATTACGGGTGAATTTTTTTGATTCTCTCCCGTACCCAATTCGATGATAACGCGGCTTAAATTATCAAGTTTTTTGTTGTAACTTTTTTTAGTCCAACCATTAACTGGGGTGTACTCCTCGTCGTAAGTATCTGGGTCGTTAATCGTATCAAATAAATTTTCAAAATTGTAAAAAGCCACTGTGTGAACTTTGAATTTTTTATCCTGTGCAAAAGCATTGCTAATTATTAAAAATGCAACAATTGCGGTGATAAAACGTGTAATTTTCATAAAAAGGATGTTATGTTATTGTCAAGATTATTACAAATTGGGTGCCAAAGGTAAATAATATTATTAAAAGTTATACATTTGCAGGCTGTTAAGTTTAACACTGCTTAACAAAAATTTAGTATTAATTATAAATTTCTTTATGAAAAAACTTGTATTAAGTACCTTATTGGTACTACAAGCTGTTTTAGTTTTTGCACAGCAAAGCCCAGCCTTAAAAGGTAAGGTAATAGATGCTAAAAGTCAAAGACCATTACAAAATGTTTCGGCTTTCATTCAAAGCACAAACCAACCTGTTTTAACTAATTTTAATGGAGAATTCGCTTTTGAAACAATTCCATCTGGTGAGCAGGTATTGGTAATTCGATTTACAGGCTATAACCAACAAACGTTAGTTATAGAGCCTTCTACTGAGACCATAGATTTAGGAACTATTTTACTAGAAGAAGACATCACTTCTGAACAGCAATTATCGCTAATTACAATTACAGAAAACGACTTGGGAGACGACAACAGTGGCTCAGAAAGTACGGCTGGATTGTTACAAGCTACAAGAGATACTTACCAACAAGCTGCCGCTTTTAACTGGGGGCAAGCACGTTTCAGAATTAGAGGTTTAGACAATGAATATGGTACAACCATGATCAACGGTATTGTAATGAACAAACTGTATGATGGTAGACCACAATGGGGTAACTGGGGTGGATTAAATGACGCTACTAGAAATCAAGAATTCACAATGGGATCTAAGCCATCTGACTATACATTTGGGGGTATCTTAGGAACACAAGAAATCAACACAAGAGCTTCTTTTTACCGTCCAGGTTCAAGAATTTCGATGTCGGGAACTAATACCAACTACAGCTGGAGGTTAATGGGTACACATGCTTCAGGAATGAACAAAGACGGTTGGGCTTTTGTAGTTTCTGCCTCTAGAAGATGGGCACAAGAAGGTTATTTTGAAGGAACTGACTATGCAGCAAATTCTTTATTTGCAAGTGTTGAGAAGAAATTTAATGAGAACCACAGTTTGAATTTAACGACAATTTACGCTCAAAACAGCAGAGGTAAAAACTCGCCAAACACTCAGGAAGTAACCGACTTAATGGGAGTGAAATACAACTCTTACTGGGGATGGCAAGACGGCAAAAAACGCAACTCAAGAGATAAAGATGTTGAGGAGCCAATAGTAATGTTATCCCACTATTGGAAGCTGTCTGAAAGAACAAACCTAAATACGAATGTTGCTTTTCAAACAGGATTCATCGGAAACTCAAGATTGGACTTTCAATTAGGAGCTAATCCGGACCCGACTTACTACAGAAACCTGCCAAGTTATTTTAGTAATGAGCTAGGAGGATTGACTCCTGATCAAAACAGTTTATATACAAATGCTTTTAGATCTAGAGCTCAAATCGACTGGAATGCAATGTATGTAGCCAATCAAAACAGTGCTTTTACAGGAAGAAGTATTTATGCTTTATATGAAGACCGAACAGAAGATAATTTATTCAATGCGAATACCATATTAATTTCAAATTTATCGGATAACATTATTCTGAATGCTGGGGCAAATGTGAGAAAACTGAGATCGCAGAACTTCCAAAACATGTTGGACTTACTAGGTGGTCAGTATTTCTTAGACATCGATCCTTTCTTCTCAGGAGACGCTGCACAAGCAGACTTGAACAATCCAAACCGTCAAGTTAGAGAAAACGAAGCTTATGGGTATAATTACTTATTACATGCATTGACATTTGACGGATTTACACAGTTTAAATTCAATTATGATAAGGCTGATTTTTATTTAGCGCAATCTTTTTCTCGCACGGAATATCAAAGAGAAGGAATTTTCAGAAACGGTATTTATGCTAATAATTCATTTGGAAAAAGTAAAAGTGTCACTTTTGAAAACTTTGGTTTCAAAGGAGGGCTAACTTACAAAATTACTGGAAAGCATTTATTAGATTTCAATGGAGTTTACATGACAAAAGCACCAAACTTAAGAAACTCTTTCTCAAATGCGAGGTTAAACAATACCATAACACCTGATCTTAGAAGTGAGAGTGTTGTGAGCGCAGACGGTAGTTACATCATCAGAGCACCAAAATTCAAAGCTCGTTTCACAGGGTTTTATTCTAAAATTAAAGATGCTACTGAAATTGCTTTCTTCTATGGCGAAGGAATTGGAGGAGACGATGGAGGAGACGAAGATACTTTCGTAAGTGAAATTGTAACCGGATTAAGCAAACAAAATATGGGAGCTGAGGTAGGTTTAGAGTACAACATTACTTCTACGATTAAAGCAACAGCTGCAGCATCATATGGTCAATATATTTATTCAAGCAATGGAAATCTAAAAACCAATGATGATAACGTTGCTGCAACTGGAAACAATCCTTTAACTGACTTTGGAACAGTTTACATGAAAAATTATCGCCAACCAGGTATGCCACAAACAGCTGCTTCGTTTGGTTTAGAATATAGAGATCCAAATTTCTGGTGGATTGGGGCTAATGTTAACTATTTAGGAGATACGTATTTAGATGTTTCAAACATTTTAAGAACAGACAACTTCAGTATCGATGGAACAACAGGAGACAATTATGCTGGTGCTACACCAGAAACTGTGAGAGCTGCTTTAAGACAGGAAAAATTCGATAGTTTCACTTTAGTAAACTTAACTGGTGGTAAATCTTGGAGAATTAGCAGAGCAAATCGCAATACATTTGGTTTCTTTGCTTCTGTTAATAACGTTTTTGATATTGAATACAAAACAGGAGGATTTGAACAATCAAGAAAGGCAACTTTCCCAGATTTACAAGCAGATTTAGCTAACGGAACTCCTTCTTTTGGTCCTAAATATTTCTATGGTTACGGAAGAACATTCTTTGTTAACTTCTACATTAACTTCTAAAAAAATATACTATGAAAATAAAATTTTTAAAAACAATTTTCTTGTTAGCACTAGGTTCTAGTATGGTAACAAGTTGTGTAGGAGATGATGATTATGTAATTCCTACTGTTTTTACTTATGCCTTTAATGAAGGATTTGAAACCGCTCCTACTGGAAGTGGCGCAAATGAAGTTGCTATCGCTTTAGATGGCTGGGTAAATTTTAATGCCACATCAACACGTTTGTGGCATGCAAGATCCTTCAGCAACAATATTTATGCTGAATTTTCTTCTTTCTTTTCTGCGACTGGAAGTAATGATGAAGCTTGGTTAATTACCCCTGCAATAGATTTGACCACTACAACAGGTGAAGCACTTTCTTTCGTAACAAAAACACGATTTGCAAACGGTAATCCATTAACTGTTTTTATTGCTACAGACTATGATGGCACTACGGCTGGTATAGCAACAGCAACTTGGATGCCTTTATCATTTGTATCTCCAAGTGCTAATGATGTTTTTGTAAGCAGTGGAGCAATAGACATTAGCAGCATTAACAGTGACAATGTAAGAATTGCATTCAAATATACTGGAAGTAGAGCTGGTGTAACCACTACTTTACAACTTGACAACGTTAAGATTTCTAAAAATTAATAGCTATGAAAAACTTAAAACTAATATTAACAACGGCTGTTTTGGCATCTCTGATTGGATGCGTAAATGGTGATGATTATGGTACACCCGATTTATCAACCGAATGTGTTACTATTGCCAAAACAAAAGAAGTAACAGATATAACTGGCATTGCCACATCAGCAGCTACGCAGTACACAACAACTGATAATATTGACTACATTGAAGCTTATGTTACTTCAAGTGATGAAGGTGGAAATTTCTTCAAATCAATTTCAATGATATCAACAGATGGTGTAACAGGATTTAGCATGCCCGTTGATAATTATAATTTATACACTGAATTTGAACCGGGTAGAAAAGTTACCATCAAATTAGATAAAAACAGGTATTTCAACCGACAGTTTGGAAGCACCGTTTTAGGTTCTTCTTTTAACAACGGGGTTGGAAGAATCTCAAGTATTGAATATAAAGATGTGATTCTTAGAAGTTGTGAAAAAGTAGATGAAGCAACAATAGTGAACAATATTACTATTACACAAGCTAAGAATGATCAAAACTTAAACAAATTAATTGAGTTTGATGCCGTTCAATTCACTGATGCTTCATTGGGAAAAAAATATTATGATCCTTCTTTAAACAGTATTGGTGGAGCTACTAATCATGAAATAACGGATGAATTTGGAAATAAAGTTATCGTACGTATAAGTGAGTACGCTAATTTTGCTGCGAATGGAATCCCTTCTTTCAATGGGAAAATTAGAGGTGTAATGACAAAATTTAACAGCGATTATCAATTCATGATAAGAACCTTAAAAGATGTTAACCTTACCAACCCTAGATTGGATATTGATTTAAATCCTCCTTTAGGTGGTTCAGCAATTGTTTACGATGCTACGTTAAATGAGCCTTTTACTTCATACACTTCTAACAACCAACAAGTCTTTCCAAAGTACATCAATGATGCGGCTGTTGGAAGTAGATATTGGCAAAGAAAAACATTCGGTGGAAATACGTACATTCAAATGTCTTCGTTTGGAGGTACTCCTGAAGCTAATAGAACTTTATTCATCGTGCCTGTTAATATGACAGCTGCAAGCACCTTCTCTTTTGCTACGAATGCTGGTTTTCATAATGGAAATGTTTTAAAAGTATATTATACTACTGATTATGTTCCTGGATCACAAATTACTTCAGCAACGTTAGTTGATATTACATCTAGCTTTACCATTTCTCCTGGATTACCATCAGGCTATCCTTCAAGTTTTACGCAAAGTGGTGTTTATAATATTCCTGCTGGAGTTACTGGTAACGGTTTCTTTGTGTTTGAATATGTTGGAAATGGTACTTTTGGACCAACTACAACGATGCAAATTGACAATATTGTAATCAACTAATTACAATTTCCAATAAACTTCTAAAAGCGGCTCTTTTGAGTCGCTTTTTTTATGCTTGCTATTTCGTACCTTTGTATTCTTAAAGAACGATTATGTTAGAGAAAGAAGTTATTGACTTTGAAAAATCAATTATAGTGGGAATAGTAACGCAAAACCAAAGTGAAGAGAAACTAAACGAGTATCTTGACGAGTTGGAATTCTTAACCTATACCGCTGGTGGAACCGTGATCAAACGTTTCTCACAGAAAATGGATAAACCCAATCCAAAAACGTTTGTGGGTACTGGAAAATTAGAAGAAATTAAATATTTCATTAAAGACAACGATATCAAAACCGTTATTTTTGACGATGAATTAACACCTTCACAATCCAAAAACATCACCAAAGAATTGGATTGTAAAGTCTTAGACCGAACCAATCTTATCTTAGATATCTTCGCACAACGTGCCGAAACTTCGTATGCAAGAACACAAGTAGAATTAGCACAATGCCAATACTTACTCCCCCGTTTAACTGGAATGTGGACACACCTTGAACGTCAAAAAGGAGGAATTGGAATGCGTGGTCCCGGGGAAACCGAAATCGAAACCGACCGTCGTATTGTGCGTGATCGAATTTCGTTACTGAAAGATAAAATTAAAGTAATTGACAAACAAATGGCAACCCAACGAAGCAATCGCGGTGCGATGGTTCGTGTAGCTTTAGTAGGGTATACAAATGTTGGAAAATCTACTTTGATGAACGCTGTTGGAAAAAGCGATGTGTTTGTAGAAAACAAATTATTTGCCACGCTTGATACTACCGTTCGCAAAACGGTAATTAAAAACTTACCTTTTCTTTTAAGCGACACTGTTGGTTTTATTAGAAAACTTCCTACGCAGTTGGTAGAGTCTTTTAAAAGTACCTTAGACGAAGTGAGAGAGGCGGATTTATTGCTTCACGTAGTAGATATTTCACATCCCGATTTTGAAGACCACATTGCCTCTGTAAACCAAATTCTACAAGACATTAAAAGCGCAGACAAACCTACCATCATGGTTTTCAATAAAATCGACGCTTTTAAGTCGGTTTACTTTGATGAAAACGATTTAAGTGTTGAAAAAACAACCAAACATTATACTTTAGACGATTGGAAAAAAACATGGATGAGTAAATTAGGCGAAAGTAAAACCCTATTTATCTCAGCTACAGAAAAAGCCAACTTTGAAGAGTTTAGGGAAAAAGTATACGAAGCCGTTCGAGAAATTCATATTACAAGATTTCCTTACAACAAATTTTTATACCCCGATTATAAAGATGCCGTTGAAAATGAATAAAAAAAGACCTCAACTGAGGTCTTTTTGTTTGATTTAAGCTTGTTTAGAATTAAAAACCATAATTCACGCCTAAGCCGATGATTTGTTTCGTCTGAAAGCCTCTAAACGCATTATCATCATAAATTGTTTGAAACGCAAAATTGGTAGATAAGAACTTATTAATCTTCATTACAATATTCAATTGGTAATCAATATCCACATTTTGTGGATCCTCTAGATAATTGGAATAAAAATTTAAAATATTTTCTACCGAAACATTCTCCATGATATTGAATTTATAATAACCATTAATTGCAGCTCCTAGCTCATATCGATTGGTTTCCCCTTGTTCAACTCCAAATGAAGAGCCCAAAGTTGTAAAATGATCATGAACCACAATTAATTTAGATGTTGCAGGAGCGATATTTACTTTTAAATTATCACTTTTTTTCCAAAGCATACCAGGTCCCAATTGAAAAAAAGCAGGAGAAAAGAAATGTGAAATTTTTACAGTTTGTGTGGCAGGATCTAAACCTGTATCCATTTGCGTCTTAAAATTAAAAAATGCTGAATAAAACCAATATCCAGAAGCTTTTTTACCCAACAAGGAATTGTACTCTATCCTGTCATCTGTTTTTTGAGTAGCTGCTCCTTTAATTTTAGTTAAACCATAGGCAATAATAATTTTGTTGTCCCAATTCCAATCCCCATTTTTATAATTGAAATCGTAATTTACACCAACATTGCCAGCAAAATTATTTTGTCCACCTGCTTGCCAATTGCTAAAAGAAGACTGATTGGCTAACAAGGTGAAAACACCTTTTCTAGTCCAATGTTTTGTAGTATCAGTTACCGTTTCTTGGGCAGAACCAACTATTGACACAAAAAAAATCCATAAAAAAAGCTTTCTCATTTCTAAATTTTTTAAAAATTATAGAAACAAAGGTACTTATTTTTGTTTATAAAGGGGTACCGCTGAACAAGCCTCACCAAACATAACACTCTTGGAAACTTGCATTAATTTTTGAATCGCTAGCGTGTATACTTGGTTCGGAACGGATTTTTTGGAACATCCTTTCAGGATTACAGGCTTTTGAAAATAATCGGTATAATCCAATTTATTCAAAATATCTTGATACCATTCTATAACGGCCATTTCTTTATTACCATGAATGACCTTTAAAGCATAAGGAGCCAAATGAACCGCAACCAATGCAAATGTCCAAGCGGGAAGAATGGCATCAGTCGCACAAAATAGCGCAACATACTTGTCCTCAAAATGCGACCAATCCATTTCTTTTAATTTGGTTCTGAACTCCGATTCTTTCAAAATAAAGCCATCTAATAACCATTGGGAAATATCTAAATCCACCACATGATGCTCTGGATAGTAATCTTCTAAATCGAATACCATCAATGAACTTTGCGCTACTTTGTTTACTATTTCGTCCATATCTTAGTGTTCAGTGTTCAGTGATTAGTGTTCAGTAGACCTGCCAACTAAAAACGGAACACGGGTTACTTATTTAAAGCATTCCTAACTCTAATTTTGCTTCTTCGCTCATTAAATCTTTACTCCAAGGCGGATCGAACGTGATTTCTACTTCGCAAGATTTCACCTCATCTATTGATTTTACTTTCTCTTCCACTTCTTGAGGTAAGGTTTCCGCAACGGGACAATTTGGAGATGTTAAGGTCATTAAAATTTTTACCTCATTATCTTCATTAATCATTACGTCGTAGATTAAACCTAATTCGTAAATATCTACTGGAATTTCTGGGTCGAAAATTCCTTTTAAAACTTTGACTACATTTTCGCCTAAGTTGATGGTATCGTTAAATTCTTCCATTTTATTTTAGTATTCAGTGTTCAGTGAAAAGTGTTCGGTTAATCCGAAAACTTATATGTTTATTTATTGCTTCGATTGAAATGCCAAAGCGTACATTTTTATTTGTTTTATCATCGAAACCAAACCGTTGGCTCTTGTGGGTGATAAATGCTCTTTTAATCCAATTTCATCTATAAATTCGGTATTCGCATCTAAAATATCCTTTGGGGATTGATTGGAAAACGCACGAATTAAAACCGCAATAATTCCTTTGGTTAAAATAGCATCACTATCAGCAGAGAAAACAATTTTTCCATCCTGCTCTTCCCCGTGCAACCAGACTTTGGATTGACATCCTTTGATAATGTTTTCGTCTACTTTATATTGTTCTTCAATTATCGGAAGCGATTTTCCTAATTCGATAATGTATTCATAACGTTGCATCCAATCGTCAAACATAGAAAATTCGTCTACGATATCGTTTTGTATTTGTTTAATCGTCATTGGAAAAAATTATTTTTTTGTTGCTTTTAACACCAAATTGTTATTGTCATCATATAATAAAATGGTTTTGTTATTTAGTTTAAAAGTAGAAATTTCAGAAGAAACTTTAAGCCAAAGTGATTCATCATCCATAATGCCTTCACAATATTTTTTGGTAACCATTAACGGTCCAAGAGTGATAGATGCTTCTTGAAATTCATACGTACCTGAATACATATTACATCCCATAAAACCCGATACTTTTTTAGCATCAAAACTTATAAAATATTCCTTTTCACTAACATTTCGAGACATCAACTCTTCAACAGAATAGCTGCCTAAAATTGGATTTTTCACATCAGAATTATCTGCAATAGTATTGATTAAATCAACAAACTCTTTTATTTTAACTGGTGGGATTGTGTGATCAAAACCTTTAGTGGTATATGTTTTATCTCCCACTGTAATTGACATATCGGCATGAGGCTTTCCATCATAGGCTCTTTCCATAGTTGTGCCTTCCAATTTATCAAACGTTTTTAAATCAATTTTTTTGAATAAATCAGCTATTCTTTTCCATTGTTCATCAGTAAGTTCAATAACTTTAGGCTTTCCATCATGCTCACTGATTAATGAAAATACATTTTTTTCAATTACAATCATTCTGTGATAGCCTCTTGTACTAGCACCATAAACAACTTTTACATCTGAAAGATCTTGTCCTTGAGAACAACCTTTTGATAAAAGAATAACTAGAAAAACAGATAAAAGAGATTTCATAATTTTGATTTTTTTAAGATAACATCATTTGCGCTTTTTTAACCGCTTCTACAAAGATATCAATTTCTTCCTTGGTATTATAAAAAGCAAAACTCGCTCTAATCGTTCCTGGAATATTGAAAAAATTCATAATAGGTTGGGCGCAGTGATGACCGGTTCTAACCGCTATACCTAACTTATCGATAATTGTGCCAATGTCATACGGATGAATGCCTGCAATGTTAAATGAAATAACAGAGGCTTTGTTTTCGCTAGTTCCGAAAATCGTTAAACCTTCAATTTCTTGTAATCTTTTCGTTCCGTAATCCAATAATTCTTGTTCGTAAGCCGCAATATTATCAAAACCAATTGCATTCATGTAATCAATTGCGGTTCCTAGAACAATTCCACCTTCAATGTTTGGTGTTCCGGCTTCAAACTTGTGAGGTAAATCAGCATACGTAGTTTTCTCGAACGTTACCTCAGCAATCATTTCGCCTCCGCCTTGATAGGGTGGTAATTTTCGCAACCATGCTTCTTTTCCGTACAAGATTCCAACGCCTGTTGGTCCGCACACTTTATGACCTGAAAACACATAAAAATCACAATCCAATGCTTGTACATCGGGACGTAAATGCGGCGTTGCTTGTGCGCCGTCAATTAAAACGGCTGCTCCTACGCCATGTGCTTTTTTGATGATGTATTCAATTGGGTTAACCGTTCCTAAGGCATTTGAAATATGATTTACGGTTACAATTTTTGTTTTTTCAGAAAGTAATTTATCAAATTCTGAAATAACCAATTCTCCTTTTTCATTCATTGGTATTACGACCAACTTCGCTCCTGTTCTTTCACACAAAAATTGCCAAGGCACAATGTTGCTGTGATGTTCCAAAGCCGAAACCATTACTTCATCACCTGCTTGTAGCAAACTTGTAAAACCATTCGCGACCAAGTTAATTCCGAAAGTAGTTCCGGAAGTAAAAATGATTTCGTGATTGTGTTTCGCATTTAAGTGATTTTGAATTGTATTTCTAGACACTTCATAAGCGTCGGTAGCCAATTGACTCAACGTATGTACCCCGCGGTGAATATTCGCGTTGATTTCGCTGTAATATTTTGAAATAGCATCAATAACCACTTGCGGCTTTTGCGAAGTAGCTCCATTATCAAAATACACCAAGGGTTTACCATTTACTTTTTGCGATAAAATGGGAAAATCCGCTCTTACTTTTTGAACATCAAACATTTTCATACAATTTGAGTACAAATTTACAACTTGATTGTTTATAATTGGAATAAATAAAGGTTAAAATCGAATTAAAACTTCGCTCCTGCTCCACCACCACTAAATCCGCCGCCGCCAAATTCCATTGGATTGGTTTGTGTCGGTGCTGGTGATGCGGCATTTGCTAAAGACAGTATCGCTTGAGCGTTGAATAATAAAGAATCTTCGGAATCGCTATCGGGTTGGAACGTAACGCCTTCGGTTTTGTTTTTTAATTGTTGAATAATCAAATAGGCGAATATAAAAAGTAAAATTCCACTGATTACGATTACGTATTCTATTGGGAAGAAATAGTAATAATGGCGAATGGAGTAAAATCCGAACCCTAAAGTGGCTAATCCTGTATATAAAACCAACTTATCTTTCCATTTGATTCCCAAAAAGAAATAAAGCAACGGAATTAAAAAAGTGAGTCCGTAAAAAACAAAAGCAAGCGGAACATCGGATTTAGTTGTGATTTCTAAGTTCATTAAAGATTCGGATAATTCGCGAACGACTAAATAATTCATTGATAAATAGCCTAAAAGCAAACTCGCAACTCTAACGGTGTCTAAAGTTTTAAAATACGGATAGAAATTTTGGTTTTTACTTAAATGAACTACAAAAAAATAAACCAAGATTGCTAGAAGCAATCCGACAAATGACAAATAAAACATGGGCATTACATCGTGTTCGACTATTAAATTGAAAAATATCCCAACCCATCCAATAAATGCTAATAAAGCCGAAATCGTATTAATAAAACGAATAGCGAAAAACACCCCTAAAAGCAACATCGTGATTAAAACCGGCAATATGGCTTCAGTGAGAATCCCAATACCGATGGAGAAAGAAATTTGCGAAGAAAGCAAAAAGGCATCATCTAATCCGTGTCGGAAAAATTTCAGGTTCACCAAAACCTCTAATCCAATGTAAGCCACAATCGCATAAAAGAAAAAGATTATTTGATATTGCTCAGAAATCAGTTGAAATAAGATTAATCCACAAGCACTTATAATGGTTGAAATCAGGAAACTTCCCAAGAAAAAGAAACCGATTCTAAAGAAAATATTCGAATTCGATTTTAGTTGGGCTAATTGCGCGAAAATGATTTGCAATTGCTCTTTGGAAAGGAATTTCTTTTGATATAATTTTTTCGCTTCTTCGGCCAAAAAATAGTTTTCTAATTCGGATTTATTATACGCTTGCATTCTTTTTGGCATTAAATTGTTTGACTAATCGGATAAACAGATAAATACTCGCTACCACATAAAATGGCGCTAACATGGTTAGAAATTGGTAGATAAATTCAAAATGGATAAACGAAATGATTCTTCCGCCCACAATATTTACTCCGAAATAACCATACAACAACATAAAAGCGAAAAGTGACGTAGCTAAAATACGGTAACTAAATTGATAGAAATAATACAAAAATCCGATTAAAATGGGAATGAAAACCCACCAATGATCCGAAACCAAACCTACTAAAATACAAACGCCCAACAAATGCAAAGCAAACGTGGCATACACAAAATGAAAATGCGCTTTGATTTTATGTTTCAACGAATATTCCATCCAAACCAATAAAAGCATTCCTAAAATCAACCCAGAATACGTTAATTCCAGATTGGAATAAACTTCATTTTGAAACAAATTTTTGGGTGTGATAGAAATTCCGATGAATGTAGCCAAACTCGTAATCGCCATAGAAAGTACAATTCGATTATCGAAATAATACGCAACAGCAAAACATAAAATGGCTGAAATTAAAGAAACATAAGCATACGAATCATCAAAAATTTGATATTGAAAATTGATATAACCCAAAAAAATACACGCCAACAAACTTCCCGTTAAAACCAAATAATCATATAACGGATTTTCGAACAAAACCTCATCATTCGCATAGCCTTTTGCTTTTTTAAAACTGAAATAAAAGCAAACCAACATCAAGATAAAATTAGCCGAAAGTATCGCTAAATGTCCGATAGAATCGATGTTATTATAAATAATAATTCCAATTCCAGAAGTAAAAAGGAATATCGAAAAGTAAATCATTAAGAGCAATTCGCTTCGCAAGGAGAAAATACCTTTCTTTTGATAATCTGCGATTTCCTTCAAATGGTTATCATTCAGAAATTTCTTTTGATAGAGTTTTTGAAGTTGTAGTTCTGAAAAATGTGATTTTTCCATGAATTATAATTTGAATAAAGATAGGAGAAAGTTTGGAATTAAAATAAGTTTCTCTCTTTAAAGTAAAACGCACTAATAAAGATTTTTTGTCAATTTATTAAAAAACGTTATTGTTAATTAAGTTTTTTGATTGTTTTCTTAAATAAGGTTATCTTTGTTTAAATTAAAAATTTATATTATGGAGTTTTTTATTTCGGGAAAGGAAGTATCCCAAAAATATTATAAAAGTTTTCAACCTAATTTAATAAATAAAAATTGGATTCTTAACAATATGGAAGTTATTCAACTTCTTAGTAAAGCAGATAGACATATTGGTCGATTAGATATGTATTCGGAATATGTTAATATAGATTTGTTCATCAGAATGCACATTGCAAAAGAAGCGACCCAATCATCAAAAATTGAAGGAACACAAACCAATATGGAGGAAGCATTCTTAAAAAAAGAGGAAATTGCTTTTGAAAAAAGAGATGATTGGGAAGAAGTTCAAAATTATATAAGTGCAATGAATGAAGCTGTCAAATTACTTCATACGCTTCCTTTTTCTTCTCGACTGATAAAACAAACGCATAAAATTCTTTTACAAGGAGTTAGAGGAGAAAATAAATTACCAGGAGAATATAGAACGAGTCAAAACTGGATTGGCGGAGCAAGTATAAATGATGCCGTATTTATTCCTCCTGTACATTCATCAATAAATGAATTAATATCTGATTTAGAACATTTTGCAAATGATGAATTAAACCCACTTCCCGACTTAATAAAAATCGCAATTATTCACTATCAGTTCGAAACTATTCATCCGTTTTTAGATGGAAATGGTAGGGTTGGAAGATTATTAATAACTTTATACTTGGTGAGTAAAGGTGTTTTAAAACAACCTATTCTTTACTTATCCGATTTTTTTGAGAGAAATCGCACATTATACTATGACAACTTAATGCGAGTGCGAACTCATAACGACATGAATCAATGGTTAAAATTTTTTTTAACTGGTGTAATTGAAACTTCAAAAAAAGGAGTTGCAACATTTGACGGAATTTTACAATTGCAAAAAGTGCTTGATGAAAAACTAAAAACTCTTGGAAATCGAAATGTTGATGCAAGAAAAATTATTGATTATTTATATTCACAACCAATAATCGAAGTAAATAAAGTAGAAGAATTAATTGAAAAATCTTCAGTAACAAGTTATAAATTATTAGCTGATTTAGAAAAATTAGACATAATTAAAGAGATTTCAGGAGCACAGAGAAACAGACTTTACGTTTTTAAGGATTACCTAGATTTATTCAATAATGATTAAAAAAACCGCCCAAAAGGCGGTTTTCAAATATCTATAAAAAAATAACTACAAATCGAATCCCATATTAACCCCTAATTTATCAGCAATAATTCTGCCGATTTTAGCTTTTAATTCGGGTATTTTGATGCTGTTGGTTACTTCGCTTGTAAAAGCATACATCAACAAAGCTTTCGCTTCTTTTTTCGGAATTCCGCGTTGTTGCATGTAGAACATCGCGCTTTCGTCTAATTGTCCAATGGTACATCCATGAGAACATTTTACATCATCGGCAAAAATTTCCAATTGTGGTTTTGCATTGATCGTCGCTTTATCGCCAATTAAAATGTTATTGTTTTGTTGGAAAGCATCTGTTTTCTGCGCTTCTTTTTCAACGAAAATCTTTCCGTTAAAAACACCTGTTGCACTATCGTTTAAAATTGTTTTATAGTTTTGGTGACTCTCGCAATTTGGGGTGGCGTGTTGTACCAAAGTATAATGATCTACGTGTTGTTTATCACCAATAATGGTAATTCCTTTCAAAGTAGAATCAATTCGTTCTCCTTGGTGATAGAAATTCAAATTGTTTCTCGTAATGTTTCCACCAAACGAAAACGTATGTACCGCTACTCTACTCTCTTGTTTTTGTGCAATGTACGTGTTATCAATCAAATTCGCAGTTGGCACATCGTTTTGAATCTTGTAATAATCGACGATCGCCCGTTTTTGAGCAAAAATTTCGGTAACCGAATTCGTTAAAACTGGATTACTATTTAAACTTTGATGACGTTCTACAATTTGAACATGAGCGTTTTCTCCTACGATAATTAAGTTTCGAGGTTGTACCATCAAAGCTGCTTCATTTCCTGTAGAGAAATAGATGATTTCGATTGGTTTTTCAACCACTTTACTTTTTGGTATATTGATATAAGCACCCTCCAGTGAAAAAGCAGTATTTAAAGACGTCAAACTATCTTCCTTATTCGCAATTTGATTGAAATAGGTATCGATTACCATTTTGTATTTAGGCTTTGTCAATGCTGAAGCCATCAAACAAACGTCTAAGCCATCATGGGTAGTCGATGACAAAAACGAACTAAAAATTCCGTCGATGAAAACTACTTTATAAGTGTCAATTTCGTGTAAGAAATACTTTTTTACATCTTTAAATTCAATCGCATTTTCTTTCTTCGGGAAAACCGAAAAATCATTCTTTAAAATCGAATTTAACGAGGTGTATTTCCAAGCTTCCTCTTTTTTAGTAGGGAAACCTTTGTTTTCGAAATTTTTTATGGCGTGATTTCGAACCTCATGCAAATCCTCATTGTCTTTGATTTTTTCTTCAAAGGCCATGAAGGAAGCTAACATTTTATCTTTTAATTCCATTGTCCAATATTTTGTTTCAGGTTTCAAGTTTCAGGTTATTGGAACTTGATTCCTTTAAAATCTTTCTTGTTTAAATAAGTGATGAAATTTTTAATTTTACCGCTTAAGTTTTCATATTTATTCTTCAAATCTTTAAACTGTTCTTCCGAAATATACTCGCAATCATAAAGTCTATAAATTTGAGATCTAGTTTCTCCTGCCGAACCTTTTGCTACAGATAAAAATTGGCGAAATTCCAAATTTCCATCTCTTTCAAAACCTTCAGCAATATTATCCATTACGGAACCAGATGATGCTTTTATTTGTTCTTTAAATCTAAAATCAGTTTTTAAATCTGTTTCTTTTGAGAGAATAAAAACTTCTTTTGCTATTTTTCTAGCTTCTTGCCAGATTTCTAAATCTTCAAACTTTGTAATTGTTGCCATGGCGTATATAAAATTAAATTGTCGTGTATATAAATGAGGTTCTAATAACCTGAAACCTGAAACTTGAAACAAATTAAACCAACTCGTTCTTTATCCAATCGTATCCTTTTTCTTCTAATTCCAAAGCTAAATCAGCCCCACCTGTTTTTACAATTTTTCCATCCATTAAAACGTGAACGAAATCTGGAACGATATAATCTAACAAACGTTGGTAGTGCGTAATCACTAATACCGCGTTGTTTTCGTTTTTCAATTTATTTACACCGTTAGCTACGATTCGTAAAGCATCGATATCTAAACCTGAATCGGTTTCGTCCAAAATAGCGATTTTTGGTTCTAACATGGCCATTTGAAAAATCTCGTTACGTTTCTTTTCACCACCCGAAAAACCTTCGTTTAACGAACGCGACAAGAATTTTCTGTCCATTTCCAATAATTCCGATTTTTCACGGATTAATTTCAGCATTTCATTCGCTGGCATTTCCTCTTTTCCGTTGGCTTTTCTACTTTCATTAATTGCGGTTTTAATGAAATTTGTTACTGAAACCCCCGGAATTTCCACTGGATATTGAAACGACAAGAACACACCTTTGTGCGCTCTTTCTTCAGGCGCTAATTCCGAAATTTCTTCTCCATCTAAGAAGATTTCGCCTTCGGTTACATCGTAATTTTCGTTTCCGGCAATGATAGAAGATAAAGTTGATTTTCCGGCACCATTTGGTCCCATAATCGCATGCACTTCTCCTGCTTTAATTTCAAGGTTGATTCCTTTTAATATGTCTTTGTCTTCTACCGAAGCGTGTAAGTTTTTTATCTGTAACATTTTAGTTTCAGGTTTAAAGTTTCAAGTTTATGAAATGGTGTTCTTGAAACGTTTATATTAAATTATTTTTAAATTCTATTATAATTGTTTTTATGTTCAGGTATAACTTGAAACCTGAAACTTGAAACAAAACTATCCCACTGAACCTTCTAATGAGATTTCCAATAATTTTTGCGCTTCCACAGCAAATTCCATTGGTAATTTGTTCAATACTTCTTTGCTGAATCCGTTTACGATTAAAGCGATGGCTTTCTCGGTTGGGATTCCGCGTTGGTTGCAATAGAACACTTGGTCTTCTCCAATTTTTGAAGTTGTAGCTTCATGTTCGATCTTTGCCGAAGCATTTTTGCTTTCGATATATGGGAATGTATGTGCTCCACAGTTATTTCCCATCAAAAGCGAATCACATTGCGAGAAGTTACGAGCATTTTCTGCTCTTGCTCCAATTTGCACTAATCCTCTATAACTGTTTTGTGATTTTCCAGCTGAAATTCCTTTAGAAATAATGGTCGATTTGGTGTTTTTTCCCAAATGAATCATCTTGGTTCCGGTATCCGCTTGTTGGAAATTATTGGTAACGGCAATCGAATAAAACTCTCCGATTGAATTATCGCCTTTTAATATGCAAGAAGGATATTTCCAAGTGACAGCCGAACCTGTTTCAACTTGTGTCCAAGATATTTTAGCATTTTTCTCGCACAAACCTCGTTTGGTAACGAAATTGTAAACGCCTCCTTTTCCTTCTTTATTTCCAGGAAACCAGTTTTGAACGGTTGAATATTTGATTTCGGCTCCGTCCATTGCAATCAATTCAACCACAGCTGCGTGCAATTGGTTTTCATCACGACTTGGAGCGGTACATCCTTCTAAATAAGATACATAACTCTCTTCGTCGGCAACCAATAACGTTCTTTCAAACTGACCTGTTCCACCTTGATTGATACGGAAATACGTTGATAATTCCATTGGACAACGAACGCCTTTTGGAATGTAACAGAAACTTCCATCCGAAAAAACAGCCGAATTTAACGCTGCATAAAAATTATCTTTCATAGGAACAACTGTTCCTAAATGTTTACGAACTAATTCTGGATGTTCTTTAATCGCTTCGGAAATCGAACAAAAAATAATGCCTTTTTCGTTTAATGTTTTCTTGAAAGTCGTTGCCACAGAAACCGAATCAACCACGATATCAATCGCTACGTTATTCATTTTCTTTTGCTCGTCAATAGAAATACCCAACTTTTTGTACATCGCCAAAAGCTCTGGATCAACATCTTCTAATTTTTTATTCGGATCGGCTTTCTTGGGTGCCGAATAATACGAAATCGCCTGAAAATCTGGTTTTTCGTAATTTACGTTGGCCCATTCTGGCTCTTCCATTTCTTGCCAAGCACGAAAAGCTTCTAAACGCCATTCGGTCATCCATTCTGGCTCGTCTTTTTTCTTAGAAATAGCACGAACAATATCTTCATTTAACCCAATAGGAAACGTTTCCGAGTCCAATTCGGTATAAAATCCGTATTCGTATTCTTTATTTTCTAATTCGACCTTTAAGTCGTCTTCAGTATATTTGCTCATATTAGCCCCCTAGCCCCCAGTGGGGGAACTCCTATTAGGGGTAAATAGGATTTTTAATTTATTAAAATAAAATTTGTGCGCAACATTGTCAACTCCCCTTTTTGGGGGTTGGTAGGCTAAAGCGAGAAACTCTCACCACATCCACACGTTCTTTGCGCGTTTGGATTGTTAAAAACAAATCCTTTTCCGTTTAATCCTCCTGAAAACTCTAAAATAGTACCTGCCAAATACAGAAAACTCTTTTTCTCAACGGCAATTTTTACATTATTATCTTCAAATATTTTATCGTTTTCCCCTATTTCGTTGTCGAATTTTAAATCATATGACAAACCCGAGCAACCACCACTTTTTACGCCTACTCGAACGTAATCTTTGGCTGCATCAAAACCATCTTCTTGCATCATTGCAATGATTTTTTTACTTGCTGTATCTGACACTTTAATCATACCTATTTTGATTTTGTCTAAATTAACCGCAAAGATAAGCCATAAATTGCTTTTTACAAGATTTCATAACATTTTTATAACTTATTGATGGATAGTTTCCATTTATAGTATTTTTTGTAATTTGGCAGAAAAATGTTTAACTCATGAAATTACACCCTATTGAAGCAGGAAATTTCAAATTAGATGGCGGGGCTATGTTTGGCGTAGTACCGAAAACCATTTGGAATAAAACCAATCCAGCTGACCAAAATAATTTAATTGATATTGCGGCAAGATGTTTACTAATTGAAGACGGAAACCGATTGACTTTAATTGATACCGGAATGGGCAGCAAACAATCGGAAAAATTCTTTGGTTATTATTCGCTTTGGGGGGACCATTCGCTAGAAAAATCATTAAAAAAAGCAGGGTTTCATCGCGATGATATAACCGATGTGTTTATGACGCATTTGCACTTTGACCATTGTGGCGGAAGTGTGAATTGGAATAAAAATAAAACGGGTTATGAGGTAGCATTTAAGAATGCTAAATTTTGGACCAACGAAAACCATTGGAAATGGGCAACCCAACCCAATGCTCGCGAAAAAGCTTCTTTTCTTCACGAAAATCTATTTCCAATGCAAGAGAGTGGACAATTGCATTTTATCAATCGTCCAGAAAGTGATTTTGGGTTCTCAAGCGAGTTAGGCTTTGACATTTTGTTTGCCGATGGTCATACCGAAAAACAAATGCTACCACACATCAATTACAACGGAAAAACCATTGTTTTTTGTGCCGATTTATTAGCAACAGCAGGGCATATCCCGATTCCATATGTAATGGGTTACGACACAAGACCATTATTGACATTGGATGAAAAAGCAAAATTCATGAATGCAGCTGCTGACCACAACTATTATTTATTCTTAGAACATGATGCGCATAATGAAATTATCACCGTGGAACGAACCGAAAAAGGAGTGCGCTTAAAAGAAGTTTTCAAATGCGAAGACATTTTAAAATAATGTTAAAACGTTTTAAAACTGTAACAAATACCCAATAGTTCTACCCAATTAATAAAAAAATAACTGAATTAATATGAAACGAATTTTTAGACCCCTTTATCTAAGCCTATCGCTTGGAATTTTTCTTATAAGTTGCGGCAGCCAAAAAATGATTTCAACTCCTGTTGAAAATATTGATAATTTACCTTTAAAAACCACTCCAGTTGCTGAAAAAGACCTGTTGCGTTGGAGCCATTTAGATTTAGTCAAAGACACGCTACCTGGGATGAGTGTTGACAAAGCGTACACCGAATTTTTGAAAGGAAAAAAAGGAAAAAAAGTCATTGTAGGAATTGTAGATTCTGGTGTTGACATCAACCATGAAGATTTAAAAACAGTAATTTGGACCAATCCAAAAGAAATTGCTGGCAATGGAATCGACGATGACAAAAATGGTTACATTGATGATATGCACGGTTGGAATTTCTTAGGAGATGCCGTACATGAACAATTAGAAATGACTCGAATCGTAAAAAAAGGGCCTGGAACACCAGACTATGATAAAGCCAAAGCGAAATTAGATGAAGAAGTAAATAGTCTTCAACCTCAAAAACAACAATTGGATTTTCTTGTAGATGCTGAAAAAAATCTTGTTGCTTACTTTAAAAAAAGTGATTTTACCTTAGACGAAGTAAAAGCAATTCCTGATACCGAAACCAGTCTGAGCCGACCAAAAGCAATTTTTACTCAAATTTTATCGCAAACTTCAAAAAAAGAATTCGATGAAGAGATTAAAAATTTCAGAGACTATGTTTACGACCAACTCAACTACAATCTGAATGTTGAATTTGACGGTAGAAAAATTGTTGGGGATAATCCAAACGATTTGAACGATACGAAATATGGTAATAATAATGTTATAGGCCCGGAACCAAAAGAAGCTAAACATGGTACGCACGTTGCTGGAATCGTGGCACAAATTAGAGGAAATAAAAAAGGGGGTGACGGCGTAACCAACAATGCCCAAATCATGACCTTAAGAGCGGTTCCAAATGGTGATGAATATGATAAAGATATCGCGCTAGCCATTCGCTATGCTGTAGACAATGGTGCTAAAGTGATTAACGGTTCATTTGGAAAATATTTTTCTCAGAACAAAGAATGGGTTATGGATGCGATCAAATATGCGGAATCAAAAGATGTACTAGTAGTAATTGCTGCCGGTAATGAATCGTATGATTTAGATGTCACCAATAAATACCCTAATGACACCTATGATGGAAGTCCCGAATATGCTAAAAACGTATTGATCGTTGGAGCACTTGCCCCAACTTATGGCTCAAAAATGGTTGCTGGTTTTTCAAATTACGGAAAAAATAACGTAGATATTTTTGCTCCAGGAGATAAAATTTACGCTACCACTCCGTTGAATACATACGAATATTTGCAAGGAACTTCTATGGCGTCTCCAAACGTAGCCGGTGTAGCCACCTTAATTCGTTCGTATTATCCGAATTTAAGCGCACTTCAGGTAAAACAAATTATCATGGAAAGTGGAACACCTTTGAAAAATCAAGTAGTCGTTGGAGAAGACAAACACAAGGCGAATTTCGCAGATGTTTCTAAATCAGGAAGTATTATCAACGCTTATAATGCTTTGGCTTTAGCTGCTAAAATGGCAAAAAAATAAATTTCAAATCAGCATAAAAACCTACAAATTATCCATTTTTTGTAGGTTTTTCCTTTTAACTCATTAATCATGAAAAAAATCCTTTTTTTACTCATTCCAATTATAGGTTTTACACAAAACAACCCAAATCCAGGTTATTGGCAACAACACGTTGACTACAAGATGGAGGTTGACATGGATGTTAAGAAATTCCAGTACAAAGGAAAACAAGAAATTGTGTACACCAACAATTCACCAGATACCTTACATAAAGTATTCTATCATTTATACAATAACGCCTTTCAGCCTGGTAGCGAAATGGATGCTAGACTTCAAACGATTTCAGATCCCGATAAACGAATGGTTAAAACCTTTAAAAAAGAGGGTAGAGATGTAAAAGAAAGTAGAATTAGTTCCTTAAAGCCTAATGAAATAGGGTATCTGAACATCGCTAATTTTAAACAAGACGGTGTTGCCGCTACTACTAAAGTGGTAGGAACAATTTTAGAAGTTACCTTGGCAAAACCAATTTTACCAAATCAAAAAACAACACTTTCACTAGATTTTGATGGTCAAGTACCGTTGCAAATTCGTCGTTCTGGAAGATTGTCTGAAGAAGGAGTCGCGCTGTCCATGACACAATGGTATCCAAAATTATGTGAATATGATTTTGAAGGTTGGCATGCCAATCCTTACATCGCGAGAGAATTTCATGGTGTTTGGGGCAATTTTGACGTGAAAATCACGATTGACAAAGCGTATACCATTGGAGGTACGGGCTACTTACAAAACAAAAACGAAATCGGTCACGGTTATCAAGACGCTGGGGTTAATGTGGTTTATCCAAAGAAAACTAAGAACTTAACGTGGCATTTTTATGCACCAAATGTGCATGATTTTGCTTGGGGAGCGGATAACGAATTTATTCACGACATGATTTTAGGACCCAACAATGTGGAATTGCATTTCTTGTATAAAAACAAAAAAGAAAATTTAGAAAATTGGAAAAAATTACAACCTAAAACGGCTGAATTGTTAGCCTTTTTTAATGAAAATGTTGGTCAATACCCATACAAACAATATTCTGTTATTCAAGGTGGCGATGGAGGAATGGAATATGGCATGTGTACCTTAATCACAGGAAACAGAGCTTTTGGTAGTTTAGTTGGCGTAACGGCTCACGAACTTGCACATTCTTGGTTCCAATTTGTATTAGCAACCAACGAAACCAAACACGAATGGATGGATGAAGGATTTACTTCATACATTTCTAACTTGGCAATGAACAAAGTTTTGCCTCCTAAAAAACCTGAAAATCCATTTGAAGACTCTTATAAAAACTACATTTACTTGGCTACATCAGGAAAAGAGCAACCCCTTTCTACGCATGCCGATCGTTATGATTTAAATATGGCATATGGCATTTCAGCGTATAGCAAAGGAGAAGTGTTTTTAGCACAATTGGGTTATCTTATTGGTCAAGAAAACCTCAACAAAACTATTAAACGTTATTACAACGAATATAAATTTACGCACCCAACACCAAACGATATCAAACGTGTTGCGGAAAAAGTTTCCGGTGCTAATTTAGATTGGTATTTATTGGATTGGACTTTAACAACGAATACCATTGATTATTCGATAAGAACTGTTAAAGAAGATAAAAATGAAAACCGTAGTACAATAATTCTAGAACGCAAAGGGAAAATACCAATGCCTTTAGATGTTATAGTGGAATATCAAGATGGTACTAAAGAATTTTTTTATATTCCAAACACCTTGATGCGATGGGAAAAACCTAATCCATACGCTTCACTTAAAACAACCATTTTAAAAGGTTGGGATTGGGCTTATCCAACTTTTACTTTTGATGTTGCGCAAATCAATATCAAATCCATTACGATTGACCCAAGCGGTCTAATGGCAGATATAAACAAACAAGATAATATTTTTTTGAGAAATGATTAAATTCAAGCCGACTTTCAATAGTCGGCTTTTTTTATACCTTTGTGCCATGTCATTTACATATCCCAAACACGAAAAATTAAAAAGTAAAAGCACCATTGATTTGTTGTTTTCGGAAGGAAAATCGGTTTCGAAATATCCTTTGCGTTTGGTTTATGTTGAAAATACAGAGGAAAATGCTGAACGCATCAAAATGGGGGTTTCCGTTTCAAAAAAGTATTTCAAAAAAGCGGTAGATCGAAATTATTTCAAACGCGTCTTACGAGAAACGTATCGTTTAAACAAACACCTTTTGATTGATAATTTAGACAAACCTCACGCTTTTATGTTTTTTTATCAAACGAAAGAGCGGCTTTCTTACCAAGAAATAGCAGAAAAAACCATACAACTCTTTCAAAAATTCAACGAATTAAAAAAGTAAATCTCAGATTGGGTTTCAATTTTGGTTAATATTAATTACTTTCGTAAGCTAGTACTAATCAACTATTCCGATCATGATGCCATCTTTCAAAAGAAAAATAACCATTCCTTTTGCTGCCCTAATTTTCCTATTTGTTGGGGTTAGTTTTAAAAACGATTTTTTTGAAATTGCCAAACAAATTGAAATCTTCACGGGTCTTTTCAAAACCGTTAATCAAAATTACGTGGATGAAACCAATCCAGGTGAAATGATGGATAATGCTATTAAAAACATGTTGAAAGAATTGGATCCTTATACGGTTTTTTTCAACGAACAAGATGTTTTAAAATTCAAAATCAACAATACAGGTGAGTATACGGGCATCGGTGCCATGGTACAACGCAAAGAAGGTAAGGTGTTTTTGAAAGAAATATACAAAGGATTTCCAGCCGATAAAGCTGGACTGAAAGCAGGTGATGAAATCATCCAAATTGGGGATATTAACTTAAAAGAATATCAGGATGATGCCTCGCAATTGTTTCGTGGGGCTAAAAACACAAAAGTTGAAATTCAATACCTTCGTCAAGGAAAAACACAAAATGCAACCCTTGTTTTAGATGATGTTGAAGTAAAAGCAGTGCCCTTTTTTTCGCTTTTAAAAGACAATACCGGTTACATTGTTTTAACGCGTTTTACTGAAAAAGCCAGTTCAGAAACTAAGGCGGCCGTATTAGAATTGAAAAAACAAGGTGCTACCAAAATCATTTTAGATTTGAGAGGAAATCCCGGGGGATTGCTTCACGAGGCGGTAAACATATGCAATCTTTTTGTAGCTAAAAACGAATTAATAGTAACCACAAAATCTAAAAATCCAAAACACAACTTGGAATACCGTACAAAAAATGAACCCGTTGATTTAGAAATCCCCATCGCGGTCATTGTTGATGGAAAAAGTGCTTCAGCATCCGAAATAGTGGCAGGTGCCATTCAAGATTTAGACCGAGGGGTTATTTTAGGAACGAGAAGTTTTGGAAAAGGATTGGTTCAGCGCCCATTGGATTTATCCTACGGAACGCAAGTTAAGGTAACCATTTCGAGATATTACACCCCTTCCGGAAGATGCATTCAAGCGTTGGATTATTCCAAAAAAGACGAAAATGGAAAAGCCTTAAAGAAATCGCAAAACGAATTCAATGCGTTCAAAACCAAAGCGGGTAGAATTGTTTATGACGGTGGTGGTGTTTTACCAGATATCGAAATCGAAGAAACCAAAATGGCTACCGTTTCTGATGCACTAGTTAAAAGTGATGCTATTTTCAACTTCGCTACACAATGGTATTACAACAACCCAAACGTTTCTGGAATTCCCACCCTTAACGAAGACCATTTCACTTCATTTAAATCGTTTTTAAAGCAAGAGAAAATCACTTTAGAAACCGAAACCAACAAAGCTTTGAAAAATGTTTTAGAAACCGCTAAAAAAGAAAAAATAGACTCACAAATTGCATCCGAGTACAAACAACTAGAATTGGCCCTAGAACGAAATCAAGAATTGGAACTGGATAAAAACAAAAATCAAATCAAAAAACTGATTCAAGAAGAATTAATAACGCGTTACCAATATCGTGAGGGTTTGTATCGTTATTATACCCAAGAAAACTTAGAAATTGAAAAAGCTATTGCCCTACTCAACAATCCATTGCAGTATAAATCCATTTTAAAAAAATAAAATGAACCGTTTTTTTTCTCTCATCTTAATTTTTTTTAAAGTAATATCTTTTGCTCAAGAAGAGAATGAAATACACTCAATATTTTTTGAATTTGACAAATACTATTTAAATGAAGAACAAGCAAATGCAGTTTTTAGTTTTATAAAAAAAATCGATACCGTACAAATTGAATCCATTCAGATCTTTGGCTATTGTGACGATAGAGGAAAAGACGAATATAACTATGTTTTATCGACCAACAGAGCAAATACTGTTAAAAATATATTATTAGAAAAAGGCATAAAAAATAAAATCATTATTACCCTTGAAGGAAAAGGTAGAATAATGCTTGATGAAGACATGCAAAACAATCTTCCCGAAGCGCGTTCTAAAAACCGAAGGGTAGATGTGGTTGTAAATTTTAAACCTTTTGTAATTGATGATTTAAAAATTCCTGGCGTATATAGTACGATCAAGAAAGACAGGGTTGTAGGTGATAGAATTTATCTTGATCACGTTTTGTTTGAAAGAGGTAGCAGTCAACTAACTTATAAAGCTAAAAAGGAATTAGATAGAATAGCTGTAGAATTAAACAAATACAAAAACATTTATTTCGAAATACAAGGTCATGTATGTTGTACCCCAACATTCCAAAAAGAAGCAATAGATAGGGAAACGAAAAAACGCGAATTATCAATCAACAGAGCAAAAAAAGTTTACAATTATTTATTAAAAAAACGCATAAGTAAATCTAGAATGACTTTCAAAGGTTACGGTAATTCACAGTCTTTGAAAAAAGGAAGCATTTTTGATAGAAGAGTAGAACTTTTGATTACTAAAAATGAAGAACTTTTATCAAAAAAGGAATAAATAATTTAAATTTGAATTGTTTAATTCATTTAAAGCAAAAAGAATATGATTAGAAATTTTCCTTAATGGAAAATTATTTTAAAGATGAATGTTAAAAAAACATCTTAACAGCATAACAAAATCGCGCTCACTTGAAAGCTCCGTACTTAACTCCTCTTCATCTGAATATGAGGAATTTCATCTTCCAAATACATTACACTCGTTTGAACAAATCCATGCGATTCATAAAATTTCTTAAGGTATTCTTGAGCGGAAATGGTAATAGCAGTTTCATTAAAATTTTCTTTAATCGCTGCAATAGAAACGCGCATCAAATCGTGACCGAATTTTTTCTCACGGTACTTTGGGCTAACTACAACGCGTCCGATAGATGTTTCTTCAAAATAATAGCCTTTGTTAAACAAACGAGAATAAGCCGCCAAATCATCGTTATAATAGCCTAAAACGTGAAGTGCTTTCTCATCCTTGCCATCAACATCTTGATAAACGCAATTTTGCTCCACTACAAACACTTCTGAGCGAAGTTGTAGCAAAGAATATAGTTCTGTTGTAGAAAGTTCGTTAAATCGCTTTATTTTGAATGTAATCATGGTGGGTGGTGGGTAATGGGTAGGAGGTCATGGGTGATGGGTAAAGTGAGTAGCTTATTTTTAATAGCTATTACCAACTACCTTTAACCTATCACCCATCACCTAAAAATTATTTTAAAAATTTAACCGATTGAATAATCGCTTCCAATTCGAAAACCAAATCACGTTTTGATTTGGACGGATTATAGGTGAATCCTTCTATAATCAGATAACGATTATTTTTAGTGTCTTTGATAGCATAATTAACAAAAGGACCAGCCATAAAGTCGTTCTTTAATTCCCAAGTTCCTTTCGTCAAATAGGTTTTCTTGCCTGCTACCGTTACATCAAATAAGTAAGGGGCATATGCCGCTTCGGTAATCATCCAAGTGTTCGGTAATGTACCGTGGATATTAGCTTTACCAATCTCATCGCGCATAGCAATTATATTTCCAATAGTATTAGTATCTTTCTCTATGGAATCAATAGGAACTTCATAAATTAAAATACTATTGTAACCCGAAGTAAATTCTTTACGTAACCAGATAAACTTGTCTTTGACCATATCATATTTGTAGCCAAAACCAATTGCTAGGCTAACGCCAAACATTTTTTGAACTTGAGCATCTGAAACCAGCGATTTTTTCATTCGTACTTGATTCTCGACGATCTCAGAAGATTTAATAGTCTTAATGATACCATCAGCTTCTTTCTCTAAAATATTCAAAATAGCTTCTGTAGTACTTCCTGAAATAAAAAATACATGCTGCGGTTTGGCATAACTATTCTTTTTTGTACTAAAACCATTTTTTGAACCTTTTCCTATAACAATGATGTTTCTGCTTTTTCGTACAAAACCTTCAAAAACTTTTGTAGGATATTGATTCAATGTAAACAAAGGTTCTTCTTGAGGAAGTCCGTCAACAGGTGCGGCAAATTTTTTTCTTATACTGTCCCCTATTTCTCCATTCCATAAATTATCATCAATGATTATGGATACATTATTAATTTTTCCATTAGATTCAGAAAGCGTTGCTTGAAAATCTTTTTCGGTTTCTTTACAGGAAAAAAGACTAATTGTGATAAAAAAAAGTGTAAATAAATGTTTCATTAGGTAAATAATTATCCGTTAATTTTTAATTTCATTCCGGGTTTAATTTCATCACCGCTAATATCGTTCCATTTTTTTAAATCATCAATGGAAACATTAGGAAACTTCTTAGAAATAGAATAAAGTGAATCACCACTTACAACTGTATAAGTACCATTTTCATAGGTCTTAGCACTAGTTCCAACATTATTTTTTTTACTAGAATAAATTTTTAATTTTTTTCCTGCTTGAATGGTAGTACCGCGAATATTATTCCACGATTTTAAATTATAAAGAGAAACGTTGTACTTGTCTGCTATTATACCTAAACTTTCTCCTTTTCGAATAGTATGATATTGGAGTTGCTGATTTGATTGCGGATGAACTAGAGCAGAAGTATTAGATGCCACAACCGAAGCGTTATTTTTGACACCTTCTTTAAAAGTGTCTAAATAGGTAAGGTAATGATATATTTTTTCTTCATTAGAAACGAAAAGACCCATTTTGTCTTTTGGAAGTCTTAAGAAATGGGGTTTGGTTGCCTCAAAGGGAATAACTTTTAACTTATAGATAGGGTTAAGAAATTCCAATTGTTGTTCGGTTATATCTAACAACTCTGAAATGTGCTGAAATGACATCTCTTTTTTTACCATAACCGTATCGGTTTCAAAATAAGTTAAAGGGGCTTTTTTGGGAGATAAACCGTGCTCGTTGTGGTATTCGTAAATATACATTGTTGCTAAAAATGCGGGAACATAATTCGCCGTTTCTCTAGGTAAAAATTTTCGAATATTCCAGTAGTTTTGGCTGCCTCCTGAGCGTCGAATAGCTTTGGAAACATTACCTGGGCCTGCGTTGTAAGAAGCTAACACCATACTCCAATCGCCAAAAATACTATACAAAAAAGACAGGTACTGACAAGCAGCCTCAGTCGCCTTTAAGGGGTCAAAACGTTCGTCAACATAGGAATTCACATTTAAGTTAAATTGCTTTCCAGTAGGGTACATAAATTGCCATAATCCAGAAGCTCCAACACGAGATCTAGCCTTCGGGTTTAAAGCGGATTCAACAATAGCTAAATATTTCAACTCCATTGGTATATTATATCTAGCAAGATGCTCTTCAAACATTGGGAAATAATATTCTGAAACGGCCATTAGACGCTCAAATGCTTTCGTTCGGTTCTTTAGAAAAGACTTGATCGTGTTTTCTAGTGCCGGGTTGTATTCAATGTTGAAAGGGGATTTTGCATCTAATTGCTGTAATCTGCTTTTTAATAAATCAAGTGATAAATCATAACTTACTTCAGCATCAATGTTGAGACTTGCTATATCGGAATACATCTCTTGTGATAATTCAGTATTCGTAAGCTCAGCAATCCATCTTTCATCAATACAATTACTTGTGGAATGGTTAACAAAAGTATTTTTTAAAGAATCAATATATGATAACTTGGGTAAGGAGAGCATATTTTGCTCCATGCTTTCCTGAGCAAATGTTGTTGTTGCAACTAACAATAGGACACTTACTAATTTTTTCATTCTTAACTATTTTTCGAATTAAAAACTAATAACTATTGTATCAGTTTTTGTAAATTATTTAATCAATTATAGCGGCTATTCCGGGTAAAACTCTTCCTTCTAACATTTCCAACATAGCACCACCTCCAGTTGAAACGTAACTCATTTTTGGCTCTAGTCCAAATTGTTTTACAGCAGAAACACTGTCCCCTCCTCCAACTAAAGAAAAGGCACCGTTTGCGGTTGACTCCCCAATATAGTTTCCTAATTCGATAGTTCCTTTTGCAAAAGATTCCATTTCAAAAACCCCTAAAGGTCCATTCCATAAAATCGTTTTAGCATCTAAAACAATTCTTTTAAAAATTTCCAAAGATTTAGGGCCAGCATCTAACCCTTGCCATCCAGCTGGAATTTGATTGACATCTACGATTTGTGTGTTAGCATCATTAGAAAAGGCATCCGCAGCGATTACATCAACAGGTAAATGAATTTGAACCCCTTTCTGTTTAGCTTGATTTAAAATTTCAATCGCCAACTCCAATTTATCGTCTTCGCAAATGGAATTACCAATCTGGCCTCCCAACGCCTTTATAAAAGTAAAAGTCATTCCTCCTCCAATAATCATGTGGTTGACTTTGTCTAAAATATTCTCAATAACAGTAATTTTGGAAGAAACTTTACTACCTCCTAAAATGGCTACAACAGGTTTTTCAGAATTCTTTAAAACTTTCTCAATACTCTCAATTTCCTTAGCTAAGAGCAAACCGAAACATTTTGATTGCTTAAAAAATTGCGCAATTATAGTAGTAGAAGCATGAGCCCTATGAGCCGTTCCAAAAGCATCGTTTACATAAAAATCGCCTAATGAAGCTAATTTTTGGGCAAATGCAACATCCCCTTTTTCCTCTTCAGGATAAAAACGTAAATTCTCTAATAATAAAATCTCTCCTTGTTTTAAGTTGTTAGAAGCCGATTCAGCAACAGCTCCAATACAATCAGAGGCAAAATGAATTTTGTGCCCTAAGATAGCTTCTGCTGTAGGAATAATATGTTGTAGTGAGTATTGCTGTTCTACTCCTTTTGGTCTTCCTAAGTGACTCATTAAAATTACACTTCCACCGTCATTCAATATTTTATCAATTGTAGGCTTAGCTGCTTCAATTCTTGTAGCATCTGTGACTTTAAAACGATCATCTAAAGGCACATTAAAATCGACCCTGATAAGTACTTTTTTGGTATTGAAATTGAAATGTTGTAATGAAATCATTATTATTTTATTTGTATTAATATACGATACGATCTTGTGTACACGGACAATTGCTAAGTCCTTGAAGGAAATCAAAACCAATTGTGATCATGTGAGTTCCCGAATTATACGGAAGCAACTCATTTGTATTAATTTGATAAGAGTAACCTAAATAAAAATTACTTTTTCTCATACCAGCCATTGGTCCTATAGTAGCAGGAGTAAGTGATTGATCATTAAAAAAACGAGCGGTAACACCAGCCCAATAATAATCTTCATACTGATGCAACTTAATTTTAAAATTCAAATCTGTAGTAGACCTACCGTCACTTTGGAAATATTGAAAAAGAGCAGAAGGCTCATAAGAAACATCTGATTTTCCATTTCTGATATTGAAACCTGTAAAAGCTTGATAATTAGCTAATAAATTAGGTTCGATCTGATTAAAATCATCAATGTTTTTTGGTAAGATATTGGACGCATTAAAAGCAAAGAAATACGATTTAAACCTGTACAAAAAACCAACATCAAAGTTATAATTTTGGTTGAATCTGTTTCCATCAATAGACGGATCGAAAACATTATCAAAATTTTCAATATCTAATTTGAACTGATTCAGATTGAAAGAAAGTCCAAGTGAAAGATACTGCTCAGAATAATCATCAAGAATAAGATGATGTGCATACGATAACTTGGCGCCATACTGTCTTGTATTACCATTTCTATCGTTGTAGAAAACAACACCAACACCAGTTGTATTGGCAATTCTAAAATCTGCCGCTAAGGATTGATTCATAGGAGCGTTTTTAACACCTACCCATTGTGCTAAACCATTCAAACGGATTCGAGCATTGTCACCAATTCCCGCATAAGCAGAAGAAATTAGAAATGGATTATCCGCCAAATATTGTGTTTGAGCAGGAACAGCCAGCTCCTGACCAAACACTTTGGTAAATGATATTAAAAGTAATGTTATGCTTAGTATATTTTTCATGAGATATTTTTAAAATGATGATTCAGTTAACAAATTCATAAGCAACTCTGTTAGCTTGATTATCTATATAATGTGAAATGACCAATAAATTCTCTTGCATCTGTATCACCGTTTAATTTAATCACATACCAATAATCTCCTGTTGGTAACGGATTATTATTATAGTTTCCATCCCAAGATTCTCCAACACGTAATCTAGCCACTTTTCTACTATATCTATCGAAAATATAAACGACCATGTTAGGGAAGTTATCGGTGTAAATTGGAGCCCAACCATCATTAGTTCCATCGCCATCAGGAGTAAAATAATCTGGAATTGTTACATCGTAAAACGTCATAAAAATGGTCTTAGTATCCTCACAACCATTATCATCAATTACAGTTACGGTATAATCGCCTGTTTGATTAATCGTAAAGACATTTGTAGATCCCATATCCTGACCATTCAAGATGTACTCATTACCACCTGCACCACCAACTGTTGTCGCTGTAAACTGATTCAATCCCGTCTCAGCTAACGTTAGAACCGGTGATGTAAATGCTGTAACACCAAAAGAAAGTGTTTCTGTACATCCAGAACTATGATTAACCGTTACAACATGATTGCCTTCACTAACACCATTAAAAATATTATTTGATGTTGGGGCAGCTCCATCTAAACTGAAAGTGAATTCAGACAATGGTACATTTGGATTTACCTCAACTGTTACCGTGTTTGTTGGTATATTTCCAGTACATAAATACGCAACATCAACTAAAGCTTGAATATCTACACCAGGATTTAACACCTGTACAAATTGGAAATCATCACAACCATTAGCGTCGATTACAATAAAATCATACGATCCTGCAGGTAAGTTCACAAAACTAAAGTCACCTGTTAAAGAAGTCTGAACAAGTGCACCTCCATTAACACTCACTGTATATCCTTGCGTTCCATTAATCGTTCCGCCTGTTAAACTAAAGCTTATACTACCACCATCATTGAAACAAACTTCCTCATTTACACTTAATGCAGTCAAAGTTATTGGCGCTGGTTCAGTAATAGTAAAGTCAATTGGCGCTAAGAAACATCCCGCTTGATCCTGAACATAAACTGTATAATTACCTGGAGCTAAATTGGTAAATAAACCACTATTAACCGTTTGAAGCGGATTTGAGGAAATAGAGTATTGAATAATACCCGTTCCACCAGTTGCAATTACCTCAATAGCACCATTATTTAAGCCACTACAAGTTACATTCGTAAAAGTACTCGTGAATTGTATTGGAGTAGGCTCAGTGATAGTAAATGGTGCCGAATCTGAACTACAATCACCACTATCAACTCTTACCGTATATGTACCAGCGGGTACATTTTCAAAGACTCCAGGAGAAGTTTGTACTACGCCAGCAGTAGCTGGTAAAAGGGTATATACATAACCTCCTAAACCATCTGTTGCATTTACAGAGACTGTTGCTGTACCTCCATTACAAGATATAATGGCATTAGCGGTATCTACGGTTACTGAAACAGGCACAACTGGCTCTACAACAATACTGTTTGAAACCACTTCCTCGCAATTGTTAGCATCAATTACATAATATTGATAAGCTCCAGCGGTTACGTTAAATGTTACTGAACCTACAAAAGGAGTATATGGTCCACCAGGTGTGGTACTGTAACTGTAAGGCGCTGTTCCCCCAGAAGCTGTTAAAGTGATGGTAGCATCAATCAAACAAGTTGCAGTAGAGGTTACATTCAACTGTGCTGTTACAGCACTTGCTGGCTCTGTTATCGTAACATCTGCTGTTGTAAACGTACAATTAAATGAATCTGAAATAATAACATTGTAAGTACCTGCACCTAAGTTTTGGAAAACATTACTAGTCTGAGGAGCTGAAGTAGTTCCTGTAGTAAGATTCACAAGACTATATAAATAACCACTTCCTTGACCTCCTGTTACACCAGAAACTGTAATAGAGGCATTGGTGTCACCGAAACACAATAATGACATTGTCGAAGCACCAACAGAGGCATTTATAGGAGTAGGAATAGACAATACAACATTTGTACTAACCACACACCCTTGTGCATCTCTTGTACTAACCGTATAATTACCAGGACCTAAATTTGTAAAATTAGCCACTGAAGACCAAGGCGAAAGTATTGTTGCGCCTAACGCTAATTGATATTCATAAGGAGCACCCCATCCGTTGGATGCCGTCGCACTTATAGTACCATCATCTGAAGTTGCCACACAAGTTATCGGAGTACTAGTAGCGTTAATAGCTAATGCAGCTGCTGGTTGGGTAATGGTAAAGTTTTTAATAACCGTACAAAATGGTGTGTTCACCAATGTTGCTTCTAAGCTATATACTCCACTTGCCAGTCCAGTAATAGTTAATGGTCCTGCTGTTGCACTAGTTCCACTAGAAACTAAATTATTTGCTTGATCGTAAATTTCATAATTAAATGATCCCGAATCATTAGTTGGTGTCACATCAATATCAACAAAAGTAACATCAATTGAACCATCTGTTCCACCAAAACAAGTAACATTATTGTTTACTGTAATGTTCACATCAAAAGTATTTGGATCAAACACATAATGTATGGCTTGAACACTACAACCTGTATCAGGATTTTCAACAGTTATCTGATAATTACCAACCGTTAAACCAGTAAAGTTTGGTGAAGTTTGCGTTACATTATATGGGTTTCCGTTAAGCCCTACTACAGTGTAATTTAAAGCTGATGGAAAACCTCCTGTTACGGTAACATTAACTGTGATGTCCTCATTGGTCGTACAAGTAATAGAATTGGCTACCGTTACTGTAGGATTTGAAATCGATACGAAAGGATCAATAGTTGCAACCGTAGTTCCTATACACCCGTTATTGTCATAAACGTTAATTGTAAAGGTTCCTCCTGCTAAATTTGATGCTGTATAAACATTACTTGATCCGCTTTGAAGAACTGAACCACCTAGTATAAACTCATAATTGATATACGTTGAAGAACCTCCAGTAACACCATTTACAGTAATGGTTGCGAAATTAGTTGCGTTGGTACCTGCATTACAATTAAACTGTGTCACTACAGGAGCAGGAACTAAAATAGCTGCTGGTTCACCCACTACAATATCTTGAGAAGTTGAACAACCTCTTGAAGAAGTAACTAAAACAGTATAAGTTCCAGCTGCTAAACCATTAAACACATTTGTTAATTGAGGTCCAACTACAATTGGAGCTGTTATTTCATATGTGTAAGCCGGATCCGTATTTGAAGCAGCTAAGTTGATGGTTATACTACCGTCTGTACCAGCATTACAAGTTGCGTCAGTAACTGTTGAAGTGAAAACTACTGGTGCTGGAGCTGTAACAGTAACAGGCAACGTGAACACACAAGAGGTCACAGCATCTGTTATACTGATGGTATAAGAACCAGCAGGAACATTTGAAAATACATTACCACTTAATGTTATCACAGCCGGACTCGGAGTTATAGCGTAAGAATAACTTCCTGAACCACCAGAAACATTTAATGTAATAATTCCATCGCTTACACCACAATTTCCTGCAGTTGCCGCACTTACAGCAGCACTACTGATAATTGGAGGGTTAATCACTAACGTTTCTGTATAAGAACATCCATTTGCATCTCTAACAATAACCGTATGCGAACCTGAATTTAATCCTGATAATACAAATGAGAACGAAGCGTCTTCTGTGTAAGAATTAAATGCACCCCCATCAACACTGTAAGTGAAAGGAGCCACACCTAGTGTATTGTCTCTTGTTACAATAATGGAATAATTTCCTTCACTAGCATTACATGTTGTAGATGCGTCTAGAGCTAAAAAAATCTGAGGTGTTGTATCAGTTGGTACAAAGATAGAAACCGTTTGGATACAGTTGTTATTATCTTTAATATACACATCATAATTACCGCCTTCAACATTGAAAATAGATGAAGTTTGACCTGCCCAAGTTGCAACCGTAGGCGCAGGACCACCAGATGGAACTAACTGATATTGGTAAGGACCAGTACCATTAGCACCAATTACCGTAATTTGACCAGCATTAACATTACAGTTATCATTTCTGGTTACGTTAGCCGTTAAAGATAATAATACCGCCGATTGTGAAATCGTGAAATTAACAGATGTTTGCGAACAGGCTACATTTGGCCCATCGTTTTCTGTAAATAAAATATAATAAACGCCTGGAGGCAATACTCCAAAGTTATTTATGGTTACGGGAGCTCCTGTTAAACCTGTAGAAGTTCCTGCCGGACCAACCGCAACGTTATTAAGAGCTGTGAAAATTTGATACGATACACTGGTTCCTTGATAACCTTGGAAAGTAAATGTAGCACTTCCATCTGCTAAACCTGTACAAGTAACATTATTAGGAACAAGATTAGATGTAATTGTTGATAATGTTGGAACAGGTGCTGCAGCAGTTTCAAAATAATAACAATTTGTCGATTGATCATAAACAATGAAACTATATGTAACGCCTGGTGTTAATCCTGTAAATGTAGAAGTTAAACCACCTGGAACATCTGCTGGCTGAAAAGCAGGATCTGGAAAAGTAGGATAAGGTGGGTTTGCAGGAGATAAATCTTGATAAATAGCAAAGAAATAAGGTCCTCCAACAACCACTGGATTTACGGTTACTTCTATAGTACCACCACCCACACATGTTGCAGTTGCAGTACCTACATCAATAGATAAACTATTAGGTGGAGAAGCGATGAATACATCGTTTTCAACCAACTGACATCCGTTGGCATCTACTACTGTTACGGTATAGATACCAAAATTTAAAATTGGGAAAGAATGATTTTCATTTGTTGTTGCTGAATAACTATCAAAATAACCAAAACTATTGGTAACATAATAAGTAAAAGGCTGTGTTCCCCCAGTTACACCAACAACTTCAATTTGTCCTGGTTCTGTTCCCGAAGGACCACAATTAATATCTGTTTTAACTGTTGAAAATGCAATTGGATCTGGTTGCGTTATTGTTATTGTTGTTGAAGCAGTACACGAATTAGCATCAGTAGTAGTAATCGTATAATTACCCGCTGCTAATCCAGAGGTTTGCGTTCCGTAATCAACTCCTGTGGTATTGTTAAATACGTTAATCACATAAGGAGGTAAGCCCCCTGATGAAGTAACTACGATTGAAGCGTTACTATCACCGTTACACAATACTTGATTATTCTGAACCACCGTTGGTGGCAACAAAATTGGTAATGGATTAACGGTCACTGTATTTGTTACATCGATACAACCAATACTATCCGTGATCGTAAATTGATAGCTTCCTGCAGTTGTTGCTGCAAAGTTAAATGTTGAACCTACTACACTTACTGGAGCACTTAAAGCTCCTCCATTAAATGAAACTTGATAGGTATAAGAAGCAACACCACCAGAAATTGTTCCCGAAATAATGGCATCTGGTGAAGTTGTACAATTAAGATTACTAGTGATAACTACATTCGCTAATAAAGCGGGAGCAATAGTTGTTGCAGGCAATGTAACTGAACAGCCATAAGCATCGCGAACGGTAACTACATAAGAACCTGGAACTAATCCACTAAAAGTATTACTGCTTTGGAAAGCACCTCCATTTATACTATATTGATAAGGTGTTACACCATTTGCAGCATCTACAACTATAGTAGCTGCATTTACACTGTCGTAACACAAATCTGATGTTGTTGAAATCGATGCCGTAGGTACAACAGGACTTGGAACATTAATTGGCACATCTGTAGGATCTGAACAACCTCTTGCATCTCTAACAACTACTATGTAATCACCAGGGACAATGTTTGAGAAAACACCACTCGCTTGGAATGGTACAACAACAGTGCCTAAATTATCCTCTAATTGATATTGATAATTTGGTGTTCCACCTGAAGCGGAAGCAGTAATTGTAGCTCCATTTAAACATGTTGCAGGACTGGTAAGATTAGCCGTAACCACTAAAGGTGCTGGTTGTGAAATAACTTGAGTGAAAGGGAAAGAACAAGTCGTTGCTGAATCGTCATATCTAACTAAAATAGAATAGGTATTCGCCGCTAAACCATTCACCACTACAGGTGAAGTTGTAGCGTTAATCCAAGTAGTTCCTCCATCTATCGAATAATCGAATCCATAAGGAAGCTCAAAGTTTTGAGCTGCGATAGTAATCTGACCGTCATTAGCTCCATTACAAGACAAGTCTGAAAAACCAGTGATAGAAGCACTAAAAGCTTGATTACACGCAATATTTATAGGAAAATTCACTTCAGTAATACATGCTATTGGTAACTGATATACTCTAATATCATCAATAGCGGCATCATTACCGTTATATAAAATACTTCCTGAACGCACATTAAAAGTTAAACTGGTGTTAGCTCCTGGGTTTAACGTTACTGTTCTCAATTGCCACGCATCTACTGTGTTATCAATAACTCCAGTATTCTGTGAAGCAACAACATTTCCAGCACCGTCTACTAATTCGAGTATAAAGTCAGGATCTGCACCAGCCACACCTGTTCTTAATAGATTGGCTAACCAAATTTCAACTATTACAGGTTGGTTTGGTAAAACATCGGTAATAGGTTTACTATATAGAATTCCATAATTACCTGCTGCTGAACCAATATTTACCGCTAAAAATCTTCCGCTTGGATCTGTCCCTCCAGAAGTATGATCTCTGTAGGCAAACCAAGCACAGTTATTAGGAATAATAGCACTCGTTACACTATACTGATTATCTTCAATGGTATAGGATCCACAAACTGGAGCATAACCTGGAATTGGAGAATTTCCACATGGTGATGTAGCTGGATAAGGTTGGCTGTTCCAACAATAAGCAGAAGCTATACCATCTGTTGTTGTATTAGCACCACTTCCAAAGTCTTCGTTTAAAAGATTACTGAAAGTAGGAATATTTAAATTTTGATATTGAACGGTAACCGTATGATCGCCACAAGGTACATTGGTAAACACGTTACTAGGAACATTTGTATTTGGAACACCGTCTAACAAATATGTATAAGCAAAGTTTCCACCATTATCATTAACCGTTACGGTTGATGTTGCAGTTCCATCACAATTAAAATCGGGATTGTTTACCACAATGGTTGGATCTGACGGTGCTGGATCTATTGTTACTGCCATTGGGAAGACACACATATTAGCATCTCTAATGTAAAGTGTATACGTTCCTGCTGGTAAAAAAGCAGTATTGGCAGGTCCGTAAGTAACACCATTATCAAAACTATAAGCATAAGGTGGTGTTCCTCCTTGAGGATTTGTAATTCTTACTTCTCCTTCACCAGCTGGACCACAACCTGCTAGTTGCGATACACCACCAGAAGCCGTTAATGCCAATGCTGGCTCTGTTATCGTAATTGCTTGAGCAGTTGTAAAACAAGCAACACCTCCTAAAGCATATTGTACTATTGTTTGATAAGTTCCCGCTACTAAATTAGTAAAACTTGGATTCGTAGTGTAGGTTGTTCCGTTATCAATACTATAGGATAAGGTATACCCATTCGTATTAGTGACATTAAAAGTTATAGCCCCACTATTATCTCCATAACAAAGAATATTGGTTTGCCCTACTGTAAAAACAGGAGCTGGTATTTGGTCAACAACAATACTTGTTGTTGCCACACAGTTATTAAAATCGGTTACGGTAATATTATAAGTACCTGGTGTAGTAATTTCAAATTCTGGTGTAGATTGAAATCCTGGAATTGTACTGACCTCATAAATATAAGGTGGAGTTCCCCCAACTGGATAAATCGTGATTTCACCAGCAGTACATGTCAATGGAACTGTAATTGCTGCAGAAACAGTTAAAGGTGCAGGATCTACTATAGTAACATTTTGTGTACTAGTACATCCATCTGTTGTGGTTGCTACAACAGTATACGTTCCTGGATTTAAATTTGGAAAAATATAATCGTTTGCATTTATCGGTCCAGCCGAGTTAACTAATGTAGCGCCTAAATACAATTCATAAGAATATTGTGGTTCTACATTATTAACCTGAACCCTAATGCTACCCTGTCCACCATTACATAATGGTTGTGTAGGGATGACATCAACGCTGAAATTTCTTTGTAAAACAGAAATGTTTTCTAATTCAAAGATACAAGTACCTACACTATCTCCGATTGGTCTAACAAAAACAGAATATGCCCCAGGTGTAGTTATTGGAAAAACATTACTTGTTTGCCATGGACCTGCATCACTACCAATGCTAAATTCATATCCTACAGGTACATTGTTTATAGTTATGGAACCATTTGTGCCACATATAATATCTGTACTTGTAAATGTTGGTGTGAATTCGTTTTTATAAACATTGAAATAATAGGTCTCAAAACATCCATTTTGATAAACAAATCGAACGCGATATTGTCCAGCATTTCCTGCATTATAATTAATACCACTTCCTACTTGATTCCAAACACAAGAGGTATTCGTATTAGGGCAATCCGCAACAGTTATCGCAGGACAACTCGTTTCGTCTAATCGCTCCCAAACAATTCCAGAAGCACTATTACTTGTAGTACGTATCAATCTTCTTTCGCTACCACATAAGAAAAACTTGAACAAAGTTTGACCATCATTCGCACATACTGCTTGCGCATCACTTTGTTGAAAAGGATTTGTGCCAATTACAGAAGAAAAGAAATTCACATTAAATGTTTCTACAATAGACAAGCAAGGTGCTGGTGCTGTATTCACAACCGTGAAAACACCAGTAGCAGTAGTCTCAAAAGTTTGATTTGTAGCGCCTGGAATAGCATTAGCTGCAGTAGGTGGCGAACCAGCATGCCACTGGTAAGTCGAGTAACCAGAACCCGCTGTTAATATGATACTATCACCACATAAAACCTCATCTCTTGTGAAAGAACAGTCATCAATTCCAACAAGGAAATTAGTTGTACCTGGCTCAGGAATAAGACAAGCACTAATACCTGATGCACTTGGTTGTTGATTCTCTACAATATTTCCTGAATTCTGACTGCTATAGGTTTTAAAAGCTTGGTTTCTAATTTCATTCGAACAAGCATCTCTTAATGAAAAACAATCTTCAACCACTTTAACTTTGATACTGATTGTATAAGCGGCACCCCCTTGCGTCACTAAAGAGTTTGGAATGGTAAACACAATGGTATTCGTTGCTGCATCAAAAGTATAAGTAACCCCTGGAGGCAATACCAAATCTGCTGGCAAGAAATCAACATTTATAGGTAAAACATCAGTTATGGTAAAATTAGTAGCGTTGTCATTTCCAATGTTTTGAAATGTTAAATCATAAAACAATTCTTGACCTAGCGTCACACTTCCATTCCCAATATCATTACCTCCTAAATCACTAACCGTTTTAATTAAATTGATTTGTGGTTGAATAATTTCTATAGCAAATGCATTCAAATAATAAAAATACGCATCTCCAGTTGTGAAAAGAGTTAAGGTAGCATTAGTGGCTCCGTTAGCTATTAAAGCATTACCTGCATTCGGCACATTAAAAATCCCTGCATCAAATCCTAATAAATTACTACTGTTGGGAACACGGGCATTGAATGCGCCATTAATATCGTTAATTGTACTATTAAAAAAATTTGTTGCTGGTCTTGTTGGGATGGTCATATTTGTCCCGTTGACTCTTAAATTGTCACCTGTTAGTCCTCTGTCTCCTTCCAAAGCGGAAAAGGCAATTTTTGACCTAACAGGTCCTACTGGAATAGTTGTAAAACCAGAAACTGGGATGTTTAATGTTTGTGTATCTCTTACGGAACTAAAACCATCAAAACTTGTAAAATTCTTAGCAGTTGCTAATGGATCTTCATAAACCACAAAAAGAGACCAACCTCCTGATGATCCCTCCCCATTACCAGCAATTAAATCTGCGACTGTGTAAGTTCCATTGGCGTCAGTTAAACCCTGTAACAATGTTGTAACATCAGCATAACTTACATAGCCAGTTTGATTAAGTGATAAAATAGTTGGATATGCGTCGTGAATAACTGTACCTGTTATATTTGTATAACCAGCTGTACCAGGTAATCTTAATTTTACTCTATTGAAATTGGCTCTATTAACTGTATTATTATTGATATTTGCTTGTGAATATAGCCCCCCCCAATATAAAGCAGCATATGCAATCCTATAACAATTTGCAGTGGCTGTTGGAATAGTTAAATTTGCACTACTTGATGAAAAAGTACTAGCATCTCCATCAATATCAATATATTGCATATTGAAACTATTGTTATTTCCATCACCTGTGTAGGGATTACTTGTTGTATTACCTGGATTAGTTCTTACGTTAACAATTCCATTTCCAATAAGCAACATATCTCCTTTAAGTGAAGCATTGTATTTTACAGAAAAGGGTACTGCAGTCTGTGCAACCACAGTGTTTGTCGCCAATAGTAAAAAGGTCAGGACGAATAAGATATTGGGAGTAATTCTTTTCATTATGGTACAGAATTAAGTTGGTGTTATTTTATTATTTTATCTGTTTGTTGCTATTCTACTTTTACAATAAACATGTTTTTATTATACGTTTTAGTTCCTTTAGCTTTCAATTCTTGGTTGGCAGCTGACATGCTCTCTACTTGAGAAATATATACATAGTAGGTACTGTTATGCAAGTTATAGAAGAAGTTTACATTAGAACCTCCTCCTTCTTTAAGTACCGTAGCTAAATAAGCTTTTGTTTCGTCGATTGTATTGAACTTTTCTAATACCAAATAGTATCCCGAATTTACATCTTTTAATTTCTTAATAATCGGGATGTCCATAACGGCATTCGGATCTGTATTTGTATCACTCACTGGGGTTACTCCTCCTGTAGGGTTCGTACCGTTTACTACTCCTTGGTTTTTCTTTAACGCCTCCAAATACTGTTGGTTGGTTAAATTTCTTTCCGTTTCATCAACAAACTCTGCTTTTTTAATCCTTCTTAATCGTTCTGCTTCTTTTTCCTCTTTAATTCTTTGGATTTTAGCATCCGCTTCTTGCTCTAACTTGTTGAATGCGTCCCGTTTTTGTTTTAAATCGTTTAACATTTTTAAGTAGTAATCATTGACTGATTTTGCGTCTGCATCTGAAATGCCTTTAGCTTTCAAATCTTTAATCCTTTGATTATTGGAAGCTTCAAAGTCTCTAATTAACTTATCAAAAGCAGCTTTATTCGCATTAATTTTAGATTTCAAATTTTGAATCTGTGCGTTTGACTCTGCTGTACTAACAAACTTTCTAGGTGCTCTAGCAGTTCCATCAGCATTCAACGTATTTTCTAGCAAATACTCCTTTAAGTCATTATCTCTGTCTTTAACTATCGAATCAATACTTTTTGTTAATCTATCCGATGCTGCTGTTTTTAATTCAATTTCTTTCTTGAATGCCTCAACTGCTCTATTAGACTCGTCTGATTCGATTTGTTTTCTTTTCGCTTCTTCTGCTGCCAATCTATCTTTTTCTGCTTGTGCTTTCGCTGCTGCATCTGCATTGGCTTTATCGGCTGCTGCTTTTAAACGTGCTGCTTCTTCCGCTGCCAGTCTATCTTTTTCTGCTTGTGCTTTCGCTGCTGCATCTGCATTAGCTTTATCGGCTGCCGCTTTTAAACGTGCTGCTTCTTCCGCTGCCAATCTATCCTTTTCTGCTTGTGCTTTCGCTGCTGCATCTGCATTGGCTTTGTCGGCTGCTGCTTTTAAACGTGCTGCTTCTTCCGCTGCCAGTCTATCTTTTTCTGCTTGTGCTTTCGCTGCTGCATCTGCATTAGCTTTATCGGCTGCCGCTTTTAAACGTGCTGCTTCTTCCGCTGCCAATCTATCTTTTTCTGCTTGTGCTTTCGCTGCTGCATCTGCATTGGCTTTGTCGGCTGCTGCTTTTAAACGTGCTGCTTCTTCCGCTGCCAGTCTATCTTTTTCTGCTTGTGCTTTCGCTGCTGCATCTGCATTGGCTTTATCGGCTGCTGCTTTTAAACGTGCTGCTTCTTCCGCTGCCAGTCTATCTTTTTCTGCTTGTGCTTTCGCTGCGGCTTCTCTTGCCAATCTATCACGCTCTGCTTTGGCTTTAGCCGCATCTGCTCTGGCTTTATCATTAATAGCTTTTCTACGTGCCTCTGCTTCAGCCGCTAATCTATCTTTCTCAGCTTGAGCTTGTGCTGCTGCATCAGCTGCTGCTTTATCAGCTGCTGCTTTTAAACGTGCTGCCTCTTCTGCTGCTAACCTATCTATCTCCGCCTGAGTATTTACAACTTCTTTTGATTGTTCGGCTTTCAAACGAGCTGCCTCTTCTGCAGCCAATCGATCTCTTTCTGCTTTTTCAGCGGCTTCGCGAGCCAATCGATCTTTTTCTAATTTTGCATTAGCTAACTGATCTGCTTTTTCTTTAGCAATTTGCGCTTTAGTTTTTGTTGGAGTGGTTGGAACTTTTTTAGTTGTTGCCTTTGGTTTTTTTGTTACTTGTTGATAATATCTATTGCTCTCTTCATATTCATCAAATTTGTAAGAAAGTAAAAATTCATGACTAGATCCTAATTGGGATACATCTCCTAAACCAATATCGTAATTATATCCTAACGAAAATCTTTCCGACAATGTAATACCTACACCGGCAGAAAATCCATATAAAGTATTGTATCCTCCTTGAAGCCATGCTTTATTAGGGATGTCTAGTAGAAGATTTGCCGCCAAAGCAGTAGCGTCTTTGTTTTTTTCTACAAAGAATAGTGTTGAAAATTTAGCATCCTCTAGGAAATCATTATAACTGTTTACGTAACCTGTGTACATGGCATACCCCATGTAGCTGTTCTCTTGATTGTCCTTAACCATTTCACTTGTAGCTAAGTTATAGAGCACCAAATTATTTACAGAAACACCAAAATCAAAAAACTCGGTTCCAAGGTTTATTCCTGGCTTGATTGCTATCAAAGAATTTGATTTTTGATTTTGTAACAAGGGCTCCTCTACAACGGTAATTACTTTACTAAAATCAAAAGTTGAATTATAAAAATACGTGTTAATACCGAAAGTAAGGTTTGATTCAAGACCAACAGGAATATTATAGGCGTAGTTTAAAACCCCTCCAAAATTTTTCAAAAGCCCTAAACTTTGTTGATAAACACCAACTCCAAACCTTGAGTTGTTGCCCAAACTCCCTAAGTAATTTGCAAAATAAAGTTGGGGTGAATTTTCAAATTTAACCCATTGTCTTCTATTTACTAAAGTTATTGTAGGAGTACTTTCTCTTGCATAACTAAAAGCAGGATTGAGTAAAAATTTATTAAATTTAATCGAATTTCTTAAAGACACGTCAAAAGAACTGTATGCGTTTTCCTGAGAAAAAACACCAACACTTAAAAACAGCGAAGCAAACAATAAAAAATATCTTTTTCTCAAAACGTAATTACTTAATAACGGTTATGGTTCCTTGCTTAATTTTTTGGTCTCCCTTAGAGATAATATAGAAAAAAACGGAATTTGAATCAACAAAATCAGATTCATTAATTGGCCAGTTATTCTCGTAATTATCCGTATTCAAAACCATCTTACCAGATGCATTGAAAATCTTCACATTAATTCCTACTTGTGAAGTAATGGATGTAGGTAAAATCCATTTTTCATTTGAACCGTCATTATTAGGACTTATCAAATTTGGCACATCATTGATTTGAGGGCCTTGGACTACAATTTCAATTTCTTCACTAACAATACATCCCGTAGTTTGATTAACAATCAAAGTGTACGCTCCTGTTTCATTTACAATCAATGTATTAGAGGTTTCAGACAAAACATTCCCGTCTTTAAACCATTGGAAAACTGGATTTGTTGCTGAAGTTGTTACAACAATAGTCTCCGTTTGACCTGGGCTCAATGTAATTGGAGCAGATGGGGTAAAACTAACATTAAAAGTAATGGGGGATAAGACAATCACATTGGATTCCGCTAAACAAGTACCGTTATCTGCTACTAATTTAAAATTTCCAGCTACAGTAGTTGTATAAGTACTTGAATTTGCTCCTATTATGGCTTCAGTTCCATTGTACCATTGAAACGTATAGGCAGATCCTGTCAAACTTCCTGTTAATGTAACATTTGAACCTTCACAGATTTGATTTCCAGAACTACTAGTTATGGTCAAACTTGAAGAAGACTGATCGGTTACAGTTACTATCCTTGATCTCGAGTTAAAAGATGGTGTACATACACCATAGTTTGTTTCTACAAAGTATTCCCCAGGTTGATTAACAGACAATGAAGCTCCTGTACCCACAACAATATCATTGGGTAATTGTTTTCTCTTCCAAACGTAAGTCAACTCCGGATAAAAAAGAGGAGAGGAATTGGTTCCTGAATTAAAGATAAAAAGGGTTATGCTTCCACCAGAACAAAATGAAATATTATTGATTCCCGTAGCTGTATTAAGCATAATTTCTTGATTATGCTTGATATAGTAGGCGTCAAAAGGATCAGATGCGGGACTGACAGATGCGGGACTAGAACTTCTTACCCTTAATCTGTGATTCGTTCCAAACGTACTGGTCGGTAAACTAAAAGTCATCGTAAATTGAGAACCTGACTGTACAACAGCTATTGGATTAATCAACACAGGTGCTGTAGCGAAGTTATCTTGTGACATTTCCAAACTAAAAACATTTCCAGAATTTATGTTTCCAATTGGAGAAACCGTAAACGTTATATCATGCGTTGTATTAACCGTCTCACTTTGACATAAAAAACTAAAAGTAAGCTGTGGTTTTGTAATCACTATTTGAGCTGTCATTACAGATGACATCGCTAAAAACAGTAGTAACCACTGATATTTTCTTAAAAAATAAGACGTCTGCATAATGGCCATTTTAGATTTGGTGTGGAAAAATACAAAAAAAAATGTTAAAACCAACTTTTTTATAATTAAAAAAAAAACACATTAAATGAAATATTTCATTTAATGTGTTTGTTTATCAGTGTTTTAGACAATTATTAATATTTTACTAAAAAATATAAAATTGTTATAAAAAGTGATTTGTTATCTTATGCCACCAATTTTAATTCTGTAATCTGGAGTTCTCTCGTTGTTAGCATCATTAAAAATATCTGCTGACAAAACTTTAGAATAAACATTTCCATAAATTGTAGCAGCATAATTTGATTCCAAATCTTCACTCGCTGTAATTCCCAACTCAGATGTTATGTTTTTTACACAATTATTAATAAAGACTTTTTTAAGCTTTACTTTGTCTAAATTCTCGGGTTTTAATTCAATTTCTGAACTAAACAACAGTGCTGTTTCGAATCCTGATACAATACTTTTGTTTAAAGATAACGAACAGTCCTTATTGACAAAAATTGCTTCTTTAATTAAACCATTCGTACCTGATTGTCCATCACTCTCATTAACTAACGAAAAATTAGTCATTACTACATTTGTTTGTGGTTTAGAAAAATCAGTTAAATCTTTGTTTTCATATTGCTTGATATTCACAGCTCTAAAGCCTGTGTTTGCAGAAAAGAAAGCGTATCGAATCACTAATCCGTTATTCAAATCACAATTAACGCCTTGTGTTAACTCAAAATCGCTATTTTTTGATCGGTAAGCTACTAATTTAGTTCCTTTGATATTACCTCCAACGAACTTAAAAGAGTTTCCATTAGAAAAACTAGATTGAATCGCTTCAATTGTAGTACCTGTTCCAACACCTATAAAACTAACAGCGTCATAAACAGAATTTCTATCAGCACCTCTTCCCGCAAACTCAACCCTAACATTTTTTATAACCCCCGAATTATCTGCAGGATTTGAACCTCCAGCAATGATAAGACTTGGATCAATAGACGATTCTATTTTGAATACACCTCCATAAGTATTAATGGGTGCATTTCCTAAAATATAAATACCCCCCCAGTCTCCTGGTTTTCTTTCCTTAATAGATTTTGAAGAAGTAAAAACTATAGGATTGTTTGGTAAAGCATCAGCAACAAGTTTTGAACCTCTAGTGATGATTAAAGCACTGTACTCATCTGTACTAGCTCTAATTATCGTTCCTGGTTCAATTGTTAAAGTTGCATTATTAGTTACATAAACTTCTCCAACCAAAGCATAAGTTTCATAACTAGATAATTTAAAATCAGCAGATATTACGTTAGGTAATATTTTTGTTGTCTGAGGATAATCGTTTGTTAATGGTTTAAATGATGTCCAACCTTGAAGCCAGTTGTTAGCCCCAACGATTCCCAAATCTTGTTGTGCCCAAACCATTGAGCAGCTAAAGATAACTGTAATTAAAAATCTAATTTTTCTCATAAGATAGGGTATTAAAATATTTTATTTAAAGTTGAGAACTACTCAACAACTTCAAAACTTCTTCGTAAAAAAGAATTGCATTAATTATATTAGCGGTATCCGAATACGGTAAAATCGCATTCAAAAAAGCTTCATTTTTGTCAATAAACTGAGATCTATTAATAATCTCTTCATCAAGTGCCGCAGAATTTTCTTTACTTGCTGGAATTCCTAAATCAGCAAATGACACTCCAGGTTTTGGAGTCACTCCAATATATGGGAAAATGTTATATAATATTTTAACTCTTTCCTTATATAAAGGGATTAATTGACCCTTAGTCATTCCTTGTAATTCTTTCAAATCATGGAATTTTGAAATTCCTCTAACATTAATAATAATTTTTGGCGGTGCAACTTTTTGCGCAATAACTTCTCCGGTGCCGAATAAAAAAAGCGATAATATTCCAAAGTAAATTCCCTTCATGTTGTGGTTTTTTTTAAAATTATTTTTTAGTTTTCTCATTTGCGTAAATACAAATATATATTATTTAATAAAAACAAACAAAATAAAATTTATTTTTCAACAATTTTTTTGTTAATAACTAATTTTAGCTTTTGTTTTTTGTACTAATTACAACTAGAAACAATTTAGTCGACATTCTTATTTAAAGTTGCAATTTATGAAAAGTTTTCAAAAAACGTGCCAAAAAATTTTTTTTTATTTTACTACCGCTGCTGTTCGAAAGATTGACTCCTATAAATTTCAATTCAGAATTAATAAAATTACTTTATATTTGAAAAATGCTATTCAAAGATATTTTAGGACAGGAACATATTAAAAATCACTTAACTAAGAGTGCCGAAGCCGGAAGAATTCCGCATGCTCAGTTGTTTGTAGGACCCGAAGGTTGTGGTACACTCCCGATGGCAATTGCTTATGCACAATATATTTTGTGTGGCAATGTTGGTGGTGAAAATATAGGAGAAAACACAGCTTGTAACCTAAAATTTGAGCATTTCTCTCATCCCGATTTGCATTTTGTTTTTCCAGTTGCTACAACCGATAGCGTTAAAAGTCATGCAGTTAGTGATAATTTCATGATAGAATGGCGCCAATTTTTAAACGAAAGTCCGTACGGAAGTTTATTTGATTGGTTGAAAAACCTCGGAATTCAAAACAAGCAAGGTTTAATTGGAGTAGATGAAGCTACTGAAATCAACAAAAAATTAGCGTTAAAAGCTTACGAAGGCGGTTATAAAATTATGATCATTTGGATGGCGGATAAAATGAACGGTCCGGCTGCTAATAAATTATTGAAATTATTAGAAGAGCCGCCGGCTAAAACCGTTTTCATTTTAATTACAGAAAGCACTAGTGATATGTTGCAAACGATTTTGTCGCGTTGTCAAGTAATCGATTTTATTGGTTTGAGCGAAAGTGTAATTGCAGAAGCTTTGGTTTCACGTGAAAAGTGTGAGCCAACAATTGCAAAAAAAATCGCGCATCAAAGCGAAGGAAATTATAATAAAGCCTTGCATATTTTACGAAAAGAAGACGATGAATTTCCGTTTGACGAATGGTTTGTGGAATGGGTGAGAAGTGCTTTTCGTGCTAAAGGAAATGCCGCCGCCATTAACGATTTGATTGCTTGGAGTGAAAACATCGCTTCTACCGGAAGAGAAACACAAAAACAATTTTTACACTATTGCATTCACTTTTTCAGACAAGCTTTATTACTTAATTATCAAGCGAATGACTTGGTTTTCTTAGAAACAAAAGTGCCAAAATTTGAATTGGAAAAATTTGCTCCGTTTGTAAATGGCGCTAATATTTCAGATATTTACATAGAATTAGAAGATGCTATTTACCATATTGAAAGAAACGGAAATAGTAAAATCATCCTAACCGATTTATCTATAAAACTAACACGATTAATCCATAAAAACGCATAATTATGATACAAGTTGCTCCTCTTTTAGTTTTAGCTTTTTTAGCCATCACTTTTTTACAATCTGGATATGATAAAATTAAAGACTGGAAAGGCAATGTGGAATGGTTAACAGGTCATTTTGCAAACACGATTTTAGCCAAACAAGTTCCGTTTGCTTTAGGAATTGTATTGCTATTAGAAGTAGTTTCCGGAATTTTATGTGTTTCTGGAATTATTCAACACCTCGTACAAGATGTAGTGATTAGAGGTTTAGGATTTTATGGTGCGATTTTATCTTGCATTACATTACTTTTTCTTTTGTTCGGGCAACGTTTAGCCAAAGATTACGATGGTGCTAGAACGATTGTAATTTACTTTATTCCAGCAGTTTTAGTGGTTTTTTGGTTGAACTAATTTTGATATCAACGAAATTTCACATATACAAGAGACGCTTAACAGCGTGACAACTTTACGGATAATTAAGCGTAAAAAATCTACACAACGCTTGTTATGCTGTCAAGCATGCCTTTTGTTATTTATGAAAACCTATTATTAAAAAAATCCATCTTTGGATTGAAGTCTTGTATTAACTCCAATTTCAAATCTCTTCTTAAAAGTTTTATTTCTTTTTCTCTATCTATTGCTTGTTAAATCCAACCGCATTTTTCATAATAAATCAAATAATTAAGGTTGTATTTTGCTGTAAAACTGTTTGGGTTTAGTTTTTCATTGTGTTCTTCTAATCGTCTTTTTTAGATTATTAGTAACGCCTGTGTAAAACTGTTTTGAATTTGCTTGTTAGAATATAAACGTAAAAGTTGTAGATTCCTTCTGTGAATTCCATCATGATTTTGGCTTTTAAAGTGTTTTTGAGTGAGATGCTTGACAGCATGACAAACTGAACGTGGAATAATTGGGCTTAAATTTTAAGTGAAACACCCTGAACAGTAAAACAAACTTTACTTTAAAACTAAACGCAAAAAGATCTCCACAACGTTTGTCATGCTGTCAAGTATCTCTTTGTATTTCCAATGAAAAATGATTGTTCAAAAATTATTTTTTAGGCTTTATCTTTGTGTTAGACTGCTCGTGAAAGAAATGGATTTAAACTTTGCGTGGGATGCTTAGCAGCATGACAACTTTGAGGGTAAACTAAACGGAAAACATTCACACACAAAGTTGTCATGCTGTCAAGCATCTCTTTTAATTCTTATGAAAAGCTTTTATTTAAAAACTCCATGTTGGGATTGAATTCTCTTATTAACTCCAATTTCAAATCTCTTCTTAAAAGTTTAATTTCCTTTTCTCTAGCAATTGCTTGTTGGATCCAGCCATATTTCTCGTAATAAATTAAATAATTGAGGTTGTATTTTGCTGTAAAACTTTTTGGATTTAGTTTTTCGTTGTGTTCTTCTAATCTTCTTTTTAAGTTATTCGTAACACCTGTGTAAAGAACTGTTTTAGCTTTGTTTGTTAGAATGTAAACGTAAAAGTTATAGATTCCTTCTGTGAATTCGATCATGATTTTGGCTTTTAAAGTGTTGTATGTGAGATGCTTGACAGCATAACAAACTGTATGTGAGATGAATGCGTTATAACTTTGTGTGGGATGCTTAGCAGCATGACACCTTTGAGGGTAAAAATTGTGTTAAAAATTAACCCAAACTCGCTTTATACAATTTCAACTCGTCCCAAGTGAATTTATCGCCGTGGATTTCTTTTAATTCGCCCAAACTTTCGCCTTTAAAATCTTTGAAAGCGGCTCTTAAATCGGAAATTTTATCTTCTGGTAAAATGTCGGAAAGTTGCACGATTTCCATTTGAATTAACTTGGAAAAATGGTTGTAAATCGTTTGTGGTGTTAACTTTCGGTGTTTTGCTATTTCGTAAATCGATAAGTTTTGTTTCCACAATTCCAAGGTGTCTTCGTAAGTCGATTTTTTTGGCTCTTTTGTTTTTTTCTTTTTTGAATCGGTGTAATACGAAACATCTTCATTGTCTTCTACTAATGCCGCATGCAAAGTTCTAAAACGTTCTGCCACAACCACTAACTTATTGATTTTGTAAGTACTAATGTCTTCCGAAATTAAATTTTTCCTTGAAATTTCTTTCCCTTCTACAATGATATTGGTCAGTAATTTTGCTTTTTTAAGTTGTAAAATCGTTTTGATTTGAAGTTCTTCTAAAACCAATAATTCATCATAAAATGCTTTAACTTTTTTAATACGTTTGACTTCTTCGATCTTCAACAACAATTCTTCTGCGGCAGCATCTAACGTTTTAAAAAAGTACTGATAAGCAGCATCACATCGTTCTTTAACAAAATTCACATCAAGATTCTCATCGGAAAAAATTTTATGCAATTGCGACATGAATTTCCCAGAGGGTGCTAAAATTTCGGCGATTTTATCATATTGGGATTTGGCCCAATCGTTATGCTTTGTTTTTGGTGATTTTGGTGCTTCGGAATTATAGCTGAACAAATGATTGCGCCATTCTTGACCTAATTCTTTGAAATCATAAGAATTAAGTAAGGTATTCAACCAAAAAATTAATGTTTCTTTGGCTAACGAATGTTGCAAAATCTCTTCAGAAGCTTTGTTTTCGGCATAATTGAGTACTTCTTCATCGCTCGAAATGCCATTCATTCGCAACGGAGAAAGCAAAATAAGCCCTTTTAACGAACGCAAACGCGATAAAGCCACATACGCTTGTCCGGGTGCAAAAACTTGCGATACATCGAGCGCAGCTTTGTCAAAAGTTAAGCCTTGACTTTTATGTACCGTAATCGCCCAAGCTAACTTGATAGGGTAGTGGACAAAAGTTCCGATGACTTCTTCTTCAATTTCTTTAGTATTTTCGTTGACTTTGTAGCGAATGTTTTGCCATTCGTACCTTTCAACTTCAATCGTTTTATTTTCTTCAGGAAAGTGAACAAAAATTTCCTTCTCGGTTAACGAACTGATTACGCCCATTTTTCCGTTGAAAAATTGCTTCTCGAAATTCAAATCGTTTTTAATAAACATGACTTGCGCTCCGACTTTTAGCTGCAATTGCTCTTCTAATGGATAAATTTTTTCGGGAAAATCTCCAGTAATTTCTGGTGAATAGTTGAATTGTTTTCCTTCTAAATCTTGTAACGACTGAGCGTTTATGCTATCGGCTTTAGCATTATGCGTGGTTAAAATAATGAAACCTTTGTTATTCTTCAGATCAAAATCAGGTTGCACAAATTGATTTAGCAGTTGTACATCATCTGAAGTGATTTTATTGTGACGTAAATTGTTCAAAACAGCAATAAATTCGGTATCCGTTTGACGAAAAATTTTATCTAATTCGATATACAAAGGTGGGAATTGTTGTATTACATGCGAATGAAAAAAGAACATGCCTCGGTAGTAATTCTTCAACATTTCCCATTCCTCATTTTTCACAACAGGTGGTAATTGTAATAAATCTCCTATAAATAAAACTTGGGCTCCGCCAAAGGGTTTTTCAATTCTTCTCACTTTACGCATCATGAAATCCACAGCATCAAGCACATCAGCACGGAGCATAGAAACTTCATCAATTACTAGCAATTCCATATTTCGTATGACAGAACGTTTTGTCCTATTCATTTTAAAATGACGTCCGAGCGAATCCCGATTTTCAAATTTTGTGGTCTCTGAAAAATGTGGAAGTTTCTTATTATCAGGGATAAAAGCGGCAAAAGGTAATTGAAACATCGAGTGAATTGTAACGCCATTCGCGTTCAAAGCGGCAATTCCAGTTGGTGCGACAACAACTGTGTTTTTATGTGTTGTAGCTATAATTTCTTTTAAAAGTGTTGTTTTTCCGGTTCCTGCTTTACCGGTTAAGAAGATGGATTTATTAGTTTGATTAATAAATCGGAGAGTGTAATTGGCTGCGGCAGATAGTTGTTCCATATGGCGTAAAATTTTAAAAAACAAATATATAGAAACAAAAAGAAATAAAAAAGAGGCTCTCAAAAAAAGGAGAACCTCTTGTTAAACTGAACTTGTTTCAGAATTAATTTAAATTAGCAAAATTAGATTCTGAAATAAATTCAGAGTGGAAATAACAACAAAGAATTATTTCTTTTCTTCTTCTTTAGCGGCTACCTTAACGTCTTTTTTTGTAGCATTATAAGTGTCATTAAGTTCTTTTAAAACATCTTTAGTAATATCATATCCTTCTTTTGCGTACAAAATTGTTGCTGCATCTCCTGTTCCATAGATATAATCATAACCTTTTTTCTTCCCATAATCTTTAATGAATTTTTTTACTTCACTAATTAAAGTATCCTTCAAAACGGCTCCTTCTTGTTGTAATTGTTGAATTAAAGCGTTTTGTTCCATTCCCAATTGCTGCTCTCTTTGTTGCAATTCAGCACCTTTTTGTTGTGCCCATTGTGGCCCTTTTGCCTGAGCATTCTGTTGAAAACTTTGTGCTTCAGATTGAAAGGCTCTAACTTTAGCTTCAAGTGGGCGACCTAATTCTTCCGATTTTACTTTGAACTTGTCGTCTTCATCTTTAAATTTTTCATATTTTTCAATCAACACAGCGGTGTCGATATATGCAGTTTTAAATTCTTTTGCAGTAGTTTCTGTTTTGTTGCAAGCTAAAAAACCTAATGCAACAGCTAAAATCAATACTAGTTTTTTCATTTTTCGATATTGGTAATTAATAAATTTTCGTAAAAGTAATAATAAGTTGTAAAGTAACAAATTTGTAGCTTTTTATTTTAATTTTTTAACTATAATCATTTCTTATTTAAATAATAAAAATTAATAGTTTATAACTATAAAAAAGGGCTTTTATAATTCAAACAAGATAAATCAACTATAAAAAGGCAACAAACTATATCAAACCAAACAAAAAAGTGTCTAAAATCGCTTTAAAATGATTTTTACTTGTTTTTTAATACATAAATATGCGATGAAAACTCCTTTTTAAAGAATCCAGATAGATTTGAGATCAAACCAATAAAAAATCCAGAAAAGAAATTCATTTTACCTGATTTATATTTTTCAGATAAAAGCGACACATAAAAACTATCAAACCACATTGGTTTAATATCTTCAAGATTCATATTTTGTTTGTCGAATAATTTTTCGATTGCTGTTTTTGAAAAATGCCACAAATGTCTAGGCACATCATAAGCTGCCCAAAATTCCTTGTAATATTTCGCATCGTATGATTTGAAATTAGGAACGGCAATAACAATAGTTCCAGAAGGTTTCAATAATCTTTTTAATTCCGCAACTTGATGTTCGACATCTGGAACATGTTCTAAAACATGCCACATAGTAATGACATCAAATGAATTGCTTTCTAACTTTTCAATGGTATTGCCAAACTTAATTCCTTTTCCAACAGCAATTCCCTTTGCTTTATCGTTTGGCTCAATTCCTAAAATATCCCAGTTTTGATTTTTACATTCTAAAAGAAAATCTCCTGTTCCAGCTCCGATGTCTAAAATTTTACCTTTTAGTGGTTGGTACGAATTAATTAATTTCACTTTATCACGAATTGCTTTTCTTTTGATGAAATGATACATTTTTTCAAACAAGGTACGTTTTCCATCGGTGTGGGAAATGTAATCTTCGAATTCGTAATATGAACCTAATTTATCTAACGTAGGTTGGGGATGTGTTTTTAAAATTTGATATTCCTCATTTAACAACAAGGAAAAAGATTCTCCAGAAACTGAAAAATCTTTAACGGTAATAAAACTTTTATCTTCTAAAAAATTCATTTATTTAATTTTTATGCGAAAGGCTTATTTTAATGGGGTTTACAAGGTTGTTTCACGTGAAACATTTTTTACTGAATACTAAAAACTGAACACTGAACACTTTTTTATCTTCCCATATATATCAACAACACCGAAATATCACTTGGCGAAACTCCACTAATACGAGAAGCTTGTGCGATAGTTCTTGGTCGAATCTTATTTAATTTTTGTTTGGCTTCAATTGAAATGGATTGGATTTTATCGAAATTAAAATTATCGGGAATTATCATGTCTTCTAAACGTGTCAATTTATCCGCATTGTTTTTTTCCTTTTCGATATAACCTGAATATTTTACTTGAATTTCGGCTTGCTCCACTACTTCTTGATCTAAATCGTGTTCTTCTATATAAGCAGCTACTTTTTTAAACTTTCTAAAATCTTCCAAATCCAATTGCGGACGAGAGAAAACTTTAAACATTTTATCTGGCTGACTCATCGGAGCCGAACCTTTAGCTTCTAAAATTGGATTTGCTTCTTCAGGTTTCAAACTTGTTTCTCTAAAGAAATTCACCATTGCTTCCGATTGAGAGAATTTTTGTTCCATTCGAATCAAACGCTCTTCTTTAGCTAAACCAATTTCAAATGATTTAGGTGTTAATCTAAAATCAGCATTATCTTGACGCAATAACGTTCTGTATTCAGCACGAGAAGTAAACATACGATAAGGCTCTTCTGTACCTTTTGTTATTAAGTCGTCAATTAAAACTCCGATATATGCTTCATCTCTTTTTAAGATAAATGGTTCTCTATTCTGAACTTTTAATGCTGCATTTATTCCAGCCATCAAACCTTGTGATGCTGCTTCTTCGTAACCAGTAGTTCCATTAATTTGTCCGGCAAAATACAACCCTTCAACCAACTTGGTTTCTAAAGTGTGTTGCAATTGCGTAGGAGGGAAGTAATCGTATTCGATAGCATAACCTGGTCTGAAAAATTTCACATTCTCAAATCCGGCAACAGAACGCAATGCTTTGAATTGAATATCTTCTGGCAACGAAGTTGAGAATCCGTTGATATAATATTCGCAAGTTGTCCAACCTTCTGGTTCAACAAATAATTGATGACGTTCTTTATCTGCAAAACGATTAATTTTATCTTCGATTGAGGGACAATATCTCGGACCTAAACTTTTGATTCTTCCGTTGAACATTGGACTTCTATCAAAACCTTCACGTAAAATATCGTGCACTTCTAACGAAGTATACGACATCCAACAAGAACGTTGTGTTTTTAATGGAGCGGTCAAATTCGAATACGAAAACTTTTCTGGATGTTCGTCACCAGGCTGTTCTACCATTTTAGAAAAATCTAAAGAACGTCCATCCACACGTGGAGGTGTACCCGTTTTCATTCTTCCTGATTCAAAACCTAATTTCACTAAATCTTCGGTGATGCCAAAAGAAGCACTTTCTCCTGCGCGACCTCCACCGAATTGTTTGTCGCCAATATGAATCAATCCATTCAAAAAAGTTCCGTTTGTTAATACAACAGTCTTTGATTTGATTTCCACTCCAAGCGAAGTTTTCACTCCTACAATCTTTCCGTTCTCTGATAAAATTCCAGCCACCATTTCTTGGTAAAAATCCAAGTTCGGAGTATTCTCCAACATCGATCTCCATTCATCAGAAAAACGCATTCTGTCCGATTGCACTCTTGGCGACCACATTGCTGGTCCTTTTGATTTATTCAACATCTTGAATTGGATGGCAGTCTTGTCTGAAACAATTCCAGAGTATCCACCCAAAGCATCAATCTCACGCACGATTTGTCCTTTTGCAATTCCTCCCATAGCAGGATTACACGACATCTGCGCAATGTTTTGAAGATTCATTGTTACCAAAAGAGTAGAGCACCCCATGTTGGAAGCAGCAGCAGCAGCTTCACAACCGGCATGACCAGCACCCACAACAATTACATCGTATTGATTTAAAAACATCTTCTATAAATATTATGTTCCACGTGAAACATTTAAAAAAATTCTAGTTTATAAGCTTAATGTTCCACGTGAAACATTTGCATTTTTTCTTCTTCTTTAGAACGCATCAAAGCTTCGTCTTCAGGAGATTTATCTTTGTATCCACAATAGTGTAAAACTCCATGTGAAAGAACACGCTTTAATTCTTCCTCAAAAGAAACCTTAAAATCATTCGCATTATCTTGAACACGTTCTACAGAAACGAAAATATCTCCCTGTATTAAATTTCCTACTGTGTAATCAAAACTGATAATATCGGTTAAAGTGTCATGATCTAAGTACTCCACATTGATTTTATGTAGGTATTCGTCATCACAAAAAATATAATTGATTTCGCCTTCATCAAATCCTTCTGATTCAATTATGCGAGATATCCAATCTTCGTATTGCGCTTCGTTTTCTAGTTCGAAATCTGTTTCGTAATTAAAACTAATCATTGCCTTTAAAATAGTTTTGAACCTTCTGGTTAAAATTGGGTTGCAAAGGTAAGCTTTGTCTGTTTAATATTTCAACACTATTTAGATAATCTTTTAATTCCTTAGAAAGTGGAGTAGTGGAACCGTTATAATTCTTATCATTAGTTTTAGACTGACGCTTGGTATCTTCTCCTTGTTGCTGAATGGCTTTTTCTAATTTTAAAAGCTCGTGTTTTAAATTCAACATCTTTTGCAACGTCTCATTTTTGAATCCTTTATTAATTAATTGCTTCTCGATATCTTTCATTTGGTTCAAGGCATTCAGACCTTGACCTGTCAATCCTTCTTTCTCTAGAGCTATTTGCAAAGCATCACGCAATTGTCTTTGCTCTTTTAAAATCTCAAGAACTTTTCCTGCGTTACCTTCGGAACCATTTTCACCTTCTTCGTCGTTCTCACCTGATTGTCCTTTTTGTTTTCCTTGACCCGATTTTTCACCCGGTTTATCTCCAGGCTTATCTCCTTGTTTCATACCTTCTTTCATTTTTTCGCCTAAACCTTCTTGCTGTTTGATGATATCTGGCAACTGCATTCCTTTACCGCCACCAGGTTTTGGCTTCCCTTTTCCCGAACCCTGACCTTGCATTTCCATATTCATTTCAGTTTGCACATTACTTAAATAATCTGCTAAACGATTGGCTGATGTTAGAACATATTGCTGATGTGAAGCACCTTTTTGAATGTTATTATCCGCTAAAGTTTCTAAAGTCTTGTCTAAGTTGTAATGGATTTCACCGACTTCATTTAAAATCGTTTCAGTAATTTTTGGATTACGTAAAGCCACAGCGAACAAACTATCATCCACATGTTTGAATTGTAACTTTAAATCTTGTTGTTTTTTTAACACTTTGTTCAATTGCAAAGAACGCGTTTGAGTTGCATTAGTAGTCTTAATCAAACCTTCTTCGTCAAAAGAAAATGCTAATAAATTATCTAGAATTTGTCGTAACAATTTAGCATCTTCTTGCATTTGTTCCATGTCACCTGATTGCATAGATTGAGACATTTTTTGACTCATCTGTTTCATCTTTGCAGCAGCTGATTTTTGCTTAGGTTTTGCTTTCTGTTGATTTTGTTTTTGCAATTCTTCAGAAGCTTTCTCCATGTCTTTTTTCACATCTTCTTGTTCATTCTTATCGTTAGGAATGTCCATTGGAGCTTTCAATTCTTTGTTTTCTTTCTCTAAATCTTGAAGCTCTTTTTGAATTTCTTCGAATTCTTTATTGATTGTATCCTGATTTTCCATAGAGTTTTCTTTAGCATCGTCAGCTAATTTATCTTCCTTCACCGCCAACTTATCTAATTTGTCTGCGATTTGTTCCGCTTTCTTTTCAACGTAAAAACGTTTGGTCAACTCTACTAACTGTTCAAGATTCTGTTGTTGATTTTTAGCATTTTGTTTAAGCTTATCTGCTTTGTCGAACAATTGATCTTTCTCTAATTTTTTAGAAAGCTCTTCTAATTCTTTAAGCAGTTTTTCATTTTTCTCTGCTTGTTTTTCGGCTTCTTCTAATCTTCGGAGTAGCTCTTCTTTGTCTTTATCTTGTGATTTTGGATTAAATTCTTCCAAATTCTCGGTTAACTTTTTAGTGAATTCTTTCATCATTTCATCTTGCTGTTTTTGACGATTGATAAAGTCTTCCACTTTCTTTTGGTCTTTGAAATCTAAAGTCGATTTCTCTTTGTTCATTTTTTGGAGTTTGTCCAATTCTGAAATTTGCTTCTCTTGATTTTGAAGCGATTTTTCTAAACTATTTATGTTTTCATTCTGCTCTTGCAGTTGTTTGTCTTCTTTTTGGACCTCTGTAAGTTCATAATGAAGAAAAACAGAAGATTTTGTGCTTTTATAATTGTTAACTACATCATTATCAAATACTTCAAAGTAATATTCGTAATTTACACCTTCATCAATAGATAAACCATTTGGAAAAGAATAAATAAATTGGTCAACGGCTTGTTTATTGATAGCTAAATTCGCTTTTCGAACTGCATTTGGATTTCCTTTTGGATAGAAAACAACTTGTAACTTCGATAAACCATGATCATCGGCAACTTGACCAATCATCATTTTTGATTTTAACTTAAGAGAATCAGGCGCAATTTGAACTGAAATCGTAGGATATTGATCTTTAATCGTTGCAATTTGATACGACAATTTTTCAAACTCGTTGATGTTTCTATTAGATGTAATTACTTCGTAACTTAAATTATCAGTGATTCTTCTGGAAAGCGAAAAATTGTTTTCATTATTTATAAAAACACTTACTTGATTGTTCGATTTAAAACTCACTTTATCCGTTGCCAAAGCATTAATTCTCCAATTCACAACGGTGCCTTCTGGAACTACAGCATTTCCAGTTCCTTGAATAACTTCTGATTTCTTTCCTAAATAGGAAGGATATTGCAAGACCATTTCAAAGTTGGCAATCGTTGGAACATCCACCACATTAATCTGATATTCATTCGAATTTAATCCATTTGCTAAAAGCAAAAAAGTAACATCTTTAGATAATTTTGAAAACGTATATTCAAAAACACCTGGTTTTGTGGTTTGTAAAAAATATTCTTCATCACCAATTTGAATAGCAATATTATCAGGCATAACTTTTCCTTGTGTTTTAACTTGTAAAACAAAATCGGAATTCTGTTGTGCTGTTAATGATTTATTCAATACTACAAATTCAAAAAGAGCTGGTGGTGCATATTTCGTTTCATAATTCACTACTCGAGCAAAACTATTCGAAATGATTTCAGAATTTCCGGTAACGAAAAACAGTATCAATAATAGAATTGGGATAATCGCATAAGGCAAAAACTTCTTATTCTTAGCAAAATTCACCGCATTCGAAAACGGAATTGGTTGTAACGAAGCTGCTTTTTGTTCGATAGAAGCTGCTAATAATTCCGAAGTTTGACTTTGATTCGCCAATTGCAGGAAGTTTAACAACTTGTCTTGCACTTCTGAAAAATGATTACCAATGATTTCAGAAGCTTGTTCGTAATTGATTCCTTGTTGTAATTTGAATAATTTAAACAACGGAAAAGCAATAAAACGAATCAATAAAAACAATTCAACGCCTACAAACAACCAGAACAAAATAGTTCTTCCTGATGTGGATAACCATAAAAAATATTCAATCAATAAGGTAAAAATAAAATACAACAAGCCAAATCCGATAAAAAGAATGACTCCTTTTATCAGCTCATTGGTGTAAAACTTCTTAATAAACCCTTCAAGCTTATCAAAAATAATGCTTTTTGCTTCCAAATTTGTTGATATACTGTTTATAACTGATAAAAATACAATATCTTAATAGATTAGTCAATAGGTTTTTAATGAAACTTAACATTTGTAGAATACGATTGTTAATAACCTAATGATTTTCTAAAATCTAAAATCTAACTTCTAAATTGGAATCGTATCTTTGCACAAAATTTAATGAAATGTCAGTAAGAGTAAGATTTGCACCAAGTCCAACCGGACCTTTGCATATTGGTGGTGTTCGTACCGCTTTATTCAATTATTTATTTGCCAAAAAACATGGTGGTACTTTCTATTTGCGAATTGAAGATACCGATCAAACGCGTTTTGTTCCAGGAGCAGAAGCCTATATTTTTGAAGCTTTAGAATGGTTAGGAATTGCACCAGATGAAACCGTAGGAAAGAACGAAAAATTTGGACCTTATCGTCAAAGCGAACGTAAAGCAATGTATCAACAATATGCAGACCAATTAATTAATTCAGGTTGGGCATATTATGCTTTTGATACGGCAGAAAGTTTAGATGCGATGCGAAAAGAAGCTGAAGCTAATGGAAAAACGTTTATTTATAATCATTCGGTAAGAGAGCAATTGGATAACTCGTTGACGGTTTCACGTGAAAAAGTAACGGAACGAATTGCTGCAGGCGAACAGTATGTAATCCGTTTTAAAACACCAGTGAATGAAATTTTAGAATTAAAAGACATTATTCGTGGCGACATTAAATTTGATACGAATTTATTAGATGATAAAGTTTTATTCAAATCAGATGGTATGCCAACGTACCATTTAGCGAATATTGTAGATGACCATTTGATGGAGACTTCGCATGTCATTCGTGGAGAAGAATGGTTACCAAGTTTGCCTTTACATCATTTATTATACAAAGCTTTTGGTTGGAATGCTCCAGAATTTGCGCATTTACCTTTGATTTTAAAACCAATTGGAAATGGAAAATTATCAAAACGCGATGGTGATAAAATGGGATTCCCAGTATTTCCTTTGGAATGGAAAACGGAAGAAGGAATTTCATCAGGCTATAGAGAAAATGGATTTTTCCCAGAAGCGGTTGTCAACTTTTTAGCGTTATTAGGTTGGAATGATGGAACCGAACAAGAAATTTTCTCATTAGAAGAATTGGTACAAAAATTCGATTTAAATAGAATTCACAAAGCAGGAGCGAAGTTTGACCCAGAGAAAAACAAATGGTTCAATCATCAGTATTTAATTGGGAAAAGTGATAAGGAATTAGCTATAAGTTTTTCTACGGATTTAGAAAAAAGAGGTGTTTCTACAACAATAGATTTAGAAAGAGTGGTTTCTTTAATTAAAGAAAGAGCTAATTTCGTAACCGAATTTTGGGATTTATCAGATTATTTCTTTGAAGCACCAACATCATACGACGAAAAAGCAGCTAAAAACTGGAAAGAAGAAACACCAGGATTAATGCAACAGGTGATTTCGGAGTTAGAAAAGATTGAAGATTTTACTTCAGCTAACATCGAAACCTTATTAAAAGAATGGATGACAACAAACGAAATTGGAATGGGGAAAGTAATGCAACCGCTACGATTGAGTTTAGTAGGCGCGTTAAAAGGGTCACATTTATTCGATATTATCGAAATGATAGGAAAAGCCGAAACGGTGAAGAGAATAGAAAAAGCGATTGCTAGTTTATAAAAAAGAAAGCCCTCTGAAATTCAGGGGGCTTTTTTATTAAAGATATATTGTAATAAGACCACTAATCAATCCAATATTTCCTTTCATATTCAAACCTGAGGATATAACATTTTCGTTCTCTTTTAGATTACCGAAAAAATTAGTCAAACCATATTGATATCCGATTCTTGCTCTTATATTTTTAATTCCGCCATTGATTCCAACATAAAAATTGGCATTAATCTTTGAAACATCTACAATATCTTTAGCTATTAAACCGGGTTGGTCTAACAATAAATTGTTTTCGTCATCTTTATCTATTCCTAATTTACCATTTATTTGTAACACAGGTCCAAACTCGATATTCAGATGATCTTCAATTGCAGTATAACTAGGTACTAGATAAATTTGAACCGCCGACATTTTGAAATTCGTTTGCGTTTGTTGTAATCCATTTAATGTTGGAATGGAAAAATTACTATCCGTAAAAAACATACCAAAGCCCATTTGCCAATTGTTATAATAATTTCCTCGGACGCCTAGACCTGCCATCCAACCTACTTCAGATGTAACAGTTAAATTGTCAGTAAAGACATTTAACTGAGTTACACCTCCTTCAATCCCAATACGATTACTGTCTTTATTTCCACGTTGAGCAAAGACCGAACACGAGAATAAAATAAAGAAAAAAAATAAATTTCTCATAATTATACATTTACATCACAAAAATAAGATTAAAAAACGAAACTGTAACTTTTTACTTAAATAAGCGTATAACTATAAATCTATAAACTAAATCATTATGAATTATTTATTATTTCCAATAATTTTCATTGGATTAATCATCCTTTTTTCTTCATTTTTCACCGTTAAACAACAAACCGTAGTGGTAGTGGAACGATTCGGTAAATTTCTTAGCTTAAGAAATTCGGGTTTACAACTTAAGATTCCAATTGTTGACAGAATTGCAGGACGTGTTAATTTAAGAATTCAACAATTAGATGTTATCATCGAAACCAAAACAAAAGATAACGTATTCGTTAAAATGAAAGTTTCGGTACAGTTCAAAGTATTACAAGAAAAAGCATACGAAGCGTTTTATAAATTAGAATATCCACACGACCAAATTACTTCTTACGTGTTTGACGTAGTTCGTGCTGAAGTTCCAAAATTAAAATTAGACGACGTTTTTGAAAGAAAAGATGATATTGCTATCGCTGTAAAACGTGAATTAAATGAAGCGATGACTACTTATGGTTATGATATCATAAATACCTTAATTACTGATATTGATCCAGATATTCAAGTTAAAAATGCGATGAACCGAATTAATGCAGCGGACCGAGAAAAAACGGCTGCAGAGTATGAAGCAGAAGCAGGAAGAATCAGAATTGTTGCAAAAGCTAAAGCAGAAGCAGAAAGTAAAAGACTTCAAGGTCAAGGTATTGCCGACCAAAGAAGAGAAATCGCACGTGGTTTAGTAGAATCAGTTGATGTATTGAACAAAGTGGGAATCAATTCTCAAGAAGCTTCGGCTTTAATCGTAGTAACACAACATTACGATACATTACAAGCAATTGGAGCAGATGCAAATTCTAATTTAATTCTATTACCAAATTCACCGCAAGCTGGTAGTGACATGTTGAACAACATGGTGGCAAGTTTTACAGCAAGTAACCAAGTAGGTGAAGCAATGAAAAATGCTAACAAAACCAAAAAAGTAAATAAGAAAGATATTTCAAACGATAATTTTGGAATTGAAGATTCGGAAGAAGTATAATCTAGATGCTGAAAAATTTCAGCATGACAAAAACGAAAACCATCAATTTTTAATTGGTGGTTTTTTTTATAACCAAATATTAGAAATCTACAATTTCAGTGATAATTTTTTAAAAGCAGTTCCATGAAGAGTAAATCAGAGTAAAATTACCTCGATTTTATACTAAAATTAAAATAAAGCAATTTCTGACACTATCAATAGTAAAGATGTAAAAACACTTTAGCTAAAAAAGTTATTGTATTAGAATTAATTTATGAAAGCTACTTTTTTAAGTTTTTAATTATAATAAATTTTATTTCGATAGTTTTTAATAATAATAGTAAAAATAGATTATAAAAAAAATATCATCATAAAAAATTATTTTTAACAATTAGGAATAAAAAAACCTGCAAAGAAAAATTTGCAGGTTTGTAGTCTTAATTCTTAATACAATAATCTTGATACATTTTTATTGTTCTGAAATTTTTGCCCAAGTATCTCTCAAGCCAACTGTTTTGTTGAAAACTAATTTTTCAGGAGTTGAATCTCTATCTACACAGAAATAACCTAAACGTTGAAATTGGAAATGATCTAACTCTTTTGAAGTTACCAAACTTGGTTCTACAAATCCTTTAATTACTTTTAATGAATTTGGATTGATGTATTCTTTAAAATCAACTTCTTTGTCTTTATCTGGACTCTCATTGGTAAATAATCTGTCATAAATTCGAACTTCCGCTTCTTTTGCATGAGGAATTGAAACCCAATGAATAGTTCCTTTTACTTTTCTTTGACTTGCTTCTGTTCCGCTTCCTGATTTTGAATCTACGTCGTAAGTAGCGTGAATTTCGGTAATATTTCCGTTTTCGTCTTTTATAACAGATTCACCTTTAATGATATAGGCATTTTTTAAACGAACTTCAGTTCCTAAAGTCAAACGGAAAAATTTCTTATGTGCTTCTTCTTGAAAATCTTCTCTTTCAATATACAATTCTTTAGAAAAAGGCACTTTTCTGTACGTCATTACTTCTTCTTCCGGATTATTTTCGGCTTCTAACCATTCTTCTTGACCTTCTGGATAATTCGTAATTACTAATTTCACAGGATCTAAAACAGCCATTACACGAGGTGCAATTTTATTCAAATCTTCACGAACACAGAATTCTAAAAGCGAAACATCAATCAAATTATCACGCTTTGCAATACCGATAGTTTTAGCAAAATTTCGAATTGAAGCTGGAGTGTAACCGCGTCTTCTCATTCCAGAAATCGTTGACATTCTTGGGTCATCCCAACCTGTAACATGTTTTTCTTCAACTAATTGCAATAATTTACGTTTAGAAACAACAGTATGTGATAAATTTCTACGTGCAAATTCTCTTTGTTTTGGACGTACCTTAGTTTCATCGTAAATTTGATTCAAAAACCAATCATATAATTCACGGTGAGGCAAGAATTCTAACGTACAAAATGAATGCGAAATTTGCTCTAAATAATCACTTTCACCATGTGCCCAGTCGTACATTGGATAAATACACCAATCGTTTCCTGTTCTGTGGTGATGTGCGTGCATGATGCGGTAAATAATAGGATCACGCATCAGCATGTTGTTAGCACCCATCGAAATTTTAGCACGTAAAACATGAGTTCCTTTTTCGAATTCACCGTTTTTCATACGTGTAAACAAATCTAAATTTTCTTCGATAGAACGATTTCTGTAAGGAGAATCGGTTCCTGGAGTAGTAGGCGTACCTTTTTGTTTTGCCATTTCTTCCGAAGTTTGGCTATCTACATACGCTTTATCTTTTTTGATTAATTCCACTGCCCAATCATACAATTGTTGGAAATAATCCGAGGCATAACATTCTTTATCCCATTTAAAACCAAGCCACTCTACATCGCGCTTTATCGCATCAACATATTCTTGCTCTTCTTTTGATGGATTGGTATCGTCAAAACGAAGATTAACTGGTGCTTTATAATCGATTCCTAAACCAAAATTTAAACAAATTGCACTGGCATGACCAACATGCAAATAACCATTAGGTTCTGGTGGAAAACGAAAACGCAATTTATCTGCTGACAAACCATTTTTTAAATCTTCTTCAATGATTTGTTCTATAAAATTCAATGATTTTTCTTCCGTAGACATAAACTCTAAAATTTATGCAAAGATAGAAAATGTTTCAGGTTTCGGGCTTAAAAGTTTCACGTTTTATGTAACTTTGAGAAAAGAAAAACAACTTGAAACCTAAAAAATTTCAAACTAAAAAATATAATGATATGGGAACAATAAAATTAAATAATATCCGAACATATTCTTATCACGGATGCTTGGTGGAAGAAGGAAAAATAGGTTCTGATTATCGCGTAGATTTAGAAATAAAAACCGATTTACGCAAATCATCCCAATCAGATGAACTAGCTGATACCGTTGATTATGTACATTTAAACAAAATTGTAGTGGAAGAAATGGCAATTCGTTCTAAATTATTAGAACACGTTGCCCAACGCATTATCACGAGATGTTTTGCGGAAATTCCATCGATTTCTCGAATAAAATTAGCGGTTTCTAAATTGAATCCTCCTATTGGAGGTGATGTAGAAGCAGTTACGATTGAAATGGAAGAGTTTAGAAACTAGTGTTCAGTGTTTAGTAATTAGTTGGCAGTTAAAAAATTACGTTTATCATTGTTTTTTTAAATCTCTATTGAAATAAAAAATACAGTAAAATGGTAAACTTTTAAACTTTAAACTTTTAAACTTTAAACTTTTTATATACATTTGCAGTCCGTTCAAATAATGGCGTCGTGGCCGAGCGGCTAGGCAGCGGTCTGCAAAACCGTCTACCCCGGTTCGAATCCGGGCGATGCCTCTAAAACCTTCTAAGAAATTAGGAGGTTTTTTTATGAGATAATTTTTAGAAAAAATAAATAAAAGATATATCGAATCCGGGCGATGCCTCTAAAGAGTTACTAGAAATAGTAGCTCTTTTTTTTGTTTAATGTTTAGAAAAAATTAATTAAAGATATATCGAATCCGGGCGATGCCTCTAAAACCTTCAAGGAAACTTGGAAGTTTTATTATGGCTAATTTTTAGAATTAATTAGATCATGAAACGAGTTCAGGATGACAAACATTAAAAATTATTATTCCGTAACAGCTGTATCTGGTAACAACTTATTGGTTATCATTTCTTTTTCTTTTGGGAAGAAACCTTGAAGAATAAAAAACAAACCAAAAATTAAAATTACCATACTAATTACTCGTTTGATTTTGTAGATGTTTGCTGGAATTAATTTGTGTTTCAATTGCTTTGCTAATAATATTTTAGCTACATCAAAAGCTAAATAAAACACTAAAATTGCAGCGAAAAAAATAGAAATTCGAGAAGTATTCATTTCCATTTGTGGTCCGTACGTGATGATAATCATCATCCAAAAACCTAAAACTCCAATGTTGATGAAATTCAATAAAAACCCTTTGAAAAACAAAGCAAAGTAATTTTTCTTTGGAATATTATCGTCGTCTTGTTCAATTTCAGTTTGTTTTTTGAAATTTCTTTTGAGTTGAATAAACGAAATTAATCCATAAGCCAACATAATAATTCCACCAATGACAAATAAAGTAGGATTATCTTTTAATTGTTCTAAAAGTTGATTCGTACTTAAATACGCAATAAGAATGAAAATAATATCACCAAAAACAATTCCTAAATCAAAAATAAAAGCAGCTCTAAACCCTTTGGTAATACTGGTTTCAAGTAAAACAAAAAAACCAGGACCAATTGAAAAAGCTAACAAAAGTCCCCAAGGAATTGCGGTAAGTATGTCTTGTAAAATCAAGTATTCAGTATTCAGTAATTAGTGTTCAGTGCTTTTAATAAAGTACGAATTTACGAAAAAAATCTGCCAACTAAAAACTCCCGATAGCTATCGGGACTGATTACTATTATTTAGCTTGTTCGATAGTTCCTCCAGCGATTTTCTTTTCGTTGATTTGTTTTGGTTTGCCATAAATTTTAATTTCACCACCAGCTCTTGTTTTAGCCTCTACTAAATCAGTTGCAAACACGTGAGCTATTCCTCCAGCATTTACGGTTACTACAGTTTGCTGTGTTTTACAATCTTGACCATCATACTTACCACCCGAATTGGATAAAATATCTTGATTTTTAACTGAACCAATAGTAGTAACCACGCTACCTTGTGAAACTCTAACTTGTAATCTATCCGCTTGTAAATTAGTCAGTTTAATTTCGGAACCTTCTTTACAAATGATATCAAAATTAATGGCAGAAATTTCATCTTTTGAAGCAATTCTACTTCCTTCATTTGCTTCTAAAGCGTCTAATTTTTTGAAATAAACCGTAGCTGAAACATCGTCACCACTTAACATTTTAGTTAAAGGCATTCTGATTTTTAATTCACCATTTTTGTTTACTAATTCCACTTCTTGAGAATTAGCTCCAGTTAAAATAACTTTATTTTCAGTTGAAGCTACTAAGCTGACATCAATTTTATCAAAAGCGGTTACTTTGGTAAAATCACCAACGTTTTTTTCAGTTTGCGCTATTCCAAAAGAAAAAATGGAACAGGTTATAAAGGTTAAAAATGTGTTTTTCATGATAATATATAATAAATTAAAAAAGGAATAATAAGTATTAATAATACTTGAATAATAAATAATGAACTCTCGCTTTTAATAGTTCTCCTCATTAGAAAATCAATTAAAAGTAAAACAAGTGAAAACAATAAAAATCCAAGTAATAAAGAACCAGCCATTCCATGAGCACTTTCTTCAGGTTTAATTGTAAGTATATTAAATAAAGTTATCAGAAATATACTAATAGCAATTACATTGAATAATGAAATATTTCTTTTTATAAATTCGATTACTTTCATATTTTATAAATTCCTACTAGGATTTCAAAACCTAGCAGGAAAACTAATCACTAATTACTTTTCACTTATCACTAAAACTATTCTCTCTTTCTCAAATAATGAAAATCTAATTGTTTTTTTACTAAATCGGCATTTTTTACTTTAACGTAAACTTCATCGCCTAATTGTATGATGTTTTTAGAAACTTCACCAACTAAAGCATATTGTTTGTCATCAAACGTGTAATAATCTTCTTTTATATCACGAATACGAACCATTCCTTCGCATTTGTTTTCGATGATTTCTACATAAATTCCCCATTCGGTCACACCAGAAATTACACCTAAAAACTCTTGATCTTTATGATCTTGCATGTATTTTACTTGCATGTATTTCACAGAATCGCGTTCGGCATTGGCAGCTAAGCTTTCCATATTTGAAGAATGCACACATTTTTCTTCGTATTCTTCTTCGCTTACACTTTTTCCACCATCTAAATAATGTTGCAACAAACGGTGTGCCATAACATCAGGATAACGACGAATTGGCGAGGTAAAATGACTGTAATAATCAAATGCTAATCCGTAGTGACCAATATTTTCAGTTGAATAAGCCGCCTTACTCATACTTCGAATCGTAAGTGTATCAACTAAATTCTGTTCTTTTTTACCCACCACTTCGGAAAGTAAATTATTCAACGAACTGGAAATATCTTTTTTAGATTTGAAATTAATCGAATACCCAAACTTAGAAATAACCGATTGTAATCCCATCAATTTATCTTCATTAGGTTCATCGTGAATTCTGTAAATAAAAGTTTTCTTTTGTTTTCCAATGAATTCTGCTACCTTTCTATTCGCTAACAACATGAATTCTTCAATCAAATGATTGGCATCTTTACTTTGTTTGAAGTAAACACCAATTGGTTCTGCTGCTTCATTTAAATTGAATTTTACTTCTACTTTATCAAACGAAATTGCTCCAGCTGCCATTCTTTTTCTACGAAGAATTTTAGCTAATTCATCCATTTTAAGTGTAGCATCAACAATTGGTTTTGGAACGATATATTCGCTTCCAGTTAATGAAATTTCGGCTGGAATTACGTCTGATTTTGTTTCGATGATACTTTGTGCTTCTTCATACGCAAAACGTTGATCAGAATACGTTACCGTTCTTCCAAACCATGCATCTAAAACTTCTGCTTTATCATTCAATTGAAAAACTGCTGAAAAGGTATATTTTTCTTCATGAGGACGAAGAGAACAAGCAAAATTCGATAATACTTCTGGTAACATGGGAACTACTCTGTCTACCAAATAAACTGAAGTTGCTCGATTATACGCTTCATCATCTAAAATGGTTCCTTCTTGTACATAATGCGAAACATCGGCTATATGAACTCCGATTTCATAATTTCCGTTTTCTAAGACTTGAAACGATAACGCATCATCAAAATCTTTAGCATCTTTTGGATCAATGGTAAACGTTAAAATATCGCGCATGTCGCGACGTTTTTTAATTTCTTCTTCTGTGATTGAAGTATCAATTTTATTTGCATACGTTTCTACTTCAATTGGAAAATCGTATGGTAAACCATATTCTGCTAAAATCGCGTGAATTTCTGTATTGTGTTCGCCTGGTTTTCCTAATACTTTAATAACAGAACCAAAAGGTGAATCGGCTTTTTTAGGCCAATCTTCTAAGGTTACTAAAACTACATCTCCGTGCTCAGCATCACCAATTTTATTTTTTGGAATAAAAATATCGGTATACATTTTAGCATTGGCAGTAGTTACGAAAGCAAAATTTTTTTGAATATCAATTACACCAACAAATTCTGATTTTTTTCGTTCTAAAATTTCTAAAACTTCTGCTTCTGGTTTACGTGAACTTCTTCTATTGTAAATATAAGCTTTCACTTTATCCCCATCTAAAGCATGATTTAAGTTAATAAACGGAACAAAAACATCGTCTTCTAATTCATCACAAACAAAATATCCTGTTTTACGAGAAGTCATATCAATAACTCCTTCGTAATATTCGGCTTTAGAAATAATTTGATATTTACCAACCTCCGTTTCGTGAATTTTATCTTGTGCTTTAAGTATTTTTAAATCTCTAATTATTTCGTTGCGGCTTTTGGTATCGCTTAACTCTAAAACAGCAGCTATTTGCTTGTAATTAAAAGATTTAGAAGGTTCTTTTGAAAGTATTTTAAATATTTGTGCAGTAAAATCTTTTGGCTTCTTTCCTAATTTTTTTGGTTTCTTACTCATTGTATCTTTTCTAAATTATTGTGAAAGTTACGAAATTGTTATAAGTAATTACTAACTTGTCTTCAAGTTTTAATGAAAAAATAACTTTTCGTATATTTGTGAAATAACGAAAAATGTAAAAGATATGAATGATTTTGTAGTAGTTGCTATTTTTAACAACCAAAAAGAAACCATGAAATTAAGAAGTGTATTGGAAAGAAAAAAAATTCCATACATAATTCAAGATGAAACAGTAGTATCAGTTGATCCATTACAAAGTATTGGTTTTGGAAATATTACTTTAAAAGTAGAAGAATCAAATGTAGATAAAGTAAAAAGAATACTTATCGATTCTAAGAAAGAAAAATTAATTGTTCAATAAAAATTAAGGATTTACAAATTGTAAATCCTTTTTTATTTAATCTTATGGAAAATTTTATTACCGTAGCAATTTTTAACTACCAACACGAAACAATAATTATTAAAAATATATTAGAGCAAGAGGGTATAACATTCTTTTTTGAAAATGAAACTATTATTGGAATAGATCCATTTGCCAGCATAGCTTACGGAGGCATAAAATTAAAAGTACATCAAAACGATGAAGCAACTGTACTAGAAATTCTAAAAAAACTAAACGAAGACGATCATTTAAAAATTGTTTAATTTTTCAAAATCTGAAAGTTTTCAACATATATTAAAAACAATAAAAAATATTTTTAATTAAATTTAAATTTATGATGATTATTATAGTGTGTTAATATGTGGAATAAGTTTTTATATAAACCTTTTTTTTAAAAGTTATTCCAAGTTATACAAACTAATTAACAATAATACTTTCATTTAATAAATTGAAAATCTGTGCGTTTTTTGTTTTTGAATCATGGTTATTAACAATTGTTAAAAATGATTTTTATAGCAAAAATGTAAATAAGTTTACAACTTGCTTTATGTTAATAACCTTAGAAATTTTATTGATAATTTTTCAACAAAAAAGAATAACTCTTCTTGATTTTTTCAATTCAATTTTGGATTACAATTTTTTTCTATATGTCTTAAAAAAACTTCTAATTTTCTATCTAAAGTTATTAACAATTGGTGTTAATTTAATATTAACTGATTATCAATGATTTACATTTAGAAGTTAACAATGTCTATTTTTTAGATCATTTTATTGTATAATTTATTGATTTTAAACAAATTGATTAAATAATATTCAAAATAGTAAAGTAATTATTAATCCTTCCTAATCTTTAGTATTTTTGCATGTATAAAACACACAACAACTTATGAAAATTTCAATTGGAAACGACCATGCTGGTCCAGATTACAAAAAAGCTATTGTTGAATATTTAGAAGAAAAAGGACACATCGTTTACAACCATGGAACCGATTCTTTTGAAAGTGTAGATTACCCAGATTTTGGTCATCCTGTAGCATACGATGTAGAAAGCAAAAAAGCCGATTTAGGAATTGTAATCTGCGGTTCAGGAAACGGAATTGCCATGACAGCAAACAAACACCAAGATATTCGTGCTGCTTTATGTTGGACTAAAGAAATTGCTGCTTTAGCACGTCAACATAATGATGCTAATATTATTAGTATTCCAGCTCGTTATACTTCAATTCAGCAAGCTATTGAAATGGTAGATACTTTTTTAAATACACCATTTGAAGGCGGAAGACATGGAAATCGCGTAAAAAAAATCGCTTGTAAATAATCCAAAACTTAAAAACAATTCAAATGGAAGTCGTAAAATTAGATTTGAATTGTATTAAAAATAGTTATAAAAAACGACCATGTGACTCTCATAAAGGTTTACATGGTCATGCTTTATTAATTGCAGGAAGTTTAGATAAAATGGGCGCTGCTATTATTGCTTCTAAAGCATGTTTACGTTCAGGTGTTGGCTTATTAACCGTTGCTTTTTATTCTGAAAATAAAAACGTTCTTTTCCATTCAATTCCCGAAGCGATGTATGCTAATACTTGTGTGATGAACGATTTATCACCTTACAATGCAATCGGAATTGGTCCCGGAATTGGAGTAGATGAAATCAGCCTGCAATATATTTACGAATTATACGAAAATAAACTTCCCGTTGTTTTTGATGCTGATGCTTTAAATATAATTGCGAAATATAAAATCGATTGGAAGCATTTTAATTTTCCATTTGTGCTAACACCACATCCAAAAGAGTTTGACCGTTTATTTAGCGAACTCAATTCAGAATCAGAAAGAAGAAGTATAGCCATCCAAAAAGCCAAAGAATTAAATTGTGTTATTGTTTTAAAAGGACATAAAACTTTCATCACTGACGGAATTCAAACTTTTGAAAACACTACAGGAAATTCAGGTTTAGCAAAAGGCGGTTCGGGTGATGCCTTAACAGGAATGATTACTTCGTTTTTAGCCCAAGGTTATACAATTTTACAAGCGGCTAAATTAGGTGTTTATCTTCACGGATTAGCAGCTGATATCACACTTCAAACACAAAGCGAAGAAAGTATGTTAATAACCGATGTTATTGAAAATATAGGTTTAGCTTTTAAACATTTGCATTCCGAAATAAAATAAAACAATCTGAAGTATTGCAATAGCATAAAAAGCTAATGTAAAAGAAAACTTATTGGTTTTGTGTTTGAAAAGGTACATGCTTACAATTCCTCCAATAGTTCCACCAACGCCAGTCAAAAAAAGTAATTTGAATTCTGAAATTCGTCTTTTATTCTTTTTAGCTTGCCATTTATCGTAGCCAAATGTTAAAAAACAAAGGTTATTTATCACAATTAAATAAATAAATAGTGCTTCCAAAAGCTAATAATTTTGTCCAAAGATAGTATTTTAGCAATTCAATTTTATTTACAATGACCAATATTCAATTCATTCAAAACCAAACCAACATTGCTCCAAAAAGCATTGAAGCTACTATAAAATTACTTTCGGAAGATTGTACGATTCCATTTATTTCGCGTTACCGAAAAGACCAAACTGGAAATTTAGATGAGGTGCAAATCGAAGCCATTTCGAAATTAAACAAACAATATGATGAAATCATCAAGCGAAAAGAAAGTATTTTAAAATCGATTGAAGAGCAAAATGCACTTTCACCAGAATTGAAATCAAAAATTGAAAACAGTTTCGATTTACAAGAATTAGAAGATTTCTATTTACCCTATAAAAAGAAGAAAAAAACCAAAGCCGATGTTGCTCGTGAAAACGGATTAGAGCCATTGGCAAAAATCATCATGAGTCAAAAAAATGATGATATTGAGTTTTTAGCCTCTAAATATTTGAATGCAAACGTAAAAAATGAAGACGAAGCGTTACAAGGCGCTCGCGATATTATTGCCGAATGGATTAACGAAAACATCTTTATTCGTAAAAATCTTCGTAGAATGTTCCAACGAAAAGCTGAAATCACCACGAAGGTTGTAAAAACCAAAAAAGATGACGAAGCGGCTCAAAAATTCTCTCAATATTTCGATTGGGCAGAACCGATTTCCAAAGCACCATCACATCGTTTATTAGCCATGTTGCGTGCCGAAGCGGAAGGTTTTGTAAAGTTAAATGTCGCTGTTGAAAAAGAAGAAGCATTAGATTTTATCGAAGAAAATATTATCAAAAATAAAAATTCGGATGCAACCGAACATTTGGAGTTGGCGATAAAAGACAGCTACAAACGCTTGTTAGAACCCGCTATTTCAAATGAAACGTTGCAAGAGGCAAAAGCCAAAGCCGATATCAAAGCGATTGATGTGTTCTCTGAAAATTTACGTCAGTTGTTGTTAGCACCACCCTTAGGTGAAAAACGAATTTTAGCTATCGACCCTGGTTACAGAACCGGTTGTAAAGTAGTGTGTTTGGATGAAAAAGGGGATTTGTTAAATAACGAAACCATTTATCCACACGCACCACAAAACGACACCGCTATGGCGATGAAAAAAATTCGTTCGATGGTGAATGCGTACAACATTGAAGCGATTTCTATTGGTAATGGAACAGCTTCTCGAGAAACGGAATTTTTTATTAAAAAAATTGCTTTCGATAAACCGGTCCAAGTTTTTGTAGTTTCGGAAGCTGGAGCATCGGTGTATTCTGCGAGTAAAATTGCCCGTGAAGAATTTCCTAATTATGATGTAACGGTTCGTGGTTCGGTTTCGATTGGAAGAAGACTTTCTGATCCATTGGCAGAATTAGTAAAAATTGATCCAAAATCAATCGGAGTTGGACAATATCAGCACGATGTGGACCAAACCAAATTACAATCTGCTTTAGATAGTACGGTAATGAGTTGTGTGAATTCCGTTGGGATTAACATTAATACAGCAAGTAAATCGTTGTTAAGTTACGTATCTGGAATTGGTGAAAAAATGGCGGAAAATATTGTCGCCTATCGTTCAGAAAACGGACCTTTTGAAGATAGAAAACAATTGAAAAAAGTACCACGATTAGGAGAAAAAGCGTATCAACAAGCAGCCGCATTTATTAGAATTCGCGACGGAAAAAATCCGTTAGATAATTCAGCGGTGCATCCAGAAGCGTATTCAATTGTGGAAAAAATGGCTAAAGATTTAGGGATCAAAACCAATGAATTAATTGCTAACAAAGAAAAAATAGCTCAAATAAAACCAGAGAATTACATCACAGCTGAAATCGGAATTTTAACGTTGAAAGACATTTTAAAAGAGCTAGAAAAGCCAGGTTTAGACCCAAGAAAAGCAGTAAAAATTTTTGAATTCGACCCGAATGTTCGCTCTATTAACGATTTAAAAACGGGTATGATTTTACCAGGAATTGTGAATAACATTACTGCTTTTGGTTGTTTTGTTGATTTAGGAATCAAAGAAAGTGGTCTAGTTCACATTTCACAACTAAAAGAAGGCTATGTTTCCGATGTAAACGAAGTAGTAAAAATGCACCAACACGTTCAAGTAAAAGTTGTTGAGGTGGATGAAGCTAGAAAGAGAATTCAGTTGACGATGATTTTATAATTCCCCCTCTTTTAGAGGGGTGCCCGAAAGAGCTGGGTGTCAAAAAAAAAATCCCAAACTTCAGATTCTGAAACAAGTTCAGAATGACAAAAAGTTTGGGATTTTAAATATTGAAAAGAAAATTATTCTTTTTCTTTCGTTTCTTCTTCTTTTTTTGAATTAGCAGGTTGCTCGTCTTTTGCTGCGTTTTTGAACTCTTTAATACCAGTTCCAATTCCTTTCATTAATTCTGGAATTTTTTTACCACCAAAAAGTAAAACCACAATGGCAATAATAAGGATTACTTGCATAGGACCAATTACTCCTAAAAATATAGCTAGTGCATTCATTTGTTCTAAAATTTAAAGTACAAAGATATAAAGAAATTAACAAATGATTATTTTTTAACGATTAATTATACAAATCGAAATTAGAAACCCGTTGTATTTAGTATATTTGTGTAATTAATATGTTTTAAAAATGGCTAATAAAAGGCTAAAAAGACAACTTTTATTAAGAAAATTATTCAACAAGAGAAGGTTAGTTATTCTTAACGAAGATACTTTTGAAGAAACTTTTTCGTTAAAATTAAATTTAATGAATGTCTTTGTAGTGGCAACTGTTGGTGCTATTTTAATCATTTTTGTTACCACTTATATCATTGCTTTTACGCCTTTACGCGAGTATATTCCAGGTTATGCTTCTTCAAAATTAAAAGAAGAAGCCTTGGAAATGGCAATAAAATCAGATTCTCTTGAAAAATCAGTGAAAATCAATAATGCTTATATTGCTTCCATAAAAAAAGTACTTACAGGCGATTTAGAATATGTAAAGTTGAATAAAGATTCCATAAAAGCTTTAAATGCAGAGGCACTCGATTTATCGGAACTCACTCCAACTGAAAAAGAAAATGAACTAAGAGAACAGGTAATTAAAGAAGACAAATACAACGTTTTTGAATCTTCAAAACCTAAAGTAAGTTTTGTTTTGTTTCCGCCTGCTCAAGGAAGTATTTTGCAAAGATACAATGCTGTAAATAAACATTTAGCGGTTAAAATTGCCCTTACCAACAATACACCAATTAAAGCAGTGGCAGCAGGAACCATTATTTTTTCCGATTGGACGCCAAGTTCGGGTTATGTAGTGATTGTGCGTCATAAAGATGATATTTTATCGGTGTATAAAAACACAGCTTCGGTAACTAAAACGCAAGGTAATACGGTCAAATCAGGAGAAGTTATCGCTCTAGCTGGAAACGCAAATACAGTTCAAAATTCAGGTGCAACCTTACATTTTGAATTATGGAAAGATGGTTTCCCAATTGATCCAACGCAGTTTATCAATTTCAATTAACATGTCAGTAAAAGCTTTTGCAGCAAAATTATTTGCAAAAAGAATTCATGCCAAAACCCAAAAATGGGCTAATAATCCAGTTGAAACACAACAAAAAGTGTTTCAAGAGTTAATTAAAGAAGCGGCTCAAACGCAATTTGGAAAAGATCACGATTTTGGTGCAATTAAAAATCATTCCGATTTTATTCAAAAAGTGCCAGTTCGCGACTATGAAGGTTTGAAATATTATGTGGATAAAGTGGTAAAAGGTGAAGAGAATGTACTTTGGAAAGGTAAACCGCTTTATTTTGCCAAAACTTCCGGAACTACTTCTGGTGCCAAATATATTCCTTTGACAAAAGAATCAATGCCGTTTCATATTCAAGCCGCTCGAAATGCTATCTTGAGTTATATTCAAGAAACGGGAAAAGCCGATTTTGTATCAGGAAAAATGATATTCTTGCAAGGAAGTCCCATTTTAGAAGAAAAAAACGGTATCAAACTCGGAAGATTATCCGGAATTGTAGCGCATTTTGTCCCAAAATATTTACAAAAAAACCGCATGCCAAGCTGGGAAACCAATTGCATTGAAGATTGGGAAACCAAAGTTAATGCGATTGTAGAAGAAACAATAGAGGAAAATATGACCGTGATTTCTGGAATTCCATCGTGGGTACAAATGTATTTTGAGAAGTTGAAGGAAAAAACTAATAAACCCGTTGGCGAAATTTTTAAAAACTTCAATTTATTCATTTATGGAGGTGTGAATTACGAACCTTATCGAGCGAAATTCGAAAACTTAATTGGTAGAAAAGTAGATTCGATTGAATTGTTTCCAGCTTCCGAAGGCTTTTTTGCTTACCAAGATTCACAGAAAGACAAAGGCATGCTGTTGTTATTGAATTCTGGAATTTTCTACGAATTCATTAAAGCCGACGAATTTTTCACCGAAAATCCAAAGCGTTACACCATTGGCGAAGTGGAATTAGGTGTTAATTATGTTTTAATTATTTCCACTAATGCCGGACTTTGGGCTTACAATATTGGTGATACGATTCAGTTTACGAGCCTAAAACCATATCGTGTGATTGTTTCGGGAAGAATCAAACATTATATTTCTGCTTTTGGTGAACATGTTATTGGAAAAGAAGTGGAATCAGCATTAAAAGAAGCCATGGAAGGAACGGATGTTAGTGTAAACGAATTCACAGTCGCACCACAAATTACACCAAAAGAAGGATTACCTTATCATGAATGGTTTATTGAATTTGAAAATGAGCCTGAAAATCTAGAAGATTTTGCATTGAAAATAGACACTGCTATGCGCAAACAAAATGTGTATTATGACGATTTGATTGTTGGGCATGTATTGAGAACATTAGTCATCACAAGTGTTCCAAAAAACGGTTTCCAAGACTATATGAAATCGATAGGCAAATTAGGTGGACAAAATAAATTACCAAGATTAAGTAACGATAGAAAAATTGCTCAGTTTTTTGAGATAAAAGAATAAAGATGAAAGAAAATAGAGTGATTTGGATTTTTTTGATTGTTTCACAATTTGCTTTTTCGCAAATCCGTGGCGTCGTCAAAGACAGTATTTCAGGCGAACCAATTCCGTTTGTGAATATTTGGGTGGAGAATGAAACGGTTGGAACTACTTCGGAAGCGGATGGGACGTTTTTTTTACAAGCTTCAAAAGAGAAAAACATTGTGATTTCGGTTTTAGGTTACGAAAGAAAAACGTTGAAAGGAACTGAAATTTCGGAAGTTTTTTTAAAACCTACTACTTATGATTTAAGAGAAGTGGTAGTCCTTAATAAAAAGCAAACTAAAAAAGTTGAAATCGGTAATATTGAAAACGCTATTTTTCAATCGTTTGATAGCGGACCTAAAATAGAAGCGAAGTTTTTTCCTTATCAACCTTCTTATAGCAAAACAAAGTTTATAAAAGAAGTTACCATTTTTACCGACAGCAGAATAGACAACGCCACTATAAAAATTCACTTTTACAGCGTTGATGAAAATGGATTTCCAGGCGAAGAATTGTTAACCAAAGATTACGTTGTTACCCTTAAAAAAGGCATAATCAAACATCGTTTTAATATATCCCAATTCGATTTGGTTTTTCCTGAAAAAGGAATGTTTGTGGCTTATGAAAAATTATTAATTGAGAGTAATAAAACGGGCACAAAATACCAACCTTATGTATTGTATAATTATATAGATAGGGAATTCTTTTACACTTATGCATATGGAAAATGGAGCAAACAATCGAGTAATAATTCAGGAAAAATCAGTGTTTATGAACCCTCAATTAACCTGATTTTATCGAACTAAAATAAAAAGCATTACATTTGTAGGTTAGAAAATATAAAATTAATGAAGGACATTAAGAACATTTCGCGCTCAAGAGCGCAAGAGTCGTCAGCAGCTATTGAACGACTGTACATTACCATGAGACATTTATTTAACAGAGGTTTTTATAAACCAATGGGTGTTTCAGGAGAAACATTGAGAGAAGCTTTATTATCGCTTCGACCAGAAATTTATGGCTCTATTGCTGAAGAAAAAGTTGAGTTAAACGGACTTTTATATGTAATTGAGCGTTTACCTATTGGAATTGAAGAATGCCGCTACATCAACTTAACTTCAGATGAAGGCTACTCAAACTCGCATTTTAAAGCGATTGTTCCGCCAAAGAGAAGAAGAAATTGTTATCGTATTGATGACGAACAAATGAATGTGGAAATTACACGCGGTCGTTCGGATATTTATGATATTTTGACGCATTTAACGTTCATCTTTATTGAATCGCACAAAATCAAAGATCGTGTTTTAATTGATGATGAAGGCGCGGTTTCTCGCGATTGGCAAAAATTAGAATTAGCAGTAAAACAAACTAAAAAACTAAGTTTAATTGATCGTGAAAAAGCCATTTCACATGCGGCTAACGTTTTAGGAAGAACTTTTGCTGAGGTGCAAGATATTTACGATGATTTTGCAACAATTGAAGCTCCAGATCGCTTTTTACACGTAGTGTATTGGTTAGGTAAATTAGCAATTGAAGAAGTAGTCGATAATAATAAAAGAACGATTACGTTTAGTCCAATTTTGAGAGAACGATTAGGACATCATATTTATGGTGATATTTGGGCTACTACTATTAAAGACGTCTTACTTAAAAACAATTTAATAGATAGACCCATTCATGTTATAAGTGCAAATATGCATAGTGTGATGAATTCCCTATTTGCGGAACCGGTTTTAGGAAAAAAATACAAAAACACTCCAGAATTTCAGATTTTTGAAGATTTAAGTAGTTCGTCTAACAAAGAGTTACGAAAAAAAGTAGAAGAATTTGCATTAACCCAGGGAATGATTTCTTTACCAGATACCTCGGGTACCAATATTGATGTTCAAATTTTTGATACAGCTAAAATTGATTTCAAGAAAACCATTTTCGCAGAAGCTAAATTAGCTAAAGAAAAGCCGGTTATCATTGTAATGGATTACGCATTTGGGGAACAGGCCTTCGAAACTATTGATGAATTATTGAAGCCTTATAAAGTAGAAAAGAAAAATAAAATTTTCTTAAATGTTGAATCGGTTTCCATTATGGGTAAAGCAGGTATTTTAGAAGGAGGAAAAGGAGACATCATGATTCCATGTGCACACGTAAACGAAGGAACGGCAGATAACTATCCTTTTAATAATGAGTTGACAAAGGAAATGTTTGAAGGTAACGGAATTCCGGTTTATGCTGGACCGATGATTACGGTTTTAGGAACCTCTCTTCAAAACCGAGATTTGTTGAAGTTTTTTCATGAATCTACATGGGAAGCTATTGGTCTAGAAATGGAAGGTGCTTATTATCAAAAAGCCATTCAATCGGCATCTAAGATTAGAAAAAGTATCAATCCAGATGTAAAAGTTAGGTATGCTTACTACGCTTCTGATAATCCATTGGAAACAGGAAGTACTTTAGCTTCTGGAGGATTGGGTACGACAGGTGTAAAACCGACGTATTTAATTACGATCAAAATATTAGAACAAATTTTTAACGTAAAATAAGCATTAATGAGCACAAATTCTCAAGATCAAGAAATCGATTTAGGACAAGTTTTTTCTAAGATTGGTGGTTTTTTCACCAAATTAATTGAACGATTTTTTGACTTTATTTTCTTTCTAAAAAAGAAAATTCTTGTAATAATAGTATTATTTATTACTGGAGTAGTTTTAGCTTTTCTTATTGATTTTAAAGTTTATAAACATGAAGTTTCTGTAATTCCAAATTTTGGTAGTAATGAATATTTATATAAAAAAATTGAACAAATTAATGCCAAATTAAAAGAAAACGATTCCCTTTTTTTTAAGCAGCTTGGAATAAAAAGATACGATAAGATTAAAGAAATAGAAATCGATGCTTATCCCGCTATTTATTCATTTGTTAATAATAAAGATCAAGAAAATAATTTTGACTTTATTAAATTAATGGCAGAGGATGGGAATATCGAAAAAATTATGAAAGATGAGATTACTAGTAAAAACTATTATCATCATAAAATAGCAATTCAAACAAATGGGGTTTTTAATAAAGAAGAGTTTATAACGCCAATTTTAAATTATTTAAATTCTAATCCTTTTTTTGAAACACAGAAACAGGTTTATCAAAAAAATTTAAAAGAAAAAATTAGTCTTAATGACTCCTTAATCAACCAAATCGATAATTTGATTTTGCTTTTATCCACTAATAGTTCTCCTGGGTCTATTTCAATTTCTGAAAAAAATAGTATTCCTGAGTTGATTGAAAAGAAAGACAAATTAATTATCGAAAAGCAAAAATTATTGAATTATGAAATTATCAATAATCAAATTATTAAGGAAGAAAGTAGTATCTTAAATATTAGAGAATATAAACCTCTATTATTGAATAACAAGGTTTTATTTCCTTTAATCTTAATATTGATTTATTTGTTATCCTATTTTTTGTTGGCTACATATAAGAAACAATCGGAAAGAATTAAGAAATAATGAAAAACATTTTAATAACAGGAGGTGCCGGATTTATAGGTGCTAACTTTGTACCATATTTTATTGATAATAATCCAGAATATCATCTAGTAAACTTGGATTTACTAACTTATGCTGGAAATCTTGACAATGTAAAAGAAGTAGAAAAGCATTCCAGATATACATTTGTTCAAGGTGATATTTGTGATAGCAATTTCATAGCAACATTATTTCAAAAATTTCAATTTCACGATGTAATTCATTTCGCAGCAGAAAGCCATGTAGACAACTCAATTTCAGGCCCGGAAGCTTTTATTAAAACTAATGTTTTGGGAACATTTAACCTTTTGGACACTGCAAGAAAACTATGGATGTCGGCTCCTAATCAATACCATATTGGATTTGAAAATTCTCGTTTTCACCATGTTTCTACAGATGAGGTGTATGGAACATTAGGCGAAACGGGTTTATTTGAAGAAACCACTCCTTATGCACCAAATAGTCCATATTCTGCTTCAAAAGCGGGTTCTGATATGATTGTGAGAAGTTATTTTCACACCTATGGAATGAATGTGGTAACCACTAATTGTTCTAACAATTATGGTCCGAAACAACATGATGAAAAGTTGATTCCGACGATTATTCGTAAAGCGATTCAAGGAGATAGTATCCCAATTTATGGAGACGGAAAAAATGTTCGTGATTGGTTGTATGTATTAGATCACTGCAAAGGAATTGAATTGGCTTTTAAAAAGGGAAAAGCAGGAGAAACTTACAATATAGGTGGAAGAAATGAACGCAACAATTTATATATTGTAGATAAGGTGTGTGCTATTTTAGACGAAATGAAGCCAAAAGCATCAGGAAGTTACAAAGATCAAATCACCTTTGTAAAAGATAGGCCTGGTCACGATTTACGTTATGCTATTGATGCTACCAAAATAGAAATTGAACTAGGTTGGAAAGCTGATGAAAATTTCGAAAGTGGAATTTTAAAAACGGTCGAATGGTACTTAAGAAAATATGCCAATTAATCAATTAGTCGATTTATTGACTTCTTAGAACATTGATTATTATTGACTCATGGAATGTTGTCTAATTGACAAATTGAAGTTATGAAAGGAATTATATTAGCAGGAGGCTCAGGAACACGTTTGCATCCTTTAACATTGGCGGTAAGTAAGCAGTTAATGCCTATTTACGACAAACCGATGATTTATTACCCATTATCAACTTTGATGTGGGCAGGAATTCGTGAAATTTTAATTATCTCAACACCTCATGATTTACCTTTATTTCGCCAATTATTAGGCGATGGAACTAAATTAGGATGTCGCTTTGAATATGCAGTTCAAGAACATCCAAATGGTTTAGCCGAAGCTTTTATCATTGGAAAAGATTTTGTTGGAAACGATAAAGTAGCACTTATTTTGGGGGATAATATTTTCTATGGAACAGGTTTAGCAGAATTGCTACAGGCAAATAATAATCCAGACGGAGGTATTATTTATGCGTATCATGTACACGATCCTGAGCGATATGGAGTTGTTGATTTTGATAAAGACGGTAAAGTATTGTCAATTGAAGAAAAACCAGCTCAACCTAAATCCAATTATGCGGTTCCGGGAATTTATTTTTACGATAATGAGGTATTGGATATCGCAGGAAATATTAAGCCAAGTCACCGAGGTGAGTTAGAAATTACAGATGTGAATAAAGAATATTTGAATCGTGGTAAATTGCAAGTCAGTATTTTAGACAGGGGAACTGCTTGGTTAGATACAGGAACTTTCCAATCGTTAATGCAAGCGGGACAATTTGTTGAAGTTATTGAAGAACGCCAAGGTTTAAAAATTGGAGCTATAGAAGAGGCAGCTTATAAAATGGGATTCATAGATGCGAATCAATTAAAAACATTAGCGGAACCTTTGCTAAAAAGTGGTTACGGAAAACATTTGATGAGCTTAATTTAATTTGCCGATATGCCAATAATCAATGTGCCAATGAAGTTAATTGGCTAATAGACATATCGTCCAATTGATACATTATTTTTTTATGACATTTACAGAAACCAAGCTAAAAGGATGTTTTATCCTGGAACCCAAAATAATTAAAGACGAACGTGGTTATTTCATGGAGAGTTTTAACGAAAAGACTTTTCAGGAAGGAATTGGGCAAAAGGTAACTTTTGTTCAAGATAATCAATCTTTTTCAACTCGCGGTGTTTTGAGAGGATTGCATTACCAATGTGGTGAGCACGCTCAGGCAAAACTAGTTCGAGTTTTACAAGGAGAAGTTTTAGATGTAGCGGTTGATTTACGTCCAAATTCGGAAACGTATGGTGAATATGAAGCCGTTTTACTTTCGGCAGAAAACCAAAAGCAATTTTTTGTTCCTAGAGGTTTTGCTCATGGATTTTTAGTATTATCGGAAACAGCAACTTTCTTCTACAAATGCGATAATTTTTACAACAAAGAAAGTGAAGGTGGTTTGATTTTTAATGATGAAACTGTTAATATCAATTGGAATTTTCCAACAAATGAATTGCTTATATCCGAAAAAGACCAAGTTTTACCAAATCTTGAAAATGCTAAAAAAGTATGGTAGTATTAGTCACGGGTGCTAATGGTCAGTTAGGGCAATCTATTCAATCTATTTCAGGAAACTATCCCGAAATAGATTTTGTGTTTTGTTCTTCATCTGAATTAGATATTACGAATTTTGAAAATTGTCAAGCAGTTTTTTCAACCTATAAACCTCATTTTTGTATCAATACTGCTGCTTATACTGCAGTTGATAAAGCAGAAAGTGAATTTGAGAAGGCTCATTTAATTAATGTTATTGGGCCAGAAAATTTGGCAAAAGCTTGCAGAGAACACGATACCATTTTACTCCACATTTCAACGGATTTTATTTTTGATGGTACTTTGACACAACCCTATTTAGAGACAAATATTCCAAACCCACAAAGTGTTTACGGACAAACTAAGTTAGATGGAGAACAGGCAGTTCAAAAAATTTGGAATAAACATTTTATTATTAGAACATCTTGGGTATATTCTCAATTTGGAAATAATTTTATGAAAACCATGCTACGATTAGCATCAGAACGCGATAGTCTTTCTGTTGTTGCAGACCAAATTGGAACACCAACAAACGCAGTTGATTTAGCTGAGGTTTTGATAAAAATAATAGAATCTTGTTATGCAGAACTTGTTTCAGCATCTAATTATGGAATCTATAATTTCTCAAACGAAGGGCAATGTTCTTGGTATGATTTTGCCAAAGAAATTTTTCATCAAAAAGGAATATCAATTGATTTAATACCAATTCCAACCACAGCATATCCTACTCCAGCAAAACGACCTTCTTATAGTGTTTTAAGTAAATTAAAGATTAGAAAGGTTTTTAACATTAGTGGTAAGGATTGGAAAGTAAGTTTGAAAGAGTGTTTATTTGAATTTTAGATTTTAAGAGTCAAAAAAATTATAATTATTTTTTAAACTTTAAATCATTTTTTAAATTTTATATAATCGATTTAAATGGTTTATTACTTAAAAAAACTAATTTTGCAAAAAACAAATACTAAAATCATTAACACTATTTTTTATGAAAAAGCATTTTACAACTCTTTATTTAGTTGGAATTTCCGTTATTTTATCGTTTTTTATAATTTCATGTAAAAATGAAACGGAAGATAAAAACGTTATTAATGAAACTGTTATTGAAGAAAAGCCAATTACTTTTGATATAATTGTTGATTTAAAAATAAAGAAAGACGACGATTTAATTATTTATTATAAAGACGGAACTAATGAGTGGATTGTTGAAGATAAATCTGTTTGGAATACAGTAAAAGGGAGTAATGATTTTCAGAAAGTAGTTTTTAAATTGCCTGAAGGTGTTCTTCCAAATGATTTCAGATTTGATATTGGCAGAAATGAATTTAAAGGACAAGAGCCTATAGAAATAAGAAGTGTTACTTTAAGCTATATAGATAAAAATTTTGTCGTTACTGAGGAAATGTTTAATAATTTTTTTAAACCGAATCAGTTCATAAAATATAATGAAGAAACAAAAGAATTTTCATTTAATGAAGTAGATGGAAATTATGATCCTTTCTTTGAAGTAACACCTCAAATGTATTCTCAGTTAACTAATATTGTTTTAAATAATTAATTTTCATTTTCTGGAGATTAATTATTTTTACTGAGCTAAAAAAAATGAAATTTTTTAAGAAATATATAGAAAAACATGCCTCACTATTAGTAATAATAGCTGGGGCTTTTAGTTTTTTTTTATCTAATATACTCAATAAAGAAATATTTTCCGCTAAAGAGTATGGTTATTACTCTATTTTTATTACATATTTATCTGTTATATATTTGTTTGGAATATTGGGATTAGAACAAAATTTATTAAGATTTTCATCAAAAAAAAATAATACTATTGAGACCCAAATCACTCAAATAAGAGTGATTTTTTTAGTTAGTATTTTAAGCACTTTAGTAGGGTCGTTATTTTTTTTATTTTTTTATCCTGAAATAAAAATATTTTACGCTCTTTTATTAATTATAACTTATTCTATGATTAATAAACTTTTTTTGTCCAATTTATTTAGAGTGAATTTAAATTTTGTCTACTCTCAACTAATTTCAAATTTTTGGAAAATAGTTTTGTTTCTAATATCTATAGTTTTTTTCATTTTTAAAATTAAAAGTTTTGAAAAATTGATATTACTTATTTCGTCAAGCATCCTTGTAATTTTTGTTTTTTCTTTAATTCTTTTTAAGAAAAAAATACAGATTAAATATGTCAATGATATAAATGATAAAACTCTTTATACATCAGCGCTTCATTTTTTTATATCAATTACTTTATTTACAATTTTAATTTTTGCAGATCGTTTTATTATTGAAAAAAAATTTTCGGTAGAAGAATTTGGAAATTATTTTTATCTAACCAATTTTTTTTTAGCACCTTTTTCAATCATTCAGAATTATATAGGATTCAAGCAATTAATTTATTTTAAACACAATTTTTCATTTCCTGAATTTAAATTAATAAATCTAAAGAATTTTATATTAGGAATATTTTTATCGTTTGTTCTGTATTTTTTTTCAACAGCATTAACTAAATTAGGATTAAGTACATTTAAATTTGAAAGTTATTTTTATGATATTTTAATTATTTTATTAATTGGAGTATTACGACTTTTTTCATCCTCAATTTTATCTGCATTTGAAGCGTTAGCAAATGTTGAATCACTTAAAAAGGCGAATATGTATATTATTACAATAACATTTATTTCTTTATCAATTGCTAATATTTTTTGTTTTTCTATCATAACAGTTTTACTTTGTTTTGTCGTAATTTGGTTTTTCCGGTCATTGACTCATTTGTATTTATTAAAAAAACAGCTAAATATTTAAACAATGAAGATCACCTTGAATAAAATTTATACTTTTTTATTTTTTACAAGTCTTTTTTTTCTTCCTTTCAATTCTTGGGAAGGAATCAAAGAATTTGGTGAATTCAAAAGAGAATCTTCAGCTATTTTTCTGTTGATTGGTTTTTTAATATTGGTAGTAGAAATTTTGTGTAATAATAAAATATTGATTCCATATAAAAACTATCTTTTCAGACTAGTTTTATTCTTTTTGATATGGTGTTTAATAGCCACAATTTTGAATTTTCCATCAGTTTTTACAGCTTATTTTAAACAGACTTCTGGTGCCACGCGATTTTTAAGGCAGTATTTTGCATTAATACTTTCTTCTGTTTTGTTTTGTTTTGTTTACACTTATTCAATAGCAAAAATGACACTAGAACAGGTTTTATTCTCAATTAGAAAAGTTTTTTTAATATCATTCTTTATCGTTTTTCTTTATGGTTTTCTTGAAATATTGTATTCAGTTTTTGGGTTTCATCCAGCTTATTTAATCTTAAGGTTCTTTGATTATTTTCCGTTTACTGAATATGATTCGGATATTAATGGTAGAATTTCTTCCGTTTGTTGGGAGCCTCCAGCTCTTGCTACATATCTTATTACAATTTCAGGTTGGATGTTTAGCTATGTATTAACACATAAAGGAATATTAAAGTATGTACCTTCAATGATGATTTTGTTACTTACGTATTATTCTGGTTCTAGGACAGCTTTAGTGGTGATATTAATTCAACTTATTGTGTTTTTGTTTATTGTTTTAAATAGAAAGCAAAAAATGAAAACTTTGTTTTACTTATCTGTCATTTCTGTTCTTTTTTTCGGTTTTGTATTTTTGTCTGATGGAAATAAAGTGATTAGAAATATTGAAAAAAAGATAGAATCACTTGATTTTAAAGGAAATTTAAAGAGTAATATTTCTAATCAATCTCGTTTCGGAATCCAATATGCTAATTTAGTCGTGTTTTCAGAAAATCCAATTATTGGTGTTGGTTTTGGACAACAAGGTTACCACGCCATTAATCATTATCCAGCTTGGGCTAAAAAAGACAATTATGAGTTTAAACAGATTTATTTGAATAAGAAAAACCCTACGTTTGCTCCTGGCTATAACTTATATGTTAGGTTGTTAGCTGAGACAGGAATTGTAGGCTTAGGATTGTTTCTTTCTGTTTTTTTTATAATTTATAAACAATTAAAAAAAGGTTTAGAAAATTTCACTTCGAATGATAAAGTTTTAATTACAGTTTTAATTGTTTCATTTGTTGGATTTACATTAAATTGGCTACAAATAGATACTTTTAGAGTATATGGTTTTTGGTTTTGTTTGGCAATTATGTTTTTAATTAATAAGGAGAAAGCATGAATAAAAATGAAGTAGTTGTTTTAGTACCTCATTATAATGATACTAGCGGATTAATAATTTCATTACAATCTATAGACGCTTCAGAAAATGTTGACGTTTTAGTTGTTGATGATGGTAGTTGTTACAATAAAATAGATGAAGAAGAATTAAAGGATCATTTCAAAGCCAATGGAAAAATGATTTTTTTATATCAAGAAAAAAATAAAGGAATTGAACATGCGCTTAATTTGGGTCTTGAATATATTTTAAAATGCGATTACAGATTCGTTGCTAGATTGGATTCTGGGGATAAATGTTTAAGCAAAAGGTTTAATATTCAAAGTAAATATTTGAAAAATAATCCAAAAATAAAACTCGTTGGTTCAAATGTTATAGTAAATGATACAAAAGGTAATTTATTATATAAAATTATACTACCAACAGATAGTTTGCTGATAAAAAACAGAATGTATATTACATCAACAATTATTCATCCAACGATTATGTTTGATAAAGAAATTATTAAGGAAGTTGGGTTTTATCCAATAAATTATAAAGCTGCTGAAGATTATGCATTTTATTTCAAGATTTTAAAAAAATATGATTTTTCAAATATAAATGAGTTCTTATTAGAGAAAGAATTAAGTCCTAACAGTATTTCTGTTCAAAAAAGAAAATTGCAAGCTTATAATCGTCTTAAAGTTATTTTAGATAATTTTTATTTTGGTTATTATCCTATTTTTGGTTTAATCAGAAATTTTATTTTGTTAATTGTCCCTAACAAGATTCTAATATTCATTAAAAGAGTAATGAAATGAGTAAGAATATTTTTTTTAAAGATAATATTTTTGATTTCCTGTTTGTTTTTTTGATTTTAGTTTTACCTTTTTCAAAGGCTTTAACAAATATCATTATAGCTTTTTCTGCTTTTTTATTCATAGTTAGATTTGAAAAGAAAAAAAATAGTAATTACTTTAAGTCACCTTTTTTTATATTAGCCATTCTAGTTTTATATCTTTATTTTCAAGCCATTATTAATGGTAGTTTTTTCCAAGATTTTGGATTTTATAAAAAATACCTTTATCTGATTATTATTCCAGTTTTATTCTTAGAAATAAAGAATACACAACTTTTAAAGCTTTTTTCAATAATAGTAATTAACATCACAATATTTATTTCAATTTTCAAAATATTTAAATTTTATTATTATTTTAATTATTTACCACTGGCTGATGGTTGGGCTACTAATACAGTTTTATACCTTGAGAGGCCTTACGCTGGACTATTTAGTGTTATATGCTTGATTTTGTCATGTGAGCAAATAATAACAAGAACAAAAAGTAAGTTTTTTTTTATTTTTAGTTTCGCATTATCATTTTTCTTTCTTTTTTTTATTTCCATTAGAATTTCTTTAATTACCCTATTTGTTATTGTTTTAACTTATGTGTTTTTTTACATGAAAATGACTTCAAAAAAGAAGATTTTTTTATCAATATTTCTTATGATCTCATTAACGTCAATTACCTTCTTAAATAAGAACATTGCAAAAAGATTTTTCATTGATAAAAACATTTCAGATATAGTCCAAACTATAATAGAGTTTGAACCCAGAATTGTAATTTGGAGATGTGCAGATCTAATAACCGAACAAAAAGATTTTTCTGTTTTTTTTGGAACAAATTCTTACTCTGACATTAAAAATAGTTTGATAAATTGTTATTCAGATAGTATTACGGATAATTCCAGAAGAAATTGGTTTTTGGTAAATAAGTTTAATACTCACAACCAGTTTATTGATTTATATTTAATAGGTGGTTTAATAGCTTTTTTAATTTTTATTATCTTCCTAACAATTAGTATTATTAACAATCATAAAAGTTTTTTTTCAGTAGCAATTTTTATTACTTTCACAATGGTATTATTAATTGAAAACATTTTTCATAGACAATTTGGTTGTTTAATTTTTAGTATTTTTACTTCTTTATACTTTACTAAAAAAACAATTAAAGATGTCTCAAATTAAAATAGCACATATATTACATTCTGTAGGGGGTGTTGATGTTTCTTTAAGGTTTATATTGAAAAACATTGATGATGATAAATTTGAAAATATAATCATACATGGTTATCATGATACAAATCATAATTTCTTCAATAAAAAAAACAAAAAACTTGTTTCATATAAAGTTCCTATAGAAAGGAATATTTCTTTTTTTAAAGATATCACATCAGTTTTTCAGACTTATAAAATTTTAAAGAGTGAAAAACCTCAAATAATTCATGCTCATAGTGCAAAAGGAGGGGTGATAGGGAGATTTTTAGGTTTTATTTTAGGAATTAATGTCTTATACACTCCTCAAGCTTTTTCTTATTTATCTTCTGAAATAAAATTTAAAAAATTTCTTTTTTTACAAATTGAAAAATTTTTAATCACTAAATCTAATTATCTTTTAGCTTCTTCAAATTCTGAGAGATTGAGAGCTATTAACGAAGTTGGTTATAAGAAAAATAATGTAATCTTATTTAACAATTCTATTCAGGAAGTACTTTCAATAAAACAGTTATCAATTGACAAAACATGGCCAAATAAATACATATGTACAGTTGGAAGACCATCCTATCAAAAAAATATTGAGTTAATGATTAGGGTGGTAAATGAAGTAAGAAAAGAGCAAAACATACACTTAGTAATTATGGGTGTGGGTCATCATTCAGACAGATTGTCTAATGTACAAAAATTAATTCAAGAGTATGGTTTATCGGATGCAGTCACATTAATAGACTGGACAGAAAGAGAAAATATATTTAATATTATAAGTAATTCTAAATTATATATTTCTACATCTCGATACGAAGGTTTACCTTATTCAGTAATAGAATCACTAGCTTTAGGGAAGCCATGTATTGTTTCAGATTGTGATGGGAATAGAGATTTAATTACTAACGGATATAATGGTTTTGTAATTAAAGATGAAAATATTGAAGAATTTAGTGAGAAGATAAAACTAGTATTTAACGACGAAGTACTATCAAAAAAACTATCTGAAAACGCCAAAAAAAGTTTTGATGAGGATTATAATATTGAGAAAAATATTTTAAAACTTCAAGAGATTTACTCTAAATATGCAATTAAAAATTAATTTAATTTCAATGAAAAGTTTTTTAAATAAAATAATTAGAAGAGAAAAATTTAACCCTACTTTATTGGGGCTTTTTATAAATCATAATTTTAATATTAGGAGATTGCTTTATAGATGTTTAAAATCTAATTCTCAATTACTTTCTGGTAAAGTTTTAGATTTTGGCTGTGGTTCAAAACCATATGAGCATCTATTTACTAAAGCAGAGCAATACATCGGAGTAGATTATCAAATTGAGGGAAGAATAGAAAATTTAGACAAAATCGATTTTTTCTATGATGGTAAAAGTATACCCTTTGAAGATAATTCGTTTGATGCTATTTTATGTACAGAAGTACTAGAACATGTTTTTAATATAGAGGAAATACTCGCAGAATTTAAAAGAATTTTAAAGCCAGGAGGTAAAGCTTTAATAACAACTCCCTTTATGTGGGAAGAACATGAGATGCCTCACGATTTCGCAAGATATACTGGGCCAGCACTAAGTCATCTGTATCAAAAAAATGGTTTTGAAATCATTAGTAATATAAAACTAGGTAATACAATTTATGTTATTTTCCAATTTTGTTTAAATTATCTAAAAAACATTTTCCCTGAGAGTAGGTTATTTCGTCAAATCTTACTTATTCCTTTCTCATTTTTTTTAAATTCTTTAGGATTAATTTTAGGATTAATTTTACCAAAAGACCAAGGATCTTATTTTAATAACGTTTTTATATTAAATAAGAAGTGAGAAACTTGTTTTGGTGATCAATATAATTTGAGTTTTACTTTTTTTAATGCTTTAAATTTATTTAAGACTAAAATTAAATCCAAACATTTTATATATTATGTTTTGACATCATTGATGATAAGCTTATTTTTGACCATGTCATTTGTTAAACAAATCAGAATTGTTTGGATTTGACAAACAATAAAAAAGACAATAAATTATTATGAAAAGAATATTAATTACAGGTGCAGCAGGTTTTTTAGGCTCTCATCTTTGCGATAGATTTATTAAAGAAGGTTATTTTGTTATCGGAATGGATAACCTAATTACGGGTGATTTAAAAAATATTGAACATCTTTTTAAGCTTCAAAATTTCGAATTTTACCATCATGACATTACAAAATTTGTTCATGTACCCGGCAAATTAGACTATATTTTACATTTTGCATCCCCAGCAAGTCCAATAGATTATCTAAAAATTCCAATTCAAACTTTAAAAGTAGGTTCGCTGGGCACACATAATTTACTAGGTTTAGCACGTGTTAAAAAGGCTAGAATCCTTATTGCTTCAACATCAGAAGTTTATGGGGATCCTTTAGTACATCCACAAACAGAAGAATATTATGGAAACGTAAACACTATAGGACCTAGAGGTGTTTATGACGAAGCCAAACGTTTTCAAGAATCTATAACTATGGCGTATCATACTTTTCATGGTGTTGAAACTAGAATTGTACGAATTTTTAACACATATGGACCAAGGATGCGATTGAACGATGGCCGTGTTATTCCAGCATTTATTGGACAAGCACTTCGCGGTGAAGATTTAACTATTTTTGGAGACGGAAGTCAAACCCGTTCTTTCTGTTATGTTGATGATCAAGTAGAAGGAATTTTTAGATTATTGCATTCAAATTATCATTTACCAGTAAACATTGGAAACCCAGATGAAATTACGATTAAAGATTTTGCAGAAGAAATCATTAAATTAACTGGAACCGATCAAAAAGTTGTTTATCATCCGCTTCCAATAAATGATCCCATGCAACGTCAACCCGATATTACTAAAGCAAGAGAAATATTAGGTTGGGAAGCAAAAGTATCACGTGAAGACGGAATGAAATTAACCTATGCGTATTTTAAATCACTTTCTCCAGAAGAATTGGCTAAAGAAGAACATAAAGATTTTACAAAATACATTCATTAATTGAAAAACAAAACAGGCAGATACTCCGTTTATATTAGACCAATACAAATTATTCTAGATTTAGTTATTATTAATTTTCTAGTTATAGTTTGTATGAGAACTGCTATGAGTAATATTGGATATCATGTCTTGTTATCCTTTTTTTGGTTGATTGTGTCTTATTATTCCGGGTATTATGAGGTTTACAGGTATAGTAAAGAAATTGAGATTTTTGCCAAATTATTAAAGCAATTTTTTTTAACAAGTTTAATCACTTTTGCTTATGTTGGTTTTAAATATAAGTACGTAACAGTAGATGAAGTAGGGTATTATATCTTATGCTGTTTCTTATTAGTGGGATTCGTTAAATTTTCTATTTTCTTTCTCCTTAAAAAATACCGTATTCTGTATGGTGGAAATCAACGAAATGTTGTTATTGTTGGAAACGGTAAAAGTGTTGACGAGTTAAAAGCATTCTTTACAACAAATCCCGACTATGGTTATAATCTTTCCCAGATATTTGATTTAAAGAAGATAAAGAAAAAAGAAATACTTGAAAGTAAAAACTTTGTAATCGATAACAAAATTGACGAAATTTATTTATCTATAAATACTTTAACACATAGAGAAATTAATAGTTTTATACATTTTGCGGATAATAATTTAAAAACTGTAAAGTTCTTGCCAGATAGTAAGAATACTTTTTTGAGAAATCTAGCGGTCGAATATTATGGTTATATCCCAATAATTTCTTTACGAACGATTCCTTTAGATAAAGAAGTCAATAAGCGATTGAAACGTTTTTTTGATATCGTATTCTCAACAGCGATAATTGTTTTCTTGTTGTCTTGGTTGACTCCAATTTTAGCGTTGATTATTAGATTGGAATCTAGAGGTCCCATTTTTTTTAAGCAAAAAAGAAATGGTTTGAACTATGAAGAATTTTTTTGTTATAAATTCCGCTCAATGTATTTAAACCCTATAGCCGATTTAGAACAAGTTCAAAAGAATGATCCCAGAATTACCAAAGTAGGAAAGTTTATACGAAAAACTAGTATTGATGAATTGCCTCAGTTTTTTAATGTATTGTTAGGAGATATGTCAGTTGTTGGACCTAGACCTCATATGGTAAGCCATACTGAAATGTATGCGAAAAGCGTTGATAAATTTATGGTAAGACATTTTATAAAGCCAGGGATTACAGGTTTGGCTCAAACAAATGGTTTTAGAGGAGAAGTTGAGACAGAGAAGGATATAATTAATCGTGTAAAATATGACATTTTCTACCTTGAAAATTGGTCATTACTTCTTGATATTAAGATTATTTTTGCAACAATAATCAATACCATTAAAGGAGAAAAAAAAGCCTACTAATGAATGCTTTAGTATCAATAATAACCCCCTCATATAATTCTGCAAAATTCATTGCTGAAACAATACAATCGGTACAAAACCAAACCTATTCAAATTGGGAAATGATAATTGTAGATGATGGTTCTTCGGATGAAACCGAAAGTGTAGTTTTATCCATAATTCAAAATGACGATCGAATACAATTTCATAAATTAGGCCAAAATTTTGGTCCAGCAGTAGCTCGAAATACCGGTATTGAAAAAGCGTATGGTGATTATTTGACATTTATCGACGCCGATGATATTTGGTTCCCAACCTTTATCGAAAACAACATCAAAACCATTAAAGAAATTGGTATTCCATTCGTGTTTTCGTCCTATAAAAGAGCTAATGAAAAATTAGAGTTTATTTTTTCGGATTTTATTGTTCCGCATAAAGTTTCCTATACAGATATTCTAAAATCGAATTCTGTAAGTTGTTTGACAGCTTTTTTAGACATTAAAAAGTTAGGCAAAAAGTACATGCCATTAATCCGAAAACGTCAAGACATGGGATTGTGGTTGAATTATTTAAAAGTCATTCCTTTCGCATACGGAATACAAGAAACACAAGCAATTTACAGAATCAGAGAAAACTCACTTTCCAGAAGAAAATCGAATTTGATTCGATACCAATGGCAATTTTATAGAGAAGTTGGGAGACTTAATATTGTTCAATCTACTTATTATATGTTGCATTGGATGTATCGCGGTTTTATGAAGTATAGAAATTAGTTTTCGACTTTGCTCAAACTTACAAATCAATTATAAATTTGATTGAAATTGCTTCAATTTCCCTCTTTTTGTGCGTTCCAAAACTTTTTTTCGGTTGTAAGTAAAATGCAATCCAGGTTCTAAATATTTAGCAATTGCTTTTTCAATTTCTTGAGTTTGTTCCAAAGTCAATTCTACAGAACTCACATAATCAATCTCAAAACTATCTATTTTGGTTTGGCGCACAATGAATTCTTTTACGTTCCCATCATCTTCAATGATGCTTTTGGTTACGTAGTAAAAGGTTAATCCTGGCGATTTTTTTCCACTTGGTAAAAGTGCAACATCGCTGGTTCTTCCAATTAATTTTTTTAGTATGGGTTTTTTCAACGTGCTTTTTTCATCCAGAATTCCAATATCGCCAATTTCATAACGAATAAACGGATGCGCTTTGTTGTACAAGGAAGTAATCACTATTTTTCCTTTTTTTCCATAAGGAACAGGTTGGTTATTTTCATCCAAAATCTCTAAAAACAAGGTTTCCGAATTCACTTGCCATTCGTCATTTGGATGCTGAAATGCAATCAAGTCTAATTCCGAAGCACCATATTCATTGACAACGGGAATTCCTAAATATTTTTCAAGCAAGATTTTGTCTTCTTCAAACAACATTTCAGATGTTACCATACAAACTTTCAACGTTGGGCAAACATCGGTTAAAATGATATTTCGCGCTTGTAAATATTTTCCAAAAAGGACAATCGAGCTTGTATAACCATTGATGTAATTAAACTTTTCGGTTTTAAAATGTTCCAAAACACCATCTAAAATTGTATCCGATAAATCAAAAATCGGGAAACGATATCTTTTGCTTAAAAAGTCTTTCAAACGCTCTTTTCTGTACCCAATAAAATCCATGGGAATGCCATAAAATCGCGCTTGATACGACGAATTAAAATCAACACCATACCAACCAAAACGATACATAATCGAAGCCCAAGTAAAGGCATGCGCTTCTTTATCTTTAGCAAAAACAAATGGATCACCACTTGAACCTGAAGTTTTATTTACAAAAACAGTTTTTTCGGAATAGCCTTTTGAAAGTCGATCTTTTAAAGGTTTTTGTAAATCTTTTTTGGTTAGAACGGGTAATTCGTTCCAATTGTCGAAAGTTTCTTTCCCAACTAAATTATGATAAAAAGGATTGTTTTTCAAATGAAATTCTACAATTTCTCGCTTTTTAGTTTCGAGATAATCAGGATAATCTGCTTCGGAAATCGCTAGAATTTTTTCAAAATCAGCCTGAGCATTCGCAATCGGAAAACCGCTTAATTTTAAAGAAAGATGAAACAAGTTGAACATTAGGCTACTTTTTTATCATCAAAAGGAATGATGTTTTTAAATTCTAATTCTTTCTGTGTTTTTTCAAATTCAATATCATAATCGTCTTGTAGGCCCAACCAAAATTTGGCAGAATTTCCAAAATAATTACTCAGTCTAATCGCAGTATCAGCCGTAATTCTTCTTTTTTCTTTGATGATTTCCGATATTCTAGTTTGAGGAACATCAATATCTTTAGCTAATTTATAAGCTGTTATTTCTAATGGAATCATGAATTCTTCCAATAAAATTTCACCTGGATGTATGTTTTTTAATCTACTCATAATTAATGATAATCTATAATTTCAACGTCAAAAGCATTATTGTTTTCCCACTTAAAAACAATGCGCCATTGATTGTTAATTCGGATACTATAAAAATCTTTTAAGTTTCCTTTTAATTTCTCCAGTCGGTTCGATGGCGGAATTCTTAAATCATTGATATCCATTGAATTGTGTAACATTCTCAGTTTTCGTCTTCCAATTTCTTGAATTTCAATGGATGGCTTTTTTACGGCTATACCATTCCAAATTTTTTCGGTGTTTTTATCTCCAAAAGAAATTATCATACTTTTCGCGTTACTAACGTCAAAGGTAGGAAAAAAAATTATTATTTGTGTTCAAAACGAAGTATTTTTGCCAAACAACATAACAACACACAAAATGACTATTTTACTACTTGGTTCTGGCGGTCGAGAACACGCACTAGCTTGGAAAATGCTTCAATCTTCAAAATGTACTTCTCTTTTTGTTGCACCTGGAAACGCAGGAACAGCATCCATCGCAAAAAATGTGGATTTGAATCCGAACGATTTTGATGCTGTCAAAGCTTTTGTTTTACAGGAGAAAGTGGAAATGGTTGTGGTTGGACCTGAAGATCCATTGGTTTTAGGAATTTATGATTTCTTTAAAAATGACATTCAAATCAATCACATTCCAGTAATCGGTCCATCAAAAGTGGGAGCACAATTGGAAGGAAGTAAAGAATTTGCCAAAGAATTTTTAGTAAAACACAACATTCCAACGGCTCGTTACGAAAGTTTTACAAAAGAAACTGTAGAACAAGGTTGTGCATTTTTAGAAACTTTAGAAGCACCATATGTTTTAAAAGCAGACGGATTAGCAGCAGGAAAAGGTGTTTTAATTTTATCCGATTTAGAGGAAGCGAAAACGGAGTTGAGAAATATGTTGGTGGGAGCTAAATTTGGACAAGCGAGTTCAAAAGTAGTCATCGAAGAGTTTTTAGACGGAATCGAATTAAGTTGTTTCGTTTTAACCGACGGAACATCATATAAAGTATTACCAACAGCAAAAGATTACAAGCGAATCGGAGAAGGTGATACAGGATTAAATACCGGCGGAATGGGTGCGGTATCTCCAGTTCCATTTGCGGATGCAGTTTTATTAGAAAAAATTGAAACTCGAATTGTAAAACCAACCATTGCAGGTTTACAGAAAGACGGAATTGAATACAAAGGATTTGTTTTCATAGGATTAATCAATGTGAAAGGCGAACCAATGGTAATCGAATACAATGTTCGTATGGGTGATCCAGAAACAGAAGTAGTAATGCCAAGATTAAAAAGTGATTTAGTTGAAATTTTTCAGGCCATCTCGAATCAGCAATTAGATAAAATTACTTTGGAAATTGATGAAAGGGCAGCAACAACTATTATGGTCGTTTCAGGTGGTTATCCAGAGGATTACGAAAAAGGGAAAGAGATTTTCGGATTGGAAAATATAATAGATTCTATTCCATTTCATGCAGGAACAAAATTACAGAATGGTAAAGTTGTGACCAATGGAGGTCGCGTGATAGCTGTAACTTCTTACGGGAAAGATTTTCAAGAAGCCATAAAAAAATCTTATCAAAGTATAGCTAAGCTACAATTTGATAAGATGTATTTTAGAACAGATATTGGTAGGGATTTATAATCCTTGCTAGTATCTTAAAATTATTTTAAAAATGAGTGTGCTGTTGTATCTTGGTCATCTTCATTGTTGGCCTTAAAGATGTTCAATTGTTTAATCCAATAGGTCATAGCCGCACAACAAATAATAATAAAAATCCAGTTTAAGATATTTGCAGTCCACCAATCAGTTAATTCTAGTTCTCTTAACCAATCCATAGGTAAGAATAAAAAATCTACGAAAAGTGATTGTATTCCTTCAAAAAATGATTTCATTTTGATAAAGTATTATATTTACACCACAAAAATATAAAATATTCGGATGATAGCAAGCGTTTTTAGTAAAACAAGACCATTTAATTATTTAATGATAGGCATTTTATCATTATTTTTTATTGTGTTGAAGACTATTTCCACAGCTTCACCAAGTGCAGATTGGTTCTATTACGTTGAAGGTTTTGGTTATGGCATTTTAATTTTCTTTTCTTTATTTTTAACGGATTTTATCGCTTTGAAGAACGACTTGATAAAAGGTAATAATTACGCTTTATTGTTGTTTTTTATTTTTTTACTTTTTTTTTCTTCTTTTTTTCAAAACAAAGAGATAATAGTATCTAATTTTATGTTATTATTAGCTTTAAGAAAGTTGATTTCATTAAAATCTTTCTCAGCTACTAAAGAGAAAATCTTTGATGCTTCTTTTTGGATTTTCTTGGCGGCATTATTTCATTTTTGGAGCATATTTTACATAGTTTTAGTATTCATAGCTATTATACTCCACGTTTCTAAAGATTATCGAAATTGGATTATTCCTTTTATATCATTGTTTGCAGTAACGGTTTTGTTTTTTCTTGCGAACAGTATTATGAACAATAGTTTAATGAGTGAAATATTGAGCCAAACGTACGTTAGTTTTGATTTCTATTATTTTGATAATATTTACCAAAGAATTGCATTAGCTCTTTTTTCCTCTATTAGTTTGTTTGCTTTTATTTCGCATCTTTTTGATATTCCTAAAAAAGCGTTGAATTTACAATCTTCTCACAAAACGATATTATTTTCCTTTCTTTTAGGTTTGGGGATTTACATACTTTCAGCTAATAAAAACAATGGATGTCTTGCATTTTGTTTTGCTCCTTTAGCAATAATAGGAGCTAATTTTATAGAAAAAATCGAAAATAATTGGGTAAGAGAAATAGTGTTGTATTCTTTGTTGATTTGTGGGCTTTTCTTTTTTGTAATGCAACTATAATTTAATTCCATAAGCTAAATCTCCAGCATCACCTAAACCAGGAACGATATAATTGTGTTCGTTCAATTTATCATCTAAAGCGGCTACCCACAAATGACAGTTTTCAGGAACATTTTCTTCCAAATATTGAATTCCTTCGGGGGTAGCAATCACAACTGCAATATGAATTTCTTTTGGTTTTTGTTCTAAATGCAATTTATGTAAAACGGCTACCAATGATTGTCCAGTAGCTAGCATTGGGTCAATTAAAATCAAGTTTTTTCCCTCGAAAGAAGGCGCCGCTTGATATTCTACTAAAATTTCAAATTTATCATCATTGTTGTAATGATGACGATAAGCCGAAACAAATCCGTTTTCTGCATTGTCAAAAAAATTCATAAAACCTTGATGTAAAGCCAATCCTGCACGAAGTATTGAACATAAAACTACAGGTTCGGCAATGGTGGTAGTATGTTTAATACCTAGCGGTGTTTGCACATCAATTTTTTTATAATCAAGTGTTTTACTTAATTCGTAGGCCATTATTTCCCCAATACGCTCAATGTTTTTTCTAAAACGCATACTGTCTTTTTGGATGTTCACATCACGAATTTGCGCCAAAAAATGATTGAGAATACTGTTTTGTTCAGAGATATAATGAATGTGCATTGATTTTATTTTTTGTATTTCAGGATAAAAGTACAAAAAAACCTTATTTTTGTAGTCACTTAAATATGAATATTATGTTTGCTGAATTTGCATTTCCCATTTTTGAACAAAGTATCAAAACATATCACATTATTGACGATGTGTATCAACCTGTTTTAAATCCTTATGAAAAGGGAACAATTGAATATTTGTTGTTTGCAAAAAACTGGGTAGATACCGTGCAATGGCATTATGAAGATATCGTTCGTGATCCCAATATTGATCCAGTTGCAGCCTTAGATTTAAAACGTAAAATTGATGCTTCGAATCAAGTTCGTACCGATATGGTGGAATACATCGACAGTTATTTCTTAAATAAATATAAAGATGTTCAGGTAAAACCAAATGCAAAAATAAATACGGAAAGTCCAGCTTGGGCAATTGATCGTTTGTCGATTTTAGCTTTGAAAATTTACCACATGAACGAAGAGGCAACTCGTGCAGAAGCTACAGCGGAACACAGAGCTAAATGTCAAGAAAAATTAAATGTATTGTTAGATCAAAAAAACGATATGTTTACTTCAATTAGCCAATTAATCGAAGACATTGAAGCAGGTGACAAATACATGAAAGTGTATAAACAAATGAAAATGTACAACGACGAGGAGTTAAATCCGGTGTTGTATCAAAATAAAAAATAGTCATCATTTGATGTCTAAATCCAAACACATATTGGTAATAAGGCTCTCTGCCATGGGTGATGTCGCAATGACAGTTCCTGTGTTGAGAGCCTTAGTTTTACAATATCCGAAAGTAAAAATTACCGTAGTTTCCCGACCTTTTTTCCAACCTTTTTTTGACGGAATTCCGAATGTGAATTTCTTCGGTGTGGATTTGAAAGAGCGACATAAAGGTTTTATCGGATTACTTCGATTATTTTCCGATTTACGAAAATTGAATATTGATGTGGTAGCCGATTTACACAATGTGCTTCGTTCTAAAGTTGTCCGAACGTTATTCGCATTAAGCGGAAAAAAAGTTGCTGCAACCGATAAAGGAAGAGTTGAAAAAAAAGCCTTAACGAGTTTAACCAACAAAGTTTTTGCTCCAGTAACGCCAATGGTTGAAAGACATGTGAAAACGCTCAAACAACTTGGATTTTCAATTGATTTATCAAATCCGCAATTTCCAGAAAAGGCTAATCTATCGGAAGAAATCATCTCAATTACGGGAACTAAAAATCAAAATTGGATTGGAATTGCACCTTTTGCGCAATATGAAAGTAAAGTCTATCCGTTGGATTTGATGCAAGAAGTAATTGATGGTTTAGCCGAAAATAAAGACCAAAAAATCTTTCTATTTGGTGGAGGAGAAAAAGAAATTCAATTACTGAATCAATTGCAAAACCAACATAATAACGTAATCGTTTTAGCTGGAAAATTAAAATTCAAACAAGAATTGGAAGTGATTTCCAATTTAGACGTTATGCTTTCAATGGATTCAGGAAATGCGCATATTGCTTCGATGTTGGGCGTGAAAGTTATTACGCTGTGGGGAGCCACGCATCCTTATGCAGGTTTCAAACCTTTCAATCAACCCGATGATTTTTGTTTGACTTCAGATAGAACGCAATATCCATTATTACCAACTTCTATTTATGGAAACAAAAAAGTGGAAGGTTATGATGATGTGATGCGAACGATTTTACCAACTCAAGTTATTGAAAAAATAAATTCCAATTTTATCTAGGTAAAATTGGAATTTAGAATTTATTATTTGGGATTTCAATGATTATACATCATCAAAATCAATCTTAATTGTGGCTGTTGTTGGATGTGCTTGACATGCTAATGTTAATCCTTCAGCAATTTCAGCATCAGATAAAATTTGGTTCTTTTTTAAGATTGCTTCACCTTCGGTAATTCTACAAATACAACTGCTGCAAATCCCACCTTGACAAGAATACGGAACATCTAAACCTTGTTTCAAAGCCGCTTCTAATAAAGTTTGTTTTTGACTCATTTCAAAAGTCGTTTCTTCATCGTCAACTAAAATAGAAATTTTAGTGTGACCATCAGCGTTCGCAACGGTTTCTCCTTCGCTTGATGATGTCGAGAACAATTCGAATTTAATATCTGAATCTGAAATATTGTTTTCTTTTAAAGTATCCGAAACCAAATTAATCATCTCTTCCGGTCCGCACAAATAGAATTTTGAGAATTCCATTTCGGCATGTTTGTTTTTCAAGATGAAGTTTACGGTTGATTTTTCAATTCGGCCAAACAAAGCATTGTCAGCAGTAGATTGACTGTACACATATTGCACGAACAAACGCCCCACATATTGCAATTGTAACTCGTGTAATTGATTGTGGAAAATGGTATCTTTTTCCGATTTATTCCCATAAACTAAAACAAAAGTACTATTTGGCTCTTCTTCTAAAACCGATTTTAAAATCGAGTAAACAGGAGTAATTCCACTTCCAGCTACAAAAGCAGCGTAATTTTTTTGACGTTCTGCTTTAGGTTCGAAAGTGAATTTTCCTTCTGGAGTTCCTACTTCGATTACGTTTCCAACCACTAATTTTTCATTGGCAAACTTAGAGAAGAATCCATTTTGGATGGCTTTAACGGCAATTCGTAATTCACCACTTTTTGGAGCAGAACAAATTGAATACGCTCTTCTAATTTCTTGTCCGTCAAGCGTGATTTTTAAGTTTACGTATTGTCCAGCCACGAATTGGTAATACGATTTTAATTCGTCGGGTACATTAAAAAGAATCGAAACCGCATCGGCCGTTTCTTTGATGATTTCTTTAATGCTTAATTTATAAAATGATGACATGTGATTTATTTTTTACAAAAATACTATTTATCAAGAAAATAGAAGATAGAATTTAGAAAATAGATTTCCGGATATTATTTTAACCACAAGGAACACAAAGAAGGCACTAAGTTCACTAAGATTTTGGATTTTCATGTTTTTTGGAACACAGATTGATAAAATTATTGAAATAGTTATAATCTTTTATGAACTTATTAAAGTAAAACTAAGTTTCACTTTTTATATTCTTATATGACTTTTATGTTTTAATTTACTGACTTTGAATTTTATTTTGAACTTGATTTTTGGACTTGAACTTGCACTTGATTTTGTCTTTCCGAGCTTGCTAGGAATCTCCTATGAAGTAGGCTAATATTTGAGCGAAGCGAAAACAATTGTCCTTGATTTTTGAATTTGTTCTTGAACTTAAAAAAATACTTAAGAATGTTATGCATAAGAAAATTATGCATATATTTGTTATTCAATTTAGGCTTATGAAAAATTCACAATTATATAAAGGTAGTTTAAATACCATCATTATGAAGCTTTTAGAAGAGCAAGGCAGAATGTATGGCTACGAAATCACACAAAAAGTAAAAGAAATCACCAAAGGCGAATTGAACATTACCGAAGGCGCTTTGTATCCCGCTTTACACAAATTAGAAGCCGAAGGTTTATTAGATGTTGAAGTAGAAAAAGTAGATAATCGCTTAAGAAAATACTACAAACTCACCGAAAAAGGCACCACAGAAACCGTGAATCGTTTAGCTGAATTAGAAGAATTCATCAAAAACATGCAAACGATTGTAAATCCTAAATTGAGTTATTAAGATGAAGTTGACTACTGAACAAATAGCAATAATTTCAGATTATATAGATTATTGTGGAATAAAGGAGATAGATATTAAACTAGAGTTAGTAGATCACATTGCTTCTCAAACTGAAGAAGCAATAGTTATGGATGATATTTCTTTTGAGCAAGCATTAAGAGAAGTAATGGCAAATTGGTATCCATTATTTATAAAGGAAAAAAGTTTTCATATTGGGCTATTTTACACTTTTCCAAAGATTGTAATGAAGAAAATAGAAGCAAGAATTAAGAAAACTTACATCTATCTAGCTATATCATTCATATTATGGACACTTTTAACTTTTGCTTTAAAGTTGGAGTTTTCAATAAATGAAATTACAAATTCTGTTGTAAATTTTATTAGTATTGCAATAGGTATTGCTGTTGTATCAATTTTGATTCGTATAAATTTTAAAACAAAACCAACAACGTATAGATTTTTGGTAAACCAATCTTCTCCGGTTTTACTTTTATTACTTTTTATATATGCATTTGATGCTGAAATGAATTCATTAAAAGTATATTTCTTGGCTTTGGTTTTTGTGCAATTTGTTTTTATGTGTATTAATTTTGATAACCACATAAAATGTATTAAAAAATATCATTTAGCATGAGTCTTTCTTCTGAAAACATTCAATTCATAGACAACTATCTTAAAAATAGTGAAGTCATCTATTACGACATTCGAATGGAAATGCTTGACCATGTTGCAACCGCTGTAGAGCAAAAAATGCAAGCTGAAAATTTAGATTTTTATGATGCTTTCAAAAGTTATATGGTGGTGAATAAAAAGGAAATTTTGAAAGGGAATAAAGAGGAAGGATTATATTTTAAAGAACCCTTGAAAAAGTTTGGCTTGTTTGCAATTCAACCATTTCAGATACTTTTAGCGATAGGGATTTTTTCTATAGTTTATTTTTTTTCTAATATATATGGGTTAAATGTATATTCAAACTATCTATATCTATTCATAATTATAACTTATTTGATATTTGGCATTTCACATTTTTTACTAACTAAAAGAAAGAAATTCTATTACATTGATAGAAATTTTTCAATCATTTTTCTACTTTTTCAAATCGCAAATCCACTGCATAGAAATGCTAATGAAAATTTAGTAACTTTTGTTGTTTTTAATTCCAGCATATTATTTGTCTTTTTTGCTTTTCTCCGATTTTATTATTTAGAAATGAAATCTTTTAAACAAAAAAATCAATTTTTATTCCAATGAAACTAACTCCAGAACAAATAGATCGCCTTTACCAGTTCACGCGACAACATTACGTGGAATGGTACGATTTACAAACCGAATTAGTAGATCATTTGGCCAATGCAATTGAACAACAATGGCAAGAAAATCCGAAAATTTCGTTTGAAGATGCCTTGCAAGTGGAGTTTAAAAAGTTTGGCATATTTGGGTTTATGGAGGTTATTAAAGAAAAACAAATAGCATTAGGGAAAAAATATAAAAAGTTTGTTTGGAATGAATTAGTTCAGTTTTTTACGATACCCAAAATTATTTTTACACTACTTTTAACCCTTTTGTTTTATTATCTTTTTCATCTTCTCTTTTCAAAAGATTTATTAAGTGCCTTTCATTTATTAATAGCTTTTATTGGATTTATTTTTGCTTTTCGAATCAATTCGAAGTATCAAAAATACAAGAAAGAGAAAGGCAAAGTTTGGTATTTAGAAGAAATGATTAAAAATTATAGTTTCATGTTATTTTTTGGTTATTTACCTTTTCAATTAGGAAATAGTTTGTTGCGTCTAGATTTTAATTCGGATGGAATAATTGGCTTTATGGTTTTTTTTACCGTCATCTTTTATTTATGTCTCTTCATAATTGTGTTTGAAATCCCATCCAAAGCAGAAGACTACTTAAAAGAAACTTATCCCGAATATGCTTTAGAAAACGTGAATTAAACAAAAAACCTACTCGTTAAAAAGTAGGCTTTCGTTTGTTATTCTACAAATAACGCTTTTAATTCCGTTGCTTCGTTAGGCTTCATTTTTCCTGCCAAAACTAAACTTAATTGTTTTCTTCTTAAAGCGGCATCGTATCGTTGTTTCTCTAATTCGGTTTGCGGTTCAATGGGTGGTACCGGTACCGGTCTCCCTGTTTCGTCAACAGCTACAAATGTATAGATTGCTTCGTTTGCTTTATTTTTAATGCCCGATTCCCGGTCTTCAATCCAAACATCAATAAAGATTTCCATAGAAGTATTAAAAGTTCGTGATACTTTTGATTCCACAGTAACGACACTTCCCAAAGGAATAGCACGAGTAAAAACCACATTGTTTACAGATGCCGTCACACAAACCCGTCTAGAATGTCTACGTGCTGAAATACTTGCAGCTCTGTCCATACGTGCTAATAATTCACCACCAAACAAGTTGTTAAGAGGATTGGTTTCACCAGGCAATACCACATCAGTTAAAGTGGTTAATGATTCTGAAGGAAATTTTGCTTGCATTGTTTTTTTTGCAAATATAATGAGGAATTTGAAAATAAAACGTATAAAAAAACCCCAAAACTGGGATTTCAATACTATTTAAACGAAGTGTTAAAAATTTATTCGATTAACAACCAAGCTTCAGTGTTATGCGTTTTTTGTATGTTCTTTCTTTCAACTTGAGCTTCGCTTAATGTTTTAAAACTAGCATACACCACAGGATACAATTTAGAGGCATTCATAGGAAGCATTTTAGCATTTTCAAAACCAGCAACTTTTAATTCTGCAATTGCTTTTTGTGCATTGGCTTCACTTCTGTAGGCGCTAGCAACTAAATGATAGGGTGTTTCTTCTTCAGTAGTCGTAGTCATATTGAGTACTACAGTTTGTTCAGGTACACTAATTAAAAAAGTAGCTTGTTGAATTTGTTGTTGTACTTTTTCTTGTACATTTTTTCTAACTGCTAAAGTTTTGGATGCAACAAGTTTGTTTTGGAAATCTAGATAAGCATAAGCACCCACTCCTAACATAACAGCAAATGCCGCAGCATATTTCAAATAAGAATAATCTCTTTTTCTTTCAGGAGTGAAAATGATTGGTGCTTTTTCTTCTAAAGCTTCTACTTCTTGCTTTAAAACTTCTCTTGTAATTTCAGGAGAAACAAAGCTACTCAAACCAAATGAATCGGTTAAATAATTTACCGTATTAGCAGGTTCAAAAACCCAGTTCATTTCGGAGTTCACTGAGATTTCGCCAATGTTTTTTAATACTATACGATTGCGATTTTGTAACAAATAGGTCCATTCGTTTACTATATCACCAATTTTGATTACCGCTAGTTCGTACGACATTTTTTCTTGTAATGCCACATGATTAGCCAATAAACCATCATTGTTTTTTACATTAGCATTAAACGAAACCACTTTTTTTGGTGGAAAAAACGAATTTGTATTTCCAGTAACGTGAGCGGACACAGTTTCGGTTAAAAAAGCACCAAAACCAGGTACAGTAACACACTGATAACGATATAATAAGTCGGATATATGTTTTTCTATCTGCATAACAACAAAGTTAGATAATCAATAGCAATATCAAAATTTTATCAACAAAAATTATTAACAATTGCGGTTTTTACTGTAAATAATTGAAAGTGAGTTTATTCGCCATCCTGAGCTTGTCAAAGGGCTGCTGTCCGCTTTACACGGTGCCGCTCCCATCAGGTAAGGTTTTCATTTTCTTTCTTGGTCTTTGTTTTCTATGTAAAATGGAATGTCTTGTGCGGTTAAGATAATTTTCTATGTTTCTATGTGGTAAAAACCTTTGGATTATTCCTAAAAACCATTACTTTTGTTCTTCAATTATACGCCAAATAAATTTTATACACGCCATGACACAGTCAGAATTATACCACACGCTTGCACTCCTGCAAGTGGAAGGAGTAGGAGATGTAATCGCTAAAAAACTCATCCAACATTGCGGAAACGCCACAGAAGTCTTCGCTTCAAAAAAATCTCATCTTCAAAGAATTGACGGCATTGGTTCGGTTGTAATTAAAAATTTACAAGACAAATCGGTATTTGCAAAAGCGGAAGCCGAACTCCAATTCATCGCAAAAGAAAATATTTCCACTATTTATTTTCAAGAAAAAAACTATCCCGAACAATTAAAAAACTGCTATGACAGTCCCGTAATTTTATTCCAAGCAGGGAATATCGATTTGCAAAACCAAAGAATTATCAGTATTGTTGGTACACGTCAAATCACAACCTATGGAATGGAATTTACTAAGAAATTGATTGAAGAAATTTCAATTTTAAACCCACTAATTGTTAGTGGTTTTGCTTACGGTGTTGATATATATGCCCATCAAATGGCAATGGAATGTGGTTTGCAAACGATAGGTGTTTTAGCACATGGCTTAAATCAAATTTATCCTAAAGTTCATAAAAAATACATGGCAAAAATGGAACAAAACGGAGGGTTTTTGACCGAATTTTGGAGTACGAGCAATCCAGATAAAGAGAATTTTATTAAAAGAAATCGCATCGTTGCGGGAATTAGTGAAGCGACCATCGTCATCGAAAGTGCCGAAAGAGGAGGTTCGTTGGTAACAGCAAACATTGCTAACGATTATAACAGAGAGGTTTTCGCTGTTCCAGGAAGAACAACAGATAAATACAGCCAAGGCTGCAATAATCTGATTAAAACACAACGAGCACATTTGTTAACATCAGCAGCTGATTTGGTTTATATTTTGAATTGGGAATTGCAACGCGGAACTAAAAAAGGGGTACAGAAACAATTGTTTGTGGCCTTAACCGATGAAGAGCAAATCATCTACGATTACCTTCAAAAAACAGGCAAAGAAATGATGGACATCATCGCCTTAGCATGCGATTTTCCGATTTATCGTATTTCCTCGATTTTGTTAAATATGGAACTAAAAGGAGTGATTAGACCTTTACCGGGTAAGATGTTTGAAGTGGTTTAAACATCTTCTTGTCAAGCTAAACTTGTTTCAGCTTCTCGTTTATGTATGGAGATTCCGAAACAAGTTCGGAATAACAGAATACGTCTAGAGATATTTTTTGTCAAGCTGAACTCATTTTAGCTTCTCCGAATTTTAAAATAATTAGATTCTGAAACGAGTTCAGAATGACAAAACAATAACAAAATGGCATATAGAACATATCATAATTATTGGGTTTATATTCTCACTAATAAACCAAAAGGAACACTTTAATAGGTGTAACAGGTGGATTAGATGACAGAATGGAACGACATGTAAATCAAGAAGGAAGTAAATTTACCTCAAAGTATAATTTAAAAGTATTAGTTTATTTCGAAGAATTTCAGTTTGTAAATGACGCAATTGCAAGAGAAAAACAACTAAAGAATTGGCATCGACAATGGAAAATTAATCTAATTGAAGAATCAAATCCTAATTGGGAGAATCTTTGGAATCCTTTAGATCCTGAAACAAGTTCATGATGACAAGTATAACATTTTAATTTTAAACTCGTAAATTAGTGTCAAAATTAAAAACCATGTACACACTTCCAAAAATTGAACGATTCCAGCAAAATGTTGCTTCAAAATATACCATTTATAATAGTGTTTTTATCACATTGCCTTTTGATGAGATTAATAATACGGGTGTTTTGTTGCCTTTGTTTTCTGAAGTTTGTGAAAATGGTTATAAAAACGAACAAAGTCCGGCGGAGATTTTTGAAACCTTCGTAATGAAATATTTAGACAATCCTTCTGAAACAGAAAAAATCAGTTTATTGTTTCGATTTATTCAATATGTGGAGCGCCAAGTGGTGCTTTTTGATGCGATTGAAGATGCCGCTTTTCCAATTGTAAACAATATGGAAGGCAAAAGTTCACTTCGTGCCATTAAAGAAAACGCAGAATCGGAAGGAAAAACCAAAGAACTGAGAGAATTTCTAGAAAATTTCAAAGTTAGAACGGTTTTAACTGCGCATCCAACACAGTTTTATCCAGGTTCGGTTTTAGGAATTATTACCGATTTAACAGAAGCTTTGAAATCAAATAATCATATTGTAATTAAAGATTTGTTAGCGCAATTGGGTAAAACGCCATTTTTCAAAAAAGAAAAACCAACTCCTTATGATGAAGCTGTGAGTTTAATTTGGTACTTGGAAAACGTCTTTTATCCAACGGCAAGCGAAATGGTGCATTACCTTCAAAAGAATATTTTCAAAGGGAATGAACTCAAAAATGATGTACTCAATTTAGGTTTTTGGCCAGGTGGCGATAGAGATGGAAATCCGTTTGTAACTACTGAAATCACATTGAAAGTAGCTGAGCGTTTACGTACTTCTATTTTAAAATGTTATTACACCGATATTCGAAAATTAAAACGAAAGTTAACCTTCACAGGTGTTGACGTGATTATTTCCGAATTGGAAAACAAGTTATACCGCTCGGTTTTTTATTCGCAAGGAGAAATTTTTATTTCTTTGGAGGAATTCAAATCGCAATTACAAAATATTAAAAATATCATTATTGAAAAACATCAATCGCTTTATGTGGATGAGGTAGATTTGTTGTTGAATAAAGTCAATTTGTTTGGCTTTCATTTTGCCACTTTAGACATTCGTCAGAACAGCAAAATTCACAAAACGGTTTTTCAGGATATTGATCAAAAAGAGAAAAGTTTGTTTCCAGCAGATTATTTTAGCTTATCGGAACCAGCAAAAATTGATATTTTATCCAAAGCTTCTGCCCAACTAAAAGCTTCTGATTTTGATAATGAAATTACGAAAGAAACCATCAGTTCCATAGAAGCGATTCGTACGATTCAAGAAAATAATGGCGAATTAGGCTGTAACCGTTACATTATTAGTAACAACGAAAGCGCTTTGAACGTCATGGAAACCTTGGCGATGTTTCAGTTGTGCGATTGGAATAACCCTTCGGTTGATGTGGTGCCACTTTTTGAATCGGTGGAAGATTTGCATAAAGCCGATTTGGTTATGGAACAATTGTACACGAATTCGGTTTATGCGAATCATTTGAAAAATCGGGGTAATCAGCAAACCATCATGTTAGGTTTCTCTGATGGCACAAAAGATGGTGGTTATCTAATGGCAAATTGGGCAATTTATAAAGCAAAAGAAGCCTTGACCGAAATTTCCAGAAAATACAATATCAAAGTTATTTTCTTTGACGGTCGTGGTGGACCTCCAGCGCGTGGTGGTGGAAAAACGCATCAGTTTTATGCTTCGTTAGGTCCAAAAATTGAAAGTCAGCAATTGCAATTAACGGTGCAAGGACAAACCATTAGTTCTAATTTTGGAACGTTAGATTCGTGTCGTTATAATTTAGAGAATTTGGTGAGTGCGGGTGCGAAAAATCAGGTTTTCAACACCAATCAAAATGAATTGACGCTTTCTGAAAATGCCATTTTAGAACAATTAGCTGAAATTAGTTTTAAGAAATATATTGATTTTAAAAATCATCCGTTGTTTGTGCCTTATTTGGAAAAAATGAGCACGTTGAATTATTACGCTAAAACCAATATCGGTAGCCGACCATCCAAAAGAAAATCAGAAGCGAAATTAAATTTAGATGATTTAAGAGCGATTCCTTTTGTGGGTTCTTGGAGTCAATTGAAGCAAAATGTGCCTGGATTTTTTGGACTTGGAACGGCATTAAAACATTTTGAAGACCAAAACCGTTGGGACGAAGTAAGTCACTTGTACCAAAATTCGTTGTTTTTCAGAACGTTGTTGGAAAACAGTATGATGGCGTTATGTAAATCGTTTTTCCCGTTGACAGCTTATATGAAAAATGATCCTGAATTTGGCGCTTTTTGGACGATAATTCACGATGAATATTTAGAAACTAAACGCTTGTTATTGAAAATTTCTGGTTTCAAAGAATTAATGGAAAACTATCCCGACGGAAAAGCTTCCATAGAAATGCGTGAAAAAATGGTGGTGCCTTTATTAACGATTCAGCAATACGCCTTGTTAAAAATTAAAGCGTTACGAGAAAGCCCAACACCAGACGAAAAGTTAATTGCAGTTTATGAAAAAATAGTAACGCGCTCGTTGTTTGGTAATATTAACGCAAGTAGAAATTCGGCTTAGTTTTTGTTGTTGATTTTATAAATTCAGGTTTATGCAAAAACTAATTCTACTTACATTTTTTTCTTTCTTTATAATTTCTTGCACCGAGAAAGAGAAAACCTATGAAGAATTAGAAGCAGAAGTTTTGTGTGATGTGTTGCCACAATTGGCTCATGAATTTATTACAACAAAACTTCCTCCGCCTCCACCACCTGAAGAAGATTATGATAAGTACAATTATAAGCCTCTTTCAATTGAAGATTTTAAAAAACTAAGAGAAATTCAGAAAGATTCAATTAAGTTATTGGCTAAAGAAAAGCATAAGTTAATTATTGGAATTAATTATAATTTATTTGAAATAAATGGAAAAGAGTTAGATATAAAGAAAAAGTTTTTCATAGATTCTCAAGTTCAAAGAAAGTTTAAAATTAATGAGTTAGAAAAATCAAATTTAAAGTTTAAATACTTTGAACCTGATTCAATAAGATTAAAAGGAGAATTTATTAATGATGAAGGTGTTTCGTCATTAATTTCAATATCAAGAGTATTGTTTAATTCATCAAAGAATGAATCATTTTTTGAATTATTTCCTTTTGGATATATGCCTTCTAAAATTGTGATTATTTCCAAAAAAGAAAACAACAGATGGGTTGTAAAAGAAATTATAGAACAATAAAAAACCTCAAAATTTAGACTTCTAAACTTTGAGGTTTTTATATATAGAAATTTGAATTTTATTAATATCCCAACTTCTCTCTAACTCTTTTCAAAACGCCATTTGCCACTGCACTTGCTTTTGCGGCACCTTCCAATAATAATTTATCTACTTCTTCTAAGTTGTTGCTGTAGTAATTGTATTTTTCTCTTTCGGTTTTGAATTTCTCTTCTATCAATTCAAATAAGGCTTGTTTCGCGTGACCGTAGCCGTAATTTCCACCTAAATAGTTGGCTTTCATTACTGCTGTTTGTTCTGGTGTTGCTAACAATTTGTACATAGCAAAACAATTACAAGTATCTGGGTTTTTTGGATCTTCTAATGGCGTACTATCAGTTTGAATTCCCATAATTTGTTTGCGAAGCGCTTTGTCATCCACAAAAATATTAATGAAATTATTTCTCGATTTACTCATTTTTTGTCCGTCTGTTCCCGGAATAATCATGATTTGCTCATCAATTTTCGCTTCAGGTAATACAAACGTTTCACCCATTTGGTGATTAAAACGCGAAGCCACATCGCGCGTTATTTCTAAATGTTGCAATTGATCTTTTCCAACAGGAACAAAGTTAGCATCATACAATAATATATCGGCAGCCATTAACATCGGATATGAAAATAATCCCGCATTTACATCATCTAATCTATCGGCTTTATCTTTGAAGGAATGCGCTAATGTTAAACGTTGGAACGGAAAAAAGCAACTCAAATACCAAGAAAGCTCTGTAGTTTGAGGTACATCAGATTGGCGGTAAAAAACCACACGATTTGTATCTAAACCACACGCCAGCCAAGCCGCCGCAACACTATACGTATTTTGTCTTAATTCTGCTCCATTTTTAATTTGCGTAATCGAATGCAAATCGGCAATGAAAAGAAAAGACTCGTTATCAGGATTGTTTGCCATTTGAATAGCAGGTATAATTGCTCCTAATAAATTACCTAAGTGAGGCGTTCCTGTACTTTGAACTCCAGTTAAAATTTTTGCCATTTTTTTTGTTTTAACGCTAAGCGTTGCTAAGTTGTTATTTAGAAATGCAAAGGTAAAGTAAAAACAGAAAAGTAAAAAGAGATAGGTTTTATTAAAATGATTACTTTTGGAAATCAAATCATCTTGCTTAATGAAATTTTTGAAATATCCGCTCACCCTTTTATATCGTATTTGGTTTTACATTTTGGTTTTAGTGCCAATTATTGTGTTATTTCCATTTATTCTAGTTACAATTTTAAGTGAAAAAACCTATCCGTTATTTTTTAGAATTGCGCGTATTTGGGCAAAGTTTATTTTAATTGGAATGGGATTTCATTACAAAATAGAAGGCGATGAAGTTTTTGAAGATGGGAAAAGTTATATGCTAGTAGCTAATCATACTTCGATGACGGATATTATGTTAATGCTGATTGCAGTGAAAAATCATCCTTTTGTATTTGTAGGAAAAAAAGAATTGGCTAAGATTCCGATTTTTGGATTTATCTATAAACGTGTTTGTATTTTGGTTGATAGAAGTAGTAGCAAAAGTCGCTATGCGGTTTTTGAACGCGCTCAAAAACGAATTCATCAAGGATTAAGTATTTGTATTTTTCCTGAAGGTGGTGTTCCCGAAGAACATATAGTATTAGATGAATTTAAAGATGGCGCTTTCAGAATTGCAATTGAACACGGTTTACCAATTGTACCAATGGTGTTTTTTGATAACAAAAAGCGTTTTTCGTATACTTTTTTCAGCGGAAATCCAGGAAAAATGCGTGCTAAAATTTATCCAATAATTGAAACGAAAGGAAAAACATTAGAAGATAGAAATGCATTGAAAAAACAAGTAAGGGAAGTTATTTTACAACCTTTATTGGAGGATTTAAAATAAAAAAGTCCAAACGCATTTGGACTTTTTCAGTTTCATTTTAACTAGAAATGAAACAACTTAACTATAAATTTAAGCTTAACCAACAAAGCTTAAAAACTAAAACTAATTCCGGTATACAAGCCTATAAAATAAGGCTTGAAGTTACCGGAATTTTCACTAAACGTATTGATCTGGTATTTAAACATAGGTTGGAAATTAGCATTAAAACTTTTCCAGAACGAGTATTTAAAACCCAAACCGACATTACTACTAAAATGTATGCTGTTTAAATTATTTGCTTTTCCTACTTCCATTTCGATGCCATTTGCCACTAACGAAATGTTGTTTTGATTTAAAAATAAGGTACTCATTCCACCAATTACTTCGACACCAAATTTTTTATCTAATACTTTGTAACTTAACTCTAAAGGCACTTCAATGTAACCTATGTTTTGTTGTAACGCTCCCACGTTGTTTTCAAGAATTACATTTTCTACATCACCCAAAAAAGCTTCTGTAGTATTATTTTTAGAGGTAAAAATCATATTTGTAGCATCGGCATTTCTTGATATAGAAGGAATATTACTTTCAACCGCTCTAAGTCTTGCATCAAAAACTACATCATTTGTGTTGTAGCTCAAATTAATATTGTTTATACCTGTTCTTAAACTTAATTTATTATTTATTGTATAACTTCCAGCTATTCCAAAACTTAAAGTAGTTGCATAATTTTTGCTGTTTGAATCGAATTGCTCATCAATAGAAGATCCTTGCGCTAAAGAATTAAAATAAACAGGCGACGCATTTGTGCTAATCGCCCATTTACTTCTTTTTTCTTCTTTTTCATCTTCATTTTTCCCAGCCTCTTTTTCTTTAAGCAATTCCTCTAATGGATTTAATTCTTTTGGAATTTCAACAATTAGAGTACTATCTTTAGACAAGATTTCATTTAGAGTAGCGGTAGGGCTTATTACCTTACTTTTTGTGAAATTTATGCCATTGTTAACAATCGTGTTTGATGTTTTGTTAAAAAAAGAAACATCTTGTTTTTCTTTGTCAATAGCGGTATTACTATCACTATTATTTTTATCTACGAAATTATTCTCAACAAGGTTTTCAAAACCATTATTGTTTTTATTTAATTTAGGATTTAACCCATTATTAGCTTTGTTTTTTTCGGAATTAACAAAGATGTTAACCCTGTTATTTTGCTTATGTAAAGGCTCCTCTTTTTCGTTTGAAGATGCTGTTTGAGTTAAAGAAGATTTAACATTGTCTTTTATTACATTATTTGAAACGACATTATTTTTACTGTTATGATTGAAACTCGAATTAATGCCGTCATTATTTTGATGTACTAAATTATCTATAGGTTTTTCAGTCGTATTTTTATTTGATTGCGTATCAGTAATGATTTCAGTATTGTTTGGTGTGTTAAATTTAGAATCAGTTGCGTCTTTTTTGGCATCTTTCGTGTTTACAATAGTAGAATTAGAGTCGGGTATCTCTATTTGATTTTCGTCAGAGAAATTCCAAATTAAACCAGCTATTAAGAATAATGAAGCTGCAATTCCCGAAATTTGAAACCAAACAGGCACAATTCTTTTTTTCTTCTTTTTCTCATTTAAACGACTAGCAATCAAATCCCAAGAGTCTTGTGGCGGTAAAGCTTCAAAATCTTTGAATTTTTCTTGAAATAATCGTTCTATGTTTTTGTTGTCTTTCATTTACTTTTTTTTACCTCAAAACTATTATTTGACTCTATCTTGCTTTTCAGAATAGCTTTTGCTCTAGCTAAATTTGATTTAGACGTTCCGATGTTAATTTCTAACATCTCAGCAATCTCTTTATGAGAATATCCGTCCAAAACATATAAATTAAAAACCAATCGATATCTGTCGGGTAATTCTTGAATAATCTTAGTTAAAAATTCCAGACTAATGTTATCATCATCAATTTCAACTTCTTCTTCCTCAGCAATTTTTTCTGAAATTATTTCAAAAACGTTATGTTTCCTATATTGTTGTAAAACGTAATTTATCGTAATTCGCTTGGCCCACCCTTCAAATGAACCTGTATTTTTGTATTGATTAATTTTTTCAAATATCACTAAAAAACTTTCCTGTAAATTGTCTTGAGCCTCTTCATAATTGCGAGAATACTTTAAGCACACAGAGAACAACTTTGGTGCTAACAAGCGATAAAGTTGTTCTTGTGCTTTAGTATTATTGACTTTGCATTCATGTATAAGTTGCTCTAAGATCAATTTATTACGTGTTAATTAACTGGAATGTCGTGGATAATAAATGTGTCATTACCTTCATCGTCAGTGCCTGTCCAAAATTTAAAAATATAGTTTCCAGTATTTGTAACATGAAAATTAAAGGTTTCCTCAACTAACACATTTACAATCGGTGCACAATTACTTCTATTTTCAACTAAATTTTTAATAGCACAAACTCTTGTATTTAAATCTTTCTCATAATAAATACCATAAGATGTATGACAATTAGTAGGTTTGAAATATTTCATAGTGATTTGATAGGTTTCTCCTAAAACAAATTCAGTTGGCATTTCAACGGACGCTACAGGTAATACATCAACAGTAAAACTAGGATCATCTAATTCACAAGAATTAAATAAGAATAGCATACTTATTAATAAAACTAATTTTTTCATTTTAATAAATTTGTTTTTCTATAAGATTATGTAGTTGTGAAAAGGTTGCGTTAAGTAATAAAAAAAATCACGCTCCAGGCGTGATTTAATTTTTTTAAGCATTGTTTTCTTTGATAAGTTCTTTAATTTTTTGCTCCAATTCATCCATTAATTCTGGATTGTCTTTAATTAATGCCTTCACAGCGTCTCTACCTTGACCTAATTTGGTTTCACCATAACTAAACCACGAACCACTTTTTTTAATGATTTCGAATTCTACAGCAAGATCTAAAACCTCACCTACTTTAGAAATGCCTTCACCATACATAATGTCAAATTCAGCCGTTCTAAAAGGTGGTGCTACTTTATTTTTTACAATTTTAACTTTGGTTCTGTTACCAATAACGTTTTCACCATCTTTAATCTGGGTAGATTTACGAATATCGATACGTACGGAAGCATAAAATTTCAATGCATTTCCACCAGTAGTAGTTTCTGGACTTCCAAACATTACTCCAATTTTATCACGTAATTGGTTAATGAAGAAAACTGTACAATTGGTTTTATGAATCGTTCCTGTTAATTTTCTAAGTGCTTGCGACATCAAACGAGCGTGTAATCCCATTTTAGAGTCTCCCATATCGCCTTCAATTTCACTTTTTGGCGTTAATGCAGCAACAGAGTCAATAACTACAATATCAACAGCACCTGATCGGATTAAACTTTCTGCAATTTCTAATGCTTGTTCACCATTATCAGGTTGTGAAATAATTAAGTTATCAATATCAATTCCTAATTTTTCAGCATAAAAACGATCAAAAGCATGTTCGGCATCAATAAATGCTGCAATTCCACCTGCTTTTTGAGCTTCAGCAATGGCGTGTAAAGTTAACGTAGTTTTACCTGATGATTCTGGACCGTAAATTTCGATGATTCTTCCTCTTGGGTATCCATTTACACCAAGTGCTAAATCAACACCTAACGAACCTGTAGGAATAGCTTCCACTTCTTCAACTGCGCTATCACCTAGCTTCATTACGGTACCTTTTCCGTAGGTTTTGTCAAGTTTGTCTAGTGTTAGTTGTAAGGCTTTTAATTTTGCTTCTTTGTCTGAACTCATAATATTTGGCTTTAAATTGATAACAATTCTTTTTTGGTAAAAATACAGCTTTTTTCAATTGCTCCAAAAAATGTTAATATGTTTTCAAACCTATTTAAAGATTTGATTTTTAATCAATTTTATTACCTTTGCATCCGAATTCTTCCATTTAGAATTCACCACATAATTCTGTACAGACGCGATAAATCGCGTCTCTAACTTAAAACGTTTATAGCATGCAACTGTACAACACCTTAAGCGCAGAAGAAAGAGCTCAATTAATTGATGAAGCCGGAAAACAACGTCTTACATTATCTTTCTATGCGTATGCCAAAATTGAAGACCCTAAAAAATTTCGCGACGCTTTATTTATCGAATGGAACAAACTCGATGCTCTTGGTCGAACGTATGTAGCCAAAGAAGGTATCAATGCTCAAATGTCGGTTCCAGCCGAAAATTTCGAAGCTTTTAGAGAAACTTTAGAAGCTTACGATTTTATGCGTGGCATTCGATTGAATGTTGCCGTAGAACACGATGACCATTCTTTCTTAAAACTAACCGTAAAAGTTCGAGATAAAATTGTAGCCGATGGTTTAAACGATGAAACGTTTGATGTAACCAATATCGGAGTACATTTGAAAGCTAAGGAATTCAACCAAATATTAGAAGACCCAAACACGATTGTAGTTGATTTTAGAAACCATTACGAAAGTGAAATCGGTCATTTTAAAGGAGCAATAACTCCTGATGTAGAAACTTTTCGTGAATCGTTACCAATTATCAACGAACAATTAAAAGATTTCAAAGAAGATAAAAACTTGGTGATGTATTGCACCGGAGGAATTCGTTGTGAGAAAGCGTCGGCGTATTTCAAACATCAAGGGTTTAAAAATGTGTTTCAACTTGAAGGCGGAATCATCAATTACGCGAAACAAATCAAAGAAGAAGGTTTGGAAAGTAAATTCATCGGAAAAAACTTCGTTTTCGATCGCAGATTAGGAGAAAGAATTACCGATGATATTGTTTCGCAATGCCACCAATGTGGAAAACCTTGTGATAATCACACGAATTGTTTGAACGACGGTTGTCATTTATTATTCATCCAATGTGACGAATGTAAAGCAGCCATGGAAAATTGTTGTTCTACTGAATGTTTAGAAATCACACATTTGCCATTGGCCGAACAAGTTAAACTTCGTAGAGGAAAACAAGTAGGAAATAAAGTCTTCCGAAAAGGAAAATCGGAGAATTTGAAATTCAAACATTCAGGTGAATTGTCAGATAAACCTTTGGCTGTAGCCGAAAAAACAAAAGACATTCGTCAGAAAATAAAAGTAAAAAAAGTATTGCTTGGTAAAGCCGAACATTATTATGTGAAAGCACAAGTGGGACTTTTCGTTATAGAAAACCAAGAGCTTAAAGTTGGTGACAGCATTCTAATTTCGGGACCAACAACTGGAAACCAAGAATTGGTTTTAGAAAAAATGTTCGTGAACGGAACTGAAAATGCAGTGGCTAAAGTTGGCGACAAAGTAACTTTCGAAGTGCCTTTTAGAGTAAGATTATCGGATAAATTATTTAAAATTATCAGCTAATGACAACTTCTGGAAGAATAGAATTGATGGCTCCTGCAGGAAATTTCGAATCCATGCAAGCGGCCTTGGATAATGGTTGTGATTCCATTTATTTTGGCGTCGAACAATTAAATATGCGCGCTCGTGCAACCGTGAATTTCGTTTTAGACGATTTACCTGAAATTGCGCGTCGTTGCAACGAAAAAAATGTTAGAACGTATCTAACGCTAAATACCATCATTTACGATCACGATTTATCGATTGTAAAAACGCTTTTAACTAAAGCTAAAGAAGCCGGAATTACAGCTGTAATTGCATCTGACCAAGCAGTTATTATGACGGCTCGCACGATGGGAATGGAAGTGCATATTTCCACTCAATTGAATGTTACTAATATCGAAACTGTAAAATTCTACGCAATGTTTGCCGATACGATTGTATTGTCTCGTGAGTTGAGTTTACGCCAAGTGAAGAAAATCACAGATGATATCAAAAAAGAGCAAATAAAAGGACCAAGTGGCAATTTGGTAGAAATTGAAATCTTTGGTCACGGTGCTTTGTGTATGGCGGTTTCAGGCAAATGTTATTTAAGTTTACATTCGCATAATTCTTCAGCAAATCGTGGGGCTTGTAAACAAAATTGTCGTAAAAAATACACGGTTATCGATCAAGAATCAGGTTTTGAAATCGAATTGGATAACGAATACATGATGTCGCCAAAAGACTTATGTACATTAGACTTTCTCGACCAAGTCATTGATTCCGGCATCAAGGTTTTAAAAATTGAAGGTCGTGGACGTGCTGCAGATTATGTAGCAACCGTTATTAAAACCTATCGTGAAGCTATCGATTCGTATTATGAGGGAACGTTTACCAAAGAAAAAATCAACAGTTGGATGGAAGCTTTGGCAACCGTTTACAATCGTGGTTTTTGGAGCGGTTATTATTTGGGACAAAAATTAGGCGAATGGTCAGATAATCCTGGTTCTAATGCGACTCAGAAAAAAGTATATGTTGGGAAAGGAATGCATTATTTTCCAAAATCAAGTATAGCCGAATTCAAAATTGAAGCTTACGATATCAAAAAAGGTGATAAAATTTTAATTACGGGTCCGTCAACAGGAGCGCAAGAATTAATTTTAGAAGATTTCTTCGTAAATGATGCAACTTCAGATAAAGCAAGTAAAGGTGATAGTTGTACTTTAAAAGTACCGTTCCGCATTCGTTTATCGGATAAAATGTATAAAATTGTAGAAAACTAATGGTTGTTGTTACGCTTCAAAGAGACAAATGTATTGGCTGTAATTACTGTGTTGAAATGGCACCCGCACAGTTTCAAATGTCAAAAAAAGACGGAAAATCAGTATTAATAAAATCGGTTGACGCTAAAGGTTTTTATACCTTAAAATCACCCGACCATATGATTGTTGAAAATTGTGAGTTAGCGGCAAAAGCTTGCCCTGTGCATATTATTACCGTAAAAGAAACTTAATTTTTTGTTTTACAATACTATATGAAAACCTATTTCGTTTAACTATGAGATAGGTTTTTTCTTTTTGGTGAACTTCGAGATTGATTTTTGAAAGTTTCCATAAAAAATCAATATCTTTACGCTCAAAAACATTTTAGAAACGTAGTCCAACAAACGGACAATCAACATATATTCAAAATTATGGCATGTACAAACTGTTCCACGGGTGCTAAAGACGGCACACCAAAAGGATGTAACAATAACGGGACTTGCGGCACCGATAGCTGCAACAAACTTTCGGTTTTCGATTGGTTGTCAAATATGACGTTACCAGGTGGTCAAGAACCATTTGATGCGGCTGAAATCCGTTTTAAAAATGGAAGAAAAGAGTTTTTTAGAAATACCGAAAAGCTAACTTTAGCTATTGGAGATATTGTTGCTACTGAGGCTTCACCGGGGCACGATATCGGAATTGTGACTTTGACAGGAGAATTGGTTAAAATTCAAATGAAAAAGAAAGGCGAAAATCCCAATAAAGAATTAGCTAAAATTTACAGAAAAGCTTCTCAACGCGATATTGACATTTGGACAGAAGCTCGAAATAAAGAAGAAGCGGTTCGTATGCGTGCTCGTGAAATTGCTATCAATTTGAAATTAGAAATGAAAATTTCGGATGTAGAGTACCAGGGCGATGGCTCTAAAGCTACGTTTTATTATACAGCAAATGATCGTGTAGATTTCCGTCAATTAATCAAAGAATTTGCACAAGAGTTCAAGATAAGAATCGAGATGAAACAAGTAGGTTTCCGCCAAGAAGCCGCTCGTTTAGGAGGAATTGGTTCTTGCGGAAGAGAATTATGCTGTTCTACTTGGTTGACTGATTTTAGAAGTGTAAACACTTCGGCAGCACGTTACCAACAATTATCGTTAAATCCTCAAAAATTAGCGGGTCAATGCGGTAAACTAAAATGTTGTTTAAATTATGAATTAGATACGTATTTAGATGCATTGAAAGACATGCCCGATATGGATACGAAATTATATACTGAAAAGGGTGATGCTTATTGTCAGAAAATTGATATTTTCAAAGAAATCATGTGGTTTTCTTATGCCAATGCTCCGGCACAATGGTTAGTTTTACCAGTTTCAAAAGTAAAAGAGATTGTGGCAGTTAATAAGAAAAAGGAGCGAGTAGCCGCCTTGGAAGATTTTGTGATTGAAAACATTCAAGAAGTAGAGAAAAAATTTGAAAATGTGGTAGGACAAGATAGTTTAACTCGTTTTGATCAACCCAAGAAAAAGAATAACAATAAAAACAAAAAACGTAAACCATCAAATTTTAAAAATGCTCCTAAAAAAGACTAAATTTATTGGGTTAGTACTCTTTGCTTTGCTTTTTCTCTCTTGTGACGAAAAGCAGTTTTTCAGCGAATACAGTGAATTAGATGGAACTTGGAAAAAGTCAGACACCTTACGTTTTGAATTTCAACAAACGGATACAATAAACCCGTATCATTTGTTTTTAAATGTAAGAAATAATAATGACTATCCTTTTAACAACTTGTATTTGATTGTTACCATGAAAGAACCTGGAAACGCGCCAAGCGTAAAAGTTGACACTTTGGAATATCAAATGGCTAATCCAGATGGTACTTTACTAGGAAAAGGTTTTTCAGATGTAAAGGAAAGTAAATTGTGGTATTTGGAAAATTTTAAATTTAAAAGAACTGGAAAATATCAGGTTGAGGTAGTTCAGGCCGTTAGAGAAACGGGTAAAGTTGATGGGGTGTCTGAGCTAAAAGGAATAACAGAATTAGGATTAAGAATTGAAAAAATAAAATAGTATGGCCACCAAAAAAGCAAATACAAGCGATTTTTCATTGTATAAAAGAAAGTTTTGGCAATTATTCGCCTATGGATTTTTAGGAGTGATATTGTTATTCTTGTTTGCATCTTGGGGATTTTTTGGAAAAATGCCTTCATTTGATGATTTAGAAAATCCAGACTCAAATGTGGCTACAGAAATCATTTCTTCAGATGGTGTTGTTATTGGTAAATTTTATAAAGAGAACAGAACACCTGTTAAATATGAAGAATTGCCACAGCATCTAGTGAAAGCTTTGGTGGCTACCGAAGACGAGCGTTTTTATGAACATTCTGGTATTGACGCTAAGGGTACATTGAGAGCAGTTATTCGTTTAGGAAGAGATGGAGGAGCAAGTACAATCACGCAACAGTTAGCTAAAAATTTATTTCATGGAGAAGGTTCAAAGTTTATTTTGTTTAGAGTTATCCAAAAAGTAAAAGAATGGATTATTGCTATACGTTTAGAGCGTCAGTATACGAAGCAAGAAATTATTGCTTTGTACCTAAATCAAGTAGATTTTGTAAATGGAGCAGTAGGAATTCGTTCGGCAGCTAAAATATACATGAACAAAGAACCAAAAGATTTGACAATTGAAGAATCGGCTTTGTTTGTAGGGATGTTAAAAAACCCATCATTATACAATCCAAATCGTAAAAAAAGAGCCCAATTGGTTTTGGATAGAAGAAATACAGTTTTGGGACAAATGGAAAAAAACGGTGTAATTTCTGAAGCAAAAAAGGAGGCGTTAAAAAAACTTCCCATAAAATTAGATTTTAGACCTGAAAGCCATTCAGAGGGAAGTGCGACTTATTTTAGAGAGTATCTAAGAGATTATATGAAAAAATGGGTCAAAGACCATTTAAAAGAAGATGGAACAGAATATGATTTGTATCGCGATGGATTAAAGATTTATACTACCATTGATTCAAAAATGCAACAATATGCTGAAGAAGCAGTTATTGAGCATTTAAAAAATTTGCAAAAAGAATTTTTTTCTGCTACCAAAGGAAAAGAAAATGCGCCATTTGTAGATATCACGCCTGAGCAAACGAAGCAAATCATGATGCAAGCAAAGAAAAATTCGGAGCGATGGAGAAAAATGGATTTGAATGGGAAATCAGAAGAAGAGATTTTAAAATCTTTTGATGTTCCTACGAAAATGAAGATTTTTACTTATGAAGGCGAGAAAGACACCCTTATGAAACCAATAGATTCCATTTTGTACTACAAGCATATGTTGCAAACCGGTATGATGGCTATGGAACCTAGAAGTGGTCATATCAAAGCTTGGGTAGGTGGAGTAAATTATAAATATTTTCAGTACGATCACGTGGGACAAGGTGCCAGACAAGTTGGATCAACTTTTAAACCCTTTTTGTATGCAACTGCAATTGAACAATTAAATATTTCACCATGTGACTCTATTATTGATAGTTATTTTACGATGCCAAAAGGAAAATGGGGAATAGATGCCGATTGGTCACCAAGAAATTCGGATGGAAATTACAGAGGAACCATAACATTGCAAAAGGCTTTAGCAAATTCTGTTAACACGGTTTCAGCAAAATTGATTGATAGAGTGGGACCACAAGCTGTGGTAGATATGGCAAAAGAATTAGGCGTTACTTCTACTATTCCGGTTCAGCCTTCTATTGCGTTAGGAGCTGTAGACATTACAGTGGAGCAAATGGTTGGTGCTATGAGTACATTTGCCAATCAAGGGGTTTACGTAAAACCAACATTTATCATTAAAATTGAGGACAAAAACGGGGTAGTAATAGATCAACCAATACCTGTTACAAAAGATGTTGTAAACAAAGATGTTGCTTATGCCGTTGTTAAATTAATGGAGGGTGTTACTACTTCAGGGACTGGTGCCCGTTTGAAATGGGGTGGCGGTGGCATCATGCAATACGATTACAGTTTTGGAAATCCTATTGCTGGTAAAACAGGAACTTCTCAGAACAATTCCGACGGTTGGTTTATCGGAATGGTACCCAATTTAGCTACTGGAATTTGGGTTGGAAATGAAGATAGAGCAGCGCATTTTAGAGATACCAGAAGAGGTCAAGGTGCTACAATGGCACTTCCAATATGGGGTCTTTTTATGAAAAAATGTTATGCAGATAGTGATTTAGATGTATCAAAAGAACCTTTTGAACGTCCTGATGACTTAAAAATAAAAGTAGACTGTTGGGTGCCTAAAAAAGTAGTAGATACGACTGCTGTTCCAACAGACGAACCTAATATGGATGAATTCGGATTATAAACAACAACAAACTAAATATGATTTCTAGAAAAGTAAATAACGTTAAAGAAGCTTTAGAAGGAATTCAAGACGGAATGACTGTAATGTTAGGCGGTTTTGGTCTTTGCGGTATTCCTGAAAACAGTATTGCCGAATTAGTTCGTAAAAATGTAACCAATTTAACTTGTATTTCAAACAATGCAGGTGTGGATGATTTCGGATTGGGCTTACTATTACAAAAACGTCAAATCAAAAAAATGATTTCTTCTTATGTAGGAGAAAATGCAGAGTTCGAACGTCAAATGCTTTCAGGGGAATTGGAAGTAGAACTAACACCACAAGGAACTTTAGCTGAAAAATGTCGTGCTGCTCAAGCCGGAATTCCAGCATTCTTTACCCCAGCAGGTTACGGAACCGAAGTAGCGGAAGGGAAAGAAGTTCGTGAATTCAATGGAAAAATGCACGTTTTAGAACATGCCTATAAAGCCGATTTCTCAATCGTAAAAGCATGGAAAGGTGATGAAGCAGGTAACTTAATTTTCAAAGGAACCGCTCGTAACTTTAATGCACCCATGGCTGGAGCTGCTAAAATCACTATCGCTGAGGTAGAAGAATTAGTGCCAGCAGGAACTTTGAATCCAAATGAAATTCACATCCCAGGAATTATGGTCAACCGTATTTTCCAAGGAGAGAAATTTGAAAAAAGAATTGAGCAAAGAACAGTTCGTCAAAAGTAATCAGTGTTCAGTTTTTAGTGTTCAGTAAAAAGAAATAATTATGTTATCAAAAGAAGATATAGCAAAAAGAATAGCACAAGAAGTGAAAGACGGTTACTATGTAAACTTAGGAATCGGAATTCCCACTTTAGTTGCCAATTATGTTCGTACGGATATTTCAGTTGAATTTCAATCGGAAAATGGAGTTTTAGGTATGGGACCTTTCCCTTTTGAAGGTGAAGAAGATGCGGATATCATCAACGCAGGAAAACAAACGATTACGACTTTACCAGGAGCTAGTTTCTTTGATTCGGCTTTTAGTTTCGGAATGATTCGCGCTCAAAAAGTAGATTTAACGATTTTAGGAGCAATGGAAGTTTCTGAAAATGGAGATATTGCCAACTGGAAAATTCCAGGAAAAATGGTAAAAGGAATGGGTGGTGCTATGGATTTAGTAGCTTCTGCAGAAAATATTATCGTAGCCATGATGCACGTAAATAAAGCGGGAGAATCGAAAATCTTGAAAAAATGTACACTTCCATTAACCGGTGTTGGTTGTGTAAAAAAAGTCGTTACGGAATTAGCGGTTTTAGAAATCACACCAAAAGGATTTAAATTGTTAGAACGTGCGCCAGGTGTCTCAGTTGAAGATATCATAAAAGCAACAGAAGCCGATTTAATCATTGAGGGAGAAATTCCAGAAATGAGTATTAATTAGCCAATGAGGCAATTGTGCAATAAACCAACAAATAATTTTAATATTTAGACCTGACAGGTTTCAAAAACCTGTCAGGTCTTTTCGAAATAAAATGAGAGCAAAAGTAATTTTAAAATCAGGTAAAGAAAAATCAATTCAACGTCGTCATCCTTGGATTTTCAGTGGTGCGGTTTACGGTGTGAGTCGTGACATAAACGATGGCGAAATGGTTGATGTGGTAGATTCGAAAAACCAACATTTAGGAACGGGATATTTCAGTGATAAAGGAAGTATTGTAGTTCGTATTTTGGCATTCGGCGAAGAGACTTTTTCTGAAAACTTTTGGAAGGACAAATTACAATCGGCTTGGTATTTACGTACGCAACTATTGGATTTTGAAGTTACAAATGCTTTTCGTGTGATTCACGGAGAAGGCGATGGAATTTCGGGATTGATTATTGATTATTATGATAAAAATTGGGTAATTCAAGCACATTCTACTGGCGTTTTTCTTCAAATGGAGCAAATCGCTGAAGCCATAAAATCGAATTTTCCAGACTATTGCGAAACGATTTATTGCAAAAGTTCAGGAACTTTACCGAATACAGGAACTGATTATTTCTTATTCGGAAACAAAGTTGAAGCAGTTGCGAAAGAGAACAACATTTTGTTTTCTGTAAATTGGGTAGAAGGACAAAAAACAGGTTTCTTCTTAGACCAACGCGAAAACCGAAAATTACTAGGCGAATTCTCAAAAGGTAAAAAAGTATTAAACACGTTTTGTTACACAGGCGGATTTTCAATTTACGCCATGAGTGCAGGAGCTGAATTAGTAACTTCGGTAGATATTTCTCAAAAAGCTGTAGATTTAGCGGCGAGTAATATGGAATTAAATTTTCCAAATGCCAATCATAAAGCTGTAGCTGATGATGTGTTCAACTTCATGAAAGAACACACGCAACAATACGATGTTATTGTTTTAGATCCACCCGCTTTCGCGAAAAGCATCAAAAGCAAACACACCGCAACTCAAGCCTATAAACGTTTAAACATTGCAGGATTAAAAGCCTTAGCACCAAACGGAATTTTATTCACCTTCTCTTGCTCGCAAGTAATTGACGATGTTTTATTTTACAACACTGTAGCCGCAGCAGCCATAGAAACCGGAAGAAATATCCGAGTGTTACACAAATTAGAACAAGGACCCGATCATCCAACGAATATTTACCATCCAGAAGGACATTATTTGAAAGGATTGGTGTTGTTTGTGGAGTAGTTTTTAAAGTGGTCAGTGGTCAGTTTGAAGTGTTCAGTATTTCCCGAATAGTTTGTCATTCCGAAGGAATCTCATTTATTTAATTATTAAACTTAACAAGGTCTAAATCTCACATGAAATCAATTTCAAATTTTCAGAAAGCATCCATTATTATAGTTTTAATTTTAATTATTTCTTATAGTTTTCCTTCAATGTTTATTAAAGGTGGAATGGATGTAGATTTTCATTATTTAAACTTTCTATTTGTTTTAATAGTTGGAACAATATTAATTTATAATTTTTATAAAATCAGTTTTTTTAAGAAACTATTGTTTGTATTCACGATTTCATTATTAGCATTTATATTAGGAATTTCATTGGTTGAAGGAATAATTGAAAAAGTGTATGGTTCAGATTATGAGCTTTATATAAGTTTTAATAATCTTGAATTTAGAACAAATATTCTTTTTTATAGTGTCCTCATTTTTATAGAATTGTTCTCTTTTCAAATCATAAAGAGATTTTGAAAATAAAAAAACCTGCAAGTTTTTCAACTCACAGGTTTGTCTTAATACTTAATTCTTTTATCTTAATACTTTTACAGATTCATAAAAAAATCATTTCCTTTATCATCCGTAATAATAAACGCAGGGAAATCTTTTACTTCAATTTTTCTTACCGCTTCCATTCCTAATTCTGGGAAATCTACTACTTCAACCGATAAGATGTTTTCTTTGGCTAAAATGGCAGCAGGACCACCAATCGAACCTAAATAGAATCCGCCGTGTTTTTTACAAGCGTTCATTACGTCTTTGCTTCGGTTTCCTTTGGCTAACATAATCATGCTTCCGCCAGCCGCTTGGAATTCGTCTACATAAACGTCCATTCTTCCTGCGGTTGTTGGTCCAAAACTTCCTGATGGCATTCCGTCTGGAGTTTTTGCTGGTCCAGCGTAATATACTGGGTGATTTTTGAAATACTCTGGCATTGGTTTTCCAGCATCTAATAATTCTTTGATTTTAGCATGCGCAATATCACGAGCTACAATCAAAGTTCCGTTTAATTTCAATCGTGTTTTGATTGGGTATTTTGATAATTCTGCTAAAATTTCAGCCATTGGTTTGTTCAAATCAATTTCTACTGCTGGCTCTAAATGAGGCGCTGTTTCAGGTAAAAACTGCGCTGGATTGGTTTCCAATTGTTCTAAGAAAATACCCTCTTTCGTGATTTTTCCTTTGATATTTCTATCAGCCGAACAAGAAACGCCCATTCCCACCGGACAAGAAGCCGCGTGACGTGGTAAACGAATCACACGAACATCATGCGTTAAATATTTTCCGCCAAATTGTGCTCCAATATGACTTTCTTGGCAAATGATTTGAATTCTTTTTTCCCATTCCAAATCTCGAAACGCTTGACCTGCCATGTTTCCAGAAGTTGGAAGATTGTCGTAATAACCTGCTGATGCTTTTTTCACGGCTGCTAAGTTTGCTTCTGCTGAAGTTCCACCAATAACGATGGCCAAGTGATACGGAGGACAAGCTGCTGTTCCTAAATCCATAATGCGCTCACGAACAAATTCGTCTAACGATTTTTCATTCAACAACGATTTTGTCTTTTGATATAAAAACGTTTTGTTTGCCGAACCACCACCTTTTGTTAAAAATAAGAACTCATACGAATTTCCTTTTTTCGCATAAATATCAATTTGTGCTGGTAAGTTTGAACCCGAGTTTTTCTCTTCAAACATTGTAATCGGAACAATTTGCGAGTAACGAAGGTTTTTATTTTGGTAGGTATTGTAAATTCCTTTTGACAACCATTCGCCATCATCAACACCTGTGTATACGTTTTCACCTTTTTTGGCAACTACAATCGCAGTTCCGGTATCTTGGCAAGAAGGCAATTGACCTTCCACAGCTACAGCAGCGTTTTGCAATAAATTATAAGCCACAAAACGATCGTTGTCTGTCGCTTCTGGGTCTTCGATAATGTTTCTTAATTTTTGTAAATGTGCCGAACGTAACATAAACGAAACGTCGTCCATAGCTTCTTGTGCTAATAATTCTAATCCCTTTGGATCAACCACTAAGATATCTCTATCGCCAAGTTGCTCCACTTTTACGTAATCAGAAGTTAATTTTTTGTATTGAGTATCGTCTTTTAAAATTGGATACGGGTCTTGATATAAAAAGTCCATTTGTGTATGTTTTGAAAGGTAAAGTTACGGATAACCTATAAGGTTTCCAAAAGCAATCTTGAAAGTTTTGAGTCTACTAACCTGCAAGGTCTTTTTTGACCTTGTAGGTTTGTTTGAAAGATTATCTGTTTTTATTCAAGCATATGTTTTTCAGATAAAATTTCATTTTTAAAGTCATGGCAATAAATAAAGTTATCTTTAGAATCGAATAATTGAATTACTTCGTTCCTAAGTAATTTCGTTGGTTTATCTGAAATTATTGATTGATAAGAAGAGAACGGAAAGTTTTTGTAGTTAATATCTAAATGATGTTTAGGATTTAAATGAACATATTGAATCAAATTTAATAAATAAGTTTCATTTATAATTTGTATTCTTTTAAAATGTTTTTCAAACAAACTTCCAGTTCTATTGTTTTGTTTGTTAAAAGCTTTTGCATATGCATTGAAAAAATTTGAAAGAGCTTGAGTAATTTCTTTTTCATTTACAATTCGAATAATAAAATGAAAGTGATTATCCATTAAACAATAAGCAAAAGTATCGGCTTTGTTTTCCAAATATTTTGAATAGAGTTTTAAAAAATACTGTTTGTTTTCGTCTGAATTAAAAATAGTTTCACTATTTATGTCTCGGTTGTAAATGTGATATACTTTGTCTTTTTCTAAAACTTCTAGTTTCATAATTTACTTTTTAAACACCTACAAGGTTTTGGAAACCTTGCAGGAGTCGAATTTAAAAAATTATTTGCTTGCTTTGAAATAACAATAAATTCCAGTAACAAAAATTAATAAACCAGCTAAAAATTGAAAAGAAACATCTTTATCTTCAAAGAGGAAAATATCTTGTGTATCATTTGTTATTAGTTTGATTTGATCTCCAACATTTATTGAGCAAAGATCTTCTAACCTTTTACTTTGTTTCTTTTCGTTAAAGTAAAAAGTAAAATAAGCTTTAGAAATTTTAGAAGATTCGCTACACGAAATAGGTACTGAGAAAACACTAACAGTAATTTTGTTTCCAGAATTTAATATTTTGTATTCCTGAAATGTTTTGTAAAATGAAACAAAACTGATTAGAATAATTAATATTGAAGCATATTTAAGCATTTTATCCATCCCTTAAAAAAACCAACTCGCTACAAAAATCGCCGTAATCACACAGATTAAATCAACTAAAAGCATCATTCCTAAGGTATAACGTGTGTTTTTTACGTTGATACTTCCAAAATAAACCGCAATTACATAGAAAGTCGTTTCGGCACTACATTGGAAAATACAACTTAATCTTCCGGTTAAGGAATCAGGACCAAATTGTTTCATTGCATCAATCATAAAACCACGCGAACCACCTGAACTAAAAGGGCGTAACATCGCAACAGGAAGTGAATCAGTGATTTCTTTAGCTACTCCAAGATGTGCGAATAAAAAGGAAATTCCGTTGGCGATAATTTCAAACAAGCCGCTATTTCTGAATAAAGAAATTGCAACTAACATTCCCATCACGTAAGGAAAAATAGTTACACCAGTTTTTAAACCATTATTGGCTCCCGCTACAAAAGTGTCGAAAATGGTTGTTTTTTGATCTACAAATTTCTTTTCTTGGACGAAAGAAAATATCAAAGTTCCACCGATAATCAAGATCAACAACAATCCAGAAAGATTAGAAGTAAAGTAATTTTTTCCGATTAAATCTAAACTGTTTACGTAGAATAATAATCCCACAATCGCACCGATAACTCCCATTAAAGCCGCTAATAACGAAGCGCTTTTGAAGTTAATTTTTTGTTTAATCCCAACTAATATAAAAGCAGCAATCGTTCCAATAAAAGAGGTAATAATACAAGGCAACATCACATCGGCAGGATTAGCAGCATTTTCCGCAGCACGATAACCAATTATGGAGGTTGGTATTAGTGTTAAACCTGCGGCATGCAAACACATAAACATAATTTGGGCATCACTCGCTTTATCTTTATCCGGATTTAATTCTTGTAAACTTTGCATCGCTTTCAAACCAAAAGGCGTTGCGGCTGAATCCAATCCTAAAAAGTTAGCAGAAAAATTCAGTGTCATATAGGAAATCGATTCGTGGTTTTTAGGAATCGAAGGGAAAACTTTTGCAAACAACGGACTTAATTTCTTAGCCAATCTTTCCGAAGCGCCTGAAATGATAAGCAATTCCATTATTCCACAAAAGAAAGCTAAGTAAGCAATTAAAGGCAGAATCAAATCGAATAAACTGCTTTTGGTCATAGGAAGTAAACCATCGGCTTTTTGTTTTCCGCTGTAGATTTTTACGGTTTGTTTGTTGTAGACGTATGTAGTGTCGGCATCGGCTTCATTTTTATTTAAAACGAATGTTTTATCTTCCTTTTTTTGAACACTATCTTGTACAAATTGAGGCAGTTCATTTAAATATTTTTCACCAATTAAAAGAGGTTCACCTTGTTGACCATTCAACACATAATCAATAGAATAATATTGGGATGAAAACAATCCAAAAACAATAAAAAAGATAGACGATATAAATATCACTAACCAGAATCTACTTAAAACCATAAAGCGTTATTTTTTGTAAAAGTAACATAATTCAAAATATTTAAACAAACATTAAAAACACAAAATTTTAAAAAATCATAATTTATAATTCTATATTTGTGAAATTTTTACAATAAAAACATTAAAAATATGATAATTAGAAAACTACTTTTTATTTTCTTTTCTTTTTCAGGATTTTTATTTGCCCAAACGAAAGAGGACGTTCAGGTAATTACAAAAGATTATGACTTAGGGAAATTGAAAACGCTACAGAATCTTTACGAGAAAAAAGAGACGGAAGAAAAAAAAACGGCTTATGAAGCTGCAAAAAGAAATGGATGGCCTATTACAATAAAAGGCGAAGATGGTTCTTTTCAAGAATTAATGAAATTAACCCCAGATGGATTTCCTATCTATTATTCTACTCATAATGTAGCCGCAGCAAGATCAACGCGAACCAATTTCCTCAACGCAGGAGGAGGACTTGGTTTATCATTAGATGGTGAGGGTATGGTAGCTCGAGTTTGGGATGGAGGAACTGTAAGAAGAACACATAATGGTTTTGGAGGTAGAGTCACAACAGTAGATGATTTGTCAGGAATTAATTACAATGACCATGCAACACATGTTACGGGTACAATTATTGCAGCTCCATGGAATGGATTGTCGGCAGAGATTAAAGGAATGGCAAAAAATGCTACAGCTAGAACTTTTAATTGGAATAATGATGAATCTGAAGCAGTATCAGAAGTATTAAATGGAATGTTAGTTTCAAATCACTCCTACGGTGTTCCAATAGGAAGTGGTGGATCTACACTTCCAGCTTGGATAATAGGTGCTTATATTGAAGATTCAAGAATATGGGATGAAATTACTTTTTCAGCGCCATACTATTTACCAGTGATTTCTGCTGGGAATGATGGTGCTAATAATAATAATCCAAATCCGATTACTCAAGGGACAGATAAGTTAATTGGAAATAAAACAGCAAAAAACACATTAATTGTTGCAAATGCTCAAGATGCCACTATTGCATCTGATGGTTCATTATTTAGTGTAATAATAAACAGTTCAAGTAGTCAAGGTCCAACAGATGATAGAAGAATAAAACCAGATATTACTGGAAACGGTACAGATTTAACTTCAACTGTTTCAACAAGTAGTACTTTAACTAATAGTAATATTGCTACAGACACTTATTCAGGTACTTCTATGGCAAGTCCTAATGTTGCAGGTACTTTATTATTATTACAACAACATTTTAAAAATGTTACAAGTGGTTTTATGAAGTCTTCTACTTTGAGAGGTTTAGTTTGTCATACTGCGGATGACGCAGGAGACACAGGACCAGATGTTAGATTTGGATGGGGTTTATTGAATGCAAAGAAAGCTGCTGAAACAATATCTGGAAACGGTTTAACATCTTGGATTTCAGAGGAAAAATTAAATCAAGGTCAGACCAATACAATGACTGTAAAATCTGCTGGAGGCGTTAATAATCCACTCGTAATTTCAATAACATGGACAGACTTGCCTGGGATTGCTAACAACGGTGATTTAGGCGATAATAATTCAACTCCTGTTTTGATAAATGACTTGGATATAAGAGTAACAAGAAACGGATCTACCGTTTACTATCCTTGGAGATTACAATCGGGCCCCAATTCACCTGCTTTAAGAAATGGAGATAATTTTGTAGACAATATAGAGGTGGTTAGGATAGATAATCCTTCAGCAGGAGATTATGTCATAACCGTTTCTCATAAAGGAAATTTAGTAACAGGCTCTCAAAATTATTCTTTAATTGCAACAGGAATTACGTCAGGGTTTTCTCTTATTCCAACATCGGAAAATGTACAACTGTGTAATAATCAAACAGCAACGTATACTTTTTCATATAAACAATCGATTTCTGGAACAACAAATTTCTCTGCTGTAGGAGTTCCTTCAGGAGCAAATGTATCTATTTCCCCTTCAAGTTTAAGTGCTAATGGAATTGTAACAATGACGGTTTCAAACTTATCATCATTAACTCCAGGAGATTACAGCATTGGTATTGTTGGTAATAATGGAACAGAAACAGAAACTAGAACACGATTTTTAAAAATTTATAGTTCAACATTCGAACCTACTACGTTAACTTCTCCTTTAGATGGTCTTAATGGAACTTTGACATCTCTCAGTCTTAATTGGGAATCAAATCCTAATGCAGAAAATTATAGAATTCAAGTTTCAACAAGTTCAACATTTGGAACTTTAGTTGTAAATGAATTAACAACTGACTTAAACTATATTGTTTCTGGTTTAAATGAAGATACAATATACTATTGGAGAGTTATCCCATCCAACCGATGTGGCGTAGCTCCTTCAAGTTCAGTTACCGTAAATAATTTTAGAACTGGGGTAGTTGTATGTGATAATATCTTTACAGCTACTGATTTTTCAAATGCAACCATTGATGTTGTGGAGAATAGTACAGCTTCAGTTCCTATTGTTGTTACTGGCGGAATTACAATTGCAGATTTAAATGTGACTCTAGATATATCTCATACTTGGATTGGTGATATGATAATCACCTTAACTGGTCCTATTGAGATTGGTAGCCCAGAGATTGTTTTGTTTTACCAACCATGTATCGGTAATGATTCTACTTATCCTGATATTCAAGCAACTCTTGATGATTCTGGAGGAGCAATTACTTGTTCGACTACTTCACCCGTTGTAAGTGGTGTTTTAGAACCCATTGAAAGCTTAGCTTTAGTAAATGGTTTAGTAGCTGATGGGACATGGTTATTAAATGTTTTGGATGTAGGTAATCAGGATGGGGGTATTATTAATTCGGTTACTTTAAATTTTTGTAAAGTTATACCATCTGTATTGAGTACCACCGATAATATATTTAACTCTTTAAAAGTTTATCCAAACCCAGCTAAAGGAATCGTAAATATCGATTTGGCTGGAAGTGTTTCGGGTGAAACAGTTTATGAGTTATTTGATGTTCAAGGAAGAAAAGTTATTTCAAAAGTTTCTTCAAATACTGTTGAAACACTAAATATTGAAAATTTATCTGGGGGGATTTATCTGCTAACGATTGAAAATAGCGGTGCAAAAACTACTAAAAAATTAATTATCAATTAATAAAAAAAGGGAGCTATTAAGCTCCCTTTTTTTATACATGTATAATTTCATCTTCAATAAGTAAATCCTCTCGTCTTAACTTTAGAAAAATTTGAGCAACTGCGATGACGTCTTTTTCACAATAGGTTATGATTCTGTCTATGTCATTCTCAACGTAATATACATGTGCCACTTCGCTACCGTCAATATCATCTTTAGGAGATGGAATTCCGAGAACTTTTGTCAGAAGTTTTAAAGAAGTAAAGTGTTTGTAATCTCCAAATTTCCATAATTCTAGAGTATCTAAATGAGGAACCTCCCAAGGTTTTTTTCCAAATAAATTCAATTTATCGGGTAGTGCAATTTCGTTAATGATCATTCTTCGGGCAATAAATGGAATGTCAAATTCTTTTGCATTATGCCCACATAAAATATGTTGAGCACCGTTAAAATGAGTGTTTAGAAGGTTAGTAAAATCTTGTAAAATCTTCTTCTCTTCACCCCAAAAACTAGTAACTCGAAAATTTCTTATATCTGCTTTATTAATAAAATATCCGACAGAAATAGTGATGATTTTTCCAAATTCCGCCCAAATTCCGGCTCTTTCATAAAAATCTTCTGCAGAGACTTCATCTTTTCGTTGGTATTGTGTTTTTTGTTCCCAAAGTTGTTGGGTTTCTAAATCTAATCCTCGATAGTTTTTATATTCAGGAACCGTTTCGATGTCGAGAAATAGAATGTTGTTTAAGTTAATTTTTTCAATCATGAGAGTAGTAGTTGTTTGTTAGAATACGTTATATTTTAATCCAATGAAGAGTAAAAGAATAATAATTATAATAAAGCTTAAACCAAATATTAAGGTTTCTTTTCTTTGTCTTTGATTAACTTTGTTTCTGATTTTACCTAACTCTTCCTCTGAGATTTGATTAACATTAGTTGTGAATTCGTTTGTTGATGAATTTTTATTTATCAAATTTAATTTTCTAAAAGATAAATTTTCTCTGAGTGAATTCTTTTTTGATTCACTAGTTTTTTCTCTGTTTTTAAATGCCAAAAAATGCCCACTCATCTTTATTTCTTTTTCGTCAACATGTTATATGTTTCTTCTACATAAACATATAAATCTTCGCTATGAGGATCATAAGAAGTTTGTATACCTTTCAAATGACCTAGTCGTACAATAATTAAATCGTCTTCAGGAATTACAATTACAAATTGACCTAAATGACCACGCATATAGTAAAAATCTTTGCCTAAAAAGTTGTGCATCCACCAGCCATAGCCATATTCTGGACTATTTTCAAAGCGTGGTGTAATACATTTTTTTACAAAACCACTATCTAATATTTGTTGATCATTCCACTTTCCATTGTTTAAATATAATTTTCCAAAGCGAGCAAAATCTCTAGCATTACTTGCAATGCAACAATACGCCTTTTCAATACCATCAGGAGCTTCGTCTAACTGCCAGAGCGCCTCATTCTCTGCTCCCATAGGTTGCCAAAAATGTTTTGAAACATAATCTGATAAGTATTCGCCTGTAGCTTTTTCTACACACATCGCTAATAATTGGGTTGCTCCACTTAAATATTTGAATGATTGTCCGGGTTTGTCTTTAATATCCAATCCTAAGATAATATCTTTCAAATTATCGTCAAAATAGGCACGGGTAACTATAGAGAACGGACTATAGTATTTTTCATCCCAATTCATTCCAGAAGCCATAGAAGACAAATCGCCAACGGTAACATCTTTCGCATATTCTCCTTTTAAATCAGGGAAAAAATCGATTACTTTTTGGTCTAAACTTTTAATTTTTCCTTCCATAATGGCTTTTCCCATTGCCATAGTAACCACACTCTTTGCCATAGAAAAAGAATTGCTTTTGGAATTTTTGTCAAATCCATCAAAATAACTTTCGTGCCAAATACTATCATTTTTAATAATCAAAAAAGCTATGGTTTGTAATTCTTTATGCGTTTTTTGAAGTGTTTCGGTAGCAGAAACAAGGTTGTAATCTGTAGCTATTGCCCAAGGTTGTGCAATACCTTTTTTGATTTTTCTATTTGGGAATTCCTTATAATCTTCTAAAAAAGCGGTTGTATATCCCTTAAAATATATTGTTCTTACAGCTCTTAAAAGATAGTCGACATTAAAAATATACAATAAGACAATAATGCTAAGTAAAAGAATAGCTAACCATTTAAGGAGTTTTACAAGAAACTTCATGTGTTAATTTTTTAGGATTGTGTTATAAAAGTAGCAAAAAGTTAGAATTATTTGTAATAATTTAAAACAAACTTTCTTGTTTTGCAGGGTTTTCGTGTTCTAAAAGCCATTTTTTACGCCACAAACCTCCTGCATATCCTGTAAGTGAGCCATTACTTCCAATGACACGGTGACAAGGGATTACAATCCAAAGTGGATTTTTTGCGTTGGCAGAAGCTACAGCCCTAATTGCTTTTACATCACCTAGTTTTTTTGATAATTCTAAATAGGAATTTGTTTTTCCAAAGGGGATCTTTAGTAATTCTTGCCAAACTTTTTTCTGAAATTCGGTGCCAGATGGGTTTAAGCGAAAGGTAAATGAAGTGCGCGTCCTATTAAAATATTCTTGAATTTGTGTAACAGCAATTTTAAGTTCTTCTGGAACCAAAATTGTAATTTCACATTCTTGATTTAATACTTGAATTTTTGAAATTCCGTTTTCATTTCCTTCGATTATTGTGCAGCCTAATGGCGTTTTTATGATTGCGTTTCTCATTTTGTAAAAATAAAAAAACCATCTGAAATTTCAGATGGTTTAAATAAGATGCAAAAGTTGAATTAATAATATTTTAAGATCTTATGTCTGCTTTTTTATCATTTGAAGCGGATGTATCGATAACCTTCCCTTTAAACGAAACAGTTTTTGAAGTGTCTACGCCACCTTCATTAGTAATGATGGTAACCGATTTTTGAAAAGCACCTGCAGAAGCAGCATTAAATGTAGCAGCAACCATTCCTTTTTCACCTGGTTTTACAGGAGTCTTAGTATAGTTAGCAGCAGTACAACCACATGCAGGTTTTACAGTCGTAATCAAAACAGTTTCATTTGTAGTATTAGTAAAAGTGAATTCATACGTTACAGGCTTTCCTTTTTCTATATCACCAAAATCATGAATTTCTTTGTCCCATTTGATCGCAGATTGTTTAGGTGCGGCAGCAGGTGTTACAGTTGCAATAGGAGCTTGCATAACTTTAGCCTCTTTGTTTTGTGCAAATGAAAAATTGGCAATAAAAGCTAAGGCAATTGATAATTTTAATAATTTCATATGTTATTTTTTTTGAGTTGTTATATTTTTGCATTACAAAACTAAAAAATCATTAAAAACTTCTTGTTAATTACTTTTTAATGATTGTTAACGACTTGTTAACAGGCTTTTCTTGTGGCCTTTTTTTGTAATATAGCATCAGATATGAAATTTAATAAATTAAAGGTTGTAATTTTTATTGGTTTTTTTGCAATTGTTGGGGTCATAATCATGCAATTGTTTTTATTAAATCAAGCCTATATTTTTCAAAAAAAGGATGTAGAAGATAAGATTCATTTTGCTCTGCAAGATGTAGTGGAGCGTATTTATAGAGATAATAAAACCGAATTACCTACTGCAAATTTGATTAAGAAAGTTAGTGAAAATTATTTTATTGTAAATGTTAATGATGTTTTTGAAAATCAAATCTTAGAACATTATTTAGAAACGGAGTTTGAGAAGGTTAAGTTGGAAATGGACTTTGAATACGCGATTTATGACTGTAGTTCACAATCTATGGTTTATGGGAATTATGTTTCTTTTAAGGGTGAAAAGTCAAATGTTTGTGAAGATTGTTTTTCGAAGAACACGGATTTGACTTATTATTTTGCTATTCGTTTTCCCCATATAAAGCAAAGTTATTTTAAAAGTTTGAGCCAATATTGGGTATTTACTGTTGTTCTGTTCTTCGTTTTAATTATTTATGTTTATTCCGTTTTTTTAATGTTAAAACAAAAAAAGTATACGGATTTACAAAAGGATTTTATTAATAATATGACCCATGAGTTTAAAACTCCTTTGGCCTCAATATTGATTGCTTCCAATTATGCTAATTCACAAAAAGAAATACAAGAGAACTCGAAGTTATCGAAGTACATACAAATTATTATTAATCAAAGTAATAAGTTAAATCAACACATTGAGAAAATTCTATATGTAGCTAAAACAGAAAGTAAGCAGATTGAGATAGAAAAATCAAGTATTGATTTAAAAGCAATACTTGAATTGGTTAGCGAAAATATAAATCTAAAACATCAAAAAGAGATTAAAATACAATTTCAGTTAGAAAGAAATTATTTTATTCATGCTGATGAGTTTCATTTCTATAATCTTATTTACAATATCATTGATAATGCTGTAAAGTATTCTGGACAAAATCCAGTAATTAGGGTTGTAACAAAGGAAACTTCAAAGGATTTATTATTACAATTTTCAGATAATGGATCAGGAATTCCTGAAAATGACCTACCTTTTGTTTTTGATAAATTTTATCGTGTTGCACGTCAAGATAGCAAGGATATTGAAGGCTTTGGAATAGGGCTTTCTTATGTAAAGGGGGTATGTGAATGGCACGATTGGAATGTGTTTGTTGCGAACAATAAAGACGCAGGTATTACCGTTTCAATTCAAATTAATAAGACCGATTATGAGTAAAAAGCGCATTTTGTATGTTGAAGACGATGAAACCCTTGCGTTTTTAACATCAGATAATTTAGAGCAACATTTTGAAGTTATACACGCTAATAATGGAAAAGAAGCCTTCTTGTTGTTTTGTAGTGAACCTTTTGATTTGTGCGTTTTGGACATTATGTTGCCAGATATGGATGGCTTTGAAATAGCAACCGAAATAAGAAAGCGCAATCAAGAAATTCCCATAATTTTTCTATCAGCTAAAACCATGAAAGAAGACCGAATTAAAGGTTTAAAACTGGGTGCTGATGATTATTTAGTAAAACCATATTCCATTGAAGAGTTGATTTTGAAAATAGAAATTTTTCTAAACAGAAGTCAAAAAACCTCGGATAATTCTAATCAAAAACAGTATGTATTTGGAAGTTTTCACTTTGAACCCGAAAATTATTTACTAAAAAAAGAGACTCAAAAAATTACCTTAACCGAGAGAGAAGCTTCTCTTTTACAATTGTTTTTAGACAACCCAAATACCGTTTTAAAGCGTGAAAAAATCTTAATGGAATTGTGGGGAAGTGATGATTATTTTTTAGGCAGAAGTTTAGATGTATTTATTTCTCGATTACGAAAAATTATAAAAGAAGAAACCCACGTGAGAATTGAAAACATTCCGCGCGTGGGCTTTAAACTCGTTGTTGAGTAATATTTTATTCGAAACTCATCATATATATTTCTAAGGCTCTTCTTTCTTCGCTAGTCATGGCTTTTGTGATGACAAAGTTTGCTTTCATGATTTCATATTGCGACGCATCTACAATAGGTTCGCCCTCACCATTTATAAATGAAGCGATACTAGCTCCTTTTTCTTTGTAAATTTTGGTAATTTCTTTTATTGAGGGTCCAACCACTTTTACATCAGGTTTGTGACATGCTGTACACGTCCCTTTACCTTCAAAGAGTTCTCTGCCTTTGGCTACTAAGGGGTCAATGGTAGTTTCTGTAGTCGGTATTGAGTTTTCTTCAACCGTGTTGCCGTATTTGTCGGTTTCTTTTTTATCACTACAGTTCGTAATGCTAAAAACTAGAACAAGAACAAATAAGGATTTTGATATAAATTTCATTATAAAATTATTTGTTTAATAAAATAGCCGCTTCTTTAGCAAAATAAGTTGAAATTAAACTAGCACCCGCTCTTTTGATACACATTAATTGTTCCATCATAATTTTATCGTGGTCTAACCAACCTCTTTCAGAAGCCGCTTTAATCATCGCATATTCTCCTGAAACATGAAAAACTGTTACGGGAACATCAACAGCATTTTTAACTTCACGAACGATATCCAAATAAGCAATTCCAGGTTTTACCATCACCATATCAGCACCTTCTTCCACATCCCATAAGGCTTCTTTAACTGCTTCGATACGATTAGCATAATCCATTTGGTAGGTTTTTTTGTCTTTGGGCACCTCAACATCAGCATCTTTTGGAGCAGAATCTAAAGCGTCACGAAACGGACCATAAAATGCCGAAGCATATTTAGCCGAATAACTCATGATACCAACGTTATGAAATCCAGCGGTATCTAAACCTTGACGCAAACGTAAAACACGACCATCCATCATGTCGCTAGGCGCTACAAAATCAGCACCCGCTTTTGCGTGAGATACCGCCATTTTTACTAAAGCATCGTTGGTTGCATCATTTGCAACATCTCCTTTTTCAATAATACCATCATGACCATAGATCGAATACGGGTCTAAAGCAACATCAGGCATTACAATCATTTCTGGGCAAGCCGCTTTTATAGCACGTATGGCCCTTTGCATCAAACCATTGTCATTCCATGCTTCTTTTCCAGTATTGTCTTTTAAATCATCACTAACTTTTACATAAATGTTTACGGCACGGATTCCTAAAGCGAATAATTCTTTCACTTCTTCCACGGTTAAATCTAATGTACGACGAAAAATACCAGGCATAGAAGGGATATCTACTTTTGTGTTTTCTCCTTCCATGATAAACATGGGAAACATAAAATCAGCTGGGCTTAAGCTGGTTTCTCTAACTAAACTTCTTATAGATTCGTTTATTCTTAGACGACGACCTCTGTGTATTGGAAACATAATTTATAATTCAAAAATTAAAGTGTAAAGTTACTAATTTTTAACCGATTTCTTTCTTCTATAAAATTTAGAAACTCGTAAAAATAATCTTATTTTTGTCTCATGAAACGACTTTTTATTTTAAGTATTTGTTTGCTGTTTTCAAGCTGTTTCGAGATAACTGAAAAAATCAAACACACAAGTAATCAGAGTGGTGAATACAGTTTGGTAATCGATTTTTCAAGTTCTTGGTTTAAGACAAAGTCCGCTATTTTACTTGAAGAAGTAGATGGTGTAAGTATTCCAAATGAAGAAGACATCAAATCAAAATTAGCCCAATTTAGAGCAGAGGCTTCCACAATTAAAGGTGTTTCTAAAATTGCTACTTCATACAATTTTAATACGTATGTTTTTAAAATTAACTTTTCCTACAATTCTTTAGAAACGTTGAATGCGGTTTTAAATGTAATGGATAAGAAAAATAATAGGATTCATTTTAAAAATAATAATGGAAGATTTGAGCGAATTGCGTCCTACCCTTTGCCAAAAGATTTAACTAAAGACCAAGACAGAAAAGAAGATTTGTTAAAAGCAAACATTATAGCTGTTTATACTTTTGACAAAGAAGTAGCAACAGTCCAAAATATAAATAGTAGCCTTTCAAAATCCAAAAAAACAGTGTTTTTAAAACAGAATATATGGAGTGTTTTAAACAACAATAAACTGATGAACAATTCCATAAGTTTTAATCCTTAATTTACATTATGAAAAAGATTTTTCATTGCTTATTCTTATTTCCAATCTTAGTATTAAGTCAACAAGAACTGGAGCGATATGATTATTTTGTGCAATTTAATACACCCGGTTTTACTAAAAAAGTAAATATGGATAGCTTGTTTAATCACAAAATTTTTAAAAGTGCAAGTGAAGCTAATTCTAATTTTAACTCAAACGATTTTATCGCTTTTATAGATAAAACCAGTCCAGTAACGATTCATGGAAATTTTACAGATAGTATTCCCTATTATCAAATGACATTTCAAATGAAGGATATAAAAGGATGGCGTGTTTTTATACAAAAGCAAGTAAATAACAAAAATGCAGTAGCTACCGATTCTATCCAAGAGGTTATTACTAAGTATTCGAATTATTCTGTTTATTCGCCTAAAAGCGATGATTTTTCAATAGCATGGAATGACAACAACCTTATTGTCTATGGTATTTGGGATACAAATAAAAACATTGCTTATAATGCTTATTCAGATACTTCTGTTGTTGTCGATGAGACAATAATAGAAGAAGGGGAGTACTATGAGGATGAGTACTATGAAGATCCATCCGTTGAGGTTTATGAAGAATCTCCTGTAACAGAAATGGAAACAAATCAGACAGTGTATGATGAGGAAGCGATAGTTCAAGATCAGGCTTATGAAGATGAAGAATATAAAGAATGGCTAGCTACTTTTGAAAAAGAAAAAGTCCAAGAGCGCATTCAAAAGCATAAAAAACAAGAAGAGCAGATTGCAATTTTGTTTCAAAACGGATTTGTTTTGCCAACTTCATCAAAAATAAATAAGCAAGCAGATATCGCATCTTGGATTAATTATGAAGCAGTGTATGGAAAGATGAGTTCTTTTTATAATTTATTAGGATCAATTCCTCATAATAAAGAAGCGAACTACTCAAAGAATGCAATCAAAGGAATGAATTTAGATTTCTACTTCGAAAACAACAAAGCCCGAATTGAACAAAAAGTTGAATATTCAGAATCGTTAGCCAGGATAATGCAAAAAATAGTTACTAGGAAACCGAATAAGAATATTTATAATTATTTTCCCAAACAGGATCCTCTAGCTTATTTAACATATCATGCTAGTACTGAAGAACTACTTAAAAATTATCCAGAAATCATGGAGCAGCTTTTAGGTAATTTGCCAATGGATAAAGAAGATACAGCAATTATAGTAGATTTGATTTCAACAGTTGTTGATGAAGAAGCTACTGCAAGTCTTTTTGATGGCGATTTCTCAATGTTTTTACATGCCATGGAAACGTATGAAAGCACTTTTATGTCTAGAACTTATGATGAGAACTACGAGGAAGTGGAAGAAGAAAAAACCATAACCAAAACCCGACCTATATTTACGTTTATCATGACCTCTACTCATCCCACTATGGGAGAAAAGTTATTGGATTTAGGGATTAGAAAGAATCTTCTACAAAAAGTAGATGGTTATTATTTAGTTAAGCAATCCGACGACTCAGGGGAACTGATTATTATTAAAAAAGGAGATGTATTTGTCTTTACAAATGGATTGCATTTTTTGAATAGCGGTTCTAAATCTAATTTTACTAAAAAAATTAAGAAAGATTTAGTTAAAAATTATTTCTATGGGAATTTTGAAGTTCAACGCTTTTTTAGATCCTATTTGTTAGATCAAAATTTAGGAAGTGATACCGCTAGAATGATACGTTTGGGAGATCAATTTAAAAATATTGAAATGAAGTCTTCTAATAAAATAAAAGACAACGTCATGATGTTAGAAATGAGTATTAATTCTAATTTTTCAGATAAAAATATAATACTTCAAACTTTAGATTTAGTTGATTTTTTAGACTAAATTCTAATGGAACAAAAATAAAACTCCGCTAATTGCAAATGGCGGAGTTTTATTTTATACCCAATCGATGGGTTTTGCTAATATTTTAAGTAGTTTTTCTTCTTCACTTCCTGCTTTAGGATGATGGTCATATACCCATTGTACGTGTGGCGGTAAACTCATCAAAATACTTTCGATTCTTCCGTTGGTTTTTAGACCGAAAAGCGTCCCTTTATCGTGAACTAAATTGAATTCTACATAACGACCGCGACGAATTTCTTGCCAAGTTCTTTGCGCATCCGTATAGGGTAAATCTTTTCTTTTTTCCACAATGGGAACATACGCTTGTAAGAAAGAATTTCCAACTTCTGACACGAAATTGAACCAATTTTCCATCGACATTTGCTCGGTTGCTTTTAAATAATCGAAAAACAAACCACCAATTCCACGTGCTTCAAATCGATGTGCATTCCAAAAGTATTCGTCGCATTTCTTTTTATAGTTTGGATAAAATTCTGGATTGTGTTTGTCGCAAGCATTCTTGCAGGTTTGATGAAAATGTTTTGCATCTTCCTCAAACAGATAATACGGTGTTAAATCTTGTCCGCCACCAAACCATTGGTTAATGATGTTGCCGTTTTCATCGTACATTTCAAAATAACGCCAATTTGCATGAACGGTTGGTACCATTGGATTTTTAGGGTGAATCACCAAACTTAATCCACAAGCAAAAAAATCAGCTTCTCCAACACCAAACATCTTTTGCATGGTATCAGGCAATTTGCCGTGAACGGCTGAAATGTTCACACCGCCTTTTTCAAAAACTTTTCCATTTTCAATAACACGTGTGCGACCGCCGCCACCTTCTGGTCGTTCCCAAATGTCTTCCCGAAATTTGGTGCTACCATCAATATCCTCTAATCCTTTACAGATTTGATCTTGTAGGTTTTGTATGTAGGTGTAGAATTTGTTTTTCAATTTAAAAGTTTTTTTTTCGAAGTTTTATAATCACAATAATTCCAGCAATAATCAATGTAATGATTAATCCAATTAATAGTTTGTTAGATTTTTTGTCTTTGTTTTTTGTAATCCTATTTTGATTGTTTTGAATAATGTTATTTTTATTTGTTGAATCTGTTTTTGTATAAAAATATTGTGCGAACTCAACATCTAAATCTTTATTTTTAACAACCCAATTTCTTTCTTTCTTTTCAATTTCTATATATCTGTTTTTCCCAATTTCAATACCTTTTTTAACTTCTTTAAGTAATGCTTCATAAGTATTTTTGTCACGTTCCTGCATGCTCAAAAACATTTGAATGTTTTCTTTGGTTTTAAGAGAAACTGAGCCAATATTATATAAATCAGAAGCCATATAAGCCATAGAGGCTAATCTTTTAGCGCTAGGGGTGTCATAAGATTCATTAAGTAAAACATCTCCAAGAGCATTCAAAAGAATAGGAGAATTATAATTACCAAAGTGCATCATACCTAAAATTCCTTTTACAGCTTTTTTAATTTCATCTTCAGGGAGAAAATCTTTCTTTAAATTATTTTTGATGTTGTATTTTTCTAATATAAAGGTGTAAAAATTATTAGATTCAGACTCCTTTTTTTTATTTAATAGAATAAATTCAACAAGGTATTTTTGATATATTTCTCTTCCAAAGTGTGCATCGGGATTTATTTTGATAGCTTTATTAATGTATATTAATCCTTCTTCAAATTGTCCGTCATGGATATAAAAAGTACCAAGATTTGCATATGTTTCATATAAATTAGGAGCAAATTTTTCCTTTTGCTTCATAAGTGCAATAGCTTTTTTATCATTCCCTAATTTTGAATAAGCTACTGCTAAATCATCAAAAAGTAAAGGGTTTTTACTTCCACTATCAATTTGAGGTTGAATTTTGGCAATACGCCATTGGTAATATGAATTGGAATGTCTATTAAAATTTCCAGTCATTAATTCAAAAGCATCCGGAAATTTTTGTTTTTCCATTGCATAAGTATCTCTATCCCAAAGGCACGCATTAATAAAGTTTGAAAAGAATAAAATAAATACAGTTAAAATTACTCTCATTATAAAACGTCTTTATTTTTGATACTCCTTTACTGCTTCAACAAAAGCCTTCGCATGATCCACAGGAATATTTGGTAAAATACCGTGACCTAAGTTTACGATGTATTTGTCTTTTCCAAATTCGTCAATCATTTCGTGAACCATTTTTTTGATGGTTGGAATTGGTGATAATAATCTACTTGGGTCGAAATTTCCTTGTAAGGTAATGTCACCACCTGTTAAATAACGTGCGTTTCTTGGCGAACATGTCCAATCTACTCCTAAAGCAGAAGCTTTTGATTTTGCCATATCATTTAATGCAAACCAACAACCCTTTCCAAATACAATAACTTCCGTTTCTTCGGCTAACGCTTCTACAATTTGATTGATGTATTGCCATGAAAATTCTTGATAATCTGCTGGAGAAAGCATTCCGCCCCAAGAGTCGAAAATCTGAATGGCGTTACAACCTGCTTTTACTTTTTCTTTTAAATATAAAATCGTAGTGTCAGTGATTTTTTGCAATAATAGGTGTGCTGCTACAGGATTTGAAAAACAAAATCCTTTAGCCGTATCAAAACTTTTAGAACCTTTTCCTTCTACAGCATAACAGAAAATCGTCCATGGTGAACCTGCGAAACCAATTAATGGCACTTCGTCGTTAAGCATTTCTTTGGTTAATTTTACTGCATCCATAACGTAACCCAAGGTTTCATGGATATTCGGTACAAAAACTTGATTTACTTGTTCAGCAGTACGAATTGGATTTGGAATTATCGGACCTAAATTGTCTTTTAATTCCACGTGAATTCCCATTGCTCTTGGAACCACTAAAATGTCTGAGAATAATATCGCAGCATCCGGTTTTACAATTCGGATAGGTTGAACCGTAATTTCAGCTGCTAATTCTGGAGTTTCACAACGCGTGAAAAAATCGTATTTATCACGTAATGCTCTGAATTCTGGTAAATATCTTCCTGCTTGACGCATCATCCATACAGGCGGACGTTCTACAGTATCTCCTTTTAATGCTCTTAAAAATAAGTCGTTCTTTAACATGTTTTTTGTTTTAATTGCAATTAGTTTCTTCTTTTTTGTAATTTCTATTTCTCGTAATCCCGTAAAGTCGAGAGCAAAGGCACTAATTTATTTATAATATTTTATTACTTCATCAATTACATAATCAACGCTAGGTTGTGATGCAATTATTATATTTTTTGTTAAATGTTCTATTGCTTTCGATGTTGTGGTACCGATGCAAAAACTAGTTTTATTATCCAATTTGTTCTTTTCTAAAAAGCTATTTACTCCCGAAGGACTAAAAAACAAAACACCATCATATGATTCTTTTATCTTGTGTGGTTTCAGTTTGGTTTCATATACGACAATTTCCATATATGCGATTTTGTTTTGTTGAAAAAAATCAGGAATTGTATTTCTTCTGATATTGCCACAAAAGAAAGTAAACGAGTGATTTTTGTATTTCGAAGCGATGATTTGAATCAAATCTTCGGCATAATCAGCACTTTCCAAAACTGTGAATCCCTTCTTTTCGAGAAAAGCGCGTGTTTTGTTTCCAACACACAAACAAGACTTTGAAAGAACGCTTTTTACTTTCGATTTTAAAACACTTTTCACAGCTTGTTTGCTAGTAAAAACTAAGTAATCGTTTAGTAAAGGTGTTTCAAATGCAATAGCTTTCGTTTGAATAAAATTCTTTTCCACAAGATCAACATTAGCACTAGAAAGTTTCATTTTTAGTGCTTTTGTAAGTTTTTTTGTAGAGAGAATTCGGGTCATTTTAACTTCTAATTTGATGTTCTTCTTGTCCTAAGCAATAGGTTTCGATGTCTTTGTTGTATCCATAAACTACTAAAATGTCTTCTTCTTGAACAACGGTATCTGGAGCTGGACGACCAATAGATTCTTTAATGATAGATTTTTTACCAATTAAATTGCGTTTCTCTCTTTTACGTATAATTGTAATTAATGTTAAACGATATTTGTCGATAGAATCTAATTCGGCTAATGTTTTACCGAAGAATTCTGGTTTTGCTTTTACCTCAGAAATGGTATAATTATCATCTAATTGGTAATTTTCCAAGGTAGATTTAAAATTGATTTGCTTGGTTAATCGATCTGCTGATTCTTGTTCCGGATGAATGATACTGTAAATTCCCATTGCTTCTAGTACCGTATCGTGAATTGGAGACAACGCGCGACTTATAATTTTTACATCGGATAATTTTTTGATGATAGCTGTTGTAATAATTGCAGCACCTTCGTTTTCACCAATGGCAACTACCACTTTGTCAGCATCTTTTAGTGGTAAAGCTTCATAAGACAATTCATTAGTAGAATCTAAGGCAATCGCATGCGAGATTTTATCTTTTACTAAATTTACTTTTTCGATGTTTTTATCTACACCAATTACTTCGTTTCCTGTTTCTGTTAGGCTAATTGCAAGTGACATTCCGAAGTTTCCTAAACCAAATACGATAATTTTCATTTGGACAAGATTAGTTAATTAATATATTTTCTTTTGGATATTCGTAGAATTGATGATTCAACCTTCGTAATAATCCCACCATTAAATTGAGCATTCCAATTCTTCCTATAAACATACAAGCTATTAGGACATATTTACTTGGTTCGGATAGAGTAGGTGTAAAATTTAAAGTAAGTCCTACAGTACTATATGCTGAAAAGCATTCAAAGGCAACGGTTAATAAAGGTGTTCCTTTAGGTTCGAAAATTAACAAAGCAACGATGGATACACCAATAGTTATCAAAGATATGCACAAGATAGCGAAGGCTCTTGATGTTGACTCTGATGAAATTCTCCTTCCAAACAATTGAATTCTACTTTTTCCACTTGCAACGGCGAAAATATTCAAAGTGGCCAATGCAAATGTACTCGTTTTAATCCCTCCCGCAGTTGATGCTGGCGAACCTCCTATCCACATCAAAAAGATGATGAACAAGAGTGATTGTACATTCATTTGTGTAAAATCAACCGCATTAAAACCAGCAGTTCTTGGGGTTACAGCATTGAATGAGGCCGCTGTTATTTTACCAAAAATAGAGTTGTGTTCTAATAAGGTATTGTTATATTCTGAAATAAACAAAAAGATAAAACCACCAACCAACAAGAATAATGTGGTATAAATTACAATTTGCGTATTTAATGTAATGATTCGAACTTTTTTGTGAATGATTGTTTTATCAAAAAACTCTATTACATGCGTTTTTATTTTCTGATAGAAATTGAAGACAATATTGTGTCCTAAACCACCCAAAACAATCAAAGTCATAATTATCCATTGTAAAAAATAATCAAAACGAATAGCTTCATCGTAAAGTCCAGCAGATAAAATAGAAAAACCAGCATTACAAAAAGCGGATATAGAGTGAAAAATAGAGAAGAAAAATTTATTTTCAATATTTGTTACTTCTATTATTGAAGAGTAAATAAAAAGAGCTCCAATTGCTTCAACGCCAATAGTGAATATTACTACGTTCAATGCCGCTCTAAAAACGTCTTTTAATCCTTCGTGAGCAATAAAGTCTTTCGTGTTTAGTCCTTCTTTAAAAGAAGAACTACCCCTAAAAAAGAAAGCAAAGAAAGAGGTGAATGTTAGTATTCCGATTCCACCTAATTGAATTAAAACTAAAATTATTGATTGCCCTATTACAGTAAATGCATTTGATGTATCTACAACTGTTAAACCTGTAACACAAACAGCGCTTGTTGCTGTAAATAAAGCGTTTGTGAAAGTAATTCCGTTAGTGGTGGCACTTGGAAGCATTAATAAAAAACCGCCTGTTAAGGCTAAAATCATAAAACTTCCAACGAATACTATGGCGGGATTAAAATAGATGTCATAGATATGACGAACCAACACGAGAAGCCTCAATAAAAAATAAAAGATAAGCCCCCCTTCAAATACTGGTTTGACTTTTTGGAGAATATAATCAAGAGGAAAGTTTAAATTGGTGATAGCAATCATTCCAGAAGTTAGTAAAATTCCGGTTATTAAAATCATATTCGCCAATGCTACTTTCTTGTTGCTCTTATATTTAAAAGTAAAAAACTTGAATGAGTTAAAAGCAAGTAAGCCAATAGAAAGAAAAACCAACCCAATGACATGTGGTGAATTATAGTTTTCTTCGAAATCATATCCAAAGTCAAAAACTATAAAAAGTAGTACAATGATATCAAAAAAGCGATATAAATAATTGAGTAACGATTCTTTCTCCATTTTGGAATAAAATTACTTTTTTAAATCCCGACGAATGCTTTCCATTAAAGTGCTTCCGCCGTTGTTTAAAATTGCTTCGGCACAATTTTTTCCGAAGTTTTTATAAGAATCAAAAGTACAACTTTTTTTGATTGTGTGTTTTTCTTTTCCGTCCAAAGAGAACAAAACGCCTTCAAAATCAATTTTATCTGAAGTAAATGTTGCCAAAGCACCAATTGGAGCCGTGCAACCGCCTTCTAGTGTTTTCAAAAATTCACGTTCAATGTGGGTAGAAATTTCGGTTTCGGAATGGTTTAATTTAGATAAGGCTTCTTTACAGAAGTTATCTTTTTCCATTGCTACGACTACCATCGCACCTTGTGCAGGAGCAGGAACCATCCAATCCAAATCGATATAATTTTCTGGTTTTAGATTGATTCGTTCTAAACCTGCTGCTGCAAAAACAGCTCCATTCCAATTGTTTTCTTGCAGTTTTTGCATACGAGTATTAACGTTTCCACGTAAATCCACTACTTTATGATTTGGATATTTATTTAACCATTGGGCTTGTCTTCTTAAACTTCCAGTTGCGATAGTTCCTTCCGAATTTAAAAAATCTAAATCCCCTTTGTGAACTAAAATGTCAAGGGTATTTGCGCGTTCTAAGACTGCTGCTTGTATAATCCCGATAGGTAGAGCCGTTGGTACATCTTTCATCGAATGCACGGCGATATCCACTTGGCCATTCAACATAGCAATATCTAATGTCTTTGTGAAAATACCTGTGATGCCTAGTTCGTAAAGCGGTTTATCAAGAATGATATCACCTTGTGATTTTACGGCAATAATTTCGGTTTGATAGCCTAAATCGTTTAATTTTTTTTGTACTGTGTGTGCTTGCCAAAGGGCTAATTCGCTATCACGAGTTCCTATACGGATTGTTTTGCTCATTATTTTGAAACCGTTTCTAATTGGAAAATTTTTTCAATCCATTCAATGCTTTCGTCTACCATGGTTTCATCATCTTTTAGATGATTTGCAAAGTGATTTGTGATTTTTTGAATGATTCTAGCCGTAATTAATTCGGCCTGTTCCTCGTCAAAATTAGCTAATTTTTTACGTTGAAAATTCAACTCTCCTTCTTTTATTGTATTCAGTTTTGCTTTTAAGGCATGGATGGTTGGTGCAAATTTACGTTGTTTGGTCCAAGCCATAAATTCGTCTTTAATCTCTTCAATAATAGCTTCGGCTGCAGGAATGTGTTTTTTTCTGTTTTCCAGGGTTTCATCTGTAATTTGTGCGAGTTCATCCATGTGAACTAGCGTTACCCCTTCGATATCTTTTACATTCTCATTCACATTCTTAGGGATCGATAGATCTAAGATTAGTAAAGGTTTTTTCAGATTTAGAATTGCTTTGTCAACGGTAGGATTTTGTGCTCCAGTAGCTACTACTACTACATCTGCTTTCTGAAGTTCTATTTGTAAGTCAGCATAATCTTTAACAATAACGTCAAGTTTTTTAGCCAATCTTTCTGCTTTTTCCTTGGTTCTATTGATTAATGTAATTTGTTCGTGCTTGGTGTGTTTTACTAAATTTTCACAGGTATTTCTACCGATTTTTCCTGTTCCAAAAAGTAAAATATTTTTGGAAGCAATATTTTCTACATTTTTAAAAATGTATTGAACCGATGCAAATGATACCGATGTAGCACCAGATGAAATTTCAGTTTCGTTTTTAATTTTTCTGCTTGCTTGAATTACAGCATTTACTAATCGCTCTAAAAAGGAGTTCGCTAGATTTAATTCTTTGCTTTTTACAAAAGCATTTTTGAGTTGACTTATGATTTCGAAATCTCCAAGAATTTGGCTGTCTAAACCTGTTCCAACGCGAAACATATGATTGATTGCTTCACTATTTTTATATACAAATGCTACTTTTTGGAAATCTTCAACGGTACCCTGACTGTTTTCACACATCAATTTTATTAATTGAAATGGGTGTTGAGCAAATCCATAGATTTCTGTTCGATTACAAGTAGAAGTTACAATTAGACTTTCAATACCTTCTGCTTTTGCTTGTAATAACAGATTGGTTTTGGATTGATCGTCCAAACTAAACTTTCCTCTCATTTCAGCATCAGCTTTCTTGTAACTTAGTCCCACTGCATAGAAAGTAGGATGCTTTGCAAATGTATTGTTTTCCATATGATGTACTCTTTCCTAAAAGTTTAACAAAATTATATTTTACCTTTTTATAAAAACAACGCTAAAAGGACTTTTTGTGTCGCTCAAAGATATTTTAAAGACAAATCTATCTATTTAGTATTATTTCCATTAAATTTGTAATGTATTCAAGGGTTGACTGTTTGTTTATGTAGAATAATTCTAAATAACAACTTAACAAATCAACTGGTATTATATACGAAAAAATATCGCTATGGGTTCTGTAGAAGAAATAAAAATTGAAAATGAATTTATTTTATTGCGTTTCCAAAACGACAATAATGAAATGGTAAAAATAGAAAAACCTGTTAATCAAGGGCTTATACAATTTCATTTTGGTATTAAAGGAAAGGGAAAATTTATTTTTAATCAAGGGAATTATGCTTTAGATTTAAAAGAAGAAAAGTCACTTTTGTTTTATAATCCACAAAAAGAATTGCCAATTCATTTAGAGTTAGCCCCTAATACTTGGATGATTTCAGTCATAATATCCATTAAAAAATTTCACGGTTTATTTTCATCGGAAGCTGAAAATATTCCTTTTTTGAGTGAAGAAAATAAAGATAAGAAATACTACAAGGAAAATGACATAAGCCCTTCAATGTCTATTGTTTTAAGCCAGATATTTCACTATAACTTAAACGCATTCATCAAGAACTTATATTACAGAGGAAAAGGTTACGAGTTGTTGAGTTTGTATTTCAATCGTGCTGAAGATCCTAATGCAGAACAGTGCCCGTTTTTGATAGATGAAGAAAATGTCTTAAAAATTAGAAAGGCAAAAGATATTGTTTTGTCAAATATGGCGGAGCCACCAGGCCTTCAAGAGTTAGCCGATTTAGTAGGATTAAATCTTAAGAAACTTAAAATTGGTTTCAAACAGATTTATGGTGATACGGTTTATGGATTTCTTTTTGATTATAAGATGGATTATGCACGTCAACTGTTAGACAGTGGTTCTTATAATGTTAATGAAGTAGGTTTGAAAATAGGCTATAGTACAGGAAGTCATTTTATTGCTGCTTTTAAGAAAAAGTTTGGCACAACACCTAAAAAATATTTAATGAATTTAAACACGAACATTTAGTAAAACCACAAATCATCAATTTCGTAGATACATAAATAAAGAAAAAAGTATTAAATTTTGTTTGTTGAAAATTAGAATAAGTACTTTTATAAAAAAATAGGATATGAAAGGAGTATTATTAGTAAATTTAGGTTCGCCTGATAGTCCAGAACCAAAGGATGTTAGAAAATATTTAGATGAATTTTTGATGGACGAACGTGTTATAGACGTTCCGTATTTTTTAAGAGCACTTTTAGTAAAAGGCATTATTTTGAATACACGTCCCAAAAAATCGGCCAAAGCCTATAAAAAAATTTGGTGGGAAGAAGGATCGCCGTTAATTGTGTTGTCAAAACGGCTACAAAATAAAGTTCAAGAGCAAGTTAGTGTACCTGTATCATTAGCCATGCGTTATGGGAATCCAAGTATTGAGTTTGGTTTAAAAGAATTACACGATAAAGGTGTTGATGAAGTTTTGTTAATTCCATTATATCCTCAGTTTGCAATGGCTACAACAGAAACGATTTTAGTGCTAGCTGAAGAGATTCGGAAAGAACAATTTCCAAATATGGAATTTACAATAATTCCTGCTTTCTATAAGCAACCGGATTATATAAGGGATTTATCAAATTCCATAAAAACGGCTTTAGATAATTTTAAATCCGATTATTTGTTATTCTCCTACCACGGTGTGCCAGAACGTCACATTAGAAAATCTGATGTAACTAAATCACATTGTAAAATAGATGGTAGTTGTTGTAATACACCTTCAAAAGCCCATGAATTCTGTTACCGTCATCAATGTTATGAAACAACGAAACAAGTTGCTGCATTTTTAGGTTTAGAAGAAGGTAAATACAGTACTTCTTTTCAATCTCGTTTAGGTCGTGACCCTTGGTTACAACCTTATACAGATGCTACCATTGATGGTTTGGCACAGAGAGGAATTAAAAACTTAGCTGTTGTTACCCCAGCTTTTGTTTCCGACTGTTTAGAAACTTTAGAAGAAATTGGTATGGAAGCTGCAGAAAGTTTTGAAGAAAATGGAGGAGAACATTTCTTGTCAATTCCATGCTTGAATGATAGTGAGGATTGGGTAAAAACGATGAGCCGTTGGATTGATCAATGGGCATTTCAAAATCAATAGAGAATGGAATTATACAATTACATAAAATCATTGCATTTAATTTTTGTGGTCACTTGGTTTGCAGGTTTATTTTATATTGTTCGTTTATTTGTTTACCACGCTGAAGCTAAACAAAAGCCGCAACCTGAACAAGATATTTTAATCAAGCAATACCAATTAATGCAATATCGTTTATGGTACATCATTAGTTGGCCAAGTGCTGTTTTAGCTAGTCTTTTTGCTTTTTGGATGTTGTTTTTTACCGAAGTTGGTCAAGTTTGGTTAAATCAACCTTGGATGCATGTAAAACTAGCTTTTGTTTTTTTATTGTATTTGTATCATTTAAAATGCCATCAAATTTTTAAGCAATTACAAAGTAATGATGTAAAACACTCCTCCAATTTCTTTAGAATTTGGAATGAAGGCGCTACAATTATTCTTTTTGCCGTTGTTTTTTTAGTAATTTTAAAAAATGCAATTAACTGGGTTTTTGGTGTAGTTGGAATTATTACTTTTTCGATGGTTTTAATGCTTGGTTTTAAACTTTACAAAAAAATCCGAGCAAAAAATAACAGCTAATTTTAGCACAATTAATGGATAGAATTTTAAATTTTAAGAACCTTTCTTTGCGTGTAAGAATATTTTTATCCATGATATTCTTAACGTTAATTGCCTCTATTCTTATAGCTACCGTTTCGATTTATCAATTTAGAAAAGAGGCTAGAGAATACCATCAAGATCGATTAGAACGGAAAGAAACGGCTATTGCTGAACACATAAATTATGTTTTGTTTACGGATAACGCAAAGAATTATTATTATCCACTTACGCCCGAGAATATTCCACTTATTTTTAAAGATAAAATCTATGAAATTTCTGATGTACATAGCATGGAAATTAATTTCTTTGATTTAAAAGGGAATTTATTAATTTCATCAAAAGCTATATTTAAATTGGATGCAGATAAGCCAAAAATAAATCCGTCTACTTTAAAAATTATTCAATCTTCTTTGGAGAAGCGTTATGTAGAATTTTCTAATGTCGACGGGAAAACATATCGATCTTCTTATTCCTATTTAAAAGATAATAAGTTTAAGCCTTTAGCCATTTTGAACTTACCCTATGAGGAAGACACTGAATTTTATGACAATGAACTTCAAAATTTTTTAATTCGATTTGGACAAGTTTATACATTCATGTTTTTTATAGCTATCGTTCTTTCTTATTTTTTATCGAGCTATATCACAAAATCTTTGAAAATTATAAGTGATAAAATGCAAGAAACCCAACTAAACCAACTAAATGAGAAAATTGTAATTGAAGATGGGAGTAAGGAGATTAATTTACTGATTCGCTCTTACAATAATATGGTGGATAAACTAGAAGAAAGCGCCACTATTTTGGCTCAAAGTGAAAGAGAACAAGCTTGGCGTGAAATGGCAAAACAAGTAGCACATGAAATTAAAAACCCATTAACACCAATGCGTTTAACCGTGCAAAGTTTTCAGAGAAAGTTTAATCCTAATGATCCCGAAATTTCAAAAAAACTAGACGATTACACCAAAACTATCTTACAGCAAATCGATACAATGACCGCTGTTGCAGGAGCATTTTCAAATTTTGCAACCATGCCAGCACAACAGAATGAAACGTTAAATGTAGTTCGAATTGTAAAAATGGCGCTAGAAATTTTTAATGAAGATTACATTCAGTTTTCGGCATTAGAGGAGGAAATTATTGCCAAATTAGATAGAACCCAGTTAATACGTGTTATTACTAATTTGGTAAAAAATGCTATCCAAGCTATTCCAGAAGAACAAGTTAATAAATTGATTTTTGTAACAGTGTTTAGACAAGGAGATGATGTGAAAATTGCAGTAAAAGACAACGGAAAGGGGATTTCTAAAGAAAATCAAGAGCGCGTTTTTGAACCAAAATTCACTACAAAATCAAGTGGAATGGGACTTGGTTTAGCCATTATTAAAAATATTATAGAAAATTATAACGGAACCATTACCTTTGAAACGGAACTTAATGTTGGAACTGAATTCTTGGTTTCTTTCCCAATAAATAAATAATCAAAAACAAATAAAGATGGAAAACATACTTATCGAAAAACAAGATGCAATTGCAATTGTAACGATTAATAGACCTACAAAATTAAACGCTTTGAATAAAGCAACCATTCAAGAATTAAACGATGCGTTTAAATCGTTGAACGAAGATAAATCTGTAAAAGCAATCATTGTAATTGGAAGTGGAGAAAAGGCATTTGTTGCTGGAGCTGATATTTCAGAATTTGCTAATTTCTCAGTTAAAGAGGGAGGAAAATTAGCTGCTGAAGGACAAAGATTGTTGTTTGATTTTGTTCAAAATTTAAGTACTCCGGTAATTGCAGCGGTAAATGGTTTTGCTTTAGGTGGTGGACTAGAATTAGCGATGTCATGTCATTTTAGGGTAGCATCAGATAACGCAAAAATGGGATTACCTGAAGTAACTTTAGGAGTTATTCCGGGTTATGGAGGAACGCAACGTTTAGCACAATTAGTAGGAAAAGGTCGTGCTATGGAAATGATCATGACAGCAGGAATGATTGATGCCGAAACCGCTAAAAATTATGGATTAGTAAATCATGTTGTAGCACAAGCAGAATTACTAGATTTTACAAAAGGAATAGCTACTAAAATTACTAAAAATTCTAGTGTTGCCATTGCAAAAGCGATTCAAGCGGTTAATGCTAATTATACCGATGGTGTTAACGGTTACCAAATAGAAATTGAAAACTTTGGTTTTTGTTTTGGAACCGAAGATTTTAAAGAGGGAACTACGGCATTTTTAGAAAAAAGGAAAGCGGAATTTCCTGGGAAATAAGATTTTGTTTTCAGTCATAGTTTTCAGTTTTCCTTATTAAATTTTTTAAATATCATTTTATTTGTTTTAGCCTACTAAAATTGATGTGAACGGATATCAAAAAAGTAACAAATCAAAATGAGATTCTTAATTGCGGTAATTTTTATTGTTACTGAAAACTGAAAACTGCGACTGATTGCTAAGCTTCCCCATCCCACTCCGCATAAAACTGACCTAAAAAAATCACCATAAAATCATGACGTTTTTGAGCGATTTTTTTACCAGTTTCAGTATTCATTTTGTCTTTTAGAAGTAATAATTTTTCGTAAAAGTGATTCAAAGTTGGGGATTCACTATTCTTATATTCTTCTTTACTCATATTCAAATTGGGTTGAATATTAGGATTGTACAAAGGGCGATTTTTAAAACCACCATAATTAAAAGCACGTGCAATTCCAATGGCGCCAATCGCATCCAATCGATCTGCGTCTTGTACGATTTCTAATTCTTTAGAGTGGAATTTCGCTTCAAAACGACCACCTTTAAAGGACATGTTTTCAATGATACTAATAATGTGATTTATCTTGTCGTCAGCAATATCTTGTAAAATTAAGAATTCTCTTGCTATTTTGGGTCCGATACTTTCATCACCATCATGAAATTTGGAATCTGCTATATCGTGAAGCAATGCAGCTAGTTTTACTACTTCTAAATCGCATTTTTCACTATCAGCGATGAGGAGCGCATTATTGTAAACTCGTTCTATGTGAAACCAATCGTGTCCTCCTTCCGCATTTTGAAGTTTTTCTTTTACAAAAAGTATGGTGTTGTGTATTGTTTTCATATGATATTTTATAAAAAATTCCAATTTAAAAGTAAAATTGGAATTTTGAATTTTAATGATTCTTATCTAGCTAAAGCAGGTTCAACCCATTTAAAAACATGACCCGTTTCAGGAATTACTAAACGCTCAGAGATTTTAATCATTCTTGCAGGTAATTTCATCAGGTAATCGCGAGCTTTTTCAGCTTCATCCGTTAATCCTGAAATTTTATCAATTTCCCATTTATCAATTAGCTTTTGCATAATATCAACATAGTCAACAGCTGTATACACACCAATTCGTTGCGCTGAATCTGAGAATTGTTCAAAAGCTGAGCTTATTTTTTGACCAGACTCTCTTAAGAAATGAGCGGGCATTACAATTTTATGTTTCATCATGTGATGAAAAGCCAACATCATTTCACTTGGATCTACTTTAAAAATTTGATTAACAAATTCACTGTAAGCTAAGTGATGACGCATTTCGTCTCCAGCGATCATGTTGCAAATTTTATGAAGTTTTTTATCGCCGTATTTTTTTGCAATTAAAGCTACTCGATTGTGAGAAACATAGGTGGCTAATTCTTGAAAACTAGTATATACAAAATTTTTGTAAGGATCATTGCTAGTGCCAATATCAAAACCGTCGTTGATTAAATGCTGTGTAGTAATTTCAACTTCCCGCATATTTACTCTTCCAGAGAGGTATAAATATTTGTTTAGTAAATCGCCATGACGATTTTCTTCACCGGTCCATTGACGAATCCATTTGCTCCAGCCGTTTCCTGCCCCCTCTTGGTTTACGCCTTCAACTTCCATCAGCCAGGATTCATAAGTAGGTAACGCTTCTTCAGTTATTGTGTCGCCTACAAGTGTTACCCAAAAATCATAAGGTAAATCTTTAGCAATCTCTCTTAATTCTTTAACTTCTTCAAAGAAATTTTCGTTTTGAGAATTTGGTAATAAATCCGTTGGTTGCCAAATTTTTTCAACCGGAATTAAAAATTCATCGACAAACGTGTCGATTTTTTTTTCTAGAAATTGCATTACTTCTAGACGAACATTTTGGATAGACATGGTTATATTTTTATGTATTCTTTAATTGTATTTTCTGTTTTTTCTACAAGCTCTTCAAAATTGTGTTCAGAAACTTTCATAGGCTTGTGTATGATTAGTTCTAATTTGACTCCTAGTCCTAAAGGGAATGTACCAAATTTAGTTATTTTCCATGAATTATTGATAGTAATAGGAAGAAAGTAAGCATCTGGAGCAAATTTATAGAGCATTTTTAATCCATTTGTAGCAAAAGGTTTAGGTGTTCCAGTTTTGCTTCTTGTTCCTTCCGGAAATATTACCACGGAATAATTGTTAGTATTTATTAATTCGGCTACTTTTTTAATTTCTGGTAAAGCTTGTTTTGGATCTTTTCTGTCGATTAAGGCGGAGCCTCCATATTTTAAATTATACGAAACACTAGGAATTCCTTTTCCAAGTTCAATTTTACTAATGAATTTAGGATGTGCTTTTCTCAAAAACCATATGATAGTTGTGATGTCATGTAAACTTTGATGATTAGCTACAATAATCAAAGGTTTGTTTTCAGGAAGATTTTCTATTCCTTTAATGTGGTAAGTTGTGCCTAAAACGTGAGCCGTTCTTACTAAAAACCAATTCAAATATGCCACACTTATTCTGTGTGCATTGTATCCAAATGCATTGAAACAAACCCATTGAATAGGATGAAAAATTAATAACCAAAGTAAAAATAGAATGTAATAAACTATTGATAATGGGTATGAAAGAATTTTTTTCATAAAAAATCAATTTTGACAAAAGTAAGCTATAAAATAAAAAACCACCAATGTTTTGGTGGTTTTTTAATAGCGCCAAAAATATTGCATTAGCAAAATTCGTTATAAGCGTCTTTTAAGTTTTCTGCGATTAATTCTGCTGGACGTCCCTCAATATGATGGCGTTCTAACATGTGGACTAATTCGCCATTTTTGAACAATGCCATACTTGGAGACGACGGAGGAAAAGGAAACATTTCAGTTCTAGCCGCATCAACTGCTTCTTTGTCAACCCCTGCAAAAACAGTGATTAAGTTAGCTGGTTTTTTACCCCCATCTAAACTCATTTTTGCTCCTGGACGTGCATTTCGAGCAGCACAACCACATACTGAATTAATTACTACTAAAGTAGTTCCTTCAGCTTTGATAGCGTTTTTTACGTCATCTGCTGTATATAAATTTTTGAAACCTGCATCTGTTAATTCAGCACGCATTGGGTTTACCATTTCTTCTGGATACATAATGTATATTGTTATAAGTTAACGAGCGACAAAGTTACAAAGTTTTTCGCTTGTAACAGAAAACCAATTCATAAAGATTTGTTATGATTGGATAGTTTACTCTTATTTCAAGATTCTACCAATTAACGCTTTCACAAATATCATTTTTGGGCATCTCCAAATGACTTGTAAATCTTCCCAAATTGAAGTTTCTTCGTCTAAAAATTTAAAAATCACGGTTGAATCACCTTTTTTAAACATCGATGAAAATATTTTAGAACCTAATTTGTTTTTCGAACTTAAAATATCTAATAGTAATAAATCATAAAACCAAAATTTATCTTTTTTATGAAATTTCGTAAAGTCGGATTCTGATTTTAGAAAATGAACTAAGGCTTTTGATTTTTTGGATGCGTTTTTAAAAGTATAACCCGTGCTTGCTTTGGTCCAACCGCCAGCCGAACCAATGTTAATGATGTTTTTCGTATTGTGTTTCCAAAACGGATAACATGTCATCGGGATATTTCCTTGTTCTTTTTCGATGATTTCGTACTCTGTTATGCCTAAATTTTCAATGTATTTCTGAATTTCAGCTTCGTATTCCTCTCTCAAAAGTAAGTCTTTTGAAAACAACGTGTATTCCAATAAAGCTTCATTTTTCAATGTTGGTAAAACATACATAAAACGTGTATTGCCTTTTTGTTCCACCGAAAAATCCATAAAAGTGGCGCAATTTGGAGTAAAAACCGCTTCTTTACTTTTGATAAACCAACCGATAAAATGTTGTTGAATTAGCGGGAATTTGTTTTGCGATTTTACAACTTCTGGATTGTAAATCGAATTGAAAATTTTGTTACAAGTGAGGGTTTCAGCTTCCGTTTTTACAACACAATGATTATCTAATTCCGAATAATCAACTACTTTTTGATTTAGAAAATGAATGTTTTTGTGTTCGGAAATCTTCTTAAAAATCAATTCATAAAAATCCAAACCATTTATTTTTTTGTACTGATAAGGTGATAGTTCTAAAATCCGATCGAATTTTTCGTTGGCAAAAATGGCTTGATTCCATTTTTTTGAAACGATTTCATCAAATGAATTGCTTTCATCCCAAAAACACCAAGTCCTGTCGTTTACTTTTTTAGTATTCTCATCAATTAATAAAATGGATTTTTCTTCAAATTTTCCAGATAGAAGCATTTCATAAACCGTCATTAAAGCCGATAATCCTGAACCTGTGAAAATGTAATGATAATGTTGCATTAAAAAATGGTGTATCGAATTCCTAAAAAAGCTCTAATTCCTTGGTTGGGCGCATACACATAACTTGGGTCAAAAGTTAGCGCGTATGGATTAGTTGGTGTTGCTAAAACATTTCCGTTGGTATCATATTCCACACCTTCGTCAAACGGATCGTTTGCTCTAGCTATTAAAAATGGAATACTTTTATTTGGCGTCCAATTCAAAATATTTTTTACACCTCCATAAAGTTCAAAACTACGAAATTTTTTATAAGTAAACTGAATGTTTTGCAAACTCCAAACAGGAGAATATTCGGGTCTTGGATCTAAATCACCTAAAATGGGTAATCGCATCGGTCCATATAAATTCCCAGTGTAATCGATAGCTAAAAACCATTTTGGAATATCGTACGTTATGGCCCAATTAACACTATATTTTTCCGTTAAAACAGGTTGAGTTGTAATTCCGTTTTGGACGTTTTTAGGTTGCATAATCGTAAAACCAAGAATAGCTTTTAAACCAAAAGGTGTTACTAAATCGATATTACCACTAATTCCTAACGTCTGTGCATAGCCATTCAAGTTGGAATAAATAATTTGGTTTGGATTGGTGTCGTAATCTGGAATAATTTGGTTGTTAAAATAGGTGTACCAAGCCGATGTTTCAAACCCTAAAAAAGTGCCGTTTTCAAATCTGATTTTCTTTAAATAGTTAAAATTGATGTTGTAAGAAGTTTCAGGCTTTAAATATTCGGTAATTATAACGTCTCTCGAACCCGTTAAAGCAGCGTGCTCTTCAGTAAATAAATTTACAATTCGAAATCCAGTTCCGGCATTAATTCGGAATACATCATTTTCGGTTGGATTCCATTTGTAGGCAATTCTCGGAGTGAAAATATTGCCATGATTGTTGTTGTAATCGTATCGAGTACCTAATAAAATATGATGTTTCTCAGCTAATTTAATTTCATCTTGAAGAAAAACACTATAGATTTTTGTTTGTTCTGCAGTTGTCGTAGCAGTTGTATTGTCGTTGTAATATTGGTAACGAAAAGCGGATCCTAATAACAAATTATGATTTTCTAATTTTTTATCCCAAGTATATTGTCCGAAAGCAATTTTTTGATCCGCCAAGTAAATTGTATTTCCATACACCGAATTTTGATCATGAGCAGTTACAGAAAACGATAAATACATGTCTTCGGTTGTTGGTAATTGATATTTACTCAAAAGTTCTACTCGTTTTGTATAAATGCTTTCTCCATAAACTTCTGAACCACCGCGATAGGATTTGTTCCATTGCATTTCACCACCCCAACGGTCTTCGTAAAATAATCGTCCTGCGATGGTGAATTCTTTGTTGTTTTTTCGATCGAAATTCCATTTATTGAAGATGGAAATTCGTTTTTGTAACGTTACATCTGTAAAATTATCTTTGTTATTGTCAATGGGCTGGTTATAGTTGTAATAATTGATACCAACTAAAGTTGTTGCTTTTTTTCCAACTGTACTTTTCCATCCTAAATCGACATTGTTTTCTAACCAAGAAGTTGAAAAAATATCAGCAGAAAACAAAGGGGCGTTCAAAGGTTTTTTGGTGATGATGTTGATTAATCCACCAACCGCTTCACTTCCATACAAACTTGAGGCTGGACCTTTTACTACTTCAATTCTATCAATTAACGAATTCGGAATTCCTGATAAACCATAAACGGTTGAAAGCGCACTTACAATTGGCATTCCGTCAATCGTAACCATTGTGTACGGACCTTCTAATCCGTTAATGTGAATATCGCCAGTGTTGCAAATGTTGCAATTGAGTTGAGGTCGGACACCATTCACGTTTTGTAATGCTTCAAAGACATTGGAAGTTGGATTTTTTTTCAGATACGCAGTGGTGTAAACCTCAACAGGAACTGGGGTTTCCATTCTTGAAACTGGTTTTAATGTTCCTGAAATCACTACATCTTCTAATGTGTTTGAATCTTCGATTAGGTTTAAATTAAGGGTTGTTTCGGTGTCTTCTGTTAGCGTTATTTTCTTTTTTTCGGGTTTAAACCCAATGTAGGAAACGGTAATTGTATAAGAACCATTAGGAATATCTTTGAATTCATATAAACCATTTTCATTGGTTTCCACTCCTTTTTTTAGTTCTTTTATATAAACAGAGGCAAATGCTAGAACTTCATTGTTAGCGGTTACTTTTCCTTTTATGGTGTTTTGTGAAAATGAGAAAGCAGAAAAAAGCAGAGTTGTATAAATTAATATTTTAAACATTTTAAAATTAAATTTAGACAAAACTAAAAATAAAACATTTACAAAACTAAAAAAACTTTATATATTTGTCAAAATGAATTGATTATGACCATTTCGGAAGAAAACTATATTAAAGTTATTTATCATTTGTCGTTGGTGTCTCCAAAAGGCGTTAACACAAACGCTATAGCAGGAATGCTCGATACCAAAGCGTCATCCGTTACCGATATGATGAAGAAACTTTCAGATAAAGATTTAGTAACTTACCAGAAATATCAAGGTGTTACTTTAACCGATAAAGGCTTACATTCAGCAAAAATGATTGTAAGAAAGCACCGTTTATGGGAAGTTTTTTTGGTGGATAAATTAGGTTTTTCATGGGATGAAGTGCACGAAATTGCAGAAGAATTGGAACATATAAAATCGGAACAATTGATTAATAAGTTGGATGCTTTTTTAGGGTTTCCAGTCGCTGATCCACATGGTGATCCTATTCCAGATGCAAAAGGTATAATTAAGAAAATCGAAAAGCAATTGTTATCGGAAGTAGAAATTAATGCATCATTTCATTGTGTAGGAGTGAAAGATTCTTCTACCGATTTTTTAAAATATTTAGATAAGCAAAAAATTGCATTAGGTTCGGTTGTAAAAGTAATTGACAAAGAAGATTTTGATGATACCTTAACCGTAGAAATCGATGGAAAACGCTTAACGATTTCCAATAAAATTGCTAATAATTTATACGTTCAATAATTATGTTTGATTCAATTATCCATTTTTTTGAGAGTATTGACCCTATTTTGGCGGCATTTTTGGCTACAACATTTACGTGGGGTTTAACAGCATTTGGTGCTTCGTTTGTGTTCTTTTTTAAGACCATGAACCGAGTAGTTTTAGATGGAATGCTAGGTTTTACTGGTGGTGTAATGGTTGCTGCTAGTTTTTGGAGTTTGTTGGCGCCAGCTATCGAAATGAGTCATGGAGAAGGTTTTTTAAAAGTAATTCCAGCTGCAGTTGGATTTGCTTTGGGAGCGTTATTCATTTTTGGATTGGATAAAATATTGCCCCACATGCACATTAACTTCAAAGAGACAGAAGGAATAAAATCGCCTTGGCAACGCACTACACTTTTAGTTCTAGCCATTACATTGCACAATATTCCAGAAGGATTAGCAGTTGGTGTTTTATTTGGTGGCGTTGCTGCTGGAATTCCAGAAGCATCAATTGCTGGGGCGGTTACTTTAGCTATTGGGATTGGAATTCAAAATTTTCCTGAGGGAATTGCGGTTTCTATGCCGTTACGTAGAATGGGAATGAGCAGAACAAAAAGTTTTATGTATGGACAATCATCTGCCATTGTTGAACCTATTTTCGGAGTTTTAGGTGCGGTTGCGGTTACTTTTTTCACACCTATTCTGCCTTATGCACTGGCTTTTGCAGCAGGAGCGATGATTTTTGTGGTAGTGGAAGAAGTAATTCCCGAAACGCAACAAGATAAAAATACGGATATTGCTACCTTAGGTTTTATAGGTGGATTTATTGTCATGATGATTTTAGATGTTGCTTTGGGTTAAGCTATAAATCTTTGTTAAAACGTTTTACATTGTATATTCGATGTTTATTTTTGCTTTATGGTACGATTAAGAAATAGAACTAGTTTTGTAAAATTCCTTTGGATTTTCATGGCGTTTTATTTCTTGAATTGTAGTGTAGATGCACCTGATGTCCAAATTTTTTCTCAACAAGAAAATCTAAAATTCAACGATCAAGAGAGTATTGTAGAACTTTTGGTTGAAAAAGTATTAGGTTTTGAAAACGCTATTTCAGAGCAAGATGATGTTGAGAATAATGCTCAAAAATCAACAAAAAAATCAATTTCTTTAGATTTTTTTGTTTTCCATCAAAATGATGGTTTTAAGTGTAATAACTTTAATTGGAATTCCAATGAAAAGGCCATTTTACAATTGCCATTTTTTGATAGTGTTTCCTTAGAAATTAATTCGCCACCACCGCTTATTTAATTTGATTTTTTACAAATGATTTTAACTCCAATAATGGAGTAATTTTTAAATGTCTATTATCAAATTAGAATATGAAAACAAACTATTATGTTTTAGTAGGGTTGATGGTTGCCCTTTTTACAATTCCATCACAAGCACAAACTGAAAACGAAATAAAAGACAGTTTGTATATACAAGAAGTTGAAAATCCAAAACTTCGACCTAAAATCTTACATGCCGAACCACTTTATATTGATTTAATTCGAGATTTAGGAGCGCGAAAAGGGGAAAAGGAATGGAATGTTGGTTTTGGTTTAGCTGATGCTAATTCGTATGATAGATACACTGCCTTGGTAGAATACGAATGGGCACCAATAGACCGTTTGGGTTTAGAAATCGAACTACCTTTTTCGTTCTATTATCCATTAGCAAATGATGTTCAAGCGCCAAATAGCAAACTTAACGGATTAAAATTGGCGGCCCAATATTCTTTTTTAGTCTCGGAAAAGTATAAAACTACTTTGGCAATTGGCTACATTCATGAATTTGAAATGACGGAGTTTAAAAATTATGATAGCGACCGATTTTTTAAAGGAAATCTATACAATCCTTTTTTTGTAGCCGCTAAAAGATGGGGTGATAATTTTCATACATTGTTGTACACTGGACCTGTTTTTGAGCATAATTTTAGTGAGAATTCTTGGCATACGAATTACCAAATCAATTCCAACTTTCATTATATGATTTCTGGAACGCGTAATTTTATTGGAATAGAATTCAACAAAGAAATTAATCATAATAACGATTTTGATATGACAATTCGTCCACAAATGCGAGTAGGTATTGCTGAAAATTTAATGGTAGGTATTGTAACTGGAATTCCCGTAAATAGAGAAAATGAACGCTTTAGTTCGTTTTTAAGATTGATATACGAACCAAGTCATAATAAGAAACATTAATTAATGACAAGCACAATCGTCGTTGCAAGGTTTTGATTTTTTTTTGCGTTTTTTCCAAAAGAATTTTTTAACCAAAAAACCTACGGCAATGGCAAGAGAAAGGTAAACTAAGATTTGTTGTGTATCCATAGTACAAAAGTAGAAAAAGCAATCTCAAAATTCATGAGATTGCTTTTTTTATTAATTTAAAACTAAGTGAAATTATTAAAATTGTGCAGCAATTCCAACAGAAGCACTAAACGGCATTCCAGGTCTTAATCCTGCTGGAACTCTGGAAACCAAATACGTAGCATCGAATAGGTTGTTAATATTTCCAGTTAAGCTGAAATGTTTATTAAACTTATATTTCGAACCAAAATCAACAACAGTATTATTAGGAACAGAAAATTCATTTGGAATGCTACCTTGACCAGCAATTGTTCGGAATTCTCCATTAAATCTTGCACCTAAAATCAGTTCAAATTTAGCGTGTTCTAAGGCAATCGAAGCATTAAATTGGTGTTTTGAAATGTATGGAATTTCATCTCCTTTTTCAATTTCACCCCAAGATCCATCTGAGCTGTCAAATTCGTTCACAAATTCAGTATCAGTTAAGGTATAACCAAAAGTAACAGGTAATTTAAATTTGCTTTCTTCTTTTAGAACTTGGTAGTTTAATAATAATTCAATTCCTTTCACATGTGCTTCACCTGCGTTAAATTGATCTAGTGTTCCAGAACCACCGCTAGCAGCTAAATCACTTCCTAATAAATTAGAATAGTCGTTAAAGTATCCTACAATTTCTCCAGATAATTTGTTGTATTTAAATCGAGTACCTAACTCGTAGTTCACACTTTTTTCTGCATTCGTTCCAGGAGTGTTTGTTGGGGGAGCAAAACCTTTATGAACGCCTCCAAAAAATGATAAATTGTTATCAATTCTGTAATTTGCTCCTAAACCAGGCAACCAAACCTTTACATGGTTGTTGTTTTCTGTTAAATTAACACCTGTTCGTGTTACATCATTTGTCCCATAATTTTGGTTTAGTAGGTCAATAGTTTCAAAACGAATACCTGGTGTTACCGTCAATTCTTTATATTTTAGTTTATACAAAGCATGAGCAGCTAGAGCACGAGCATAGGCAATTCTATTGTCTTGTGTTCCTGGAGTTCCAGCAGTTGTTAATACCATCGAACCATCTAACATAGCATAGCTGTCATTCCATTGGAATCTATCTTCGCTGTCTTTGTGATAACGAACTCCTACTTCTAAGTCATGGTAAACTTCCCCAGTTAAGAAATGAAAATCTAATTTAGTTTGAACTCCTTGAGCTAAATATCCTCTGTTGTTAGCACGAACTCGCAAAGCATTATTTGGAGAGTTTTGCGCTCCTGTTACATAGTCAAAAGCTAATGCATTTGATGTTGGGTCTTCTAAAATAGCATCAATAGCATAAGTTGTCCCACCAAATCGTATATCGTTTAGTTTATACCAATTTCTAGAAAATTTATTGCGGTAAGCCGTTGTGGTTATACTAAAATAATTACTTGTTTTTAAAGTATGTGTAACTGAAAACTGATTGTTTTTCGTAGTGATATTATCTTTTTCAGAACCTGCATAACGCATGAAAGGAGAATTATTGAAATCTTCTTCTGTTAAACCCAAATACGTTTCATTCGCGTCTTCATCTGCGTACACCATTTTAAATTCAATAGCATTGTAAATTTTACTCGTTGGTTTAGATTGTACTCTGAATTTAGCCATTACATCATTCTTGTCAAATCCCGTGTTAGCACCATTTGGTAAATTTTTAAATCCGTCTGAATTGTAATTTAAAAATTGGACAACAGCCCCTACCGTTTCGTTTGCAATTCCAACACTTGCAACAGTACGGCTGGTATTAAAACTTCCATAATCCGTTAAAAATCCTGCACTAAACTTTTTAGGAATCGCTGCCGAAACAAAGTTGATAGTACCACCCGTAGTAAAAGGACCGTACTGAATTTGGCTACTTCCTTTTAAAATTTCTACAGCACTCATACGAGCAACAGATGGGAAATAATAAGCTGCTGGTGCTGAATATGGAGCAGGAGCAATTAAAACGTTATCTTCCATTAGAGTGATTTTCGCACTTCTGTCAGGTGAAGTTCCTCTTAAGCTGATATTTGGTCTTAAACCAAAACCGTCTTCCTCATAAACATTAACTCCTGTTACTGTTCTTAAAACACGGTTGATATCGGTATAATTGAATTTTTGTAAATCTTCTGCCGAAATGTAAGAAGCTGAACCTGTTTTGTTTGCTGCTTCAAATTTACTTCCAATGATTTGGTTAGCAGAAATAACAACTTCTTTTAATTTTTTAACGCTGTCGTTTTTTGTTTGACTTTCTTGAGAAAATGCTATTCCTGAGATTATTAAGGCGAGTGTTACTATTATATACTTCATCTTTATTTAGATTAATTCTACAAAGCAAAATTAATCACTTTAATTTATTTAGACAAATTATAAATAGACAAATCATATTTTTAATTGAGAATTATAAATAAAGGAAAATTTTAATATTTTATTTTATTTTTTATAATAAACAAGTATTTTTTCTTGCTTTATTTTATGTTAAAATAGTAAAAATGATGTGTAAAATATATTTTTAAAAAACGTATAAAACATGATTTAAATCTAGCTTTATTCGTTCAAATCGTTTATTTCAAAATTTGAAATGCAATTAATGAAGTTAAATAAGCAAATCCACTCATGAAAACCAATTGAATTATTGGCCATTTCCATGAATTGGTTTCTTTTTTTACAATGGCTAATGTAGAAATGCATTGCATCGCAAAAGCATAGAATAACAATAAGGAAATTCCAGTAGCAAAATTGAATATTTTTTTCCCAGTTTCAGGATGTACCTCAGCAGCCATTCTCTTTTTTATTGTGGTTTCTTCTTCACTGTGACTCCCAACACTGTATATAGTAGCTAAAGTTCCTACGAAAACTTCGCGAGCTGCGAACGAACTCACTACTGCAATCCCAATTTTCCAATCATATCCAAGAGGGCGAATCACGGGTTCAATAGCTTTTCCCATGTAACCAATATAAGAATTTTCTAGTTTGAAAGAGTTTACTTGATCTTCAAATTCTTCAGAAGTTATGGTTTTGTTTTTATTTTGTTCGGTTACTATTTTTTCAGCATTGTTAAAATCATCACTTAATCCGTGTGAACCTAAAAACCATAATATAACAGACAATGCCAAAATAATTTTACCAGCACCAAAAACAAAAGCTTTGGTTTTTTCTATAACGTTTATCCCAACATTCTTAAATAGCGGAATTTTATAACTTGGCATTTCAACTACGAAATACGATTTGGCATTTAGTTTTAAAAATTTATTCAATAAATAAGCAGAGAAAATGGCCATTCCAAAACCTAATAAATACAGGGCCATTAAGGTTAATCCTTGTAAACTCAGAAATCCTAAGACTCTTTTTTCGGGTATAATTAAGGAAATTAAAATTGCATAAACGGGTAATCTCGCAGAACACGTAGTGAAAGGTGTGACTAAAATTGTAATTAATCGTTCTTTCCAATTCTCAATGTTTCGCGCACTCATTATCGCTGGAATGGCACAAGCTGTTCCTGAAATTAAAGGAACAATACTTTTTCCAGATAAGCCAAATTTGCGCATGATCTTGTCCATCAAAAATACTACGCGACTCATGTAGCCACTTTCTTCCAAGACGGAAATGAATAAGAATAAAAAAGCAATTTGAGGAATGAAAATCACAATACCCCCAATTCCTGGAATTAGTCCTTCACTGATTAAATTGGTAAATTCTCCAGCTGGAAGATATTCTTTGGCAAGCGAACTCAAATTGGCAAAAGTTTCATCGATGTAATCCATTGGAATACTACTCCAATCAAATAAAAACTGAAAAATCAACATTAAAATTCCGAAGAAAATAATGTATCCAAAAACTTTGTGCGTTAAAATACGGTCAATTTTTGCTCTAATATCAGTTGCTTTAGAAACATCAATTTTTTGACCTAGTTTAAGAGTATCGTTGATAAATTGATAACGTTTTATAGTTTCTTTTTGTTGTAATTTTTTCAAATCGGAATGCGATTTGGTAAAGGAACTTTTGATTTCGTTTCGATCTAAATTCAAAAAGTTAACATCCTGAGTAATTACTAACCAAAGCTTGTATAACAACTGATTTGGAAAGGCTCTTCTTAAATTGTTGAAATAGTCTGGATCAATAGAAGATGCATTCAAACACGGTTCGGTTGAAAGCGTTTCATAATTGAGAATTAAGTTTTTTAGGTTGTCAATTCCGATTTTTTTGCGAGAACTAATTAAAGCAATCTTTGTTTTTAATTCTTTTTCTAAAACGGGAATATCTAATTCAATTCCTTTCAACTCCATTCTATCCGCCATATTAATGACTAAAATAGTTGGAATTTCTAAATCTTTAATTTGGGTAAAAAGAAGTAAGTTTCGTTTTAAATTTTCCACTTCGGTCACTACAACGGCTACATCTGGAAAATCTTCGTCGTTTTTATTCAGTAACAATTCAATCACCACATTTTCATCAATAGAACTTGCGTTTAAGCTGTAAGTTCCAGGTAAATCAATGATTTTAGCTTTTGTGGTTTCATTTAATTTACATACCCCTTGTTTTTTCTCAACGGTGATTCCAGGATAATTTCCCACTTGTTGATTTAATCCTGTTAATTCATTAAAAACCGATGTTTTGCCCACATTTGGGTTTCCAATTAAAGCAACTTTGATAGGATTTTTATTCATGAGAATTACAATTTGGCAACAATGATTTCTTTAGCCGTTTCTAGTCGGATGGCTACATGGGAATCATTTACATTAAAGTATAAAGGATCACCGAAAGGTGCAACTTGAATTAAAGTAATGGAATTTCCAGGCAAACATCCCATTTCTAGTAATTTCAGTGGGATTTCATCTAGGTTTATTGAAGTTATTTTAGCAACTTCTCCAATTTTAAGTTCAGAAGAACAAATTTCCATTTCCTTATTTAGATTGAATTAAAATACAAAAGTAAAAATTATAATCGGACAAAAATTGATTTTTATCATAATTAGCAAATTTAAACATGAATTTAACATTATTGATTTTCGCAAAGCCATAATATATCTTCCAAAAGTTGTTTCATATTTTTTGTTTGTGTGTCATCTGTGGATTCATCCAAGTTGGTGCCGTCATAGAAACCTCGAATGCGTTTGTTCTTATCTATTAAAATAAAGTTTTCAGTATGAACCATATCATATAGTTCTTCTGGTTTACCTGTTTTTACCGCTAAATACGATTTTCGAGCTAAATAATAGATGTCTTTTTTATCGCCAGTTACTAAATTCCAATGTGAATCCTCAACTCCTTTTTCAATGGCATACTTTTTTAAAACTTCAGGGGTGTCGATATCTGGAGTAACAGAAAATGACAATAGTTTTACTTCTGGATTATTCCTCAATTGGTTTTGCAACCAAACCATGTTATCGGTCATTTTGGGACAAATAGTAGGGCACGTGGTAAAAAAGAAATCGGCTACATAAATGGTGTTTTCGTAGTCTTTTTGCGTAATTATTTTTCCGTTTTGATTGGTAAAAGCAAAGTCAGCTATTTTATGATCATTACCAATATGTTGGACTGTGGAATCCACTAATTCCGGATTAATATCTCTTGGCGAATAAATAGGGAGCATTTTTTTTGGGGAAAGCAAACTGTAAATACCAAAATATATTAATAAAGAGAGTATACCAAAAACAATAAAAAACTTTTTATAAGGCGCAAGAAAATCTAGCATATTTTTTTTTACAAAATTAATCATAAATCAAATGGCTTTTGTTAAAACGACAATAGAGATTTGTTAAAATTATAATATGTTGATTTTCTTAGTTATATTTGTAATATGACAATTGATTATAAAAATTTATGGTAAAATATTACTTAGTCTTAAGTGTTTTGTGTTCCTTTTTGGGATTTTCACAATTTAATTCTGCTGCTCCTTGGATGAATAATCAAAATGGTAATGAGTTTGAAAGGAAAAAAGAATTGTCTATTCAGGAAATTTCTTCAAGATTTAACGAATTTTGGAAAACTCGTGATAGAAGTGTTAGGGGGTCTGGTCATAATCCTTATAAAAGATGGGAACACCATTGGAAAAATAAAGTGAATGAGCAAGGGTATTTGATTTCTCCGCAAGAGTTGTGGTCGGCATGGAATCAAAAAAATAGTCAGAGAACTACAAGAAATACCACGTTTGCTTCACCAGTCAGTAATTGGCAACCCGTAGGGCCGTTTTCTCATGTAAACACGGGCTCTTGGTCATCAGGTCAAGGAAGGGTTAATATTGTTGCCGTTGATCCTAATAATCCCAACACAATATATTTAGGTGCACCGGCTGGAGGTATTTGGAAATCTGTTAACGCTGGTGTTGATTGGATTCCACTAACGGACGCATTGCCTCAAATTGGAGTGTCAGGAATTGCGATTGATCCAACCAATTCCAATGTGATTTATATTGCTACGGGAGATAAAGACGCAGGCGATTCATATTCTGTTGGAATTTTTAAATCTACAGACGGAGGATTGAGTTGGGCAGCGACTGGTCTAACATTCTCAAGCGCAAATTCAAGAGCTGGGGATATTATTATACATCCAACAAACAATCAGATTTTGTGGTGTGCAACTAGTAATGGTATTTATAAAACTACAAATGCAGGATTGAATTGGAGTATCGTTAAATCGGGAAACTTTTCACAAGGTAATATTCGATTAAAACCTAATAACTCAAATGTAATTTATGCTACTGGAAGAACAAGTGAAATAATTGGTGGAGAATCCATAACCACATTTAGATTTTATATTTCAACAGATTCGGGAGATACGTTTAATTATGTACAGTCTAATTTACCCAGTATTTCTGGAAGATTAGTTATGGATGTTACACCAGCGAATCCTAATTACATTTATATCTTAAGCGCAGGTATTTCACCTGATTACAGTTTTCAAGGTGTTTTTAGATCTACTGATGGTGGTGTGACTTTTGTGGAAAGAAATTCGGTGACTAACGTTCTCGAATCTAATCAGGCTTGGTTTGACTTAGCAATAGCTGTTTCTGATGTAAATGCTGAAGAGATTTATACAGGGTGTTTAAATGTTTGGAAATCTACAAATGGGGGGACTAACATGAGTAGATTAAACAATTGGAGTTCGCCAACCGCACCTTCATACACGCATGCAGACATTCATTATTTGGGTTTTCAGGCTGGGAAATTGTATTGTGGTAGCGATGGAGGAATTTATGTATCACAAAACGGAGGTGCAAATTTTACAGATTTAACTGCAACAGCACAGATAAGTCAGTATTACAAAATTGCAGTTTCTAAGCAATCTAGCGGAAACATGGTAGGCGGTTTACAAGATAATGGGGGTTATGCATACAGTGGAGAGCAATGGAAAAATTTCTACGGTGCAGATGGAATGGATACGGCAATCGATCCAAACAATCAAAACCTTTATTATGGTTTTATTCAATATGGAGGAACAATGTATATTAGTACTAATGGTGGTAACAGTAGATCAGGTTCAGTAGCTTCACCTGGAGGGATAGATGGTAATTGGGTAACACCCTTGGTTGTTAATTCGACTGGAGAGCTATTTTCAGGATTTAACTTTTTGTACAAATTATCGGGTACCACTTGGCAGCAATTAAATAGTGTTCAAACGGGTTCAGGAAATATTGATTATATTGAAATAGATCCAACAAATGATACTATTATATACATCGCCAATGGAACAGGTTTATATAAGAGTAATGATGGAGGTTTAAATTTTTCTCAAGTTTACACTGCATCTAGTTCAATTTCATCGGTTGAGGTTAATCATTCTAATAACAGTATAGTTTATCTAACAACAGCAGGTTTAACGGGAAGGGTTTTGAAATCTTTAGATGGTGGTAATACCTTTACAAATATTTCATCAGGCTTGCCCAATATAGGAAAAAACATCATCGTTCATCAATCTAGACATTCTCAAAATCCACTATTTTTAGGAACAAGTTTAGGTGTCTACTATCTAGATGATACAATGATAAATTGGGAGCCATTTGACATGAATTTACCAAATGTTTCCGTTGAGGACTTAGAAATTAATACCGAGGATGCTAAATTAATAGCTGCTACTTATGGAAGAGGCGTTTGGCAGACAGCAATTCCTGTTGAAATTCCAGAAAATGATTTAAAATTTGTTGCAATCCAAAATCCGGGACTTGAAATAAATTGTGATGGCAGTGTTACTCCAATTGTGGAGGTAAAAAATAATGGGAGTACTGCCGTATCGCAGGTCACGACAGATTATAATATTGATGGAACGAATTACAATTTTGTTTGGAATGGTTCTATAACATCTGGATCTTCAACATTAATAGCACTACCTTCAGTAAATTTAGCAAGAGGAATTCATACCATCAGTGTATCATCATCAATTGCAAATGACGCTTTTTCTGATAATAATACAGGACTAACGCAATTTTACGTTAATGACTCAGGTTCAGTGGGGGTTGTCAACACTTTCACAAATGCATCTGATGAACTAATTTCATATAATGAAGGAGCTACGGGTTCTTTATGGACAAGAGGAATTAGAAGTTCTGGAGCAATGAGTTCAGACGGAAATTTTGTTTATACAACTAATTTATCAAGAAATTATCCAAACGAAACTAAATCCTATTTAGTTTCACAATGTTATAATTTATCAAATGTAGTTAATCCTCAGATTAGCTTTAAAATGAAGTTCAATTTAGAGCTAAATTGGGATGTGGTTTATGTAGAATATTCTACAGACTTTGGTGCTTCTTGGAATGTTTTAGGAACAGCTGTTCCAGGATGGTACAATAGTGATAGGACTTCTGCCACTTCAGGTGAAGATTGTTTTAATTGTCCCGGAGCACAATGGACTGGTATCGACACTACGGTTAGGACGTATTCATACCCACTTTTGAGTTTAAATACAGAAACAAATGTCATTTTCAGAATTGTATTTCATTCCGACGAAGCGGTTGGCGCTGAAGGGGTTAATATTGATGATTTTGTAATAAATGGCACACTTTCTAATCAAAGCTTTGAAATGGATAATATTTTATTATATCCCAATCCATCAAAAGGCATTTTTAATTTAGTTACAGGAGCAAATGAAGTTTCAGCAATTGAAGTTTATGATGTGACTGGGAAAGTTATTTTATCAAAAAATGATGTTAGCAATTCTAATGCTCAAATCTCAATTGATTTAACTTCTGCATCTCTAGGGATTTATTTTGTTAAAATAACAGCTAATAATCAATCAATAGTAAAACGAATAATAAAAGAGTAAATTATGAACAAAGTTATTTTAAAAGGAAGCTTAAGTTTTCTTTTCTTATCAGTTGTATTGTCTTCGTGTAAGTCTTCACAAGAAGCAACAAGCCAAAAAGAAACTGTAGGAATTAACCAAGGTTTTATGGATAAATCGGTAAATCCAGCAGACGATTTTAATCGTTTTGTAAACGGAACTTGGTTAGATAAAACAGAAATCCCTGCGGATAGAACGCGTTGGGGTAGTTTTGATGAATTAAGAAAGAATACAGATAATGATGTTATGGCAATCTTAAAAGAAGCCATTAACGATAAGACCATCGACCCAAATTCTGATCAAGCAAAAGCAATTAGTCTCTACAAAACAGTTTTAGATACAGTAAATAGAAATAAAGCCGGAATAGAACCTCTAAAACCGTATTTAGCAAAAATTAACGCGGTGCAAAATGCAGATCAATTGGTTGTTTTGTTAGCTGAAATGGAGCCAGAAATGGGATTAGGTTTCTTTGGAAGTTACATTGGAGCGGATGCTAAAAACAGTAACAAAAATGTAATTTATGTAGGAACAGGTAGTCTTGGTTTACCTGATAGAGATTACTACGTTTCAGATGCGCCAGACAACAAAGAAAAACGCGAAAAGTATGTAGCTCACGTAACGAGAATGTTACAATTCATCGGAGAATCTGAAGCTACAGCTAATACAAATGCAAAGAAAATTTTAGCATTAGAAACTAAAATGTCAACTGCAACTTTAGATAGAGTGGAGCGTAGAGATAGAAGAAAAACGTATAATCCAATGAGTTTTACTGATTTACAAAAATTAGCACCAACCGTAAAATGGGATACGTATTTTCAAAGTGTTGGGATTGGGAAAGTAGATTCGTTAGTAGTTTCGCAACCAAAATATTTACAAACAGTTGAAACTATTTTAAAAGACAACCAAGTTGAAGATTGGAAAGCTTATATGCGTTGGACTGCCTTAAGGGGTTCGGCAGGTTTATTGTCAACTGAGATTGAAAATGCAAATTTTGATTTCTACGGAAAAACATTAACTGGAGCGGTAAAACAACGTCCGGCTGAAGAAAGAGCTTTGGCAACAGTTAATGGAAGATTAGGGGAAGCGTTAGGAAAACTTTACGTAGCAAAAAAATTCCCACCAGAAGCTAAAGAAAAAGCACAAGCGATGATTACTAACGTAATGAAAGCTTTTGACAATCGTATCGATAATTTACCTTGGATGACTAAAGCTACTAAGGAAAATGCCAAAATTAAATTGAACAAATTCCGAGTAAAAATTGGATATCCTGATAAATGGAAAGATTATTCAGAATTACAAATGAAATCTCCAGAACAAGGTGGAACGTATTTCGATAATTCAAGAATGTATGCGAGATGGAGTCATAAGAAAAATATTGAAAAAATAGGAAAACCTGTTGATAAAGAAGAATGGGGCATGTCGCCTCAAACGGTAAATGCTTATTTCAGCCCAACCAACAACGAAATTGTATTCCCAGCGGCTATTTTACAACCACCATTCTACGATTACAAAGCGGATGAAGCTGTAAATTATGGAGGAATTGGAGCGGTAATTGGTCACGAAATTTCACACGGATTTGACGATTCAGGTTCAAGATATAATGCGGATGGAAATTTAGTAAACTGGTGGAGTGATGAAGATTTAAAACAATTCACTACGTTAGGAAGTGCTTTAGCAGATCAATATTCCGCTTTAGAGCCATTACCTGGAATTTTTGTGGATGGAAAATTCACTTTAGGTGAAAACATCGGAGATTTAGGTGGCGTTAACGCAGCATTTGATGGTTTACAAATCTATTTGAAAGAAAATGGTAATCCAGGTTTAATCGACGGATTTACTCCAGAGCAACGTTTCTTTATTTCTTGGGCAACCATTTGGAGAAGTAAAATGAGAGATGAAGCTATCAAAAACCAAGTGAAAACGGATCCACATTCACCAGGAATGTATCGAGCTTATGTACCATTACAGAATGTGGAAGCGTTCTACAAAGCGTTTAATATTCAATCAAACAATGGAATGTATTTAAAACCAGAAGACCGAGTGAAAATTTGGTAATATTTTTTAAAGTACATAGAATCAAATCCCATCTTTAGATGGGATTTTTTTGTTTATAAAATAGTTTTAAATGACTAGTTGAATTACAATCCGTGAAAATCCTTTAATCTGTGGCTAAAAGCTATTTCTTTTTAATCGCTCGATTGACTAAATATAATCCAATAATAGTTATTGTTCCGCCAATAATAATCGCAGTAGTCAAAGGTTCATTAAACAACAAATAACCAAAAAACAACGCTACCATCGGATTGATGTAAGCATACAAACTGCTGATTTCAGTTGGTAAATTTTCCAAAGCATAAATAAATGCTATAAACGTCAACACTGAACCAAAAACCACCAAGTAAACAATAGACCACCAAGAAATCGCAGGAATTTCACTTAACGGAACCGAAGTGCCATTAAATCCAATTACGCTTGAAATCACAACGCTCGAAATCAACATTTGCAATCCCAAACTAAAGTACGGATTGAAATTCGTTTTATTTTCCTTGATATAAATCGAAGACAATGCCCAAGTAAACGTTGCAATTACCGAAAGTAAAATTCCAAAACGGAATTCAGGTTGTAAGAAATCGTTGAGGTAATCGTAGAAAATGACACAAATTCCGCCAAAAGCTACAATCAAACCTACAACCGCTTTCCAAGATGTTTTTTGACCACGAAACAAACTGATAATGACAATCCAAAGTGGAAATATCGAGCCAATAATCGCACCCAAACCACTCGAAATGTATTTCACGCCCCAAGTACTTAAACCGTTACTTAGCATAAAATTCAATACACTCAAAACAAGAATGTTTCGCCATTGTCGTTTGTTTGGCCAGGGATGTTTTTTGATTAAGAAATAAAGTAGATAAATCAAACCGCCAAAAAGTTGACGGATCGCGACTAATTGCATAGGCGGCATATGTTTTACACCTTCTTTGGAAGCAATCCAAGTGGTTCCCCAGAAAAAGCTAATCCAAATTAATGCTAAAATCGGCAAGCCAATTGCATTTTTCTTTTGCTTGATGTAATTGTGAAATACGCTAAAATAAGCCATTACTAAATTTCTTTTTGGAACGAATAACCTAAAATTGTTTCCACTTTTTCACTAGAAATAATTTTACCTTTCGATTCTGAATCTTCCGCAAAGGTAGGCAATGGTAAATTGAATATTTCAGCTTTTTTGTGATAATATGCTTTGCGTGTTGGATGCTGAGGTGCGACAGCGTTGAAGATTTGATTCCATTCCCAATTGTCATCTCGAGCGAAGTCGAGAGCCTTTTCTATAATTCCAATACAATCTTCTCTTTCAATCATATTCACTGGCGCATCTGGATTTTCAACATTTGTTCTACCTGCTAAAAATTTCACCGGATGACGATCATAACCAAGCAAACCACCAAAGCGAATTACCGTAGTTTTAAAATGCGGATTCGATTGTAAAAGAGTTTCGGTAATAGCTAATTGTTTGCCACTTTCGGTATCGGGATTGGGTTTTGTTTCTTCTGTGATTTCAACAATTGGAAAATCATCACCATAAACCGAAGTCGAACTCACAAAGATAACTTTATGAACAGCTGATTTTTCGATAAACGGAATCAACGTTTTTACTTTATTTACAAATGTCATTTCGTTAGAAGTCGAAGTTTCTCTTCTCAATCCAGGCGGAATATCAATCACTAAGACATCGGTTTCTTTCAGAAAATCTTCTATATTTCCAATGATTTGATGTTCCTTCAATTGAATTTGGAAAGGCGAAATTCCAGTATTTTTCAAAACTTCTAATTTACTTTCCGAAGTCGTTGAACCTTTTACTTTGTAACCTTTTGAAAGCAATGATTTGGCTAAGGGTAAACCCAGCCAACCGCAACCGAGTATGGAGATTTTTAGATTCATTTCATTTTTGTCTTGCTGAACTCGTTGCAGCATTTTGTTTAAGATTAAATTATAAAAATGAGATACTGAAACAAGTTCAGTATACAGAAATGATAGTTAATTATCTTTTTTTACCAACATATAAAAATCATCTTCTAAAGCACGATAGCCTTGGTCGTACAAAAAGAAATAGGTGTTACCCGTTTTGGTTTGTAACATGCTTGTAAAAAACTCAAAATCGAAACCTTTGCTTAGTAATTTGGTTTTGGTGGTTTTTCCTTTCTCTTCTGGGTTGAGTTCACACAAAATGCGGTAATTTTTACGCAATTTGTTATTAATGTTGCGCATCAGATTGTTCTGATCTTTGTTCATTTTGTTGTTGTACGCATTGCGGCAGCCATCCGAACAAAACTTTTTGTCTTCGCGACCTATGATTTTATCGCCACATTCTAAACAGGTTTTACTCATAGTATTATTTTTTAAGCGGAACCATTAACTGATAAATTAATTAACTCATCCGTTTCTAAATTATATTCGATGTTCCAATAATGACTTCCACCATCTGAAACCATTATTATTTGTTGCAACCATTTGGTTTCTTCTTCATTCTTTTTCCAAAGTGAATTTATATAAAGAATTTTTTCGCCTTTATCATTTATGAAACCAAAATATTGTCTTTTGTATTTTTTTAGATTTCTATGAATAATTGGTGAGTTGTATTGATTTTCTAAATTTCTATTGGCTTCTTTAAGTTTTGATTTTAACGCTTTTTCAGCTTCAAATATTTCTTCTTTTGTTGGTGTAAATCTTTTTCCCGGCATTATTTCATAACTTGATTCTGGAAAAATCGCAACTTCAAATTGTTTTGTTTTGAAATGTTCCGCAACATTTTGAGCTTTAACATAATAAAAACTGGTTAAAAATAGTATAATAATGTATTTCATCTTTACTTCTTAAAATTAAACTTCATTTCTTTACCACTTTCTTCAAAAACCACGTAAATATTAATTTCGTTATCCGAAATTTTCTCAAATGTAAATTTGTCGAAATACACACGTGTTGGGGTGACTTTTACCAATCTAAAATTTTCGCTAACTTCCGCTTTTTCCCAACCTTTCAATTCGCCGTCAAAGTGTTTTAGTTGTAACAAAAGGGTTTTGTCTTTTTCAATAATGTGTCCCAATTCATAAAAAGCAACTTTTCCATCAACAACTAATTTAAAACTAAACATCATCGAATTTCCAATCGGTTCGCTCCACGTTTCTTGACAAATGCCGCCTAAAGCTTCGCCTGTCCAATTGCCTACAATCCATTTTACATCTTGTAAAGTGGCTTTTGGCGAACCTTTTTCATCGTTGTAATTTAAGGTGTTTTGTGCGTTACTAAAAGTGTTCCCTAGAACCAAAAATAGCAGTAAAAGCAGGTTTTTCATTTATTTTAATTTTTTTAATTGATACAAATCAACTCGGCGATCTTTCATGGTTCTAACGCTTCCGTGTTCGTGGAGTTCTTTAAGTAAATCGATGTCAACATCAACAATTAAAGTCATTTCAGTGTTTGGCGTGGCTTCTGCTTTAATTCCGTTACTTGGAAAAGCAAAATCGGATGGCGTAAAAACCGCTGCTTGCGCATACTGAATATCCATATTGTTTACTTTTGGTAAATTTCCAACACAACCTGCGATGGCAACATAACATTCGTTTTCAATGGCACGCGCTTGCGCACAATGTTTTACTCGCGTATAACCATTTTGGGTATCGGTTAAAAAGGGAACAAACAAAATATTCATGCCTTGATCGGCCATCAAACGAGAAAGTTCAGGGAATTCCACATCATAACAAATTACAATTCCAATTTTGCCACAATCGGTGTCAAAAGTTTGAATGGTGTCGCCACCCGTAATTCCCCAATGGAAAATTTCGTTAGGTGTGATGTGAATTTTGCGATACATTTCATGTGTTCCGTCTCTTCGGCATAAAAAACCAACGTTAAAAACATGTCCGTCTTCTAAATACGGCATACTTCCTGTTATGATATTGATGTTGTATGAAATGGCAAATTCTTGCATTTTCTTTCGAATAGCCTCGGTGTATTTGGCTAACTCTTTAATCGCTTCCGCTTCTGTTAAATGATTGTAATCTGCCATTAAAGGAGCGGTGAATAATTCGGGAAACAAAGCAAAATCACTTCCATAACCCGAAACTGCATCTACAAAAAATTCGGCTTGCTCGAAAAACTCTTCTAAGTTTCCTAACGAACGCATTTGCCACTGAATTAAACCTAATCGAACTATGCTTTTCTTTGCATTAATTAGTTTGGGATTGTCTTCGTAGTAAATATTGTTCCATTCCAGTAAAACAGCATATTCTTGCGATTCTTTATCGCCTTCTAAATAGTTTTTTAATACACGAACTTCGTGAAAATCATTACTTAATTGAAACGATAAGACGGGATCATAAATCTCTTTTCGTTTAACTTTTTCAATGTATTGCTTAGGATTAAGTTCATCAGCGTATTTTACGAAGTTTGGAATTCTACCAGCAAAAATGATTGATTTTAAATTAAGTTGTTCACACAATTCTTTTCGGGAATCGTATAAACGGCGTCCCAAACGCAAGCCACGATAATTGGGGTTGATGAACACATCTATTCCATACAAAACTTCACCATCAGGATTATGCGTTGAAAAGGTGTAATTTCCAGTAATGGATTTATAGGTTTTGGTCTTAAAGGCAAAATCTTCAGTAACCAATATTGAAAGAGCGGAACCTACCACTACACCATCTGCAACAATTACCAATTGGCCTTCGGGGAAAAGCTCCAATAATTTTTCAATATGATCTTCTTTCCAATACGAATCTACCATTTCTGGGTAGGCCTCAATCATGGATTTTTTTAATTCTTTATAATCTTCAATGTGAAGATTACGTAATTCTACTTTATTAATTGTATTTGGCATATAATATTGATTTTCAACAAATATAATAATAATATTTTCCGTTTGCAAACGCTTACAAATATTTACAACCGAAAGTAAACAGCTAAATACCGAATACCATTTTTTTCTTGTCACATCTTTGCACTGTCGAAATGAAACAACGAGTTCAAGTTTTAAAACAAGAGCAAGTTTATATTTCGAAACATTAGATTTTTTTAATTTATCCAATTTTTCAATATGTGTTCCAAAAAGAATCAATATTTATAATCATAAACATTTAAATTTTTACACGCCATGAAATGAGCATTTACCTTAAGCTAAAACTAAACAAAATGCGAATTACATAAAACCTTAATAAATAAATATATAAGCCTTATGAAAAACAGAGTACAATTAATCGGACACGTAGGTCAAGAACCTGAAATCAAAAACTTAGAATCTGGAAGAGTAGCTAACTTCACAATCGCTACGAATGAAAATTACACCAACGCCAAAGGTGAAAAAGTAGAACAAACTGAATGGCACCGCGTTTCCGCTTGGGGGAAAACAGTAGATATTATTGAAAAATTTTTAACCAAAGGAAGTCATGTAGCCATCGAAGGTAAATTAACTCACAGAAGTTACGACGATAAAGACGGAAACAAACGTTACATCACAGAAGTGGTAGCAAATGAATTGGTTTTATTAAGCAAATAAACAAGTTCAAACTCAATTACAAGTTCAAAATTCAACACATAGATTTTTCAGATTTTTTTAATTTCTTAAATCTGTGTTCCAAAAAATTCAATTAACACAACATTAAATATTTATACGCCATGAAGAACTCAGTACAATTAATCGGAAAAGTTGGTCAAGAACCTGAAATCAGAAATCTTGAAGGAGGAAAAAAAATAGCAAATATCAGCATTGCTACAAGTGAAGTATATTACCGTGAAAACGGTGACAAAGTAGAACAAACACAATGGCACCGAGTAACCGCTTGGGGAAAAACGGCAGACATCATCGAACGTTTTGTGACTAAAGGGAAAGAAATCGCTATTGAAGGGAAACTAACGCATAAAAGTTATGAGGATAAAGATGGAATAAAACGTTTTGTATCTCAAGTGTTTGCGAAAGAAATTTTGTTAATTAGTAAATAAGTGAGTTATGCAAGTTAGTATATTTTCAATTCGTTTGAATAGCACTTTTTTAGAACACGACCAACATCAATTAAATACTTTTTTAAATTCGGTTTCGTTTAAAAAATCGAGCACACAATTTGTGGATGGTGAAGAAGCATATTGGTCTGTTATTGTTCATTATGAATCAGAAGAACAAGAAAAGCCAAAACGATTAGAGCGAAAATCTTATGATGATTTGAATTCAAAAGATAAACAAGTTTATGGGTATTTGAATCAATGGAGAAATGAAAAATCAGAGGCTTTGAAACTGAAAAAGTATTTGATTTGCCACAATTCAGAATTAATCGATTTAGCCATGTACAAGCCAAGTAGCTTAGAGGAATTACAACAAATCAAAGGTTTTGGAAAACAAAAAGTGGAAAAATTTGGAGAAGATATTTTAGCTATTTTGAATGCTGTTTAAGAAAGACCACCAACGAAAGTTGGTGGTTTATTTTTATAACAAAATATCTTTAGCTACTCGATACGTATTTGCATGTGCATCAATAATGGTTTTGATTTCCGGTGAATAACCGCCACCCATGCTTACTTGAAGAGGGATTTCGTAGCGTTCACAATTTTGAAAAACAATTTCGTCTCTCTTTTTACAGCCTTCAATAGTACAACCCAATTTTCCTAGTTTGTCGGAAGCTAAAATATCAACTCCAGCCAAATAGAAAATAAAATCAGGTTTTTGTTGCTCTATTAAATTAGGAACAATCGTTGAGATGGTTTTTAGAAACTCGTCATCTGAAGTATTATCATCAAAAGCAATGTCTAAATCAGAAGTTTCTTTTTTGAACGGATAATTCGTTTTCCCATGAGTAGAAAAAGTAAAGACATTATCATTTTTTTGAAAAATTTCCGCTGTTCCGTTGCCTTGATGTACGTCTAAATCGATAATTAAGGCTTTTTTTGCCAGTTTATTATCTAGTAAATATTGAGCAGAAATAGCTTGGTCATTTAACAAACAAAATGCTTCACCTCGATTGGAATAGGCATGATGTGTTCCACCAGCGATGTTAAATGCTACTTTGGTTTCAAACGCTTTTTCAGCGCCAATGATGGTTCCTTGTGCAATTCTCAATTCTCTTTCTACTAATTCTTTGGAAAGAGGAAAACCAATTTTTCTAGCTGCTTTTGGATCTAACGTTAAATCCATTAAATCGGAAACATATTGTTTGGTATGAACTCTCAAAACAGTTTCAATCGGGATAATTTCAGGTTCAAAAAAATCACTTTTTTGAGCAATGCCTTCGTGAATTAATTGTTGCGGTAACAACTCATATTTCAACATCGGAAAACGATGTCCTTCAGGTAATGGATGTTTAAATATGGGATGAAATGCGATAGGCAACATTTATGAATTCATTAAATTTTGAAATTCTTCTACAAACAATCCCATGTGATAACCGTCAACTAGTCCATGATGCGCTAAAACTGCTAACGACATAATTTTCTGTCCATTTTCTTCCACTACTTTTCCAAAGGAAATTTTTGGACAGCTGTCTTCAATTTTAAAATTTCGAGAATGTGTTAAACTCGTAAGATTAATCCAAGGAACAGCCGAAAAATGAATAATGTTTTCGGGGTATTCTCTCGTAAAAACCCCAATGGTGGATTGTATTCTTTCAATTTCTTTTTGAGCCATTTTGTTGAATTCATTTATGTCTTCATGGAATTTCATAAAAGAAAAACCAAACGTTTTGTCTTCTCGCATGATGGTTGCCGAAGCATCAATTTCATTGTACAAATAGACCTCTTTATTTTCAATACGAAGACGGAAATTTTCAACTTTGTTAATTGCTTCAAGTGTTTTGTGTAAATAATATACAAAAAAAGGAATTTCAATTTCTTTAGCTCTTTTCATGGCAATTGTACAATTAACAGGTGTTGTAATACCAAAAAAAGGTTCATCAAATGCGGAAAAGAATTCAAAGTGTTCTTTTCTATTCCAGGTATTTATGTCTATTTCTGTTTTCAATTTTCTGATTTTTTAAAATTAAAAAACCTCCTCGGTTTAAGAGAAGGTTTAGGATGCTTTTTTTATTAAATCAAACATAGGGCAACGTTTACATCGTTTGTGTTCGCCTTTTTCAAATTTGCCACAACATTTTGATTTGCAGTTTTCTGCAATTTTTATTTCAGTCAAAAGAAGTTCTTTGTTTTTTTTCTTCTTTTTCTTCTTGTCCTTCTTTTTTTCGTCTTTGCTCATCAGAAATCTAATTTGACACTGCAAAGATAATATTATTTTTAAATATTCTAAATAAAAATTACTGAGGATTTATAGCAATCGAACTAGTTACCGAAATTTGTTGGATATCACGATCAAACAAATATAATCCACCACGATCTTCACCAATTAAGTTGATTTTATCTAGGATGGTTTTGGCTTGAGCTTCTTCTTCAATTTGCTCCGCTACATACCATTGTAAAAAATTGTGTGTTGAGTAATCTCTTTCGCCTAATGCGATGTGAACCAATTCATTAATTGAATTTGAGACAAACAACTCGTGTTGGTACAATTCTTCAAACATTTCTTTAAAGGTTCCAAATTTTGTTTTTGGTGCTTTTAAATCGGTGATTTCTGCATGTCCACCTCTTTCGTTTACATATTTTACCAATTTCAACATGTGTGTACGCTCTTCATCTGATTGATTGTACATAAATTGCGCAACGCCTTCCAAGCCTTGAACTTCTGCCCAACATGCCATTGATAAATAAATTTGTGAAGATTCAGCTTCTATTCTAATTTGCTTATTTAAAGCGTCTAAAATGTTTTTTGTCAACATAGGAATTCAATTTTTTATAAAATTAGGCAATTTTATCAATAATCAACTGATAAGGATTTGTTAAAACAACAATTTATAATAAGTCTAAAATTTGATTAACAGCCGTTAATGAATGAAAATTGGGATGAACAATCTCGAAATCAATTTTCTCGTATTCCCAAGTAGTGTGATATGGAATGTGAATTGCATGTCCACCAATGTTCAAAACAGGTAATACATCCGATTTTAATGAATTTCCAATCATTAGAAAATCTTCAGGTTTGCAATCCAAACGGTCTAACATTTTCTCGTAATCCAACTCGGCTTTGTCACTCAACACTTCAATATGATGAAAAAAAGGTCCAATTCCAGAATCGTGTAATTTTCTGTGTTGGTCTTTTAAATCGCCTTTTGTGGCAACGACCAATTTATATTTTCCTTTCAATTGTTCCAAAACGGATTCAACATTAGGCAACAATTCAACTGGTTTTTGCAATAAATCTTTTCCAATAGCTAAAATTTGCTCAATTCCTTTTCCGGATATTTGATGATTGGTTAATTGCAAAGCGGTTTCAATCATCGATAAGGTAAATGCTTTGATTCCGAAACCATACAAAGGCAAATTTTTTACCTGATGATTCAAAATCAATCCCAAAATTTCCTGACTCGAGGCATAATCTTGAAACAAAACACAAAAGCGTTCTTGCGCCTCATCGAAATAAGGTTCGTTGTGCCATAAAGTGTCATCTGCGTCGAAAGCGATTATTTTTGGGTTCATAGTTGTAGTTTTTTACCACAGATTCGCAGATTTTTTTAAATTTTTTAATCTGTGAATCTGAGGTTATTTCATTAAGATATCATCGCACCATTAATCACACCTTCCGCATCTGGATTTACGAAAACCAATTTCCCTTCGGCGTTATTCGTTAATAACAACATACCTTCGCTTTCAACACCACGTAATGCTCTTGGTGCTAAGTTTACTAAAACGGTTACGCGTTTTCCAATAACTTCTTCCGGTGTAAAATGCTCTGCAATTCCAGAAACGATAGTTCTTACATCAATTCCAGTATCTACTTTTAAAACTAACAATTTGTTAGCTTTTGGCATTTTTTCAGCTTCGATGATGGTTCCAATTCGTAAATCTACTTTGGCAAAATCTTCGAAAGTGATAATGTCTTTTTGAGGTTCAGCTTTTGCGTTTTCCACTTTATTTGCAGTTTTAGTTGCTTCTAATTTGTCTAATTGTTTTTGGATTTCGGCATCTTCAATTTGGGCAAATAAAATTTCGGCTAGACCAATTTGATGTCCTGCGGGTAACAAGTCTGCTTTAGAAGTAACATCGTTCCAACCTAAAGCATCAATTTTTAAAATATTCGATAATTTTTTAGCTGTAAAAGGTAAAAATGGTTCCGATAAAACCGCTAAAGCAGAAGCAATTTGTAATGCTACATACATTTGCGTTTGTACTCTTGCCGGATTTTCTTTTACCATTTTCCATGGTTCCTCATCCGCTAAATATTTGTTTCCTAATCGCGCAACGTTCATTAATTCACCTAACGCTTCTCTAAATCTGTAACGCTCAATTGAACTTGAAATTACAGCTGGATACGCTTTTAATTCGGCTAATGTTTGTTCATCAACTTCTGAGAATTCGTTTGGAGTTGGAACAATTCCATTGTAATATTTATTGGTTAAGACCACAACACGATTGATGAAATTTCCAAAAATCGCAGCTAATTCGTTATTATTTCTTGCTTGAAAATCTTTCCAAGTAAAGTCGTTATCTTTAGTTTCTGGAGCATTTGCTGTTAAAGCATAACGCAATGCATCTTGTTTTTCTGGAAAATCTTGCAAATATTCGTGCAACCAAACCGCCCAATTTTTAGAAGTTGATAATTTGTTTCCTTCTAAATTTAAAAATTCGTTTGCTGGAACATTATCAGGCAAAATATAACTTCCTTCCGCTTTTAACATCGCTGGGAAAATAATGCAATGGAAAACGATATTATCTTTTCCAATGAAGTGAACCAATTTTGTATCGGAATCTTTCCAATACGGTTCCCAATCTTTTCCTTCGCGAGCTGCCCATTCTTTGGTAGAAGAAATGTATCCAATTGGCGCATCAAACCAAACATATAATTTTTTTCCTTCGGCACCTTCTACTGGAACATCGATTCCCCAATCTAAATCGCGCGTTACCGCTCTCGGTTCTAAACCACCATCAACCCACGATTTTACTTGTCCGTAAACATTCGGTTTCCAATCGTTTTTGTGTCCTTCCAAAATCCATTCTCTTAAGAACGATTCGTAACGATTTAAAGGTAGAAACCAATGTTTAGTTGATTTTAAAATTGGAGTTTCGCCTGTAATAGTTGATTTTGGATTGATTAAATCGGTTGCATTTAAAGTAGAGCCACATTTTTCACATTGATCGCCGTATGCTTCTGGATTGTCGCACTTTGGACAAGTTCCAGTCACGAAACGATCGGCTAAGAATTGGTCTGCTTTTGCATCGTATAATTGTTCGGTAGTTTCTTCGATGAAATCACCATTATCGTATAATTTTCTAAAGAATTCAGAAGCTGTTTTATGATGAATCTCAGAAGAAGTTCTCGAATAATTATCAAAAGAAATTCCGAAATCTTCAAACGATTTGCGAATAATTCCGTCGTATTTATCAATTACTTGTTGAGGCGTGATTCCTTCTTTTTTAGCTTTCATTGAAATCGCCACACCATGCTCGTCGCTTCCGCAAATGAAAGCCACATCTTTTCCTTGCAAACGTAAATATCTCGCATAAATATCAGATGGAACATAAACACCCGCTAAATGGCCAATGTGAATAGGGCCATTCGTATAAGGTAAAGCCGCTGTAATCGTATATCTTTTTGGATTTTCTAACATATCATCATAAAATTTGATGCAAAAATAATCGATTAGTGACGAAATCCCGAATTTTAATTGGATTTTGTTTACTTTTGAGTTAATAAAATCTGACGATGTATAGATTTATTTTGATACTTATTTTAATTTCAAACTTTTCTCATTCGCAAAAGAAAATGAAAATTCCACCTTATCTTAAAAAAGGCGACACAGTTGCTATTGTTTGTACCGCACGTAAATTTTTTCCAGAAGATGCAAAACCTGCTATTGAATTATTAGAATCATGGGGATTAAAAGCCAAATTTGGTAGAACCATAGGTTTAGATAGTTGCCAACTAGGTGGAACTGATGCCGAAAGAATTGCCGATTTTCAAGAAATGATGGATGATGACAACATCAAAGCGATTTGGTGCGCGCGTGGAGGTTATGGAACAGTTCGAATTATCGATTCTTTAGATTTTACCAAATTCAAAAAACATCCGAAATGGATTATGGGATTTTCTGATGTTACGGTTTTACACAGTCAATTGAATGTAGAAAGAGTTGCGACCTTGCATTCGATTATGCCGTTTACAGTTCCAAAAGCACCTGAAGAAGTGAAAGAAACGTTACGAAAAGCGCTTTTTGGAGAAGTTGTTTCCTATACAATTCCATCAAAACCATATGATGTAAAAGGAAAAGTTTCGGGCGAATTAGTAGGTGGAAATATTTCGATTTTATATAGTTTGTTAGGTTCTAAATCTTCGATTGATACGAAAGGAAAAATTCTTTTTATTGAAGATTTGGATGAATATTTATATCACATCGACAGAATGATGTACAACTTAAAACGCAACAATTATTTCGAAAATGTAAAAGGAATTATTGTTGGAAGTATGGCCGATATGCACGATAACGAAATTCCGTTTGGAAAAAACGAAGTGCAAATTATTACTGCAATTGCTAAAGAATACAACATCCCAATTGCTTTTGAATTTCCAGCGGGACATCAAAAAGACAACCGAACTTTGATTCTTGGGAATAAGGTTGATTTTGAAGTAAACGAAAAAGAAGTAAAACTTCAATTTCGCTAAAATTAGCACATCGACACATTGAAAATTGACACATTGTACAAATGGCAGAACACAACGATTTAGGAAAATTTGGAGAAGAATTAGCAGTGGATTTCTTGAAAAAAAGCGGTTATGAAATCTTAGAAACCAATTGGACTTTTGATAAAGCCGAAATTGATATTATTGCTCAGAAGGAAAATATTTTATCAGTTGTAGAGGTTAAAACGCGTTCGAGTCTAGACTTCGGTTTGCCTCAAGAATTTGTGAGACCAAAGAAAATTCAATTATTAGTTAAAGCTGTTAATGAATATGTAATTCAAAATGATTTAGACGTTGAAGTTCGATTTGATATTGTTGCAATTCACAAGGAAAACACGGATTTTGTTATAGAACATATAGAAGAGGCGTTTTATTATTTTTAATGTTAAATTTGTAACAAATTGTTTTTTATCCCTATCTTTGCAATTAAATAGTAGAAAAAACAAAAAAATGAAAACCATTTCATCAGTAGTTGAACATTATATAAAATCAAAACCATTCCTTTTAAGTTCGCTATCACAAGGAATCATAAACTTAACTTCTTTAGCAAGAATTATGATGCCTGAGTTAGAGGCGCATTTAGGGAAAGATGTCAAACAAGGGGCCATTGTAATGTCATTAAAACGACTTTCAGAAGAGTTAGATTTTAAGATTAATTATAAAATATCCAAAGTTTTAAAAAACATAGGAGAAATAACGGTTCGTTCTTCCTTAACGGATTATACGTTTGTAATTTCAGATACTTTGTTGGATAACCAAGCAAAACTGTTGTCCGAAATCAACCGATTGCAAGATATTTTTTATACTTCGTCTAGGGGTGTAAATGAAACGAATATTGTGACTAGCGCTTCAGTAGAGCCTATAATTGACGCTTTGTTCAAGGGAGAAAAGCTAACGCATAAAATTGATAATCTATCTTCAATTACCGTTAAGTTACCACAAGAAAATATTTCTACTCCGGGGGTTTATTATTATATTTTTCAACGACTGGCTTGGGAGGGAGTTATTATTCATGAAGTAATTTCAACAACAAATGAGTTCACAATTATTGTAAGTGATGAGCAAATTGATGTGGCTTTTAAAGTAATTAAGGATCTTAAAAATGTGTTTGATTAACAAAAAATAACATATTTGTTTTTACATAAAAAAAAGAAACGTATTTTTACCATTCTCTTCATACTAAAAATGTGTTTTAGTAGTTAAGAACAAAAACGTTTTACTTTGAAAAGCAATATATTAAAATATACTTTATCGATTGGCTTATTCCTTTTTCTATTGGCATGTTCTGTGAAGAAAGATAAGTTTCTTAATCGAAACCTCCATGCTGTTACTACAGAATATAATACCTTATATAATGGTAATTTGGCTTTAGATAAAGGCTTGAATGAACTAAAGCTTACCTTTAAAGATAATTTTTGGCAAGTCCTTCCCATAGAAAGAATGCAAACAGATTTTGATGCAGTTTTGCCAGGACAGTCAAAAAATTCAAATTTTGAGCGCGCTGAGGAAAAAGCGGTTAAAGCGATTCAAAAACATTCCATGAATATAGGTGGAAGAGAAAAAAATCCGCAGATGGATGAAGCATATCTCTTATTAGCCAAGTCTCGTTATTATGACAATCGATTTATCCCGTCATTAGAAGCTTTAAATTATATACTTTATAAATACCCATCAAGCGACAGAATTTATCATGCAAAAGTTTGGCGTGAAAAAGTAAATATTCGACTAGATAATGATGAAATTGCGATTAAAAATCTTAAGAAATTATTAGAGGATAAGAGAATTTCTGGTCAAGATCTAGCTGATGCAAATGCTATGTTGGCTCAAGCGTATTTAAATATCCAAGCTAAAGACAGTGCGATTACGGCTGTAAAAATTGCAAAGAGTAGTACCAATAGTAATGAAGAAAAGGCAAGATATTCTTTTATTTTAGGGCAACTTTACGAAGCTTTGAATTATCAAGATAGTGCTTATACTGCTTTTCAGGATGTTATTGACATGAACAGAAAGTCTCCACGCAGATATGTAATGCAAGCTCATGCTAAACAAACGCAACAATTTGATTTTAAAAATGGGGATACCTTGGTTTTTATTGAAAAATTCACAAAGCTTTTGGACGATAGAGAGAACAGGCCTTTTTTAGATATTTTGAATCATCAAATGGCACTTTTTTACGATAAACAAAAGAATAATAATCGCGCTAAGTTTTATTATAATAAATCTGTAAAATCTTTCTCTGAAGATGACTATTTGATTGCTTCTAATTATAGAAATTTAGGGGAAATTTATTTTCGTGAGGCGAATTATAAAATAGCAGGTAAGTATTATGATAGTACTTTGATTAAATTAGATGATAAGACACGCGAGTACAGAAAAATTAAAAAGAAAAGAATCAACTTAGATGATGTTATAAAATATGAAAGCATCGCTCAGCACAACGATAGTATATTGTCGGTTATTGGGATGAATGATGCGGACAGAATAGCGTATTATGAAAATTTTATTTTAAAACTTAAAGTTGAAGATCAGAAAAAAGAAGATTTAGCTGCCGAAGTTGCAAAAAAAGAGGAAAATCTGAAACAAAATTTAGCTGCTAATTCTAGTCCTTCTAATATAGTTGTTTCAAATAATGCAAATCCTATTGGCAATCCAGGACCGGGGGTTGGTTTGCCTCCAGGGATTGGTACTAATGACAATAGTGTGTTTTACTTTTATAATCCTATAACCGTAGAATACGGAAAAAAAGAATTTCAAAATCGATGGGGCTCAAGATCATTAGAAGACAATTGGAGGTGGACGACAGAGGGTAATAATTTAAATTTTGTGAAAACGGATACCAACCAGGAAGAAGACGGTAAAAAAGATGAAATTATAGTTTCCAATCCAAAATATGACCCTCAGTTTTATATCAAACAGTTGCCTACAGACACAAAAGTAATTGATAGTTTGTCAAAAAATCGAAATTTTGCGTATTATCAATTGGGAATCATCTACAAAGAAAAATTTGGAGAGAACGAGTTAGCAGCATCACGTTTAGAACAATTGCTTTTAAATAACCCAGAAGAACGTTTGCTATTGCCGACAAAATATAATTTGTATAAAATCTATCAAGTTATTTCTCTTCCAAAAGCTGAAATTATGAAGAATCAGATTTTAGCAGAATATCCAAATAGTAGATATGCCGAAATTATTAAAAATCCAACAATAGCGATTGCTGAAGAATCCAATCCAGAAGCGGTTTATTATGCGACGTTTAAAAAGTATGAAAACAATCAGCTAAGGGAAGTTTTCTTTGAAATGGATTCGCTTTTAGAAAAATTTTCAGGTGAAGAATCAGTCGCAAAATTTGAATTGCTTAAGGCAAAAGTTTTAGGAAGATTAAAAGGTCTTGAAGTTTATAGAAAAGCCCTGAATAATATAGCTTTGACTTATCCTAATATTCAAGAAGGAAAAGAGGCAGAAAAAATACTTCAAAACGATTTACCTTTTCTTGAAGCAATGAATTTTGACTCGAAAAAGAATTCGGACTATAAAATTATTTTTCAAAAGCCTATACCTTTTAATGCCAATTCTAAAAGTGTAGTTGAAAAAATTACAAAATACATAAACGACACAAATGCCGTGGCGTTAAAGTTGTCTACAGATATATATAATGTTGAGAATGACTTCATTGTGGTGCATGGATTTGATAACAAAGAAGCAGCTCTTTCAGTGTTGTCGGTGTTGCGCGACTTTAAAAATTATAAAATTAGCGATCAAGCGTATATTATTTCAACAGAAGATTATAAAATTGTTCAAATGAAGAAAAAGTTTGAAGAATGGATCGCTTTAAACAAATAACCCAAATACCTATTATTATGTTTGAAAAACCTAAAAACCAAGATCATTTACTTGGAAAAACTAATAGAATAGTAGAAGGAACTGTAATTACAGGAGATGTAACCACTTTAGCAGACTTTAGATTAGACGGAAAATTGAATGGTAATTTTACCTCACAAGGAAAAATTGTAATAGGCGCAACGGGAGAAGTAATTGGAGATGTTATTTGTAAGAGTATCGATATTGAAGGTACATTTTCTGGAAAATTACAAGCAGAAGGAATGCTTAATGTGAAGTCTAAAGCCTATATACGAGGTGAAGTCATCGTAGGTAAGCTATCAGTAGAACCAGGGGCTCGATTTGAAGCAAGTTGTGAAATGAAAAGTATAAACTAAGATTTGGACTCTCCTAAAAAGCAACCGAATAAATGGTTGCATTTAATTCACATTCCATTTCAAATGGGATTAGTTATATTTGTTTTTTCATATTTGGGAGAATTGGTCGATGCTTACTATAAAAATAAGTCACAGATTAATTTCAAAATAGCCACTTTAATAGGAGTTTTTATTGCAATATATTTAGTAATTAGTCAAGTGAATCAAATAAATAAAAAATAAAAGTTTTATGTTCATATACATTAAGTCATTTCTTGCAGTTTTAATAGTTGGTATTGCTCATTTTTTTTATTGTCAATTTTTTGTTACCGATTTTAATAGCTCAAATTTTTTAGTGTCCTATTTGTCTCAAGCAGTACTAACTTTTTTGATACTTTTAGGGTTAATTCAGATTGAAAAAAACGCAAAGGAACAACTCGGTTATGTTTTTTTAGGTTTGACTTCGGCAAAAGTTATTGCGAGTTATCTGATACTCACACAATTTCTTTTTCTAACTCAACCAATTCCTAAAGAAGTGAAAATCAATTTTTTTGTCATATTCTTGATTTTTTTATGCTTAGATGCCTATTTTGTAATAAGATTATTAAACAAAAAATGATTTTGAAATAAAAAATCAATAATTCTTTAAAAAATGCATTTAAGAAACTTGGAATATTAATTAAAATTGTACTTTTGCAAAAATTTTTAGGAAACATAAGAATTATAGTTATGATGATTTTAAGGAAACCCATTTCCATTTTAACAGCGATATTGTTTTTAACAAGTTCAATGGTTTTTTCTGCAAGTGAAACTACTGATTCTTTACAAGTAGCCACAGCGCCTGCAACAACAGAAGTTGAAGCACATGAAACGCATGCAGAAGAAGCAAAATCGCCTAAAGAAGTTGTTAATGCTCACATTGAGCACCACCTTCAAGATGATTATTATTTTACTTTTTTCGCTGATGAGGCAGAAGGTAAACATTACGGGTTCCCGCTTCCAGTAATTTTAATTGATGGAGGATTAAAAGTTTTCTCAGCTTCAAAATTCCACTATGGTGAAACAGTTGCTGAAGTAGATGGTAAATTCTACAAATTATACCACGGAAAAATTTACGAAACAAATGCTGCTGGTGATTTAACTATGGACGATCACCACCACCCAACCAATAAAATGCCTTTGAATTTCTCGATGACTAAAAATGTAGTATCGTTGATTCTTACTGCGGCAATTTTATTCTTCTTATTTGTTGGATTAGCAAAAACATACAAAAACGGACATAACAATTTACCAAAAGGTTTCAGCAGAGTATTAGAGCCTTTAGTAATCTATGTGCGTGACGAAATTGCAAGACCAAATATTGGTGAGAAGAAATATAAAAAATTCATGCCTTATTTGTTAACGGTTTTCTTCTTAATTTGGTTATTGAACTTATTAGGATTAACACCGCTAGGAATTAACGTAACTGGAAATATTGCTTTCACTTTATGTGCGGCTTTATTTACTTTCTTCATTACACAATTCAGTGCGAATAAAGAGTATTGGGGTCATATTTTCTGGATGCCAGGAGTGCCTGTTCCAATGAAAATTATTTTAGCGCCAATTGAGGTGTTAGGTATGTTTACAAAACCATTCTCGTTAATGATTCGTCTTTTTGCTAACATTACAGCGGGTCACACAGTAGTAATGGGATTAATTGCAATTGTGTTTTTAATGAAAGAACAATTAACAGTAGGTGGAGCTACAGCAGTTTCATTAGCGTTAACTTTGTTTATTTCGGTTATAGAAATATTAGTAGCGTTTTTACAAGCGTATATTTTTACCATGTTGTCATCGCTATTTATAGGTATGGCGGTACAAGATCATCATCACGACGATCACCATTAATTAGTATAAATTTTGTTTAATTATATAAATCAATTATCATGACAATTCCAAATTTAGTAGGAGCTGGTTTAATCGTAATCGGAGCTGGTTTAGGTTTAGGTAAAATCGGTGGATCTGCAATGGACGCTATTGCACGTCAACCAGAAGCTGCTGGAAAAATCCAAACTGCAATGATTATCATTGGAGCGTTATTAGAAGGTTTAGCATTCGGTGCTTTAATCTTAGGAGCTTAATTAAAAAAAACAACACCTGTAGCGGTTGGCTACAAGTGTTGTTTAATTAAACAAAGTATTAAAAAGAATTTTATAAAGACTATATAAATGGATAAGTTAATCAACGATTTTTCTTATGGTTTGTTTTTTTGGCAAGCTATTATCTTAGTAATATTAATTTTATTATTAGCTAAATTTGCTTGGAAACCTATCTTAGCAGCATTAGCCGCTCGTGAAGAAGGAATTTCCAATGCATTGTTAGCTGCAGAAAATGCTAAGAAAGAAATGCAAAATCTTAAATCAGATAATGAAAAATTATTAGCTGAAGCAAGAGCGGAAAGAGATGCTATGATCAAAGAAGCAAGAGAAATCAAAGAAAAAATGATTGCTGATGCTAAATCTGAAGCGCAAGCACAAGGTGAAAAAATGATTGAATCAGCGAAAGCTTCAATCGAAAGTGAGAAAAATGCAGCTATGGCAGAATTGAAAAATCAAGTTTCTTCTTTGTCATTAGAAATTGCTGAGACATTATTAAAAGGAGAATTATCTAACAAAGAAGCTCAAACTAAATTAGTTGAGAAAATGTTAGGTGACGCTAAATTAAACTAATATCATGGCAGGAACTAGAGCAGCAATTCGATATGCTAAAGCCATTTTGGATATTGCCAAAGAAAATAATTCTGTAGATGCAGTAAATGCTGATATGGCTTCAATTGTAAATGCAATTAAAGAAAGTGCAGAATTAAAAGACTTTTTGCAAAGCCCAATTATTAAAGGGGAAATCAAACATTCTTCTTTAAATGAAATTTTTGCTTCTGCTCAAAAAGAGACAAAAGGATTATTTCAATTGCTTTTAGCAAATAAAAGATTTGAATTATTAAATGATGTCGCTTTACAGTATAATACTTTATACGATGAACTTAACGGGATTGAAGTTGCTAAAGTTACAACGGCTGTTCCTATGACGTCAGAGTTAGAAGCTAAAGTATTGGCGAAAATTGCATCTTTTTCAAATAAAAAGATTACCATTCAAAATATTGTAGATCCAACTATCATTGGTGGATTCATTTTAAGAATGGGAGACCAACAATACAATGCATCTGTAGCTAACAGTTTGCAAAATTTAAAAAGAGAGTTTAGTAATTAATATACCATTAAAGATATATCAAAATGGCGGAAATTAAACCTGCTGAAATTTCAGCAATATTAAAACAACAATTATCAGGTTTTGAATCTGGTGCATCGTTAGAGGAAGTTGGAACAGTACTTCAAGTTGGAGACGGTATCGCTCGAGTTTACGGATTATCAAACGCTCAATACGGTGAGTTAGTACAATTCGAAAACGGATTAGAGGCTATCGTATTGAACTTAGAAGAAGACAATGTTGGGGTAGTACTTTTAGGGCCATCAACAGGTATCAAAGAAGGTTCTACAGTAAAAAGAACACAACGTATTGCTTCTCTTAAAGTAGGAGAGCAAATGGTAGGTCGTGTTGTAGATACTTTAGGTAACCCAATCGACGGTAAAGGTCCAATCGGTGGTGAGTTATATGAGATGCCATTAGAAAGAAAAGCTCCTGGAGTTATCTTCCGTCAACCCGTAACTGAACCATTACAAACAGGAGTAAAAGCAGTTGATGCCATGATCCCGGTTGGTAGAGGCCAACGTGAGTTGGTTATTGGTGACCGTCAAACTGGTAAATCAACAGTTTGTATCGATACTATCTTAAATCAAAAAGAATTTTACGATGCAGGAAAACCTGTATTCTGTATATATGTTGCAATTGGGCAAAAAGCTTCAACTGTAGCAGGGATTGCAAAAATGTTAGAAGAAAAAGGGGCAATGGCTTATACCGTTATCGTTGCTGCTAATGCTTCTGACCCAGCTCCAATGCAAGTATATGCTCCTATGGCAGGTGCTGCAATTGGTGAGTATTTTAGAGATTCTGGTCGTCCAGCTTTAATTGTTTATGATGATTTATCTAAACAAGCAGTAGCGTATCGTGAGGTATCTTTATTATTAAGAAGACCACCAGGACGTGAGGCTTACCCTGGAGACGTTTTCTACTTACACTCTCGTTTATTAGAAAGAGCTTGTAAAGTTATCGCTAACGACGAAATCGCTAGAAATATGAACGATTTACCAGATTCTATTAAAGGAATTGTTAAAGGTGGTGGTTCGTTAACAGCGCTACCAATTATCGAAACTCAAGCAGGTGACGTTTCTGCTTATATCCCAACAAACGTAATTTCGATTACAGACGGACAGATTTTCTTAGATGGTGATTTATTCAACTCGGGTGTTCGTCCTGCTATCAACGTAGGTATTTCAGTATCTCGTGTTGGAGGTAATGCACAAATCAAATCCATGAAAAAAGTAGCTGGTACATTAAAATTAGACCAAGCACAATTCCGTGAATTAGAAGCTTTCGCGAAATTTGGTTCTGACTTAGATGCAGTTACTTTAAATGTAATTGAAAAAGGTAAGAGAAATGTTGAAATTTTAAAACAAGGTTTAAACTCTCCTTTTACAGTAGAAGATCAGGTAGCAATTATTTATGCAGGTTCTAAAAACTTGTTAAGAAATGTACCTGTTGACAAAGTAAAAGAATTCGAAAAAGATTATTTAGAGTTCTTAAATGCAAAACACAGAGATACATTAGACGCACTTAAATCAGGTAAGTTTGATGACGCTATCACTGACGTTTTAGAAAAAGTAGCTAAAGAAATTTCAGCAAAATATAATTAATTTTCAGTGAAAAGTGAATAGTGATTAGTGAAGAGCTAATTACTATTCACTAATTACTAATTACTATAAAAACATGGCAAACTTAAAGGAAATACGTAATAGGATTACTTCTGTTTCATCTACGATGCAAATTACATCGGCGATGAAAATGGTTTCTGCGGCTAAATTAAAAAAAGCGCAAGATGCTATTACGGCTATGCGTCCGTATGCAGAAAAACTTACGGAGCTATTACAAAACTTAAGTGCTACTCTTGAAGGAGAAGTAGGTGGGGCTTTTACAACTCAAAGAGAAATAAAAAGAGTGCTTGTTGTAGCTGTTACTTCTAATAGAGGTTTGTGTGGTGCGTTTAATACAAACGTTATCAAACAAGTTAAAGTAGTAGCAGATGCTTACCAAGGAAAACAAGTTGATGTTTTTGCTATCGGTAAAAAAGGAAACGACGTTTTACGTAAAACACATAATGTGATTGACGTTCAAAACGGTGTTTTCGATCAATTGACTTTTGACAATGCTGCAGCAATTGCACAACAGTTAATGGATAAATTCGTAGCAGGTGATTACGATAAAATCGAAATTGTTTACAACGAATTTAAAAATGCAGCGACTCAAATTGTTAGAACGCAACAGTTTTTACCTTTAGCTCCAATTGTGGGTGGCGAAGTAGTAGCATCTGATTATATTTTTGAACCATCTAAAGAAGAAATTGTGTTGACTTTGATTCCAAAATCATTAAAAACACAATTATACAAATCTATTAGAGATTCATTTGCAGCAGAACACGGAGCACGTATGACAGCAATGCATAAAGCAACCGATAACGCTACAGAATTAAGAGACCAATTAAAATTAACATACAACAAAGCACGTCAAGCAGCTATTACAAATGAAATCTTAGAAATCGTTGGTGGAGCAGAAGCTTTGAATAATTAATTTTAATTTAGATATTATAAAGAGTCCCGATTTATTCGGGACTTTTTTGTTTTATATTTGTGTATCAGCTATATCTTGAGTTTTCTAATTATATGCACTTATTCTAAATAAGATTCTAACTAAACTTTATATTATGATAAATAATAGTCTCTTGTATAGTATTTTGTTTTTAGCAGCAGCTTTTATTTATTTTAAATTCCATAAATGGTGGCTAAATAAGAGAAAAGAGAAAGAAGAAGTTTTAAATAAAGATTTTAAGAAAGTTGGAATTGTAAAGGATTGGATTATCATAGGTCTGTGCTTAATTACTTCAGTAATTTATTTTATTGAGTTTTTGTTGGAATAATTAAATTCATTTCGATACAAATTCTTCTCTTACTTCATTTCATTTAACAAAACCTTTTTTTCCTCATTTACTTTTATTGGTATATTTGTAAGAATAACAATTCACCAATGAAAAAATATACATCTTTCGTTCTACTACTTTTTACCTTTTTGGCTTCGGCACAAACTCTTCGTTTAGAAGACATCATGAAAGGAAATGAATTCATCGGACACCAACCCGATAATCACCGTTGGTCTATTGATGGGCAAACCGTTTTGTTTGATTGGAATCCGAATAATGAAATAGGAAATAGCTCTTATTTCTGGAATGCTACGTTGAAAACCCCACAAAAAGTAACGACTTCAAATCCAATTTATGATTTGGATTTTATGGTAGCACAAAAAGAGTATGACGTGGTGTATTATACGAATCAAGGGGTTTTGTATTCGTATACCAAATCCACTAAAAAGACCAAAAAAGTCATTCAATTAGCCGATAGAATTAACTCGGTAGAAAGAAGCACGAATGCTGATGTGATTTTCTTTCAGCAAAATAGAAATGTATATCAATTCAATACCAAAGATTTTTCGATTGTTCAGTTGACCAATTTTAAACCTGGAAAAGAAAATAAAGCATCAAAAGAAGAAGATTCGTTCTTAAAAAATCAACAAAAAGAATTGTTTCAATTTGTGCGCGATGAAGAAGCAGCTTCAAAATGGTATGAAGAAAAATCTAAAAACAGGAAAGAGAAATTTCCAAAAGAAATCTTTTACGATAAATCTTCTTTGGAGCAAATTAAAGCATCACCAGATGGAAAATTTGTAACCTTCAGACTTTCCGATTATCCAAATCAAGCTTCCACAAATGTAGAAAATTTCATCACTGCTGATGGATTTACACGTCAAGAAAGAGCACGAGCAAAAGTCTCAGTTGATAATTTTAGTAAACATAAATTCGGAATTTTCAATGTAGCGAAAGACACTACGTATTACGTTTCGTTTTCCAATTTAACGGGAATCAAAGAGGCACCAAAATACTATCAAGAATACGAAAATCTAAAAGACAAATCGGATTACGAAACCGCGGTTGTAATGATGAGTCCGGTATACAGTCCAGATGGGAAAAATGCCGTTTTAGAAATCAGAAGTCAAGACAACAAACATCGCTGGATAGTGCAATTGGATTTAATTTCAGGAAAAATCTTAGAGTTAGACCACCAACACGACGTAGCTTGGATTGGCGGACCTGGAATTCCAGGCTATAGTTTCGGTGGTGGAACATTGGCTTTTATTGATAATTCCACTTTTTATTTTCAATCGGAAGCTACTGGTTTTTCGCATTTGTACACGTACAATCTGGAGACTAAGAAAAAAGAATCGTTAACAAATGGGAATTGGGAAGTTCGTGAAGTGAAATTATCCAACGATAAAAAATCATTTTACATTACGACTACGACAACACATCCAGGAAATAGAAGTTTTTATAAATTGGACATCACTTCTAAAAAAATGACTGGAATTTTAACGAATGATGGTAACTACGAAGTTGAATTATCACCAGATGAAAAAACGCTTTTAGTGCGTTATTCTTATAAAAACAAACCTTGGGAATTGTACGTTGGAACTAACAAACCGAATTCGGAATTAAAACAAATTACGTTTTCAACTACGCCAGAATTCAAAAAATACAATTGGAAAACACCAGAAGTTATCACTTTTAAAGCCGAAGACGGAACCAATGTTTACGCACGTTTGTATCAACCAAAAGTAGAAAACAAGAACAAAGCCGCAGTTATTTTTGTTCACGGTGCAGGATATTTGCAAAACGCGCACAATTATTGGAGTACTTATCACAGAGAATACATGTTTCACAATATGTTAACCGATTTAGGTTACACGGTTTTAGACATCGATTATAGAGCTAGTGATGGTTACGGGCGTGATTTTAGAACGGGAATCTACCGTCACATGGGCGGAAAAGATTTATCCGACCAACTGGATGGAAAGAACTATTTGGTTCAAAATTTAGGAATTGATGCCGATCGAGTGGGAATTTACGGTGGTTCGTATGGCGGTTTCATCACCTTAATGGCATTATTAACTGAACCTGGCGAATTCAAAGCTGGAGCTGCTTTGCGTTCGGTTACCGATTGGGCGCATTACAATCACGGTTACACGTCAAATATTTTGAATTTCCCAGAAACCGATCCTGAAGCATACAAGAAAAGTTCACCTATTTATTTCGCCAATAACTTACAAGATAAATTGTTGATGTTACACGGAATGGTCGATGACAATGTACAATTTCAAGACATTGTGAGATTAACACAACGTTTTATTGAATTAGGGAAAAAAGATTGGGATTTAGCAGTTTTCCCAGTTGAAGCACACGGTTTTACAGAAACCTATTCTTGGATAGACGAATACCGAAGAATTTTAGACTTATTTAACGAAAATCTATTACAAAAATAAAATGCCTCAGTTAATTGAATTAGGAAATAAAGCCGATATGTTGGAACAACTATCCATTATCCAACAGTTATATCCCGATTATACGCTTGAAATTTATGGTGATTTGTTAGACAAAATGATCCCGCATAATTATAAACAATTAATTGTAGTAGAAAACGGTATCACGATGGGTTTAGCTGGATTTTGGATTGGAACAAAATTGTGGTGCGGAAAATACTTAGAAATGGATAATGTGGTCGTACATGAAGATTTTCGTTCTAAAGGAATAGGAAGTATTATGACGAATTATCTCAACCAAAAGGCCATTGATGAAAATTGTAATATGATTGCTTTAGATGCATATACTACCAATTTTGGAGCACAAAAATTCTACATGAATCACGGATTTGTCCCCAAAGGATTTCATTTTGTGAAATATTTAAAATAGGAATTATGAAGCATTATATTTCAATACTATTCTTGATTTTAGTTACGAGTTGTTCTAGTCAGGATGTAATCATTAAAGAATCAGCGATTGAGGCTTCTTATCAATCTTGGGTAGCTGGTATTCGTGGTGGGGGAAGTGGGATTAATTTTTATATTGATTTAAAATCGGAACTGCCTCCTAATATTGAACTAAAAAAAGTAATTTTTAGAGGATACGAAGTCACTTTTGAGAATCAAGATGAATTACATTTAATTGCGAGAATAAAAACTGAAGGCAATCAACAAAAATCTGAAGAGGATGATACTCAAATTTATACCAGCCCAAAAAATGCCTTAATATTAGCTGACAAGGAAGCTATTTTAGTATTTTCAAAAAACGGTAAAGAATACCAACAAAAAATTACGAATGTAATTGAAAAACCAAGCTTGGAATATCCTTCGGCAAAGCCAAAGTTTTAATTACATTTGTTTATCTAAAACCAAACGAAATTGAGTCTCTACAAAAGTCTTTTTAAACAAACGGCAATCTATGGCATCGCAACCGTTTTGCCAAGAATTATCAGTTTCATTCTAAACCCAATTTTTGTCTACTATCTAACTGATAAAGAAAAAATGGGGGAAGTTTCAGTTATTTTTTCTTATTTGGTTTTCTTCAATGTGATTTTATCTTACGGAATGGAAACCGCTTTTTTCCGATTTTATAATTCCGAAAACAATAAAAGCAAAGTAATTTCTACGGCAACTATTTCACTCTTTTGGTCAACGATAGGGTTTTTAGTTTTGTTTCTTTTATTTCGAAAAGATTTAGCACTTTGGTCAGAAATTAATGTGGAATATATCGTTTTTACTATTTGGATTTTAGCTTTAGATGCGTTGGCCATTATTCCGTTTTCTAAAATTAGAGCCGAAGGTCGTCCTATAAAATATGCCGTAATTAAGATTTCAAACGTCTTAATTAATTTATTACTAAACGTTTTCTTTTTGATTCTTCTTCCCGATTTAGCAAACGAATCTTCGAATCTAATCATTCAAACCATTTATCACGATGATTTTCAAATTGGTTATATTTTCGTTGCGAATTTAATAGCAAGCTTAGCTACTTTACTTTTCGTTTTACCCGATTATTTCAAAATCAAATGGCAATTCGATGCCGATTTGTGGAAAAAAATGATGCAATATGGTTTGCCTATTTTAGTAGCCGGAATTGCTTTTGCCATCAACGAACATTTCGATAAAATCTTGTTAGATTGGATGGAAGTCGATATGGCTGATATCGGAGCTTATTCCGCTTGTTACAAAATCGGAATGTTTATGGTCTTGTTCCGCACGGCTTATACATTAGGAATCGAACCCTTTTTCTTTAGTCACGCTAAAAATGAAAACGCACCGCAAACTTATGCCACGATTACTAAATATTTTGTCATTTTTGGTTCTTTCATTTGTTTAGGTGTTATCGTTTTTGCAGATATTTTAAAGTTGATTTTGGTTCCAAAAGAAACATATTGGGATGCTATGGATGTGGTGCCGTTAATTGTTTTGGCTAATTTCTTTTTAGGGATTTATACCAATTTATCGGTTTGGTACAAATTAATTGATAAAACTAAAATTGGTGCTTATATTTCGATTGTAGGAGCAATTGTAACTTTAATTTTAAACTTGATTTTAATTCCATTCATTAGTTATATGGGTTCTGCAATTGCAACCATTTTGGCTTACGGAACCATGATGTTCATTTCGTATTACATGGGACAAAAGAAATACCCAATTCCGTATGATAAAAAAGCGATTTTTACGTATTTAGGATTAGCGATAATGCTTTCCGGAATTTCGTTTTACGTGCCCATTTTACGAGAAACTTACGTTTTCGGAATTGCAGCTATCTTGTTTTTTGCTTACTTTGTGTACCGAAACGAAAAAGAAACCATTTTAACAATTATCAGAAGAAAATAATAACTTTGAATTATAGATTTAGTAAGGATTTCTCCAATTTCTAAAATTTGTGTTCCAAAAAAAATAGAATTAAAAATGCAAATCAAAATCATCAATAAATCCAATCACGAGTTACCCAACTACGAAACCATCGCTTCGGCAGGAATGGATTTACGTGCGAATATTTCAGAACCAATCACTTTAAAATCACTAGAAAGAACCATCATAAAAACCGGACTTTTTATTGAATTACCCATCGGTTACGAAGCGCAAGTACGACCAAGAAGCGGTTTGGCTGCTAAAAAAGGAATCACTGTGTTAAACTCACCAGGAACTGTCGATGCGGATTACCGTGGAGAAATAGGTGTGATTTTAGTAAATTTATCCAATGAAGATTTTGTAATCGAAAACGGAGAACGCATCGCCCAGTTAATCATCGCCAAACACGAAAGAGCGGAATGGATTGAAGTAACCGAATTATCAGAAACTTCAAGAGGCGAAGGTGGTTTTGGTAGCACGGGAGTGAAGTAAAGCCCCCTAATCCCCAAAGGGGGAATTGACAAAATTGTGTGAATAGTTAAATATAAATCGAATTAATTAATAAAATCCTATTGACCCCTAATAGGAATTCCCCCTTCGGGGGTTAGGGGGCTAACATGAAAATAATCGTACCAATGGCAGGTCGTGGTTCACGTCTTCGCCCACATACCTTAACCGTTCCAAAACCATTAATTCCTGTAGCAGGAAAACCAATCGTTCACCGTTTAGTGGAAGATATTGCTGGCGTTTTAAATCAGAAAATAGATGAAGTTGCGTTTATTATTCATGAGAGTTTTGGTAAAAAAGTAGAAGAAGATTTAATTGCGATTGCTCAAAAGTTGGGCGCAAGAGGAACTATCTATTATCAAAATGAAGCATTAGGAACGGGTCACGCGATTATGTGTGCTAAAGATTCTTTATCTGGTCCAGCGGTTATTGCGTATGCGGATACTTTAATTCGTGCCGATTTTGATTTGGATACTACTGCTGATAGCGTAATTTGGGTAAAACAAGTGGATCAGCCTGAAGCTTTTGGTGTAGTAAACTTAAATGACAATGGTGAAATCATCGAATTGGTAGAAAAGCCAAAAGAATTTGTATCGGATTTAGCAGTTATCGGAATTTATTATTTTAAAGACATTGCCGTGTTGAAAAACGAATTGCAATCGGTTTTAGATAACAACATTATTCACGGTGGCGAATATCAAATTAATGATGGAATCAAACAAATGATGGCAAAAGGCATGAAATTTGTGCCTGGACAAGTAGACGAGTGGATGGATTGTGGAAATAAAGATGTTACAGTAGAAACCAATACTAGAATGTTAGGTTTTTTACATAACGATGGCGAACATTTAGTTGATTATGATGTAAAATTAGAGAATTCAACTATCATTCCTCCATGTTATATTGGTGAAGATGTAGTGTTGATTAATGCTACAGTTGGTCCAAATGTTTCGTTAGGAAAAGGATGTCACGTAGTTGATTCTACGATTAAAAACAGCTTGATTCAAACTCATGCACATATTAAAAATGCCAATTTAGATAACGCGATGATAGGAAATCATGTTAGTTTTGATGGTAGTTTTACAAGTGTAAGTATCGGAGATTATTCGGTTTTAGAATAAATGATAAAAAGAAAACACATAGCTTTATTTACGTTCCTGCTTTTCAGTTTTGGGAATTACTTGTTCGCGCAAGATAATCCTGATGCAATTGCTTTGGTGGATGACCAATTGGAAAATAATTTTTACGAAGCCATGAAACAACGTGGTATTGAAAATTACGATAAAGCAATTGTGGCGATTCAAAAATGCATCGAAAAAGAGCCTACAAATGCCGCTTTTCAATATGAATTGGGTAAAAATTACTTGAGTTTGAAAAATTATGTGTATGCTGAAAAAGCATTTAAAAAAGCAGTTGAGTTAGACAACAAACAACGTTGGTATTGGAACGGATTGTACGATGTGTATTATCAAACCAAAGATTTTCAAAAATCGATTCCAATTGTTGAGAAATTAGTGGAGTTTGATGCTAACATGAAAGAAGATTTGGTTTCGCTTTACATGAATACCAACCAACACGGAAAAGCGTTAGACTTGTTGAAAGACATGGAATCGAAATCCAAGTTGACCAGCATGATGGAATACTATAAATTGAGAATCCAAGAATCAAATAATTATGCGAAACCCCAAAAAGAACAACTTGAAGATGCAATTAAAAAGAATCCAAAAGTAGAGCAAAATTATATCGATTTGATTGTGTTGTATTCAGGTTTTAATCAAGAAGACAAAGCTTTTGAAGTAGCGAAACAATTGGAAAAAGAAATTCCAAATTCCGACTGGGCACATGTTAGTTTGGTGAAATTTCATTTGAATAACAACGATGGCGAAAATGCTTCCAAATCAATGTTTAAAGTTTTGGAAAACGAACGGATGGATTTAAAAATCAAGCATCGTGTTTTTAATGAGTTTTTAATTTTTGCGGTAAAAAATCCAACGTATTTGAAAGATATAGATAAAGCGATTCCGTATTTTGATGATGACAAAGAAATCAATGTGGCTAAAGAACTAGCTAAATTTTTCTGGAAAAAGAACGATTTAGAGAAAGCATCGTTTTATTTTGAGAAAGGACTTAAGAAAAATCCAGAAGATATAGAAGCAATGGAATTGTATTTGGAAATATTAATCCAAAAACTAGATTTTCACAAGGTTACTCAAAATGCGGAAGAATTCTTAGAGTCTTTTCCAACGCAACCTAATTTTTATCTCTATGTAGGGTTGGGTTATAATAAGTTAAAAGAATTTAAGAAAGCGAAAACCGCTCTAGAAAATGGCTTGGATTTTGTAGTGGAGAACCAGTCATTAGAAGCTAATTTTTACAAACAATTAATCATCAGTTGCGAAAATTTGAATGATAATGCTAAAAAGCAAGTGTATACCAACAAATTAAAGCAATTACAAAAATAAATGAAGCCAATACTATCAACTTTTTTAATCGTTTTTTTAATCGGATGTAAATCGAAACAAGCCGTAGCTACTGCAGCTGCCAATGAGAACACCGAAGTTTCTAAAGTTATAAAGGGTCATTATACTAATGATTTTGATTTTAAGACGTTGAATATTAGAGCTAATGCTCGCTATGAGGATGAAAAGCAATCGCATTCGATGAACGCTGATATTCGTATCAAAAAAGACGAAATTATTTGGATAAACATCAAATTTTTTGGCATTCCAATGGCAAAAGCTATCATAACTCCAACAAAAGTAAGTTATTATGAGAAATTAAATGGGACTTATTTTGAGGGCGATTTCAGTATGTTAAGCAATTGGTTGGGAACCGATTTAGATTTTAATAAAGTACAAAATTTATTTTTAGGCAAAGCCATTGATGATTTAACAAAGGACCGATGGAATTCTGAGGTAGTTGATGCTTTGTTCAAATTGTCTTTATCGACTACATCGGCAGTTACAAAAGAGTTTTATTTTGAAGGAGCTAATTATTTATTGAAAAAAGAAACCATTAATCAAGTTAGTAAAAACAGAAGTTTGGAAATTCAATATCCATCTCACAAGAAGATAAATGATATGTTTTTACCCAATGAAGTACTAATAAAAGCCTCTCAAAAAGATAAGATTTCAATTGAAATTGAGTATAAAAACACAACATTTAATGAAAATTTGAGTTATTCTTATTCTATACCTAGCGGATATACCCAAATAGAATTGGATTAATTTTTGAAATCTAGAAAACAAATTTACCTTTGTAAAAATCTTCTATACATGAATTATTTTTTTAAAATTGTTATTTTCTTTTTCTTTATAAATCTATCTTTTGCACAATCTTCCGAACAACAAAAATTGGAAGAGCGTAAAGCTCAAGTCTTAAAAGAGATTTCAGAGACTAAAGCTAGGTTAGAAGCTGAAAAAAAGAAAGAAAAATCGGTTTTGAAGCAAATAAGTCAGCAAAGGAATTTAATTCAATTGCGACAAAAATTACTTAGTACTACGGCGAAACAAACCCGTATTTTAAGTGATGAAATCTATTTAACACAATTAGAAATGAACAAGTTAAATAGAGAATTAAAAGTTTTGAAAGAGGATTACGAAAAGATGATTGTGAAATCATACAAAAGTAGAAACGAACAAAGTAGAATTATGTTTATTCTTTCTTCGGAGAATTTTCTGCAAGCATATAAGCGTATTCAGTATATGAAACAATATGCAGGATTCAGAAAGATGCAGGGTGAAGAAATTAAAGAAAAACAAATTAAATTAGCCCAAGCAGAAAAGCGTTTGTCGGAGCGTAAAAAAGAAAAAGAAATCGTCTTAGAACAAACTGAAAAAGAAAAGCAAGAATTAGAGAAAGAGAAGAAGGAGCAAGAACGTTTAGCCAAAATCATTCAAAAAGATAAGAAAAAGTACGCGGCTGAAATAGATAAAAAACAAAAAGAAGCAAAATCAATCGATGCTAAAATTAAAAGTTTAGTTGCAGCTGAAATTGCCGCTGCTAATAAAAGAAATGCAGCAAAAACAGGGAAATCAGCTCCTAAATCAGGAAGCAGAGAGGCTTCGAAGTTTGTATTAACAGCCGAAGGCAAAGTAGTTTCAGATAATTTCATAGCCAATAAAGGAAAACTTCCTTGGCCTGTTGCTGATGGTTATATTTCACTAAAACATGGAGATCAACCGCACCCCGTACATAAGAATTTAACGATACACAATAGTGGTGTTGAGATTTCAACAAAACCAGGATCTTATGCGAGAGCTGTTTTTGGAGGTGAGGTATTACAAGTTCAAGTGATATCAGCAAATAATAAAGCCGTCTATATTCAACATGGAGATTTTATTACCGTTTATTTGAACTTATCAACTGTTAGTGTGACGAAAGGACAAAAAGTAAGTATAAAACAAAGTATAGGAAAAATTCATACCGATTCTTCAGGAAGTGCTGTTATTAAATTTTTAGTACTTCAAAACACGACTACTCTTAATCCTGAAATTTGGTTGAATATGTAAAATAGTATGAGGTCATTATGGCCTCATTTTTTTTAAATCAATTTTTTACTTTTACCTTCTAATTCCAACATATGAATTTAACTAGTTTTAAAATACTTCACATCGATAGTAATCATCCGTTGTTATGGGATCAATTAGAACAAGCAGGTTTTCATAACGAAGCCGATTTTACTTCATCCAAACAAGAAGTGGAAGCTAAAATTGAAAACTATCACGGAATTGTCATTCGTAGTCGTTTTAAAATTGATAAAACATTTTTAGATAAAGCGACTAATCTGAAATTTATAGCGCGTGTTGGTGCAGGTTTAGAGAGTATCGATTGTGATTACGCCATAACGAAAGGAATTCACCTAATTGCTGCTCCAGAAGGAAATGCTAATGCTGTTGGCGAACATGCTATCGGAATGTTGTTGTCGTTGTTTAATAATTTGAACAAAGCCAATAACGAAGTAAAATCAGGTCAATGGAAGCGAGAAGCCAATCGCGGCTATGAATTAGAAGGCAAAACTATTGGGATTGTAGGGTATGGCAACATGGGGAAATCATTCGCTAAAAAATTACGTGGATTTGATGTGACAGTGTTATGTCATGATATTTTACCCAATATAGGTGATGCCTATGCGACTCAAGTTTCACTATCCGAACTTCAAGAAAGAGCTGATGTTTTAAGTTTGCACACCCCTTGGACACCCGAAACCGATAAAATGATTAATTCGGATTTTATTAATCAATTTAAGAAACCGTTTTGGTTGATTAATACTGCAAGAGGAAATTCAGTGGTAACTGCTGATTTGGTGGAAGGGTTGAAATCAGGAAAAATTTTAGGTGCTGGTTTAGATGTTTTAGAATATGAAAAACTATCTTTTGAAACGCTATTTGAAGGAGCAAAGCCAGCCGCTTTTGAGTATCTTTTAAAAGCTGAGAATGTTTTACTTACACCACATATTGCAGGTTGGACTTTTGAGAGTCATCAAAAGTTAGCGCAGACAATTGTAAATAAGATTAAGAATATTTTTTAAAAATTTGTAACTTTTTAACAAGTATTCGACTAATGTAGAAAATATTTTTATATTAGCATTTTATGGCGCACCCGAAAAGCCTTACGAGTAGGAGACAACTAAAACAAACAATTTTACAATGGAAGCACAAAAAGTAGACATGTTTATGATGACAAACGCTAAATTTTTTGAAGGTCATCAATTAAATGCCATCAGAGAACGTTTATTACAAATGGACGATGATAAATGGCCAATGGTGCAAACACTTCAATTCAAAGATCCAACAACCTCTTTATTAATTTCAATTTTTGCTGGAGCTTATGGAATTGATCGTTTTTATATTGGTGATACTGGCATGGGAGTTGGAAAACTACTTACTTGTGGTGGTTTAGGCGTTTGGGCTATCGTGGATTGGTTTTTAATCCAAGGGGCTACCAAAGAGAAAAACATGGAATTATTCAACAGAACTTTTATGTTCTAATAATGCATAAAAACAAGCTATATCTATTTCTTTTATGCGCTTGTTTTGTAGGGTATAGTTGGTTGCTTTTTTCGTTGCAACACGAACACGATATTCAAAGTCAAGAATTTACCGTTTGTTTGTTTAAAAAAGTAACCACTGTTCCTTGTCCTTCTTGCGGAACTACACGTTCTGTAATGCAACTTTCACACGGAAATTTTCTTTCCGCAATTTTAATCAATCCTTTTGGTATTATTGTTGCACTAATAATGATAATAGCTCCTGTTTGGATTGGCTATGATTTCATTCAAAAAGAGGAAACGTTTTACACCGCTTATTTAAAAATTGAAACGATACTCAGAAAACGAAAAGTCGCAATTGTACTTATCATTCTGGTAATAGCCAATTGGATTTGGAACATTAAAAAAAAACTATGATAACAACCGCAAAATTTAATTATCAACCTCACGAATCGGAATTAGAGCGCGCATCAAATAGTTATTTGATGTCGTTAGTGGCCGTAATTGGCGGGTTACCATTGCCTATTTTAAATTTAATGGCAAGTATTTTCTTTTATTTAGGAAACCGAAAAAGTACCGCTTTTGTAAAATGGCATTGTACACAAGCTTTGGTTTCTCAATTGGGATTGTTTTTCTTTAATAGCGCTGGTTTTTGGTGGACGGTTTCTATTTTGTTTTATGATGAAACAGCAACCAATTATTATTTTGCTTACATTATTACGTTAGTGATTTTTAATTTAATTGAGTTTTTCTCTACCTTAATTATTGCGACTAAAGTAAGAAAAGGACAACACACAGAATTCTTCTTTTTTGGGGATGTTACTAATTTAATTTGCAAAACGAATGAAAACAATAAGTAAAGGATTAGTAATCGTAGCACTCTTTTTTGGTGTTTGGATGTTGTTGTCGCAAATTGATTTTGTGAAACATTTTAAAGTAAAAGAAGCTAAATCAGGTACCGAAAAAACAATTGGTGATATTATTTGGGACGAAATCGAAAACACCGAAACCATCATTTTTGATGATTCGATTGTGAATACGTTGGATTCTTTGTTATTACCAATCTGTAAAGAAAACGGAATTGAGAGAGACAGTTTAAAAGTACACATCATTGACAAAGATGAGGTAAATGCTTTTGCAATGCCGGATAATCATTTGGTAGTGTATACAGGATTGATTAAAGCTTGTAAAAACGAGCAAGCGTTATTAGGGGTTTTAGGTCACGAAATTGCGCATATAGAAGGCAATCACGTAATGAAAAAATTGTCGAAAGAAATCGGTCTTTCGGTTTTATTATCGATCACAACGGGTTCAAATGGTGCGGTTTTAAGTGAGATTTTAAAAGCACTTTCATCATCAGCTTACGACCGAAGTTTAGAAACTGAAGCCGACATGCAAAGCGTGAAATATTTGCTTAACGCGAATATCGATCCAAGACCATTTGCTGATTTTCTTTATGAACTGTCTTTAGATAATGAGTTACACAAATACACGTATTGGGTTTCCACGCATCCCGAATCAGAGGCGAGAGCCAAAACCATTTTGAATTATCTAAAAAATAAAAAAATAAAATCAGAGCCTATTTTGACCAAAGAGGCTTGGGAAGATTTTAAGAGAAATATTGAAAAGTAATTCTTGTTATGAATCAATCAGAAGATAAAAAAAATATTGGAAAAAGATTTATTGCGGGCTTTATTGATTATGCGCTTTTATACTCCTTAATTTTTGCATATCTATACTCGTTTGGTGAACCAAATAATGAGGGAGGTTATTCAGTTACTGGAGTTGCCGCTATTGTTCCTTTTGTTATGTGGTTTGCAATTGTTGTATTAACCGAAGTTTTCTTTGGAGCTACAGTAGGTAATTCGATAGTGAATTTGAAACCTAAATCACTAACGTCAAATAATGGAGAATTAACCCTTGGTCAATCTATCACAAGGCATTTATTTGACCCTATAGATATGTTTCCTTTTGGAATAATCGGAGTTTTAACCATAAAGAATTCAAGTAAAAATCAACGTTTGGGCGATATTATTGCAAATACGACTGTTGTGGATGTAAAAAAATAGAAAAGATTTTTATCAAGAAAAGAGAAAGGCTAATCGATTGATTAGCCTTTCTCTTTTCTTTCCAATTCCGCTTGAAATTCTTCCATGACGGGTTTTACGGTGCTTTCTGGTAAATCGGCAATTTTAATGTACATTAAGCCATCTACCGAGTTGTTGAATAATGGGTCCACATTAAAAGCCACTACTCTTGCGTTTTGTTTGATGTATTTTTTAATTAAAACCGGCAAACGTAAATTTCCTGGTTCTACTTCATCAATTATTTTGTCAAACTTATTCAAATCGGCTTCCGTTTCGTTGAAGACAAAATCTTTGTCCGCGTCTTTTAGTTTTACTTTGTATTCTTTTTTCGGATGAACGTATTGTGCAATGTAAGGGTCATAATAATGCGACTTCATAAATTCAATCATTAACGATTTAGAAAAATCAGAGAATTGATTGCTAATACTTACTCCTCCAATCAAATATTTATGCTCAGGATAGTGTAAGGTAGTATGAACGATTCCTTTCCATAGCAAAAATAGAGGCATAGGTTTTTGTTGGTATTCTTTAATGATGAAAGCTCTACCCATTTCAATAGATTTACTCATCATATCATACAGTTCTGGTTCAAAACGGAACAATTCATGCAAATAAAAACCATCAATTCCATGTTTAGGATATATCTGAGCGCCTAATCCCATTCTGTAAGCACCTGCAATACATTGGGTTTCGTCATCCCATAGAAACATATGATGGTAATATTTATCATAAGCATCAAGATCTAAAGATTCATTTGTCCCTTCACCTACTTCTCTAAAGGTTATTTCGCGTAAACGTCCAATCTCATGAAGAATATTTGGGATTTTATCTGCAGTTACAAAGAAAACCTCGTAGTTTTTACTTTGTAATAAACGATAATCACCTTTTTTTAAAAAGGCCATTTCCTCTATAATTTGATCATGATTTGCAGGTTTTGCAATTTGTTTAGGCGGTTTTGGAATTGTTAATTTAGGTAAATTAATTTTGCTTTCATCTTCAAAAGCATTAGAAAGCATATAGGTTTTTTTTCTTAAAAATTCACCATAATTTTTAATGTCTTGGTATTCGTTTTGTTCGGCTACAGAAATAGGTTTTCCAATACGAACTTTAATAACGCGATCCTTTTGCGTTAGTAATTCACTCGGAAGTTTAGCAGTTCTTAGCGTATCATCAATTTTAGACAGCAGATAAAACAATCTACTATTTTTGGCATGAAAATAAATGGGTACTACAGGAACTTGAGCTTTTCTTATAACTTTGACAGCGCCTTCTTCCCAAGGTTTGTCAACCACTAATTTGCCATCTTTATAGGTGGAAACTTCGCCAGCAGGGAACATGCCCAGTGGTTTCCCATCACTTAAATGACGTAAGGTTTCTTTTATCCCTACGACACTCGATTTAACATCTTTGTGGTTTTCGAATGGGTTTACAGGCATTATGAACGGTTTTAACGGTTCTATGCGGTGTAATAAAAAATTAGCAATGATTTTGAAATTAGGTTCTCTTTCTAACATTAATTTCAAGAGTAAAATACCGTCGATGCCACCAAGCGGGTGGTTGGAAATGGTAATGTAGGGACCTTCTTTTGGTAACCGTTTTAAATCCTCCTCTGGGATTTCAAATTTAATTTGTAAATCGTTTAAAATGGCATTTAAAAATTCGACATCTTTTAAATGTTTATGTCGGTTGTATAATTTATTGAGCGTTGAAATTTTAAGGACTTTCATGAGCAACCAGCCCGAAAAAGTTCCTAAAACACCATATTTATCAGCATTGATTGCTTTTGCAACTTCTTTAGCAGTAACTAAACCCATTTATAATTTGTTTATTGAGCAAGAAACAAAGATAAGAATTCTGTTGAATTTTAGCACTTTTAAATTCGCAATAAAAAGAGTTATTTGAAGGGTGTTTTACATAATTGAATACTAAAGTTTTATAAATTGTGTAAAATCCAACTTTATTTTTAAAAACCTTTTTAGTACTTTTGAAGAAAAGCTACAGAACTAGATGAAAATCATATCTTATAATGTAAACGGAATACGTGCTGCCATTACCAAAGGTTTTTTAGAATGGTTACAACAAGCAAATCCTGATGTAATTTGTTTACAGGAAATAAAAGCAACAGAAGATCAGATCCCAAAATTAGAAATTGAGGCAGCAGGCTATCCTTATCAATATTATTTTCCAGCAGAAAAAAAGGGCTATAGTGGCGTTGCTATTTTGTCTAAAATTGCACCTAAAAATGTGGTTTATGGTACAGGAATTTCCCATATGGATTTTGAAGGAAGAAATCTGCGTTTAGACTTTGAAGAGGTATCTGTTATGAGTTTGTATCTTCCCTCTGGCACAAATATTGATAGGTTAGAGCATAAATTCAAGTATATGGATGATTTTCAAAGCTATGTAAATGAATTGAAAGCAGAAGTTCCTAACTTGGTAATTTGTGGTGATTATAATATTTGTCACGAAGCAATAGACATTCATGATCCAATTCGCAATGCGAAAATCTCGGGTTTTTTACCAGAGGAACGTGCATGGTTAGACGGTTTCATGAAAAGTGGTTTCATTGATACTTTTCGTCATCTGAACAAAGAGCCCCATAATTACAGTTGGTGGAGTTATAGAGCAAATGCTCGAAATAATAACAAAGGTTGGCGAATCGACTATTGTTTGGCGGCTACACCTTTGAAAGATAAAATTCAAAGAGCATTAATCTTACCCGAAGCGAAACATTCCGACCATTGCCCTGTTTTAGTAGAAATAAAATAAAAAAAATAAGTTCAAATTTAATAACGATAAAAAGTGAAACGTCTCTGTTTGTCTCTTTTTAACAGCGTCTAAATAATAAAAACTCGGAGAATCTCTGTGTAATACTAAAATGTAAAAACAATATATAATGATTAGAAAATTTGCCCTTGCTTGCGTAGTTTTAAGTTTAACTACTTCATGTGTTTCTAAAAAAATCTATCAAGATTTGGAGAACAAATATGCCGATTTGAAGAAAGAGCATAATGCTTTATCAGATGAAAACGGATTGTTAAAAACAGATAAGAATCAGTTAGAATTAGATAAAAATAATTTACAAACAGAATTAGATAAAACTAAATCAGAACGAGATAAATTAGCAGCAGATTATGCAGCTACAAAGAAAAATTTAGATAATTTGAAAGCCTCTTATGAAGCACTTGAAAAAGATAGTAATGCGGCTTTAGAGGCAAATATTAATAAAAACAGACAGCTTTTAGCTGAATTAGAGGCGAAACAAAAAGCGCTGACTGCTGAACAAGAGCGTTTGAATAAATTGAAAAAAGATTTAGAGACTTCTTCAACTCGTTTGGCAGAGTTAGAGAAAATGATGGCTGATAAAGAAGCTGCAATGAAAAAGTTGAAAGAAACGTTATCAAAAGCGCTTAATGCGTTTGAAGGAAAGGGTTTAACGGTAGAACAAAGAAACGGAAAGGTTTATGTTTCAATGGAGAACAAACTACTTTTTGAATCAGGAAGTTGGACAGTTGGTTCAGAAGGGAAAAAAGCGGTGAAAGCATTAGGAGACGTTTTAGGTCAAAACCCAGAAATCGCTGTGTTAATTGAAGGACATACAGACAATGATAAAATTGTAGGAACAATCGGTGGAGGTGTTGAAAACAATTGGGATTTATCAACAAAACGTGCAACAGCTATTGTAAATATATTAGGAGAAAATAAAGCGATTGACAAGAAAAATTTGACAGCAGCGGGTCGAGGAGAATATGTACCATTAGGTAGTAATGAAACGGCTGAAGGGAAAGCAAAAAACAGAAGAATTGAAATCATTTTGACTCCTAAGTTAGATGAGATTTCAAAACTTTTGAATGAAATGTAATATATCATAAAACTTTGATTAAAAAGGCTTGTATTGTAAATTCAAGCCTTTTTCTTTGATTTAAACTTTGTAACTTTGAGTTTTAAATTTTAATTTCTAAAATGAACTACACAACATTACCAAATACCGAACTTAAAGTCAGTAAAATCTGTTTAGGAACGATGACTTTTGGGAATCAAAATACTGAAAGTGAATCGCATTCGCAGTTAGATTATGCCATCGAAAAAGGAATCAATTTTATTGATACTGCTGAGATGTATCCAATTGGCGGTAATGCTCAAATTTTTGGAAGCACAGAACGTTTCATTGGAACTTGGATTAAGAAGATTGGTGCATCGGAACGTGAGAAATTAGTTTTAGCAACAAAGATAGCTGGACCTAATAGAGGAATGGAATACATTCGTCAACCCTTGGATTTTTCAAAGAAAAGTATTCATGAAGCAGTGGAGTTGAGTTTAAAAAATCTCCAAACCGATTATATTGATTTGTATCAAATGCATTGGCCAGAGCGTGTGATGAATATGTTTCAAAAACGCGGAGTTCAGGAATTAGACACAAAATGGCAAGACAATATTTTTGATGTATTATCTGTTTATGACGGATTAATTAAAGAAGGAAAAATCAAACATATTGGACTTTCAAATGAGAATCCATGGGGTGTGATGCGTTTTTTAATGGAAAGTGAAAAGCACGGTTTACCAAGAATTGCCACGATACAAAATCCTTTTTCGTTATTGAACCGATTGTATGAAGTTGGTTTGTCGGAAATTGGAATGCGAGAAAATGTTGGGTTGTTAGCGTATTCGCCATTAGGTTTCGGATTTTTATCAGGTAAATATTTGAACGGTTATCCAGAGAATTCTCGTATGAAATTGTTCCCAAATTTTGTTCGCTATACCAATGAAAACTGCTTTAAAGCAACCAAATTATACAAAGAATTAGCGGAAGCCAACGGATTAACATTAACCCAAATGGCGATTGCTTTTGTACATCGTCAAAAATTTGTGACTTCTACTATTATTGGTGCTACAACTATGGAACAATTGCAAGAAAACATTCAGGCTTTTGAAACCATTTTATCAGACGAAATTGTAGCTGAAATAGAGAAAATTCAGGAACTAATTCCGAATCCAGCGCCTTAATAAAAGTAATCAGTGTTCAGTTATAAGTTATCAGTTATATACTGAACACTTACTACTGAACACTGAACACTTATTTATAAGTTATCTATAAACTTATCCTTCGGATATTTGATTTTATAACTGATTCGGTATTTCTTGGTTTCTCCAGCACCCAATTTTACATCCCAAGTTAAAATTCCGGTTTCTGCGTTTACTTTTGCTTTTCCGTTGTCTAGTAATTCAATAGTAATTTCTTTATCAGAGCTAATAGGATATTGATCTTTCAATACCATTTCAATCGCTTCTTTTTTGTTGTTTTTTACGGTAATATCATATGTAAACGTTTGTTCTTTGTAACTCGATAGGAATTTAGTTCCCGACTTATCAGCAATTTTTTCACGTTTAATAGCGATTTTTTTATCTCTTCCCATGCTTAAATTTATAGTATCAGAAGTTTGATTTGGATTGATCATGGTTTTACCCACATACATTCCTTCGAAGATAATATTTGCTTCACCAGGCAACAGGTTGAATTTAGAATATTCACTAATTTCAGCTAGCAAAAAGGCTTCTTTTTCAGCTTTTGGAACGGCGTAATATTTATACGTTGCAGGTAATTTCAAATCTTTTAAGGCTACACTGTGCGCTTTTCCATTCGATAAAATATCATATGGGATGTCGATATCGAAAGAAATGTTTAATTGGTTTTCGTTGATTGTCGTGTAGTTGGAGATTGATGATTCGTCATCCATTTCCTTTTTTTTGTCATAAGCTACACCTGAAACTTGACCTTGAAGTGAATTATAAACAGCATTACTATTATTATAAACTCTCGGATATCCAAAACGTAACAACCAAGCTTGTAAAATAGGAGCCGTATTGTTTTGATTTGGATTACCACTTGAAAGTGTAAGTTTTACTTTTTTCCAATCGATTCCTGTATTTTGTATCACTTTTGCTTTATACATTAAGTTGATTGGTGAATTGATATTGTCGGCACGTAAATCGTAAAAGGGAGACCAAGAAGCGTTGTTCGTTAGGTAATTGATGTCTAAATTCACAGAGCTTGCTACATCAGTCATTACTTGTAACACTAATTTTCCTTGCGAAGTTTTCTCTTGTTTTTGGGTGTTCAATTCTAATTTTGAATTCAATTTTGAAAGTACGTCTTTTAATTTTTTCTCTTTTTCGATAAGAATATCAACTAAATTGCTCAATTCGTTTCTTTTGGTTCTGTAATAATCCACTAGTTTGATTAATTCGGTTACATTTAAACCCGAATTTTCTCCCGCCACGTTTTGATTTTTATCTAATAAATCTATAGTTTTGGAATACGACACTTTTTCATTGGCAATTTTTCCCATCTCTTTTTCGATGAGTACAATGCTATCACGCACTTTTTTGATCATCGGATTACTTTCATCAATTTCATATTCCGAAATAAAATTTCGAGTAAACTGAACCGATAAAACCGTAACATTAGCTGGAGCACCAATTTGAATTGTGTTTTCATTAATATAATCAGCAACGTTTTTAATAACAATTTCACTAGTTCCCGTAGGAAGTGTAACGGAAGCCGATTGTAATAATTCAGCTGAATTGCTATAAACGGTTGCGCTTTTAATTTTAGCTGTAGTAAAAATTGGTTTTTGAGCAAAAACGAATGTTGCAAAATAGAATAGTGTTAGTACAAGTATTTTTTTCATCTTTTTAAACTTTAGTATTTTTAGTATAGAGTGAAATAAAATGGAAAAGGTTGGGAAGCAAGTAAAATTATATTCCCAAAATAATCTTAGCAATCGTAAAATAAGTCAAAATCCCTAAGATATCGTTACTTGTAGTGATAAACGGACCTGTTGCTAGTGCTGGGTCTACTCCGTATTTATTTAAGATGATTGGGATAAAAGTTCCAATTAGCGATGCCATAATAATTACCGAAAGCAAAGCAATTGAAACGGTATAACCTACGTGTATTTCGTAACCTAACAAGAAATAGCTTCCAGCTAATAAAATTACAGAAAGTATCACTCCGTTTAATAAACTCAACGAAAGTTCTTTTAATAAACGTTCGACAACTGGACCAATAATAGTGTTGTTTGCCAAACCTTGCACAATAATCGCAGAAGATTGTACCCCAACGTTACCAGCCATCGCGGCAATTAGTGGTGTAAAGAAAAATAGCTCGGGATGTAAATCCATTACTGGTTCAAAGATTCCTAAAACGTGTACGGAAATAAATCCTCCTAACAAGGCCAAAACTAGCCAAGGTAAACGTGCTTTTGTAAGTTGTAAAACACTATCATCTGCTTCAACGTCTTGCGAAATACCGGCTGCCAACTGGTAATCCTTGTCGGCTTCTTCTTTAATTACGTCTACAATATCATCAATAGTAATTCTCCCTACTAATCTTCCTAATTCATCAACAACTGGAATGGCTTCCAAGTCATATTTTTGCATGATTCGTGCTACTTCTACATCTTTTGTATCTACTTTTACGTAATCTACTTTTTTGATGTAAACATCACTAATAGGTGTTTTTGTTGAGGTTGTCAATAAGTCCTTTAATGACAAACGACCTTTTAATCGTTCTTCGTCATCAACCACATAAATGGAATGAACTCTTGAAACGTTTTCAGCTTGCGCACGCATTTCCTTTACACAAGTTAAAACATTCCAGTTTTCGTTAACTTTCACCAATTCTTTTCCCATCAAACCTCCAGCAGAATCTTCATCGTAGCGTAATAAGTCGACAATGTCTTTGGCATGTTCTACATCTTCAAGTTCCGAAATTACTTGTTCTTTTTTGTATTGCGGTAATTCGGCAATAATATCAGCAGCGTCGTCTGTACTTAATTCGTCAAGCTCTTCTGCGATTTCTTTTGGTGAAAGATTGCGTAAGATTTTTTCACGAACTTCTTCATCTAATTCTAGAAGAATTTCGGCTGTTTTTTCAGAATCTAAGGTGTTAAAAATATAAGCAGCGCCATAATCATCGAGTTCTTCCATGATTTCGGCAATATCAGCAAAGTGAATATCTTCAAGAAGCAAAAGCAATTCTTGCGACTTGTTTTCACTTATAAGTTGCTCTATTTCAGATAGAAACTCTCTGCTGATTTTAAACTCCATCGGCTGCTATTTTTTGGGTAATATCTATAAATTGTTCCACCGTTAATTGTTCCGGACGGAGGTCAAAGATAGTGTCTAATTTTAAATTATCAGAAAAATTGAATGTTTTTAAGCTATTTCGCAAGGTTTTTCTTCGTTGTTGAAAAGCAGTTTTTACCACTCTAAAGAATAATTTTTCATCACAAGGTAATGAATAATCGGCTTTTCTTCGTAATCGCAAAACACCAGAATCTACTTTTGGCGGTGGATTAAAAACATCTGGTGGAACCGTAAATAAGTATTCCGCTTCATAAAAAGCCTGGGCTAAAACGGATAGTATTCCGTAGGTTTTACTTCCTTTTTTCTCGCAAATTCTCTCGGCTACTTCTTTTTGAAACATTCCAGCAAATTCTGGAATTTGATCGCGCATTTCTAACGTTTTGAATACAATTTGCGTTGAAATGTTGTAGGGGAAATTGCCAATGATGGCAAATGGTTCACCATTAAAAACTTCGTTTAAATTGTATTTTAAAAAGTCTTTCGAAATGATGTGATTTTCTAATTTTGGATAATGAACGCCCAAATATTCCACCGATTCTTTATCGATTTCAATTACATAGGTTTCGGTTGGTTTGTCCAATAAATATTTGGTTAAAACACCCATTCCTGGACCAATTTCCAAAATTTTTGAATAGCCTTCTAGCGAAAGCGTATCAGCAATGTCTTTTGCGATGCTTTCGTCTTTTAGGAAATGTTGTCCTAAGTGTTTTTTCGCGGTTACTTTTTCCATTTTAATTCGTTTCTCCGTAGAATTCTTCCATGATTTCTAACTCTGTTCTAAAAGCCACCATTTTATCCGCAAAAAGTTGTAAGCCTTCCTGGCGTAATCTTGGCGCGTGGTTTTTGTAGTAGTCTTCTAATTTGGCTCTAGAATCTGTGAAATATTGCACTGCATAAGTTGTACCGCCCATTTCTTCTTCTACCAAAACCTTAACCATTTTAGCATTGGTAAACAAACCGGTTGCTAAAACATCGTTAATATGTTTGTTTTGCATCCATTTTAACCAAGCAGAATGAATGCTTTCGTCTACGTTTATGGTTACGTTGTATATAATCATTTTTAATAAATTTCAAATTCAATATTTTAACGCAAAGAACGCTAAGTTTTTCGCAAAGTTCGCAAAGAATAAATTCAAAACCCTACTTTAATATAATAAAACTAAATGTCTCTGAGTATCTCTCCTCAATACAAAGTTAGAAAAAGGATCTCTGTGAATCTCTGTGTAAAATCAAATTGTCGAATCACCTCGCAACGTTCTATATTGTTTTCTACTTTCGGTATAATACAAACTATCGGGATGTTCTAAAACTATTTTTTCGTATAATGCTTTTGCTTTTTCGTTATCTAAAAGCTGCTTTCTGTAAATCTCTGCCGAAAAATATAAGGCTTCATCTTTATAAATTCCGTCTTTGTGATTTTCTAAAATGTTTTGAAAATACGTTAAGGCTTTGTTGAAATCTCCTTTTTCTTCGTAAATTTTTCCAACTTTGAATAAGGTTCCTTCTTCGATGCTTTCGCCTTTATGTTTTTGTAAAATGGCTAAAAAGAATTGAAGCGCTTCTTCTTTTTTATTCTGATATAACTTCAAATCAGCCGTAGCATAGGATTGTAGCGCTGTTCTTAAACTGTCTTCAGCTGAATTGTCCTGAATAAGTAAAAACATTTCAACGGCATCATTTGCAATTAATAAACTTGGTGATTGTTTCAGAACTTTAACTTGTTGTAAGGTCCAATCAAAATCTTTTTTGTAAAAGTTGGTTTTAGCTAATTTTAGACTGGCTTCGTGTGCTAAAACATCGTTTTTCAAATTATCTTCTACTTGCGCATAATACAAAATGGCTTGATTGAATTTTTCATCATACACCATAATATCTGCCAATTCCATTTTGACTTTAGCTTGTTCTCTTAGGTTTAGCGGAAGTTTTAAGGTGTTCTGCAATAACTCAATTCCTAATTTTGATTGCTTCAGATAAAACGTTTTGAAATGAGCCGAAAGAATTTGTAAGTCTGTAGAATATGGATTAATGCCATATTTCTTCAGCAATTCCTGAAGTTTTATATCGATAGTGGGATAGTCTTTTAAAGTTGCGGATGCTATTTCCATAGAAATTAGGAAGTGATGTGCTCTCATTTGTAAATCTAAATCCTGAGTATTTTCCAAAACAAATTCTAAGATAAGTTTGGCATCTTCAAATTGTTTTTCTTCCATTGCCATTCTTCCCAAAGTAACAATATTGTAAAAACTTTCAGGATTTCTCTTATAAACCGCTTTCTCTTGAACAAAAGCTTTTCCGTATTCTTTTTGCTGCACAAAAAACCAACTCAAAAATTGGTTCCAATATACCTCTTGTGATTTTTGGGTTCTTAGTAATAAGTTTTTTCTAACAGTAGCTGAGAAAGTGCCATCTGCATCGTCTGTTAAAAACCGAGTTAATTGATTTTGAACCATTGGAGTTCCTTCAGGATTGTTAAAGCTGTAGTCTAATAATTTATTTAACATGACCTCAAGATTACCTAGCTGTCCTTGTAGCATGGCTGATTGGTAATCAAAATTTAAATTTGGGTTCTCTTTTTGTGCAGTTTCATATGTTTTTAATGCCCAGGTTAATAGTACTTTTTTCTCAAAAGAATTGGCAACTTGATAGGCATAATTTGGTTCTTTTTTAACTTCAAGAATGGCTAAATCATAGTTTTTTTCTGCTATTTCAATTTTTTTTTGGAGTTGGTAATTATAACCTAGTTCTACAAATAAAAAAGGCTGGAAATATTTTTCTTTTCTTTTCGCTATTAAAATTTCTGCTTTTTCATATTGTTGAAGTTGTTGATTACATTCAATTATTTTTTGAAAAAAAAAGTAATTTGTAGGTTGTTTTGTTGAAATTTCTTCAAATAAGGGCAGTGCTTTTTGAAATTCGCCTTTATCAAAATAATCTAAAGCCAATTGTTCGTTTTGTGCCGAAACCCAAAACGAAGACATTAAAAGTGTGAAAAAAGCAATTTTTTGCAACATAAATAAAATAAATAATGTACTAAAGTAACACTTTTTAGTATCAAATTAGTATATTATTTTATAAAGATTAACGTTTAGTTAATGATATCAAATCCAGTATATTTTCTTAAAACTTCAGGAACTACGATGCCTTCTGGTGTTTGGTAGTTTTCTAAAATTCCAGCTAATACTCGAGGTAATGCTAATGAACTACCGTTCAATGTGTGTGCCAATTGGTTTTTACCTTCTTTGTCTTTGAAGCGTAATTTTAAACGGTTTGCTTGGAATGTTTCAAAATTAGAAACCGAACTAATTTCTAACCAACGTTCTTGCGCAGTTGAATACACTTCGAAATCATAGGTTAAAGCAGAAGCAAAACTCATGTCGCCGCCACATAATCTCAAAATGCGGTATGGTAATTTTAGTTCTTGTAGAATTCCTTTTACGTGTTCCACCATTCCGTCTAATGCTTCATACGATTTATCAGGATGTTCAATGCGAACGATTTCTACTTTGTCAAATTGGTGTAAACGGTTTAATCCGCGAACGTGTGCGCCATAAGAACCAGCTTCACGGCGGAAACATGGTGTGTATCCTGTACAAAGAACTGGTAAATCGTTTTCATTTAGCAAAACATCTCTAAAGATATTTGTCACTGGAACTTCTGCTGTTGGAATTAAATATAAATCATCGACACCAACATGGTACATTTGTCCTTCTTTGTCAGGTAACTGTCCTGTCCCAAATCCAGAAGCTTCGTTAACTAAATGTGGTACTTGGTATTCTTGATAGCCAGCATCTGTATTTTTATCTAAGAAATAAGTGATTAAGGCACGTTGTAATTTAGCTCCTTTTCCTTTGTAAACAGGAAAACCAGCTCCAGTGATTTTAACACCCAATTCAAAGTCAATCAAATCGTATTTTTTTGCCAATTCCCAGTGTGGTAAAGCACCTTCGAATAATTTTGGAATTTCACCTTCTTGATACACGTTTAAGTTTTCTTCTGGTGTTTTTCCTTCAGGAACGATATCGGCTGGTAAATTTGGTAATTTGTATAACTCTTCTTGTAGTTTATTGGTGTATGTATTCAAGATTTCGGTCAACTCTTTATCTTTTTCACGCAGTTGAACCGATTTTTCTTTTAAGATTTCAGCTTTCGCTTTTTCACCGCTCTTCATTAAATCCCCAATATCTTTGGATAGCTTGTTCGACTCGGATTTGATAGTATCTAATTCCACTTGAGTTGCTCTTCTTTTTTCGTCCAATGCAATTACTTCTTCAATGGCATTTTTAGCATCTAAGTTTTTCTTAGCTAATCGTTTTACTACTTCGTCTTTGTTTTCTCTAATGTACGCTATTTGTAACATAATATATAGGATTTTAAGGATGCAAATTTAAGAAATTGGATTTAGATAATTTATAAAAAACTATTTCACTTACGTGTTTTTAAGAATTGATGAAAATCCGACAAAAAGCTTTATCAAAGCAAAGATATTATTGTATATTCGCTTTCTTTTTATGCAAATTGATAATTTTAACCTTAATTTTGTTGGTTTTTAATAAAGTTGAATTGCTAAAAGTTACCCCAAAATTTTATAATCTACTAAGAATGAAAAAAATTACCTTAAGTTTCTTAATCTTATTTGTTCTTATCGGTTTTGCTCAAACAGATAATTCTGAATTTGATAGAATGGTGGTGGCGGAAATGAAATCAGCTTCCTCTTTACAAGAGTTTAGAGTAAATCCCAATACTCAAAATTATGATGTAACCTATCATGAATTGCGTTTTACGGTAAATCCTGACAATACAACACCCTATATTAATGGGGTGGTTCAAACAACTTTTACAGCCTTGTCAGACATGAATGTTGTTACTTTTGATATGGCAACCGCTTTAGTAGTAAGTTCGGTAACAATGAATAGTTCCAATCTTTCTTTTAGTCAAAGCAACTACGAGCTAAATATTAACTTGCCAGCAACATTAACAACTGGAAGTGCTGCAACAGTAGAAATTACTTATGCCGGTTCACCTCCACAAGCAGAGGGGGCTTTTACAAGAAGTATGCATGGGGGAACACCAATAATTTTTACACTTTCTGAGCCATTTGGCGCTAGAGATTGGTGGCCATGTAAGCAAGACTTGACCGATAAAATTGCAAGTTTTGATATCTATATCACGTGTCCTGAAACTTATATTGGGGTTTCTAATGGATTGTTACAAAGTTCTGTTACTTCTGGAGGATTAACAACGCGCCATTTTAAGCACAATTATCCAATTCCGGCGTATTTAATTTCGTTAAATGTTACAAATTATACCTCATATAATATTCAAGCCGGTTTAGGTACAGCCGAGAGGCCATTTTTTCCAATTAACAATTATTTATATCCAGAGAGTAATACTACAACAATTCGAAATGCAATTGATGTGACTGTTCCAATTATGAATATTTTTGAGCAAAAATTTGGTTCTTATCCTTATAGAAATGAGCAATATGGTCATGTTCAGTTTAATTGGTCTGGAGGTATGGAACATGCTACTATGTCCTCAATGGGAAGTTGGGGTAGGAGTTTAATCGCTCATGAACTAGGGCATCAGTGGTTTGGGAATAAAGTAACATGTGGTTCTTGGAAGGATATTTGGTTAAACGAAGGGTTAACAGAGTATACAGCAGGAATTGTGGTAGAAGAATTAGATGGGCAAACTTCGTTTGTGTCCTGGAAAAACAATAAAATAACAAACATAACTTCTCAAACTGGAGGCGCTTTGTACTTAACAGAAGCTGAAGCGCTAGATGTAAATAGAATTTTCAGTAGTCGTTTGTCTTATAACAAAGGTTCCATGGTGACTCACATGTTGCGTTGGGTAATGGGAGATACTAACTTTTTCCTAGCCTTAAGAAACTATTTAAATGATACTAACTTGGCTTATGCTTATGCGCAAACAAACGACTTAAAAGGACATTTAGAAGCGGTTCATGGAAGTAGTTTAGATGCGTTTTTCAATGATTGGGTTTATATGCAAGGGTATCCAACTTATACAGTTGATGTTCAAGCACTAGGGTTTGGACAAGCTAGAATTACCGTCAATCAAACCCAATCACATCCAAGTGTTTCATTTTTTGAAATGCCTTTACAAATAAGATTAACAGGGGCAGGAGGAGCAATTCATGATGTGGTTGTTAATAATACGTCAAACGGACAACAATTTGTGGTGTCTGTACCGTTTTTAGTGACAGGAGTTGTTTTTGATCCAAATAAGCATATTATTTCAAGAAATAGTACCACAACATTATCAAATGATAGTTTTGAATTAGAGGAAGCGATTTCGGTTTACCCAAATCCAGCAAATGATGAACTACATATTATGATGCCAACAACTACACAATTGGAAAGAGTAGAAATCTATAATACGTTAGGGCAATTGTTAGCAACGCATCAAGCGGCAGATTTTAGAATCGATAATTTGAGTTCGGGAATGCATGTGATGAAAATCACGACTTCTGAAGGCGCAATTCATAAAAATTTTATAAAAAAATAGTTCTAAAATAAAATAATGATGAAAAGTAAGGTGAAAACCTTACTTTTGTCGTTTAAATAAATGCATAAAAATGATTCAAGTAGCACAAATATTATTCATATTATCCGTTTTAGTAATCCTTCATGAATTTGGTCATTACATAACCGCAAGAATGTTCAAAGTCCGAGTAGAGAAATTTTACTTGTTTATGGATGCTGGTTTTTCTTTAGTGAAAAAGAAAATTGGTGAAACCGAATGGGGAATCGGATGGTTACCATTAGGAGGTTATGTAAAACTTTCAGGAATGATCGATGAAAGTATGGATACTGCACAAATGAATGCTCCAGCAGAACCTTGGGAATTCCGTTCAAAACCAGCTTGGCAACGTTTAATCATCATGTTAGGCGGAATTATTGTGAATGTAATTTTGGCTTGGTTGATTTTTACCATTATGTATGCAACTGTTGGACAGAAATTTATTGCTACTGAAAAAATTCAAGAAAACGGATTAGCATTTGGCGAAGTAGGTCAGAAAGCAGGTTTTAGAAATGGCGATAAAATTCTTTCTGTAGACGGAAAACACCAACCAAGTTTTAACCGAATGACATTGGATGTTTTACTTGGTGATAAAGTTGAGGTAGAACGTAATGGTGAAAAAGTAGATGTGATTTTAACCGATGAAATGAAAGGTGAAATCATTAGTAAAGAGGGTAAAGAATTTGTTGGACCAAGAACTACTAATATTAAAATAGATTCAGTTGTTCCAAATTCAAATGCAATGAAAGCGGGTCTTAAAGCGGGTGATAATATAGTAGAAGTTAATAATTCAAAGATTGTCTTTTTTGATGAACTTAGAGATGCTTTGGCTAGATTTAAAAATGATTCGGTTGTTTTAAGTGTGAATAGGAATAATCAAATATTGACTATTAAAGCATTAGTTACAAAAGAAGGGACATTAGGTTTTGTTCAAAACACAAGACTTCTTAAGGATGATTATGAGGTTAATAATCAATTATCAATAGGTCAGGCAGTTCCGGCCGCAGTAAAAGAATCTTGGTCGTTATTGGTTTATAACGTAAAACAGTTTAAATTAATCTTACGTCCAAAAACAGAAGCCTACAAACACGTTCAAAGTCCAATTGGAATTGCGCGTCGTTTACCAGATACTTGGAATTGGGAATTCATTTGGAATTTCACCGCTTTATTCTCAATCGGATTGGCTTTTATGAACTTATTACCAATCCCAGGATTAGACGGAGGACACGCTTTATTTACAATAGTTGAAATGATAACGGGAAGAAAATTATCAGACAAAGCAGCAGGTTATGTTCAGACCGCCGGAATGATTATCTTGCTGACCTTAATGGCTTTAACTTTTGGAAAAGATATCTATCAATTAGTAGTAGATAAACTTTTATAATTTTTTCAATAAATAATTTGCGATAACAAAAAATCAGTTTATATTTGCACTCGCTAAAAAGATAAACACCTTCCTCCTTAGCTCAGTTGGTTAGAGCATCTGACTGTTAATCAGAGGGTCCTTGGTTCGAGCCCAAGAGGGGGAGCAACTTTTTAGCAAAACATAAACCTTTGAGGTGATTCCTCCTTAGCTCAGTTGGTTAGAGCATCTGACTGTTAATCAGAGGGTCCTTGGTTCGAGCCCAAGAGGGGGAGCAACAAAAAACCGGTACATTGTATCGGTTTTTTTTATTTTAATCCCTTCTCAACCAACCTGTAACGCTCAAACGAGGTCTGTGACTTTCTAAAACTTCGTGAACCAATTCGTTGCTTTTAAAGAAAACCGTTTTTCTGTTGGTTGGAGCAATTTTTTGAGTCTCATCGCCATCATAAATGCATAATTCGCCACCATCTTCAGGTTGCCAATTTTCATTCAAATACGTAATCATCGAAAATTGTCGGCTCGAATTATCTAGAAACTGATCCAAATGTTTTCTGTAAAAACTACCTTTATCAAACAACGCAAAGTGAAATTCATAACCAGTAATTCCAGTATAGCAACTGCGGTTTAAATACGACACAAAAGCATCCACTTGATCTAAAAAAGCGTTTTCATGTTGGTTATTATTTGTTCGGTCTAACCAATAAATCGCATCGCTTCTTATTGCAGAATTTTGAGTTAATTTTGCAGCATTTCCTATTCCGGCGGCTTTTAATAAGTTTTGTTCTTTTAATTCAAACAATCTCTTTACCAAGTGTTGCGCCAATTCTTCCGATACAAAATGTTCCACAATGCCCACTTTTGAATCCAAATAACTCGAAATTAAGATTTCAAAACAATCTTCCATTTTATTTACGTTGTAAAATACTTTACAAAGATATCATTTCCTTTTTTAATTTGGGTGTTCCTTCAAGGGGCGGGCCGTCCGTTCCAATCTTTATTTATAAAATTTAGCCATGTTACAAATAAAGGATTTCCGCTGCAATCCCTAAAGCGAACTGCCTTTTCAATTAAAATTAGTATTTTTACAAAAACCTTTCAGCATGCAACATCTTTTAAAAGTTTCAGAAAACACCCAGCTTTCTTGGTGCAATTTCAGTATTCAAAATCGAATTTCTTTTCTGCTACAATTAGCTAAACTACTTTTAGAAAATAAAGAGAAATATGCAATCTGCATTACCACCGAAATGCACAAACCCATTTCACAAGCCATTGCTGAGGTTGAAAAATGCGCTCTTTTGTGCAATTACTATAGCGAAAATGCCGAAACCTTTTTAGCCACAAGAAACATAAAAACTGAAGCTTCTGAGAGTTTTGTTACTTACGAACCTTTAGGGGTTATTTTAGGCGTGATGCCATGGAATTTTCCATTTTGGCAAGTATTCCGATTTGCGGTTCCAACACTTATCGCAGGAAATACCGTTGTAGTAAAGCACGCCAGTAATGTTCCGAAATCAGCCAAATTAATTCAGGAAATTTTTGAACAAGCTGGTTTTCCAAAAGGTTGTTATCAAGATTTACGAATTTCAAGTGACGAAGTAGCAAAAGTCATCGGAAATCCAATTGTTAAAGCCGTTTCCTTAACTGGTAGTGAACAAGCTGGAATTGCAGTTGCTACCGAAGCAGGAAAACATTTAAAAAAGTGTGTTTTAGAATTGGGGGGAAGCAATGCTTTTATCATTTTAGAAGATGCTAATGTCGAAAAAGCTGTTGCAACAGCCGTGAATGCTCGAATGCAAAACGCAGGCCAAAGTTGTATCGCAGCCAAACGCTTTTTAGTTCATAAGAACATTGCAGATGAGTTTGTGGCAAAATTCAAAGTTGCTCTTAAAAACTTAAAAACTGGAAATCCGTTAGACAAAGAAACACAAATCGGTTCGTTAGCACGAGTAGATTTGGCAGAAGAATTAGAAGTTCAAGTGCAAAAATCTATTGAAATGGGGGCTAAGTTGATTGCTGGAGGAAACAGGAAAGACGCTTTCTATGAACCTACAACTTTAACAAAAGTAACAACAGAAATGCCAGTTTTCAATGAAGAAACTTTCGGACCTGTGGCTGCCATCATAACTTTCAAAACCATTGAGGAAGCAATTAAATTAAGTAATCAATCGGAATTTGGTTTGGGCGTTTCCATTTTTACTCAAAACATTGATTTCATCAAAACCAAGATTTCAGCTTTTAATGAAGGCGCCGTTTTTATCAACGAAATGGTAAAATCTGATCCAAGATTACCTTTCGGAGGCATCAAAAAATCAGGTTACGGAAGAGAATTAGCCGAAGACGGCATCAAAGAATTCGTGAATGTAAAAACGGTTGTAATTAATATTTTTTAAAAATGAAAAAACTAACCATTCTAATCTTAGCAACGCTAGTTCTGTCTTGTAGACCTTGCCAAGAAAAACTACAATCAGAAAAACAAAATATTACTGTTATTTTAGATAATTGGCATAAAGCGGCTGCAACAGCAAGTTATAAAGTTTATTTTGATGTTATGTCTGATAAATCTGTTTTTATTGGAACGGATGCCAAAGAAAATTGGAATAAAGAACAATTTCAAGTTTATGCAAAACCTCATTTTGATAAAGGAAAAGCTTGGAATTTTAAAGCTATCGAACGCAATATCTATTTTAGCGAAAATCGGAAAGTCGTTTGGTTTGATGAATTGCTGAGTACTCAGATGAAAATTTGTCGTGGTTCTGGAGTTTTGGCTTTAGAAAACGGACAATGGAAAATTAAGCATTACGTACTTTCTATGACGGTTCCTAATGAGAATGTTGAGGAAATAGTAAAAATAAAGTCGGTTTTAGAAGACAAGATTCTTTCCGAAAAAAAATAAAAGTAATGCCAATCATTTTTAATCCCAGGATATTTCGTCTTGGGATTTTTTGTTTCCAAATGTTAAAAATTCTTTTTTTTCAATTTTCTAAAACCGAAATGATTTTGATTTCGTAAATGAGATTAAACAAAAATCTCAATAAAAATGAAAATTAACAGAAAAGTCAAAATTGCTTTAGGAAGTATCTTTGGTGTCTTCCTAATTTTATTTGTGGTTTTAGTAGTTCATATTGCTACAGCGAAACCTTTAGAAGTAGATAATGCTTCTTTGCAAATTAGCCGAATTGATTTTAAAGAACCTATAGATTCGCTAAAAGCAAAAGAAATTCATAGAAATTTAAAAAAGATTCCTGGTGTTAAGACGGATAGATTAAATCCAGAAACAGGGGTTCTAGTTTACTTTCACGACTTAAAAGTAGCTAATTCTAAAGAGATTTACGATCAACTTATTGCGATGGGGAATTATAAGGCAGAACGCTTTGTATTGCCAGAGCGACTAAAAAACAAGAAAGCTTGTCCTGTTATGAATGAAGACAGTTTTAGTTATAAGTTTTCTAGAGGAATACAACGAATTTTTAATTAATTTTTAAATACTATTACTATGAAAAATTTTTCTAGATTAGCCATGTTGGCTTTATTTATTGGTTCAGGAACTTTTGTTGCTTCTTGTAGTGACGATGATGAGAGAGCCCCAGAACCGGTTTCTCTTTACACAAAATTAGGAGGAACAAGAATGGTTGTAGATCCTAACAATACATCACAAATGATTGAACAAGGACGTTTGAGTTATCGTTCGGTTGTGGATTCTACTATTACTTTAATTGTTTCTGATATTGTAGTGGGAGCAGAAGGTAATTTAGGAGAACATTTTGCACCAGTGATTTCTGAGGCATTAAGTGGGAATACTACTAACGTAGCTATTTTGAGTGATAATTTAACGGACTTCTTTTCAGCTAATACTGGAGGTGGTGCTACAAATACATACACTGGATTGGATATGGTAAGTGCTCATGATCCAGCTTTGAATCCGCGTATGGGAAAAAAATCTAATGATGCAGAATACGATAAATTTATTGGATATGTTGGTGCGGCTGCGGGCTTAAATGGTGTAACTGACCCAGAAATTATAAATGAGGTTGTAGCAGTTTTAGAATCATTGAGAGCTCCTATCGTTCAGGAGTAAGTTTGTTTTTTGTTTTAATGGAAACGCTCCGATTATTTCGGAGCGTTTTTTATTTCTTGTAGATGTGTTCGTTTAAATTTTTAAACATAGCTACTGTCATGTTTTGTAAATTGAAATCGTTATTCCAACCCCAATCTTCTCTCGCCGAAGTATCGTCAATACTTGCTGGCCAACTATCAGCAATTTTTTGACGGAAATCAGGGTCGTAGTTTAATTCGAAGTTTGGATAGTGTTTTCTAATCTCTTCTCCAATTTGCTTCGGGGTAAAACTCATCGCCGCTAAATTGTAAGACGAACGAATTTTAATTTGTTCCGCTGGCGCTTGCATAATTCCGATTGTCGCTTTGATGGCATCGTCCATATACATCATTGGTAATTCTGAATTTTCAGATAAGAAACTAGTAAATTTTCCATCGGTAATGGCTTTGTGATAGATGTCTACTGCGTAATCTGTAGTTCCGCCACCTGCTTCGGTACTCCAACTAATTAAACCTGGATAACGAATGCTTCTTACATCTACACCATATTGTTTGTGGTAATATTCACACCATCTTTCTCCTGTTTGTTTCGAAATTCCATAAACCGTTGAAGGTTCCATTACTGTGTATTGAGGTGTGTTTTGTCTTGGAGTTGTTGGTCCAAAAACGGCAATACTCGAAGGCCAAAATATCTTTTTAATTTTTCCTGCTTTCGCTAAATTTAAAACATGGAACAATGAATTCATATTCAAATCCCATGCAAATGCTGGATTTTTCTCAGCTGTGGCCGAAAGTAAAGCTGCCATTAAATAGACATCTGTAATTTGATATTTTTCAAGTAAGTGCTCAATTTGGTTATAATCAAGAGCGTTTACTACTTCAAAAATTCCGTTATTAACTACATCATTTTCTAATTTTCTAATATCTGATGCAATAACGTTATTAACTCCGTAGGTTGCTCTAAGTTTTGCAGTAAGTTCGGTGCCAATTTGTCCACAAGCACCAATAATTAAAATTTTTGTATCCATTTTGTTGTGTAAATGAGGTAACAAATATACTATTTTGCCTTTATTTTGCTGTTGGATTTTTGTGATATTTTTACAAATTGCGACCTAAATTTAAATATTTAATAAATTAACATCTTGTAAATAGTTTTTCTTAATTGATTAACAAATTTGGTGTTAAGATAGTATTATAAAAAATACAGCATTCGGCAAACATTTGTACCTTTGCTTTTTAATTTATCCGAATGAAAGTTTTCTTATATAGTTTATCGCTTTTAGTTTTGACCTTGATTTCGTGTGAGAATGAAAATCAGCAATTAGAGGCCCAAAAAGTAGCTCAAAAAAATGAAGCTGTTTTTAAAAATATTTCTAAAATGTGGCAATTTAATTTTCCCACACCACGTGTCGAGGTTAAAACTACTTTAGATCGATGGAATGAGTGGCGTCAGTTTGAAATCGAAATGCTTCAAAAACCCCAATCTACATTATCAGCTTTTCAAATGAAGACAAAGAATTTATCAAAAAAAGCAGATACGTTAGCATTATCGATTCCTTTTGAATACAATAAGCCTCAAATTTTAAGTAGAATAACGACTTTAAATACCAAATTAAAATCATTAGAGACTTTCATGAATTTACGTATAATTCCTGAACAGCGAATTGCTAAATTAATTCCTGAAATTAACGAAGAAATCAAAGGATTATATAAACAATGGGATGAAATCATCATCAAAAAGGCGATTCCAAAAGAAATTGGAGAAGATCTTATGCTGCAAGCTTTGGATACCACAAGAAACGCCAACCCAGATGAGATGCGAAAAAAGATGGAAATTTCAGATAAAAAAATAGAATAAGTTTTGAGCAAGTCAGACATTATATCCCTTTACGATAAGTCGTCCAAAATTGCCGTTTTACAAAGTACATTCGCAGCGCGCCAAAAATCTCAAATGACGGGTTTGGTAGGATCTTCATTTTCTTTTGTGACAAATTCACTGTTTAAAAGATCCGAACTTCCGTTCCTGATTTTATTCAGTAATAAGGAAGAAGCGGCCTATTACTTGAACGATTTGGAGCAATTAATCAATACTGAAGACGTCCTCTTCTATCCAAGTTCGTACCGAAGACCTTATCAAATTGAAGAGACCGATAACGCTAATGTTTTATTACGTGCTGAGGTCTTAAACCGAATCAATTCCCGCAAAAAACCAGCGATTATTGTTTCTTATGCTGAAGCCATTTTCGAGAAAGTTGTTACTCGAAAAGAATTAGAAAAAAACACTTTAAAACTTTCAGTTGGCGATAATTTGTCTATCGATTTTATCAACGAAACCTTATTCGAATACAATTTCAAACGTGTTGATTTTGTTACCGAACCAGGCGAATTTTCCGTTCGTGGAGGAATCATCGACGTGTTTTCATTTTCCAATGATAATCCGTACCGAATTGAATTTTTCGGAAATGAAGTCGATAGCATTAGAAGTTTTGATGTGGAAACCCAATTGTCAGTTGAAAAGCTGAAAAAGATTTCCATCATTCCTAATGTCGAAAACAAATTATTGCAAGAAAACCGCGAAAGTTTCTTAGATTATATCAACGAAAAAACGGTTTTAGTCATTCAAAATACTGAATTATTAGGCCAACAATTGGATAAATTATTCGACAAAGCCAATGAAGCTTTTGAAAAATTATCCAAAGATATCCAACACGCAAAACCCGAAGAGTTATTCTTAGATCAAAAACAGTTTTTGAAAAGAGCTCTTGATTTTTCGGTAATTGAATTTCACAATCAAGCGGTTTTTAAAATTGATAAAAAAGTGGAATTTCACTTTCAACCGCAACCTTCGTTCAACAAACAATTCGATTTGTTATTGAATAATTTAAGTGAAAATCATTTCAACGGTTACAAAAATTATTTGTGTTGTTCCAATGAAAATCAGGCGAGTCGTTTTCATGATATTTTTGAAGATATTGATGAAGCCAATTCAGAAAGTATTCGCAAGCAATACAAAACTATGGTGTTACCTTTGTTTGAAGGTTTCATCGATGAAGAAAATCAAATTGCTTGTTATACCGATCATCAAATTTTTGAGCGTTACCATAAGTTTTCCATTAAAAACGGTTATTCAAAAAAGCAAACCATTACATTAAAGGAGTTAACTTCGTTGTCGGTAGGTGATTATGTAACGCACATCGATCATGGAATTGGAAAATTTGGTGGCTTGCAGAAAATTCAGGTCGAAGGTAAAACGCAAGAAGCCATAAAATTGGTTTATGCCGATAACGATATTGTGTATGTGAGCATTCATTCGCTACATAAAATCTCAAAATACAATGGTAAAGATGGTGCACCTCCAAAGATTTACAAATTAGGAAGTAACGCTTGGAAAACCCTAAAACAAAAAACAAAAGCACGTGTAAAACACATTGCGTTCAACTTAATTCAGTTGTATGCGAAGCGAAGATTAGACAAAGGTTTTCAGTTTGCACCCGATAGTTATTTGCAAAAAGAATTAGAAAGTTCGTTCATTTACGAGGATACGCCCGACCAAATTACCGCAACAGCAGATGTAAAAGCGGATATGGAAAACGAACGTCCGATGGACCGATTAGTTTGTGGTGACGTAGGTTTCGGGAAAACAGAAGTCGCGATTCGTGCGGCTTTTAAAGCGGTAGATAATGGGAAACAAGTTGCTGTTTTAGTGCCAACGACCATTTTAGCGTATCAACATTATCGCACGTTTTCTGAGCGTTTGAAAGATATGCCCGTTACCGTTAGCTATTTAAACCGATTTAGAACAGCCAAACAAAAATCGGAGACACTTCAAAAACTACAAGAAGGAAAAGTCGATATTTTGATTGGAACACACCAATTGGTCAATAAAAATGTCGTGTTTAAAGATTTAGGTTTGTTGATTATCGACGAAGAACAAAAATTCGGCGTGAACGTAAAAGATAAATTAAAAACCATCGCTACGAATGTCGATACGTTAACCTTAACCGCAACTCCGATTCCGAGAACGTTGCAGTTTTCGTTGATGGCGGCTCGTGATTTATCGGTAATTACAACGCCTCCGCCAAATCGTTATCCGATTGAAACACAAGTTATTCGTTTTAATGAAGAAGTCATTCGCGATGCGGTTTCGTATGAAATTCAGCGTGGTGGACAAGTCTATTTCATCAATAATCGAATTGAAAACATTAAAGAAGTTGCCGGTATGATTCAACGCTTGGTGCCAGGTGCAAAAGTCGGCATCGGTCACGGTCAAATGGATGGGAAAAAATTGGAAGAATTGATGTTGGCTTTCATGGAAGGTGAATTTGACGTTTTGGTCGCTACTACGATTATCGAAAGTGGTTTAGATGTACCGAATGCGAATACGATTTTCATCAATAATGCCAATAATTTCGGATTGTCTGATTTGCACCAAATGCGTGGTCGCGTGGGAAGAAGTAATAAAAAAGCGTTTTGTTATTTCATTACGCCACCGTATTCGATGATGACGGGTGAAGCGCAAAAACGTATTACGGCTTTGGAACAATTTAGCGAACTAGGAAGCGGTTTTAATATTGCGATGAAGGATTTGGAAATTCGTGGTGCGGGAGATTTATTAGGTGGTGAACAAAGTGGTTTTATCAACGAAATTGGCTTTGATACCTACCAAAAAATCATGAATGAAGCCATAGACGAATTGAAAGAAAACGAATTCAAAGAGTTATACCAAGAAGAAAATGACATCGAAACCAAAGAATTTGTTAAAGACATTCAAATTGATACCGATTTCGAATTGCTGTTCCCAGATGAATACATCAACAGCATTACCGAGCGTTTGAATTTATACAACGAGTTGAGCCAAATTAAAGACGAAGCCACCTTACAACAATTTGAACAAAAACTAATTGACCGCTTTGGCGCGTTACCAAAACCAGCGATTGCTTTACTAAATAGCGTACGCATCAAATGGAAAGCCACGGCTATGGGAATTGAACGTTTGATGATGAAACAAGGCAAAATGATAGGCTATTTCATTGGCGACCAACAAAGTGATTTTTACCAAAGTAATCGTTTTATGAACGTACTACAATTTGCGCAACGCAACGGTAATGTATGTAAGATAAAAGAAAAAGAAACCAAGAACGGCTTACGTTTATTACTGACTTTTGATAATGTCAAAAGTGTAAATAAGGCGTTGGAGTTGTTGGAAGGGATTTAAGTTGAATTGAATTGTTTTAAAATTTTATCTTTTTATTATTATGAAATGTTTATTCTGTTTTTTTAGTTTGTTTATTTTATTTAGTTGTAATGAGAATACAATTAATGAAGCAGACATGTTTAAAGGGAAGTTGAATGATAAAGAATACAAAGCAATTGAACTCTCTGTTACTCATTTTAATAATTATCTAAAAAAATGTTATCCAAATCTGACTTATAATGAATCTTATCAGCAATTTGTTCAAGATTTTGTAAAAGATGAGGTTAAAAAAGGTTTTTACACAATTGCATACGAAGATAAAATCAATAATAATTTATTAAAAAACACAAGCATTTTTATCAAAATTAAAGATGCTAATAAAAATTATTCAAACCCATTCAAAGGCGAAGATGAAAACTTTGATGAATATTATCCAAATCTTTATATTCTAAATTCAAAATCACTTTTTTTTAAAATTATTGAAAAAAATGCCACTAAAAATTTAAAAAGATATTTAAGTGATGTTAAAAAGAATAAAGAGTATTATAGCCAAAATTTTCCTAATACTTTTTTATTAAATATTAACCAACAAGATTATAAGAATAGTGCAACTAAATTAGTTATCATGTATAATTTTTATTATAATACAGAAATTAATTTGAATACCTTATTTGATAATTCAAAGAATAGGTAATTTCGTTTACTTGGATATTCTTTCACAATAATCATACAATTTTAGACCTGACAGGTTTCAAAAACCTGTCAGGTCTTTCTGCTAAACAGTATAAAAATTATCAAAATTTAATATTTTATTATTGTAAAACAATAATTTTATATATTTGTCTCGAACTTTAAAAAGTAAAGAGATGAGAAAATTAAATTTTTTAAAAGGAATTGTTGATTTTGTTTGGATTACCATGTTGATTACGATTCCATTTTTATTGTTTTTTGTTGGAATGATGCTTTTTAGTAATGAATCTCTTGATATTCCGATTGAAATTAACGGTACAACTTTAGAAGTAGTCGATTTTAAATCAAAGTTGATTTTTGTGTTTTTAATTATTTCGGCTTCACTAATTGTTTATGGTTTGTTTCTTTTTCGAAAACTATTGCGTTTGTTTCAATTGCGAGTTATTTTTGATGAAGAGGTTGTTACCCTTTTAAAAAGAATAGGATTTGTTATCACTTCATCTGCTCTGTTAGGAGGAATTCCTAATTTTATTTCGGAGTTAATGGAAAATACAATTTCATTGAGTTTAGGATTGAATCCTTTTGTAATGTTATTTTCATTAGGTTTGTTTTTCTTAGTTTTGAGTGAAGTTTTTGTCATCGCCAAACATTTAAAAGAAGAAAACGATTTAACATTTTAATTATGCCCATTATCATCAATTTAGATGTCATGTTAGCTAAAAGAAAAATGCGTTCGGCAGAATTAGCTGAAAAACTTGACATTACAACCGCTAATCTATCCATTATAAAAACAGGTAAAGCAAAGGCAATTCGATTGACTACTTTAGAAGCCATTTGTGAAATTTTGGATTGTCAACCCGCAGATATTTTAGAATATGTAAAAGAGTAATTTCTACCCAAACAACTCACTAACCATAACTTCTATATTCTCTACTAAAAACAATTTTGACCTGATGATGCTAATATCTCACTAGAGCATTTTGTTTGATCGCATTTTAGAACCATAGGTTATATAAAAAAAGCTCCTAATTATTTATAAATTAGGAGCTTTTATATATTTTGATTTTTTATTATTTAAACAAATTCCAGTTATATTCCATGAAACTAATTTTAGTGTCATCAGAAATTCTAGTATTTGAATAAGTGTTTATGAAAGAAACCATGGTGTTACTTCCCATAAAATCGGTTATGTTCCATTCGAAAATTTTAGAAATTGAACAGTTTTTAGCTGTTATATTATTTTTTGAAGGATCATTGATAAAGGAATTAGTAGCTAAATTTAATTCATTTTCTAAAGTATCAGCTGAATAAGCAGCATTTTTAAGCTTCGGAGAAGAAATGGCAGTAGAGTATAATACAAAAAGTACTCTTGGGTCACCAAGTGGTTTTAAAATCTCATTTTGAATGTGGTCTAATGATATTTTTTCACCATCATAAGAAATAAACTTCATTTGAAAAGGATCTCTGATGTAGTTGATACTTTTCAGTGGGTAATTTTCTGCAAAAAGTTTAATAACATTTACATTGTAAACATTAATCCAAAATGTTTTTATTTCACTTTTTGTCCAACTCTTGTTTGGGGAAATTTTTGAAAAATTGGAAGCAATTAAATTTATTTGACCCATATTTTTCAAAACTTTGTCATAATCAACAATTCCTTCTTCGGAAACATGTTTCTTCAAAAATTCGTCATATAATTTATAGTCAATGGTTTGACTATTACCTAAGAAACCGATAAAAAAGATAAGTAAAAGTAATTTTTTCATATAAATGTTTATAATTTAAAATGTTATTATCCCGTCAATTAAGGTTTGCAAAGATATAAAAAAAATAAAAAAATTAAACTTTTATTGAATTTTTAATATATTTTCGTTTTAGCCAAACAATTCACTTACCATATCTTCAATTTTTGACACTAATATAATTTTAATTTCTGTCTTTTTCAGAGCGATTTTATTGTGCTTGGAAACAAAAATTGAGGTGAAACCTAATTTCTCAGCCTCTTGTATTCGCTGATCAATTCGATTAACGGGTCTGATTTCTCCAGAAAGCCCCACTTCACCAGCAAAGCAAAAGCCTTCTGCGATGGCTATGTCTTCGTTAGAAGATAAAATAGCGGCAACAACTGCTAGATCAATTGCAGTATCTTCAACTGAAATTCCTCCTGTTACATTTAAGAATACGTCTTTTGTGCCCAATCTAAAACCCGCTCGTTTTTCTAACACGGCTAAAATCATGTTCAAGCGTTTCGCATTGTAACCTGTGGTGCTTCGTTGAGGTGTTCCGTAAACAGCAGTGCTAACCAAAGCTTGAATTTCAATCATCAACGGACGCATCCCTTCTAAGGTAGTTGCAATTGCTGTTCCTGAAAGTTGTTCGTCTTTATGAGAAATCAAAATTTCTGATGGGTTGTCGACTTCTCGTAAACCAGAGCCTTGCATTTCGTAAATTCCCAATTCAGCTGTAGAGCCAAAACGGTTTTTTAACGATCGTAAGATACGATACACGTGATTTCGATCGCCTTCAAATTGTAAAACGGTATCGACCATGTGTTCCAAAATTTTTGGTCCAGCTATAGTTCCATCTTTTGTAATATGACCTATTAAAAGAACGGGTGTATTGGTCTCTTTAGCAAATTTTATTAACTCAGCGGTACATTCTCTAATTTGAGAAATGCTTCCAGCAGACGATTCAATATAATCGGTATGTAAGGTTTGAATCGAATCGATAATAACAATATCAGGCGCGATCTCCAATATTTGACGGAAGATGTTTTGGGTTTTCGTTTCGGTTAAGATATAACAATTATCACCATTTGAGGTAATGCGTTCAGCACGCATTTTTATTTGCTTTTGGCTTTCTTCTCCTGAAACATAAAACGTTTTATAAGGAAGTTTTAATGCAATTTGCAGTAATAATGTACTTTTTCCAATTCCTGGTTCACCTCCCAGCAAAGTCAAAGAACCTGGGACCAATCCGCCCCCCAAAACCCGATTCAACTCGTTATCAGTAGTGTTTAATCGGATTTCTTGTGCGGTATCAATTTCTTTTACAAGTAAAGGTTTTGTAGCTACTTTCGAGGTACTAACAGTTGTTTTCCAAGCCACTTTTTCTTCTTTTTGAACCAATTCTTCAACGATGGTATTCCATTCTTTGCAAGCATTACATTGGCCTTGCCATTTTGAATATTGGGTGCCGCAATTTTGGCAAAAAAAAGCAGTTTTTACTTTACTCATAGTTTTACTCTTTCTTATCTGTTGCAGTTTCTTCAATTATTTCTGTTGGGGCATCTTCTTCGGGTGCGTCTTCTTTACCCTTTAACGCATCTGCTCGCGACATTAAATAATCTTTTGTTAATTCTCTAACTTCTTCTAAAGCAAATGATTTTTGATATGTTTTTAGTGCTTTTTTAAAATTACCAGTTTTCTCAAAATACAAAGCTTGATGATAAGTTCCTAATGTAGTTTTTGGATATTTTTTATCTGCATAATCCGCTAGTGGCTGGAGTTCCAAAAATGCTTTGTTTTTTAAAATTGCAGCTTCAATAGCTTTAAAGTCTGAAAGGCGTGGTTTTACTTGAAGCCCCATATTTTCTAAATAATTGTATTTTTCGATTAGATAATTGGCGTATCCAGATTCTAAATTAACAATCTTATTTTGGAATTCTAACATAGAAATAGGTTGGTAACCTTCAAAAATAAAATACAATGCATTCGGGATTGCTTTAGTTACTACTGAATAATGTGAAGTATTCTTAAAAGCATCGTTTTGGTATTTTAAATTTGGATTCTGAATAGCTTTGATATTTTTGTCTAGAGTAGTTGCTTTTTCATTGATTTCAGGTAAATCACCATCCGCGGTAGCTTGATAATAAAACAAGGGTTTGTTGATTTTGGATAGCCGTTCAGCAACTCTCGTTTCCATTGCGGGAGCCATTTCTGGCGCAAGCGATATGTAACCATTAAAAACGGGATTGTCTTTATATAGGTAGAAATTTAAAAATCCAGCTGTTGTGTCGTGACCTGCAATAATTCTGAAAGGAAGCGTTCTGTATTTTTGTTCTATCAATGGAATTAGTTCAACACCAATAAATTCGAAAAAGTCAGCTCCTTTTTCTATCGGAAATCCTTTTAAATCAAATTGGCTGTCATCAAATCGTACTTCGTTATAGTTTTGATCGATAGCTACAATAATCATTTCTGGTAGATCATCCCAATAATTACCATAGTTTAACGTTCCTTCAAATGGTGGGAGTAAATATTCTCCATCCAAGAGCAGCAATAAAGGGTATTTTTTATCTTTATTGTTTTCATATGAAGGAGGTATTACAATCGTGAAATTGCGGGTGCCTAGTTTTTTTGTTTGAATGGATTCTTTAATTTTTTGAGAAAATATAGAATTGGAAAGCAATAATAATAGTATCAGAAGCTTCATTTTCATCTTTAGTGAGATTTGGTTAGCGCAAGCAATTTACTAATTTATTTTTTATTTAAAATAGGTAAAAGTAAATAAGATATTAGCCCTAAAAAAATGGTTAAAAGGGTTTGTGATGTCCAAACTAGCCAGCCAAAGGCAACTCCTACATCGTTTGGTATTCCATAAAGAGCGTAAATCATGGCGATGGCTAATGGGAAAGCACCTAAACCTCCGTTAGTAAAACCGACAGCAAGTGTTCCGAAAATAAAGCCCATTACGACTATATCGAAACTGATGGTTGCGGTTTCAGGCAGGGCGAAAATAGTAACGTAAAACATCATCAAGTAGGAAAACCAAATAAAGAAGGAATGAAAAATATACTTCCATTTATCCTTCATTTTTAAGATGCTTTGCATCCCTTCGATTAGGCCAGATAGTTTTTGTTTAAGTTTTAAAATAACATTCCATTCAGCGTAAATCCAGACCAAAACAAGAATAATGAAGAGAATAAGTCCTATAATTGCAGACCCAATTAAGGCTTCAAATTGAACCCCTTTATCAATTAAAAATTGGTAAATTTTATCAAATTGTAAGATCAATCCAATGGCGATAAAGAGCAGAACGATAATCATGTCAACTATTCGTTCTGCGACAATTGTTCCAAAGCCTTTGTCAAAAGGTACGTTTTCGTACTTTTTTAATAATGCGGCCCTAGATATTTCACCAGATCTTGGAATAGTTAAATTAACCAAATAAGACACGCAAACGGTCATTAGGTCGTTTCGAAATTTGGTTTGATATCCTAAATGTTGTAACGCGAATTTCCAACGGTATGCTCTTGACCAAAAACCAAAAAGGGCAATAAATAGTGATAAATAGATATAAAAGTAATCGGCTTTAATGAAGCTGATTTTTATTTTTTCTAATTCATCATCAGAAAGTGTATTGTATTGATAATAAATAATACCTAGCCCAATAATGAGAGGGATAGAAAGGCTTAAAAATTTTCGAATACTAGCTTTCAAACTAGGTTAATGAATTATCCTTTTCGTTAGGAAAAACTAAAGTTGGTTTGAATTTTTTAGCTTCTTCAAAGTCCATAATTCCGTATGAAATAATGATTACAATATCGCCACGGTGAACTTTTCGAGCAGCCGGTCCATTCAATGTGATTTCGCCAGTATTTCTTGGTCCTTTAATGGCATATGTTTCCAGACGTTCTCCATTATTGATATTAACGATTTGTACTTTTTCACCTTCAATGATGTTAGAAGCTTCCATAAGGGCTTCATCGATGGTGATACTTCCTATGTAATTCAAATCGGCACCCGTTACGGTTACTCTATGAATTTTTGATTTTACTACTTGAATTTGCATGTTGCAAAGGTAATTAATTTAGTGAAATATTATCAATTAATCGGATATTCTCAACAAAAATTGCTATAAAACCTCGATATTTTGTGTTAGCCTCTTTTTTTAAAACTGGAAGAAGGGTGTTTTCATCTGCTATTTCAAAATATTCCAATTGAAATTCTGGATGTTTTTTAAATTCGTTTGTAACATAAATTATTATGTCTTCAATTGCTTTTGTTTTAAAAAGGATTTTAGCATTATTTAATATTTGATAAACAATAGCGGCTTTTTCTCTAGCCATTGGAGAAAGTCTTTCGTTTCTTGAGCTCATAGCTAATCCATTTGCTTCTCTGTGAATAGAGCAGCCAATGACATCGACTGGGATTTTATATTTAGAAACTAATTTTTTTACGATTTGTAATTGTTGAAAATCTTTTTCTCCAAAATAAGCTCTTTTTGGTTGTATAATTTCAAATAGTCTTTTTACAATTGTTCCTACACCATTGAAATGACCTGGACGATGTTTTCCTTCCATTTGGTTTTCTAATCCGTCGTAGTCAAAATTTTCAGAAACAGTATTTCCTTCGTAGATATCCGTCACTTCAGGAGCGTAAACAATAATATTGTTGCTCAAATCTTGCATGATTTGTATGTCGCGTTCTAATGTTCTAGGATATTGATTTAAATCATCAGCGTTGTTAAATTGTGTTGGGTTCACAAAAATACTCATTACAGTTACATCGTTTTCTGAAAGCGATTTCTTTAATAATGACAGGTGTCCTTGATGAAGAGCTCCCATGGTAGGGACAAATCCAATGGATTTATTTTGATTGATTAATGGGCTTAAAAAAGCACTTAAATCAGACTTTTTGTTAAAAACGAGCATTTTCTACTTTGTTATTTCAGGTGCAAACTTACTATTTTAGTGGATAAATCCATAAAATTTTGTAATTTTGCAAGGTTTTTTAAAACAATAATTAACTAGAATACATTATGGAAGACAAGAGGATATTGTATGTATCATCTGAAGTGGTGCCTTATTTAGCTGAAAACGAGGTGTCGTTACAATCGTATGAAATGCCAAAAATGATTAATGATTTAGGTGGACAAATACGAATTTTTATGCCTAGGTATGGCAATATTAACGAGAGAAGACACCAATTGCATGAAGTTATACGTTTATCAGGAATGAATTTGGTGGTAAATGACATGGATATGCCTCTTATAATAAAGGTAGCTTCAATTCCAAAGGAAAGAATTCAGGTTTATTTTATTGATAATGATGAATATTTTAAAAGAAAGGCTACATTTTCAGATGAAGAAGGAGCTTTGTATCCTGATAATGATGAGAGAGCCATTTTCTTCGCTAAAGGAGTGGTTGAAACAGTAAAAAAATTAAATTGGGTTCCAGATGTTATTCATGTTCACGGTTGGATGGCTGCAATGTTACCAGTATATTTAAAACATTATTACAAAGATGAAGGTATCTTTGCTGAGACTAAAATTATTTCATCGGTTTATGCACAGGGTTTTCAGGGGAATTTAGATAAAGAATTTATAAATAAAGTTTTGTTTGACAACATAGATAAGAATTCGGTTTTAGACTTAGAGAATCCTACTTATGAAAATCTAATGAAGGTCTCTATAGCGCATTCTGATGCTGTTGTTTTTGGTTCTGAGACATTGACCCCAACTTTAACAAAATTTATAGAAAGTTCGAACAAACCTTTTTTACCTTTCGCATCAAAAGATACAATTAAAGAATTGTATACTTCGTTTATCAAGAATCACGTATTATAATATGATTTTATCATTATGAAAAAAAGTTTTTTAAAAATATCCTCTTTGTTCTCTTTCTTTGTTTTATTAGTTTCATGTGATAAGGATTTTAATTCTTTGGGTTCCGATGTTGTTGGAGAAAATAATTTTGATTTAGAATTATATGATGAAACTTCGGTTATAGCCTATACAAAACCTACTGGGCCAGTTCAAACTAATAATTTACCGATAAATTCTCTTGGAGTTTATAGCAATAGTGTTTTTGGAAAAACAGCTGCACATTTTGTAACTCAAGTGGAATTGGAAACTCCAAATCCAACATTAGGAACGAATATTGATATTAAAGCTAATGACTCAGTATATTTATACATTCCTTATTTTAGTACTTCAGAGACTACTGCGGGTGTTACCACTTATGAGCTTGACTCTATTTATGGTGATCCAAATAGTACTTTGAATCTTAAGATTTATGAAAGTAGATATATACTTAGAGATTTAAATCCAAATCCAGACCCCAATGATAATTTATCTTACAATCAGAGGTATTTTAATGATGATAAAGGTTTAGTTGAGGGTAATCTAGGAATGCAACTTAATACTAGTGCTAACACAGTAGAGAATACTCAATTTAAATTTGACAAAAGTGAAATCATTATTTACAAAACAGATGATGGCGGTAATTTTTTGAATAGCAGTGGTGAAATCGTAACAGCTATTGAGGATAGAGTTGTAAAGGAGAGAAAACGACCAGGGATGTGGGTTAATCTCGATAAAGATTTTTTTGAGACACAGATTTTGAATGCTGGTTCGGGCAAATTATTTAACAATACTGCTTTCAAGGAGTATTTTAGAGGGCTTTATTTTCAGGTAGAAGAAAACAGTGGTCAAGAAGGGGTAATGTCAGCTTTAGATTTTTCACAAGGAAAAATTACGGTTCAGTATCATTCGGATGTTACAACAACATCTAATGGTGTTTCAGTTACTACATCAGCTAAAAGAGAGTTGGTTCTTAATTTAAGAGGAAATACAGTTAATTTCTTTGATTACTCTGATGATTCAGCGTATCAAACTGCTATTGTTGATAATTCAAATACTACTACTGGGGCTGAGCGTTTGTTTTTAAGAGGGGGTCAAGGTTCCGTAGCTTTTATCGATTTGTTTGGTCCGGATAATGATTCTGATGGAATTCCTGATCAATTGGAGGAACTAAGAGATAACAATTGGATAATAAATGAAGCCAATTTGGTTTTTCATATTGATGATACTGAGAATGGTATGCAACCAGTTGTTGGTAAGCCAAAGGAGCCTAGCAGAATATATTTGTATGACGCAACAAATAATAGACCTATAGTTGATTACACCTTTGATCCAACAACATTTGTAAACCCGAAATTTAATAAATTTATATTTGGAGGTATAATAGAGTTAACAGGTGAAGGAGAAAATAAAAAAGGAGTTTCATATAAGGTTAGAATAACCGAATATATCAATAGAATTATTAATAGTGATGATGAAAGTATTAATAAAAACGTTAGGTTAGGCTTAACTGTTACGGAGAATATTGGAATTCCTCAAAATACTGCATTGCGAACACCTATTCCATTGGGTTCAGGACAAGTTAAGTTTGTTCCTGTTGCATCAGTGATGAATCCATTAGGAACAGTTTTGTATGGAAGTAACAGAACTGATTCAAAGAAATTAAAATTGCAAATATTTTACTCTAGACCAAATAATTAAGTATGTGTGGAATTGTAGGTTATATAGGACATAGAGATGCATATCCTGTTATTATAAAAGGATTACATCGACTAGAATATAGAGGTTATGATAGTGCAGGTATTGTGCTATATGATGGAAATACTTTAAAATTATCTAAGACCAAAGGGAAAGTTTCTGATTTAGAAGCGAGAGCGGAAAGTGAGAAAACTACTATTGGTAAAGTTGGAATGGGACATACACGTTGGGCAACCCATGGAGTTCCCAATGATGTTAATTCGCATCCCCATTTTTCAAATTCTGGTAAATTGGTTATAATTCATAATGGTATTATTGAAAATTATGAACCTTTAAAGCAAGAATTAATTAAAAGAGGATATACTTTCAAATCAGACACTGACACTGAAGTGTTGGTGAATTTAATTGAAGAAGTTAAGAAAAAAGAAAATTGCAAACTTGGTAAGGCAGTGCAAATTGCCTTGAATCAAGTAATTGGTGCTTATGCGATTGCAGTAATTGATGTTGAAAAACCAGACGAAATTATTGTTGCTCGTTTAGGAAGTCCATTGGCAATTGGTATTGGAGAGGATGAATTTTTTATTGCCTCTGATGCAACTCCTTTTATAGAGTATACGTCCAATGCTATTTATTTGGAGGACGAAGAGATGGCAATTGTGCGTTTACACAAACCATTAAAAGTTAGAAAAATTAAAGATGATTCATTGGTAGATCCTTACATTCAAGAACTTCAGTTAAACTTGGAGCAAATTGAAAAGGGAGGGTATGATCATTTCATGATGAAAGAAATCTATGAACAGCCAAGTGTAATCAAAGATACTTACCGAGGAAGACTTTTGGCGAACAAAGGAATTATTCAAATGTCAGGTGTTGAAGATAATTTGGAAAAATTCTTAAACGCAAAACGAATTCTAATCGTTGCTTGTGGGACTTCATGGCATGCAGGGTTAGTTGCAGAATATATTATCGAAGAATTTTCAAGAATCCCAGTTGAGGTTGAATATGCGTCAGAATTCCGCTATAGAAATCCAATTATTAATAAAGATGATGTAGTTATTGCTATTTCACAGTCAGGTGAAACTGCGGATACTTTAGCAGCAATTAAGTTAGCCAAAGAAAACGGAGCATTTGTTTTTGGAGTTTGTAATGTGGTGGGTTCATCAATTTCACGTGAGACTCATGCCGGAGCTTACACACATGCAGGTCCAGAAATTGGAGTAGCCTCTACAAAAGCGTTTACTACTCAGATCACAATCCTTACTTTGTTAGCATTACGTTTAGCTAAAGCAAAAGGGACAATGAATAATTCTGATTACCAACGTTATCTTTTGGAATTAGAATTAATGCCAGAAAAAGTTCAAGAAGCTTTATTGACAAATGATGTAGCGAAACAGATTGCCGAAATTTATAAAGATGCAACCAATTGTCTGTATTTAGGTAGAGGTTACAATTTTCCTGTTGCCTTAGAGGGGGCTTTAAAATTAAAAGAGATTTCATATATACACGCAGAGGGTTATCCGGCAGCAGAAATGAAGCATGGGCCAATTGCATTGATAGACGAACATATGCCTGTAATTGTAATAGCTCCTAATAAAGGACATTACGATAAAGTGGTGAGCAATATTCAAGAGATAAAATCGAGAAGTGGGAAGATTATAGCTGTAGTAACTAAAGGAGATACGCAGGTAAAAGCTTTAGCAGATCACGTGATTGAAATCCCTGAAACAAACGAACCATTTACACCTTTGCTGACGACAATCCCATTGCAGTTGTTGTCTTATTATATTGCAGTTTTAAGAGGTTGTAATGTAGATCAGCCTAGGAATTTAGCAAAATCGGTTACTGTAGAATAACATTTTAAAAGCGAAATTGTAAAATTTCGCTTTTTTATTGCAAAAAATTCAAAAAATAAATTGCAAAATTGTTTTAGAAAAAACTATCTTTGCACTCGGAAAAATACATCATTTTTTCAACATTAATTAGCTATTAAATAAATACATAAGCAATGTCTAGAATCACAGGAAAAGTTGCACAAATTATCGGACCAGTTGTTGACGTCGTGTTTAATGATGCAAATGCTGAGTTACCAAAAATTTACGATTCATTAGAAATCACTAAAAAAGACGGTACTTTATTAGTATTAGAAGTTCAATCTCACATTGGTGAAAATACTGTACGAACCATTTCTATGGATTCTACAGATGGTTTGTCTAGAGGTGCTGAAGTAGTTGCTACTGGAGCAGCTATTCAAATGCCTATTGGAGGTGAAGTTTTTGGTCGTTTATTTAATGTAATTGGAGATGCTATTGATGGTTTAGGAGATTTACCTAAAGCAGGTGAAAGCGGTTTGCCAATTCACAGACCTGCTCCTAAATTCGAAGATTTATCAACTTCTACTGAAGTTTTATTTACAGGTATCAAAGTAATCGACTTGATTGAGCCTTATGCAAAAGGGGGTAAAATTGGATTATTTGGAGGTGCTGGAGTAGGTAAAACGGTATTGATTCAAGAATTGATTAATAATATTGCAAAAGGTCACGGAGGTTTATCAGTATTTGCTGGTGTTGGAGAGAGAACTCGTGAAGGGAATGACCTTTTGAGAGAGATGTTAGAATCAGGAATTATTAAATATGGTGATGAATTCATGCACTCTATGGAAAATGGAGGATGGGATTTGGCTAAAGTGGACAAAGAATTAATGAAAGATTCTAAAGCTACTTTCGTTTTTGGTCAGATGAATGAGCCACCAGGAGCACGTGCTCGTGTAGCACTTTCTGGATTAACAATTGCTGAATATTTCCGTGATGGGGCAGGAGATGGTCAAGGAAAAGACGTGCTTTTCTTCGTTGATAATATTTTCCGTTTTACACAAGCTGGTTCTGAAGTATCTGCGTTGTTAGGACGTATGCCTTCTGCGGTAGGTTACCAACCTACATTAGCAACAGAGATGGGTGCGATGCAAGAGCGTATTACATCAACAAAAAAAGGATCTATTACTTCGGTACAAGCGGTTTATGTACCTGCGGATGACTTAACTGACCCTGCACCAGCAACAACGTTTGCTCACTTAGATGCAACTACGGTATTATCGCGTAAAATTGCGGAATTAGGGATTTATCCAGCCGTAGATCCATTGGATTCTACTTCTCGTATCTTAACTCCGGAAATTTTAGGTAAGGAACATTATGAGTGTGCTCAAAGAGTAAAAGAGATTCTACAGAAATATAAACAATTACAAGATATTATCGCTATCTTAGGTATGGAAGAATTATCTGAAGATGACAAGTTAGCGGTTTCTCGTGCACGTCGTGTACAACGTTTCTTATCTCAACCTTTCCACGTGGCGGAGCAATTTACTGGTATCCCTGGGGTGTTAGTTGATATTAAAGATACTATCAAAGGATTTAATATGATTATTGATGGTGAGTTGGATCACTTACCAGAAGCAGCATTTAACCTTAAAGGTACTATCGAAGAAGCTATTGAAGCTGGAGAGAAAATGTTAGCAGAAGCATAATTTAGTTTTCAGTGTTCAGTTTTTAGTATTCAGTTACTAAGCTTTTCACTAATTACTAATCACTAATCACTAATCACTAAGAAATATGATTTTAGAAATAGTATCACCAGAAGCTACATTGTTCAAAGGAGAAGTTACTTCGGTTTCCGTTCCTGGAATTAACGGCGAGTTTCAAATGCTAAATAATCACGCGCCTATTGTTTCGTTATTGGCAAAAGGGAATGTGAAAATTAATGCTCAAAATATTAAAATTGAAAAAGAATTCGCTTCTAAATTCAGTAAAGTAAATGAGCAAACGTATTGGTTACCTATTAATTCGGGTACCATCGAAATGAATGAAAATAAAATTATTGTTTTAGCTGACTAAGACATTAGATTTATAGAAATAAAGTCCTGCAATTTGCGGGACTTTTTGTTTTATGAACTAGTAATAATATTATATGCAAGTTTTAATTTGCGTATTACAATTTCAATTTCTTCTTCATTCAAATGTCCAAACCCAAATCGAATAGCACATGTGTTTTTATCCTGATAAAGTAAGGTTTTAGGTAGAAAAACATCTAATTTCGAAACTTGTTCGGCAAGTTGAACTAATGATATAGATGGAGTAAATTCAATCCAAATTGCCAAACCTCCTGACGGTTTTTTAATTTGTATAGAATCATTAAAGTAGCGTTTAAAACAATCAAAAGTATAATCCCGTCTTCTTTTGTAAATAACTGTATTCTTTTTGAGTAATCGATGGATTTCGCCTTCGTAAATTAATTCAGAAAGCAATTGTTCTTGAATCAAGTCACCTTGTTTGTCTAGAATTTGAAGATAGTTTTTTGCTTCCGAAATCACATTTTCAGGAGCCACAACAAATCCAGTTTGAAAGCTCGGAAATAAGGATTGTCCAAGCTTTCCAAGATAAATTACCATTCCGTTTCCGTCGGAACTTGCCATTGGAACCATTGCGGAACCTTCTAATTGAAAATCATAGTCAAAATCATCTTCAATAATGGCAAATTGGTATTTCTTGGCAAGTTGTAAAAGCTGTAATCTTCGTTCGGCAGACAAAGTATTTGTTGTAGGATAATCGCGATTAGCACATACATAAACACATCGAATTTTGCCTTTTGTAAAGTGTTTTTCAATATAATTAATGTCTAATCCATTAGCATCTGTTGGAATGGTTTTAATGTCGGCTCCCACTTCCTGAAAAATCATATTAGCATTGTAATTACTAAGATTTCCAACTAAAACCACATCTTTTCTTCGAATCAAAAGCCGGGAAATTACATACAAACTCAATTCAGTACTTCGTGTACTCACCAAATTATTTGGCGTAATATGAAATCCTCTTGAGGCATTTAGGTAATTACACAGTTGATTTTCGAATGTAGCATATTTTGTTTTGGAACTTGAATTCCATTTCGTAATCAAAGATTTTCGTTTCATTGAGGCACTATACCATTTCGAAAATTCATGAATGGGATGTAATCTTAAATCGGGTTGACCATCATTTAATATGTATTTTGCTTCTGAAAAAGTATCGGTTGCAACTAAATGAAAAGAAGTTTGAAATGGAAATCCTGTTGTTTTTGGATAACGATATGCATCTTCAACTTGATTTGTTATCGCTTTTATTTTAGCTGTTTTTGGTTTTGGTAATAAAACAAAAGTACCTTTATTAGGAATGATTTCTACCCAACCTTGAGCCGCCAATTCTTCATAGACCGCAACAGCCGTATTTCTATGGATGTGCAATAATTGACTAAAAATTCTTGTGCCTGGTAATGCCGATCCTTCTTTTAAATAACTTCTTTGGATCGCATTGATAATTTGTTGTGAAATTTGAATATACACCGATGTAGTACTCGTTTTATCGAAGTAAATAAGTTCTTTTAATAAAGAATTAACCGGACTATCTTTCATTTTAAAACTGGACTACATTAATCGTCCGGAAAGTTACGAATTTTGCGGCGTTTAAATTTAATACAACATCAAAACAATGAAAATTAAATATCTTTTATACTCCTTTTTTATTTCTACTTTAATTGTAAATGCACAAGAGGAATTAAAAACAGATACTCTTCGAGATGTTATAGTTTCGTCTTCTCGAATTAGTTTGCCTTTCAAAGAGAATTCCAGAACAATCCAAATTATTACAGCAGCTGATATCAAGAAATTAGGTGTAACTAATGTTGCTGATGCTTTGCAACAAGTTGCGGGAATTGATGTGAGAAGACAAGGTGTAAATGGAATGCAAGCCGATTTGTACATTAGAGGTGGAAGTTTTGACCAAACATTATTACTTATTGATGGGATTAAAGTTGATGATCCACAAACAGGACATCATACGATGAACTTAGCATTACCAATTGAAGTTATCAAAAGAATTGAAGTGATTAAAGGGCCTGCTGCTCGAGTTTTTGGGCAAAATGCTTTTACGGGTGCGATTAATATAGTTACAAATGATGACTTAGAAAGTTCGCTAGTGGCTAAAGTACAAGGAGGTTCTTTTGGACAAATTATAGCAGAGGTTACAGGAGCAATTAATTTAGAAGATAGTAATCATATAGTTCATTTTTCCAAGCAATCGTCCGAAGGATACAGAAAAAATACTGATTTTGATAACACAAATTATGTATTGAGAAGTAAATTCAATAAGTTGAAATTACCAATTAATTTAATATCGGCTTTTTCTGAGAGAAAGTTTGGGGCTCAAAATTTTTATGGTGTCACTAGTGCATCTGCTTTACCTTATGAGGTTACTCAGGCTAGTCTAATAGGTTTTTCTACAGAGGTTAAAAAAGGAAACTTTATTTGGAAGCCAAGAATCTATTGGAGAAGAAATCAGGATGAATACATTTTTATCAGAACAAATCCTTCTGCATATAGAAATTTACACATTACGAATAAAATTGCTGCAGAATTAAATGTGTCTTATGATTCAAAAATTGGAACAACTGGTTTCGGAATTGAATTTTCAAAATATATGATTCAAAGTAATAATTTAGGCGATGCCGAGCGTGAAATTGCTACTTTATTTCTTGAGCATCGTTTTAAATTATTTAATGATATTTTAGATGTTACACCTGGTGTTGCAGTTTCGTATTTCTCAGATTTTGATAATAGAGCTTTTCCAGGTATTGATTTGGGGATTAGATTATCTGATAGAATTCGTCTCTACTCTAACGTTGGATATACCTACAGAGTTCCAACTTATACCGATTTGAATTATAATGATCCTTCAACAGTAGGAAATCCAAATTTGGAGGCAGAACGGGCTTTTGCACAAGAATTAGGATTAAAATATCATGCAGATAAAGTAGATTTTAATATAGCCTTTTTTAATAGAAATACAGCAAATTTCATTGATTACAGAAGAGCAACTCCAATCGATTTATGGAGGCCTGTAAATATTGATGTTGAAACAAAAGGTTTCGAATCTTCGTTGAAGTATAATTTTACACTAGGAAAAGTTAACAACCAATTCAATATGGGTTACACTTATATTGATGATAGTATTAATACAGATTTGATTTCAAAGAATGGTGTTAATTCTATGCGTCATCAATTAGTTTTTAATTATGGTATACAATTATTTAGAGGTTTTAATCAAAATATTTCTTATCGCTATGTAGAGAGAACTTCAAGAGTTTCATATAATATTTATGATTTGAATACCTCATTTAGAAATAACAATTTTGAAGTTAGTGTATTAATTCAAAATATTTTCAATTCAGCGTATTTTGAAAACACATTTGTACCTATGCCAAAAGGGAATGTCTTATTTGGTGTGAAATATTTCTTTGAGTAGATGCAGTTGTTAGTTAAGTTGAAAAGGGGCTGCTTTGATGCAGCCCTTTTTGAAAATAAAGAATATGGCAGTAAACTATTTTAAAGACAGGTTTAAGGAAATGCAGAAAGAACTTTAAATTTCAAAAGATATTTTTTGTAAAATGATTTAATTAATGTTTTAAAAAATGAATATTATAAAAAACAACTGGACCAAAGAAGAAATTATAGCAATATATAATAAACCTATGATGGACTTATTGTATGAAGCAGCCACAATACACAGAACCAATCATAATCCAAATGTAGTTCAAGTTTCGACATTGTTATCCATAAAAACGGGAGGCTGTCCAGAAGATTGTGGTTATTGCCCACAAGCGGCTAGATACCACGCGGATATTGAAACAAACGATTTAATGTCGGTTCAACAAGTAAAAGCTCAAGCTTTACGAGCCAAATCATCGGGTTCTTCAAGAGTTTGTATGGGTGCAGCTTGGCGTAATGTTAAAGACGGGCCTGAATTTGAACAAGTGTTAGAAATGGTAAGAACGATCAATAAGTTAGATATGGAAGTATGTTGTACCTTAGGTATGATTACTGAAAATCAAGCAAGACGATTGGCAGAAGCGGGCTTATATGCTTATAATCACAACTTAGATTCATCTGAAGAATATTACAAAGAAGTAATTTCTACAAGAGGTTATGAAGATCGTTTAGAGACTATTGCTAACGTTAGAAAGACAAATGTTACCGTTTGTAGTGGCGGAATAATTGGAATGGGAGAATCTATTGAAGATAGAGCAGGAATGTTGGTAGCATTGGCTTCTTTAGATCCACAACCTGAGTCGGTACCAATTAACGCTTTAGTTGCTGTTGAAGGAACACCATTAGAAAATCAAAAACCAGTTGAAATTTGGGATATGCTTCGAATGGTAGCAACAACAAGGATTGTAATGCCAAAAACACAAGTTAGATTATCTGCAGGCAGATTACAAATGACAAGAGAAGGTCAGGCGATGTGTTTCTTTGCTGGGGCAAATTCTATTTTTTCAGGAGATAAATTATTGACAACTCCAAATCCTAATGCAAACGACGACATAAAAATGTTTGAGTTGTTAGGATTAATTCCACAAAAACCTTTCATTAAAAAAATGCAGCCCCAAACGGTTGAAGCAGAAGATTCTGTTTACCAAGCATTAGGTGAAAAACCAAGATGGACTAGGCCAGAACATAAAATTGAAAGAAATATTGAAGCAGCTGTTACTAAAAAATAACTTAGCTTTCTTTAAAAAAGGATAATAGCGTTATAGTCTTTAGTGAGTATTTGTTTAGAATTGTCATTTTGAACTCAGATCAGAATCAAATGATACAAGCTAAAAATAAATAAATTTGACAACAATAGTAATAAAATTACTATATAAAAAAAGTCCCGATTCAATCGGGACTTTGTTCTTTCTAGGTAATCAAAAAATAATATATATTAGTCTTCGATAACTACTACTTGAGCAGCTACTTTACCTTTTCTTCCTTCTTCTTCTTCGTAACTAACAGCATCACCTTCATTTAAAGATTCAACTCTCATTCCGCTAGCGTGTACGAAAATGTCTTTTCCAGTTTCATCATCAGTAATAAAACCGTAACCTTTTGATTCATTGAAGAACTTAACTTTACCTGTTCTCATTTTGTATTGTAAAAAATTAATAATTATCAAAGATATACTTATTTATAATACAAACAAGAAAAAGTTATTTTTTTTTCAAAATTATTGATTATCAGTATCTTCCTTTTTTTGAGTGAAATTAGTCATCAGGTATTCTTTAACATTTTTGTTTTTATATCTATGATAAATAAACAAAGGCATCAATACGAAAGCAATAAGTAAAACTCCTATTCCAATCCATTTTTCACCCTCTAGTCCATTGTTTTTTTGAAAATATCCATATGATATAAATCCTCCAATTACTGCAATTATAAGAATAAGAATTTTTTTCATTTTATCTCAATTTAATGTGTAATTCTTGTAATTGCGATTCATCGATAGTTGAAGGTGCATCAATCATCACATCTCTTCCTGAATTATTTTTTGGAAAAGCAATGAAATCACGAATCGTTTCTTGACCTCCTAAAATTGATACTAATCTATCCAACCCAAAAGCCAACCCTCCATGAGGTGGAGCTCCAAATTCGAAAGCACTCATTAAAAAACCAAATTGGGCTTGAGCCTCTTCTTTGCTAAATCCTAATAAATCAAACATTCTCGATTGTAGGTCTCTATCGTGAATACGAATAGAACCTCCACCAATTTCGTTTCCGTTTAATACCATATCATACGCATTGGCACGAACTTTTCCTGGTTCGGTTTCAATTAATGCCATGTCTTCTGGTTTTGGTGATGTAAATGGATGGTGCATGGCGTGGTATCTTCCGCTTTCTTCGTCCCATTCTAATAATGGAAAATCTACAACCCATAATGGAGCAAATTCGTCTGGTTTTCTCAAACCTAAACGAGTAGCAACTTCCATTCTTAAAGCTGATAATTGCGTTCTTACTTTGTTTGCGTTTCCAGATAAAATTAAAATTAAATCACCTGGTTTTGCATTGGTAATTTCGGCCCATTTTTTCAAATCTTCTTGATCGTAGAATTTATCTACTGATGATTTGAAAGTTCCATCTTCTTCACATTTCACGTATACCATTCCCGAAGCTCCAACTTGAGGGCGTTTTACCCAATCAATTAAAGCATCGATTTCTTTTCTTGTGTATGAAGCACAGCCTGGAGCTGCAATTCCTACAACTAATTCGGCCGAATTAAATACTGGAAAATCTTTATGTTGCGCTACAGCGTTTAACTCACCAAATTTCATTTCAAAACGAATATCGGGCTTGTCGTTACCGTAAGTTTTCATAGCGTAATCGTAAGTAATTCTTGGGAATTTATCTACTTCAATTCCTTTGATTTCTTTTAGCAAATGACGCGTTAAACCTTCGAACATATTTAAAATGTCTTCTTGCTCCACAAACGCCATTTCACAGTCGATTTGTGTGAATTCTGGTTGACGGTCTGCACGTAAATCTTCATCACGGAAACATTTCACAATTTGGAAATATTTATCCATTCCACCTACCATCAATAATTGCTTGAATGTTTGTGGCGATTGTGGAAGTGCATAGAATTGCCCTTCGTTCATTCTACTTGGTACTACGAAATCACGTGCACCTTCTGGAGTAGATTTGATTAAATAAGGTGTTTCTACATCACAAAAACCTTGATCAGAAAGATATTTTCTAACTTCCATCGATACTTTATGGCGGAACAATAAGTTGTTTTTAACCGGATTTCTTCTGATATCTAAATAACGATATTTCATACGAATGTCTTCTCCTCCGTCGGTTTCGTCTTCGATAGTAAATGGAGGCAATTGCGCCTGGTTTAAAATCGTTAACTCAGCTACCAAAATTTCAATTTCACCTGTTGCCATATTGGGGTTCTTTGATTCACGCTCAATAACGGTTCCTTTGACCTGAATAACAAATTCCCTTCCAAGCGATTTTGCTTTTTCAAAGACAGCTTTGTCAGTTCTTTGTTCGTCGAAAATTAATTGGGTAATACCATAGCGATCGCGTAAATCGACCCAAATCATAAAACCTTTATCTCTCGATTTTTGAACCCAACCAGCAAGGGTCACTTCTTTATTGATATGTGAAGCGTTTAATTCACCACAGTTATGACTTCTATACATTTCTTGAAATTTTTTGCAAATGTAGTAACAAATATTAATTTTATTCGTTTAATTTTAATAGATTTGATACAATAAACAACACTTTTAAAACATGAAAAAAGTATTCTTTTTGTTTTTTGCAGCTATTCTTTCTGGATTTGCTCAGAACACAAGCAACACGGTTTCTTTAAACATAAAAATTGCCAATAGATTTTCCGACACTATTATCATTTCTCAAGGAAGAACATTCAAGCAAAAAGTTGGAATTAACAAGAATGGAGTATTTCAAACCTCTTTTGAAACTTCAAAAGATGGAGGTTTGTACCGTTTAAATGATGGAAACGAAGGAACAACAATGTTTCTTAAAAACGGTTATGATTTAACCTTAACTCTAGATACTAAAGACTTTGATGAAACTATTGTTTACAAAGGAAAAGGTGCTAATGAAAACAATTATTTAGCTAAAAAAGCATTATCTGATGAGAAGTTTGAAATGGATTTAGAAGCATTGTTTGATGCTGACGAAGCTACTTTTAAAGAAGCATTAGCAAAAAAGAAAGCGAATGATATTAGTATGATTGATGGTAAAGGTTTTGATGAGACTTTAGTAAAAATGTTACGCCCTTCTTTTGATCAAGAAGAAAAATTCTTATTGGATTATTACAACCAAAAAGTTGCTGCTAAGAAAATGGAAGGAATTGCCTCTCCATCATTTGATTATGAAAACCACAAAGGTGGAAAAACTAAATTGGAAGATTTAAGAGGAAAATATGTGTATATCGATGTTTGGGCAACTTGGTGTGGACCATGTATTGCTGAAATTCCTCATTTAAAGAAAGTAGAAGCTAAATACCATGGTAAAAATATTGAGTTTGTAAGTATTTCTGTTGATACAGATAAAGATTATGAAAAATGGAAAAAAATGGTAGTTTCTAAAGAATTAGGAGGAATCCAATTGTTTGCTGATAAAAACTGGACTTCAGATTTTATAAAAGCTTATGGAATTAATGCGATTCCAAGATTTATTTTAATTGGGCCTGATGGAAAAGTAATCAAAGCAGATGCAGCGCGTCCTTCATCAGCATCTTTAACGGAATTATTAGATAGTTTAGTGAAATAATTTTATCTAAGTAGTTATACTATTTAAAGCCAATACATTACGTATTGGCTTTTTCAATGTTAAGTTTTCGTCTAATGTTACCAAATTGTTAAGTAAAAGTTTTTTTATTGTAAAATATATTTTATATTTGTTACTGTAATGTTAACCTAAAAAAGAAAAGAGTATGAAAAAAGTAGTAATTGCGGTAGTTTTATTGGTTTCGAGTTTGTCATTTGCACAAGAAGTGAAACCAAAATTTCAAGTGGTTGACCAAATGATAAAAGCAACATATTATTATGAAAACGGACAAGTAAAACAAGAGGGATATTACTTGGACGGAAAATTACATGGAAAATGGGTTGCATTTAATGAAGATGGTACAAAACAATCTATCGGTGAATATAATAAAGGAGCTAAGTCTGGAAAATGGTTTTTTTGGAGCGAAGATTCTTTAAGTGAAGTTGATTTTTCAGATAGCAGAATTGCCGAAGTAAAAAAATGGTCAAAAGATGTATTAGTTAAAAACTAATTCAATTTGAAGTATAAAAAAAGTCCCGATGTAAATCGGGACTTTTTTGTTTTAGACTGATGGTAAAACTTCAGTTTCTTTTTTATTTCTGTTCTTAATTCTAATTTTCATTCGGTTAAGTAGGTAGAACATAACTGGAACGATAATTAATGTAAGGAATGTTGCAAAAATTAATCCGTAAATAACGGTTTTAGCTAAAGGTCCCCAGAAAATTACGTTATCTCCACCCATATAAATATTAGGATTGTAGTTGATGAATAATCCAAAGAAATCAATATTTAATCCAATAGCTAAAGGAATTAAACCTAAAACAGTTGTAATTGCTGTTAACAATACTGGACGCAATCTAGAGCGACCACCTTCAACAATAGCTTCAAAATAATCTTGTTTGCTTAAAATTTCGCCTTCTTCCAATCCAAGTTCTGCTATTTTTCTATCAATAAGAAGTTGGGTGTAATCTATCAATACAATACCGTTATTTACTACGATTCCTGCAAGCGAGATAATTCCCATCATCGTCATAATGATGACAAAATCGTTTTGGAAAATTACTAATCCCAAGAACACTCCAATGAAACTCAATAAAACGGTAAACATAATAATGGTAGGTTTTGAAATGGAGTTAAATTGAGCAACCATAATTAAGATAATTCCTCCCATTGCAATTAACAAGGCATTGAATAAGAAAGATGAGTTTTTAGCTTGCTCTTCTTGTTCACCTGTAAAAGCAAAATTCATGTTTTTTGGCATTTTGTAAGTTGCCATTTCTTTTTTCAATGAAGCAACAATTTCATTCGCATTATATCCATCCAAAACATTAGAATATACCGTTATAACGCGTTTTAAATTTTTACGTTTGATGGTGTTAAACGAAGCAGTATTACTTTTTTCTACTAAAGCAGCAATAGGCACTTGTTGTAATCTTCCAGTAGCTTGATCTCTAAAAGTAACGGGTTGGTTGAAAATAGCATTGTTATCATTTTTCAAATCTTCACCAAATCGAACATTGATTTCAAAATCATCTTTGTCGTCTTTATAGGTAGAGATTTTTTCACCATAAACAGAACGACGCAGGGTTTGACCCACTTGTGCAGTTGAAACGCCTAATTGTCCAGCTACTTTTCTATCTACAATAACTTCTAATCCCGGTTTTGATTTGTTGACATCTAGTTTCAATTCTTCAATTCCGCCAACGTTTTTAGCATTGATAAAATCTTTTATTTTTTCAGCTTCTAAAAGCATTTCGTTATAGTTTTCACCAGAAATTTCAATGTTTATTGGATAACCCGATGGTGGACCGTTTTGATCTTTTTCGACAATAATCGAAACTCCTGGATAGCCTTTTACTGCTGCACGAATTTCTGTCATTAAATCACTACTTTCAACCCCTTTTCTGAACTTGAATTCACGCATCGATAAAGTGATTTTTCCTCGATGTGGCATTTCGTTCTGAGAACCACCATCTGTTTGTGGATTTCCAGCACCTTCACCCACTTGTGCTACTCCAGATTCTACCATGAAATTGAAATTTTCTTCATCGGTATATTTGTTAGCAACGGCATATACTTTTTTCTCAATTTCTTTAGTAAACGCATTCGTTTTAGCGATATCAGTTCCTTCAGGAAATTCGATGTACGTGATGATTTGGTTAGGTTGGTTTTCAGGGAAGAAAAGTGTTTTCGGTTCAGCAATTTTTATCAGTATTATCGAAAATACTAATAATCCAATTGTACCAAATAAGAAGGCATATGGTTTTTTTCCGCTTAATGCATAAGTCAAGAAATTTTTATACTTTTCTTCCAATTTAACTAATACCACATCCATAAAATATTGTTGGGCTCTTGACAAGTAATACTTATAAACCCATAACATAATGGCAAAGAAGATCATTAAGTTTCCAATTCCTCTTAATCCACCGGCCTTTGTTGAAAAACCTAAGATAACAAGAACTACTCCAATAATTCCAATTATAGTACTTAAGCGGATTAAGGTTTTCTTTGACATTTCATTTTCTTCTAACTTCATGAACTCACTAGTCATTACAGAATTAATTACCAAGGCAACAAATAAAGATGAAAACAAAACGACAGATAAGGTCATTGGGAAATAAATCATGAATTTTCCCATAGTTCCTGGCCATAATCCTAGAGGGAAGAAAGCCGCTAAAGTAGTTGCTGTAGAAGCTATAATTGGCCAAGCAATTTCTCCAACTCCCTCAATCGCAGCTTGTTTTTTGCTCAAACCTTGACTCATTAAAGAATGTACGTTTTCAACTACTACAATTCCATTATCAACTAACATTCCGAGTCCCATTACTAAAGCAAAAAGCACCATGGTATTCAAGGTTACCCCAAATGATGATAATATTATATATGACATAAACATCGATAATGGGATGGCTACTCCAACAAACAATGCACTTCTAAAGCCTAAAAAGAACATTAAAACGCCAACAACAAGTAAAACCCCAAAAATGATATTGTTTACTAGGTCATCTACTTGGTTAATAGTTCTGGTTGACTGATCATTTGCCATCGTAATTTTTAAATTGGAAGGGAAATAATTGTCTTGTGCTTCCTTAACTATTTGTTTGATGCTCTCGGTAGCCTCAATCATGTTTTTTCCACTACGTTTTTTTACATCAAGCATAACCACGGCATTGCCAAACTCTCGTGCATAAGTAGTAGCTTCTTTTGGTTTAAACATAATGGTAGCAATATCTTTTAGATAAACAACACCGTCTTGTTTTTTAACGACAACATCTTCTAATTCTTTAGGGTTTGTAATTTCTCCAACAACACGAATGTTTTTCTTAATTCCGTTATTAACAACATTTCCTCCAGAAATTGTGGTGTTTTCTCTTGAAACGGCACCAACAATATCGTCAAAACTTACTTGAGCTGCCGTCATTTTGTAGATATCAACCGCAATTTCTACCTCTTTTTCTTGAGCTCCACGAATGGCAGCTTCTTTTATTTGTGGTAAACGTTCGATTTTATCCTCTAAATATTCCGCATAATCTTTTAATTTATCTAACGGAATATCACCCGATAAGTTAATGTTTAAAATGGGTTGTTCTTCGGCAATGTTTAAGTCAAAAACGTTAGGCTCAACTTTTTCACCACCAGGTAATGTTGGCCAGTCGGTTTCTGATTTTACTAAATCTACTTTATCTTTTACTTTTTGTTTAGCAGCGTCTACGGATATGTCTTCATCAAATTCTATTAAAATCATAGAATAATCTTGAAGTGTATTAGAAGTAATTTTAGTTACGCCCGAAATATTATTAAATTCTTCCTCTAATGGTTTCGTGATTAATTTTTCAACGTCTTCTGCAGCGTTTCCTGGATTAATGGAACTAACATAAATTTTAGTTTCAATAATTTCTGGGAAATCTTCACGAGGCATAGAATAATACGAAATTAATCCGCCAAGTAAGATGATAGCAGTAATTACATACACAGTCATTTTATTATTTATGGCCCATGTAGAAATTCCGAAACTCTTGGTTAGCTTGTTACTCATACAATTTATATTGTGTTGATTTATCTTTTTATAATTTCTATTTGGTCACCATTTTGAACACTTCTTGCTCCTTCAATTATAATGGTTTCACCTTTGTTCAATCCTGATTTTACTTCTACATTAGCACCAGAGGTTAAACCAATCGTGATGGTTTTTTTAAGAGCTTTCGGTTCTTTAGAAGTGATGTCAACGGTGTAGATAATTTTTTCTCCAATTGCGTTTTCAGTAACAATACTTTCAGGAACTAGAATGGCATTTGGTTTTTTATAATCTTCAATTTTTAATACGGCTACTTGATTTGGACGAAGTAAATTATCTTTGTTAGGAACCGCAACTTCAATACTAAAGTTTCGGTTGTTTGGATTAATATAATTTCCAACTTGTCTTACCTTTCCTTGATATGTTTTTCCTATCGATTTAATTTGAACATCAACAATAGCCCCCACTTTAATTTTTCCAATAAAACTCTCTGGTATATTAGCAGAAACATACATATCTGTTAAGTTAACTATACGCATTAATTGTTGTCCAGGACCTACAACCTGACCTTTGTCTGTAATAACTTCATCGATAATTCCGCTAAATGGTGCTCTTACAATTGTTTTTGCTAATTGTGCTTTCATTTGTGCTACGGCTTTCATTTGCACCTCATAATTGGTTTTAGCTTGTAAAAACTGAATTTCTGAACCAATTTTTTTATCCCAAAGATTTTTTTGTCTTTCAAAAGTTGTTTTAGCTAAAGCAGCTTGCGTTTCCATTTGCGCTAGTTGATTGCTCAAACCCCCATCATCTATTTTAGCTAATGTTTGCCCTTTGCTTACTTTTTGACCCGCCTTAACATAAACCTGACTCAATACTCCTGAAAATTCTGGATAGATAATTAAGTTTTGACGGGTATCAACATTTCCTTGAATATCGATATAATGAGTGAATATGGTATCTTTAACCACCGCAGTTGAAACCAATGCTACTTTTTTAACCGTATCCAATTCGGCCAAAGCAGCATCTAATTTTGCTAATTCTGTACCTATTGCGTCGTATTGTTTTTGAATTTCAGCTCGAGTTGCTTTAATTTTTGTTACGTCTTTAGTTTCAATAGCTTTGTCTACTGAAGCCGTTTTAGCATCGCCACTACAAGAAGCAATAACTAAACTTATTAAACCGATATATACTAGTTTTTTCATAGTCTTATTTTGTATTTGTTATTTTGTCTAAAGTTGCTTTTTTATTGATTACATCTACCATTGCTTGTAAGTAGCTTTGCTGTGCGCTGTATAATTGTCGTTGTGCTTCAGTAAATTCAAAACTTGTCGAAATTCCTTCTTTAAATTTTATTTGCTGTTTGCTTTCAATTCGTTCTGCCAATCTTAAATTTTCTTTTGAAACGGTAAATTGTTCCACGCTGTATTCGTAATCGGTTTTGGCTGATTGAAATTCCAATAATAATTTTTGTTCGGTTTCTTTGAGTTTTGTTTTTGCCTGCTCGTAGGCGATTTTTGCTTGTTGAGTTCTAGCGGTTCTTCCCAAACTACTGAAGATAGGAACGTTTAATCCAACACCAACATTAGTAAAATTTAACCATCTTTGATCTCTTTCTAGAAAACTAAAAGTGTCGCTAAATGCGTTATATCCGAAATTTAAATTTGCAGATAATGAAGGAAGTGCTTTACTTTTCTCCAATTTCAATAATAATCGAGATGATTCTTCCGAATTTAATCCAATTTTATAATCAATACTATTCTGAACATTAAATTCGGCATTTAGAGCAATAAGGTCGACATTTTGTGTTGCTAAATTATCTAAACTATCCGTCAATGTTAGTGATTCATTTAGTTCGATTCCTAAAACAAATTTTAACATATTAAGTGCAATTTCAGCTCTTTTATTGGCATTTGATAAAGAACTTTTAACTTGACTTAGTGTTATTTGAAGTTGTTCAACATTTTCCTCCTCGGTTAATCCATTTTTATAGGTCTCGTTGGTATCAAAAACTACTTTCTCTAGTGTTTTTTTATTATTCTCTAACACTTTTACACTTTCACGAGCTAATAAAACATTTCCGTAAGCATTAATGACAATTTCTCTGATTTCTAACTCGGTTTTCTCCTTTGCGTTTTGAGAAATTTGTAAATACACTTTTGCAGATTGTAAACCCACTAAATAAGAACCATCAAAAATTAATTGACTTAAAGTTGCATTTGCCACCATGTTGTGTCTGGTTCCAAAGGCTACTTCAGTAAATTCACCAGGGTTTCCTCCAAAAAATTCTGCAGGAACAACTGATTTTTGAATTTCTATGTTGTTCTGATAGTTTAAATTAGCATTTAGTTGAGGTAGACCAATTGTAGTAGTCTCCCATTTTTTCTTTTTAGCAGCTTCAATGTCTCTATTAGCATTGATTGTTGTATAATTGTTTTGTATAGCATACTCAATTGCTTGTTGTAGGCTAAAATTGTACAATTCTTTCTCTTCTTGTGCTAAAGAAAAGAGCGAGAATAAGAGTAGTAGTACTATAAATTTCTTTGTCATATAAAATAATTGTGTTTATTGATTTTGATTTTGTATTTCTAGTTGTTTTTCTAACTCTGCAATCCCTTCTAATGTAGCCATTGCTCTGATGTGATACTCCAAAGCTTTTAATTCTAGCTCTTGTGCATCTTTTTCCAACATAGTATTCTCATTAATATTGAAAATTAGGGTGTAATAAAATTTGACATAATTGTCAATGTCTAAATTTTGTCGGTATAATCCTTCATTTATACCTTTTAAAATATTATCACTAAAACATTTGATGCAAATTTCAATTTGCATGTTTACTACTTTGTCGTATATTTCTGGATAATGTTTCTTTAATTGATATATTGGTGAAGATTCGGCGGTTTTAAACATTTCTTTAAACATCCGTTTGACTTCAAAATTTTCTTCAATAGCATTAAAGTTTTGAGCAACAATTTTATTTATGGTTTCATCAATTTCATGGTGCACTACTTGAATACTTTCTTCAATTAGAATATCTTTATTAGAAAAATATTTGTAAATGGTTTTTTTTGAAATACACATTTCACAAGCAATGTCATCCATAGTGATGCTCTTGAAACCTAATTTCAAAAACATTTCTTTTGCTTTTTGTAAAATACGGTCTTTCATATTTTTTTAGCAAAGGTACATTTGAAATTTTAATTTTGAATAATTTTATTTGTAAGGGATAAAAAAAAACAGTTTCAAATCGAAACTGTTTTTTGTTTATAATTATACTTCGTGCTTCGGAGTAAAACCGTCTTCACTTAATTCCTTATGAACATAATCTGCGGTCATTAATTCGTCATAATTAACTTTTACATCTTTTCCTAAGCGAACTCGAATACTATCAAAAATTGCATATACAACTGGCACCACTATTAATGTTAAGAATAATGAAGAAATTAAACCTCCAATGATTACCCAAGCCAATCCGTTATTCATTTCGGCAGCAGCACCTTTAGCAAGCGCAATCGGAATCATACCAATTACCATTGCTATTGTTGTCATTAAGATTGGACGTAAACGTGCATGGTTGGCCTGAACTAAAGCGTTAAATGTAGATTCTCCAGCTTCTTTTCTGTGGTTTGCAAAGTCTACCAACAAAATGGCATTCTTTGTTACCAATCCAATCAACATGATAATACCTAAAATGGTGAAAATATTTAAAGAATTATTAGTCAACGCTAGTGCAAACAAAGCACCAATGAATGATAATGGAATTGAGAACAATACGACAAATGGAGTAACAAAGTCATCATACAAGGCAACCATAACCAAATAAACTAAGATAATAGCAGCTAATAATGCAATTCCAAGAGTACCAAAACCTTCTGTTTGGTTTTCCATATCACCTCCCCAAACATAATTTACTCCTGTTGGGCGTTCCATTTTTGAGAATACTGTTTCCCATTCAGTTGCAATGGTACCTGAAGGTCTACCTACAGATTGCGCTTCAATGGTAACGGAGGTACTTTTATCTCTTCTTTCCAACATACTTGGACCTGAACTTTCAATAACCTCAGCAAATTGAGATAATTTAATTTGTTGCCCCATATTATTTACAAAAATCAGATTATTTACATCATTAATATTCGAACGGTCATATTCGTTAAATCTAATATTAATGTCATATTCATATTCTCCTGCTCTAAATTTTCCATCAGTATTACCGTTGAATGCCGTTTGCATTGTTAAACCTACGGTTTGAAGATTTAAACCTAATGCGGCCATTTTATCTCGGTCTACCTGAACTTTGATTTCTGGATTTCCGGCTTCTGAAGTCAGTTTTACCTCTGATGCCCCAGGAACTTTTTTCAATTCGGCAGCAGCTTTTTGTGCAAATAGCATTACATCGTCAAAATTCGGACCTGTTACGGTTAATGCAATTGGGGCTTTATCAGCACCAAGCAATCCCATAGGAACCGTTTTAACTTTAGCACCAACTAATTCTTTTTCTAATTGACGTTTAATTTTAGCAGCATAAATAAATGAGTTGTCATCTCGCTTAGCTTTTTCAACTAAAGAAATAAGAATTTCGGCTTTGTAAGCAGTTGATTGTGTTGCTCCCATACCATCACTAGTTTGGCCAACAGTGGTGATCATATCTACGATGTTTTTATCTTTTTTAAGATAGGCTTCCGCTTTTTGCGTCATGAAATTGGTTTGTTCAATCGAAACATCTTTTGGCATTTCAATTTGAACCAGGAATTCTCCTTTATCCGTTTTAGAGAAGAACTCACCACCAATAAATCCACCTCCTAATAATCCGAAAATTGAACCAAAGAAAATAACAGTAACGATAGCTAACGTTGTTTTTTTGTAATTTAAAGACCAAGTTAAAATGTCCGTTACTTTGTGCGTAAATTTGTCTAGATAGTTTTCAAAACCTAAAATAACTTTTCCAAAAATCGATTCTTTATTTAAATGCTCTAATTTTCCGTAACGTGAGAACAACCAAGGTACAATTGTAAATGAAGCCAGTAATGACAACATTGTGGCAATAATTACCGTAACACAGAATTGTGTAATAATATTAGAAACTAATCCAGTACTCATCGCGATTGGTAAAAATACTACCACGATAACTAAAGTAATAGCGGTAACAGTAAATCCAATTTCGGCTGCACCATCATAAGCTGCACGTACTTTATTTTTACCCATTTCCATGTGACGGTGTATGTTTTCCAATACAACAATTGCGTCATCCACTAAGATTCCAACCACTAATGATAGACCCAACAAACTCATTAAGTTTAATGTATACCCCATTAATGAAATCCCAATGAAAGTTGCTATTAATGAAGCTGGAATAGATACCATTACGATAGCAGCATTTCGTAAACTATGCAAGAAAAATAACATTACAAAAGCCACTAAAAAGATTGCAAGAAATAAATCGTGCATTACATTATCGGCAGCAGTTAGAGTAAATTCACTACTGTCGTTCGCTACTTTTAATTTTAAGTTAGATTTTGCGTAATCTTGTTCGATTTTGGCAATTGCTTCCTTTACTTTTTTACTAACTTCTACTGCATTTGCATCGGATTGTTTAATTACCTGCAAAAGAATCGATCCTTTCTCATTAATTCTTGAGATTTTAGAAACGTCTTTTTGGGCATCTTGAACATCAGCCACATCACCTAAACGCACTTGAACGCCATTGTTTGAAGTAATTACTAAGTTTCGTAATTCTTCAACTGATTTGTATTTTCCAGATAAACGAATCGTTGTACTATTCTCTCTTGTTTTAATATTACCTGTTGGAAAATCTAAGTTAGACGATAAAACCGCTTGTTGAACTTGAGGAACTGATAAACCAAATCCTTGTAATTTAGAAGCATTCAAGCTTACCTTAATCTCTCGTTCTTCACCACCTACTAAGTTTACTTGCGCTACTCCTGGAACACGGGAAACGATAGGTTGAATTTTTTTATCCAATAAGTCGTAAAAAGCGACTTCATCCATACTAGCAGTTGCGCCAATGGTCATAATTGGTAAATCACTCAATGAGAATTTACTCAACGAAGGCGGGTCAACATCTTCTGGTAAATCTTTTAAAACAGCATTAATTTTTCTTTGAGCATCATTCAAAGAATAATCGGCATCGGCATCTGCAGTTAGCGTAATCATTACTACCGATAAACTTTCATAAGACTTTGATTCTAATTTTTTGATGTTTTCCATGGTAGAAACCGCATCCTCAATTTTCTTGGTTACGGTATTTTCCACTTCACTAGGCGAAGCTCCAGGATAAACAGTTGAAACGGTTACTACGTTAATTTCAAATTTTGGAATTAACTCATAGCTCAACTGTTTATAACTGTATAGTCCACCTAACAATAGTATCGTAAAAAGTACGATTACCATAGAAGGTCTTTTAATTGATATATCTACAATTTTCATATAATTGATTTTATGTAAGCGTCTTTCTTTATTATTTTACAATTGAAACTTTAGTACTGTCACTTAAGTTAATTTGACCACTTGTTACGACAACATCCCCATTGTTTAAACCGCTTAGGATTTCAACCTTGTCTCCAAAAACTCTTCCAGCTACTATTTTTTTCATAACAGCAACGTCTTTTTCAACAATGTAAACTTGGTTGCTACTAACACTTCCAACAAAAGCGCTTCTTGGAATTGTCATTAATTCGGGTTGTTTTCCTTCTGGCGCACCAAAAATTACAGAACCATACATACCCGCTTTGATTTCACTGTTAGGGTTATTGGTAATAGCCACTTCAATCGGAAAGTTTAAAGATGAATCTGCTTTTGAAGCAATAAATGTTACTTTTCCAGAAAAGTCTTTATCAGGTAAAACACTTGCTTTTACTTTAACAACCGAACCAATTTTCAATTGTGCCACTTGTCGCTCACTAACATTTACTTTTAATTTTAACGAACTAGTGTTTACAATCTCAAACATTTTAGTTGGAGGCATAGCGCTTAATATAGTTCCTACTTCTATGAATTTTTTATTGATAATCCCACTGAAAGGTGCTTTTACTCTTGTGTCCCCAACGTTTATGTTAGCTTGTGTTAATCTAGATTTAGCATTAATCATGTTAATTCTAGCTTGATCCAATTGTTGTTTAGTAACGCCTCCTGTTTTGTAAGCACTTTCAAAGCGATTATAATCATTTAAGGTATTTTGATAGTTGGCATTTGCTGTTTCAGCTTCAACATTTACAACATCTCCTCTGATAATTGCTAAGGTTTGACCTTTAGCTACTTTATCACCTTCTTTAACTAAGATTGAAATAACTTTTCCAGAACGTTCCGCCGCAAACTCCAGTTCTTGAGCAGGAGCAAAGTTCCCATTTGCAATGAAATTATCTTCGATAGGGTTTGTTGCGACTGTTGCTACTCGAACAGCGACACTGCTATTTTCTTGAGCTACAATGGCAGTATCTGCTTCATTTTGCTTTTTATTGTTTATAAGAGTTACTATTGTAGCTCCTACTAGTCCTACCCCTAAAACGATATAAATTATTTTTTTCATTTGATTATTGGTTTAATAAGTTTTTTAGTTCTCCTTTTGATTTTATAAATTGAATTTCAGCTAATTTGTATTCCAATATTGCATTGGTGTAATTGTTTTGTGCTTCCACCATAGCATTTTCTGCGTCTAATAAATCGGTTAAGGAAGCTAAGCCTTGTGTATAATTATTATTAGTGTTGTTTAAAACTTCTTGAGCTAGTTGTGCATTCTCTTTTTGATTATTTATGGTTATTAAACTATTTTCAAGTTGTTTTTTTGCATTATCAAATGCTAAATCTAATGCTAACTTCGTATCGTCAAGATCTACTTTTATGATATTTAAAGCATTGTTTGCCTGTCTAACCTTTGCTCTTGTTCCAAAGCCGGTGAATAATGGAATTCTTAGATTTAATCCAACAGATGCAAAATCCGACCAATAAACACCATCTGCTGGTTTTGCAAAAAGAGGCATTTCTGGACCTTGACCTATGTAATTATAACTTCCGCTTAATGAAAGCGTTGGGTAATAAGCTGCCTGCACCGCCTTTTTCTGATAGGTTAATAATTGTTCTTGTTTTTTTAATAACAAGTATTCGGTTCTACTTGTAACATCTGCCTTAGCAGACAAATCTTGAGGAGTAACTTCAAATGCATTGCTAGGAATAATGATTTTGTTTTCCATTGGCATTCCCATATAAAATTTCAAAGCATTTTCTTGTAGGGTAATGGCATTTAAAATTTGCTGGCGAAGTGAGTTGATATTATTAACTCGAACAGTAATACGATCAAAATCTATTTTTTTAGCTAATCCATTATCGAATTGTCCTTTGATGATGTCTTTAACTTTATTCGTGTTTTTTAAATTAGTGTCAACAACTATTAGTTTTTGTTGTTGTACATAAACTTGATAATAAGCGTTCGCAACACGTTCAATAACTTGTTCTTCTGTTAATTGCGCATTAATTTGATAAAATTCTCTTGTAGATTTTGCAGCTTTCAATCCAGTAAAAACTGATTGGTCAAACAAAGCTTGATTTAAAGAAACACCAGCAATTGAGTTCCATTTTTGTCCAAGAGGTGCTAAAATAGTAGTTCCTGGAGCTCCAAAAAAATCGCCTGGTAATGCATTTAATTGAAGTATAGGATTGTAGGTCATGCTACCATTAGCCGAAATTTGAGGTAAAGCTCTCGAACGTACCTCTTGAATTTTAAATTCGCTGTTTTCTACCTCTAATTTGGCCTTTTTTGCCTCCGCTTTATTTTCAAGTGCGAAAGAAATAGCATCTTTTAGTGTTAGTGGTACAAGATCTTGTGCATCCACTGACAAAGTAAAAGTTAATAAGGATATCAGAATTGTTTTCTTCATTGTTTATATTATTGGGTTTTTAAGATTTTTTTCTAGTTCAATTATTCCAGCCAAGGTTGCCATGGCTCTAATGTGGTATTCTAAAGCTTTTAGTTCTAATTCATGGGAGTCTTTTTCTAGTACTGTATTTTCGTTTATATTAAAAATCAGTGTATAATAAAATTTGACATAATTTTCAACATCTAAATTTTTTCTGTAGAGACCTTCTTTTATTCCTTTTGAAATATTCTTTCTAAAACATTCTTCACAAACCCCAATCTGTATGCTTAAAACATTCTCATATATATCTGGATAATGTTTTTTTAACTGATAAATAGGAGAAGACTCAGATGATTTAAACATTTCTCTAAACATTCTCTTTATTTCAAAGTTTTCTTCGATAGCGTTGTAGTTCTTTTCTGAAATCTTATCTAAAGTTGTTTGGATCTCTTTATGAACTGCCTGAATGCTTTCTTCTATTAACACATCTTTGTTGGAGAAATATTTATAAATGGTTTTTTTTGAAATACACATTTCGCAAGCAATATCGTCCATTGTAATGCTCTTAAAACCAAGTTTTAAAAACATTTCCTTTGCTTTACTAATTATTTTGTCTTTCATTATTTGTTAAATTCGGGGACAAATGTATGGTGGAAACTTTTAACACCAAAATAGTTTCCTTTGTTTTTACATAAATTTAACATTTGATATATTCGTCTCGTTTCAGAATATTAAAGTATTTTAGCAAAAAATTCAAGAAATGCATTCTATATCCTATTATCAAGAGAAAATGGCAAATCATTTTTCTCAAATAGTTGCCAATAAAGAACCAAAAAATCTTTACGAACCTGTACGATATATTTTATCACTTGGTGGAAAAAGAATGCGCCCAGTTCTAACCTTAATGGCAACAGAAGTTTTTAATGTAGGTTGTGAAAAAGCGATTCCTGCAGCTACTGCAGTTGAGGTCTTTCATAATTTCTCATTAATTCACGATGATATTATGGATGATGCGCCTTTAAGAAGAGGTAATCAAACGGTTCATGAAAAATGGGATTTGAATACCGGAATTTTATCGGGTGATGCGATGTTGATTTTAGCGTATCAATATTTTGAAAATTATGAGCCAAAAATATTCCAAGAATTAGCAAAATTATTCAGTAAAACTGCTTTAGAAGTTTGTGAAGGCCAACAGTATGATGTTGATTTTGAAACACGTGACGATGTTACAATCCCTGAGTATTTAAAAATGATTGAATATAAAACTGCTGTATTAGTGGGAGCCGCTATGAAAATGGGAGCTATTGTTGCAGAAACATCAGAAGATAATGCAAATTTAATTTATGATTTTGGATTAAATTTAGGCATTGCTTTCCAATTACAAGACGATTATTTAGATGCTTTTGGAGATCCAGAAACCTTTGGGAAACAAGTTGGGGGAGACATTATTGAAAATAAAAAAACGTATTTATATTTGAAAGCAATGGAGTTTGCTAATGAAGAAGATAAAAAACAATTGTTGGATTTGTTTTCTATTCAACCTTCAGATAACAAAGATAAAATCGAATCCGTAAAGTCCATTTTTAATACTTCAGGAGCAAGTGAGGCAACTAAAAAAGCTATTCAAGAATATACTTTCAAAGCATTTGAAACTTTGGAAAAAATGGATGTTGAAAATGAAAAGAAAGCCATTTTAAAAGTTTTTGGAGAAAATTTGATGGGAAGAAACGTGTAATAATGTGTCAATTGTTCAATTCGACAATGTGTCAATAATAGTGTAAAAATGAATTTTATTAATCCTGTAGATATTGACACCTTAATTTCGCAAGCCGAAGAAGAAAATTTGTATTTCAAATTGATTGAACAAGTAAATAAAGATTTTGCTTTGGCGAATGAATCTTTAGATGTGCCATCAAGTATTTTTCCGTTCGAGTTTAAGAATTTAATGCAAGAGAAAATCTACAAACTCATTCAATACAAATTTGCTGAATATTTGAATTTACTCTACATCATCGATGTGCCAGAAGAACAAATCAAAAAGTTAGATGGTTCTGATTTGGTAGAATTATCGGAACAGGTTACTTTTTTGGTATTAAAACGTGAGTGGCAAAAAGTGTGGTTTAGAAACCGAATGTAACTTTTAACATTACATATCTTTCAATTAGATTGTGTGATGACCTATTATTTGAAAAGTTTGTAACACTACTCATAAAAAACATTTTATTATTTGTTAGATTTTTCCCAACTAAAGAATAAGTGATTTTTTTATTTTTTGAGATGTAATTTATTTCAGATTCTAAGAAAAAATAATTGTTGTTTTCCTTCAGACTCGGAGAAATAAAGTTTCCAATTATATTTACATTTAAATGTTCATTCTTTTTAAATATAATTTTTGTTTGATTTGATAAACTCTGAAAATTATTTGTTAAATTTTCTTTGATGATTTTGAAATTATTGTTTACAAATGAAGTTTTATTTTCAACAACTAATATTTTTTTTATTCCTCGTCTAGCAGTGAAGTTTAAAAATAGATTTTCATTTTTTATTTCTCTAATTTCAGAATTATTAATGATGTTGTTATCAAATGAAAGATTGAAGTTTGAGTTCAATTGAAATGTTGTTCTAAAGGGATGAAAGTAAGTTTCTCCAGTAATAGATAATCCATAATCTTTATTCCCAAAATTTCCATAAAAACGATTAAATATTGTTATGTCTTGATTGATAATAGTGTTGTAAAAATAATTATTTGGGCGATAGTTATGACTTAGGTTTATACTTAATTGCGTTAGGTTAAAAAAGTCGTTATAGTTATATGTTAGGCTGTATGAATGCGTTTTAAGGTATTCTAAAGAAAGTTCATTAGAAATAAAACCGCGATAACTTGTTTGAACCACTCCAGTAAAAGTTTTGTCTTCATCAGGAAGCATCTGATTATAATCATAACTAAAAGTTGTGCTGTTTTTTTTGTCAAATCTGTATTTTAAAGCTAGTTTAGGTGTAAAAAAAAGGTTGTTATTTTCTTCTTTTAACGAACTTTCTTTAAAATAAATAGAATTGTAAATAGCATTAATACCTAATTTAATAGAATATTTTTCTGTATTAAATACTAGTACAGGATTTATATTGAAATTAGTGATTTTATATAAATTATTATTAACAAAATCATTATTTAAAATTTGATTTGATTCGTCAAGTAATTTTGAATTTAATCGGTTTTCGTTAGTAAAAAAACTTGAATGAACACCATATTTAAATTTGTTTTTACTTAAGTAATAAGATGCATTTACATTAAAGTAATCTTTTGAAAATTCACTGTTTTGTTGAAAAGCTATTAAATTATTGAAGCGGTCTATTGTTGTTCCTGGATTAGTTAAAAGTGTTTGTGGACTTTTACTACTTACGTGATGCAAAGATGAAACTAAGGCTTTGTTTTCAGAAATTTTATAAGTTGAATTAATAAATTGATTCAAATTGAAGTTTTCTGAATCTACATTATTGTTCTGTAATAATGTATTGTTAATACTCGAATCGTTAAAATTTGTTTTATTGTAGAATAACTTTCCTAAATATTCCCAATGGAGATTCTTTTTTTCTTTGTTTGAAAACTGAGCTTTTAAATCGTATAACTGTGGTGTTTTAATTTGATTATTGGTTTCATTAACTTCAAAAGTTTCATTTTCTAAAGTAATTACCGAATTACTTTTGTTTATCCTTTGGAGTTTATCATCATAAAAACCAAAGTTTAGTCTTAAATTAGAACTTTTGTTAACTTTATATAGAAAATTTAAACTGCTATACAAATTATTGTTTAATCGGTGAAAGCTATTATCTATTTCAGAATTAAAATTACCTTCATTAATTAAAGATTGTGTATTTAAGTTTTTGTTTTTTAAGTTTTCGAGCGATAATACTTGAGAATCAAAATCATATGGGGTGTTATTTTGACCTACATTATTGTAAGAAGCAATTCCAAAGCCTTTGATTTTACTGTTTACTAAAATACCTGTAAGATTACCGTAATAACGATTTTCAACTCCATAACCTAGGGTTGTATTTCCTGAAAAGTCTGTTTTCCCTTTTTTAAGCAAAAGATTTAAAGCAACTTCATCAGATTCTCTAATTCCTTTTAAAAGGCTGTTTTCTTCAAATTTTTCTATCCCTTGTACTTTGTCTATCATGTCAACATTTATGTTTTTGCTTCCTATAGTGTAGTTAGCATCAAATAAATCATCACCATCTAAAAGCATTTTTTTTATGGGCTTACCTTTAAATTTTATTTCACCATTATCTTCAACTTTTATACCAGGTAATTTTTTTAATAAGTCTTCAATAATTCTTTCGCTGCCATCTTTAAAGTTTTCAGGGTTGTATACGAGCGTATCTTTTTTAGTTACAATTGGTATCTTTTTTTCTACAATAACTTCTTTAAGTTTAGTAACTCTTCCGCTTAATTTTATGTCAATAATAATTTCATTATTTTTACTAACATAATCTTTTAAAGGGATTGTTTTTGGTTCATGTGTTAAATTAGTTACTTCTAAAAAAAGAATTTCTTCGTTATCTTTCAAAACGATTTTGTAAAAACCTCTTTCATTAGTCGACGTATATTGCTTAATGGTGTTGTTGTTGTCTTTTAGTAATACATTAGCAAAAGGTACCGTTCCAATTGAATCTGAAACGGTGCCTTTTATTTTTATTTGAGCTGTTAGATAAAAACTAAAAAACGTAGAAATTAACAATAAGACTTTTCTAATCCACATAATATTCAAAAAATCCTTTACTCATAGGTCTTGTTTCTCCTTTTTCATTAACTACTTTAAATAAAGATTCTTCATATTTTTCTTGATATAGTTTTTTATACTCTTGGTAGCTAATGTTTTTCAATCTAGAGTCAAAATATGGAATAGAATATTGCTTTTCACTATTTAAATTTATTTGAATTACTTCAATTTTTATAGTTGCTATGTCATCTTCAGAATAAACTTCTAGGATTAGACCTGGTAAGCCATAAAATTTATATGGGCCGTCATTAATTGGGATATCATTCGTAAAATAAACCTCAAATTTTCTACCCCTAAAAATAGTTGTTGCTTTTTGACAATCATATCCTAAAACTGTTTTCTTTTCAGATCCTAACTTCCATTCAAATGAATCTAAAGAGTCATTTATATTAAAAAACTTAAACCGAATATGGTCTCTATATAAAATAGTATTACTTGTCCGATTTTTATAATATACATTATTATTAGTCATAGAATGTAGGTTTTCTCGGGCGTCACTATTTTCAATAAAGTTTTCTCTACTTCTTTTAAAATCCTCTTCATAAAAAGACAATTCATTATTACCATCTAAATATGTTTTTAATTTAGTTTTAAAGTTAATACGATTGTCTGTTTGTTCCATCTCATAAACAATTGAATAACTTTGAGAATACAAAAATTGGCTAAATAAAAAAATAGATATTATAATTTTCATTTTATTGTTAAATAAGATAAAAAAGGGTTATCCTTATTAAATTAGAAATAACCCTTAAATTCGTTAATCAGCTGATTTTAAAATTTGTGGATTTCTTTTGCTTAGCCTTCTCGCAGCTTCAATACAATTTGGTGAAGAATTTAAATTATCACCGTTAGGTGTATTACTACAATATTCTTCTTGGTCATAGTACTGTCCGTTATAGGTTAGTGTAGCTGTACAACAATAAACCATAGTTTCGTTTTTCTCTTTTGAATTCTCTTTTTTCTCTTTTGACTTCTCTTTTTCTGTATTTCCAGCAAAAGCCTCAGATGTAATTAAAGACAATACTAAAATAAAAATTAATTTTTTCATAAAAAATGTTTTTAAGTTATAAGTCAAAATTAATGAGGAGAGATATATGTTGCAAGGATAAACATGTTAAATGTTTGTTAAACTAAAAGAATAGTCTTACAAAAGGCATAAACGCTTCTGCGTAAATATTGTCTCTATCGCGATGAAGAATGTTGTAGCGAATGCCTAAAGTTACATTTTCATTTCGATAACCAGCTCCTAAAAATAAAGCGGTATTCCAAAAATTTTGTGAGGCGCTTTCAATGCCATTTTCAAAAGTTCTATTTACTCTGAGTTGTTCTAATTCTGTTGAGATTTGAAACTCAGTTAATGGATTAAACAATGCAATTATACTTCCACCATACATATTAGCATTGTAAAAATTACGTTGTTTTACATAGTTATATTGTGTTCCAAGTCCCAATGCTACGTAGTCGTTGAAATTGTAAATCGCACTAGGAGCTATCATGATATCAGTATATCCGCTCCCAAACCCTAGTCCTAATCCACCACCAAATTGTATACGGTTCCAAAAATCACTTTTTGTTTTATTTTCAGTATTTTCTTGTGCATAAATTTCAGCATTGAAACTAATTAAAATCATTAAACTTAATAAAAATGTTAAATTTTTTACGAAATTCTTTTTCATAAATCCATTTTAAAAAAATTAATGTTATAAAAGTATAAAAATCCTTGAAAGATTATCATAAAATGTTTTACTTTTGCGTAAATTTTTAATTAAAAGGTCTTTTAGACAACACACTATGGATAGGTTTTCCTTTTTAAACGCTGCACATACGGCTTTTTTTGCCGATTTATACGAACAATATTTACAAAACCCAGATAGCGTAGAGCCAAGCTGGAGAAGTTTTTTTCAAGGATTTGATTTCGCGCAAGCCAATTACGGTTCAGATGAAGTTGCACAGCAAATTGCTTATGTAGCTTCGAGTGATTCGGGCGAAATTTCTGAGAAAATGCAAAAAGAGTTCAATGTTCTGAAATTAATTGAAGGATATAGAACACGGGGTCATTTATTCACCAAAACAAATCCAGTTAGAGATAGAAGACTTCACGGACCTTCTTTGGCTTTGGAAAATTTTGGTTTATCTCAAGCGGATTTAAATACCGTTTTTGATGCGGCCAAAATGGTTAATATGAAGCCAAGTTCGTTGGCTGATATTATTAAACATTTAGAAAATGTATATTGTCAGTCAATCGGAGTAGAGTTCATGTATATTCGAGATCCAAAAGTACAAGATTGGATTAAAAATCGTTTAGACATCAACGACAACCAGCCTAGTTTTTCAGCTGACCAAAAGAAGCACATTCTTAAGAAATTAAACGAAGCGGTTTCTTTCGAAAACTTCTTGCATACCAAATATGTAGGTCAAAAACGTTTCTCATTAGAAGGTTGTGAGGCTGCAATTCCAGCATTAGATGCTTTAATTGAAGGGGCTGCTGATAGAGGTGTAGAACAATTCGTAATGGGAATGGCACATAGAGGTCGTTTGAACGTTCTAGCTAACATTTTTGGCAAAAACACACAAAATATTTTCTCTGAATTTGACGGAAAAGACTATGACGAAGACGCGAACTTTGATGGTGATGTAAAATATCACTTAGGGTTAACTTCAGATAGAGTAACGGATTCAGGTAAAAAAATCAACTTAAATTTAGCTCCAAATCCTTCGCACTTAGAAACAGTAGGTGCTGTTATTGAAGGTATCACAAGAGCAAAACAAGACAGATATTTTGCTGACGATTTTTCAAAAGTATTACCAATTGCTGTTCACGGTGATGCCGCTGTAGCTGGTCAAGGTATTGTGTATGAAATTATTCAAATGGCGAAATTAGATGGTTATAAAACAGGTGGAACAATTCACTTAGTAATTAATAATCAAGTAGGATTTACAACGAATTATTTAGATGCGCGTTCGTCCACGTATTGTACGGATATCGCTAAAGTGACTTTGTCGCCAGTTTTACACGTTAATGCAGATGATGCAGAAGCGGTGGTACATGCAATGTTGTTTGCTTTAGATTACCGTATGGAGTTTGGTGGAGACGTTTTCATCGATTTGTTAGGATACAGAAAATACGGTCACAACGAAGGTGATGAACCTCGTTTTACCCAACCAATTCTATATAAAGCCATTTCAAAGCACAAAAACCCAAGAGATTTATATGCTGACAAGTTACTTCAGGAAAATATTATTTCGGCTGGTTTTGTTAAAGAAATGGAAGAAGCTTACAAAGCAAAATTAGATGAGAATCTAGAAGCATCTCGTAAGAAAGATTTAACAGTAATTACACCTTTCATGGAGAATGAATGGGAAGGTTACAAACAAGTTTCGGATGATGTAATGCTACAAAAATTCGATACCAAATTTGACAAAAATCAATTAGCAGAAATTGCTAAAACGATCACTGAACTTCCTGCTGACAAGAAATTCATAAGCAAGATTACGAAGTTAATTGGTGATAGAAAGAATATGGTTGAAACCAATAAATTAGATTGGGCTATGGGCGAATTATTAGCTTATGGTTCCTTACTAAAAGAAGGTTTTGATGTGCGTATTTCAGGGCAAGATGTTGAGCGTGGAACATTCTCACACCGTCATGCAGTTGTTAAAGTTGAAGATTCGGAAGAAGAAGTAATTCTTTTAGACAAAATAAAAGATAAAAAAGGAAACTTTTATATCTACAACTCACACCTTTCAGAATATGGAGTTTTAGGTTTTGAATACGGCTATGCGTTAGCATCGCCAAAAACTTTAGTAATTTGGGAAGCACAGTTTGGAGATTTCTCCAACGGAGCTCAAATCATGATTGACCAATACATTTCGGCAGGTGAAGATAAGTGGAACAACCAAAATGGATTGGTAATGTTATTGCCTCACGGGTATGAAAACCAAGGAGCTGAGCATTCATCAGCACGCATGGAACGTTACTTACAATTATGTGCAAAACACAATATGTACATTGCAGATGTAACTACGCCAGCCAACTTCTTCCACTTGATGAGAAGACAATTAAAAACAGAATTCCGTAAGCCATTAGTAGTATTCTCACCTAAGAGTTTATTACGTCATCCGGATGTAGTGTCTTCAATGGATGATTTAGCTAACGGACAATTCCAAGAGGTATTAGATGATCCAAATGCAACAGACAAAAAAGGGATTAAAACGTTGGTTTTCTGTACAGGTAAATTCTATTATGATATCATTGCAAAACGTGCTGAATTAGGTAGAAATGATGTGGCGGTAGTTCGTTTAGAGCAATTATTCCCATTAGCAGTTGATCAAATCAAAGCGATTATCGACAGTTATCCAAATGTGGATGATTACGTTTGGGCACAAGAAGAGCCTAAAAACATGGGAGCTTATGGTTATATGTTGATGAATTTTGATTTAGTAAAATTAAGATTAGCGTCACCAAAAGCATACAGTGCACCAGCAGCGGGAAGTTATGAGCGTTCTAAAAAACGTCATGCTAACGCAATCGCAATGGTTTTTGATAAAAAATTATTTCAATAAAAATAAAAAACAGCTAATAGTTTAGGTTTAAGGCTAACACAACTTTTAAACTTTTAAACTTATTTTAAACTTTTAAACTAAAAAACATGATTTTAGAAATGAAAGTCCCTTCTCCAGGGGAATCAATTAAAGAAGTAGAAATTGCTACATGGTTAGTAAAAGATGGTGATTATGTAGAAAAAGACCAAGCGATTGCTGAGGTTGATTCAGATAAAGCAACATTAGAATTACCGGCTGAAGCAAGTGGAATCATTACATTAAAAGCAGAAGAAGGTGATGCAGTAGCAGTTGGTGCAGTAGTTTGTTTAATCGATACAGGTGCAGCAAAACCAGAAGGTGGTGCAGCTCCAGCAAAAGAAGAAGCAAAAGCAGTTGAAGCTCCAAAGGCTGAGGCTCCAAAAGCAGCTCCAGTAGCAGAAAAAACGTATGCAACCCAAGCGCCATCTCCAGCAGCTAGAAAAATATTAGAAGAAAAAAACATCGAGCCTTCTGTAATTGTAGGAACAGGTAAAGGTGGAAGAATTACTAAAGATGATGCTGTAAACGCAGTACCATCAATGGGAACTCCAACAGGAGGAAACCGTGGTTCAGAAAGAACTAAATTATCAATGTTACGTAGAAAAGTAGCAGAGCGTTTAGTATCTGCTAAAAACGAAACAGCAATGTTAACTACTTTCAACGAAGTAGATATGTCAGCAATTTATGCTATTCGTGATCAATATAAAGAAGAGTTCAAAGCGAAACATGGTTTAGGATTAGGCTTTATGTCTTTCTTTACAAAAGCGGTGACTCGTGCTTTACAACTGTATCCAGATGTAAACTCTATGATTGATGGTCAAGAGAAAATTTCTTATGATTTCTGTGATATTTCTGTAGCAGTTTCGGGTCCAAAAGGACTAATGGTTCCAGTTATGAGAAATGCAGAAACATTATCGTTCAGAGGTGTTGAAGCTGAAATCAAAAGATTGGCTTTAAGAGCTCGTGATGGACAAATTACAGTAGACGAAATGACAGGTGGAACATTTACCATTTCTAATGGTGGTGTTTTCGGAAGTATGTTGTCTACACCAATTATCAATCCTCCACAATCAGGTATTTTAGGAATGCACAATGTGGTAGAAAGAGCTATCGTTAAAAACGGTCAAATCGTAATTGCTCCAGTTATGTATGTTGCTTTATCATATGATCACAGAATTATTGACGGACGTGAGTCAGTTGGATTCTTAGTGGCGGTTAAAGAAGCATTAGAAAACCCAGCAGAAATTTTAATGGGTGGAAATGTAAAAAAAGCATTAGAACTATAATTCAATAAATTCCAATTATTAAATCCCAAATTCAAATAGAGTTTGGGATTTTTCTTTTCTTTGTGATTCAAATTTTAGCTATGAAAAAATCTAAGAAGCAAGCAGCCGTTGGTTTTATCTTTATTACCGTTTTGTTAGATGTTATAGGGTGGGGTATCATTATTCCTGTAATCCCAAATTTAATCAAAGAGCTTATTAATGGAGATATTAGTGAAGCTGCAAAATATGGAGGTTGGTTAACTTTCGCTTATGCAATTACTCAATTCATTTTTGCACCAGTGATAGGGAACTTAAGTGATAAGTACGGTAGACGCCCCGTATTGTTAACTTCTTTGTTCGCTTTTTCTTTAGATTTTTTATTGTTAGCCTTTGCGCCAACAATAACATGGTTGTTCATTGGTAGAATTTTGTCTGGAATAACAGGAGCAAGTTTCACAACCGCTTCTGCTTATATTGCTGATGTTAGTACGCACGAAAACAGAGCTAAGAATTTTGGATTGATGGGTGCTGCTTTTGGATTAGGGTTTATTATTGGTCCAGTTTTAGGAGGATTGCTAGGACAGTTTGGAACAAGGATTCCTTTTATTGCCGCGGCTATTTTGTGTATGTTAAACTTTTTATATGGCTATTTCATTTTGCCAGAATCATTAAGTAAAGAGAAACGTAGACCGTTTGAATTAAAAAGGGCTAATCCGATAGGTGCTCTGTTACATCTGAAAAAATATCCAAATTTAATTGGATTAGTATTGGCTATTTTTATTCTTTATGTGGGTTCGCATGCCGTACAAAGCAATTGGAATTATTTTACCATGTATCAATTTAATTGGGACGAAAAAATGGTAGGTATTTCTCTAGGGATTATCGGATTATTAGTTGGAATTGTTCAAGGAGGTTTAATTCGTTGGATAAATCCAAAAATCGGAAATATAAAAAGTATTTATTATGGATTAGCGTTATATACTATCGGAATGTTCTTGTTTGCTTTTGCAACAGAAAGTTGGATGATGTTTGTTTTTTTAGTTCCGTATTGTTTAGGAGGAATTGCTGGTCCAGCATTACAAGCTGTCGTTTCTGAACAAGTAGATCCGTCAGAACAAGGTGAAATTCAAGGAACATTAACCAGTTTAATGAGTGCTTCTTCAATCGTAGGTCCACCTATGATGGCCTCGATTTTTTATTATTTCACTCATGATGAGGCACCTTTTTTATTCCCAGGAGCACCATTTGTTTTAGGTGGAATTTTAATGTTGATTAGTACGATTTTAGCTTTCCGAACACTGAAGAAAAACCACACGAAATAATTATTTCAAAAACAAATAATGATTACAATAATCAATAATTGCTTTTCCTTTTAGTAAGATATCAGCACCAATAATTCCATCAACGGGTTTGGTTTTATAATGAGTTAAAGCCTCATTTACATGACTCATGTCAAAAACGATTAGGTGAAATTTTTTGTTTTTCCATCTTCCCAATTGAATTTCATTGTTTCTTGCTAATTGAGTTTCAATTCCTGTTGCGCCTGCTCCGGCGGCTTTAGTTTCTGAGAATTGGGCATCTAATTTGAAATGTTCAATACGATCAAATCCTACACAACTATTACTCGCTCCTGTGTCTAAAATAAAGTTTCCCTTGACGCCGTTTATTTTCCCTTTTATTAATAAATGTTGGGTTTTTAGCACTGTAAACTTTATTTTTTTATATTTTTTCTCTTTTAAAAAGTCCTGCAAATCTTCCATGATTCAAAAATAAACTAAAATTTATGATTTTAGATTAACGATTTTAGATTTCAGAATATAACTTTGTGACATAAATACAAAATTATAAAACTCACAATTTTGAACTCGCAATTAATCTTAACCGATACCCACACCCATTTATATTCAGAAGAATTTGATTTAGATCGTAACGAAATGATGCAAAGAGCCATCAATGCTGGTGTTTCTCGTTTCTTTGTGCCTTCCATAGATTCTAATTACACTTCAAAAATGTATGAATTAGAGAATCAATATCCAGAAAATGTTTTTCTAATGATGGGTTTGCATCCTACTTATGTAAAGGAGAATTATTTGGAAGAATTGGCGCATGTGGAGCAAGAATTGACTAAGAGAAAGTTTTATGCTATTGGCGAAATCGGGATTGACTTATTTTGGGATAAAACTTTTTTGAAAGAGCAACAATATGTTTTTAAATACCAAATCCAATTAGCAAAGAAGTATAAATTAGCAATCAACATTCATTGTCGTGATGCTTTTGATGCCGTTTTTGAGATTTTGGAAGATGAAAAAGCAATCGATTTATTTGGGATTTTCCATTGTTTTACAGGTGATTTAGATCAAGCCCGAAGAGCAATTTCTTTAGGAATGAAATTAGGTATAGGAGGAGTAGCTACATTTAAAAATGGAAAAATAGACCAGTTTTTAAATGAAATCGATATAAAGCATATTGTTTTAGAGACGGATGCACCTTATTTGGCACCTGTTCCGTATCGTGGAAAACGAAATGAGAGTAGTTATACTTTATTGATAGCGCAAAAGTTAGCCGAAATTTACCAATTACCAATTGAAGAAATTGCAAAAATTACTACTGAAAATTCAAAACAAATTTTCGGAATTTAATCAAAATATAAAGTAAAAAGTGATAAAAATTTCGTTCATTTGTGTTTAGTTTTGAAAATAAATATGACAAAATTCGATTCTATTCGCCCTTATTATGATTCTGAAGTAAACGACGCTTTAAAGTCATTGTTGCATCATCCTATGATGAAAGCCATGATGGATTTTACGTTTCCAGAAGTAGATGATGAAGTTTGGAAAGAACAATTGAGTACTACTCATTCTATTCGTGATTTTCAAGTCAATTTTGTTTACCAATCAATTCAAAGAGTTCTAGAGAGAAGTTCGGAGGGACTCACTACCTCTGGTTTTGAAAAATTAAGCCCTAACATTTCTTATTTGTTTATTTCCAATCATCGAGACATTATTTTAGATACGTCCTTATTAAATGTTTCACTTTGCGATCATGGATTGATCATGACAGCTTCCGCTATTGGGGATAATCTAGTGAAGAAAGATTTTCTTTTAAAACTTTCAAAATTAAATCGAAATTTTCTAGTACAACGCGGTTTATCGCCAAGAGAATTATTGCAAAGCTCTAAGCTGATGTCAGAATATATGTATCATTTACTGTCAAAAGAAAACCGTTCTGTTTGGATTGCCCAACGTGAAGGAAGGACAAAGGATGGTAATGATGCCACTCATCAAGGCGTTTTAAAAATGATTGCGATGGCATCAGATGAGGCGAATTGTATGGATTTTTTCAAGAAATTAAGAGTAGTACCTGTTTCTATTTCGTATGAGTACGATCCAACAGATGCTTTGAAAATGCCGCAATTAATAGCGCTTTCCAAAGACGAAGTTTATATTAAGGAGAAAAATGAAGATTTTATTACCTTATTAAGTGGAATCATCGGGCAAAAAAAGCGTATCCACATTCATGTTGGCGATGTTTTAGAAAGTGAATACGAAAAAATTATTGTTGAAAAGGATAATAACAATAAGCAGATTCAAGCTTTGGCACAAGTAATTGACGATTCTATTTTGCAATCCTATAAATTATGGCCAACAAATTTTATAGCTTATGATATTTTATACAAAACAACTCGGTTTACACATTTGTATAACGAAAAAGAGCGTCAACTGTTTGAAAGAAGATTAGAAATGCGAATTGATGCCGACAATGAAACCATGAGAGAAGGTTTCTTGGCTATGTATGCTAATCCGGTTGTGAATAAATTGAAATACACCAATGACATCTCATAAACCAAAAATACTTTTAATCTACACGGGTGGCACCATCGGAATGGTAAAAGATTTTCAAACAGGAACTTTGAAAGCTTTTGATTTTAATGAGTTATTAAGCCGAATTCCCGAATTGCATTTATTAGATTGTCAAATTGAAACCATTTCTTTTGAAGTGCCTATTGATTCATCTAATATGAATATTGACAATTGGCAAAAAATGGCTACAATAATTGAGGAAAATTACTCGGAGTTTGATGGATTTGTTGTTTTGCATGGTTCTGATACGATGTCCTATAGTGCTTCTGCATTGAGTTTTATGTTAGAAGACTTGGAAAAACCAGTTATTTTTACGGGCTCACAATTGCCAATTGGGGATTTAAGGACGGATGCCAAGGAGAATCTAATTACCGCAATTCAAGTAGCTTCTCTTCAAGAAAATAAAAGACCAGTAATTCAGGAAGTGTGTTTATATTTTGAATATAAATTATATAGAGGAAATCGCACCACTAAAATCAGTGCCGAACACTTTAATGCTTTTACCTCGCCTAATTTCCCTGAATTGGCAGAATCAGGTGTACATTTGAAAGTGAATAATGATATTATTTTAAAGAAAAAAACCAATAAAAAATTAAAAGTACATACTGATTTTGATGATAATGTGGCTATTTTAAAGATTTTTCCCGGAATCAATCAGCAAGTATTGCATGCATTTTTTTCAATTCCAAATTTGAAAGGGATTGTTTTAGAGACTTATGGCTCAGGGAATGCACCAACAGAAGAATGGTTTGTGGCAACACTAGAAAGAGCTATAAAGAATAATATTCATGTTGTAAATGTAACACAATGTAGTGGCGGAAGTGTAGCCATGGGGAATTATGAAACTAGTACTCAGTTAAAAAGCATAGGCGTTATTTCAGGAAAAGATATAACAACTGAGGCGGCAATTACTAAGTTAATGTATCTTTTGGGGCAAAATATATCTAATGTTATGTTAAAAAGTGTTTTCGAAACCCCTATTAGAGGAGAAATGACATAAAAATAACAATTTAAATTTTTATACATCATTTTTTTTATGTTATTTAGCACCCTTGAAAAAAGTAAAGCTTCGTTAGAGAGGTGGCCGAGTGGTCGAAGGCGCACGCCTGGAAAGTGTGTTCCCGACAAAATCGGGACGAGGGTTCGAATCCCTTCCTCTCTGCTAAATGATACTTATTTTAAAGAAAAATTATAAATATTTTTATATCTTTACCCATTAACTAATTAAAATTTAAGAACAAAAGCGATGAAAAGATTATTTTCTATTTTAGCAATCACAGGGCTTATGACTTTTGGAAATGTTCAAGCTCAAGATGCAGACACAACTCAAGTTACAGCACCAGAAACAGAACAAGTTGTTGATACGACAGCTACAGAAGAGGAAGCTGCAGTAGTGGCAACTGAAGAAAATGTAGTTGAAGAAGAAACTACTTTTACACAAGGAATGAAAAAACGTTTTATTGAAGGTGGTCCTGGTTTCATGGGAATCGTATTGATTTGTTTGATTTTAGGTTTAGCAATTGCAATTGAAAGAATTATTTACTTAAACTTGTCAACAACTAACACTAAAAAATTAATCAGTGAAGTTGAAACAGCATTAAACTCAGGTGGTGTAAACGCTGCTAAAGAAGTTGCTAGAAATACTTCTGGTCCAGTTGCATCTATCTTTTACCAAGGTTTAGACCGTTATTCTCATGGTTTGGATTCTGCTGAAAAATCTATCGTTGCTTACGGTGGTGTTCAAATGGGTCAATTAGAGAAAAACGTTTCTTGGATTTCATTATTTATCGCTTTAGCACCGATGTTAGGTTTCATGGGAACCGTAATTGGTATGATTGAAGCGTTTGACCAAATTCAATCTGCAGGATCTATGGAGCCATCTTTAGTAGCAGGAGGTATTAAAGTAGCTTTATTAACAACTGTATTCGGTCTTATTGTTGCTATTATTCTACAAATTTTCTATAACTATATCACAGCTAAGATTGATTCAATCGTAAATGATATGGAAGATGCATCTATCAGCTTAGTTGATATGTTGTCTGATTACAGCAAAAAATAATTAATAAATATATAACTGTTATGAATTTACACAAAGTAACAAAAATAGCAGCTATTGTAATTTCAGTATTGAGCTTAGTTTTCTTAGGAGGATTAATGGCTTCTGATGATGCTGCAAACAGTAGTTGGATTACCCCTCTTATATATTTATCTTATGTAATTCTAATAGCTTGTATAGCTTTAGTGTTAATTTATGTATTTAAGAATTTATTTTCGGATAAAGAGAATATCAAGAAAACATTCATTTCGATAGGGTTGTTTTTCGCATTGATTTTAGTTTCATTTATTATTGCAGATGGAACAGAGGTTAAATCAGCTTCAAATGAGATCATTGCTTCTGAAAGCACTTCTAAATGGGTGAGTACTGGTCTAAATATGTTTTATTTATTAGCAGTAGTTGCCATAGGAACAATGTTTTGGACAGGTTTAAACAAAATTAAAAAATAATTATGGCTAGAAAAGGAAGAGGTTTACCACCAGAGGTAAATGCCGGTTCTATGGCAGATATAGCTTTCTTACTTTTGATTTTCTTCTTGGTAACTACTACTATTGGGGTTGACCAAGGGATTAACAGACTCTTGCCTCGTTTCGACCCAAATCCTGTTGTGCCAAATATAAATGAAAGAAATATTTTAACAGTTTTAGTTAATAAAGACAATCAATTATTAGTTGAAGAAAAATTGGTTGATATTAAAGAATTAAGACAAGTTGCAATTGACTTTCTTGAAAATAACGGCAAAGGGGTTTGTAATTATTGTGAAGGAAAAAGAGATGCTAGTTCATCTGATAGTCCTTTAGATGCAGTAATTTCTCTAAATAATGATGGTCAAACATCTTATGAAACGTACATTGCTGTACAAAATGAATTAGTAGCAGCTTATAACTATCTAAGAGATAGAGAGAGTAAGAAAAGATATGGTATGTCTTTTACTGAGTTAGACTATATCTATAATGATCCAGCAACAAGAGCAGTCGAAGGTTTGAGAGAAGATTTAGAACCTAAAGTAAAAAAGATTCAAGAGATGTTTCCAATGAGACTTTCTGAAGCTGAACCAAAAAAGAATTAAAAGAATATTATAACTATGTCTAAGTTTAAAAAGAAAAAATCAGGAGAATTACCTGCGATTTCAACAGCAGCATTACCGGATATTGTATTTATGCTTTTATTCTTCTTTATGACTGCTACAACTATGAAAGATAGTGATTTGAAAATAGAAAACACACTACCAAAAGCAGATCAAACAGCAAAATTGCATAAGAAAGAATTTATTATGTATATCTATGCAGGAAAACCAAATGAAAGATATCGTGCGACTCTTGGTGGTTCAGATAGAATTCAGTTAGCTGATAAAATGTCTTCACCTTCTGATATCCGTCAGTTTGTGCTTACAGAAAGAGCTCAGAGAAATTCTGCAGATGAAAAGTATTTAACAGCTTCTTTGAAAATTGATAAGAATGTTAAAATGGGATTAGTAAGTGATATTAAACTTGAATTACGTAAAGTGGAACAACTTAAAGTTAATTACACTACTACACAAGGTAATCCAGTTAAAGAGTAATCTTACTTTTAATTATATAAAAGGCACGCATTTTTGCGTGCCTTTTTTTGTTACTTTTGTAAAAAACATTTAGAATGCGTATTTGTTTAAGTATATTGTTTTTCTCAATATCATGTTCTCTGTTTTCTCAATCAGATGTAAAAGTCGTAGATTCATTATTTAGAGAAGATCAATTCTATTTGTCTATCTCTTATAATTTTATTCAAAAAAAACCTGATAATTTTAGTCAGTATTCATTTTCAACTGGTTTTACTGGTGGTTTTCTCCGAGACATGCCTATTTCTAAAAATAGACATTGGTCAATTGCATTAGGAGCGGGTTACTCTTACAATAATCTAAAGCAAAATATAGAAATTTCAACCGTTAGTCCAAATTCTTCTGTTTCAAATTCTGGAATAGTGCGCAGTAGAATTATTCTTCATTATCTAGAGCTGCCATTAGAGTTACGATGGAGAAATGCTTCTCCTTCAAGTCATAAATTTTGGCGAATTCATACGGGTTTTAAGGTAAGTTATTTATTGGATGGTAACCTTAAATATGAATCTGAAATTCTTGGTGATGGAAATGAAAACATAAAGGATATTGTAAATAGATTGCAATATGGACTTTATTTGTCTTTCGGGTTCAATACATGGAATCCTTACATGTATTATGCTTTAAATCCTATTTTTGATAAAAATAAGACGGCAACAGTGAATGAAATTTCTTCTCTTAATATCGGACTTAAGTTTTATATCCTATAGCCAATAAGAATATAAAAGCAATTGTGGACCAGCACCAATGATAACTCCTGCTATAAGTTCAGGGTAAGTATGTGCTTTCATGTATAATCGTGAGGATGCAACTAATCCCATACAAACAATACAAAACGCTACAAGATTTATAAAAGGCATTTGGTAATACATGCTTAAGCCAAAAATAAAACAGGTTAATGAACTAATTCCAATCATGTGTAAACTGGCTTTGTATTTTAGAATTACACTTGCTAAAACGATTACACTACTAAAAAACCCGCCAAGAAAGAAGAAATACAGTTCTGCTACTGTATCTCTTGAAACACTAAATTTAATCAGAACAAACAATAAAATTGACTGAACAGCAATCGGCATTTTCCTTTCACTAATGCTGGCTTCCGTAAACGAACTAACAACTCCTAATGATCGAAATAAGAAATACATTGACAAAGGTAATAACAAGGTTAAGATTGCTACTTGAATTAACGTTACAATGATTTGCGAGTTGTAAAAAAATGAATTGGTTATTAAAAAGAAAAATAAAGTTCCATATAAGGAAACAAATATGGGGTGAAAAATATAGGAGAAAACGGGTAATATTTTTTTTAAATCCATCTTTCTTTATATTTTCTTTCGCAATCGTGCAACCGGAATATCTAGTTGCTCACGGTATTTTGCGATAGTTCTTCTTGCTATTGGGTAACCTCGTTCTTTTAAAATTTCAGCTAGTTGATCATCAGGAAGTGGTTTTCTCTTATCCTCTTCTGAAATTACCTGCTGTAAGATGTTTTTAATTTCAATAGTTGAAACTTCTTCTCCTTGGTCGTTTGTCATGGATTCACTGAAGAATTCTTTAATTAATTTAGTTCCATAAGGTGTATCAACATATTTGCTATTTGCTACACGAGAAACGGTTGAAATATCTAATCCTACCATATCGGCAATATCTTTTAGAATCATCGGACGAAGTTTGGTTTCCTCTCCTTCTAAAAAATATTCTTTTTGATAATGCATTATAGCATTCATCGTAACAAATAAGGTTTCCTGACGCTGTTTAATTGCATCAATAAACCATTTTGCTGAATCTAATTTTTGTTTGATGAACTGAACGGCATCTTTTTGTGTATTAGACTTTTCGGAAGTATCTTTGTAACTCTGCAACATTTCTTGATAATCTTTAGAAACGTGTAATTCTGGAGCATTTCTACCGTTTAATGAAAGTTCTAATTCCCCATCAATAATTCGAATAGTGAAATCAGGTACAATATGTTCTATCGCTTTTTGATTACCATCGAAACTTCCTCCTGGTTTTGGATTTAGTTTTTCAATTTCGTCAATTGCTTTACGAAGTTGTTGTTGGGAAACATCAAATTTTTGCAACAGTTTATCGTAATGTTTTTTGGTAAATGCATCAAATTGTTGATCAATCACATTTATAGCTAAAGTAATTGAATCTGAAGGTGTTTTGTGTTTTAATTGCAATAACAAACATTCTTGTAAATCGCGTGCTCCAACACCGGCAGGTTCTAAATCTTGCACTAAATGTAAAATCCGCTCTACAGTCGCTTCATTAGTATAAATGCCTTGGGTGAAAGCCATATCGTCTACAATATCTTGAATTGTGCGTCTGATGTAACCCATATCGTCGATGCTACCTACCAAAAATTCTGCAATATCACGTTCTTCATCAGTTAAAATAAAGGTATTTAACTGATTAATTAAATCCTGATGAAAGCTTACTGGGGCCGCAAATGGCATTGTTTTGTCTTCATCGTCATCACTGTAATTATTGGTTTGGTACTTATAATCTGGCGTTTCATCATTACTTAGATATTCATCTATATTGATGTCACCCGTATCAATGTGTTCGCTGTCGTAGTCTTCGTAATCATCAGTGTTACTTTCATAATCATCTAAATCGTAATTGTCTTCCGTGCTACTTTCTTCCAAAGCAGGATTCTCCACTAATTCTTCCTGAAGACGTTGCTCAAAAGCTTGAGTAGGCAATTGAATCAATTTCATCAACTGAATTTGTTGAGGCGATAATTTTTGAGATAATTTAAATTGTAAACTGTGTTTAAGCATTTTTTTTGTATAAAAGTTTAAGGTTTAAAGTTTCAAGTTGTCTAACAAAAACAACCTGAAACCTGAAACTTGAAACAACTATTTTTAGAATTCTGCGTTTTGCGGTGTTCTTGGGAACGGAATAACGTCTCTAATGTTGCTCATTCCCGTTACAAAAAGGACTAATCTTTCAAAACCTAATCCGAAACCAGAGTGAACAGCTGAACCGAATCTTCTTGTATCTAAATACCACCAAAGTTCTTCTTCGTCAATTCCTAAAGCTTTCATTTTTTCAACTAATACATCGTAACGCTCTTCTCTTTGTGAACCTCCAACGATTTCTCCAATTCCAGGGAATAAAATATCCATTGCTCTAACAGTTTCTTTTCCTGGCTCAGTATTGTCGTTCAAACGCATGTAAAACGCTTTAATTTTTGCGGGATAATCGAATAAAATTACCGGACATTTGAAGTGTTTTTCTACTAAAAAACGCTCGTGCTCACTTTGTAAATCAGCACCCCATTCGTTAATAATATATTGGAATTTTTTCTTTTTATTTGGTGTTGAATCTTTTAGAATATCAATAGCTTCGGTGTAAGAAACACGCTTGAAGTTGTTGTCTAATACAAAGCTTAATTTTTCTAAAAGCGACATTTCACTTCTTTCAGCTTGTGGTTTTGCTTTTTCTTCTTCTAACAACCTGCTTTCTAAGAATTTTAAATCATCACCACATTTAGCAACGGTATATTTGATAACGTATTTAATGAAATCTTCAGCCAAATCCATATTGTCAGCTAAATCATTGAAAGCGACTTCTGGTTCAATCATCCAAAATTCAGCTAAGTGACGTGAAGTGTTTGAATTCTCTGCACGGAATGTTGGCCCAAAAGTATAAATTTGACCTAAAGCCATTGCAAAAGTTTCTCCTTCTAATTGTCCAGAAACGGTTAAATTCGTTTGTTTTCCGAAGAAATCTTCTTTGTAGTTAATGCTTCCGTCTTCATTTCTTGGAGCAGAGCCATCAATTGGTAGAGAAGTTACTTGAAACATTTCTCCGGCACCTTCTGCATCTGAACCCGTAATGATAGGCGTATTTACATAGAAAAAACCTTTTTCTTGAAAATATTGATGCACTGCAAATGCTAATGTTGAACGCACACGCATAATAGCTCCAAAAGCATTTGTTCTTACACGTAAATGGGCATTTTCGCGTAAAAATTCTAAGGAGTGTTTTTTGGGTTGCATCGGGAATTTCTCCGCATCGCTATCACCTAAAATCTCTAATTTTGTTACTTGAATTTCTACTTTTTGTCCGGCACCACGGCTTTCAGCTAGGGTTCCAGTTACGCAAATAGCAGCTCCTGTAGTTATTCTTTTTAACGTTTCATCGGGTGTATTTTCAAAATCTACAACACACTGAATGTTGTGAATGGTTGAACCATCGTTCAATGCAATAAATTGATTATTTCTAAATGTTCTAACCCAACCTTTTGCTGTTACTTCATGTAATATTTTCGTGCTGTTTAAAAGGTCTATAACTTTTGAGTGTTTCATTTCGATTTATGATTTTAAAATACAAATATACTATTTCTCGATTGAATTTTCTTCTTCAATATCTTCTGCTAAAATATCCAATGTAGGTTCCAAAAATTCTTGCTGGTTAGCTATGGTTTTATCTAGTGAAAGTAATAATGCAGGTAGCAAAATTAGATTAGATAACATTGCGAAAAGTAAAGTAGTTGCTACTAATCCCCCCAATGCAACAGTTCCTCCAAAGCTAGATAAAGTAAAAACTGAGAACCCAAAAAATAACACTACAGAAGTATAAAACATGCTAATCCCTGCTTCTTTTAATGTAGCATAAACCGAACGTTTTATTTTCCAATTATTCGCTTTTAATTCTTGACGGTATTTTGCTAAAAAGTGAATAGTGTCGTCTACAGAGATTCCAAAAGCAATACTGAATACTAAAATTGTAGAAGGTTTAATTGGGATTCCAAAATAACCCATTAGCCCAGCAGTCATTACCAATGGTAGAATGTTAGGTAATAAAGATACAATTATCATTTTAAATGAGCGGAACATATACGCCATTAACATAGAAATAAGAACAATAGCAAAAAGTAAAGATTGTACTAAATTGTCAATTAGGTAATGGGTTCCTTTTTCAAAAACATAAGCTTTTCCAGTTAGGGAAACTTCATAACGTTCTTTTGGAAAAATATGATTTATTTTGTCATGTAAACGTTCTTCAATTTTTTTCATTTTATCGGTTCCGATGTCTCGCATAAAAGTGGTTATCCGAGCATATTGACCTGTGCTATCAACATAGCTTTTAAGCATGTTTTCATTCCCTTTTTGGGTTGAATTTTTAATATAAGTTAAGATAAATGCTTCCTCTTGTTTTGTAGGTAATTCATAGAATTCAGGATTGCCGTTATAGTAAGCTTGTTTGGAATATTTCACTAAATTTACAATTGAAACAGGTTTTGATAATTCAGGAATTTCAATAATTGTTTCTTGTAGTTCTTCAATTCGCCTTAATGTAACAGATTTAAGCGCTCCTTTTGGTCTTTTTGTATCAATTACAATCTCGAGAGGCATAACCCCGTCAAATTCTTTTTCATAAAACAGAATATCCTTAAAGAAAGGTGCTTTTTTGGGCATATCTTCAATAATACTTCCTGATATTTTGATTTGGTAAATACCTATAATTCCCAATACTAAAATCCCAATAGCCGTAGAAAAAACAGCGACTCGATGATGTCTAATCGTGTTTTCAATCCAATAAATGAATTTTGCCATGTAATTTTTTCCTAAATGAGCAAGATGCTTCTCTTTCGGCATTGGTAGATAACTATAAACTATAGGAATTATAATCAAACATAGAATGAATAAAAAGACAATGTTTAATGATGCTACAACCCCAAATTCACTCAGTAATTTACTATCGGTCAAAATAAAGGTCCCAAAACCAGCCGCAGTAGTTAAGTTTGTTAACAACGTAGCATTACCTACTTTAGAAATAACACGTTGCAATGATTTTGCTTTGTTTCCGTGATTTTTAATTTCTTGTTGGTACTTATTTATCAGGAAAATACAATTTGGAATTCCAATTACAATGATTAAAGGTGGAATAATAGCGGTTAAAACTGTAATTTCATAGTTTAAAAGACCAAGCGTACCAAAGGACCACATGACACCAATCACAACCACAAACATTGAAATGAGAGTGGCTCTAAAACTTCTAAAAAAGAAGAAAAACAACAATGAGGTAATTCCAAGAGCAGCTCCTACAAACAAACCTATTTCACTAATGATACTATTGGCATTTAAGGTTCTTATGTATGGCATTCCAGAAACACGAAGGTCTAGTCCTGTTTCTTTTTCAAAGGCACTAATTTTTTCCTGACTCAGGTGTTTTTCAATGAACTCTTTTCTAGCGGGAGTATTTACAATTTTTTTGTCTAAATAAACAGCAAATCGAACAGCACCACTTTCTTTATTAAAAAGCATCCCTTCGTAAAAGGGTAAATCATTAAAGAACTCTTTTTCTTTGCGTTTTAAGTAACGATCAGATATACTGTCATTATTCACAAAAGAAACAAGTTTGAATTTTTGTGCAACAGTATCTTTTTCTAAGACGCGTAAGTCTTCTATCGAAAGCGTTAGCTCGGTTGCTTTGTCTTTCTTAATTTCAGCTACAAACTTTTCCCAAGCTTTATAGTTTTTTTCAGAAAAGAAGTTTTCATCTTTAAAACCTAGGACAACTAAATTTCCTTCTTCACCAAATTTTTCTAAAAAAGAATTGTACTGAATATTTACTTCATGATCATCAGGTAATAAATTGGCTTCGGTAAAGGTAAAACGCATGTTTTGCCATTGAGACGCCATAAATACAGTAAACGCCAAAACAAGTATTAAAAGAAAAACACGATTTCTTAAAATTTTACGGGCAATATAATCCCAGAAACTGGTACTTAACCACTTTAACATCTCTCAAAAATTAAGGTGCAAAGGTAGTAAATATTGCTTAATTTATTGGTTTAGAAGGCAAACAATTAAAATAAATTTAAAGGCCCAAATCTAAATAATACGATATTTTTATAGCGATATTATCATCGAAGTTAGCCAGTTGGTTTTCTCCATATCTATAAAAAGCAACAAGGCCAAAACCTTTGAAAATTTTGTTGCATTCTACGCCACTTTCAAAGAATCCTTTTTCAAGTGTTTTATAAGCAATACCTATATGTTGGTTGTTTTTATTGTTTGAACCTACAGCCATTCGTGTAACAATCGTAAATTCAGGATTGATCTTATAGCCAAGACGAATTTTGTTAAAAGTGTGTTTTAATTGTAATGAGGCATATTTGTTGGAGAAAAATTCATTAAAATACATGGTTTCAAAACTGTTTTTTCCTGCAAAAGTAATTCGTTGTAAGATGGCTTCTCGATTTAAGTTGTTTGGAACAATGCTATATAAATGCGTGATGGGGACATCTCCAAATGCAATACCTGTTTGAAGTAAGACAGAACTCTTTTGACCCGATAAATAAGGTAATTCGTAATAGGTTTTAAAATCAACTTTGGTAAACGTAAAATCATTATCTAAAATACTGGGTAATGTTTGTGTTAATTGTAATGAAAATTTTGGATGCCGTTTTTCATATTCAATTTTACCCATAGGAGTTTGCATATAATTACTAAATGGATTCCATTGAAGAGCGAATTGAGCTGCTGCTATTGTGTATTTAGTGTAAGCTTGATTGTCATTGATAAAAGTATAATCAAAAAGAGGTTGGATTTCATTGTGTGAAATTCCAAAATAACTGGTTGTTTTAGGGAATAACTTACTTTCTAGAGATAAGACACTTAATTTGTTGTTATAAAATGTAGAAATATTGATGGGGCGTGGATCATAAATTTTAAATCTTCTAGAATCGGTTACAAAATTTGTTTGGGCGATTTCAAAGATATCATTGGAATAAGACGCACTAACCCATGTCTCGGTTTTTTTATCCACTAGATAAGAAGGGGTAATCCCAAATTTTAATTCATCATCTTTTAAACCATAAGCACCGTAGAAAGCAACTTTATATTTCTCAGACCATTTGGTATTGGTAGTAGCTCCTAATCCTAATCTGAACCCCTCAAAGTTATTGAATTTCACAATACTTCTTAAATCAACATCAAAAATTGAAATTGGAAAATAACCATTAATGATTTTTCTGCCAAGAAAAACTTTATGTTCGATTCTCTCTGAAAGGGATAAACTATCAATAGAAGTGTAAGTACGAAGTTTTCTTTTGTCTAAGGAATCTTTTTTGAAGCTGCTCCAGTATTCATTGTCTCTTTTTAAACTTTTTTCAGGAACCTCTATTTTTACTCTTGGTTTTGAAATAGTTATATCTTTGTTTATTTCAATATCAAACGGTGTGGATTCGATGTTTACATAGGCTTGATCTGTAGCATTTTTGCTTTCTAATTCTTCTAAATCCGAACTAAATTTTATAGTACCGCCTAAAATCTTGATGTCTTCATGATTATTTCCTTTCGAAACTCTAAATTTTCTGTTTTTTGGAAACCAAATGGCGATATCTTTTCGGTAATCAAAAGTGTAAGTTGCGTTAATGTTTACAACTCCATAAATTCGAAAATGAGCTTTAGCAATTGCATAGTTTTGACTATCAATGTAAAGCAAACCTCTTAATCTATTAGCGTTTAGTTTTTTAGGCTCAAAGTAAATTCGATATGTGCTTCTTCCTTCTATTTTTACAGTATCAATTAATTTGTAATTGTAAAGTCTTCTTCCAAAATTAGAAATCGGATTTTGAACAGGAATTTCTAAAATCTCAAACGGATTTTCGTAAACCGAATAAGAAATTAGTTTCAAACCTAAATATTCATAAACAGGTTGTTGAAAACCAGCCATTCGAGTAGCAAGAATGGTTTCTTTACTTTGCTTTTGGGTATGTTGAATTAAATTAACTTTTTCTGTTTGGTACAAGTGCTGCTTTTCTGAGAATTTTTTGAACTTGTAATTTGTAGAATCCAATTTAATTATTGGTTTTCTCAATAATCTTTTTTTGTAAATCGTATCAATTTTTGAAGAAATACTATCTGGATTTGCTGTTACTTGAACATATTCGTAATTTTTATATTGAAAACTTGATAAGCTTTTTTCTGGGTCATTTGACTTTCTGTTTTCAATTACTTTTTTGATGATGTTGTTGACTTTGTTTTCGGTGAAAATTTCGGGTTTTTTCTCATTCAAGTCCGTTACCAGTTTTATGGTAATATTAATGGTTTTTGGTTCGGGATAGGTTATTTTTTCGTAATATCCTTTAAAATTGACTTTTATAGGAAGTTTATAATCCTTTACTTCGATTGTGAATTTTCCTTCCCAATCCGCATGGAGTTTTTTATTATTATACGTTATAGAGGCAAAAGCGATAGGTACTTTAGAATCAAAGTCGATAACTTGTCCTTTAATTTTGGTTTGTGCTACAAAACTATTGGTTATTAAGAAGCACAAAAAAAGCCAAAAATATTTCATGTAAGTGATTTCAAGTATTTCTACAAATATATTGTTTTTTTTCAGTTTAATATGATGCTATCAAATTATAGAATCCTTATTTAAAATAAAAAACTCCCAATTCTAGATTGGGAGTTACATCGTATTTTTTCAAATTACTCGTCAGAAACGAAACTTTTATAAATTTATACTTTCATGATTTCAGCTTCCTTAACAGCTAAAAGTTCTTCGATTTTTTTGATGAAAGTATCTGTTAATTTTTGAACATCATCTTCTGCTTTTTTACAAATATCTTCAGCTGTTCCGTTTTTCTCTTCTTTTTTGATATCCGTATTTGCGTCTTTTCTGTGATTTCGGATACCAATTTTTGCTTCTTCAGCCTCGTGTTTAGCTTGTTTCACCAAATCACGTCTTCTTTCTTCTGTTAAAGCAGGGATGTTAATGATGATGTTCTCACCATTGTTCATCGGATTTAACCCTAGATTAGCAATCATGATTGCTTTTTCAATTGGGCCCAACATATTTTTTTCCCAAGGTGTAACGGTTAATGTTCTTGCATCAGGTGCATTAATATTTGCGACTTGCGAAATTGGTGTTTGTGAACCATAATAGTCCACAAAAACACCGCCTAACATTTGTGGCGAAGCTTTTCCAGCTCTAATATTTAAGAATTCTTTTTCTAAGTGGGCAATCGAACCATTCATGGCTTCTTTTGCGCTGTCTAAAATAAAGTTAATTTCTTCTGTCATTTTTTTGTTTCAAGTTTAAGGTTTCAGGTTTCAGGTTAAGAACAATAACAACATGAAACGAGAAACAAAATTATATTGTTACTGTTGTTCCGATAGTTTTGCCCTCACAAACTTTTAGTAAGTTACCATCTTTATTCATATCAAATACAATAATAGGTAATTTATTTTCTTGACTTAATGTGAAAGCAGTTGTATCCATTACATTTAAACCTTTTGTTAATACATCCTCAAATGAAATATAATCAAATTTTACTGCATCAGGATTTTTCTCTGGATCAGCATTATAAACACCATCAACACGAGTTCCTTTTAAAATTACATCGGCACCTACTTCAATTCCTCTCAAAACGGCAGCCGTATCTGTTGTGAAATAAGGATTTCCAGTTCCTGCTCCAAAAATAACAATCCTTCCTTTTTCTAAATGACGTGTTGCTCTTCTTTTAATATAAGGTTCTGCAATAGCTTCAATTTTAAGGGCAGTTTGCAAACGAGTTTGCATTCCAGCTTCTTCCAAAGCACCTTGTAATGCCATTCCGTTAATTACAGTGGCTAACATTCCCATGTAGTCTCCTTGCACTCTGTCCATTCCGTTACTTGCTCCTGCAACACCTCTAAAAATGTTTCCACCACCAATTACAATGGCAATTTCCACTCCTTTATCGTGAATTTGTTTGATTTCTTGAGCGTATTCTGCTAGGCGTTTTGGATCAATTCCATATTGTCTGTCGCCCATTAAAGCTTCACCACTTAATTTTAGAAGAATTCTTTTATACTTCATTCCTGTTTTTATTTTTTTAAAGGAGTCATGCTGTCGCAAGCTCAAGTCATTATGTTGTATTATTTTGGTGCAAATATAGTTAAATCGGTTTTTTCTAAAAAAAATGTTGGAATATTTATAAATCTAAATGTTCAAATGATTTTTTAGCTTCGTTATATCCAATTTCAAAAATAGCATCCATCTTGGTTTTATTCGTTTCAAAAGTACTAAAACGAACGAGTTCTTTAGGTTCAATAATTAAATCGCAATGATTGAATTTTTGAAGATTCGAATTGGCAGTTAATAATTCCAATGCTCTGTAAGTTACAGATTTTATGGAGTTTAGGTTTTTAGCTTCGATATTTTGAACTGGACTAACATAAACGCCAATGATGGAATCACATTTTCCTTGCAATAAATCAACTGGGAAATGATTTAAAATACCACCATCACTATAAAGCTTTTCTTTGATTACATAAGGAGAAATCATTCCAGGGACTGCCGTTGATGCCAAAACAGCATCAACAACTTTGGTCTCAGGATTAAATATTTTAAGTTTACCTTTAACCATATCGGTTGCAGTGATGTAAGTTGGTATTTTTAATTCATTCAAGGTCGTATTTTCACCAAAGATATCCTCAAAATAGCGCTTAAATGAATCAGAATCTACAATCCCAGGTTTTTTAAATGTGAAATGTTTCCAATGAAAAAAGTAAATCGATTTAAAAAAGTCTAATATTTCCTCAGGTTTTTTCCCAAATGCATACAAAGCCCCAACAATTGCCCCAGCACTTGAACCAGAAATACAACAAGGAGCTATTCCTTGCTCGGTTAAAAATTTCAATGCACCAGCGTGAGCAATTCCTTTTGAGCCACCACCTGAAAGTGCTATTCCGATTGATTTTGAAGACAAATCCATATGTAACATTTATTACAGATAAATTCCAAAAATAGAACTAAATTTGCTAATCAAAGTTAATGAGATGATAAATATTATAAAACAAGCATTAGAAAATAGTTTTTCTTATGCAGATTACCGAAAAAAAGTAACTGGATTAATTGCTGAAGGAAAATCTACTGGTCACGAGCAATCTGAAGATTTGCTTCATTATTCAGAATTAAACGAAACCCGAATGAATCGTTTGGAAAAAACCATTGAGGTTACTGACGAAGTGAAAACCAAATTGCAAAACTTAGATAAAAAATTCATTTGGTTGGTATTAAGCGAAGGTTGGTGTGGCGATGCAGCACAAATTGTTCCTGTAATTCACAAAATGGCAGAAGTTGCAGAAAATGTAATTTTAAAAATTGCTCTAAGAGATGATAATGACGCTTTAATGCAACATTTTTTAACAAATGGTGGAAAAGCAATTCCTAAATTAATTATTTTAGATGCTGATTCATTAGAAGTTGTTGCAGATTGGGGGCCAAGACCGACAGGAGCAAAACAATTGATTTTAGATTACAAAGCTGCTCATGGAGTAGTTGACGAAACAGCAAAAATTGAATTGCAAAAATGGTATTTACACGATAAAGGTGTTTCGATTCAGAACGAAATCGTGGAATTACATGAGCAAGTTTTAAGTTGATTTATAGGAACACAGATTGAGGAAATTTAGGTAATTTTTAAAATTTCTTTAATTAGCGTTCCAAAAAAAATAGAAGATAGCAATTAGAGAATCGATTTGTATTCAGACTTTAATTTTGATTTTTGGGCTTGAATTTGAATTTGTTGTTGAACTTATTCAATTGTTCCAACAATCTTTAACTTATTAGAAGTGGAAATTCCGCCAGGGTTACAACCGAGTTGACCTTCTGGGATTTCCATTTTTAGTTTCTTATAATAGTCCGCCCAAACTTCAAAAAAATCATTTGATTCAGGTGATTTGAATGTCATCGGAAATAAATCAAACAAAGGTTTTTTGTACGCATGAAGAAACGCATCATAAATTAGTTCCGAACAATAATATTTTCCGTTATCGTATAAATATTCGTCATCATAGGGAACGCCAACTTGTTGTAAAGAAAAAGTAATGGCTTCTGGAATATATTTTTGGTATTTTCTCTTCAATCTTCCTACAAACATTTCTTCATTTGTGTAGGTTTTGAAGGTTTCATAAGGAGTAATTTTCACCGCAGCTCCAGCAGCTTCAATTACGAAAATCGAATCGTTTTTGATGTATACCATTCCCAAATGACTAAAATCTTTTCCTTGATAACCTTCGGTAACTTCGTTAATGGCTTCGCAAAGCGGTCCGCAATTCATAGATTGGAATAAAATATCGCCAATTTTTAGTTTTACGTTTTGAGAGAAACTAAATAAAGAAATTAGCAGGAATAAAAGTATTGTTTTTTTCATTTTAAAAAGATACTAAAGCAATTCCAAGGCTAATACTTCCTTGACTATTGTTGTTTAAACGAATACCATAAGAAACAACTTCTAGAAAAATTTGAAATTCGGAGGCTTCTAAATTTAATTTAACTCTTTTAAAAGTTCCAGATAAGTCACCTCTACCAATAGCGAAAGTATGACCAAGTCCAACATCAATTCCAAATCGAGTTTCGTCTCCCACTTTTGGCATGATTCTTAAATTTGAAAAAACAGGAGTAACAATTAATTTTTCGGAGAGTTTCATTCCAATTCCTGAGTTTGCACTAATTCCTAACCATTGGTTGAAATGAATACCAAATCCAAAATTACTGTTTATACCATCGGGTACAAACCAACTATCATTAGTACTTCCATCTGGAAATACTTCACCTTGATTTTTATTTCCTTGTAAAGGGACTGAAATTTCAAATTGCGTAAAAGTTATTTTTTTCTTTGTTGGAATATCGTCAGAATCATTTACCGTAATTTCAACTTGGGCGAATGTTAGATTGAAAACTAATAAAATGAAAAGTAAGAATAAATTTTTCAAGGAGATTATGTTTTGATTTTTTTGACCGTTTTAATGTATTTTGGAGAATGACTTCCATGAAAAGCTCTTAAAACCTCAACTCTATGGGTACGAATTCGGTAGATAATCAAATACGAACCTAAAATTATATTGCGATACATTTTAGTCTTGGTTTCCAAATGGCGACATTCGGGATGAAGTAGGTATTCAGTTTCGAGTCTTTCGATGTATTTATATATTTCAGAAATGAATTCAGTGGCTAACCTTTCACCAAATTCAGCTAAACCATATTCATAAATATCAATCAAATCAAAATTATCAAACGGATAGGAAGTAACTACTTCTTTCTTTCTGATTTCCATTTTTCAAATTTCTCTTTAGATTCTTCAACAGTTAAAAATGGACCATTTTCCGCTTCTTTAATTAAGTCAGCGAATGCTTTTTGAGACATCGGTTTGCCAGGAATGGCTAAGTTTTTATTTTTTTTATCTGCAGTTTTCATTGAAAAAGAAATTTATGCTACGTAAAAATAAGAAATAATTTGGTTCTAAACTTCAGATTCAGAATAATTTAACCTAAAGATTGTGCAAAATCATCAGGAGAAATAGCATTTTTAACATCATAATCGCCAATTTTTGTTCTACGAAGCGCTGTTAAATGTCCTCCTGATTGTAAGGCTAAACCAAAGTCATAGGCTAACGAACGAATATAAGTTCCTTTACTGCATTTTACTCTAAAATCGATTTCTGGCAATTGAATTCTTGTAATTTCAAATTCGTAAATCGTAGTTTTTCTCGATTGAATTTCTACTTCTTCACCAGCACGCGCGTGTTCGTACAAACGTTTTCCATCTTTTTTAATAGCAGAAAAAACAGGTGGTTTTTGGTCGATTTCACCAATGAACTGTTTCGTGGTTTCTAAAATTAATTCATCGGTAATATGTGCAGTTGGAAAAGTAGCGTCAATTTCCGTTTCTAAATCGTAGGATGGAGTGGTGGCCCCAACCATAATCGTGCCTGTATATTCTTTGGCTTGTGCCTGAATTTCGTTAATGCTTTTGGTGAATTTTCCGGTACAAATGATTAATAAACCAGTTGCTAACGGATCTAATGTACCCGCGTGCCCAATTTTAAATTTCTTGGGTAAATCGTATTTGCGTTTTAAAATGTATTTTAATTTATTCACCGCTTGAAAAGAAGACCAAGTCAAGGGTTTGTCAATTAAAAGTACTTTCCCTGCTAAAAATTCTTCGGCACTCATTAGATAATTGTTAGTTTTTGAACGAAGAAATGAATCAAAAGAATTGCAACTCCAGCCATAATTCGGTAGTAACCAAAGATTTTAAATCCATGTTTTTGTAAAAATCCAATGAACGATTTAATGGCAATCATAGCAACAATAAATCCAACCACATTTCCAATGATTAGCAAGTTAATTTGGTCTTGAGATAATTCAAAACCAGCTTTATAATAGTCATACGATTTTTTCACTGTAGCACCTAACATGGTTGGAATTGCTAAGAAAAACGAGAACTCAGCAGCCGTTGTTCTGGATAGCTTTTGTGTCATTCCGCCTACAATGCTCGCGCCACTTCTAGAAACTCCAGGAATCATTGCTAAACATTGGAACAAGCCAATCTTAAAAGCAGTTAAATAGGATATTTCAGTTCCTTCCGAATTGCCAAACCAATCATCTACTTTTAATAATAAAAATCCGCCAACAATTAACGAAACCGCAACGGTAATTGGGTTTTCTAATAATCCGTCAATAAAATCACTCAATAGTAATCCGAAAATTACAGCAGGAACAAAAGCTACAAATAACTTGAAGTAGAAATCAAGTGATTGAAAGAAACGTTTAAAATATAAAACCACTACAGAAAGTATGGTTCCCAATTGAATTACAATCGTAAAAAGTTTCGTAAAATCGTCTTGTGCAATGCCGAAAAAGGAAGAAGCAATAATCATATGACCTGTTGAAGAAACAGGTAAAAATTCGGTTATTCCTTCAATAATGGCAAGAATAATAGCTTGTAGTGTATTCATTTTTTTAGTTTTCAGTTGCAGTTTTCAGTCGCAGTTCATCTAGAAACGGTGACTAAAAACTGAAAACTATTTTTTAGGATTTTTTAAAATCGAATAAATCGTAATTCCAAATCCAATTAAAACTACCGTTGGAGCTAATCGAATTCTTCTAAAACTAAATAATTCTTCTCCTTTGAAAACATTTGGATCGTCGCTTCCACCACCGCTCATTAAAATAAATCCAAGCGCAATTACTGCTAATCCAACTAAAAGAATTTTATAGTTTACCTTATCAAAAAGAAATTCAGGTTTGTTGTTGTTTTCCATTTTTATATTTTTTAAATTCACTGAACACTGTTTACTGAATACTAATAAAGATCGTCTGTTTTTAAATTCAAGAAACGTTGTGTTGCAAAGAACGTACTAATCCAAGTAATTAGAATACCAACTCCTAAAACACCAGCAATTACTATTCCGAGAGAAACGTAATCTTTTGCAATGCCTAAACTTGGGAATATACCATCTACATAAATAGCTAAAGCAATAATTCCGATAATAGCTAATCCAGAACCAATTAATCCTAATTTAATACTTCTCCAAATAAAGGGTTTTCTAATGAACGATTTTGTAGCGCCTACCATTTGCATGGTTTTGATCGTAAATCGGTGCGAGTAAATCGATAATCGCATCGAACTGTTGATTAATAACATGGCTACAACCGTTAAAATTCCACTGATGATTAAAATCCAAAACGTAATTTTTGTGACGTTTTCGTTGACCATGTCTACCAATTCTTTATCGTAGATAATTTCTGAAATCATTTCGTTTTTACGAATGTTACGCTCAATTATTTTAATACTGTCGGCATTAACATAATCTCCTTTTAAATGAATGTCAAAAGAGTTTTGAAGCGGATTGAACCCTAAAAATTCCATAAAATCTTTTCCTACGATATCTACATTGTTTTTAGCGGCACTATCCTTATGAACAAAAGCATATTCTTTGATGAATTTTGCATTTTTCATTTCGGTATCAAATGCATTGATAATCGAATCATTAGCATCGTTATTAAAGAAAACCGTCATGGGAATGTTTTCTTTAAAATCATTCGTTATCTTCTTTGAATTAATTACAAAAAGCCCCAAAGCTCCCAAAAGGAACAATACTAAAAAGATACTCAATACTACCGAAAAGTAGGATGAAATCAAACGTCGTTTGTTGTAATTTTCAAAAGATGATGCCATATAATTCTATTTAAGGCGTAAAAATAGTAAAGATATTTTGTTTACATAGAATATAACAACAAAGTTTTAACTTTAGTATTATAAAATGTATTTTTGCACCGAAATTTTAGTTTCAGGTTTCAAGTTTCAAGTTTGATAAAACTTTTTTAACCTGAAACCTGAAACCTGAAACCAAAACAAATGAAGTACTTCCATAACGACATCGAAGCCAAATGGCAACAATATTGGGCAAAAAACCAAACTTTTGCTGCATCAAATAATTCAGAAAAGCCTAAATACTATGTATTAGACATGTTTCCTTATCCTTCTGGAGCGGGTTTACACGTGGGGCATCCGCTGGGTTACATTGCTTCTGATATTGTCGCAAGATATAAAAGACATCAAGGGTTTAATGTGTTGCATCCGCAAGGATATGATTCGTTTGGTTTGCCAGCCGAACAATATGCAATTCAAACGGGGCAACATCCAGAGAAAACAACTCGTGAGAATATTGCACGCTACCGTGAGCAATTAGATAAAATTGGTTTTTCGTTTGATTGGAGTAGAGAAGTACGTACTTCAAATCCGGATTATTACAAACATACACAGTGGATTTTCATTCAATTATTCGAATCTTGGTACAATAATAATTCGGATAAAGCAGAAAGCATTTGTACGTTAATTCAAGAATTTGAAAAAAACGGAAATGCGAATGTAAATGCGGTTTGTGATGATAATATTGTACCTTTTTCTGCTGAAGATTGGAAATCGTTTTCTTCTGAAGAACAACAAAAAATCTTATTACAATATAGATTAACCTATTTAGCCGAAACCGAAGTTAACTGGTGCCCGGCATTAGGAACGGTTTTGGCGAATGACGAAATCGTAAACGGTGTTTCAGAACGTGGTGGACATCCTGTTATTCGTAAAAAAATGACACAATGGTCAATGCGAATTTCTGCTTACGCGGAACGTTTGTTACAAGGTTTAGAAACCATCGATTGGAGTGAATCCATTAAAGAATCACAAAGAAATTGGATTGGTAAATCTGTCGGAGCAAGTGTGACTTTTAACGTTCTTCCAACTTCCAACTTCCAACTTCCAGCAACAATTGAAGTTTTCACTACTCGTCCTGATACGATTTTCGGAGTGACGTTTATGACATTAGCGCCAGAGCACGATTTGGTTGCACAAATTACCACTCCAGAACAAAAAGCAGCGGTTGATGCTTATGTTGAAGCTACAGCAAAACGTTCGGAAAGAGAAAGAATGGCAGATGTGAAAACGATTTCAGGTGTTTTCACTGGAGCGTATGCCGAACATCCTTTCACAAAAGAACCCATTCCAGTTTGGATTGGCGATTACGTTTTAGCGGGTTATGGAACTGGAGCAGTTATGGCGGTTCCCTGTGGCGATGAACGTGATTATGCGTTCGCGAATTTCTTCAAAGGAACTCACGGAATGCCAGCCATTAAAAATATTTTCAACCAAGATATTTCAGAAGCCGCTTACGGTGAAAAAGGCGGTTTCGAATTAGTAGATTCGGATTTCTTAAATGGTTTAGATTATAAATCGGGAACGAAAAAAGCAATTGAAGCATTAGAAAAAATAGGAGCAGGAAAAGCAAAAGTAAATTACCGTTTACGCGATGCCGTTTTCTCTCGCCAACGCTATTGGGGCGAACCATTTCCAGTATATTACGTGAATGGTTTACCACAAATGATTGATAAAAAACATTTACCAATCGTGCTACCAGAAGTTGAAAAATACTTACCAACCGAAGATGGCCAACCACCATTAGGAAACGCTACGCATTGGGCTTGGGATAGTGTTCAGTGTTCAGTGGTTAGTAATCAGTTAATAGATAACGTGAATGTTTTTCCTTTGGAATTAAACACCATGCCGGGTTGGGCAGGTTCTTCTTGGTATTGGATGCGTTATATGGATGCTCAAAATGAAAATGATTTTGCTAGCGAAGATGCACTAAAATATTGGGAAAATGTAGATTTATACATTGGAGGAAGCGAGCACGCAACCGGACATTTATTATACTCTCGTTTTTGGAACAAATTCTTAAAAGACAGAGGTTTCGCTCCAACAGAAGAACCATTCAAAAAATTAATCAATCAAGGAATGATTTTGGGAATGAGTGCTTTTGTATACATTATGTATCAACATGTTCAAATTGTTGACACAAGTGAATTAGTTAAATCATTAAAAGTTAATAAGAAAACTTATTTATTATCAAAAAATATATACGGTGATTTAATTAATAAAATTAACAACTCAGAAATTGAGAGAATTAAAGAGGAAATTTTAAATGAGTATATAAAAATTGGGGTTAAAAGTGCTGTTTGGTTTGATGCAGAACCATTGGCCTTGCCTATACATGTTGATTTATCTTGCATAAACGACATCACAAACGAATTAAACATTGAAAAATTCAAAGCGCATCCATTATATTCAGATTATAAAGATGCGGAATTCATTTTAGAAGATGGTAAATACATTGTAGGTCGTGAAGTAGAAAAAATGTCGAAATCGAAATACAACGTAGTCAATCCAGATGATATTTGTAATGAATACGGTGCGGATACCTTGCGTTTGTATGAAATGTTCTTAGGGCCATTAGAGCAAGCAAAACCTTGGAATACTGCTGGAATTACTGGAGTTTATGGTTTCTTGAAAAAATTATGGCGTTTGTATTTTGATGACAACGGTTTGAACATCACCAATGACGAACCAACAGCCGATATGTACAAATCGTTACACAAAACCATCAAAAAGGTTACGGAAGATATCGAGAATTTCTCGTTCAATACTTCGGTTTCACAGTTTATGATTTGTGTGAATGAGTTGGCCCAACAAAAATGTCATCACCGAGCGATTTTAGAACCATTAGCAGTTTTAGTTTCGCCTTATGCACCTCATATTGCGGAGGAATTATGGAATGCTTTAGGTCATGAAGGTTCTGTCGCAACGGTCGCATTTCCTAAATTTGAAGAAAAATATTTAGTAGAATCTGAGAAAGAATATCCAGTTTCATTTAATGGAAAAATGCGTTTCACGATTAAGTTGCCTTTAGATTTAACAGCAGCTCAAATCGAAGAAATCGTAATGGCGGATGAAAGAACACAAAACCAATTACAAGGAAGAACACCAAACAAAGTGATTATCGTTCCTGGTAAGATTATTAATTTGGTGGGATAAACTCACCCACAATTTTGTCATGCTGAAAGCATCTCACACAAACTTTATGGAGACTCTTTAACTTTGTTGAATCTTCGATTTCAGAGTGACAAACGATGTGAGAAATTTTAAACCGCAGATTCGTAGATTGATTTAAAATCAGCGAATCAGCGGTTTTTTCTTCTCGTTTTTGTAACATTTTTCGTTTTTTACGTATAATAGATAAATTAAAACTATAAAAAATGGAAAAGAGAAATTTAGGTAAATTAGTCACAGGTATTATTGTAATGGTATTTGTTTTTATTGCTGCTTTAATGTTTGGTTTGCCAAGATATAACGTATGGCAACAAGAAATGGCAGGAAAAGCGGAAATGGCTAAAGCCGAACAAAACCGTAGAATTTTAGTTGAAGAAGCTAAGGCCAAATTAGAAGCCGAAAAATTAAACGCACAAGCCGAAATCGAACGAGCAAGAGGAATGGCAGAAGCGATGCGAGTTGAAAACGGAACTTTGAGTGAAACCTATAACCAATATTTATTCATCAGAACCTTGGAAAAGTTAGCAGATAAAGGCGATTTGCCACAAATTATCTATGTGCCAACAAACGGAATGGTTCCCGTGATGGATGTTTCAAAGAAATCCCCAGTAAAACAGATGCAAGAGTAATAATTGTTTTTAGAAATATTTAACGAATGCCAAATTGGCATTTTGTAACTTTGGCTTGTAATTTGTATAAGTTTAGTAAATTTAGAAATAAAAAAAATAGATATGTTAGGATATTATATCATGATTGGAGCGATTGCTCTAGTAAGTTGGTTAGTAAGCTCGCGTTTGAAGAGTAAGTTTGAACACTATTCAAAAGTTTCGTTACGCAATGGAATGAGTGGTGCTGAAATCGCAGAGAAAATGCTTCACGATCACGGAATTTTTGACGTAAAAGTCATTTCAACACCAGGAAGATTAACGGATCATTACAATCCGATGGATAAAACGGTAAACTTATCAGAAGCAGTTTACAATCAAAGAAATGCGGCTGCGGCTGCGGTAGCGGCTCACGAAGTTGGGCATGCTGTGCAACATGCGCATGCTTACAGTTGGTTAACGATGCGTTCTAAAATGGTGCCTGTGGTAAACATTTCGTCAAGTATGTCGCAATGGTTAATTATGGGTGGTTTGATTTTAGGCTTTGCATCAAAATCTAGTATTGGTTTTTACGTTGCGGTTGCAGGTTTAATTTTAATGGCTATTGCAACTACCTTCAGTTTCGTTACGCTTCCGGTGGAATACGATGCAAGTAACAGAGCATTAGCATGGTTGAAAAATAAAAACATGGTGAGCCAACAAGAATATGCAGGTGCAGAAGATTCATTAAAATGGGCAGCAAGAACTTATGTGGTGGCAGCTTTAGGTGCTTTAGCGTCTTTATTGTATTGGGCTTTCCAAATTTTAGGATCGAGAGAGTAATTTAATAATATCGCAAGATTTAAATCCCAGATTTTTAATTGGAATCTGGGATTTTTCATTCTATTAAATACCTATGCCAAATTTGATAATTTAGTTCATGTAAACCCGTGCCTAAATTTTTTGTTTGCAATTTTTCTTGAGAACCATCCTGATAAAAAAGGATTAGATATAGCAAATTATATTCTTCAATGATATCCCAACTACCATAATGCTCATTTTTACTTTGAGAAGGTATAGAAAATCCGCCCGAAGAAACACTTGTAAATGATTCTATTATGAGAGCAAAGCTTTTGTCTGAATAAAGATAAAGAGAGGTTGTTTTTTCATCAAACCACCCTCCGCCATCATAATCCCGATCACTATGGACCTCTTGTTTTTTTAGTTTTCTGTCAGACAACACCTCAAACATTTGTTGAACGTGATAACTCATAACTTTAAATGTATTGTGCTATTGTTTTGAATATTTTGCATAGGCCATTGCCAATTTTGTATCATATTTATTGACTTTGTATGATGCTCCGTTGTAACGTTTTGCAAACTCGGACCAATTTTTATTTTGTAAATATGAGATCAAGTGATTTGTTTTTAAAAACTGACCGAAAGCATGAAGATGCTCACCTTCGTTTGCATACATTTTTTCAATAAAATTATCGATGCTTGAATAGTTCAATGACAAAGCGTGAAACCCCATAATTTGAAAACACCCCCAAGAAGCTGATGCATTTGCCGCATCAATAAACCTTTGATCAGAACCTAATTGTTTCGCTTTTTGTAGTCTCAAATGCTCTGCTTCTCCTCCAAGATAATTTTTTTTGGTCCAATTTTTATATAGTATGTTAGCAGTAGTATTCGTGTAGTATGTATTCGGATCAATCCCTCTTTTTTCTAATTCTCTCCAAAAAACATGACCTTCAAACAAAATTTTAGGTTTTCCACTCAACAAAAAGCCTTTTCCACTACTTTCAATTTCGTTGACTGCTTTTACAGTTGCTAGTTCTAGTTCAAAAACATCGGCAAAATGAATTAAATCGTTTTCCGATAAAAATTTACTATTGTGATTTGTAAATTGGAAATTCAATTCATATAATTTCGACCAACTTTTTGTGCCTACAATTCCATCAACTATTAGATTGTTTTTGGTTTGAAAATCTTTAACGGCATTATCGACCTCTACAGTGAATGAGTTGGAAACTATTAAGTTGTAGCCTAAATTATTAAGCATTTCACAAAGTAGTATTACTTCGGGAGCTTTAATATTGTATTTTATGGTTCTCATAAGGAATAATTTTAATTAAAAATTATCTAGGAATTTTAGGTAGTTTTTCGCAAATCATACCAATTAGGAAAAAACTATCGTAGTTAACCGATTGAGGTTTTAAAAAATACGCTTTTGATATCGTATTTTGATTTTCAATTTTCAATTCTTCTTCAAATGCAGCATATCCATCTTTAATAATTATAATTTTATAATTTCCAATTGGAAGTTTTAATTCCGTAGCACCTTCTTTATCGGATTCAATTTCTTTAAAAAAAGCATTATTATTTCCAATTATTGATATTTCGGACTTATAAATGGCTTGTTTTGTTATTGCGTCTTTGATATTGACAATAATCGACGTTAAATTTCCAGTATTGATAGGTGCTATAGTAGCGGGCTGAAACAAAACGGGGTTTACCAAAATTGGTTTAGAGGCGAGCACCTTCTTTTCAGGAAAGACGGGTTTAGTTCGCATTGTAGTTCTTGTCGCTGAGATAGCAATATTAGGAGTACTAACTGAAGGTTTTACTGCGGTATTAAGTTTCTCAACTTTATTGATTTTTACTTTTTCATTGTAGTATTTTACATTACTTGATCGTAAAGTTTCTTTATTTCTTACAGCTTTTATAAAACTAACATTGTTATTAGAGTTTACAAAAAGTTGACTTTTCATTATTATAGGTCCGAAAGAAATTAACTGATTTATATTACTCACCAGTTCTGCTGATAGAGTAGGGTCGATATTGATCTTAAGATTTTTAATAAGAATCATTTTTTTTGGATAAGCAGGAAGTAGAAAATCGTTATGGATTGTTTCTCCATCCGAAATAGATTTGGCTTCTGTCCATTTAAAAAAATTAGACACCAATGAAGATAAAGAGAACCAACTTCTTTGTAAGGTAACAATTGAGAATTCTAATTCGATCCCGATAATGTTTTTCTCATCATAGTCTATTGAAATAATCTCCTCAGGAAAATTATCTTTGTGGATTTTAGCAATTTCATATAACTCATCCAGTTCTTTTTTTTCAATTGATAATTTTGTCCAGCCATTTTTATTCGACATAAAATCATAAGGAATAAAATTGATGTCGTGAAAAGTCTCTAATGACTGTATGCCGGTTTTTGCAGTGTTTTCCATAACATTTCTTGAATTCATAAGATTTGCTAAAAATAGGTCGAGACCATCTAACTTATTTATTGTGCGCATTGCATTTTCTATAAGTTCTTTATGTCCTAATAACTTATGATCTACAATTGCTTTTTCTTTTCTTAACAAAATAGTATTCAATTTGGCTAGCCAAACTTGTTTTTCATCTTCGGTAGTTAAACCACTATATTTCGCAACATGTTCTTCCCATTCTGTAATTAACTTATCAAACAAGAGCAAATACTTATCATAGGCTTTCTTCTCTTTAGTAGCTTTCCCTTTATCGTCATATAATATTTTATTGGCTTCAAAATTTTCAATTTCTTCTATTTGTTCTGCTTCTATTTGTGCTGTATTTATAATTTTGCTATAAGCATTAAACAGCGTATTACTTGGGTTTATATCCCAAAATTTATCAGATGAAGGGATAGAGTTTAATTGAAACGACATGTCTTGTTTTTTAAGATATGCCTCACCTTTTAGATTTTCATTAATGAGCAATTGAGGTAAAAGTAGATTCATTTCCTCATTATCATAAACACGCAATGAAGGACAAATTAATGGTACTTCAGATTCATTAGTACTCTGAGTTTTATAATACTCTTTTATTTTTTGGAATAATGATATGTAGTATTTCATGATTATATTATGTTTAAAAAAAATCCAAACTCCAATAAGCTGGGGTTTGGATTTTTATTGTTAGAATTAATTCACCTCTACCCATTCATCTTCTTTAATCGAAGGAAGTGGGTTTGGTGATAAGTCAATGATATTGCATTTTCTTCCAAGAAGTAAAATCCCTCCAGAGGACATACCTTGACTTTCTCTAGATCCTGTTTTATTTACCCTAACATCTTCATACCCATAACTACCTCCAATTACAAAAGGTCCAATAGCTAAACCACCACCAGCTTTTACTTCATCTTCAGTTCTTTTGTAAGAATCAGAACCTTTTTTAAAACCAATTTTTAAATCTGTAATAAAATAAAATTCTGTTGCAACAGCTGGCATTAAACCTTTCCCATTTCCATCACTAATCATTTGATTGTTTAAAATTTCTGCACCATTTTTAGAATATTTCCAATAACGTGATTTTAGAAAGGTAGTTCCTAACCAAGTACTTGACACATAGCATTTTCCAATTTTAAAAGACATTTCAAAATCATTAAAATTAAAATTGGAATTTATTCTTTTGTGTTTACCCGCACCTCCTACATTAAACAATCCTGCAAAACTTGCAGCGGCACTCCAACTATGGGCCGTACTTTTATAGTTAGATTCGTAATCACTTTTACTAAATTTGTATTCCAACCATTTACTCGAGTTGGCTAAAGTACTTGCTGGAATTGGGGCAGAGTAGAAATAAGTATTCATTCCTCCAAGTCCTGTTCTTTTAGCTGCTAAAAGTTCCGATTCGTATCTTTTTTTGATGGTAATGAAATTACTACTTTCAATTTCATCGATGTAGTTTAAGGATTTTTCAATTTTACCTTTATAACCAATACCTTCCCAACGTTTTAAGGCATCATCTCTTTTTTTAATGTAGTTTCTACCATTAATGGCCATTTCCGACATAGCATCACCCTCTCCGTCTGCAACTCTCTTTTGTAAATCCGTAAGTTTTTCTTCAGCTTCATAGTAAAGCGCTTCATACTCTAAATATTTTACATATTTAGGAGATGGAAACGATTGATAAATGAATTTTGGATTGTCTTCTGGATGCTCAATAAGTGTGTCATCGTAATCTGGATTTTTCAATTTTTTAATAGTTACGATGTCTTTTCTTAAGGTTTCTAATTTCTTTTCAACTTTAGGATCAATTTTAGTGTTTTTAACCACACAATATTCCATTACGTCTTGGTAAACATTAGATTTTGTGTGATCTGGATGTGGACTAAAAATGGTGAATTTTCTAGATCCATCTTTATCTAATTCAGGAATCATACTCGGAATTTGATCTGCTAAACGAGAAAATTCTTCCGCATGAGCATATTTACTATACTTCTTTGAAGCACGAGCTTCAGTATATTCTTCATCAGTCATTCCCTCGATTTTTGGAGTAGCTCCAAAAAAACCTTTTAATGCATAATCAAATGCTTCAGGGTCAATCACTACAGGAACAGGTTCCCATGCAATAAAATTGTTTGGTCCTAACATTTTAGGATCTCCTCCGTTCGTTAGTTTTTTAAATACGTCGCCTAGAAGATAACTCATAAAGTCACTTTCGTTTGGCATTGGTTTGAAAGTTGCCATAATTTTGTTTTTTATTTAAAGCTTACTCTATAATGGGTTTTCAGCTTCCCCCGTTAGTTAATATTTTATGCTTGCTTTTTAAGGGAATTGTGTTCTTGCTTGATTAATTAAATCAACCATGTCAGAACCTCCGCTTGCCGCATTGGTGGTATTATTTTGCCAGCTTTGTACAGCTACAACTTTAGGAGTTGTTCCCCAATATCCCCAAAAGGGACCTCCACTTTGACCTGGCCAAACATCACCTTGATGGTATAATGCTTGTGCTCTATCTGATGTAGAATCGTCTCCATTTAAAGCAATATTTGTTTGATAAATTGGTCTTTCTGAAGCTGTTAAGTCAACAGGATAACCAGCATGTGTCCAGTATGCACCATTATCCCAAGAATCGGTATAAGATGTTGCACCCATCCACCCTGTAGTATTGCCTAGATTTCTGTCTAATACTATTACTGCGTAATCAAATTTTGATTCTGTGGTATCAATAGTAGGTCCGCTGACTTTATATTTATAAAAAGTTTTAATACTATTTGCTGTTCCATAAGTTGTATTTGCTCCGTTGTAATACATTGGTGAAAACTTTACCCAACCTGTTTTCCCGTTTGATAGAAACTTGATGACATGAGCGCAAGTAAGGACATGTCGAGGGCCTATCATTACGCCACTAGCAACGCCCAGTTCTGTTTGAATTTTACCTATACAGTTCCAAGGGTATTCAAGTGAATGATATACTACTCTTTGATCTGGACCAAAAATTGTTCTACTTTTTTTATCTTGCATAAAAGTTTCTCTATCAAAAAACTTGGTATTCTTTACTTTTTTAGGTATAAATTCTACACCTAAAAATTCAGGTAAAAATCCTTCTGTTTTTTCAATAGTTTTTTTTGTTCCTTCCAGACTTTTAATTGCAATTGCATCAATTTCGTCTAAATTTGAAACCGATTTTTTTGCCTTTACATTCTTTAGTTTTTTTAATTCTTCACAAAGAATTGGTTTTGTAGTTTCCATAATTTAATTTTTAATGTTTATTTAAATATGATTTGATTTAATTCCCGAGTTTTACCTTCGGTTTGATTTGTTTGTGCTGCCCCCATTGCTGCTAATGCATTTGAGATTTGTGCATCTAACGCACTTCGTTTAATGTTTCCGTTTGTTGCCCTTAAAACTTTACATAGATTATAGGTGAAATATCCTCGAGTTACACCTCCCATATTTCCTTCCATTGCTACTTGACTTTCCTTGCAAGCAGCAAAAAGAGCATGATTCATTGTGGATTTGGTTACGACTTGTTTTGTTCCTTTTTTACTTTCCTTTTTTACTTCAATTAATTCTTTAGAATGATTGAAATAAAATTCGTCTTCTAGATTAGGCTCTATAAATCGTGCAGCTTCATTTGTTGGATTACCATCAAGATCAACCAAGTTCATTCTTCTCGTTCCGGTTCCTGAATGGCAACAATCAAAAATGACGTCTAAATTTACTCCTGCTGGGAGTTTATTTATTATAGCGGCAAATTCATCATCACGAATTACACCAGCTGAAGCATAATCATGTGGACAAATAGCATCGTCAAGGCCATCTACTTCAAAGTCAACACCTATGTTGGTCACCCTTGTTCCATGTCCGGAATAATAAAAAACAATAGAATCTCCTTTTTTACTAGTTTTTACTAAGTTGGTTAAATTGGAAATAATGTTTGTTTTTGTTGCGTTCTGATTGGTTAAAATTCTTATACTTAATGCAGGAAAACCACAAATTACCAGAGTATTAGCCATGTCTCTTGCATCATTTACACATCCGTTTAAATCGGGACCACCAATTCCAATAGGAGCATAATCATTTATGCCCACTACTAAAGCTCTTTTAGCCATATTTATAAAATTTAAGTTGTTACTAATTATTAATCAAAAAACACTCGCTATATTTGATTTGCTATTCCGCGTATTTAAAAACATTACTTTAATCTAATTGTATGTGATTAAATGTCAAACAATTAATGTCGTTTTTGATTTTGTAAAATTGAAACTATTTGATTTTTTATGGTAGAGTTGATTTCCTCATTTTTCAAGGTGGTTTACAGGATTCTTTTTAAGGAAATTGATTGTCGTTAATTATAGATTATAACTAAATAAAAAAGGGGTTTTTTCCCCTTGTTCAGACAAAGACTAAAAAATTACATTTGTACCACAAACTAAAAATTAAAAAAATGAAAATGACAATTTTTGCTGGCTTTTTAGCCACTACATTATTTGTATTAAACTCATGTTCAGAGAATGTACAATATGAACAACCTTCTCAATTGATCACACATGATTTAGCAGTAGAGTTAAGTGAAAGATACCATGAAAGTAGAGCAGAATTAATTTCTAAAAGTATTCTAAAAGATGATGTTACTGCTGTTTGGTATTCTATTGAGGAATTAGAAAATTATCTTAATTATGTTAAAAATCAAGGAGCAGAAAAGGGTATTGATGTAACAGGTATTAGATTGTATTTAGGGGTCTATCCAAATGATAGTTCCTACAAAGAAAAGGCGGGTTTAACTACAATATTTCTAACCCCAACTAAAAAAAGAGAGGCAACAATAAATGTTGAAAGTTCAAGAACGGATCAATATTCGGAGGAAAATATTGACGCAATAGAGTTACAACCATTAAATTATGGCGGAATAGGGCGTCCTCCTAGAGTAATGTATCCTCAATAAGACATGCTAAAAGAGTTAGGTTCTTACACGGTTTATTTAGCTTTATTATCGGGTGTTCCTGGAATATTTTTTTATTTCAAACTTCCTAATAACAAAGCTAAATCGCTATTGGTTTTTATATGGATAGCTTTTGTAATAGATTTCATTGGTATCAACTTTAAAGAGTGGACAGGCTATGTTAATTATCCGATCTATAATTTTTATATTCTTATTAGTTTTTCGTACTATATAATTTTATTAAAATTGTTGCTAGTTAAAATAAAAACACAAAGAATTGCTTCATTGTCCCTTCTCTTTTTTATTGTTGTTTATTTTACAAATATTTTATTTATACAAAATAATTTAGCTCAAACTTTTACTAATGTTTTTGCTCTAGGAGTAATCATAGTTTTATTCTTATCCTGCTTGTATTTATTTGAGATATTTAGCTCTGAAAACATCTTAAATTTTAAAAAATCAATATTTTTTTGGTTCATAGTGGGTGTATTAGCTTTTCATGTGTCTTTTTTACCTTATATGCTGGCTATTCATTTTTTATTAATCGATACAAATGATACAATACTTAGTTTTGTTTTATTTATATTAAATTTGTTAATGCACAGTTGTTTTTTAATAGGGTTTATATGCAGCGAGAAGAAATACAATTATTAATAATTTCATTCAGTATAGTTTTATTTACATTACTGCTGACAGTTTTTATTTTATTCTTTTTTTTTCAGAAAAAGAAAACAAAATTTTTAACGGATAAGTTAGAAGCGGAATTACGCTTTCAGTCTGAATTAACAAAGTCGAAAATTGAAATTAAAGAACAAACATTGACTAATGTGAGTAGAGAGCTTCATGATAATGTTGGACAAATGCTTTCAGTCGTACTTATGCAAATGAATTTTTTAATTGAGGATAACAATAGATATTCTGTTTCAGAGCTAAAAAAAATTAAAGAGCTAGTTACAAAATCTTTAAATGAAATTCGATTGTTATCTAAATTAATGAATGGAGATATTTTTTTAAATACTAATTTTATTACAGCTATATCTGAGGATTTAGATAGAATTAAAGCGCTAAAAAAAATAAAATGTGAAATTCATGTTAGCGGTGAGGTAAGAAAAATAAATATCGAACATGAAACCATAATTTATAGGATTTTACAAGAATCTATTTCAAATATATTGAGGCATTCTTGTAGTGATTCTATAAAAATAAATGTATTGTTTACGGATGTTAATTGTAGGATAGACATCATTGATACTGGAAAAGGATTTGACTTAGAAAAATATAAAAAGGGTTCTGGACTATCAAATATAGAGACTAGAGCAGATTTAATTGGTGCCAATTTTATGATTTATTCTGATAATAAAGGAACAATAGTAACTATCGATTATCCTATCAAAGAATAAAAAAATTTAAAAACATGGAAAAAATTAAAATAATAATAGTAGATGATCATTTATTGTTTTCGCAGTCACTTGCTTATCTAATAAGCAAATACAAAGAGTTTGAGGTTATAGGAAGTTATGCCAATGGTAAGGAATTTATTTCTGCCTATGAATCAGCTGATTTTAACCTTCCTAATATTGTTCTTTTAGACGTTAATATGCCAATTATGGACGGAATTGAAACAATGAAATGGATAAAGGAACATCATGCAGAACTTAAAGTTTTAGCACTATCAGTAAATGATGACGAAGAGACAATTATGAAAATGATTACTAATGGAGCAAAAGGGTATTTGTTAAAAGATACCGATCCAATAGTGTTTAAAGAAGCGCTATTAGAAGTATATAACAAAGGATTCTATTACACAGAAATCGTTTCTGGTTTTTTAATTAACAAATTAAACCAAAATGAAACCAAAATTGTTTTAAAAGAGCGTGAAGTTGAATTTATAAAATTGGCTTGCACTGAAAAAACGTACAAAGAGATTGCTGAAGGAATGTGTTTAAGCCCAAAAACAATTGATGGTTATCGAGAGAATTTATTTCAAAAACTTGAATTAAAAACTAGAATAGGCTTGGTTTTATACGCTGTAAAACATAAAATTGTTTGTATATAAAACGATACTATAATTGAATTTGACGTTCAATTTGCTGTTCCAAAGAAATGTAGGTTTCCGTTCTTGAAACACCATCAATGGGTTGAATTTTTTTGTTGAGTAATTGCATTAAATGTTCGTTATCGCGACAAATGATTTTGATTAAAATACTCCAATTTCCAGTCGTATAATGGCATTCTAAAACCTCTGGTATCTTCTTCAACTCTTTAACCACTTCTGGATTACTTGATGCTTTTTCTAGATAAATTCCAATAAAGGCCATCGTACTGTACCCTAAAACTTTAGTATCTACAATAAATTTTGAACCTGAAATCACGCCAGCTTGTTCTAGTTTTCTTAATCGTTGATGGATCGCAGCGCCTGAGATTCCAATTTTGTTGGCAATCTGTAAAATAGGTTTGCGAGCATCTTCCATCAAATCGCGAAGGATTTCTTTATCGATTCCGTCTATTTCAATCTGTAAGTGATTTATTTTCATTTTCAATTGATTTGAAAGTAAAAATACAAATATGATTTCAGAATTGTGTTTTTTATTAGGTTTTTTATACTATCCCTACGGGGCTTTTCTCAAGGAGTAATTATTCAGTTACCAATATTCCAAACCTATGGGATTAAGTAATCACTTAAACAAAGTACATGTCCTATTTGGCTCAAATACAATTTTAAAGTAATGTTGTTCGTAATCTCGGTAAAGTAAAACACAACAGGATTGAAAGATTACGAAGGTATGATATTTTTGTAGCGCTTCCAGAATAAAAAAAATCCGAAACCTATACGATTTCGGATTTTGCTTATAATAAAGGAGTAGTTTAATTTTTAACATTCAACGGATTGTAACCTAAATACGGCACTTCCATTTCTTTGAAAATAACACCATAAGCCTCCAATTCTTTTAAGATGGGATTGTATACTTCTTTTGTAATGGGTAATTGTACCCCTGGAGTTGTGATTTCTTTGTTTAAGATTTTCAATGTGGCTATAGCCACTGGAAGTCCAACGGTTTTTGCCATCGATGTATAGGTTTGATCGTCTCCAATACAAACCATGGTTGCATCAATTTGTTTTTTCTCACCGTTTAATTCGTAACCAAATTTGTGATACATCACAATCATATCTTTATCGTTTGGTTCTAAAGCCCATTTCTCGGATAAGATTTTTTCTAAAATTTGTGCAGGTGTAGCTTTAATTAATCCCACCTTTTTGTTCGGATTGAATAAATCGATTTCTACTAGTTTGTCCCAAATGATATCATCTTGATCAATTTTTTGAATATGACGCAGTTTGATTTCTACAGTATCTGTAGGGTGATAAGGTAAAAAGGAGTTCGTAAATTCGCGATAGGTCATGTTTTCTGAATTATCAATTGTATACGAATCATCGGTCATTCCCAATTGTACTAAAATGTCCCAAGCTCTTGAATAACCAACTCTTCTGATCGTACCGCGGTAACAAGTTAAAGCATCGTCTAAACCGTATACGCTTCTGTATTTCAATGAATCTCTATTAGCATATGCTTCAAATCTTCCGTAGCCTTCTACTTCTAAAAACTCGGTTCTTCTGAATAGTTTGGTGTAGGGGATATATTTGTAAGTGCCTTCTTGTATGAATTTTGCAGCGCCACCTTGTCCCGCTAGAACTACATTTCTTGGGTTCCATGTAAATTTGTAATTCCATAAATTGGTATCGCTTTCTGGAGCTACTAATCCACCACAGAACGATTCAAACAGGATAATGTTTCCTCCTTTTTCCCGAATTTCATCCAATACTTTCATTGCACTCATATGGTCGATTCCTGGGTCAAGCCCAATCTCATTCATGAAAACCAAACCGTTTTCTTTAGCTGCAGTATCTAATTCTTGCATAGCAGGACTGATATAAGATGCCGTTACCATATGCTTTTTATAGGTAATACAGTCTTTTGCAACTTCTAAATGCAAATGTGCGGGTAACATCGAAACCACAATATCTGCTTTTTTAATTTCTTCTTTTCGTTGTGCTTCATTAAAAAGATCAAAAGCAATGGCTCTTGCGTTTTTGTGATTGTTGGTTTTTTGTTTTGCTAATTCTTCTGATAAATCACCAATAGTAACCTGAAGATTTTCTTTCTCTGAATTTTCTAAAAGGTATTTTATAAGGGATGAAGCAGAACGACCTGCTCCAATGACTAAAATTTGTCTCATCTTGGGATGTGTTGTAAAAATATCACACGAAGATAGTAAAATGTTATATTTGCGAAAACATTTTCTTGATTTATGTCGTAATTTAACATAAAAACTTTTGCTATATTTGGTCTCAAATAAAAAAAATGGATAAGAAAATTCTTTTAGTAGCTGCTTTTTTAGGTGTAACGGCAATAATTTTAGGTGCATTTGGTGCTCATGGATTAAAAAAAGTACTTTCAGTAGAGCAATTGACAACATTTGAGGTTGGAGTGCGTTATCAAATGTATCACGCTTTATTTTTACTTTTTGTTGGGACTTTTACTTTTCTAGAAGATAAAGAGCGTTCGATTATTTTTTATTTAACTATAGTGGGTGTTTTGTTTTTTTCAGGTTCAATTTATTTTTTGGCGACAAATACGATAACCCATTTGAAGACAAAATTTTTGGGACCAATAACACCGATTGGAGGTTTATTCTTGGTTGCGGCTTGGGGATATTTATTTTATTCGGTATTATCTAAAAAACAGTGATTAAAAAACGCTATCTCAAATTTAATTTATAATTTTGCACTTTATTTTAAACACAACATAACCTAATTTTATGGATACGAATGCTCAAACTACGAAATCGATTTCGTTAGAAAAGTACGGAATCGTTAATGTATCAGAAATCATATACAATCCTTCATACGATTATTTATATAATGAAGAATTAAACCCTGCTCTTGAAGGTTTTGAAAGAGGTCAGTTGTCTGAACTTGGTGCGGTAAACGTAATGACGGGTGAATTCACAGGTCGTTCTCCTAAAGACAAATATATTGTTAAAGATAGCGTTACAGAAAACACCATTTGGTGGAATTCTGATAAAGCAGCTAACGACAATAAACCTATTTCTCAAGCTACTTGGAATGCTTTAAAAGAAACTACTGTAAAGCAATTATCAAATAAAAAATTATACGTAGTTGATGCTTTTTGTGGTGCGAATGAAAACACTAGATTGAAAGTTCGTTTCATCATGGAAGTAGCATGGCAAGCACACTTTGTAAAAAACATGTTCATTCGTCCAACAGAAGCGGAATTGGAAAATTTTGGTGAGCCAGATTTTGTAGTAATGAATGGTTCAAAAACAAGTTTTAAAGATTACGCAGCTCATGGATTAAATTCGGAAGTATATGTGGCGTTCAACTTAACTGAGAAAATTCAATTAATTGGAGGAACTTGGTATGGAGGTGAAATGAAAAAAGGATTGTTCTCTATGATGAACTATTACTTACCATTACAAGGAATTGCTTCTATGCACTGTTCTGCTAATAAAGGGAAAGATGGCGATGTGGCTGTTTTCTTCGGATTGTCAGGAACAGGGAAAACTACGTTATCAACAGATCCAAAACGTGAATTAATTGGAGACGACGAGCATGGATGGGATAATGACGGTGTTTTCAACTTCGAAGGGGGTTGTTATGCGAAAACAATTGATTTAAGTAAAGAAAATGAGCCGGATATCTTCGGAGCAATAAAAAGAGATGCGTTATTGGAGAACGTAACGGTTGATGCTAATGGGAAAATTGATTTCAAAGACGGTTCGGTTACACAAAACACGCGTGTTTCTTACCCAATTAACCATATTGAAAATATTGTAAGACCTGTTTCTAAGGCAGGTCACGCTACTAAAGTTATTTTCTTAACGGCAGATGCATTTGGAGTAATGCCTCCCGTTTCTAAATTAACTCCAGAGCAAACTAAATATTACTTCTTATCTGGATTTACTGCTAAATTAGCGGGAACCGAAAGAGGGGTAACACAACCAGAACCAACATTCTCAGCTTGTTTCGGAAAAGCATTCTTGTCTTTACATCCAACAAAATATGGTGAAGAGTTGGTTAAGAAAATGGAGCAACACAAAGCTACTGCATACATGGTTAACACAGGTTGGAACGGAACAGGTAAACGTATTTCCATTAAAGATACTAGAGCGATTATCGACGCTATTTTAGATGGTTCAATCGAAAAAGCAGAAACGAAAACAGTTCCTGTATTTAACTTTGTAGTGCCTACTGCCTTACCAAATGTAGATACTAACATTTTAGATCCAAGAAATACGTATGCTGCTGCTGCTGAATGGCAAACAAAAGCAGAAGATTTAGCTTCAAGATTTATCAAAAATTTCGTTCAGTATACGGATAATGAAGAAGGAAAATCATTAGTGGCTGCTGGTCCTCAATTGTAATCTAAGCAATTTACATAGTAAAAAGTCCCGATTTAATCGGGACTTTTTTTGTTTTTTTGACAACATTTTAATTAAAAACCCCAAACGCAAACGCATTTGGGGTTTAATATAGGTTTTGTTTATTTTTATTTTCCTTTGTTTACCTCGGCAACATATTTTTCTAGTGCTCCTGTCATCGAGGGCGTTCCTGGGCTAGGGGCCATGATATCCACTCGTAATCCATGCTCTAATGCTTCTTTTTGTGTGGTGGTGCCAAAAACAGCAATTCTAGTATTGTTTTGTTTAAAGTCGGGGAAATTTTTGAATAACGATTTAATTCCTGTTGGACTAAAAAAGGCTAAGATGTCATAGTATACATCCTTTAAATCAGATAAGTCACTCATGACAGTTCTATAAAAAGTTCCTTGAGTCCAATCTACTTTCAGTCCGTCAAGTGTTTGTGGGACATCAGCATTTAATTGATCTGAAGAAGGAAGTAAGAATTTTTCGTCTTTATATTTTTTAATAAGAGGAGACATATCAGCAAAGTCTTTTTGACCTACATATATTTTCCTTTTTCTATAGACAACATATCTTTGAAGATAAAAAGCAACGGCTTCAGACTGACAAAAATATTTTAAATCTTCAGGCACTTTGTAGCGCATCTCTTCTGCAACTCTGAAAAAGTGGTCAACGGAGTTTCTACTGGTTAAAATAATGGCAGTGTAGTTGTTCAGGTCTATTTTTTGTGCTCTAACTTCTTTCGCAGGAACACCTTCAACATGAATAAAAGGTCTAAAATCAACCTTTACTTTCAGTTTATTTTGAAGCTCAAAATAAGGAGAATTTTCTACTTTAGGCTCTGGTTGTGAAACTAATATTGTTTTCACTTTCAAATTTGACATATTTCTCTCTAATTTTTTGTAAACCAATTATAAATAAAATAGTAAGGTGCTATTTCAAGGGTGCAAAGATATAAAATAAAATAAAATATTTTACGGAATAGTAAATTTTGATACAATTTCAATGCAACTATGTAGGTAGTGACATTTAAGGTAAACAGCACAACAAGCAGTATAGAAAAAAATAATTTTGAATCAAAAGTGTTGTAATATAGGAGGATATTAATTGGCATTAAAACCAAACCAAAATATCCTCGATAATTGACTTTTAATAAGTTAAATTGTTCGCTAAATTCTTCAATATTAAACGCTGTAGCTATTATTTTTTCAATTAAGAATTTCGATAAGATAAAAACCGAGAGAAAAGTAAACAGCTGAATAAAGATAATCCAATCTGTTTTTTTTGCAATTCCAAATTGATCCAATACTAGAAGTATAAAAAATGAAAAGGAAAATAATTGTAAAAGAAACATGGAAACAGTAAACCCACTCATCAAATTACTGCTGTCTTTATAAATTTTGGTGTATTTGTCCGAGTATGCTAATTTTATAAACTCGTTAAATCGTACAGAAGAAATTACTTTGTTGATCGCAATTATTACCAAACAGAAAAGGAACAAAACTGTTGCCCAATCTTTGTTTTCAATTATTCGATTATGTAATTCAATTGCTAACATATGTTTTGCAAAACTACAAAAAATAGTGTCATTTTGATTATTATAAGATTATTAAGAATTTTACTGAGTAAATACCTTATTTTTGCACACAAATATAATTCATTCTATGGCTAAAAACATTGTCATAATACCTACTTATAACGAAATTGAGAATATTGAAACTATAATTCAAGCTGTTTTTTCACTTTCTACTTCATTTCATGTTTTAATTGTGGACGATAACTCTCCAGATCAAACTGCTAAAAAGGTTAGAGAACTACAAGAAATATTTCCAACACAATTGTTTTTAGAGCTTCGCACCAAAAAAGCAGGATTAGGAACGGCTTATGTACACGGATTCAAATGGGCTTTATCACAGGGTTATGATTATATTTTTGAGATGGATGCCGATTTTTCACATAACCCAAATGATTTAGAAAAATTGTTACATGCTTGTGAGAATGGAGCAGATCTAGCCATTGGTTCTCGATATTCGAATGGGGTTAATGTTGTTAATTGGCCACTGAGTAGAGTTTTACTATCTTATTTTGCTTCGGTCTACGTTAGAATGATAACAGGCATGAAAATTGCTGATGCTACAGCAGGTTTTAAATGTTACAAACGACAAGTTTTGGAAACTATTAATTTAGATAAAATAAAATTTGTGGGTTATGCGTTTCAAATTGAAATGAAATACCGCGCTTTTGTAAATAATTTTAAAATTGTTGAGGTTCCTATTATTTTTACGGATAGAACAAAAGGACAATCCAAAATGAGTGGAGGAATTATTAGAGAAGCTGTTGTAGGTGTAATTATGCTAAGATTTCGAAAAATATTTAATAGATTATAATGAATACATACTTAATTAGAAATGCCAAAATTGTTAATGAAGGCGCTATTTTCGAAGGCGATATTTTAATTGAAAATGAATTCATTAAAGAAATTGCAGAGAAAATAAGTCCAAAATCTTCAGATTGTGTAATTATAGATGCAGAGGGAAGTTATATAATTCCGGGAGCAATTGATGATCAAGTGCATTTTAGAGAACCTGGACTCACGCACAAAGGGACTATTGAGTCAGAGAGTAGAGCCGCTGTTGCAGGTGGGATTACTTCCTTCATAGAGCAACCTAATACGGTCCCAAACGCAGTTACCCAAGAACTTTTAGAAGATAAATATCAAATTGCATCTCAAACATCGTACGCGAATTATTCGTTCATGATGGGGGGAACCAATGATAATTTAGAAGAAGTTTTAAAAACAAATCCAAGAAATGTAGCCGGAATTAAATTGTTTTTAGGTTCTTCCACGGGAAACATGTTGGTAGATAATCCGGACGTTTTAGAAAAGATTTTTTCGTCTACCAAAATGCTAATCGCTGTTCATTGTGAAGACGAAGCCACTATAAAAGCAAATACTCAAAAATATAAAGAAGAATATGGTGAGGATATCCCAATGAAATACCACCACTTAATTCGAAGTTCAGAAGCTTGTTATTTGTCTTCTTCAAAAGCTATTGAATTGGCAAAGAAGACAGGAGCTCGTTTGCATGTTTTTCATTTGTCAACAGCAAAAGAAATGGAATTATTTACAAATAAGATTCCATTAGAACAAAAACAGATTACGGCGGAGGTTTGTATTCATCATCTCTGGTTCACGGATGCCGATTATGAAACGAAAGGTTCTTTGATTAAATGGAATCCTGCAGTTAAAACACAAGAAGATAAGGATGCGCTTTGGAAAGCACTATTAGAGGATAGAATAGATGTTATTGCAACTGATCATGCCCCACATACGTTAGAGGAGAAGATAAATCCATATTTAACATGTCCTTCTGGAGGTCCTTTAGTACAACATGCTCTTGTGGCTATGTTTGAAGCACATCATCAGGGTAAAATTTCGGTAGAAAAGATTGTAGAAAAAATGTGCCACAATCCAGCTAAAATTTTTAAAATAGAAAAAAGAGGGTTTATCAAGGAAGGGTATTATGCAGATTTAGCTATAGTAAATGCCCATCAGCCTTGGAATGTTAAAAAAGAAAATATTTTATACAAATGTGGATGGTCTCCATTTGAAGGATATAATTTTAAATCAAGAGTGACCCACACTTTTGTAAATGGAAAATTAGTTTATGCAAATGGAAAAGTGAAAGAATTAAGAGTTGGACAACGTTTATTATTTGAAAGAACAGCAGAATGAGAAATTTTTTAGTATTGCTTATCGGTGTTGTATTGGTTTCATGTTCTAAAAATCCGGTTCCAAAACCAGACAATTTGTTAGATGAGGAGGTGATGACCGATATTCTTTTTGATATTTCAATTCTTCAAGCTACTGAAGGTGCTATGCCAGATAAATTAACTTCTGAGAAAATCAATATTGAAACGTATATTTATGAAAAATATAAGATAGATAGTATTACTTATTATCAGAATATTCGATTTTATGCGGGGGATGCCAAAAAATATCAAAAAATGCATTTGGAATTGATGAATCGTTTCGATACGCTTCTTAAGAATAAAACAAATATACCTGAAAAGAATAAGCAAAATAAAGTTGTTCCTAGTTTTCAATAATTTTATCGAAGTAAGCTTCTTTTTTTAAGAAAGAATACTGTAATGTATGGATTATTTTCGATGTATCATAAGTAGTCCTTGAATGAGATGCTTTCGCAGTTGCTCTAGTAATTTTTCTTTTTTTAGATATAATTTTACTAATCAGCCAATCCAATCGCCAGGCGAATGTTGTTGTTAACTCAGATGCTTGATATGAAGGAGGCTTAACTTGTAGTAGTCTCGCAATATATTCGAATAAATCTTTTAGGGTAATATTTTCGCCAACTAATGTAAAACGTTCACCAGACACTTCGCTTTTCATTAGTTCAAGCATGCATGATGTTACATCTTGAACAGCTATTATGCCAATGTTACCGTTGGTGTAAAAAAGAAGACCTTTTTTTATTAATTGAATCAACACATCACTACCTTGATGTGGAAATCCAAAGCCGAAAATAACACCAGGATTTACAATGATGACCTTTAATCCTTCCTGATGTCCTCGCCAAACTTCCATTTCAGCACCATATTTGGTAATAGCATAATCACTATGAATTTCTTCAGGATTCCATTCAATTTCTTCAGTAATATTGGTTTCGTGTTCTTTTGGATCCCCAAGTGCGGCGATAGAACTTACATGACAAAGTTTTTTTACACCAAAATCAATACAGCAATTCACAACGTTTGCAGTTCCTTCGATGTTTGTTTTTCGGAGCTTTTCTTCATCACTAGGTTCAAACGAAATCATAGCGGCACAATGGTAAACATGAGTAATGTTTTTAAAAGCGATTTCAAGTGAGGGAATATCGGTAATATCGCCTTTTACCCAATGAATTTTATCAAAAAGAATAGTTTGATTATGAAAAGCAAATACATTCTTTACTTTTTCAATTTGTTTCTCAGAACGGAATAACGCTTTCACTTCCTCATTTTGTTGAAGAAGTCGAACTAACAAATGCGAACCGACTAAACCTGTTGCTCCTGTGACTAAAATCATGTTGTAAATATAATATTTTTTACTGGATGCTGGAAGAATTGATTTTAAGTTGAGCCTTCCTCTTGAATGTAATTTTTAAGCCTACTTTAGTCATTTTGCAGAAACAGGAAACTCCTAGAAATAGGCTTATCTTTAAGCGAAGAAAAAAAATGGTTTCTTGTCTTTATCCTTGAATTTTGAATAAAACTTTTAAACTTTTAAACTAAAAACTATCTTTGCTCAAATTATTATAAAATCATGAAAAATTTTATTGAAGAAGTGACTTGGAGAGGAATGCTCCACGACGTAATGCCAGGCACCGAAGAACATTTGATGGAGCAGATGCGTGTGGCGTATGTGGGTATTGATCCAACCGCCGATTCATTGCATATAGGACATTTAGTTGGGGTGATGTTGTTAAAACATTTCCAATTGAGTGGTCATAAACCGTTAGCGCTTGTAGGTGGAGCAACCGGAATGATTGGTGATCCATCAGGGAAATCTAACGAACGAAATTTGCTAGACGAAGCTACTTTGCGTCACAATCAAGAAGCGATTAAAGGACAATTGGCTCGCTTCTTAGATTTTACTTCTGCCGAACCTAATGCTGCGGAGTTAGTAAATAACTACGATTGGATGAAAGAATTTTCATTCTTAGATTTCATTCGCGATGTGGGAAAACACATTACGGTGAACTACATGATGGCGAAAGATTCGGTTAAAAAACGATTGACGGGTGAAACTTCAGAAGGAATGTCATTTACAGAGTTTACCTACCAGTTAGTGCAAGGTTACGACTTCTTACATTTATACCGTGCAAAAAAATGTACGCTACAAATGGGTGGAAGTGATCAATGGGGGAATATTACTACAGGGACAGAGTTAGTCCGTAGAATTGAATCAGGTAAAGCGTATGCGTTGACCTGTCCGTTGATTACAAAAGCGGATGGAACGAAATTTGGTAAATCAGAAGGGGGCAATATTTGGTTAGATGCGGAAAGAACTTCGCCTTACAAATTCTACCAATACTGGTTAAATACTTCGGATGTTGATGCTCAAAAATACATTAAGATTTTCACCTTCTTAGATAAAGAAACGATTGAAAAGTTAATTGCAGTACACAACGAAGCGCCGCATTTAAGAGCGTTACAAAAACGTTTAGCAGAGGAAATTACTGTAATGGTTCATTCTGTAGCAGATTTAGAAAATGCTATTGCAGCTTCAAATGCGTTCTTTAGTCCGTCTATGGATGAACTTAAAAAGTTAGATGAGAAAACGTTTTTAGAAGTATTTGATGGTGTTCCTCAAGCTGAAATTTCTATGGAAGATTTGAATGCAGGTTTGGATATGATTGCAGCTTTAGCAGCAAAAACGAATTTCTTAGCGTCTAATAGTGATGCGCGTAGAGAATTGAAACAAAACTCAATTTCCTTAAACAAAGAGAAAGTAGGTGAAGATAAAATCATTACAAAAGAAGATTTAATTAACAATCAATTTTTGTTATTGCAAAAAGGAAAGAAAAATTATTACGTGATTAAGGTTAAATAACCATCAGGTTACAACCACGAATATCAGAGTTATCAAAACGTCCCAACACTTCGAAAGAATGGTTGGGATATTTTTTTCCCAAATCTTGTGTAGCAATAAACGAACACGAATTGATATTAGCCAAATCAATAACATTAATTCCTCCAGTTTTTCCCTCGGAAACGTAAGTTAACGCGTCTTCGGTATCGCGAATTAGAATTTGCATCCAAGGTGGACATTCGAAAATACCATCGCCAAGAGAATAGGCTTGTGAAAGTAATTCGGTCATGCCATATTCAGAATGAATCTTAGAAACGCCAAATCCGTCGCATAAAATGGAATGCAATTCTTCTCGAATCATTTCTTTTCGTTTGCCTTTCATGCCGCCGGTTTCCATGATGATGAGGTTGCCTCCTAACCCTCGAAGGGGGAATGAGTTAGATTGCGCATATTCTATTAGGTCTAATAAAGCATAGGTTACTCCAATAAGAATTGTGTTTTGACCTTCTTTATTTAGTTTTTCAATTTTTTGTAAAAGCTCATTATGGTTATTCAAATAAAATCCAGAATCATCATGATTGCTACTTTGAATTAAATCTTCCACCATATAAATCAGCGATGAACCTTCGCGCTCTAAATAGGATGGGAGTAAGGCTAAAACGCAATAATCTTCAATATTTCCATAAAATTCTGAAAAGCCTAAGCGATAACTCATTTCGTACCAACTCACATCCGTAACTAAATGTTTGCTCGTTTGCATTCCAGTGGTGCCACTACTCGTAAAGGTTTGTTGAATGGGTCCAGATGAACTTAAAACGTTATGACTTTTAAAAAACTGAATAGGCAAAAAAGGGATTTCCGTTAATGATTTTACTTTGGTTTTGTCTTTCTTTAAGAAGTTGCAAAATTGTTGGTACACTAAATTGTTATCGTACTGATGACGAAATACTTTTAAAGTAATTTTTTCAAATTCTTTTTTAGAACTAATTTGGAAAATAGCTTCTTGTGAAATCATGGTGCAAAAATAGGAAACAAATTTGTCTTAAATAAAAAAGCACCAACTTTCGTTGATGCTTTTTCTATTCTTTGTCATGCTGAATTTGTTTTCAGCATTTAAATTATTTATTGAATAACTAATTTTCTTGAAGCTGTTTTTCCTTCTTCTGTAATTTTTACAATGTAAACACCAGCATTTAAACCAGAAACGCTTACAGCATTATTCATTACGTTTGATTTTAAAACTTCTTTACCTAATACATCAAAAATTTGAACTGACATTGCAGCATTAGCAGTAGAAGTTAAGTATAATGTGTTTCCTTTTAAAGGGTTTGGATACATAGTTAAACCTTCAATTGCGTTGAATGATGATGAAGATAGCGTTACTTCAGCAAGTGAACGCGATACAACTTGAGGTACGCCATTAAATTCTGCAACTAAAACCACTCTATTTCCCGCTCCTTGAGGAACAATTTGTCCAATGTAGTCTGCTTCTGAAAATAAAGTTCTGAAAGCAATATCTGTTCCATCATTTAGATTGTAATTTTGAGAAGTAGCAAAAGCAACTACACCATCAGCGGTTGTGAAAGAAGCGTTGTTGATTTGTACTAATTCACTTTCGTAAGTTTCGATATTAGCAATAATGTCTGCAGCTGTAACGATTTGAGGAGTGATTACATTTCCTGAAGAAGCTACAGTTGCATTTTCTAATGGTAAAAGTTGAAGCACTCCACCAAATAAAGAAGTTTGCCCTTTTAAACCAGAAATTGCATCGCCAGCAACCATAGGTGTAGAAATTGTACCTGAAAGGTCATCAATTAAAATTCCTGCAGATGCATCTTGAATATATTTTTGATTTCTATTAGCTAAAGGTCTAGCAAAAGTAATAATTGGGTTGCTTGAAACTTGATAATATTTTCCAATTCCATTTAATTCAACATCAGCACGTAACGCTGCTAAATCTGCAACAACAGTTAAGTCTGCAACATCAAAAGTTACCGTTTGATTTACAGCAGGTGCAATAGGATTGTGAGAGTTGTCAACTAATTCAACATAAACAGTATAAGAGTTTCCTGGGGTTACTGGTATTGAAATAGGATCGGTATCATACTTCATAACTACAGCGCCACCATTGACTGTGTAGTGTATATGACCATCACCTGTGCCATTAGCAACATTGAAATTGTTTATGGATAAAACCACATCTACACTTGTTGTGTTTGGATTGAATGTTGTTGCATTTGCAGGAGCTGTAATTAATAATGAAGGTATAGGTGTTCCACTGAAAGCTGTCCAACTAATATTATCAATTGTTGTTTGTCTGTTGGTAGTTGTTGCTCCAATATTTTTTATTCTAATCGTTACGTTACCAGGTTGATTTACAGTGTGTGTGAAGGTGTAAATTGTGGTTTCTTCTCCAGAAATAGTGCCAAAAGTAGCTGTTGTTGCAATTGCCACTCCATTGACAAGTAATTCTAGTTGTCTTTCTGTAGTTCCTGTGAATGCTTTTCTGTATTCAAAAGTAAAGTCTCCAATACCTCCTGGTATTGTTGCCTCAAGATAACTGTCAGAAGCTCTTCTTAACATTAAGCCTTTTCCGTTTATTGCATATATGTCTTCATTTCTTGAATGACCATATGTCCAAGTAATTCCTCCATTTCCAACGAAACTACCATCTAAGTAAGATGCAGTTGCTGTTGAATTTGTAAAATCTTCACTACCTTGTGAATAAATAGTGGATAAAGAAAAGAAGGTAAATAATAAAAAGTAAAGTTTTTTCATATTTTATTTTAGTTTTAATTGAATACAAATTTAAATTATTAAAATGAATTGAAAGAATTCAAATGTTAAGTTTTAATTAATTATTAACTTCCTAGTTGCCGTTGCCTCCCCTTCTTTAATTTTGATAATGTAAACGCCAGCTGTAAGGTTGCTAATATTAACCTCTTTTGAAGTAATAACTATTTCTAATACTTTTTTTCCAAGTACATTAAAAATTTCTACTTTTTTATCCAAAGAAGATTTTGAAGAGATAAAAATTTTACCTGAGTTTACAGGATTTGGATATATGGCCAAACCTTCAATAGTAGGTTCTTGTGTTTTGCCAATAACCGATTGCTTATTTTCCTGTGCTACTGCGTTCATGGAAAATAAAACAAATATAAAAAAAGAAGTAAAAAAGTATTTTTTTATCATTGGCTTACAGATAGTAAAGTGTAAAGATAATAAAAATTTTCAAAAATGATGCCGTTTTTTGATTTACATAGTATTTACTTATGCTGTAAAGCAAGTTATAATTTTATGGAAACATTAAATTTTTTTAATTTATTTTGGTTTTATAAAAAAGAATGGGATGAAAAATTCATCCCATTTAATTTATTTTAATTTATATTCTATTAGAAAGCATAACCTGTCCAAGAGAATAAACTAGTTGCTACACCACCTGTGGTTCCATTTGACACAGTTAAGGTTGCTCCAGGACCATTTACATTATCATTAATATCAAGTCCATTTGCACTATTTCCTATTGCAGTTATGTTAGTGGCAGCAGTAGCATTACCTCTTGAGTCATTAAGATCAATAAAATCTGCAAAAACAGAAGCCGTACCTACCTCAATATAAGCACCAGTAATAGTAGCAGTAGCACCTCTTCTTACTTTAATTGCATCTGTTAATTCCATTCCTCCTTTATGAATTATTGAAATTCCATTGATGGTGAAATTCGATTGATTGATATCAGTTGGTGAATTACCATCTAAATTACCATCTGCTTCAATTCCTCTTGGATCAGATGTAACTGCTGTATATCCAGCCTCACGAATTCCGTATAAATTACTACAAGTTCCGGTATATCCTTGAGAAAAATCAAACATATCATCTTTAGGATTTACTACTAAAATATTTGAAGTGTTAACGGTTCCACCAAAAAATTCAATTGCATCATCATCTCCATTTTTAATAAAAATGTTTGAAATTGTTGTCCCTGATCCTACACCATTTAATGTTAATCCATTATGCTCAGTTTCATCATCTATTCTTGCTCCAGTGTATTCCAAGATAACGTAATCTAAAATACCAGAGTTGTCATTACTAACATCACCGCCAAAAAAGATATTGTTATTGACTTCTGTTGCAGCATTACTTGTACTTGAAGCTTGTCTGCTCACAGGGGCTTTCCCGTTTATAATTAAACCTCCCCAATCGCCTGGAGCTGGATTACTTGCGTTTGAAGTAAATCGTATTGGATTTGAAGCTGTACCGTCAGCTATGATTCTGCCTCCCTTTTCAACCAATATGTAAACATCTGTACCACCTGCTAAAGCTTTAATAGTAACACCAGCATCTATAGTTAATGTTGCTCCATCCTTAACTAAAAGAGTGCCATTTAACACATACTCAGTTCCATTATTTTCTAGTCTTAAATTGGTGGTTAAATTTCCAGATAAATTCTCTGTAGATGGACCGTTTGATGAATTACTGTCATCATCTGTTGAACATGAATTTAATAGTAATACAGAACTAGCTAAAGCCGTTAATAAAATTTTTTTCATTTTTTTTAAATTTGTGTTATTTAATAATACAAACATAAGATTGACTTATTAATTGAATGTTTAATTAAAATCAAAAATTCGTTATGAATTTTCAAAAAAATTAGAAACTAATCCCAAATCCTAACGATAAGTTTACACCTCTTTTAAAATCCCTTAACACTACATTTTCTCCGTTGTTCGCGCCATCTCTACTTAATTGGAAATCAGGATTTAAAAGGTTTTGACCTTTTAAACTTAAACTGTAATTTTTGTTCAAGTTTAATTTTGCTACAAAATCTAAAGTAGGGATTGATTTTTCTATAATATTTTCAAAACCTCTTGTCCCAATTGAATATACTCTATCGCTGAAGTAATTTAAAATTAAAGTACTAGTCAGACTTGATTCATTTTTAAATTTTCTAGTGTAAGTTAAATCCGAATTTATTAGTAATGGAGTTGCTCCTTCTAATTCACTAGTTTTTTTAGTAAATTGAGCTACTGAATTTCTGTCTAAATTAACTTCTGAAAATAAATAAGATGCATTCAATCCAAATGAAAGTAAGTTTTTATTCGTTTCATTTTCTTGACCATTAATAATATTCTTTCTTAATTCTAGCTCAATTCCAAAAACATTTGCTCTTTCACCTATGTTAAGATAAGTTAAAGTATTGCCCCCACTTGGGATTTCAGAACGAGCTATTGGATTTAAAATTTGTTTTCCAAAACCTGTAATAGAAAATAGTTCACCATTTCCAAAGAATCTCTCATATTTTAAATCAAAATTATAATTTTCTGAAGGCTCTAGATCAGGATTACCTTGACTAGAGAAACTTACATCTTGATACTTGAAGGGTGCTATCTCTTTAAATTGTGGATAGGTATATGTTTTACTCGAGCTGAATCTTAGAATTGAGTTTTCATTAAAGTTGTATTTCAATGACAAACTAGGTAAAAGGTATAAATCCTCTAAATTTGCTTTTCCATTGGTAGCACTATTTGAGATGTTAGTATCATATTTTGCTTCCTGAAACGCAAATTCCCCTCTTAGTCCCACTAGAGCAACTAGATTCTCATTAAATGAATGGGTGTATTTTCCATAACCAGCTCCAATAAATCGAACCGCATTATAGGTGAAGGGATCGAAAACTCTAGGATTACTTGCCGTTCCTCTTCCTGTTTCCAGTTCAAAAATTCCATTATCTAAGGACGCTTGATTGAAAATTAAATCAGGATTGTTTACATCAATTTCAGTTCGTGTTGAAAAATCGTGGTTAAAAATAATACTTTGAAAATCTCTTTTCGTATATCTAACATCACCACCAAGTTCAAAAATTCTAGTTTTATTTTCACCACCAAAATCATAAGTAAAGAACGAATTTGCTACATAATCTTTTTCTTTTAGATTTGAATAAAAACGTTCATTCTCTCCAGCACTATTAGTTTGTGGGGCAAAAAAACCATCTCGAAACAAATAATTATTAGATCTTCTGTCAGGTTCGTTACCAGTTACAGTATTAAAAGCTAATCCAATGTGATATTTAATTTTTTCTGATAACTTAAAGTCTCCAATTAATTGATTTACAAAAAGTAAATTATCGTTAACTTGTTGACGTACTAATAATTCTAAATCCCCCGTTTGTTCAGGATTATTCTCCCCAAAATAATCTCCATAAGATTGGTTATTATTATGAATTAAAATATTGTTTAAAGCAATTGAATTTCCATCGCCAAATTTGTATTTCATATTATTCATCACTAATTGTGATACATTGTAGTTGTATTTGTTGAAGTTTTGATTTAGATAAACTTGTCCAAGTGAATTTGTTTGTTTGATATTTCCTTCAGTATACAAATAGTTATTATCTAAACTACCTACAAGGAATAGAGAAAGTTTTCCTTTACCAATGTTAAATTTTCTTCCTCCTGATATTGAAAAGCCATTATTTATCTGTAAATTTTGTTCATTTGGTTTTAGATTGTTCTTGAAATCATAAACCGTAATACTTGAAATTGTATTCTTAGTTCTTTGGGTTCCAAACCAATTAGTACCGTCAATCAGTTTGAAGTTTTCGCCCAAGGTCTGCGTATTAATACCATTTGAAAAATTGATATCAATTTCTTTATCTTTCCCCAATTCTTTTGAAGTAATATCAATATTGGCTCCACCAACATCACCAAGAAAGTTAGAACTAAATGTTTTGTTAATACTAACGTTTTGTATTAATTCTGAACCAAAAAAGTCAAGAGATATGTTTTTGTATTCGGGATCGTCCGAGGGTAAAGCTAATCCATTTAAGGAAGTAGAATTGTATCGGTCGCCTAAACCTCTTACAATGACATTTTTAACACCTTGTTGTTTGGTTACACCACTTGTTTTTGTAACTGCTGCTTCTGCATTACTTACTCCTTTTCTTGATAGTTCTTGTGCGCCAATTGCCTGTTTAAATTCAACAGCTTTTTGTTGCTCTTGAAGCAAAACACTCTCTTTTTCTTTTAAGATTGTTTGGACAATTTCAATATCTTTCAATTGAACGCCACTAGCTTCAAGGGTGTGATTAATTATCTTTTTTTCATTGGCTTTTAAAGAAAAGGCTATTTCTTTGTTTTCATATCCTAAATAACCAAAAATTATGGTATAATTTCCAGGCTTTAATGTTAAGGAATACTTACCATTTTCATCTGTTGTAGTTCCTTGTGGTGAACCTTTAATCATTACATTTGCAAATGGCAACGGTTCATTGTTCATTTCTTTATCTAGGATTACTCCAGAGACGGTTCCATTCTGTGCAAAAGAAATTACACTAAATAAAAGGATTGAAAATAATAAACGTAGTTTCATGTTGTGTTGTTAAATTTTGGTGCAAAGAAACCGCTATTGTGTTACAAGAAAGTTACTCGTTTATTATGAATTGGTTGCGAATGCGTTACCGAATTGTTAATACATTAAATAATTGTAAACTCCTTTGAACATTTTATTTTATCTTTACCTTTACAATTCAAAAAGTAAGCAAATTCGTAATGAAAAAAAAGGATATAAAAATCTTATTGGTTGATGATGAGCAAGATATATTAGAAATTGTAGGGTATAATCTTTCTCAAGAAGGCTACCAAATTGTAACGGCTACTAATGGTAAAGAAGCTATCGCTAAAGCAAAAAAAGAACAGCCCGACTTGATCATAATGGATGTTATGATGCCCGAAATGGATGGGATGGAAGCTTGTGAAAACATCAGAAAAATTCCAGAACTACAGAATACCATCATTACTTTTTTAACTGCTCGTTCAGAAGATTATTCTCAAGTTGCTGGATTTGATGCCGGTGCAGACGATTACATTGCTAAGCCAATTAAACCAAAAGTATTGGTGAGTAAAGTTAAAGCGCTTTTAAGAAGAGCTAAAACCAATGATGACACTATCTCCACAACTACATTAGTAGTAGGGAATATTGAAATTAATAGAGAAGAATACAAAATCATTAGCAGTGGTAAGGAAATTATTTTACCAAGAAAGGAGTTTGAATTGTTCTATTTGTTAGCTACTAAACCAGGTAAAGTTTTTACAAGAGAAGAGATTTTAGATAAAGTATGGGGAAATGAAGTAGTGGTAGGAGGCAGAACGATTGACGTGCACATCAGAAAATTAAGAGAAAAAATAGGAGACGATTTCTTTAAAACAATTAAAGGTGTTGGTTACAAAATTGAATTCTAATGCAACTAAATTTTAAGAAATCATACAAGTTTGCCTTTAAGTCGGCATCCTATATTACTCTGTTTTTTTTAGGCGTATTTGTACTCTATCATTTTTTTATAGCTCCTTTGCAATTAGTATTTGTTTTTGGATTTGCTTTTTGTTTATTTCTTTTTTCCTTCTTGTTAATTCAGTACAGAGTTGAAACTTTTATCTATAAAAGAGTAAAGAAAATTTACGATGATGTTTCTTTACTTGAAAATACCTCTTTTAGAAATCAACCTATTACAACAGACATGGCTACCTTGACAAAGGAAGTTCAAAAATTTGCTCGAGATAAAAAACTTGAAATTGAAACGTTAAAAATTAGAGAAGAATATCGAAGAGAATTTCTAGGAAATGTTTCTCATGAGTTGAAGACACCATTATTTACAGTTCAAGGATACTTGTTAACTTTATTAGATGGTGCTATGGATGATAAAAGTATACGAAAAAAATACCTACAACGTGCCGAAAAAGGAGTAGAGCGTTTGATTTATATTGTCAAGGACTTAGATATGATCACCAAATTAGAAACGGGTGATATTCATTTAGATCTCTCAAGATTTAATATTGTTGAGGTAATTCAAAATGTCTTTGATTTACTCGAAATGAAAGCTGCCAAAAAAAATATCACATTAACTTTTGATACTAAATACGCTAAACCTATTTGGACCCTTGGTGATAGAGAAAAAATTCAACAAGTGGTTACGAATCTTGTTGTTAATTCTATTAAATATGGCAAAGAAGGCGGAACAACTGAAGTAGGTATTGAAGATTTGATTGACAACAAAATTATTGTTAGAATTACTGATAACGGGGAAGGAATAGAAAAACAACATATTTCTCGTTTATTTGAACGTTTTTATCGTGTTGATAAAAGCGGTGCAAGAAGTGAAGGTGGTTCAGGATTAGGACTGGCTATTGTTAAACATATTATAGAAGGACATAACGAAAAAATCTATATTGAAAGTCAGTTTGGAGTAGGTTCAGAGTTTTCATTTACCATGGAAAAGGCTAAATAAACTTGGCCAATTTATGGTTTCCCAATTCAAAGAATGAAATCCGTTGTAAAAATCGATTTTCTCTAATTTCGAGATCTTAAATTGCTCTTGTTTACAACTCGGAGCTATGGCCTCCGATTTGAATTTTTTTGCAAGATATACTTGTTCATACTGTCCTGGCGTTGGAATAAAAAATGCTTTCTTATTCAATTTAGCCAAATCCATTACTGTTGTGTATCCTGAGCGACATAAAATAACATTACTTTCATTGAATGATGTTTCAAGTTGATTGGAAGTCATAAAATTGTAATAAGTGATATTTCCCTTCTTTGTAATGACTTGAGAAGAGGCTACTTTCCCTTGTATGAATAATACTTCTTGGGAATAATTTTTTAATTCTGAAATAATTTTTTCTTCAAGGAAGGTTCGTTGTGGCTCAGGACCCGACAAAATAACCATCAAATCATATCGAATCGGGAGTATTTCTTTTTTAAATCTACTGAGAGGCCCAATATATTGTATGTTTTTAAGAGGGTTATTCATATGACCTAATTTCCCTGATAAATTTGGAAAGTTTTCCACATCTGGTACCCAACACGAATTGTATTTTTTAATAAAATTTAAATGTACTTTTGTAGTAAGCCAAGACGTTTTTCCTGAGAGGACATTTAATTGGTGTGTAATGAAAACACTTGGAATTTTTTTTGAAAACACGCCAAGCCTATTGTCTGAAATGATTCCTTTTATTTCGTAATCAGCAATTATTTTTTTTATGGCTTTCTTCTCTTTACTAATAGCACGAAACATTTTTGGCATTTGCGCTAATAATTTCCACTTAAAATTCTTGCCGTTTTCGGCATATAAAATATTGTAAGGAGGTAACTCAATTGTTGTTAAATGAGGGAATTCTTTTTTAAGTAAGGTTAAAGCAATGCCATCAGAAGCAAGAATAGGTTCAAAATTATTTTCTTCTAATGCCTTTATAATAGGAATACATCTGGTTGCATGTCCTAATCCCCAATTTAATGGTGCTATGAGTATCTTTTTTTTTATCATTTCTTTAAAACGGCAATAAATTGTTTAGCTAATTCATTCTCATGCTCAAAACTGTACTCATGCTCATCTGAACTAAAGTTTCGATCGTGTTGGTACAATTTCCACTTTCTTTTATGGTATTCTAATGCTGTCAAATTTTCAACCCAATCCCCCGAATTCAAATAGAAAACGTTTCCTTTTTCTTTTTCTACAAATTCAATTTTTGGTTCATGGATATGACCACAAATTACATAATCGTAGTTATTTTCAATAGCTAATTCTATACAAACATTTTCAAAGTTAGTTATAAATTTAACAGCTGATTTTACATTCGTTTTAATTTTCTTTGAAAGCGAATACGGTTCTTTATTAAATCGAGCTAAAGCCCAGTTGATGAATCGATTAATTAAAATAAGGATGTCGTAACCCCAACCTCCTAATTTTGCTAGCCACTTGGCTTGTGTAATGGAAGCGTCAAAAACGTCGCCATGAAAAATCCAGGCTCTTTTATGGTCTAATTCCAATACGAGTTTATCGATTAAACTAATGTTTCCCATGTGTAAATCGGTAAATTTCCTAAGAAATTCATCGTGATTTCCTGTTATGTAGTACACTTTTGTGCCTTTCGTACTCATCGAAATGATTTTCTTAATCACCTCTAGATGTTTCGAAGGAAAGTAGGATTTTCTAAATTGCCAAATATCGATAATATCACCATTTAGAATTAAAATTTTAGGTTTTATCGAAGTTAAATATTCTAATAATTCTTTCGCATGGCAACCATATGTTCCAAGATGGACATCGGAAATAACAACTACTTCAACTTTACGTTTCTTCAAAATACAAATTTTAAGCAAAAGACTAAAACGTATCTAATGTTAAGGTTATTGAAACATTATTAAAAGTTTATTTGTGTTGCTAATTATTTGCTTAATTTTGTCCAAAATAAAATTAGAAGTGGGAAGTAAGAATAAATTAAAGCGATTTAAAGAGAACGAAACGTTTACTAATGTGTTCCAGCCAACAAGAGAAGAAGTGGTGGGCGACCAATTTCCGTTGAAAGGAAAGTGGAGTAGTGATTTCTTTAAAAATGATAATCCAATTGTATTAGAATTAGGTTGCGGAAAAGGAGAATACTCTGTTGGGTTGGCCGAAAGATTTCCTGAAAAAAATTTCATAGGAATTGACATCAAAGGTGCAAGATTTTGGCGTGGTGCAAAAACCGCGGTAGAATCGGGTATGAATAACGTAGCTTTTGTGAGAACGCAAATTGAATTAATCAATCATATTTTTACTGAAAACGAGGTTTCTGAAATTTGGATTACCTTCCCAGATCCACAAATCAAATACAAAAGAACAAAGCACAGAATGACGAATGCTGAGTTTTTAGACCGCTATAAAAAAATTCTAAAGCCAAGCGGATTCATGCATTTAAAAACCGATTCGGAATTTATGCACGGGTATACCTTAGGATTGTTACATGGTTTAGGTCATGAAGTAATTTACGCGAACCACAATGTGTATAAAAATGAAGGGGCGCCGGCAGAAGTAACAGAAATACAAACATTTTACGAGAGCCAATATCTAGAAATTAATAAACCCATTACCTACATCAAGTTCCGAATTAAGTAATCTTTGTTACTAACAGATGGGGTTAAAACCATCTATTTTAGAAAATAAAACCAACTGTATGACATTAGTAGTAGCTTTTATATTAGGATTTTTTATTGCCGCCGTAGGAATTGTTGCACCAGGTATGTTGAATATGACCATAGCAAAAATAAGTGTAAGCGAAAGTAAAAAAGAAGCTCTTTTGTTTGCTTTTGGAGCTGTAGTTGTTGTTTTAATTCAGTGTTTTGTTGGGGTTTATTTTGCAAAGTTTATTGATGCCAACCCTAGTGTTAGTGAAAACTTAAAAAAATTCGGGACAGTTATATTCATTTTACTTACTTTTTTCTTCCTATTTAATGGGATACGGGCCAAAAAACCCAAACCAGAAGTTCAAATCAAAAACAAAAAAAATCGTTTTGTTTACGGAGCTACACTTTCCTCACTAAATATGTTTGCAGTACCTTATTATGCTTTCATAAGTTTAACTTTAGCATCAAAAGAAGTTTTTGATTTTGAGTTGTTATCTATTGTGGTGTTTTCTATTGCGGCTGCACTAGGAACATATACCATATTCTATTTATATGCCATCTTGTTTAAGAAAATAGAGCATAAAGTAAGTTTTATTTCTAATAATATAAATTTTCTAATTGCTGCCATCACAGGATTGGTAGCCGTATCTTCAATGTATAAATTACTAGCGACTTAAGATTGGTATCAAACAGTTCGAATAACGACAACTTTTTTGAACGAGTTTATGAAATCGTTCGTCAAATCCCCGAAGGGAAAGTAACATCTTATGGGGCAATTGCCAAAGCGCTTGGCGCAGCGCGTTCGGCTAGAATGGTTGGATGGGCAATGAATGCTTCACATGGATTAGAAGGTGTGCCGGCACATCGAGTTGTCAATAGAAATGGATTACTTTCTGGTAAACATCATTTTCAAGGCACTAATTTAATGCAGCAACTTTTAGAAAATGAAGGAATACAAGTGGTAAATAACCAAATTGTAGATTTTGAGAATCATTTTTGGAATCCAGTTCAAAAAGGATAGTCTTTTCATTGAATTACAGTGGTTTATAATTCTTCTTCTCAGATTAAAAGCATAATTAGATGCTTAAACCTTTCTTAAAATAATACTAAAGTTTTTCTATAAACGTGATATTTGTCATGTTGTGCCTTTTTTTTTCATGCGAAATTTGTACTATAAAATTAGAACAAATAGTATTCAATAAAATTTAGGTATTATGAGCAAATTTAAAACACAGATTAGAACTTTACTAACACTTTTAATAGTGGGATGTAATATGAGTACTTTGATAGCTCAAGAATCAAAAGTTGTTTTAGCGGAGAGTAACTTAAAAGTACTCGGAACCTCAAATCTACACGATTGGGAAATTAATGCTAAAGCAATGAGCGGAAAGGCATCATTAGCAATTGAGGCAAATGATTTAAAAGCAATCAAAAATTTAGATTTTTCTGTTGAAGTAGAACAGTTGAAAAGTGGTAAAAGCGGAATGGACAACAACACTTTCAAAGCATTAAACAGTAAAACTTACAAAACCATTAATTTTAAACTGGTTAGTGTTACTAAAATTTCAGAAAAATCAGAAAACAATTTTACAATTGAAACACAAGGAGATTTAACCATTTCTGGAGTTACTAAAAGAATCAATCAAACCTTTGCAGTAAAACTTGTGGGTAAGAAAGCGGTTTTTTCAGGAAAAACAAAAATCGATATGACCGTTTATGGTGTAAAACCCCCAACAGCTTTAATGGGAACAATTAAAACGGGTAAAGATGTAACGGTTGATTACAAAGTAACTTATAATTAAACAAAACGTATTAAATTTTAAAAATCATGAGAACATTTATTAAATTATCGTTAGTAATTGCAGCCTTAGGCTTAAGTGCAGGTATACAGGCTCAAAATAGAGATTTAGACAATTACAGACAACCAGATAAAAGAGGAGTTAATGTATTTGAAAGCCCAAAAGATACTGCTTCCACATTTGATGGAGTAAAAGTTAGAGTAGGAGGTGCTTCAACACTTCAATATCAAGCTTTAGATCACGAAAATGCAACAGGAGCAACGGCTTTAATACCAATTGGAAATAACTTTAACTTAGCTACTGCCAACTTAGATTTAGACGTAGCTTTAGCAAAAGGGGTTAGAATGCATTTAAGAACTTATTTGTCTTCTCGTCACCACCCAGAACCTTATGTAAAAGGGGGGTATTTTCAAATTGATAATTTAGATTTTATCAAAGAAGGTTTATTAGAAGAAACAATGAAGTATGTTACCATTAACATTGGACATATGGAAAATAATTATGGGGACGCTCACTTTAGACGTTCTGATAATGCACAAGCTATTTACAACCCGTTTGTTGGAAATTATATAATGGATGCATTTACAACTGAAGTTGGAGCAGAAGTTTACTTTAGAAAAAACGGATTCATTTCGATGATTGGAGCAACTAACGGTAAATTAAACCAAGGAGCTAACGCGCCAAGTGCTACAAGTCCATCAGTTATGGCGAAATTAGGATACGACAAACAAATGAATGAAGATTTCAGATTTAGAATTACAGGTTCTATCTATAACTCAGCTCAATCTGCAAGAACTTATTTATATGGTGGTGATAGAGCAGGTTCAAGATACTATTTTGTAATGGAGCCTACAACAGCGACTTCATCTGCGAATTACTCTTCTGGATTAGTTAATCCGGGTTTAACAAACAAGCTGACTGCAATTATGGTAAACCCATTTGTGAAATACAAAGGTTTCGAGTTCTTTGGTTTATTTGAAACGGTTTCAGGTAGAAAAATTGCTGAAACAGATCGAAGAAACTTTACACAATTAGGTGCAGATTTATTATACCGCTTCGGTAAAGATGAAAACTTATACGTGGCAGGTCGTTACAATTCAGTTTCTGGAGAGTTAGATGCAACCCAAGATATTGATGTACAAAGAATTTCTCTTGGTGCAGGTTGGTTTATGACTAAAAATATCTTAGCAAAAGTTGAATATGTGAACCAAAGCTACGATGGTTATACAGCTGGAAGTATCCTTGATGGAGGTAAATTCAGCGGATTTATTGCAGAAGCAGTAATTAGTTTCTAAAAAATAGTAAATTTAAAAGCGAAAAGTTCATAAGCTTTTCGCTTTTTCTTTAAGGTTATGAAGACAATAGGTATTATAGCGGTTATTATTCTTTTGAGTTTTGGATTTTCTAAAAATCAAACTAAGGTTAAAATCACGAACAAAAGTGAGGTTTCGATTAAAGGAAAATCTAATGTCAATAGTTTTGAATGTAAATACAATTCTGATTTTATCGAGAATGATTTGCAAGTTTCTATTTCGAGATATAGTGATAAAATTCTACTAGAGGGAGCTAAAATTGCAATTAAAAGTACTGGTTTTGATTGCGCGCATAGAATGATTACAAAAGATTTTAAAACCATACTCAAAGCAGATGACTACCCTCATATTGTAATTAACGTTAAAGAGATTAGTACTGCCAAAGAAAATATAACTACTAAGTTACATGTAAAAATTGCTGGTGTTGAAAAAGAATATTTAGTACCCGTAATGTTTAATCAAAACACAAATAATGTGAAAGGACAATTGAAGTTGAACATCAAAGATTTTAAATTAAAATCGCCTAAAAAATTATTAGGCATGGTGGTAGTTAATGACAATGTAGATATCCACTTCAATCTGTTCTTGCAATATTAATACTTTTTTCATTTAGTATAAAAAAGCAATCTTTTGATGAAAGGTTGCTTTTTTGATTCAATTATAGATTCTAACTATCAAATTATAAAAACTTTAAACTTCTAAAGTTTCATACTCCTAAACTTCTTATTATCTTTGCAATTCAGATTCAGTTTAAATAAAAGTTCAAGTAACTTTTTAAACTTATAAACACACAAACTTTATACAAGAATGAAACTAGATAGAAAAGAAATTTTAGCTGCTTTAGAAACTATTTCGGTTGCAGGTGAAGGAAAGAACATGGTGGAAAGTGGTGCGGTTCAAAATGTAATCACTTTTGGAGATGAGGTTGTTGTTGATTTACTTTTATCAACTCCTGCCTTGCATATTAAAAAAAGAGCTGAAGTAGATATTATGAAAGTAATTCATGAAAAAGTATACGAAAAAGCCAAAGTAAAAGTAAACATCAAAGTAGAAGCACCAGAAAAACCAGAAAATCCAAATTTAATTCGTGGAAAACAAATTCCTGGAATTTCAAATATTATTGCAGTAGCCTCTGGAAAAGGAGGGGTTGGAAAATCTACAATTACGGCAAACTTAGCGGTGTCATTAGCAAAAATGGGATTCAAAGTTGGAGTTTTAGATGCTGATATCTACGGACCTTCAATGCCAATTATGTTTGATGTTGAAAATTCAAAACCTATTTCAGTTGAGGTGGATGGAAAATCAAAAATGCAACCTATTTCAAGTTATGGGGTAGAAATTTTGTCTATTGGATTTTTTACAAAACCTGACCAAGCCGTTATTTGGAGAGGTCCAATGGCTGCCAAAGCTCTAAACCAAATGATTTTTGATGCTAACTGGGGCGAATTAGATTTCATGCTAATCGATTTACCACCAGGAACAGGCGATATTCACTTATCAATTATGCAATCGTTGCCAATTACGGGAGCTGTTGTAGTAAGTACACCCCAAGCAGTTGCTTTAGCTGATGCTAAAAAAGGAGTTTCAATGTTTATGTCAGAGTCTATCAATGTTCCAGTTTTAGGAATTATTGAAAATATGGCGTATTTCACACCAGAAGAGCTTCCGGAAAATAAATATTATATCTTTGGTAAAGAGGGCGCTAAAAACTTAGCAGAAGATTTACAAGTGCCTTTATTAGGTGAAGTGCCATTAGTACAAAGCATTCGTGAGGCAGGAGATTACGGTCGCCCAGCAGCATTGCAAACAGCTTCGGTTTTAGAAGGTGTTTTCGAAAATATTACAAGAAATGTAGTGCAAGAAACGGTAAATCGTAACGAAACATTACCACCAACAGAAGCTATCAAAATAACAACAATGGCAGGTTGTTCTGCTGTAAAAAAATAATTATCAATTAGTCTATATGCCAATTAGCCAATCAAAAGGCAAAGATTATTGACACATTGAAAATTGACACATTGAAAATATGACTACACTAGAAATAAAGGAGAATGTTGAAAAAGCATTAGATGAAATCCGTCCGTTTTTGAATTCGGATGGTGGCAACATCTCATTAGTAGAAATTATTGAAGACAAACATGTTAAAGTTCGTTTAGAAGGTGCATGTACTAATTGTAGTTTAAGTATCAGTACAATGAAAGCTGGTGTAGAAACCACAATCAAAAAATACGTACCTCAAATTGAAACTGTAGAAAATATTGCCTAGTAAAACAATAGTATGATATAAATCATATTTCTACACTTTACGAGTTTGTTACTTTGCTACTTTCAAAATTAAAAAAATGATTCAAACAGATATTCTTATAATCGGTGCTGGTCCTACGGGACTTTTTGCCGTATTCGAAGCCGGACTTTTACAACTTAAATGTCATATCATTGATGCTTTGCCACAACCTGGCGGGCAATTAGCAGAATTGTATCCAAAAAAACCTATTTTCGATATCCCAGGTTATCCTTCGGTTTTAGCAGGTGATTTGGTAACGAATTTAATGGAACAAATCAAACAGTTTCAACCTGGATTTACTTTAGGAGAAACTGCAGAAACTATTGAGAAATTAGAAGACGGAACTTTTATTGTAACTACTAACGAAGGAACGCAACATCACGCAAAAGCAGTAGCTATTGCAGGTGGATTAGGTACTTTCGAACCAAGAAAACCTATTTTGAAAGATATCGAATTCTACGAAAAAGAAGATCGTGGAGTAGATTACTTTGTAAAAGATCCAGAAAAGTATCGTGGAAAAAATATTGTAATTGCTGGTGGAGGTGATTCGGCTTTAGATTGGAGTATTTTTTTGTCGAATGTAGCGAATTCCGTGACTTTAGTTCACAGAAGAAACGAATTTCGTGGCGCTTTAGATTCGGTTGAAAAAGTACAAGAATTGAAAAACGCTGGAAAAATTAAATTGGTTACTCCTGCAGAAGTTGTTGGATTTAACGGTAGTGAAAGAATTACCGCTGTTGATATTGAAGTTAACGGAGCTAGAATGAAAGCAGAATGCGATTATTTCATTCCGCTTTTCGGTTTAACGCCAAAGTTAGGGCCAATTGCCAACTGGGGATTGGAAATCGAGAAGAACGCTATCAAAGTAAATAACGCTTTAGATTATCAAACCAATATCGACGGAATTTATGCTATCGGTGACGTTAACATCTATCCAGGAAAATTAAAGTTGATTTTATGTGGATTTCATGAAGCAACTTTAATGTGTCAAAGTGTGTACAACAGAATCAATCCAGGAAAACGTTACGTGTTGAAATATACCACCGTTTCAGGAGTAGATGGTTTTGATGGAACCAGAAAAGAAGCTGAAAAAGCCGTTGTAAAGTCAATTGATTAAAATGAGCCAAGACGTAAAAATTTTTATAACCGACAGAAACGGAGTTAAACACGAAGTGTTAGCTCCAACCGATATGAACATGAACATCATGGAGTTAATTCGTTCTTATGAATTAGCCGAAGAAGGAACCGTTGGTGTTTGCGGCGGAATGGCGATGTGCGCTTCTTGTCAGTGTTATGTTTTAAACGATGTTGTTTCTTTGGAACGCAATCCTGATGAGGAAGCAATGCTTTGGGAAGCTTATCACGTAAAGGATAATTCGAGATTAGGTTGTCAAATTCCAATCACAGCAGATTTAGAAGGTTTAGAAATTGAAATAGCACCAGAACAATAAAAAAAGCGAGAAGAAATTCTCGCTTTTACTTTTATACTAATTCGTGTTTATGTTCCACTTGCTCTTCAATTGCATTCCAAAGTTCGATTCTTTTTTCTAAAGCTAAAACTGAAACTTCTTCGACTTCTTTCCATTTTTGTTCCGAATCGCCGCAAAGTTCTGCAATCATTTGCATTGCCATTGGTCCGTGTTCGTCAGCATCTAACTCAATATGTCTTTCGAAATAATAAATTAGTTTTGATAGATCTGTTTCTGGGAAGTTTTGCTGAAAATTTTTCAAGATTTCAGTAAACATATTCGGAATCAAATCTTCTCTTCCAAAAGTAAATGCAGCCGCAATTTCATGAGGTTTTCCTTGTTCAATCACACGAAAAGTAAAATCCAAAAACGCTTTCACATTCGGATGTAAATCACTTTGCTTAATCGATACAAAAATGTTTTTGGTTTCTTCCACATTTTTCAAAAATGCATTGATTTGAGTTGTAGAAGCACCACATTGTATCATCGCATCCAAATACATTTCAAAATGGCTTTGACGCAAACCATCAATAGTTAAATCAGTTTCTTCAGCTACTACTATCTCGTTAATTAAATATCGAATCTCTGGATTTCCTATGGGTAACCAAGGCGTTGTAGTACAAGTTAATTTATTCTGTAAGGCTTTTAACAACGACATAAAGTCCCAAACCGCATAGATATGATTTTCTAAAAAGCAATGTAAATCATCTATCGTTTTTACTTTATTGTATAACGAATGATTAAGTAGTTGTTTTTTTTGATTTTGAATTGATTGATTTATAGTCTGAATATTCATAGTGTAATTTTTCTTTTATGTACGAGATTTAAACCACATAAGGTTTGAATCCTAACCATACAAATTTAAAAATGCTTCCCTAAAGAGAGAAGCATTTTGTATCAATTTTATCTATTGTTTGATTTAATTATTTGAACGCCGGGAAACCTGTAACGTCCATTCCTGTAATTAACAAATGGATATCATGTGTGCCTTCGTAAGTCACCACAGATTCTAAATTCATCATGTGTCTCATGATAGAATATTCACCTGTAATTCCCATTCCTCCTAGCATTTGACGTGCATCACGAGCAATCGTTAACGCCATATCAACGTTGTTTCTTTTTGCCATCGAAATTTGAGCCGAAGTAGCTTTTCCTTCATTTCTTAAAACACCCAATCTCCAAGTTAATAATTGCGCTTTTGTGATTTCAGTAATCATTTCAGCTAATTTCTTTTGTTGTAACTGAGTAGCTCCAATGGGTTTGTCAAACTGAATACGTTCTTTTGAATAACGTAAAGCGGTATCATAACAATCCATTGCTGCTCCAATCGCTCCCCAAGCAATACCATAACGTGCCGAATCTAAACATCCTAGTGGTGCTCCTAATCCCGATTTGTTTGGTAATAAGTTTTCTTTTGGAACTTTTACGTTGTCAAAAATAAGTTCTCCAGTTGCAGAGGCTCTTAACGACCATTTATTGTGTGTTTCTGGAGTTGAAAAACCTTCCATTCCTCTTTCTACGATTAGTCCGTGAATTCTTCCTTCTTCGTTTTTAGCCCAAACTACTGCAATATCAGCAAACGGTGCATTCGAAATCCACATTTTAGCACCATTTAAAAGATAATGATCACCCATATCTTTAAAATTAGTTACCATTCCACCTGGATTTGAACCGTAATCTGGCTCTGTTAAACCAAAACAACCAATCATTTCTCCTGTGGCTAATTTTGGTAAATATTTCATTCTTTGTTCTTCGTTTCCGTATTTCCAAATTGGATACATCACCAATGAAGACTGAACAGATGAAGTCGAACGTACACCCGAGTCTCCTCTTTCAATTTCTTGCATGATTAATCCGTATGAAATTTGATCTAATCCAGCACCACCATATTCTACTGGAATGTAGGGACCAAATCCACCAATTTCTCCTAAACCTTTTACGATTTGCTTTGGAAATTCTGCTCTTTGCGCGTATTCTTCAATAATTGGAGATACTTCTTTTTTTACCCAAGCACGTGCAGCATCACGCACCATTTTATGTTCGTCAGATAATAATTCGTCTAATAAATAATAATCTGGAGATTGAAATAAGTCTGGTCTCATAGTTTTTGATTTGAAAGTCACAAAAGTAAGTAAAGATTTTTAACAAATCAATCAACAAGTGTTATAATTTACCATGCAGTGAACTATTGGAATTCGCTTTTCTTAGAAAAGTTTTCGTCAAGTGCTTTAGTTAATGAAAAGTTTACATTTTCAAATAGAAATCCTTAGTCAACTCAATGTATTCAGGAGTATAATTATGTCTGGAAATTTCAATGACTAACTCATCAATTAACGGAGTTTGTTCCATTCTGCAAAAAGCTAGTAAACTTCTTTTAATTTCAGATGTTGGTGTTCCTTTTACACGAGTAATTTTTAGTGGAAACAAATCCAATTCTTTGCATAAAGAAACAAATCGCTCTTCTTCTTTATAAGGAATAATCACAGAGAAAATTCCGTTATCTGAAAGTAATAAGGCAGCTGCTTCAATTAATTCTTCAAAAGGTAAAGCGTCTTCAAAACGTGCTAAATCTCTCGAAGTGTTATCTGATTTGTAATCATCGGTGTAAAAAGGCGGATTAGAAATGATTAAATCATATTCTTCTTCAGGTTCGTCTACAAATTCATCCAAACCCGCATGAAAACAGAATAATTTATCACCCCAAGGCGAAGCTTCAAAATTTTCAACACATTGTTCGTAAGCGTCTTCGTCAATTTCAATCGCATCGATTTGTTCGGCGTTACTTCTTTGAGCCAACATCAAAGACAAAATTCCAGTTCCGGCACCAATATCTAAAATATTATGAGGATTATTGATTAACGGCGTCCAAGCACCAAGCAAAACACCATCTGTGCCAATTTTCATAGCACAACGCTCTTGATTAACGGAAAATTGTTTGAATGTAAACATAATGAAAATCCCAATATTAAAGATCCCAAATTCCAAAAGTGGAACCTAGTATGTATTATGAACTTTTAGTTATAATTGTAGATAAAATTTTTCTTAATTCTTCTGCTTCTTCCAAAAGTGGAATCGAAAATTCATTTAATTCTGGATTCAAATCTTGTAACAATCTAATCCAATATTTTGATTCTTTAGCTTCTTTTCTAGATATTTTAGCTCTAAATAAAAAATCTTTATCTCCCAACTTTTCATTTGCTTCAATATAATTAGCGCCAATAGAACCAGATGAGCGTACTAATTGCTTCCCGTCTTCCATATTTGAAATAGTTTTAGGTAGTTTTTTAACAAATAACCTACAATCTCTTGCAAACAAATAAGTTCTTTTTTCTAAGTCAAAAGGTTTATTCATAATTAAATTATTAATAGTTGGAATTTAAAATATTGGAATTTAAAATATTGGAATTTCTATATTTTATTGGAATTTGGAATTTAAAATATTGGAATTTAAAATATTGGAATTTCTATATTTTATTGGAATTTGGAATTTAAAATATTGGAATTTTAAGAAAGATAAAGGTCAACCAAGCCTTTAGGAGTTTCTAAAGTAATGGTTTTGTTTGCTCTGTCAAGTGCAATGATGAAATCATCAATAAGCGGGATTAAAATTTCAGTTCCGTTTTTATCGATTTCAAAAAGGGGTTGAGCACCACTGTCATTAATAGCGGCAATTTTTCCAATATTTCCTAAACGGGTATCAATTACATCAAATCCAATTACTTCGTGATAGTAGAATTGAGTTCCTTCTAATTTTGGTAACATTGAAAGTGGAAGGTATAATTCGCTTCCCATGATTTCGTCAGCTTCTTCTTCCGTTTGGATGTCTTCAAATCGGATTCTTAAAAATTTATCTTTATGAAGCGAACTACTTTCAATAAAAAATGGAACCAGACTTTTGTTGATTTCAACAAAAACTGATTCCAAATTTTGATACAATTCGGGTTCGTCGGTGTCTAAATACGCCAATACTTCCCCTTTGAAACTAAATTTTTTCGCGATTTTACCTAAATAGAAACAATCTTCTTTACGCATGGAATCGCTGTAAAATTATGCTTGAGTTTCTTCGTTGTTTTCTTCAACAGCAGGAGCTTCTTCAGCAGCAGCCTCAACTACTTCTTCAGCAACTTCTTCTGTAGCTTCAGCAGCTTTTGCAGCCTCAGCTTGAGCAGCAATACGTTTTGCGTTTGCTTCTTGTTCTGCTTTTAAAGCTTTAGCTTTTGCATCAGCTTCAGCTTTTGATAAACCTGATTTTTTAGCTTCAACTTTACCAGCTTTTTCTTCTAACCAAGTAGCTAATTTAGCATCAGCTTGTTCTTGAGTTAAAGCACCTTTACGAACTCCTCCATCTAAGTGGTGTTTTAATAAAGCACCTGTGTAAGATAAAATTGCTCTTGCAGTGTCAGTTGGTTGCGCACCATTGTGTAACCATTGTGCTGCTTTTTCGATGTTTAAATCGATAGTAGCTGGGTTAGTGTTTGGATTGTAAGTTCCTAATTTTTCTAAGAATTTACCATCTCTTTTTGATCTTGCATCTGCTGCAACAACCCAATAAAAAGGTTTCCCTTTTTTTCCGTGTCTTTGTAATCTAATTTTTACTGACATAATCTTGTGATTAATTTGAGGTTCTCGACCTCGGTTATTTAAGGCTGCAAATATACAAAACTTTGCTAATTTAAATTATGCACTTTAAAAAAAATAAAATAAAATCCTAATTAATATGAAAAAAACGTTATTTTTGTTTCTAAAGAGCACAAAAAATAAACATTATTAGATGAAAAAAGCTGCATTAATCACAATTTTAAGTATTTTTCTTTTTTCTTGTGAAGAAGATATTCAAATAAGTTCGCCAGCCTTGCAGGCAAAAAAAGATAATATGTTTTGGCGGTCCAAACAAACAACAGTTTCAGTTAATTCATTGGGTCAGTTGGAAATAACTGCAATTAATGGTTATGATGAAATTGTTATGAAGACAGCTCAAAACAGTGTGGGGACCTATCTTTTTGGTACCACCAATACAGATAATTTTGTTACCTATACACTAGATAAAACACAAACTGAGGATAATATTGATGAAGTTTATGATTCTAGGGATGTCTTAGGACCTGTAAACAGTGTTTCAAATCCTTTATCAAATGGGTTGGATTATATAAATGAAAGTATAGTTCAGACTACAACTAGTGGTACGGGATCGGGTTTGAGATTGAAAGTAACCACAAATTCTAATGGAAGTGTTAGTACAGTTGAAATTGTTGCAAGAGGAGTTGGATATAAATCAGGTGATATTGTTTACTTAGTTGGAGGTAATAATAATGCAGCAGTTCAAGTGGTAAATGTGCAGCAAAGTAATGGTAAGATAGTGATAGAGAAAATCGAAAATGGTTTTTACACAGGAAGTTTTAATTTTAATGTTGTTAATGATGAAGGTGAAATTATAACTTTTTCAGAAGGGATATTTTACAGAGTACCGCTTACTTCGTTTTAAGCTAATCCGAAATTATATTTTAAGCCACTTGAATTCTTTCAAGTGGTTTTTTTGTTGATAACTAAAATTGATATTCATTAACATTAAATGTAATTTTGTTTTTATTCAAAAACTGCTTTTGCACTTTGCTTGAGCCTTAATTATCAGATAAATGTATTTAATTTTCGATACTGAAACCACAGGATTGCCACGTAGTTGGTCGGCACCCATTACAGATACGGATAACTGGCCACGCTGTATACAAATTGCTTGGCAGCTTCACGACGAAATGGGGAATTTAATCGAGCATCAAGATTATTTGGTAAAGCCCGAAGGGTTCAATATTCCATATGATGCGGAACGAATTCACGGTATTTCTACGGAATTAGCAATGGAACAAGGAATCTCCCTATCGGAAGTTTTAGAAAAATTCAATATCGCACTTTCAAAGGCAAAATTCATCGTGGGGCAAAATGTGGGATTCGATGTAAATATTATGGGGTGTGAATTCCATCGTATGAACATTGGTTCGGATATGGCTAAAATGCCTGTTTTAGATACCTGTACAGAAGTTACAGCCAATTTGTTGAAGTTGCCTGGCGGACGTGGTGGAAAATTCAAATTACCAACTTTAACGGAATTACATCAATATCTTTTCAACCAACCTTTCGCTGAAGCACACAATGCCACTGCCGACGTGGAGGCTACAACGCGTTGTTTCCTTGAGTTAATCAAAAGAGAAGTTTTTACAAAAGAAGAGTTAGATGTAACGCCAGAATATTTTAGAAGCTTCCGGGAAAAAAATCTAGGTGAAATACAACTTATCGGATTAAAGCATATCAATCTAAAACAAGCCTCTGATGAAATTAGAGCACGTTTGAAAAAAATCGAGCAAGAAAAGATTCAAACTACGATTTCAGATGAAGTAAAATCCGATTTAAAGGATGCTGTATTTGCGCATTTGCACAATCACACTCAGTTTTCGGTATTGCAATCGACTATTGCAGTCAGTGACTTGGTTAAAGCTTCGGCAAAATTTAAAATGCCTGCGGTTGCGATGACCGATACCGGTAATATGATGGGTGCGTTTCATTTTGTAAGTGCTGTTTTGAATCACAACAAAGCAGCTGAAGCTAAAAACGCAGTATTAGTTGAAAGCGGAGAAGCACCAACCGAGACCGTAATCAAGCCTATTGTTGGTTGCGAATTCAATATTTGCGACGATCATAAAGATAAGACCAAGAAAGACAACGGTTATCAAGTTGTTCTATTGGCAAAAAATAAAAAAGGATATCATAATTTAGCCAAAATGTCCTCAATTGCTTATACTGACGGTTTCTATTATGTACCTCGTATCGATAGAAAAGTAGTGGAGCAATATAAAGAAGATATTATTGTATTGTCAGGAAATTTATACGGAGAAATTCCTAGTAAAATTTTGAATGTCGGGGAAAGTCAAGCGGAAGAAGCTTTAATTTGGTGGAAGGAACAATTCGGTTCTGATTTCTATTTGGAATTAATGCGTCACAAACAAGAAGACGAGAATCGCGTTAATCAAACTTTAATCGCTTTCGCGAAAAAACATAATGTGAAGTTAATCGCGACTAACAATACGTATTACGTTAATAAGGAAGATGCCAATGCACACGACATTTTATTGTGTGTAAAAGATGGTGAAAAACAAGCGACTCCTATTGGACGTGGACGTGGTTATCGCTACGGATTACCAAATCAAGAATATTATTTTAAATCGGGTGACGAAATGAAGCAACTTTTTGCGGATTTACCTGAAGCGATTATCAATATTCAAGAAATCATCGATAAAACAGAACCGTATTCTTTATATCGCGATGTATTGCTTCCAAAATTTAAAATTCCAGACGAATTTGAAGTAGAGGAAGACAAATTAGATGGCGGAGTTCGTGGTGAAAATGCGTATTTGAAACATCTTACGATGGAAGGTGCAAAAAAACGCTATGGCGAAATCACACCAGATATTCAAGAACGTTTAGATTTTGAATTATTAACGATTTCTAATTCAGGTTATCCGGGTTATTTCTTAATTGTACAAGATTTCATCGCTGAAGCTAGAAAAATGGATGTTTCCGTTGGGCCAGGTCGTGGTTCGGCTGCGGGTTCGGCTGTAGCATATTGTTTAGGAATTACGAATATCGACCCGATTAAATACGACTTGCTTTTTGAGCGTTTCCTGAATCCCGACCGTGTTTCCATGCCTGATATCGATATTGACTTCGATGATGAAGGTCGTGGTCGCGTTATGGATTATGTAATCAATAAATACGGTTCTAATCAGGTGGCGCAAATTATTACCTATGGTAAAATGGCTACGAAATCAGCAATTCGAGATACCGCTCGTGTATTGGATTTGCCACTTTTTGAAGCCGATAGAATTGCCAAATTGATTCCAGGGATGATGCCATCAAAATGGAATTTAGCAAGATTCTTAGCCGAAGATGAAAGCGAAGTTAAAAAAGCATTGCGTTCGGAAGAATTTGATCGCGTAAAAGAATTAATCGAAATTGCCAATTCGGAAGATTTAGCAGGAGAAACCATTCAACAAGCAAAAGTGTTAGAAGGTTCCATGCGAAATACAGGAATTCATGCTTGTGGGGTGATTATTACGCCCGATGATATTACGAATTTCGTTCCCGTAACTACCGCGAAAGATTCGGATTTATATGTGACCCAATTTGACAACTCGGTAGCGGAAAGTGCTGGTTTGTTGAAGATGGACTTCTTGGGATTAAAAACCCTAACCTTAATTAAAGACACAGTGAAATTGGTAAAATACCGTTTAGGAATCGATTTGAATCCTGACGAATTTCCAATTGATGACATTAAAACTTACGAGTTGTTCCAAAGAGGTGAAACGGTTGGAGTTTTCCAATACGAATCGCCTGGAATGCAAAAATACATGAAGGACTTAAAACCAACAGTTTTTGCCGATTTAATTGCCATGAATGCATTATATCGTCCGGGACCATTGGAATACATTCCTTCTTTCGTTCGTAGAAAAAACGGAGAAGAGCCTATCACTTATGATTTAGATGCTTGCGAAGAATATTTAGGAGAAACTTACGGAATTACCGTTTACCAAGAGCAGGTGATGCTTTTGTCGCAAAAATTAGCGAATTTTTCTAAAGGTGATGCCGATGTACTTCGTAAAGCGATGGGTAAAAAGCAGAAAGATGTCTTGGATAAAATGAAATCTAAGTTCATTGATCAAGCAAAAGCCAATGGTCACGACGAACAAAAATTAGACAAAATTTGGACCGATTGGGAAGCGTTTGCGAGTTATGCCTTCAACAAATCGCATTCTACTTGTTATGCTTGGATTGCGTATCAAACCGCGTATTTGAAAGCGCATTATCCAGCGGAATATATGGCTGCGGTGCTTTCCAATAACATGAATGATATTAAACAAGTTTCGTTCTTTATGGAAGAATGTAAACGCATGGGATTAGCTGTTTTGGGTCCAGACGTGAATGAATCGTACTATAAATTTACGGTTAACGAAAATTATGCCGTTCGTTTCGGAATGGGAGCGATTAAGGGTGTTGGCGCAGGAGCTGTTCAAACCATTGTAGAGAATAGAAAGGATGGAAAATATAAATCGATTTTTGATTTGGCCAAACGAATTGATTTGCGTGCTGCTAACAAAAAAGCATTTGAAAATTTAGCACTAGCTGGAGGCTTTGATGGTTTTGGTGAGACTCATCGAGCGCAATATTTTCATCATGACGGCGACGGAATTACGTTTTTGGAAAAAGCGATTCGATATGGATCGAAATTCCAAGAAAACGAGAATTCATCTCAAGTAAGTTTGTTTGGTGATGCTTCGGAAGTACAAATTGCCGAACCACAAGTGCCACCATGTGAAGAATGGAGTACTATGGAAAAGTTAGCCAAAGAAAAAGAAGTAGTTGGAATTTACATTTCTGGTCATCCATTAGATGATTATAAATTTGAAATGAAATATTTCTGCACGGCGAAATTGGAATCACTTAAAAATTTAGAGCAGCATTTGGGTAAAAATCTTTCTTTTGGAGGAATTGTAACCAATGTACAACATCGAACTGCCAAAAATGGAAAAGGCTGGGCAACCTTTGTTTTAGAAGGTTATGACGAAAGTTATGAGTTTCGGATTTTTGATGAAGAGTATTTAAAATACCGTCATTTCTTATTGCAAAATCAGTTTGTTTATTTTAAAATTAATGTGAAGGAAGGTTGGGTAAATCGCGAAACTGGGAAAAAATCCGATCCGAGAATTCAGTTTTTAGATGCTAAAATGTTGGCTGATGTATTGCCAACTTTTGCTAAAAAATTGATTTTAATGTTTCCAATTAACGATGTAAAGGAGCCTTTGATAACTGAGTTAAATCGAATATTTTCTGAAAATAAAGGAGATAATTCAGTGACTTTTGAAGTAATGGAATTGGAACGAATAAAACGAATTGTGGAAGATATACCAGTTTCAAATCCTGTAGATGATGTAGATGAAGAAATTTCGGAAGATTCAAATGAAGAAATGGAAATGAATATTGAAGTTCCTGTTGAAAAAGAAGAAATTATTGTAAAAACAAAACTTTCCATGCCAAGTCGAAAATTGAAAGTAAAGATTTCGTCAGAGTTGCTTCAAGAATTAGAACGTATGCAGGTTAATTTCAAATTAAATTAAAGTATAAGCTCTTGCAATAAAGGTATAATCAAAACTAATTTTAAAATACACTTTGGTTTATAATTAATTCCTAAATTTGCAATTCAAATAAGTATAAAACTAAAAAGAAATAATATGGCATTAGCAATAACAGATGCTACTTTTGATGAAGTAGTATTAAAATCAGACAAACCAGTAGTAGTAGATTTTTGGGCAGCTTGGTGTGGCCCATGTAGAATGGTTGGTCCAGTAATCGACGAAATTTCTACTGAGTACGAGGGAAAAGCAGTAGTAGGAAAAGTAGATGTTGACGCAAACCAAGAATTTGCTGCGAAATACGGTGTAAGAAATATCCCAACGGTATTAGTATTCCAAAACGGAGAAGTTGTTGGAAGACAAGTTGGTGTTGCTCCAAAGAAAACATACACTGATGCAATTGACGCATTGTTATAATGTTTGAAAAAGAAATTCAAGGCTCAACGAAAGTTGGGCTTTTTTTTGCCTATGACCTTTCGCCCATATCCTTTGGTCAAAAAATAAAATCTTTTTCTATCTTTACGATATGAATCTAGAACCGCAAATAGAAAAAATTTCCAGTTTTGAACATTTAGAACTTTTGGCCAATCAAATCGTGGAAGGTTTTATCTCGGGCATGCACAAATCCCCTTTCCATGGATTTTCGGCTGAGTTTGCTGAACATAAAATATACAATCCAGGAGAAAGTACGAAACATATCGATTGGAAATTATATGCCAAAACCGATAGATTATACACCAAACGCTACGAGGAGGAAACTAATTTACGTTGTCATTTGATTTTAGACAATTCGTCTTCGATGCATTATCCGAAATTAAAGGAAAATCAGCCGTTTTATGAGAATAAAATTGGTTTTTCAGTGTTAGCTGCTGCAGTTTTGATGAATTTGCTTAAAAAGCAACGCGATGCAGTTGGGTTGAGTGTTTATTCAGATACGTATGAGTATTATTCGCCAGAAAAAGGGAGCGAGCGGCATCATCGTATGATTTTAAATAAGCTGGAAGAAGTCTTATCTCAAAACAAAGCCAATCGAAAAACTGACACCGTAACTTTTTTGCATCAAATTGCGGAGAATATTCACCGTCGCTCTATGGTGATTTTATTTACGGATATGTTCCATTCTGAAGGATCGGAAGAAGATAACGATAAAATTTTCAAAGCCCTCCAACATTTAAAACACAACAAACATAAAGTGGTAGTTTTTCATGTTTATGATGAAAAAACGGAGTTAAATTTCAATTTTGATAACGCACCTCGTAAATTTATTGATGTAGAAACGGGAGAGGAAATCAATTTATTTGCCGAGAACACACAAGAATTGTATCAAAAAGTGGTGCAAGATTATTTTAAAACAATAGAAGCAACGTGTATGCAGTATCAGATTCGCTATGTACCTGTTTCGATGAAGGAAAATTTCGAAAAAATTTTACTGACGTATTTGGTTGAAAAACAAAAGTTTGGCTAAAAACACTAAAAAAAGTTTACTTTTTTTTGCAAAAATATTTGCAGGAATGAAAAAGTGTAGTATATTTGCACTCGCAATCAAGCACTGGTTTGGTAGTTCAGTTGGTTAGAATACATGCCTGTCACGCATGGGGTCGCGGGTTCGAGTCCCGTCCAGACCGCCAGTACAGAGGAAGCCTTTCGTAAAAGAAAGGCTTTTTTGCCCTCTTACAATATTTAAAATAGTTGTGTTGTTTAGGTACGAAAGTACCAAAAGGTTTAGTAGTTAGACCAATGAAAAGCTTTGCATTTGATGCAGGGCTTTTTTGATTTTTAAACTTTAACACCTGTTTATTTTATTTTCATTTTTTGTTTCATAATTTTATAAAAAAATTAAACAAATATGAAAAATCTAATCACAGTCTTCTTCTTGTTTTTTTTAATTTCAATTTTTGCTCAGGAAACTAATGATAAAAATCAAACTAAGTTTGGTTTTGAGGTTACAGCTAAATTTGGTTCATCAAAATTAGATGTAAAAGAAGCTGTTGATTTGAATGGAAACTTCAGTGCTGGTGATTTCTTAGTTGTGTACCGTTTAAATCAGTATTCGATTTTTAAATCTGGGATAACAATTGCTGAATTTAATTCTAATTTTACAGCATCAGGTGAGACAGCAAGTCTCAAAAATTCATACCTACAAATCCCATTAAAATATTTTTATGTTACCTCATTATCAAACAATGCTATTAATGATTCTACGATTAATTTGTTGTTTGGATTAGGAGTGAATGCAAATCATCTGTATCAATCTAAAATCGAAACGGTAAACACCTCAAATTCGAATAAAAATTTAGGTTGGAATTTAGGTTCTTCTTTTGAAATGGGGTTAGATTTTTCCTTCTCAAAATATATGAATTTTGGTATTTTCTATGAAGCCATGGCGGATATTACTAGAAACGAAAAAGAAAATAATAATCAAAAGTTAGTAGGTACTAATTTGATTAAATTTTCCTATATTATAAATTTTTAATTAGTTTGTTTTAGGTTTTAATGGTTGAACCCTTAAAAGCTTTGCGTAATGCAAAGCTTTTTTGATTTAAAACCAAATAGCTCTATTTTGCCAAAACACAACTATAAATACTCCTAAGAAAAGCAAGCTCACTAAAAACTTAATAAACGTTCCTGCTAGAAAACCTAAGAACGAACCTGTAGCGGCTTTAAAAGCACGTTTTCCTTCGTTTGAGTTGTATATGAGTTCTCCTATTAAAGCTCCTAAGAATGGACCAATTAAAAACCCGAAAGGAGGGAAGAATAAACCAATGACTAACCCAATATTTGTTCCCCAAATTCCATATTTGCTACCCCCGAAATACTTGGTGCCTTGTGCTGGAATCACATAATCTAAAATCCCAATCACAACGGCAATTATTAAAGTAATTCCAAGTAACCAATAATTCGTTTCGATTCCTGGACAAAAATAAAGCAGTAAAATCCCAACCCAACTAATAGGCGGGCCAGGCAAAGCGGGTAATAAACTACCTATAATCCCCACTGCCATTAAAAGTAAGCCCAGAATCAATAAAAAGTATTCCATAAGATTTTAGTTATTGTCTAACAAATTTATAACTTTGTTTTATACGATGCATTAAAATTCGAATAATGAGATTATTTTGGGCTTTATTTCTTTTATTTTCTTTTGTTTCTTGTCAGTACTTGGATAAACAAGTGCCTGATGAGAAAGAATTATTGGAACAAGAATTGAAAAAAATCAATTGGGAAGAAGTGGATGAATTTCCATCCGTTTTGCAATGCGATACCCTAAAAAATGCAGAAATAAAAAGACAATGTTTCTTCGATTACATAGCACAAACCATTCAAGAGCGGATTGGACTGGATACATTTCGTTTTGAATATCCAGAAATTGATACTATAAATGTGAAAGTTACCATCAATCCTGATTCTAGCTTACAATTTGAAACCCAATATTTGAACGATAGTATTCCAACAGTTGAAAAAAGAAAAATTGATAGCATTCTAACCTCTAGATTAGCTGATTTTCCTAAGGTAGAACCAGCGATTAAGAGAGGTATAAAAGTAAAATCGCAATTTGTGCTTCCAGTGATTATTAAAATGGAGTAGTAAACAAGGTCAAAATCAAGTTCAAATTAGGAACACAGATTTAAGAAATTTCAATAATTTTTAAAATCTTATATGAACTTAATTCGGAAAAAATGTCTACTTCAAAAAACTCACATGACTTTTGTGTTAAAAACAATTCATGCTAATTCGTGAAATTCGAGTTTAAAATTATTTCCTAAAATTTCTCCCTTTCCAATTGTATTTCCAAAACAAAGAATACACTGCCACAGAAACACTAAAAAAAGGATACAACAGACTACTCGCCAGTATATATTGTAATTTCGATTCAAAGAAACTTGCCGTCTTGTAAATCAAGATGAAATCGATTAGGAATTTTAAACCCAAAAAAAGCATGAAGCTGTTTGGATCTAAAGTTTCTAACAGCCAGATCAAGAAACTTATTATCCAAGCTAAATTACCGCCAAAAACTACTAAAGCTAATAACGTTCCATAAACTGAAACATAACTTGTACTCTTTGAAGCCCAACGAACCCGTTGTTGAAATAATTCAGTCCAAGTTTCAACTGGTTTTGTTGTGACAATACTTTCTTTAGCCATTAAAAAGCCAACTTTTTTTGGAGCAACCGAAACTGCTTTCTGAAGAAGAAAAACATCATCACCACTGGCAATGGTTTCATTTCCTACAAAACCATTTAATTCTTTGAAAAATTGTTTGGAATAAGCAAAATTAGCACCATTACACATAAAAGGTTTTTCGATTCCAAAACTTCCAATTGTAGCGCCTTGTAAACTCGAGAAATCTAAATTCTGAAAAGCCGATAAAAAGCCACTTTTTGGAACATAACAAACACCAGAAGCTACCATTTCCACTTCATTTTCCTGAATATATTGATCGAAAGTCGTTAACCAGTTTTTCTGAACTAAACAATCGGCATCGGTAGTTATAATCCAATCGTTTTTGGCAACTTGAATCGCGGTTTCAATGGCATCTTTCTTGGGTGAATTTGATTTTCTTTCGTTCTTAATTAATCGAATTTCAAACTTCCATCTTCCATCTTCCATCTTCCAACTATCATTGGAATCATCATCAACCAAAATCACTTCTACCAATTCTTTCGGATAATGCAACAAAGAAATCGAATGCAATAAATTCGGAAGATTCTCTTTTTCATTTCGAAATGGAACCACAATGGTAAAGGAGGTTTTTGGAGTGAATTCCTTTCTCGAAAAGCGTTTCATGCGATTAAATCCATAAATCAGTTGCCCAATGAACAGGATGTAAATTAGAAAAACGGTTCCAAGAATCAATTCCAGCATAATTAAAAATTAGTTCTATGTGAGTTATGTTTAGTGAAACGCCTAAAATCAACACAGTCAAAATCTATTGTGACTATGTGTTAAATTTTAAAACACCTAGAAATATAGTAAAAGTGGGAAAAAATATTGAGAAGACAAAGAAAACTTCGTTTTTACACAAAGAAATCGCTCATGCTTTTTTGTCATTCAACTTAAATCGCATCACATAATAACTTCCAATTACCACAGGTAAAACTACGTTTAAAAACCACATCAACGTACTAATGAAAATCACAATCCATTCGTTAATGCCATATTTTCCAAAGAAAAACATTGCGACACTTCCTTTTACTGCGAAATCTAAAAATTGAAAACTCGGTAACGAAGAAGCTAAAAAGTAAACAGCAGCAATCGAGCTAATCAATGTTAAATAAGGTAAATCGACATCAAAAACCAAAAACAAAACATAATACTGATGCGAAAAAACCAAGTAACGACAAACTCCCAATAAAATATTTTTTCGATGAATCTTCTTTGGAATTTCGTTGATTTTATGAAGTAATTTTTGAATGGAATAACCTTTAATTGTAATGTTTTTCGAAAGAACAGCAATTAAAAATAAGACAACGGCAATTCCAATAATCGCTAAAGCCCATTTCCAATAACCAATTAAAAACAATCCAAGAATTCCGAAAATAATGGTCAAAATCATTTGGATTCCGTTACAAATCAAGTTTAAAAACACCACTTTTTTGGTTTGTTCTTTTTTGAAAAACATGGCTTTTCCAGCGTATTCTCCCAAGCCATTTGGAGTGTAAATTCCAGCAGTTAAAGCACCTAAAACATGTTTGCTTGCTTCGCCAACCGAAATCGGCTTGATAAAAGTGACTAAGTTCTGCCATTTTAAAATTTCAAAATAACGATTCGCAACACTAAACAATAAAATGAAAATGATGGTTGTTGCAGAAGTTTTTTCTAAAACCAAAGTTTGGAATTTACTCCATTCTAACTTTGAGTTATTGGCAATTTGGTCATAAATAAAATAAAACGCACCAATTACAATCAAAAGTTTGATGGTAAAAACAAGTAATTGCTTAGCTTTGTGAGGAATTGAAATCATGTTGCAAAGAAACAAAAACTTTGAACTTGAAACTTGAAACTTGAAACAAAATAATTGGCAAACGAGCGCATCATATTAGGAATCGACCCAGGAACCACGATTATGGGTTTTGGATTAATCAAAGTAGTCAACAAGAAAATGGAATTTCTACAGTTGAACGAGCTTATTTTATCCAAATACGACAATCATTATCAAAAATTAAAAGTCATTTTTGAGCGTACTATTGAATTAATCGACACACACAATCCAGATGAAATTGCGATTGAAGCACCTTTCTTTGGAAAAAACGTACAGTCGATGCTGAAATTAGGAAGAGCGCAAGGAGTTGCCATGGCAGCCGGACTTTCGAGAGATATTCCCATTACAGAATACGAGCCTAAAAAAATTAAAATGGCGATTACCGGAAACGGAAACGCCAGTAAAGAACAAGTTGCTAAAATGCTCCAACAATTATTAGGTTTAAAAGAATTGCCAAAAAACCTCGATTCCACTGATGGTTTGGCAGCAGCGGTTTGTCATTTTTTCAATTCGGGAAGAGTGGAAGTAGGAAAAAGTTACTCAGGTTGGGATGCTTTTGTGAAACAGAATGAGTTGAGAGTTAAAAAATAGTGCTCAGTGTTCAGTTTTTAGTATTCAGTTTTAAATTGTATTAAAAAAATATATGAGATTTCAAGATTTATTAGCTTATAAGAAAGGATTTGAAGTTGCAATGGAACTTTTTGAAGTATCAAAAAGTTTTCCAAAAGAAGAAACATATTCTTTAACAGATCAAATTAGAAGAAGTTCAAGAAGTGTAACAATTACGATTGCAGAAGCCTATCGAAAAAGGGAATACCCAAAATATTTTCATAGTAAATTAACAGATGCTGATGCTGAAAACTCTGAAACACAAGGTTGGTTAGAGTATGCTTTAGCTTGTAAATATATTACTCAAGAGACATTTGACTATTTGACTGAAAAATCAATAGAGGTTGGAAGATTAATAAATTACATGATTTTAAATCCCGGAAAATTCGGTTCAAAATCTGAAAACTAAATATTTCAGCATTTAGACAGAACACTAAAAACTGAACACTGAGCACTTAAAATGAGCGGAATCTACATCCATATCCCTTTTTGCAAACAAGCATGTCACTATTGTGATTTTCATTTTTCTACTAATTTGAAGAAGAAAGATGAAATGGTTTTGGCATTGGCTAAAGAAATTCAATTGCGAAAAAGCGAGTTTCAAGATGAGATTGTGGAAACGATTTATTTTGGTGGTGGAACGCCTTCGATACTTTCGATTGAAGATTTGAAATTTTTGATTGATGAAGTGTATCTTAACTACAAAGTAGTCGAAAATCCAGAAATTACTGTAGAAGCCAATCCAGATGATTTAACTGAAACGCGAATAATAGAATTATCAAAAAATAAAGTCAACCGCTTATCCATCGGAATTCAATCGTTTTTTGAAGACGATTTGAAGATGATGAATCGTGCGCACAATGTGGAAGAAGCTAAAAAATGTTTGGAAATCGCCACACAGTATTTTGATAATATTTCTATCGATTTGATCTACGGAGTTCCTGAAATGAGCAACGAAAAATGGTTGAAAAATATTGAAACCGCTCTGTCTTTTGGTGTGCCGCATATTTCAAGTTATGCCTTAACAGTTGAGCCTAAAACCGCGTTGCATTCGTTCATTCAAAAAGGAATTATCCCACAACCTGATGACGAAGTCGCACAAGAGCATTTTCAAATTTTGGTTGATAAACTTTCGGAAAACGGATTCATACATTACGAATTATCGAATTTTGGAAAAGAAAACTTTTTTTCAAAAAACAATTCGAGTTATTGGTTAGGTAAAAAATACATCGGAATTGGTCCGTCAGCACATAGTTATGACGGAAAAAATAGAGGTTGGAATGTTTTGAATAATTCGCTTTATATTAAATCCATTCAAGAAAATAAATTACCAATAGAAATTGAAACTTTAACCCAAACAGATCGTTATAACGAATATATTATGACAGGTTTAAGAACAATTTGGGGTGTTTCATTAGAACGAATCGAACAAGAATTTGGGAAAACCTATTTGGAATATTTGAACAAACAAGCAGTAAAATTTATAGATGACCATTTGTTGTTTGTAGATGAAAATATCTTGCGAACTACAAAAAAAGGAAAGTTTTTGAGTGATGGAATAGCTTCCGACTTATTTTTATTAAATTTGGAGTAGTTTAACCGCAAAGACCGCAAAGTTTTTCGCAAAGCACGCAACAATTTAAATTATACACGCCAAAATAAATAATTATGACAGAAAACGAATTATCAAGAATTGTATTTGATTGTGCTTTGAAAGTACATCAAAGTTTGGGTCCAGGTTTACTGGAAAGCGCTTACGAGGAATGTCTATTTTACGAATTAAAGAAGATAGGTCTAAGAGTTGAAAAACAAAAACCTTTACCCTTAATTTACGAAGAAGTAAAACTCGATGTCGGTTACAGAATTGATATAATAGTTGAAAACAAATTAATAATTGAAATTAAATCGGTAGAAGCATTAAATGATGTTCATTTCGCTCAATTATTGACTTATTTAAAATTAACAAATTGCAAGTTAGGGTTACTAATAAATTTCAATGTTTCTCTAATCAAAAATGGAGTAAAAAGAGTTGTAAATAATCTCTAATTCTTTGCGAACTTAAACAATAACAAATAAACTTAGCGAACCTTGCGTAAACCCTTGCGTTCTTTGCGGTTAATTAATATGAAAGCAACCATCAACAACATACAAATCGACTTATCAAAACCTATTGATATTTCCATCCCATTAACCAATAATGAACAAAACCCAATTGCTTGGTATCAGAATGCGCCTGAAATTGAACCTGTAAAAATGGGCGATTGGACAGGAAAAGTTTCGGAAGGGAAATCATCTACAAATTTCAATAATATTTTCTTTAATCCGCACGCTCATGGTACGCACACGGAATGTTTGGGACATATTACCCGCGATTTTTACTCAATAAATCAATGCTTGAAACAGTTTTTCTTTACAGCGGAATTGATTTCGGTGGAGCCAAAAGTAGTTGGAGAGGATTTAGTTATAACGAAAGAACAAATTGAATTTGCAATAGGAGAAAATTCGCCAGAAGCCATTATCATACGAACTTTACCAAATCCAGAAAGTAAAAAACATTTGAATTATTCCAATACCAATCCACCATATTTAGAAGAAGCTGCTGCGATTTTTATTAGAGAAAAAGGAATTCAACATTTACTTATAGATTTACCAAGTGTTGACAAAGAACACGACGAAGGAAAATTATTAGCTCATAGAGCATTTTGGAACGTAAAAGACATAAACCAAGTAAATGATGATGCTCGATTTAATTGTACGATTACTGAAATGATTTACGTTTATGAAGAAATTCAAGATGGCAGTTATCTATTGAATTTGCAATTCGCTTCGTTTGAGAATGATGCTTCGCCATCGAAACCAGTTTTGTACAGTTTGGAGTAGGGAGTTTTTAGTTTGGAGATTATAGAGTAATTATTTTTTAAAATTGTGATATGGATTATGAAGATTTATTAGCTTATAAAAAATCATTCGCCTTAGCTATGATGATTTTTGATGTGTCTAAGGCTTTTCCAAAAGAAGAAAAGTATTCTTTAACAGATCAAATTAGAAGAAGTTCCAGAAGTGTAACAGTAACAATTACAGAATCATATAGAAAAAGAGTTTATCCAAAAAATTTCTTGAGTAAACTTACTGATGCTGAAGCAGAAAATTCTGAAACTCAAGTGTGGTTAGATTTTTCATTAGCATGTGGCTATTTGGAAGAGATAAAATACAACGAACTCACTGCGCTGAATACTGAAGTTGGTAAATTAATTTATTATATGATGAATAATCCCGATAAATTCGGTTCAAGTAAAATATAAATTAAACGATATAAAACTCCCAACTAAAAACTCCTTACTCCCAACTATTAATTATGGATATTCAACAACTATACGAATTCTGCTTATCTAAAAAAGGCGTTACCGAACATTTTCCGTTTGATGAAGATACGTTGGTGTTTAAAGTAGGAGGAAAAATGTTTTGCCTAACCTCATTGTCCGAATGGGAAAAAGGAACACCATCGTTAAATTTAAAATGTAATCCTGATGTAGCGGTAGAATTACGTGAGAAATATGACGGTATTCTCCCAGGCTATCACATGAGCAAAGTACATTGGAATACCGTAAAAATTAACGAAGATGTTCCTGATAAAAAAGTACTTCATCTCATCAATCATTCATATGAATTGGTTTTTTCAAGTTTAACAAAAAAAGTAAAAGAAGAAATTCAAGAATTAGAAAATTAGGCATTACTTTTGTAATGAGAATTAACCCAAAAAAGTAATTTTGTAAGTGGAAAAGTTTCTTTATCTTGAAAAAACATCTTTAAAAAGTTTAATACTTGGAAATTTACTTTGGATTTCAGGATTGTTTCTATTGCTTTTTTTTAATGTTACTTTTGGACCTGCTTTCGTGTTAGTTTGGATAGCTTTGATAATTGGAGGTTTTGTAATATTATCCAATAACGGAATAGAGTTAGATTTAAAAAATAATCAATATAGAAATGTTTTTTCGATTTTAGGTTTGAAAATAGGTGATTGGAAGAATTTCCCAAAAATGGAGTCTATTTCTGTTTTTAGAAGTAATATTTCAACTAAATTTGGAGGAATTGGAATAAGTTCAACAGCTTCTGTAAGAATTTCAGAAAAGGCAATTTTAATAAATTTATTTCCTGAAAATGGTAAACCTACAACACTTTATTTTACTGAAGATGAAAAATTAGCATTAGAAATAAGCGAGAAACTTAAAATGAAATACGAAGTTGAAATAATAAATAAGATTTAATCTAAGTTATTTTAGCAATTTTAAAATTAAAACAGAAAATGATAGACAACTTAAAAAAAATATTAAACGAAGATCAAGATCCAAAAGCTATTGAGAAAATCACGGCTAAATTGGAGCATCTTTTAATGTCGAACGAAGAAGTAGGTTACATTGCCGTTCAGAAAAAACCAGCGGTAACTATTTTTCCTGATAGTATAGTGGTAACGAACAAACGCATTATTTTGTGTAAGCCTAAAAATTTAGGGTTATCAATGGAATTCATTGATTATGATTGGGATGATATTGCAGGTTCGTTTGTAAAAGAAGGTATTTTAGGTGCTGATTTTACTTTTACTACGAATTCTGATTTAACGCATACCGTTGATTATTTACCAAAGAATCAAGCTCGAAAATTATATACTTACGCAAAAGAGCAATTGGATTTATTAAAAAATCCGAAAGCAAGTGTGCCAGTTGTAGCAGAAGTTAAAGAGGAAACTCCTGTTGTTGAAACAGTAGAAGAAGTTCCAACAGAAGAGGTGACACTTTATGCTGAAATTATGCCAACTTCAAACGATATTATTCGTGATACAGAAGTAGAAGCTCCAATTTCGGAAGAGAAAGGTTTAGCGCATTTAACACAAGATGAATTGTTTGCCAAACTTCAGAACTATAAAAAATTATTAGACAACGGATTAATTCTTCAAGGAGAATATGATCGATTGAAGTCGGAAATCTTGAAATTTTTATAATTTTTAACCGCAAATATCGCAAAGATTTACGCTAAAGAACGCTAATAAGACAACATAAAAGAATCCCGATAAGGTGTTTAAATTTATCGGGATTTTGCCTCTTTAATAACCTTTGTAAACCTTGCGTAAATCTTTGTACGCTTTGAGGTTAAGTTCTATATCGATTTTTTCTGTTTTTCTACAAAACCATCGGCCTGGAGTTTTAGCAATTCCACAGCACTTTTCTTTTTATAGTTGTAGAGTTCTTTATCTTCTTTGATGTCGGCATAGACTTTGTCATAAATTTCGGCATCGGTTTTCTTTTGCAATTCACTTTGGTAACGATTTTGGACCAACATATTTTTGATGCCCATTTCGTTGTCTTCCTGTTTGAAATCGTATTCACTTTTTGGTGATAATAATTTGGCAATAATAGGCGAAGTTTCAATCGCTAAAAACAATAACATAATAAAAAATGAAGGCAAGAAAGGTAATTTATTCAAGGCGTTAATTCGCGCCATTAAACCGTCGAAACCTTCAATAATGGGTTGGGTTTCGGTGACTTTTTTGTCTAAATCGGCTTGTAGGGTTTTAGCTTTCGCTTCTAAATCTGTGATTTTGGCTTGATTTGTCGTTTTTAAAGTTGCTAAATCTTGCAAAGCAGCGTCGTGCTTTTCACGTTTTTCCTTATAAACCGGACCTTTGCCTAACTTTTTAGTTCCGGTAGTTCCTTCGGCTTCGGTGATATAGACGGAATATAAATCGTTTACTTCTTTCTCTTTTTTAAGAATATCCGATTTTAAACTATCAATTTGGGCTTTGTTTTTATCTAAATCCGATTGAAAATAATTGGCTACTTGTTTTTTATTGGTCAATAGCATTTCGTTCTTCTCTTTTAGTAAAACCGTATTAATTTCCTTTTCGAATATTTTAATTTCTAGAGGTTTCGAAATTACGATTGCAATAATAACCGCTAAAATAATCCTTGGTGTAGCTTGAATGAATTCGTCAAAGAAACGCTCCCTTTTTTTAATGGTAGAAACGATAAATCGATCCAAATTAAAAATAAGTAACCCCCAAACTAAACCGAAACCTACGGCAATAAATGCATTATCAAAAACGGTAAAAAGAGCATAAGAACTGGCAATAAAAGCCATTACGGCAGTGAAGAATACGGTAGCTCCAATTCCGGCATATTTGTTTTGCTCGCCATTGGAACAACCTTTAATTATGTCGGCATCTACGCCCGAGCATAACATGAAAAAATGTTTTAACATGATGATTGATTTTGATCCACCAAAGGCGGACAGGTTGATGATTGATGATATTAGTACAAATTTAACGCAAATTGTTTCAACTTGATGTTAATTTGTTGATAAATAGTTAGATAAAAAAAACCCTCGCATTCCCGAATTGTTAGAATGCAAGGGTTTAAAATATTTTGAGATGCTGAAACGAGTTCAGCAAGACAATTAATATCTATAATATTCAGGTTTGAATGGACCTTGAACTTCAACTCCAATGTAAGCAGCTTGCTCTGAATTTAAAGTTTCTAATTCAACACCTAATTTAGCTAAATGAAGCGCTGCTACTTTTTCATCTAAATGTTTAGGTAACATATATACTTCGTTTTTGTAAGCGGCACTATTTGTCCATAATTCAATTTGCGCTAACGTTTGGTTAGTAAATGAATTACTCATCACAAAACTTGGGTGACCTGTAGCACAACCTAAGTTTACTAAACGTCCTTCAGCTAAAACAATAATATCATTTCCGTTAACATTGTAGATGTCAACTTGTGGTTTTACTTCTATTTTAGTGCTTCCAAAGTTTTTATTTAACCACGCCATATCAATTTCATTATCAAAGTGTCCGATGTTACAAACGATAGTCTTATCTTTCATAGCTTCGAAATGACGTCCAACAACGATGTCTTTATTTCCAGTTGTAGTGATTACGATATCTGCATTAGCAATAACAGTATCTAATTTTTTTACTTCAAAACCGTCCATAGCTGCTTGTAAAGCACAAATTGGATCAATTTCAGTAACCGTTACAATAGAACCAGCACCACGGAAGGAAGCCGCTGTTCCTTTTCCAACATCTCCATATCCACAAACTACAACTCTTTTTCCAGCTAACATGACATCAGTTGCTCTACGAACTGCATCAACTGCAGATTCTTTACATCCATATTTGTTGTCAAATTTAGATTTAGTAACAGAATCGTTAACATTAATTGCTGGCATAGGTAAAGTTCCTGCTTTCACTCTTTCATAAAGACGGTGAACTCCAGTGGTTGTTTCTTCAGATAAACCTTTGATGCCAGGAACTAATTCAGGGTAACGGTCAATAACCATATTCGTTAAATCACCACCATCATCTAAGATCATGTTTAACGGTTTTCTATCTTCACCAAAGAATAATGTTTGCTCTATACACCAATCAAAATCTTCTTCATTTAAACCTTTCCAAGCATATACTTGAATTCCTGCAGCAGCAATTGCAGCAGCAGCCTGATCTTGAGTTGAAAAAATGTTACAAGATGACCAAGTTACCTCTGCACCTAAAGCGATTAAAGTTTCAATTAGAACAGCCGTTTGGATGGTCATGTGAAGACATCCTGCAATTCTTGCTCCTTTTAAAGGTTGACTTGCGCCGTATTCTGCTCTTAATGCCATTAAACCTGGCATTTCAGCTTCCGCTAATTCAATTTCTTTTCTTCCCCAAGCCGCAAGTGAAATATCTTTCACTTTGTAAGCTACATAAGGTAATGTTTGTGTACTCATCTATTATGTATATTTGTATATTCAAAAATTAGTGTGCAAAATTACAAAATAACTTTTTATTTTTTCAAAGTTTTCTATTAATTTGTGAAATGTTTATCTTTCTAATGATTTGAAAAACAACAAAATATAAATGCCATTACATAAAATTATAACGATTAACGAGACCACGGTTGCGTACTTTTGGCACATTACTGAAGACGTAACTTCGTTGTTTAGAGCTGTTTCGTTAAAAGATACTTCTCTTTTTCGCTTGGAGGGAATGAAATCTGAAGAACATCAAAAAGGTTTTTTAGCCGTTAGAATGTTGTTACAACATTTAGGGTATACAGATTATGATTTAACTTATGATGAAGCTGGAAAACCCCATTTGGAGTACAAAGTAAGAAGTTCGGAGAAGAAAAATGAAAACCCATCAACCATCAACCATCAACCAAAACATATTTCCATTTCCCACTCACATGAGTTCTCTTGTATTTGCATAAGTAATGAACTAATGGGGATAGATTTAGAAAAACTTAAAGAAAAAACATTGAAAATTGCTCCTCGATTTATGGAAGTAAAGCATTTGGAGAATCTTTCTGTTTCGGATCAAATAGAGAAAGCAACTGTGATTTGGGGTGTAAAAGAGTCCATTTTTAAAATTAAAAATGAAAAAGGAATTAGTTTTCCAGAACATATTTTTGAGAACAAATTTGACTTAAAAGACAAAAAATGCGAAGCGGAGTTGCATTTTAATAACACCATAGAAAAGTTTAAAATTCACTTTTCTAGAGTAGAAGATTATATCTTTGTGTGCGCTTTTCCAAATAAATAGAATGCAAAACCTATATCAAAATATACTTCAAGCAAAAAAAAATTGCCAAAAACTATTAGCTATTCTGATTGATCCTGAAAAAGTTTCTATTGAGAAAGCAATTGTTTTGTCAAATAAAATTAAAGAGTCACCAGCCACACATATTTTTGTAGGCGGAAGTACTTTTAGTGGAACACATTTGGACGAACTGATTTCCGTTATTAAAACAATTACTCAATTGCCAGTTTTGATTTTTCCAGGGCATCCATACCAAATTTCCAATGCAGCTGATGGAATTTTATTTTTAAGTTTACTTTCAGGTAGAAATCCAGAATATTTAATCGAGCATCATATTAATTCGGTTGAAGTCTTAGAAAGATCGGATTTAGAAATTATTCCAACAGGCTATTTGTTAATTGATGGAGGAATAGAAACGGCTGTGCAACGTGTAAGTCAAACCCAACCGATTGATCGTAATAATATGGAATTGGTTTACAAAACAGCAAAAGCAGGGGAGTTTTTAGGAAAAAAACTGATTTATTTAGAGGCGGGAAGTGGTGCTAATCAACACGTGTCTTTAGAAATGATTCGTTTTGTGTCGCAAAACATTCAAATTCCCTTAATTGTAGGGGGAGGTATTCGTACTATTGGAATGATTAAAGCGGTGCAAAACGCTGGAGCCGATTTAGTTGTTATTGGAACTGCTTTTGAAAAGGACACTAATTTCTTTGATTATGATTGATTTTTTATTTTCTCAATACAAATCGTACACAAGTTATTTCATTTTTTTAGAACTAACAGCAGTTTTCTTTGGAACTATTAGTGTTTTATTTGCCAAAAAGAATAATATTTTAGTATATCCGACAGGTTTAGTAAGCACATTGATTTTTGTTTACATACTATTTGAGTGGAAATTGTTTGGCGATTTCATTATCAATATTTACTACTCGATTATGAGTGTTGTCGGTTGGTATTTATGGTCTAGGAAGAAAAATGGAGTAGCTGAATTTCCAATATCTTTCATGAATCGAAGCGATTATTTCATTTCGAGTATCATTTTCTTAGGCACCTTACTTTTTATTGCTTTGATTTATCATTTTTTTGATAAATTTACACATTGGACAGCTTATGTAGACACGCTTACAACTGCATTGTTTTTTGTAGGAATGTGGCTTATGGCTAAACGAAAAATTGAAAACTGGATTATTTGGATTATTGCCGATTTAATTTCGGTTCCTTTGTATTTTTATAAAGGATTAACTTTTTCCAGTATACAGTTTTTAGTGTTCACAATTATCGCTATTTTAGGTTACAAAGAATGGAAAAAACTTTTACAGAAGCAGATATAAAATATATAAACGAAAGAGGGAATTCTTTAGAAAAAATTCAACAACAATTGCATTTTTTTATTGAAGGAATTCCCAAGATTAATTTAGTTAAATCCGCTACAATAGGTGATGGAATATGGCGTTTCTCAGAAGAAGAAGTTTTTCAGTTAGTGTCTTATTTTGATAAATTTAAAAATAGGTATTCTATTGAAAAGTTTGTGCCGGCTTCCGGTGCCGCAACCCGTATGTTTAAGTTTTTAATAGAGTTTTTAGAAGACTTTGATCCAAAAAAAGACACTATAAACGCTTATGTCAATAAAAGAAATGCTAAAGATTTATCTATCTTTATTTTTGGATTGAAAAATTTCCCTTTTTATAAAGAATTAAAAGAAGCTACTATTGCTCTATATCCAAATTATTTTTCATTATCAAATGATGCGAAATACTATACTCTAATAAAAACTTTGTTAAGTAAAGAGGGATTGGATTTTGCAAACAAGCCAAAAGGAATATTGCCATTTCATCTGAGAGAAGAACAGATTATTACCCCAATAGAAGAGCATGTGTTTGAGGCCAATTTCTTTAAGAAAGAACATCAAAAGACAAAAATTCATTTTACTATTTCTCAAGAGTTTCAAACAGCTTTTGAAAGCATAACGAATAAGTTTACTGATTTTGACATTAGTTTTTCTTATCAAAATCAGGCAACAGATACTTTGGCTGTTAATGAAGACAATACGCCATTTCGAATTGAAGAAAACAAATTGTTTTTCAGACCAGGTGGACATGGTGCATTGATAAATAATTTGAATGCCTTGCAATCGGATATTATCTACATAAAAAACATTGATAATGTTTCTCAAAATCACAGAAAAGTAATTGAGAATTATAAGAAGTTGTTAGGAGGCGTTTTGTTTTGGATACAATACAAAATTTTCAATTATCTCGAATTGCTTTCTAACGGAGATGTAACGGAGACTCAAATTACAGAAATCAAGGATTTTGCAGAAAACAAGACAGCTTTCCCACTTCCAGAAGAATTCAAATATTTTCAAACGGAGTATAAGGTCGAGTATTTAATTAAGGTTTTAAATCGTCCGATTCGAGTTTGTGGTATGGTTAGAAATGAAGGAGAACCTGGAGGAGGCCCTTTTTGGGTTCAAGATGAGAAGGGTAGGAGAACGCTACAAATCGTTGAGTCGTCTCAAATCGATTTGAATAATAAAGAACAAAAAAAGATTGTTAAAAAAGCGACTCATTTTAATCCTGTTGATATCGTTTGCGGTGTAAAAAATTTCAAAGGAGAAAAGTTTAATTTGAATCAGTTTGTTGAGCCTAAAACTGCATTTATTACTGAAAAAACAAAAAATGGAAAAACCATAAAAGCTTTTGAACTCCCTGGATTATGGAATGGTGCAATGGCAAAATGGACTACTATTTTTGTTGAGGTTCCATTAGAAACTTTTAATCCGGTTAAAACAGTTAATGATTTACTCAAACCAGCACATCAGGTAGATAATGGATAAATCAATAATTATAACAGAGTTTTCTTTTAAAGCTGTCAGGAGTAGTGGCCCTGGAGGGCAAAACGTGAATAAAGTGTCTTCTAAAGTGGTGCTGACTTTTGATGTAAGGCAGTCAAAAGGATTGTCGAATGAAGAAAAAATGGTGTTACAAACTAAAATTTCGACCAAGTTAACTCAAGATGGCATACTAATTTTAACTAGCGAAGAAGATAGAAGTCAGTTAAAAAATAAAGAAAACGTCATAAAAAAATGTTTTAGACTACTTGAAAATGCTTTAGTAATTCCAAAAGAGCGAAAAGAAACAAAAATCCCAAGAGCAGTTAAAGAAAAGCGTTTAAATGCTAAAAAAGTTATGAGTGTTTTAAAACAAAACAGAAAAAAACCAAACTTTTAAACCTTTCAACTTGGAATTGTAGACTAAAGAATCTTATATTTGCACGTCTCAAAGGGGTGCTCCAAATAACGAGCTGAGATCATACCCATAGAACCTAGAACAGGTAATGCTGTTTAGGGAATTGACTAAAATAATTATATATTTTTATTGGTGTCAAAGAGTATCAAATTAATTTTTAACCAAGGAATAATTGCCCCTTTTATTCGTATTAATTTTACGAATGAAAACTTTATTAGCCACGCTCAGTTCGTCAAGAATTCGGGTCAAAAAAAGTACAAAGTACAAAGTATTAAGTACAAAGACTTGTTTTAGTCTATTTTCTATTTTCTATTTTCTTTTCTCTTTTTCTCAAGAAACACAAAAAGATAGTTTAAAAACTACTGAGCTAAAAGAAGTTACGGTTTCATCTGTAAGAGCAAAAGACAAAAACCCAATTACCTTTACGAATGTTTCAAAAGAGCAAATTGCGCCACGAAATTTAGGTCAAGATGTCCCTATTTTACTTCAATATTTACCTTCTGTTGTAAGTACAACGGATGCTGGTAATGGTGTAGGGTATACTTCTTTGCGCGTTCGAGGTTCCGATGGTTCTCGAATTAACGTAACCTTAAATGGTGTTCCTTTTAACGATAGTGAAAGCCAAGGTACTTTTTTTGTGAATTTACCTGATTTTGCTTCATCTTTAGAAAGTGTTCAGTTGCAACGTGGAGTAGGAACTTCAACTAATGGTGCGGGTGCATTTGGTGCGAGTTTGAATATGGCGACCAAATCTTATCAAGAAAAGGCTTATGCCGAAATTGCAAATTCATACGGAAGTTTTAACACCAGAAAGCATACTTTATCCTTCGGAACAGGTTTGCATGATAATTTTGAACTGAATGGTCGCATTTCAAATATTGCTTCTGATGGATTTATTGATAGAGCTGAATCCAATATGTTGGGTTATTTTTTCAATGCCAATTATGTAAAGGAGTCTACTTTGATAAAGTTTATGGCTTTTGGAGGAAAAGAAAAAACCTATCAAGCATGGTATGGAATAGAGGATCCAGAAAAACTTAGAAATGACCGAACCTTCAATCCTGCAGGAATGTATTTTGATGAAAATGGTACTATGCAGTTTTATGATGACGAAACCGATAATTACTGGCAAAATCACTTTCAATTGCATTGGACAGAAAAGTGGTCGGAGCATTGGATTTCAAATGCGGCGTTACATTACACTATTGGTAAAGGCTATTTTGAGCAATACAAAGAAGACGAAGATTTAAACGAATATAATTTACCTGCGTTTAATGGAAATTCCATTTCCGATTTGGTTAGAAAACGTTGGTTAGATAATGATTTCTTTGGTGCAACTTTTTCCTTAAATTACAGAGATGAAAAAACTGACTTATTATTTGGTGGAGCAGCCAATCGCTATTTAGGATTGCATTATGGAGAGGTAGTTTGGACACAGAATAACATTCCAGCATCAAATCGATACTACGATAATTTTGGGAATAAAGATGATGTAAATTTTTACACTAAAGCTTCTTATAATGTTACAAATAAGCTAAATTTATTTGCTGACTTACAATATCGAATGGTTTTTTATGAAGCAACAAGTTTTCGTTTTGATGCTGTAAATGATACGTTTCGCTTTTTTAACCCTAAAACGGGTCTAAACTATCAGTTAGATGAGCAAAATGCTTTTTATGGTTATTTTGGAATTGCCAATAAAGAGCCAAGACGCGATGATTACGAGAGCGGTGCCATAAAGCCAGAGCGTTTGTTTGATTATGAATTGGGCTGGAAATTCAATTCTGAAAAAGTGAAGTTGTATGCCAATGCCTTTTATATGCGGTACAATGATCAGTTAGTTTTAACTGGTGATTTGAATGATGTTGGTGCTCCAGTTTTTACTAATAGTGGAAAAAGTTATAGACTAGGCTTGGAAGTAGAATCAATGATTGCTATAACTGATAAACTGCTTTTCAATCCAAATTTCACTTTAAGTCAAAATAGAAATGAAGATTTTTATTATGAAATTAATGGTGTAGTTCGAGATTTGGGTAATACAAATATTGCATATTCGCCTGATTTTATTTTTGGCAACAGATTTTCATATTTGCCAGCTAAAGGTTTGCAATTGTCCTTGTTGTCAAAATTTGTTGGGGAGCAATACATGGGAAATATTGATTCGGAAGTTTCAAAATTAGATAGTTATTTTATAAATGATTTCAATGCTTCTTTCGATTGGGAAATCAACAAAGGCATTAAGTCAATAACTTTTTCTGCTTTGGTAAATAATATTTTTGATGTTGAATACGAATCGAATGGTTATTTCTATACATTTGATGATGATTCTTCAGGAAACGTAATAACGTATGAAGGAGCGGGTTTTTATCCACAAGCTGGAATAAATTTCCTTCTCGGAATGAGTTTGAAATTTTAGTTTTGTTAAGTTGAAAAAGCCTGAAAGATTATTTTTTCAGGCTTTTTTATTAGTTATAAACTCGGAGTGAAATTGCATCTAATTGTTCTACGCGGTAACGTTTCATAGGGTATTCCATACCTTGTGCTTGACCCGAAAACAAACTGTATCTAGTATCATCACATGGACAAATGGCATCAATGCCACTTAGCGTCATAGTAGAACAAGAACTTAAAGCTTGATTTGGGCAAGCAGCATCATAGGCTACATAACCATTACCAGTATTAAAAACAATAATTCCTAAAATTCCTTGTCCAGAAGAATCAATATAAAGTGCGTTTCCTGGAAACTGTAGTATACTATATTGTGGTAGGCTTAAATTTATGTTCAAGTTTACGGGATAATTAGGTAGATATGGATTGTTGTTTTGAAACGCTTCTTTATCACATCCTAATAGAAATAGGATTGATAATAAAAAAAAATATTTTTTCATTTGCTATTAACCTTTGTATCTGTTAACAAATTTAATTAAATACATTTAACTAAACATTACCTTATTACTTAAATTAATATTAAAATAAATTACTACCTTTGTGAAAAGGAATCCCATGAAGGTGGGATTCTTTCTATTTATATAAACGATGAAGTTATGAGTACAGTATCTTATTACACAGCAGAAGGGTTAAAAAAATTAAGAGACGAATTAGACCAACTTAAAAGTATAGAACGCCCAAAAGCATCACAAGCTATTGCTGAAGCTAGAGACAAAGGGGATTTATCAGAAAATGCTGAATACGATGCGGCTAAAGAGGCGCAAGGGTTATTGGAAATGAGAATCTCTAAAATGGAAGAGTTAGTAGCTAATGCTCGTTTAATTGATGAATCACAATTGGATTTATCAAAAGTATTGGTATTGTCTACTGTAAAAATTAAAAACCAAGCTAATGGTATGGAAATGAAGTACACATTAGTAGCAGAAAGTGAAGCGGATTTAAAAACAGGAAAAATATCAGTAACTTCTCCAATTGGAAAAGGGTTATTAGGAAAATCAGTGGGAGAAATTGCTGAAATTAATGTTCCAAATGGAGTTTTAAAGGTAGAGATTTTAGAAATTACAAGAGATTAAATTAATTAGTCGATTTGTCAATGTGGCAATATGACAATTAAAAATATAGTAAAAACAATTTTCTTGAAATTAATCAATGAAAATTAGCCAATTGAAAATTATTAAAATGAGCTCAATATTCACTAAAATAGTAAACGGAGAAATTCCTTGTTATAAAATAGCTGAAGATGAAAATTATTTGGCTTTTTTAGATGTAAATCCGAATGCAAAAGGACATACATTATGTATTCCAAAGCAAGAGATCAACAAAATCTTCGATATGGAAGAAGATCATTATTTGGGTTTAATGAAGTTTTCTCGTAAAGTAGCTAAAGCACTTGAAAAAACTATCGAATGCAAACGTGTTGGTGTAGCGGTTGTTGGTTTAGAAGTGCCACATGTCCATGTGCATTTAATTCCACTTCAAGACATGGACGATATGCGTTTTCAAAGAAAGACTAGTTTAACACCAGAAGAATTTCAACAAACAGCAAAGCAAATAGCTTCCAATTTATAAGCAATATTATCCCGATTCGTTCGGGATTTTTTTATGCTTTTTTGTAACTAATTTGCATTGTTGTTCCTTTTCCTAGTTCGGAATGAGCTACTTTTATTTTTCCTTTATGGTATTCTTGAACAATACGCTTGGTTAGGGATAAGCCTAATCCCCAGCCGCGTTTTTTTGTGGTAAATCCAGGTTCAAAAATTTTGGTAAATTGGTTTTTTGGGATTCCTCTTCCAGTATCGGTTATACTGATTTTTACAAAATTGTCTAATTCTGAAATAACAATATTCAAATGGCCTTTCCCTCTCATTGCGTCAATTGCATTTTTGACTAAATTTTCAACAGTCCAACTATGTAGTGCTGAATTGATCTCAACAAAAATAGGATGTTGAGGTGCTTCGAAGTTGAAATTCACTTGTTGCGACACTCTAGTTTGTAAATAGTCAACGGTTTTGTGCGTGTCTGTAATGATATCTCTTTTTTCTAAAATGGGTTCGCTTCCTATTTTCGAGAATCGATCTGTGATCGTCTGTAATCGGGTAATATCCTTTTCAATTTCAACAATAGTACTTTCTTCAATGTTTTCCATTTTTAAAATTTCCAACCAACCGATTAAAGAGGATAATGGGGTTCCAATTTGATGTGCTGTTTCTTTAGCCATCCCAGCCCAAAGTTTATTTTGCGTGGCCATTTTTGTAGCGCGATAAAAATTATACACGACTGCACCAAACAAAATAATAATCAGCAATAAAGCAATTGGATAATATTTCAACTTATTCAATAATGGCGAATTTCCATAATAAACCAATTGGTAGCTTTTCTCTGAAAGTTGCATTTTTATGGGTTGGTTGTCGTTTTTTATCGAGTTGAAATATTTTTTTAAATCAGTAGTGTCAACTGCAATAGCCTCATCAATATTATTGTGGCTGATAATAGAATCTTTGCTGTCAGTAACAATCATTGGAATAGATGTGTTATTACTAATGATTTGGAAAGGAAGTTCTACATCTGTAAATTCATTTGCATTGGCCAATGTTTTTTGAGCACTTGCCCAATATTCTATTTTAGCCCGTTCTTCATTTTTAAAAATTTGGAAAAAGTTGTAAGTATTCCAAAGAATTAAAACGACAATGAAAAAAGATGCTATTATTATAAACCAACGTGTGAGATTTCTTCTTTCTGAAAACTGCATGTATTCGTATTTGAAGTAAAAATACTAAAATCCTTTTTAATTTGATGTTTATTCTTGTAATTGAACTTGTAATTGTTTGTTATCTTTGTAAAAAATAGTTTCAACATGTTAAGCATCGATCCAAAAGAAATAGCGCCAGCGAAATTACAAGGGTATTTACAAAGTGCTGTGGCGCCTAGACCCATTGCATTTGCGAGTACAATAGATACTGATGGAAGTCCAAATCTGTCTCCATTTAGTTTTTTTAATGTATTTAGCTCCAATCCCCCTATTTTAATTTTTTCCCCTGCTAGACGTGTTCGAGACAATACTACAAAGCACACTTTAATTAATGCTCAAAACACTAAGGAAGTGGTGATTAATGTTGTGAATTATGATATTGTAGAGCAAATGTCATTATCAAGTACGGAATATCCAGATGGTGTAAACGAGTTTGAAAAAGCAGGATTTACGATGCTAAAATCAGATAAAGTAAAACCATTTCGTGTGGCGGAAAGTCCAGTACAATTTGAATGTAAGATTAACGATGTTGTAGCTTTGGGAGATCAGGGTGGTGCCGGCAATTTAGTTATTTGCGAGGTGGTGAAAATTCACATCAGTGAAGCCGTTCTAGATGCAAATGGAATGATTGATCAATATAAAATTGATTTAGTTGCCCGAATGGGAGGCAATTGGTATAGTCGATCTAATGTAGGGATGTTTGAAGTTGAAAAACCTTTGACCACTTTAGGAATTGGAGTAGATAGTATTCCTGATTTTATTAAAGAAAGTGGTTGCTTTACAGGTAATGATTTAGCAAGATTAGGAAATATAGAAAATATTCCAACCGAAGAAGAAATTGCTATATTTGTAAAAGAAAATTTTGAGGTCAAAGCTGTTTTAAGTGCTGATGATATGGCTACCAAATTTCAAAAGGCAAAAGAGTATGTAGATAATGGAAGAGCTATTGATGCTTGGAAATTGTTATTAGCAAAAAAATAAATTTTAGTATTATGGAAGTTTTAGGAAGAGTAAAAGTAATTAACCCTGTTCAACAAGTGAGTGCATCTTTCAAAAAAAGAGAACTTGTTGTTACAACAGAAGAACAATATCCTCAACACATTTTGATTGAGTTTACACAAGATAAAACGGATTTGTTAAACAATTATAATATTGGAGAACAGGTTAAAGTTTCGATCAATTTGAGAGGAAGAGAATGGGTAAATCCACAAGGAGAGACAAAATATTTTAACTCTATACAAGGTTGGAGAATTGAAAAAGTGCAAGCAGAAACACCAGCAGCGGGAGCACCTCAAATGCCACCAATGCCACCAGCAGCAGCTTTTGAACCAGCAACTAACTTTAACGAAGAAGAACACGACGATTTGCCTTTCTAAAAGTTAGAAGTCAAAAGTTAGAAGTCAGAAGTTTAAGAGTAATACTTGAATTTCTGGCTTTTTTATTGAAATTGAAATTTGATTTTGAACTTGTATTTGACTAAATGTATTATTTAACCAAAGAATTATTTTTTCCACCAGTAGAAACCGCTTCACCAGAAGGAATTGTAGCTGTTGGAGGTGATTTATCTCCCGAACGATTACTGCTTGCTTATAAATCAGGAATTTTTCCTTGGTTTGAAGATGATGAGCCTATTTTGTGGTGGAGTCCACCAGAGCGGATGGTCTTGTTTTTTGAAGATTTAAAGATTTCGAAAAGTATGCGCAATATCATCAATCAGAATAAGTTCAAAGTAACATTCAACACTTCTTTTAGAGAGGTGATTCTAAATTGTAAAAAGATTTCTCGAAAAGATCAACCCGGCACTTGGATTACAGATAATATGGTAGAAGCCTATTGTAAACTTCATGAATTAGGTGTTGCTAAAAGCGTTGAAGTTTGGTATAATGACGAATTAGTTGGCGGTTTGTATGGCGTTGATTTAGGCCACATTTTCTGTGGTGAAAGTATGTTTTCTAAAGTTTCAAATGCTAGTAAAATTGCTTTTATTGCTTTGGCAAAACAATTAGAAATGGCGAATTATCGCTTGTTAGATTGTCAAGTATATAATGATCATTTAGCCAGTTTAGGTTGTGTAGAAATTGAAAGAGAAGATTTTATGATGGTGTTGAATACTAATATTTCAATTTAATTAAATTCCAATCGAGTGTGTTAAAAATCAGTATTTCGTCATTTAAAACTGGAATTTCCATAATTAATTTTAATGCTTCATTTGCCATAATTACACCAATTATTCCAGGCAAAGTTCCCATAACACCATTCATACTGCAATTAGGTACATCCTCAGGACTTGGCAGTTCAGGAAACAAATCGCGTAGGTTTTTGTTACCCTTATGGTTAAAAACAGCTACTTGACCTTCAAATTTTAAAATACTTCCATAAATTAGAGGTTTGTTCATCTTTACACAAGTATCATTTACTAAATAACGAGTGTCAAAATTATCACTACCATCAATAATTAAATCAAATGATTCAAAAATAGATTCACAATTATTTTGAGCTAATTTTTCGTCAAAAGGGATAATTTTTATATGTGGATTTAGTTCTGCTAATACCTTTTTGGCAGTTACTACCTTTGATGAACCAATATGATTTTCAGTATATAAAATTTGACGATGAAGATTGGGTAATTCTACTTTGTCAAAATCAATAATCCCAATTGTTCCTACACCAGCAGTTGCTAAATATTGTAAAATTGGACAACCTAATCCTCCAGCACCAATCATTAATACTTTTGCGTTTTTAATTTTTTTTTGACCCGATTCACCAATTTCTGGGAGCATCATTTGCTTGTTGTATCGTAAAATATCTTGTATAGAAAGCATGGTATTTGTATTTAAATAGTATAACTCTTATCCCAATTTTTCCAAATGGGTTGATATCCCTTTTCGGAAATTATTTTTGCTATTGTTTGAGCAGAACGTTCATCACTAGTTTCAAATTGTTCTAACGATTCTACATCAACGATATAGCCTCCGGGATTGGTTTTTGAACCAGCACTCATACTGGTGACGCCTAATGGAATTATGTTGTCCCGAAATTTTTCGTTTTCACGAGTAGAAATCGAAATTTCTAAATCCTCATTCCAAAGGCGGTAAGCGCAAATGAGTTGAAGTAAATCACTATCTTCCATAATAAAATTGGGCTCAATAATTCCTTCAGCTGGTCGTAATCTAGGAAATGAAACCGAATAATTACTCTTCCAATATTTTTTTTGTAAGTAATCGATATGAAGTGCATTAAAAAAACTATCCGTGCGCCAATCTTCCAATCCCAACAAAACTCCTAATCCTATTTTATGAATCCCAGCTTCTCCAATGCGATCGGGCGTTTCTAAACGAAAATCAAAATTTGATTTTTTGCCTTTTGGATGGTATTCTTTATAAACCTCCCTATGATAAGTTTCTTGATAAATCATAACAGAATGCACACCAGTACTATGTAATTGCTGGTATTCTTCTGTTGAGAGAGGTTGTACTTCAACAAGAATTGAAGAAAAATGTTCCTTTATTTGTGTGACAGCTTTAAGAAAATAGTCAATGTTTACTTTGTGACTTGCTTCTCCAGTGACCAGTAAAATAGTGTCGAAACCTGCTTTTTTTAATTCTGTGATTTCAATAAAGATCTCTTCTTCGGTAAGTGTTTTTCTTCTAATTTTATTATCTAGACTAAAGCCACAATAAGTACATATGTTTTGACATTCGTTGCTCAAATACATTGGGGCATACATTTGTATGATTTTTCCAAAGCGTTTTTTAGTCAGTAGATGACTCGTTTGTGCCATTTCCTCTAGAAAAGGTTTAGCCGCTGGAGAAATAAAAATTAAAAAATCATCTAAACTTTTTTTCGTTTTTACTAATGAGTTTTTGACTTCTTTTTCCGTAGTTAGATAAATTTTATTTTGAATGGTATTCCAATCATAGTTTTCAAATACCGATTTGAATGTATTCATCTGCTTTTTCTTTTTTGTAAATGATAAACCTAATGATTTAAAAATGAAGTTAGTGGGCTTGAGGCTATTGCTTTATTTGCTGTTTGAGCTAACTGTGCTTCGTAAGCTTTTCGTCCAGCTATTACGGCTTCTTTAAATGCTTCGGCCATTAATTGAGGGTTGCCAGCAACAGCAATAGCGGTGTTTACTAAGACTGCATCGGCGCCCATCTCCATTGCTCTTGCTGCGTGAGAGGGAGCTCCAATTCCAGCATCAACAATCACTGGAACATTACTTTGTTCTATTATTATTTCTAAAAAATCTTCTGTTTTTAAGCCTTTATTACTCCCAATAGGTGAGCCCAATGGCATAACAGCTGCAGTTCCTACATCTTCTAATCGTTTGCATAAAATTGGGTCTGCATGGATGTAGGGTAAAATTATAAAACCAAGTTTTGCCAATTCTTCTGTTGCTTTTAGTGTTTCAATCGGGTCGGGGAGTAGGTATCTTGGATCAGGATGAATTTCTAATTTTAGCCAATTGGTTTCTAACGCTTCTCGGGCTAGTTGCGCTGCAAAAACAGCTTCTTTGGCATTACGAGCACCAGAAGTATTGGGTAGTAAATTAATATGAGGATGATTTATATGGGATAATAGTTCGTCGGTTTCGGTCTCTAAATCAATGCGTTTAAGCGCTACGGTTACCAATTCACTACCAGATGCCAAAATAGCTTCTTCCATTTGTTGGTTTGAACCAAACTTTCCAGTTCCCAAAAATAAACGAGAACTAAATATTGTATTCGCAATTTTAAAAATTGACATATAGCTTTTCGTTAAGTTGTATAATTAATTCTTTTGTAAAAGGATTGTTGGTAAGTAGTTTTGAAACAGCAATTCCATGAATACCTATTTTAAGTAAGTTATCAATGTCATTTGCTTCAATTCCGCCTATCGCATAAACTGGAATTTGGATATTTTGCTCTTGCATTTTAGAAAGAATTCTTTTGTATTTTTCTAACCCTATAATTGGACTCAATTTAGTTTTCGTTGTTGTAAATTTGTAAGGACCAAGTCCAATGTAATCGCACTTTTCTTTAGAGAGATGTATTATATCTTCAAAAGTATTTGCTGTTCCACCAATTATTTTATGATTGCCAAGAAGATTTCGAGCTTCCCCGATTTTCATGTCGTTTGCACCTAAATGTACTCCATCAGCGTTGATTTGAATGGCTAAATCTACTTTGTCGTTAATGATGAAAGTTGCTAAGTATTCATTACAAAGTATTTTTACTGCCTCCGCTAAAGTAAATAGTTCGTTTGAATTGCCGTTTTTGAATCGCATTTGAATCCAATCACAACCATTATCTAATGCTTGATGAATGTTATATAATTGTTGTTCGACGGTGTTTCCCTGAGAAATGTATTGTAGTTTACTAAACATAATGATATCCTAATAGTGTATTGTTTGAGTTAAGAAATTTTTCAATATAAATTTTGGCATTTGTACAAGCAGAAGTTAGATCGTATTTCAATGCTATATTCGCTAGAATTGCAGCAGATAAAACACAACCAGAACCATGTTTCTCTTGTATACTTGATGTTTTTGGTATTATTTTTATGACTTCTCCATTGAGGTATAGTTCATCTATGCCTTTCAATTCAGAACGATGTCCTCCTTTCAATAAAACAGGACAATATTTAGATAATTTTTGTGCTGTTTTTGTTGCAGAAATTCCATTTTGGGAGAGTTTTGATAGTTCTATATAGTTTGGAGTAATTAAGTCTATGTTTCGAATTACCTCTATAAAAGTTGATTTGTTATCAATGGAGATAAAAGTAAAATCAGTAGAGGATTTTAAAATGGTGTCCCAAATGATTATTGTTTTTGGTGAAAGTGTTTTTATTTCTTGAACAATACTTTTTAAATAGGTTAGCGATGGAATAATCCCTATTTTAACTCCTTTTATATCGTGTTTTTCGAAGAGCATTTTTATGGAACGCAATACAAAATCTAAGTCAGTCCAATGCATTTCATAAAAATGATTTTCGGTTTGAATCGTATTCCCAGTATTAATGGCTAATCCATACACTTGATGTTGTTCAAACGTTTTGATATCCGATAAAATACCAGCACCAGCAGAAGGGTCAAAACCTGCAATTGTTAAAACGATTGGGCGATTTTTCGACATTTTATATATTTTTTTACTGGGTTTTTACAATTCCAAATGGTTCCTAATAATGCTACATCATCAAAACCGTTTTCTAATGTATATTGAATATTTTCAGCTGTAATTCCACCTAATGCAACTAGTCTTGTGTCGAAGTTGCTTCTTTCTTTTACTCTTTCAAAGTGATTGTTTTTTGGAGTGTAATTCGGTTTGGAAATGCTTGGAAAAATTGGACTCAAAAAAGCGTATTCAAAACTATGTTTTAGCGCATTGAAATTATCGATAGTATGAATTGATGTGGAATGGTATTTAATTGATTTTAAAGGCTTTACTGGTATGGAATTTCTTTCTTTCTCAGAAAAATGCAATTGATTGATATCTAGGTTTTTTGCCAGTTGATGATGACTGTGTAAAACCAAACGATTATAATATTCCAATCCTATTTTTAATAAAAGCGATTCCATTTCTGCTTCGGAGAAATCAGGTTTTCGAATATGAAGAAATGATAATCCTTCCTCGAAAAGAGAATGAATAATTTTAATTTCGTTTGAAATAGCAAAAGGGTTGGTTATGATAATCATAATTAGATATAAATTTCTTTACCACTCTTTTCGAATTCTTCGGATTTGGCTTTCATGCCTTTTTCAGCTTCAGCTACATCACGAATTTCTTGAGAGATTTTCATAGAGCAAAATTTTGGACCACACATAGAACAAAAGTGTGCAACTTTTGCGCCATCAGCGGGTAATGTTTCGTCATGATATTCTCTTGCTGTATCTGGGTCTAATGCCAAGTTAAATTGATCTTCCCAGCGGAATTCGAATCGAGCTTTACTTAATGCATTATCGCGATATTGTGCTCCTGGGTGCCCTTTTGCTAAATCTGCAGCATGAGCAGCAATTTTATAAGTTATAACGCCATCTTTCACGTCTTTTTTATTTGGCAAGCCAAGATGTTCTTTTGGAGTTACATAGCATAGCATAGCGCAACCATACCAAGCAATCATTGCTGCCCCGATAGCTGAAGTAATATGATCATAACCAGGAGCAATATCAGTTGTTAAGGGTCCAAGTGTGTAAAATGGAGCTTCTGAACAATGTTCAAGTTGTTTGTCCATGTTCTCTTTAATCATATGCATTGGAACATGTCCAGGGCCTTCAATAAAAACTTGTACATCGTGTTTCCAAGCTATTTTTGTTAAATCACCTAAGGTCTCTAACTCAGCAAATTGAGCGGCATCATTGGCATCAGCAATAGAACCAGGTCGTAATCCATCACCTAATGAAAACGCAACATCATATTGTTTCATGATTTCGCATATTTCCTCAAAATGAGTGTAAAGAAAGTTTTCTTTATGGTGAAACAAACACCACTTAGCCATGATGGAACCACCTCGAGAAACAATTCCTGTAACACGATTAGCGGTTAAATGGATGTATCGCAACAATACACCAGCGTGAATAGTAAAATAGGAAACCCCTTGTTCTGCTTGTTCAATTAATGTGTCTTTGAAAATTTCCCAAGTTAAATCTTCTGCTACCCCTTTTACTTTTTCGAGTGCTTGATAAATTGGAACAGTTCCAATTGGAACAGGTGAATTTCGAATAATCCATTCACGAGTTTCATGGATGTTTTTCCCAGTTGATAAATCCATTATCGTATCTGCTCCCCAACGGCACGCCCAAACTGCTTTTTCAACTTCTTCTTCAATGCTTGAAGTAACAGCACTATTCCCTATGTTGGCATTTATTTTTACTAAAAAATTACGACCAATAATCATGGGTTCACTCTCAGGATGGTTGATGTTGTTTGGTATGATGGCACGACCTGCAGCAACTTCACTTCTAACAAATTCAGGTGTGATTTTGCTTTTTGGTGTATTGGCACCAAAACTATGTCCTTCATGCTGAGATTGCATTGCTTTTGTTTGTGTGTTTAATTGTTCAATGCGTTGGTTTTCACGAATGGCAATATATTCCATTTCTGGAGTGATAATCCCTTTTTTAGCATAATGTAATTGGGTAACATTTGCCCCTTTTTTGGCACGCATTGGTTTGTGTAAATATTCAAATCGAAGATGATTCAGCGTTTCATCGTGCAATCTTTTTTTTCCATAACCAGAAGATATTTCTGTTAATTCTTCTACATCATTTCGATTTAAAATCCATTCTTCTCGTAATCTTGGCAAACCTTTTTTAACATCAATTGTAATGTTGCTATCTGTGTATGGCCCACTAGTGTCATAAATGGTCACGGGTGGATTATCTTCTGTTTTTCCGTTAGTTAATTTGGTGTTATGTAGTTTAACTTCTCGCATGGCTACTTTGATGGGATAAAGTTCGCCTTCTACATATATTTTTTTTGAGTTAGGGAAAGGAGTTCTTGAAATTATATCTGTTGTTTCTTTCATTTTATGTTTTTTATGTGGTTAGTTTTGAGCCAAAAGAAGATTCATCCGCCTTGAGTTGCTGATATTATTAAAATTTCATCTTTTTCTTTGATGTAATGAGAGTTCCAATTCGATTTTGGAACTACAACGCCGTTTATTGCGAGAGCAATACCGTTTTGTTTGTTTGGTCTTTCTAAATCAAGTAGCATCTGAACAGTTAAACCGTTAGATGTAATTTTTTTGATTTGATTGTTAACTTTGATTTCCATTCCTTAAGTTTTTGATATAAAAGCACTTTAGGAATGGCTACATAAATAAAATGAAGTCATTTCACTTTTCCCTACGGCAGTATGAACTGCATCAGGTTCAAAGGGTAAAATCTCAGCCTATTTAAAATAGGCACCCCTAAAGTGTTACAAATATATTAGTATTATTTAAATATTTGTATTTTTTTTAAAATTTGTATATAGATTTTATATATAATTCCTCAACTTTTTTTCTAGCCCAATCGGTTTTTCTTAAGAATTTCAAACTAGAATTTATTGATGCATTATCTTTAAAGCAATTGATATTGATGAGCTCTGACAAAGTATCAAAGCCATAAAAAGCTACTAATTGTTCCAAAATAGCTTTTAGAGATTTTCCGTGTAGTGGATCGTTACTCATAATTTTATTTTCTAGTCCAACAATCCATTACATGATCATTTACCATTCCAGTGGCTTGCATATGGGCGTATACCACTGTGGAGCCTACAAATTTAAATCCTCGCTTCTTTAAATCCTTACTTAGAGCATCTGAAATTGGAGTAGTGGCCTTAACATCATTTAGTGTTTTGGGTTGGTTGTCAATAGGTTTTCCGTTTACAAACCCCCAAATATATTTCGAAAAACTTCCAAATTCTTTTTGGATTTTTAAAAACGCTTGTGCGTTGGTAACGGTAGCTTTGATCTTTAATTTATTTCGGATAATTCCTGCATCTTCAGCTAATGCATTCATTTTCTCTTCTGAGTAATTAGCCACTTTCATTAAATCAAAATTATCAAATGCTTTTCTGAAATTTTCTCTTTTAGCTAAAACAGTATACCAGCTTAATCCCGCTTGAAACGTTTCTAGAATAAGAAATTCGAATATGGTTTCATCATCATAAATAGGTTTTCCCCATTCATTATCGTGATAATTTCGATATAAGTCATCTTTTTCACACCAAATACAACGGTTTTTATTTTCCATCTTTAGCTAAGTATTTTTCAATTACATAATGTCCCAAGTAAATTAAAGGGGTTAGTCCAACAGCAATTAGTAATTTCACGGTATAGCCTGTTAATGCTGATGCAATAAACATTTTCGTGTCAATTTTACCGGGTAACCAAAAGGCGATTCCTAGTACAATGAAACTATCAAAAAGCTGAGAAATTACAGTTGACCCCGTACTTCTTAACCAAATCATTTTTTTACCAGTTCGATTTTTTACAAAATGAAATAAGGTTACATCAATTAATTGGGATACTAAAAAAGCTGTAATACTTCCAACAATAATCCACATACTTTGCCCAAAAACTGCAGTGAATTGCTCGTCAGTAATTAAGTTATCTCCTTTAACAGCAGGGATTTGGAGTCCAATTAATAGCAGAAAAAAAGTATAAGCAATTAATCCTGCTGTAATGAATGACAATTTTTTTACCCCTTTTTCTCCAAAATATTCGTTGATTAAATCAGTTGTAATGAAAACAATGGGCCAAGGTAAAATCCCTAAACTCATCACAACATCTCCAATATAAATTAATTTTCCGCCAATTAATTCAGCAACCAAAGCATTGGTAATAAAAATTCCAGCTAAGATCACATAAATGATATCTTTTCTTCTTTGAAACATATTAATAGTCTTCTGAGTTTACTTCTTCGTAAAAGTTGTAATTCGATTTTATTTTACCAAATGAAGCTCTTTTATGATGCTCGTTTAAGGATTCGTCAATCATATTTTTAATAATACCTTCAACTTCTTTTTCTTCTAAAAATATTTTTGAGTTTAGTTTGTGGTATTCTTTAATGTTGATTTTCCCATTTTGCGTTATAAAGCCAATGCCACCTATTTTTTGTTCATTTGATTTGTATGAATTCTCTTCAGTATTTATTCTTTTGAAGAAGAAATAGATGATTTTTTTATTATTAAATTTAATTTCTTTTGAATCATAAAATGTTAATGATTCGGTTTTTTTATCAATATTTTCCGCATAAACTTCAGCTGCCATTGCAATAGTTTTAGCATCATATTTTGTTAAAAATGAGTTTTCTTTCATGTGATGCAACATTAAAAAACCGATAAATTGAATTTTTTCATTACTTAAAATTTTTTCTAAAGTTATGTTTTCAACCTGATTGGTTTTTTTTAATTGTATGTCAGCCATAGCTAAGTCTAAATTGTCAATATTTAGATTATTGGCTTTACTAAAGAGTTGTGCGATATCTTTTTCGGTTCTAAAGGGAAATAAAATTGTATAGTAACTTATGAAATCTTCTATTGGAGCTTCTTCCTCATAGTATTGATCTTCGTCAGTTGATTTGATGTTTTGTTTGTTTTTCCAACTAGCTAATCGTTTGTATTCTAATTTTGCATTAGTTAGTAACATTTTCTTGAACGATTTCAATTTTTTGGCGTTCCCATAGTTTTTCAATAGCACTTTATGAGTAAAAGAAACAATTGGTCCGTGAAATTCTTTAATGCTATAGTATTGAAAGATGTAGGGGAACATAACTTGACTATTTTCAAGATCTTCTTCAAAAAGACTGAATAATCCAATTATCTCGTATTCGTTATCTGATATTGGCAAATCGAATTCCAATAGCTCCAAGATTTTTTTATAGGCCTCCTTGCTTTTTTGATGTGTTAATGCTCTTAATATGGCAAACTGAATTATAGTGCTTGAATTTTCTTTTTTATAGGCGTTTTCAAGGTAATTAATAACTTCGGGAGTCTTTATTTGTCCCAACTTTTCATATAATGCACCTAAAATTTCCGTTTCATCTTCCCTAAACTTAAAGGTGTTAATAAAAGTTATGAGTTTGGAAAGATCTTTCTTTTCAATTGATAAGTATTCAATTGATTTTAGTGCTGAATAGCGAATGCTATCGTGTTTACTTCTAACATCATTCAGAAATAAATCCATTTTGTTTTCAAAGATATTTTCTGAAGCGTTATTTAGTAAAACCAAGGAATTAAATGTCCTTTCAACAAAAGTATCTTTTTTATTGTAATTTTTAGGAACTAAGGTTGACACTTCATAAATGGTATTTCCTTTTAGAAGTAATTTATATTTTATGGCTTGTTTGGAGTCTTGTTTTGAAACTAGAGCTTCGAAAGTATGTAGTTGTCTTTCTTTGTCGTAATCGATATTCTCTTCTATTATTTTTAATTTTTCCTCTTTACCAAATAATTTTTTATCCCAATCAGAACTTAAAAAATCAGTTGGCAGATTAAAATTTGCATCAATTGATGTAGTTTCGTTTGTATTTGGAGCATTTTCTTCTTGTATTTGATTAACCGTTTGGTTTTTTGTAATTTGTTTGCGGTATTCTTTCCAAATCGAATCTAAAGATTTTTCAGATTCATAGCGATGGTACTTGTAATAATTTAATTGAATTATGGCGCCGTTGCTGCCTAAGAAATTATAGCTTTTTGATTTGGCTGTAAAATGATTTTTCTTTTTCGTACTGTTTTTGGGGTCAATATCGATCAAAAAGTCTAAATGTTCGTTTTGTTTTTCTGGAACTTCAATACTAAAATGGTTTGTAGTGTCTTTGAAAATTCTATAAGTGCCCGAATCGATTGCTGATTTGATTTTGAAAGACTCGAAATAACGTTTGGTATTTGTTTCAGAAGCGTTTACAGTTCCAAGAAGATAGTATTTATTTCCGTTTATTGTAGATTTTAGTTGAATGGCTCTGTTGTCAATTGTTGATTTTGAGTAAAATATTTCTCTTTCTTTATTAAATCTTGTGTGGACAGAATCCAAGTCGTGTTGGTTATAAAATTCTTGATGAATGCGCTTTAACTCATATTCTGAGTTTTCTAAATTATTTATTTCAGAAAGTGTTTTTTCTATAAAAAAATAATAACTTTTTTCTTTTTCGTCAAGAGCAATAATCGAAATGTCTGAATTGTCTTTTTCGTTATTTTTATTTCCAGAATATGAGTAATATGCGGGGATTTGTATTTCAAAGTTTCCTTTTCTTGGATTCATTTTTTCCCAAATGTTTTTAGTGTCTTTTAGTTCAATCTTTGAAAAAATATCATCTTCAAAACGTCTAACATAATCGCCTTCACCACCCATAATTACAGTAATGATTTCTAGCGGAGTAATATAATATCGATAACGTTGAGCGTTTCCAGTCTTGGTTTTACTTTTTAAATCATAAACCCAGTAGTTTTTTTCTTGATAGGATTTTTTTTCTATTATTTCACCTGGAATATTTTCATAAAACAAACTATCTAGTGTCTTAGTATTAAAAAATTTATTCTTTTTATTGATGAAATCGTTTAATCGCTTTCTTTTTACATTTACATAACCGCCGTTGACCAAATCGGGAGATTCCAAGTCTTCCCCGTTTTCAAGTACAATTTCAAAAAGGGGTAGAGAAATCATTCCATCAGCTGTGGTTTTGATTTTTAGTTCTGGTTTCGTAAAATATTCTTCTATTTGTTTTTTTACAGCTTTCCCTTTTTCGGTATAGTTTCCAAAAATAGGAGTGACTTTATAACCTTTTGATCTTAGTAATTCAATTATCCCATTAGGTCCCGGTAAGTGCGCAGCGCCAATTGCACTAAATAAACTACCAGTTTTCATTATAGAATCCATATTTTTAACCATTTCAATGTTTCGGTCAAAGAGCATGGCTTTTAAGAAAGATTTGGGTGAGCTTAACATTCCTAATGAGTCGATCATGTCTAAATCTTTTTCTCTATAAAAATCATTTAGTGCCTGTTCGTAAGATTTATTTTTTAAGATTTTTAAAATGGCTTGGCGGTTTTTATCTACTTCACTCTCATCCATTTTAGCTTGCGCTGTCATAATGTTTAAAGTGGATTGCTTCACATCTTCTAAGCCAATTGTTTTTTTGTTGTACTTTCTTCCTGTTCTGTAGATAAACATGTCTAGATAGGTTTCTTCTTGAAAGTCTTTTTGCGCTTCATTAGTTCGTGTTAGAAGACTAATTAGGTTGTAATTATTGCTTTTAAATAAAGAATATAGATTTTCTTTTTCAATTGGATTTATATAGAAGTTTGTATAAAATCTATTTTGATTTGTAAATTGGTTATAAAAGCTAAACAAGTCAAATAATGAGGTCCAAGTTCTTGGTTCACTTTCGTTTGCTATGATGTCGGCCTCATTAAGATGTTTAAAAAAGTTATCAGAAAGATGGTAGGAAACTTTATCGCTCACGTGCATGCTGCCATAGAGATACGACTTTTTTTGTAGGTTGTTGCCGCTAATTTCCCACAATAAACTTTGGTATTTTTTTTCTTGTGCAATTATGGAAACTGAGTAAAAGATGATAAATAAAACAATTCTTTTCAAGATAATTCGATTTAACTTTAAATCAAATATACAGTATTTTAAAAAGAAAAAACCCTTAACTCTTGTTAAAGAATTAAGGGTTTGAATAATTTTGTTTAAAATAGGATTATCCTAAAGCAACTCTTTTGAATCCAGTTACTGTTAAGTTAGCGTCTACAGATTTGATGTAAGCAGCAACACTCATAGAACTGTCTTTAATAAAATCTTGGTTTACTAAAGTATTATCTTTGTAGAAACGTTGGATTTTACCTTTAGAAATGTTATCTAACATAGCTTCTGGTTTACCTTCAGCTCTTAATTGTTCTTTAGCGATTTCGATTTCTTTTTCAATAATTGCAGCATCAACACCAGCTTCGTTTAAAGCTATTGGGTTCATTGCAGCAGCTTGCATTGCTACGTTTTTAGCTGCTTCGTCAGCACCAGCAACGTTTGCAGATAATGCCACTAAAGTAGCGATTTTACCAGCGTGAATATAAGATCCAACGAAAGCACCTTCTAATCTTTCGAAAGCACCGATTTCGATTTTTTCTCCGATTACACCCGTTTGCTCGATTAATTTCTCTGCAACAGTAATTCCGTTGAAATCAGAAGCTAATAATTCTTCTTTAGTAGCAAAGTTTAATGCTTGGTTAGCTAAGTCGTTAGCTAATTTTACAAATGCTTCATTTTTACCTACGAAGTCTGTTTCACAGTTTAAAGTGATTGCAACTCCAGCAGTATTGTTAGCATTGATAACAGCAACAGCAGCTCCCTCAGTAGATTCTCTATCTGAACGGTTAGCAGCAACTTTTTGCCCTTTTTTTCTTAAGTTTTCGATAGCTAAATCGAAATCTCCTTCAGCCTCCACTAATGCTTTTTTACAATCCATCATTCCAGCACCTGTGATGGTTCTTAATTTATTTACGTCTGCAGCAGTAATATTTGCCATTTTGTATTTTTTTATTTGTTGTTTATAAAAGTAAAAATTCCAATTACTAAATCCCAAATTCCAATTTTACTAAATTGCTAACTAAAAGTTAGAACAAGTTTGGAATTTGGAATTTAATTCTTGGAATTAATTGATTTATGCTTCAGTTTCAGTAGCAGGAGCTTCAGTAGCTTCTACTTCTTTAGCTGGTAATTCATCTTTTTCAACTTTTCTATCAGAAAGACCTTCAACGATAGCTGAAGATACTAAAGATAAAACTTTTTCAATTGATTTAGAAGCATCGTCATTTGCAGGAATTACGAAGTCAATTGGACGTGGGTCCGAATTCGTATCTACCATTGCGAACACTGGAATGTTTAATTTTTGAGCTTCTTTAACAGCGATATGTTCAGCTTTTACGTCCACTACGAATAATGCAGCTGGTAATCTTGACATATCTGCAATTGAACCTAAGTTTTTCTCTAACTTAGCTCTCAAACGATCGATTTGTAATTTTTCTTTTTTAGATAAAGTGTTGAAGGTACCGTCTTTCTTCATTCTATCAATAGAAGCCATTTTTTTAACAGCTTTACGAATAGTTACGAAGTTAGTTAGCATACCACCTGGCCATCTTTCTGTGATGTATGGCATGTTACAAGATGCTGCTTTTTCAGCAACGATATCTTTTGCTTGTTTTTTGGTAGCAACGAATAATACTTTTCTACCAGAGGCAGCGATTTTTTTCAAAGCTTCATTAGCTTCTTCAATTTTAGCTGCAGTTTTATATAGATTAATGATGTGAATACCATTACGTTCCATATAAATGTAAGGAGCCATGTTTGGATCCCATTTACGAGTCATGTGTCCGAAATGTACACCTGCTTCTAATAACTCTTTAACGTCAATTTTGTTTGCCATTGTGTAATAGTTTACGTTCCGTGATTAGCAATCTTCAAGTAGTCACTTGCGTTAGTCTTGAAAATTTAGATGCTAAACTAATTCCCTTTTTACAAGGAATATCGACAACTTTGTTTTAAATTCAATTTTAATTGTAAAAATAAATCTGAAAAAATAATCTGATAAATACCAAATATTAACGTTTCGAGAATTGGAATCTCTTACGTGCTTTTTTCTGACCGAATTTTTTACGTTCAACCATTCTAGGATCTCTTGTTAATAATCCTTCTGGTTTAAGGATAGCTCTGTTTTCAGCCTCAACTTCACACATTGCTCTAGCAATAGCCATTCTCACAGCTTCTGCTTGTCCTGTTGAACCACCACCATATACGTTTACTTTAACGTCAAAGTTTGATGCATTTTCTGTCATAGACATAGGTTGCATAACTTTATACTGTAAAGTTGCAGTTGGGAAGTAGTTAGTGAATTCTCTTTTGTTTACAGTGATTTTTCCTGTTCCTTCTGAAACATAAACACGTGCAACAGCGCATTTTCTTCTACCGATTTTGTGAATAACTCCCATTACTTAAGATCGTTTAGGTTAACGGTTTTAGGTGATTGAGCCGCATGTTTGTGCTCAGAACCTACATATACATTTAAATTACGGAATAATTCAGCACCTAATTTGTTTTTAGGCAACATTCCTTTGATAGCTTTTTCTACTAATAATGCAGGGTTTTTTTGTTGCATTACTCTAGCAGTTAAACTTCTTTGTCCTCCTGGGTAACCTGTGTGTCTGATGTACGTTTTGTCATCTAACTTGTTACCAGTAAGGTTGATTTTTTCTGCATTGATAACAATTACGTTATCTCCACAGTCAACGTGCGGTGTATAACTTGGCTTGTATTTACCTCTTAAAAGCATCGCTACTTTTGTAGATAAACGACCTAAGTTATGCCCTTCAGCGTCTACAACAATCCACTGCTTGTCTGCAGTTGCTTTGTTTGCTGATACTGTTTTGTAGCTTAATGTGTTCACAATAATTAATTTAAATTAAACATTCCATTCCCAATAAAGGGAGTGCAAAAGTACAATTATTTATTAGAATTGCAAACCCCTAATGTAAAATATTATTTTTTCTAAATACTTATTCGTCACATCTTTATCTAAAAATCATTTGGAGTTGTTTTTTTAAATTACAGAAATACACTATTTTTACCTCTTAACTTTTATGTATGAAAGCAAAAGCAACTCTAAAGCAGATTGCCCTTGAATTTGGGGTGTCTATATCTACCGTGTCTAAAGCTCTGAGTGATAGTCCTGAAATCAGCGAGGCTACTAAGATTAAAATTCAAGAGTATGCGGCTTTGCAAAATTATAAACCCAATAGTATTGCTAAGAATTTAAAAAATCAACGTACCAATACTATAGGTGTAATTATTCCTAATATTCTAAATCCTTTTTTTGCAAAAGTGTTTAGTGGAATAGAGCAAGAGGCTTTACAAAAAGGATATAATGTAATTACGGGTATTTCAAATGAATCTTTACACAAAGAAAAACAAGTAATGGACATGCTTAATAATGGAACTATTGATGGTTTTATTGTGGCAGTTGCAGAAGAAACTCAATCTTTAAAAGAATATAAGCATTTTAAAGATATCATGAATAGCGGAACCCCTATTGTTATGTTTGATAGAGTAGCTGAGGGTATTAATTGTGACAAAGTTGTGGTAGATGATTTTGATTCGGCTTATGGTGCTACTTCGCATTTAATTAAATTAGGGAGTAAGAAGATTGCCTTACTTTCTACCATACACAATTTAAGTGTTGGAAAATTAAGAGTAGATGGATATCAAAAAGCACTTTCAGATGCAAGTTTGACTGTAGACGAATCGTTAATTATCTTAGAAACCGCTACAGCAGATTTTGATTTAAAATTAAATGAGTTGTTCGCCTCAAAAAAGATGGATGCAATTTTTGCTTTAGATGAACATGCTTCAACCATGGCTATGAAATTTGCAATAAAAAAAGGAATCAAAATTCCACAAGAAATAAATATTATTGGTTTTGCTGATGGCGTTTGGTCAAGACGATTAACGCCGAGTCTATCAACCGTGAGCCAACACGCGCCAGAAATTGGAGCTAAAGCAGCCGAATTGTTAATTCACAAACTCAATTCTAAAGATGAGTTTTACCAACCGCAAACTGTTGTAATAAAAACAGAGTTGCGTCAGAGAGAATCTACGAGGAAGTTATAATTTTAAAATTCTTAAAATGTCATTAGATAGAAAAGCCCTTTTCACAATTCTTGTAATTGGTTCAGTTATTGTTTTGTTACTTTTAGATATTCAAAAGTATATACCAGGATTTTATAATTATTTACCATTTGTTTGGGTTCCTTCCGTAATCTTTGATATTTATCAAACTAAAAAATATTTAAAAAATAAGCCAGAATCAGAAATTAGAGTTAGAGATAAAAATAATAGTTATACCGATATTTTACCTTTTATATTCGGCTCTTTAATAATTCTATTTTCTATTATGGGATTTTTTCTATTGGAAAGTGATAAGGGAATAATAGTATTTTATATTATTTCGGGCTTAGTATTGATTTTTCAAGGTATAGTGTCACTTCCAAATGCAATTATTAAATATGAAAATGAAATTTTGAAATTTGTGAATGGTAATCAGAAAGAAAATATTGAAACTATATTAATTAAAGAAATTGAAGTTTCTGAAGATCAAATTAATGTTAAGACTGTAGATGATAAGAAATTTGTATTCCAGCATTTAGAATTAAATCAATCAGAAATAAAAATGGTTAATGATTTTTTCAAGAAATATATTGTTAAATAATTTATTTAATTCTGCATCTTTTTATCATCCTTCCAAGTAATATACCCCAAAATCGCATTGAACATATAAAACACATATTTTGCGGTGTTGGCAATGTTCATTAGCATGACATTTTGTATGATTTTGAATAGATTATATACTTGCCAATTGATCCAATTGTCGGGATACATTCTTCCTATATTAAAGGTGCCGCCAAAACTAATTCCGGCTGGAATAGCAATGGCGAAAAACAATTCCCAATCAATCGCTTTGTCTGAAAATGTTGTGAAGGCAATGTAATTTAATACTAACGAAAGCAGTAAACCTATTGCCATATTTCGGAAAAATATAGCATCAATTGCATTCAAATATTGTTTCTTTTTCCAAATTCGGAACGCAAAATAGTTTCCAAAAAACGAAACAGGATAGGTTAAAATCGCACCAATATTTCCTAAAAGATAATCGATACTTCCACTTAATAAGGTATTACAAGTGCTGATTAAATTCCCAATATTATTTTTCTTGGTAACCAACCGAGTCGCCATCATTGACAAACAAGTGTTTAAAATGGAAAAGTAGCCTAAGTAAAAGGAATACTTCTTTCCATCGAAACTAAAATCGTACGTAGTTTTGTAATATTCTAAGTACGCCGAAACTCTCACCACCAAAACCACTCCAATGATATCGAGATATTTGCTATTGGTAATGCTTTTGATGGTGGCGATGGTATTTTGCATCTTTATTCTTTTGTAAAGTTGAATTTCATTCCGCCTTGATTTAATACAAAGGAATTCTCTCCAAAAACCATTTCAATTCCGGCAGCTGCAAAAACGAAAGTCTTTTCTTCTCTAAATGTTAGTGGAAATGCACCTTGTCCAGTTGCTTGAGCTTTTAATTCGCCATTTTTTTCTGAAACAGTAATTTTTAATGGAATATCTTTTGATGTGTATGTTCCGGTTAATTTTGCAATTTCTTCTGCATCCATTTTCATGAATTGTGGAAAAGGAAATGGAATTTTATAATAAATGCTTAGAATACCAATTATAATATCGTTTTGAACATAATTGTCACCATTGGATATTAAAGAAAAACTTAATTTGTCTGTTGGATAGTAACCTAACATAGAACTGAAATTCTCAATTCTTCCACCATGACCATAAAAACGTCTTTCTCCAAAAGGAAATTGAATTAAGGCTTTTCCGTAACCTTCTTTAATTTCTTTCATTTGGTCTAAAGAAGTTGGGTTCACTAATTTCCCATCGAACAAAGCGTAAATAAACTTTGTTAAATCAGCAGTCGTTGAAGTAATTCCACCAGAGGCAAATGCAATCGAATTGTGATTTTCATACGATTTTACCCAATTGGTTCCGTCAAAATAATAGGAATAACTTTCTTTGTTTGCTGTATTTGTTGCTTCTTCTGTAAAGTAAGTTGTTGGGACGAAAACTTTTTTAGTCACGGCGCCTTTAGCTGTCATTTCGGTTTTGTTTTCGTACGTTCCTAATTCTGCCTTTTTTACTATACGATTTTCTAAGTTTTCAGCGTATGATTTTTTTGTCAACTTTTCGATAATACAACCTAAAATAAAATAATTTGAATTGCTGTATTCGTATTTACTTCCAGGCTCAAAATTCGATTTATAAGTCGTCATTACTTTTAAAATATCGTCTTTCGAATGTTTTTTGTCAATAACCTTATGAAAAGTTGAATCCTGATTAACAAAATCTACAATTCCAGTTCTGTGATGTAATAAATCGTAAATCGAAATCTTTTCAGCGTTTGGCATTTTTGGATAAAAACGATTCAATTTAGTTTGTAAGGTTAGTTTTTTTTCTTCAATCAATTGCATTATCATTACAGCCGTAATAGTTTTGGAAATCGAACCTATTTTATATCTTGTTAATCGATCGGCTTTGCTATTTTTCTCAACATCAGCAAAACCATACGCTTTATTAAAAACCACATTTTCGCCTTCACGAATGGTTAATGAACCCATGAATTTATTATTTTCATGTAAATAGTTCAACAAACTATCCATACGGGTGAACTTATCTTGAGCAAAAGTGAAACTCGAAAAGGCCAATACAAAAAGAAGTAATTTTTTCATGTTAAACGATTTTTTATAGAAACGTAAAATTTGAAATTTAGGCATAATTATTTTAATTCAAAAACTAAAATTAATGCGCTTCCAACCAATTCTTACCCAATCCAATTTCCACATCTAATGGAACTGCCATTTTGAAGGCGTTTTCCATTTCGTGTTTGATCATCGGTTGGATTTTTTCTAATTCGGAGTTGTGCACGTCAAATACTAATTCGTCATGTACTTGCAATAGCATTTTAGATTTCCAATTTTCAGAAGTCAACTTTTTATGAATATTAATCATTGCAATTTTGATGATATCCGCAGCCGAACCTTGAATTGGTGCATTTACCGCATTTCGTTCTGCGCCACCACGAACAATCGCGTTGGCTGAGTTGATGTCTTTCAAATAACGTCTTCTTCCCGAAATAGTTTCAACATAACCATTTTCTCTAGCAAAATCCACTTGCGAAGTCATAAACGATTTTAATTTTGGATACGTTTGATAGTAGGCTTCAATTAATTCTGCACTTTCTTTTCGAGATAAGTTGGTTTGGTTGCTCAATCCAAATGCCGAAACGCCATAAATAATTCCGAAGTTTACGGTTTTAGCATGACTTCTTTGTTCTTTTGTTACTTCGTCTAAAGGCACGTTGAACACTTTTGCAGCCGTACTTTTGTGAATATCTTCGTGATTTTGAAACGCTTTAATCATATTTTCTTCACCGCATAAAGCCGCAATAATTCGTAATTCAATTTGAGAATAATCGGCAGAAAGTAAGGTGTAATTTTCATCGCGCGCAATGAAGGCTTTTCTAATTTGTCTTCCTCTTTCGGTACGAATAGGAATGTTTTGTAAATTCGGATTATTCGAACTCAAACGACCGGTAGCCGCCACCGTTTGCATATAATCGGTATGTACCCTTCCAGTTTTTTTATCGACTTGATTTGGTAATGCATCAATATACGTACTTTGTAATTTCACCATTTGACGCCATTCTAAAATATCGCGCACAATTTGATGTTCGTTTGCCAAATAACTCAACACTTCTTCACCAGTAGCGTATTGACCGGTTTTGGTTTTCTTTTGTTTCGCGCCACCAATTTTTAGTTTGTCGAATAAAATATCACCCAATTGTTTTGGAGAAGCCAAATTAAATTTTTCACCCGCAGTTTCATAGATTTGTTGTTCAAACGCATCAATTTCTTTTTGCATGTCAACCGACATGCTTTTTAGAAATTCCACATCCAAACGAATCCCTTCTTTTTCCATATCCGCTAAAACAGGAACTAGCGGAATTTCTATTTCGTCGAATAGTTTTTTAGTGCCTACTTTTTCTAAAATCGGTTGGAAATGTTCTTTTAGTTGGAACGTAATATCAGCATCTTCCGTTGCGTATTCTTTGATGTCTTCCAAAGGTACATCACGCATTGATAATTGATTTTTCCCTTTTTTACCAATTAACGTTTCAATCGATTTTGGCGCATATTTCAAATAGGTTTCCGACAACACATCCATATTATGTCGCATATCTGGATTAATCAGATAATGTGCAATCATGGTGTCGAATAATTTTCCTTTGACTTGAATGTTGTAATTCGAAAGAATTTTCAAGTCGTATTTCATGTTCTGACCGATTTTTTCGATGTTCTCATTTTCGAAGAAGGGTCGGAATTTTTCAATTAACGTTTGGGCTTCTTCCTGATTTTCGGGAAACGGAATATAAAATCCTTTTCCTTTTTCAAAAGAGAACGACATTCCTACTAACTCAGCATTCAAAGCGTCAATTCCTGTAGTTTCGGTATCAAAACATACTGAGGTTTGATTTAATAAATTCTGCATTAACAATTTTACGGGTAAATCGCCTTGAACTATTTGGTAGAAATGTGTTGTATTTTCTAAAGTTGCATAATAGGAATGATTCGCAGTTGGTTCATCCGATTCATCACTAAAACCGAACAAATCAAATTGGTCTTCGTTTGATTTTTTGGCTGGCGCTTTTTTTGTTGGTTGCGGAATTTCCGAAGTATTGCCATTACTGTCAATTTCATCGTATTCTTTTCCGGTTCCAAAAAGCTTATCAAACTGCGCTTTCATTTGACGGAATTCTAATTCCTGAAACAAAGCATCAGTTTTCTCCACATCAGGTTTTGATAATTCGTAATCGTTAGCATCAAATGTCACAGGACAATCTAGTAGGATAGTGGCTAATTTTTTGGATAAAATTCCCAATTCTTTGTTGGCTTCAATTTTGTCTTTCATTGCACCTTTTAGTTGATGCGTATTGGCTAATAAATTTTCTAAAGTTCCATATTCCGCTAAGAATTTTTTAGCAGTTTTTTCACCCACACCAGGTAATCCCGGAATATTATCGGCAGAATCACCCATCATTCCTAAGAAGTCAATAACTTGTTCTGGACGTTCGATTTCAAATTTTTCTAAGACTTCGGGAATTCCCCAAATCTCGATGTCATTCCCCATTCGGGCAGGTTTGTACATGAAAATATTTTCCGAAACCAATTGCGCAAAATCCTTATCTGGCGTTACCATGAACACTTGAAACCCTTCTTTTTCGGCTTGTTTGGCTAAAGTTCCAATCAAATCATCTGCTTCAAAACCTGCTTTTTCGATAATTGGAATGTGCATTGCTTTCAACAATTCTTGAATATAGGGAACAGCAATTTTAATCGCTTCAGGAGTTTCGTCACGATGTGCTTTGTATTCTTGGTACATTTCAAAACGGTAATCGCTTCCGCCTTTATCGAAAGCTACTGCTAAATGGTCAGGTTTTTCGCGCTTAATTACATCCATCAAAGAGTTCATGAATCCCATAATGGCTGAAGTGTCCATTCCTTTTGAATTGATTCTTGGGTTTTTGATAAAAGCGTAATAACCTCTAAAAATTAAGGCGTAAGCATCTAGTAAAAAAAGGCGTTTTTGTGACATAATAATGGTGTTCTATAATTTTTCAAAGTTATAAAAATATATGTGTTTTTGGTCTTTTTTGTTTTATTAGGAAAAAAATCGGATGTGATTTAAACCATGATTTCATGTTTTTCGTAAATAAGAAAAAACAAATTAATTATGAAACAAATTTTATTACCTGTGAAATCAGTTTTACTAATGAGTCTTTTGATAATTTTTGTAGCATGTTCAGATGACGATGCTGCTACAATGCCTCAAACTGATCCAACTCCAATGCCAGAAGTTGCACCGCTTGTTGAGTTTACAGCATTAAGTAATGATAACAGAGTTATTTATTTTAACGCAAGAAATTTAAGTTCTCCAATTCGAAATTTATCAATTACTGGATTACAATCTGGAGAAAATATTATTAGTATTGATTATCGTCCAGCAACAGGTCAATTGTATGGTTTAGGTTCAACAAGTCGCTTGTACATTATTAACGAGATTTCTGGATTAGCTACGCCTCTTGGAACAGCTTCATTTACACCTCAAATAGCTGGAACTTCTAGTTCAATTGATTTCAATCCAACGGTAGATAGAATTCGTTTGGTTTCAAATAATGGTCAAAATTTAAGATTGCACCCAGAATTAGGAACAGTGGTAGCTACTGATGGAAGTATTAATGGTGTGGGTAATGCAAGAATTGAAGCCATTGGTTATACTAATAGTTTTGCAGGAACTACTTCAACGTTACTGTACGATATCGATTATGCAACGGATAAATTATATGTTCAAAATCCGCCAAATGATGGAGGACTTCAAGAAGTGGGTGTTTTAGAGGTAGATTTTGAAGGTGTTGGAGGATTAGATATTTTACCAGATTCTAATTATGCAATGGCTGTTAACTATAAAAATAACGAATCAAGATTGTATACAATCAGTTTAATGACTGGAAAAGCTACTTGGATTGGAACTTTTTCTCAACAAATTGTAGAAGTTGCTTTTAAGTCGAAACCAATTGCTTACGTGACATCAACTTCAAATGTTTTATACAGAATTCATCCAATTCTAGGTTCTTCTAATTCAATAGCTTTAACAGGAATGAATGCTAACGAACAAATTGTAGGATTAGATTTTAGACCAGCAAATGGTGCTTTATATGCAGTTACAAACCAAAGTAGATTATTGACCATTAATACAGCTAATGGTCAAGTTTCAGCGGTAGGTTCAGGATTAACTCCAGTGCTTTCAGGTACAGATTTTGGGTTTGATTTTAACCCAACGGTTGATAGAATTCGGTTAGTTAGCAATACAGGGCAAAACTTACGTTTGCACCCAGATTTAGGAACAGTTGTAGCAGTTGATGGAAACTTAAATCCGGGAACTCCTTCCGTTACAGCTGCAGCGTATACAAACAATTTTGCTCAAACAACATCAACTCAGCTTTTTGTTATTGATACGAATAATAATAATTTGTATTTGCAGAATCCACCAAACAACGGAACCTTAGTTTTGGTTGGAAGTTTAGGTGTAACTGCTTCCTCAATGAATGGATTTGATATTGGTGGAAATAGTAATGAAGCATTCTCAATTTTAACTGTAAACGGAACACAAGCTGTTTACCGAATTAATTTAACAACTGGTACTGCAACACGTGTTGTGAATTTTTCTCCAAGTATTTCGGCAATGGCTGTTGGATTAGGATTTTAAAGAGTTTTAGTTATTAATTTCAAAGGCTGTAAATCGGATTAGTTTTACAGCCTTTTTTAATCGTTAAAATTTTAATAAATAGGTATTGAATTGACAAAGTTGTAGTTACTTTGCAAAAAAAAAAGAGCTAATGATTCGTTGGATTGTTTTTTTAGTGTTTGTTATAATTCTTGAAATCTATGCTTTTCAGGCGTTTAAGACTTTGATTAAATCGAAGTGGTTTTTTGTTTTTTACTATGTAACATCTGCAATTGCTTTATTTTACATTATTTATCAGTTGTATCATTTTGATAGGAGTGTTGGACAAACACCGCAAACAATGATGACTTTTGGACTGTTGTTGTTGCTTTATGTGCCTAAACTATTATTGACTATCATTTTATTTGGAGAAGATATAGTTCGCTTTTTTGCAGGATTGTTTGGTGTAATAACAAAAAGCGGTTCCGATGGTTTTTTACCCGAAAGAAGAAAGTTTGTGAGTCAAATAGCTTTAGGTATAGCAGCTATCCCGTTTGCTTCTTTTTTATACGGAATTACTATTGGAAAATACAATTACAAAGTGATCAGACAAACTTTATTTTTTCCTGATTTACCAGATGCTTTTGATGGAACTACTATAACACACATTTCGGATGTTCACAGTGGGAGTTTTGATGATGCTGAGAAAATCCAATATGCGATCGATTTGATTAATGAACAAAATTCAGATATGGTTTTGTTTACAGGTGATATTGTAAATACACATGCAACTGAAATGGATCCTTGGATTGATACTTTTAAAGGAATTCATAATCCAAAATTCGGGAAGTACTCAGTACTTGGAAATCATGATTATGGTGAGTATGTTAATTGGCCCTCGCAACAAACTAAAATGCAAAATTTTGAAAACATTAAAGCTATTCACAACAAAATTGATTTTAAATTGTTGTTGAATGAGCATGTGAAAATCAAAAAAGACAATCAGGAATTGGCAATCGTAGGTGTTGAAAATTGGGGAAGGAAATTCGGAGAGCGTGGCGATTTAAATTTAGCCTCAAAAGGTTTAAATAAAGAAGATTTCAAAATAGTGATGAGTCACGACCCAAGTCATTGGGATGAAAAAATTCAGCACGATGCTAATCATTATCACTTAACGCTTTCAGGACATACTCACGGGTTGCAATTTGGAATAGAAATACCAGGCTGGATAAAATGGAGTCCAGTACAATATGTTTACAAACAATGGGCAGGATTGTATGAAAATGCAGGAAGATATATTTATGTAAATCGTGGTTTTGGCTTTCATGCCTATCCAGGTAGGGTAGGGATTATGCCTGAAATAACGGTTATTGAACTAAAAAAAGGAGAAAAAGTAGCGTGATTCAGTAAAAATGCTACATTTGTATATTATTTTTGTGTAAAAATTTATTTTTTGATACTAATAAATTGCAATTTATGTCAAAATTTGGAGAACTTATCGATGCTCAGGTACCTGTACTAATCGATTTCTTTACCGAGTGGAATGAACCTTCAGTAGCTATGAACGAAGTAATCCGTCATGTAGCAGCTGCTTTGGGAGATAAAGCACGTGTAATTAAAATTGACGTGGATAAAAATCAAGAGTTAGCCGAAGCACTTCGTATTAAAGGCTTGCCTACTTTAATGATTTATAAAGAAGGTCAAATGGTATGGAGACAAAGTGGCGAACTTGATGCTAACACTTTAATTTCATTAGTGCAAGAACAAGTCTAAGGAATTACATCAAAAGTAAACCCCTTATCTTTTAAAACTTTTATTGCCTTAGGCAAAGCAAACTTTAAATTTTGTTCTGATTTAATGCTGTCGTGAAATACTATTATACTCCCTTGTACTGTGTATGAAATTACATTTTCTAGGCATTTCTCTTTTGAAGTAGAGGAATCAAAATCATAACTCAAAACATCCCACATAATTATTTTGTAGCCTAATTGTCGAATTGCTTTTGATTGACTGGGTTTAATTTTTCCGTAAGGAGGACGAAATAAAAACGAGTGTTCAGTATTCAGTTTTAAGTTTTCAGTTTCGCACAACTTGAAATTATCGATATAATTATTTGTCTCGGTTTTCCAGCCGTTTAAATGGTTGAAAGTGTGATTTCCTGTTTGATGTCCTTCAGACAGTATTCTTTTATAAATTTCAGGATGTTTTTTGATGTTATCGCCAATGCAAAAAAATGTTGCTTTAATTTCTTCGGATTTTAAAAGATCTAAAACCCATTCGGTTACTTTAGGAATTGGGCCATCATCAAAAGTTAAATAGATTTTATTATCTGAATTTGGAATATCCCAAGTCAGGTCATTGAAAATCTTTTTAATCCATTTATTTGTTTTTACCCAACCGAAGTTCATTAAGTAAAATTAGTTTTAAAAAATGTCCCAACAGAAATCTCTTCCTATTGGGACATTTTATTATTTGTTATTCCATTCTTCTGCCAAAACGAGCAAACATTTTGTTATAATTGTTGAATTTTACTTTTTCTGCATCATAAAATTCAGAATCACTTGCGTTTTTGGCAACTTGTAAGTAGCTTCTGTATTGCTCAATATCCAACATAATGTCCATTGCACTAAAATTTTGATCACTTGGTTTCCAGGAATTAAAATAAGTTAGCATTTCTTGTTGTTTTTTAATTAGCTTAGAAAGTAAGTTTCTAGCTTTTTCTTTTTGATTAACTTCATAATATCCAGCAGCAAATGGTTCTAATAGTGAATAATATTCAAAGAATTCGAGCGGCATCTTTGTCATGGCTAAATCAATTACCTTTTCGGCTTTATCTAATTTACCTTCATTAATTAAAGTTTGAGCTAAACGAGCTAAATTCGTTCTATATGATATACTATTTTTACGCGTTTCAGGGTCATGATAAATGAATGGGCTTTCGCTATTTCCCCAATCCCATTTCATTACGATTTCATACATTTTCTCTGAATCGATGTATCCCATTTCCATCGGATTTGGATCTTTTACTGATGTTTTTACTGGGACTAATTTAAAGCACATACCATCTAATTGAAGGTAGTCTTTCATCCAAATGTAGTCATCTTCACCAAAACTTCCTCCTGTGAAATATATTGGTCTTTTCCAGTTGTTTTGATTTACAATGTCTAACATCATTAAACGATTTTTGTAAATAGCTTTGTCTTTGATGGTGAATTCAATTTGCGGAACAATAGAATCATAATATTTAGGGCTCACCACTTTGTTTTTAATGATTGTATTTTTGTCAATAGGGAGAATAACTTTTTTAGAAGGGAAATAATTTACTTGATTTCCGCTTTCTAATTTTATTTTTGCTCTATCGTCGTCTAATGCAATGAATTTAAGCATTTCATCAAGTAGTAAAGGTTCTTCGGTACGTTCTACATACAAGCTATAGTCTCTTCTACTTCCTTTGTATTGTTCTCTGTTAAACGAGCTTGGAATAGGCTCTGAATTGTGTGTTTTCATTTTCATTTGATCGATGTACCAATCAGTCATGAATAAGCTGGTATTTACAATTCTAACATCTGTTCTATATCTTTCAATTTCTTGAGCATACCAAAGAGGGAAAGTGTCATTGTCACCAATAGTGAATAGGATGGCGTTAGGTTCACAAGAATCTAAGTAAGCCTTTGCCATTGCCAAAGCGGTGTATTTATCAGATCGATCATGATCGTCCCAGTTTTCTTTAGCCATTAGAATAGGTGAAGCCAACAAACAAATTGTTAAAACAATTGGTATCGCGATTTTAGGAGCTAGGTACTGTTTGATCCAATCAAAAATTGCGTAAATTCCAAATGCTATCCACATGGCAAATACATAAAACGAACCAACTAATGCATAATCCCTTTCTCTTGGTTCAAAAGGTCTCTCATTTAAATATATTTTTAATGCTAAACCTGTAAAAAGAAATAAAACTAATAGGACATAAAAACTTTTTATATCGCGTTGTGCATGAAAAACAATACCAATCAGAGCCAGTAAAAATGGAATACCAAAATAAATGTTCCTAGCTTTATTGTTTGCAATGTCTGAGGGGAGGTTTTTTTGTGAACCTATGAAAATTTCGTCAATAACGTCAATACCAGTAAGCCAGTTTCCTTTTAAATCATCATATTTTCCTTGTTCATCGTTTTGTCTGCCTACAAAATTCCATGCTAAATAACGCATATACATATACCCAAATTGATATTGAAATAAGAATTTCATGTTTGAAATAAAACTTGGTTTGTCAACGATTAGATATTCGCCATAGGTTTTAAGGAATTTATCATAACCTTTTAGATCTACTTCACCTGTAGCATAAGCTTTTCTGAAATCGGTTACAATTTGAACCAACTCGTCTTCATGTGAATATTCAGGATTTATTCTGAATTCTAGAGGTTCACCAAAAGTCATATAATTTACAGCATGATCGTTGCTCCACATTCTTGGAAGAAGTGCCTTGTGAGCATCGTCAGTGTTTTGTTTTGCGTTTTTAAAGTTGTTTGTAATTACATATTTTTTTGTTTTGTAATCTCTTTCATAATTTGGTTTTTCATCCAAAAAAGGAGTTTCAGGATCTAATCCTGAGTAGGCATCAGAGAATTGAGGGCCATAAAATAATTTTTGTTCTCCATATTGTTCTCTATTGTAATAAGCTAAAACTTCTGCTGCATCTGAGGGTCTGTTTTCATTAATTGGTGTATTGGCATTTGCTCGAATAGGTAACATTAACCAAGTTGAAAAACCAATTAGAATAAAAAGCGTAGATAAAATTAGCGTATTATAAAAAACATGACCTTTCTTTTTGGTGTAGTTTAAACCAAAATAAAACATGGTAACAATTAAAATAAAGGCAAAAATGGTTCCTGAATTAAAAGGCATTCCAAGGCTGTTTACCATGAAAATTTCTGTTTTTCCAAAGAAAGCGAGCGTGTATGGTAATAACAGTTTAAAAATGAAAAGTAAGATAGCTACAATTACAATGTTAGCTATAATGAAATTTTTAATGGTTACTTTTTTATATTTTTTGAAAAAGTATAGAAATCCTATAGCGGGAAACGTCAAAAGAGCCATGAAATGGACTCCAAATGAAAGTCCGATAACAAGAGAAATGATTAATAGCCATTTATTTCCTCTTGGTGTTTCTAGTTCCTGTTCCCAGCGTAATCCCAGCCAGAATAATAATGCGATTAGAAAAGTTGCCATTGCATACACTTCTGCTTCAACTGCATTGTACCAAAAACTATCTGAAAAAGTAAAAGTTAAGGCTGCGATAAAAGCACTACCAAGAATAATTATATCTTGTCCTTTTGCGTTTGTTTCTTTTGATTTGAAAATCCTTTTCATTAACAATGTTAAGGACCAAAACATAAAAAGTACAGTAAAAGCACTTGAAAAGACAGAAAGATAGTTTACCATTAGCGCTATTTTGTCTGTGCTGGTAGCAAACATTGCAAAAAAAGCGCCTAACATTTGAAATAAAGGAGCTCCAGGCGGATGTCCAACTTCTAAGTTTGCAGAAGTTGCTATGTATTCTCCGCAATCCCAAAAACTTAATGTTGGCTCTACAGTTAATGAATAAGTTGTTAGTGCTACAATAAAAGTAGACCATCCTAGAATAGTGTTCCACTTTTTAAAGTTGAATGAATTCATATTGTAATTAGGTTTTCTATATTCATCTACAAAGAAACTATTTTTTTGTTTATAATGTTGGGTAATTATTTTTTTTAATATTTTTTTTAGAAAAATTTGCAGAATAAAAAATATGTCATACATTTGCACTCGCAATCGAAAAGGTTGTTTAGGTATTGGCCCATGGTGTAATGGTAACACTCCGGTTTTTGGTACCGTCATTCAAGGTTCGAGTCCTTGTGGGCCAACAAAACTCCACTATATTTTTAGTGGAGTTTTTTTATTTTTAGGCTGTTTGTGTTTGATAATTTCCATAAAAAAAGACTGAGAATATTCTCAGTCTTTTTTTATGGAAATTACTTGTTTTATATTTTGAAAGTAATTACGGGTCTTTTAGCATGGTTGACTAAATCTTCACTAATACTTCCATTGAAGAAGTGAGCTAAACCTTTTCTTCCATGAGTACACATTCCTATTAAATCTGCGTCAATGCTTTTAGCAAAGTGTAGTATTCCTTTTTCTACATTAACGTCATTATAAATGTGTGTAGATAGGTTTGTATTTTTGAATTCAGAAATGAAATCATCTATTATTTGTTGGGCAACTTTTGTTGATTTAAAGTTGTTAGGGGTGTTTATGTTTACTAGGTGTAGTTTTGCTCCAAATTTTTCTGCAAAAGCACTTGCTTGTTCAAATGGTTTTTTTGCTTCGTCTGAAAAATCAGATGCAAAAACAAATTTATTAACATTGAAATTTTCCTCTTCCTTTTTTATTACTAATACTGGGATGTCAGAATGTCTAACGACTTTTTCGGTGTTAGATCCTATAAACATTTCTTGGAAGCCTTTAGCGCCATGTGATCCCATTACAACCAAGTCTGCATTTTGTGTTTTGCCATTTTTTAAAATTCCGTCAAAAGCAAGTTCAAATTGAATGATTTTAGAAATTTTTATACCAGACAAGTAATCGGCATTCATTATGGCGTCTAATTTGTTTACCGCTGCATCTTTGAATAACATTAATTCTGGTATTTCGTGAGATGTTGATAAAGCGTCATTTCCAGAGGTTGGCAATTCCAGCATATGGATTAAAAAGATTTCACCATCATTTTTTTTTGCAATTTGAGCGGCTACTTTTAGAGCGTACTCTGCATGCTTGGAAAAGTCTGTTGGAACTAAAATTCGTTTCATAAGTTTGTTTTAGGTTGTTAAAATGGTATATTTATATCATTTTATAAAGGTATTAAAATTATCTAAATAGACCATGTGTTTTTTATTATTTTTTTGTATATTTGCAAAGTTATTACAAGAGCAAAATAATTGTGAGGCACGCTGAGCGTGCCTCTTTTTATAAAAATATGACATTTAAAAGCAAAGTTCAGGAGGTGTTGGATGCGGTTTTACTAGATTATGCGCATCTTTTTTTAATAGATTTCTCTATCAATGATACTAATAAGATTAGTGTTGTTTTAGATGGGGATTTTGGCGTGAATCTTCAGGATTGTATCGATGTTAGCAAAGCGCTTGAGAGTAAGTTGGATCGTGATGAGCAAGATTTTTCTTTGGAGGTTGCATCTGCGGGTATTTCGAGTCCGCTAAAGTTGGTTAGGCAGTTTAAAAAAAATATTGGCAGGGTTTTAAAAGTCAAAACAGCTAATTCAGAGGAGTTTGAGGCAAAATTAGTTGCAGCTGATGACGAAAAAATCATTCTTGAATGGCAAGCTCGTGAGCCAAAAAAGATAGGTAAAGGAAAAGAAACTGTTGACAAAAAAATAGAAATTTCCTACATTAATATAAAAGAAGCAGTTGTTATAATATCATTTTAAATATAGAGTTGACATGGAGAATATTGCATTAATCGAATCGTTTTCAGAATTTAAAGACGATAAACTCATTGATAGAGTTACCCTGATGGCAATTTTAGAAGATGTGTTTAGAAATGCATTGAAGAAGAAATACGGTTCGGATGATAACTTTGATATTATCATCAATCCTGATAAAGGAGATATGGAGATTTGGAGAAATCGTGTCGTAGTTGAAGATGGAGAGGTTGAGGATCCAAACTCTGAAATTTCTTTGTCTGAGGCAAGAAAAATTGAGCCAGATTTTGAGGTTGGTGAAGATGTTTCTGAGGAAGTGAAATTATTTCAATTAGGAAGAAGAGCAATTTTAGCTCTACGTCAGAATTTAATTTCCAAAATTCATGAACACGATAATACAAATTTATACAAGCAGTTCAAAGATTTAATAGGTGATATTTACACAGCTGAAGTGCATCATGTTCGTCCAAAAGCTGTAATTTTGATGGATGATGAAGGAAATGAGATTGTATTGCCAAAAGAGAAGCAAATCCCTAATGATTATTTTAAGAAGGGGGATAACGTTAAAGGTGTAATTGAGAATGTTGAACTGAAGGGAAATAAACCTCAGATTATAATGTCAAGAACGGCACCGGAATTTTTGGAGAAATTATTTGAGCAAGAAATTCCAGAGGTATTTGATGGTTTAATTACAATTAAGAAGGTTGTTCGTATACCTGGTGAAAAAGCTAAGGTTGCAGTAGATTCTTATGATGACAGAATAGATCCTGTTGGAGCATGTGTAGGGATGAAAGGTTCTCGTATCCACGGAATAGTGCGTGAATTGGGTAATGAGAATATAGATGTGATTAATTATACTGCAAATGCGCAATTATATATTACAAGAGCTTTGAGTCCAGCAAAAGTTTCTTCGGTTAAGATTAACGAGGAAGCTAAAACAGCAGAGGTATCTTTAAAAATTGAAGAGGTTTCAAAGGCTATTGGTAGAGGAGGAAACAATATTAAGTTAGCTAGTTTATTGACAGGTTATGAGATTGATGTTATTCGTGAAGGCGCAGCTGAGGAAGAAGATGATGTTGAATTAAGAGAGTTTTCTGATGAGATCGAAGGATGGATTATTGAAGAGTTTGAAAAGATAGGTTTAGATACAGCTAGAAGTGTTTTAAAACAAGATGTTGCTGATCTAGTTAGAAGAACAGATCTAGAAGAAGAGACAATCATGGATGTTATGAACATCCTTAAAACAGAATTGGAAGGATAATAACTTTCTATTTTTAACAACACACAACAAAGAAGAATTTTAAAAAGATTATATGTCTGAAGAAAGAGTAATAAGAATAAACAAGATTTTAAGGGAGTTAAATATTTCTCTTGATAGAGCTGTGGATTTTCTTAAAGAAAAGGGTCATGAAATTGAGTCTAGTCCAAATGCAAAAATATCACAAGAGGAATATAAAGTCTTATGCGGTCAATTTTCTGCTGACAAAGGGAATAAGGTTGCCTCTCTAGAAGTGAGTGAAGAAAAGCGAAAAGAGAAAGAGGCGCTTAAAAGGGAGCTTGAAAAGGAACAAGAAGCAAAACGATTGCAAGAAGAAGAGCGACAAAGACAAGAAATTATTAAAGCTAAAGCTATTTTATCTGCTCCTAAAGCTGTGGGGAAAATAGATTTAGATCCTAAAAAGCAAGTTGTTACATCTGATACTTCTTCTTCTGAACAAAAAGAGACTCCAATTGAAGCTGTTGCTGAAAAAAATATAGCTGATGTTCTTTCAAAAGACGAGTCGGTTGATAATGGTGTTGTTGATAAGCAAGAAGTAAAGAAAGTTGAGCTTACAAAATCAGCAGAACTTACAACTGATACTTCTGAAGAAGGAGAAATTAAAATTGAAACACAATACCAAAAACTTTCAGGAGCTACTTTTACAGGTCAAAAAATTGATTTATCTCAGTTTGATAAACCTAAAAAGAAAAAAGAAGATCCTAAGAAAGACTTTAAAAAACCGGGAACTCCTCAAGCTCAAAATGCTGCTGGAGCTAATTCGGCTAATAACAAAAATAAGCGTAAGCGTATTGTTAAACCAGGTGCACCTGGAGCTTCAGGAGCTAATAATAATGTTGGAGGTCCAAAGAAAGAGTTTGTTAAAGGTGGTGGAGCAGGCTTTAACAAAGGTAAAAAACCAATTATTCAAAAGGTTGAGCCTTCTGAAGAAGATGTTAAAAACCAAATTAAAGAAACTCTTGAAAGACTTCAAGGAAAAGGAAATAAGTCAAAATCGGCAAAATATCGTAGAGACAAAAGAGATTCTCATCGTCAACGTGTTGATGATGAATTACAGGCTCAAGAAGAAGGAAGTAAAACATTAAAAGTTACAGAATTTGTAACAGTTGGTGAAATTGCTTCTTTAATGGATGTGCCAATTACTAAAGTAATCGGAACGTGTATGTCACTTGGGATCATGGTTACCATGAATCAGCGTTTGGATGCAGAAACACTGTCAATTGTAGCAGATGAGTTTGGATATGAGGTTGAATTTATCACAACAGATATTGAAGAAGCTGCTGTTACTGTGGAGGATAAACCTGAAGATTTAGTTCATAGAGCTCCAATAGTTACTGTTATGGGGCATGTTGATCATGGTAAAACTTCATTGTTAGATTATATCCGTAAAGCAAACGTTATTGCGGGTGAGTCAGGTGGAATTACACAGCATATTGGTGCTTATGGTGTAATTTTAGAAAATGGAGAAAAGATTACATTTTTAGATACACCTGGTCACGAAGCCTTTACTGCAATGCGTGCTCGTGGTGCACAAGTAACGGACATTGCAATCATTGTAATTGCTGCGGATGATGATATTATGCCACAAACAAAAGAGGCAATTAGTCATGCTCAAGCGGCTGGTGTTCCTATGATTTTTGCTATTAATAAAGTAGATAAGCCAGCGGCTAATCCAGAAAAAATTAAAGAGCAATTGGCAGGGATGAACTTACTAGTTGAAGATTGGGGTGGAAAATATCAGTCTCATGACATTTCAGCTAAACAAGGAACAGGAGTATCAGAATTATTAGAGAAAGTATTGTTAGAGGCTGAAGTTTTAGAATTGAAAGCCAATCCTAATAAATCTGCACTGGGAACTGTAGTGGAAGCTCAGTTAGATAAAGGTAGAGGTTATGTTTCTACAATTTTAGTTCAAGCAGGTACATTAAAAGTAGGAGATTATGTTTTAGCTGGGAAAAATCATGGTAAGATTAGAGCTATGTTTGATGAAAGAGGACACCAAATTAAAGAGGCTGGTCCATCAACTCCGGTATCTGTTTTAGGTTTGGATGGAGCTCCAACTGCGGGTGATAAGTTTAATGTTTATGAAGACGAAAGAGAAGCGAAACAAATTGCGGCTAAGCGTACACAATTGCAACGTGAACAATCGGTTCGTACTCAAAAGCATATTACACTTGCTGAAATTGGTCGTCGTATTGCGTTAGGGCAGTTTAAGGAATTAAATATTATCTTAAAAGGAGATGTAGATGGATCTGTTGAGGCATTGTCTGATTCGTTCTCTAAATTATCAACAGAAGAAATTCAGATTAATATTATTCATAAAGGAGTTGGAGCGATTACAGAATCTGATGTTTTGCTTGCTTCGGCATCTGATGCAATTATTATTGGTTTCAATGTACGTCCTCAAGGAAATGCTAAACAATTGGCTGAAAAAGAAGAGATTGATATCCGTAACTATTCGATTATATATGATGCTATAGATGATTTGAAAGATGCTATGGAAGGGATGCTTTCACCAGAGATGAAAGAAGAAATTACTGGTACTGCTGAGATTAGAGAATTATTTAAAGTTTCAAAAGTGGGTACAATTGCTGGATGTATGGTTACGGATGGTAAGATTTTTAGAAATTCTAAGATTCGATTAATTAGAGAAGGAGTTGTGATTTACACAGGAGAACTTGCTACTCTGAAACGTTTTAAAGATGATGTTAAAGAGGTTTCTAAAGGCTATGATTGCGGTATGCAAATTAAGAATTACAACGACATTCGTGAGTATGATTTAATTGAAGGTTTCCATGAAGTAGAAGTTAAGAAAAAATTAAAGTAATTACTTGTTTGTTTTAAAAACGGTGAAGCCATTCAATTTGAATGGCTTCACCGTTTTATTTAATAGGTTTTATTAATAATGCTGTACTGTATTTCTTTTTTATTTCGAGTAAAGCTTTTTCGGCTTCTAAACGTGTTTCGAAATTTCCTATCCAAACTTTAAAATTAGGATTTGTATATACTATTGTGGCTTCAAAATTTTTAAATTCTTTTTTAAATTCATTCAGTTTTTTCTTAGATTCATCACTGCTTCCGTAAAAAATTTGGATTTTATATCCTTCAAAAGATTGCGTGTAATTGTTTAATTTCCTTTTTTCTTTCAATAAAATTTCAATTTTTGAATCTTGAATAAGATTGGTTTTACTCTCTTGAGCATTTCCATAAATACTAAAAAAAAACGTTAGTATTATGTTTAACAATAATTTAGCTTTATGAGTTTTTTTCATCGTTTATTTATTTTAAAACAAAAATACAATTTATAGCGACATTGAGGCATTATGTAATTATTTAGAATAAATATAAATTACAACGTTAGGTAAAGTTAAGGTTTTAATAATAGGACTAATATTGTATTTTTGTCGGAGTTTTGAAAAAATAACATGTTTTTTTAGATAAGGTATGGTCAAAAAACATACCAAATTTAGTCGATAATCATTTTAAATATGAAAAAGGTGGGTAACCATAAATCGTTTTCAAAGATTTTCTTCAGTTTAGCATTCGTGCTAGTAACTTCTTTATCTGCATTTTCTCAAGATGTGGCGAAGGGTAAAGAATTGTTTAATACTAATTGTGCTGCTTGTCATAAGTTAGATGGTAAAGCTACGGGGCCTGCGCTTCGAGATGTTGCTTCAAAGTATGATAAAGAATGGTTGTACAAGTGGATTAAGAACAGTGGAGAATTAATCAAGTCAGGAGATGCGCAAGCTGTTAAGGTTTTTGAAGAGAACAATAAAGTTCCAATGACTGCATTTCCGCAATTGTCAAATGAAGATATTGACAATATTTTAGCGTATACATCTGAGCCTGCTCCTGCGGCACCTGCTGCTGTTCCTGGGGCTCCTGTTGTAGCTGGTAATGCTGCTGCTGATTCTGGGGTTTCTAATAATGTAATATTAGGAGTACTTTCATTAGTGATGTTAATGTTAGTGGTGATGTTGTTCTTGGTGAACAATATGTTAACAAAAATTGCTAGTGCAAAAGGATTGGAAGTAGAGCAAAAAGATCGCTCAGTAATGAATCTTTTCAGAGCTTATGCTAAAAATCAGTTTTTAGTTTTAGTTTCTGTTGTAGTTTTATTATTGGTTTCTGCTTATTTTGCATATGGTTGGATGATGCAAATTGGTGTGGATCAAGGATACGAGCCAGTTCAGCCAATTCATTATTCACACAGAATACATGCTGGTGAAAACGGAATTGATTGTAAATACTGTCACTCTGCGTCTCGAGTTAGTAAGCACTCAAATATACCTTCATTGAATGTTTGTATGAACTGTCATAAGAATATAAGTGAAGTTGCTGAAACTACTTTAGCAGAAGGTAATGAATTTGGTGTTAATTACAATGATGAAATTCAAAAGTTATACGATGCTGTTGGATGGGATAAATCATTACAAAAATACACTGGAAAAACGAAGCCTGTTAAATGGGTTAGAATTCATAATTTACCTGACCATGTTTATTTCAATCACTCTCAACACGTTACTGTAGCTGGAGTTGAGTGTCAAACTTGTCACGGTCCAGTAGAAGAAATGGAAATTATGAGTCAACATGCTCCATTAACAATGGGTTGGTGTATCAACTGTCACAGAGAAACTAATGTGAAAGTAGAAGATAACGCTTACTACAAAAAAATCCACGAAGAACTTTCTAAGAAATACGGAGTATCTAAGTTAACTGCTGCTCAAATGGGAGGTTTAGAATGTGGTAAATGTCACTATTAATAAAATAATTTAAGAAGCTAATATACTATACAATGGCATCAAACAAAAAATACTGGAAAAGTGTTGAAGAGCTAAACGAAAATAGCTCTATTGTTGAGACGCTAAGAAACAACGAGTTTGTGGAGCCAATTCCGGTTGACCAGTTTTTAGGAGATAAGGAATCTTTATCTTCTTCGTCAACTACTCGTCGTGACTTTTTAAAATATGTTGGATTTAGCACGGCTGCAGCTTCATTAGCGGCTTGTGAAGGTCCTGTTGTAAAGTCAATTCCTTACGTAGTTCAACCAGAAGAGATTATTCCTGGTGTTGCTGATTATTATGCAACAACTATGGCTGATGGTTTTGATTTTGCTAATATTTTAATCAAAACTCGTGAGGGTCGTCCTATTAAAGTAGAGAACAATAATTTAGAAGGAGCAAAAACTGGAGCTAATGCAAGAGTTCATGCTTCTGTTCTTTCATTATACGATAGTTTACGTTTGAAGCAACCTAAAATTGCTGGTAAAGATGCAACTTGGGCTGACGTAAACACTAAAGTTAAAGCTAGTTTAGAAGATGCTAAAGCAAAAGGTGGAAATGTAGTAGTGTTGACAAACACTATGGCAAGTCCATCTACAGATGCTTTAATTTCTTCTTTAGTTGCAAAATATCCAACAACTAAGCATGTTGTTTATGATGCAGTTTCTGAATCAAATGCTTTAGACGCTTTTCAAGCAGTTTACGGTGTAAGAGCTTTAGCTAATTATGATTTTTCTAAAGCAGATGTTATCGTTTCTGTTGGTGCAGATTTCTTAGGAGATTGGCAAGGAGGAGGTTTTGATGCGGGATATGCTCAAGGTCGTATTCCTAAAAATGGAATGATGTCTAAACATATTCAAATTGAAGCTAACATGTCTTTAGCAGGTGCTAATGCAGATGTTAGAATTCCAATGACTGTTGCGCAACAAAAACAAGCTTTAGCAGATTTATATTATGCTGTTGTTAATGGTGCTCAACCTAAAAATGCTAAAATTGCTAAAGCAGCTAAACAACTTAAAGATGCTAAAAATAAAGGTGTTGTTGTTACAGGTTTAGATGATGTAAATGCACAATTAGTAGTTTTAGCTATTAATAATGCATTACAATCTGTAGCTTTCAATCCTTCTGATGCTATCCTTACAAGAAAAGGAGATGCAAAAGCTGTTGCTCAATTAGTAGCAGACATGAAAGCTGGAAAAGTTCATACGTTAATTATGAATGGAGTTAATCCAGCTTACACTTTAGCTAATTCAAAAGATTTCGTTGCGGCTTTAAAATCAGTTAAACTTTCAGTTGCTTTCTCAATGAAAGAAGATGAAACTTCAAGTTTAACAAATATTGCTGCTGCGGCTCCACATTATTTAGAATCTTGGGGTGATGTTGCAATTACTAGAAGTAATTACAGCATTATGCAACCAACGATTCGTCCTTTATTCAATACAAAACAATTTCAAGAGGCTTTATTAGCTTGGACAGACAATACAGTTACTTATTACGATTTCTTAAAATCTTTTTCAGTTACTTCTTTAGCCGGAAAATCTTGGAATCAAGCAGTTCATGATGGTTTTGTTGCTTCTTTAGCAAGTCCATTAACTGTAGTTTCTGCTGATTATGCTTCGGCAGCTTCAGCTTTAGCTAAAGCAAAATCTTCTAATTTCGATTTAGTTTTATATTCTAAAGTTGGAATGGGAGATGGTCAACAGGCAAACAACCCATGGTTACAAGAATTCCCTGATCCTATTACAAGAGTATCTTGGGATAATTATGTAACTATGTCTAAAGCAGATGCTGAAGCAAATGGATTCAAAAACTGGAATGTTGCTAATGGAGGTTTGAACGGAAGTTATGCGACTATTAAAGTAGGAAATACTACTTTAGAAAATGTACCAGTTATTATTCAACCAGGTCAAGCAAAAGGAACTTTAGGTTTAGCTTTTGGATACGGTAAAAAATTAGGTTTAAAAGAAGAGATGCAAGTAGGTGTTAATGCTTATGCTTTATACGCTAACTTAAACTCGAATCAATCTGCTACTATTACTGTTGCTGACGGTGAGCATGAATTTGCTTGTGTTCAGTTACAAAAAACATTAATGGGTAGAGGTGATATTATCAAAGAAACTACATTAGAAGTTTTCAATACTAAAGATGCTAAAGTTTGGAATTCAGTTCCAATGGTTTCATTAGATCACAAACCAACAGCTGCTACAGAAGTTGACTTATGGGATTCTTTTGACAGAAGCGTTGGTCACCACTTTAATTTATCTATTGATTTAAATGCTTGTACAGGATGTGGAGCTTGTGTTATCGCATGTCACGCAGAAAACAACGTACCGGTAGTAGGTAAATCAGAAATCAGAAGAAGTAGAGATATGCATTGGTTGCGTATCGATAGATATTATTCTTCACAAGATACTTTTGCTGGAGATGTTGTTGTTAAAGAAGAAGCTTCAGGTTTATTGGATTCTATCGATACTTTTTCAGGAATGGAAGATCCTTCAGAAAACCCACAAGTTGCTTTTCAACCAGTTATGTGTCAGCACTGTAATCATGCTCCGTGTGAAACGGTGTGTCCAGTAGCTGCAACATCTCATGGTAGAGAAGGTCAAAACCACATGGCATACAACAGATGTGTTGGTACACGTTACTGTGCAAACAACTGTCCGTATAAAGTAAGACGTTTCAACTGGTTCTTATATAACAAAAACAGCGAGTTTGATTATCATATGAATGATGATTTAGGTCGTATGGTTATCAACCCAGATGTAAATGTACGTTCTCGTGGGGTTATGGAGAAATGTTCTATGTGTATTCAAATGACTCAAGCAGTTAAATTGAAAGCTAAACGTGAGGGTAGACCAGTTGGTAAAGATGAATTCCAAACGGCTTGTTCTGCAGCCTGTTCAAGTGGTGCTATGAAATTTGGTGACATCAATGATTCAGAATCAGAAGTGGCCAAACTAGTTGAGTCTGATAGAATGTATCATTTGTTAGAGCACATCGGAACAAAACCAAACGTGATGTACCACGTGAAAGTTAGAAACGATAAATAAGTATTAATTAAAGAAACAATATAAAGGATTATGTCGTCTCATTACGAAGCACCCATTAGAAAACCTTTAGTAGTAGGAAGTAAGTCTTACCACGATGTAACGGTAGATGTTGCTAGACCTGTAGAAGGTAGAGCTAACAAACAATGGTGGATAGTATTTTCAATCGCATTAGCCGCTTTCCTATGGGGATTAGGTTGTATGATTTATACAGTTACCACAGGTATTGGAACATGGGGATTGAATAAAACAGTTGGTTGGGCTTGGGATATCACCAATTTCGTTTGGTGGGTAGGTATCGGTCACGCTGGAACACTTATCTCTGCCGTATTATTATTATTCCGTCAAAAATGGAGAATGGCCATTAACCGTTCTGCAGAAGCTATGACAATTTTTTCTGTAATGCAAGCAGGTTTATTTCCAATCATTCACATGGGACGTCCATGGTTAGGATATTGGGTATTGCCTATTCCAAATCAATTTGGTTCATTGTGGGTTAATTTTAATTCACCTTTGTTATGGGACGTATTTGCAATTTCAACTTATTTGTCAGTATCATTAGTTTTTTGGTGGACTGGTTTGTTACCTGATTTTGCAATGTTACGTGATAGAGCAGTAACCCCTTTTACTAAAAGAGTTTATTCTATACTTTCTTTTGGATGGTCTGGTAGAGCTAAAGATTGGCAACGTTTTGAAGAGGTTTCTCTTGTATTAGCTGGTTTAGCAACTCCTCTTGTACTTTCTGTACATACTATTGTATCCTTTGACTTTGCTACTTCTGTAATTCCAGGATGGCATACTACAATATTACCTCCATACTTCGTTGCTGGAGCGATTTTCTCTGGATTTGCGATGGTAAATACTTTACTTATTATCATGAGAAAAGTATCTAACTTAGAAGATTATATCACTATTCAACATATCGAATTAATGAACATCGTAATTATGATTACGGGTTCAATCGTTGGTTGTGCTTATATTACAGAGTTATTTGTAGCTTGGTATTCTGGGGTTGAGTATGAACAATATGCCTTCTTAAACAGAGCAACTGGTCCTTATTGGTGGTCATATTGGTTAATGATGACTTGTAACGTAATCTCACCACAAGTTATGTGGTCTAAGAAAATTAGAACTAACATTATGGCGTCTTTCATCATTTCAATTGTGGTGAACGTAGGAATGTGGTTTGAGCGTTTCGTAATTATCGTAACTTCATTACATAGAGATTATTTGCCATCTTCATGGACAATGTTTCAACCAACTTTTGTTGATGCAGGTATCTATATCGGAACTATCGGATTCTTCTTTGTATTATTCTTATTATATTCTAGAAGTTTCCCTGTAATTGCTCAGGCAGAGGTTAAGACTATTTTAAAATCTTCAGGAGATAATTACAAGGCAGAAAGAGAAAAACACGGTCATAATCATTCAGATAATCATTAATATCATGAGTAATAAAGTAATACACGCTATATATAATGATGATGATGTTTTAATGGATGCTGTTAAACAAACAAGAGCAGCTCATCATCACATAGAAGAAATCTATACTCCTTTTCCAGTCCATGGTTTAGACAAGGCTATGGGTTTAGCACCGACAAGAATTGCAATTTGCGCTTTTCTTTATGGATTAGTAGGTTTATCTGTCGCTACTTGGATGATGAATTTTATTATGATTCAAGATTGGCCTCAAGATATTGGTGGAAAACCAAGTTTTAGTTATATTGATAATATGCCAGCGTTCGTACCAATTATGTTCGAATTAACGGTATTCTTTGCAGCTCATTTAATGGTTATAACCTTTTACATGAGAAGTAAATTATGGCCCTTTAAACAAGCTGAAAATCCAGATGTAAGAACTACAGATGATCATTTTTTAATGGAAGTGGGTGTTCACGGTAATGAAGAAGAATTGCTTTCTTTCTTTGCTAATACTGGTGCTGTAGAAGTTAAAATTGTTGAAAAGCATTAATAGATAGTTATGAAAAGTTTATATAAAATAGTAGCAGTAGTAGGTTTGTCTATCATGACAACTTCATGTTTCGATAAAGCAAAACCTAACTATCAATTTTTTCCAAATATGTACGAAGCGGTTTCTTATGAAACTTATTCAGAACATAATGTATTTAAAGATGGAGTTGAAGCTCAATTGCCTGCTAAAGGTTCTATCAAAAGAGGTTTTGTGCCTTACGAAATTCCAAATACACCAGAAGGTTATGCTTTAGCAAAAGCAAGTTTGAAGTCACCTCTTGATTCTTTGTCAATTAATCAAGATAAAGCTAAAGAGTTATACACTATTTACTGTGGAATTTGTCATGGTGATAAGGGAGATGGAAAAGGAAACTTAGTGGTTAAAGAAAAATTCCTTGGTGTTCCAAGTTATGCTGACAGAGAAATCACTGAAGGTAGTATTTATCACGTAGTTACCTATGGACTAAATTCTATGGGTTCTCATGCTAATCAATTATCTCAAGAGGAGCGTTGGATAGTTGCAGACTACGTTTTAAAATTAAAAGCTGGATTATAATAGTAAAACTTTTTGAAAATAATAGATATGTACACGTTTTCAAGTAAATTAAAAACTTTTTCATTCATCCTAATGGCTCTTGGAGTTGTTGGAATTGTATTTGGATTCTTAAATGCTCCAAAAACAATTGAGGATGTAGAAAAATTATTAGCAGATAGTCATCACGGTCATGAAGTTGCTCATGTTGAGAAGATTGCTCCACAGGCTGTTGATACTCATATTGTAGCAGATACTGTAAATGTCGCAGTTGCTCATGTAGCCGATTCAACTCATGTAGAAACTAACAATACTACAGTTGATTCTACTGTTCATGTTGAAGATACTACTGCTGTTGTAGCCGTTGCTGAATCTCCTGCTCATACAGACAATCACAAAACTCATTCTAAAGCAGACGCTCATTATCAGGATGATCATAAAGCTCATTTAGAACATGTTTTACATCAATTACAAAATAAGCCTTGGGCCGCCTTGTATGTGGCTTGTATCTTCTTTATGTTAATTTCTGTTGGAGTTTTAGCCTTCTATGCTATTCAATATGCAGCTCAAGCGGGTTGGTCACCAATTTTATTTAGAGTAATGGAAGGTATTACGGCTTATTTATTGCCAGGTTCTATTATTTTCTTCCTTTTGTTGGTTGCTGCAGGAATGCATTGGAATCATTTATTTGTATGGATGGATCCGGAAGTTGTTAATCCAGAATCAGTTAAATTTGATAAATTAATTTTCCTTAAAAAAGGATGGTTAAGTGTTGGAAGATTCTTAGGAACCGCAGCTGTCATTTTAATTGTTTGGAATTACGTTCGTTTCAAGTTTGTTAAAAACTCTATTGCTCAAGATGCTGCTGAAGACAATGCACCATATAAGAGAAATTTTAAATTAGCTGCTTTCTTCTTAGTGTTCTTCATTGTTTCTGAGTCTATTATGTCTTGGGATTGGATTATGTCTGTTGACCCACACTGGTACAGTACATTATTTGGGTGGTATGTTTTTGCAAGTTTCTTCGTAAGTGGAATTACTGTAATTGCTATGATTACATTATATTTAAAATCTAAAGGATATTTAGAACATGTAAATACAAGTCACATTCACGATTTAGCTAAATTTATGTTTGGTATCAGTATTTTCTGGACATATTTATGGTTTTCTCAGTTTATGTTGATTTGGTATTCAAATATTCCAGAAGAGGTTACTTATTTCGTAACTCGTATCGAACACTATAAATTACCTTTCTTCGGAATGTTAGTTTTAAACTTCATTTTCCCATTGTTAATCTTAATCAATACAGATTTCAAACGTTTAACATGGATTGTAGTTATGGCTGGTATTGTAATATTATTTGGACATTATATTGATTTCTTCAATATGATTATGCCTGCAACAGTTGGTGATCAATGGTTTATTGGTATCCCTGAAATTGGAGCTTTAATGTTCTTCTTAGGTTTATTTATTTTCGTTGTGTTCTCAGCTTTAACTAAGGCTCCATTAGTTCCAAAAAGAAATCCTTTGATTGAGGAAAGTAAGCATTTTCATTATTAATAGTTAAAAAGAAATAAAAATGACAAGTTTCTTGGTATTTATAATTTTAGTTCTAATCGGTATTGCTGTTTGGCAATTAACTAAAATTTTTGATTTAACCCAAATTGGTGGTTCTTCGGATAATGACGAAATCGCTAATGATAGAGATAATAGTGTTAATGGTTATTTAATGTTTGCCTTTGTTGGTTTCATTTATGTTTTTACTATCTATTCATTGTATGCTTGGAGTGATTTGGTGTTAGGAACTCCAGCTTCTGAACATGGAAAAGATGTAGATAACTTGATGGCTATTTCTATGGCATTAATTTTCTTCGTTCAAACTATTACTCAGTTTTTATTGCATTATTTTGCATTTAAATACAGAGGTAAAGAAGGTCAAAAAGCTTTATATTTTGCAGACAACAACAAATTAGAAGCAATTTGGACTATTATTCCAGTTATTGTTTTAGCCGGTCTAATTATGTATGGCTTGTATACATGGAATAACATTATGTTTGTTGATAAAGAAGATGAACAAGATGCTATTATTGTTGAATTATATGCTAAACAATTTGGTTGGGAAGCACGTTATGCTGGTGATGATAAAACTTTAGGAAAAGCAAATGTAAGGTTAATTGAAGGCATTAATACTTTAGGTGTAGATTTAGCTGATCCAGCTGCTCAAGATGATAAAGTAGTTACTGAGTTGCATTTACCAGTTGGTAAAAAAGTGATTTTCAAAATGCGTTCACAAGATGTTTTACACTCAGCTTATATGCCTCATTTTAGAGCACAGATGAATTGTGTTCCTGGAATGGTAACCCAGTTTGCTTTTACTCCAACTGTAACAACTGCTGATATGAGAAATGATGAAGCAATTGTTGATAAAGTAGCTAAAATCAATAAAATTAGAGTAAATAATAGTAAGAAAATTGTAGCCAATGGTGGAACTGCTTTAGATTCTTATACTTTTGATTATTTATTATTATGTAATAAAATATGTGGAGCGTCACACTACAATATGCAAATGAAAATTGTTGTTGATACCCCTGAAGATTTTAAAGCTTGGTTAGATGAAAAACCAACCTTAGCACAACAATGGAAAGAGGCTAATGCACCTGCTCCAGTTGCTACTGAAGTTGTTCCAGTTATAGTTGATTCAACCAAAGTTGTAGCACAAGTTATCAAATAAGTTTTTATATATCCTATAATAGAATTAGTATGTCACACGAACACGGTCATCATAAAGAAACTTTCATTACTAAATATATTTTTAGTCTTGATCATAAAATGATAGCAAAACAATACCTTATTTCAGGTTTATTGATGGGTATTGTTGGAGTTGTTTTATCTTTATTCTTCCGTATGCAAATTGCATGGCCAGAAGAATCTTTTGAAATATTCAAGATTTTCTTGGGAGATAATTTTGCACCAGATGGTGTAATGCGTAATGATATTTACCTTGCTTTGGTAACTATACACGGAACAATAATGGTATTTTTTGTACTTACTGCGGGTTTAAGTGGTACGTTTAGTAACTTATTAATTCCGTTACAAATTGGAGCTCGTGATATGGCCTCAGGTTTCATGAATATGCTATCTTTTTGGTTGTTCTTTGTTTCTTGCATTATCATGATTAGTTCTCTATTTGTTGAATCAGGACCGGCATCTGCGGGTTGGACAATTTATCCTCCTTTAAGTGCTTTGCCTCAGGCAATTCCTGGATCTGGTTTAGGTATGACTTTGTGGTTAGTTTCTATGGCTATCTTTATTGCTTCTTCTTTGATGGGGTCATTAAATTATGTTGTAACAGTAATCAACATGAGAACTAAAGGTATGACAATGACTAGGCTTCCATTAACAGTTTGGACTTTTTTCTTAACTGCAATTATCGGTATAGTTTCGTTTCCAGTTTTGTTTTCTGCTGCATTGTTATTGATTTTTGATAGAAGTTTTGGAACATCTTTCTTCTTGTCAGATATTTTCATCCAAGGTGAAGTTTTACATTACCAAGGCGGTTCTCCAGTATTGTTTGAGCACTTGTTTTGGTTTTTAGGACATCCGGAAGTATATATTGTTATTTTGCCTGCAATGGGACTTGTTTCAGAGATTATTGCAACAAGCTCTAGAAAACCGATTTTTGGTTACCGCGCAATGATTGCATCAGTTATTGCAATTGCTTTTTTATCAACAATCGTTTGGGGTCACCACATGTTCGTTTCTGGAATGAATCCTTTCTTAGGTTCTGTATTTACATTTACAACCCTATTAATTGCAATACCTTCTGCTGTTAAAGCCTTTAACTGGATTACAACTTTGTGGAAAGGTAATTTACAATTGAACCCTGCAATGTTGTTCTCAATTGGTTTTGTTTCTACTTTCATCACTGGAGGTCTAACAGGTATTATCCTTGGAGATTCTACATTAGATATCAACGTTCACGATACTTATTTCGTAGTAGCTCACTTCCACTTAGTAATGGGTATTTCTGCGCTTTATGGATTTTTTGCTGGTGTTTACCATTGGTTCCCTAAGATGTTCGGCAGAATGTTAAATAAAAATTTAGGTTATGTTCACTTCTGGGTAACTGCCATTTGTGCTTACGGTGTATTCTTCCCAATGCACTTTATCGGTATGGCTGGTTTACCAAGACGTTACTACACTAACTCAGCTTTCCCATTATTTGACGAATTAGCAGATGTTAATGTTTTAATTACAATTTTTGCTATCGTAGGAGCAGCGTTTCAAATTGTATTTTTCTGGAATTTCTTCTACAGTATTTTCTATGGTAAGAAAGCAACTCAAAATCCATGGAGATCGACTACTTTAGAATGGACTACACCAGTTGAGCATATTCATGGAAATTGGCCTGGTGAAATTCCTGAAGTACACAGATGGCCTTATGATTACAGTAAGCCAGGTCACGATGAAGATTTCGTTACTCAGATCACACCAATGAAAGAAGGAGAAGAAGTTTTACATCACTAAGATTTTTTCCACAATATACAAACCTCTCCATTTGGAGAGGTTTTTGTTTTATAACTTTACTTATCTTTGCTTTTATGAACGATAATTTGAATCCAAATAAAGAATCCTATTCTTCGCAAGATATTGATATTGAAAAGGCATTGCGCCCATTAAGCTTCGATGATTTTTCTGGACAAGAACAAGTTTTAGAAAATCTAATTGTTTTTGTACAAGCGGCTAATTTGCGTAAAGAAGCATTAGATCATACATTATTTCATGGACCTCCGGGTTTAGGTAAAACAACCTTAGCTAATATTTTAGCAAATGAGTTAGGAGTAGGAATCAAAATCACATCAGGACCAGTTTTAGATAAGCCTGGTGATTTAGCGGGTCTGTTGACCAATCTTGAAGAAAGAGATGTTTTATTCATTGACGAAATACATCGTTTAAGTCCAATTGTTGAAGAATATTTGTATTCGGCAATGGAAGATTTTAAGATTGATATCATGATTGAATCAGGTCCAAATGCAAGAACCGTTCAAATCAATTTGAATCCATTTACTTTAGTTGGAGCTACCACTCGTTCAGGATTATTAACTGCACCAATGCGTGCTCGTTTTGGGATTCAGAGCAGATTACAATATTATAATACAGAATTATTAACCACCATTGTTCAACGTAGTTCATCCATTTTAAAAATGCCAATTACGATGGAAGCTGCTATTGAAATCGCTGGCAGAAGTAGAGGAACACCTCGTATTGCTAATGCATTATTACGTCGTGTTAGAGATTTTGCTCAAATCAAAGGAAACGGTAAAATCGATATCGAGATTGCAAAATTCGCATTAAAAGCTTTAAATGTAGATGCACATGGTTTAGATGAGATGGATAATAAAATTCTATTAACCATAATCGAAAAATTCAAAGGAGGACCAGTGGGATTATCAACATTAGCAACCGCAGTTTCTGAAAGTGGTGAAACGATTGAAGAAGTATACGAACCTTTTTTAATTCAAGAAGGTTTCATCATGAGAACACCTCGCGGAAGAGAAGTTACTGAAAAAGCTTATAAGCATTTAGGTAAAATTAAAAATAATATTCAAGGAGGACTTTTTTAAGAGCTGGAAGATGGAAGATGGAAGCTGGAAGTTTTATTTCGTTTTAAAAGATATTTTTATGAGTTTTAAGTTTGAAAAATTAATTATTTGGCAAAATGCAATGAGTTTTGGTGAAGACATTTTCAAAATTTCTCAAAACTTTCCTAAAAGTGAAACATATAATTTGACTTCCCAAATCAATCGTGCGGTTGATTCGATAGCGTTAAATATTTCTGAAGGTTCAATTGAGCAAAGTAATCCTGAGTTTAGAAGGTTTTTAGGATATGCAATTCGCTCTTTAGCAGAAGTTGTGACTTGTTTGCACAAAGCAAAAAGGAGAGCGTATATTAGTGAAGTAGATTTTGATAAATATTATCAGGATTCATATAATTTGATGAATATGATGATTGCTTTTAGAAATAAATTATCGTAATATGTCTTCCAACTTCCAACTTCCAACTTCCAACTATTCGAAAATAATCAAAGCCGAATCCAAAAGACTCGGCTTTTTGTCTTGCGGAATTTCCAAAGCTGCTTTTCTAGAAGAAGAAGCGCCTAGATTAGAAAATTGGCTTAATAACAATATGAACGGTCAGATGAGTTACATGGAAAACCATTTTGACAAACGGTTGAATCCAACTTTATTGGTGGATGATGCCAAAAGTGTAATTTCGTTATTATTGAATTATTATCCTTCCGAACTTCAAAATGATGACTCTTATAAAATTTCTAAATACGCTTACGGACAAGATTATCATCACGTCATCAAAGAAAAATTAAAGGAATTGTTGCATTTCATCCAAAACGAAATTGGCGAAGTTTCAGGAAGAGCTTTCGTGGATTCTGCTCCAGTTTTGGATAAAGCTTGGGCGGCAAAAAGTGGCTTGGGTTGGGTTGGAAAAAACAGTAATTTAATTACACAAAAAGTCGGTTCGTTTTATTTTATCGCCGAATTAATTATCGATTTGGAATTAGAATATGATTCACCAACAACCGACCATTGTGGAAGTTGTACAGCTTGTTTAGATGCTTGTCCTACAGAAGCTATTGTAGCGCCTTATGTGGTAGATGGAAGTAAATGTATTTCGTATTTCACGATTGAATTGAAAGATAATTTGCCACAAGAAATGAAGGGTAAATTTGACGACTGGATGTTTGGTTGCGATGTATGCCAAGATGTTTGTCCTTGGAATCGTTTTTCAAAACCACATAATGAACCTCTTTTTCAAACGAATTCTGAGATTTTAAACTTCTCAAAATCCGATTGGGAAGAAATTACGGTGGATACTTTTCAAAAGGTATTTAAAAATTCTGCTGTGAAGCGAACCAAATACGAAGGCTTACTTCGTAATATCAATTTCTTGAAGAAATAAATGGTATAGTGCTTTTCGGATAAAAATATTTTCAATTTCAAAACTTTACTGTAGTTTTGAGCGTTATTAAAAAGAAAAAATAAAATTATGGCATCAGGATTTTTCGCAATCTTAGACGATATCGCCGCATTGATGGACGATGTGGCAATGACTAGTAAATTAGCAACCAAAAAAACAGCAGGGATTTTAGGAGACGACTTAGCAGTAAATGCCGAAAAAGCAACGGGATTTTTAGCTTCAAGAGAAATCCCAGTGCTTTGGGAGATTACTAAAGGTTCGTTTATCAATAAATTGATTATTCTGCCGGTTGTTTTTGTTTTGAATTGGTTGTATCCGCCAGCTATTAAAGCGGCTTTAATCATTGGGGGAGTTTACTTAGCCTACGAAGGGGTGGAGAAAATTATCGAATACTTTTTTCATCGCGCTAAAAAAGGAGAAGAAGTTATCGCTGAAAGCCAACTAGAAGAAAGTGATGAACATTCGGAAAAAGCAAAAATAAGTTCGGCTATTAAAACCGATTTTATTCTTTCGCTTGAAATTGTCATCATCGCCTTAGGAACTGCAATGGAAAAACAGCATCCCTTGATTACCCAAATTTTAAGTGTAACTTTTGTAGCTATTATTGCTACTGTTGGAGTTTACGGAATCGTAGCTTTAATTGTTCGTATGGACGATGCCGGATTTTATTTAATGCGAAAAGGCAACGATAAAGGATTTTTGTCTTCTTTAGGTGGTGTTTTAATCAAAGCCTTGCCATTGGTTATTAAATTCCTTGCTGTCGTAGGAACTATCGCACTTCTTTTAGTTTCTGGAGGAATTTTTCTTCATAATATCGAATATATTCATCATTTAATTCCACATAGTATTCCATCAACTGTAGCTGAATTTGGCGTCGGAATCGCATTTGGATTGTTGGCAGTTTTGTTGATGACGGGGTTTGAGAAGGTGAAGGGTTTGGTGAAAAAATAACCTTTCAAAACTTTGATTATAAGTAAGGTGAGTAATATATATTATATGATTTGGTCTGATGCTATACTAACAGCTCAAAGTAAAAAAAAGAATAGTCAAGAATGGAAAATACTTGTTTATCTTTTTGCTGTTTTTCAGATGTTAAATTTGGCTATTATTATCATTTTAATAAAATCTTTTTTTGATATTCGTTATCCAATTACTTTTCAAATTGATATTTTTCCGGGAAGAATTTTAAATAGCTTATTTCCTGCTCTAATATTTTATATATTACCATTTTTTTAATTAATTTTTTTTGATTGTTTACAAAGATAGATACAAACAAATTATAGATAATTACAAAAGTTATAATGGGAAGTTAGTTTTAGGATATATTATATTTTCAATATTATCATTTTTTTTACCTCTTGTCATTATGAAATTTTATAAGTATCCTAACTATAAACTAGATTAATTGTTTTAATTTACAATTGAATGATTTAATTAATAATCCATTTATTTTTTCAAAAGAATGTCAAAATAATTTCTCATTTTATATGCATACTACTATATTTGTAAGTTAGTAAAATAAAAAATCATGCATAAAGATAGTAAACGTAGAGAAGCCTTATTATACCACGCTAAACCAACACCTGGAAAAATTCAGGTAGTACCTACCAAAAAATATGCGACACAAAGAGATTTAGCTTTGGCTTATTCTCCAGGAGTAGCAGAACCTTGTTTAGAAATTGAAAAAGACGTTAACAACGTTTATAAATATACCGCAAAAGGAAATTTAGTAGCTGTAATATCAAATGGAACCGCAGTTTTAGGTTTGGGCGACATTGGTCCAGAAGCTTCAAAACCTGTAATGGAAGGAAAAGGGTTGTTGTTCAAAATCTTCGCCGATATTGATGTTTTTGATATTGAAGTGGATACAAAAGACGTAGATAAATTTATTGAAACGGTAAAAAATATTGCTCCAACTTTTGGAGGGATTAACTTGGAAGACATCAAAGCACCAGAATCTTTTGAAATTGAAAGACGTTTGGTAGAAGAGTTGAATATTCCAGTTATGCACGATGACCAGCACGGAACTGCTATTATTTCTTCAGCTGCTTTATTGAATGCAGTAGAATTAGCAGGAAAAAAAATGGAAGAAGTGAAAATGGTCATTTCTGGAGCTGGTTCTGCTGCCATTGCTTGTGCTAATTTATATGTTGCCTTTGGAGTTAAGCCTGAAAACGTAGTAATGTTTAATAGTAAAGGGGCATTACGTAAAGACGATCCAAGAGTTACCGATATGCAACGCCGATATGCAACGGATAAACATTATGACGATTTAGCTCATGCTATGAAAGGAGCCGATGTATTTATCGGATTGTCATCTGGAGATATTGTTACACCTGAGATGTTATTGTCAATGGCCGATAATCCAATCGTTTTTGCGATGGCAAATCCTACGCCAGAAATCAACTACAATTTAGCAATTGATACACGTAAAGATATCATTATGGCAACAGGCCGTTCTGATCATCCTAACCAAGTGAATAATGTATTAGGTTTTCCATTTATTTTTAGAGGTGCTTTAGATGTTAGAGCAACAAAAATCAATGAGGAAATGAAGAAAGCTGCTGTTATCGCTTTAGCGGAATTAGCAAAAGAATCGGTTCCAGAGCAAGTAAATATCGCGTATGGCGAAACCAAATTAACGTTTGGCCGCGATTATATTATTCCAAAACCTTTTGATCCAAGATTAATTGCGGCAGTTCCGCCAGCTGTTGCAAAAGCTGCTATGGAATCTGGTGTAGCAATAGCGCCTATTACTGATTGGGAAAAATACAAAGACGAATTATTAGAACGAATGGGTTCTGATAACAAAATGATTCGTTTGTTAACGAATAGGGCAAGAACCAATCCAAAACGTATCATTTTTGCTGAAGCAGATCAGTTGGATGTGTTGAAAGCGGCTCAAATTGTTCATGAAGAAGGTATTGGTTTTCCAATTTTATTAGGAAATAAAGAGATAATAATGGAGTTGAAAGAAGAAATTGGTTTTGATACTGAAGTGCCAATTTTTGATCCAAAAACAAAAGAATCAGAAGTAAAAAGATTAGAATATGCCAATCATTTTTGGGAAGCTAGAAAACGCAAAGGAGTTACGTTATATGAAGCTGAAAAATGGATGCGAGAACGTAATTATTTTGGTTTGATGATGGTAAATACGGGTGAAGCAGATGCTATGGTTACAGGTCATTCCAGAAGTTATCCATCAACAATAAAACCAGTTATACAATTGATTGATAAAGCGCCAGGAGTTTCTAAGATTGCGACTACAAATATGATGATGACCTCTAGAGGGCCAATCTTTTTGGCAGATACTGCAATAAACCCAAATCCTACAGCTGATGAATTAGCTAGAATTGCTTTGATGACGGCTAAAACCGTTCGAATGTTTGGCATGGAACCAGTTATAGCTATGGTGTCTTATTCAAATTTTGGTTCGTCCCACAATGAAGCGCCAAGTAAAATAAGTCAGGCGGTTTCATATTTACATGAAAATTATCCAGATTTAATTGTTGATGGTGAAATTCAAACGGACTTTGCACTGAACTCAGAAATGTTGAAAAGTAAGTTTCCATTCTCTAAATTAGTAAATAAGAAAGTAAATACACTTATCTTTCCTAATTTAGACGCGGCAAATATTACCTATAAATTATTAAAAGAATTAAATAAGTCTGAATCAATTGGTCCAATAATTCTTGGCTTAGATAAACCTGTTCATGTGTTTCAATTGGGTGCAAGTGTTGAAGAAATGGTAAATATGGCAGCTGTGGCTGTAGTAGATGCACAAGAGAAAAGTAAAAAGACACTAAAATAGATTAAAATGATAGCACACATCCAAGGGAGATTAGTTGAAAAAACACCAACCGAAGTAATCATCGATTGTAATGGTGTGGGTTATCATATTAATATATCCTTACATACTTTTTCACTGTTGCCAGATTCAGAAAATTTGAAATTATTTACTTTTTTACAAATAAAAGAAGATGCGCATACTTTGTATGGTTTTGTAGAAAAACAAGAACGGGAATTATTTAAATTATTGCTTTCGGTTTCAGGTGTTGGAGCGAGTACAGCCCGAACTATGTTGTCGTCTCTAGCGCCTAGTCAAATTATTCAGGCAATTGCAGCTAATGATGTTGCCACGATTCAATCAATGAAGGGGATAGGCGCTAAAACTGCTCAACGTATTATACTAGATCTTAAAGAGAAAGTGTTAAAAGTGTATAATTTGGATGAAGTTTCACTAGTTCAAAACAATACAAATAAAGATGAAGCGTTATCTGCTTTAGAAGTTTTAGGATTTGTGAAGAAATCTGCAGAAAAAGTCATAGATAAAATTGTCAAAGACACTCCAAATGCTTCTGTTGAGGATTTAATAAAACAAGCTTTAAAAAATTTATAAAACTTGAAAGAAACGGCATTTAAAGTGATTAGCGATATTAAGTATAGTTTTGTACTTATTTTAATGTTGTTTTGTTTTCCACTTCAAGCTCAGGTGGATGTAGAGCAGCAAGATACTATAAAAAAAGGAGTGGATTTAGGAAAACTAGATATACCAAACCCTAAAAGTATTTTAGAAGCCTACAGCTACGATGCCAAATCAGATCGTTATATTTATACAAGTTCGGTTGATGGTTTTAATATAAATTACCCCTTGATTTTAACGCCAAAACAATATCAAGAATTGGTTTTTCGCGAGCAAATGCGAAAATACTATCAAGAAAAGTCAGCTGCAATTGATGGTAAAAAGGCGGGTTCCGAAGAAGCTAAAAAAGATTTATTGCCAAGGTATTACGTCAATTCTAAATTCTTCGAATCTATTTTTGGAAGTAACACAATAGATGTTAAGCCTACAGGATCGGTTGAATTGGATCTAGGAGTTCGTTTCACGAAACAAGATAATCCATCTTTCTCACCCAGGAACAGAAGAACCACTAGTTTTGATTTTGATCAAAGAATTAGTGTGGGTTTGCAAGGAAAAGTGGGAACACGATTAAATGTTAATGTAAATTATGATACTCAATCTACATTTGCTTTTCAGAATTTAATAAAGTTAGAGTATACCCCGACTGAGGATGATATTGTTCAAAAAATAGAAGTGGGTAATGTTAGTTTTCCTTTGTCAAATTCGTTAGTTCGAGGTGCGCAAAGTTTATTTGGAGTTAAAACCCAACTTCAATTTGGTAAAACTACATTTACAGGTGTTTTTTCAGAGCAAAAATCTCAGACGAGATCATTAACTTCACAAGGGGGAGGTACCTTACAAGAGTTTGAATTATTTGCTTTAGATTATGATTCGGATCGACATTATTTTTTATCACAATATTTTAGAGATAGATACAACAGTGCATTGGAAACCTATCCTTATGTTAATTCACGCGTGCAAATCACAAGAATTGAAGTATGGATTACGAACAAACAAAATAGAGTAAATTCTACAGAAAATAATCTTAGGAATATTGTGGCTCTTCAAGACTTAGGAGAAGGTCCTTTAACGGGTGTTTTGCCTCAAGAAACCGTTCATGTAGATTTAACATCAAATCCAACGTTTTACAACGTTAGCCCAGATACTCCTTCCAAAAATAGTAATAATAAATTTGATCCCTCTTCCATAGGTAATAACTTTTTGAATAGCGCAATACGAGATGTGTCTTCAGCTTTAAATGGATTCAATATTTCAGGTATGGCCGAAGGTATTGATTTTGCAAAACTTGAAAATGCAAGAAAATTAACGGCTTCTGAATTTACGTTTCATCCTCAACTAGGTTATATTTCATTAAATCAAAAATTAACCAATGACGAAGTCTTAGCTGTAGCGTACCAATACACGGTTGGAGGTGAAGTTTATCAAGTGGGAGAATTTGGCACAGATGGGGTAGATGCGACTAATGTAAATAATTCCGGAGTTCCTAGCTCGCAAGCGTTGATTTTGAAATTGTTAAAGAGTAATTTAACGGTTACAGAATATCAAATTGGTGGTGTTGATCCAAAATATACTATGCCAATATGGAATTTAATGATGAAGAATATTTATCAAATTCCAGGAGGTTATCAACTGCAACAAGAAGATTTTAAATTGAATATTCTTTATACAGATCCTTCACCTTTAAATTATATATCCAAAACTGGTTTAGATCCATTCCCAGATGAGAATAACCCCAATTTAAATCTACCATATGAAGTAACACAAACACCATTGTTAAAGGTGTTTAATTTGGATAAATTGAATTACACCAACGATCCTCAGGCAGGAGGTGATGGTTTTTTTGATTTTATACCAGGATTAACTGTAGATTCCGAAAAGGGAAGAATTATTTTTACTACAGTTGAGCCTTTTGGTAAGCATTTGTTTGACAAGTTAGACTTAAATACGCAAGCAGAAGATTATGATGCAGCTTTAACGTATAATTCAAATCAAGCAAAATATGTATTCCGAAGTCTTTACAAGAGTACACAAGCCGCTGCACTACAAGAAAGCGCAAAGAATAAGTTTCAATTAAAAGGACGCTATAAGTCTATGGGAGGTGATGGAATTCCCATAGGAGCTTTTAATGTGCCCCAAGGTTCGGTAGTTGTAACAGCTGGAGGAAGACTTTTAGTTGAAGGTGTTGATTATACCGTGAATTATCAAATGGGAAAAGTTAATATTATTGATCCTTCACTCCAAGCTTCTAATACTCCGATAGAGGTTTCTGTAGAGAATAATTCCATTTTTGGTCAACAAACTAGAAGATTCTGGGGACTAAACGTGGAACACAAATTCAATGATAAGTTTTTAATTGGGGGAACAGTTTTAAACATGTCGGAGCGACCATTTACAACTAAGTCAAATTACGGACAAGAATCTGTTAATAATACTATTTTTGGATTCAACGCTAATTTTTCTACTGAAATTCCTTTTTTAACCAGATTGGTTAATAAATTACCTAATATAGATACAGATGTTCCATCTAATTTTTCTTTTAGAGGCGAAATTGCTTACTTGAAACCAGGTGCGTCTAAAACAGATCAATTTAATGGTGAGGCTACAACTTATATTGATGATTTTGAAGGTTCTCAATCTAGTATCGATTTAAGGTCGCCATTAGCATGGAGCTTGTCCAGCGTTCCTTTAGAAGAAAATTTCGACGGAATACCAAACGCAAATGAACCTCCTGTAAATGATATTTCCATTGGATACAAGAGAGCTAAAATGTCATGGTATTCTATTGATCCAGTTTTTTACGTGCAAACTCCTTCGGGAATCAATCAAGACGATCTTTCATTTAATAAAACACGAAGAATTTTTAGTAGAGAACTTTATCCAGTCACAGATATAGCTCAGGGGCAATCTACAGTGATTAACACACTTGATTTGACTTACTACCCTAAGGATAGAGGACCTTATAATTTTAATCCGAATTTGGCATCGACGAATCAGTTTCCCGATTTGGAAGCTCCAGAAAATTGGGCTGGAATTACAAGAGCTATAAACTCTACAAATTTTGAACAATCTAATGTTGAGTACATTCAATTTTGGGTTATGGATCCGTATTATGGAAATGCTGGTGATAGAACAGATCCAACGAATACAGGTAAATTGGTTTTTAACTTAGGAGAAATATCAGAGGATGTATTGAGTGATGGAAAAAAATTATTTGAAAACGGTTTGCCAGAATCAGGTTCGACACAATCTACTGTTGGTTCGTCTTGGGGAGAAACACCAGCTTCACAATCTTTAATCTATGCTTTTGACACCTCAGAAGGGAACAGAGCAGTACAAGATGCTGGTTTTGATGGGTTAATTGACTCAGACGAAGCCGTTAAGTTTTCACAATTCGCTTCTCAGCCCGATCCCGCTGCGGATAATTATCAATTTTACTTAAATTCCTCGGGAGATGTTGTGACACGATATAAAAATTATAATGGTGTTGAAGGAAACTCTCCAGTAAATGTTACAGATACCAATAGAGGGAATACAACTTTTCCAGATGTAGAAGATATTAATAGGGATAATACGATGAATACGATTAATGCCTATTACAAATTTGAAGTTGATTTTGAAGAATATCCAGAAGCGGCAGTTCCAGTTGGGCAAAATTTCATAGCAGATTACAGAGAGGATAACAATGTGATTTTACCTAATGGTTCTACAGGGAAAGTGAGATGGATTCTCTATAAAATACCAATTTTAGAATTTATTAATAATCCAAATAATAAAGTAGGTCCTATATCAGATTTTCGTTCTATACGATTTATGAGGATGTATTTAACAGGATTTAGAGATGATATTACTCTTCGATTTGGCGCCCTTGATTTGGTTAGGGGAGAATGGAGAAGATTTGTAAACACTTTAGATATTAATGATCCAAATGTAGATGATGACAATACAGGTTTTGATGTAGTGGCATTAAATGTTCAGGAAAATGGAGATAGAAGTCCTATTAACTATGTTACACCGCCAGGAGTTGTTCGTGAGCAACTCTATAATAATAATACTGTTATAAATCAAAACGAACAATCACTTTCATTACGAGTTTATGATAAATTAGGTGGAACTGCGAATGGTTTAGAAAACAATGATTCAAGAGCGGTTTTCAAAAATGTTAGTATTGATATGCGTCAATACAAAAAATTAAGAATGTTTTTACATGCAGAAGCTGTGCAGGCTGGAGATTTAGATGATGATGAATTAACGGCTTTTATTCGTTTTGGGAATGACTTTACCGATAATTTTTATCAAGTTGAAATTCCTTTGAAAGTATCGCAATTTGGAGCTTCTACACCAGAGGCTATTTGGCCATTAGCTAATGAAATTGAATTACCATTAGCCCTTTTAACCAGCCTAAAGATTTTAAAACTTCAAAATGACCCCTCTATAGATTTTTCAGATCCTAATGGGATTGGTTTTATAGAAGAAGAAGATTTGGGTTCGTCAAATAATAAACTAACGTTAGGAATAAAAGGTAATCCAAATATTGGTTTAGTTAGAACCTTAATGATTGGTATTAAAAATAAATCAGGAGCAGTTCAACGAGGTGAAGTTTGGTTTAACGAACTTCGTATTTCTGATATGGATAATAAAGGAGGGTATGCAGCAGTAGCAAATGTGGATACCAATTTAGCTGATTTTGCAAATGTTTCTGCTACGACTCGTGTTAATACGATTGGTTTTGGAGCGTTAGAGCAAGGGCCAAATGAAAGAAGTAGAGAAGATGTTTTTCAATATGATATTGTAACGAACATTAGTCTTGGAAAGTTGTTGCCAAAAAAATGGGGTATTAATTTACCGTTCAATTATGCTGTTGGAGAGGAAACAATTACGCCTAAATTTGATCCTTTAAATCAAGATATTGAACTTGATCAGTTGTTGGATATTACAGATCCTAGTCAGCGAGAGAATGTTAGAAATCGAGCAATTGATTATACTAAACGTACTAGTATTAATTTTATTGGAGTTAGAAAAGAGAAAAATCCTGAAAAGAAAGCTCATTTTTATGATGTTGAAAATTTAACCCTTTCGTACTCTCTTAATGAAACAGAGCATCACGATTTTGAAATAGAAGACTTAATTGATAAACAAAACAGGTCGTCAGTAGATTATGCTTATGCGTTTAAACCGTTGGCTATAGAACCATTCAAAAATTCAAAATCACTAAAGAAAAGTGGGTATTACAAAATGCTTTCTGATTTTAATTTTAATTTCTTGCCTACCAATATATCTTTTAGTTCAACAATTTTGAGACAATTCAACAAACAACGTTTTAGATTGGCAGAGGTACAGGGAATTGGATTGGGAGATTTGTACAGACGTAATTACTTTTTTAATTACAACTATGGTGTCAATTATAATCTTACCAAATCACTTAGGTTTAATTATACAGCTTCATCCAATAATATTGTTAGAAATTATTTAGATGAAAATAACCTTCCAATTGATGGTTTAGGTATTTGGGATGATTATTGGAATATTGGCGAGTCAAACCAGCACAATCAGCAATTGGTTGTTAATTATGATTTACCTATTAACAAAATACCTCTTTTTAGTTTTGTCAAATCTACTTATACCTATACAGGTGATTATAATTGGCAGCGCTCATCTGATGCTTTTTCTTCTATATTGGCGGAAGATGGGACACAATATCAATTAGGAAATACCATTCAAAATGCAAGTTCCCATAAGTTGAATACCACTTTGAATATGGATGCTTTTTATAAGTATATTGGGCTAACAAAAAACAAAAGAGTAAAAACAAAGGATTCATCAAAAGATAAAAATGCGATACCAAAACCAGGGCAAAAAGTTGTAGCGGCCAATAAAAACATTAATACAGAGCGTAATGTTTTTATGAGTGGTTTGATAGGGTTTGTTACAAGTGTAAAGAACATCCAATTAAATTACACGGAGAATAAAGGAACAATTTTGCCAGGATATTTGCCAGGATTAGGATTTTTTGGGTCATCAAAGCCTACATTAGGTTTTGTATTTGGTAGTCAGGATGATGTTCGTTACGAGGCAGCAAGAAACGGTTGGTTGACAACATTTCCAGAGTTTAATCAAAATTTCACACAAGTTCAAAACAAAAAGCTAAATGTAACGGCCCAGATGGAAGTTTTTCCTGATTTTAAAATTGATTTAAGTGCTGATAGAACCTACGCCTATAATTTTTCAGAACAATATGATGTTTCGTCTGGGCAATATAATTCACGTTCTCCTTATGATTTTGGAAATTTCAATATATCTACAATACTAATTCAAACCTCTTTCCAGCAAAGCGATTTAAATTTTTCACAAGCATTTCAAGATTTTAGAGATAATCGATTAGTTGTTGCTAATCGTTTGGGGGAACGTTATTATGCAAATCTAGGTACTCCGGTGATACGCGATGCGGAAGGTTATCCAGTAGGGTTTGGGAAAAATAGCCAACAAGTTTTGTTGCCTGCATTTATAGCGGCCTATTCAGGTCAGAGTGCTGATAAAGTAGCAACGGGAGTTTTTAGAAACATACCACTTCCTAATTGGACTATAAAATATACCGGGTTAATGCGATACAAATGGTTTAAGGACAAATTTAGTACTTTTTCTATTCAGCATGGATATCGAGCAAGTTATAATGTAAATGCTTTTAGATCTAATTTAAATGAAAGCCCTACAGATGCCAATCAGAATTTTTATGCTAGTAAATTGATTTCTAATGTGAATTTAACAGAACAGTTTAATCCATTAGTAAAAGTAGATGTTACCCTTAAAAATTCACTTAAAATCTTGGCTGAAATCAAGAAGGATAGGACTTTGAATATGAGTTTTGACAATAACCTGCTTACCGAAGTTGTGGGTAACGAATATATAATAGGTTTGGGATACAGAATCAAAGATGTTACGATTAATTCTGCATTAGCTGATAATGTTTCGGGTATTATAAAAAGTGATATTAATATAAAAGCTGATTTTTCTTTAAGAAAAAACAATACTATTGTTCGTTATCTTGATTATGATAACAATCAACTTGGTGGCGGACAAGATTTGTGGTCAATAAAAGTTACAGCAGATTATTCTTTTAGTAGAAATTTAACCGCTATTTTTTTCTATGACCATCAGTTCTCACAAGCGGTTATATCAACTTCTTTTCCTATTACAAATATTAGAGGAGGATTTACACTGCGATATAATTTTGGTAACTAAATAAAATAATAAGTTGGGGTACGGATTGAAAAAGAAAAGCTATTTCGAAATTGAATAAAAAATCACAAAAACATTTTTTTCAATTCAATAAATAAAATTACATTTGTGCATCAAAAAACAAATTAAGATGAATATACCAGCAAATTTAAAATACACTAAAGATCATGAATGGGTTCTAGTAGAAGGCGATATTGCAACTGTAGGGATTACCGATTTTGCTCAGAAAGAGTTAGGTGATATTGTTTATGTTGAAGTAGAAACATTAGATCAATCTTTAGCGAAAGATGAGGTTTTTGGAACAGTTGAAGCTGTAAAAACAGTTTCAGACTTGTTTTTGCCATTATCTGGTGAAATTATTGAATTTAACGATTCATTAGAGTCAAGCCCTGAGACGGTGAATACGGATCCTTATGGAGATGGTTGGATGGTAAAAGTTAAAATTTCTGATGCATCTGAAGTTGCTTCTCTTTTAACAAGTGAAGATTATAAAGCACTTATTGGAGCGTAGGTTTCTTTTTCTTGCGATATTTTGGACAATCGGAATCTTGATTGGCAGTTTAGCAAGAATTAATAGTATTCCAAACATTTCTATAGTAGGAAATGATAAGATGGTACATTTTATATTTTATTTTGTACTATTCTTGCTTTGGTTTGTTGCATTGAACAGAAAGAAAAAAGAAAATAGGTTAAATTTTTGTATTCTTATTTTTATTCTTATTTTTGGCATAATTATTGAAGTTTTACAAGGGATGTTTACGCAAAATAGACAAGCAGATTTTAGTGATATCGTAGCGAATTTTGGCGGCGTTTTATTAGGATTTTTTGTAGTGAAAACATTTAGATTTAAAAAATAAATAGTTCTATTATTAACTATATTAGTACCTCAAAATTAAATTATGGAATTAAAGAAAAACCCTAATGTTGATCCAAAGAGAAATAGTTCACTCTATTTCCAGATTGGTCTTGCAGCAGTTTTGTTGTTAACATACGTTGCTATTGAAATGAAGTCTGAAGATCCAAAGGTTGTAGTTGAAACATTAAGTATTCAAGAGAACTTTGTGGAAGATGAAGATGTTATTTTAACAATGCCACCTGCACAAAAATTGCCACCACCACCACCACCTGCACCTGAAGTAATTCAAGTTGTAGAAGATAAAATTGTTATTGAAGAAAAGAAAATTGAAACTACAGAAGTTGATGAAAATAAACCTGTAGTAGTAGTTCAAGCATCAAACTTCGGTGATGAAGGAGGTACATCTGAAGAGGTTTTTGATGAAGAAATACCGTTCGCTGTAATTGAGCAAATTCCAATTTTTCCTGGATGTGAAAACGTTCCGAAAAGCAAACAGTTAGAGTGTTTTCAAGAACAAATGACGAAACACATCAGAAAAAATCAACAGTATCCAGAAAGAGCTATGGAACAAGAAATTCAAGGAAGAGTGTCTGTTTTATTTATCATAGCAAAAGATGGAAGTATTACAGATATTCAAGTTAAAGGACCAAAAGGAGGTGAATTACTTGAAAAAGAGGCAGAAAGAGTAATTTCAAAATTACCTAAGTTCAAGCCTGGTCTTCAAAGAGGTAAACCTGTAAAAGTAAAGTACAGTCAACCGATTGTATTCAAACTGCAATAAATTTTAATCCCAACCTAGTGTTGGGATTTTTTTTTGGCACATATATTGTATTAATGTTTTAACAAATAGTTAACCATTAATCTTTATTTATTATGAAACCAAATGTTGATTTCCCGAAGAAGGCTAGAAATAGTTTTATCTATTTTCAGTTAGGCTTAATTGCTACTATGGTAGTAGTGTTATTTGTTTTGGAGTTTGATTTTAAAACAACAAAGCAAAAAATAGTGGTAGATACTCCAGATGAATTTGAAATCAATGAGCCTTCGCTGTATTCTATTATTTCTGAAGTTAAAACGGTTGTGCCAGTGAAAACAAGCAATCATGTGCCGATTTCGGTTTTTAATGATGTCATTAAGCCGGTTGATGTAGAAGTTCCAAAGGAAATAGAAGTTGCTCCGTTAGCTACTCCTGATAAAGTAGCGTTTTTGGATGAGCAATCTCAAGCTATTCCTTCCGATAATGGAGCCTCTAGTGTAACTAAACCTGCTGAGATAACCGCTTTTACAGTTGAATCATTGCCTATGTTTCCTGCTTGCAGAGGTATTAGTAGAGCCGAACAAAAAGCGTGTTTTGATGAGCAGTTGGCTAAGTTTGTAAGCAGATATTTAGTATATCCTGAGGAGGATTTAGAGAACGGGAAGCAAGGTGTGGCACAGGTCGAATTTATAATTGATGAAAATGGAGTTGTTTCTAATGTTGTGGCATTAAATAACAAAAGGGCTACTTTAGAAATGCAAAAGGCTGCAGAAAGGGCTATTAAGAGGTTGCCAAAATTGATTCCAGCAAGACACGGTGATAAAGCAGTTAGAATAAAATATACAATTCCTGTTGGTTTTAGACTCAATTAGATTAAATAAAGTGTTCTAAAAATCCCACTTTGGTGGGATTTTTTTTATTTTTACACTTTATAATCAATACACTTAAAATGAATATTAAACAATATTTAGATTCAACATATCTTAAGACTGCTGATCAGGCGAATCTCTCAGAGTATGAAAATACTGAGGTGGTTAAAAATTGTATACAAGAAGCTATAGAGCATGATTTTAAGTTAATCATGATTCGTCCAGATAAAGTAGCTTTAGCCAAAAAAATGATTCAAGAGGCAAATTCAAAGGTTACTATTGGAACTGTTATTGATTTTCCATTAGGAAACGGAACTTTAGAAGATAAATTAGCTGAAGCTAAAGAAGCTATAGAAAACGGTGTTGATGATTTGGATTTTGTAGTAGATTATGAAGCTTTTAAAAGAGGCGAGATTGAAGCTATAAAAGAGCAAGTTCTGGAAGGAACAAAGCTAGGCTTATCACATCATAAAATCGTAAAATGGATTATTGAAGTCGCGGCTTTAGACAATCATCAAATCGTACAATTATCTGCATTGATTAAAAATGTTGTGATTGCAAATTTCGATGAGAACGATTATGAAAAGGTTTTTGTAAAATCTTCAACCGGTTTTTATAAAACTCCTGAAGGCGTTCCAAATGGAGCTACAGTTCCAACTATTAAATTAATGCTTGAAAATTCATGTCCGTTACCAGTCAAAGCTGCTGGTGGTGTTCGAACTTATGAAGAAGCGGTTGAAATGATTCAATTAGGTGTAAAACGAATTGGTACTTCTGCCGCAAAAGCCATTGCAAATGGTGAAATTTCAAATAGCGATTATTAAAAAAGTTCCTCATGAAAAGGTTTTTCAGTTTAGTATTGTTGGTTTTGAGTGGAGTCATTATTGGACAAAACTCGTTAAGCGAGCAATTCCCAAAATTCCCCGATTGTGTAAATGCAATGGGGAGTCAGCAAGAATCTTGTTTTTATAACACTTTGCAGAATTATTTTTACAATAATTTTAAAGTGCCGCAAGAACTTCAGGAACAAAATTACAAAGGAAGTGTGATTGCCGTTTTTGAAGTAGACACTACAGGAACTTTTAAGGTTTTATACACAGATGCGGCTTATGAATCTTTGAAGAAAGAATCAAGTCGTGTTTTTGAATCCTTGCCAAAAGTAACTCCTGCTACTTTTTCTGGAAGACCAACTTATGCTAAATTCTCGATTAAGATTAATATTCCTTTAATTGCTCCAACTTCAAATGAAGAAAATGAAGCAACTAAATATCATAAAACCAATGCAACACTAATTGATAACAAAAAAGAACTATCGGAATACGATGATATTGTTTACAAACCTTTTGAAAATCCACAATTCAAGAGTTCTGGAGTTCTGCCTTTTTCGCATCAAAATTATGGTGTTTTTGAAGCTTTGATGAATCAAGTCGGTGCGAATAATCATACGGCTTCAAAACCTTATTCGTATGATGAAGTAGCTAAATATTATGATTTTGAAACCGTGAACAAGGCTTTTTTAAAGCAAAAAGAATCCTGGTGGGGTAGGAAATTATGGAATGAGAATTTAGTAGCGATTCAAGGAGAAGATTATTGGTTTACTTTAAATCCCATTTTCGATTTGAGAGTCGGAAAAGACACAAAAAGTGAGGCCTCAAATACATTTGTAAACACTAGAGGTGTGATAGTAAATGGAGGTTTGGGTTCGCAGCTTACCTTTTCAACTTCGATTTTTGAAAGTCAAGGGCGTTTTGCTGATTATTACAATGCTTACGCAGAGAGTATTCGCCCTTCTGGAGGGAATCCAGCAATTGTTCCAGGAATTGGAATTGCGAAACGTTTCAAGGAGGATGCTTATGATTTTCCACTAGCAGAAGCGAATATCAAATACAAGCCGAATTCGTTTATTGACCTTCAATTAGGATATGGGAGAAATTTCTTAGGAGATGGATATCGTTCTTTGTTGCAAAGTGATGGTGCAAGTCCGTATCCTTATTTTAAAATTAACACTACTTTTTGGAAAATCAAATATACCAATACCTACATGTGGTTAAAAGATGTGAGGGATTTAGCTACTGTTGATGGTACGTATGCTACGAAATACATGGCAAGTCATTATTTGAGTTGGAATGTAACGAAAAAATGGAATTTAGGTTTCTTTGAAAATGTAGTTTGGACAGATACTAATGAAAGAGGCTTCGATTTCAATTTTGTAAATCCCTTGATCTTTTATAGAGCAGTTGAATTTGGTTCGTCTTCTAAAACAGGAAATGCATTATTAGGATTAGCAACGAAATACAAATGGAATAATAGTTTGAATTTCTATGGTCAATTTCTAATTGATGAATTTGCGATTGGAGATGTAAAAGAAAGCAATCAGAGTTGGAGAAACAAATTTGCCTATCAAATAGGGGTTAAATATTACGATGCTTTCAAAGTAAAAAATCTGTTACTTCAACTGGAGTACAATCAGGTGCGTCCCTATGTGTATTCACATAGTAATCCCATTACAAATTACGGTCACAACAATCAAAGTTTGGGGCATTTATGGGGGGCAAATTTCAGAGAATTTATAGCAATAGCTAGGTATTTCAAAGGTAGGTACTTTGCTGATGCGAAATTAATTTACGGCCAACGCGGATTTGATTTCAACAATGGAGCCGATAACTTTAACTATGGAGGAAATATCTATTTAGATTACGACGAAAATCGCCCATACGATACTGGAGTTTCAATTGCACAAGGAAATAAAACAACGGTTATGATTGCCGATTTACAAATAGGATATGTGGTAAATCCTGCAAACAATTTAAAAGTTTTTGGGAATGTAATGTTCCGAAATTTTGATCCAACAGCGGTAACGGCTTCAACTGTTCAATCTAATACCACATGGTTTTCAATTGGACTAAGAAGTGATTTATTCAACTGGTATTTTGATTATTAGTGGATGGAAGAGAATGTTTTATACTTCATGCAAATAATTTTAATTATCTCTTTTTTGATATGGCTGTTTGTAATTGGAAGAATATTTTTTTTCTATTTGGTTACCATTAAAAAATGGAAAAATACGGAAGCGACAATTATTTATTCTCAAACGGAATGGTTTAGATCAAAAACAGATTCAGATAATGAAGGTTGGAAGCAAATTATTAAATATGAGTATTCTGTACATGATTTGAAATACAAGAATGATTGTGTAACCAAAAACATTAGTTTTCTGTCACCTTTTAAAGATTCTGCTAAGAAATATACCTTTGCTAAAGGTCAAAAAATACAAATAGCTTATAATTCGATTAACCCAAATAATTCGATTATTGAAGATAGGTTTGATTTTTCAACTTTAATAATTCCAATTGTATTTTATATTTTCCTTGGCGTTTTTCTTTTCTAAATTAATTTGCAACCTTAGTTTGAAGATTGTAAATTTTAATATTTCCCACTTTTAACGAATTTTCTAAATTCTAAATTCTAAAATCTAATTTTCATATCGTATCTTTGCGCGCAATTTCACAGCGAAAAACACTAAAGTGGACACGAATACACAACCTCAAATTAAAAGATCTCTTTACAAAGACTTTGTGGAAATCACAAAGGCGCGCTTATCGATTAGTGTAGTGGTTTCTACCATTGCAGGTTATTTGTTAGGATTTAATGAGGAACAACCTTTTCAATGGCTAGTTTTAGTATTGTTAATTGTTGGGGGATATTGTATGGTGGGCGCTTCAAATGTTTTCAATCAAATTATCGAAATTGAATTAGACGCCAAAATGGATCGAACTAAAAATCGTCCATTGCCTTCTGGCCGTATTTCCAAACAAAATGCTTTCATTTTAGGTTGTATTTTAACCATTTTTGGATTAGCTATCCTATATAATGTAAATCCTAAAACTGCTATGTTTGGCGCGATTTCCATTTTCATGTATGTGAGTTTGTATACACCTTTAAAAACCCTTACACCGCTTTCTGTTTTCGTTGGAGCTTTTCCTGGTGCTATTCCGTTTATGCTAGGATGGGTAGCGGCAACAGGTCATTTTGGGATTGAAGCTGGAACTTTGTTTATCATTCAATTTTTTTGGCAATTCCCACACTTTTGGGCAATCGGTTGGTTTTTGTATGACGATTACAAAAAAGCAGGATTTTTTATGTTGCCAACTGGAGAACGCGATAAGAAGACAGCTTTACAAACTATTTTATATACCATTTGGATGATTGTAGCTTCTGTGATTCCCGCTTTTGGATTTACAGGAAATTTATTTTTAAGTAAAGTTGCAACGGTAATCGTAATTGGATTGGGTTTGTGGATGTTGTTTTATGCTTTTAAAATGCATAAAGAGATGGATGCAAAAGCTGCAAGAAAATTGATGATTATAAGTGTTTCTTATATATCTTTGTTGCAGATTGTTTATGTTTTAGATAAATTTTTACGATAAGATGGAAAATAGAATGACATTCGAAGAAGAGCAAGAGCGTAAAGGTAGAACCTATAAGTTGTTGTTGTGGTTTGGAATGATTAGTATTTGTATGATTTTTGGAGGATTGACAAGTGCCTATGTGGTAAGTAAATCGCGTCCGGATTGGTTGAAAGATTTTGTTTTACCATCTGCATTTGTTATAAGTACAATAGTCATGTTAGCGAGTAGCTTTACTTTTTATGGAGCATTAAAGTCTATGAAGAACGGTAACAGAAATCAAACAATGACTTTGCTTTTGATTACATTGGCACTAGGGGTTACTTTTGTGATTCTTCAGTTTGTAGGTTTTGGTCAAGTTATTGAAAATGGCTATTTTTTTACTGGAAGTGAAAGTAATGTTACAACCTCTTTCTTGTATATTGCCGTTTTAGTTCATATTGCCCATCTTTTTGGGGGTATCACATCGCTTTTGGTGGTAATTTATAATCATTATAAACAAAAATACAATTCGGTTCAAACCCTTGGTATAGAGCTAAGTGCAATGTATTGGCACTTTATGGATTTTATCTGGGTTTATCTGTTTTTGTTTTTCTATTTTTTCAAATAGAAAAAAAATAATAAATTTGAAAACTTTTTAACAATAAAAAAATTTATGGGAGCGACAGTTATTTCAAATGAACACGCTTTAGACGGAGGTCCAGGACCTATGGGGGCAACCTACGGTAAAATGATGATGTGGTACTTCATCTTATCCGATGCATTAACTTTTTCTGGTTTCTTAGCAGCGTATGGTTTTTCAAGATTTAAGTTTATTGAGACTTGGCCAATTGCTGACGAAGTTTTTAACCACTTTCCATTTTTACACGGTGTAAATGCACCTATGTATTATGTAGCGTTGATGACTTTTATCTTAATTTTTTCTTCTGTTACTATGGTTTTGGCTGTTGATGCGGGACATCATATGAAGAAATCTAAGGTGGCATTTTACATGTTTTTAACTATCATTGGTGGATTTATCTTTTTAGGCTCTCAGGCTTGGGAATGGAAAAATTTCATCAAAGGAGAATATGGCGCTGTTGAAACAAATGGGGGTTCAATTTTACAGTTTGTTAAAAAACAAGAAGATGGAACTTTTAAAAGAGTTGCTTTAGCTGATTTTGCACTAACGTTACCAGAATCTAGGGAACAACACACTAAAAGTAATGGTGTTTGGTTTGTGGGTGAATCTACACTACCAACTTATTCAGTTAATGAAGTAGTTCAAGGGTTTCAAGCAGATGAATCCATTTTAGTTCGTTCTGAATTAATTAATGCTGAGAAGCATAAAACTGTTTTGTCTAGAGCAGAATCTTTGAAAAGATTACAAGAGGCAAAATATGTTGTTGAAGGCGCTAATTTAGTTAGAAACGAATATGGACATAAATTATTTGCCAATTTCTTCTTTTTTATCACTGGTTTCCACGGTTTCCACGTATTTACAGGAGTATTAATTAATATTATTATTTTCTTCAATGTGCTTTTGGGTACTTATGAGAAAAGAAAAAGTTACGAAATGGTTGAAAAAGTTGGGTTATACTGGCACTTTGTCGATTTAGTGTGGGTATTTGTCTTTACTTTCTTCTATTTAGTATAATCATATAATAAAAGTATATCATGGCAAACGCACACGAATCAAATACAAAAAAAATCTGGATAGTTTTTGGAATACTATCTTTAGTGACAATTGTTGAGGTAATATTTGGTATTTACAAACCAAAGTCTTTATTTTTTACCAACTTTTTAGGAATGAATTTGCTTAACTGGTTGTTTATCATTTTAACTATTGTAAAAGCTTATTATATTACATGGGCATTCATGCACATGGATGGGGAGAAAAAATGGTTCAGAAGATCAGTTGTATGGACAGCTGTTTTCTTGATGATTTATTTATCTTTTATCCTATTAGTTGAAGGAGATTATGTTTATAATGTTTTTAAAACAGGACATTTAAAGTGGATATTTTAACACTTCTTTCTATATTATAATCCCGATTCCATCGGGATTTTTTTTTACTTTTGTATGAACTCAATATGTTCTTTCTAATGAAAAATAAAATAGTTTTAATTTCTCTTTTTATTTTGCCTATTGCCATTTATTTGGTTTTTTCCACGGCATCTCATAATTCCTTGTTTTTACCAACAATTTCGAAAAACAATCAAGACATTCCTTTAAATTGGACAAGTTTGAGTGGTTCTAAAGAGTCAATGAAAGGTAAAATTACAGTACTGGGTTTTGTAGGAGATAAAGTAATTGAAAATAGAGGTAATTTTTTTAATTTGAATCAAAAAATTTACAACAAATATAAAGGGTTTAAAGATTTTCAAATGGTTATGGTGGTTCCTTCTGGAAATGAAAAAAAATGCCAACAGATCATTGATGAATTGGCTCCAATTACTGGAGATATGAAAGGATGGCGCTTTGTTTTTGCTGCACCACAAGAGATTCAAGCGTTTTATGATAGTTTTAAATTGATGGGGCAATTGGATGAAAGTAAAGGCACGCCTGCGGTTATTATTGTAGATAAAGAATTGAACCACCGTGGCAGAAACGGAAAAAATAAAAAAGGAGATCAAGAATACAAAGAAAGTTATAATACCATTTCAGCTGCAGATTTGCACAATGAGATGACAGATGATATTAAGATTATTTTACGAGAGTATCGTTTGGCTCTTAAAAAAAACAATAATGAGAGAAAAGATGTTTTTAGAGATAACATCAAACAGAATATAGAAAAACAAAAAAATCAGTAATGAAAAATAAATCATATATCGGAATATCTTTTATTGTTTTGATCTTTGGAATTTGGGCTATCCCTAAAATTGTGGCTAAATTTCAAAAATCCGATTTAATAGTGATTGGTCCTGTTCCTGAATTTGATTTGATCAACCAAAACAACAAAAAAATTACTAATAAGGATTTTTTGGGTAAGGTATATGTGGTGGAGTTTTTCTTTACAACCTGTCCTACTATTTGTCCAAAAATGAATGAAAGCATGTTGCAATTGCAAAATGAATTTTATGGAAATCCAAGTTTTGGCATAGCTTCTATAACAATAGATCCTGCTAATGATACCCCTCAGGTTTTGAAAGAACATTCGGATTTACTAGGAGTGAAGCATTATAATTGGCATTTTTTAACCGGTGATAAAGAATACATCTACAGTTTAGCAAACAAAGGTTTTAATTTGTATGCAGGTGAGAATAATAAAGCTGCAGGTGGTTTTGAACATTCTGGTTTATTCGCTTTGATTGATAAAGAAGGTAAAATTAGATGTAGAAAAGACGCTCAAGGGAATCCGATTTTGTATTATGATGGACTTGATACAGCCGGAGTAGAAGCAATCAAAGAAGATATCAAGAAATTATTGGAAGAATAGTTTTCAAGAACAATTTTCTATCTTACATCAACTTATATTTCTTAAATTGTTAAAAGTTTATAGAATTAAAATGTATAAAAATAAATGAAATGGAAAATAATATAGAAACCAAATACAATAAGCTTATAGTTGTTTTGTCTATTGCTATTCCAGCTGTTGTGGCTTTGCTATTTGGAGTTAATTTGAGAAAATTAGGTTATGATGTAGCGCCATTATCCTTCTTACCCCCAATTTATGCTACAATCAATGGTTTAACAGCAGTTGTTTTAGTTGTAGCGGTAATAGCAATCAAAAATGGGAATAGAAGATTACATGAAAACTTGATGAAAGTGGCAATAGGTTGTTCCGTAGCTTTTTTAGGAATGTATGTAGCCTATCATATGACTTCAGATTCTACAAAATTTGGTGGAGAAGGGGTTGTTAAATATGTTTATTATTTTATTTTGATAACTCATATTTTGTTATCTATCATTATCATACCATTAGTTTTAATTACTTATGTAAAAGCGTTATCAAATCGATTTGATAAGCACAAAAAAATCGCTAAAATTACCTTTCCAATTTGGTTGTATGTTGCGATTACTGGTGTGATTGTTTATTTAATGATTTCTCCTTACTACGTGAATTAGATGAAAAATATATTTGTTGGAATTTGTTTTTTCTTAATTGGAGTTTCTGCTCAAGCGCAATGTGCTATGTGTCGTGCTGCATTAGAGAGTGAAGAAGGTGGTGTTAAAGCTGAAGCTATTAATGATGGAATCGTATATTTAATGGCGATACCTTACATATTGGTAGGTATATTAGGTTTTGCGATCTACCGATTAAAATTTGGTAATAAGAAACCATCTAAAAACTTGTCTTAATAGAATTTTTTAGCCTTTATTCTAGACCATCGATTGAAATATTCATTTGTCCTGACGTTGTTATAAAAGCTATGATGGCTTTGTCGGTTATTTCTACTTTTTCGAATTCAAAGTCATTAATAGTCCCGTTTACATAGACGCCTTTCATAGGAGAATAGTTGTTCAAATAAGGTTTCATATTCTGTTTCCCTTCATCTAAATTTCCTTTGATTGAGTAACGACAGTTGGTTTGAATGCTTTTTAATATTGTGCCATGCAATAGCCAATTTGCAGACTTCATTAAGATGTTTTTTGTGTTCAAAACATAATCCATTTGGTCAAAATAGATTTCTTTGGTAATCGAATTGTAATTTGGGATTCCTGACAAATAAATAGTTCCATTAATACTTCCTAGAACGTCTAAAGCAATTATCATTTTGCCTTCTTTTTGCCATAAGTCTACTTTTTGAACTGTAATTTTTCTATTTCCTGACGCGAACTCTTGTCCTTGAAAATTTTTAGTTACAATTTTACTTGCGCTTTCAAATGTTGAAACTGCAACAACTGATACAGTAGTGTTTTCAGGAATTGTAGCAACGGGTTTCAATATTATTTTAGCTACATCGAAACCTTTTTTGGGTTGTTGTCCCACCATAGTTTGCATGTTGCATTTTAATCCCATGTTCAACAAGATTTTGATTGGTGTTAACTTAGCGTCTGTTACATACAACTCTAGTGGAACCATTTTGAACCAAGTTTCGTACTTTTCGCTTGTTAAAATAGGATTGCTCAATTTGTCCAAAGCATCTAAGACATGAGGTTTGAAGTCACATGTTTTGTCGATGGCTTCGTCAATTTTCTTCGAAATTTTTGATTTAAACAAGTTTAGAGTTGGGTTGATGATATATGTAATTGGGATGTTTTTACCAGATATCAATATTGTTGGACTTTCGTTCCATTCAAAATTTTCTATTTTGGAAGTAGTGATTAGTTTCCAGTTAGTCAAATGTGTTTTACTGTTAAGTGTAATTGTTCCGTTTAAATTGATTTCTCGAGTATCGTTTAATCCCATAAAATCCGTTCCATATTTGAATTTAGCCCAGATTTTTAAAGGAATTATAGAACGTATGTTTCCTTCTTTTTCACTTATTTTAATTGGTGCTGTTTTCCATATTTTCATTTCGGTTTTGTCATCGTTTAATATGGAATCTTGGTATACCAGACCGGTTACATTTTTATTTAATTGTTGTTCAAGTTCTTTTAAAGTGATCTCGACTGGCATTGAAATGAAGGAAACTTTATTTTTAAAGACTACTGGATTTTCGTCTGAAGGTACTGGTTTGACAGCTTCAATTTTTTTCGAGGGACCACATGAAAAGGTTATGATTACTAATAAAAACAAGGTTAGCTCGGTAAGAATGGTTTTCATAACATCTCTAATTTTCACTGTAAAAGTAAAATTTTAATTGATATACTGTAACAAAATAAATAAAAAGAGGTCTTATAAGAAAAGAGATTTAAAGCACATAAAATGATAACAAAAAAAATAGTTTTTTTTCTATTGTTGATCGGTTTTCAACTTTCGGCACAAAGTAAAAAATGGACTTTAGAGGAGTGCGTAGATTATGCTATTAAAAACAATATTTCAATTAAACAATCTGAATTGGATTTGAAAAACGCAAGCATTAATAAAAAGGATGCTATGGGAGCTTTTTTACCAAGTATTAATGCTAATGCATCTCATTCATGGAATATTGGTTTGAACCAAAATATAACAACAGGTTTGTTAGAAAATCAGACCACACAATTTACTTCTGCTGGATTAAATGTAGGAGTTGATATTTATAATGGATTGAGAAATCAGTTGCAACTGCGTAAATCTAACTTACAGATAATCGCTACACAGTATCAACTTACAAAAATGCAAGAAGATATAGCTTTGAATGTAGCAAATGCATATTTACAAATTTTGTTTAACAAGGAAAATTTAAAAGTTCAATTGCAACAAAAAGAGTATAACTTAACCCAGTTAGAAAGAACACAAGAATTAGTAGACGCGGGTGTTGTTCCAAATGGAGATTTATTAGATATTAAAGCAACAGTTGCGGCAGATGCACAAAGAGTAATCACAGCCCAAAATGCTTTATTAATTTCTAAATTAAGTTTGGCGCAATTATTAAGATTAGAAGATTTTGAAAGTTTCGATATTGACGAGAATCAGATTCCATCATTAAATGCTGAAATTTTATTGCAATCATCACAAAGTATCATACAAAAAGCTAAAGAAACTAGAACAGAATTGAAAATTGCGAAATCCAATGTAGAGTTGGCTCAAAAAGATGTTGCAATAGCTAGAGGTGCTTATCAGCCGACAATTTCAGGGTTTTACAGTTTTAATACTAGAGCGGCATATAGTGACAGGATAACTGGATTTCAACCTAATGCAAATAACCCAACCTCTATTATAGGTTTTGTTGATGGAACTGGGCAGTCTGTACTTCAACAGAATTTTTCACCAATTTTAGGTAAACCCGAGCCAGTTTTTGATCAATTTGACAACAACAAAGGTCAGAATTTTGGACTTCAGTTAAATGTTCCAATTTTTAATGGATTTGCAGCTAGAAACAATGTGCAAAGAAGTAAGGTGGCATTAGACAGAGCAAAACTAAATTTGGATCAGCAAGAGCTTGATATAGAAAGAATAGTTTATACGGCTTATGCAGATGCAAGTGCTGCTAAGGAAAGTTATGATGCGGCTGAAACAACTTTAGTTGCTAGAAAGTTGTCATTTGAGTATGCTAAAGCCAGATACGAAGTCGGACTAATTAATGTATTTGATTTTAATCAAGCCCAAACACTATTTGTCAATGCTCAATCAGAGGTTTTGAGAACAAAATACGATTACATTTTTAGAACAAAAATTTTAGAATTCTATTTTGGGATTCCATTAATTAAAAAACAGTAACAAAATATAAATACCTAGTCATGTCAAAGAAAACCATATTCATTTTATTAGGAAGTGCAATCGGATTAATCTTATTATTAGTTGGACTAAAAAAAGGTGGCGTTATCGGAAATAATGATGATTCAAAAATTGTTGAATTATCAAAAGTTGCGCAAACAAGAATCATAGAAACGGTTTCTGCAACTGGAAAAATTCAGCCAGAGATTGAAGTAAAAATATCATCAGAGGTTTCGGGTGAAGTAATTGCCTTACCTGTAAAAGAGGGGCAACAAGTTAAGAAAGGAGATTTGTTGGTTCGAATTAATCCGGATTTATATGAATCGGGTGTAAATCGTTCTGTTGCATCTATGTCAACTTCAAAAGCGGGTTTAAGTCAGGCAGACGCTCAAGTTAAAGAGGCTAAAGCAAATTATGACAGAAATCAAAAATTATTTGAAAAAGGAATTATTTCAAAATCGGAGTGGGATAGAATAGTTTCGGCATATGAAGTTGCAGTAGCCAACAAACAATCGGCTTATTATCAAGTTCAGAGTGCATCAGCAACGGTTACAGAGGCAAATGATAACCTTAGAAGAACCACAATTTATGCTCCTGCAGATGGAACAATTTCTTTATTAAATATTGAGTTGGGTGAAAGAGTTTTAGGTACGCAACAAATGGCAGGAACCGAAATACTGAGAATTGCCAATTTAAATAATATGGAAGTTGAAGTGGATGTGAATGAAAATGATATTGTAAAGATTAACATCGGGGATTCGGCTAATATTGAAGTAGATGCTTATTTAAAAAGAGCCTTTAAAGGTATTGTAACCAGTATTTCTAATTCTGCTAGTACTGCTTTAACAGCAGATCAAGTTACAAATTTTAAAGTTAAAGTTAGAATTTTGAAAGAATCCTATCAAGATTTATTAACTGGAAAGCCGGAAAATTATTCTCCATTTCGTCCAGGAATGACTGCTACTGTTGATATTATAACAGAAAGAAAGGAAAATATTATAGCTGTTCCAATTAGTGCGGTTGTTATCAAAGACGATACAACTTCAGTGAAAAAAGATATAGTTGCGGAGCTTGAAAAGAAAGAGCAAGAACAGAAAGGAAATGCACCAAAGGGAGATAATAAATTCGAGTGTGTATTTGTAAAAGTAGGAGATAAGGCAAAATTAAGAGTGGTAAAAACAGGAATTCAAGATGATTCTAATATTGAAATTATCACAGGGTTAAAAGCTGGTGAAGAAATTATAATTGGCCCTTATACTACGGTTTCAAAGGACTTGGCTTCAAATGACAAAGTGAAGGTGGCTTCTGAGAAAGATAAGAAGAATGCGTCGGATTCCAAAAAATAAGATTCATTAATTAGTTAATTTGTTTAAGTAGGACGCTAGAAATAGCGTCTTATTTTTTTTTTACGTATTTTCATCACTAACTTTGCTTTTCAAAATTTGATTATGGCTCTAATTTTAAATATCGAAACCGCTACAAAAAATTGTTCAGTAGCATTAGCTAGTGACGGAAAGTGTATCGCTTGCAAGGAAATTGCTGAGCAAAATTTTTCACATGCTGAAAAGTTACATGTTTTCATAGAAGAGTTGCTTTTTGAAAATCAGTTAAAATTTTCTGATTTAGCTGCTGTTGCTGTGAGCCAAGGACCAGGGTCTTACACGGGTTTAAGGATAGGGGTTTCCTCTGCAAAAGGATTTTGTTATTCTTTGAACATTCCATTAATTGCAATTGATACATTACAACTTTTAGCAAAAAAAATTAAGGTCCATGACGGCATCATTGTTCCTATGATTGATGCGCGTAGAATGGAAGTTTTTACTGCTTTTTATGACAAACACCACAATCAAATTAGAAATACCCAAGCTGAAATCATAGACGAGACCTCTTATCAAGAAATTAAAGATACAATCCATTTGGTAGGTGATGGAACAGATAAATTAAAAAACACTTTAACCAATACTAAATTTATATTCCATTCTGATGTGATATTTCCATCTGCTAATGAAATGTGTGATTTATCTTTTGAAAAATACCAAACAAGCAACTTTGAAGACGTTGCTTATTTTGAGCCTTATTATTTAAAGGATTTTGTGTTGAACAAGTAAAATTAAACTTATTCTTTGTGGATTTCTACTTGATGAGGATAAGGGATTTCAATGCCTGCTTTATCAAATGCAATTTTAATTTTTTCTAAGACGTCAGATTTGACTTTCCAATAATTTTCATTTTCTGTAAAGGGTCGTACAGCAAAATCGATTGAACTTGAAGCTAAATTGTTTATAAAAACAGCAGTTTCAGGATCTTTTAAAATCTCAGGAATTGTATCTAAAACATTGAAAATAGTGTCTTTTGCTAATTGTAAATCGGTTCCATAATCTACGGAAATGATTAAATCAACCCTTCTTATTCCGTTAACAGTATAATTTATAATTACACCATTTGATAGTGCGGCATTAGGAATTACAATTTGCTTGTTATCAGGTGATGTTATAACCGTTGAAAATATTTTTATATCTTTAACAGTGCCAGAGACATTTTGGGCTTCTATGAAGTCGCCAATTCTAAAGGGTTTGAATAAAATTATTAATATCCCACCAGCAAAATTAGATAGTGAACCTTGTAAAGATAATCCAATTGCCAAACCTGCAGCCCCTAAAATAGTAACAAATGCAGATGTTTCTATACCGAGTTTTGAGATTACTGTTACAAAAAGTAAAATTCGTAATGTCCAAAAAATTAGATTTCCAATAAAAGTAGAAAGGGTTAGTTCTACATTTCGAACACTCATAATTTTTTTAGCCGATTTAGTTATAAAACTTGTAAACCATAAACCTGCTAGCAAAATAATAATTGCAATTACAAATTTTGGAGAGTATTCAAAGACTAATTTTTTTATTGTTTCAAAATAACTTTGGATTTCTAGGGGTGTCATATTCTTTTTTTTTTTTTTTACAAAGATATTGTTATAATTTTTAAAGACAAAAAGCGCTTTTGAGCGCTTTTTGAAAATTTTGATTATTCGATTTCAAATGTAAGTTTGAGATTAACTCTAAATTCTGTTATTTCATTGTCTTTAACGGAAGCGCTTTGGTCTTGAACATAAACGGAACGAATGTTTTTTAAAGATTTAGCTGCTTGTGTCACCGCTTTTCTTGTTGCGTCTTCCCAACTCACACTGGAGCTGGATAAGACTTCGATTACTTTTAATACTGCCATAGTTAGAATATTAATATTAAATTAAAGTTAAGAAATTTATTTTTAAAAATTACTTTTATTACAATTGATAACATTAAATTAACGTAAATCTAAATTTCTTAAAGGAATTTTGCAGCAAAATTAATTCATAAAAAAATGGAGCAAATTTATATTATAATGTTAATTGCATTAGCTATTCTTGCAATTACCGATTTGATGGTAGGGGTAAGTAATGATGCAGTTAATTTCTTGAATTCTGCTATTGGTTCAAAAGCGGTTTCGTTTAAAACCATTATGATTGTGGCGAGTTTGGGAGTTGCTGTTGGAGCGCTTTACTCGAATGGTATGATGGAGATTGCTAGAAACGGAATATTTACGCCAAGTATGTTCAGTTTTAACGATGTCATCATCATCTTTTTAGCAGTAATGATTACCGATGTATTGTTGCTTGATGTTTTTAATACATTAGGATTGCCAACATCAACAACGGTTTCTGTAATCTTTTCTTTGTTAGGTGCTTCCGTTGCATTAGCTATTTACAAAGTATATGTAAGTGAAGATGGTTTTGATACTTTAGGAAGGTATATCAACTCTGAAAAAGCAACTGAAATAGTTTATAGTATTTTGCTTTCTGTGGCATTATCGTTTGCTCTAGGGTCTTTAGTTCAGTACGTTTCAAGGTTAATTTTCACCTTCCATATTGAAAAAAGATACCAATATGTAGCTGCTCTTTTTGGAGGAGTTGCAATGACAGCTATCACTTTTTTTATTTTAGTAAAAGGATTAAAATCTATCACTTTTGTACCTTCTGAGATAAAGGATTTTATTAAAGAAAGTCCTTTAACGATAATACTTTATTCGTTTATTTTATGGACTATTGTTTGTCAGTTACTAATTAGTGTTTTTAAGTATAGTGTCTTTAAATTTATCATTATTGTAGGGACATTTGGATTGGCATTAGCATTTGCTGGAAACGATTTGGTAAACTTTATTGGAGTGCCGATTGCGGCTTATCAAGCTTATGAAATCTGGGCAGCTCAAACTGTTGGAGCTACAGAGTTCATGATGTCCGATTTAGAGAAAGAAAATTTGCCGGCCCCTTTCTTGTTTTTGGCTGCAGCTGGTGTGATCATGGTCTATACGTTATGGACATCAAAAAAAGCAAAATCTGTTATTGAAACAGAACAAAATTTATCACGTCAAGGGGAAGGAAATGAAAAGTATAATGCGAATAATTTATCCAGAAATATTGTTCGTGGGTTTATGTATATAGGTAATATAATTAGTTTTATTTTACCAAAATCGCTTCAGAAAAAATTGGATGCTCAGTTTGTTCAGCCAGAATATACGGGTAAGCGTGATGAACAGCCAATGTTTGACATGGTAAGAGCGTCAGTTAATTTAATTGTTGCATCTATTTTGATCTCCATAGGTACTTCTATGAAATTACCGTTATCTACAACTTATGTGACTTTCATGGTGGCTATGGGATCTTCTTTTGCTGATAGAGCTTGGGATAGAGAAAGTGCTGTTTACCGTGTCGCAGGTGTTTTTAATGTAATTGGAGGTTGGTTTGTAACAGCTTTGGCGGCTTTCTTATCATCAGCTATTATTGCCTATATTTTATTTATAGGAGAAGTTTTTGCTTTCTTTGCTTTCATGATTGTGGTGGCTATCTTTTTCTACAGAAGTAATCAAATTCACAAAAAGAAGGTGCAAGAAGAAGAGGAAATTAAGAAATTAAGAAAAGAGGATATTGTTACTATCAAAGAGATGATAACGGAGAGTTCTTCTCAGATTTCTAAAGTTTTGCGTAAAACAAATATGTTATATACTAATGTTATTGATAATTTAGGATTGCAAGATTTAGCCAAGTTAAAAGAGAACAAGAAAGCGCTAAAAAAACTTGAAAAAGAGATTGATGAGTTAAAGAGCAATGTGTTTTATTTTATCAAAAATTTGGATGAAAATTCGGTAGAAGCAAGTAGATTTTATATTTTAATTTTAGGCTATTTGCAAGACATGGTTCAGTCTATTGATTTTATAACAAACAGTAGTCATTCGCATGTGAATAATAACCATAAAAAATTGAAATTCAATCAGATTCGTGATTTAAAAACGATAGATGTTCAACTTCAAGCGATTTTAACGAAGTTAGAGGAAAGTTTTAAAACAGAAGATTTTACTAAATTAGACGATATTTTAAAAGAGAAAAACACCTTCTTAAATTCAGTTGAAAGTTTGATAAAAAAACAAATTGTTAGAATTAGAACTACAGAAACAAGTCCTAAAAATAGTAAATTATATTTCGCTTTACTTTTAGAGACTAACGATTTGATTAAATCAATAATGAATCTATTAGAGTTGTTTAAAGAGTTTAATCAACAAAATAAAAAATAAAGGAAGAGCCGTAAGGCTCTTTTTTTATTAGACACTATCCTAAAAAGTGTGTAAGTTTAAATAAAAAGGTTGGACTTTTAACTATAGCCCAACCTTTTTATTTTATAATAGCGATAAGTAAAACTATTTTTTGTCGCTCTCTTTGAACCAACTGGAGTACATGACGTAATTGTTTGAGATTCTTTCTATTTCCCCTGCAAAATCACTCTGATCAATATTTTTTACCTTTTTAGCAGGGACGCCTGCATAAATACACCCTGATTCCACTATTGTGTTTTGTGTAATCACGGCACCAGCAGCTATTATTGAGTTGCTCTCTATAATACAATTGTCCATGACAATTGCTCCCATGCCTATTAAGACATTGTCTTTTATTTCACATCCATGAACAATCGCATTGTGGCCTATTGATACGTTGTTTCCAATTGTTGTTGGATGCTTTTGGTAGGTACAATGAATGATTGCGCCGTCCTGGATATTTACCTTGTTTCCGATTGTAATCGTATTTACATCGCCTCTTATGACGGCGTTAAACCATACGCTGCAATTTTCACCTATTTTAACATCACCTACAATGGTTGCATTTTCGGCAATGTAACAATCTTTTGGTATTTGTGGATATTTCCCGTTTACTTCCTTTATTAACATGATTACTATTTTAAAAAAAATGTCCCGATAAATCGGGACAAATATAAATTTTATTTTCTTAGTTGACAGCAGGACAATTACAATCCCATTTTTTATCTCTACAAAAAACATTGATACCTAATGTAATTTGATGAAACCCACCATTGTCAAATTTAACATCACCCATGATATGAGAGTAAGTATAGGAGAACATAAATTGGTCATAGTTTAAGCCGATTATTGGAGTGATCCATTGCAATTTTTGATCTTCAATACTGCCATCGTTATTAAATTGCGCACCATCAAAACTTCTTCTATAGGATAAACCTCCCCAAAGTCTTCCAAAATCTAGTTCTTTATAAACTTTTAAGTTTAAGTCTAATGCTTTTTCTTTGGTTTCTGAGGTATATTGAAACATAAAAGAAGGTTCAAAAAGAAGGTTGTTTTCATTACCAAGAACTGCACCAGCTGACCAAAGATATTTAGACAAATTGTCCGATTCGAAACCTTCCGTGTAAATTTCTCTTCTATTAGCTAAGAAGTTTTTTATTGTGAAGTGGGTAAAAAAGTCTAAATAATGATAAGAAACACCTAAATCAATATTAAAATAGGCATCTTTTTGATAAATTCCTCCAAATACAAACGGATCAAAAGGTTGACCTATGAACTGCGTTTCGTCTAGCGTGCTTTGTACAAAAGCGGTGCTCAAACCAAACGATAATTGGTTTAAATCAACTGTGGTTCTAGAGAATCTCAAATGATGTGCATAAGTTAACTTTGCCCCTTTTTGAGAGTGGTATCCGTTTTTATCATTAAACAATATAATTCCAATTCCAGAAGTTGCATCTTGTCCCAGTGAGGTGTTGAAACTTACAGTTTGAAGTGCAGGAGCATCGTCTTGTCCAAACCATTGTTGGCGTCCTGTAATTCTTATTTTTCCACAATTAGCAGCTCCTGCCATTGACGGGTGAATTAAATAATAATTATCTGATAAATAATCAGAGTATACTGCGATTCCCTCTTGAGAATAAGTAAATTGTGCAAGTAATAGCACTAAAATGTAATAACTTTTTTTTAGGTTCATTACGAATTTCGTTTTAATGAAAATTGATTCAACATGCTTGTTTTGTTAATTGTTTTTTACTAAAACAAATTACATTTTAAGAAATGTTGTATTATTTGTAATTTTCCAAAGATATAAATTTTTCGTTCTATTTACATTTTTTTATTTTTTTTTGTAAAAGCAACATTTAAATTTTTAAGATTGACTTTGCTTATACGTTAAATGTTTATGAATTTTATTGTTGTTTAGCCATTTGTGTTTTTCTTTTTCAATACTAAACTAGTATGAATTATAAGTTAAAATAAAGACTTTAAAGGGAATTATAAATCGGGAAAGTTTTTTTGTTGTTATATTTGCAAAAAGAAAATTAAAATGCAAGTAATAGCTACCAATACCACAAATAATCCAGCGATAATTAAATTTGAATTTGATGAATTTATAGTAAAAAATAAAAATTTTGAATTCAAAAATATTGATGAAACAAAAGTTTCACCATTAGCAAAACAATTATTTTTCCTCCCTTTTGTAAAGACAATTTATATCTCAGGTAATTTTATAGCTATTGAGAAATTTTCAATAGTAGAATGGGAGGATGTTAAAGGTGATGTTGTTGAACAGATTAATGCGTTCTTTTCTAATGGAGGTCAGGTTCTTTTGCCGGAAGAGCTAGAAAACAAAAAGCAACCTATTACAATTTATGGTGAGACCACACCTAATCCTGCGGTTTTGAAATTTGTAAGTAATAAATTGTTGACTAAAACGGCTGTTGAATTTAAAAATATTGATGAAACTACCGCATCTCCATTAGCAAAAGAATTGTTTAAGTTCCCATTTGTAAAAGAAATTTTTATAGACGAAAATTATATCTCTATAACTAAGTTTGCTATAGCGGAATGGGATGAAATTACCTTGGAATTACGAACGTTTATTAAAGAGTTCATTGAGAACGGCAATGTTGTTATTGATGAATCTTTATTGGCTGTAACTGCAGTACACCAAAAACAACAAGAAGCTTACTTTGATTCTTTAGATGTTACTTCACAGCAAATAATAAATATCATTGAAGAATATGTAAAACCAGCTGTTCAAAGTGATGGAGGCAATATCATGTTTGATTCTTTTGATCCTGCAGAAAAGAGAGTAAAAGTAATTTTACAGGGAGCTTGTAGCGGATGTCCTTCGTCTACTTTTACTTTAAAAAATGGAATTGAAAACATGTTAAAAGATATGTTGAAAGACAATGATTTAAAAGTAGAAGCTATTAATGGGTAATTTTTTTGAGTTAGAAATTTTTAAAAACTACTTCATAAGAATTATTTAGAATATTTTTCAAGACTTCTGGGTCACTATTTGTATAAAAAATTTGTTTCCCTATTTCATTTGTTTGATTCAGGAGTTTGTTTTTTTCCAAAATATTCCTGGTTTGTTTAGCCACAGCTTCACCCGAATCGATGATTTGGACATTCGCAGGGATGATTTTTTTTATTTGGGGTATGAGGTAGGGATAGTGACTGCATCCTAAAACTAGATAATCAATATTTTTTTTCACCATTGGAGTGAGATAACTTTCTAAAAGTTCTTTTATTTCTGGCGATTCAATGTCTCCATTTTCGATTAGTTGAACCAATCCATGGCCGATTTGTTCAATGATTGTAACATCAGGATGATTCATTACACTTTTGTGAAACAATTCACTATTTAATGTCCCTTTTGTTGCAAGGATTCCAATGCAGTGGGTTTTACTGTTAATGGCAGCTGGTTTAATAGCAGGTTCAATCCCTATGAAAGGGACATCGTATTTTTCTCTAAGTTCTTTAATTGCATTTGTAGTTGCGGTGTTACAAGCAACAACAATTAGCTTGCAATTTTGATTCAGCAGAAATTCTGTATTTTTACAACTAAGCGAAACAATTTCCTCTTTAGTCTTTAAACCATAAGGAGCATTTTTACTGTCAGCTAAGTAGATCGAATTTTCATTTGGTAACAAGGTGTGTACTTCTTTCCATATAGAAGTACCTCCTATGCCAGAATCAAATAAACCTATTGGATTTGTATTTTTCATCAAAACAAAAATAAAAAAAACTGTTTAATCTAAATACAAGATTAAACAGTTTTTATGTTGCTAATTAGCTATGTTAAAAACCTAATTCTTTTTTAACGTCAGCTAATAAATCAATACCACCTTCTGCAAAAAGCACACCACTTCCACTTGTAGCATCTAAAACATAAGTAACACCTTTAGCTTTAGCTACTTTTTGGATTGCTTTTTGAGCTTTTTCCATAATTGGTTTAATTAATTCTAATTCTTTGTCTCCAAGAGTTTTTCTTGCATCTTGCTCATATTTTTGAATACGAGCTCCCATATCTTGCATTTCTTTTGAGCGTGTTTCGTTTACTGCATCTCCAACAGTAGCTGCTTCTTGATCATACTTTTGAAGTTTTGTTTGGTATTCTGCAACCATTCCTTTGTACTCTTTATCGTATGTTTCTTGTATTTTTCTAACTTGATCTTGAGCGGTCTTCATTTCCGGCATGGTAGTCATTAATGCTTGAACATCAATATGTGCAATTTTTTGTTGTGCAAATGTTTGAGTTCCTATGAAAAGTAAAGCTGTAATTACTAATGTTTTTAATTGTTTCATTGTTGATTTTAATTTAAGTTATTTATTCTTTTTTTTCTGTTTTCTGTTCTTTAGCTTTTATAGCGGCTTCTCTATCTGCGGCTGCTTTTTTCTTTTTATCATCTAAAGCTTTTTTACGCTCTTCTAGTTTTTTATTTCGGTCGTCTATTAACTTTTGTCTGGCTTGTTCGGCTGCCGTTTTTTTGTCATCAGCGGAAGGGCTAGTTGGAGAATCTTTCTCTTCTACTGCTTCTTTACTGCCCTCAGCAGAAGTCTTTTCAATTACTGTGCCATTTTTTTTAGCGTCGCGTTCTTCTTGTAATTTTTTTCTTTTTGCTGCAGCTTCTGCTTTGCGGTCGTCTATAGCTTTTTGTCTCACTGCAATTAAAGAATCTCTTGCGGCTTTTCTTTCATCTAATTTTTTTTGACGCTCCTCAACTGCTGGGTTATCAGCTATTAATTCTTCTAGTTCCTCTTTTGCTTCAAATGCTTTTAATTGTTTTTTTGACATTTCTTCTCTCTTTTGAGAAGAGGTTAGTTTTCTTACCACATAATCGCTAATGTCATAGCGCTGTGCTGCAAACAACATGGTTAAATCAGAAGATTTATCGAAAATGAAATCGTAATTTCTTTGTTCTGCTACATCTTGAACAATTGTAAATATCTGGTCTTGTATTGGTTTTACTAATACTGTTTTTTGTAAAATTAAATCCCCTTTTGGACCAAATCTTTTTTCTTGATAATCTAAAAGCTCGTTTTCTAGAAAGTCGATTTCCTCTTGGCGTTCTTCTATTAATTCTTTTGTTAAAAGAACACGTTCTACTTTTAAATTATCTTTAAGTACTTTGATTTCGTTTTTTTTGACTTCAATTTCTTGCTTCCACTTTTGAGCTTTTTGTTCTAATTGGTTGTTCGCTTCCGCATAGTCAGGGACTTTTTCTAGAATATATTCCATATCTATATATCCAATTCTTACACCTCTAGCGGTTTGGGCATTAGTGATAAAAGTACAACAAACGAAAAATAGCACTATTTTTTTCATGTAGATTAAATTTTGTTTTGTAGGTAAAGTACCAATACAAATTAATGATACTTTACAAACGTAACAAATATCAAAATATTTTCACGAAATTAACAAAAAACAATCAAACTATTATTAAAATTGTTGTCCAATGATAAAGTGTGTTTGCCAACCACTTTTAGGAGCACCTACGTTAGATTGACCGTCAAAATTTGGTATAGCATCAAAACCATGAGCAAAATCAATTCCTAATAAGCCAAATGCAGGCATGAATACTCGTATTCCAACTCCAGCTGATCTTTGTAATTTAAAGGGATTATATTCTTTAAAGTTGTTAAAGGCCGATCCAGCTTCAAGGAAACTCAAAGCATAAATAGATGCTGATTGATTTAAAGTAATAGGGTATCTTAACTCTAGTGAGAACTTGTTATAAATGGTACCACCATCTTGAGAAGACAAGGTGTTATTCGGGTATCCTCTTAACTGAATTACTTCTCTTCCATCAAGTGCAAAGTTTGCCAATCCGTCTCCACCTACAAAAAATCTTTCAAAAGGAACCAAGCCTCTGTCTGAATTATAGGCTCCCATGAAGCCGAATTCGGTATTCGCTCTTAAGACTAATTTTTCATAAATTCTAGTGTACCAATCTGCTTTAAATTTTATTTTATAATACTCTAACCAGTTGAAACGTTTTTGGTCGTATTTGGCTTCATCTAGAGCGGCATCATTAGGATTGTCTACATAAAATATAGATGCTATATTACCATCTTGGTCATAGTTAGCGCCAATGTAGTCTCCAGTAGTAGGAACTTGTCCACTTGAATTATCTACAAGTGGAGCAAGGGCATCACTGTATTTTAATTTGTAATTTGGATCATTTCTTAATGCTCTATAATCCACTCCATTAAATAATGAGTAAGGAGGAGTAAACTTACCAGAAATACTAAATTCAGAACCTGTTGTGGGGAATATTGGATTCACTCCTTTACTGTTTCTAGTCAACGCTACTGTATAAGCTAAATTTCTAGAGGCACCATTTTGAAAACTAAAGGTTGCAAATCTAAAATTATTTAAATCATAATATTGAAAAGATGCCGATTGTGATAAGACAAAGAAATCATCTGGTACGGTAAGTCTTTTAGCAATACCAACGGATAATGAAGTAATGTTAAAACTTTGACTTCTGTCTACGTCTCTAGATCTAAAATTAAATTGAAATTGTTTACTATGGGAAATCGATGTAGAAAAACTAACCGGTTTTTTTCCTCCAAACCAAGGCTCAGAAAACGATAAACTATACGTTTGGAAGTAAGTACTCCCTTGTAAACGTAACGACATTTTTTGTCCATCTCCCATAGGTAGGGGTTGGTACGCTTCCTTTTTAAACATATTTCTAGCAGAAAAATTGTTGAAAGACAATCCTAGAGTTCCTATAAAACCTCCTCCGCCGTAACCTCCTTGTAATTCAATTTGACTAGAACCTTTTTCTACAACGTTATATTCAATGTCAACTGTTCCAGCTTGAGGGTCTACATTCTTAAAGTCGGGTTTAATTGCTTCAGGATCAAAAAATCCTAACTGTCCAATTTCACGAATTGAGCGTATTAAGTCTTCCTTGCTGTATTTTTGACCAGGCCTTGTACGCAACTCACGGTAAATCACATGGTCGTTTGTTCTGTCGTTTCCTACAACTGAAATTTTATTAAAATAGGCAATAGGGCCTTCTGTAATTCTAATTTCAAAATCTATAGTATCATTTGAGGTTCTAACTTCAACAGGGTTAATGTTAGAAAATAAATAACCATTATTTTGATATAAATTGGTTAAATCTTCTCCGTCTGGCTCTTTTTCATTTGCAATTCTTTTTTGCAAAATGGTTCCGTTGTAAACGTCTCCTTTTTTAATTCCAAGCAAAGCATTTAACTGACGATCGGTGTAGACCGTATTACCAAGATAACGAATATCTCCAAAGTAATATTTTTTACCTTCTTCAAGGTTTACTTTTATTGCAATAGTATTATTGGCTTTATCATAAGTTATGGAATCAGCTACTATTCGAGCATCTCTAAATCCTTTTTCTTTATATTTATCAATTAAGCTAGTTAAGTCCTCATTGTATTTATCCTTGATGTATTTTGATTTTTTCCAAAATCGTATAGGGTTTCTTTCTTTGGTATTCTTAAAAGCTTTTTTAAGTTTTTTATCGGATAAAAGTTCATTCCCTTCAAAAGTGATGCTTTTAACTTTTACTTTATCTCCTTTGTCTATGTTAATAACCATTTTGACATCGGCAAATGTGGAATCTTGAATGGTATTTATAGTTACTTTTGTGTTATAAAACCCGTCTTTTTTATATTTGTTTTCAATATAATTTTTAGTGGTTGTAAGTAAATTTTCATTAACAATTTTTCCTTTTTTAAGGTCGGTCTCTTTTGTTAATTCTTCTACTTTTCCTTTTTTAATTCCCTGAAATTTGACATCTCCTAGTTTTGGGAGTTCATTGATATTCAGTTCTAAAAAGATGCTATCACCTTCAATTTTGTTTACATAAAAGTTTACATCGGAAAAAAGACCTAATTTCCATAGTTTTTTAATTGCATTGCTAATATCTTCTCCAGGAACCATAATAGATTGTCCTTTTTCAAGCCCCGTGAAAGTAGTTACGGTCTGCGCATTGTAATTGATTTTTCCAGTAACATCTATGTTGGCTAAAATGTACTCTTTTCCGCTTTCGAGTTTTGTATCTTGAGCGAGAAGGGTTGAACTATAAAATATTAAGAATATTGAAAGTGCTTGTAATCCTTTTTTAAACATTTTTTTAAGGTATAATTTGTTCGCTGGTTTTACCAAAACGGCGTTCTCTTTTTTGATAACTAATAATTGCTTCATATAAATGGTCTTCTGAAAAATCTGGCCAAAGTATGTCAGTAAAATAAAATTCGGCATAAGCAATTTGCCATAACAGGAAATTACTAATTCTATGTTCACCGCTAGTTCTAATTACTAAATCAACATCTGGTAAATTGTGTGTGTAAAGATGCTGATTAATAATTGATTCGTCAATAGCCTCTTCAGAAATTATATTATTTTTAACTTTGTGAGTGATTTTTTTAACAGCTTGTAGTAACTCTTCACGGGCACCATAGCTAAGTGCTAATGTGAGTGTCATCCTTGTATTTTCAGCTGTTTTGTCGATTACTTCATGTAGTTCTCTTTGAACGCTATTCGGTAAATTTGTTAAATTTCCAATGGCGTTTAATTTGATATTGTTGTCTTGTAAAGTTTTAATTTCTTTTTTTAAAGAAGAAACTAAGAGTTTCATTAAGGTGTCAACTTCTATTTTTGGACGGTTCCAGTTTTCTGTAGAAAAAGCATAAAGTGTTAGGTTTTTTATCCCAAGTTTTGCACAACTTTCTACAGTTACTTTTACTGATCTTGTTCCATTTTCATGTCCTACAGCACGTAAAAGCCCTTTCTGTTTGGCCCAACGACCGTTGCCATCCATGATAATAGCTAGATGTTGAGGAAGACAGTTTGTATTTATTTCTTGTAATTTCATTTTATTCTGGACAATAACATGGGTTTTTGCCAAAGGTATACGTAAGTGTTAATCCGCTAAAAACATACCAATCGTTACTATTTAAATTGCCAAATCGAATTGTTTCAAAATTATCATTTTCTGGATTACTTCCATCTAAATTATCGGTAAAAGTATATCTTGCTCCAACTTCTGCTCCCAGAATAAAATTATCAAACAAGCGTGCTTTGACACCAACTATCATAGGGATGGCAAAAGTACTACTTCTGTAATCAATACTACTTTCTTGGTTTAAAATGTAAATTTCATTGTAAATAAAATAATTTAAACCTGTAAAGACATAAGGCGTTATTTTTTTTTCACCATCATGAAGATCAAAGTCTAGAAAATTGAACTCCATTCCAGCTGAAAATTCTTTAATATGGTTTTCAAAAGAATTCCCTCTTAAATTTCTACTAGGAACATCACTATCTCGATCCTTAGATTCTAGATTTCCTTGATAATAAGAAAAGCGCCAAGCATGTCTTGGACTCCTATTCCATTTGTATAAAATTCCAAAGGCAGCTTCGTTAGGAGCGACATAAGTAGTAGGCCCAACATCTCCTATGTAATTTATTCCACCAACAAATACTCCTAACTCATTTATTTGTGAGTAAGAATTCAAGTAACAGAAAATCAAGCTAATGTAAACTAAAAAGCGTTTCATTTTTTAAAATAGTTTGCAAATATAACAATATTGACTTCTTAACCCTATTTTATAGGTTTTTTTTGTTATACCTTATTCAATTTTTAAAACGCTAAAAATATAAAAATGATATAAAAGAGTCTTAATTTCTTTTATCGGCTCCCCAAAGTAGTTTTTTTCTTATGGTGTTCAAAAAAGATTCTTCTTTGAATTCTACAATTGAAATAGTAAATGGAGCTTTTTTAATCTTTACAACTGTGTCTTTTGAGACTGCTGCAATTCTGGAATCTAATGAAATTAAATATTGTTCTTCTCTTCCAGAAACCTTTAATTCAATTTCGGTATCATCTTTTATTACTAATGGCCTGGCATTCAGATTGTGTGGGGCCATTGGGGTAATAACAAAACTACTTACATTTGGTGTTAAAACGGGTCCGCCACAGCTCAAAGAATATCCCGTAGATCCTGTAGGTGTTGAAATGATTAATCCGTCAGCCCAATAAGAGGTTAGGTATTCACCATCTAAATACGTTTCAATCGTAATCATAGAAGTGGTGTCTTTTCGGGCAACAGTTACTTCGTTTAGCGCAAAATCAAGCACTGAGAAATTTTCGTGTTCGGGTGAAGTCGTTATGCTTAACAAACTTCTTTTGGAAATACAATACTCTTTTAATAGTACTTTTTGTAATAAGGTTTCAATATTTTCAAATTGTATCGTGGCTAAGAAGCCTAATCTACCGGCATTAATTCCGATTATTGGAATATTCTTTTCTCTTACAAATGTGGCTGCTTTTAAAATTGTTCCGTCTCCACCGATGCTAATAAGAGCTTCAAAGTCAGAATTTAGTTCTTCGTAGTTGGAATAGCTTGGAAAATTTTTTGTAATGATATTTTTTTCTTGTAAAATTTTTAAAAAAGCGTTTTCAAAATGGATAGAAACTTGCTTCGTTTCTAAAAAGGTAACTACTTTATTTACGATTTCGGCTGTATTGTTTTGATAATATTGTCCAAAAATGGCTATTTTCATAATATCTTTTTTTAAATATTAAGGTATTTGTCTAAGTAATCGGAACGTTCTTTTAAACTGTTTAAATACGAATCTTCTTGATGTTCTGAAATTATTTCATATTCATATCGTCTAAAAGTTTGAATGATGTCGTTTAAGCCACTTTGACTAATTTTTATTGTAATTTCTATTTTATTCCCTGCTATTTTGGATATGAACAATCCTAGTATTTTTGCATTATTGCTTTCAACAATTTGGGTAATTTGACTCATTGTAAATTGATCACTTTCTTTCTCAACAACAATTATTCCTCCTTCTTCTTTTAAAAAAGGAGTTTCATGAAAAAATCGGATAATATCCTCTAATTCGTAATATCCTAAATAATTGTTTTTTTCATCTAAGACTGGGATTAAGTTGGTTTCGTTTTTGGCAAAAATTTCTAAAACATCAAGCCAAATTACAGAAGATCGCACAAAAAAGCGTTCAAAATGAAATCGATTTTCATTAACAAGCATATCACTTTTTAAAAATTCAATGCTCTCTTTACTCACGCAACCTACATAAACTCCTTCTTCAGTGACAGGAAAATGGGTGTAAGGGAAATCAGTAAATAAGTCTTGTGCATCCGCTATCGTGTCGGTATGTTTTAGCGGTTTGATCTCGTTGTTGATATAGCTTATTAAATTATTCATTGTGGAATGGAAAAAAATACATCGCAAAATAATCAAAAAATACCATATGCTTGCTAACTTATACTTTGTATTTTTGTATAAATTAAAAATTATTATGACAAAGTTATCCGTAAATATTAATAAAATTGCGACGCTTCGTAATTCAAGAGGAGGTAATGTGCCTGATTTGTTGAAAGTTGCACAAGATATTCAGCAATTTGGTGCTGATGGAATCACGATTCATCCAAGACCAGACGAAAGACATATTCGGTATCAAGATGCACGCGATTTAAAATCGATAGTGTATACCGAATATAATATAGAAGGAAATCCCCAACATAATTTTATCGATTTGGTTTTAGAATGCAAACCAACACAAGTGACTTTAGTTCCAGATGCAATTGGCGCATTAACTTCAAATGCGGGTTGGGACACAATCAAACATCAATCGTATTTAATTGAAGTAATTCAAGAATTTCAACGAAATGGAATCAGAACTTCCATTTTTGTTGATGCCGATGAAAAAATGATTGAAGGAGCAAAAGCTACGGGAACAGAAAGAATAGAATTGTATACCGAATCCTTTGCACATCAATACGGTTTGGGAAATAAAAGTGGAATAGATCCTTATGTTAAGGCTGCAATAAAAGCAAATGAATTGGGTTTAGGAATCAATGCAGGTCATGATTTGAGTTTGGATAATATCAAGTTTTTCAAAGATAATATTCCTGGATTACTTGAAGTTTCAATTGGGCATGCTTTAATTTCAGAATCGTTATACTTAGGATTGGAAAATGTTGTGAATATGTATATTCAAAAATTGAAATAAAATGGTGTTGCACTCAAGAATAGAGGGGGAAGGAAAGCCTTTGTTAATTTTGCATGGTTTTTTTGGGATGTCAGACAATTGGAAAACTTTAGCGACTCAATTTGCACTTGAAGGATTTCAAGTACATGCTTTAGATTTGAGAAATCACGGTAAAAGCTTTCATTCTGAAGAATTTTCATATGAAATTATGGTAGAAGATGTAAAGCAATATTGTGATTATCATAATTTGAAGGAGGTTAGTATTATTGGGCATTCTATGGGGGGTAAAGTAGCCATGCTTTTGGCTACTAGGTATCCTGAATTGGTTTCTAAATTAATCGTGGCGGATATTGGTCCGAAATATTATGCACCACATCATCAAACCATTTTAGCGGCATTAAATGCGGTTGATTTTTCAAAAAAACCAAGTAGAGGAGCGGTTGAAGAAATGGTTTCTACTTACATTAAGAATTTAGGGACTCGTCAATTTTTACTAAAGAGTTTGTATTGGGCTTCACCAGAACAATTGGCTTTTCGATTTAACTTGAAAGTGTTTAATGAAAAAATTGAAGCTATTGGAACAGCGTTGCCTATTGATTGTGTTTTTAATAAAGAAGTGCTTTTTTTAAGAGGTGATAAATCAGATTACATTTTAGACAGTGATTTTGAAACCATTTATCATCATTTTCCAAAGGCAAAAATTGAAACAATAAAAAATGCGGGTCATTGGTTGCATGCGGAGAATCCTAAAGATTTTTATTCGTATGTAGTAGAATTTATCAAATAAAAAGGCAAAAAATTATGCATGCATAATTTTTTAGTTAAAAAAATTGTAAAATTCATATTTTGTCTTAATTTTGAACTATTGATATTACAAATTCAGAAAAACTAACACTTATTACATTATGAGAAAATTACTTTCTTTAACATTATTGGCTTTGGCTGGCTCAACTGCTTTCGCAGGAGGTTATCGAGTTAGTATTCAAGGACAAAAACAATTGGCTATGGGGCACACAGGTGTTGCTGTAGTAAATAGCGCTGAAGTTGCTTTCTTCAACCCAGCAGGTATGGCTTATTTAGATAAGAAATTCAATTTATCTGTTGGAGGGAGTGCCTTGTTTGCAAACACTAAATTTCAAGAGAATACTTTCAACACTACTGCTTACACTGAAAATGTTGGTACTCCTTTTAGTGTGTATGCAACCTACAGGGTTACTGACTGGTTGACGGCAGGCTTGGCAGTTTATACTCCATACGGAAGTTCGGTAGAATGGGATCAAAATTGGCAAGGTGCATATCTGGTTAATAATATCGATTTACAAGCTATTTTTGTTCAACCATCAGTTTCTATTAGAGCAGGAGAGCATTTTAGTGTAGGTGGAGGTTTAATTTACGCTACTGGTTCGGTTAATTTTAATAGAAATTTATACGCTGCTAACGAAACATTTCAAGTAGATAATGATCCGACAGATTTAACGCTTGATGCTACAGGTATCACAGCTTGGGGATATAATTTAGGAATAATGTTTAATCCTTCAAAGAAAGTTAGATTGGGATTAAATTATAGATCTGAAATCACGATGGAGGCTAGAGGTGGTGATGCTACCTTTAATGATGTTCCAGTTATTGCTCAATCTTTACTGACAAATACCACATTTGATGCGGATCTACCATTACCAGCAGAAGTGACTACTGGACTGTCAGTTCAGCTTACAGATAAGTGGTTGGTTGCATTTGATTATAACTATACTTTATGGAGTGCTTACCAAAGTTTAGATGTTAAGTTTGATAATGGCTTGCCAACATCTGTAAATCCAAGAAATTACAAAAATGCATCAACTTACAGAATCGGAACTCAGTACAAAGCGAGTGAAAAATTTACTGTTAGAGCAGGATATTATTTTGATGAAAGTCCCGTGCAAGATGGTTATTTTGCTCCAGAGACACCTAGAAACGATTCCAATGCATTCACAGGAGGTTTAACGTATCAGTTGAATGACAAATTTGGCATTGATTTATCTTTCTTGTATATTCATTTTGACGAAATTGATAATTCATATGATTACAATGCAAATGGAAGATTTGCAGGAACATATAAGTCAGTGGTGTTTTCTCCAGGTATTGGAATAACATATGGTTTCTAATTTAAAAAAAAATAAAATGAAAAATAAATTTATATACTTAGCAATTATTGCTGCTGGATTTGCTTCTTGTGAGCCAGAATTTGAAAATCCAGTTTCACAAGATTATTCGGCTGGGGAAGCTGATTTTTCATCTTATGTTGCTGTCGGAAATTCTTTGACAGCAGGATACATGGATGGTACGGTATCAAGAGTAGGACAGACTTATTCTTTTCCTAATTTATTAGCACAACAGTTTGCACTTGTTGGTGGGGGTGAGTTTACTCAGCCATCATATGCTGATGATGTAAATAATCTAGGAGGTTTACCATTACCAGGATTTAATACAAGATTAATCATCGATGCAGCGCAAGGTGGTCCAGAGCCAATCGCAGGAACAACCACTGTTACATTAGCAGCTCAAGCTACGGCATTCAATAATATGGGGGTTCCAGGAGCAAAATCCTTTCACTTACTAGCTCCAGGTTATGGAAATCCAGCAGGTCTTGCAGTAGGTCAGGCTAATCCATATTTTGTGAGACATGCAACTTCTTCAACTGCTTCTGTTTTAGGAGATGCAATGAGCAAAAATCCTACTTTCTTTACGAATTGGATTGGTGCGAATGATGTTTTGTCGTATGCAACTAATGGTGGTGCACAAGCTGACGGAAATACTCCTGCTGCAGATCATAATGTTACTGGAAACTTAAATCCAGCTACCTATGGCAGTAATGATATCACTAATGCGAATGCCTTTGCTAGTGTATATTCAACAATTATTACTACCTTAACTTCTAATGGAGCTAAGGGGGTTGTAGCAACGGTACCAAGCGTAACCTCTATTCCTTATTTTACAACTGTTCCTTATGCGCCACTTTCACCAACGGCTTTAGGAGGTGCTACAAATATTAATGCTTTGAATGCTCAGTTATATGGCCCTTTAGATAATATCTTTACAGCGTATGGAGAACCAAATCGTGTTAATCTTTTATCGGCAACAGCAGCAAATCCTATTTTAATTTTTGATGCAGATGCAACTGATAGATCTGCCGAGATTACAGGAGCTTTAACTCCTACATTAGGAGCTCAGGTTGCTGCTGCTTTTGGAGCTGTTTTTGGAAAAGCTCGTCAGGCAACAGCACAAGATTTAGTGGTTTTGCCAGCTAGATCGGTGATTGGTACGCCTAATGCATCGTCACCATCTACATTAATCAATATTAATGGAGTTTCTTATCCAATGGCGAATAGATGGGTGTTAACGGCTAATGAAAAAGCAAAAGTTGCAAGTGCAACTGCAGCTTACAATGCAGCTATTATATCAATTGCTAATGCTAATGATTTAGCTGTGGCTGATATGAATGCGATATTGAATCAATTAGTTTCAGGATTAAGAGCGGATAATGGAACGTTATATACTGCAAATTATTTCAGTGGGGGAACAACCGAATTTCAAGTGTTATTTTCGTTGGATGGTGTTCATCCTAATGCAAGAGGGTATTCTGTAATTGCTAATGAAATTTTAAAAGTAATTAATAATTATTACAGTGCAAGATTACCTCTTTTAAATCCAAATAATTTTCCTGGTATCAGCATCTTACCGACTAATTAAAAATAAATCAAAATAAAAATAAAAAAGGCATCCATTTCGATGCCTTTTTTTGTAACTTTAAATTTTAAATATTAGTAAGATGAATTTATTAATCAAGTTGTTAATAAGTACAATAATTGTTTTTGTACTGTCCTATTTTTTACCTGGAGTTCATGTTGAAAACTTAACAGCAGCTTTAATGGTAGCGGTAGTTTTAGGTTTGTTGAATACTTTTTTTAAACCAATCTTAGTGTTGCTAACAATTCCTGTTACTTTGATAACACTAGGTTTATTTCTGTTGGTTATAAATGCAATTATTATTTTGGTATGTGATTATTTTATTGACGAATTTAGTGTTGATGGTTTCATAACGGCTTTAATTTTTAGTATTTTATTGTCCATAAGTCAGTCGATTTTAAATAAAATCTTCGTTAGTGAAGATTAATTTTTAGCCAATTGAATTTCAATAAATTAAAAACTTGTTTGGGTTGTAAAAATTCTATAATTTTGCAACCCAATTTTTATGGTATTTAAACAAAAGAAATAATGAACATTACAAAAACGCAAGTTGATGATTTAAATGCTATTGTAACAGTAGCAATTACGAAAGAAGATTATTCAGATAAAGTTGAAAAAGTATTAGCTGACTATAGAAAAAATGCTTCTATTCCGGGATTTAGAAAGGGAGCAGTTCCAATGAGTTTGATTCAAAAACAATATGGTAAAGCGGTTTTATTGGACGAAGTAAATAAAATTTTGCAATCTTCTTTAAATGATTACTTAGTTGCCGAAAAATTAGATATCCTTGGAAATCCACTTCCAAAAGTAACCGAAGATTTTAATTGGGATGCTGAAGACTTATCTTTTGATTTTGAATTAGGGCTTGCGCCACAATTTTCAGTTGATTTAACAGCTAAGAATAATGTTACTAAGTTTAATGTTGTTGCTGATGAAAAAATGTTAAATGACCAAGTGGACCGTATTGCAAAGCAGTATGGAAAGTTAATTTCTAAAGACAAAGTAGAAGAGGGTTTTGATGTTGTAGGAACTTTCACGAATGAAGAGAAAGGAATTAATGCTTCTGCCAATTTTGGATTAGATATTTTTGCAAATAAGAAAGTAGCAAAGGCTTTTATAGGTAAAAAAGTAGGTGATGTGGTAGCAATCGAGACCAAAGGATTGTTTGATGATGATCACAAATTAATGGATTATCTAAAAGTAAGCCATGATGATGTACACGGATTAGATATTACGGTTAATTTTACTATTGAAGAGATTAATGCTACTGAGAAAGCTGAGTTGAATCAAGAATTGTTTGATAAATTGTTTGGTGCTGGCGTGGTTTCTTCGGTTGAGGATTTAAAAGCAAAAATTAAAGAAGATGCAGAAGCACAATTTGCGCAACAAGCAGATCAAAAATTTTTAAATGATGTAACAGAATTCTTAATTGAAACTACAAAATTTGATTTACCTGCAGCTTTCTTAAAAAAGTGGATTCAGAATACTGGAGAAACGCCTTTAACAGCAGAGCAAGCTGAAGAAGAATACGCAAAATCTGAAAAAGGATTACGTTTCCAATTGATCGAAGGAAAAGTAATGGCTGAAAACAACTTACAAATTACTTTCGAAGATTTAAAAGCACATACTGCGGATTTAATTAAGAAACAAATGGCACAATTTGGTCAATTAAATCCTTCAGAAGATGAAATCAACGGAATTGTAGCTCGTGTAATGTCAAACCAAGATGAGGTAAAACGTTTGTCAGAGCAAGTTATGAGCGAAAAAATGTTAGGTCTTTACAAAGAAAAAGTAAAAGCTAAAACGAAAGAAGTAAATTACGAGCAATTCATCAAAGAAATGTACGGAGAATAATATCTCACAAAAAATAATTATCTTTGAGCGTCAGACTAGTTTTGGCGCTTTTTTATTCTGTATTCAAGAGCAGAATTTCTAAATATTAATTATTTAAACCATACAAAAATGAACTACGGAAAAGAATTTAAAAAATATGCTACGAAGCATCACGGAGTAAACAGTTTATATTACGATAAAATTGTTAGTAGTATGACGCCATATATCATTGAAGAACGTCAGTTAAACGTAGCTTCAATGGATGTTTTCTCTCGTTTAATGATGGATAGAATCATTTTCTTAGGAACGGGAGTAGATGATTATGTGGCAAATATTATTCAAGCGCAATTGTTGTTTTTAGAAAGCGTTGATGCTTCTAAAGACATTAGTATTTATATTAATTCTCCTGGAGGAAGCGTGTATGCTGGATTAGGAATTTACGATACCATGCAATTCGTAAAACCTGATGTGGCTACAATTTGTACAGGAATGGCAGCTTCAATGGGAGCAGTATTATTATGTGCTGGAGCAGATGGAAAACGTTCCGCTTTACCGCATTCTAGAGTTATGATTCACCAACCATCTGGAGGGGCACAAGGGGTTGCAACGGATATGGAAATCAACTTGAAAGAAATGTTGAAATTAAAAGAAGAACTGTACCAGATCATCTCACAACATTCAAAACAACCTTACGATAAGGTTTATAAAGACAGTGAAAGAGATTATTGGATGATTGCTGCAGAAGCAAAAGAATATGGAATGATAGATGAAGTTTTAACAAGATAATTTAAAAAGTAATTAGTGATTAGTAAAAAGTGATAAGCTATTTACTAATCACTTTTCACTAATCACTAAAAAATGGCTAAAGAAGTATTAGAGTGTTCATTCTGCGGAAGGAAAAAGCCTGAAACCAATTTATTAATTGCAGGGATTAATGCACATATTTGTGACAAGTGTATCGAACAAGCACACGGTATTGTAATAGAAGAATTAAAACAATCAGGAAATTCCAATTTGGTGGCTGATTTGATTCTTTTAAAACCAAAAGAAATTCGTGCGTTTTTAGACGATTATGTAATTGGACAAGATCAAACTAAAAAAGTAATGAGTGTTGCAGTTTACAATCATTATAAACGTTTGATGCAAGTTCAATTAGAAGACGAAGTTGAGATTGAAAAAAGTAATATCTTGATGGTAGGGCAAACAGGAACTGGAAAAACATTGGTAGCAAAAACAATTGCTAAGATGTTAAATGTCCCATTGGCCATTGTAGATGCAACTGTTTTAACTGAAGCGGGTTATGTGGGTGAAGATGTTGAAAGTATTTTAACACGTTTGTTACAAGCGGCTGATTACGATGTCGCTAAAGCAGAAAGAGGAATTGTATTTATTGACGAAATTGATAAAATTGCTCGTAAAAGTGATAATCCATCTATCACTCGTGACGTTTCGGGTGAAGGAGTTCAACAAGCCTTGTTAAAATTATTAGAAGGAACGGTTGTAAATGTACCACCAAAAGGAGGAAGAAAACATCCCGACCAGAAATTTGTGGAAGTGAATACACAAAATATCTTATTTATTGCAGGTGGTGCTTTTGACGGAATCGAAAGAATTATTTCAAAGCGTTTGAACAGACAAGCGGTAGGATATAGTTCATCTATCGGAACCGATCAAATTGATAAAGATAATTTACTACAATATTTGATTCCAAAAGACGTAAAAGATTTTGGGTTAATTCCAGAAATTATTGGTCGTCTACCAGTCTTAACACACATGGATCCTTTAGATGCTGAAACGTTAAGAGCTATTTTAACCGAGCCTAAAAACGCTTTAGTAAAACAATACAAGAAATTGTTTGAAATGGATGAGGTAACTATTGCTTTTGAAGAAGAAGCTTTGGATTATATTGTTTCTAAGGCTTTAGAGTATAAATTAGGAGCCAGAGGATTACGTTCGCTTTGTGAAGCGATTTTAACCGATGCGATGTATGAATTGCCGAGTTCTGATGATAAGCACTTACAGGTTACAAAAAAATATGCTGAAAACAGTTTAAGCAAGAATTTACTTCAACGTTTAAAGGCTGTTTCTTAATGAAATAGGTATAATTGAAAAGGTCGCTATTGGCGACCTTTTTTTGTGATTAAGCATTTTTATTTTGCTCAATTGTCTCAGTTTGTTTGGCGTTACAATATCTTTTTTGACAACTCCAACTGCTTGAACATGATGTTAATACGACTATTGTAGCTATTCCTAAAACTAAGGTGATTTTTTTCATTTGTTAAGTGGTATAAATGATGTCAAATATTATTTCATGATTTTGAATTCAACTCTGCGGTTTCTTTGATCTTGTTCAGGGGTGCATTCTTCGCAATTTTCTAAGGGTTGACTCTCTCCTAGTGCATTGAAAGTTATTCGCTTTTTAGAAATGCCTTTTCCAGCTAGATAGTTTATTGTCGCTTTTGCTCGTTTTACAGAAAGCTTTTTATTGTAATCGCTTGATCCTTTATTGTCAGTATGGGCTGTAATAATCATTGTTGTTTTATCATTATCCCTTAACACAGCTATAATTCTGTCTAAAGAAGCAAAATATTCTTCCTTTATAATGTCTTTGTTGAAATCAAATTCTATTGTTTTGAAATCTTCAATCGTATCATTTGGAATTATTGCTGTATTCTTTTTCAAAGTTATCGATTTGATTTTATCATTATTCGTGAGAAGTGAAATCTTATCTTCAAAGCCTTCTTTTGTTATTAAAAGGGTATAAACAGATAGCGGATCAATTTCTAAATTAAATTCTCCATTCGGGTCAGTTATAGTTTTATACACTAATGCTCCAAATTCATTTTTAACTTCGATTTGAGCATCGGGAACTTTTTCTGTTGAAAGCTCTTCTAGAACAGTAACCGTAACTGTAGCGGGATTTTGCTTAATCATTTCAAATTGAAAGATATCAAAATTTCCTATTGCGTTTTTGTCAGATGTTATATAGCCTTTAAGCGGTGAAGACATAATAAAAGCAATTTCATTTCCTTTTGAATTAAGTTCACTTCCCAAGTTGATAGCTTGTAAAAAATTATTGTCAACTTTTGGGGATCTGAAAATATCAAAGCCTCCAAAACTTTGATGCCCTTTGGATGAAAAATAAAGATATTGATTATCTGATGATAAAAAAGGATATTTCTCATCTAAAGAGGTATTGACACGCGAACCTAAATTGGTCGGTTTGCCAATCTTACCATTCTCTAAAATGGCTGCTTGATATAAGTCAAAACCACCATAACCACCAGGCATATTTGACGCAAAGAAGAGGTGCTTTCCATCAGATGATACACTTGGGGTTTCAATCGAGTAGTTTGATGGAACAACTTCTAAAAGGGTAATGTTTATCCATTTTTTTACATCATCTTCATTTAATTCCGCTTTGTAGAGTGAAAAAACTTGTGAATTATTTGGGTTCTGTTTAGAGTAATAAACGGTGTTTTGATCGGGTGAAAATGTCAAGGATCCTTCTTCATTTTCAGAATCTAAAGCTTTTGAGAAAAGGACAGGAAAAAATAAACTTTCATCTTCTTTAATATCTACACAATATAAATTGTTATTAGGTTGCTTGGAATTTTGATTGAAAGTCTCTTTTGCAAATCTTCTTTTTTTATTGGATAAGATGATGTATTTGCTTTTAAAAAAAGCACCACCAATCTCATTCAATTCTGAATTTATTCCAGCATCTTTAAGTAAGAATTTGATGCCTAAATACTTTGTAGTCAGACTGGTTTCTGAATTGAGATTTACGGATGTGGTCGCTTCTTGTGCAAATAAAGAAACGTTTCCTAAAAGTAAAAAAAATGAAAAAATTGTGGAGAAATTCATAAATTTAAATACTTAAATAATAGTTAGTTAGTATTTTTTTAACGAACTACAAAATTAGTACTATATTATTTAGAAAAAATCTTTTTTCATTTTATCGTAAATAAATCCGATAAACTGCAATAAAAATCGATTTTATGTCAACCTTTATCTTTAAAAAATTAAAATATGATAAAAATGATAGCATATTACATTCTGTTTTAGGAATTATTTGACAGAATGATATATTAATGAGCAACTTTATTGTAAAGATAACAGATCTTCTAAATAAGTTCTTTCATTAGAAAGTCTAGGAATTTTGTGTTGTCCTCCTAATTTATCTTGTTGTTTTAACCAATCATAAAATAAATTTTCTCTAGCTACATTTAATACTAATGGACTTAAAGTCATATTGTTATGGCGTTTGGCTTCATAGTCAGAATTTACACTTTGAAGATTTTCATCCAAAACTTTTCTGAAATTTTCTATATTATCAGGTTTGTTTTTAAATTCGATAATCCATTCATGTGCACCTTTTTGTTTATCGCTCATAAAAATTGGAGCAACTGTGTAATCCTTAATTTCACAACCAAACTCTTTGCAGGTTTTGGTTAAAGCGGTATCGGTATTTTCTACCATTAATTCCTCACCAAAAACATTAATATGATGTTTGGTTCTTCCCGTTACTTTAATTCGGTATGGACTTAATGAGGTAAATCGTATTGTGTCACCAATTAAGTAGCGCCACAAACCCGAGTTAGTGGTAATTACCAAAGCATAATTTGTATTCAATTCTACTTCATTTAATCGAATAACACGTTGGTTTGGCATTCCAAACGTATCCATCGGAATGAATTCGTAGAAAATGCCGTAATCTAACATTAGCAGTAATTCGTTCGAATTATTTTGGTCTTGAATGGCAAAAAAACCTTCCGAAGCATTGTAAATTTCGTAGTATTTGAAACTCTCTTTTGGAAATAATTTCTTGTATTGCTCTCTATACGGATCAAAATTTACGCCTCCATGAAAATACACTTCCGCATTTGGCCAAAGTTCTAATAAGTTCGATTTTCCTGTGGTTTCTAATGTTTTTTGTAATAAAACCAGCATCCAACTCGGAACACCAGCTAAACTCGTTACATTTTCATTGATAGTTTCGTTTATTATCGCTGGAAGTTTGGTTTCCCAATCGCCCATTAACGAAATTTTGCTGCTTGGAGTAGAACTAAACTCGGCCCAAATTGGCATATTGTCAATCAAAATTGCTGATAAATCACCAAAAAACGTGTTGTTGTCTTCATACAATTGCTTGCTCCCGCCTAAGCGTAGACTCTTTCCCGTAAACATTTGTGACTCCTCGTTGTTGTTCAAATACAAACACAATAAATCTTTACTAGCTTTGTAATGACAATTTTCTAGCGCTTCTGAACTTACTGGAATAAATTTACTTTTAGCATTGGTTGTTCCGCTTGATTTGGCGAACCATTTAATATTGGAATGCCAGAAAACGTTTTGTTCGCCTTGTCTTGTTTTTTCAATCAAAAGTTCTAAATCTTCATAAGTAGAAACAGGAATACGATTGCTAAATGTAGCATAATTCTTCATAGAAGAAAAGTCATATTTTTTCCCAATTTGTGTATTTTCAGCAGCTTTTATTAGGTTGAAAAGCAATTCATCTTGTACTTCATGCGGATATTTTAAAAACAATTCCATTTGATGAATTCGTTTCTTTAAAATCCAAGTAGCAACAGAATTTATAATTTGTAATGGCATTTACCTATTTCTAATTTTGAATTATTAAAACGGAATAATAACTTTACCAAAAATAGCAATTTTTTCAAATAATAGAACGAAAAAGTAAATCTAAAATAAATGAATTATCATGGAACGCTTAGTAAAATGCAAACCGAATTTGGAAATCCAATTCAATACTATCTGGTTTTTGAAAACAGTTTTTTAAACTTGAACCAACTTTTAGGGAAACCAATGGAGATTGAATTTCAAGGGTATCAATGTTTGAATTGCGGAAAAGCCAAGAAAATTTTTCGTCAAGGATTTTGTTATGATTGTTTTATGAGCAGCCCAGCAGTAGGTGATTGGATTATGAAACCCGAATTAAGTACTGCACATTTAGATATTGAAGACCGTGATTTAGCATACGAAAAACGCGTACAATTACAACCTCACATAGTGTATTTAGCTTTGTCAAGTGAAGTGAAAGTAGGTGTAACGAGAAAGACCCAAGTTCCCACTCGTTGGATTGATCAAGGTGCCGTACAAGCCATCCCAATTGTTGAAGTTCCGAATAGATATTTAGCCGGAATTACTGAAGTAGCTTTGAAAAACCATTTTGCTGATAAAACCAATTGGCAAAAAATGCTTAAAAACGAATATTTAGATATGGATTTGATTACGGAACGCAATAAAGTATTCGATTGGCTACCAACCGAAGTAAAAGACTATTTCCCCAAAGAAGAAAAAGTCATCCAACTCGACTTTCCTGTTTTGCAATATCCTAAGAAGGTAACTAGTTTAAATTTAGATAAAACACCCAATTTCTCAGGAACCTTAACTGGAATTAAAGGACAATATTTACTATTTGAAGACGGAACCGTTTTTAATGTAAGAACCTATGAAGGTTATGTTGTAAAGATGAGTTTGTAAAAATAAAAGCCTCTTTCTAGGCAGAAAGAGGCTTTTATTAATTCAATTAAAAATTTATTCTTCTTTTTTCTTCTTACCAAATAAATCTTTAATTGCTCCAGTGGCTTTGTCTTTTACAGTATTTTTAATTTCTTCTTTTGGAGTTGAGGTGGATTTTGTAGTATCTGTTGCTGTGTTTGGTTTTGTTCCACCAATTAAATTTCCTAAAGCACTTGTCCCTTGATTTACTAATTTTTCTTTCTGCATTTTAACTAATTGCGTGGTTAAATTGGTAGAAGCTTGTTTTAAATCGGTATTGAATTTAGGTTGCGAAAAATTACCCGTCATTAATCCATTTACGGGAATGCTGGTTATTTGTTTTTGGTCGGCAGGCGTTAATTTTGCAAGCAAATTAGAAACGTCTTTACCTAAATATTTCACTGGAACATCAAATTTCAAATTGTAATTCATATTTTGATCAAAACCATGACTTCCAGCTACATTTACTGTGATGTCCTGATATTTAATGTCGAAAGGTTTTACGTTTACTTTTCCATCTTTAAACGATAAAGCCGCTTTTACATCGTTTAAGTTTAGCTTGCTCATATCAATGAATTTCATGTTAGAACTCAATGCAGTCAACATGGCCGAATTCTTCTCGTTGATGGTCGTTGATAATAATTGCCCAAATAAATCTCCGGAAATGGTTTTTAAGTTAGGTGTCATATCGTTTTGTAAATTCCCTGAAAGTTTAATAGTAGAATTCACTTTTCCATTAATTACTCCAGCGATCGGAGCAATCGATTTTAGCATGTCTAATTGGGTAAAAGATTCTGCGATATTAACCGCGTTTAATCCTAAATTCATATCAAATTTAGGGGTGTTTCCTTTTGTAGAAACGTTACCGGTTAATCCAATGTTTCCTCCAAAAATCCCCATTTTTAAATTGTTCAATGCAATTGCTTCATCACGAATGACCAGATTTCCAGAAACGTCTTTTAAATTCAAATTGTCATAGACTACGGTTCCTACTTTTGCTGTGATACTACAATCTAAGAAAGAAGGAATCTTAACTGCTTCAGTGGTTTTTTTGCTTTCTTCTGAAACAGTTGTAGTAGATGGCACCATGAAATCTGAAACTACTAATTTGGTCGAATTCATGTTGAATTTTCCTTTCAAAATTTGGTTTTTAAATAGGAATCCGTAGAAATTATCCAAAGTTCCGTTAACTTGTATATCAGACGAACCTGTTTTAGCATCAAACTTGCTCAAGTTGATGTGGTTTGGATTAAATGCTACATTCGCCTGATTGATTTTGAAAGGTTTCGCCATTTCTGGACCTTCGTAATTAAATCCAGTCAAACTAACCGTTCCTGAATTTTGAATGTTTTGATATTGGCTTTTTTCAACGGATTGCATATCGAATTTTGTCTTCACATCAGCTTTTAAAATTCCAGTTAGAGGTTTGTCTAATTTTACAGGGTAGGCTTTGGTAACGTTTGCTAAATTGATAGTTCCTTTTAATTCGGCATCAACTAAGGCATTTGTCGCTAAGTTTTTAACATTGGCTTTTGCATCAAAAACGTCTTGGTCTATTGAAAACGAAAGCTGGTTTAAATTCACATAAGTGTCGTTCATTAAACCTGTTTCGTTGATAATATGTGTGTCGATAATAATATTTTTTACGGATTTCGGTAAGTCTGGATATTGGAAAGACGCATTATTTGAAGCAATTTTTACATCGAATGCAGGAATCGTAGTTTCGGTTAAATTTCCTTTTACTTTTCCATCTACTGAAAATTGCCCTGTTGTTTTTACTTTACTAATATCACCTGAATAAGCAGCAGGAACTAGTCCTAAGAAGTTTTTAAAATCAGAAGTTGGGGTTTTAAATGTTAAGTTATAGGTTTGTCCCGCTTCCACCATTTGAATGAAACCATTGAACTCTAACGGTAATTGATTAATTAGAGCTTTATTGTCTTTGAATTCGTATTTACTTTTCTCTAAATCTATTCCTAAAACAGCATCTAGAGTGATTCCTACATTGTTCATGTAGTTCATTTTTTCCATTTCAAAGGATAATTTAGCAGTAGTTTTGGTTTCCAAATCTAATTTCTGAGCGGCAAAATTTCCTTTTCCTTCATGATAAATACTGTCTAAAATCATTTTCATATTTGAACCTTCGTCAATATAACTGAATTTCAAATTTTCCACGCCATACTTTTGAATGTCTAATGAAAAGGGTTTGCTGTCTGAAGGTTTATTTTCTTCCGTTTCTTTCAATGCAATATCAAAATTTCCAATACCATCTTTATTGAAAATAATATTCACAATACCATCAACAGCACTAAAACTCGCCAAGCTCATCGTTTCTCCTTCTCCTTTAAAAAGCTCTTTAATACTCATGGTAACATTAGTCTCTCCAGCATATAAAAGCGTGTCTCCAGCAAAAGGTGCTTTGTTAATGATGCTAAGTTTATCAATTATAACATGGGCTTGAGGAAAACTTTTAAACAAACTCAAATCCACATCTTCAAAAGCAATGTTGGCATTTACATTTTCATTCAGTGTCTTAGCAATCATTTCTTTAATTTTGTCTTTAAACAAAAAAGGTGTAGCTGCCAATGCGATGATGGTTACCAAAAGGAATATCCCAATGCCTTTTAAAACTTTCTTTAACATAATTGTATATTTTGAAGTGAATGATTTTTGATTACACAAAAATAGTAGCAAATGTAAATTTACACATTAAATTTGAGTAAAATATGAAAAAAATCCCAAAAACTAGTTGTCTTTGGGATTTTTGGTTTTTATAGTAAAGATTAACGAATCTCTATTTCGTATGGCAGTATCGCTTGAATACCTTTTCTACTTTTAATGCGTTTGATTTGTTCTAACATTTGGAATCCTTCTTCTCCCAATTGTTCTTTTAATAATTGCTCTTTGGTTTTAAACATCGCTATTCCTGTGAAGTTAGCTAGCAAATCTTCAAAACTCTTCTCGTATTCGGGGAAGTTTTCTGTTCTGTACGAAGTTGTTTTTCCAAGTTTCGCTGCATGTTTTATTGCTGCATCTAAACCTCCAATTTCATCTACTAATCCTAATTTTTGAGCATCAATTCCGGTCCAAACTCTTCCTTGAGCAATAGCATCAACTTGTTCAGTTGTCATTTTTCTTCCATCAGCGACACGTTGAAGGAAAGTAGCATACGTTTTTTCGATACTTTCTAAAACAAATCCCTTGAAATTTTCATCTATAGGTTCAAAAATACTGTAACCACTTGCATTATTGTGTGTTTTTACTTGTTCGGCATTGATTCCGATGTTTTTTCCCAATTGGTTCATATTAGGCAACATTCCAAAAACACCTATTGATCCAGTTATTGTATTAGGTTCTGCGAAAATTCTATCTGCATTAGCCGCAATATAATATCCTCCCGAAGCTGCATAATTTCCCATAGAAACCACAACTGGTTTTGATTTTTTAGTGATTTCGATTTCTCTCCAAATCAATTCTGAAGTTAATGCACTACCACCAGGACTATTTACACGAAGTACAATAGCTTTAACATTTTTGTCTTCACGAGCATCTTGAAGCGAACGTTTTATAGATCCTTCTCCAATAACATTAACATCACCTTCACCGCCTAAAATTTCTCCTTGTGCATAAATTACTGCGATAATATCTTTTTTAGAATAATCTTCCACTGTTGAAGCAGCAGTTTTGGCATAATCTGTAACGCTTACAAAATTATATTTTTCATCTTTTGCAAGTTTCAATTTAGCACGAATCGCATTGTGATATTCATCTTCATAAGCTACTTTGTCAATTAATTTATTTGCTAAAGCTAATTCTGGTGTTCTTGCGCCTAAAGAATTGGCAATTGCATTTAATTGAATAACGGATAATTTTCTACTTTTAGCAATATCATTCACAATTGTACTCCAAACCGAATTCAATAAAACAGTCATTTGTTCACGGTTTTCTGGACTCATCTCTTGGGATAGATAAGGTTCAACAGCACTTTTGTATTTCCCATGGCGAATGACTTCAAACTTTACACCTGATTTTTCTTGTAAGTCTTTCATATAGATGATTTCAGAAGCAAGTCCTTTGAAATCAACTTCCCCAACAGGATTTAAATACACTTGGTCGGCAACCGAGTTTAGATAATATTCTCCTTGTGTGTAATAATTAGCATAGGCATAAACAAATTTGCCTGATTTTTTAAAATCTTCTAATTTGTCACGTACTGCTTTACTTTGCGCCAAGCCTAATCGAGATTGATTGTTTAAAATCGAAATCCCTTTGATGTTATCATCGGTTTTGGCAACCTCAATAGCATTTAAAATATCGGTAACACCATCATGATGTGCTTCAAAATAATTGAAATCTTTGTAATTTGTTTTTCCCGCGTAGTCTAAGGTTACCTTGGATAAATCTAATTCAATCACAGAATTGTTTTTAACAGTAACCGTGTCTTCTCCTCCACCAGCGATTAAACCAATTATAATGATGCCAAAAAAGGCTATCATACAAAAAACAAAAAGTCCAACAATTGTTGCTAATACATTTCCTAAAAATCTCATTTCAGTTTCATTTAATTTACTGCATTAGTAGTTAAAAGCATAAAATTGTTACATGTTCATAAAAAAATGAAAAAGGTAAATTAGAAGTCTAAAATTGTTTGTTATTTTGCCAATATGAGTCAGCATCAAGTTGTTTTATCGTTAGGGAGTAATCAAGGAAATCGATTGGAAACGATTCAATTTTGTATTGATCTGATTCATAGTGAAGTAGCTACAGTGGTGAAGGTTTCTAAAATTTATGAAACACCGGCTTGGGGTTTTGAAAGTGAGCCTTTTTATAATGCAGTCATTTTAATTCACACCTCAAAATCAGCTCAAAAAGTTTTGAATCAGGTTTTGAAAGTGGAGAAGAAGTTAGGTCGAATTCGTTCCAAAGATTTCGGTTATCAAGCCCGAATAATTGATGTGGATATTATAGCATTTGATGAAGAAATTATTGCAACCGAAACTTTACAAGTTCCACATCCGTTTATGCACAACAGAAAATTTGTGTTGCAACCGATGTTAGATTTGGGATTGAATTGGGAACATCCAAATTTAAAAAGATCAGTTGCTCAATTATTAACTCAAACCGAAGATACAAGCGAAATTAAAGCGGTTCATTCTATAATTTCACCCATTGAAAAACTCCAATTACAACAATTCAATTACATCGCCATTGAAGGAAATATTGGGGCAGGGAAAACGACTTTATCAACTAAATTGTCAGAAGATTGCAATGCGAAATTAGTGTTAGAACGATTTGCTGACAATCCTTTTTTGCCAAAGTTTTACAAGGATCAAAGTCGTTATGCTTTTCCTTTAGAAATGTCTTTTTTAGCCGATAGATACCAACAATTATCAGATGATTTAGCGCAATTTGATTTGTTCAAAGATTTTGTGGTGGCAGATTATCACATTTTTAAATCATTAATTTTCGCCAAAGTCACACTTCAAGAAGATGAATTTCGTTTGTACAAAACCATGTTTGACATCATCCACAAAGAAATGCCAAAACCTGATTTGTATGTATATTTATATCAAAATACAGAACGATTGTTAGGAAACATCAAAAAACGCGGCAGAAGTTACGAACAAGAAATTCCAGCCGATTACTTAGAAAAAATCAATCAAGGTTATTTGGATTACATCAAAACACAAACGGATTTGAATGTTTTAATAATTGATGTTTCCGATTTAGATTTTGTGAAGAAACAAGAAGATTATGTATATTTGTTGAATGAAATTAACAGGAAAATAGCTTTGGCACGCGGATAAAACTGATTCGCCTTGGCGAAACGCTGATTTTAACGGATTTTCTATGTTTACTTTGTAAAGTGCAACGTCTAAAATCAACACAAAGAAATTTTATTGTGTCTATGTGTTTAGAAAAATTATTTCATCTTCTGAAACAAATCCCAAATCACAATTCCAGCACTAACTGAAATATTCAGAGAATGTTTACTTCCCAATTGCGGAATTTCAATTACACCATCGCTTAAATTAATAGCTTCTTGCGAAACACCTTTCACTTCGTTTCCAAAGATTAAAGCGTATTTTGTATTTATTTCAGGCTGAAAATTATCCAACATAATCGCATTTTCAGTTTGCTCCACCGAATACACTTTTACATTTTCTGATTTCAATTGATTCACTACTTCTAAAACGTCTTTTGCATATTCCCAAGTAACAGTTTCCGTAGCACCAAGAGCTGTTTTGTGGATTTCTTTGTTGGGTGGAGTAGCCGTGATACCGCACAAATAAATTTTTTCAATCAAAAAAGCATCCGAAGTTCTAAAAACCGAACCAATATTGTGCAAACTTCTAATGTCGTCTAAAATCACAATAATTGGTGTTTTTGGAGCTTCTTTAAACTCGTCAATGTTTTTGCGTTCTAATTCTGCGTTGGCTAATTTTCTCATGGGGCAAAAATAAGGGAAATGTGGCAATTTGACAATTAGTCGATGTGTCAATTTAAACTTGTTTTTGAAATTCAAAATTGTTCTTGTCCTTGCCCTTGAAATTGAACTTGATTTTCTTACCTTCGCAAGCATACTTAAAATTTGAAATTGTGGCGAAGAAATCTGCAACAACTCCCGATAAAGCACCTAAGGAAACACCTTTAATGAAACAATACAACGAGATAAAAAATAAATATCCCGATGCGTGTTTGTTGTTTCGAGTGGGCGATTTTTATGAAACTTTTGGAGAAGATGCTGTTCGTGCTGCAGGAATTTTAGGGATTACTTTAACCAAGCGTGGAGCAGGAAGTGATAGTGAAACCGCCTTGGCAGGATTTCCGCATCATTCAATTAATACTTATTTACCCAAGTTAGTTAAAGCCGGACTTCGAGTGGCGATATGTGACCAATTAGAAGATCCAAAAATGACGAAGACCATTGTCAAAAGAGGTGTTACAGAATTAGTTACGCCCGGAGTTTCCATGAATGATGAGGTGTTGCAATCGAAGTCGAACAACTTTTTAGCATCGGTTCATTTTGGAAAGAAAGCAGTTGGGGTTTCGTTTTTAGATGTTTCAACAGGCGAATTCTTAGTTTCTCAAGGCAATGAAGAATATATTGATAAGCTTTTACAAAACTTCCGCCCGAGTGAAATTTTAATTCCGAAGCAGTTTAAAAATCAGTTTAACTCAGTTTTTGGAGACGATTTTCATACCTTCTTTTTAGAAGATTGGATATACAAGGAAGATTACGCATTAGAAAGTTTGACCAAACATTTTCAAACCAATTCGCTAAAAGGATTTGGAGTAGAAGAATTAACCGAAGGTTTGATTGCTTCGGGTGCGATTTTGTACTATTTGTCGGAAACACAACATAACAAGATTCAACACATCACCAATATCCAACGTATTGCCGAAGATGCTTACGTTTGGATGGATAAATTTACTATTCGAAATTTAGAATTGTATCACAGTTATAATCCCAATGCGGTAACGCTTTTAGATGTGATTGATAAAACGCTTTCGCCAATGGGAGCAAGGTTGTTGAAACGTTGGTTGGCGCTTCCGTTGAAAGATATTGCAAAAATTAGAAGTCGCCATGAAGTGATTTCATATTTGAAAACCAATCCTGAAGTTTTACAAAAAATTCAATATCAAATCAAACAAATTTCCGATTTGGAACGTTTGATTTCAAAAGTAGCTACAGGGAAAATTTCGCCAAGAGAAGTTAATTTCTTGAAAGATTCGTTAGATGCGATTATTCCAATTAAAAACTTGGCTTTAGAGAGTTCGAATGAAGCGTTGCGAGTTATTGGCGATAGTTTACACGCTTGCGAATTGTTACGCGAAAAAATCAAAACCACCATTCAAGAAGACGCTCCTGTAAGTGTGAATAAAGGAAATGCAATTGCTGTTGGAGTTCATCCCGAATTAGATGAATTAAGAGCAATTTCATCGACAGGGAAAGGTTATTTAGAAGCATTAGAACAACGGGAGAGTGCTGCTTCTGGAATTCCTTCTTTAAAAGTATCGTTCAATAACGTTTTTGGTTATTATATTGAAGTTCGAAATACACATAAAGATAAAGTGCCAGCAGAATGGATTCGTAAACAAACCTTAGTGAATGCTGAGCGTTATATTACAGAAGAACTAAAAGAATACGAATCTAAAATTTTAGGTGCTGAAGAAAAAATCCATCAATTAGAAACGCAGTTGTTTGAGCAGTTGGTGAATTGGATTGCGACTTATATCAAACACGTTCAGTTGAATGCGAATTTAATTGCACAATTGGATTGTTTGACTTCTTTCACGCAATTAGCGATTGATAATAAATATGTTTGTCCTGATTTAGATGAAAGTTTCGATTTGGAAATCAAAGAAGGTCGTCATCCAGTGATTGAAAAGCAATTGCCTGTTGGTGTGCCGTATATTTCTAATGATGTGTATTTAGATAGAGAAACCCAACAGATTATCATGATTACCGGTCCGAATATGTCGGGTAAATCGGCCATTTTGCGTCAAACGGCTTTAATTGTGTTGATGGCGCAAATGGGAAGTTTTGTTCCAGCAGAAAGTGTGAGAATGGGAATTGTAGATAAAATTTTCACCAGAGTAGGAGCGAGCGATAACATTTCGATGGGTGAATCTACTTTTATGGTGGAAATGAACGAAACCGCTTCGATTTTGAATAATATTTCCGAGAGAAGTTTGGTGTTGTTAGATGAAATCGGAAGAGGAACTTCAACCTATGACGGAATTTCGATTGCTTGGGCGATTTCAGAATATTTACACGAACATCCAAATCAACCGAAAACACTTTTCGCTACGCATTACCATGAATTAAACGAAATGGAAGTTACTTTTGAACGTATTCAGAATTTCAATGTTTCGGTAAAGGAATTAAAAGATACGGTTTTATTTATTCGTAAATTAGTGAAAGGTGGAAGTGCTCATAGTTTTGGAATTCATGTAGCAAAAATGGCAGGAATGCCTCAAATTGTGATTCAAAAAGCACAAAAACTATTAAAGCAATTAGAAAAAAGACATTCTAGCGAAGAGTTATCTGGAATTAAATCGGCAAGTGATGAATTGCAATTGAGTTTCTTCAATTTAGATGATCCACTTTTGGAGGATATTAAAGAAGAAATCATGAATATTGATATTAATACTTTAACGCCCGTAGAAGCATTAATGAAGTTAAACGAGATTAAACGAATGTTGATTAAAAAATAAATTTAAAATAAATTATTCGTTATCAAAAGGTTAAAGTAAAGTTCGAAAAAAGTTTTAATTTTTATTTAAAAAGTACTTGCAAGAATAAAAATATGTCCTATATTTGCACTCGCAATACGGAACAAGTATGGCGACGTTCTTTAAGAGATAACGAAACGAAACGCGAAAATAGCTCAGTTGGTAGAGCGCGACCTTGCCAAGGTCGAGGTCGCGGGTTCGAACCCCGTTTTTCGCTCTACTACCAAAAATATTTGCTCGAGTGGTGGAATTGGTAGACACGCTGGACTTAAAATCCAGTGGGTAGTAATGCCCGTGCGGGTTCAAGTCCCGCCTTGAGTACAAAAAGCTTCAAACTATGTTTGGAGCTTTTTTTGTTTATAAAATTCTCAATTTGAAATTTTATAATATCTTTAAAAAAATCTTTAAAAATCAATTTAAACTATGGGTACATTTGTAATCGCGCAACGATTAAGCGATTCTTATAAATATGAGTTTGTCTCTCGTAAAGGAAAAACCATTTTTACAAGTAACGATTTTGAATTACGCTTCGAATGTGAGGAAGAGATTGAATATCTTAAGATGTCGATAGATAAATGTGTTTTTATGCGATTTCGATCGTCTAGTGGTAAGTTTTTTTTTCGTTTGGTTTTGGATGACCGGGAAATTGCAGTTAGTCGAAAATATACTACACAGCTTTTGCTTCAAAAAGGGATTGATGAAATTGTTAAATATGCCTGTAAATCAGAAATTTTAGATTTTTCAGTGCCTAATATTTTTTCTTGAATCTTTTAGTAAGTTACAATTGTCTCTCCTTTTATTCTGAAGTCGGGTTGGTTTTGGATATCACTATTAATGAATAATTCTTTTGTTGTTCTTTTGATAATTTGATTTTTAAATTTATCATTAAGGAAGTGGTTAGTAATGTCATTGAAAATTTCGTAACCTTCTTTTTCTGCAAAAAATTGACAATCATTGACAATGCATTTTTCAATGGAGATATTATTAATATCATCATTAAATTCATTTATGTTTTTGTTTAGATTTACGGTGCTTCTAAAGCCTGAAATAATACTGTTATTCAAATTAATTTTGGCATTATTACTTATATAGATGGCTTCTTTGATTAATCCCTGGTTATTATTTTCGTAGTTGATGAATACCATATTTGTAGCATTAATTTTTGTGATGTCTTTTGCGAGATCCGCCGTTTCAGTGTTGTCATAAGTGTCGATTTCAAAGCATCGTGACCGTGATGCATCTGATGTGAATGGGTATCTAATTGCAATACTGTTTTTTATGTCGGCTTGAACCCCTTGAGTGAAATCAAAATCATCATCCGTTGCACGAAATGAGATTAGGTTCTCTACATTAATATTTCCGCCATAAAATTCGAATGAATCGTCGTTAGAATAGCTAATTTGAATATTCTTGAGCGTGGTCTTGTTGCCAACGCCTGCTAGCGATAAGCCGTTATGCTCTTTTTCTTGTTTTATTAATTTTCTACCTGCATATTCAATTCGTATATAGTTGAGTGTTCCAGAGTTGGACTCGCTATTATTGCCCCCATAAGAGCTTAATCCTCTTTCTAATCCTAAATCAAGAAAGCTAACACCTCCAATTTTGTTTATACTGGCATCACCTAGGATAATAATTCCTCCCCAATCTCCTGCTTTTCTTAGTATAGTTTCTTTGTTGGAAGTAAAAACTATTGGGCTGATTTTAGTGCCATTAGCAATTAATTTAGATCCTTTAGTTATGATTAGTGTTCCACAAGATTCTTCGTCACCACGAATTATTGTTCCTGGTTCAATTGTGAGTATTGCATTGTTGGTAACGTATACATTTCCTCTTAATAAATAAGTCTTATTATTTGTTAGTGTATAATTGTTTTCAATTTTTCCCTCAAGAATATTTGTTGTTTCTGGATAAGATAATGCTTTAGGGTTGAAATTTGTCCATCTTGATGTAAAATACTCCTCTTGTATTTGTGCATTAACTAGGTTGATTAAACTAAAGTAGGTGATAAGGAATATAATTCTGACACTTTTTTTCATTTCTCGTTTGTTTGAGGTTGTGAAACAAAAGTAGTTTTCAAATATGATAGGAAGGTTTTATGAAGTTTATAATAGGGTTAAGATTTTCTTAGAATTGTTAAATAATCTTTCCTTTAAGCAATCTTTAAAAAAACACCCCGAACAACAATTTGTTATTTGGGGTATTTTCAAGTAATTTATTATGACTAACTTTAATTATTCATTAACTTTTTTAAGTTTTACTTTAACAGTTTCTTCTATTTTTACTTTGTGGAATCGATAATATTAGTCGAAGAATCCGTTACAGTTTCAATGGTATCATTTACTTCGGTGATTGTTGAGTCAATAGCGACTTCGGTTTTTTCGGCAGTCTCATTACAAGAAACAATCATTGCAACAACAATGACGACACTTAATGCTATTTTTTATATTGTTTAATTTTAAAAAGTTAGAGTACTGAGTTGAAAATGTGTTTTTGTAATTTTGTATTAAAAAAAAAGCCCCACATTGTGGAGCTTGATTTTTTCTGTCAGCAATAAATTACTCAGCAGCTGGAGCTTCAGTAGCTGGAGCTTCAACAGCAGCAGTATCAGCTACAGCAGTAGTATCAGCAGCAGGAGCTTCTTCTACAGCAGGAGTTTCAACTACAGTTGAGTCAACAGCTGGAGTTTCAGCAGCATTTTCTTTACATGATACGAACATAGCAGCAACAATTGCTAAACTTAAAACAACTTTTTTCATCTTACTAAATTATAAAGGTTAATTATTAATTCGGAGCAAAGATATAAATTTTTTGACATGTCAAAATGTTTTTAGACATTTTTTTTAATTTTTTTTCTCTGGATTCCGAAATGCTCTATTTCAAATGGTGTGCCAAACTTCTTATTTATAAATTTTTTTGTAATTATTTGGTTTTTTGAGACTTAGGATAAACTATGGTCATCTCCTCTATAAGGTTTTTCGCTCCAGCAAATTTATCAATCACAAATAAAATATAACGTGTATCTACCATGATATTTCTACAGATTTCTGGACTGTAATAAATATCACTCATGGTACCTTCCCAAACCCGGTCAAAGTTTAATCCAATAAGGTTACCATTCGCATCTAAAGCAGGACTTCCTGAGTTTCCTCCTGTAGTGTGATTGGTAGCGATAAAACCTAAAGGCATTTTACCATTTTTATCGGCATATCTTCCATAATCTTTAGCATTGTACAAATCGATTAGTTTTTTTGGAACATCAAATTCGTAATCGCCAGGAACGTATTTTTCGATAACGCCATCTAAATAACTAATGGGCTCATAATAAACAGCATCACTAGGTTTGTATCCTTTTACTTTTCCATAAGTTACACGTAACGTGCTATTCGCATCCGGGAAAATTCTATCGTTAGGGAAGAATTCCATAATTCCTTTCATGTATGTTCTTTGTAGGGCGATGTTTTTTAAGTTGATTTCATCAGACTTAGGGGCTACATTTTTTTGGTAACTCTCTGCAATTGATTTTACTAATTGATAAGCAGGGTCTTGGTTTAATTTGTCTAAAACTGATTTAGCATCACCATTTAATACCTCTTTTAAGCCATTGTAATTGGTTAATTTCGAAGAACTAAAAATATTGGTTGTCAAAGTTGAAGCATTAATATTGTTTAAACTTTCAGGTAAAAATTGTTTTGGTGATTTAGTAGCGTATAAATTGATTAATTGCTCAAAAACTTTCTCATCAACTTGAGCGCTGTAATCTTTATATAAACCTTCAAATCCTGAAATTAAATTGTTTTTTCTGTCATTGAAAGCTTGTTCACCTCTTGTATTATAAACTTGCTCTAATTGGTATAAGCGGTATCCAAAAGATAAGATTTCTGAATTACGTAAAACAACTTCTGTAAAGTAATCTCTTGCAATAGCGTATTCTCTAATGTCTTTGTAATTTTTCTCGAAATCAGCTAAAATAGTTCCGTATTCCTCTTGTTTTCCTGCTTTGTTAACTCTTTCTTGAAATTTCTTTTCGAAATCTTGTTTGATGGCAACTGCATTCGATTTTTTCAATCCTTTAGTTTCGCCAATCCATTTTTTCCAATAATTAGCAACACCAGCGTATTTGGAAGCATACTGAATTTTAATCGCATTGTCTTTTCTCATGAAACCATCTTGCACTTTCAAAGCAGCATCACGAATTTCAATTTTTGCCGGATTCAAATCATTAACAATTTGTTCTACGGCGAATGAAGGTAAATACTCCTGAGTTCTTCCTGGATAACCCATTACCATTGTGAAGTCATTTTCCTGAATTCCTTTTGCAGAAACTGGGAAGAAGTGTTTTGGTTGGTAAGGAACATTGTCTTTTGAATATTCAGCTGGACGATTATTTTTGTCGGCGTAAACTCTAAATAATGAGAAATCTCCTGTGTGTCGAGGCCAAACCCAGTTATCAGTATCCGAACCAAATTTCCCAATTGAACTTGGTGGCGCACCTACTAAACGAACATCTTTGAAATTTTCGGTTACGAATAATAAGTATTGATTCCCATCATAAAAAGCACGAATCATTACATCTTGCCAAGCTTCTTTTTGGAAACTTTTGCTAACTGCTGCAATGTTTTGTTGGATTCTTTTTTGTTTGTCGCTTTCTGTTGGAAGATTTAAAACGCCTTCAAAAATTTTAGTGGTAACATCTTCAATTTTGATGATGAATGTTACTGTTAAATCTTTATTTGGCAATTCGTCTTCCATTTTGTAAGCCCAAAAACCATTCGTTAAATAATCGTTTTCAACTGTGGAATGACTTTGAATGTTGTCATAACCACAGTGGTGATTCGTTAATAAAAGGCCTTTTGGTGAAATCATTTCAGCTGTACAACCCCCATCAAAATGAGGTACAGCATCTTTTAAGCTGGAATTATTTGCCGAATAAATAGCATCGGCACTAATTTTCATTCCCAAAGCTTTCATTTCTTTTTCGTTGGTTCCTTTCAATAACGAAGGAATCCACATGCCTCCTTGTTGCGCTTGAACTTGGAAAACAACTAAAACAAGTAGTAATTTTAAAAATTTCATATTTAAGTGTTTATTTTTTTAAGGGGTTTGTTTTCAACAAACGAAATTTTTACTAGCGATTTCATTTTATTTAGTGACTTTGTACTTCATTAATTTTCGATTGTGAAGTTCAAAATCGTGTGCAAGATACAATTTTTGTGCGTTTTTGTTATGTGTTTCGACTTCTAAATACAGTAATTTTAACGATAATTTAGGAACTTCTGCCTGAACAAATAGAATCGCTTCTTTTCCAATTCCTTTTCCGCGAGCGGTTTCTTTGATGAATAATTCGTCTACAAAAGCAATTTTTCCGCCGTATTCAAAACTGAAAACAAAAGTGAGTATCATGTAACCTACAATTTCATTTTCGGAATAAATCAACCATGATTTTCCTAGTTTTTCATTTGAAATAAATTCTTGAAATAAAGTTTTAGTCACTTCAACATCCATAGGATAATTGTCAATTGTATAGAAATCTTGCATCATCAGGGTGATGGCTGTAATGTCTTTGATTTCCAAAGGCTTGAAGGTTATCATTAGTTCAAAATATGATTCATAATCGTTTGAGTTACTCCTTTATTCATTTGAACAAACGTACTGCAAATATGACCTTTTTCTAATCGTTCATCCTCGTTGTGAAGTAATAAATCAAAAGTTTCATTTAATTGGGATTGATTCTGAATTGAAATACAACCTTCCATATTTACCAAAGCCTTAGCTTCAGCAAAATGGGAGTAATTAGGTCCAATGACAACCGGAACTCCAAAAGTCGCAGGTTCTAAAATATTATGAACTCCTGGATTTCCAAAACCACCACCCACATAGGCAATATCAGCATAAGAATATATTTTGGTTAATATTCCGATGGTGTCGATGATGAATACGTTGTTTTCCTGTAGAGACGCGTTTAATCGCGTCTCTACATCAGAAAACAAAATGGTTTTTTTAGAAATAGAATTTTTTAATTCCTGAATTTGCTCCGATTTGATATTATGTGGGGCAATAATAAATTTCACGTTATCCGAACTCTGATTGATATAATTCACCAATAAGCTTTCGTCTTTTGGCCAAGAACTTCCAATGACGATTGTGGTTTTGTTGTCTTTGAATTGTTCAATAAAATCCAATGAATTATCACGTTCTAATATTGAAACTACGCGATCAAAACGTGTGTCGCCAGAAACTTTTACATTATTGAAACCAATACTTTGTAAAAGTGTTTTCGAACTTTCATTCTGTACAAAAAAGTAATCAAATGTTTTTAAGGCGTTTCTATAAAATCCGCCATACCATTTAAAAAACGCTTGATTTTCTCTTAAAATTCCAGAAATCAAATAGGTTTTGATTTGCTGTTTTTTTAGTTCGTTCAGATAATTTGGCCAATATTCGTATTTGATAAAAAATACCATTTCGGGATGAACTAACTCAATAAATCGTTTCGCATTCGAAATCGTATCTAAAGGCAAATAAACCGTAACATCAGCAACAGTATTGTTTTTTCGAACTTCATATCCCGAAGGTGAAAAAAACGTAACTACAATTTTATGATTTGGGAATTGCTTTTTAACAGCTTCAATTACTGGTAAGCCTTGCTCGTATTCACCTAAAGACGCTGCATGAAACCAAATTGTGTTATCTAAGGTTTTAATTTTATCAGTCAAATTTTGAAAAACCGATTTTCGACCGTCTATAAAAAGCTTCATTTTAAGACTGAAAATTGCTGTGAGTTTCAGAAGTTGTGAAGTAAAAAGGACTATGAAATTGTATAGAAATAACATGTTAGTAAATATCTATTGCGAAAATACAGTTTCTTTGTGAAAATTCATTGCCAACTAATCAATTATTGATTATTTTTGTTCTTGTTAAAAGTATAAACAAAGGTCATCCACTTTAAACTTTTAAACTTTAAACTTTAAACTTATTTTTTAATGAGAAAATTACAAATGGTTGACTTAAAAAGTCAATACGAAAAAATAAAAGAAGAAGTAAATGCTTCAATTCAAGAGGTTTTAGATACGAATACATACATCAACGGACCTTTGGTTCACCAATTCCAAGCAGATTTAGAAAAATATTTGGGTGTGAAACACGTAATTCCATGTGCAAATGGTACAGATGCGTTGCAAATTGCCATGATGGGATTAGATTTAAAACCAGGTGACGAAGTTATTACAGCCGATTTTACATTCGCAGCCACAGTTGAAGTAATTGCTTTGTTGCAATTAACTCCAGTTTTAGTAGATGTGGATATGAACAATATGAACATTTCACTTGACGGAATTCGTAAAGCAATTACGCCAAAAACAAAAGCAATTGTTCCCGTACATTTATTTGGTCGTGCTGCTAATATGGATGCGATTATGGAAATTGCTAAAGAACATAATTTATATGTTATCGAAGATAATGCCCAAGCAATTGGCGCTGATTACACTTCGAAAGATGGCTCTAAAAAGAAAGTAGGAACTATTGGTCATGTTGCTGCAACTTCTTTTTTTCCATCTAAAAACTTAGGCTGTTACGGTGATGGTGGAGCAATTTTTACAAATGATGATGCTTTAGCACACAAAATCAGAGGAATTGTAAACCATGGAATGTATGAAAGATATCATCATGATGTAGTAGGTGTAAATTCTCGTTTAGATAGCATGCAAGCGGGAGTTTTAAAAGCAAAATTACCACATTTGGATGCTTATAACAAAGCACGTCAAGAAGCTGCAAGAAAATATAGTTTGGCTTTGGGTGTGAATCCTAATATTTGGGCTCCAACTATTTGTGAATCTTGTGATTGTCACGTATTTCATCAATATGTAATCCGTATTATGAATGGGAAACGTGATGGGTTATTAGAACATTTACAAGCAAAAGGAATTCCTTGTGCGATTTATTACCCAATTCCATTACATAGCCAAAAAGCGTATGCTGATTCGCGTTATAACGAAGCGGATTTTCCAGTTACGAATCAATTGGTGAAAGAAGTAATTGCATTGCCAATGCACACGGAATTAGATGACGAGCAAATTAAATTTATTACAGACGCTGTTTTAGAATACGTATAATAGTGTTCAGTCTCAGTATTCAGTATCGGTTACTGTATACTGAGACTGTGGCTGAAAACTAAAAAATGAAGATATTAGTTACAGGAGGTTTAGGATTTATAGGTTCTCACACCGTTGTGGAATTGCAAAATGAGGGTTTTGAAGTTATTGCTATTGACAATCTTTCTAATTCATCAATCGAGGTTTTAGAAGGAATTGAGCGAATCACAGGAAAAAAACCTTTGTTTGAAAATATCGATTTGCGAGATAAATTGGCGGTCCAAAATTTCTTTTCAAAATACCAAGATATTTCAGGAGTGATTCATTTTGCTGCCTCAAAAGCAGTAGGAGAAAGTGTTGAGAATCCGTTATTATATTATGAAAACAACATTAATTCTTTAGTTTACTTATTACAAGAATTACAGAGAAAGCCAGAAGCGCATTTTATTTTCAGTTCGTCTTGTACGGTTTACGGTCAAGCCGAAAAAATGCCAATTACTGAGAATGCGCCTATTCAAACTGCGATGTCGCCTTATGGAAACACAAAGCAAATAGGTGAAGAAATTATTACAGATGTTGCTAAGGTAACCAACATTAATTCCATTTTATTACGCTATTTCAATCCGATTGGAGCACATCCTTCGGCAGAAATTGGCGAATTACCATTAGGTCTTCCACAAAATTTAGTACCTTTTATTACGCAAACCGCAATTGGACTTCGTGAAAAATTATCGGTTTTTGGGAATGATTATCCAACAGCTGACGGAACTGCTATTCGCGATTATATTCATGTGGTTGATTTGGCAAAAGCTCACGTTGTCGCTTTGAAACGTTTGGTAAACAAGCAAAATTCAGTAAATGTAGAAACATTTAATTTAGGTACAGGAACTGGAAGTTCGGTTTTAGAAGTGATTACAGCTTTTGAAAAAGTATCTCATCAAAAATTAAATTATCAAATTGTAGGAAGACGAGAAGGCGATGTTATAGAAGCTTATGCAAATACTGATAAAGCAAATACGATTCTAGGTTGGAAAGCACAATCTACTTTAGAGGAAGCTTTAGAAAGTGCTTGGAAATGGGAACAGAAGATTAGAAATATTAAAAAAATCCTCAATTGAGGATTTTTTTATTCTTCAACAGATTCTTTTACTTTTTTGGCACCTTCTTCCACTTTTTCAGCTCCTATTGCAATAATATTTTTTGCCTTTTCACCTACTTTAGAGGAGTCAATTGCTTCTTTAGCTTTTACTTTTGCCGAATCTGCAGCTTGTTTTAAATCGGCTCCAACAGCCTCTGAAGCTTCTTTTACTTTTTGTTTGGTTTCTTCTTGACAAGAAAGCATTATGGTTACTAGTGCAATTCCTAAAAATATTTTTCTCATAGTTAGATGTATTTAGTAAATCTAATGTACAAAATTAATGCCAATTCTTTTAGTTAATTTTCAAAAGTATATTAGGATCTGGACAATTTGATTTGTAAAACGGAAGCGTCTTTTCGCTACATACCCCAGGGTAATCACCTGTTTTTCCTTCCATGTCGATAATGATTTGAAAGTGTAGATGCGGTGCATAATCACCATTAATAGGAGGTAATCCTAAAGAAGCAATTTGTTCTCCTTTTTTTACTACATCACCTACTTTTTTCCCAATCAAACTTACTTCACTTAAGTGACCGTAAAGGGTGTGGAATTTTATTCCATCAATTTCGTGAGCTAAAATGACGGTTGGGCCATAATCTCCTAGTGCATTATTGTTTTGAAAACTATGAATGGTACCATCTAAAGCTGCATAAATTGAAGCGGAATCATTAATCCATAAATCCAATCCGATATGAATGTTTCGTTCGTCAGAATTGGTGTTTTTAAATACAGTACTTCTTTTGTATAAATTTCTTGTTTCTAAGTAACCCCCAAAAGCAATTTTTGCCTTGTTTTTATCTAAATAATTTTGGATAAATTTTTCGTAGTCTTTCGCTGTTTCAAGGTTATGATTCGATAATTCTACATTAGCTACAGATAAATCTAAAGCAATATAATCGGAATAATCAATTTCAGTTGAAATGACTTTTATATCTTTTTGCGCTTGAAATAATTTTTCTATTTCGTTGTACATATTGTTATTCGACTAATTCGTTATATAATTTTTCAAATGTTTGATCTAAATCTATACTCAATCCTGAATGTGGTCGAGAGGTTTGTATGCTTGAACTTTTTACGGCGGTAATCCATCTAAATCTCTCGTCTTTTTCAAGTTGGGCAATGGGTCCACCTTCTTTTTTGCCTTCACAAATTGCTGCTAAAGCTTCTAAATTCTGTTGAAGTTGATACAAATCAAATTCTGAACAAAAAGCTTTAATTTTTTCAGTCGGAACATGATATTGTATCCGTAAATATTTCTGACGTTTGCAATATAGCATCAATCCTACATTTACAAATTCCTCGCGTTCAACTCTTGGTATAACACGAATTACAGCGTAATCATATAATTGTTTTTCGTGCATCTTGCGCTTGTTTTAAAAATAATTCGGCATGTTTTAAACGTAACGATAAAAATTGGAAATAAACTTCCTTAATTTCCGAAGGAGAGCCAACATCACCTTCCCAAAGCAACCAATCTTCTGGAATTTGATTTACAATTTCTCGCAATAAAGTATCGTTTAATTTGGAAGTAAATTCCTGATGCACTTCTTCTAGTTTTGAAGCTTTTGGCAATAAAACATGGTCTTTAATTAATGCAAAAGGAGTTTTAGCAGTAGCTTGCCAATTGATCCAAGAATGATGAAAATAGAAAGAAGCGCCGTGGTCAATTAACCAAAGTTCTTTTTTCCATAGTAATAAATTAGTGTTTTTAAAAGTTCTGTCTACATTAATGATAAAAGCATCCAACCAAACAATTTTTGAAGCTAAAGTTGCCTCACAATCGTTTGCAGCCGCATCATAAGTTAAGGCACCAGATAAAAAATGCAGTCCTAAATTTAAGCCTTGACTAAACTTTAATAAATCTTGAATTTCCTCATCGCCTTCCGTTCTTCCAAAAGCTTCATCTAAGTTAGCAAATACTAATTCCGGAACAGGTAATCCTAAAAATCTTGCGATTTGACCTCCTAAAAATTCTGCAATTAGCGCTTTTACACCATGACCCGCACCTCGAAATTTCAAAACATATTTAAAATCATCGTCGGCTTCAACTAATGCTGGTAATGAACCACCTTCCCGTAAGGGTGTAATGTATCTTGTAACGTTTACCGTTCGTAAATCTAAATTCATAAATACAGCATTCTTTTTACAAATATAGCCAAAAAAAAACTCCGATAGAAATATCGGAGTTTCACAAGATTTTATGTTTTTAAGCTGAAATAGTTACTACATCTTTATTGATTTTTCCAACCAATCCAACCAATACTTTACCCGGACCTACTTCTGTGAAACTAGTTGCTCCATCTGCAATCATTTGTTGTACAGATTGTGTCCATTTTACAGCACCCGTTAATTGTGAAATCAAGTTTTTCTTTATTTCTGTAGCATCAGAAACGGCATTTGCAGTAACGTTTTGATAGACTGGACAAGTTGGTGTAGTAAAGGTAGTTGATTCAATTGCCGCTGCTAATTCTTCTCTTGCTGGTTCCATCATAGGAGAGTGGAATGCACCTCCCACAGGTAAAATTAAGGCGCGTTTTGCACCTGCTTCTTTCATTTTTTCACAAGCTAATTCCACTGCTTTGTATTCTCCTGAAATTACTAATTGACCTGGACAGTTGTAATTGGCAGCAACAACAACTCCATCAATAGAAGCGCAAATGTCTTCCACAATTTTGTCGTCTAAGTTTAATACGGCAGCCATGGTTGAAGGAGTAATTTCACATGCTTTTTGCATAGCCATAGCTCTTTGTGAAACTAATTTTAATCCGTCTTCAAAAGATAAAGTACCATTTACTACTAAAGCAGAAAATTCTCCTAATGAGTGTCCTGCAACCATATCTGGTTTTATATCTAAAACTTTGGCTAAAATTACAGAGTGTAAAAAGACCGCTGGTTGGGTTACTTTTGTTTCTTTCAATTCTTCAGCAGTTCCTTCGAACATGATATCGGTAATTCTAAAACCTAAAATATCATTCGCTTTTTCAAATAATTCTTTTGCTAAAGGTGAGTTTTCATATAAATCTTTACCCATTCCTGAGAATTGAGCCCCTTGACCTGGAAATACGTATGCTTTCATATATTTTATTTCGAGTTTAAAGTTTCAAGTTTTTCTTGAGAGGCAAAAGTAAACTTTTTACAAATAAAAAAACCTTACAAATTGTAAAAATCTGTAAGGTTGTAATTATGTTTTATGATAAATTATGATTTAACTAATTGTAAATCAATAACTAATTTTACTTCTTCGCCTACTAAAACACCACCTGTTTCCAATGCAGAATTCCAGTTTAATCCCCAATCTTTTCTGTTGATTTTGCCTTCAATGTTTAATCCTACTTTAGTATTTCCCCATGGATCTTGCATCAAACCACTGAATTCTACTGGAAGTTTTACTTCTTTTGTGATATCTTTAATGTTTAAATCACCAACTAATTCATAGTTGTTTTCGTTAATCTTTGAGAATGATTTTCCTGTAAAAGTTAGTTTTGGATGATTTTCAGCATCAAAAAAATCAGCACTTTTTAAGTGATTATCTCTATCTGAATTTCTGGTATCTATAGAATCAATAGCAGCTGAAAAAGCTATTTTAGCTGTTGTAAAATCATTCTCTTCTGTTTCAATACTTCCAACATATTGATCAAATTTTCCTGAAACATTTGTAAACATCATGTGTTTTACTTTAAATCCAATTTCTGAGTGTGTTGGGTCAATTGCCCATTTTGTAGTTGCCATAGTATTTATTTTTAAATTTTAATAACATTACAAATTTACAATCAGATAGTTAACCTGTCACTTAATCTAGATTAAGAAATACTGTTACATTTGAATGGATGCCACAATTTTTAAAAATTCATTTTTTAATTCTTCGTTAATGATCCCTTTTTCAGCATCAAAATTCTCTCCGAAACTTGGCAGTGAAAAACTTCCCTTAACAATACCTCCTTGGAATGGGAATCTATTTTTTGCAATTTCTAATACAGTACTACCACCACGTGTACCTGGAGAGGTGGCTAATAAAAACATCGGTTTGTCTTGGAATACTTTCATATTAACTCTTGAAGTCCAATCAAAAATATTCTTAAATGCTGTTGAATAAACACCATTATGTTCTGCTAATGAAATGATTATTAAATCAGCAGTTCCTATTTTATTGTAAAAGTCATGTGCTAACTGTGGAATACCATTTTTCTCTTTGTCAATTGAAAAAATAGGCATCTCATAATCATTTAAATCTAAGATTTCAATTGTAGTATTTTCAAATTGATTTGCGGCATAAGTAGCCAATTGTTTATTTATTGAAGTTTCACTAGATGAAGCTCCAAATGCTATAATTTTTTTCATAAAAGTTTATTTGTTTAACCAATTGCCCATAATGCCACGTAATAATGGCAAAAGAACAAAAATCATTAATGGAACTAATATTCCAGTCATGATTAATGTTTTTATGGGTAAAGGTAAATTTTGAATAGAATCACCTATCAAAAAAGTTAAAAAAGTAATTGAAGGATATATAGCTATCCAAACTAGAATAGCAAACTTCCATTTGGGTGGTTGTTTCATTATAAAACGTCTCTAAATTCAGGAGTTTTGTTAAAAACACTTTTCGCAAAAGTACATAAAGGCACTATTTTGATTCTTTTATCTCTGGCAAATTCAACGGCTTTAGTTAACATTTTTTTACCAAAACCCTTTCCTTCATTTCCAGGATTTACTTCGGTGTGATCAATGATGATTTTGTCTTCGTCTGCAAAAACAAAAGTCATCATAGCTTCCTTTTTACCTTCTACTTCAATGTAAAAAGCACCTTTGTTGTCGTTTATTCTAATTTGTACTTCACTCATTATTTAATTTTTTTACTGCGACTGCTCACTAATTACTGTTCCATTGGGATTTCCATTAATAAAAACTTTGCATTTGAATTTGCTTTGACTTGGATTTCATTCGTTTCCCAAATTCCAATCGCATCTCTTTTTTCTAATTTTTGACCATTTATCTCGATCTCTCCCTCAATATTCATAATGTAGAAACCATTTCCTTCTTTCTTAAGTGAAAGTTTTTTAGAAAAATCAGTGTCAAAATTACTCAAATAAAACCATGCGTCTTGATGAATCCAAACACCCGCATCATCAGGATTTGGTGATAAAATCTGAGCAAAATCGTTTTTTTCTAATGACTTGTCTAAAGTAATTTGTTGGTAACGCGGAGTTACATTGTGATATTTAGGAAACAACCAAATTTGAAATAATTTTGTGTGTTGATCTGGATTAGGATTGAATTCGCTGTGTTGAATTCCCGTTCCAGCACTCATTACTTGTATGTCGCCACTTTTAATTGTTGTACCATTTCCCATACTGTCTTTGTGAGCCAAATCTCCTTCAAGAGGAATAGTAATGATTTCCATATTGTCATGTGGATGTGTTCCAAAACCCATACCACCAGCAATTGTATCATCATTCAAAACACGAAGCATTCCAAACTGAATTTTTTCGGGATTATACCAATTGGCAAAACTAAAACTGTGATACGCATTTAACCAACCATGATTAGCATGACCTCTTTCATTTGCTTTATGTACTATCGTTTTCATATGTATAAATTTAGTAATTATTATGATACAAATTTACAACTATGAATAGGGTAGAGCACTTAACCTAGGTTAAGAAATTATTTTTTGAGTAATCTAGCTTTCATCTTACTAAAAAACTCAGGTGTTACACCGATAAAAGAAGCAATATGTTTTTGAGGCACTCTTTGAATTAAAGTAGGGTATTTGGAACAAAATTTTTCAAAGCGTTCTTCAGCTGTAATACTCAAATTGTCCATTAAGCGTTCTTGATGTGACACTAATGAATTTTCAGCCAAAATTCTGAAAAAGCGTTCTAATTTTGGAATTTCTTGATAAAGCTTTTGATGGTTTTCTTTGGTAATGATTACTACTTCAGCTTCTTCCAATACTTCTATAAATAAGTTACCCGGTTTTCTTGAAATATAGCTGTACATATCGCCAATCCACCAACCTTCACAAGCAAAATGCAATACATGTTCAATGATATTGTCATTAATATTGAAGCTTCTTAAAATTCCTGAATTTACAAAATACGTACACGTCGCAATTTCCCCGGCACTCAATAAAATAGTTTTGGCTTTGAATTGCTTGGTTTCAGTTTTAGACAAAAATAATGCTTGCTCTTCCGAAGTCAAGACAACATGTTTGGCGATATTTTCTAGAATAGATTGCATTACTCCAAAAATACAATTTAATTTTGGCATTATAGAAAGAAAAAACCGATGTACAATACATCGGTTTGTTTCTTAATGAAAATGATCTTCTTCTATTTCGAATTCGGCATCTTTTTCCCAAATTTCCATTTCGCAAGGTTTACAATTGAATTTTAATTTGTATTCTAATTCGCCTTGTTTTAAAACTAAAGGTTCTTTTAGTTTTTTATCCATATTTTCACGATGGTATTTTGGACAACGCTCTAGTTCATATTTGATGCAATATTTGGTTGTCATTACACGAGATTTTCCTGGATCCCATTGTAATTCGAATGCTTTTTCAATTTCGGTTACACCATGACGTTCGTAGAATTTACGAGCGGTTTTGTTGGCAACATTGTACATAAAATCCAATTTCGTTTCTGGATAAGGATGTGATGTTTTTTCCAATTGATGTTCTTTTCGAACATAATTTTTTAAACGAATTTCCGATAATTGTTCGTAAACCGTTCTTCGCATTTCATTTATTTTTGAAATAGGTAAAAACCAATTTCCAGAAAATTCAATCGTAATTTCATCAGCTGTATATGGTGTAAAACCTGTTTTTGCTAAGTTGATTTTGAAATTTTCAGCTAAAGATTCGTTGTTTTTTGTTTGTTCTTTTGGGTGAACCAAATTTACAACGCTTACATTCCCATCTTCGTCAGTTGCAATTAATTCGAAACCATTTTCGTTTTCTTTTAATAGTAAAGTCGTGCTGATTTTTCGAACTGCACTATCTTCTCTTTCTACTAATTTAATAAAAGCAGCATCGTTATTTCTGTAAATGAAAGTACCTTCTTTGATTTCTTTCAATACGTTTGGATATACAAATCCGTTTTCGGCACGGTTTACGTAAATTCCTTCGGCTTCGTTGTTTTCGTTGATGAAACACAATCCGTCGCCATTATTTAATAATTCACCGTTTTCGATTTCGTAGGCATTTCCAACCGTTTTAATCAGCTTTCCAATGTATTGTCCTTTTGATTTTGGACTTTCCCAAGAACCAATGGCTTGATGTCTTTCGTTTACAAAATAATCGGTATAACCACGGTTGAATGTTCTATCTAATGAAGAATCAAATAAATACGTACATTTTCCAGAAGAAGCTTTGGTGTATTTATCACTGTTTTCGTTCAAGAAAGCATCTAATTTCTGACGCAAATACGAAACGTTATTTTTTACATAAACGATATCTTTCAAACGACCTTCAATTTTGAACGAAACGATTCCGGCTTCCACTAAATTTGGAATTTGGTTCGAAACATCAAAATCTTTAATCGAAAGTAAGTGACTATTTTTAATTAAAGTATCGCCATTTCCATCAATTAAATTATAAGGTAAACGACAATTTTGTGCACAAGAACCTCGGTTTGCCGAACGTTCACCATTGGCAACACTCATATAGCAATTTCCGCTGAACGAAACACACAAAGCACCGGTTACGAAGAATTCTAATTCCACATCAGAAGCTTCACTTATTTCTTTAATTTGATGCAAGTTTAACTCACGTGCTAAAACCACACGTTTGATTCCGGCATCCGCTAAGAATTTAATTTTATCGGCATCACGATTGTTGGTTTGCGTACTGGCATGCAATACGATAGGAGGTAACTCCATTTCCATAATTGCCATGTCTTGAATAATTAAAGCATCTACGCCGATATCATATAATTTCCAAATCAATTGACGACAAGGTTCTAATTCGTTATCATATAAAATCGTATTGATAACCACAAAAACCTGAGCATTAAACAAGTGTGCATATTTTACCAATTCAGCAATATCTTCTACAGAATTGGTAGCGTTTGAACGAGCACCATATAAAGGAGCACCAATATAAACCGCATCGGCACCACTGTTTATGGCAGCAATTCCTTGTACTAAGTTTTTTGCAGGTGCTAAAATTTCAATCTTCTTTTTCATATGTTCTGACTATAATTTTTCAGATGTAACATATGAAATCGCTTTTTTTTAATTTGTAATTGCTTACGCAATCTTTTTTAGTGGCGATTTCATTTGTAAATCTTTAATCTTTCGGGATTTGCCGAAAAAAAGTGTGCAAAGTTCTTATAAAAAATCCAAGATTTCTAATTCGAGTTCGCTTTTTTTGAATTTAGAGCATAAAAAAACACGAATTGGTTTAATTTAATAAATCAATTCGTGCTAATATATTTGTTTGTGATTTAAGAAACCGCTTCTTTGATTCTTCTCATTGCTTCTGTTAATAAAGCTTCGCTTGTTGCGTAAGAGAAACGAATACAATTTGGATTTCCAAATGCGTCACCCGTTACAGTAGCTACGTTAGCTTCGGCTAATAAGAACATTGAGAAATCAGTTGCATTTTTGATTTCGGTTCCTTTTACAGTTTTGCCAAAATAGTACGATACATCAGGAAAAACATAAAACGCTCCTTCTGGAACATTCAATTTGAATCCTGGGATTTCTTTTACTAATCCAACAACTAAATCTCTTCTGTTTTTAAAAGCAGTAACCATTTCGTTTAAAACACTTGGATCTGCTTCAACAGCAGTAATCGTTGCTCTTTGTGCAATAGAATTTGCTCCTGAAGTAACTTGTCCTTGAATTTTAGTACACGCTTTTGCGATGAACTCTGGTGCTCCAATGTAACCAATTCTCCAACCTGTCATAGCGAATGCTTTTGCAACTCCATTAACAGTAATTGTTCTTTCTAACATACCAGGAATAGAAGCAATACTGCAAAATGTTCCTGAAAAGTTGATATGTTCGTAGATTTCATCAGCAACAACATATACGTGTGGATGTTTTTCTAAAACTTTTGCTAAAGCTGTTAATTCTTCACGATTGTAAACCGAACCACTCGGATTACAAGGCGAACTGAACCACATCATTTTTGTTTTTGGTGTGATGGCTGCTTCTAATTGTTCAGGTGTAATTTTGAAATCGCTTTCAACTGAAGTAGGAACTTCAACCGGAACTCCGCCAGAAAGTTTGATGATTTCGTAATACGAAACCCAATATGGAGCTGGAAGAATTACTTCATCACTTTCGTTTAACATTACTTGTGCAATGTTGTATAACGATTGTTTTGCTCCTGTAGAAACTACAATTTGTGATGGTTTGTAGTCTAAATTATTATCTCTTTTGAATTTTTTGCAAATCGCCTCTTTCAATTCTAAGTAACCTTCTACTGGAGTGTACGTACTGTAGTTTTCGTCGATAGCTTTTTTTGCAGCTTCTTTAATGAATTCAGGAGTATTGAAATCTGGTTCTCCTAAACTAAGGCTGATAATGTCTTTTCCTTGTGCTTTTAATTCTCTTGCCAAAGCCGCCATAGCTAACGTTTGTGAAACGGCTAAGTTGTTGATTCTGTCCGATAACGGGTTCATTGTGTGTTAGTTATTATAGTTAATACAAAAGACGCGATTCCTCGCGTCTCTTTCTTATTATGCTAATTGTGGTTTTCTTCCCAGTTCTCTCAAATGTTTGAAGTGAGATGCAATGGCCGCTCGAGTTGTTTTAAACTCGTGATAAGGTAAGTTGCATTCCGCTGCTGTTTGTTTTACAATTTCTGCGATTTTATTGTAATGAATGTGACTGATATTTGGAAAAATATGGTGTTCAATTTGGTGGTTTAAACCACCAGTATAATAATTTACAATCCAGTTTTTAGGAGCGAAGTTAGCGGTTGTGAATAATTGGTGTATGGCCCAAGTATTCTCAATTTCTCCATTTTCATCTGGCATTGGATTCACAGTGTCTTCTACAACGTGTGCTAATTGGAATACAACACTTAAAATTAATCCAGCGGTGTAATGCATTACAATAAAACCTAAAAGAACTTTCCACCAAGTAATTCCAAATACAATGGGTAAAACGATCCAGATAGAAAAATAAATGACTTTAGTAATAATTAAAGTTGTCCATTGAAAAGCAGGGCTCTTTGCTTCTCCATAGGATAATTGTCTTTTTAAGTATCGTTTCATTTGAAGGAAATCAGTAGTGATAGCCCAGTTGAACGTTAGTAATCCATATAAGAAAACGGAATAATAATGTTGGAATCTATGGTGACTGTACCATTTAGCTGTTTTGGAAAAACGTAAAATTCTTCCCGCTTCTAAATCTTCATCGTGACCAATAATGTTAGTATACGTGTGGTGTAAAACGTTGTGTTGTACTTGCCAGTTATAAACATTTCCTGCTAAGATGTAAATACTTCCGCCCATTAATTTGTTTACCCAGGATTTAGTTGAGTAAGCGCCATGATTACCATCGTGCATTACGTTCATTCCAACGCCTGCCATTCCAATTCCAATTACTACGTTGAGCAATAAGTAAGTCCAAAATGGCATATCCATAGCTAAAAGGAAAAAATATGGTGTAAGGAAAAGACCGAACATTACAATCGTTTTTAAGTGTAATTTCCAGTTTCCTGTTTTGTCAATTTTATTTTCTTTAAAATAATCGTTTACTCTTTTGTTTAATGTTCTGAAAAATTTCAGATTGTCCTCTTTTGAGAAAATTGGGGTTGTGTTACTCATAAATAGTGTATTCAAATTTTGTCAAAGATAATTATTATAATTTTTTCATTTATGATATTCCTCATTTTTTATTCGTCAAAAAGCGTATTTTTGTGCAAAATTTAACGAATGGAAGAAATTTTAAAGCAATTTCCTGATTTATCTGAAAATCAAATACTTCAGTTTCAAAAATTGCAAGGTTTATACGAAGATTGGAATGCCAAAATTAATGTGATTTCAAGAAAAGACATCGATGAATTGTATACAAGACACGTTTTACATTCGTTAGGAATTGCAAAAATTATAGAATTCCGTCCAGGTTCTAAGATTATGGACGTGGGAACTGGTGGTGGTTTTCCTGGAATTCCATTAGCGATTTTATTTCCAGAAGTTGATTTTTATTTGATTGATGTTATTGCAAAGAAAATCAAAGTAGTGAATGAAGTAGCTGCAGGTTTAGGATTAAAAAATGTAAAAGCCGAACAAAAACGTGCCGAATTAGTAAAACAAGAATTCGATTTCATCGTAAGTCGTGCTGTAACCAATATGCCTGATTTTGTGAGTTGGGTAGATGATAAAGTTTCAAAAAAGCAGAATCACGAATTAGCTAACGGAATTTTATATTTAAAAGGCGGCGATTTAACCGAAGAATTAAAGGATTTCCCAAAAGCAACGCAATATAATTTATCTGATTTCTTTACAGATGAGTTTTTTGAAACTAAGAAAGTGGTGCATTTGCCATTGAAGTATAAGAAGTAATTGATTAGTCTAAATCAAATAATATAATTTGAATGGAATTTAATTTGAAATTTATCCCAGATGAGAATTATTATAAAGAAGCTTATGATGAGATGGTTTCTTCATTGAAATATAAAAAGTCTGTACCATATTTTGCATCAGCTTTGATTTTTGTAGGTATTGTTTTTTATTTTTTAGATAAGTCTGGAGTTATTGGAATTTTTCCATTTCTTTTTATTTGTTCAGGTTTGTTTGAACTTTTTAAATTTTATAATGAAAAGAGAAAATGGATGAAAGATAGATTAGATTCAAGAATTTTAGGAAAAGAAATTCAGATCGAATTTACTGATGAAATGATTAAAATTAACGGTCCTTTTTCTAATGGAGAATTAAAATGGTTTGGTTTAAAAAAAATTGTTAAATCAAAGAAAGGAATTTTGTTAAAGCCAGAAAATGGATTAAGTATTTATTTGCAAGACAAAATGTTTTCAAGTGATGAGCAGATTAAGTTTATCTTATCTAAAGGAAATTAAATCTAAAATTTTAATAAAATAGAAAACCCGATTTTCAACTGAAAATCGGGTTTCTTATTTCTACTTCGTATTTCGGATTAACCTAAAAACGGATATTTATAATCTTCTGGTGTCACGAAAGTTTCTTTAATGGTTCTAACAGAAGCCCAACGCAATAAGTTTTGTGCTGAACCTGCTTTGTCGTTAGTTCCAGAACCTCTAGCACCTCCAAAAGGTTGCATTCCTACAACAGCACCCGTTGGTTTGTCGTTGATGTAGAAGTTTCCTGCTGCATTTTGTAAAGCAACGGTTGCTTCTTCCACTGCATAACGACATTGACTGAATACAGCTCCTGTTAAAGCATATTCTGAAGTTTCGTCAACTAATTTCAATGTTTCAGACCATTTAGCATCTTCGTAAATATAAATCGTAACAACGGGTCCAAATAATTCGGTACACATCGTGTTGTATTTTGGATTTGTAGTTAAGATAACCGTTGGTTCAATGAAATACCCTTTCGACTTATCGTAATGACCACCCATGATTACTTCAGCATCGCTATCGTTTTTAGCTTGGTCGATATAACGTGCTAATTTGTCAAATGACGCTTCAGAGATAACAGCTGTAATAAAATTACTCATATCTTCTGGTGAACCCATTTTCATAGATTTTAAATCCGCTTCTAATTTTGCTTGAACCGCTGGCCATAAACTTTGTGGAATATAAACACGTGAAGCAGCACTACATTTTTGACCTTGGAATTCAAAAGCACCACGAGCAATTCCTACTGCAACTTGCGCTGCGTTTGCTGATGGATGAGCAATGATGAAATCTTTACCACCAGTTTCTCCAACGATTCTTGGATAGGTTTTGTAAGTTGCAATATTGTTTCCAATTGTTTTCCAAATGTCATTGAAAACGCCAGTCGAACCTGTAAAGTGAACTCCCGCTAAATGTGGACTTGATAAAACTACGTCAGAAACCATTCCAGAATCACCCATTACCATATTGATAACACCATCTGGTAAACCTGCTTCTTTGAAAACTTGCATAATTACATTTGCAGAATATACTTGAGTTGCTGCTGGTTTCCAAACTACCACATTCCCCATTAAAGCCGCACTTGAAGGTAAATTTCCTGCAATAGCTGTAAAGTTAAAAGGTGTAATTGCATATACAAATCCTTCTAATGGTCTGTATTCAACACGGTTCCACATGTCTGATGTAGAAGCTGGTTGGTCAGCATATATTTTCGTCATGAATTCTACGTTGTAACGTAAGAAGTCAATCAACTCACAAGCAGAATCAATTTCGGCTTGGTGAATGGTTTTTGATTGTGCAATCATAGTAGCTGCATTGATTTTAGCACGGTATGGACCTGCTAATAATTCAGCCGCTTTTAAGAAAATCCCAGCTCTGTTTTCCCAAGCCATTGCTGCCCATTTTTTACGAGCCTCTAATGCTTCTGTAATTGCTTTTTCAACTAATGCTTTGTCAGCTTGATGGTAAACCCCTACAATATGTTGGTGATCATGAGGTGCCGACATTTTTTTAGTATTTCCGGTTTTTATTTCTTCGCTACCTATATATAGTGGAACTTCTACTTGAGCATTCCACATGGTTTTATATGTTTCTGCAACTTTTGCTCTTTCAGGAGAACCTGGTGCGTACGATTTTACGGGTTCGTTAACCGCTTTTGGGACATTAAAAAATCCTTTTAACATGGTGTTGTATTTTGAGATTAGACAATTATTTGCATTGTTTTACGAAAAAACCGTAAACGCATACAAAAATACAAAGTATATTTTGAATTATTGATACCAAATACCAGTAAGCTAGAAGATAGTTGTTTTAGTTAATGGCAAAAGGTGCACTAAGTTTAAATGTGGGGATAACAACTCTGAAACTTTTAGTTGAAGTAAAGTTAACCATATTGAAATAGCCTTTCATAGCACCTATTGGGGAAGAGAGCAAGCATCCCGATGAATAAGTGTAGGTTTCACCAGGTTTTATGACAGGTTTCTTTCCGATAACCCCTTCGCCATCTACAACTTCAATATGATTTAGCGCATCGTAAATTTCCCAGTGACGCGTTGTTAATTGAACAGAATCTTTGCTTTGATTTTCAATAGCGATATGATAAGAAAAGGCAAAATGAATCTTGTAGTTTTTGAAATAAGTACCTTCAAAACTAGTTAAAACAGAAATTTTTATGCCTTTTGTAATTTGACTAACCATATTTTAAAAAAGAATTATTCCGATGAGCATCATAATTATAGTGCAAATGCTTAATAATAAAAAGAATAACGGATTCAAAATTAAGAATTTTAAAACTGTAATCCAACGGCTTTCTTGATAAAAATTTCTTAAAGATTTGTAAAAATAAATTGGAAAAATAAATGCAAATGAAATTCCTTCCAAAAAAGTTGCAGTTGCATTGTTTATTAAAGATATTAAATTAAAGATTATTAAACAGATAAAAATGAAAGTAAAAAAAGTGTAGGCAAATACTAAATGTTCGGTATAATTGATTTTTTTAGAGAAAAAGACCAGCCAGAACATGAGTGTAAGTATAGGGAGCGAAAGAAAAATAAAAAAAGGTAGTTTTGCATAAAAGTAATCGAAAATTTCATCTTCAATTTCATTTGATTTGAAAAGTTTAGATTTGTTAAAAAAAGTGGCATACATAAAACTTGACTCATATCCCAATTCTTTCAGAGCATCTTCAGTAGGTTTTTTGGGATACTTCCTGTAAAAGTTTCTAAATGAAAGCACTGTGTAAATTATGGGGTCAAAACCGGAAGTTATATTTTCATTTATGAATTGTTTGTTGTAGATAGAATCTCTACTGTATTTGATTACAGGCTCGTTTATACTATCAATTAAAAATCTTGTACTTTGATTTTTACTAATTATTTTGTTGGATAAGCTGTCAATTCTTTTAAAGTCTTGTTTTTGTTTTTCGGTAAGTTTTCCTTCTACCTTAATTTCTTCCTCTTCAATGTTGTTGTTTTCTTCTGTTAGGTTAAATGTTATAAACAATATTAATGAAACACTAAGAAATAGACGGAATGGATTGGCATATGTGTGTCTTTTTCCTTCGTTAAATCTTCGAGCTAAAATGCCTGGTTTTGAAAATAAAGAAATGATTGAATTTCGTAATCGAGAATCATAAGCGTAAAAATTAGCAAAAAACTCTTCAATGAAATCCTTTACTTCTAGTTTTTTTGTAGAATTTAGCTGACCGCAATGATGGCAATATTTTTCACTAATGTCTAATGCTGTTTCGCAATTAATACATTTTGTTCCTCTGTATTTGAAATCTTTTCTGCTCATTTTTAATTTCTTATAACTTCGCTATTGGTATTGGCAATTCCGATTACTCTATCATATCGGTCATTGTTTCCTCTGTAATATACTATGGCGGCATAATTGTTTTCTGTTTGAAAAAAATTTCCGTCTATTGCATTTCCATGGTCAACCTTCCCAGTTTTGTCAATAATTACATATTGATAATTTGTAAAACCTTGTTTTATGAGCATTGCTTTTTCATATAATCCATCTTTTTTGTTGAAGTCCATTTTGTTTTCTTCACCAATTACATAGTTATTAAACATACCTACTATATAAATATTTTTATCTAAGAGGTACGGAGTGTTCAGAGTGAAATAAACCCATGAATAATCGGACTCTACTTGAGGGTTAGTTGCATTGGCATTTTGAATAAAAAAATTTCCATTAATATCAGGAAAATAAGTGTAAGGTTGATTTTTTCTTGGTGTATTTACATAGAGATAGGTGTTGTAAATGTTGTCGCCAGAAGTTACTCTGGATACGGTATTGTTTGTTCCTCTAATAATTTTGTTATCGATACTGTAGGCTTCATTTCCACCCCAAAACTGGGTTTCTTTGTTGTAGCGATAAATTAATTCTGTACCAAGTGTATATTGAGGTTTAATGTTAGCAATACTGGTTTTCCAGTTGCCATTTTGAAACAATGTAACTTTGACATTTTGAATCGGATTTTGTAAAATTTTATCACCGTAGTTAATTGTCATTTCTATATTTTGTTTTCCATCCAAACTTTCAAAATCTCGAGCTCTTCTAACTAGAAGATTTACAGAAACTTCTTCTTCATAAATAACAAACCTACGAGAAAAAACAGTACTACCTTCATCGTTTAAAATAGTAATAATGTAGTTTCCACTTTTGGTAATTTGGTTGAATCTGTTGGGAAAAACTTGTTTGTAATGCGAATATAGTTGTAGCGTGTTGAAAGAATTTTCATAAGTAATAATACGTTGGTTGTCGATTCCGTTCAGATATTCTACTTTTCCCAAATCGGAAGGCGCTGACCAATCGTAGTTGTATTGTGTTATCGTGTAATAGTAATCTGCTTCGTCTCCATATAAATCATCGAAACTAAGTTCAAATGTTTCACCAAGTTTAAAAAACGGGATTACATTATTTTCGTTTACTCTAAAAGAAATGGTTTTGATGTTAAAAGGAGGGTCTTGTTCAATTCCATTTTGAGAGAAATTAAAATTGAAGAACAACAGGTAGAAAATAAATATGATTTTTTTCATTTTGGAGCTATAAAAAAGTAAAAATAGTAAAAGTTTAGTAACAAACGTAATTCCAGATAATTAATTCTGAATCTATAATTTAGAATAATTATAAATAAATCAAATCTCTTGGTTTATTTTTGGTAGGGTGTTAGGTATTTGATTAAATTTGCACGTTTTATAGTAAATTTTTTAACAACTCATATCTTCAAAAATATGTCAAAAGACATTCGAATTAAAAAAGGTTTAGACCTTAAGTTGAAGGGTGAAGCGGCTAACAAGATAGCTGAGACCACTCGCTCGAAAGTCTATGCTGTTAAACCTTCTGACTTTCATGGAGTTACTCCAAAGATGGTAGTAAAAGAAGGGGATAACGTTAAAGCGGGAGAAGTAATTTTCTATTCTAAAGCAGATGAGAAAGTTAAGTTTGTTGCTCCTGTAAGCGGAACAATTCAAGAAATCAAACGTGGTGAGAAAAGAGTCATTTTAGAGATTCTTATTGCTGCTGATTCACAAGATGTTTTCGTTGAGCATAGCAAGAAAAACCCTAATGATTTATCAACAGAAGAAGTAAAAGCACATTTGTTGGCTTCGGGTTGTTGGCCTTTTATTACGCAGCGTCCTTACGATGTAATTGCGAATTCGGCTGATTCTCCAAAGTCAATTTTTGTATCCGGTATTAATTCTGCACCACTTGAGGCGGATTTGGAAATTACATTGTCTGGAAAGAAAGATTTTCTAAAGGCAGGTTTCGAGGTTTTAGCAAAATTAACTTCTGGTAAAGTGCATGTAACTGCAAAGAAAAACGCTGCTTATTTACCAGATTCAAATTCTTTTGTTTTTCACAAAGGTTCTGGATTGCATCCTGTAGGATTGGTTTCTACTCAAATAGCTAAAATTGATCCTATTAACAAAGGAGAGAAGGTTTGGGTAGTACAAATGGAGGATGTAGCTATTATAGGGGAGTTATTCTTGACAGGTAAATTTAACCCGACAAGAATATTGGCATTAGCGGGTACTGGTTTTCAAGACCCTTCTTATGTAAAAGCTATTATTGGAGCTCAAGTTGCTGACGTCGTTGCAGGAAATTTAAAAGAAGGTAATTATAGAATTATTAATGGAGATGTCTTAACTGGTGAACAAAAAACTAGAAATGGATTTTTAGGTTTTTATCATAACATGTTTACAGCAATTCCAGAAGGGGATGACTATGATTTCTTTGGATGGAATATTCCGCGTCCAAATAAGTTTAGTGTTTATAGAGCCAATATGTTTTCGTTCTTAACACCAAATAAAAAGTACGATTTGAATACCAATACTAATGGAGAACATCGTGCTTTTGTATTAACAGGTGATTACGAAAAAGTATTTCCTTTAGATATTTATCCAATTCAATTGTTAAAGTCGATTTTAGTTAAAGATATTGATCAAATGGAAGCTTTGGGAATTTATGAAGTGGCTCCAGAAGATTTTGCTTTGACTGAGTATATCTGTGTTTCTAAACAAGATCATCAAAGAATTGTGAGACATGGATTAGATGTAATGATAAAAGAAGTTGGTTAATCTTATAAATTTATAAAATCACAAAAATGGGATTAAAACAAAATTTACATAATTTAAAAGAAAAGTATAGAGGAACAAAATTTGAGCAAGGGTTCAATGCGTTGCATACTTTCCTTTATTTGCCAAATACCACCACGCATGGGGGAACGCATGTTAAAGATGCAACCGACTTAAAGCGTGTAATGAATACGGTGATTATGGCAATGATACCGGTTTTGATATTTGGTATGTTTAATGCGGGATATCAACACTATCTTCAAATCAATGGTACTGCGGAGTTTTTAACAATGGATAACTTCATTATTGGACTTAAAAAAGTAGTACCAATGTTATTAGTTTCTTATGGAGTAGGGTTAGGAATCGAATTTATTTTTGCTACTGTAAAGAAACATGAAGTTGAAGAAGGTTACTTGGTAACAGGTATGCTTGTGCCTTTAATTATGCCAGTTGATCTGCCTTTGTGGATGTTGGCTGTTGCTGTTGCATTTGGAGTAGTTATTGGTAAAGAATTGTTCGGAGGAACAGGAATGAACATTTTAAATCCAGCATTAACTATACGTGCTTTCCTGTTTTTTAACTGGGCTGCTTGGATGTCGGGAGACAAAGTATGGGTACATGGAGCTGTTGATGGAGTTAAAAAAATATCAGGTACAGATGCCATTTCAGGTGAAACGGTGCTAGGTGCTTTAGCGGCAAACAAACCACTTCCTGAAAACTGGGATGCTATGAATTCTTTCTTAGGATTCATTCCAGGATCTATTGGTGAAACATCAACTCTTTTAATTTTAGTTGGAGCTGCATTTTTAATACTTACGGGAATTGGGAGTGCAAGAATTATGCTTTCAGCTGTGATAGGTGCTGCAGTAATGGGATTGATTTTTAACGGTATTGTAGATGCAAACGTTATTACTGAATCTAGTAAATTTTACAGTTTAATGAATTTTCCATTCTGGCAACACTTATTAGTTGGTGGAATTGCATTTGGTATAGTTTTCATGGCAACGGATCCTGTTTCAGCTGCTCAAACTAGTACGGGTAAAATTATTTATGGTTTCTTAATAGGATTCTTTAGTATCTTGATTCGAGTTTTCAATCCAGCATATCCAGAAGGAGTTATGATGGCTATCTTGTTGCTTAATGTTTTTGCACCAACTATTGATCATTATGTGGTTCAAGCCAATGTAAAAAGAAGAATGAAACGTTTAAAAGTTAAAACTACTTAATTATGTCAGGAAAACGTACAGATTCAAATAGTTATACAATCATATTTTCTATAGTTATGGTTGTGGTTGTAGGTGCATTATTGGCATTTTTCGCAAATTTCACTAAAGATCTTCGTGTTAAAAACGATCAGGTTAAGGCTCAAATTGATATTTTATCTGCAATTGGAGTTACTGCTGAGAGAAGCAATGCCACTGAAATGTTTGATAAATATATTAAATCACAAAAGGTTATAAAAGGAACTGAAATTTCTGATGATGATAAAGCATATTTAATTGATGTAAAAAAAGAATTAGATATAGCTAAAAAAGGAGGGATTCAGAGATTGCCTTTATTTGTGGCTGAAAAAGAGGGTAAGACAATTTACATTTTACCTGTTAGAGGGAATGGACTTTGGGATGCTATTTGGGGTTATATTGCATTGAATGATGATCTAAAGAGTATCAATGGTGTGTATTTTGATCATAAAGCGGAAACACCTGGTTTAGGAGCTAATATTACAGAGACTTTTTTTACAAGTGATTTTAAAGATGAACAAATTTATGATGCTTCAGGAGCATTTAAAGGTGTTGAAATTTCTAAATCTAATGCAGACCCAAATAACGAAGACAAAAAAGACAATCAGGTAGATGCTATTTCTGGAGCAACCATCACAGGTAATGGTGTTGGAGCTATGATTAATTCTGGAATTAAAGCCTATTTACCTTATTTTGAAACTTTAAAAAAATAAACTATGGCAGACAATTTAAATGTAGAAAAAGAGCCATTGTTCTCTAAAAAGAATATAGGTTTAGTAAAAGATCCTTTAGTTGACAATAACCCTGTAACAGTTCAAGTATTGGGTATTTGTTCAGCACTTGCTATTACTGCTGAGCTAAAAGCTTCGGTTATTATGGCATTATCTGTAATATTTGTGTTAGCTGCTGGTAATGTACTTATTTCATTATTGCGTAATTTAATACCACCTTCAATTCGAATTATTGCTCAGTTAGTTGTGGTTGCAGCGCTTGTAATTATTGTAGATTTAACATTGAAGGCGTATGTTCCAGATTTGGCTAAAAAACTTTCAGTATTTGTTGGTTTGATTATTACAAACTGTATCATTATGGGACGTTTCGAAGCTTTTGCTTTAGGAAACGGACCGTGGAAATCTTTCTTAGATGGTGTTGGAAACGCTGCAGGTTACGGTTTAATCTTAGTAATTGTAGGTTTCTTTAGAGAGTTATTGGGTTCTGGAAAATTATTTGGTTTTCCAGTATTTGGTGATCCAGTTGAAAAAACAGGACTATATGCATTAGGTTATGAAAACAATGGGTTTATGTTATTAGCACCAATGGCGTTAATTACATTAGGCCTAATCATTGGATTTCAGCGTTCAAGAAATAAAAGTTTAATAGAAACAAACTAAGAAATGGAATTATTAGAATTATTTTTAAAATCAATTTTCATAGAAAATATGATTTTTGCTACATTCCTAGGGATGTGTTCGTACTTAGCGGTTTCTAAAAAAGTATCTACCGCTGTGGGGTTAGGTGCAGCAGTTATTTTTGTTCAAGTTATAACGGTTCCTTTAAATTATTTATTGGATAAATATATTCTACGTCCAGGTGCTTTGACTTGGTTAGGTGAAGAATATGCAGAATATGATTTAAGTTTCTTAACTTTTATTTTGTTTATTGCTACTGTTGCTACAATGGTACAATTAGTTGAAATGGTAGTTGAAAAATTTGCTCCTGCTCTATATAATTCTTTAGGTATTTTCTTGCCACTTATTGCTGTAAACTGTGCTATTTTAGGAGGTTCATTGTTTATGCAGCAAAAAGATTTTGCTACAATTACTGAGGCAACTGTTTATGGTTTAGGTTCAGGGATTGGATGGTTTTTAGCAATTTTAGCTATTGGAGCCATTAGAGAGAAAATTAGATATTCAAATGTACCTCCTGTATTCAGAGGTTTAGGTATGACGTTTATTTTAACGGGTTTAATGGCTATTGGTTTCATGTCTTTTGGAGGTATGTTAACAGGAGGTAGTGATGCGCCTAAAAAAGAAGTTGTAGAAAATGTAGCTCCTGCGGTAACAGAAGAAGTTAATGAAGTAGCAACTGATTCAACTGCTTTAGAAACAAAAACAGATTCATTAACACAAACTGTTCAAGAATAATTATGATAGCACTAGAAGTAAGTACAACTGGTTTAATCAGTACCACGGTAATTGCCTTTTTGGTTTTATTATTGATTTTGGTGGCTGTTATTTTATTTGCTAAAGCAAAGTTAGTTCCTTCCGGGCCAGTTAAAATTAAAATTAACGGAGAAAACGAGATAGAAGTAGGTTCAGGTAGTACCTTGTTATCAACTTTAGGAGGAGCAAAAATCTTTTTACCATCTGCTTGTGGAGGTGGAGGAACTTGTATCCAATGTAAATGTAAAGTTCTTGATGGTGGAGGAGAAGCACTTCCAACTGAGATTCCTCACTTTAGTAGAAAAGAGTTAGCTGATGGATGGCGTTTAGGATGTCAAGTTAAAGTAAAATCTAATATGGTTATCGAAGTTCCTGAAGAAGTTTTTGGAATTAAGAAATTTAATGCAACTGTTTACTCTAACTACAATGTGGCTTCTTTTATTAAAGAGTTTATTGTTGAGTTACCTGAAGATATGCATTATGAGCCAGGAGGTTATATTCAAATTGAAATTCCTAAGTGTGAAATTAAATATTCCGATATTGATATTTCAGCTCATCCAGTAGAGCATCCAGGTGAGCCAGAAAAATTTAAAGCAGAATGGGATAAATTCAATTTATGGCCATTAGTAATGAAAAATCCAGAAACTGTAGAAAGAGCCTACTCAATGGCTTCTTACCCTGCAGAAGGAAGAAAAATTATGTTGAACGTTCGTGTTGCTACTCCACCATGGGATAGAAATATCAATGGTTGGGCTAAAGTAAACCCTGGAGTTGCTTCTTCTTATATTTTCTCCAGAAAGGCAGGAGATCCAGTTGTGGTTTCTGGACCTTACGGAGAATTCTTCATCAACGAATCAGAAGCTGAAATGTTGTATGTAGGTGGTGGAGCTGGTATGGCACCAATGCGTTCACATTTATACCACTTATTCCGTACAGTTAAAACAGGAAGAAAGGTTACCTATTGGTATGGAGGTCGTTCTAAACGTGAATTGTTCTACACAGACCACTTCAGAGCATTAGAGAAAGATTTCCCTAACTTTAAATTCTATTTGGCTTTATCAGAACCACAACCAGAAGATAATTGGAAAGTGAAAGATGGTATCGACGGAGAAGGAGACGGATTCGTAGGATTCATCCACAATGTGGTAATTGATAATTATTTATCAAAACACGATAATCCAGAAGATATTGAATTGTATTTCTGTGGACCACCAATGATGAACAAAGCCGTTCAAAAAATGGGTGAAGACTTCGGTTTAGATCCAGAAAACATTAGATTTGACGACTTTGGAGGTTAATCCAAATTTTAAATACCAAAACCGATTCAGTAATGAGTCGGTTTTTTTATGCTTTCAAATAGAATAACTACCTTTGCTTTATGGAACCATTATCACAACAAGACTTACATCATTTGGCCATGAATCACGTGGGTAAAGAACTCGAAAAACAAGGATTTGAGTTCATCGCTATTAACAGCCAGTTGAAAAAACATCCGCAATTTGTTTGTGTAGATAAACCTACGAATACGTTGCATTTTGTGATGGTACAAGCGGTGACTTATCCTGACAATCCTGCCGATTATGATGTGTTGTTTATGGAAACATTCATCAATCACGCCAAAGGGAAAAAGGCAAAAGTGTTGTTTGCGGGAGTTGGTTTTGCCAATGCTGAGGACTTCGAAAAACCGATATTAAAAAATCAAGATTATATTTTACATTATGAAGGAATTAAAGAGATTTTGTAGTTTACTTGTTGTATCAATTTTATTAGTTTCATGTGAAAAAACTACAGATTTTTATACCATTCAAGGCGAAGCACAAGGGAGTACTTACTCTATAAAATACATCGCTACCGAACAAAGAGTAACTAAAATTCAAATTGATTCGTTGTTGACTGCTTTTGATTTATCGCTTTCAACATACCGACCAGATTCTAAGATTTCTAAAATTAATGCTGGTGATTCTACTGTTGTTGTAGATGAATTCTTCGCAGAAACGTTTCAACTTTCCAACCAAATTTATAAAGAAACGAATGGTTTGTTTGATCCCACAATTGGTGTTTTAGTGAATTCATACGGTTTTGGACCAAATAAAAAGCAAGAAAATCTGTCTCAAAAACAAGTTGATAGTCTATTGCAATTTGTAGGTTTTGATAAAATTAAATTGAATGAAAACAAAACTATTTCCAAAAAACACAAGCAAACTTTCATCGATTTTAATGCAATTGCTCAAGGATATTCGGTAGATGTTGTAGTGAATTATTTAAAATCGAAAGGAATTGAAAATGCCATTGTTGAAATTGGTGGCGAATTATTTGCTTTGGGTAAAAATACGATTGACAATAAGAATTGGGTAGTAGGAATCGACGATCCATTACAAAAACCAGAAGAACGTACTTTAATTGCTAAAGTCAATCTAGAAAACTTAGGAATGGCAACTTCAGGTAATTATCGTAAAGTATTGATTGATGAAAAAACAGGTAAGAAGTTTGTTCATATCATCAATCCCAAAACAGGATTAGCGCAAAAAAATACTGTTTTAAGTGCAACTGTTTTATCAAAATCATCTGGGTTGTCTGATGGTTATGCGACGGCTTTTATGTTGATGAGTTTAGAGGAAAACAAAATATTTCTGCAGAAGCATCCTGAATTATATGTAATGCTTTTGTATGCTGATGAAAGTAATAAAATGCAGCAATTCACTACAGAAAACTTTAATTCTTTAATTGTAGACTAATTCTAAATGCGAAATTAATTGTTAAAACTTGCATAATATATTTTTGATTTTGTTGTTATATAAATAATTTTATCACAACAAAAACAAATTTATGAAGAAATTTCACTTTTCCATTTCTTTATTGCTATTGACTCCAGCGTTTCTTTTTGCGCAGGACTTTAAGCTTGAAGATCCAATTCCGACTGATCCAAATGTAAAAATCGGAAAATTATCAAACGGATTAACCTATTATATCCGTAAGAATGCAAAGCCTGAAGATAAGGTTGATTTGCGTTTAGTTGTCAATGCTGGTTCCATTCAAGAGACAGATGAACAACAAGGTTTAGCTCACTTTATGGAGCATATGTGTTTTAATGGAACAAAGCGATTCCCCAAAAATGAATTGGTAAATTACCTACAAAGTATCGGAGTTAAGTTTGGACAACATTTAAATGCCTATACTAGTTTTGATGAAACCGTTTATTTTTTACCTATTCCTTCCGATGACAAAGAAAAAGTAGAAAAAGGGTTCCAAATTTTAGAAGATTGGGCGTTTAATACAACCTTAACTCCGGAAGAGATTGATAAAGAGCGCGGTGTTGTCTTAGAAGAATATCGTTTAGGGTTGGGTGCTGAAAAAAGAATGATGGGTCGTTTTATGCCTAAAATGATGTACAATTCGTTATATGCTAAACGACTTCCTATTGGTCAAAAAGAGATTTTAGAAAACTTCACTCATGATAAATTAACGAGTTTTTATAAAGATTGGTATCGTCCAAATTTAATGGCAGTAATTGTTGTTGGTGATATTGACGTTGCCGAAATGGAGCAAAAAATTATCACTCATTTTGGAAACTATAAAAATCCGAAGAAACAGAAAGAGCGAAAATTTTATGATGTACCTAATCACAAAGAAACTTTTGTAGCTGTTGAATCAGACAAGGAAGCTGCTTTTGCAGAGGTACAGTTATTATACAAAGATTATGATGCGCCTAAAAAAGTAACTACTATAGGTGATTTCAAAGAATATCTAGCAAAAGGACTTTTCTCTACTATGTTAAATAACAGATTGGAAGAGTTACAAAACAGTCCAAATCCACCTTTTAACTTTGGTTACACCTATCATGGAGGTACTTGGGCAAGAACTAAAGAAGCTTTTCAATCTTTTGCTATGGTAGCACAAGACAAGCAATTAGAAGCTTTAAAGGTTTTAGTAAAAGAGAATGAAAGAGTGAAGCTATTTGGGTTTACCCAAGGAGAATTAGATCGCGCAAAAGCAGAATTTTTATCCCAAATAGAAAGACAATACAATGAAAGAGAGAAAAGTGAATCTGAAAACTTCGTATCTGAATATCAATCAAATTTCTTAGAAAAAGAACCAATACCAAGTATCGAATGGACGTTTGATATCTTTAAAAAGATGTTACCTACCATTTCTGTTGAAGATACAAATGGGTTAATTGCAAAATATTTGAAGGAAGATAATAGAGTAGTTATTTTAACTGGCCCTGAAAAAGATGGATTGATAAAACCAACGGAACAAGAAGTTTTAAATTCATTGAAAGTAAACAAAAGTGAATTAACTGCCTACACGGAAACAAAAGTTTCGGAAAGCTTATTAAGAAATCCAGTTAAAGAAGGAAGTGTCGTCTCAAAAGAAAGCAATACCAAATTAGGAACGACTACTTTAAAACTTTCAAACGGAGCAACAGTTGTTTACAAAAAAACAGATTTCAAAAACGACCAAGTTATGTTTGAAGCGGTAAGTTTTGGAGGTTCTAATTTGTTCTCAAATGATGAAATGGATAAAGTTTCATTAGCGATGGGAGGTTTATCAGAGGCAGGTTTTTCAGGGATGTCAAAAAATGACATTAATAAGTTTATGACTGGAAAAATTGCAAGAGTCAATCCTTATGTTTCAGGAATTTATGAAGGATTAAATGGCTCTTCAACTCCAAAAGATTTAGAGTATTTATTCCAAATGACATATGCATATTTTACCGATTTGAATTTTGATAAAGATGCTTTTATAGGTTTTATTACAAAGCAAAAAGGTTTTATGGCAAATCTGATGTCACAGCCTGCTACATATTTTTCAAATGAGTTTTATTCGTATTTGAACAAGGAAAATCCAAGATTTAGAGGGTTTCCAAAAGAAGAGGATTTTGATAAAGCAGATTATGAATTAGCTTATAAAAAATACAAAGAGCGTTTTGCAAATGCAGCTGATTTTAATTTCTATTTTGTAGGAAATTTTGATGAAGCTCAATTAGAAGCTTTTGCAGCAAAATACATTGCGTCGTTACCTTCAGATAAAAACACTAAAGAAAGTGCTAAAGATTTAGGCTACAGAATGCTTAAAGGTTCGCACAAAAAAGTTGTCAATAAAGGTAAAGACCCAAAGAGTACTGTAAATATTATGATTTATGGTGATACTAAATATGATGCAAAAGAAGCATTTGCTTTCAAAGCATTAGGTGAAGTATTAACAATTAAATTAGTAGAAGAATTAAGAGAAAACGAAAGTGGTGTGTATGGTGTAGGGGCAAGAGGAAGTATGAGTAAAGTGCCTTACGGAAGTTATAATTTCTCAATTTCTTTTCCTTGCGGACCAGAAAATGCAGAAAAACTTACTGAATCTGCTTTAAGAGAATTAAATAAAATGGTTACTAATGGTCCAGAACAGAAAGATTTGGATAAATTTAAAGAAGCATCAAGATTGGAATACAAAGAAAGTTTGAAAGATAATCGATATTGGATGGCAGTTTTGAAGCGTCAATATACAGATGGTGTTAATCCAGAAGAAGTATTTGAATTTGAATCTAAATTAAATGATTTAACTATCAGAGAACTTCAAGATGTAGCTAAAAAATATTTGGCGAAAGATAAAGTAATTGGAATGTTAATGCCTGAAAATTAAATTGGTTAAGCCCTAGTGAAAACTAGGGCTTTTTTTATGACAAAATTTCAGAAATTTTAGACGTAATTTCTTCTTCGATCATTTCTTCAGAAATAACACTATTAAATAAATCTTTTTTAGTTTTTTGTAGCATTAAGATTTTTTCTTCAATGGTTTCTTTACTAACAAATCGCATAACTGCTACTTTATTTTTCTGTCCCATTCGGTAACTTCTTGCAATAGCTTGTTCTTCAATTGATGGATTCCACCAAGGATCTAGTAGAAAAACGAAACTGGCTGCTGTTAAATTTAGACCAGAACTGCCTGATTTTAATGAAATAAAGAAAAAGTGATTTTCGTTGTCATTTTCAAATTTTATTACTTCATTTTGTCGGTCTTTTACAGCACCTGTTATTAATGAATACTTATAATTATTCTGTTTGCACCATTCTACATACAATTGAATATGAGACACAAAAGCACTAAATACAAGAACCTTCAGGTTGCTTCTTCTTATGTTTTCTAGGTAATGCGTTACTTCCTCAAACTTCCCTGATGATGCGCTGCTGCTAGTATCAACTAGTTTAGGATGGTTGCTTAATTGGCGTAACTTCATTAATGTATTCAATACATGAATCTTATTAACTTTTATTGCATTCAATTGTAGCAATTGGTTTCTAGCTTTTGACTTTTCAGTTTCATACCACTTTTTCTGTTCTTTGTTCATCTCACAAAACACAATCTGTTCCGATAGTTCTGGTAGTTCTTTTAAAACGCTTGCCCTTGTTCTCCGTAATAAAAAAGGTTGTATAATTTGAAGTAAAGTTTGTAACGCTTTCTCAGATTGTTGCTTTTGGATTGGAACAATAAAATTTTTTGTAAAAAAAGTAAAACTCCCTAAAATATCAGGATTTATGAACTGCATTTGCGCCCATAAATCACTTAATGAATTTTCAATTGGAGTACCACTCAAAGAAACTCTAAAGGAGGTGTTTATACTATTAATGGCTTGAAATATTTTTGAGTCCTTATTTTTTATTTGTTGACTTTCATCTAAAATAACAACTCTGAAATTCATTTTTTGGAGCAATTCTATATCTTTTGAAACGATTGCATATGTTGTGAAGATTACATCATAATTCAAAAGTCTGGATGTATTTTCTTTTCTTTTTGGTCCTGAATATACAATTTTTGAAAAATGAGGAGTAAACTTTTGAGTTTCATTATACCAATTAAAAAGCAAAGTGTTGGGAAGTACTATCAACGCTCTTAATGCTTCTTTTTTCATAGTTTTTATAGAAAACAAATCTAAAGGTACGATATCTCCTTCTGATTCAAAAGCAACTATTTCTTCTTGTATAGCTACCAACATAGCTAGTGTTTGAAGGGTTTTTCCCAACCCCATATCGTCTGCTAGGCAAGCACCTGTTTGATTGTGATAATTTTTCATCAACCATTGTACGCCTTCTTTCTGATAGGGTCGTAAAGTTGTTTTAACTAGATTAGAAGGTTGGTATGGTTTTGTTTCTACATCAATTTCAGTTGTCTTTTCAAAAAAATTATTTAATAATCCTGCTTTGTTTTTTGGTAGTTTTATTTGATTTTTTTCTTTCTTTATAAAATGCTGTAAAGTACTAAAGCGTTGCATCCATTCGGTTGGAATTACAAAAAATGTCTCGTCTTCTAGTTTGAAAAAGGGATCGTTGTTTCTAATATTTTCTAAAATATGCACAAAGTCTATTTCAAATGCTCCAATTGTTATTTTTATTTTTAAATCAAACCAATCGTTAATAATAGCTTTGTTAAACGATATAGCAGGCTTTTCTAACTTAATTTTCTTATGGTCAAAACTAAGATCGACAAGTTTTATTCCCGCGTTCTCAATATCTTCTCTGTAATCCGTTAAAAAAGAAAATAGGTTGGTTTCTTTGGGATTGGATGGAAAAAATAATCCATTACTTTCAATTAATCCAATAGCTATTAAATTTGTCTTTAATTGCGATTCAGTGCTATTGTCACGTTCCTGATTGAAAACACTAATATTGTCAAGATCTTCAATATTTAAGTCTGTTTTATTTTTTTGATTAGAAGTGCTTAAGAATATTCCATATTTATAAACAAATTGAAGTTCAAGCGCATAAGTGTCTTTAAAAAAATCATAAATAATAGATGCCTTAGTCTCCAAAAGGCAATTGTTTTTTTCAACTTTAAAACCATTTGCTTCTATGGTTCCATGCTTTATTACGTCTTTTATAAATTTTTGAAAGTAGGTAGCGGTAAGATAAGTTGGTATTTCGATTTTATCTTTATCAATAAATGGTTTTATTTTATTTCCATTTATATAATTTACTTGGTGAATGGAATCATTCATTACAATCCAGCAAGGATTATTTGATAGAATCAATGTTTTATTTGTACTTGGAATTATTTTGTCTTTATTTGATTCAAGAAATAAAGAATAGTGCATTCCATTATCATGTTTGTCAAATTTTAGATATGGATTTAATTGAAAACAACTAAAGTTTTTTTTGAATTTATAGAAAGTTTTTTCTTGATTTAAATTTATTGAAACGGAATAATCGTTTTTCTTACAGATAGACAGGAAAAGATGAATTTTACTATCAATATAATTTATAAATGCATTAAAAGTATTTTTCTCTGATTTTAAATCTATAAAACTCTTTTTTTTTGAAATTGAAAACTTTTTACCTAAGTGGTTAACTTGTAGTGTTTTTTCAATTTCAAAAAGTTTCTTTATATCATCCTCTAATGCTTCCCACTCAATGGTGAAAATTGATAAATTATCTTTAGTGATTTTTTTTTCTACATAATTGAAGGAGGAGTCTTTTTCTAATAAAAAAATAGAAGGTAAAAAAAAACTTACTTCATGGTTGTAACTTAAATCAAAACAAAAATCGTATTTTGTTGGATGGCTCATTACTAATCCCCTATTTGAAACAAACCGGAATAATTTCCCCTTTTGCTAAACAATATTTTTCAACTAATTCTGGAGCAATTGTTTTGGTATAATCTACTTCTTCTACTTTAAAACCAATGCTTCTTAGCTTATCAAAATAATCTCTTCCATAAACTCTTACGTGATCGTATTGCCCGAAGATTTTAGCTCTTTCTTTTGGGTCAGTTATCGAATCATCTGCAAAAGTGGTGGCTTTTGATAAATCTTGTGGAATTTGAAAGATTCCCATTCCACCCGGTTTTAAAACACGATATAATTCTTGCATTGCTTTTGTGTCATCTGGAATATGCTCCAAAACGTGATTACACAAAATCATATCATATGAGTTGTCTTCAAAAGGTAAATTACAAATATCTGCTTTTACATCGGCTAAAGGCGAAAATAAATCGGTGGTTGTATACTCTAAATTTGATTGTTTTTTAAAACGTTTGTAAAATTCTTGTTCAGGTGCAAAGTGTAATACTTTTTTTGGTGCTGAAAAAAAATCGGTTTCATTCTGTAAATACAACCATAACAAACGATGTCTTTCTAAAGAAAGTGTACTTGGTGACAACACATTGTTGCGTTGTGTTCCATAACCATAAGGTAAAAACATACGAAAACTTTTCCCATCAATAGGATCAGTAAAGCGACTTCCTTTTAATAAAAAAGCTAAAATAGGACGCGCCACAATACTTAAACGGATTAATATCGGACGTGGAATGGTATTTAATATAAGTTTAAAAAGTTTTTTCATTTTAATAAAATTAAGGCGTATAAAATTCCAATAAGTATAGAAAATGTAATAATTACACCAATATATAATCCAAAGAAAAGGAGTAGGTACTTAATTCCCGATACTAAACTTTGCTTTAAATTTTGATGATATAATTCTTTAAATGCATAAAGTGTAAACACTATAAATAAGAATAGAAACAAGATAGAGTAAAAACCAAATCCCATGCCCAATACATTTACTAAAAAAACTTGAAGTATTAAGGATATAAAACCTAAATTGGTTTGTAAATAGCTGTTGAAAACAAGATGTTCAAAAAAATTGTGTCCTTTCTTTTTGAATAGGATGTAACTTACAATAGCATATATTGGAATTAATAACAGTACAAAAAAGTTGTAATATCCCATTAATACTTCAACATAAGCCTTCATGTCAATTTTGGGAACCTTATTAGACGGGTTTGAATTTTGATACCCGTCAGTAAGACCTTCGGAATAATTTGCTATTATTTCTAATGGAAAAAATTTATAGAAAAAAACGGCAATCGTTGCATATAAAATTATATAAGAAAAAGGCTGGAAATATTTTTTTCTAGCCCCCGTAATGTAGGCTTCTAATACATCTTTCGGGTTTTTAAATAACCCAAAAAAAGTTCGCCAAAAATTATTATCCCAACTAAAAAAAGGGCCAACGAATTCCTCCCAAGTCCCTTTTAAAGAAAGTCTATCATGAACAATTTTTGCTCCACAATTAGAGCAATATTGAGCAGTGTTGCTAAGCTGGAAATTACAGGTTTTACAATTCATTGGTTAAATGAGTTAAATTATAATACTAAAGGTTTTTGTCTCAATCCATCTTCTTCATTGCTCACAATCCCTAAAGCATCATAGATGTAAGCAAAAGTAGATAACAATTCTGGTTTTCCGTTTACAATGGCTACATCGTGTTCAAAGTGTGCGCTTGGTTTTCCGTCAGCAGTGGTAATGGTCCAACCGTCTTTATGTTGTTTGATATTTTTCGTTCCCATGTTAATCATTGGCTCAATTGCAATGACCATTCCGTTGACTAATTTTTTTCCACGACCGCGTTTCCCGTAATTTGGAACTTCTGGATCTTCGTGCATTTTTCTGCCTAAACCATGTCCGCATAATTCACGAACTACACCATAACCATGACTTTCGCAATATTGTTGAATTGCATGTCCGATATCTTCTACACGATTCCCAACTTTAGTTTCACGAATTCCAACGTAAAGCGATTCTTTGGTAACTTGAAGTAATTTTTTTGTTTCTGGCGCTACTTCTCCCACTTCAAAAGTATAAGCATGGTCGCCATAAAAACCATTTTTTAGAGCACCACAATCCACCGAAATGATATCGCCATCTTGCAACGGGGTATTATTTGGAATACCGTGAACTACTTGCGTGTTTGGACTCATGCACAAAGAATTGGGGAAACCATACATTCCTAAAAAGGCGGGCTCAGCTCCATGCGAACGAAGAAAATCTTCTGCTAATTTGTCTAAATATAAAGTGGTTACGCCAGGTTTTATTTCTTTGGCAATCATTCCCAATGTCTTAGAAACTATCAAAGCACTTTCGCGCATTAATTCAATTTCTTCGGAGGTTTTAATTACAATCATAATGAAAAATTTCGAAACAAAAGTACAAATTCAAGTTCAATTACAAGAACAAATTCAAATTCAATTGCAAGCATTTCATCTTAGAATGTTGATTATATAATTTAAATAGTAATGTTTTAGAGATCAATAACAACCATTTAATTTTTTTAGTATAGCCCTAAAACCTTTAAGTAAAAATGAGAAATGTCATATTTTAGTATTAAATTACAACATAATTTTGCAGTATAAATTTCATTAGGTATGGGAAAATATGTAACTGCAGCGGAAGCTGTACAAGTAGTTAAAAGCGGTGATAGAGTGTATGTTCAAGCTGCCGCTGCTACACCAACAATTTTAACAAAAGCATTGGCTGATAGAGCATCGGAACTTAGGAATGTAGAGGTCTGTCATTTGCATACAGAAGGTGAGGCACCCTATGCAAATCCTGAATTAGCTGAAAGTTTTCATGTAAATTCCTTCTTTATTGGAGCTAATGTGCGCCACACTTTAAAAGCAGGAAATGGTTCTTACACCCCTGTTTTTTTAAGTGAGTTACCATTATTATTTCGGAAAAATGTAGTAAAACTAGATGTAGCATTTATACATGTTTCACCACCAGACAGTCATGGGTATTGTTCATTAGGAGTTTCGGTTGAAGCTTCTGTGGCAGCAATTGAAAATGCCAAAATTGTAATTGCTCAGGTTAACCCTCAAATGCCAAGAACATTTGGAGATGGAATTTTACATGTTTCAGAGATTGATTATTTAGTCGAAGTAAATCTGCCTATTTATGCTCATGCAGTAACCCCTTTTACAGCAGAGGAAGAGAAAATAGGAACGTATGTAGCTTCTTTAATTGAGGATAAAAGTACATTGCAAATGGGAATTGGTTCAATACCAAATGCAGCTTTGAGTAAATTAACAAATCATAAAGATTTAGGATTGCACACGGAAATGTTTTCTGATGGGGTTATTGATTTAATTGAAAACGATGTCATCAATTGTAATTATAAAGGAACTTTAAGAGGAAGAGCTTTAGCGACTTTCTTGATGGGTTCAAAACGTTTGTATGATTTTGTAGATGATAATCCGTTTATCGAAATGAAAGAATCCTCTATGGTGAATGATACCGCTAGAATTCGAAGAAACCCAAGAATGGTAGCCATTAATTCTGCAATCGAGGTTGATTTAACGGGGCAAGTTTGTGCGGATTCCATAGGAAGTAGAATGTATTCAGGAGTAGGGGGGCAAATGGATTTTATAAGAGGAGCATCGTTAAGTGAGGGGGGTAAAGCTATTATTGCGTTACCTTCAATAACGAAGAGGGGAGAAAGTAGAATAGTTCCACATTTAAAACAAGGAGCAGGAGTGGTTACAACTAGAGCACACGTACATTATGTTATTACCGAAAATGGGATTGCTGATTTGTATGGTAAAACCTTGAAACAAAGAGTAAACGAATTGGTTAAAATTGCGCATCCATCGCATCAAGAAGCTATTGAGAAGGCTTATTATGAAATGACGGGTTGTTTATTTGGTTAATCATCTGTTTCGGATATAGAAGAATAAACAGATTTTTAAATTTCGAGAAAATAGGAATTATGATACCCGTTCTTTAATGAACTAACTTTTTGATTTTTAATTTTTTAACTAAATTAACTGTTTTTTGAAAATAAATCAAAGTTTAACCTTTTGACAACATTAAATAGTCTACCTTTGTGAGGAATTAAATTTTTCATAGATGAATATTTTTGTAGGAAGTCTTCCTTTCAGTGTAGAGGAAGCAGATTTAAGAGGTTATTTTGAAGAGTATGGAGCTGTAGAATCAGTTAAAATTATCTCTGATAAATTTACCGGAAGAAGTAAAGGATTTGGATTTGTTGAAATGGCTAATGATGCTGAGGCTCAAAAAGCAATCGATGAATTAAACGGAGGATCTATCGAAGGTAGAAAAATCGTGGTTAACAAATCTGAACCAAAACCAGAAGGAGAGAGAAGAAGTTTCGATCGTAATTCAGGTGGTAGAGGTGGTTATTCGAACAATAGAGATAACAACAGAGGTCGTTACTAATATTTTTTTGGATATAAGATTAAAAACCTTCGCATTGCGAAGGTTTTTTTATTTATTGTGGGTTTGCTAATGTTTTGTACAAGCCAAGAATTGCATTCAAATAGCGATTTTCTAGGGCAATATCATTAATTTGAGAACTAACTAAAGAATTTTCTCTTGAGTTAATAATGAATAACGAACTTTCTCCCATTTCGAATAATCGGTCTTCTGCATTTAATAAAGTAGTGAAGTCTTTTACAAGTCGACTGTTATATTCTTTTTGTGTTTGCAAAGAAGTAATTTCTTGTTGTTGTGCTTTAATTTTATTTTCTAGATTTTTGCGTTCAAATAATAATCCAAATTCTGAATCTTGAATTTTTAAATCGGCTAATTTTAAACTTCCTCGCTCTTTTCTTAAGAATATGGGGAATGAAAAATTGATGCCAATTTTATAATCTTCGAAACGATAATTATCTATATAGCTGGGTTCGGATAGGTAATTGTAACTCAAATCTAATTTTGGTAAGAGTGCGTTTGCTTTTAATCTTCTATCTACCTTAAGCATACTTATTTTTGCATCCAAAGCTTGAATTTTGGGATGATTTTCTAAATCTATAGTGCCTAATTCATTAATTTGAAGTGTTTCTTTAATGGTTAAAGTTAGCAGACTTTCAGGTTGTAAACTGTCGTTTAATTCTAATGGGATGTTATTTTCTAGCCACAAGTAATTAGATAAATCTAGTTTTGCTTTGATTAATTTTAATTTAGCATCTTCTAAATTTAGACGTCTTGTTTTTACAACAATTCCTGCTTCAACACTATCAATGGCTGGCTTGTCACCTTGTTCAATTAATTTTGAAACCCCATCATATCTTACAAAAGCATTTTCTAAATAGGTTTCGTATAATTTAACTTCATCATAACTTCTTTTCCAGTTCATATAGCTTACAGAAGCTTCATACATTACTTCGATAGCTTGCAGATTTCTCTCAGCGACATTTAAATTTCGAGCAATTTTTGCTTTTTTCAAATCAGCCATACGTTGATTGATAAACAAACCTTGGCCTACGGGAACCGAAATTCCAAACGAAGTAAGTCCGGAATTAGGCAAAGTGTTTTCCGGATTCAAATAAATTCCTTCTGCATTGTCAAATCCTGCTTTTAACTCAATTCCGTACCAAGTTGGAATTTTAAAGCTACTGTTTAAAATGGAATAATATTCACTGTCTTTGAATTGTTTTTCACTAAAGTCAACTTCAATTTTTGGATCAAATGCACCGCGAGCTTGCATCAGATTAGCTTGCGCTTCATTGAGTTTTAAATCCGCTTGTTTTACTAAAGGATGATATTTTTTCACATAACCCAAAAATTCATTGTAGGTGAATTCAGTGGGTAAATTTTGTCCCAATACCCCCATCGAGCTACAAATAAAAACAAGGATGTAGTGTATTTTTGATTTCATCATTTTTTTGTATTTTCTGTAGTTGTTGGTTGATAGAAATTAGGAGGGAAACCATTTAAAGTTCTCCAAATCTCGAACCAAATGGGCACATCATCCAGTAGTGCTAAAGATTGAGTTCCTGCGCCAATACTCAATTGTTCAGGCCATTTTTTATCTTTAGGATCGGGAGCAATTAAAACACGATATTTTCCATTTGCACTGATAAAGTTTTCTTTTGCAACGATAACACCACCAAAAGTTCCATAAGAAACGCCAGGCCAACCGCTAAATACAATGGTAGGCCAACCATCAAACCACACACGTACTTTCTCACCTTTGTTGATTAAAGGAAAATCCATTGGATTAACATAAGTTTCAACTGCAATATCATATTTTGCGGGCATAATACTTACTATTGGTGTTCCTTCTTTAATCGTTTCACCAATTCCAGACTGCAAAGCTCTGTTAACAAATCCATCTTGAGGAGCTGTTATGTAATATAATCCGTTTCTGATTTGATAGTTATTGTATTGGTTTTTCAATTTGTTAACTTGTGCCTCAGTATCAAATTGTGAACTCAAAGCGGTTTGTTTGTCGCTACTCGCTTTAGCGTTTTTTTCTGCATATTCTGCACTTATTCTATTCAGCTCCATGGTAGCGTTTAAAACTTCATTTTTGCTGGTGATGTATTTGTTTTCTTGTGTGATGATTTTAGCCTCTGATTCTTGAAGTTTTACTCTTTTTTCTTCCACATCTGTCATGGGTTTTAAACCTTCCTTGTTCAAATTTATGGAACGATTGTATTGTGTTTTTGCAATGGTTAATTGTGTTTTTGCTGCTTCAAAGTCAATACTATCACTTTGGACTTTTAGATATGCTTGTTTTAATTTATTTTGAGCCTGTTTAAGTTTTAGATTTTTCTCATTTTCAATAGCACTCATTTGAGCATCTAAAGCTTTTACTTTATCCGCATATGATATAACTGCATTTTCTTTTGCTTTTACTTGATTTCCAGTATTTTCAACCAAGTTTGGGTCTAGATATTCTTCTTTGATTTCAGAAATAAATAGAATTGTATCTCCTTTTTCAACAAAATCCCCTTCATTTACATACCATTTTTCAATTCTACCAGCAATAGCTGTGTGAATGGTTTGGGGGCGTTGATTGGGTTTCAGAGTAGTTACACTTCCCGCACCTTGAATGTTTTGAGTCCAAGGAAGAAAAAGAAATAGCACCACAATGACAACAAATGCCCAAATAATTTTTCTAATTACTTGATAGTGTTTTTGCTCTTTAAATATTTGTCCTGATTTGAATTGTTCTAATTTTACAAATTGATCAATTCTGTTTTTTGTGATGTTTAGCATGGTTAAATAGCTTTAATTTCTCCTTTTTCTAAAAGAATAGTTTGCTTACAAATTTGTTTCCAATAGCTGTTTTTGCTAACAACAATTAGTGTCCATGGATGTTTTTCATCGCTCAAGTAATCTAAAATTTCGCGACACGTTTTTTCATCTGATTTATCTAAAGGGTTTTCTAAAAATAACAATTTGGGTTTATTTATAATACATCTTGCTAGAACAATTTTTTGTATGGTAGAAGAATTGATTTGTTTTCCTTCAGACGATATGCGGGTGTCTAATCCTTTCGGAAGTGCTTTTATAGCTTCGGTAAGTTTAAGTTTTTCAATCATTTCAAAAACCATTTCCATTTTAATTTCCGGATTATTACAGGTGATGTTTTCTAAAATGCTTCCTTCAAATGGCATTTCTTGTGCTGTAATAATTCCTATTTTAGAGCGGTACTCTTCGGAAGAATATTTTTTATAATTTGTATTATTGATAAAAATGCTACCTGCTGTAGGTTCAATCAATCGAGCTAATAATCGCATCAGGGTTGTTTTTCCAGAGCCATTTTCGCCTAAAATTAAGGTGTGTTGTTTTGGTTGTATTGAAATATTAATGTTTTTTAGAATTTCTTTATCTGATTTCGGATAAGTAAACGATACATTTTCTGTCTCAATTGTAATTTTGTTTTTATCCACTAAATAATTTGAATTTTGTACATCTTCTTCTAATTCCATATCCACTACAGAACCTAGCTTTTCCAAAGAAGTTAATACGTCATAAAACAATTCTAGGCCAGAAAATAACTTTTCAACCGCTGCGATAATGCTTAAGATGACAATTTCGGCGGCAACAAATTGTCCAATATTCATTTGTTGATTGATTACCAATAGTCCCCCAATGATTAATAATCCTGCTGTAATAATGATTTTAAAACCAGTTAACTGTACAAACTGTTTTAATAAAACCTGAAAATGATTTTCTCTTTGTTTTAAATATTCACTTACCAGTTTATCGTTTTTATGTAGTGAAAAATTAAAGATTGAATTGCTTTTGAAACTTAAATGGTTTCTGGCAATTTCTTGTAACCAATGGGCAATTTTATATTTGTATTTTGATTCTTTTAAACTCGTCTCTAGTCCAATATTGAAGTTGATTTTAAAAATCAGATATAACAATATAAGTAGTATAAGCCCGAAAAAGATAAAAAAGGAGTGGTATAACGATAATAAAATTATTCCAAACACGATCTGTAGTGCAGCTCCTGAAATATCTAAAAGGAGTTTAGAAAACCCTTTTTGTACCGTTAAGGTATCAAAAAATCTATTTGCTAATTCAGGGGGATATTGATTGTGTAATTCATTGAATTTTATTTTAGGAAATCGATAGGCAAATTCAAATGAAGAACGAACAAATATTTTTTGTTGCAAGTTCTCGGTAATTCTGAATTGCATAATTTTAAGTAATCCAACAAATGCAACCCCAAGTACTACTACACCTACTAATACAATCCAAGAAGTACTAATTTTTCCCGCTTGAATAAAATTGATAATAGATTGAATTCCTAGAGGTAAAGATAAACTTACTAAACCCGCAATAATGGAGTACAAGAAAATTTGGTAAATGTCTTGTTTGTCGATTAAAATGAGGTTTTTAAATCTTTTTAATGGTGTCATAGCAATATTTTTTTAGCCATATCTGTATAGAAATCAGTAGCACATTCTTTTTCAGATAAATTAGTTATCGTTTTTAAATGATTCTTTAAAAAATGTTGGTGAAGCGATCCTTCCACAATGCTTGAAGCTAAACTTTTAGCATATGGATAATTAGGATTTACTTCCTTGATAATATCGATAATTCTATTGATTACCCTTTTGTATACTAAGAAAAAGCCTTCTTTATTTTCATTGTCAACCTCTTTGGTCATTAAGGTTTTAGTAAACTCTTCAACAATAATTCTGCTTAAAACTTCTTCATTGATGTGTGGTGTTGTATTATCGTCTATAATATTTTCAGTTACTAATTTAATGGCTTTTTCTAGTTTTTCAATCGGATTAGAAACATTTATTGTAGCAAATGCCATGCGATATTCCATCCAAGACCAATACCAAGAGGTTAAGTAGACTAAAAGTTTGTGTTTATTTTCAAAATAGCGATAAATAGAGCTTTCATTAGATTGAATTCTTTCTCCCAATTTTTTGAATGTAAAAGCATCAAATCCAATTTCATCTATTAAAAGAATACTATTTTTTAAAATGTTAAGTCCAAGTTCTGAAGTCTCAGGGTTTTTGACATAAAGTTTATCGTTAATAGTAATTTTTAAGTTGGATAGTAAATTATGCATACTATGATATTTAATACCACAAATATAATAGTATTACTATTAATGTTTAAAAGTTTAACTTTTATTTTGGAATCGTTCAAAAAAAATCCCGACGAATCGGGATTGATAAATTATGCTTTTATACCTATTGTTGTACTTTTATTTTTTCCATTTTTTCCGTTCTCACCATCAGCACCTTTTTGTTCGGTTGCAGGTTTTCCATCTTCACCGGGTTTTCCATCCTCACCATTAGAAGCTTTGAAAGTCGAAATGCACCCAACAAATGGTAGACAAATTAATATCAATAAAAAACGTTTCATTATAATAAAGATTTACAAGTCATAACGGAAGGTTTTTCAATTCCCATTAAATCTAAAATAGTAGGAGCGATGTCTCCTAAGACCCCATTTTTGATTTTTTTTAATTCTTTGTCAACTAAAATAATCGGAACTGGATTGGTTGTATGGGCTGTGTTTGGTGAGCCATCTGGATTTATCATCGTTTCGCAATTTCCGTGATCGGCTATGATAATTGTGGTGTAATTGTTTTCTTGAGCAGTTTCAACCACTTCTTTTACGCAAATATCAACCGCTTCACAAGCTTTAATTGCAGCTTCCATTACACCTGTGTGCCCAACCATATCACCATTGGCGAAATTTAAACAAACAAAATCTACTTCTCCTTTTTTGAGTTCAGGAACTAAAGCATCTTTTAGCTCGAAAGCACTCATTTCAGGTTGTAAATCGTAAGTAGCTACTTTTGGCGAATTTTTCAAAATACGAGTTTCGCCCACAAAAGGTTCTTCTCTTCCGCCAGAAAAGAAAAAGGTTACGTGCGGATATTTCTCCGTTTCGGCAATTCGGATTTGCTTTTTACCTGCCTTTTCTAAAACTTCTCCAAGTGTTTCGGTAATGTTGTCTTTGTCGTAAATTACATAAACATTTTCATAGGTTTCATCGTAATTGGTCATGGTAACATAATACAAATTCAATTTGTGCATGTTGAATTCGTGGAAGTCTTTTTGAGATAAAACCTCCGTTAATTCTCTTCCTCTATCAGTTCTGAAATTGAAGAAAATCACTACATCATCTTCCTGGATTTTTGTAATTGGATTGTTGTTTTCATCCACCATGACAATCGGTTGAATAAATTCATCGGTAACCTCTTTTGCATAGCTTTCATTGATACTTGCAACCGCATTTTTCGAATGCATTCCTTCACCATTCACCACTAAATCGTAAGCTAGCTTTACTCTTTCCCAACGTTTATCTCGATCCATAGCATAATATCTTCCGATTACAGAAGCTAACTTAACATTCGTATTTTGAAGATAATTTTCTAAATCTGAAATGTATTTTGCTCCCGATTTTGGATCTACATCACGACCATCGGTAAAAGCATGAACAAACATATTTTGAACGCCACTTTCTTGAGCAGTATCAATTAAACCTCTTAAATGCGAAGTGTGAGAATGAACACCACCATCAGAAACCAATCCTAAAAAATGAATGGATTTGTTGTTCTTTTTAGCATACTCAAACGCATCTATGAGCGGTTTTTCTTGACTCATGGTTTTGTGTTCTACCGCTAAATTCAGTTTGGCTAAATCTTGGTAAACAATTCTTCCAGCGCCCAAATTCATATGCCCAACTTCGGAATTCCCCATTTGACCTTCTGGTAAGCCTACGTTCAAGCCATCCGTTCTTAACTGAGCATTTGGGTATTTTGTGTATAAACTATCAATAAAAGGAGTGTTGGCATTATCAATAGCTGAAACTTTTGGGTCAGGTGATTTTCCCCAACCATCTAATATCATTAAAATAACTTTTTTGTTCATTTTTGTGTGTTTGCACAAATATAAGCAATTGGTCAATTTTTAAATGAAAAAGCGACTTAAAATTACGAAAACGATTAAGTAAATTAACCTTTTCGAATCCAATTTTTAGCTTGGTTATAATCGATGAAATAACGAACACTTACGGATAAAACATGATTCAAATTATCTTCAAATAAGTTGGAGAAATTGGAGCCAAAATCTTTATTAATCGTTCTGTCAAAAGTGTCAGCATTATTTCTGTATAAAATCGACATTTGACTTCCAGGAGCAAACCACCATGAATACGATACATCTAAATTCCAAGTACTAAAGTTTGAGTTTTTGTTAGTAGCATATGAGGTGTTTGGAGATAAACTTCCATCCTGATTTAGATTGTTGATTTGATTGTTTTCGGCGAGTGACCAATAGTGTCTTACCGATAAATTAAAATTCATTTCACTGCTTATTGAGAATTTACTTGTGATTGAATTCGTGTACGTATCTCTATCTCTTCTAGCAAAAATGATATTGGATGCATCTGAATCAATCCATCCTATATCGTTTTTTTGTTTGAAATAGTTGAACCCATAAACCAATGAAAACTTATCACTAAAACGATATCTTGGACTAATATTTACTCCAGCTTCATATCTGTTTTCGTTAAGTACATGTGTCATGAAAGGTTCAAAATCAATTGCAAATTTGTTGTTATAATTGGATGAAAAATAGAGAAAACCACCCATATTCGTAGGATTTACAAAATAACGGTTAGCTGCTCGAGGTTCGTAATAATCATAATTTTTAAAAGGATTAACATTGAAACCTGCACCAATATAATGATTGCTTTTATTTGTTGAATTTAAGTTTACGTTGAAATTACTAGATTGGATTTGGTTTGTTGGCGTGTAAAATTCAAAGTAAGAATTCAGATTAATTCTAAATGTATTAAATGTTTTATTTGGGTTCAGAATTCGATAATTTGTGTTTCCAGAAAAAGAGTAGTAGTTTGTCCTGAAATTTATTCCTAAATCATTTATTTCAAAATCTTTCGACATGTATTCCCCACCGAGACTATATCTAAACTTACCACTTGTTTCTGCAAAAAATAACGAGGCGTTATAACCGTTTTTATTGTCGACATCATTTATACTGCTCGATTTTACTCCTCCAGAAAGATTATAGGTATTGGTTTTATTATTTAAATCAAATAATAATCCAGTTACATTAGCATCTCTAAAACTTCCATTTCGGGTAACGTTTGTATTAATAAAAGTTACAGAAGAATTTTGGTTAAATCTTTGGTCAAAAACGGTAACATTGTAATTTGTTAAAGGTGAAATTTCAATGAATCTTGTTTCATCATTGTCATCGTTTGAAACAGTTGCTATTGTTTTTTCTGTGACGGCATTTAAAAACCCAATTCCTAATCCATCTTTATCACGACCTGATATTTTCATTGCATTTAATAGATTGATAGCTCCGATATTTTCTATCGATTCATTTTCTGCTAAATTTAATTTCAAATTTGGAGTTTGTCCAATTCTTCGCGAATACAATAAATTACCTTTGCTAAACAAATCCGTTCCTTCTGTAAAGAAAGGCCGGTTTTCATTGAATTGTTGTTCGAATGGGCCCAAATTCAAAACCACATTATCAAATTTGGTTTGACCAAAATCGGGTACTAAAATGGCGTCTAATGTAAAAGCATCATTGATTCCATATTTAATATCCAATCCACCTTTTAATTCCCCTTTGGTTTTTTGTGTTTCACTTCCAGAAAGGTAAAAGGAAGAATAAGGAATTAAGAACAATCGGGTAGGTGTTTTAATATTTTCAATTCCAGTCAAAATTCCGGCTTGTTGCGAAATGGCTCCAATTTTATTATCAATTGGACTCCAGGTATATTTTTGACGTTCTCTTCGAACTTCTCTGAAGAAATTTAATCCCCAAGTTTGTTTTTTTTGTTCTGGAAATCGAAGAGCTGCGTATGGTATTTTCATTTCGATTACATAACCAAAATCAGTAATTTTCGCATTGCTTTCCCAAATGGCATTCCAAGAACCATCTTCACCTTCAGAAGAAGTAAAGTTAGTATCAATTTGACCATTTGCAGCAGTAACAAAAAACCGGAACTCTTGTTGGCCATCATTATATCCATTAATGAAAACTCCAAAAAAATCTGAAGTTCCAATATCATCTCGTTCTACTAATTCTTTTAAAATTTTTTCAGGATTAGGATCGTATAATTTAGCTCCAATGTAAATAGCATCATCAGAATATAAAATCTTTACTTCGGTTTTAAATTCTTCAGGGATTGGTGTTCCGTTTTTAGGTTCTAATGAGACAAAGTCAGTTGCAATTTCTGCTTCTCTCCAAGATACTTCATTTAGCTCGGCATCAATAGTAATATTTTCATTTGTTTTCTTTGTAGCTACACTTTTCTTTGTTTGAGAAAAGGTGAACAGAGAACTTACTAAGCATATAAATATGGTAAAGCCGATTTTATTAGTCATGTAAAAGATATTTTAACTGCAAAAATATTGGAATCTTATATATGTCTCTTTTTTTTATATAATGTTTAACTTTTTTCTTTTAAATCGATGAAATACATAATTTTTCGATAAAATACATGATTTTATTTGTTTATTAGAAAATAATAAATAAATTTGGCGCTTTCAATAACAACATAACTGTAAGATTAACAATGATTTATAAGATATTGCCTATAATTTTAATTGGTCTTTTTTCATTCAAACCATTAACGATAGAAGATTATAAAAAAAGCTACACAACAGGGACAGATCCGAAATTACTTGCTGAAAAAGCGAAAGTTACTTTAGAAGTTAAATGTAAAGCTTTTTATGCAACTATAAATCAAAGTAATTTTTCTTTGCCTAAATTTGATAGTTTCTTAGCTGCTTTCGAAGGCTATGAACAATTGAAATCTCAGGGAAAAATTGTTAATGAAGTATTAACGGTTATTGATTTTAGTTTATCTTCAAAAGAAGAGCGAATGTGGGTTATTGATATGAAAGCTCAAAGAATAATTTTTCAATCATTAGTTGCACATGGAAGAAATTCTGGATTTGAGTTTGCGACTAGTTTTTCCAATATTAGTGAGTCCTACAAAAGCAGTTTAGGTTTTTATTTAACTGGTGAAGTTTATAATGGAAAACATGGTACTTCACTTCGTTTAGACGGATTAGAGGAGGGAATTAATGATAATGCTAGAAGTAGAGCAGTTGTAATTCATGGTGCTGATTATGTGAGTAAATCATTCATAAACAAAACAGGTAGATTGGGAAGAAGCCAAGGGTGTCCTGCAGTTCCTTACGAAATTCATAAAGAATTGATTGATACCATAAAAAACAAGTCTTGTGTTTTTATATATCATCCTTCAAGAAATTATATTGAGAAATCTAAATTAGTTTCATAATTGTAAAAAATTTAACGTTGTAATTTTTACAATCGTTTGGTTTTAAATTTTATTAATCTAGAGGTCTTAATTTTTTGAATAAACCTTTATCAAGATTGTAAATGTCTTCTCTAAATTGAAGTGTCCCTTTCTCCATCCAAGAAGTCCAATAAAATAAATGAATATTAACAGTGTCTTTCATAGACACTGTTTTGGTTTTTTCTTTTTTTAAAATGGAATCGATTTGGTTGCCACTCCATTTTTCAGCATTCATTTCAGTTAGCATTTGTTTCGTTAAAATCAAAGGATTTTCGATTCGAACGCAACCCGAACTTAACGCACGGTAATTCTTTGAAAAGTAATCTCTGTGGTTTGTGTCGTGAAGATAAACTAAATGGTTATTTGGAAAATTGAACTTTATTAATCCAAGCGCGTTATTCTTTCCTGGTTTTTGAACATAGCGATAATGACTAGCCGTTTCAGGATTCCATTCCTCGGGTGAAACCTCATGTCCTTTTTTGTTGTAAATGGTTAACTTTCTTGAGGGAAAGTAGTCTCTATTTTGTGAAGCAGAAGGAGTTAAATCTTCTTTTATTATTGTAGGGGGGATTGTCCAAGTAGGATTGAAAACAAAATTGGATAATTTTGAACTTAAAATAGGTGTTTTCCTTTTTGGAGTTCCCACTACAATTCGGTGTGAAGCAACAGTATCATTTTGATTAATGTAAAATAATATGTAATCAGGGATATTAGCAACTAAATATTTTTCACCTAGATCAGATGGATACCAACGCCAACGCTCTAAATTGGCGAAAATTTGTTCGATTCGTTCGCTTTTTGACATGTTTAAAGCTTTAATAGTTCCGATTCCGATTACGCCATCTTGTGCTAAACCGTGACGTGCTTGAAATCGTTTGATTGCTTTAAAAGTGATGGAATCGTAAGTCCATGTTATAATACTGTCTTTGTTTTGATAATCTTTCCAATAGGCTAAACGTTTTTTAATTTTTACCATTTCGGGTAGGGTGTCACCTAAAAGGATTTTATTTTTAATGTTTATTTTCTCAAAATTGATATTTGGTAATTTATCAATCTCAACAAGGCTCTTTTTTAGAGATTGATAAACAATATGATTTGGTTTTAAATCTTTGAAAGTAGTTGCGATTTTTTTCCCTTTTATGGCATCTTCAAGCAATGTGGAAAGTTTTATTTCTTTTGGTTTTAAATCCCAATCACGATATAATTCTTTTGGGTTTAGTTTTCCTTTATGAAGATGATTTGCTAATTTTTCAAAGGTTTCTGTTAAAAGAATGTCATATTTTACAATTTCAGCATCATTGAGTTTGGCCCTTTTATTTTCTAAGTCTTCAATAATATTGATTTCATAGTCTTTTGGATTCAAACCTTCTTGGTAGCAAAATTTAATTTCATTGATTAAATCTTTTCGATTCTCATTTAAATACCAGATTTCATGAAAATTCATTTTTTGGTAATATAATTTCACGCTATCTGACTTTTCGTTAAGTAAGTCTGGATGAACTGGTCTTATGATGACATTTAAAATAGTGTCCTTAATAATGCTATTGTCAAACGCAATTGGTGATGCTTCCTTTTTACAAGAAATTAAGGAAAAAATAAAGAGTAGGAGTGTAATTTTTTTCATAAAACCTTAATTGTGATATAAATATAAGAAGATTTATTGGATTACTTCTTTGAGGGTTTTTTATACATTACAAAATGGATGCCAACATCTGGAATTAAGAAAGAATCACCAATGATTTTATAATTTAACTTTTCGTAAAATGGGACAGCTTTTTCTCGAGCGTTGAACCAAATTAAATCAGCTTTCAAATTAATGCAATGATTTTCAGTTTCTTTAACTAATTCGGTTCCAAATCCTTTTCCTTGAGCTTCTTCTAAAACTGCCATTCCTCTAATTTGAAATTGATTTGATTCTGAAAATAAATTATTGTTTTCTTTGAAAATAGAGATGATTCCCACAAGTTTATCTTCTAAAAACAATCCAAAATGAGCGGTGTTTTCATCATCATCGCCTTTAAATTGGCAGGTTTCAATTGGTTTTCCTTTTCTTAAAACCTCATGTCTAACAGGATATGTTTCAACCGAACTAATTTTTTTAATTTCCATAATAATATAACTCATTAAAAGTTAATCTTTTAGAGAAGAGTGTTGATTTTAGGGTAAAGTTAGTACAATTGCTTTGAAAAAAATATCAAAAAAAATTTGCAATTACCAAAACTTTTAAAGTATATTTGCACCCACAAAAGTAAACGCTTTTGTTATGCGGAAGTAGCTCAGTTGGTAGAGCTCCAGCCTTCCAAGCTGGTTGTCGCGAGTTCGAGCCTCGTCTTCCGCTCTAAAACAAGATAAAGTTTTAAAAATTATCACCTGCGGAAGTAGCTCAGTTGGTAGAGCTCCAGCCTTCCAAGCTGGTTGTCGCGAGTTCGAGCCTCGTCTTCCGCTCTTAAAAAAAGCCTTGCATTTGCAAGGCTTTTTTTATTTTAAACTATTTAATTCGGTTTCAGGTGCTACTTCAATTGGAGCTTCGTTTCTTTTAAAAATTCTGGCCGTCAAAGTTCCTTTTAATTTTACAGAATCGCCTTTTACTTCTAACCAACTTCCTTCTCTCAGTCCTACAACAGGTTGCGGATTAAAATGATGAAATTCATTAATTCTAGTTTCTCGAGTTTCTCCCATATGGGTTGAACCTTCAATCGGGTCTAAATAATGGGGATTAATATTAAACGAAACAAATCCTAAAGTTCTAAAACTTGGTGGATATACGATTGGCATATCATTAGTAGTGCTCATTGTTAAGCCACAAATATTACTTCCTGCGCTGGTTCCTAAATAAGATGTTCCATTTTTAACTACTTTTTCTAAAGCGTCAATTACATTATTTTTGTATAATTGACTTACCAATAAAAAAGTGTTTCCACCACCAGTAAAAATCCCTTGTGCTTTTTCAAGGGCTTCGATTGGGTTTTCAAATTCGTGAATTCCTTTTACCGATATATTAATTTTTGTAAAAGCTTCGCTAACTTTTTTGGTATAATCATCATGTGAAATACCGCTTGGTCTTGCGTATGGAATAAAAAGTAACTCTTTTACATTTGAAAAGAACGATTGTAATTCAGGCAATAGATAGTCTAAATATTCACCTCCGTGTAAAGTAGAAGTACTGGCAATAATTATATTTTTCATCACTTATTTTTTACAAAGCTACCAAATTTGTCTTAACATAAGTTTATCATCTTGTTAGGATTTCATTTTGAAGCCTATTTGGTACATTTACAAAAATATTCAATTTTAGTTTATGCCAAAAAGACTACTTTTTTTCTTTTTTATCTTTCCAATTCTTGTTTTTTCGCAAAACGATACTTTAATTAGGGGAAAAGTAGTTTCGGAATCAAGCTTGTTAGAGGGTATTCATGTTATTAATTTGTCTAGTAAATTAGGTGTGGTTACCGATTCTAGAGGTTATTTCCAAATTCAAGTTAGAATTTCAGATACCTTACAATTTAGTGCAGTTAATTTAAAAGCTACTCGGTACGTCATGCAAAAAAGTGATTTTTTTAATGATTTATTGTTAGTAAGAATGGAATCACTCATTACAGAATTAGAAGAAGTAGCGATTATCAATTACAAAAACATCAATGCTGTTGCACTCGGGATTGTTCCAGCTAATCAAAAAACATATACGCCAGCCGAACGCAAATTAGCAGCAGCAGGAGATTTTAAATGGTATAGCCCACTGTTGATGCCGCTTGGAGGAATGAGTGTTGATGGATTGATTAACTCAATTAGTGGTAGAACGAATATGTTAAAAAAAGAAGTGATGGTAGAAAGAAAAGAAATGTTGCAAGCAAAGACTTCTGATTATTTTGAAAAAAAATATTTTCTTGAAGTTTTGAAAATACCTGAAATTTATATCGAGGGTTTTATGTTTTATGTGGTAGAAAATGAAAGATATGTAAGGGCTATGAGTGAAAAAAATAAAACAATGGCTTCTTTTATTCTATCAGAATTAGCTGCAGAATATTTGAAATTACAAGAAATTGATACTGAAAAAATAACTAAAAATGAAAAATAGTATTTTATTCCTATTTATAGTTTTGATTGGTCAAATTTGTTTTTCTCAAGGAATGCAAAGAAAAGTATTGCGAGGGAAAATTGTAGCAGATTCCTTGGAGGTTGAAAATTTAACAATCTATAACATTTCATCTAATGTTGGTGCCATAACAGATGTTGATGGGATGTTTTCTATAAATGCAAGAGCAACTGATACCCTTTTTATTCAAGGGTTATCTTATGATACAAAAAAATATGTGGTAACGGACAAGGATTTTTGGTTACCCGTATTAGAAATAAAATTGCACGTTAGAATTTCTGAGTTGAATGAGGTTGAAGTGACACCTTACTCTTTGACTGGAGATTTGAAACAAGACACTAAAAGAATACAGGTTTATGGAGATGGTTTTTATGGGATAGATGCAAAAGTTGTAAAATATTATGATGATGATGTTCGAACGGGAACTCCAGTAAATTCAGCGTTACCAACTGTTTTGGCTCCAAATGGATCAAATTTTAATTTTAGTGCAATTGGTTTAGGAATAGTGAGTTTGTTTGTGAAAAAGGATAATTCTAAAAGATATTCAGAGCGAGTTTTTGATGATAGAAGAATTAAAGAGATACAATCAAAGTCTTTTTCGGAACATATTTTTGAGCGTTTTTCACATAATTTTTTTATTGAAACACTAAAGATTACTAACGAAAGTATTCCTTCTTTTCTTAGTTTTGCTGAATTGTCGGCTTACGAACTCTCACCACTTTTAAAAGCTGAGAATGAATTAGCGTTAATTGAGTATTTAATTGACAAATCTACAGCATTTAAAAAACAACTAGAAAAAGAATAATTACTATTTTTACCAGATGAGAAAAGCAATATCCTTATTATTTGTAATGTTATTTTTGTGTTCGTTTTCGGTTCACAAGTTTTATGTTTCGGTAATGCAAATTGATCATGTTCCTTCCAAAAAAAGAGTTGAAATCACTTCTAGAATTTTTGTAGATGATTTGGAGAAAGCTTTAACAAAAAAATACAATAAGAAGATAAATTTAACATCTTCTAGAGAATTACCTGATGCAGATGCCTTAATTGAAGGATATTTAAAAGAAAAAGTGAAGATTTTCATTAATAATAAGCCTCAAAATATTACTTTTTTGGCTCGAGAACTTGAAGGTGATGTGTTAATATTATATACAAAAATTGCAATTTCAAAAAAAATAAATACCTTCGAAATTTATAATTCTTTACTTACAGAGGTGTATCAAGATCAACAGAATATTGTTCATACAAACATCAACAGTAACAAAAAAAGTATTTTGTTGACTAATACAGAATTAAAAGAAAAAATTGACTATTAAATTACTAACAAACTATGAAAAAATCAATTGTTTTCGGTGCATTTTTGTCTCTAATAGTATCCTTAGGAGTGGTAGCTCAAGAGGTTAAACCAGATGAAAAGAAAACTGAAAAGGGACATTACAATGAGAATAAATTTCGTCAGATGTATGAGGAAATGGCAACTCCAAATATGTTCAGAACCGCTTCTGGTGCTCCTGGACCAGCTTATTATCAACAGAAAGCAGATTATAAAATGAATCTGGAATTGGATGATAAGAATAAGAAACTCTATGGGTCAGAAACTATAACCTATTATAATAATTCTCCTGAGAATCTTGAGTATTTATGGGTGCAATTAGAGCAAAATATTGAAAGGCCAGATTCTAAAACCCCATTGGTAGATAACGAAGTTTTGCCTAAAAGTATTCCTGCTGATGCATTTGCCAAAAAATTCGTAGAAAACCCATTCCCAGGTGGATTTAACATTGATTATGTTAAAGATGCAAAAGGAAATGCAATGCAATACACTATCAATCAAACGATGATGCGTATCGATTTGCCTAAGCCTTTAAAGAGTGGAGATAAAATTTCTTTTTCAATAAAATGGTGGTATAATATTGTAAGTTATCAGGAAGGGGCCAATAATGGGCGTTCTGGTTTTGAGCAGTTTAAAGACGGCAATCGTCTGTATGTAATGGCGCAATTTTTCCCAAGAATGGCGGTTTATAATGATGTTGAAGGTTGGCAAAATATGCAATTTTGGGGAAGAGGAGAATTTGCACTAGTGTTTGGAGATTATGAAGTAAATATTACGGTGCCTTCAGACCACGTAATGGAAGCAACAGGAGTACTTCAAAATAGAAGTGAAGTATTTACGCCTGAGCAAGTAAAGCGTTGGGAATTAGCTGAAAAAACTTTTGATAAACCTGTTGTAATTGTAACACAAGAAGAAGCTATTGCAAAAGAGTCGAGTTTTTCGGATCAAAAGAAAACTTGGAAGTTCAAAGCACAAAATGTTCGTGATTTTGGTTTCTCTACATCTAGAAAATTTATTATAGATGCTATGGCAGTTGACTTGCCAACGAACAAGCCTTTAGCTATTTCTATTTATCCCAAAGAAGCAAATCCACTTTGGGGAGATTTATCTACAAAAGCAGTGGCTCACACCTTAAAAACTTACTCACATTACACGTTTGATTATCCTTATCCAAAAGCAGTCTCTGTTTCTGCAGAAGACCAAGGGATGGAATATCCAATGATTTGTTGGAATTACGGAAGACCTGATGAAACTGGTTTTGTAAGTGATAGAATCAAATACGGAATGTTAGGAGTGATTATTCATGAAGTAGGTCATAATTTCTTTCCAATGATTGTGAATTCAGATGAGAGACAATGGACATGGATGGACGAAGGCTTAAATACTTTTTTAGAATATTTAACAGAAACCACATTTGATCCAAATTTCCCGGCCATGCGTGGACCAGCAAAAAACATTGTTCCTTATATGAAAGGCAATCAACAGTATTTGGAGCCTATTATGTCTAATTCTGAAAATATTTACAATTTTGGGGCTAATGCATATGGAAAACCAGCTACAGGATTAAATATTTTAAGAGAAACTATCATGGGACACGAATTGTTTGACCATGCTTTTAAAACTTATGCAAACCGTTGGAAATTTAAACACCCAACCCCAGAGGATTTCTTTAGAACTATGGAAGATGCTTCTGCAGTAGATTTAGATTGGTTTTGGAGAGGATGGTTCTATTCTACCGATGTTACTGATATAGCAATTAAAGAGGTTAAACAATATTATGTTGTTGAGCAAGATCCAAAAGAAGCAAAACCTCAATTTAATAGAAGAGGGAGAAAAATTGCAGACGCTAATCAACCAATGCTAAAGATGGTTTTAGAAGGTGCGCCAGAATTTAAATCAGAACTTAAAAATGGGTTTGATTATTCTAAAGTTCAAGGTTTAAATGATTATTTAAGCAAAAATTATTCTGCTGAGGAAATTGCAAAATTAAAATCACCAAAGTTTTTCTATGAAGTTGAATTTGCAAAGCCTGGAGGATTAATAATGCCAATTATTGTAGAGCTTCAGTTTGAAGATGGAACAAGTGAAGTTCAAAAATTTCCGGCTCAAATCTGGAGAAAAAACAATGATTCGGCTAAGAGAGTATTTGCTACATCGAAAAAAGTTGTTAAAATGCAGCTGGATCCAAAACTAGAAACTGCCGATGTTGACGTTACAAACAATTTTTGGCCTAATGTAGAAGTTGAATCGAAATTTGATACTTTAGAGAAAAAATAAGAATTAAGACTATCTTCGGATAGTCTTTTTTTTGATTACTTTAAGACAGATAAGTTGTAAAACTTTGTAACTTTGTAACGTTAATTTCAAAAAATGTACTATGTTTGGAATAGGTGGAGGTGAATTGTTTTTTATTATTTTAGTGGTCTTGATGCTATTTGGATCGGATAAAATTCCTGATATTGCTCGTGCTTTAGGTAAAGGTATGGCGCAATTAAAAAATGCCACAAATGAAATTAAAAGTGAAATTCAAAAAGGTACTCAAGATGCAGGATTAGATATGAATACCTTAACCGGTGGCGTTTCTGAAGAAATCGCAAAAGCTAAAGAAGGGATTACTAAAATGGTGAATCCTTTAGAAAATATCAATTTAGATGTTCAAAATCCGATTGAAAAAGTAAAAGAAGATATCGAGAATATTACCGGACCTATAAAAAGACAATTATAATTTGGAACAGTTAATCAACCTAGACAAAGAATTATTTCTTTTTTTAAACGGATTAGGTTCAGAGCCATTTGACGGTTTCTGGATGATTATCACAAAGCAAATTTATTGGTCGCCATTTTTTATTGCCATTTTTTATCTCATTCAAAAGAAATTGGGATGGAAAGGTTTAGGAATTATCATTCTTTTTTTGGCAGCTTTAATCACTTTTACAGACCAAATTACCAATCTATTTAAATATTCATTCGAACGTTTACGCCCTTGTAATAATCCTGAATTCGATGGTATTATGCGCGAAGTGATCACTAGGAAATCATTCAGTTTTTTCTCAGGTCATGCTTCTAACTCTTTTGCAACAACTACTTTTGTTGTATTAATCATACGCAAGTATTACAAACACACGTATTTGCTGTATTTGTTTCCTTTGGTTTTTGCTTTCAGTAGAATTTATCTAGGATTGCATTATCCTGGAGATATTTTAGCGGGTTATATCGCTGGTGGAATTTTTGGTTTTGGTTTTTATAAATTGTACCTTTTTATAGGTAAAAAATACAATTTTACTACAAAACTCGACTAACCGTCAAACCATCACGAATGGGTAATAAAACTGTTTCTACTCTTGGATCAGTGTTCAATAGTAGATTATATTCTAATAAAACGGGTGTGCTTTTATCATTTGGTTTAACTTCTTCTAATACTTTTCCGCTCCATAACACATTGTCGGATAAGATAATTCCGCCTTTGTTCATCATAGGAACTATTAAGTGAAAGTAATTCACATAATTTTCTTTGTCGGCATCAATGAAAACCAAATCGAATTTTTTGTTCAAAGTTGGGATAATATCAACTGCATCACCTAAGTGTTGAAAAATTTGGTCTTTCCATGGCGAAGCATCGAAATATTTTCTTTGAAAATCGACCAATTCTTCTTCAATATCAATCGTGTCTAAAGTTCCGTTTTCAGCTAATCCTTCCGCTAAACACAAAGCAGCATAACCAGTATAAGTTCCAATTTCTAAAATATGTTTTGGTCGAATAATTTTTGAAAGCATACTCAAAACTCTACCTTGAAAATGACCACTCAACATTCGTGGTTGCATGATTTTTTGGTAAGTTTCTTTATTTAATTTCGCTAATAATTCTGGTTCTGCTTGTGAATGATTGGCAACGTAATCTTCTAAATCTTCAGATATGAAATGCATGATAAAATCAAATTTTGACAAAAATACAAATTAACAATTAAACGTTTTGACATTTTAACCTAACTTTGCACCATGCAAATCGAGAAAAAAGACATACGAGCACTTACCAAAGAACAATTGCGTAACTTCTTTGTTGCTAACGGAGACAAAGCATTTCGTGGTAACCAAGTGTATGAGTGGTTATGGCAAAAACGAGCTCATACTTTTGAAGATATGACCAATGTGTCTAAAGAAACGCGTGCTATGTTAGAAGCTAATTTTGTAATCAATCACATTAAAGTTGATACCTTACAACGTAGTGAAGATGGAACCGTTAAAAATGCCGTTCGTTTGCACGATGACTTAATTGTAGAATCGGTTTTAATTCCTACAGAAACTCGAACTACTGCATGTGTTTCTTCCCAAGTAGGTTGTAGTTTAGATTGTAATTTTTGTGCTACAGCTCGATTAAAACGTATGCGTAATTTGGAACCAGGAGAAATCTATGATCAAGTTGCTGCCATTGATAATGAAAGTCGTTTGTATTACGACCGACCATTGTCCAATATTGTTTTTATGGGGATGGGTGAGCCTTTGATGAATTATCCAAATGTAATGAAAGCGATTGATATGATTACATCTTCTGAGGGTTTAGGTATGTCGCCAAAACGTATCACCGTTTCCACATCTGGAATTCCGAAAATGATAAAAAAAATGGCAGATGACGAGGTGAAATTCAAGTTAGCGGTTTCTTTGCATTCCGCTGTGGAAGAAATTCGAAATGAAATCATGCCGTTTACTAAAAGCTTCCCACTAACTGATTTACGTGAAAGTTTAGAATATTGGTACAGAAAAACAAAAAGTAAAATTACTTACGAATATGTGGTTTGGAAGGGAATCAACGACGATAAAAGATCGATTGACGCTTTGGTGAAATTCTGTAAATATGTTCCTTGTAAAGTTAATCTCATCGAATACAATCCTATTGATGATGGGATGTTTCAACAAGCCTCAGAAGAAGCTACAAATGCTTACATAGCTGCTTTAGAAAAAAATAATATCGTGGCAAAAGTAAGACGAAGTCGGGGTAAAGACATTGATGCGGCTTGTGGGCAATTGGCAAATAAATCTTAATTTATTTTTGTCTTTCTAAACTTGTTTCAGAATCGAAACTTTTGCCTTTAGCAATTGTTTTCGTACTTTTGTTATCCAAATGAAAATAACCGAACAAATAAAGCTTCCCATAGTAAATGAAATGGAACTTTTTGAAGAGAAGTTTCGCGATTCCATGTCTTCAAAAGTAGCTTTATTGAACAGAATTACCCATTATATCGTTAACCGTAAAGGAAAACAAATGCGCCCTATGTTTGTTTTCTTAACTGCTAAAATGGTTTCGGGCGGTTTCGTTAACGAGCGAACGTATCGAGGTGCTTCGGTTATTGAATTGATTCATACTGCAACTTTAGTTCATGATGATGTAGTTGATGATAGCAATAAACGTCGCGGATTTTTCTCTTTAAATGCCCTTTGGAAAAATAAAATTGCCGTTTTAGTTGGTGATTATTTATTGTCAAAAGGTTTGTTACTTTCTATAGATAATAACGATTTCGATTTATTAAAAATCATTTCTGTAGCTGTTCGTGAAATGAGTGAAGGTGAATTACTTCAAATTGAAAAAGCTAGAAGATTAGATATCACCGAAGACATTTATTATGAAATTATCCGACAAAAAACAGCTACTTTAATTGCGGCATGTTGTTCGCTTGGCGCTTGTTCCGTTGCTCCAGAGGATACTCTTTTGGTGGAAAAAATGCGCAAATTTGGAGAACTTATCGGAATGGCGTTCCAAATTAAAGATGATTTATTCGATTATACTGATGATGCTATTGGAAAACCAACAGGAATCGATATCAAAGAGCAAAAAATGACGTTACCATTGATTTATGCGTTGAATAATTGTTCTCCAAAAGAGAAAAGTTGGGTCATCAACTCGGTGAAAAATCATAACAAAGATAAAAAACGCGTAAAAGAAGTAATCCAATTTGTTAAAGACAAAAACGGATTAACCTATGCAGAAGGAAAAATGGTGCAATTTCAACAAGAAGCACTTTCATTATTACAAGATTTTCCAACATCTCCTTACAAAGATTCCCTTACTTTAATGGTAAATTACGTTATTGAACGTAAAAAATAAGCCAATGAGTCAATTAGTCAATGTGTCTTTTTAAGATATTCACTCATTGGCACATTAAAAATTGGCACATTTTTTTAATATCATACAACCCTTTTAAAATCATTCTCGTCTATGTTTATAGAAGAGTATTTTACTGAATACTAAAAACGGAACACTGAACACTTTTTTATGAAAGTTATCCAGTTACATCAAGAAGAAAAACAACTCATTAAGTTGGCTGTCGAAAACAATCGACAAGCACAACAGCAGATTTATGCTAAGTTTTCTTCTAAAATGTTAAGTGTGTGTCGTCAATACATAAAAGACATTCACCACGCAGAAGATGTAATGATTACCGGATTTATGAAAGTGTTTACTAATCTTAAAAATTTTGAACACAAAGGTAGTTTTGAAGGTTGGATTCGTAGAATTATGGTGTATGAATGTATCGATTTTCTTCGGGTGAAAAAGAACAATTTCAACCATCAAGATATTGAAGAGGTTACGGTTAGCGAAAACGAATCGGTTTATGAAATGGAAGATTTTTCGGTAGATGATATTCAAAATATGATTGATAATTTGTCTGATGGCTATAGAATGGTCTTTAATTTATATGCGATTGAGGGTTACAAACATCAGGAAATAGCTGAAATGCTTAAAATAAGTGAAGGAACATCAAAATCGCAATTATCACAAGCTCGAAAGTTATTGCAACAACAAATCACCGACTTAAAAAACAAATTAAATGGAACCAAATAAATTAGATAATCAAATAAGAGAAAAGCTGAATGCTAGAGAAATTCAGCCTTCTGCTCAAGCTTGGGATCGATTAGATGCTATGCTTGCGGTTTCAGAAGAAAAAAAGCCAAAGAAAGGTTACGGATGGTTTTTTGTAGCCGCTTCTACGCTACTTTTTTTCGGATTGGGGTATTTCCTTTTCAATTCAAACGAAACGACAGAAATTAATAATTCAACACCAATTGTAACCACTATTAACAAAGAAATTGATACAGTTGAAACCAATAAAATCAATAGAATTTCAATTGAAAATGTGAAACCTGTTTTAGTTCAGAATGAAGAAAATATTTCAAAAAAAGAAAAACGAAATATAAAATCAGTTGAAATAAATAAAAAGATGAAAGAGGAAAACGTTTTGGAAGAAAAAATAACTCCCCACTCCCATCACCCATCACCCATCACCTACAAATACGTTTCTCCAGAAAATTTATTAGTTGAAGTTCAAACAGGTGAAAAGGTAATCACATCAGAAAATAAGTTTATTTCAAAACCTAAAATGAAAATAGATCCAAATTCTTTACTTACTACGGTTGAAAAAGAATTAGATGAAACACACAAAGAAACCACTTTAGAAAAATTAAGTAGAAAATTTCAAGATGCTAAATCAGCATTAGCGAATAGAAATTACGAATAAGTAAAAATCATCATTAATCAAAAATCAAACAGTTATGCAAAAAATTATTTTGTACACCATCATTATTGCTTTTAGTTTAGTAACAAAAGCAGTTGCGCAAGAGAAAAAAGAGAAGCCAATTTCTTTTGAGAAAAAAGTAGAACAAATTTCATCTGGAATGGAATTTCTGTTAGCTCGTGAAAAAAATGAGCTCAAATTAAAAATAGATTCATTGGAGACAGTTTTTAAACAAAATAAAATTTCAGTAGATGAATTTAATACTTTGAAATTGAAAGAAGCAGAAAAATCTGCTAATCGAATAGAGCTTGGAATGGAACGCTATAACCAAAAATTAGATAGCTTAATTCAGAACAAAATTGAAATAGGAAGCAAAGAAGTGTCGTTTAAGATAGATACAATTAACGGGAAAAAAGTTAGAACTTATTTTAAAAAAACTAATACAAAACACTATGATATTCCCGCTTTAAAAATCTATAAATCAGATGAAGAAAAAGCGGAAAGAAAATCAAAAAGAACCACATCACAATTTGTTTTTGCATTTGGTTTAAATAATGTAATTACTGAAGGTGAAAATTTAGAAGATTCCGATTACAGAGTTTGGGGTTCGCATTTTTATGAATGGGGTGTTACTTACAATTCAAGAATTTTGAAAAACAACAATTTGCTTCATGCTAAATACGGACTTTCATTAATGTACAACAATCTTCGTCCAACTGACAATCGTTATTTTGTTAGAAATGGAGATCAAACGGATTTGGTAACATCAACAATCAAATTTGATGAATCGCGTTTCAGAAATGTGTATTTAACAGCACCGCTTCATTTAGAATTCGATTTCACACCTAAGAAACTTTCAAAAGATGGTTCTAAAACCTATTTCAGAACCCATGAATCGGTTCGTTTAGGAATTGGAGGTTATGCAGGTGTTCGAATTAAGTCGAAACAAATATTGAATTACGAAATCGACGATGTAAAAATAAAGGAAAGACAAAAAGGAGCTTTTAATGTTTCTGATTTTAATTATGGGTTAAGTGCATATTTGGGGTATGGGCAAACTAGTTTTTATGTTAAATATGACTTAAACCCGATGTTCAAGAACAATAATATGGATCAAAACAACGTTTCATTGGGTATACGCTTTGATTTTAATTAAAATTTGGGGTTAAGTTAAGTTAAGTTCTCTGTTTAAAAAGCACTTCAGCCATATGAAGTGCTTTTTGTTTTTTTAAGATTATTTGTTGTTTAGCTTGACAACTTTGTATCTTTGAAACGTTCCTAAGTAAATTAGAAAGTTTGATATCTAAAGACACTATAGAAAAAGTTTTTGAAACCGCCCGAGTTGAGGAGGTTATTGGCGATTTTGTCCAACTCAAACGTGCTGGAAGTAATTTAAAAGGATTGTCGCCGTTTGTGAACGAGAAATCCCCTTCGTTTATGGTTTCTCCTGTGAAACAAATTTGGAAAGATTTTTCCTCGGGTAAAGGGGGGAATGCTGTAACTTTTTTGATGGAGCACGAGCATTTTACGTATCCTGAAGCTATCAAATACTTAGCAAATAAATACAATATTGAAGTTGAGGAAACGGTTCAAACCGATGAGGATGTAGCGCAAGCCAATGAAAAGGAGAGTATGTATTTGGTTTCCGAATTCGCACAGAAATATTTTCATCACTCTCTGTTAGAAACGGATGAGGGGAAAGCGATAGGGTTATCGTATTTTAAAGAGCGAGGTTTTACTTCCGATACGATTAAGAAATTTGGTTTAGGATATTCACCGGAAACTTGGGATGCTTTTACCAAAGAAGCCCTTGGGAAAGGGTATAAATTAGAGTACTTAGATAAAACAGGACTTTCTATTGTTAAAGAAGATAAGCAATTTGATCGTTTCAAAGGTCGCGTGATGTTCCCAATTCAGAGTATGAGTGGTCGTGTTTTGGGTTTTGGAGGGCGAATTTTGACCAATGATAAAAAAGCAGCAAAATACCTGAATTCGCCTGAAAGTGATATTTACCACAAGAGTAAAGTTCTTTATGGAATTTTTCATGCCAAGCAAGCCATAGCCAAATTGAATAATTGTTATTTAGTTGAAGGTTATACGGATGTGATCCAAATGCATCAAGCTGGAATTGAAAATGTTGTGGCTTCTTCTGGAACTGCCTTAACGCCTGATCAAATTCGTTTAATCAATCGTTTGACGCCAAATATTACGGTGCTTTTTGATGGTGATGCTGCGGGGCTTCGAGCTTCCATTCGTGGAATAGATTTGATTTTGGAAGCAGGAATGAACGTTAAGGTTTGTACGTTTCCTGATGGCGATGACCCAGATAGTTTTGCTCGAAAAACATCACATGATGACTTATTATTGTATTTCGAAGAAAACGCTAAAGATTTCATTCAGTTCAAAGCGTCATTGTTGATGCAAGAAGCCAATAATGATCCGATTAAAAAAGCAGATTTAATTCGCGATATGGTTGTTAGTATTTCTAAAATTCCAGATCGAATTAAAAGAGAGGTTTACATTAAGGAGTGTTCCAGAATCATGGATATATCCGAAGATGTACTTTTTAATACATTAGCGCAATTAATTAAAAAAGAGTTATCGGAAGTTAGTAAGCAATTTAAAGAGGAACAAAAAGCTTTTGAAGTTGTTAAGAATGATAATACGCAACCAACTACGAAAGTTGATATTCAGTATGAATTGGAGCATAAAATTATTCAAATTTTATTGTTGTATGGTGATAAAGAAGTGGCTTTTGAAGACACCATTTTAACTCAAAATAATGAAGGTGAAATGATTGAAGTAAAAGAGCAAAATAGCCACAAAGTATTCCAACGTATTTATTTAAGTCTGCAAGAAGATGAGGTAGAATTAGCAAATCCTGTTTTTAAAGCAATTTATAATCACTTAATCTCATATTTCAATGAAAATGAGGTTTTTGAATTAGATAAATATTTGATGCAACTTCCAGAAGATTTGGCGCAAGAAGTTACCACAATTCTTATGAATGAAGAACGTGAGGTGTTGCACAATTGGGAAGTACAGCAAATTTTTGTAAAACAAAAAGATGCAACTATAGGTCAATACGTAACAGAGACCATTATTACATTGCGCTGGTATTTGGTTAACAATATTATTGAAGATTTGAAAAATACAATTTCAAACGAAGTAACTTCTGATAATTCAGAAACACTTGAAATGGTAATGGCTTATTTGAATTTAACCCATATTTTTTCTAAAAATTTGGGTAGGGTTTTATCTAGATATCATTAATTTAAATTACATCTAAATCTTTTGCTTTTTTCAACAAATCCACCAAGTTGGTTACATTTAGTTTGGCTAATAATCGCAATTTGTATGTGCTGATTGTTTTTTCATCTAAACCAAGAATTTGAGCTATTTCTTTATTTTTTTTACCGTCATTTAGATAACGGAGTACTTCAATTTCTCTTGTGGATAATTTTTTAAATAAGCGCTCTGATTTTTTACCTTTGCTTAAGATATCAATAGTTTTTTTAACATTATCACTAAAAACTATTTTTCCATCCGAAACCTTAGTAAGTGCGGATTCAAGTTCTTTTAAACTACTTTTTTTCGAAACATAAGCTGCTACTCCTGCTTTTATAGCTGTTGGTGCATACATTTGTTCCGAAACGTTTGTAAATAAAACGATTTTAGTTTCAGGAAAGTCTTTCAGGATACTTTTAATATCTCTGATACTTGACAAGCCGTCTAATTCGACATCAACAATAGCGATGTCACAACGTTTGCTGTTTAGAATGCTAAGAAGGGATTCTAAACTTTTAGCTGATGCCACAACTTCCATTTTGGAACTACCTTGAAAATACGATTGTAATCCTTGGATTACAACAGGAATACTATCTGCGATACATATTTTAATCATAATTAAAAAAGATTAAATTAAACTTCCACTCTCAAAGTTACGAAAAAAAATGTAATTACTTGTTAATTAAATGGATATTTATTTTAGTGTAGAAGGGATTGTACAAATTGGGATAGGATTCATTTTGTGTTGATTAATTGAATTTAGTCTTTTGTAAATTGAAAATACTTGAGCTTCTCTATCAAGAAAATCTTCTTTGGTTTTTCCTTTTTCCATTTGTTGCATAGCCCATTCTAGTTCATCATAATTGGCTCCAATTTGATCTTCATCGCTTCTGTCGTCTCCGAACAATCCATCTGTGGGTTTTGCTTTTAAAATGCTTTCAGGGACTTTTAAATAATCGGCAAGTAGCCGAACTTCACTTTTTAATAGATCCGCAATTGGACTGATATCGACTCCTCCATCTCCATATTTTGTAAAAAATCCAACGCCAAAATCTTCGACTTTATTTCCTGTACCGGCAACTATAAACCCGTGCAAACCTGCAAAGTAATAAAGGGTTGTCATGCGGAGACGAGCCCTTGTGTTTGCTAATGATAAATTCAAAATAGCTTCATTATTACTTGACGGAACTTGATTTTTAAACATTTCAAAAACAGGTGTTAAGTCGGCTTTTTCATCAAAAACATTTGGGAATCGCTTCTTTAATTGATCAATATGTTCGTTTGCTCTATTTACATGACTTTCTGCTTGATGTATAGGCATTTCAATGCATAATGTAGGCAATCCGGTTTGTGCGCATAGAGTAGAGGTTAATGCGCTGTCAATCCCTCCTGAAATTCCAACAACAAAGCCGTTTACTTTAGCGTTAGTAGCATAATCTAGTAACCATTTTACGATATATTGATTAATTTTTTCAGTTTGGAACGTGTTGGAATTTGTCATTTTTTTATGAAAATTTATAAGTCGATAACTGTATATTTGTAAACTAATTTTAGTTCCATAAAAGTATAAAAAATACACTATATGAAGAAATTATTATTTGTTCTTCCTGTTCTTGTTTTATTTTCATGTAAAGAGGAGAGTAAAGTAGAAGAAGCCGTAGCAAACATTCCAGTTGAATTTAAAGTGGAGCGGTTTGATCAGGTTTTTTATCAATCTAAACCTGAGGATTTATCTAAAATAAAAGCGCAATATCCCTTCTTTTTTCCAGCAGGAAATCCAGATTCTGTTTGGACAAACAAACTAAGAAATCCATTGTTGAAAGAGTTATATAAAGAAGTTCAAATTAAGTATCCTACACTAGGTCCAATTGAGGCTGACATGGAAAAGATGTTTGCTTATGTTCAATACTATTTTCCAAAATACAAAACACCAAGAGTAATTACGTTAATAAATGAAGTAGATACGGAGGCGAAATCATTTTATGTAGATACTTTAGCGTTGATTTCATTAGATTGTTATTTGGGAAAAGAACATCGTTATTATGCTGATTTTCCTGAATATAAGAAAAGTACATTAGAGCAAAATCAAATTTTACCAGACTTGGTTTCTACCTTTTGTTACGGAAAAATTGCTGCACCAACTGATAGAACATTACTCTCTGCTATGATTTATTATGGAAAAGAGTTGTATGTGAAAGATAAATTAATTCCATTTTATTCCGACGCTGATAAGATAGGCTATACGGATTTACAAATACAGTTTTGTAAAGATAATGAGTATTACATGTGGAGTAATTTAATTGAAAATAAGTTATTATATGATGCCAATCCTAAGAACGAGTCAAGATTTATTAAACCAGCACCTTTTTCAAAATTTTATTTAGAAATTGACAATCAAACGCCTGGTAGGGTTGGGCAATGGTTAGGTTGGCAAATTGTGAGAAGTTATATGGAAAACAATGAAGAAATAACTTTAGAAAAATTGATGGCTTTAGATACCAAGACAATTTTTGAAAATTCGAAATATAAACCTAAGAAACCTTAATTTAAATGAAGACATCCGATATAAAAATTACAGTAGGATTAGACGAAAATAATGTTCCTGAAAAATTGTTGTGGACGGCACAAGATGGGGGAGTTGAACAAGAAGAAGCTAAAGCTTTGTTGTTGTCTGTTTGGGATAGCAAAGCGAAAGAAACACTTCGTATTGATTTGTGGACGAAAGATATGCCAGTAGATGAAATGAAGCAATTTTTTCATCAAACATTGGTAGCAATGGCAGATACATTTCAACGCGCTACAGCTGACGAGAAAATGTCGGATACTATGCGCGATTTCTGTGATTACTTTGCTGAAAAGATGGATTTGAAAGTATAAAAGTAAAAGTCGCTAGATAATAGCGACTTTTACTTTTAAATAAATCCATTATCTCTAAAAATATCTTCATTGATTTGGTCGATATATTCTAATATTCCTTCTCTACCAATGGCTTCTAGCGATGAGGTTACAAAATAGGGAGGCATTTCTGCCCAATCGCCAGCTAGTAGTTGCTTTTTATAAGCTTCTACATGATTGTTGACTTTATTTTTACCAAGTTTATCTGATTTGGTAAAAATAATCGCAAATGGAATTTCACTTTCCCCTAAATATTCCATGAATTCCAAATCAATTTTTTGAGCTTCTAATCGAATGTCAATTAAAACAAAGGCGCAAACTAATTGCTCTCTTTGCTCAAAATAATCCATAATAAATTGTTGGAAAACGGCTTTGGTTTTCTTAGAAACCCTGGCATAACCATAACCTGGCAAATCCACTAAAAACCAATTATTATTGATTTTAAAGTGATTGATTAACTGGGTTTTTCCTGGTTTTGATGAGGTTTTTGCCAAATTTTTATGGTTCGTCAACATGTTAATCAATGAGGATTTACCCACATTGGAACGACCAATAAATGCGTATTCAGGTAAACGGTCTTTGGGACACTTATCTACTTCTGAATTACTAATTACGAATTCGGCGGTGTTAATTTTCATAAGTTTAAATTTTATTTTTTAGCGGTAACATGTGTTATCACCTTTTTAATAATTGGTGTTTACTTACGTAAACAGTTTGTTAGTGGTGATTTCATAGACTATAAAATAAAATTCCCCTATTGGGGAATTATTATAAATCCTTTTTTTGTAACCAATCCAGTAAAATTTGATTGAATTCATCAGGATGTTCCATCATGGCTGCATGCCCACATTTATCAATCCAAAACAACTCAGAATTGGGTAATAATTTGTCAAATTCTTCAGCTACATTTGGAGGTGTTACTTTGTCATCTTTGCCCCAAATAATACAAGTTGGAGTCGTCATTTTTGGTAAATCTTTCGCCATATTATGACGAATAGCGCTCTTAGCAATCGTTAAGGTTTTAATCAATTTGATTCTATCATTAACCGTTGCAAAGACTTCGTCTACTATTTCTTTTGTTGCGATTTCAGGATTGTAAAAAACGTCTTGTGCTTTCTTTTTGATGTATTCATAATCACCACGTTTTGGGTAACTTTCTCCCATTCCACTTTCGTATAATCCTGAACTTCCTGTAATTACAAGTGCTTTCACTAATTCTGGATACATTTTAGTAAAATACAATCCAATGTGTCCTCCAAGAGAATTTCCTAATAAAATAACTTGATCATAACCTTTGAAAACGATAAAATCTTTAACAAATTTAGAAAAAGCCTTAACATTTGTTTTTAGAATATTTTGCGTGTAAATGGGTAGTTCGGGAATTACGACTTTATATCCTTTAGGAGGGAAAAAATTAGCTACACCATCAAAATTACTAAGCCCTCCCATTAATCCATGAAGTATGATTATTGGAGTTCCTTCGCCAGCTTCAAAATAGGTGTATTTTTTTTCTTTTTTTAACATAAATTCCACGTAAGGTATTGGTTATAATGATTCACAAATATACTATTTTATTGATGAAAGTAAAGAAAAAAATAATAAGGTTTTTTTTAGTTTTTTAGAAGATGTAAAAGCTTAGTTATCAACAATTTTGTCATGATTTAAGTTCAATCTATGGGGTTTTTATGGATTGATTGTAAAGTTTCAATTCTTCTTAAATCTTTATTTTACAAATATTCTTTTGTTAAAACTATGAATTCGCGGTTTTGAATTCAAAAAACTTATTAACAAAGTGGTAGTTTGTGGTAAAAAGTGGTAATTTTTTTCTAAATTTGTCCATATTCTAATCTAAAACAAGAAAGTTGAAAACGTTAATCGGGACATACGAATGTAAGGTAGATGCCAAGGGAAGGTTGCTACTGCCGACTTCGCTAAAGAAACAATTGGGTTCTTTAGAAGAGGGTTTCGTTTTGAAACGTTCGGTTTTTCAGCCTTGTTTGGAGTTGTTTCCAATGGAGGAATGGAATAAGATGATGTTGAAAATCAATAAGCTAAATCGTTTTAATAAAAAAAACGATGATTTCATTAGAAGGTTTACAGCAGGAGTTAAAATGATAGAAATTGATGCGACAGGGCGACTTTTAATTCCGAAAGATTTAGTGGTTTTTGGTCAAATTGATAAAGATATTGTGTTGAATTCAGCCATTAATATTATTGAGATTTGGGATAAAGATAAATACGAAAATGCGATTGAAAACGCTACGGATGATTTCGCAGATTTGGCAGAAGAAGTAATGGGTAATTTTAATGACGACGAAAATGGAATATCATAATCCAGTATTGTTAAAAGAAACGGTTGATGGATTGAGTATTCGTCCTGATGGAGTGTATGTAGATGTAACATTTGGCGGCGGCGGACACTCGAGAGAAATTATAAGTCGTTTAGGTAAAAATGGAAAACTATTCGCTTTTGATCAAGATTTAGATGCTTTAAAAAATGCAATAGACGACGAACGTTTTACTTTGATTAATGAGAATTTCAGATTTATAAAACGTTTTTTGCGTTTTCATGGAATTAAGCAAGTGGATGGAGTTTTGGCTGATTTAGGGGTTTCATCGCACCAATTTGATGTAGCAGAAAGAGGTTTCTCAACTCGTTTTGATGCCGAGTTAGATATGCGAATGAATCAAAAAGGAGAAGTCAGTGCGTTTCATGTGGTTAATGAATATGACGAACAAGATATAGCGAGAGTTTTATTTGATTATGGCGAATTAAAAAATGCCAGAGCTATGGCAAACGTAATTGTGATCGCTCGAAAAGATAAAGAAATCCGAAATTCGGATGAATTGAAAAAAGTGTTGGCGAAATTTTTGCCTGGACATAAAAGCAATAAAATTTTAGCTCAAATATACCAAGCCATTCGCATCGAAGTAAATCAGGAAATGGATGTTTTGAAAGAGTTTTTAGAACAATCACTTGAGATTTTAAAACCTGGCGGACGACTGAGTGTTATTTCCTATCATTCTTTAGAAGACAGATTGGTAAAACGTTACATGCGAAATGGTATGTTTGAAGGAGAGCCCGAAAGAGATTTTTTTGGAAATTTCAAAGTTCCTTTCAAGATTATTGAAAAATTAATTGTTCCTACAGAAGAGGAAATAGCATCAAACAATAGAGCACGAAGTGCAAAACTAAGAGTAGCAGAAAAAATATAGCAATACATGAAAAACGGCATCTACGGTTTATTAAAAGCAAAATTTCTTATAAGTGATGACGCTCTTAAGAACTGGAAATTCATCGTTTTTTTAGTAATCTTAGGAATGATGGCTATTGCAAACAATCATCAATACGATGCGAAAAATTACCGAATTACCGAATTAACGAATCAAGTAAAAGAATTACGTTCCGAATTTGTAGACCGTCGTTCCGAATTGATGAAGTTAAAAATGGAATCTACAGTGGCTAAAAAAATGGAAGAGCGTAATATCTTTCCGTCAGAAGTGCCACCTGTAAAAATAGTTGTTGAGAGTCGAGAAAATAAAAAGAGTTTTTGGGATAAATTAAAAATATGGCAGTAGAAGATAAAAAAATATCGTACCGCATGTATTTTGTAGCTTTCATGTTTTTCATGATGGCTGTCTTCATTTTGATAAAACTCAATAATATTCAGTGGGTTGAAGGCTCGTATTACCGGAAATTAGCAAAAGAAAGAACTGTAAAAAACTTTACTATTCCTGCTAACAAAGGGAATGTGTATTCTGCAGATGGGAGTTTGTTGGCGACATCGATTCCTGAATATACAGTTTATTTTGATGCGGTTGCCCCTTCTTCCGAACTTTTCAAAGATAATCTTCAAGCGCTATCTGATTCGCTTGCTGTGATGTTAGGAAAATCTTCGGGTTATTATCAAGCTAAGTTTCAGAAAGCACGTTCCAATAGAAATCGCTATTTGTTTATTGCTAGAAAATTGAGTTATACGGAACAAATGCGAATCAAATCGTTTCCATTATTCAACAAAGGAGCAAACAAAGGAGGATTGATCATAGAACAAAAAATTGTTAGAGAGCATCCTATAGGATTAGTGGCTAAAAGAACCATAGGATATGAGCGTTCAAACGAAGATGGTAAAGGATTAGAGTACGCTTTTCGTGATTATTTGAATGGGAAAAATGGCCACAGAATGATGCAAAAAATTGCAAAAAATCAGTGGAAACCTATTAATGATGTAAATGAAAAAGAGCCTCAAGATGGTTATGATATAATTTCTACAATAGATGTTTACATTCAGGATATTGCACATCATGCCTTATTAAAACAATTGGAACATTATAGTGCTGATCACGGTTGTGTGGTGGTTATGGAAACCAAGACGGGTCACATCAAGGCGATTTCAAATTTAGGAAGAGCTGAGGATGGGTCGTATTATGAAACGCAAAATTATGCCATTACTGAATCTCATGAGCCTGGTTCGACTTTTAAATTAATTGATTTGATTGCGGTTTTAGATGATAAAAAAGCAGATACAAGTACGGTTTATGATTCTAATAATGGTGTAATTGAATATTATGGACGTAAAGTTAGAGATTCAAAAGCCGGTGGATATGGGAAGATTTCTTTGGCAAGAGGTTTTGAACTTTCTTCCAATACGGTTTTAGTAAAATCGGTTTATGATAGTTATAAAAGTAATCCGAAACAATTTGTTGAGAGAATTAACAGTTACGGATTAAACAAACCACTTGGATTACCAATAAGAGGTGAAGGAAAACCATTCATTCCACAACCTGGAACGGATAGATGGTCTGGGGTCTCGTTGCCCTGGATGGCTTTTGGTTACGGATTGTCAGTTACCCCCTTGCAAACGTTAACATTTTATAATGCTGTAGCAAATAACGGTGTTATGGTGAAGCCTATTTTTGTAAGTGAAATAAAGGAATGGAATACAACTATCAAAAAATTTGATACCCAAGTTATCAACCCGAAAATTTGCTCGCAAGAAACATTAGATAAAGTAAAAGCGGTTTTAGAAAATGTCATAAAAAGAGGAACGGGTTCTAGGTTATACTCGAAGGATTTCTCTATGGCAGGTAAAACAGGAACAGCTCAAGTAAATTATAAAGATAAGTCGAAACTCTATTATGCTTCATCTTTTGTAGGTTACTTCCCTGCGGATGAACCAAAATATTCTTGTATTATCGTGGTTCATAAGCCAAATGTTGCCGCTGGATATTACGGAGCTGATGTTGCAGGACCTGTTTTCAAAAGAATTGCACAAAAAATCTTTACCGATTCACCATCAATGAATCACGTAAAAAATATAGATGCAAAAGTTGTTTCTCAAGAAAAAAACTACTCAGAATATTATAAAAAAGTAGAGAGAGAAGAACAAATTGTTCCAAATGTAAAAGGAATGGACGGAATGGACGCTGTTGCCTTATTAGAAAATTTAGGATTAAAAGTGAAAGTAAAAGGTATAGGAAGAGTGAAAAAACAATCACTTACATCGGGACAAGCTTTTAATAAAAATCAAACTATCATAATTGAATTATCGTGAAGCAATTAAAAGATATATTATATAAAGTACACATTGAAGCAGTTCATGGCGCTACCGATGTTGTCGTTTCAAAAATTGAATTCGATTCTAGAAAAATTGAATTGAATGACGTTTTCGTAGCCATCAAGGGAACACTTTCTGATGGTCATGATTATATTGAAAAAGCATTAAATTTAGGTGCGATTGCGATAATTTGTGAGGAGTTTCCTAGTATTCTAGTTAATGGGGTTACTTATATTAGAGTTAAGGATTCCAACGAAGCTTTAGCATATTTAACGGCTAATTACTATGAAAATCCTTCTGAAAAAATCAGATTAGTTGGAATTACGGGAACAAATGGTAAAACAACGATTGCCTCTTTATTATATCAATTATTCAAAAAAGCAGGTTATAAAGTTGGATTGTTATCAACTGTTAAAATTATGGTTGACGAACAAGAATTCAAAGCTACGCACACAACGCCAGATTCTTTAACAATCAATAAGTATTTAGATTTGATGGTACAACAAGGTTGCGAATTTTGTTTTATGGAAGTTTCTTCGCATGGTGTTCATCAAAAAAGAACCGAGGCGTTACGTTTTGAAGGTGGCGTATTTACGAATTTATCACACGATCATTTAGACTACCATAATTCATTTGCAGAATATCGTGATGTGAAAAAATCGTTCTTCGATAATTTATCAAAAGAGGCTTTTGCCATTACCAATATCGATGACAAAAACGGATTGGTAATGCTTCAAAATACGAAAGCAAGAAAACTAACCTATGCTTTAAAATCGTATGCTGATTACAAAGCCCAAATCCTAGAAAACCAATTGTCTGGATTGTTGTTAAAAATCAATGACCAAGAAGTTTGGGTAAAATTAATTGGTTCGTTCAATGCGTATAATTTATTAGCCATTTATGGAGTTGCCGTTGAATTAGGTATCGAAAAAATGGAAGCTTTACGTTTACTTTCTGAATTAGAAAGTGTTTCAGGACGTTTTCAATTTATTGTTTCTAATTCGAAAATCACAGCAATTGTAGATTACGCTCACACACCAGACGCATTGGAAAATGTATTAAAAACGATAGAAGATATTCGTACTAAAAACGAGCAATTAATTACGGTTGTGGGTTGTGGTGGCGATCGAGATAAAACAAAACGACCAATCATGGCTCACATTGCTTCATCTATGAGTGATAAGGCTATTTTTACGTCAGATAATCCAAGAACCGAAAATCCAGAAATGATTATTGAAGAAATGGAAAAAGGAGTAGAACCTCAAAATTTCAAAAAAACAGTTGCCATTTTAGATAGAAAACAAGCTATTAAAACAGCTTGTCAATTAGCCAATTCAAACGATATTATTTTAATCGCGGGAAAAGGTCACGAAACGTATCAAGAAATTAATGGAGTTCGTCATGATTTTGACGATTTAAAAACAGTAACGGAGTTATTACAACAATTGAATAAATAGTAACATGGAGTTTTCAAGAACCAACTTGTAAACTTTTAAACACATAAACTTTTAAACTATGTTATATTACATCTTTCAATATTTAGACAAAGCCTTTGATGTTCCAGGAGCAGGGGTATTTCAATACATTACTTTTCGTTCAGCATTAGCTTTTATTTTGTCGTTGTTAATTGCTACGATTTATGGAAAAAAAATCATCAATTATTTGAGAAATCAACAAGTGGGTGAAACGGTTCGTGAATTAGGTTTAGAAGGGCAAACTGCAAAAGCAGGAACGCCAACGATGGGTGGAATCATCATTATTTTGGCGACTTTAATTCCGGTTTTGTTATTAGCAAAGTTGAATAATATTTACATTATTTTATTGATAATGACAACTCTTTGGATGGGAACTATTGGTTTTATTGATGATTATATTAAAATCTTTAAAAAAGACAAACAAGGTTTAAAAGGAATTTTCAAAGTAATTGGACAAGTAGGTCTAGGTTTAATTGTTGGAACAGTTATGTATTTAAGTCCAGATGTAACGGTTCGTAAAGATACTTTAACATCTCGAGTTAAAATTGAAAACAACATCAAGCCAGCGGATTTAGAAGAAAAATCAACGGCAACTACGATACCATTTTTCAAAAATAACGAATTTGATTATGCAGAAGTTTTATCATTTATGGGTGATAATTATAAAGATTATGCTTGGTTGATTTTTATTCCAATGGTAATTTTAATCATCACAGCCGTTTCAAACGGAGCAAATTTAACCGATGGAATCGATGGTTTAGCCGCAGGAACTTCTGCAATTTCGGTACTAACTCTCGGGTTGTTCACTTTCGTTTCTGGAAACATCATCTTCTCGGATTATCTAAACATCATGTACATTCCAAATTCAGGTGAAATGACAGTTTATATTGCGGCATTTGTAGGAGCTTTAGTTGGGTTTCTTTGGTATAACGCTTATCCAGCATCTGTATTTATGGGTGATACAGGAAGTTTAACTATTGGAGGAATTATCGCTGTAATTGCTATTTCAATTCGAAAAGAATTATTAATTCCTGTGATTTGTGGAATTTTCTTAGCAGAGAATTTATCGGTTATGATTCAAGTGAGTTATTTTAAATACACCAAAAAGAAATACGGAGAAGGAAGAAGAATTTTCTTAATGTCACCGTTGCACCATCATTATCAGAAAAAAGGGTATCATGAAAGCAAAATTGTAACCCGCTTTTGGATTGTAGGGATACTGTTAGCAATTTTCTCACTCGTTTCTTTAAAATTAAGATAAGATGCGATTGGTAGTTTTAGGCGGAGGCGAAAGTGGCGTAGGAACCGCCATTTTAGGAAAGAAAAAAGGATACGATGTTTTTGTGTCGGATTTTGGAAAAATAAAGGAAAATTATAAAGAAGTTCTTACCATTAATGGAATCGCTTGGGAAGATGAAAAGCACACAGAAGAATTAATACTGAATGCCGATGTTGTAATGAAAAGTCCGGGAATTCCTGAAAAAGTATCGATTGTAAAGAAGCTAATAGAAAAAGGTATTCCCGTAATTTCTGAAATAGAATTCGCCATTCAGTTTACGGATGCGACAACGGTTGGAATTACAGGAAGTAACGGAAAAACAACCACAACATTGTTGACGTATCATTTGTTAAAACAAAGCGGTTTGAATGTAGGATTGGCTGGAAATATTGGAAAAAGTTTCGCTTGGCAAGTAGCCGAAAACAAGCATGATATTTATGTGTTGGAATTGAGTAGTTTTCAGTTAGACGGAATCTTTAATTACAAGCCACATATCGCGATTTTGACTAACATCAGTCCAGATCATTTGGACAGGTATAATTACGATTACAATTTATACATTCATTCTAAATTCAGAATAACAAAAAACCAAACAGAGGCCGATTATTTGATCTATGACAATGAAGACGAAGCGATTCAAAATTGGTTAAAAAACAACAAGATTAAAGCTAATAAAGTCCCTTTTTCGTTAACAGGAAAACCTGGAAATGACGGAGGATATATACAAGATAACAATATTAATAGTATCATTAAAAACGAATTATTTACCATGCCAATCAACGAGCTAGCACTAGAAGGGAAACACAACATAAAGAATGCAATGGCAGCAACTGCTGTTGCGCAATTGTTGAATATTAGAAAACAAACCATCAGAGAAAGTTTGACAAATTTCCAAGGCGTAGAGCACCGATTAGAAAAAGTATTGAAAATTCAAGGGGTACAATATATTAACGATTCAAAAGCTACGAATGTGAATTCGGTTTTTTATGCTTTGGATAGTATGAGTACACCAACAGTTTGGATTGTGGGCGGTGTTGACAAGGGAAATGATTATGATGAATTAATGCCGTTAGTTCGTGAAAAAGTAAAAGCAATAGTGTGTTTGGGTGTTGATAATTCTAAAATCATTAATGCCTTTAATAATGTTGTGGATGTAATGGTAGAAACTACATCTATGTCGGAAGCGGTTCAATTAGCACAACGTTTAGCAGAAAAGGGAGATAGTGTTTTGTTATCACCAGCATGTGCAAGTTTCGATTTATTCGAAAACTACGAAGATAGAGGTAAACAATTTAAACAAGCAATTCATAATTTGTAAAAAAAGCTATTGTTAGCGATAAAAAGATAAAAATTAAATACAATTAAGAGAATTGGCTTCATGCTCTAATGTATTCTAAAAAATTAAAAAATGTTTAAAATAATTGGTAAAATAAGAGGAGATAAAACCATTTGGGCTATAGTTTTTCTATTGGCTTTGGTGTCTTTTTTACCAGTTTACAGTGCTAGTACTAACTTAGTATATGTTATTGGAAACGGAACTACAATTGGACATTTAATAAAGCATGCCATTCATGTGGGTTTAGGTTTTGGAATTATTTTTTGGATACATAAAATGCCCTACCATTACTTTAAAGCATTATCCATATTTGGTATTCCATTGGTTGTTTTGTTATTGATTTATACTTTGTTCAAAGGAACGGAGATTGGTGGTGCTAATGCTAGTCGTTGGATTCAAATTCCCTTTGTTGGTTGGAGTTTTCAAACGTCAACTTTAGCTTTTATAGTTATCATGGTTTATGTTGCGCGTTATTTGGCAAAAGTTAGTGATAAAGTATATTCTTTTAAGGAATCTTTTTTAGAGTTGTGGTTGCCAGTAGGAGCAGTTTTGGTGCTGATTTTACCAGCCAATTTTTCAACAACGGCTTTGATTTTTGCGATGATATGCATGTTGATTTTCATAGGTCACTATCCTTTAAAATATTTGGGATATGTTTTGGTTATGGGAGTTTGCGCCATGCTTTTGTTCTTATTACTAGCTAAAGCATTTCCAGAAAATAAGACTTTTAGTAGAGTTAGTACTTGGGAAAATCGTATTGAACGTTTCGCAAATGACACACCCGATGAAGACGATTACCAAATTGAAAAAGCGAAAATTGCCATTGCTTCTGGTGGCGTAATTGGATTAGGTGCCGGTAAGAGTGTTCAAAAAAACTTTTTGCCGCAATCTTCTTCTGATTTTATTTTCGCAATTATTGTTGAAGAATATGGATTAGTTGGTGCCTTGATCATAATAGGATTGTATTTGTTATTGTTCATTCGATTTGTTATCAATGCTCAAAAAGCTTCAAGTTTGTTTGGTAAATTGTTAATTATTGGACTGGGATTTCCAATCATATTCCAAGCTTTTGTGAATATGGGTGTTGCTGTAGAATTGTTACCAGTAACAGGACAGCCATTACCTTTGATCAGTAGCGGAGGAACTGCCATTTGGATGACGTGTATCGCTGTCGGAATTATTTTGAGTGTTACCAAGAAAGAAGAAGAAGTTGCTCTAGATTTAGAAGAAAAACGCAAGCGTGATGAAGCTTTACAGCAAATTATCGATGCGCAAGTAGCCTTAAATGAAGAGAAAGAAGCCGATGAAAATCAGCAAAAAATAAACGATATTAAAAGTTCGATTAGAGAATCTTTAATCGAAGATGAAAACGGAGATGTGATGGTAAACGGACAAAATCCGATGAATGCAGTTTTAAATAAACAGTAATGAAAAAACCAAGATTCATAATAAGCGGAGGCGGAACAGGCGGACATATTTATCCAGCCGTTGCGATTGCAAACGAATTAAAATCTCGTTTTCCAGAAGCGGAGTTTCTTTTTGTAGGGGCCAAAGATAAAATGGAAATGCAAAAAGTACCTCAAGCAGGTTACGCTATCAAAGGATTATGGATTTCAGGAATTCAACGAAAATTAACTTTAGATAATGCGATGTTTCCATTCAAACTGCTTTCAAGCATGTGGAATTCATTACGAATTATCAAAAGTTTTAAACCAGATGTAGTTATCGGAACGGGAGGTTTTGCTAGTGGAGCCGTTTTGAAAGTGGCTTCAATGTTGGGTATTCCAACAGTAATTCAAGAGCAAAATTCGTATCCAGGAATCACGAATAAATTATTGGCTAAAAAAGCGAATAAAATTTGTGTAGCTTACGAAAATTTGGAACGATTTTTTCCAAAAGATAAAATGATTTTAACTGGAAATCCAGTGCGTCAAGATTTGATTAACGAAGCAAGCAAAAGTGAAGCTGTCGCTTATTTTAAATTAGATTCAAATAAAAAAACACTTTTAGTTTTAGGCGGAAGTTTAGGTGCTAGAAGAATTAACCAATTGATTGAAAAAGAGTTGGATTTTTTATTGGGTCAGAATATTCAAATCATCTGGCAATGCGGGAAATTATATTTGAACGATTATTCAAAATATAATGAGAAAGAAAACGTTCAAGTAGTAGCTTTTATTGATAGAATGGATTTAGTTTATGCTGCTGCGGATGTTGTAATTTCCCGTTCAGGAGCATCATCTGTTTCGGAATTGTGTATTGTGGGTAAACCAACGATTTTCATTCCATCACCAAATGTTGCCGAAGATCATCAAACCAAAAACGCTAAAGCAATTTCAGATAAAAACGGAGCTATCTTAATCAAAGAATCTGAATTAGAAACGCAATTTGAAACGGTTTTTTCTGATTTAATTTCAAACGAAAGTAAACAAGTTGAATTAAGTCAAAACATAAAAAAATTAGCACTGCCAAATGCAACAAAGCAAATCGCAGACGAAATAATGAAATTAGTTTAAATGTTTTCAATTTCTAAAACTTGGAACTTGAAACCTGAAACAAAAAAATATGAAGCTAAATCAAATACATAACGTTTATTTCATCGGCATCGGAGGCATCGGAATGAGTGCTTTGGCGCGTTATTTTCAATACATTGGAAAAAAAGTAGTGGGTTACGACAAAACGCCAACGCAGTTAACGGATGAATTACAAGCTATTGGTTTAGAAATTCATTTTGAAGATAATATCAATTTAATTCCAACAGATTTCTATGTAGAAAATACATTAGTAATTGTAACACCAGCCGTTCCAGTTTCGCATTCCGAATGGAATTATTTCATCGAAAGAGGATTTACCATAAAAAAGCGTGCTGAAGTTTTAGGAATCATAACAAAAGACACTTTTTGTTTTGCAGTTGCTGGAACGCATGGGAAGACAACAACTTCAAGTATTTTAGGTCACGTTTTATATGAAAGTGGTGTAGATGTTACTGCTTTTTTAGGTGGAATTGTGGAGAATTACAATTCCAATTTAATTGGTTCAGGAAAAACAGTTACCGTTGTAGAGGCGGATGAATTTGATCGTTCATTTTTGCATTTACATCCTAACGTTTCTTGTGTAACATCAATGGATGCCGACCATTTGGATATTTATGGTGATGCAGCGAGTATTGAAGAATCATTCAGAGAATTCGCAGCCAAAACACCAAGCGAAAATTTATACGTAATCAAAGGGTTGCCGTTAGAAGGGAATACCATAGGAGTTAATAACGATGCTGATTTTTCAGCTCAAAACATCCGAATTAATAACGGCTTTTATGTGTTCGATGTAAAAACGCCAACCGAAGTTGTTCAAAATGTAAAATTTGGTTTACCAGGACATCATAATTTGACAAACGCCTTATTAGCTTTTGCAATGGCGAAATCATATGGAGTTTCCAATGAGAAAATCATTTCAGCTTTAGCAAGTTTTAAAGGAGTAAGAAGACGTTTTTCGTTTCAAATTAGAGAAGAAAAATTGGTTTATATTGATGATTACGCACATCATCCAACGGAAATTAATGCAGTGCATCAAGCGGTTCGTGAATTGTATCCGGGTAAAAAAATCATTGCGGCTTTTCAACCGCATTTATTCAGTAGAACGAAAGATTTTGTCGATGGTTTTGCAGAAAGTTTAAGTCAATTCGACGAGGTTTTATTATTGGATATTTATCCGGCTCGCGAGTTGCCGATGGAAGGTGTAAATTCGACTTGGTTGTTGAGTAAAATTGACAATCCAAATAAGAAATTAGTGAGCAAAGACGAGTTGTTTACGACTTTTGAAAATTCGGACGCGGATGTGTATGTAACTATAGGTGCTGGAGACATTGGAGAGTTAGTAAAAGATCTTAAAAAAGCGCTTCATGAGAAGAATTAATTGGCATACTATTCGATTGGTGTTAGTCATTTTTGTGATGATTTTCTTGTACTCTTTTTCGTCTAAGAGAAATAGTCAGCGTAAAATCAGTAAGATAGCTGTTAAGTTTGAATCAAATGAGAATATGTTTTTAACACATGAAATGGTTAATAACTTGTTGATACAAAAAATGGGTAATACTTCAACAATTCAAAAAGATAAATTAGATTTGAATACTTTAGAAACTGTTCTCGATGATCACGAGATGATTGAAAAAGCGCAAGTTTTTTCAACGGTAGACGGATTTCTGAATACGCGTATTACTCAAAAGACCCCAATCGTAAGAGTTATTACTGGCAATGATAGTTATTATCTTGATTCAAAAGGTGATAGGATGTCGTTGTCGGATAATTTTTCGGCACGTGTTCCGCTGGTTGTCGGCGTTATAAGTGAAGAAAATTGTAAGCCTTATTTGAAATTGTTTAATGAAATCAAAAATGATGATTTTTTAAGCAAAAACATAACGGCTGTTGAGATTATGGCTTCTGGAAATGTGGTATTAACTAATAGAAGTTATGATTATAAAATAGTGTTTGGGCAACCAATGAATGTGGATAAAAAGTTTCAAAATTATAAAGCTTTTTATCATCACGCTATTAAAGATACATTGATTAAAAATTATAAAGAAGTAAACTTAATGTTTACACAACAAGTGGTTTGTAAGAAATAGGAGAAGTTATGAACAAAGACAACATTGCAGTAGGATTAGATATCGGTACAACGAAGATTGTAGCGATGATAGGGAAGAAGAATGAATATGGGAAACTTGAAATTCTGGGTGTAGGAAAATCAAAAAGTTTAGGTGTTCATAGAGGTGTTGTAAACAATATTACACAAACTATTCAGTCCATTCAGCAAGCTGTTGCAGAGGCGGAAAACAATTCAGGTTACAAAATAAACGATGTGGTGGTTGGTATTGCAGGTCAACATATTCGAAGTATTCAACATAGTGATTATATCAGTCGTCCAAATGCAGAAGAAGTTATAGGAGATGACGATATCGATAGGTTGATTGGACAAGTTCACAAACTTGCTATGTTGCCAGGTGAAGAGATTATTCATGTTTTGCCGCAAGAATTTAAAATTGACGGTCAAGCTGAGATAAAAGAACCCATAGGAATGTATGGAGGAAGATTAGAATCTAGTTTTCATGTAGTGGTGGGACAAGCGGCTTCCATTCGAAATTTAGGAAGATGCATTAAAAGTGCAGGATTAGAATTGTCGGGATTAACATTAGAGCCATTAGCTTCGGCTGATGCGGTTTTAAGTCAAGAAGAGAAAGAGGCAGGAGTTGCCTTGATTGATATAGGTGGTGGGACAACTGATTTGGCCATTTTTAAAGATGGAATTATTCGTCACACAGCTGTTATTCCTTTTGGAGGAAATGTGATTACGGAAGATATTAAAGAAGGGTGTTCTATCATTGAAAAACAAGCGGAACTTTTAAAAACGCGTTTTGGTTCAGCTTGGCCAGGAGAAAATAAGGACAATGAAATTGTTTCAATTCCTGGATTAAGAGGTAGAGAGCCAAAAGAAATTTCGCTTAAAAACTTATCAAAAATTATTCACGCAAGAGTTGTGGAAATTGTAGAACAAGTGTATGCCGAAATCAAATTATACGGACATGAGGATCCAAAGAATAAATTAATTGCAGGGATAGTTTTAACTGGAGGAGGTGCTGAATTAAAACACATCAAGCAATTGGTAGAATATATAACAGGTATGGATACTAGAATTGGATATCCAAACGAACATTTAGCTGGAGATTCAGAGGAAGAATTGTCAAGCCCATTATATGCTACAGCAGTTGGTTTAGTAATGAATAGTATTCGAAATAATACAAGAAGCGCTACTCCATTAGTAGAAATGAAAATGGAAGAACCTGTAATGGCTCGTTCACAAGTGGTAGATGAAGAACCTATTATTGAACAAGAAAAAATAGATTCAAAAGCTACCTCATCGATCAAACATGAAACAACTGATGATAAAATCAAACGTTCATTTTTTGATAAATATATTGATAAGATTAAAGAATTTTTAGATAACGCAGAATAAAAGGAGATACTATGTCAGAATTTGGAAACATTTCATTCGATTTGCCAAAAAACCAATCTAACGTAATCAAAGTGATTGGCGTAGGTGGTGGAGGTAGCAATGCCATTAACCATATGTTTAAACAAGGTATTAAAGGTGTTGATTTTGTAGTTTGTAATACTGATTCTCAGGCATTACAAAATAGTCCTGTGCCTAATAAGATTCAGTTAGGAGTGAGCTTAACAGAAGGTTTAGGTGCTGGTGCTAATCCTGAAGTTGGCCAACAAGCCGCTATTGAAAGTATCGCCGAAATTGAAAAAATGTTAGATAGCAATACCAAAATGATTTTTATCACAGCAGGAATGGGTGGTGGAACAGGAACTGGTGCAGCTCCTGTAATAGCGCAATTAGCTAAAGAGCGCGACATTTTAACCGTGGGTATTGTTACCATTCCCTTCCAATTTGAAGGAAAAGTTCGCTCCGAACAAGCGTTAGCAGGTGTAGAACGTTTACGAAAGCAAGTAGATTCTTTAGTTGTTATCAATAATAATAAATTACGTGAAGTATATGGAAACTTAGGTTTCAAAGCAGGTTTCTCAAAAGCGGATGAAGTTTTAGCAACTGCATCAAGAGGAATTGCTGAAGTTATTACACATCATTACACGCAGAATATCGACTTAAAAGACGCTAAAACAGTTTTGTCTAACAGTGGTACAGCGATTATGGGTTCGGCAACTGCTGCTGGTTCTGATAGGGCTAAACAAGCTATTTCAAGTGCTTTAGATTCTCCTTTATTAAATGATAATAAAATAACAGGAGCTAAAAATGTATTGTTGTTAATTGTTTCTGGAACTGATGAAGCAAATGAAATTACCATCGATGAAATTGGTGAGATCAACGATTTTATTCAGTCTGAAGCAGGTTTTAATGCTAATATCATTATGGGTGTTGGTGAAGAAGAAGCTTTAGGAGAAGCTATTTCGGTAACGGTAATTGCTACAGGTTTCAATGTAGAACAACAAGCGGAAATCGTAAATACAGAACCAAAGAAAATTATTCATTCATTAGAAGATGAACAAAAAATTGTTCATGAACTTATGAACAAAGCGACGTCCAATATTACTGTAAATAACCCGATTTTTGAGACGCCAAAAGTTGAGACGCCAAAAGATGATATTATCAATCCTACTAGTGATGAAACAGCTGAACATAAAATTGTTTTCACTTTAGAAGAAGAAGTTGAGGAGCCTAAGTTTGAAATTCATTCACCTGTTGTTCCGGCAATGGATTTAGTGCCAACTTCTGAATTGATTAAAAATATTGATGTAACATTCGAAGTCATTACGCCAAATGTTGCGCCTTCATTCGAAATCATAACACCACAAATCAGAGAAATCGAAGTTAAAGAGCCTGAATTTGTTGTTGCTAAAGATAATTTTAATTTCTCTTTGAATTTGTTTGATAGCAACATTGAAGATAAAGAAGATCATACAATTGTTTTTGATTTATCTCCAGAAACGAAAGCAATGGAAGTAAAGGACCCTATTAATGTGGTACCTGTGACTGAGATAAATCAAAACGGTATTGTGAAGTATTCCTTAGAAGATTATCTTGAAAAAGAAAGTGAATTGATGAATTCAAAACCTGTTGAAGAGGTTCAGGAACCAATTGATGAGGAGCTAAACTTTACCATGAAGACCAATACTAAAAAACAGGAAAATGAAATACAACTTGACAACATTTCTCCCTTAGAGATGTCAATTGAAGATACTTTGAAGTTTAGAGCGGAAGAGCGTAAAAGAAAAATGAAAGACTTTAATTATAAATTCAATAATAGCAATGCTTATGTAGACGAAATTGAGAAACAGCCAGCTTACAAAAGAATGGGTATCGATGTGACTTCTACACCAAGTACTTCAAATAATCAGTCTAGAATTTCATTAGGAACAGATAGTAATGATGACATGCAATTGCGTTCTAATAATTCATTTCTTCATGATAATGTTGATTAGGTATAAATCTTACATAATTCCTAAAAACTCGAAGCATAATTTTCGAGTTTTTTTTTAGTACTTTTGCAGAGAGTTTTCCTTGTTGATTTCCACTGCCTTCTGCTTTATAGAAAAGAAGTAAGTTTGAAAATTAGATAAAATAATGTTCCTCTTTTAAATAGGTAATTTTTTTAGGCAGGCTCTTTATCAGGATGTTAACATGCTAACTATTGAAATAAATATAAAAGATATGAGTTTAGAAACAAAAATCATGGATCAAATGAAAGAAGCCATGAAAGCAAAAGATAGTGTGGCTTTAGAGGCGTTAAGAGCTATTAAATCAGCAATTATTTTAGCAAAAACAGAAGCTGGGGCTACAGATGTATTGACAGAAGATCAAGAGATTAAAATGTTACAGCGTTTGGTTAAAATGCGAAAAGACAGTGCTGAAATCTTCACAAAGCAGAATCGTCCTGATTTAGCAGAACCAGAGTTAGCACAAATTGCTGTAATTGAAAAATTCTTACCAGCGCAATTGTCAGAAGAAGAGGTGGAGGCGATAATTTCTAAAATCATTGGAGAAACAGGAGCAAATGGAATTGCTTCTATGGGTAAAGTTATGGGTTTAGCCACATCTCAAATAGGAGGACAAGCAGAAGGAAAAGTAATTTCAGGAATTGTAAAGAAATTATTGGCTTAATAAAATAGTGATAAGTGAATAGTGTCATTGAAAAGTACAAATTTGCTTATCACTATTCACTCATCACTTATTACTCAAAAAAAGGCTTCGTAGCTCAATTGGATAGAGCACTGGATTTCGGCTCCAGCGGTTGGGGGTTCGACTCCCTTCGAAGTCACAATTGTTGTTTAAAATAGTTTTTGTCATCTGAACTCGTTTCAGAATCTATAAGTATAAACACAAAATCTAATTGTACTTAAAGTTGACGTTCTATACTATTTTAAACAACTTTTTTATTTTACAAAATATAATTTTACGTTATTTGTACAACAGTCCCAATCTTATGCAAACATCGCCTATTGAACACGAATTATTTTTAGCCGATTACATCGGGATGTTTATAGTTGTAGCGCCTTTTGCAACACTATTTTTTGCTTTTGCATTTTATATTACGGAGATTGTGTATTTGCGAAATTACAAAAAGCCATTAGTCGTATTTGCTAATATTAATTTTTTAAAGTTAAACGATTCCCGTAAACATATTTTAACCTCAAATTTTCATTTTTACAATCGATTAAAACCAAAGTATAAGCGTTATTTTGAGCATCGAGTGGCTAAACTAATCTTGCATTATAATTTTGAGGGACGAGATATTGAAGTTACTGAAGAAATGAAAGTTACTATTTCTGCAACCTATGTGATATTAACTTTTGGGATGCGTGAATATTTGAATCCGCTTTTTAAACGAATCGTTATTTATCCCGATATTTATTATTCTTCACAAAATGATAATTATCACAAAGGTGAGTTTAATCCAAGAATGGAGTGTATTGTTTTTTCCTGGAAACATTTCAAAGAAGGAATTGATATTACTAACGATAATTTGAATTTAGGATTACACGAATTCACACATGCTTTTCATATTTATGCCCTTAAAAGCGATAAAGCAACTTTTGTTTTATTTAACGAATCACTTCAAAATTTATTCCGTGTTGTTTCAAGACCAGAAGTAAGACAGCGATTAATCGATTCAGGGTTTTTACGCGATTATGCGTATGAAAATCAATTTGAATTTGTGGCAGTTTTATTGGAATATTTTTTCGAATCGCCGGAGGAATTTAAATTTAAATTTCCATCTATCTTTTTGAAAGTCAAACAAATGATTAATTTCAACGAGAACTATTTTATTAGTGAGTAAGGAATAAATAGCTGACATAAATCATGTTTTGATTTTAAAATATTGACTAACTTTATGTCAATAAATATACAAGGTTATGAAATCGTCACTAAAAGCTAGTTTGTATGCCTAAACACTAATGATTTAAAAGACGATAACATAAGTGACAACTAAAAAATAAAATTTACACTTATGAAACAAAAGGTTCCTGTGTCAACAATAATGACAAAAAATGTAGTAAAGTTAAATCTTTCAGATGATTTAACAAAAGCAGAAATGCTATTTAAAAAGCATCATATACGGCACATTCCTGTTGTTTATAGTAACAAAATTGTAGGGATGTTAAGCTATACTGATCTGCTTCGAATTTCTTTCGCTGATGCCATAGATGACGACGAAGAAATAGTGGACACCACTGTTTATAATATGTTTACAGTAGAGCAAGTGATGGCGAAAAAATTAGTTTCTATTTCTCCTGAAACTACAATTAAAGAAGCTGCTGAAATTTTATCCCAAAAAGAGTTTCATGCACTTCCAGTTTGTGAAGGGGAATTGTTGGTTGGAATTATTACGACAACCGATTTAATTAAATATTTGATTGAGCAATATTAATAAACCTTACAGGTTTCAAAAACCTGTAAGGTTTAAATTTTGTATTATTTTGTGATCGCTTTTAAATCTGCTATAGTTGCTATTGGGTCTTGAGCTCCAAAAACATAGCTGCCAGCAACTAATACATCTGCGCCAGCATCAGCTAATTGTTTTGCGTTTTTATTGGTTACACCGCCGTCAATTTCAATTAAGGTAGCAGCTTTTTTTCTGTTGATTAAAGCTTTTAGCTTTTCTACTTTTGAATAGGTGTTTTCGATAAATGATTGTCCTCCAAAACCAGGGTTTACGCTCATGATGCAAACCAAATCAATGTCTTGAATCACATCTTCTAATAAGTCTACACTTGTGTGCGGATTCAAAGCGACTCCAGCTTTCATGCCTTCTGCTTTTATAGCTTGAAGAGTTCTGTGTAAATGAGTACATGCTTCATAATGAACCGTTAAAACATCAGCTCCTAATTTTTTAAAAGTTGCAATGTATCTATCAGGATCAACAATCATTAAGTGAACATCGATGGTTTTTTTAGCATGTTTGTTGATTGCATCTAAAACAGGCATTCCAAAAGAAATATTAGGTACAAAAACGCCATCCATAATATCAATGTGAAACCAATCGGCTTCACTAGCATTAATCATTTCGATGTCGCGTTGTAAGTTAGCAAAATCAGCAGCAAGTACTGATGGAGCAATAAGTGTGTTTTTCATAAGCTTGTAAAGTGTGTGTTGTTGAGTGCAAATGTACAATATTTTAAAACATTTCAATATTCAAAATTCCAAGTTGAATATTCAAAATTTTAAGCATTCAACAACGAACAACGAATAAAGAATTTTGAATTTTCAAGTTTAAAAAAACAAAACTCCGGTAATCAGCCGGAGTTTCAATCATCAATCAAAAAACGAACAGTCTTAGACTGTTGTTATCTTTATAGTGTCACACTGAGCTTGTCGAAGTGTTATCCTAAATATGTTTTTAATATTTTACTTCTAGAAGTATGTTTTAATCTTCTAATCGCTTTTTCTTTAATCTGACGAACACGCTCACGTGTTAAATCGAAAGTTTCTCCAATTTCTTCTAAAGTCATTGGGTGTTGGTCGCCTAAACCAAAATACAAACGAACAACATCAGCTTCTCTTGGAGTTAATGTTTCTAATGCTCTTTCGATTTCAGTTTGTAATGATTCGTGAATTAATTCTCTATCTGGATTTGGAGATTCACCTGAACGTAAAACGTCGTATAAGTTTGAATCTTCACCTTCAACAAGAGGTGCGTCCATTGATAAATGACGACCTGAGTTTTTCATGGACTCTTTTACGTCATTCACCGTCATGTCTAATTCTTTTGCAATTTCTTCAGCAGAAGGTGGGCGCTCGTTAGATTGTTCTAACAAAGCATACATTTTGTTGATTTTATTGATAGAACCAATTTTATTCAACGGTAGACGCACAATACGAGATTGTTCTGCTAGTGCTTGAAGAATCGATTGACGAATCCACCAAACGGCATAGGAAATAAATTTGAAACCACGCGTTTCATCGAAACGTTGTGCGGCTTTAATCAATCCTAAATTTCCTTCGTTAATTAAATCAGGAAGTGTAAGTCCTTGATTTTGATATTGTTTTGCTACTGAAACTACGAAACGTAAATTAGCTTTTGTTAATTTTTCTAAAGCGCGTTGATCTCCGGCTTTAATTCTTTGCGCTAATTCTACTTCTTCATCAGCAGTAATAAGGTCAACTTTTCCAATTTCTTGTAGGTATTTGTCTAAGGAAGCAGTTTCACGATTGGTAACCTGCTTGGTAATTTTAAGTTGTCTCATTGAATTTTTCTCCTTACTTTTTAAAAGTTCTGTTTGTTATACGTAAGGGGTATTAAAAAAGTTACAGGGAACTATAATTTTTTTCAGTTTAATTAAAATAAGTTCGCAACTTATTTCACTTCGAAGTATTCTTTTATGGAAAGAGGTTCTCCGTTTATTGAAAATCCTTCTAAATTAATTTCATATTTTCCTTCTACATCTGAAGTGAAAAAATGGATTGGACTAGCTGTTAAGCTTACATTTGTTTCCCAAGCCAGTTGAAATCTGAAATCTGGTAAACGTGAGAAATCTTTTTCGGTTTCGTAGTTTATTGATTTATAAACTTTGTCTAGATTAGTCCTTTCGATTTGAATCGGTAAAATATTTCTCGTTTTCGGATTGTATTCTCTATTAAATGTTGTAATCGAAATTAAACCGCTAAATATTTTTGAACCGTAAGCATATGCTTTGTTTACAATGCTTATTTTGTAGATATTTTTAGTATTGTAATTAAAGAGTTCGTTTACATCTTGTAATAACATTCCGTCTACTAAAACTAACGCACTTCCAAATGATTCTACAGATGTAGCATGGTTTCTAATGTGTAATGAGTAATTCCCTTCATTTTCTTTAAAATAAACGGATGGAACTATTTCAATAATTGTCTCTTTGAAAGTAGAAAATCTCTTATAATTATCTAATATGAAGTCTTTTGCGATGAAATTGTAAAAAGGAATAAAATTTACGGGCTTTGTGATTAAACTATCTTTTGTACTGTAAGCATTTACAATTTGACAAGCAACTAATCGTGATTCAATGTCTTTTATTGAAGTTTCTGTGAAATTTAAATTATTCTTAAAAGGTGTAATTATTTCAGCTCTTGCAGGTGGATTTATCTTAATTTGAAAATCATCTATTTCATTTTCTAATACTTGAAGAATTATATCTGATTTTTTTTGTTCCTTATCTAAAATAAAATGAAATTCTCCATAATTATTTGTCTTAACAATTTTAAAATCAAAAGGCTCACCTATAACCGACATTCCAAGATGCTTTTCTTTTATTGTTTTTAAATTGTCGTTTGAAGTTAGTTTACCAGATAATAATTCCCCTCTAAGTTCGGGTAAATAGCTAATGGAGCTAGAATAAATAAATTTGTCTATGCTGTTATTAATAAAATCCTTACTATGAATTTTATTCCCAAATGTCAATCCATCAATTCTTCTCACAGATAATGAATAATTTCCGATTTTAAATTTTTCAGAATTTAAAATAATATCTAATAATACTTTTTCTCTTTTTGAATAGTTGTTTTTAAGTTTAATTGTTACATCTTCATTTTTAAAATTAACATCATCACTTTTTATCGTTTCTGAAGGGGTAATAGAAATATTATCTGTTTTGTTTTTAAATGGTTCAAAAGGGTTTATTATTGCAATATCAGTTTCAAAATATTTTGATTTAGGATTGTTTAGCATCCAATTAGTGTAGGCAATTAATTTATAGTTTCCTGTATTGAAATTGGTATTTATGAAAATTTCATTTGCACCTATACCATTATTTAAAGTAATTTTATTTCTAGAAATAGTTTTGCCATTGGGATCGCTAATTTCAACGTATGCTATTTTACTAATTTTACTTAATTCTTTTGAATTTGCATTCAAACAATAGATTTTATAAAGAAGGGTTTCTCCTGTTACAAAAGTTGTTTCATTTGTATGAAGAAAAATAGCTTCACTTTCAAAAAAAACATTTTGTGTAAAGCACTTTGATAACCATCCTATTGTTACAATTAACATTATTAAGTATTTTTTCATTGCCAGAAGGGAGGTATTACGTTAGAAGAAAAATAGGTGCAATTTCCACATATAAGTTTTACTAATTTATAAGTTGCTCCAGTATTTTCGTAATAAATTAGCTGATTTGAATTAATATAAGATTTCATGGCATAAAAACCATTATTAAAATTAAGTGTATTAAAATCTCGAGAATTAAATGTAAGCGTTTCACATTCGAAAAGGAAACCAGGAGGATCTGTACCAGGAAATATATCTTCGTAATTAAAAAATATTCTTTCACTCGAAATGCTAGCAATGTCAAAAAGTCCTACAACTATTTCATTTGGTTGTTGTAAACATGAAATGTTACTTGGAATTAATCCTGGTTGAACTTGAGATAAGCTACTTCCTTCATCTGATAAGTTTTTTAAGGTTTTATAAAATTCAAAAGAGATTGCGTTATGGATGTATTGATGTACAATTATACTATATCTATTTGCAATTTTATAATTAGATTGAGGAACAAAATGTATAGGAAAGTTTAAAATTCGATCTTCAATTGAGTTAGAAGTATTTTCTAAAATTATTCTCTTAGAAATTTCATTTGAGTAACAAGTTTTAGTTTCACCATCTCTTGGATACAATTCAATAGTATTGTTTGGTAAAATTCTAATATTGTTTGCCGACCAATAAGGTACAATTACTTTATATGTTTCTTCGAAGGTAAATCGATAAAAATTAGAAGTATTGTCAGGGTCAAAACTGTTGGCTTGAATTTCAACCCCATCAGTTCCTAAATCATTTGTTTTTCTTATTGCGACTATAGATTCTAAGTTTGATACTGAAGGAAGTATCTGTTCTGTAGAAATATATTTTTTTCCGTTTTCCGTTTCAATTTCTAATCTGTAAGCAACGTTTGGCAATGGTTCAAATTCATCAATTGAAACATATTTTTCATTTTCTTCTTCAAATAAAAAAACCGATCCGTTATCACCTAATACTTTAACGATAGCGTTTTGTTCTAAACTAGGTTCTCTTTCTTCTAAACGGTATGTTCTTGTTAATTTTACTTCTTGCTTTTTTAAGCCGTTTGTAAGCGTCGCTTCTACTACTAAATAATTTTGGTAATTACTAGATTGAAGTGCATACGGATCTGTACATGCATTACAAGCAATTAACACTACGTTTATTAGTAAAATATTTTGTATTTTTCGAATTGTTTTCATAACTAAAATTTAAAATTATAAGTAATTGTTGGAATTGGAATAGAAAAAATACTAGTTTGATAAGATTTTACTTTCCCTTGTTCGGTAACAAAATAAACAGAGTAAGGATTATTTCTTCCTAATACATTGTAAATGGAGATATTCCAGTAGCTATGAGCTAGCTTTTTAATTTTATGATTACCCTCTACATTGAATCCAATATCAAGTCTATAGTAATCGGGAACTCTAAATTCATTTCTATCGCTATATAAAATATATTGATTTCCACCAAATTCATAACTGCCAATAGGATAAGTAATAGGTCTTCCTGTTTGATAAATAAAATTTGTTGAAAGACTATATCTCTTAGTGAATTTATAGTTTAAAATAACACTTAAATCATGAGGTTTGTCAAAGTTTGTTGGAAAATAATCTCCATTATTTACAATTTCTTCATTAAATTGACTGTCTAGCTTGATGAGTGATTTTGAATAACTATATCCAATCCAGCCATTTAGACTGCCACTTGTTTTTTTTACAAGAAATTCAATTCCATAAGATTTCCCTTTTCCTTGTAATACTTCTGTTTCAATGTGTTCATTCAATATTAGTTCTGCCCCTATTTTATAATCTAAAATATTTTTTGATTTTTTGTAATATGTTTCAAGACTTATTTCATAGGGTTGGCCTTTAAAATTTTTATAAACGCCAAATGCAACTTGTTGACCAAAACTAGGTTTTATATTTAAATCTGCAAGTTTCCATGTGTCTGTTGGCGATTGTGTTGTGTTGGTTGAAAGTTTATGTAAATATTGATAGTTAGTATCGAAACTTAATTTTACTGAAATGGTTTCAGATAAAAGTTGTCTTAAGGCAATTCGATATTCTAATCCGTTATATGTTTTAATTGCTTTATTTTTTTTATAGGCAATTTCATTTGTTATATTGCCTTCAGTAATAGGAGCGTTTGCGATATATTTTCTTTGTATAGAGGGTCCTAGGGCCATGAAATTGGTATAACGCAATCCTAAGCCTACAATTAGCTTTTTGTTTAATGTTATGTTGTCTGTTATAAATAGTGAACTTTCTAAACCTTTTTCTTTTTGAATAGATTGGTATGTTAATAGTGAGTTTTCATCTGTTGGAGTAAGTGTCCCAGGACTTATATTGTATAAAGTTGAGTTTAAACCATATGTAAATTTATGTATGTTGTTGTAGTTGTATAAGCCTTTATATATTAATTTTGTTTCATTTACTTCAAATCCAAAATCAAATGATTTTTGATTATTTTTTTCAAAGTTAATTCCAAATTTATATTCAGAATTCGAAATTCCAAACTCTGCTTTATTTTTTTCATTAAAACTGTGTTTTCCATTTAATGTAATAATTCTATTACTGTAATTAAATGTAGAGTCAGAAGTTAAATTAAATTTGTCTTTACTATAATAAACAGTAGACTCTATAGCCGTTTTTTCGGAAAATTGATGATTGTATTTTAAAATCAAATCATAAAAAGATGCTTTACTATTTTTGATTTCAGGATTATCAATTTGCTTTAATATCCAATCAGAATACGTTGCACGACCTCCAAGTAAAATACTTGATTTACCTTTTACTAAAGGTGTACCAATGGATAAATTACTTGTAACTGGACCAATACCACCTTCTCCGCTAATTTTTTCTGAATTTCCATTTTTTGATTTTATATCAAATACAGATGATAGTCTTCCACCAAATTCAGCAGGAATACTCCCTTTGTAGATTTCAGCATTTTTAATAACATATGGATTTATCGATGAGAAAAAACCAAAAAAGTGTGAAGGATTATATATAGTGGCATTGTCTAGAAGGAATAAATTTTGATCTTCTTTTCCTCCCCTAACATTTACTCCAGCAGCGCCTTCGCCAGTAGATTTAATACCAGGAAGTGTTGTCGCTACTTTTAGAATGTCGCGTTCACCTAAAACCAAAGGAACGTTTTTTACATCTTCCATATTGATTGATGTAACACCTGATGTTATGCTTTTTATGTTTTTATCACTCGAACCTTCAATAATAACTTCGTTTAGTTCTGTAATAGTTTCATCTAATTGAAAGTTTTTTGTGCCATTTCCATATACTACTATAGTTAAATTTGTTTTTTTATGACTTGGAGCTTCAATTTCAATAGAGTGTTTTCCATAGGGCAACATTAATTTATAAAAGCCTTTGTGGTTTGTTGTTGTAATGACTTTTTTTTGGATTCTAATGTTAGCATCAGCAACAGGAGAGCCATTTTTTTTGGTCATTATAAAACCTGAAATTTCAAAGCTTACTTTTTGTTTTGTTACAGATTCTTTACCGACAACTATTAAGTTGTCATTATCTGTATTTGTATTACTTTTTTGAGTTTCCTTAATTAGTATTGGTTTAATGTTTATTGTTGCAATTTCATCTTTCTCAATAAAGTTTGTAGCTACTTTGTCATAAATAACACTATTTTGAGTAAGGATTATTTGGTTTTTGCTCAGATAAAAATTAAGATCAGTATCTTTAAAAATAAATTTTAAAATTTCGGCAACTGTAGTTTTTTCAAATTTTTCATTTACAACAATTATATTATCATCTAACCATTTTTTTTTATAAAAAAAGGTGTAATTGGTTTGTTTTTCTATTTGGTTTAATGCTTCGGTTAAATTTGAAGCGTTAATTTCTACTTTCACAATTGAGTCTTGTTGTGAAAAGATAGAAAAACTAATAAATAAAACAAAAATTGAAAGGGCTTTTTTCATGTCGATTTATTATGTAAAAGTTAGCTGGTCAATAAATCGTAAAAGTTTTTCAAAGAATTCTGTTTTATTGTTTTTTAATAGTTTTGAATTGTCGCTGTAAAACGTTTTGATTTCTTTTTTTAATATTGGAAATAAGTTTATCAAGTTGTTTTTACTTTCAACTGAATAATATAAATTATTTTTAAAAATTAAAAATTCATTATAAATTTCAAAATCGGTATAACTAGTCTGATTTTTAATGAGTTCTCTTCGGGTTTTTTTATGTTTAATATAAAAGATAAAATTTTTTCCCCTCCAATTTTCTTCATAATATCCTTTTATATCTGTTAAATTTTTATTTGTTGTAAGATTTAGATTTACAAAATTTTTATTGTTTAAAGTGAATTTAGATACTTTTTGTTGAACTAATACAATTCCAAAATTTTCAGATTCTCCATAAGGTTTAAAAACCAAAGCATCTTGATACGAATCATATTTTAAATTTACAGAATTATAAAACTGATTATCATAAATTAAAGCTTCAGAAGAATACTTATTGGAGCTATAAAACTGATGGGTGTCAAATGTTTTAAAAGTATTAAAATAAAAAACACCATTGTTTAAAGGTAGATTTTCTTTTCCAACGGTATTATCAAATAAATCTTCAATCTTATTTTGAGAATGTAAATTGCAATTTATTAATAGAGCTACCATAAAAATGATTATATAATATATTTTTCGAGTCATTTTTAATTTTTTTTATGCAATTTAACTATTTTTTACAAATAACAATGTTAAAATTATTCTTACAGAGTGTTTTTAAAATATAATACCCCAATTCATAAATTGAATTGGGGTATTATATTTTAGGCTGATAATAATGAATTAACCTTTAGGTTTGTCTTTCTTCTCGATAGGTTTTTCTTCTCTTGGAGGTCTTGGTAAAAGTGCTTTTCGTGACACTTTTTCTTTACGTGTTTTAGGGTCTACACCTAAGTATTTTACCATAAACACATCTCCCATGTTTACTACATCTGTAACATTTTCGGTTCTTTCCCAAGCCAACTCTGATACGTGTAATAATACTTCGTTTCCTGGAGCTTGAGTATATTCAACAACAGCTCCGAAATCTAACATTTTGATTACTTTTACTTCGTATGCTTCACCCATTACTGGTTTAAAAATGATAGAGTCAATTTTAGCTAAAACAGTTGCAATTCCCTCTGGACTTGTTCCTAAAATTTCAACTACCCCTTGTTCGTCTACTTCGTTGATAACGATAGTAGTTCCGGTAGCTTTTTGTAATTCTTGAATTACTTTTCCACCAGGTCCAATTAAGGCTCCAATAAAAGCGCCTGGAATAGTTCTTGTTATAATTTTCGGTGCTTTTGGTTTAACTTCGGCTCTTGGAACAGCAATAGTTTCGGTTAATTTTCCTAATATATGCATACGACCATCTCTTGCTTGACCTAAAGCTTGCTCCATAATGTCATAACGTAAACCATCAATTTTGATATCCATTTGACAAGCTGTAATACCGTCAGCAGTTCCCGTTACTTTGAAGTCCATGTCACCTAAGTGATCTTCATCGCCTAAAATATCAGACAATACTGCAAATTTTTCTCCATCCGTAATTAATCCCATGGCAATACCAGAAACTGGTTTTACCATTTGAACTCCAGCATCCATTAACGCCATTGTACCAGCACAAACCGTAGCCATTGAAGAAGAACCATTTGATTCTAAAACTTCAGAAACTATACGTATGGTATAAGGACAATCAGCAGGAATCATATTTTTTAAAGCTCTTTGTGCTAAGTTTCCATGACCTACTTCTCTTCTTGAAGTTCCTCTTAAAGGTTTTGCTTCACCTGTTGAAAAAGGAGGGAAGTTATAGTGTAAATAGAATTTTTCTTCACCTTGCTCGCTAGGTGAGTCGATTTGGTTTGCTTCTCTTGAAGTTCCTAGAGTAACAGTGGCTAAAGCTTGTGTTTCTCCACGTGTAAATAAAGCCGAACCATGAACAGAAGGTAAATAATCTGTTTCACACCAAATAGGTCTTATCTCGGTTGTCTTTCTTCCGTCTAAACGTAACCCTTTTTCTAAGATTACATTACGAACAGCTTCTTTATTCGTTTTGTAGAAATATTTACTTACTAAATCACCATTTTCAGCTAATTCTTCTTCTGTAAATAAAGCTTTTACTTCTTCTTTTACAGCAGCAAATTTTTCGCCTCTTTCACTTTTTCCAGAGGCTTCTTGAGCAATTGCATAACATTTGTCGTATGCGGCTGCCTTTACTTTGGCATAGATAGCTTCATCTTCTTTTTCACCTTCATATTCTCTGTAAGCAGGAGCTCCAATAGCTGCTCTTAAGCGCTCTTGTGCTTGAATTTGAATTTTGATAGCTTCGTGAGCAAATTTGATAGCTGCTACCATTTCTGCTTCTGAAATTTCTTTCATTTCTCCTTCTACCATCGCCACAGAATCCATAGAAGCTCCAATCATCATATCGATATCTGATTGCTCTAATTCTTCTCTACTTGGATTGATAACAAATTTTCCGTTGATACGTGCTACACGTACTTCGGAAATTAAGTTGTAAAAAGGGATATCTGAAACCGCTAATGCAGCAGAAGCTGCTAATCCAGCTAATGCATCTGGCATAACATTTTCGTCGTGACTCATTAATTGAATCATAACTTGTGTCTCAGCATGATAATCGTCTGGGAAAAGTGGACGTAATACACGGTCTACTAATCTCATAGTTAAAACTTCGCTATCACTTGGACGCGCTTCTCTTTTGAAAAAACCACCGGGGAAACGACCTGCTGCTGCAAATTTTTCACGATAATCAACCGTTAATGGTAGAAAATCTACACCAGGATTTGATGTTCTTGCAGATACTGCTGTTGCTAATAACATGGCATCGCCCATACGAACAACAACAGATCCATCTGCTTGTTTGGCTAATTTTCCAGTTTCGATTGTGATGCTTCTTCCGTCACCTAAATCGATAACTTCTTGGAATACTTTTGGAATCATAAATTTTTAATTCTAAATTAAACAAAGGGTCAGTTGTGTTGTTGTTGTGTGTGTAGTTGTTTGTAACCCAATGAAAAACCAAACTTTTTCTGTCAATATAAATAAAACAAAAAGGGGCACGAAGCCCCTTTAGTTGATTATTTTCTAATATTCAATTCTTTAATAATTTCACGATATCTGTTGATATCTTTCTTTTTTAGGTAGTCAAGAAGACTTCTTCTTTTACCTACTAAAAGAACTAACGAACGCTCAGTGTTGTAATCGTGACGATTTTTTTTCAAGTGTTCTGTTAAGTGAGAAATTCTAAATGTAAATAATGCGATTTGCCCTTCAGCAGATCCAGTGTTTTCAGCTTTTCCTCCGTGTTTAGCGAAAATTTCAGCTTTAGTTTCTTTTGTCAAGTACATGCCAATATTATTTTAAATGATTTTTATGTATGAATTGTATGGTTGCAATTCGGTTGCAAAGGTAGTTTTATTTTTCTAAAATACAAGGAATACCTTTTTAATTTTGAAATTAAGACAAATGGTCTTTTTTGTTATCAATAGATTTGAAAGATCTTTTTAGTAAGAAGGGGGTTGCAAGTGTAGTGATTAATCCCATAATTACTAATATTGAAAAAATTTCTGTATTGATAATTCCTGCTTTATAAGCGATGTTTGCAATTACCAATTCCATAATCCCTCTGGCGTTCAATCCAAAACCCAAAGCAAGCGAAACTTTATGATCCAATCTTGCAAAGCGCCCTCCTACATAACCGCCAATAATTTTTGATAAAAATGAAACGATTATTATGGCAAATAACAGCGGGTAGTTTTGAATGGATGAAAATTGGAATTCTAATCCTATTCCTGCAAAAAAAATAGGGGCTAAAAAGCCCATTGCCATACTGTTTGTAGTATTATGAAAGGTGTTTAAATGTTTTTCTCCTACTAACTCTTTTGAAATTAGCATCGAAGCAAAAAAGGCTCCAATAATAAAATGCAAACCTATACTTTCGGTAATTGTAGCAAAAATTAGTATAAAAACAAAAAACACAGCAAAAAGGGATTCTTTGCCTTTGAGTACGGATATTATTTTATTTAATTTGTTTTCAATAAAATTCTCTTCTTTTGAAACGTTTCGAATAATTCGATAAGTAACAATTACTAGAATCAGGAAACTGCTTAATTTTAAAAGGGTTAATAGTGTTGCATTAGTAATATTAAAGAAGGTTTGCTCAACGTCTTTAATGTCTAGTAAAATCCCTAGAATAGTAAGAGCAATTACATCATCAAAAATAGCTACTGAAATAATTTTTTGTCCGACAGGAGAATTTAATTTGCCTAAATCCATTAGAATCCTTATGCTTACGGGTAATGCAGTAATAGCAACACACAACCCAATAAAAATAGTTGACATTACATCTAAATCAAAATGCCTCCCTACAAAAAAACCAGCTAATATAGGAATAAAAAAAGCCAATACAGAAATTACGATATTTCTTCCTTTCATTGACTTGATGATTTCGTCCAAATTTATTTCCAAACCTGCAATAATGACCAGAAGGAAAACACCTAACTCAGAAATCACTTTCAATTCCTCTGTACGATGAATGAAATTTAAAATCGTAGGTCCTAATAGAACACCAGCTAAAATTTCGCCAATCATTGCAGGTTGTTTAAAACGCTCCATGATTTCACCAAAAAAACGTGCTAATACTAATAATAACAATAAATTAGCAAAGAAAGGAAGTTCTAAGCTTGGGACATTAAATTCCATAAAAAACCTGTGTCGTGAGGGTTATAATCACAACAAATGTATAAAAAAGAGTTAGTCGCAATGTGATTCTTAGAATAATTTTGCAACCTGTTCATTTACAAACTCTAAGAAGCGTTCATCTGCTGTTGTAAAAGGATCTAGCACATGAGAGTCGATGTCGATTTGTCCAATATTTAATCCGTTCACGAACAATGGAACAACAATTTCTGATTTAACAGTAAAACTACAAGCGATGTAATTGTCCTGTGCCTTCACGTCAGGAACTACAAAATTAGCATTAGATTCGGCTACTTGTCCACAAATTCCTTTTCCAAAAGGAATTACAGTATGGTCCGTTTCGGCACCAACATATGGCCCTAAATGCAATGTTTTGGTTTCGTGATTAGCAAAATAAAATCCTACCCAATTATAATAACTCACATTATTACTCAATAATTGACAGATTTCTTTTAATTTTTCATCACGTGAAATGGTTTCTTTTTCGATTATATTAGAAACAATAGGTTTTAATTCTTCAAATGTCATGGTGGTATTTTTTTGCAAAAGTATTTATTCTTTCCTATTAAAAAATCTATATTTTTGTTAAAAATCTATATTTTGAAAAAAACCATTCGTCAAAACAAACTTTTTTTTAGCTTCCTAATAAAGTTTTTACTTTTTTATGTGGTATTTACGTTTGTTTACAAAATATATTTGACTCAATACAATGCCGAAAATAAAGAATTGGATTTTTTTACAGAAATAGTCGCTAATCAAGCAAAGCAACTTATGTTGCTTTTTCATGACGATATTCAATTTATCAAACACGATAAAGAGGCTTCCTTCAAAATTATTTTTAAAGAAAAATTTGTGGCGCGTGTTATTGAAGGTTGTAATGCGATAAGCATTATGATATTATTTTCAGCTTTTGTGTTTGCATTCGCAACGCAATGGAAAAAAACGATGCTTTACATAGGCATTGGGGTTTTTCTAATTCATATTTTAAACATTATTAGAATTGCATTGCTTTCTTTCGCTTTGTATTATTATCCAAAATATGAAGCATTTTTACACGGAACTATTTTTCCTCTTTTCATTTATGGAGTCGTTTTCATTTTGTGGGTTTTATGGGTAACCAAATTTTCGGGCTATGTTAAAAGAATTACTGCGAAATAAGAAAAGACTGTTTTTTATAGGATTGGCTTTGTTAGGACTGATTTTAGTAAGAGCTTTGGAGGACAAGTTGTTTTATGATCCTTTTTTATCCTTTTTTAAAATAGATTATTTAAATAAACCAGTACCCGATTTGAATCGTTATTTGCTATTCGAAAACCTGCTTTTACGATATACCTTAAACACATTTTTCTCTCTAATTATCATTCGATTCCTTTTTAACGAAAGGAATTTAATGATTCTTTCAGGCTACCTTTTTCTTTTTTTGTTTGTTGTATTAATAACCATTTTCTTTGGATTACTTCATCTTTTTAAAGAACCTGATTATTTAATTTTGTTTTACATCCGACGATTTTTAATTCAACCGCTCTTTTTAGTACTTTTTATACCTGCTTTTTATTATCAACAAATTTCTCGTTAAATTTTTATATCTTTAGGTATTATTTAAGGCGAAATGAAAGTTACAAAATATTCAGGTGAACTGGTTCATTACGACGAACAGAAACTAATCAATTCTCTACGAAAATCGGGAGCCGATCAAGCCATAGCGGAAACTATCATAAAAAAAATTGAAAGCGAAATGTATGAAGGTATTTCTTCAAAAAGAATATACAAGCGTGCTTATCAATTACTGAAGAACATCTCTAATGTTCATGCTGCGCGCTATAATCTTAGAACGGCTTTATTAGGACTTGGTCCTGCTGGCTTTTTCTTCGAAAAATTTATAGCAAAAGTAATGCAAGAACAAGGTTTTAAAACCAAAGTTAGCGTTACGTTAAATGGAAAGTGTATCTCCCATGAAATCGACATTTTACTTCTCAAAGATGAGATTCTTACCATGGTTGAATGTAAATTTCATTCAGGTCAAGATGCGAAAAGTGATGTAAAAGTGCCCATGTATATTTTCTCTCGATTTAATGATGTGAAGGATAAAAAGTATGATTTGTTTTCGGCTAAACGAATTATTTCCAAGTGCATCATAGTAACTAATAACAAATTCACCACTGATGCTATTCAGTTTGGAGAATGTTCGGGTTTGAATATGTTGAGTTGGGATTATCCACAGAAAAATGGTATAAAAGAGTTGGTTGATAAATACCGTGTATATCCTGTGACTTGTTTGACTACTTTGACTAAAGCAGAGAAAGATCAACTACTCATTTTGGATTGCATCACCGTAAAAGATTTAATTCAACATCCAGACTATTTGAATACAATAGAACTGAGTCATAATCGCATCAAAAATGTACTTAAAGAAGCGAATCAATTAACAAATTAAAAGCAAAAATCATGAAAATTCATTTTTTAGGTGGTGCCGGAACTGTAACAGGTTCCAAAACGTTAATCGAACACAATAATCTACGAATTCTGATAGATTGCGGGATGTTCCAAGGAATAAAATCTTTGCGCGAATTAAATCGAGAACCGCTTTCCATTTTACCTGAAACAATTGATTTTGTAATTCTTACTCACGGACATTTAGATCATTGTGGTTGGTTGCCAAAATTAGTTAAAGAAGGTTTTAATGGAAAAATTTTCTGCACCCGACCTACGAAAGAAATTTCGCGATTGATTTTATACGATAGTGCGAAAATTCAAGAAGAAGAAGCTAAAAGAGCAAATGAAGAACATTTCTCAAAACACGATCCAGCAGAACCTTTATATACAGAAGCAGAAGTAGATGCTGTAATTCCGAAGTTTCGTGTAGTGGATAAAGATTTGGATGTAAAATTAGATGATGCTGTTTCGTTCAAATTCTTCTATGCAAGTCATATTTTAGGCGCATGTTCGATTGAATTAACAATAGATGGAAAAGTTTTGGTTTTCTCAGGTGACATTGGTCAAGATGATGACGTACTAATGTTTCCGCCTCAAAAACCGAAAAAAGCGGATTATGTGTTTTTAGAAAGTACCTATGGAAATCGTCTTCATCCACAAACCGATGCTTTATTTGAATTGGAAACCATCATTAACAATACATTCAACAAAGGAGGAACCGTTGTGATTCCTAGTTTTGCCGTGGAGAGGGTACAGACGATGATGTATTTGATTTGGCAATTGAAAAAAGAAGAACGCATTCCAAACATGCCTTACATCATTGACACGCCTATGGGGATTAGTGTTTTAGATGTCTTTAGAGATAATCGCACATGGCATAGACTTTCTTTTGAAGATTGTGACGAAATGTGTAAAGTTTTTACCTTAATTTCCGATTTCAAAGACAGTATGAATGCAGTTTACGATAAAAAACCAAAAGTAGTCATTGCAGCAAGCGGAATGATTACGGGTGGAAGAGTTTTATCATATTTAGAACATTTAGTTGACAAACCAGAAACCACAATAACTTTAGTAGGCTATCAAGCAGAAGGAACACGCGGTAGAAAATTATTAGAAGGGGCTCAAGAAATCAAAATTTACGGAAATTATTATCCAGTTCTGGCAAATATAATGTTGATCGAAAGTTTATCTGCTCATGGAGATCAAAATGATTTATTAAATTGGTTGTCCGAATTGGAAACAAAACCTAAAAAAGTATTTATGGTACATGGAGAAAATGAAGCAGCAGATGAGTTGCGATTAAAAGTACAGGAACAATATGGTTTTGATGCGCAAGTGCCGTTTTTAGGACAAGTAATTGAAATTTAGTAAATTTTAACGGATTTTTATTTTCTAATTCCTAAATTTGTACCGATGAATTTCAAAAAGCACATAAGTACAGTTCTCGCTTCGCTACTATTACTTGGTAATTTAGGGTTAAGTTTTGCGGTTCATTATTGTAAAGATGAAATTGCATCGGTTTCCTTTCATTATCAAGAAGAAGAACCTTGTGTAGAGGAGATAAAGTCTTGCTGTGCAAAAGAAAATTCTCACGATACTTGTTGTTCTAATAAACTAATCAAGGTTGAAAAAAAGACGGATGATATAGTTATTAAATCGTTTCAATTGGATTTTGAACCTTTATCAGTTCTTACTACAGATTGGAATCCTAATTTTGTTGCGCTACAGCCATCAATAGAAGCTTCAAATCATATTGCTTTTTATTGTGATTCCCATGCGCCACCACTCTATGAACTTTATTGTCAATTGGTTTTTTACGCATAATTTTATTGTTTTTTATTCTACAAATCAAAGAATTAATAACAATAAATCAATCAATTATGTTTAAAAAAATAGCGTTTTTGCTATTCTTTGTTTCTCAATTTTTATATGCTCAAGAAACTATTAATGGAATTGTAAAAGACGAAAATAATCAACCTTTATTAGGAGCAAATGTTTTTTGGTTCAACACTTCAATTGGAACCACAACAGATGAAAACGGGAATTTTAGCTTAAAAAAAGTACCTGAATCCACTTTTTTAGTTGTAAGTTACATTGGTTTTGAAACCAAGAAAATGGAAATTACTTCAAATACAATTGTTGTAATTTTAAAAGAAGTTAATACCTTAAAAGAGGTTGTGATTTCTAAAACAAAAAGAGGAACTGAGCACTCTTTGTACAAAGTTCAAAACATTCAGGTCATGGGGCAAAAAGAGTTGTTGAAAGCAGCTTGTTGTAATTTATCTGAAAGTTTTAGTACAAACCCTTCCATTGATGTTAATTTTTCAGATGCTGTAACAGGAAATCGTCAAATTAAGATGTTAGGATTAACGAGTCCGTACATTTTAATTGCTGAAGAAAATATTCCTTCGGTTCGTGGCGCTTCTCAAGCCTATGGTTTATCTTTTGTACCTGGAACTTGGGTTGAAAGCATTCAAATTACCAAAGGAGCTGGAAGTGTAATCAATGGTTATGAAAGTATTTCCGGGCAAATTAATTACGAAGTTTTAAAACCTGCAGATGATATACCTTTTTTCCTAAATGCTTACGCCTCGCAAGATGAGCGTTATGAAATTAATACGCATTTTAATAATAAATTCTCCGATAAATTAAGTTCAACCTTATTCTTACATGGAAACACACGTGTGGGTAAAAATGATATGAATAAGGACGGGTTTTTAGATGGTCCAATTGGTAAACAAGTCAATATTTTAAATCGTTGGCAGTATACCGATGCTGAAAAGGGCTTAGTGAGTTTTCTAAATGTTCGCTACATGAACGATGAGAAACAAGCAGGTGAGACGGACTATAATCCTAACACAGATAAGTTTACTACAAATGCTTGGGGAAGCGAGATCAATACAGAAAAAATTGAAATCTCAAATAAAACGGGTTACGTCTTTCCTGATATGCCGTTTCAGAGCTTTGGATTCCAAAATTCATTTCAGTCACACAAACAAGAATCCTATTTTGGATTAAGCCAGTACAACATTCATCAAAAAAGTTTTTATTCTAATCTTTTATTCAATTCGATTATCAATAACACAAAGAATAAATTCACAACTGGTTTAAACTTCTCTTATGATGATTATAACGAATTTGTAGCACTGAATTTCAGTCGCGATTTTTCAAGAATTGATAATTCTGTTGGTGCTTTTTTTGAATATACCTATGACAATACCGATAATTTTAGTCTGGTAGCCGGAGCAAGGATTGATAATCACAATCGTTTAGGGACGTTTATCACCCCGAGATTGCATCTTCGATACAATCCTTGGAATAATGCTGTGGTAAGAGCTTCGGCTGGAAGAGGAAAACGCGCAGCCAATATTTTTGCAGAAAACCAACAATTGTTTGCATCCAATAGAAGTTTTTCAATTTTGAATTCGGAAGGAGAATTATATGGACTGAATCCTGAAATTGCATGGAATTATGGTTTGAGTTTCATTCAAAAATTTAAACTGTTAGGAAAAGATGCTGAAGTTATTTTAGATTATTATAGAACAGATTTTCAAAATCAAGCGGTGGTAGATGTGGACCATTCTCCACAGGAAGTATTGTTTTATAATCTAGAGGGGAACAGTTTCGCTAATTCCTTTCAAGCGGAATTTTCAGTTGACTTGATGACGCATTTGACCTTTAAAACGGCTTATAAATACTATGATGTACAGACGCAATTCACAAGAGGACAATTAGAACGACCATTACAAGCAAAACACCGAGTTTTTGGAAACCTTGCCTATGAAACTCACATTAACGATAAAGGGCAACAATGGAAATTTGATGTAACTTACAATTGGCTTGGCGAACAACGTTTACCTTATACACAATCCAATCCAGAGCAATATCGCTTGGATGAGTTTGCACCTTCTTTTGGAACGTTAAATGCTCAAATTACTAGAACATTTTCAAGTAATTTTGAAGCATACATAGGAGGGGAAAATATGACAAATTACAAGCAAATGAATGGAATTGTTCAAAATGAAAATCCTTTTGGCATTTATTTTGATAGTAGTATGATATACGGACCAACTTTCGGAGCCATGTATTATGTAGGTATTCGTTTTAATATAAAAGACAGAAAAGAGAATTATAAAATAGGAGAGTAATCTTAAAAATATTAAATTAAAAAAAATGAAAAGAATAGTTTTATTAGTGTTGGCGAGCCTTTTTTCACTAACAATGGTTGCACAAGAGAAAAAAAGCAAAAACAAAAGAGTAGAATTTAAAGTAGCTGGAAATTGTGGTATGTGCGAAAAGCGTATTGAAAAAGCCGCATATTCGGTTAAAGGAGTTAAAAGCGCTGAATGGCATGTTGAAGATCAGGATATTCATTTAGTAATAGATGAAACAAAATGTTCTGCTGCTGCTGTGGCAAAAGCAATAGCCGAAGTAGGACACGATACGGCTCCAGTAAAAGCCCAAGATGCTGTCTATGATAAACTTCATGGGTGTTGTAATTACGAACGAATGAAATAATTTAAAATCCGATTAGAAATTTCTAATCGGATTTTTTTTAAAATTTATCCAATTTTAATTAATTGAATTCAAATATACGATACATTTGTAATCACTTTAGGGATTAAGCGTTCATTTTGAAAAAAACAATACAATTATCTTCAACCTTATTACTCACATCTCTTATGTGGGCTATTTGTATTGTATCTAATGTCTCTCCAGATGTAGCATTAGTCTTTCCAGATGAGTTTCAAAAAAAGAATACCCCTTCTGATTTTTCACATTTTCATACCATACAAGTTGAAGAAGGTGAATTTGTTATCATTGAATCAGAACCTGAGTTTGAAGTGGAGTTGGATTGGTTTTCAATTCCGTCAAAATCTTTTAACATTGGTAAAACATCAATAAAAGAGTATTCAAACTCGTATACGACAACATTATTTTCTTCAAAAGAAATTATTCCACTTTACGATTTATATTGTAATTGGAGGTTTCATCTTTCTTAATACACCTTTACTTTTTTTACATCATTTGTTTGATTGTGAATGTTCACTGTGTATTAATTTATTTCATTAAGCAATGAAAACAAATACCGTTGGTTTTGACGAACACGAAGTTCTTCATCACTTAACTCATTATTTACCAGCTCAAAATCCCTTGAAAGACTTTGTGCACCACAATACTTTGCATGCTTTTCAAAGTAAAAAATTCCACGAAGCATTGCATGAAGCATCTACAATTTTTGGTTACAAAACGTATTTATCAATAACTGATTTTAGACAACGATTTGCTAATAACGAGATCAATGAAATTGTTTTAGATGCTATCATTATAAAAGAAAAAGGATTGGATAATCTTCAAGCCTGGAAAGAAAAATTACTGAAAACCAATTATGACGAATCCATTTCTCCAAGAATTGGAAGTTTACGTTCTAATTGGAATAAATATTACGCTATAAATCTTGAAAAATCAACGCATGGTTTGTTGTTTCGTGTATTGTGTAGTTATTTGGATCAAGGGGTTGCTATCTGGAATTTTCCTATCCATGATAAAGGATTTTTAGCTTCCATTAGAGAATTAGAAAGAAATACTTTTAAAGGAATTTTTACTTCTGACAGAGCCAAAAAGTTATTACAAGAAGACGCTTCCATTACACAATTATTAGAATTAATTGTTGGTAAAGAAGAATTATTCGAACAATATTTATTCGATCAACAATTCGGTCATCCAGGTTGGAGCGGCATTATTGCGACTATTGAAAACAATCCGAGTTCTTTATTAGATTCGAGACAAATTACGTTAGAGGAATTAATAAAATTCGAATTACTTCTTGAGATTGATACTTTAGATAGTAAGTTCAACAATATATGGGCTCCATTAGGATTTAAAGTTGAGAACACCAATTTTTTACTTTTTGAAAAAGTAGCATATAGCGAATTATTCGATGTTTTATCGCTTTGGCAACAAGCATTCGAGTGGAATTTCTATGATTCTGTACTGTCAAATGTTCAAAACGTAAAAGAAGAAGAGTTGGAGCAAATACCAAGTTTTCAAGGTATGTTTTGTATGGACGATAGAGAATGTTCGTTCAGAAGACATATTGAACATATTGATAAAAATGTTTCTACTTATGGAACGGCAGCTTTCTTTAATTTCGAATTTTTCTATCAACCAGTAAATGGAAAATTTTATACTAAATTATGTCCAGCTCCTGTTACTCCAAAATTCTTAATCAAAGAGGAACACAGAAAGAAAAAACAGGCTATAGATTTGCACTATCACAAACAATCGCATTCGTTGTTTTTGGGTTGGGTAATTAGTCAAACGTTAGGTTTTTCATCAGCACTCAAATTGTTTTTGAATATTTTTAAACCTTCGATGTCGCCAGCTACAACAGCTTCATTTAAGCATTTGCATAAAAAATCGAAGTTGGTCATCGAAAACAAAGATGCCAATCAAAGAGAATCTGATTTGCAAATTGGTTTTTCGGTTGAAGAAATGGCGAATAGAGTAGAAGGTTTGTTAAAAAGTATCGGATTAGTTTCGAATTTTTCGCCATTAGTTTATGTGGTTGGACACGGAGCAACAAGTATCAATAATACGCATTATGCGGGTTATGATTGTGGTGCTTGTTGTGGTAGACCAAGTTCGGTTAACGCAAAAGTTGCTTCGTTTGCAGCTAATCATCCAGAAGTGAGAGCTATTTTGAAAGAAAGAGGAATTGATATTCCAACTTCAACGCAATTTTTACCGGCTTTACATGATACGACTCGTGATGAAATTGCTTTTTATGATGAGGAAACTTTATCTGAAAATAATAAAGCTTTGCACCAACAAAATGGAATCACATTTACAAAAGCTTTAGATAACAACGCAAAAGAACGTTCAAGACGATTTGATACAATTGATACTTCAGATACTTTAGAAAAAGTTCACGAAAAAGTAAAACGTCGTTCATTATCTTTATTTGAACCTCGTCCTGAATTAAATCATGCAACGAATGCAATGTGTATTGTTGGAAGAAGGAGTTTATCAAAACAATTGTTTCTAGACCGACGCTCTTTTTTGAATTCGTATGACTACGAAGTAGATCCTACAGGAGATTATTTAGCCATTATTTTAGGTGCAGTTGCACCAGTAGGTGGCGGAATTAATTTGGAATACTATTTTTCAAGAGTTGACAATCAAAAATTAGGAGCGGGCTCTAAGTTACCTCATAACGTAATGGGATTAATTGGAGTTGCCAACGGAATTGATGGCGATTTACGTCCAGGTTTGCCAAGTCAAATGATTGAAGTGCATGACCCAATTCGTTTGTTAGTAATTGCAGAGCATTTCCCTGAAAAAGTAATGTACGCTATTTCAAAAAATCCAGCTACTTACGAATGGTTTAAGAACGATTGGGTAAAATTAGTTGCGGTTCAACCTGAAACTAAAGCGCTTTTTGTTTTTGAAGAGGAAAAGTTTGTTTCCTATCAACCTATTCAAGCTGTAAATTTCATTAGAGATGAAATGCAATTGATTGCAACCACAAAAGAGAATCTTCCAGTAGGAATAATTACTAATACCCTTTAAGTCATGAACGAGTTGTTGCAATATTTTATAGGATTACCGTTATTAGGTTTTGTAATTAGTTTGTTTTTTCCTGAATCTAAAGAGAAGGCCATCTCATCGATAGCGTTTGGAACGGTTTTTTTACAATTAGTTGGATTAGTAACTTTTATCATTTTTTGGATAATTGACGGTGCTAAAGATTTGAATTTAATAGAATTGTCGATATTAAAAACAGCTCATTATGAGTTTTTTATCGATTTCTATTTTGATCAAATTTCTGCTGTTTATTTATTCATTGGAGCTTTATTAACTTCTATGATAACTACGTATAGTCGCTATTATTTACATAGAGAAAAAGGATACAAACGTTTTTTTAATACGGTTTTGCTTTTCTTTTTCGGATATAACTTAGTTGTTTTATCAGGAAATTTTGAAACCTTATTCATTGGTTGGGAAATCATTGGAATTTCATCTTTCCTTTTAATTGCATTTTATAGAGAACGTTATTTACCCGTTAAAAATGCTTTCAAAGTATTTTCAATTTATAGAATTGGCGATGTCGGATTGTTATTAGCGATGTGGGCAAGTCACCATTTATTTCATGAAAATATTACCTTCATGAAGTTGAATAATTACGAATTGGTAAATGAGCATTTGCAAAATCATTCTATCATCGGAATATTCATCGCACTTTGTTTGGCATGTGCTGCTGCTGCAAAATCGGCTCAGATTCCGTTTTCGTCTTGGTTGCCTAGAGCTATGGAAGGTCCAACGCCTTCGAGTGCTATTTTCTATGGTTCGTTATCGGTACATTTGGGAGTGTTCTTAATGTTGCGAACATTTCCATTTTGGGAACATCAAACTACCATAAGAATCGCTATCGGATTAATGGGATTAACGACAAGTTTGGCGGCAACTTTAATGGCGAGGGTTCAATCGTCTATAAAAAGTCAAGTAGCGTATAGTTCTATTTCTCAAATTGGAATTATATTCATTGAAATTGCGTTAGGTTTTGAAACATTAGCATTAATTCACTTTGCCGGAAATGCATTTTTGAGAACGTATCAATTATTAGTTTCTCCTTCAGTGGTGAGTTATTTGATTCGCGACCAGTTTTACAATTTCAAACCACGAGAAAAAGCAATCGAAGATTCGTATCCAAAGAAAATAGAATACACACTTTACATTTTAGCTCTGAAAGAATTCAATTTGGAAGGATTTCTAAATATGGTATTATGGAAACCATTGAAAGTCATAGGTAAATCGTTAGATTTTTTGAATATCAAGAGAATTTATTTCTTTTTTATTCCACTATATTTAACGGGATTCATAACCTATAAATTCAAAGTAGATTTACCACAACAACTTATTTTGGTTTTACCCGAAGTTTTCGCTTTCATTGGGTTGGTATTCGTTTTTAAATCATTTTCAGAACGAAGAAGTCCGTTTTTAGCATGGATTTTAATTATAATGAATCATTTTTGGATTGCTTTAGCCATTGTGTTTAATGACAAAGTAAGTGTAAGTGAAATTGCCTATTATCTAGCTGGAATTATTGTTGCGGGAATCATTGGTTATGTAGCTTTATTACAGCTGCAAAAATTAGAGAGAAAAATTCTGATTAGTCAGTATTTAGGACATGTTTACGAACATCCTAAGTTTGCTTTCTTTTTCTTATTAGCGACCCTTGGAATTACGGGTTTTCCAATTACAACAACTTTCATCGGAGAAGATTTGATTTTCAGTCATATCGATAGCAATCAACTTTTCTTAGCCTTTTTTGTAGCATCTAGTTTTGTGGTTTCAGGTATTGCCGGAATCCGAATTTATGCTCGTCTTTTCTTAGGGCCTCATGTTAAAACGTATCATGAGTTGCCTTACAAATCATCTTAATTTATTCGAAAATATATGAACACAAAAATAAAAAAATATATACCTGCTGATGGATTAGCAGGCTTAAAAGAGAATTTCAAAACCGATGCTATTTCAGGTTTCATCGTGTTTTTATTGGCATTGCCATTAAGTTTAGGAATCGCAAAAGCTTCTGATTTCCCACCAATTATGGGATTAATCACGGCTATTATTGGAGGTTTAGTAGTTTCATTTTTCATGGGTTCTCGATTAACGATTAAAGGTCCAGCAGCTGGTTTAATCGTAATTGTTGCTGGAGCTGTTGCCGAATTTGGTCAAGGAAATAACGAACTAGGTTGGAAATTAGCGCTTGGAGCAATGGTTGTTGCAGGAGTAATTCAAATTCTTTTCGGAGTTTTGAAATTAGGAAAATTAGCCGATTTCTTTCCGCTTTCTACTATTCACGGAATGTTAGCTGCTATTGGAATTATCATTATTGCCAAACAAATTCCAGTTTTATTGAATGATAATCCAGCTTTAGCTAAAGGAATGGGACCGATAGAATTGCTTTTAAATATTCCGAAATTCATCATCAATTTAGATGCAAAAGCTTCGATTATTGGAGTAGTGAGTTTGGCAATTATGTTGGGTTGGCCATATATCAAAAACAAATCGATCAAAATGATACCAGCTCCTTTGGTGGTATTGTTATTTGCTATTCCATGTGAATTATTTATGGATTTTGCACATACAGAACCGCCTTATGCTTTAGTGAAAATTGGAAATTTAGTAGATAATATCAATTGGAATGTCGATTTTTCAGGAATTAGTCAAACGGGACTATTTATTAAATATGTAATTATGTTTGCCTTGGTTGGTACTTTAGAATCTTTGTTAACTGTAAAAGCCATCGATTTATTAGATCCTTTCAAAAGAAAATCCAACACAAATAAAGATTTAATCGCAGTAGGAATTGGAAACACATTAGCAGCAATTTTAGGTGGTTTACCAATGATTTCTGAAGTTGCTCGTTCTTCATCAAATGTAAATAACGGAGCAAAAACGCGTTGGGCTAACTTCTTTCACGGATTTTTCATCTTGGTTTTTGTATTGTTAGCAGCACCTTTATTAGAGATGATTCCAAATGCAGCACTTGCAGCCATGTTGATTAGTGTAGGAATAAAATTAGCGCATCCAAAAGAATTTATTCACATGTTGCACATTGGAAAAGAGCAATTATTTATTTTCACGATTACGGTTTTGGTCACTTTATTCGAAGACTTATTATTGGGGATTTTTGCGGGAATGTTAGTAAAAATGATTATTCATGTGGTAAATGGAACACCAATTTCTTCGTTTTTTAAAGCGCCAACAGTAGTTTCCTTTGTAAATAACGAATATAGAGTTGAAATAAGTAAGGCCGCTATTTTCTCTAATTATTTGGGGATTAAAAGAAAGTTAGAAGAAATTCCACCGGGGTACCAAGTGTGTATTTGTTTGAAAAAAACTAAGTTGGTTGACCATTCTGTAATGGAAAATTTAGAGTATTTTAAACATGATTATGAAGCTCATGAAGACGGGGGAACGGTTACAATTATTGGTTTGGAAAATCATAAAGCCTTATCTTCGCATCCAAAAGCCTCTAGAAAAAATTTAATTGTACAATAAATAATGAAACCTATAAAAATACGCTTGCTATTCTTAGTTGGGATAGCGAGCTTTTTTGTTGTGAGTATTAGTTTCGCACAAGTAAAAGAAAGTAACAATGATATTTGGTTGCACTATTTTGGAAAGAATAGGATTACGGAAAAATTCTCTTTGTCATTTGAAGCTACGATGCGATATGCGAACGGATTTTCAGAAAAACAACAGTATTTTATTCGTCCATCAGTAGATTACCAATTTAATAAAAGGTTTTTGGGAAGTGTTGGATTTAGTCATTATAATACGTATTCCTACGGAAATCCGGCGATGAATAAAATTAGTATTCCCGAAAATCATTTTTGGATTCAAGGAACGTTTGTTCATAATAGGGGACTATTAAAAATTACTCACCGATTACGAGATGAATTTCGATATGTTGGAATAGCAAAAGCGCAATCGAATGGCGATTTAGAAATTGATCAATACGATTATAGAAATCGAATGCGATATATGTTATTGTTCAATTATCCTTTGATTAAAAAAGAAGACGCAACCCAGTTGTTTGCTTTGTTTGGCGATGAGGTTTTTATGAATTTAGGTTCTAACGCTGGAAAAACATTTTTAAATCAAAATCGATTAATAGGTGGAGTTGGTTATAATTTCGATAAAAATCATCAAATTCAATTGAGTTATATTCATCAAAATATTTGGAATTATACCAATACATTTCAAGAAAGTAATCCCACAGTTCGTTTAACTTATGTAACCAATTTCGATTGGAGCAAATAAAACAAAACCCCGATTTGAAAAATTTTCAAAATCGGGGTTTTTATATTTCGTACTTTCAACTTTGAATTACATCATTCCAGGCATACCTCCGCCCATTGGCATTGCGGGACTGTCTTCTTTGATGTCAATTAAAGCACATTCTGTAGTTAAAATCATTCCAGCTACAGAAGCTGCATTTTCTAACGCAACACGAGTTACTTTTTTAGGATCAATGATTCCAGCGGATAACATTTGAACATATTCTCCAGTTTTCGCATTGAAACCAAAATCAGCAGTTCCCTCAGTAACTTTTGCGATTACCACAGAACCTTCACCGCCCGCATTTTCAACGATAGTTCTTAAAGGTGCTTCAACCGCTTTATTTACGATTTGAATTCCTGTTGCTTCGTCAGCATTTTCAGCTTTCACCGTGTTTAAAGCTGCTTTTGCTCTTACTAAAGCTACACCACCACCAGCAACAATTCCTTCTTCAACAGCTGCACGAGTAGCGTGTAAAGCATCGTCAACGCGGTCTTTTTTCTCTTTCATTTCTACTTCAGACGCAGCACCAACATATAGAACTGCAACACCTCCAGCTAATTTAGCTAAACGCTCTTGTAGTTTTTCTCTATCGTAATCAGAAGTGGTAGTTTCTATCTGAGCTTTAATTTGGTTTACTCTAGCTTTGATGTTTTCAGCATCTCCAGAACCGTTTACAATTGTCGTATTGTCTTTGTCAATTGTAATAGTTTCAGCCGTTCCTAACATGTCTAAAGACGTGTTTTCTAAAGCATAACCGCTCTCTTCGGCAATTACAGTTCCTCCAGTTAAAATTGCGATGTCTTCTAACATTGCTTTTCTTCTATCGCCAAAACCAGGAGCTTTAACCGCTGCAATTTTTAATCCACCACGTAATTTGTTTACCACTAATGTTGCTAACGCTTGACCATCAACATCTTCAGCAATAATTAATAATGGTCTTCCCGATTGTGCTACTGGTTCTAAAACCGGTAACAACTCTTGTAAGTTTGATATTTTTTTATCGTATAATAAAACGTAAGGATTACTTAATTCAGCAATCATTTTATCCGCATCAGTTACGAAGTAAGGAGATAAATACCCTCTGTCGAATTGCATTCCTTCTACCACATCTACATAAGTGTCAGTTCCTTTTGCCTCTTCAACTGTTATAACACCTTCTTTTCCCACTTTTGAGAAAGCAGTTGCGATTAAATCACCAATCGTTTCATCATTATTGGCAGAAATAGATGCTACTTGTTTGATTTTATCCGAAGAATCATCAACTGAAACCGCTTGTTTGCCTAATTCAGCAACAATAGTTTCTACTGCTTTGTCGATTCCGCGTTTTAAATCCATTGGATTAGCTCCGGCAGCTACGTTTTTCAAACCCTCTTTAACAATAGCTTGTGCTAGTACTGTTGCGGTAGTTGTTCCGTCACCTGCTAAATCATTGGTTTTAGAAGCTACTTCTTTTACCATTTGAGCACCCATATTTTCTAATGGATCTTGCAATTCGATTTCTTTTGCAACAGAAACACCATCTTTAGTTACCGTTGGTCCACCAAATGATTTTGAAATAATTACATTTCTTCCTTTTGGACCTAAAGTTACTTTTACTGCATTTGCTAATGCGTCAACACCACGTTTTAAACCATCGCGTGCTTCAATGTCGAATTTTATATCTTTTGCCATTTTAATTTTTGTTTAATGTTTAACGTTTGAATGTTAAAAGTTGTAGTTTAATTTTTTAATTAAAGAATTGCGTAAATTTCATCTTCACGCATGATTAGGTAATCTTTACCCTCGTATTTGAACTCTGTTCCAGAGTATTTCCCATAAAGAACTATATCGCCAACTTTAACAGTCATGGTATGATCTTTTTTACCATTTCCTACGGCTACCACAGTTCCTTTTTGAGGTTTTTCTTTTGCAGTGTCTGGAATAATAATTCCTGAAGCGGTTGTAGTTTCAGCTGCTAACGGCTCAATAACTACTCGATCTGAAATTGGTTTAATGTTTAATGACATAGTTTTTATATTTTAATAATGTTATTAATTTGTTGCTTGCATTATTTCAGAAATTATGCCAAAGCGATTTTCTGACAATTTTTCGTTAAAAAAAATGCCAGCACTGACATGCTGGCATTTTATATGTTTTATCAATTCTTATTTTGTAGAATCTGTTGCAACTGGTGCTGGTGTAGCAGCAGGAGCAGCTTGTTGTGTAGCTTCTGGAGTAGAAGGAACTGTAGTTGTAGGGATTACAGTCTCGTCATCACCTAATACTTTAGAGCCAGAGGTAGCACCATTAAAACTTAAACTAGATAGTAAGATTAAAGCAATTAAAATTCCTCCTAAAGTCCAAGTGCTTTTATCTAAAAAGTCTGTTGTTTTTTGAACGCCTCCTAATTGTTGAGAACCACCAAATGAAGAAGATAAACCTCCACCTTTAGGGTTTTGAACCATAATAGCTAAAATTAATAAAAAACAAACAATTGTTATCGCAATTAAAAAACCTGTGAATCCCATAATTAATTATTATTTTGTTGTAAATTTTTGATTTCATTTATTCGGTTTGCAAAGAAACTACTTTTTTCTGGATATTTCAAAATTAATATTTCATATGCTTGTATCGCTTTTGTGTATTTTTTTTGTTCCAGATATACTTTTGCTAAAGTTTCCGTCATTAGGTGTGTTGGTTCTTCAACGCTTTTACTAATGTTTATAGGAGTTTTGATGTTTTCTTTTATGGGTGCAATTTTAGGATTGGCTTCAATAAATTTATCAATAATAGCTATTTTTTTTTCCTTTTCGGTGTCAATTTGAGCTTTTATTTCCTCTTTTACACGCACTATAGGTGAAATTTTTGTTAATTGTAGCCATTCCTGAAACGAATGTCTTTCTGCAGGAGTAAAAGGTAAAGGTTTGCCTATTTCCAATTTTTCTTCTGAACTTTCACCAATTGTTTCTTCTTCTGAAGTTTCAATATCAGTGTTTATTTCTTCAATTTCAAGTGTTACAGTAACTTCATTTAGGTCATGCACTTCAATATCTAGAATTGATTTTTGAATTGCATCGATCTTTTCTTGTTGGATAGCTGTGAAATTATCCGATGTAATAAATTCAAATAAAATAGATCGGTCTGTGGTGTAAGCTGCTGTTTTTTTTAATTCGTAGTTGTACCTAAAACTTTCTTGATTGTACAAACCTTTTAAATGTAAAGCACGTACCGCTTGAAAATAGGGAAACTGTAAAACTAAGTGTTCTAAAGCAATAGTTTGCTTTTCGTTTATAGTTTCGGGTTTATTTAAAAGATATGTTAAATCGGATTTATTCAAAATTTTACAAATTAATTACCATTTAGCTAAAGATTCATTAAAGACATCTTGTGTAATGCGCTCAAAAATAACATCTAATGCGGTTGTTAATTGCGAGCCTACTAATTGCTGGTTGGCATCGAAATCATAAAAGAAAGAGAATCGCTTTTCAAAATTATCGTCCTCTTTATTTCTATTGCTAAATCGAACCATTACAGATATCGTCAATCGGTTTTGAGCAGCCCTTTGATCGGCTGTAGCTGTCATTGGACTAATTCGATAATCGACAATTTCCCCTTCATATAATAAATCACCTCCTTGTGTAACAAGGTTCAAATTTGTTTGATTTTGAATGATATCTTGTAATTCTAAAGTGAATGTTCTTTCGATTCCAGGTTCAATCAAAGGGGCATTGTTTTGAAAATAATTCACTTGAAACGTTTTCGCATCTACAGGACTAGCTCCTGTGAAATTATAAACACCACATCCATTTAATAAGAAGGAAAATACTAGGGCTAATGTAATTATGAAATATCTCATCATAGATCGTATTGTTTTATTTTTCTATACAGTGTTCGTTCGGAAATACCTAATTCGTCTGCTGCTGCTTTACGTTTTCCTTTATTTCGTTCTAACGACTTTTTGATTAATTCAATTTCTTTCGCTTCTAAACTTAAGGTTTCTTCTTCATCAACCGTTTCTGCAAATAAATAATTTTGATCATCATCGTCTTCAAACGCTTCTTGAATAAGATTATTTTGATTTGGAAGCATTTCAACTCTCGGCTCTTCTTCAAAAATAGCATTTTCTTCAGGTTTGCCGTAAATTTTTTGAATTAATCCTTTATTAGCTTCCTGAACTTTTGAACTTCCGTTTTGCATTAATTCCATAGTAAGCTTTTTCAAATCGTTCAAATCGCTTTTCATATCAAAAAGAACTTTGTACAAAATTTCTCTTTCGTTACTAAAATCACTTTCCGATTTTTTAGTTCCAATAACCGATGGTAAATTCGGATTTTCTATTGGTAAATAGGAGAGTAGCGTTTGCGATGAAATCTCACGTTTCGTTTCCAAAACTGAAATTTGTTCGGCTACATTTCGCAATTGACGAATGTTTCCACTCCAACGATATTTTAAAAGTATTTCAACTGCGCTGTCATCTAATTTAATAGATGGCATTTTGTATTTATGCGCAAAATCCGAAGCAAATTTTCTAAACAACAAGTGAATGTCATCTTTACGCTCACGAAGTGGTGGCAACATAATGTCAACCGTACTCAATCGATAAAATAAATCCTCACGGAATTTACCCTTTTCAATGGCATCAAACATATTCACATTAGTAGCCGCTACGATTCTAACATTCGTTTTTTGCACTTGAGATGAACCTACTTTTATAAATTCACCATTTTCTAAAACACGTAATAAGCGTACTTGAGTGGTTAAGGGTAATTCTCCAACTTCATCTAAAAATATAGTTCCACCATCGGCAACTTCAAAATAACCTTCACGTGTGTTGGTTGCTCCTGTAAACGAACCTTTCTCGTGACCAAAAAGTTCACTATCAATAGTTCCTTCCGGAATAGCACCACAGTTAACTGCAATGTATTTTCCATGTTTTCTATGCGAAAGTGCGTGAATGATTTTTGGAATACTTTCTTTTCCGACACCACTTTCACCTGTTACCAATACCGAAATATCCGTTGGAGCCACCTGAATGGCTTTCTCCACGGCACGATTGAGTTTTGGGTCATTCCCAATAATTTCAAATCGTTGTTTTATAGCTTGTACTGATTCCATATAGTTTGTTTCAGGTTTCAAGTTTCAGGTTTAGAAAGTTAACTTGAAACTTCCAAACTTGAAATTTGAAACAAAAAAAATTAATTCATTATTTCAGAATAACCAACTGCTTCTCCAATTAAAGTTGCAGCGGTACAATCTGTGATTTTTACCATTACGAATTCACCTACTTTGTAATTTTCTTTTGGGAACACGACTACAGTGTTTTGCGAATTTCTTCCGCTCCAATGCGCATCAGAACGTTTTGATTCTTTTTCAATCAATACCTCCACCTCTTGACCAATGAAACGTTGGGTTCTTTCTAAGCCAATCCGTTGTTGTAAGTCGATGATTTCATTTAAACGTCTTTTCTTCACTTCTTCTGGAACGTCATCTTCCATTTTTCTAGCAGCTAAAGTTCCTGGACGTTCTGAATACGCAAACATAAATCCGAAATCATATTTCACATATTCCATCAAACTCAACGTATCTTGATGATCTTCTTCCGTTTCGGTTGGGAAACCGGCAATCATATCTTGCGATAATGAAATATCTGGGATAATCGCATATATTTTATCAATCAAAGCTATGTATTCTTCACGTGTGTGTTGACGATTCATTTCTTGTAAAATTCGAGTACTTCCACTTTGAACTGGTAAGTGAATGTACTTGCAAATGTTGTGATGTTTCGCCATAGTTTCAATTACTTCCACATGCATATCTTGCGGATTAGAAGTCGAGAATCTAAAACGCATTTTTGGAAACAACGTAGCGCATTTGTCTAATAATTGAGCAAAATCAACTGAAGTTGCTTTTTGCATTTCGGTTGCTTTGTCAAAATCTTTCTTCAAACCACCACCATACCAAAGGTAACTGTCTACGTTTTGTCCTAATAAGGTAACTTCTTTGAAACCTCTATCGTATAAATCTTGGATTTCATCAATAATACTTTGTGGTTCACGACTACGCTCACGACCGCGTGTAAAAGGAACAACGCAAAACGTACACATATTATCGCAACCTCTTGTAATCGAAACGAAAGCATTAACTCCATTACTATTCAAACGAACAGGTGAAATATCACCATACGTTTCTTCTTTTGAAAGAATTACGTTGATAGCATCTCTTCCCTCTTCCACTTCAGCTAATAAATTTGGTAAATCTTTGTAAGCGTCTGGCCCAACGACCATATCTACAATTTTTTCTTCCTCTAAAAACTGACTTTTCAAACGTTCCGCCATACAACCTAAAACCCCAACCTTCATTGAAGGATTGATTTTCTTTACCGCGTTGTATTTTTCTAAACGCTTACGAATCGTCTGCTCCGCTTTATCGCGAATAGAACAAGTGTTTACCAACACCAAATCAGCGTCTTCCAGATTTTGAGTGGTATTATATCCGTTTTCATAAAGAATAGACGCCACAATTTCGCTGTCCGAAAAATTCATTTGGCAACCATAACTCTCTATAAAAAGTTTTTTTGTATTTCCTTCTTTTTGGTCAAGCACTAAACTTTGACCTTGTTTGTTTTCATCAATTACCTTTTCCATAATTATTCTTCACTAAATTGTATAATTCCGAAACTTCGGAACGGATTGCAAAGATAATACTAAATTATAAAATCTGACAAGATGGCAGAAAAGGTTTAACAGGATTTTTTAAATTATTTTTTTCTTCATTTAAAAGTAGATGGTTTTTATCGTTTTTATACCTATATATATAGTTGTAGTTTGATTTATTTTTTGACTAGTTAGTGGTAAAAAATGACTCAAAATCTTAAAATTTAAAAAAAACCTATACTTTTGCGGTTCAAAAAAATGTGAAATGGCAAAGAATTTAGTAATCGTTGAGTCACCTGCAAAAGCAAAAACCATCGAGAAATTTCTAGGAAGTGAGTATCAAGTAGAGTCGAGTTATGGACATATTGCCGACTTGCCTTCGAGAGAAATAGGAGTAGATGTAGAAAATGGTTTTAAACCGAAATATGAAGTTTCGGCTGATAAAAAAGCTTTGGTGACTAAATTAAAAGGATTAGCTAAAAATGCCGAAATGGTTTGGTTGGCTTCCGATGAGGACCGGGAAGGAGAAGCAATTTCTTGGCACTTATCAGAAGAATTAAAATTAAAGCCAGAGAAAACAAAGCGTATTGTTTTTCACGAAATTACCAAAACGGCGATTCAAAAAGCAATCGAGAATCCGAGAGGAATTGACTATAACTTAGTAAACGCACAGCAAGCGCGTCGAGTTTTAGATAGATTAGTAGGGTATGAATTGTCGCCTGTGCTTTGGAAAAAAGTAAAAGGAGGATTATCAGCTGGTCGTGTGCAATCGGTTTCTGTTCGTTTGATTGTAGAACGCGAAAGAGAAATTCAAGATTTCAAACCAGAGGCGTCTTACAGCATAACAGCAGAATTCACAAACGAAGCCGGAAAAACTTTCAAAGCAAAATTGCCTAAGAACTTCGCAACAAAAAAAGAAGCAGAGGATTTCTTAGCTAGGAATATAGGTTCCTCTTACAAAGTAGGAGATTTAGAAACCAAACCCACAAAAAAATCACCAGCAGCACCTTTTACCACTTCAACGTTGCAACAAGAAGCAGCGAGAAAATTGTATTTACCTGTTGGAATTACCATGCAAATTGCACAACGATTGTATGAAGCCGGACTTATTACTTATATGAGAACGGATAGTGTAAATTTATCGCAAGAAGCAATGGCTGCAACTCAGGCTGAAATTACAAGTTATTACGGAAAGGAATTTTCGAAACCAAGAAACTTCAATACCAAATCAAAAGGAGCGCAAGAAGCGCATGAGGCAATTCGTCCAACAGATATGTCAAGACATACAGTGGATATCGATAGAGATCAAGCGCGTTTGTATGATTTAATTTGGAAAAGAACAATTGCATCCCAAATGAGTGATGCTGAATTGGAAAGAACTAATGTGAAAATTGAAGCAAGTAATCATTCTGAAACATTTACTGCAACTGGAGAAGTTATCAAGTTTGAAGGCTTCTTGAAAGTGTATTTGGAAGGACATGATGATGATGAGGAGGAACAAGAAGGTATGTTGCCTGCTTTAAAAGTAAACGAAAAACTTACGAATAAGTATATCACGGCTACGGAGCGTTTTTCGCGTCCGCCAAGTCGTTACACGGAAGCTTCTCTAGTAAAGAAATTGGAAGAACTAGGGATTGGTCGTCCGTCAACATATGCGCCAACTATTTCCACAATCATTGCTAGAACGTATGTTGAAAAAGGAAGTTTTGAAGGACAAGAAAGAAAATACAACCAGTTGATGTTAAAAGGAGGAGAAGTAAAATCTCAAGTTTTAACTGAAAATGTTGGTTCAGATAAAGGAAAGTTAGTTCCAACCGATATTGGAATTATCGTGAATGATTTCTTGGTTAAAAACTTCAACACGATTTTAGATTATAATTTCACAGCAAAAGTGGAACAAGATTTCGATGAAATTGCAGAAGGAAAAGTCGATTGGGCTAAAATGATGAACGATTTTTACAAACACTTTCATCCAAATGTAGTTGATGTAGAAAAAAATGCTGAAAGAGAGAGTGGTGAAAGAATTTTAGGTGTTCATCCTGTTTCTGGAAAACAAGTTTCTGTTCGTTTAGGGAAATATGGAGCAATGGCTCAAATAGGGGATATAGATGACGAAAACAAACAATTTGCTAGTTTACGTCAAGACCAAAATATTGGAAATATCACATTGGAAGAGGTGCTGAATTTGTTCTTACTGCCAAAACAACTAGGTACTTATAAAGGAGAAGAAATTGAAGTAAATAATGGTCGTTTTGGTCCTTATGTTCGTTTTGGTTCACAATTTATTTCATTACCTAAAGGAGTAGATCCGATGGATGTTACAATTGAAACCGCTCAAGAGTTGATTGATGAGAAAATGCAAGCAGACGCTCCTATTGGAACTTATGATGGAATGCCTGTTCAAAAAGGAGTGGGACGTTTTGGTCCTTTCATTAAATGGAATGGGATGTTTATCAATGTGAGTAAGAAATATGATTTTGATAATTTATCACAAGCCGATTTGAATGCATTAATCGAAGAAAAACAACAAAAGGAGATTGATAAGGTAATCCATAATTGGGAGGCAGAGGGAATTAAGGTAGAGAAGGCACGCTGGGGTCGTTCGGTTATTTTAAAAGGTAAAATTAAAATTGAATTAAGTAAGGATGTTGATGCGAGTAAATTGACTTTGGAGCAAGTTCAAGAAATGATTGAGAAAAAAGCGCCAGCAAAAAAAACAGGGACAAAAAAAGCATCAGTTAAAAAAACAACCACTAAAAAGAAATAATCAATGATTTTTGATTTTTTACAGCCTATTCCGTCTTCCCTTGAAACTTTTATTTCCAAATTGTCCAATCAAACCTTAGGAAGAAAAGTGGTATTTCATACGCAAACCGATTTTCCAGTTTTGGATAATGTTGCGATTGCGATTTTTACAGTTAATGAATACAGGGGGAGTGGGCAACAAAACGAAGATTTTTTGTTTGAAAATTTCAGAAAACAATTTTATAGTCTTTTCCCTGGAAACTGGAATACTGCAATTGTAGATCTTGGGAACGTTGAGGCGGGTGCAAGTGTAGAAGATACTTATTTTGTGGTAAAAGGATTAGTAGCTGAATTAATTAAGAAAGGAATTGTTCCGATTGTAATTGGAGGAAGTCAAGATCTTACTTATGCGGTGTATCGTGCTTACGACAATTTAGATCAAATGGTGAATATAGTTTCTATAGATAATCAATTTGATTTTTCAAAAGAAAATAAATTAGATTCAGATTCCTATTTGTCAAAAATAATAATAGAAGAGCCGAATAATCTTTTTAACTTTAGTAATCTAGGATACCAAACTTATTTTAATCCACAAGAAGAGATTGACTTAATTGAAAAATTGTATTTTGAAGCCTATCGTTTAGGAGAAGTTTCAAATGCACTTGCTGTATCCGAACCTGTTTTTAGAGATGCTGATTTAGTTAGTGTTGATATGCGTTCGGTACAATCTTCTTATTCGGGGAATTTTGATGTTTTCAATCCGAACGGATTTACAGGAAAAGAGATATGTACTTTGACACGATATGCAGGTATAAGTGATAAGGTAACTTCATTTGGAATTTTTAATTTCAGTCCAAATAGAAATGAGGTTGTTTTAGTGGCTCAAATGTTATGGTATTTTATTGAGGGATTTTGTTTTCGTTCAAACGAATATCCGTTTGGAACGAAAGAGAATTACATCAAATATATCGTGCCAATTGAAGAAGAAGAACTAATCTTTTATAAAAGCAATAAAACGGAAAGATGGTGGATAGAAATTCCGTTTTTAACAAATGTTAATAATAAATTAAAAAGAAATACGTTATTACCTTGCACACATGAAGATTATTTAGCAGCTTGCGAGCAGGAAATTCCAGAAAGATGGTGGAAAGCTCAGCGAAGAAACAATCTTTGAGTTCTAGATAATAAACCTATAAATTATTGTTAAAAAAGTAAATTTTAATATTTTTTTCACGTTTATAAAAAAAAAATTGTTTTTTACAAAATTATTGAATAGGTTTACGCCCTAAAAAAGAAATTACATTTAACCCAAGTTTATATGAAGAAGTTTGTTGCATTTTCAGCAATTTTGTCATTGTTTATCAGTTGTGGTAAAGGCGATAAAGGAGAATTAGTAGGAGTTAAGGGAAGAAAATGGCATCCCGAAAAACCTTACGGAATGACATTAGTACCTGGTGGCGCTTTTATTATGGGTAAGTCAGATGATGATTTAGCTAACGTTCAAGACGCACCTACTAAGACGGTAACTGTTCGTTCGTTTTATATGGATGAAACAGAGATTACTAACAGCGAGTATCGTCAATTTGTTGAGTGGGTAAAAGACTCAACTATTAGAACTAGACTTGCAATTTTGGCTGATGAACAAGGTCAGAAGGCAGGTGCAGGTGAAAAAGGAGGAAGTATTGGTGATTTTGCTTTCGCCGATGTGGATCCAGAGAAAATGACGCCTTACGACAAATACATGTATGAGAATTACTACAGTGTAGGAACTGAGGATGACATGTATGCAAAGCGAAAGCTAAACAAGAAAATCAAACTTATCAAAGAGCCATCTAAATATCCAGATGAGTTTTATGTAGAGGTTATGGATTCGATGTACTTACCAGAATCTGAATCTTACAATGGATTGAAAACAATAGATGTGTCTAAGTTGAAATTCAAATACAATCAAGTTGATTTAAATAAAGCGGTTAAGAAAAAAGGACGTAAAAACTTTTACGATGATACTCCTGCAATTGAGATTTATCCTGATACAACTGCATGGATAAAAGATTTTGCTTATTCTTACAATGAACCAATGCACAACGATTATTTTTGGCATCAAGCTTATGGAGAATATCCAGTGGTTGGTGTTTCTTGGAATCAAGCAAAAGCTTTTTGTGCTTGGAGAACCTTATATAAAAACGCTTATATTAAGAAGAAAAAAGGTAGAGATCAGATAAACTCGTTCCGTTTACCAACTGAAGCAGAATGGGAATATGCAGCAAGAGGAGGTATTTCTGGAGGTACTTATCCTTGGGGGGGACCTTATGCTAAAAATGACAGAGCTTGTTTCATGGCTAACTTTAAGCCTAACAGAGGAGATTATGCGGCTGATGGTGCTTTGTATACCGTAGAAGCTAAATCGTATGAGCCAAATGATTATAATCTTTATAATATGGCTGGAAATGTTTCAGAATGGACAGAATCGTCGTATTTTGCTGAAGCCTATGAGTTTTCATCTACAATGAACCCTCATGTTTCGGATAGAAGCAACCAAAGAAAAGTAGTAAGAGGAGGGTCTTGGAAAGACGTGGCTTACATGTTGCAAGTATCAACTCGTGATTTCGAATACGCTGATTCAGCAAGAAGTTACATCGGTTTTAGAACTGTTCAAGATTATATGGGAACAGCTTCAACCGGTACAATCCCTAAATAGTATTTAACCAATTTTATATATTAAAACTTAACTAACTAAAATTTATTTATTATGGCATTATTAAGCAAAAAAATGATGGGCTTTCTTTATGGTATGGGAGCAGCTGTTGTAATCGTTGGAGCATTATTTAAATTACAACACTGGCCTGGTGCTGATATCATGTTGATTGTTGGATTATTAACAGAAGCAGCTATTTTTGCATTGTCTGCTTTTGAACCAGTTGAAAAAGATTTGGATTGGTCTTTAGTTTATCCTGAATTAGCAGGTGGTGAAGCATCAGCTAAAAAAGCAAAAGCTGAAAATCCTACAGAAGCACAAGGTTTACTATCTCAGAAATTAGACAGCATGCTTAAAGAAGCTAAAATTGATGGAGAATTAATGGCAAGCTTAGGAAATAGTATTAAAAACTTTGAAGGTGCTGCTAAAAGCATATCTCCAACTGTTGATGCGATTGCTTCTCAAAAGAAATATGCAGACGAAATGAACACAGCTGCAGCTCAAATGGAAGCTTTAAATAATTTATACAAGCTGCAATTAGACAGTGCTGACAGAAATGCACAAGCAAATAAAGAAATCGCTGAAAATGCAGCTAAATTAAAAGAGCAAATGCAATCAATGACATCAAATATTGCATCTTTAAATGCAGTTTATGGTGGTATGTTGACTGCAATGAGTAACAGAGGATAATTAGTTTTATCAGTAAATTTATTAATTAAAACTAATTTCAAGGAAAATGGCAGGAGGAAAATTAACCCCTAGACAGAAGATGATTAACCTAATGTATTTGGTTTTCATCGCAATGTTAGCATTAAATATGTCAAAAGAAGTATTAACAGCTTTTGGTAATTTTAATGATAAATTTGACGAGTCTAATAAATTAACAGAAGAATCTAACGAAGGCTTATTGACTGCTTTAAATACTAAAGCTTCAGATGAGCCAGCTAAATACGGTGCTTCTGCTAAGATGGCTCAAGATGTTTCAAAAATTTCAAAAGAATTCGTTGCATTTATAGAAACATTAAAAAAAGAAGTAACTGAAGGATTTGAGGTAGATTCTAAAACGGGTAAACTTCCTTTTGAATCAATGGACAAATCAACTATTGATGAAAAGTGGTTTCAAGGTGATGGATATAGCGCAAGAGGAAAAGAAATTGTTACAAGAATTGATAAATATGTTGCAGATATTAAATCTGTTGTGGGTAATGATGTGAAATTTATTCCTTTTATTAAAGAGTTGGAAAAGAAATTTTCTACTGCTGATATAGCAAACAGAGAAGGAGTAAAAATCAAGTATTTAGATTATAAAACAAAAGGTTTTCCGGCTGTATCAACTTTGACTTTTTTAACAGCTATGCAAAATGATGTTAAGAATACAGAAGCAGGAGCTTATAATCTATTTTTAGGAAATGCATTGAAATCTGCAGCTTCTATGAAGAATTTTCAAGCAATTGTAGTTCTTGATAAAAACGCATATTTTCAAGGGGAACAAGTTACTGGTAAAGTGGTTTTAGGTCGTTATGATGCTAATACGCAACCAACATCTTTCAAGGGACCTGGTAAGATTGAAAATGGTCAAGCTGTTATTTCGATGACTGCTGGAGGTATTGGAGAACAAAATATTTCTGGAGAGTTCGGATTTTTAGAAGATGGTAAAGAAATTCCATTAAAATTTGAAGGGAAATATGTAGTTGTGCCTCGTCCAAATTCAGCTACTATATCAGCTGATAAAATGAATGTGGTTTACAGAGGTGTTGTTAACCCTATGACTATTTCATTTGCTGGTGTTTCTGATAAAGATGTTACCGCTTCTGGTGCTGGTCTTTCAAAAGCTGGTGCTATGGGTAAATATAATATGAGCCCAGGCGCAGGAAGAGAAGTAGTAATTAATGTTAGTGCTAAATTACCTGATGGTAAGATGGTCTCTGATAAAAAAGTATTCCGTATTAAAGGAATTCCTGGACCATCTGGAACTATTAGAGGTGAATATGCAGCTAAAGGACCTAAGAGTAGTTTAGAGATTTCAAGTGTTGGTGCTAAGTTAGAAGACTTCGATTTTGAAGTTGGTTTAAATGTTACAGGTTTTACCATTAAAGTTCCAGGTCAACCTACAGTTGTTGTATCTGGTAACAAAATGGATTCTAGAGCTAGAGCGGCTATCGCTAAAGCTTCAAGAGGAGATGTTGTAATCATCAATAACATTCAAACAAAATTAGTTGGTGCTGGTAATTATATGTTGCCAAAAACAGCTCCATGTACTTTCGAAATACAATAAAAAATAATATTTTGAGTTTATATAGAACTTAAATAAAAATGAATTAAGATGAATTGGAGAAATAGTATTGCAATTTTAGTATTAGGTTTAAGCACTTCTTTTACCTTTGCTCAGTCTAATCTTTTGAATGCTAAAACACCGGATCAAATCGGTAAAAAGACAGAAGCGGAATTAAGTGCGGACAATGATAAACCGCTACCTTATGGTTATGTCCATGATAGAGATATTTTAATGGGTAAACGCATCTGGGAAATTATTGATTTAGATGAGAGAGTTAACTTTCCATTATATTTTCCAGTAGATGGAGATGTCATGGCTTCTTCTGATAGAAAACCGTTATATAACGTTTTAATTGATGCAATTAAAGAAGGTAAAATCACCGAAGTGTATGACTCAAGTTATTTTACTACAAAGAAATCCTTAACGGATATTGAAGCTTCTTTAGTTAGAATTGACACAACGGATGCTGGTAGAGAATATTATAATGCTGGTGAAGCAATTCCTGCCGAGTTTATTGTTAAACAAGAACTAAAAGCAATTGATGTTGATGCCTATAAAATCGTTGGATATTGGTATTTTGACAAGCGCCAGGGAGAGTTAAAATATCGTTTATTAGGTATTTGTCCAAGTATTCCTGATGTTTACACTATGGGAGAGAAAGAGCAAGATTATATTGAATTATTTTGGGTTTATTTTCCTGCTTCTCGTGATGTTCTTCATGCAGCTAAGGCATTTAATAATGAAAATTCAGCAATGTCTTTTACTTTTGATCACCTTTTGAACGCACGTCGTTTTAGTGGTGTCATTTATCTTGAAGAAAATGTATATGGCGATCGATTGATTAAAGATTACATGAAAGAAAATGCTCAAATGCAATTATTAGAATCAGAGCGCGTTAAAGAAAAAATTCGTGACTTTGAACAAGATATGTGGAATTATTAATAGTATTTCTCCAATTTCATTTAAAAAACTCTTACCATGTGGTAAGAGTTTTTTAATTTTACATCATGATAGATTTTATTATAGTTGGTAATGGTCTTGCAGGTATTTCATTTGCTGAAATTGCCTTAAAAGCAAATAAAAAAATATTAGTTTTTGATAACAATTCGCAACCTTCATCTCGTATTGCTGGTGGATTGTACAATCCAGTAGTATTAAAACGTTTCAGTGAAGTTTGGAAAGCAAAAGAACAATTAAAATTTGCGTTTCCGCTTTACCACCAAATTCAAGAAAAACTAGATGTTGTTTTTGATTATAAGATTCCTATTCTCAGAAAATTAGCTTCCATTGAAGAACAAAACAATTGGTTTCAAGCTGCTGATAAACCAAGTTTAGCGCCATTTCTTAGTCCTAACTTAGTAAACAAAAAATATCATAATATTGATTCACCATTTCATTATGGTTTGGTTAATGAAACAGGTTACTTAGATATTAATACTTTGATTTCTTCCTATTCAAAGATGCTTGAAAGCTTAGGTTTTTTTTCAAATGATACATTCAATTACGACGCCATTCAATTTCTTGATAACAAAATTTCTTATAACGGAATAGAAGCAAAACACATCATTTTTGCTGAAGGTTTTGGATTACATGCTAATCCTTATTTTAATGATTTACCTTTAGATGGGACAAAAGGCGAACTTCTTATTATTAAAGCCCTTAATTTGAATTTGGATGTAGTTATTAAGTCAAGTGTCTTTATTCTTCCTATTGGAGATCATTTATACAAAGTAGGAGCTACTTATGATTGGAAAGATAAGACGAGTATACCAACAGAAGAAGGTAAACAAGAATTGGTCGAAAAATTAAAAGAAATTATTTCCTGCGATTTTGAAATTATTGAACATTTTGCAGGAGTTCGTCCAACAGTCAAGGATAGAAGGCCTTTGGTAGGAACACATCCAAATTATTCTCAATTGCATGTATTAAACGGTTTGGGAACTCGTGGTGTTATGCTTGGGCCTTATTTAGCAAATCAACTTTTCCAACATATAGAAGATAATATTCCTTTAGAAAGCGAAATAGATATATTACGGTGTTATAAAAAAAACCGAAACTAACTTTAGACTGCACTCAAAAGTAAAATGCAGTTTGGGGCATATTCGCTTTAATTCCGGTTTTTCGATTATCGTAATGTTGTTTTCTTTTTATCTTTAATGTGTTCTTTCCAATCTTTGTCAAAATTGATAAACATATTTATCCAAATATTTCTGGAAAGTCTCATGATTACTGGCATAAAAACAACTAGCGTAATAATTATAACAATAAAGTTTGTGATTAAACTCTTTTCTCCAATAAAGAAGTAGGTAATAATAAATGCAGCTACACCAAAAGCAATTCCTAAGGCGTAACTTACATACATGGCTCCGTAAAAAAACGATGGTTCCATTTTATATTTGGTACCACAATGACTGCAATTTTCATGCATTTTGTAAACATTCATAAGATTATAGGGATTTTTGTCTAAATACATGCTTTCTTCATGGCAAGAGGGACAACTTCCTGTTAAAATACTATTTAATTTGGATCCTTTTTTTAACATTTGCAAAATATTTTACACAAAGGTACAATAACTAGCTATTCAATGTGTAACAATTGTAACAGTAATCAATTTGTTTGTTGTTAAATAGAGTTTCTTGTAATAAAACTTTTAAACTCATCAACAGTTAAACTCATAAACTTTTTAAATGCTAAACATACATAATTTATCGGTTTCATTTGGTGGAACGTATCTTTTTGAAGAAGTAACTTTTAGATTAGGTTCAGGAGACAGGGTAGGACTTGTTGGGAAAAACGGCGCAGGGAAATCTACCATGTTGAAAATGTTAGCTGGTGATTTTAAACCTGACAATGGAACTATTGCTACAGAAAAAGAAGTGAAAATCGGATTTCTTCGTCAGGATATTGATTTTGTAAAAGGAAGAACGGTTTTAGAGGAAGCTTACATGGCTTTCGAAGAAATCAAAAGAGCCGAATTCAGAATTGACGAAATCAATCACCAATTAGTGACTCGTACCGATTATGAAAGTCAAGAATATTCTGATTTAATAGAAGAATTAAGTGATGTTACCCATCATTATGAAGTTCTTGGAGGATATAATTATGTTGGAGATACCGAGAAAATTCTGTTAGGCTTAGGATTCAAAAGAGAAGATTTCGACAATCAAACGGATACTTTTTCTGGTGGTTGGAGAATGCGTATTGAATTAGCAAAATTATTATTACAATCTAATGATATTTTACTTTTGGATGAGCCAACGAATCACTTGGATATTGAGAGTATTATTTGGTTGGAAGGTTTTTTACGAAATTTCCCAGGCGTAGTTGTAATTGTTTCACATGATAAAATGTTTTTGGATAATGTAACGAATCGTACGATTGAAATTTCATTAGGTAAAGCATACGATTTTAGTAAACCGTATTCTGAATATTTAGTCTTGCGTCAAGAAATTCGTGAAAAGCAATTGGCAACCCAAAAAAATCAAGCTAAAAAAATTGAGGAAACTGAAAAGTTAATCGAAAAATTTAGAGCTAAGGCTTCTAAAGCATCAATGGCACAATCGTTAATTAAAAAATTGGATAAAGTAGAGCGAATTGAAGTTGATGAAGATGATAATTCGGTAATGAATATTTCGTTTCCCGTTTCGCAAACACCTGGTAGAGTTGTGGTAGAAGCAGAACACGTTACTAAAGCTTATGGTGATAAAGTAATTTTAAAAGATATTTCACTTTTAGTGGAGCGTGGGAGTAAAGTGGCTTTCGTTGGACAAAATGGTCAAGGGAAATCAACTTTCATGAAAGCGATTGTGAACGAATTCGAATACGAAGGAACAATCAAACTAGGGCACAATGTACAATTAGGTTATTTCGCTCAAAACCAAGCGGAATACTTAGATGGTGAAAAAACATTACTAGATACGATGCTAGAAGCTGCAACCGATACAAATCGTTCAAAAGTTCGCGATATGTTAGGTTCTTTTTTATTCCGTGGCGACGATGTAGAGAAAAAAGTAAAAGTACTTTCGGGTGGTGAACGAAATCGTTTGGCACTTTGTAAATTGCTTTTACAACCAATTAACGTCTTAGTGATGGATGAGCCAACAAATCACTTAGATATTAAGTCTAAAAACGTTTTAAAAGCCGCTTTAAAGCAATTTGAAGGAACATTGTTGTTAGTGTCTCACGATCGTGATTTCTTGCAGGGAATGTCAAATATTGTTTACGAATTTAAAGATCAGAAAATCAGAGAATATTTGGGAGACATCAATTTCTTCTTGGAACAGAAAAATGCCATGAATATGCGTGAAATTGAGAAGAAAGATGTGGCGACTACTACAAATAACCATAAAGTGGTAAAAAGTATTTCTTACGAAGATCAAAAGAAAGCGAAATCGTTGCAAAATAGATTAAGTAAAATTGAAAGTCAGATTCAGCAATTAGAAAAAGGTATTCAAACAGATGATAAAGCGTTAGCTTCAAATTATGACAAACATATTGAAGATGCTTCGTTTTTTGCCGCTTATGAAAAGAAGAAAAAAGAGTTGGAGCAATTACTAGAAGATTGGGAAAACGTGCAATTAGAAATTGAAGAATTAAATAGTTAATTGCTTTATTTTTCAAATGATACAAATGGCAACTTTTTTTTGATAGTTGTCATTTTTGATGTTAAGTTTTTTAGAAACTTTTGATGACTTTCTGTATTAGGATTAAACGGTCTGTGTTGCAATCCTTTTTGAATGGCACAGATTTCATTCATCAAACCAAATACAGATTCCGAAATATAATTTTCAAAGAATTGTACCCAAATATAATCGATTGCTGTTTGATTTGGATGTAGCATGTCTTCGGAATAAAAACGATAATCACGCAATTCGTCCATCATGATTTCAAAAGCTGGGAAATAGATGATGAGTGATGGGTGATGGGTAATTTTTTTGTGAATTGCCGCAACCAAATGCGCTTTGCTCAAGGTGTTTTCTATAAAACCATCTTTTATATGTCGCACAGGAGAAACCGTAAAAATAAAATGACAATTTGGATTTACCGTATGAATTAAAGAAACAATGTTTTGTAAACTTTTTTCGGTTTCTTCAATTGAAAGCAATTCTTTTGTAAACTGCTTTTGCCGCACTTTGTGACAATTAGCAACTATTTCATTAGTTTCTGTATTTCGATATACCCAAGACGTTCCTAAGGTGATAATGCAATGTGTTAATGAAGCAATATGAAGATGTGTCGATTCTAAAGTTGAATTCAAATTACTTAAAAAGATTTCTTTGTCTGGATTTGATAACTCGGAATGCACATCATAGCAATTCCACAATTCATTATGATAGAAAATATCGTTTTCAGTAAATTTTCTCTTTTTAACAGCACGACAGATTAATTTTTCTAAAGAAATTGCATTAAAAATGATCCCAAACGGATTGGTGATCGCTTGAAATTTAAAATAATTAAACTTGTACCCCATGTTCTCTGCAAAACAAGAACCTAAAGACATAATTCTTGAATCATAATCAATTAGAAAACTGCTTTTTTGAATGGGTATTTTGGTGCTGAATAACATCGTTATAATTGCAATAAAAATTAATCAAAATTAGCAATGTATAACATCAATAATCTGTACATCTCATCATTTGAGGAAAAGAATTTTTTTATTTTGGCACGTCCTTCATCAGTTGTTAGAATATACTCTGGTTTTAGAGCAGCATATTTTATATTTTGTTGAAGAAATTCAGCATCATCTAAATGATATGCACTAATTATTTGAGGAGTGGTTCCTGTAACAATTCCAGAGACGATGAAATTATCGGGATTGTAATTTCCAGTACCCTTGATTAATCTTGCGGGCGCATAGCCATCAATAATCATAGTGTAAAAATTACCGTTTTTATTTTGAACTTCTGTTTGATTGTCAAGATATAAGATATTCACATAAGCATTATAATCAAATATTTTTTCTACTCCTTTATCGGAATATTTAACTCTTATTTGGGCATTATACTCTTTATTGTTGCAATATATGTCTTGAGAATCAATATTGGATTCGAAAACGATTGAAGCAATTTCATATGAAATATTGTCGTTTGCACCTACCCAAGAATAAAACTCTAATGAGAAAATTTTTTTCTCTTGAGCGGATGAAATTGACAAAAAGAAAAAAGCTGCTATTACAATATTTTTCATAAGCATAAAACGTTAAGTTAATCAAAGATACATTTTTTAGCCTTAGATTTATTCTAGTAAGCGTAATATTTATATATAATATCTGAATTACGTTTTACAAAAAACGAGTATTTTTACTCAAAATTTAGTGCAATACAAATGATTGAAAAAGAATACATCGAACCTAATGAAGGTTTCTCACAGACCGTAGTAGTAAAAACTGGAAATTTCAAAACGCTTTACATTTCAGGGCAAATTGGTCATGGAAATGATTTAGAAGCCCAAACGATAACTACATTTCAAAATTTAGAAAAGCAACTTACGAATTGTAATGCAACGTTTAAAGATGTAGTAAAAATGAACACCTACATCGTAAATTTCAATCCAGAAATTGATTTACCAATTTTTAGAAAAGTCAGAAAAGAATTTCTTGGAACTGAAAATTATCCAGCAAGCACTTTAGTGGGTGTAGAAAGTTTAGGAAGAAAAGAATGGCTGATTGAAATAGAAGCGATTGCGATAATAGAAAAAAAAAATCCCGATATTATCGGGATTTATATTTTAGATTCTTAAGTTTTGTTATTTAATAAACTCAACCGCTTTCTCCAACGCGGCTGCAATCCCATTCATATTTTTTCCTTTTCCTGAAGCAAAGAACGGTTGTCCGCCACCATTTCCATCGATTAGTTTTCCTAATTCTCTGATGACGTTTCCTGCGTTTAATCCTTTTTCAGCGACTAATCCTTTTGAAATGTAGCAGTGAATATTTGGCACATTATCTTCAACTGATGCTAAGAATACAAATGCGTTTGGTTTAGAAGTTCCAATAGCTTGCGCTAAATCTTTAGTCGAACTCATCGATAAATCTACTTGTTTAGCTAAAAATTGAATGCCGTTTATTTCTTGGAAATCGGTAACCAATGTATTTTTTAATCCTTCGATTTTTTCTTTAACTAATTGCTCTAATTGTTTTTTCAATTTCGCATTATCATCTTGTAACGAAGCAACTGATTTTAAAACATCTTGAGGGTTTTTCAATACTTCTTTGATTTCTGCTAACGTATTTTCTTGCGAAGTATAAAAATCTTTCACCGCATCACCAGTAATCGCTTCAACACGACGAATTCCGGCCGCTACAGCTCCTTCTGAAACAATTTTGAAATGCCAAATATCAGCCGTGTTTTTCACGTGAATTCCTCCACATAATTCTTTGCTTTCGCCAAATTCAATCATACGAACATTATCCCCATATTTTTCTCCAAACAATGCCATCGCACCTTTATCTAATGCTTCTTTGATTGGAATGTTTCTATGTTCTACCAATTGTAATTGCGCTTCAATTTGTTGATTCACACTTGCTTCTACTTGACGTAATTCTTCATTCGAAACTTTAGAAAAATGCGAGAAGTCGAAACGTAAATAATTTGGATTAACCAATGAACCTTTTTGCTCCACATGTGTTCCTAAAATGTTTCTCAAAGCCAAATGCATCAAATGCGTAGCCGAGTGATTTTTAGAAGTCGAAGTTCTTAAATCAGTGTTTACTTTCGCTACAAATCCAGCTTCAATATTTTCTGGAAGTTGTTTTGCAAAATGTAATATTAAGTTGTTCTCTTTTTTTGTGTCGATAATTTCGATGGTTTCGTTTGCCGAAACTAATGTTCCTTTATCACCCACTTGTCCACCACCTTCTGGATAAAATGGTGTTGCATTTAAAACAATTTGATACAAAACACCATCTTTTTTAGAATCTACTTTACGAATACGAGTGATTTTAACGTTGTTTTCGGTTTGGTCATAGCCAACGAAAGTTTCTACGTTTCCATCAATTAAAACTTTCCAGTCGTCAGTCGTTACTTCCGAAGCTGCACGAGAACGCGCTTTTTGTTTTTGCAATTCGGTTTCGAATTCGGTTTCGTTAAACGAATAGCCTTTTTCTTTTAAAATTAAAGCCGTTAAGTCTTTCGGGAAACCAAACGTATCGTACAATTCAAATACTTTTTCTCCTGAAACTTCTTTTCCAGATGTTTCAGCAACTACTTTATCTAATAATTGTAATCCTTGTTCCAAAGTTCTTAAGAAAGACGCTTCTTCTTCACGAATTACATTGGTAACCAATTGTTGTTGCGATTTAATCTCTGGGAAAAATTCACCCATTTGATTCGCTAACACTTCCACTAATTTGTTGATGAAAGGTTCTTTCGTTCCTAAAAACGTAAATCCGTAACGAATCGCACGACGTAAAATTCTACGAATTACATAACCAGCACCTGTATTTGAAGGTAATTGTCCGTCAGCAATAGCAAAAGCTACCGCACGAACGTGATCCACAATAACACGAATCGCAATGTTCGTTTTGTTTTGTTCTTCTTGTATTGACAAGTCGCGACTTGTCATTGCATCATTTGAAGTATATTTTAATCCTGTAATTTCCTCAACTTTCGCGATAAGCGGTGTGAAGACATCTGTATCGTAATTAGAAGTTACGTTTTGCATCGCCATACACAAACGCTCAAATCCCATTCCGGTATCTACGTGTTGTGCTGGTAATTTTTCCAACGAACCATCGGCTTTACGGTTGAATTCCATAAATACGTTGTTCCAAATTTCCACTACTTGCGGATGATCAGCATTGACTAAATCTCTTCCTGAAACTGCATTTCTTTCAGCTTCAGTTCTTAAATCGATATGAATTTCTGAACACGGACCACACGGCCCTTGGTCGCCCATTTCCCAGAAGTTATCTTTTTTATTTCCTAAAATAATTCGGTCTTCCGAAACGTATTGTTTCCAAATATCAAACGCTTCTTGGTCAAACGGAACATTCTCTGCTGGATTTCCTTCAAAAACAGAAACGTATAAACGGTCTTTGTCTAACTTTAATACTTCAGTAAGAAATTCCCAAGCCCAAGCTAACGCTTCTTTCTTGAAATAATCACCAAACGACCAGTTTCCAAGCATCTCAAACATGGTGTGGTGATAGGTGTCAAAACCAACGTCTTCTAAATCATTGTGTTTTCCAGAAACACGAAGACATTTTTGCGTATCGGCGATTCTTGGACTTTTTGGAGTTCCATTGCCTAAGAAATATTCTTTGAATTGGGCCATTCCCGAGTTGTTGAACATCAAGGTTGGATCGTCTTTTAAAACGATAGGCGCAGAAGGAACAATTAAATGTCCTTTTGATTCAAAAAAATTCAGGTATGCTTTACGAATGTCTTGCGATTTCATTGTCAATAATTTAGGTCTTTTTTTATTTGTTTATTGTGATGCGGAAACGAAGTGAAATGTTCAAAAAAATAGCCCAACTAAAAATAAAATAGCTCAAGAATGAAACATTTCTTAAATTTGTTCGTATAACCTATGTCAATCAATAAATTTGGCACAAAAATAGTATATTTTCATATATGTCGAAGGTAAAATATTATTACGATTCAGAAAATTTAGCATACAAACGCATTCAAACTAAAAAGAGAAAGAAATTTGCTTACGTTGTATTGTTTTTGTTATCCTCGGCATTGTTTGGATTTTTAAGTTTCATTTTGTTAATTAACACGAATTATTTCGAAACACCAAAAGACAAAATTCAAGCTAGAGAAATTGAGGTTTTAAAATTGAATTATACCGTTTTAAACAAAAAGTTAGACTTGATGGATGATGTTTTAGAAGCTATTGAAAATAGAGACAACAATATTTACCGAATTTATTTTAACGCTACACCCATTTCAGAAGAAGAACGAAAAGCAGGATTTGGGGGTGTTAATCGTTACAAAGATTTACAAGGTTTCAATAATTCTGAATTGATTGAAAATACTACAAGACGTGTTGATGTTTTAACCAAAGAATTGGTGATTCAATCGAAATCGTTAGACGAAATTGTAGCTTTAGCGAAACAGAAAGAGAAATTATTGGCAGCTATTCCTGCAATCCAACCTGTTAAAAATGAAGATTTAAAACAGATGGCTTCTGGTTTTGGCTATCGAAGCGACCCGTTTACTAAAATTAGAAAATTCCATTACGGAATGGATTTCACAGCAAGAACCGGAACACCAATTTATGCTACAGGGGATGGGGTAGTTTACAAGGCAGATGCTTCACTGTCAGGTTATGGAAATCATATTGAAATCAACCATGGCTATGGATATAAAACCTTGTATGCACATTTGAGTAAGTACAACTGTCGTCCAGGTCAGAGGGTAAAGCGCGGAGATATTATCGGATATGTGGGAAGTACAGGGAGAAGTCAAGCGCCACATCTGCATTATGAAGTATTTAAAAATGGAGAACGTGTAAATCCACTGAATTTCTATTACGGAAGTATTTCAGCAAAAGAATATGTGGAGATTTCAAAATTAGCGAACCAAGAAAACCAATCGCTGGATTAGAGTTGGGAGTTAGGAGATGGAAGTTGGGAGTGATTATAGAATTTAAATTTCATAAATTTCTTAAATCAGTGTTCTAAAAATTAAAAAATGAATTTAAAAAATGCATTTAGAATTAGCACCAAATAAAAGATATTACAGCATTGGCGAAATTGCCAAAGCATTTAACGTGAATGCGTCTTTGATTCGTTTTTGGGATAAAGAATTTGATATTCTAAAACCTAAGAAAAACGCCAAAGGAAATCGCATGTTTACGCCAGAAGATGTAAAGAATTTACAATTGATTTATCATTTGGTAAAAGAGCGCGGATTTACCTTAGAGGGAGCCAAAACACATTTGAAAGAAGGTCAGAAAAAAACACTAGATAAATTTGAAATCATTTCAAAACTAGAAGCGATTAAAGCACAATTGAATACAATAAAAAATCAACTATAAACAATTAATTAAACTTTTAAAATTTAAAAAACATGAGAAAATTTTTGCCTTGGATAATAGTAGGAGGATTATTATTAATCATCGGATTTTGGTACATTGGGATTAAAAACGGAGCTGTTCGTGTAAATCAAGAAGTAAATAAAGAATGGGGTAATGTAGAAACTTCGTACCAAAGAAGAAATGACCTTATTGGAAATTTAGTTAAAACGGTTCAAGGTTCGGCTGATTTCGAGAAATCTACTTTAGAAGCGGTAATTAAAGCACGTTCTGAAGCTACTTCTGTAAAAATTGATCCTACAAACATTACACCTGAGCAATTGGCACAATTTAATCAAGCACAAGGAAACTTAAATAGTTCTTTGTCAAGATTACTTGTAACTGTGGAGCAATATCCAGATTTAAAAGCAAATCAAAACTTCTTGAAATTGCAAGATGAACTAGCGAGTACAGAAAATCAAATTTTAACAGCAAGAACACGTTTCAACGAATCGGTGCAAAAATATAACAACTACATTTTGGTTTTTCCAAATTCAGTGTTTTTAGGAAGTTATAAAGAGAAGCCTTATTTCGATGCAGTGGCTGGTGCAGAAAAACCAGTGGATGTAGAATTTGACTTTAATAACGAGAAAAAATAATGTCAAAAACCGAAGATTTCTTATCAAAAGCAGAAGAGCAAGAAATTGTTAATGCCATTGTTGAAGCCGAAAAAAACACTTCGGGAGAAATTCGTGTACACATTGAAGAACATACAGAAAAATCGCCTCTTGAGAGAGCTCAGGAGGTTTTTTTTGAATTGAAAATGGACGAAACGCAAGATCGAAATGGTGTTTTATTTTACATATGTGTTTCCGACAAAAAGTTTGCTATCATTGGCGACAAAGGTATCAATGAAGGAGTAGAGGCTGACTTTTGGGATTGTACAAAAGATACGGTAATTGCTAGTTTTAAAGAAGGTAACTTCAAGAAAGGCTTGGTAGAAGGAATTCTTAGAGCAGGCGAACGATTGAAAAAATATTTCCCTTATCAATCTGATGATACCAACGAATTGTCTAACGAAATCTCAAGAAGTTAATATGAAAAAGTTATTTTTATTTGTATTAGCTTTAAGCGGATTGATGGCTCATGCGCAGTTTGATATTCCAAAAAAACCTAGTTTTCAAACGAGTGTTTACGATTATGCTGATGTTTTAAATCCGCAAGAAGAAAAAGAGTTAGAAAATAAGTTAGTTCGCTATTCTGATTCAACTTCTACTCAAATTGTAGTAATTTCAGTTGAAGATTTAAAAGGTGAAGACATTGGCATTTTAACTCCAAAATGGGCACATGAATGGGGAATTGGTCAAGAAAAAGAAGACAACGGAATTCTGATTTTATTATCCAAAAACGATAGAAAAATTTGGATTGCTCCAGGATACGGAGTTGAAGATAGATTAACCGCAGGAATTAATGGAGAATTGATCCGAAACATCATTATTCCAGAATTTAAAGCTGGGAGTTATTACAACGGTTTAGACAAAGGTGCCGATGCTATTTTTGAAGTTTTAAAAGGAAAATACAAAGGTTCTAGAAAAGAATCAAGTAATCCTTTACCATTCATCTTAATTGTAGTTTTTATTATTATTCTGTTAGTTTTAGCTTCCAGAGGAAATAAAGGTGGTGGAAATTTTAGAGGTGGCGGCGGCTTAGATTTAGGCGACATTATTATTTTAAGCAGCCTAGGTAGAAGCGGTGGCGGTTTTGGTGGTGGCGGAAGCTTTGGCGGTGGTTCATCAGGAGGATTTGGCGGCGGCTTCGGTGGCGGTGGTTTCTCAGGTGGTGGCGCTGGTGGAAGCTGGTAGTTTGAAATAAGATTCTCTAATCTTGTCATTCCGATGAAAGAGGAATTTCCAACGAAGTAGGCTTACTTTGAGCGAAGCTAAAAATAAACTTGTAATTGAAATTTTAAAAAAAACTCGTTAGCTATACTAACGAGTTTTTCTATTTCTATTTCTGTCTGAAATAAATATCAATTGGAACACCACTAAAATTGTAGTTTTCTCTTAATTTATTTTCAATAAAACGCTTGTACGGATCTTTTACATATTGTGGTAAGTTCGCAAAAAACACAAACTGAGGCGTTGGTGTTGGCAACTGCATACAATATTTAATCTTAATATATTTTCCTTTTAATGCCGGTGGTGGTGTAGCTTCAATAATGGGCAACATCAACTCATTGAATTTCGAAGTCGAAATACGTTGTTTTCTATTTTCAAAAACTTCAACCGCAGTTTCTAATGCTTTTAATAAACGTTGTTTCGTTAAAGCTGAGATAAATAAAATCGGCACATCAGTAAAAGGAGCAATTTCTTCTCTAATTTTTCTTTCGTAATCACGAGTACTCATGGTATCTTTTTCAACCAAATCCCATTTGTTGACTAAGATTACGATTCCTTTACGGTTTTTCTCGGCCAACCAAAAAATACTTTGATCCTGTCCTTCAAATCCGCGTGTAGCATCGATAACTAATAGGCACACATCGCTGTGCTCAATCGCTCTTACCGAACGCATTACCGAATAAAACTCTAAATCTTCTTTTACTTTTGCTTTACGTCTAATTCCCGCTGTGTCCACTAAGTTGAATTCAAATCCAAAACGGTTGTATTTGGTGTCAATTGCATCACGAGTAGTTCCAGCAATATCAGTTACCACAAATCTATCTTCGCCAATTAAAGCGTTAATGAATGATGATTTTCCTGCGTTTGGTCTTCCCACTACACAAAATCTTGGTAACGGATTTTCTTCTTCTACCGCTTCTGGCAATTCTGGTAAAACTTCAACGATTTTATCTAACAATTCCCCAGTTCCACTTCCGCTCATTCCCGAAATCGTGAAATATTCACCTAATCCTAGATTATAGAACTCCACTGCGTCTTTTTCACGCATGGCGTTGTCTACTTTATTGACTACTAAAAGTATAGGTTTTTTAACTTTACGAAGCAATTTCGCTACTTCCTCATCCATTGGCGTAATGCCTTCTTCAACATCAACCACAAAAACAATAGCATCCGCCTCGTCAATAGCTAATTCTACTTGACGACGAATCTCTCCTTCAAAAATATCATCCGAACCTTTTACATAACCTCCGGTGTCAATTACCGAAAATTCTTTTCCGTTCCACTCACTTTTTCCATAATTTCTATCACGCGTAACACCGCTTACCGAGTCAACAATGGCCTCTCTTCGCTGAATTAAACGGTTAAAAAATGTGGATTTTCCAACATTTGGTCTTCCTACAATGGCAACAATATTGTTCATAATTTTATTTTGAATCGGCAAAAGTACGATTTTTTTTGGAGTTTTTTCCAGCTATCCATTACAACGTCAAAATTTTACGTCTTTTTTTCTAAATTTATTGCAGCAATTTCTAAGGGCACTACCACAATAAAAAGAAAAAACAGGTGTAAAATTTGCGAGGTTTTCATTCTTATCTGGGCTAGATTCAAAATTTTATTCAACATTTGTTAAAAATTTATATATTCGCATAAATCCCAAGTGTATGGAACCCGAAAAAAGCATCGCACTTCGTCCCAGATTTGAGGTAGAATCAAATAATAGTGTTGCGCAAATCTTAGAAAGAGCCAAAACTTTAAAATCCGAATTAAAGTCGGATTATCAAATCAAAATCATAGACGAACATCTGTATTTTTATTTCAGTAAAGAAAAGCGAAAATATTATTCGCCTTTTTTGCATTTGGAACTAGAAGCTAATGAAGATAAAACTACCATAAAAGGTTTGTTCGGACCTGAGCAATTGCTTTGGACGCTTTTTATGTTTTTACATTTTATTGTTGCTGGATTGTTTTTGGTTTTTGCCATGATGGCATATACGCATTGGTCACTAAAACAATCTGTAGTTTTAGATTTTGGTATTATGGGTATAATGGTCTTTTTTTGGTTTTCGCTCTATTTTATGGCACGATTAAACCGAGAACGAGGTGTGCCACAAATGCACGAATTAGAAATTTTGATGTACAAGGTTTTGGAGTAGTTATTAAAAAAAAAATGAAATTAAAATTTGTATTTATCTAATTCAATTGCCTCGTCAAAATAAAGTTTGAATTTTTTCGATAATTCAGAATCTTTGAATTTGATTATTGTGTAAGAACTGTCCCAAGCAGTTATTTCAAAAATTGCATTTTCTATTTGAAAATTATCGTTGATCCAAACATTGTCGTTTCCTTCAACAAAAGGTGAATTGAATTTATCGATTTTTGGATTTTCAGATTTATTAATTGTAGAAATTACACCCCAAACAATTTGAATGTCAGTTTCAATTATTTTTTTGAAGTCATCTGATGTGATAACTGAAAAACTTTTATTAAAGTCGATTGGTAATTTTTTCTTTGTAAAATTTATTACATCTAAATCAGATAAAACCCATTCAAATTTAGAAATGTCTATCCATGAATTTAAAAGGTTGTTCAGGTCTGTATGGCAATACAATTTCTTAGTATCTCTGATTATCCAATTCAATTTTATCCCATTTTCAATTTATTAACTTTAATCGTCAGATCTTCCAACTTCCAACTTCTGACTCCCAACTTTTATTTCTGGTTATACCCAAAACGTTTTAATTGGTATGCACTGCTTCTCCAATCTTTATTTACTTTAACGTAAGTAGCTAAGTGAATTTGTTTACCAAAGAACTTCTCTAAATCTTCACGAGCCTGAATCCCAACTTTCTTCAAAGCAGCACCTTTGTGTCCAATGATGATTCCTTTTTGCGTATCGCGTTCTACCATAATTACGGCACGAATTCTAATAATGTTGTCGTCTTCAATGAATTCTTCTGTTTCAATTTCCACGGCATAAGGAATTTCTTTATCGTAATTCAACAAGATTTTTTCGCGAATGGTTTCGTTTACAAAAAAACGTTCTGGTTTGTCAGTCAAAGCATCTTTTGGATAAAATGCAGGTGAAACTGGAAGTAATTCGATAATTCTATCAAAAACGGTTTGAACATTAAAGTTTTCTAGAGCTGAAATTGGGTAGATTTCGGCATTGGGTACTTTTTCTTTCCACATTTGCATTTGTTCTTCCAACTGCTCTTGGTTTGATTTGTCAATTTTATTCAACAATAATAAAACCGGAATCTTAGAATGGATAATTTTATTAAAAAACGCTTCGTCTTTTAATTCTTTTTCGCCTATCTCTACCATGTAAACCAAAATGTCAGCATCTTCAAAAGCCGATTTCACAAAATCCATCATCGAATTTTGTAATTCATACGCAGGTTTTATGATTCCTGGCGTATCTGAAAATAAAACTTGAAAATCATCTCCATTGACAATACCTAAAATACGATGCCTAGTAGTTTGTGCTTTCGATGTAATAATAGAAAGACGTTCCCCTACAAACGCATTCATAAGAGTTGATTTCCCTACATTCGGATTTCCAATAATATTAACATAACCTGCTCTGTGCTCCATTTCAATATATTTATGGGTACAAAGGTAGTGATAACGCTTGAATTAGTAGAAAGAAAACATTATTTTTAAAAAAGTCTTGTATTTTTAAATAAAGGTTGTACCTTTGCACTCACAAATCGCGGGATAGAGCAGTAGGCAGCTCGTCGGGCTCATAACCCGAAGGTCACAGGTTCGAGTCCTGTTCCCGCTACTAAGAATTATTGAATTACAACCGTACATCGCGGGATAGAGCAGTAGGCAGCTCGTCGGGCTCATAACCCGAAGGTCACAGGTTCGAGTCCTGTTCCCGCTACTAGAAGCCCAGCAAAATGCTGGGCTTTTTTATTTTTTAGAAAATTATGAATCCAAAAAAAATTGCCGAGTACAGAAAATTACTCAATGTAACGAAGACTGCTACGCTAAAAGAATTAAAAACCATTTACAGAAATAGCATGAAGGAAGACCATCCTGATACTATTGCTGATCCAATGGAGCGTTTAGCTGCTGAAGAAAGAAGTAAAAATATTATTGAGGCATACCATTTTTTGGTTAGTATTGCTCCTGAAACACAAGAAAAAAATAAAGAAGTTTACCAAAAAATTACTTCAACGGTAAATATTCAAGATTTTTATATGGATAATGGAGTGTTATACATTTCATTCTTAGATGGAAGCAATTACGAGTATTTTAGTGTGCCAAAAGTTACTTATATTAAAATGGTCAATGCAGAATCACCAAGTCGTTTTGCAAGAAGACATATTTATAATGAGTTTTTATATCGGAGTGCTAGCAAAATTGTAGCGGAATAAACAATTGTTAAAAAAATATTCCTATTTTTGATATACTAACCAAAAAACTATATCAATATGGAAATGAATTATTTAGCTGTTTTAGTAGCTGCTTTGTCAAGTTTTGTTGTTGGATTTGTCTGGTACAATCCTAAAGTCTTCGGAACCATTTGGATGAATGAGATCGGAATGACTGAGGAAAAAGCAAAATAAGGAAACATGGCTAAAATATTTGGGTTAACATTCGTTTTTGCATTCATGCTAGCGTTTATGATGCCAACATTGGTAATCCATCAAATTGGTGCTTTGCAATTAGCTGGTGGAAACGAAAAAGACGAGGCTTTTTTAGCTTATATGCAAGTTCATGGGCATATGTTTAGAACTTTTGGCCACGGAGCATTGCATGGTTTTTTTGTTTCTTTATTTATTGCAGTTCCAGTAATTGCAACTAATTGTTTATTCGAACAAAAATCTTTCAGATATGCAGCAATTACTTCAGGTTATTGGATTGTGGTAATGACCTTAATGGGAGCTATCATTTGTGGCTGGAAATAAAATAAATTTTAACATTTAATTATATAGGAATCGCTCTACTTTTGTGGGGCGATTTTATTTTTACCTTGGACAAAATTTCATTTAAAATATACAATTCAGTTGCGGCATTACCTGCACTTTGGGACATTGTTGCCCAAAGTAATGTTTTTCTACAAACACCTTATCTTTCTGTGCTTGAGCGCTCAGCTCCTGTAAATATGGAGTGTTTTTATATTGGTATTTTTGAAAAATCGGAACTAATAGGTGTCTCTTTAGCTCAATATTTAGATTTGAATAAATTGGAATCCTTTGGAGAAAGGGATAAATCGTTTAAAATCGCTATTCGTAATTTTATCTTCAAAAACTTCGCTTCTCACACACTTTTCCTTGGAAATAATATGATTACAGGGCAAAACGGTTATGTTTTTACCAAAGAAATCGAATTTGAATATATCAGTGATATTCTAATTCAAAGTGCAGAGGAAATAACTTCATATTTCAAGAAAAAAGGAATCTCGATTCATTTGGTGTCTTTCAAAGATTTTTACGAACATTGCGCGATAGAGTTGAAGAAATTTCGTTTCTCCAATACTTACGAATTCAATACGCAACCCAACATGATATTTTATCTGGATGAAAATTGGAAATCATTAGAAGGGTATGTAGCCGTACTTTCTAAAAAGTATCGCGACCAATTTAAAAGAGCTCGTAAAAAATTTGATGGCATTCAAGTGAAGAATCTTTACTATGAAGAAGTACTTCAAAATGAAGAAAAGATATACGAATTGTATCATTATGTAGCCAAGAATGCCCCTTTTAATACGTTTTTCTTATCTAAAAATCACTTTTCTACCTTAAAAGGACAATGTGGGAATCGGTTCCAAATTTTTGGTTATTTCTTGAATGAAGAATTGGTAGGATTTCATACGTTACTACTAAATGGCGAAACGCTTGAAACCTATTTCTTAGGGTATAACGAACATATTCAAAAAGAAAATATGTTATACTTGAATATGTTGTACAACATGACTGAATATGGAATTGAAAATGGTTTTAAGCGAATTATTTTCGGAAGAACAGCTCTTGAAATTAAAAGTTCTATTGGTGCAACACCAGTTCAAATGTCGGGTTTCATTTATCATAACAATAAGTTGATTAATCGATTTATTGGTGAAGTTTTTAAAAAATTAGAACCTGAGCTGAATTGGCAACAGCGTCATCCTTTTAAATAATTTTGTTTTATCTTCGTGTAAAATTTAAAGTATGGCACGAACAAGCTCAACAGAAACCCAAATTAAAAATATGCTCATTCCAGTAGTACAAGCTATTGGTCGTTCGGGAAAGTTAATTTATTTGTTGATTTTGTTGGTTGTTGGGTTTTTACTATATCAGTTTTTTACTAAAAGCAGCGAATCTTCAACGGTAGAATACAATTCAGCACTAATTGAAAAGCAAATTAGAAGTGTTGGAAAGTTAGTTGTTACAGAAGGCCATTACGCAGAAGTAATTACGTATAAAGACCAACAAAAGTATTTTATGGATTTCATAACTTTTGAGAAAAAAGCTTTGATTGTAGCGAATGCCGATGTTTTAGTAATGTATGATTTACGTCAGTTACAATATGATATTGATGAAAAGAATAAAACGGTTACTTTGAAAAAAATTCCAGATCCCGAATTAAAAATCAATCAAGATCTACATTTTTACGATGTTGATCAAAGCCGATTTAATCCGTTTAATGCGCAAGATTATAACAAAATAAACAAAAAGGTTAAAGCAGAACTGACTAAAAAAATAGAAAAATCTAGTTTGAAGTCAAATGCTAAAAACCGATTGTTAAGCGAACTTTCTAAAATTTTAATTTTAACCAATACTATGGGTTGGACATTAAGATACGATGGACGCGAAGTAAAAACCGATAAAGATATTGAGTTGAAAATAAATTAGAAAGTCCCGATTCATCGGGACTTTCTAATTTATAATTTGCTCTCTAAACTTTGCCAACCACCACCATTAATGCAGTCAATTCCGTGTTGTTTTAAAATGGAAGTTGCTTGAGCACTTCGCATTCCTGAACGGCAACAAGCGATAATCGGTTTGTTCCATTTTTTAATGGTTTCAATGTTTCCGTTTAATACTTGTAAAGCAATATTTTTAGAACCTTTAATATGTCCGTCTCTATATTCTTCTGGAGTTCTTACGTCTAAAATAATAGCGCCTTTTTGAACATATTCTTGAACATCGTTCGTTTTATTCCCCAATCCTAAAAAATCTAAAATTCCCATAATTGTTTCTTTTTTTGACAAAGATAAAGGCGATTGAGTAGCTTTTCAGTAACAAAAGTTACTTTTGAAATTTGAATGATTTAATAGTGTGATTCTCTATTGTTTTCTATGATAAGTGAAACGACTAAAATCAACGTCAAGTTAAATCTACTGTGTCTATGTGTTTAAACAATACCTTCTTTTTCAAAAATTAATTCCAATCCATTGTCAATCAAATGCGCAACTTCTGGGCGATTGCTTTTTACTTTTTCTAAGTGGTTCAAAACTTTGTCTACCAAATCAGAATTCCCTTCTTTTTTTGCCAATTCTGCAATCTCTACTGATAACAACCAATCATTTGGATGTCCTGAAGACAGGGAAGCGAATGCTTCTTTTAAAGTGGTTGTAGCAGTTTTTCCTTCTCTAATATTGCGAACACTTAAGTATAGCTTTTCTAATTCTTCTCTTTCAGAAGATTTTTTCTGTTTAATCGTTTGCGAAGAGGGAACGTGATTAATCATATCAAAACTATTCACATCTGCTGGACCAGAAAAAGCTGAAATTACTTCTTGTCCCACAGCCATATCATAAATGCCCCATTCGGGTTGGAAAAGAAGAGTGTCGTTGTGAGTTACCGTACAGTTTTTAAATTTGATTATTAAAATTTCGCCTTGTAAGTTGCGTGTTCCGGTTACTATTTCACCAATAACTTTAATATCTCCCTCAAATTCTAAAGTAACTTGTTCGCCTTCATAAATATCGTAAGCACGCAAATCCCTTGGACTCATTTCTTCAATGGCTAAGTTGATACCTTTTAGTTTTCCAATTGGCGAACCAAAACCTGCTGCATGATATTCCGTTCCGTGACCTACTAATTCTTTTTCTCTGTGAGAGAGTGCTGTTTTTCCGGTGGTTTGAATATAAACTGGTTTTCCTTCATCTTCAATTACATTAGTAAATACACCCGAAATTTGAAGTCCAGTACTCAATTCAATAGTTCCTAAGGCTTTAGAATAAATCAATTTTTTAATTCCAGAGAGGCCACCAGTTCTAAGAGCCATTTTGTTTGCAAATTCTTCTAAAACTTCACTTAGTTTTGCGAAATCAGGAGTGACATAAAGTTGCGGTTGTGGTTTTGTAATATCAAAACTTTGATCAGCTGCCGAAATATCATACGGAATTTTCTTCACATTATCCGTCATACACCAAGCACTTTCTCCTATAGAAGAAAGTAATCCAGCACCATAAATTTTTGGGTTATCAAGGGTTCCAATTAAACCATATTCTACCGTCCACCAATGTAAATTTCGAATACGCGACATTTCCGATAATTCACCCATATTATTTTGTATGAAATCGACTTGCTCCTCAGCTTTTTTGATTTCTTCTTCAGGTGTATCTTCTGCTTCTTTTAAAATTGAAAGCAAACGAATCGCTTCATACAATTCATAATCACGTGCCGATGAAATGGCTTTACAACCAATTTCACCAAAACGTCTTAAATATTCCGCGTATTCTGGATTCGCAATAATAGGAGCGTGGCCAGCACCTTCGTGAATAATATCGGGAGCTGGAGTATATTCAATGTGTTCTAATTGACGAATGTCGCAAGCAATAACCAATACATTATAGGCTTGAAATTCCATAAAAGCATTTGGCGGAATAAATCCATCAACAGCGACTGCTGCCCAACCGATTTCTTTCAAAATTCGGTTCATGCCATACATGTTCGGAATGTTGTCGATTTCCAAACCTGTTTTTTTTAGGCCTTCTAAGTACGAACTATGGGCTACTTTTGAAAGATAAGCTACATTTTTACGCATTACATAGCGCCAAACCGCTTGGTTTATCGGTGTGTAATCATCATAAACCTGAGGTTTAATGAATTGTTTTAAATGTTTGGGTAATCTGTCAATCAGCGGATTGCTTTCAAAATGCGTTTCCATAATTTTACTTGTCATGTTTGATGTAAAATTACGACTTTTTCAGAAAGGAGGAAAACATTTTAAGAAATTGCTAGTTAATGTTTATTTTAACAATTTTATCTAATTTGTCTCTCGGAGTAGTTGCTCGTTTTTAGCTTTTCGTTTTTTTAAGACATTAAGATAACGTAGTGCAATTTTATCTCCATAATCGGTGTAAGACTTGGTCGTCCATTCAATGGCAGTATCTAAATTGCCGTTAATTTCGTTAATAATTCCCATGTTATAGCAGGCTCTTCCTGCAATTTTAGGGTCGCTATTTTTGGTTTCCATTAGCCATAATTCGGCCGCGCTATCCCATTGTCCTGCTTGCGCTCTTCTTTTTGCAATTTCAAAATTTGAAGTTCCTTTTACATAATAATCTCTGTTTACCCTTATGCGATAAGGCATAATTTGGGTCGCATAATTAGCTCCGATATCTTTTGCTGCTGAAAGTACAATATCTTTTCGTGATTGAATCGTTTCAAACGCTTTTATAGGATTAATTCCCCTTCCGTTTAATTGAACAGATTTGTTTGTCGAATAGACATCAACAATGGCTTTGTCGTTATTGTCATATATTCTCCAACCTGATTTGATAAGCGTTTTGATAGTGGCTTCGTGTTCGATAATAGGAATTTTTAATCCAAAAGCATTCTTGGCTTCACTTTTAATAGTTCTGTAACTTATTTTAGAATCAGTGTCAAAATAGGAAAGTTCGTAAATAGCATCTAAGTCATTGACTTTACAAATTTCGTTTACTTTTTGCCAAGACAATTCACTAGTAAACTGGTCAATACCATATTTTTTGGAAGCCATCGTATCAATCAATACAACCCTTTCAATTTTATTATTTTTGAGTAGCTCACTTTTTAAATTTTCTACAGCGGTGTAACTTCCTAGTTTATCTAAATCTTTTCCTTCTGCTGTTAAAATTTTATCTACGGCATCAAAAACTTCGTAACTTTTCTCAGGTAAACTTCTGTTGATAATACCAATTTTTGAAGTTTGTTTGTTCAGTAAAATTGGTGCAGGTTCAGTCACGGGAAGTGTTAATCCGTTAGTTGGACTACACGATATTGATAATATCAAAGAAATAGAAATGACTAATATTTTAAGATGATTTTTTTTCATATTTTCAATTTGTTATAAAAATAGAAATAAAATCCACACTCCAATATTTTTTTTCTATTTGAATTATAATAAGGTTTTTAAACTAAAATATTTAAAAAAAAATCTATTCAATACGCTGAATTTCAGAAATATTTGGTGCTTTTATCCAATATTTTATCAAATATTAAATGATAATATTATGCGGGGTAGGCGGAAAAGTATGTTAAGTAATGGAATAGTAAAATTCATTAAGTGTTACTTTAAAGAATTTTTCAAGATATTTTTTAGGTATCTATTATTCAGTGTGCAATCATGTTGGCACAATGGTTTAAAATTAAAATCAAATTTTAATGATAAGGAGCTGGTTATAAACCAACTCCTTGCTATTTATTTTTTCGGGGGATATTGTTCTAGTATTTTTGATACAAATTCTTTAATTCTGGCGTCTTTCTTCTCCGTATTTTTAGTTAAATAACCAGTTCCTTCACCCTGCCAAATTAATTCTTTAGTTTTTGCATCAATAATGTCTATAAAAAGAGTACCCTCTGGAGTTGTGGTAACATTAGTGTATCCCATTCCCCACCAAGGATTCCATCCCCAACCCCAACCGAAACCTACATTATTATAGACATCAACTCGCTCTCTTTCTTTAGTAAATATGCTAATAAATACATCAGGATTATCTGATTTGATATAACCCTTTGTAGGCATAACTTCATCGATAGCATACAAAATTCTTTTTTTGTCTAAATCTGATATTTCAGCTTTATCAATCCCACTTTTCAAATAGGCGTAGGTGTTATAATTTGAAAAAGTTGCTTTTTTGTCATAGTCTGCATTTACTCGAACAGAACTACAAGAAACGAAAGTAACTACCAAAAAAAGTGCTGTTAGAAATTTCAATGTCTTCATAATTTTATTTGTTTAAAGTTTCATGATTCAGGTTTAAAGTTGCTAAGAACAAAAATTAATACAAAACTTTAAACTAGAAATTATAATAACGATTCATCTACTGTATTTGGGATGGTAACTTTTAATAAAGGTTGCGTCTCCATAGCTCTTTTTATCGCAAAAATAGCGCCTTCATTTCTTGCCCAACTCCTTCTTGAAATTCCGTTGTTCACATCCCAGAAAAGCATTGACGCTAAGCGTCTTGATGCTTCTTTACTTCCATCAAGAACCATGCCAAAACCACCATTAATTACTTCGCCCCAGCCAACGCCACCACCATTGTGAATAGAAACCCAAGTAGCGCCTCGGAAACTATCACCAATTACGTTTTGAATGGCCATGTCGGCTGTAAAACGAGAACCATCGTAAATATTAGAAGTTTCGCGATATGGTGAATCGGTTCCTGAAACATCATGATGATCTCTTCCTAGAATTACATAACCAATTTCTCCACGAGCAATTGCTTGATTGAAAGCTTCTGCAATTTTAATTCTTCCTTCTGCATCGGCATATAAAATACGAGCTTGTGAACCAACTACCAATTTGTTTTCTTGTGCGCCTTTTATCCATTGGATATTATCCGCCATTTGTTGTTGGATTTCAACTGGCGAGTTTTTCATCATTTCTTCCAAAACATCACTAGCAATTTTATCCGTTTTAGTTAAATCTTCAGGATTTCCAGAAGCACAAACCCAGCGGAATGGACCAAAACCGTAATCGAAACACATAGGCCCCATAATATCCTGTACATAACTTGGATATTTAAAATCGATATTGTTTTCTGCCATAACATCTGCTCCAGCTCGAGAAGCTTCTAATAAAAAGGCATTTCCATAATCGAAGAAATAGGTTCCTTTTGCAGTGTGTTTGTTGATAGCAGCGGCATGACGACGTAATGTTTTTTGAACTTCTTCTTTAAATTTATCAGGATTGGTAGCCATCATTTCATTTGATTCCTCAAAGGAAAAACCTGTAGGGTAGTAGCCACCCGCCCAAGGATTGTGTAACGAAGTTTGATCAGAACCTAAATCAATATGTAAATTTTCTTCATCAAAACGCTCCCAAACATCCACTACGTTTCCTAAGTAAGCAATTGAAACTACTTCTTGGTTTTCCAATGCTTTTTTAACTCTTGGTACTAATTCGTTGATGTTGTCAATAATTTCGTTGACCCATCCTTGCGAATGACGAATGTGAGTGATTTTTGGATTTACTTCTGCGCAAACGGTAACGCATCCTGCTATGTTTCCTGCTTTGGGTTGGGCACCACTCATTCCGCCTAATCCAGAAGTTACAAATAACCCGCCTTTTGGCGATTTTTTAATTTTTCTGAATCCGTTTAAAACGGTAATTGTGGTTCCGTGAACAATTCCTTGTGGACCAATATACATGTAACTTCCAGCTGTCATTTGTCCATATTGTGAAACACCTAAAGCATTCATTTTTTCCCAATCGTCTGGTTTGGAATAGTTAGGGATGACCATTCCGTTGGTAACCACAACTCTCGGTGCTTCTTTGTGAGAAGGAAATAATCCCATTGGGTGACCCGAATACATGACTAATGTTTGTTCGTCTGTCATTTCGGCTAAATATTTCATTGTTAAGCGATATTGGGCCCAATTCTGAAAAACGGCTCCATTACCACCATACGTAATTAATTCATGAGGATGTTGTGCAACAGCATAATCCAAGTTGTTTTGAATCATTAACATAATTGCTTTTGCTTGTTCGCTTTTCCCAGGATATTCTGAAATAGGACGTGCATACATTGTGTAATCTGGACGCAAGCGGTACATGTAAATTCTACCGAAAGTTTCTAATTCAGCTTTAAATTCAGGAATTAATGCAGCATGATGTTGTGGTTCAAAATAGCGCAAAGCATTTTTTAAAGCTAACTTTTTTTCTTCATCCGAAAGAATTTCTTTTCGTTTTGGAGCATGATTAATGGTTGCTTCATAAGGTTTTGGACTGGGTAAAACCGATGGAATTCCTTCTGTTATTTGTTCTTGAAATGTCATTGTAATTTATTTTTGATTTTTTGATTTTGAACTTTTAGAATATAAAGTCTGAGTATCTAAAATCTATATATCTTATTTCTTGTTTGTTCCTGTTTTTTTATCAAAACCGTAAGGGCAATGACGGCAACCGCTCTTACAACAGTATCCTCTTTTTAGATGGTATTTTTCGGTAAAACACTTGTATCCTTCTGGAGTGTAATAGAAATCTTCCCCTTCTTTTAAATTTCTCGGATTATTATTGTTACTCATAGCCACAAATCGACTTAAAATAATTAATTTTTTTTCAAAATTAATTATTTTTAACAAAGATTACTTCTTTCCTTTGGCTAAATAATGAAGTAAATAATAAATTTAAGAACTTTGTATGAAATGATAGTATTCGTTTTTAAATATTTAGTCCCAAATGGGTTTCGAGGATTTACTTTTTTTCCGTTTGTTTTTTTAGCGGATAAAAAAGATAAATCACATTTGATCTTGCTTAATCATGAAAAAATTCATATTAGACAGCAAATAGAACTTTTAATTTTATTTTTTTTTGTTTGGTATGGTATTGAATTTTTAATTCGTTTTGTACAATATAGAAACAGAAGAGAAGCGTATCGTAATATTTCTTTTGAACGAGAGGCTTATGCAAATGAAAAAAACCTTCACTATCTAAAGCAAAGGTTTTTTTGGAGTTTTTTGAGATATTGTTAGTTGATTCGATACCAATTTGTTCCATTACTCACAATCATAATAGAACCTATAGTTGGTGTTAATATGAAATTTGCGGCAACAGAAGAATTGTAATTTATTATAGAATTAACAGTAGTATTTGATGTAGTGCTTGTATTTCTTATAATGTAAACCATACCATTTGCTACTGAAGCGGCTGGAGTAGCAAATGTACCACCATCTAACAATAAAATTGTATTACTGGTTCCTGATGTTGCTGTAGTTAGAGCTGTAGTTCCACTATTATGCAACCTAGCCTGCGGATTTGGATTTCCAATTCCAACATTTCCTATTAAAAATGCTGAATTAGAACCTGTTCCGCTGGTACCGTTAGCTCCAATAACAAGAGTAGGTCCACCATTTAAGTTGTCAGGTTGACCAAATTGCCATTCGGTCGTGTTTCCGGTTACTTTTCTGCTGACAGCTCTTGTCTCAAAACGAATGTTACTAGTTATAGGTGTTGCAGTTGTACCTGTTCTAAAGATAAAATCGACCAAGTTTGTTCCTGCTGGTGTAGGGTTAAGATTTTCAAAAATGGCACCATTTTCAGCATTTCTGTTTCGTAATCTTAAAACGGATGATCCGAAAGTATCTCCATCTTGTCTTAGAACTAATTCACGATTTGATTTTATAGTTCCTGAGGTTGTATTACCAATAGAAATATCTCCAACTGTCCCAGTTGTACTACCAACAGCATTATTGATGCGCATCCTTTCTGTATTGTTAGTTCTAAAAACCAAATCATTGGCGTCTGATGTTCCAATATAATTAGTTGAAGGGTTTGTGCCGGAGTTACCTGTTAAAGACCAGCCATTTATGGTGCCATTAGCTAATCTGATCCATCCAGCACCATCCCAGTAATAATAACCTGGTGTAACATTATTAGGAGAAGTTCCAGCTGTTGCTGTATTGAAAATAAGTTCAGAAGTACTTGGTAATGTAAGGGGTGTAGCACTATTGGTTGATGTTAATGCTATTCTTGGAATTAATAAGCCATCATCATTAGAATTAATATCTAAAGCAGCAGCAGGGGTTGTTGTTCCAATTCCTACCTGTGCAAAAGATTTTATTATAAATGTAAATAACAAGAAAAAGATAAATTTAGGGGCCATTTTGAGTTTGTATATTTGTTTTTAAAAATTAGGTAAATGTAAAACTTTGACTTTAAATAATGAGTGTTTCTTATAAATTTTAAATCCCTTGTTAACTTTTAGCAAGGGATTTAAAATTTATAAGAAAGTATTTATTTGATTAATAAATAACTTTAAATGTTTTCAAATTACCACTATCAAGTATAACCTCAATAATTAGCGGGTTTTGAGTCTTAGCAATTTTATTAATGATAAAATTATTTTCGTTAATATTTTGAAAAGTGCCTAAAACTCTTCCTAATAAATCATAGACTTTAATGCTTTTTATTGTTTCATTTGATGCAGCAACATTAATATTTTCATTAGTAAAGACTTTAATTGTATCAAAGGTGAAATCGGTATTACCTAAAGTGCCATTGTCAAAGCGTAATACAAAACGGTTTTCATTTATACCCACGCTTTCCGTAAAGCTATAAGGTGTTAGTGTTAAATCGTGAACGACACCTAAAGCCCTATCTTCAAGAAATATTTTTTGACTAGTATCATTAAATAGTCCATCAACTTTTGTAATGCTAATAGTGTGAATACCATTTTCTGATATTTTAATTCCTAAAGGAATTTCATCAGATACGTCAAACGGTAAAGCTCTTCCTTGAATTAAGAATCCTTTGTTTTCGCATAGAGAGTACAATTCATAATTAACTTTTATTCCTTTGTTTGGAGCGTCAAATGAAGTGTCAATTAGATTGGTTGCATTTGTTGCGTAACCTAACAGAATGTCTACGGAATTCAACGAAGGGGAGATCATCTTTAGCCAAATTCGGTGACGCTCGGTGACCTGATTGTTTTCGTTTGTATTTGTAGTTCTGTAAAATTGATCATTACGATGAAGATTTGAGCGCATACTGTTAGTAAATAGTATGTTTTCAGTTGTAGCACCATTATCATTCATTAAAACAAAAAAACCTTGACCTGCTGCAATTTTTCCATCAAAACTGTGCTGTGTGCCACCTAGTGCATTATAACGGTTGTAATTGTTTGGATTGTAGTTTAATGTAAAATTTTGATAGAATGGGCTAGCGATGGCAGCAGGAGCATCACCATGAGTCCATAAATCAACAAAATTTTCTATGATAGTAGCGTTTGTATTTAAGAAAGCAACGGCATCTATAGCTGATGGGTATGGATTTCCAATTAAATTCCAATTATCATCATTTTTAGTGACTGGTGTTGCTGTAGGTCCAGCATAAGGAGATCCTACATAGGTACTTCTACTAATAGGTATTGAAATATTACCGTTGTTAGGTACGCCTGTAAAAGTAGCAGTGTAGATTGAAGGTGTTGGTGTCCAGCTATTTGGAGCTCTTATAATATAGCCTTTACCTATTGCCATATTTTCATTTCCTCCAGTCCAATTTCCAAAATTACTTGTGTAACCTGTTGTAGTAGTAGGTAGCCATTTGTAAATTAAACCTGCTGAGGTACCCGGAGATACTGCACTAGCCGCAAAATTAGCAACAGGTGATGACCAATACACATAATCAAAAGTTTTGATATTGGTATTGCGTTTCATTCTGATAGCCCCTGCGTTTGTAACATTGTCAACTTGAACTAGACTACCTCCATTTTCAATTTCAAAAATTCCTCCTGTTGTTACTGTGACGGTCTCTTTTACAGTTAAGCTTTGTTGTGGTTGGATTTGTAAAGTACCGCCATTTTTAATTACAATATTTTTAGCGTACGCAGCTGGTGCATTTTGAATGTTTGAAATACTTCCATTAGATGGAATAACTACACAATTTGTGATGTCAGGAACCCCATTAGGAATCCAATTACTCGGATCATTCCAATTATTTGTAACACCTTGCCAAGTTTTCGTATTGTTATTAACTGTAATATCTTTTGTTACAGGACACCCATTTCCCAGAGTTGCAGTAGCACTAAAGGTCCATGAACTTTCATTCATTTGAGCTCCAGCTGGTTTTACATATACGGTGGTCACACTTTGAGACGTATATGGAATAGTACAAGCTGCATCAATAAATACGGTAACAGCTCCACTCCAAGTGAAATTTGTGTTTAAAAGTCTTGTTCCAGATAGTTTTATATTATCTATTGCCCAACCGTCATCAAAAGTTGCAGTATATACAAATCGTAATTGAAGACTTGTAATGCTAGGATTGGCATAATTACTTAGATCTATAATTTCATTCTTAAAAATGGAAGCAGAACCTAAATCAGAATTGAAAACTGTTCCCGCAAGAGGATTAACTGCAGCCCATCCGCTACCGTTTATATTTATTTGAATTTGACCTGTATCATTACCATAATTAGAGTAATAATGATCAAACGCTAAAGTTAAAGTATTGAATTGTGATGGATCTACAACTGGGGATGTTAAATAAGTAACAATATTTGAACCACTATAGTCAGAAGTAGTGAAGGCAAATCTGTTTCCTATTGAGCCAACTGCACCTGAGTTAACCGCAGGCTTCCAAACAACAGTTGAGTTTGACTGATACGGACTTGTTTTGACACTCCATTGACTATCTGGGCCTGCACCAGAATTGTTTATGATAGATGTTGTCCATGTTCCGAGTCCTGTTTCAAAATCTTGTATTAATAGATTTTCTTTTACAATATCACCAAGTGCAGAAATTGAGACAGTATTATCTTCGCCACAAACATTTGGTGATGATGGCGTTAAGTTGATGTCGGTTGTGGATAATATAACGGCCTCAACAGGAACTCTGAACCGTGTTTCGCAACTTCCATTCCATGCCGTTACATAATAGGTTGTTGAATTAGATAGTGCTGTTGTTGTGTAAGAATTTGAAGTTGCTCCCGAAATCGGTGTTCCACCAGTTGCTGTTGTGTACCATCTATAGCTTGTGGTAGCTGCATTTCCTTGTGCAGAGAGTACAACGGAACTACCAGCTCCACATGCAGAACCGTTTGTTACACTTGTAATTTTAGCAGCGCAGTCTGCTACAACTGCAATGGTGTAATCTTCTGTTTCTCCACTTCCAAAACTAGAGCAGGGATCTATTGTTGCGCTTTCTCTTGTACGTATCCTAACTCTATAATTTCCTGGTGTTTGGGTTGTAGGGACTATAATTCCGAACGTAGTTCCTCCTGTTAGGGTTGTGCCACCAGAGCTGTATGATAACTCGGTTGTTTCGTTAAAGATACCGTCATTATTCCAATCCACATAAGCTCTTATAGCCTGTCCATTGCCACCAAGTTCTATGTTGAAATTGATTCCAGCACCAGGAATTTGACTGGCTATTGTTGTTGACGAATAATTTCCATAACCGTTATTAGCGTAGTTAGGTGAACCTGAAAAGGAATTGTCTGTTAAAGAGCCAACAGTTGAAATACTTCTTATAAAACTTGTACTAGAGGTTGAACTTGGTGAGCAATAACTCAAATTGTCAGTGATTGTAATTGACCAACCATTAATTAAACAGCCGATATCTTGATTTGTATCATCAATAACTCTAAGGATCCAGTTTCCATTTGGGTTTCCAGTCAACTGATTCATTTGGGTGATGGTAGGATTTCCTTCTGGATAAGTATCACTACCGTCCTGTATGTAGTTTGTAGGAGATACATTTCCGCTAGGGGTAGGTTGCTCTGAATCGGACAAGGTTACACCTCCTTGAACAAAGTTGTAATTTCTATTGTTATTACCATTGTTATTATTTCCTCCAGCATCTGACATTAAGATAATTCTTTGACCTGTTGGACTAATAAGCATGATATCTAAATCATCATAGTAGGTATGTGAAATATTTGGTATTCTAACTGATATTGTAACTATATTTCCAAGACCACTTACTGCTATTGTAGAAGTAATACCATTAGGGTTGCCGTCGGGTGGACATATATTACTTGTATTTGAAAAAGTTGTCTGACCAATCCCATCAAGCCCCCAAAAAAGAGTAAAAAAGAGTGTAAAAATGAAAGGTGATGATTTGTGTTTTTTAAATAGAATAAGTAATTTTTCTAATAAGTAATGCTGCTTCATAAATCAATATTTTTTTGTTTGTTATTGTTTTGAAAGCGAAGTGGATAACTTCAATAAATCACATAAAATAACAGTACAAATGTATAAATTAATGTTAAAAAAAACAGATGTTAAAATCTCCTTCTTGATTTTTTTAAAAAAATCAAGAAAATTACCGACAAGTTGATTTATTAAATCGATGAAAAGCACTTTTGTTAATTTATTTAACATTTTATATATAAGAAAAAATTTATTAAATATGTATTTTTTAAAATAATAAATGGTAAATTTCAGTTAATAAGTGGTAAGTTTTGAGTAATAACTGTTTTATATTTTTTTTAAACTATTATCTTTGCAACCTAATTTACTAAGATTCAGTTTTATGAATAGATTTTTATTTATTACTTGCTTGCTTTTTACCGCTTTTTTTTCTTATTCACAATTGTATGTTAGTCCAAATAGTTTTGTTTTTGTAAACAATCAATTCTTGTATGTAAAACAAGATGTTGATTTACAAAACAATGGAAATTTATTTTTAAGAAACAATTCGCAACTTCTTCAAGGAGGTGCAGGGTTAGGAGTAAACAAAGGAGAGGGTAAGTTGTCTGTTTATCAAGAAGGTACAGTTAATAATTTTCAATATAACTATTGGTGTTCCCCTGTAGGAAATGCGTCTGGGACACCAGGAAATGAACCTTTTGGGATAACTATGTTACATCAACCTACGGGAATAACCACTAGCAATCCAGCAATAATTTTACCAAATAACAATTACAATGGAACAGCCAATCCTTTAGCTATAGCGCCTTATTGGATCTGGCGATTTATTACAGCTAGTTCATACGGTCAGTGGTCTTTTGTAGGAAGTGCTACTGCTATTAATCCAGGTGAAGGTTTTTCTATGAAAGGAACAGGAGGAACTGATACAACAATAGCCCATCCGTTAGAAGGAATTCAAAACAACAGCGGCAGTGGACAACGTTATGATTTTAGAGGAAAACCGAATGATGGTACTATAGTAATGCCAGTGGCAAATGCAAATTCAACATTGATTGGAAATCCTTATCCAAGTGCCATTGATTTATATGCCTTTTTAATGGATCCAGATAATGCAAGTGTTATCAATGGACAAGCTTATTTTTATGAACAAGTACCCATAAATACACACACACTAGCACAATATCAGGGGGGGTACGGTATTTTCAATCCAGCAACAGGGATTTACACGCCAGCGGCTTTTACGAGTGTTGATGCTTCGGGTAATAACGGTCCGTTAACGGGAGGAACAGGTTCATTTTACGAAAGAAGGTTTGTTCCAATTGGACAAGGTTTCATGGTTAGAGGTAGAGCGAATGGAAATGTTACCATGAAAAATAGTTTCCGTGTCTACAGAAGAGAAGGTGCGGTTAACAATTCTCAATTTGCAAGAATTACTTCAAACAATAATACAACAGAAAACCAAAACGAAGAGTCTTCTGAATATTTCCCCGAAATTCCAAATGTAGCAGGTATAGACTACACGCAAATTAAACGAACAACTGCACCTTACATTAGAATACACGCCATGTACAACAATATTGGAGTTCGTCCTACTACAATTGCTTTTTTAGACAATGCTACTGATGGATTTGACTATGGTGCAGATGGTCAATCTCCTTCATCAGAAGCTAATGAGTTTTATTATGTACTAGCAGATAGGCCATTTGAGTATATAGCAACCGCTGTAAAGTTTGATATAGACAAAAGAATTCCTGTTGGGTTTAGATGTGCACAGCCTGCAAATTTCAAAATTCAGGTTAAAGAAGTGTCTAATTTTGATGCCAATCAAAATGTATACCTTTATGATAAAGAGACACAAATTTACCATGATATTAAAAATGGATTTTTTGATATGCAATTGCCAGCGGGTAACAACAAAACGAGATTTGAAATCACTTTTAAGAATACAGATGAAACGTTAACAACCCCAGACGAGGTAGCGTCTATATTTAATGTATATCAAAACAATATTTCAGGGCTTTTAACAATAGCAAATACCTTTAATAAAGAGATTGCTTCTCTATCTTTGTATGATATCACAGGAAAATTAGTAATGATGCAACAAAATTTAGGAACAAATAATACCTACGAATTTTCTACATCAAATTTGAGTGATGGAATATATGTTGTAAAAGCAATTACTTCGGATAATTTAGAATTGAGTAAAAAAGTTTCGATTTATAAAAAATAAAAAACTATTATAGTATATTTGAAAGCAGCTAAATAAGCTGCTTTTTTTATGGAAAAAAGTCTAAATCAAAAAGTAAAAATACAGTTTCCAAACCAAATCGAACTCTATATAAAAAGAGAAGATTTGCTTCATCCTGTCATCTCTGGTAATAAATATAGGAAGTTAAAGTATAATTTGCAAGAAGCAAAAAGAAGCGGGTGCCATACATTATTAACTTTTGGTGGAGCTTTTTCCAACCATATAGTTGCTGTTGCAGCTGCTGGAAGAGCTAATGGTTTTCGAACAATAGGTGTAATTCGAGGGGAAGAACTTGTTAGTCAAATTGAGGATAATGCCTCTCTTCGGTTTGCTAGAAAACACCAAATGCTGTTGCATTTTGTTGATAGGACTACTTTTCGGAATAAAGCAGATGAAACTTTCTTAAAAAAATTAAATGAACTTTTCGGAGATTTTTATTTAATACCAGAAGGAGGAACAAACGATTTTGCCATAAAGGGGTGTGAAGAAATTTTAACAGAAGAAGATAAAATGGCATTTGATTACGTATGTTGCGCAATGGGGACAGGAGGAACAATATCAGGAATTATAAATTCTTCCAATGAAAATCAAGAAAATATTGGATTTTCTTCATTAAAAGGTGATTTTTTATCTGATGTAATTCGTAATTTTGTAAAGAAAGAAAATTGGAACATAAATTCTGACTATCATTTTGGTGGATATGGAAAAGTTACAGAAGAATTAATTTGCTTTATGAATCAATTTTACATGCAAACAAAAATTCCATTAGATCCTGTATATACAGCTAAAATGATGTTTGGTATTTGTGATTTAATTCTTAAAGGATATTTTAAACCGGGTTCGAAAATTTTAGCTATTCATACCGGAGGTTTGCAAGGTATTCAGGGGATGAATGAGTTTTTAAGAAAGAAAAATAAAGAAATAATACAATACAATGAGTAAAAAAGCAGCCTTATTTTTATTGGTTCTTTTTATAGCGAGTTGCAACAGTTCACGATCTGTTGTTAGTACTTCAAAAACTAAAACTGCTACTAAAACCAAAAAGGGGACGGAGGTTATTACATCTCAACCAAAAACTTCAACAAAAACTACCAAAGGGGATAGTGATAAAGAGGTTCAATTAGAAGCGACTTCTAATGTTAGAACGTATGAACAAGAGATTAGATTTTATATTGCAAGTTTTCAAGAGATTGCTAAAAGCAACATGAAAGAACACGGTATTCCAGCTAGTATAACTTTAGCACAAGGGATACTAGAGTCAGGGGCTGGAAAAGGAAAGTTAGCACAAACTGCTAATAATCATTTTGGAATAAAATGTCATACAGGTTGGACAGGAGAAAGTGTAAGGCATGATGATGATGCTGCACAAGAGTGTTTTCGAAAGTACAACCATCCATCCGAATCCTATCGAGATCATTCTTATTTTTTAACTTCTAGAAGTCGCTATGCAAGTTTATTTAAATTAGATAAGGGAGATTATGAAGCTTGGGCCAAAGGATTGAAAGCGGCAGGATATGCAACTGATAATAAATACCCTAATAAATTAATAGGGATTATTGAGCGTTTTGAATTGTATAAATTTGATAATGAAGTATTAAGTCGGGATTTTAAACCTGTAAAAAAAGATGTTTTGTCGGAGAGCTCAACAGGTTTCTATACCATACAGCAAGGAGATACACTTTACTCATTATCTAGAAAGTTTAATCTTTCTGTTGAAGATTTAAAAAAAATAAACGATTTGTCAGATAATGCAATCAATGTTGGACAGAAAATAAAAATTAAATAATGTTATATAAGAGAAGTAGCGAATTATTTGTTGAGGCAAATAAAGTAATACCTGGAGGTGTAAATTCACCAGTTAGAGCATTCAAAGGAGTTGGTGGGACTCCCATATTTGTAAAAGAAGCCAAAGGAGCTTATTTATATGATGAAGATGGAAATCGTTTGATTGATTATATCAATTCATGGGGGCCTATGATTTTGGGGCACGCTTATGAACCTGTGGTCAATGCAGTAGTTGAAAAAGCTAAAAAAGGAACTTCTTTCGGAATGCCAACAGCGTTAGAAACAGAAATTGCTCAATTGGCCGTTTCTATGGTTCCAAATATTGATAAAATTCGTTTTGTTAATTCTGGTACCGAGGCGTGTATGAGTGCTATTCGTTTGGCAAGAGGTTACACTAAGCGCGATAAAATCATTAAATTCTCGGGTTGTTATCACGGTCATTCCGATTCGTTTTTAATTGCAGCAGGAAGCGGTTTAAGCACATTTGGTATGCCAAATAGTCCAGGAGTAACCGAAGGAACAGCAAAAGATACGTTATTGGCTTCCTATAACGATATTGAAAATGTAAAAGCACTTTTTGAGGCCAACAAAAACCAAATTGCGGCTATTATAGTTGAGCCTGTTGCGGGAAATATGGGCTGTATTCCACCAGCAAAAGGATTCTTAGAAGCTTTACGAAGTGTTTGTTCGGAGAATGGTACATTGTTAATTTTTGATGAGGTAATGACGGGATTCCGCTTAGCAAAAGGTGGAGTACAAGAATTATACGGAATTCAAGCTGATATTGTTTGTTTTGGAAAAGTAATCGGTGGCGGTTTGCCTGTAGGAGCTTTTGCTGCTCGAGAAGAGATCATGAATCACTTGGCGCCATTGGGTCCTATTTATCAAGCAGGAACTTTGTCTGGAAACCCATTAGCAATGGCTGCAGGTTATGAAATGCTAAAGGCTTTAAATACAGATCCTGGAATTTTTTCTCGATTAGAAGAAAAAACAGCTTATTTAGAAAGCGGAATTCAAAAAGTATTAACCGATGCTAACGTAGTGTTTACCATTAATCGTGTGGGTTCTATGATATCTGTTCATTTTGATGCGAATCCAGTTTATGATTTTACTACTGCTAAAAGCGGAGATAATGAGACTTTTAAGAAATTTTTCCACGGATTATTGAAACGTGGAATATATATAGCTCCATCTGCATATGAAACTTGGTTTATTACCGATGCATTAACCTATGAAGACCTTGATTTTACTATTGCTGCAATTCAGGAGACAGCAAAAGAATTATAAAAAATAAACCCGCAATTGCGGGTTTATTTTTATTCAGAAGTTAGCTTGTTAAATAATGCGCTATTTTTTTCTAAAAGAATTAACTCAGGTTTTCCTAGCATTTCTTTTATGTTTTTTTTGGTTCTTTTATATAAATCTTTTTTTTCTTCGTTTGAAAGATTAAGAAGGGTTAAAGATTTATGTTTGTGTAAAAACACATCGTATACTTTGGCTGAAAGCTCATCATTTAATTTTAGTGCTTGAGTTAATTCAGCAGTATCTTTTTTTGCTAAACTTTCAATGTTAACCTCTTGAGAAAACATAGCGGTTGTAAAACCAAAAAGTAAAGAAAGTAGTAAAAGTAATTTTTTCATTATAATGTTTTTTGTAGTTCTTTGAAACCAAATATAATAGAATTTTTTAGACAACCCAAAAAAACAAGGAAACTATTTTTCGATTGATTCTGCTTTTTTTCTTTTTATCATTCCTTTTTGTCTCTTGATATTCCTTTTTTCTCTTCTGTTTTCAAGGTTTTGTTCCCATTTAAGAAATTGTTCTGGCTTCAAAACTTTTCTCATTTGAGCTTTTTTTTCAATTTGATCATCAAGCATTTCATTTTTAATTGCAAACTTTTCATCAGCCGATAGTGTATCTCCTTTTTCTTTTCTCTTCTTCAGTGCGGCAATTTTAGCTTCTCTTTTTTTGTTTTGTTCTACAAGTATGGATTTTATTTCCTTTTGTTGTTTTTCATCTAAATCTAATTGAAGCGTCATGTTTTTTACTTGCAATTCTGTTTGTTGCTCTTGAGTCAATTTTTCTCCGCTTTTCTTTCCCTCTTGTGCAAATGTTAGTGTAGATACGAATAGAGTTGTTGTTAAAATCAATTTTTTCATCTTTTTTCTATTTAAAGGTTATTGATAAGATATTAAAAAAATGAAAAGGTTTAATTTGAAACAAAAAAGCGAAACTCTATAATGGAAGTTTCGCTTTTTTTTTTGATCTTTATAAAAGTTTATTTTCCCAAGTATTCAGCAATTTTATTTTCTCCATCAACAATAACTCGCATTAAACCATGCTTGCTTAAGCTTTTACTTGCTGCATCCCATTTTTTACCGCTTAATTCTGATTTTGTTTTTAATTCACCAATAGATATACCTTCGTTAGCTTTTAAAACTTCAATAATATGTTTTTCATCCTCAGTTAATTCTGGACCTTTTTTCTCAGGTCGCATTTGTGGGAAGAACAACACTTCTTGAATCGATTGATTATTCGTTAAAAACATAATTAATCGGTCCATTCCAATTCCTAAACCAGATGTTGGAGGCATTCCATATTCCAAAGCTCTTAAAAAATCTTCATCGATAATTCCGTTTGCTTCGTCATCACCTTTTGCGGCTAAAGCCATTTGAGCTTCGAAACGCTCACGTTGATCAATTGGATCGTTTAATTCGGAATAGGCGTTAGCTATTTCTTTACCGCAAACCATTAATTCAAAACGTTCCGTTAATTCTGGATTATTGCGGTGTGATTTGCACAAAGGAGACATTTCTTTCGGGTAATCGGTAATAAAGGTGGGTTGAATAAAATTACCTTCACATTTCTCGCCAAAAATTTCATCAATTAATTTTCCTTTACCCATGGTATCGTCAACTTCGATTCCCATAGATTTAGCTGCTTCACGCAATTCATCTTCCGATTTTCCAGTAATATCAAAACCAGTAAATTGTTTAATAGCTTCAGTCATGCTTACTCTTGCGTAGGGTGCTTTGAAGTTTACTTTGTGTTCTCCAAAAGTAGCTTCAGTGGTTCCGTTTACTTGTAAAGCGCAATATTCTAATAAATTTTCGGTCATTTCCATCATCCAATTGTAGTCTTTGTATGCTACATAAATTTCCATTGCGGTAAATTCTGGATTGTGCGTTCTGTCCATTCCTTCGTTACGAAAGTTTTTTGAAAATTCATAAACACCGTCAAATCCACCCACGATTAATCTTTTCAGATATAATTCGTTAGCAATTCGCATGTATAATGGAATATCTAAACTGTTATGATGTGTAATAAAAGGACGAGCAGCTGCTCCTCCGGGAATCGATTGTAAAACCGGAGTTTCTACTTCCATATAACCCGCTTCATTGAAAAACGTTCGCATAGCGGTGAACAATTTGGTTCTTTTCATGAAAACCTCTTTCACTTGCGGATTCACGACTAAATCTACGTAGCGCATACGGTAACGTAATTCTGGATCGGTAAAAGCATCATACACATTTCCCGATTCATCTGTTTTGGGTAAAGGAAGCGGTTTTAAAGTTTTACTTAATATTTTGAAATCGGTAACTTGAACACATTGTGCACCAACTTTTGTAGTGAACAATTCGCCTTCTATTCCTATGAAATCTCCTAAATCAGTTAATTTTCTAAAAACTTGGTTGTAAAGTGTTTTGTCTTCACTTGTGCAAATAACATCTCTATTAAAATACAATTGCATTCTACCTTCGCTATCTTGTAATTCAGCGAATGCAGCTTTTCCTTGATCACGAACACTCATCAAACGTCCAGCCAAAATAACCTTCTTTCCTTCCTGAAAATTCTCCTTCACTTGTTTAGAAGTGTGGTTCACAGGAAATAAATCTGCTGGATAAGGGTTAATTCCAAGTTCACGCAAAGCGTTTAATTTGTCTCTTCTAATGATTTCTTGTTCCGAAAGTTGCATAGTATTTTATTTAAGGGTGCAAAGATAATTTATTTTGTTTCAAGTTCAAAAGTTTCAGGTTTCAAGTTTCAGGTTTCAAGTTTCAGGTTTCAAGTTTCAGGTTTCAAGTTTCAGGTTTCAAGTTTCAGGTTTCAAGTTTCAGGTTTCAGGTTTCAAGTTTTTTTAAATTTTCCATATTCCAAACATCGAAAAACTATTCGTATCTTTGCTTCACTTTACAAAACACAATTTCGTTTGCTATGAATAAAGAAGTCCAACTTTTAGATTTAGGAAAAAAAGATTATAAAGACACTTGGGATTATCAAGAAGCATTATTCAAAGAAATTGTAGATATTAAAGTACAAAATAGGATAGAGGAAACTTCAATTGCTACACCAAATTATTTTTTATATGTAGAACACCCTCATGTTTACACTTTAGGTAAAAGCGGTGATATTTCAAACTTATTGCTTTCAGAAAAACAATTGGAAGCAAAAGGAGCTTCGTTTTATAAAATCAATAGAGGTGGCGATATTACCTATCATGGTCCGGGACAAATCGTGGGTTATCCTATTTTAGATTTAGAAAATTTTTTTACAGACATTCATAAATACCTACGTCTTTTAGAAGAAGCTATCATTCTAACGCTAGCAGAATACGGTTTAAACGGAACTCGAAGCGAAGGAGAAACTGGAGTTTGGTTTGATGTTGGAACACCATTTGCAAGAAAAATTTGTGCTATGGGAGTTCGGGCATCACGCTGGGTAACCATGCACGGTTTCGCATTAAATGTTAATGCAGATTTGGGTTATTTTGATAATATTATACCCTGTGGAATTAAAGGAAAAGCCGTTACTTCAATGCATGTAGAATTAAAACAAGAAGTAGACGAACAAAAGGTAAAAGAAAAAATCCTAACACATTTTCAAAAGTTGTTTGAGGCAGCGATTATTGCTTCTAAATTCCAAAATCATTAATTTCAAATCACAAATCTAAAGTTAATTGTTCTGGTAGTAGTCGAAAACTCAAGCGGTGATATCTACAAGGACCATATTTTTTGATTGCCTCCCTATGGTCTTTTGTAGGGTATCCTTTGTTTTTTTTCCAATTATACATAGGAAATTCTTCATGAATTCTATTCATGTATTCGTCGCGATAGGTTTTGGCTAAAACTGAAGCAGCGGCAATACTTAAATATTTGCTGTCACCCTTTATTATGCTGGTATTTGGGATCGATTTTAAAAGGTTGATTTCGTCTTTTGTGAAAATTCTTCCTATTTTTTGTTTCATTCCTAATTTTCCATTTATTGGACGATTACCATCAACAATGAGGTATTCAGGGATTGGGTTAAGTTGTAAAATACATTCCTGCATTGCTTTCATGGAGGCATTTAAGATGTTAATATCGTCAATTTCATTGGGGTAAATGTGGGAAATAGCAAAAGAAGTAGCTTTCTTTTCTATTTCAGGTTTTAATTTTTCTCTAATCTTTTCAGAAAGTTGTTTCGAATCGTTTAAAAGATTCAACTTGAAATTGTCAGGAATTAGAATTGCTGCTGCCGTTACAGGTCCTGCTAAACAACCTCTTCCAGCTTCATCAGTGCCAGCTTCTAGTATTAAATTACTGTAACTTTTACTTAACATTCTTTTTTTTGACAAAAATATAATTTTTAGCGCAACCTTTTTGATAAATCCTCATCTAAAAGATGTTATTGTTTCGCATAATGTTTTTTTAAGACAAAAACTTTAACAAAAATAAATTAGTAATATTCCGAAGTATTATTTGTTTATTTAAGAAATTATTAAGAAGTTTGCGGAATAACTAACTCAAATAAATTTAATATGAGATCGAAGTTCAAATGGATTTTTACGCTTTTAGTAGCGTTTACAATGCAGTTTTCGTTCGCACAAGAGAAAACTGTAACAGGTGTAGTTTCTGACGAACTAGGCCCAATCGCTGGTGCAAACGTTATTGTTGAAGGTACAACTCGTGGTACTACAACAGATTTTGATGGTAAATTTACTATCAAGACTAGACAAGGTGAAGTTTTAATAGTTTCTTACACTGGGAAAAAAACTACTAAATTAACTGTAGGTGCTTCTAATTCTTACAGCGTTTCTTTACAAGACGATGTTGTGGTTGGAAAAGAAGTGGTTGTAGTTGGTTATGGATCTACAACTAAAGAAGCTTTTATTGGAACAGCGACTTCAGTTAAGACAGAGAATGTTGAAGCTAAATCGGTTTCAAATATTACTCAGGCTTTAAAAGGTGAAGTTGCGGGTGTTAATGTAATTACTACTTCTGGTCAACCAGGTACATTTGCAACAATTAGGATTCGTGGTTTTGGTTCGGTTAATGGTAATAGAAACCCTTTGTATGTTGTAGATGGGGTACCGATGAGTGTGGATAATATGAATTCTGTTAATCCTGCTGATGTTGAATCAATGGTTGTTTTGAAAGATGCTGCAGCTACAGCTGTTTATGGTTCTAGGGGTTCAAATGGGGTGATTGTGATAACTACTAAGAATGGTAAAAAAGAGCGCTCTTCAGTTAGTGTGGATTTCAGAACAAGTGTTAACGTTGCTTTGTTGCCAAGATATGATGTCATAGAATCTCCAGAAGATTATATTGGTTTATCATGGGAGGCTTTATATAACAGAGGTGTTGCGACTAGTCAGCCAGACCCAGTTGCTTTTGCAAACAATACTTTGTTTTCTGCAGGAGGTATTAGTCCTGGTTATAACATGTGGAATGTTGCAAGTGGAGCTGATTTGATAGATCCTGTGACAAGAACTGTTAGACCTGGTGTTACAAGAAAGTATTCTCCTGAAGATTGGGAAGATTATGGTTTCCAAACTTCATACAGACAAGAATCTAATGTAAGATTTTCTGGTAGTAGTGATAAAACAAATTTCTTTAGTTCTTTTGGATTTTTAAATGATGAAGGATACATTATAAACTCTGACTATAAACGTTATACGGCTAGATTAAATGTAAATCACAATCCAACTGATTGGTTAAGTGCAGGTGCTAATATTTCATATTCTGGGTCAAGAACTAATAACAACGGACAGTCAGCTGATTCTGGAAGTATCTTCTGGTTTGTAGATAATATCCCTTCAATTTATCCATTGTTTTCAAGAGATGTTAATGGAAATAAGATTCCAGATCCATTTTTTGGAGGTTATCAATATGATTATGGTGATGGAACTTCTGGTTCTAGAGCATTCGGTGGTTTGACTAATGCAATTGCAGATGCTTTATACGATAGAAGTTTGAATGATAGACATGAACTTTTAGGTAATTTTAATTTTGATATTAAATTCACTAAAAATTTAACTCTTGAAACTCGTTATGGTGCTCAATTTTATGATAATGAGTACAATGATAGAAGAAATCCGTTCTATGGTTCTGCAGCTCAACAATTTGGTTCGTTGTTTAAACAACAAACAAGATTGTTAAGACAAAACTTTTTACAATTATTAAGATATAAAAATACTTTTGGTCAGCATAACGTAGAATTATTCGCAGCTCATGAGTCTAACAATCTTAAACAGAATATTTCATTTGCTAGTAAGCAGAAGGCGGTATTGTATGATACTTTTGATTTAGATCAATATATCATTGTTTCTTCTCCTCCAGGATCTTACACAAATACTTCTTCATTAGAAAGTTACTTTGGACAGTTTAACTATAATTATGGTGGTAAATACTATTTTACTGCTTCTGCAAGACGTGACGGTTCTTCTAGATTTAAAAATAACAAATGGGGTACTTTTGGTTCTATTGGAGCATCTTGGTTAATATCAAGAGAGTCTTTTATGGAAAATGTTAGTTTTGTAAATAGTTTAAAACTTAAAACTAGTTATGGAGAATTAGGTGATCAAGAAGGTGTTGGTTTTTATGCAGGTTATGATACTTTCGGAATTGGGAATTTGAATGATGATTATTCAATACCAATTTTATCAAATGGTAATCCTAATTTAACATGGGAAACATCTAAAATTTTCCAAGTTGGTTTAGAATCAAGATTTTTTGATTTTCTTGATGTAAATGTTGATTATTATGTTAAGGATACTGAAGATTTGTTTTTTGATAGACGAGTTGGTCCAGCGGAGGGTATAGCAATTGTTAGAGTTAATGATGGTCAATTACGTAACCAAGGTATAGAATTCGATTTAAATGCTCAACTTATTAAGGGTAAAACAAAACAAGATTTAAGTTTAGAATTCGGTATTAATGGTGAAATTTTAAAGAATGAACTTATAAGAATGCCTTTAGATCCTTCAACTGGAGAGCCTAGATTGATTGATGTTTCTAATGCACCATATGGATGGGCAAAAGGTAAATCAGTTTATGATTTTTATATGAGAGATTGGGCTGGTGTAGATCCTGCTACCGGTGTTGGTATGTGGTATATGAATTTTGACGATATTAATGCTAACGGAATTTTTGATACTGGGGATGTAATTATTAGATCTTTAACAGATTACTTAGGTACAAATGCGAATGCTAACGTTGGTCAAACAACTACTACAAATTATGCTGATGCAACTCAGAAATTTATTGGTAAATCTGCTATTCCAAAAGTGAGAGGTGCGTTTAGATTGAATGCTAATTACAAAAACTTCGATTTAACTACTCAATTTACATATAGTATTGGTGGTTATGCATATGATGGTGCTTATGCTGGATTAATGGGTAACGGTTCTTTAGGTCAAAATAACTGGCATACTGATATTAAAGGAAGATGGCAAGAAGCTGGGGATATAACTAACATCCCAAGATTATCTGCTGCTGCTGATGCTAACGTTAATGCTGTTTCTACAAGATTTTTAACTAAAGCAGATTATTTAGGTTTGAATAATGTTAGATTAGGTTATACTTTGCCAAATGCTGTATCTGAAAAATTGAGATTATCTAATTTTAATATCTATGCATCTGGAGATAATCTATTGTTCTTGAGTAAGAGAAATGGTTTCAATCCATCAACTTCGGAGAATGGGTCTTCTAATACTTATCGTTATTCTCCACTTTCTACATTCAGCATTGGATTAAGAGTTGAATTTTAAAAAAAAAAATATGAAAAAAAGAACTTTAATTTTATCGTTTTTTACACCACTGTTGTTTTTAACAGTTGGTTGTAACTCTGATTTTCTTGAAACTTCTCCTACTGAGTTTTTAACTCAAGAACAGTTAGGTGAGGCTTCTCAGAATAATCCTGACCTTTTGAGAGGTACAGTATCTGGTATTTATTCATTGATGTTTGAAGTTGGTACTGGCGGTACGACAGATCACACTGATTTTGGTCAAAAAGGTGTAGATATTTGGACGGATATGTTGTCTGGTGATATTGCTTTATCTCAAAACACTTACAATTGGTATAGAAACTTTGTTGATTATCAATCAACTGTTGATTTTACCAGAAATGAAAATTATATCCCTTGGAGATATTATTACAGAATTATTCGTTCTACTAATATTGTAATTACAGCACTTGGAGGTAATGATGCTGTTCCTGCTTTAGCAGAAAACAGATGGTTAATGGGTCAAGCTAAAGCTTTGAGAGCTTATTCTTATTTTTATCTTGCTCAAATTTACACCAGAGATTATGACGCTTCGAGAGAGATTTTACCTATTTATACTGAAACAACTCAGCAATCACTTCCAAAGAGTACAACTGCTGAAGTTTACGACTTAATTGAGTCAGACTTACAGGATGCTATTTCACTTATGTCAGATTTTAATCGTACGGCTAAAAATCAGGTTGATCAAAATGTTGCTAAAGCTTTATTAGCTTACACTTATGCTGCTATGGGTAATAATGAAGATGCTTATCTTTTAACAGAAGAAATTATTAACAGTGGTGTTTATCCTTTAACTACTGCTACTGAATTATTAGGTGGTTTTAACAACATTAACACTTCTCCATCATGGATGTGGGGTGTAGATTTGACAACTGATCAAGGTTTAGATCTTATTTCTTGGTGGGGTCAAATGGATTTATACACATACAGTTATCAATGGGCTGGAGATAGAAAATCTATTGATAGAACTTTGTTTAATGCTATTCCTTCTGATGACGTTAGAAAAGGTCAGTTTGATACTCAATTAAGACCTGTTAACAAGTTTTATGATCCTAATAGAGTTATTGGAGGGCAACGTGTAGTTGTTACTGATTATGTTTACATGAGAATAGATGAAATCTATTTATTAAATGCTGAGACTGCTGCTAAGACTGGACGTGAGACTGAAGCTCAAAATAGATTAATTCAGTTGTTAACTTCTCGTATTCCTAGTACTTCTTACATAAGTTCTTTAACTGGTAACGCTTTACAGGATGAAATTTATAAACAAACTAGAATAGAGCTTTGGGGTGAAGGAAAGAGTTATTTAGCGATGAAGCGTAATCAGGCGACAATAAATAGAGGAACTAATCACTTGTTTCAACCTGGTGTAGCCGTTCCTTATAATGATCCAAGATTGAAGTTTTCTATTCCTCAGGCTGAGATTCTTTACAATCCTAATATTAATGACCAAAACTAACTTAAGAAAAATTTAATTATGAAAATACTAAATATGACTAAATATTTTGTAATGTTTCTGTCTTTAGCATTTGTTTTTCAAGGATGTACAGAGGATGATGCTGCTGCTACAGACTTTAATTATGCTACTTTTGAAACATTAACAAAGAATATAGAAGTAGCTCCTGGTGAGACCTTGTCTACAGATGTAAAAGTTTACGTAACGCAGGTATCAGGTGCTGACAGAACTTTTAATGTTGTAGTAGATCCTACTTCTACAATAAATATGGATTATGTTACAATTCCTTCAACTGTTACTATTCCTGCAAATTCAAATTTTGGAACTTTAACTTTTGAGACTGAGGGTTTTGATTTGGATTTGTCTAATGCAAGAAATATTAAACTTAAATTAGTTGAAGAGAATGGTCTTTACACAGGTAAAACGTTACAAGTTAATGTTAGAGAGTTTTGTACACTTAATAAAGTTACTTTATCATTGATATTAGATCGTTACGGAAGTGAGACAAGTTGGGATATTGTTGATGATAATTCTGGAGCTACTGTTGCATCTGGAGGTCCGTATACTGATGGTTCAACAAGTGCGTTACAACCTGTTAGAAATTTTATATTGTGTTTACCTGATGGTGATTATACTTTTACGATTAGAGATCAGTATGGTGATGGTATGGTAACAAGTGCAACTGTAGTAGGTTCTTACATTCTTACTGCTAACGGTACTGTAGTTGCTAATAGAGCAGGAGATTTTGCTTTCTCAAGAAGTCACACTTTTACTCTTCAATAAGTAATTATTTTATTTGATATTAAATAGCCAGTTTTTACTGGCTATTTTTTTTGTTAAAATTAGTTTTTAACTAATTTTTCATCTTATTTTTGTTTTTTATTTCTGAAATGATTAGACTCAATTTTATTATTTTTTTCCTTTTGTTTTTTTCTAGTTCTTTATCTCAACGTAATACTATAAAAGGGCAAGGATTTGGTGTTTCGGCACCCTCAAAATCTAATAATGCAGTAAAGGATACCACATCTTTTAATGTCATTAAACCTGATATTGACCTTTATAAAATATATACACTAGAAAAAGATACCACTTTTGTAGATACTACTTTATCGATTCAAAGTGAGTATAAATACAATTTGCTTAGAAAAGATATTTTTGGGTTATTGCCCTTTTCTAATGAAGGTCATACTTATGCTACTCTCGATTTTGGATTAAGTATTAAGAGTGTGTTACCAAATTTTGGTTTTAAGGCTAAGCATTTTAATTATCAAGAGGTTAGTGATATTCGTTATTATTCTGTGCCCACACCTTTGACTGAATTATATTTTAAAACGGTTATGGAGCAGGGGCAGGCTTTGGATGCTTTTTTAACGGTTAATACAAAACCAAATCTTAATTTCTCAATTGCCTATAAAGGATTACGTTCTCTTGGAAAATATGTTAATAACCTTACGAGCTCTGGAAATTTTAGATTTACGACTAGTTACTTTACGGTTGATAAACGTTATAATTTAAATGCTCATTTTGCTGGTCAGGATATTTCTAATCAAGAAAATGGTGGAATTGTTAATTTAGAAGAGTTTGAAGGAAGCACAGAACCTTTTAATGAAAGGGAGCGAATTGCTGTTTATTTTACCGATGCTGTATCTCTTTTAAAGGGTAATCGTTTTTTTGTTGATCATTCTTTTAAATTAAGTAAGCTTAAGACTAATAGTTTAGTTTTTAAGCATCAATTTAATCAAGAATATAAGTTTTTTCAATTTTCTCAACCTACAATAAATGAACGATTTGGATCTAGTTTTACGAATTCTATTAATAATAAAACAAGATACAATCATCTTTATAATAAATTAGGGATTGCCTACAGCACACAGAATTATGGTGATTTAGAGTTCTTTATTGATGATAATAACTATAATTATTACTACAATAGTGTGGTTTATGACTCCAATGGAGCAATAGCTGTTCCAAGCTCTATTTCTGATAAGATAAATATGTTAGGTGCTAACTATTCTTATTTAATTAATCAATTTAATGTTAAATTACATGTTTCTCAATCCTTAACGAATCAATCTATTTCTTCTGTTGAAGCAAATGCTGGTTACAAGTTGAATGATGATTATGAGTTTTTTTTCAAGTATCAAAAGTTAAATAGTTTGCCTAATTTGAATTATACCCTTTATCAAAGTGGTTATGTAAATTACAATTGGTTTACTAATTTTAATACTGAGAAGCTTAATCAATTTGATTTTTCTGCAAAAACGAAATGGTTAAATCTTTCTACGTCTTATAAAATTTTAAATGATTATTTGTTTTTTGATAATACTACTAATGATATTAGTGAGCTTTTAGTTCAACCAGTTCAGTATGATAAAACAATTAATTATTTTTCAATCAAAGTTGATAAAGAAATCAAATTTTGGAAATTTGCCTTAGATAATACTTTGCTATACCAAAAGGTGAATCAATCTGCTGATATAGTAAATGTTCCTCAAATTGTAACACGTAATACTTTGTACTTTACTGATTATGTTTTTAAAAAGGCGATGTTGCTTCAAACAGGTATTACTTTTCAATATTTTACAAAATATTATGCAAATGATTATAATCCACTGATAGGTGAGTTTTATGTTCAGAATGAAACTAAAATAGGAGGTTTTCCCATGCTAGATTTTTTTGTTAATGCTAAAATTAGACAGACTCGTATTTTTCTGAAAGCAGAGCATTTTAATTCTTCAATTACAGGTTATAATTTTTATACTGCCCCTAATTATCCTTATCGTGATTTTATGATTCGATTTGGTTTGGTTTGGAATTTCTTTCAGTAGAAATTCATACAAAAAGCTTTATTATGGTTCGATTTTTTATTTCTAAAATTCACACTATCTTTGCAAAATAATTAAAAGAGTCAGATGAAATACGCAAAAAATATATTAGAAACTATTGGTAATACCCCTTTAGTTAAATTAAATAAAGTTACTGCTGAAGTGAATGCTTTGGTTTTAGCTAAAGTTGAAACTTTCAATCCTGGAAATTCTGTGAAGGATAGAATGGCTGTGAAGATGATTGAAGATGCTGAAGCAGATGGGAGATTAAAGCCAGGAGGTACTATTATTGAAGGTACTTCAGGAAATACCGGAATGGGATTAGCATTAGCTGCAATCGTTAAAGGTTACAAATGTATTTTTGTGATTTCGGATAAACAATCAAAAGAGAAATCAGATATTCTTCGTGCCGTTGGTGCAAAAGTAATCGTTTGTCCAACTGATGTAGAACCAACCGACCCCCGTTCTTATTATTCGGTATCTAAAAAATTAGGTGAAGAAATTCCAAATTCTTGGTACGTAAATCAATATGATAACCCAAGTAATGCAATTGCGCATTACGAACAAACGGGGCCAGAGATTTGGGAACAAACCGAAGGCAAGATTACACATTTTGTTGTAGGTGTTGGAACTGGTGGTACAATTTCTGGAACTGCAAAGTATCTAAAAGAGAAGAATCCAAATATCAAAATCTGGGGAATTGATACGTATGGTTCGGTTTTCAAAAAATACCACGAAACTGGAATTTTTGACGAGAACGAAATTTATTCGTATATCACAGAAGGAATTGGTGAAGACATTTTGCCGAAAAACGTTGATTTTTCATTAATTGACGGATTTACAAAAGTGACTGATAAAGATGCAGCCGTTTATACCAGAAAAATTGCTTTAGAAGAAGGAATTTTTGTTGGAAACTCCGCTGGAGCCGCCGTAAAGGGTTTATTGCAGTTAAAAGAACATTTTGGTCCAGAAGATGTAGTTGTGGTCTTATTTCACGATTCTGGAAGCCGTTATGTTGGAAAGATGTTTAACGATGATTGGATGCGCGAAAGAGGTTTCCTTGAAGAAGAAATCACTAAAGCAGAAGATTTAATCAAAGAGCATATTGAAAAACCATTAGTAATTGTACGTACCGAAGAATTAGTTTCGCACGCTATCGAAAGAATGAGAAAATATAAAATTTCTCAAATTCCTGTAGTTGATGTAAATGGATTTGTAGGTTCTGTTGATGAATCGGATTTATTCCAAAGTTATATCACGGATAAAAATACAGCGGAACGACCAATTCGTGAAGTAATGGGCAAACCATTTCCAATTGTTAAATTAGGAACGCCAGTAGAAGAAGTTTCTAAATTAATCACCAAAGAAAATCAAGCTGTTTTAATTGATTTAGGAAACGGAAAACATCATATCATTACAAAACATGATATTATCAATTCGATAAAATAATATTAAATTTATTTAACTGCAAAGAGCGCTAAGAAATCGCTAAGAACGCAATAAAAACTTTGCGAACTTTGCTTTAAACCTAGCGAACTTTGCGGTTATTTTTGAACAATTTTTTCTATTCCAAATTATTCTCCTAGTAAAACACCTGAAACATTCCAAGCACTAAAACTTCCACCTTCGTTTGGACCTTGTGGGATTTTTACTTGTATGGTATGTGTTCCCGCTTTCAAATCTCCTAATTCAATATAAATCGGATTCGTTGCGGTTCCTGGACACCAATTCGAGCGACTCAAATCAGATGATGATAAACCATCATTAAAATTTCCGGATGCTGGATTGAATAATCGGTAGCCACCACAATCTTGTCTCCATGGAATAAATGAAAATACTTCTTTTCCGTTAAAAAAAAGGGTATTTCTTTTTGGAACAAATTCGTCACCGTTTTCCCAGCCACCATGACCAGTAGTTATATAGCGCAATTTAGCATTTTTGATTTTTTTATCTAATGTGAATGTAACTTCCAATCCTTTCTCATGATTGAACATTGTCGCATATTCTTGTCCTGCCATTTCCATTACGTTTGTCGTGTTGAATAACGGAGTAGAAATATTAGTTTTATCCAAAGAACTTTCGCTTGGATTAATTGTGATGTTCATCGAAATTTTATGTCCGCCTTTATCATAATTACCAATAAAAGTTCCTACATAAACGGTTTTTCCTGATAAATTTGGTTTTAAATCGGTAATGTCCATTCTGTAAGGAACAATTTCGTGCCAAGTTTTGTCTTTCAATTGAATGTAATTGTATTGCTTTATTCCGAATGGTGTAAAAAAACGCATCAATTCAATAATAGGAGAAAATTCTGGAGTTGCTACAATACCTTGATATTGCTTTCCATTTCCGTTTTCATAAATAGGCAATGTTTTAGCGCCATTTTGCAAGCCATCTAAAAACGATTGTTTCTTATCTTGCGGAATCATGAAAACGGAACCCGTTCTGTCATAGGCATCACCATTAGATTGTTCTATTAAGTCTAAAAAGATTAAATTTCCTTTTTTAATTTCAGGAAAAGTGATTTTTTTCAAAATGATAGTTCCGTTTGCAAATCGCAAAATGCTATCATTTGATTTGGAAGCTTCTGAAAAATTAATGATTTCATTTTCAAATACTTTAATCGTTGTAAAACGGTTTTTCCAAACTAAGTCTTTATAAGTCAATCCATCTAAAATAGGGCTTTTAGTTGTACTCTTTTGCAATTCTAAACTTGGATTAACGGATTTCATTTTATCTATTTTAGTAGCTGAAATCACAAAATTTCCATTGCGAACCATTTCCAAAACCAGACCAATATTTTGTCCTAATGTTGTTGGTGCTCCTTTCACTTCTAATTCATTGGTATACCATAGTTCAAAGGTATTTGAATTAATTATAGTTTTTGCTTTTTGACATTTATAGCCCAAAATAGTTTTGGTGTCTGGAAGGAATTCGAAGTTTTGTTTCTCTAAAGAAATACTATCAACCGTAGTAACTGATTTTTCTTTTTTGAGTTGGGTCACCTGAACCATTTTATTTTCAGAACGATTTATTAACGTTTGTTCGAATGGAAATTCCGCTTTTCCAGCGCTCATTTTTTCAGTTGTCACTAAAGTTTCAATTGCATTTGTAAAGACAAAAATAGCATCTTGATTTTCGATGGGCTTCCCGTTTGAACTTCTAGTATAGGTAATTTTGAATCCTTTAAGTGGTTTTGTATCGGTTTGAGATTGCGCAAACGTAAAAAGACTTAATAAAGAGATGGTTATAAATTTTTTCATAAAAGTTGGGTTGTTCCGCAAATATAATTTTTTATCTTTGTTTTTCAGTTATATACGCCATACAGAATGAAAGAAGATTTTTTGCACCACTTGTGGCAATTCAAGAAATTTGATATTGTCAATTTAAAAACCACAAAAGGGGAATCTATTCAGATTCTCAATTCGGGTCAATATTTACAACTTACTGGGCCTGATTTTTTTAATGCGCAATTGATTATCGGAAATCAAAAATGGGCTGGAAATGTTGAAATTCATCTCAAGTCATCAGATTGGTATATACATCACCACGAGCAAGATTCGAATTATGATTCCGTTATTTTACATGTCGTTTGGGAACATGATGTGCCAATTTTTAGAAAAGATAATTCTGAAATTCCAACGTTAGAACTCAAAGCATATGTTGCGCTTTCGGATTTGCATAAATATCAATCTTTAATTAGTCAGAAATCCTGGATTTATTGTGAAAATCAAATTGGAAGTGTTGATCATTTTATCCTCAAAAAATGGCAGGAACGTTTATTTTTTGAGCGTTTAGAAAAAAAATCTCAATTGATTTTTGAATTATTAAAGGAGTTAAATCAGGATTGGGAGGCTGTTTTATTTTGCCTTTTGGCTAAAAATTTTGGATTGAATACTAATGGAGAAATTTTCTTTAAAATTGCTAAATCGATTCCATTTTCAGTTGTTCGTAAAGAATCATTTTCCTTAGAATCCTTAGAGTCCTTATTGTTAGGAAAAGCGAATTTACTTTCTCATGATTTTCAGGATAGTTACGCGAAAGAAATAAAGAATTCCTATTATTACTTAGTTCAGAAGTATCAACTGAATATTAAAGTAGTTGGCTCTGTGGAGTTTTTCAAACATCGCCCAGATAATTTCCCAACCATTCGCTTAGTGCAATTGGCTAATTTGTATTTTCATCGAAAAAATCTTTTTTCAATTTTGATACAAAGTAGTAGTATAAATCAATTGTATCAGGTTTTTAATGTAGGAGTTAGTATGTATTGGGAAACCCATTACAATTTTGATAAGGAAAGTTCAAAGAAGATAAAAAAACTTTCTAAATCCTTTATTGAATTGATAATAATAAATACTATTATTCCATTGCGATTTGCTTTTGCTCAAAGTCAGAAAAAAGAGATTGCTCAAGAATTAATAGATTTAGTAATTGCTATACCATCAGAGCAAAATACGATTATCGAGAAGTTTCAGTCTTTCGGAATCGAATCGAAAAATGTTTATGAATCTCAAGCTTTATTACAATTAAAAAATAAATATTGTGATAACAAAAAGTGTTTAAATTGTGATATTGGATATTTTATACTTAAAAAATAATCGTATTTTTGAATAAAATAGCTGAAATGATTCAAAACTTATTGCATTTTTTTGAAAAACACGGTTTTTTTGTGGCATCTCGATTTGCGGATCGTTTGGGTATGCGAGCGACTAATGTTCGTTTATTTTTTATTTACATTTCTTTTATTACAGTGGGTTTGGGGTTTGGATTGTATCTTACTTTGGCATTTCTATTAAAGTTAAAAGATATGATAAAAACTAAAAGAAGTTCAGTTTTTGACTTGTAAAATTTCATTAAATGTAAGTTTTATTTGAATTTTAGATACTTTTCTTATCTTTGAGGCTTTAACAACCAAATTATTTATATGACTGCAAAAGTAGAATCATGGGGTTCACGTATTGGACTTATTTTAGCCATGGCCGGAAATGCTGTCGGATTAGGGAATTTTTTAAGATTTCCAGTTCAGGCAGTTCAAAATGGAGGTGGTGCATTTATTATTCCTTATTTAGTATGTTTTTTATTAATGGGTATCCCCTTATTGTTGATTGAATGGTCGACAGGCCGTTTTGGTGGGAAATTTGGTAATCATAGTACGCCTTACATACTAGATACGATGGCAAAAGGACGTATTTGGAAATACATAGGTGTTTTTGGGATTTTTACCAATATTGCAGTTGCGGCATATTACTGTTATATAGAATCTTGGACGATGTCTTATGTCTATCATTCAATTATAGGAACATTTGATGGAATGAGTCAGGCTGATGTTGCTGGATTTTTTAATTCGTATGTAGATATTTCACATTCAACTACTGGTATTCCATATGAGGCAGTAATCTTTTATATTATTTGTCTTTTGCTTAATACATGGATTTTGTCTAAAGGTCTTGGAGGAATTGAAAAAGTAGCTAAAATCGGAATGCCATTATTAATTTTGTTTGGTGTTATTTTAGCTGTAAGAGGTGTGACTCTTGGGACTAGTGGCGCATCTGAAATATTTCCTAATGCGAATGCTTGGGATGGTTTGAATTTTTTATGGACACCGCAATTTGATTCTTTGGCGAATCCTAAAGTATGGTTAGCAGCTGCTGGGCAAATTTTCTTTACCCTGTCAGTAGGAATGGGAACTATACATTGTTATGCAGCTTATTTGAAAGAACGAGATGACGTGGCTTTAAATGCGGTATCAGCTGGTTTTATGAATGAGTTTGTAGAGGTGGTTTTAGGTTCTTTGATCGTAATTCCAATTGCAGCTGGGTATTTAGGATTGGATTGGGTTATTCAAAATGCTGGTTTTGGTATGGCTTTTCAAACGATGCCTTATTTATTTCAACAATGGGGTGGTGTAATTGCTATTTTAGCTGGTGTGTTCTGGTTTGGACTTTTATTTTTTGCTGGAATAACTTCTTCATTGGCAATGGGAACTCCTTGGATGGGCTTTATGTCAGATGAATTTGGGTGGTCTAAAAATAAAGGAGCTTGTTCATTTGGAGCATTAGCTTTAATAATGGGCTTACCTACAGTAATTTTCTATAACCAAGGTGTTTTTGATCAGTATGATTATTGGGCTGGAACTGTAAGTTTGGTTGTGTTTGCGTTTTTAGAAACCGTCTTGTTTTCTTATATTTTTGGTATCAATAGAGGTTGGGAAGAAATTAATAAAGGTGCGGATATAAAATTACCTAAATTTTACAAGTATGTAATTTTAATCATTACTCCTTTGTTACTTGGGGCCGTTTTAGTAACTAGTATACCCGATTGGATAGATCAAGTTCAAAATAAAGATACGAGAAATAAAGAGTGGTTTGCAGTAAACTACTATGCAGAGAATTTTGAAAGCTCTGGTCAGGTTCCAGCTAAAGTCATTGAGGTAAGACCGGATTATGTGAAATTTGAATTTCAAAATGAGAGAAAAAAGTTTGATAAAAAATCGAATCAGGTTTTACTTGAGAAGTTTAATGATACAAAGGAGTATAAATTTGACTCAGCTTTAAATCAACAAGTAACAGTACAAGTTGGGGATGTAATTAAACCTGGAGCTCCAATTGCTGAAGGAAATTTTACTAACAACACCTTATATAAGTTTATAGGAAGAATGTTGTTGTTGACACTTTTTATATTTATTTCAATAATTGTTTACGTTGCTTACAAGAAACGTGTTAAAGAAGGGAGAGCTACACTATGAATACAGCGGCATTAATTACAATGGTATTAGCACAAGGAATTGTTATTTGTTTAACAGGTTTCTTTTTCTATAAAGTACTTACAACTCCACCGGTAAAAGAGCCTGATTCTTTTGAGGATAATGATGATGAGTTAATTCGTAAAAACGATTAATATTTAAAAAATGAAAAAAATAAAATCCTACTTCCTGTTTTCAAGAGAACACAGAAGTGGGATTTTTTTGTTGTTTATAATCCTTATTTTAGTTCAGTTAGGTTATTTTTTTCTAAAGGATAACTTTATTTCTGTTAACCATCATTCAGAAGATAAGGCTTGGTTGTCAGTGCAGTATGAAATTGATAGTTTAAAGCATGCTCAAGTAACAAAAAAGGACACTATCTATCCGTTTAATCCCAATTACATCACCGATTACAAAGGGTATAAGTTAGGAATGTCAGTTCAGGAAATTGACCGTTTACATGCTTTTCGAAAAAAAGGTAAATTTGTAAATTCTGCAGAAGAATTTCAGCAAGTGACCCAGGTTTCGGAAGCTTTTTTGGAAAAGATCAGTCCTTATTTTAAGTTTCCATATTGGGTTAAAAATAAAATGGATGCTACTTCAGAAAAGTTTCAAAAGTTTTTACCAATAGAAAAAGAAAAGATTATTCAAAAAGACATTAATACGGCTACACGAGAAGATTTGATTGCGGTTTATGGCATTGGAGAAAAATTAGCTGACAAGATTTTGCAGGAAAAAGAAAAGCTGGGCTGTTTCGTTAGTATGGAGCAATTTCAATATATTTGGGGAATTAGTCCAGAAGCCTTGTTAGACCTAGGTAAAAGATTTTCCATTAAAAGTCAGAATGGGTTAAAGAAAATAGCTATTAATGATTTGTCGCTGCGAGAGCTGTCAAAGTTTCCTTATTTTAATTACAACTTAGCCAAAGAAATTGTGATATACCGAACCATGAATAATGGAATAAGTGGTATTGAGGATTTAACAAAAATTAAGGGAATGCCTAACGAAAAAATAAATATAATCGCCTTATATTTGATTTTTTAAAAATAACATCAATAAACAATACAATTACACATTATATGAATTCAATGTATTTCACAGAAGAACACGAATTATTCAGAAAAAGCTTTAGAGATTTTTTACATAAAGAAGTAGTACCTCACATAGAGAAATGGGAAAAAACAGGGACGATTGATCGTTTTATTTGGAAAAAATTTGGTGAAATGGGCTTTTTTGGTTTGAATTACCCAGAAGCTTATGGTGGATTGAATTTAGATTTGTTTTATACGGTTGTTTTTTTAGAAGAGCTTCAAAAAGTAAAATCATCTGGTTTTGCCGCGGCAATGTGGGCACATGCATATTTAGCTATGACACATTTGAATGCTGAAGGAGATGAAAGAATTAAGCAAGAATATTTGGTTCCAAGTATTGCTGGTGAAAAAATAGGAGCACTGTGTATTACGGAACCATTTGGAGGAAGTGATGTGGCAGGTATGCGAACAACAGCCATAAAAAAAGGTGATAAATATTGTATAACTGGTTCGAAAACTTTTATAACTAATGGTGTTTATGCGGATTACTATGTGGTAGCTGCTAAAACAAGTCCGGAGTTAGGAAATAAAGGTGTTAGTATTTTTTTGGTTGATGCAAAAACAACAGGAATTTCAGCAACTAAATTAGATAAATTAGGATGGAGAGCTTCTGATACTGCTGAGTTGGCTTTTGATAATGTAGAAGTTCCTCTTGAAAATTTAATGGGAGAAGAAGGAAAAGGCTTTCCATACATTATGCAACACTTTGCTTTAGAGCGTTTAATTATGGCTATTAATGCACATGCAAGGGCAGAATACGCTATTGATTATACTATTGAATATATGTCTCAACGTGAGGCATTTGGAACAAAAATTAATAAATTTCAAGCATTAAGACACACGATGGTTGAACATGCGACAGAAGTGGAACACTGTAAGATTTTTAATTATGCTGCTGTAGCTCGTTTAGACAAGGGAGAATATGTGGTTAAGGAAGCAACAATGGCAAAGTTAAAATCTACAAAAGTAGCTGATGAGGCTATTTATAGTTGTTTGCAAATGTTAGGTGGATATGGTTACATGGAAGAATATCCATTAGCACGTTTGTTGAGAGATAGTAGATTAGGTCCTATTGGAGGAGGAACATCTGAGATTCTAAAAGAAATTTTATCAAAAATGATAATTGACAACCAGAATTATAAGCCAGCGGTTAAATAAATTATTTTTTTGTTTTTAGTTTCAAATTAAATCAATACATTTGCACCCTTAATGAGAGGAGGTGTCAATATTATGTTAATTATACCAATTAAAGACGGAGAAAATATCGATAGAGCATTAAAGCGCTATAAAAGAAAATTTGATAAAACAGGTACTGTTCGTCAGTTACGTGCTCGTCAAGCTTTCATTAAGCCATCTGTTTTAAACAGAGCTAAGATTCAAAAAGCGGCTTATATTCAAAACATGAAAGACAACTTAGAAAGTTAGTATTTTTTTTGAATAACTATATCAACCGATAGCTAATAAAGTTTAACTTTGTTTCTATCGGTTTTTTTTATGACATCAATTGTGCAATTTTATCAAGATTATTTGATTAAGGAGAAAAATTATTCTGCTTTAACCGTGCGGGCTTATGTGGCAGATGTAACGTCCTTTCAAGGATATATATGGGAGTTTCATGATAAATTGAGATTGGAAGACGTAAGTTATACACAAATAAGAACTTGGATAGTTGTTATGTTTGAAAACAACCTTACTTCTAGCTCTGTAAACCGTAAAATTTCTTCGTTAAAATCCTTTTATAAGTTTCTTTTAAAAATTAGGCAAATAGAAACTAATCCTCTGTTGAAACATAGGTCGTTGAAGGTTGAAAAGAAAATTCAGATTCCCTTTTCGGAAAAAGAGTTGAAAGATGTGTTTGAGTTTAATGTCTATTCAGATGATTTTGAAGGAAAAAGAGATCGATTGATAATAGAGTTGTTTTATACGACTGGAATTAGAAGGGCTGAAATGATAAATCTTAAATTAAATGCTATTGATTTCATTCAAAAAAACATTAAGGTTGTTGGTAAGCGTAATAAAGAACGTTTGATACCATTGTTGGATTCCACTTTAGAGTTGATTAAAGTTTATGAAGAAGATCGAATTAAATTGGAAAAAATTAAGGATACTGAGTTGTTAATTTTGTCAAAAAACGGAAATAAAGTTAGTGAATCGTTTGTGTATCTTTTGATAAATGATTACTTTAGTACTGTGTCACAAAAAACAAAAAAAAGTCCACATGTCCTTAGGCATTCATTTGCAACGCATTTGTTGAATAATGGGGCTGATTTAAATTCAGTTAAAGAGTTGTTAGGTCATTCTAGTTTGTCTTCTACTCAGATTTATACACACAGCAGTTTGGCTGAGTTAAAAAAAACATATAAAGAAGCTCATCCTAGAAGTAAATAATTACTCATTTGTATAACCTTTTAATTATAAGATTATGAAAGTTAATGTCCAAGCGGTAAACTTCAATGTTGATAAGAAGTTGGTAGATTTTATTCAGGAGCGAATGGATAAATTGGAGAAATACTATGATAAAATTGTTTCTTCTGAAGTTTTTTTAAGGCTTGAAAATACTAGTGATAAGGAGAATAAGACGGTTGAAATAAAAATTAATGTACCAGGAGATGAGTTTTTAGTAAAGAAGACTGCTAAGAGTTTTGAGGAGGCAGCGGATTTGTCTGTAGATTCTCTTGAGCGAGTTATCTTAAAGCGCAAGGAAAAATTAAGAGCCCATTTATAAAATTAAAAAAAACATTAAAAATGTTTTGATTCAAAAATAAATTATATACATTTGCAGTCCGTTAGAAATAGCGGACTTTTTATATTTAATTTGCCGGTGTAGCTCAGCTGGCTAGAGCAGCTGATTTGTAATCAGCAGGTCGTGGGTTCGAGTCCCTCCATCGGCTCAAGTTGTAAGCAAATAAGTATAAAAGGTTTGGGGAGATACTCAAGCGGCCAACGAGGGCGGACTGTAAATCCGCTGACTACGTCTTCGCAGGTTCGAATCCTGCTCTCCCCACAAAAGAATTTAGAATTTGAACTTTAGGATTTTTTAAAATTCTAATTTCTAGTTTCTAACTTCTGATTTACATTAGCCGGTGTAGCTCAGGGGTAGAGTGCTTCCTTGGTAAGGAAGAGGTCACGGGTTCAATTCCCGTCATTGGCTCTTAAAGAAGTTTATTTTTGAACACTAATATATAACTAAGATTAAATTATTAAATCATGGCAAAAGAAACCTTTGATCGTTCGAAGCCCCATTTAAATATTGGAACTATCGGACACGTTGACCACGGTAAAACTACGTTAACAGCTGCAATTACTAAAGTATTAGCTGATGCAGGTTTATCAGAAGCAAAATCATTTGATCAAATTGATAATGCTCCAGAAGAAAAAGAAAGAGGTATTACTATTAATACATCTCACGTAGAATATTCTACAGCTAATCGTCACTACGCTCACGTTGACTGTCCAGGTCACGCGGATTACGTAAAGAACATGGTTACAGGTGCTGCTCAAATGGACGGTGCTATCTTAGTAGTTGCTGCTACAGATGGTCCGATGCCACAAACTAGAGAGCACATCCTTTTAGGTCGTCAAGTAGGTGTACCTAGAATGGTTGTATTCATGAACAAAGTGGATATGGTTGATGATGCTGAATTATTAGAATTAGTAGAAATGGAGATCAGAGATTTATTATCTTTCTATCAGTATGATGGTGATAATGGTCCTGTAATTCAAGGTTCTGCTTTAGGAGCTTTAAATGGTGAGCCAAAATGGGTTGACACAGTATTAGCCTTAATGGAAGCTGTTGACAATTGGATTGAGTTACCAGCTCGTGATGTTGATAAGCCTTTCTTGATGCCAGTTGAGGATGTATTTACAATTACAGGTCGTGGAACTGTTGCTACAGGTCGTATTGAAACTGGAGTTGCTAATACAGGTGATGCTGTTGAAATCATTGGTATGGGGGCTGAAAAATTAACTTCTACAATTACAGGAGTTGAGATGTTCCGTAAAATTCTTGATAGAGGTGAAGCTGGAGATAACGTAGGTTTGTTATTAAGAGGTATCGCTAAAGAAGATATTAAAAGAGGAATGGTTATTATTAAGCCAGGATCTGTTAAGCCACACGCTCACTTTAAGGCAGAGGTGTATATCTTGAAAAAAGAAGAAGGTGGACGTCACACTCCATTCCACAATAACTACCGTCCACAGTTCTACGTACGTACAACTGACGTAACGGGTACTATTTCTTTACCAGCTGGTGTAGAGATGGTTATGCCTGGTGATAACTTAACAATTGATGTTACTTTGTTAAGTCCTATCGCTTTATCAGTAGGTTTACGTTTCGCTATCCGTGAGGGTGGTAGAACAGTAGGTGCTGGTCAGGTTACTGAAATTTTAGACTAATTATAAGTCGATAATAATTAAAACCAGCAGTTCGCTGCTGGTTTTTAACAAACGGGCGTAGTACAAGGGCTAGTATAGTGGTCTCCAAAACCATTGATGGGGGTTCGAATCCCTCCGCCCGTGCAAATAAAGATTAAGATGACAAAAGTAGTTAATTACATATCTGAAGCATTTCAAGAATTAAAATCAAACGTTACTTGGCCTGTTTGGTCTGAAGTTCAGCGTTTGACAATTATTGTTGCTATATTTTCAGTTGTTTTCGCTCTGTTAACATGGGGTGTTGATGAGTTATTTGTTAAGGCTCTTGAAGGTTTTTTTAACATAATAAAATAATACCCAGAATGGCTGACAATAATGTGAATAAATGGTATGTGGTAAGAGCTGTAAGCGGTCAGGAAAATAAAGTTAAAGCTTACATTGAGACAGAAACTGCGCGTTTAGGTATGGCAGATTATATTTCTCAAGTTTTAGTTCCTACTGAAAAAGTTGTTCAAGTTAAGGATGGTAAAAAGATAGCTAAAGAAAAAGTATATTTTCCTGGTTACATAATGATTGAAGCTAATTTAACTGGAGAAATTCCTCATATTATCAAATCAATTCCTGGTGTTATTGGTTTTTTGGGTGAGACTAAGGGTGGAGATGCAGTTCCCTTAAGACAATCTGAGGTAAATAGAATGTTAGGAAAAGTAGATGAATTATCTGTTAAAGAAGATAGTGTTTCTATTCCTTATGCAGCTGGTGAAACTGTAAAAGTTATCGATGGCCCTTTTAATGGTTTTAATGGAACTATTGAAAAAGTTAATGAAGAAAAGCGTAAACTTGAAGTTATGGTTAAAATTTTCGGAAGAAAAACGCCATTGGAGTTAAGTTTTATGCAAGTTGAAAAAGTATAATTTTCGTTACATATATAAATCACATCAATCGCTTCCAATTGATAGATGTGCTAAATTTTTTTAAAAATGGCAAAAGAAGTTAGTAAAGTAGTTAAACTACAAGTTAAGGGAGGTGCTGCGAATCCATCGCCACCGGTTGGACCTGCTTTGGGGGCTGCTGGGGTTAACATCATGGAGTTCTGTAAGCAATTTAATGCTAGAACGCAAGATAAACCTGGCAAAGTTTTACCAGTACAAATTACTGTGTATAAAGACAAGTCTTTTGACTTTGTTGTTAAAACGCCACCTGCTGCGATTCAGTTATTAGAAGCGGCAAAATTAAAGTCTGGTTCAGGGCAACCTAACCGAAAAAAAGTAGCAAATGTTACTTGGGATCAAATTAGAACTATTGCTGAAGACAAAATGGCAGACTTAAATGCTTTTGAAATTGAAAAAGCTATGAGTATGATTGCTGGAACAGCTAGATCTATGGGTATAACAGTAACAGGAAATGCTCCTTTTTAATCTCTAAAAAGAAATTAGACAATGGCAAAATTGACAAAAAAGCAAAAAGAGGCTGCAGCAAAAATTGAGAAGAACAAACTTTATTCTTTAAGAGATGCATCTGCATTAATTAAGGAAGTTGCTTCTGCAAAATTTGATGAGTCTGTTGATATCGCAGTTAAGTTGGGTGTAGATCCTAGAAAAGCGAATCAAATGGTAAGAGGGGTTGTAACATTACCTCATGGAACTGGTAAAGATGTTAGAGTATTAGCATTAGTTACTCCAGATAAAGAAGCTGAAGCTAAAGCTGCTGGTGCTGACCACGTAGGTTTAGACGACTATTTACAGAAAATTAAAGATGGTTGGACAGATGTTGATGTGATCATCACTATGCCTGCTGTTATGGGTAAATTAGGTCCATTAGGGCGTGTTTTAGGTCCAAGAGGTTTAATGCCAAACCCTAAAACAGGAACTGTAACTATGGATGTTGCTAAAGCGGTGCAAGAAGTGAAAGCTGGTAAAATTGACTTCAAAGTTGATAAAACTGGTATCGTTCACGCTGGAATAGGTAGAGTATCTTTTGATGCTGATAAAATCTATGACAATGCACACGAAATCGTTCAAACATTAATCAAATTAAAACCAACTGCAGCTAAAGGTACTTATATTAAGTCTATTCATATATCAAGTACACAAAGTCCTGCTATTGCTTTAGATCCTAAAGCAGTATAATTGGTAGTTAAAAATTTTTAGTATGACTAGAGAAGAAAAATCAATCGCTATTGAAGATTTAACTGCACAGTTAGCGGATGTAAATGTTGTTTATTTAGCAGACATTTCAGGACTTGATGCAGATACTACTTCAAACTTAAGAAGAGCTTGTTTTAAAGCTGGTATTAAATTAGAAGTTGTTAAGAACACATTGTTAGAAAAAGCAATGGAAGCTTCTGATAACGACTATGGTGATTTAGCATCAGTTCTTAAAGGAAACACTTCTATGTTTATTGCTGACACCGCTAATGGCCCAGCAAAAATCATTAAAGAATTCCGTAAGAAAGGTGAGAAACCAATCTTTAAGGGAGCTTACATTAACCAAGAAATTTTCATTGGTGATAATTTATTAGATAGTTTAGTTGCTATTAAATCTAAAGAAGAAGTTATCGCAGAAATTATTGGATTATTACAATCACCTGCTCAAAGAGTTATTTCAGCTCTTCAGAATCAACCTAACAAGGAAGAAGGAGCAGAATAATAAGTACGCACTTAATAAATTATATTTTTACAAAACATTTTAAACGATAGAAAAATGGCAGATTTGAAACAATTCGCAGAACAATTAGTTAACTTAACAGTTAAAGAAGTTAACGAATTAGCAACAATATTAAAAGATGAGTATGGTATCGAGCCTGCTGCTGCAGCTGTTGTAGTTGCTGCAGGTGGTGGTGATGCTGGTGCTGCAGCTGAGCAAACTGAATTTACAGTTGTATTAAAAGATGCTGGAGCTTCTAAATTAGGAGTTGTTAAAGCAGTTAAAGAATTAACTGGTTTAGGTCTTAAAGAAGCAAAAGATTTAGTAGATGCTGCTCCAACTAATGTTAAAGAAGGAGTTTCTAAAGATGAGGCTGAAGGTCTTAAGAAAGCATTAGAAGAGGCTGGAGCTGTAGTTGAGCTTAAATAAGCTATAACTAAGGTCTAAAAGCTAGGTTTAGGTCTTGAGATTCGCTCTCAAAGACCTAAACCCTTTTTCGTATAAGAAAATTAATATTTTATTTATTTTCACATACAACTTAATCAATACGAAGAAAAAAATTAAACTGTCTTTCCTGGTTTATTTTAAAGATGTATTGGTTATTAAAAAAGGAAGTATTGTTACAACGGTGTATTTACACAAAAAATTACTTTTTTTAAATCAAAATTTTATCCATTGATGATTGCTAATCAGACTGAAAGATTAAATTTTGCTTCAACAAAAAACATTCCACAATATCCAGATTTTCTAGATATTCAAGTGAAATCGTTTAAAGATTTTTTTCAACTAGAAACAAAATCTGATGAAAGAGGCAACGAAGGACTGTATAATACCTTCATGGAAAATTTTCCAATAACTGATACAAGAAATAATTTTGTGTTGGAGTTTCTTGATTACTTTGTTGATCCACCTCGATATACTATCGAAGAGTGTATTGATAGAGGTCTAACACACAGTGTCCCTTTAAAGGCTAGGCTTAAGTTATATTGTACAGATCCAGAACATGAAGATTTTGAAACTATAGTACAAGATGTTTATTTAGGCACAATACCATATATGACTCCAAGCGGTACTTTTGTTATCAATGGAGCTGAACGTGTTGTTGTATCTCAATTGCATAGATCGCCAGGGGTATTCTTTGGACAATCTTTTCATGCTAATGGTACTAAACTATATTCTGCTAGAATTATTCCTTTTAAAGGATCATGGATTGAATTTGCTACCGATATCAATAACGTAATGTATGCGTATATCGATAGAAAGAAAAAATTACCTGTTACCACTTTATTTAGAGCTATCGGATTTGAAAGAGATAAAGATATCTTGGAAATTTTTGACCTTGCTGAAGAAATTAAAGTATCTAAAACGGGTATCAAAAAATATGCTGGAAGAAGACTTGCTGCACGTGTTTTAAACACTTGGCATGAAGATTTCGTTGATGAAGATACTGGTGAAGTGGTTTCAATTGAACGTAATGAAATTATCCTTGATAGAGATACAATTCTTGACAAAGATAATATCGAAGAAATAATTGAAGCAGACGTTAAAACAATTCTTTTACACAAAGAAGACAATAACGCTACTGACTATACGATTATCCACAATACGTTACAAAAAGATCCAACAAACTCTGAAAAAGAGGCTGTTGAACATATTTACAGACAATTACGTAACGCGGAACCGCCTGATGAGGAAACGGCTCGTGGTATTATAGATAAATTATTCTTTTCTGATCAGCGTTATAACTTAGGTGAAGTTGGTCGTTACAGAATGAACAAAAAGTTAAACCTTGATATTCCTATGGAAAAACAAGTTTTAACAAAAGAAGATATCATTACTATTGTTAAATATTTGATTGAATTAATCAACTCAAAAGCTGAGATTGATGATATTGATCACTTATCAAACCGTCGTGTTAGAACCGTTGGTGAGCAGTTATCAGCACAATTTGGTGTTGGTTTAGCTCGTATGGCTAGAACAATTCGTGAGCGAATGAATGTTCGTGATAACGAGGTGTTTACACCTATTGATTTGATTAATGCTAAGACATTATCATCGGTTATTAATTCTTTCTTTGGAACCAATCAGTTATCACAGTTTATGGATCAAACGAATCCATTGGCTGAGATAACACACAAACGTCGTTTATCTGCCCTTGGTCCTGGAGGTTTATCTAGAGAGCGAGCTGGTTTCGAGGTTCGTGACGTTCATTATACGCACTACGGAAGACTTTGTCCTATTGAAACCCCTGAAGGGCCAAACATTGGTTTGATTTCATCTTTAGGAGTATATGCTAAAGTTAACGGTATGGGATTCATTGAAACACCTTACCGTAAGGTAACCAATGGTGTGGTAGATTTAGAGTCAACTCCTGTTTATTTGAGTGCTGAGGAGGAAGAAGGAAAAATGATTGCTCAGGCTAATATTGAAATGGACGCTACTGGTAAAATTACCGCAAGTAATGTTATTGCTCGTGAGGAAGGAGACTTCCCTGTAGTTGAGCCAACCGTAGTTCATTATACCGATGTTGCTCCAAATCAGATTGCTTCTATTTCAGCTTCTTTGATTCCTTTCTTGGAGCATGATGATGCGAACCGTGCATTGATGGGATCAAACATGATGCGTCAGGCTGTTCCATTGTTACGTCCAGAGGCTCCAATTGTTGGAACAGGACTAGAAAGACAAGTTGCTTCTGATTCAAGAGTATTAATTAATGCTGAAGGTAGTGGAACTGTTGAATATGTTGATGCTGATAAAATCACTATCAAATATGACAGAACTGAGGAAGAGCGTATGGTTAGTTTTGAATCAGACGAAAAAACGTATCAATTAATCAAGTATAGAAAAACCAATCAAAGTACTTGTATCAACTTAAAACCAATCGTTAGAAAAGGGGATAGAGTTGAAAAAGGACAAGTATTGTGTGAAGGGTATGCTACTCAAAATGGCGAATTGGCTATCGGAAGAAACTTGAAAGTGGCATTTATGCCATGGAAAGGATATAACTTCGAGGATGCGATCGTAATATCTGAAAAAGTAGTTCGTGATGATATTTTTACTTCATTGCACATTGATGATTATACATTAGAAGTTCGTGATACTAAATTAGGTAACGAAGAGTTAACAAATGATATTCCAAACGTTTCTGAAGAAGCTACAAAAGATTTAGATGAAAACGGAATGATTAGAATAGGAGCAGAGGTTAAGCCTGGCGATATTTTAATTGGAAAGATTACACCAAAAGGAGAGTCAGATCCTACACCAGAAGAAAAGCTTTTAAGAGCTATCTTTGGGGATAAAGCAGGAGATGTCAAGGATGCTTCATTAAAAGCTTCTCCATCGTTACATGGTGTGGTTTTGGATAAAAAATTATTTGCGAAAGCTGTAAAAGATAAGAGAAAACGTTCGAAAGATAAAGAAGACGTTGATAAATTAGAGAACGAGTTTGAAGTTAAATACAATGAATTAAAAGACAAATTAATTGAAAAGTTATTTGTTATCATTGACGGAAAAACTTCACAAGGCGTTATGAATGATTTAGGTGAAGAAGTATTGCCAAAAGGTAAAAAGTTCACTAAAAAAATGTTACAAGCTGTTGAAGATTTTGCTCATTTAACAAAGGGGCAATGGTCTACAGATGATCATACTAATGCTATGGTAAATGACTTAATTCACAACTATAAAATCAAATTAAATGATTTACAAGGTTGGTTAAGAAGAGAGAAGTTTACTATTACTGTGGGAGACGAATTACCATCAGGTATTTTGAAACTTGCTAAAGTTTACATCGCTAAGAAACGTAAGTTGAAAGTGGGTGATAAAATGGCTGGACGTCACGGAAATAAAGGTATTGTAGCAAAAATCGTTCGTCATGAAGATATGCCATTCTTAGAAGACGGAACACCAGTAGATATCGTATTGAATCCACTTGGAGTACCATCTCGTATGAATATTGGTCAGATTTATGAAACTGTATTAGGATGGGCTGGACAAAAATTAGGTCAAAAATATGCAACACCAATTTTTGATGGAGCTACGATTGATCAAATTAATGCACTAACAGACGAAGCAGGAATTCCGAGATTTGGTCATACTTATTTGTATGATGGAGGAACAGGAGAACGTTTCCATCAAGCAGCAACAGTGGGTGTTATCTATATGTTGAAATTAGGACACATGATTGATGATAAAATGCACGCACGTTCTATTGGTCCATATTCATTAATTACGCAACAACCTTTAGGAGGTAAAGCGCAATTTGGAGGTCAACGTTTTGGAGAGATGGAGGTTTGGGCACTTGAAGCTTATGGAGCATCAAGTACGCTAAGAGAAATCTTGACTGTTAAATCGGATGACGTTATTGGTAGAGCTAAAACTTACGAAGCAATCGTTAAAGGAGAAACTATGCCAGAGCCAGGATTACCAGAATCATTCAATGTATTGATGCATGAATTAAAGGGACTTGGATTAGACATCAGATTAGAAGAATAAATTTATCCCGGGAGCGGCTTTGGTTGCTCCCTTTATAACGCTTTTCATAAATCGAAAGTATTCATATCATGACAAGATTAAAAGATAAAAATACCGTTAAAAGATTTAACAAAATCACGATAGGACTAGCTTCGCCAGAATCTATTTTGGCAGAATCTAGAGGTGAGGTTTTAAAACCAGAAACCATTAACTATCGTACCCACAAACCAGAAAGAGATGGTCTTTTCTGCGAAAGAATTTTCGGTCCAGTAAAAGATTATGAGTGTGCTTGTGGAAAATATAAAAGAATTCGCTACAAAGGCATTGTTTGTGATCGCTGTGGTGTTGAAGTAACAGAGAAGAAAGTGCGAAGAGATAGAGTAGGACACATCAATTTGGTTGTGCCAATTGCTCATATCTGGTATTTCCGTTCGTTGCCAAACAAAATTGGTTATATTTTGGGCTTACCTTCTAAGAAATTAGATATGATTATTTACTACGAAAGATACGTAGTAATTCAAGCTGGTATCGCTAAAAATGCTGATGGTGAGTCTTTACAAAAATTAGATTTCTTAACAGAAGAGGAGTATCTAAATATTTTAGATTCACTTCCAATGGAGAATCAATATTTAGATGATAATGATCCAAATAAATTCATCGCTAAAATGGGTGCTGAGTGTATTATGGATTTATTAGCTCGTACTGATTTAGACGAACTTTCTTACAGTCTTCGTCATGCAGCTAATAATGAAACGTCAAAACAACGTAAGACAGAAGCATTAAAGCGTTTAAATGTTGTAGAATCATTCCGTGAGTCTAACAATAATAGAGAAAACCGTCCTGAATGGATGATTTTGAAAGTTATTCCAGTTATTCCACCAGAATTACGTCCGTTAGTGCCACTTGATGGAGGTCGTTTTGCAACTTCCGATTTAAATGATTTATACAGAAGAGTTATCATTCGTAATAACCGTTTAAAAAGATTAATGGAGATTAAAGCTCCAGAAGTTATCTTAAGAAATGAGAAACGTATGTTACAAGAGTCTGTTGACTCGTTGTTTGATAACACGCGTAAAGCTTCTGCTGTTAAAACAGAATCAAACAGACCATTAAAATCTTTATCAGATTCATTAAAAGGTAAGCAAGGTCGTTTCCGTCAAAACTTATTAGGTAAACGTGTGGATTATTCTGCTCGTTCTGTAATTGTTGTTGGACCAGAAATGAAATTGTTTGAATGTGGTTTGCCAAAAGATATGGCAGCTGAACTCTACAAACCATTCGTTATTCGTAAGTTAATCGAAAGAGGAATTGTTAAAACAGTTAAGTCTGCTAAGAAAATTATCGACAAAAAAGAGCCAGTTGTATGGGATATTCTTGAAAATGTAATTAAAGGACATCCTGTATTATTGAACCGTGCTCCTACGTTACACCGTTTAGGTATTCAAGCATTTCAACCTAAGTTAATTGAAGGAAAAGCTATCCAATTACACCCATTAGTATGTACGGCATTCAACGCCGATTTCGATGGTGACCAGATGGCGGTTCACTTACCATTAGGACCAGAAGCTATTTTAGAGGCACAATTATTAATGTTGGCTTCTCATAATATTTTGAATCCAGCAAATGGAGCTCCTATTACAGTACCTTCTCAGGACATGGTACTTGGTCTATATTATATGACCAAAGAACGTTTATCAACTCCAGAGAAGAAAATTTTAGGTCAAGATTTGACTTTCTATTCTGCTGAAGAGGTTAACATTGCGTTGAATGAAGGGAAATTAGAATTGAATGCTCGTGTGAAAGTACGCGCTAAAGATTTTAATGAAAATGGCGAATTGGTTTATAAAATTATTCAAACTACAGCGGGTAGAGTACTGTTTAATGAGGTAGTACCTGAAGCTGCAGGATATATTAATGAGGTATTAACTAAGAAATCATTACGAGATATTATTGGTAAAATCTTAGCGGTAACTGATGTTCCTACTACAGCAGCTTTCTTGGATAACATGAAAGATATGGGATATAAGTTTGCATTCCGTGGAGGATTATCATTCTCATTAGGAGATATTAGAATTCCTGAACAAAAAGAGAAATTAATCGCTGATGCACGTGAGCAAGTAGAGGGAATTTCTATGAACTATAGTATGGGTCTTATTACCAATAACGAACGTTACAACCAAGTTATTGATATTTGGACATCTGCTAATGCTCAATTAACAGAACTTGCGATGAAAAATATCCGTGAAGACCAACAAGGTTTCAACTCGGTATATATGATGCTTGATTCTGGAGCAAGGGGTTCTAAAGAACAGATACGTCAGTTAACTGGTATGCGTGGTTTGATGGCTAAGCCTAAAAAATCGACTGCTGGTGGTGGTGAAATTATTGAAAACCCTATTCTTTCTAATTTTAAAGAAGGTCTTTCGATTTTAGAGTACTTTATTTCAACTCACGGTGCACGTAAAGGTCTTGCGGATACGGCTCTTAAGACTGCCGATGCAGGTTACTTAACACGTAGATTACATGACGTATCTCAAGACGTTATCGTAAATTCTGTTGATTGTGGTACATTGAGAGGTATTGAAGTTTCTGCTTTAAAGAAAAACGAGGAAATTGTTGAAACTTTAGGAGAGAGAATTTTAGGACGTGTTGCTTTACAAGATGTAGTTAACCCATTAGATTTAGAAGTTTTAGTTCATGCAGGTGAGCAAATTACTGAAGCTATTGTTAAGAAAATTGAAGCGTCTCCAATCGAAAGAGTAGAAGTACGTTCTCCATTAACATGTGAAGCTACAAAAGGTATTTGTGCGAAGTGTTATGGAAGAAACTTGGCTACAGGTAAGATGACTCAGAAAGGTGAAGCTGTTGGAGTTATTGCAGCACAATCAATTGGTGAGCCAGGTACACAGTTAACACTACGTACATTCCACGTTGGAGGTGTTGCTGGAGGTATTTCTGAAGAGTCTAGTATTATTACTCGTTTTGCAGGTAGATTAGAAATAGAAGATTTAAAAACAGTTAAGGGTGAAGATGCTGATGGAAACACTGTTGATATTGTAATTTCTCGTTCTACTGAGTTAAAATTAGTTGATGCTAAAACAGGAATCTTATTAAATACACACTATATTCCTTACGGTTCAAGTATTTTTGTTAAAGACGGTGACGTTGTTGAAAAAGGTACGACAATCTGTAAATGGGATCCTTATAATGGAGTTATTGTTTCTGAATTTACTGGAAAAATTGCTTATGAAGATTTAGAGCAAGGACAATCGTTCTTAGTTGAAATCGATGAACAAACTGGTTTCCAAGAGAAAGTAATTTCTGAAGGTAGAAATAAAAAATTAGTTCCAACTTTATTGATTTATGGTAAAGATGGCGAATTAATTCGTTCATACAACTTGCCAGTAGGGGCTCACCTTATGGTAGATGATGGAGAAAAAATTAAGGCAGGTAAGATTTTAGTTAAGATCCCACGTCGTTCTTCTAAAGCGGGAGATATTACAGGAGGTTTACCAAGAATTACGGAGTTGTTAGAGGCTCGTAATCCTTCAAACCCGGCAGTAGTTTCTGAAATTGATGGCGTTGTAACTTTTGGAAAAATTAAGAGAGGTAATCGTGAAATCGCTATCGAGTCTAAATTTGGTGAAGTGAAGAAATACTTAGTAAAACTTTCGAACCAAATCTTAGTTCAAGAAAACGATTACGTTAAAGCAGGAACTCCACTTTCTGACGGAGCAATTACTCCAGAAGATATCTTAAGAATTCAAGGCCCATCAGCTGTTCAACAGTATTTGGTAAATGAAATTCAAGAGGTATACCGTTTACAAGGGGTAAAAATCAATGACAAACACTTTGAGGTGGTTATTCGTCAAATGATGCGTAAAGTAAGAATTGTTGATCCAGGAGATACTTTATTCTTAGAAGATCAATTAGCTCATACTAGCGATTTCCTTGTTGAAAACGACAAATTATATGGAATGAAAGTGGTAGAGGATGCAGGTGACTCGGAAAATTTAAAACCAGGTCAAATTATTTCTCCACGTCAGTTAAGAGATGAAAATTCGTTATTAAAACGTAATGATAAAAACTTAGTAGAGGCTCGTGATGTTATTACAGCAACTGCTACTCCAGTACTTCAAGGTATTACGAGAGCATCGTTACAAACGAAATCATTCATTTCTGCGGCATCGTTCCAGGAGACAACTAAGGTATTAAACGAGGCTGCAGTTGCAGGAAAAGTAGATACTTTAGAAGGATTAAAAGAAAATGTTATTGTAGGTCACAGAATCCCAGCTGGTACAGGTATGAGAGACTACGACAATACAATAGTAGGTTCTAAAGAAGAATACAATGAATTAATGGCTACTAAAGAAGAGTTTAACTACTAATTAGTTTCCTTATTTGAATACTAAGCCTAACAGATTTTTCTGTTAGGCTTTTTTTTTACCCAAATTATACTTATTCTTGTAAAAGAATTTTAGACACTGTCTATATAAAGTAAATAATAACATGATATAAGTTTGATAAAGGTTTTAAAACTTTAGCTACTTATATGTTTTAAAAATTTGAAAAACACATGGAAAATAATAATCAACAGGGGCAAATAAACATTGAGTTAGATGAGCAAACAGCTGAAGGAATCTATTCCAACCTAGCAATTATAAACCATTCTAATTCTGAGTTTGTGGTAGATTTCGTAACGATTATGCCTGGAGTACCAAAAGCGAAAGTGAAATCGAGAATTATTTTAACGCCTCAACACGCAAAACGTTTGTTGAAAGCATTAGGAGAAAATATTCATCGTTTTGAAAGTGCTCATGGAAAAATTGAAGAAGGAGAACAACCTCCAATTCCTTTAAATTTTGGCCCAACAGGGCAAGCTTAATAACCAAAAGTCTCGTATATTGCGAGACTTTTTTAGTTAATTACCTATGAAATTAGTAAAAGCAAATACCGAACATATTCCAATTGTTATCGACTTAACCAAGAAAATTTGGCCTGTAGCTTATGGCGAAATCTTGTCAATAGCACAATTAGATTACATGATAGAAAAGTTCTACAACGAAACTGCTTTGCAAGAATTAATGCGAAAAGGTCACGTTTTTTATTTGGCACAAGATGATAAGGATAAGTACTTAGGTTTTCTTTCCTATGAAATTAACTGCGAACCACAAAAAACAAAAATCCATAAAATTTATGTCTTACCTGAAACACAGGGAACAGGTTTAGGCAGACAGTTTTTTGAATTGGTAAAAGATAAAGCCATAAAAAACCATCAAAACGCTATTTTCTTAAACGTAAACAAATATAACAAAGCTGTAAACTTTTATACCAAATTAGGCTTCTCAAAAGTAAAAGACGAAGTAATTGATATAGGAAATGGTTATGTGATGGATGACTATGTGATGGAGATAATAATTTAAATTTATAAGATTATGGATTTTCGTATTTTGGATTTTCGTATTTTGGATTGAGACGGGTTTATTTATTAAATTGCTTAACTGGTACAGTTTGTATAATAAAGGTTTTTTTTGATATTTTTATCATATAGCTTACCTTTCGCTAACTTATATTGATAAAAATATTTCCTTTCACTTAAGGGTGCTTCAAGTTCTGAATTAAATTGCGAAAAAGAAATACGAATATCTTGTTCGTCCTAACTTTTTAAATCAAATTTCTCTAACGATTTCGCTCCCCATAATTTCTCTTCCCAGTAAACTTACTTTTATTATTTGGTAAACTTGCTTCTTCCGTTTTGCTTGACGGAGCAATCAATTGGTTTAATTCGGTAATTTCTTTATCGGATAATTCACGGTATTTGCCTACAGGTACATCTAATGAAATATTAATGATACGCGTTCGTTTTAAAGCGGTTACTTCGTAATCTAAATATTCACACATTCTGCGAATTTGTCTGTTCAAACCTTGCGTTAAAATAATGCGGAAAACGTATTTACTAATTTGTTCTACTTTACATTTCTTGGTAATCGTTTCCAAAATCGGAATTCCGTTTGCCATTCGGTCGATAAAACGATCCGTAATTGGTTTGTTTACGGTTACGATATATTCTTTTTCGTGGTTGTTTCTCGCACGTAGAATTTTGTTTACAATATCGCCATCATTCGTCATAAAAATCAAACCCTCGCTGGCTTTATCTAAACGACCAATAGGAAAAATACGCTCTGGATAATTGATGAAATCAACAATGTTGTCACGCACGCTTAAATTAGTCGTACATTCAATTCCAGCGGGTTTGTAAAACGCTAAATAAATAGGTTTCTCATTTTTCTGTTGTACTAATTCACCATTCACACGAACTTCATCACCAGGAGCAACTTTAGTGCCCATTTCTGGAACTTTTCCATTAATAGTCACTCTTCCTTGCTCAATTAATCGATCGGCTTCTCTACGAGAACAAAAACCTGTTTCTGATAAATATTTGTTGATGCGTATCGTGTTTTCTTCCATGTGGCAAAGATAGTACTTTTAGAGAATAGAAGAAAATACGTTTTCCTAATATCTAAGGTGTTTTGTTTAAAGGAATAGTTTGAATTTAGATGATATTTACTTCGGCTTCAATTGCAATACCAAATCTATCTAAAACGGTTTGTTGGATGTTTTTTGCTAATCCAACGATTTCTTTTCCTGTTGCGGTTCCATAGTTAACCAGGACTAGTGCTTGATTTTTATGAACTCCAGCATCACCAAAACGTTTTCCTTTAAAGCCTGCTTGTTCAATTAGCCAACCTGCAGGAACTTTGACTTCGGTTTGTGATACTGCATAGTGAGGCATTTCGGGGTGAAGAGCTTTTGCTTTCTCATAAGCTTCTTTTGTAATAATAGGATTCTTGAAGAAACTTCCACTATTCCCTAATTCTTTTGGATTAGGTAATTTACTTTGTCTAATTGCAATCACAGCATTACTAACGTCTTTTAATGTGGGGTTTTGTACGTTTTGCTGTTGTAATTCCGTTTCGATAGCGCCATAGGTTGTAGAAACTTTGTGATTTTTTTTAGTTAGTTTAAAACAAACGGAAGTAATAATGAATTGATTTTTCAATTCGTTTTTGAAAATGCTTTCTCGATATTCAAACTTACATTGTTCGTTAGTAAAAGTTTTAATTTCTAACGTTTTTAAGTTTAAAGCTTCGCAGGAGTACATTGTATCTTTAATTTCTACACCATAAGCACCAATATTTTGAATTGGAGTTGTGCCGACATTTCCAGGTATTAATGACAAATTTTCAATTCCGCCGAAATTTTGATCAATGCACCACAATACAAACTCGTGCCAGTTTTCTCCAGCTTGCGCTTTTACAATAACAAAATCATCGTTTTCTTCAACAATATCTCTTCCTTTTAAATTAACGTGAACTACTAATTTTTCGATGTCTTGCGTTAATAACATATTGCTTCCGCCACCCAAAATAAAAATATCGTTGTTAGCCGTCAACACTTCTTTTAATTCGTCAATAGAACTTGCAGATACAAATTGCTTCGCTTTAGCGTCAATCCCGAAAGTGTTATAATTTTTTAGAGAGAAATTGGTTTGAATATTCATGGTAGAATAATTTTTTTTCAAATGTAGTATTATGAACTTTAAATCGGAAATATTTTATAGGATTGATGTGTTTCTTTAATAATCAGCTCCGTTCTTTCGGCATGCGTATCTGAGATAAAAATTTGGCCAAAGACAGCATCATTAACCATGGTTACAATTTTTTGCACACGTGTTTCATCTAGTTTATCGAAGATATCATCGAAAAGGAGAATAGGTAATTCGCCACTTTGCTTTTTTATGAACTCGAATTGTGCCAGTTTTAATGCAATCAAGAATGATTTTTGTTGGCCCTGCGAACCAAATTTCTTTATAGGAAAACCGTCTATTTCAAAGAATAGATCGTCTTTATGAATTCCAACGCTAGTATATTGCATTATTCGGTCTTTTTGGATTGCCTTTACTAAGAGATCCATCAAATCGTTTTCAAATAATTGACTATCGTATTTTAGAGCAACTTTTTCATTTCCACCTGAAATATTAGAGTGGTGTTTTTCAAAAATCGGAATAAAATCGTTTAAAAATTGTTTTCTTTTTTTGAAAATTAATTGTCCAATCTCGCTTAATTGTTCGTTGTAAATGGATAAATTATCTCCATCAAAAGTTTGATTAAGAGCGAAGTATTTCAAGAGTGCATTTCGTTGGGCTATAGTTTTTTGGTATTGGATCAACAGCTGTAAGTATTGGGTGTCTAAAGTTCCAATGACACTATCAATAAATTTTCTACGTGTTTCACTTCCTTCAACTATTAAATCGGTATCCGAAGGTGAAATAATTACTAAAGGAATTAGACCTAAGTGTTCTGAGAGTTTTTCATAGATCTTACCGTTACGCTTGATGGTTTTTTTTTGTCCTTTTTTTAAACTGCAAACAATTTTTTCTTCTTTCTTGTTCTTTTCTAATAAAGCATCAATTACAAAAAAATCTTCACCATGTTTGATATTTTGAACGGCTAGTGGGTTGAAGTAGCTTTTGCCATACGCTAAATGATAAATAGCATCTAAAATATTGGTTTTTCCTACCCCATTTTTTCCAACAAAACAATTGATTTTACTATCAAATTCGAATTCGATTTGACTTAAATTTTTATAGTTAAGTAAAGATAACTGTTTTAAAAACACAATAAAAAGAGTTGTGAAATGACTAAAAATAAGACTTCTTGCAAAAGTAAATTGAAATTCTTAAAAATATATACAAAAATGGTTTTTAATTTTAATAAAAATTATATTTTTGCACCACATTAAATTTAAAATAAATGGCAACATATAACAAAAGAGGATACAAAGCTCCAAAACCAGAAGAAGCGAAAGTTGAAAATGAATTTGAAGAAGTGATTGATGCTAAGGATAGTACAACAGCTGAAGTTTTCAATGCATTAGATGAAACAGCTTCAAAAACTGAGGATTGGGTAGCTAAGAATCAGAAAATCATTTTAGGAGTAGTAGGTGCAATTGCCATTTCTACTTTAGGGTATTTGTTATACAACCGTTTTGTTGCTGAACCAAAAGAAGAAAAAGCGGCTAATGAAATTTTTCAAGCACAACAATATTTTCAACAAGCGGTTGATGCAACTGCTAAGCCAGACTCATTGTATAATTTAGCTTTGAAAGGCGGGGAAGGTAAACTAGGTTTTGTTGGTGTTGCTGAGCAATATGCTGGTACAGATGCAGGAAATTTGGCTAATTACTACGCGGGTATTTCTTATTTGAACTTGGGTGATTTTAAAAATGCGATCACTTATTTAGAGAATTTTAAATCGGACGATGCAATTTTACAACCTTTAGCACTTGGTGCAATTGGAGATGCTTTGTCTGAAACGAATAAAGTTGAAGATGCTATTGCTTATTACATGAAGGCAGCTGAAGCAAATGAAAATGATTTTTCGACACCAAGATATTTATTTAAAGCGGCACAATTATTAGTAACTTCTGGAAAAAAAGCAGAAGCGCATAAATTGTTTGTAACGATTAAAGAGAAATATGAGACTTCCAAAGAAGGAATGAATATTGATGCTTTCATTGCAATGACAGAATAAGAATGGCAACAGAGAATAAAAATTTATCCAATTACGATAAAAACACAATCCCAAGCGCGAAAGATTTTCGGTTTGGGATTGTTGTTTCAGAATGGAATGAGCAAGTAACTGAAGGTTTGTATAATGGAGCTTTCGCTGCTTTAACAGATTGTGGTGCATTACCGGAAAACATTATTCGTTGGAATGTGCCTGGAAGTTTCGAATTGATTTTTGGAGCTCGTCAAATGCATGAAAAATTGGAGCTAGATGCTGTAATTGTAATTGGTTGTGTAATTAAAGGGGAAACCATGCATTTTGAGTTTGTATGTGAGGGTGTTACGCAAGGTATGAAAGATTTAAATCTTTTATATGATGTGCCAACTATCTTTTGTGTTTTGACCGATAACAATATGCAACAATCATTGGATAGAAGTGGTGGAAAACACGGAAACAAAGGGGTTGAGGCTGCTATTGCTGCAATTAAGATGGTAGATTTGAATAGAAAATAAAAGGATTTCCTTTAAAATCAATATATTAATCCCGATTAGCCATCGGGATTTTTTTGTTAACAAAAATTTGGAGATTAAACCCATAAAAATCCCTAAATTTGAAAAAAATAATGTGTTATGTTTAAGTTTGGAAGAGGGTCATTTAAATTGCCACAAAATAAGAGGTTTAACTATACGCCGCGCCATTATCAGGGCAAGGAAGTAGAAAACCCTTTTGATTTCGATTCAGCGATAAGAAGAGATCGAGAATCGGTTAATTACAATGATTTTAGAGCACATTGGAGTGAGGCAAGAAATAACAGTCGACATAGAGGCAATCGTCAATTTAACATGCGAATTTTAATTATTGTATTGGTATTATTATTAATCTTCATGTATATTATTGATTTTGATTTGTCTATTTTTAGAAGAAAATAATGGCAGCAAGTATAATTCAACTTTTACCTGATCATGTTGCCAATCAAATTGCAGCTGGTGAAGTGGTACAACGTCCAGCTTCTGTTGTGAAAGAGTTGTTGGAAAATGCTGTTGATGCTAAATCCTCCGACATTAAATTAATTGTTAAAGAAGCCGGAAAAACCTTAGTTCAAGTAATTGATAATGGTTTGGGAATGAATACGACCGATGCGCGTTTGTGTTTCGAGCGTCATGCTACCTCTAAAATTCGAAAAGCAGAAGATTTATTTGATTTGCATACCAAAGGTTTTCGTGGTGAAGCATTAGCGTCTATTGCTGCGATTGCGCATGTGGAATTAAAAACAAAGCAAGATCAAGAAGAGCTAGGAACACATATTGTAATTGAAGGAAGTAAATTGGTTACTCAAGATGTTGCGGTTTTACCAAAAGGAACTTCGTTTGCGGTTAAAAATTTATTTTTCAATATACCAGCCCGAAGAAATTTTTTAAAATCGGAGACGGTAGAATTTCGTCATGTGATGGATGAATTTCAACGTGTTGCAATGGCACATCCTTCGATTTCGTTTACTTTGATTCATAATGGAAGTGAATTATACAATTTACCGAGTTCCAATTACCGTCAACGAATTGTGAATATTTTCGGCGGAAAGACTAATGAAAAGTTAGTGCCAGTTTCGGAAGAAACCGAATTGATTACTATCTCCGGATTTGTAGGAAAACCCGAATTTGCCAAAAAAAGTAGAGGAGAGCAGTTTTTCTTTGTAAATGACAGATATATCAAAAGTGCTTACTTGCATCATGCGATTATGAGTGCTTATGACGGTTTGTTAAAAGAAGGCAATCAACCTAGTTATTTCTTGTATTTGCAAGTACCGCCTCATACAATAGATATTAACATACATCCGACAAAAACGGAAATTAAATTTGATGATGAACATTCGTTATATGCGATTTTGCGTTCGGCTGTGAAACATAGTTTAGGGCAGTTTAATGTTGCTCCCGTTTTAGATTTTGAACGCGATGCTAATTTAGACACACCTTACGAATACAAAAACAGAGAAGCGGATTTTCCGACTATTCAAGTGGATTCCAATTTCAATCCATTTGCTACTGAAAAGTCAAGTTCGAAACCTTTGTCTTCTTTTGGAAGTTATAAAAAGGAAACCACTACGGCTAGTTGGGAAAGTTTGTATGTTGGGCTAAAGCAAGACACACAAGAAATAGAGAGTTTTTCATTTGAAAGCGAAGAAGTTACGAGTAAATTATTTGATGATGATGTAATAGAAACTAAAACTACTTCTACCTATCAAATTCATAAAAAGTATATTGTTAGTGCTATAAAATCGGGAATGTTGGTCATTGATCAAGGTAGAGCACACCAACGTGTTTTATACGAACAATTTCTGACTAATATTACGGTTCAAAAAGCTTCGAGTCAGCAATTATTATTCCCATTGGAATTGTATTTTTCCTCAGATGAGATGATTTTATTAAAAGAATTGCAATCCTCTTTAGAAAATACAGGATTTGTTTTTGATGCTTTCAATGCTGATTCGATTCAAGTTTCGGGATTGCCTATTGGAATGGCAGAAAGCGAAGTTTCTATAGTTTTAGAAGAGTTGATTGGGAATCTACAAAATGAAATTCCAGAAAGTAGTTTTTCGCAAAGTGATAGCATTGCTAAATCCATGGCAAAAAGTATGGCTGTAAAAACTGGAACGTATTTAACCGAAAAGGAACAAGAAAATTTAGTAAATTCGTTATTTGCATGTAAAGAACCTAATGTTTCGCCTTTTCAAAAACCAACTTTCATTACCTTAACGGTAGAAGATTTAGATAAAAAATTTGCGATATGATGAATAATATGACCGATACTGTTAAGCAGTTATTGATAATTAATGTTTTGTGTTTTATTGGGGCTTATGTTGTACCACAATCAAGCGACTTATTGGCTCTGTATTATTTTGAGAGTGATAAATTTCAATTTTGGCAGCCTATTACGCATATGTTTATGCATGGAAGTTTGATGCATATTTTCTTTAATATGTTTGCTTTGATTTCTTTTGGAAGTGCATTAGAGCATTTTTGGGGAGCTAAGAAATTTTTATTTTTTTACTTTTCTTGCGGAATTGGAGCAGCTTTAATTCATTCAGGAGTAAATTACTATGAAATTCATTCCTTATTAAATCAATTGCAAAATACGGTAATTACACCCACAGACATTCATTTGATTTTAAATACGGACTTTGTTAGCGGAACTCAATTCCAAGGGCAATTGTTGTATGAAAATGCACAGGCTACTTTTGATAAATTAAATTTAAATGGCGACGATTTTAGAATTCTTTTTGATGCTGCTATAAAAAATCAAACAGCAGCTGTTGGAGCCTCAGGAGCAATATACGGTTTGTTAGTGGCATTTGCCTTTATGTTTCCTAATGCGGAGTTGATGATGATGTTTATTCCAGTTCCTATCAAAGCCAAATATTTTGTACCTGTAATTGTATTATTAGATTTGTTTTCTGGAGTAACTGGATTTAGTCTTTTTGGTGGTAATATTGCCCATTTTGCTCACGTTGGTGGTGCTTTAATTGGTTTTATTATGATGTGGTATTGGAAGAAAAATCAGTTTAATCAGAACCGTTGGGATAGATGATAGTATTCCGTTTGCAGTCGCAGTGTTCCGTTCCTCTTGTTGCACTTTAGTATCATCTTAGCTTTATTATTACACAGAGACTCAAGTTTTGAACTTGAACTTGATTTGAAAATTTAGATTATGAACATTTTAGACGATTTAAAACTACAATATAGAACAGGTGGCATGTTGCAAAAGTTAATTTTTTGGAACATCGGTTGCTTCTTGTTATCGTTAGTGTTATTTTATAGTTTTTCAATAGGGAAATTTGAAATTCCGTATTGGATTGCCTTATCGTCTGATTTAGGAACGTTTATTAAAACACCTTGGACATTAATTACGTTTAATTTTTTTCACTACGGATTTTTTCATTTGATTTTTAATTTGCTTGTACTTCATTTTTCAGGGCGATTGTTTTCAACTTATTTCACAGATAAACAATTGCTTGGTGTTTATGTTTTAGGTGGTGTTTTTTCTGGAATTACCTTTGTGCTTTCGTATATTATTGTTGGGAGAGCAGGTTTGTTAGTTGGAGCCAGCGGTGCTATTATGGCGATTTTGCTAAGTGCCACCACTTACGCTCCTTTTATGTTGTTACGTATTCCTTTGTTTGGAATTGTAAAACTTTGGCATGTAACTTTTGTAATTTTATTACTTGATTTAATTCAATTGCCGTTAGACAACACTGGTGGTCATATAGCGCATTTGGGTGGTGCACTTTTTGGTTTTCTTTATATCAAGTTGTTACAATCGGGAACCGATTTGAGTAAAGCAATTTCGATGATTTTAGATTTTTTTGTGAATGTTTCCAAACCTAAGAAAAAAACTCCTTTCAAAAAGGTACATCGCAATACTGCAAAAAAAGCTGTAAATTCGTTTCAAGACAATAAAGACCTAACGCAAAAACAGATTGATGATATTTTAGATAAAATTAGTAAATCGGGTTATGATAGTTTAACGAAAGAAGAAAAGGAATTTCTCTTTAAAGCTGGAAAATAAATGCGCGAACAAACTTGGTTAAGTAAAATAATGTTCTTTTTTAATATAGTATTAACTGTATTGACTTTTCTTGCTTATTTGTTGCCATTTTTAGCTCCTAAAGCTTTTCCATTCTTAAGTGTTTTAACACTTATTTTGCCTTTGTTTTTGATTCTAAACTTTTTCTTTTTTATCTATTGGTTATTGCAGTTTAAACGATATATGTTGCTGTCGGGATTGGTTTTGTTATTAGGAATTACTTTTATTAATCGTTTTTACAAATTTTCGGAAACCAATCTACCAAAAGAAGAAAGTGATTTTACTCTGATGAGTTATAATGTTCGTCTTTTTAATTTGTATGAATGGCTTCCTAAAGCGGATGTACCCGAACAAATTTCAAAATTGATTGATGAGAAAAATCCAGATATATTATGTTTACAGGAATTTTCTCCAAATGAGCGTGTAAATACTTCTATGTTTCCACATAGTTTTGTGAAGTTGTATGGTGGAAAAAACAAGTATGGTCAGGCGATTTATTCCAATTTTAAGATTATAAATAAAGGAGAAATTCAATTTCCAAATTCGAGTAACAATGTTATTTTTGTTGATTTGTTGAAAAATCAGGATACGTTACGTGTATATAGTATGCATTTGCAGTCTATTAAAATTAGTACAGACATACATGAAAAATTAGATGAAGAAAAATCTAAGTTTATTTTTAAACGTATAAGTGAGGCTTTTGCCATACAACAGCAACAAGCTGAAATGATTAAAGCCCATTTTGACACTTGTGATTATCCAAAAATTATTTGTGGAGATTTGAATAATAGTGCATTTTCATATGTGTATAGAACCATAAAAGGAGATATGAAAGATGCTTTTGAAGACGCTGGAACAGGATTTGGTAAATCGTATAACTTTAAATATTATCCAGCTCGAATAGATTATGTTTTTGTAGAAAAATCAATAGAAGTGAAACAATTTAAGACTTTTGATACCTTTTTTCAGAGTGATCATTTTCCTCAAACTACGCGACTTAATTTAATAGAAAAGGCAGAGAAATAATTTAAAGTTTTTGATTTTTTAAATATTCAATGGCATATCGCCCTTCATTAAAAAGTAAATCTAAAATGCTAAGGTTATTGATGAAACCATGTTTTTCTTCAAAAACTTGTGTGTATTCTTCTAGTTTGGTTGTGTCTTTTTTTCCGTTAGTCAAATGTCTAAAATCGATATAATTTGGAACTTCGTGAAAATATTCTGTTGTTTTTTCTGTTGCTATTTTAATTCCCAAACTATCATTTACCAATTCGAAAATTTCTAAATTTAAATCCATTAGAAATTCTTGTTTTTTCTCAAATAGTGGGCGAAAATCATCTTCAAAATATTCAAAGAAAGGGGAGGTTCTATAAGCTGCTTCTAAAGATTTGAAATGGTTTTTTTGCCATCCAAAATCATTTTCAATGCGTACGTCTTTATATTTCTGATGTCTATCGTTTGTGTGTTTGATAGGAATATTTAACAACTGAACTCCGTTAGGGCTGTAGATATACATCCTATTTCTGTTGGTTTGTTTTTGAAAATTATCTTCCATTTCAAACGTAACCGAATCTGCTTGAAGCATTGCAATATAATGGCTGATTGATGGGAAATAAGTGGGATGTATAAGTATGTTTTTCATGATGCGATATTCGTTCTTTTAAAAACACGAATTTCACTAACAACACGAATTGATTTGTGTAAATTAGTGAAATTCGAGTGATAATTTGGATTAAGCTTCTTGTTTCTTCTTTTTCTTATTTCTAAAATAATCAAATGCGAAATAAACTCCCAAAGCAATTAAGAAATATTGGAAATATGATTTTGGTTGACCATCTCCTCCAACAGTTGTGAACAGTCTGTCCCAACGGATTTTATTTGCAATTCCTTTTCCATTAGAATCCCAACTCATCCAAATAAAAACAGGCTTTCCTACTATGTGATTTTCGGGTGTATAGCCATAATATCTTGCGTCTAAAGAATTATGACGATTGTCTCCCATCATCCAATAATAATTTTGTTTGAATGTGTATGAAGTAGCTATTTGTCCATTAATTCTAATTTCATTACCATTTACTTTTAAATCATTTCCTTCATATTCAGAAATTATTTTTTTGTAAAAGGGTAGCGATTTTCTATCTAATTTTACTGTAGCACCAGCTTTTGGAATGTAAATTGGCCCAAAATTATCACTATTCCACTTGTTTGTTGTTGCTATTCTACCATCTTTGAAGTCAGGGAAAATACCATCTTCGGCTTCTTGATTAATCTTTCGTTCAATAGAAGCCACTCTTGCATCCTCTTTTAGTTTTTCATATTTGTCAAAAGTTAAATTCCCATAAAAAAATGACAATGAGTAATTTAGCTCTAGTTTTCGGTATAGATCTTGGTCTATATTACCCAATACATATGATTTTAAACTATCTCTAGAAAATTCTTGAAAAGCGTAATTCTTTGTTAACTCTTCTTTTATCTGAGGTTTGTCCCAGATTTCATTTTTAATTTCAAATACTGAAGAACTTTCTCTGATATCATATTCGGTTATGATTTCTTCTGCACTATTTGCTTTTAATTTAATTTTATATAAATATTGAGGTTTCGCTCTTTCTGGGAGTATTAACTCTTTGCCATTTATAAAAACGATTCCGTCTTTAATTTGTAAAGAATCGCCCGCTATTCCCACGCATCGTTTTACATAATTGGTTTTTTTATCAATAGGTTTATTTACTCTTATATTGCTTGGATTGTACATATTGTCTAGAGTATCGCTTGGCCAATTGAAAACTACGATATCATTGTTTTTTATTTCTTGAAATTTTGGAAATCTAAAATAAGGAATCTGTGGTTTTGGGAGATAAGATAAGGTTCCGACTAGAGGAATTGAATCATGAACCATTGGTGCAGCAATTGGTGTCATTGGAGTTCTAGCTCCATAATGAAATTTACTAACAAATAAGAAATCTCCAATTAATAATGATTTTTCTAATGAAGATGTTGGAATAACAAAAGGCTGAATAAAATAGGTGTGAACTAAAGTAGCTACAACAATAGCAAAAGAAAGCGATCCTAAGGTGTCCATGGTTTTATTAGGCGCTTTCAAGTCACGATTGGCATGATATGTTGTCACTTGGGTATAATTTACATATGCTATATAAAGTCCTAGTGTAACAACCCCAAGTATCATGTCTGTAGTAGATTTTTTACCAAAGGTTCGTAAGGTTTCAATCCAAATGATTGGAAACATAAATAAGTTAATCACAGGAATGAATAATAGTAATATCCACCATTTTGGGCGGTTAATAAGCTGCATTAATACAATTCCATTGTATACAGGGACAAATGCTTCCCATGCTTTTCTATCCGCTTTTACATATAATTTCCAAGTTCCAATTCCATGAATTACTTGAACTAATAAGATAAAGAGTAACCAACCTGATATTTCCATTTTTAATATCGTTTACTTGTTAAATTGTATAATTTTTTATTTAGGATAAACCTAAAACATCTTTCATAGTGAAAACACCTTCTTTACCTACTAACCATTCAGCAGCGACAACAGCACCTAAAGCAAAACCTTCTCTGCTATGTGCAGTGTGTTTTATTTCTATTTGATCTACATTACTATCATAGAATATGCTGTGAGTACCAGGTACGTTTTCGATGCGTTTTGCTTCAATATGGATTTCATTACTAATTGGAGTTTCTAATGTCCAATTAGAATAATCTGTATGCTTGATAACGCCTTCAGCTAATGTTATTGCTGTTCCGCTTGGTGCGTCTAATTTTTGAGTATGGTGAATTTCTTCCATTGAAACATTGTATTGTTTCAAATTTGCCATCATTTTTGCTAAATATTCATTTAATTCAAAAAAGATATTTACACCTAAACTAAAGTTAGAGCCATAAATGAAACTTCCCTTTTTTTCTGTGCATAAGTCAACCATTTTTGGATAATCAGCAAGCCAACCTGTTGTTCCTGAGATTACTGGAATTCCAATGTTTAGACACGCTGAAATATTGTTAACGGCACTATCGGGAACGCTAAAGTCAATGGCTACGTCTGCACTTGATAAACCTTCAAAAGTACTGCTTTGATCTTTTTTCAATACAATTTCATGGCCACGTTCTAAAGCTATTCTTTCAATAACTTTTCCCATTTTTCCATATCCTAATAATGCTATTTTCATGAATTTTATTTGGTTTTAAACGCTAAAATGAATTTATTTCAATTTATTAGTTTTTATTGTGTTGTAAAAGTTACCAAATTATTTGTTAAAAGTATAGGTTAAAGTCATGCCATAATTAAATTTAAAGTCAATTTGATTTTGGTTAACTTCTGGTTTCAAAGATAAATTGTCATTTACGTTGAATTGCGTGAGATGTGCATCAACATTAGCATCAATAATATTTAGAATATAAATGCCTGCAGTAATAAGTGCCGATAAATCTCTATTTCTTTGATGAAATTGTTGTGCTCTTATTAGACGATCATTGTCTAGATTTCCATATATTGGATGTGGGTTAGAGGGATCGTAAGTGCCGTCGAGCCTTCTTTTGTATTCATCTCTATACTCATGATACTTTTTTTGGTTCCATGTATAGGAATAAATTCCAATCCCCATTCCAATGTACACAATAGGCATTTTCCAATATTTTTTATTGTATGCTTGACCTAATCCGGGAACTAACGCAGAAAAAAAAGCTGCTTTTGCTGGAGCATTTGGGTTCAGAACACTTCTAGTTGTATCGGCTGGGCGCAACGACAGCACTTCTTGCGAATTACCTTCAAAACACAAAAAAATAAAGCAAAATGATATTATAAAGCGTAAGGTATTCACTAAGAGTTGATTAATTTTAAAATGCGATTAAAATCTTCTTCTGAATGAAATGGAATTGTAATTTTTCCTTTACCATTTCCAGCTACTTTAACCTCTACTTTAGTACCAAAATAGTTAGCGAAAACTTTTTTGTCTTCTTCATCAATATCGAAAGAATTGGCTTTTGAAGGATTAGCAGTTTTTGGTTTTAAGCTGTCTTGATAATTTTTAACTAAAGCTTCTGTTTCTCTAACAGAAAGATTTTGAGAAACTACTTTTTGATAAATGTCACTCTGAATGTCCTGGTTTTCAATGTTGATTAATGCTCTACCATGTCCCATTGAAATAAAACCATCTCTCATACCTGTTTGAATGATTGGATCTAGTTTTAACAAACGTAGATAATTCGTAATGGTAGAACGTTTTTTACCAACACGTTCGCTAAGTTCTTCTTGTGTTAAATTAATCTCTTCAATTAATCTTTGATAAGAAATAGCAACTTCAATTGGATCTAAATCATGACGTTGGATGTTTTCTACCAAAGCCATAACTAATGATTCATTGTCATTAGCCAATCGTATGTATGCTGGAATTGTTTTAAGGCCTATTAGTTTAGAAGCACGTAAACGACGTTCTCCAGATATCAATTGGAACGTATTAAAGTCGAGTTTTCTAACTGTAATAGGTTGGATTACACCAAGTTCTTTTATAGATTTTGCTAATTCTTGTAGGGTTTCTTCATTGAAATTTGTTCTCGGTTGAAACGGATTAATTTCAATCGATTCAATATCTAATTCAATAATATTTCCTACAACTTTATCTGCATTTTTATCCTCAACTGATTTAATGTCATTTTCAGGATCTTTCAATAAAGCCGATAATCCTCTTCCTAAGGCCTGTTTTTTTATCGCTTTTGTCATCTTCTATATTATTGATTTTTTTTAATAATTTCTTCGGCTAGATTAATGTAGTTAGTTGCTCCTTTGCTAGTAGCATCGTAATTGATGATACTTTCACCAAAGCTAGGTGCTTCACTAAGTTTAATGTTTCGCTGAATTACGGTTTCAAAAACCATATCATTGAAGTGTTTCTGAACTTCTTCAACAACTTGATTAGACAAACGAAGGCGAGAGTCATACATGGTTAAAAGTAATCCTTCAATATCTAGGTTAGGATTATGAATTTTTTGTACACTTTTAATTGTGTTTAGCAATTTCCCAAGTCCCTCTAAAGCAAAATATTCACATTGAATAGGAATGACAACGCTGTCAGCAGCTGTTAAGGCATTTAAAGTTAATAATCCTAACGAAGGTGCACAGTCTATTAAAATATAATCGTATTTATCTTTTACTTTTTCCAATGCTGTTTTTAGCATGTACTCTCGATTTTCCTTATCAACCAATTCAATTTCAATAGCAACCAGATCAATGTGAGCAGGAATTACCCAAACATTAGGTGCCGAACAAGAAATTGTAGCTTCTTCAGGAGTTGCACTGTGTTCTAGTACTTGGTAAGAACCAATTTCTACACTTTCTACATCGATTCCAAGACCTGAACTAGCATTTGCTTGTGGATCAGCATCAATTAAAAGTACTTTTTTTTCTAGTACACCAAGAGAAGCGGCTAGATTAACAGACGTGGTTGTTTTTCCCACTCCGCCTTTTTGATTGGCAATTGCAATGATTTTACCCATTTGATATTTAAAAAATTTAAGTCGTAAAAATACAATTATTTATGGTTTTTTCAAGGCTAATTTGTTAACATTGGGTTAAAGTGTGTTATAACTGATTTATAGCCAGAAAAATAAGGAAATAAAAATGTTTTTGAAATGAAAAAAATGTACTGTTTGCTATTCTTTAGTAATTATTTTTATGATATTTTTCTTACTATTTTTTTTATTTTTATTTTTGGACGAATACCTGTTTTTTTCTCATCAATTACACTTTATTTTGTTTCTTTTAAAGCTTTTTTAGTGTTCTGAAATTTCGCTATAGTGGGTGCCTTCTAGCATGATTTTAGTAATATTTTTATTTCAGTTTTGAAGTATTTTTTCTTATTTGGAATCTTAGAATGAAATCAAATTTGATTCAATTTGTTTGCTGCAGCAATTAATGTTTCATCGGTTTTAGCGAAACAAAAACGAAGCATGTGTCTATCCGTATTATCATTATAAAAAACCGAAATCGGGATGGAAGCAACACCATGATTTACAATTAATTCTTTAGCAAAATCCACATCGTTTTTGTTCGAAATTTGATTGTAGTTTACCACTTGAAAATAAGTGCCATCACAAGGCATTAATTTAAAACGACTGTTTTCTATTAGATTTTGAAATAAATCGCGTTTGCGCTGGTACATTTTGGAAACTTCACTAAAATCAACCACATCTAAGTATTCCGAAATAGCATGTTGCGAAAAACTATTTACACTGAACACTAAAAATTGATGCACTTTCTTCATTTCGAACATTAAATGTTCAGGAGCAATTAAATAGCCCACTTTCCAACCCGTAACATGCAACGATTTTCCAAAAGAAGAAGCTATAATGGTTCGTTCTACTAATTTTGGACGCATATTAAATGAAATATGCGGTTGCGAAAACGTAATATATTCATAAACTTCGTCTCCCAAAATAAGAATTTGAGGATGTTTTTCTAAAATGGTTTCTAAAGTTTCAAAATCTTGTTCCGTCCAAATTCTACCTGTAGGATTGTGTGGATTATTGATGACAATCATTTTCGTTTTAACCGAAATCGCGCTTTCAATTCGGTTGAAATTGGGCGTGTAATCATCGTTTAATGAAACACGAACGGGTTTTCCACCGGCAACTAAAACCGAAGGCTCGTAACTGTCATAACTTGGATCTAAAATCAATGCTTCATCACCCTGATTTACAAACGTGTTAATCGCAGTAAAAACGCCTTGTGTAGCGCCAGCGGTAATCAACATTTCAGTTGCGGTATTGACTTCTCTACCGTATTGTTTTAAGGTTTGATTCGCAATTTTTTTCAATAACGAAGGCAAACCCGCCATTGGCGTATATTGGTGAATATTGTCTCGAATAATACGTTCCGAAATTTGCAACAAACGTTCGTCTTCAGGGAAATTGGGAAATCCTTGCGATAAATTTATAGCACCGTGCTGGTTCGCTAATTGCGACATAACGGAAAAAATACTAGTGGTGATGTTAGGTAGTTTTGACATGAAACAAAAATATAAAAAATATACACGCTCTAATTTCTTCAAATTACTTTATTTTGTGATTTAATTCTGAGATTTTGAAGATAAACATCCTAACACCGATGGAAATTGAGCGAGAAAAAGTCCTAAACGCTTTAGCTCGAATTCCTAATTTGAAGCATACGTACGAAGTAATCGTTTCTGGAATTGGTCGTGAAAGTACAGCTAAGGCAATGATGCAATTGCCAACACACGATATTTGTGTGTTAATGGGTTTTGCTGCCATTGTTGGAAAACAAACCAACTTACCCGATGATTTGCACTTAGGAAGGCCGGTCGAAATTACAAATGCATCATTATACGGCTATGAAGGCGGTTTGTTTGAAAATGGAAAACCTATTATCACAGATCCAAAATTAAATTTACCGTGCTTATCCTCTTTAACTTCCGATAAGTTTGTAAGAACAACCAATTTAGCCGAAAAAACGGTTGTAAATATGGAAGATTACACTTTTATGTATTTGAAGAAACATCAAGACTTTATCGTGCGTATCATCTCCGATTTTTTACCTCACGAAACCGAAATTGACTTTTTTGAGGAAGTAAAAAGTATTGATTTTTTAGAAGGAGTAGAAGCCTTAGAAAGTTTAGTTATTCAAAAATAGTTGTTTGTTTTTAAATTAACATAATAGTACGATTTTTGTGACTTTGGTTCATTATTTTTGCAAAAAAAATAGCATTTATGATACGTACTTTTTTAACTTTTTTGCTTTTAGCTCAAATTACTTTTAGTTTAGGACAAGCTAAATTGCATCGAATTGCATTTGATAGTAATTCAGATTTCAAAAGCTTTTTTCAAGCAACATCTAATTTCTATCCTTTGGTAAGTGCACATCGAGGAGGACCAACAACTTTCTTTCCTGAAAATTGCATTGCTACTTTCGAGAATACAATTCGTAAGGTACCAGCTGTTATTGAAACCGATATCGCATTAACTAAAGATTCAATTTTAGTAATGATGCATGATAATACTTTAGACCGAACTACAACAGGAACTGGACCAATTAATTCATATACCTACAAGGAATTACAAAGTTTATTTCTAAAAGATAATGAGGGAAATGTAACGTCCTATAAAATTGAAACGTTAGATGAAGTTTTAAAATGGGGTAAAGGAAAAGTGGTTTATACTTTAGATGTAAAAAGAGGGGTGCCATTTAAAATGATTGTTGATGCGGTAAGAAGAAATAAAGCGGAAAATTATTCCATAATCATAACGTATAATGCCAATCAAGCAGCTGAGGTAGCTAATTTAGCTCCTGATTTACTACTATCTGTATCAGCAAGAGGTAAAGATGACATAGAACGTTTACAAAACATGGGGGTCAAAACTGAAAATATGCTTGCTTTTGTAGGTACTTCTTTCCCAAAAACAGAAGTTTTAACTTACATGAAAACGCAAGGAATTACCTGTATTTCAGGAACTATGGGTAACATAGATAAAAGTGCAATTGCAAATGGTAATCATGTTTATTTAGACATTGTAAAAGCCGGTGTAATGATTATTTCAAGTGATAGACCAGTAGAGGTAGCGCAACAAATGGAAATTTATATCAAGGAAGAGAATTTGAATACGCCATTTATTAACTTGAATTAATTATTGCTATTGTTTTTTTCTTTGTGTGCGTTACATACTAATTTTTAGTTTTTTTAATAAAAAATTAAATTTATTTGGATTTTTGAAAAATTTAACGAAATCTTTGCATCAGAAAATTAATAACCTTTTAAAACGAAGAAAAATGTTTGTATTCAAATCATTACCTCAAAGCAATTCATCAGTAGGAACTGGTGTGGCTCTTCTTCGTGGCTTAACGCAATCATAGATAAAAACAACATATATGAAAAAGCCCGAAGACATTTAGTTTCGGGCTTTTTTTTGTTTATTCTAGAACCTTCAAAAAATTTTCCCGAAACGTTTTCAAAATTTTGCAATGTGCTAAGTATGCCTATTTGGTTTACTGCAGTTCATTGTTATGAATCATTTTTAAAATTATCATGGGAAATAAACTATCTGGGAAAGACTTAATTAAATTAGGCTTCCCAAAAAATAATGCAATAAATATTGCCTTAGGGCAAATTAATAGATATCGAAAAAGAGAAAAAAAGGAAAGTATTTTAACCGAAGCGAAACAAGTATTACTTCATCCAGAACAATTCAAAGGAGATGGTACTTGGGGAAAAGTAGCGGAAGGTTTAATCAATCCGGTTCAAGTAAAGTTTAACGAATTAAAAACTACTCGAGTGCCTTTTTCCATCTTTGGAGAAAACGAAATTGACGAACAAGCAAAGTTTCAATTGTACGATGCTTTAAAATTACCAATTGCAGTTAAAGGTGCCTTAATGCCCGATGCACATTCTGGTTATGGATTGCCAATTGGTGGCGTTTTAGCAACCGAAAATGCAGTGATTCCGTATGGAGTTGGAGTAGATATTGGTTGTAGAATGAGTTTGTCGATTTTCGATTTACCAGCGTCTTTTTTCAAAGGAAAAGACCATCAATTACAAGCCATTTTGAAAGATAATACCAAATTTGGAATGAGTGAAACGCATAAAACGAAAGCAGATCACGAAGTATTTTATCGAGACGAATTCAAAACCATTCCATTGCTTAAGCAACTGTTAGACAAAGCTTACAAGCAGTTAGGTTCATCTGGAGGAGGAAACCATTTTGTGGAATTCGGTATTGTGAAATTAGACAATCCATTACCAGAATGGAAATTGGAAGCCAAAGAGTACGTTGCGGTTTTATCGCACAGTGGTTCAAGAGGATTGGGTGCCAATATTGCCAAGCATTATACGTATTTGGCAAGTAAGCAATGTCCGTTACCAAAGAATGTGCAACATTTAGCTTGGTTGGATTTGAACACGCATGATGGTCAAGAATATTGGATGGCTATGAATTTAGCTGGAGACTATGCTAAAGCGTGTCACGAAGATATTCATAGAAGATTGGCTAAAGCATTAGGAAAACGTATTGTGGTAACTATTGAAAATCATCACAATTTTGCTTGGAAAGAACTAGTAGATGGTAAAGAATGTATCGTGCATCGAAAAGGGGCAACTCCAGCGGCCAAAGGACAATTGGGAATTATTCCCGGTTCGATGACTGCACCAGGATTTATTGTAATGGGTAAAGGAAATGAAGATAGTTTGCAATCGGCTTCACATGGGGCGGGTCGTTTGTTTTCGAGAGCGAAATGTAAAGCTACTTTTACGCAAAGTCAGATTAAAAAAGTCTTGGCGGATAATGATGTGACGTTGATTGGCGGAAATATTGATGAAGCGCCGATGGCATACAAGAATATTCATACTGTCATGAATTTACAAACCGAATTAGTAGAGGTGTTAGGGACTTTCACACCGAAAATTGTTAGAATGGACCGATAAGATGGAGAAGATCATTCAAATTACCTCAGGGAGAGGGTCTGCAGAATGTACTTGGGTAGTAGCACAAGTATTGAAAAAAGTGTTGCAAGAAGCAGAAGCACTTGGCTTAGTAGCGACTGTCTTGCAACGCGAAGCAGGTTCGGAAAATGGGACGGTAGCTTCGGCTATGGTTCAAATTACAGGAAATGAAGCGGAAGAGTTTGTAGCTTCATGGGTAGGAACCATTCAGTGGATTGGAAAAAGTACGTTTCGAAAGTTTCACAAGCGAAGCAATTGGTTTATTGGAATCTTTGAAGGGGATACAATTCAATCGAATACTTTTTCTGAAAAGGATATTCAATATCAAGCTATACGAAGTTCGGGAGCGGGTGGACAGCATGTGAATAAAGTGAGTTCGGCGATTCGAGCGACACATGTGCCAACAGGAATTAGTGTGGTGAGTATGGATTCACGTTCGCAACATCAGAACAAGAAATTAGCGACTGAACGTTTGTTACTCAAACTAAATGAAGCTCAATTGAATCTTTTGAAACAACAATTTCAAACTCAATGGACAAATCAATTAGCGGTAGAACGAGGAAATCCGATACGAACTTTTGAAGGTTCTGATTTTAAGAAACTCAAAGTAGAAAAGAAATTTAAAGCTGTGCGACAGCAATTAAAAAACGAATTAAAAAATGAAAAATATAGATAAATACTTGTTTCAGGCTTTGGATAACTATCCTTATTCCTTGGAAGAAACCATTGAGTCTTTAGATTATGCCATGTCATACGATTCTAAAAATACAACAGCATTATGTTTGTATGGAAGAATTCAAACAGAGCAATTGCAAAATTATGAGGAAGCAAAACGTTATTTTCAAGAAGTTTTGGCAATTAATATGGATGCCGTAGCAGTATATCCTTATTATATTGAAACCTTACTTTTAAATGAGGATTATGAAGAAGCTTCTAAGTTAATTGACTTTGCTTTAACCGTGAAAGGGATTAATAGGATGGTAATTCTTCTCAAGAAAGTCCAATTATTAGAGCGTCAAGCAACTATTAAAGCAGCTTTAAAATTAATAGATGAGGTTAAATGGAATACATTTACCAATGAAACATACGAAATCGATGAGGTTGAAAAACGTCTAAGAGCAAAAAAAGAACTTTTGAAACCAAAGAAAAAAGAGAAGTCTGAGAAATCTAAAAAGAAAAGAAAAATAAGAAACTAATTTTTAAGGATAAAATATTTTGATTATTCGAATGTAAGTTTTTACCTTTAAATTTAATATCTAAACATTACACAATGAATATCTTAAAAACCATTTCCTTCTTCGCGATATTGAGTTTGGGATCTTGTGCTTCAAACAAAGAGCAGGTTGATTTAGTAGTCAAAAATGCCAAGGTTTATACTGTAAATGATTCTTTTGAAATAGTTGAGGCTATTGCTATTCTGGATGGGAAAATTATTTTTACGGGCACAACTCAAGATTTAGACAGTAAGTTTGAAGCCAAAGAAACAATTGATGCTAAAAATCAATTTGTTTATCCGGGTTTTTATGATGCCCATGCCCATTTGTATCGTTTTGGACTCGATATGCAAATTGTGGATTTAAAAAACACCAAAAGTTTTGATGAAATTATTGAACGTATTGTAGCGTTTCAAAAGGAAAAGAAAACAGCCTTTATTCAGGGTAGAGGATGGGATCAGAATGATTGGTCAATTAAGGAGTTTCCTTCTAGAGCGAAATTGGATGAGTTGTTTCCAGATATTCCTGTGGTTTTAACAAGAATTGATAATCATGCGATGCTTGTAAATGGAAAAGCACTCGAGTTAGCGGGAATTACCACACAAACCAAAATTGAAGGAGGACAAATTGAAGTGATTGGAGGAGAAATGACTGGTATTTTAGTTGATAATGCTATGGGTTTGGTGAGTGCTATTATTCCAGAACCTAATAGACAAACTAAGATTCAGGCTTTAGTTGATGCTGAAAAAAATGTTTTTAATTATGGAATAACCACTATAAATGAAGCGGGTTTAGATCGAGAGATTATTGAATTAATTGATAGTTTACAAAAAGCAAATGTTTTGGATTTGAACATTTATGCAATGGTTAAAACGTCTAAAGAAAACTTAGATTATTACACCAGAAAAGGAATATATAAAACAGACAAGTTAAATGTTCGTTCTTTTAAATTCATGGGGGATGGTGCTTTAGGTTCAAGAGGCGCTTGTTTGCATTTGCCTTATTCAGATAAGCCTAAACAGTTTGGTGCTTTGTTAAAACCCATTGAGGCGATTGAAAGCATTGCAAAACAAATTGCAAATTCAGATTATCAAATGAATTCGCATGCTATTGGTGATTCTACCAATACAGTATTAATGAAAATTTATACTGATGTTTTAAAAGATAAACCGAACAGGAGATGGCGTATTGAACACTCGCAAATTATGAGAGAAACAGATTTCGATTATTTTGCGAGGGGAATTATTCCTTCTGTTCAACCAACACATGCTACTTCAGATATGTATTGGGCAGAAGAAAGAGTTGGAAAAGATCGAATAAAACATTCCTATGCGTATAAAAAAATATTGCAAAAGGCAGGTTTAGTGGCGTTAGGGACTGATTTTCCTATTGAAGAGGTCAATCCAATGCTTACTTTTCATTCAGCGGTAGCCAGAAAAGATTTGAATAATTATCCTGCCAATGGATTTCAAATGGAAAATGCTTTAACTCGAGAAGAAACATTGAAAGGAATGACTATTTGGGCTGCATACTCCAACTTTGAAGAGCAAGAAAAGGGAAGTTTAGAAGTTGAAAAATGGGCGGATTTTACAATTTTTTCAGAAGATATCATGACAATACCAATTGCAAAGGTACCCTATATTTTACCAACTCAAGTTTTTATTAAAGGAAAGAAAGTAAAATAGCGGTTACGGAAGTTACACATGAATGATGAATTTAAATAATAAAACCAGCTGTAAAGCTGGTTTTTTGTTGGTATATTGATTAAATGAGGTTTACTCCTCCAATAAAACCTCTAATATCGTAATTGCGGCATCGCTAATTTTAGTTCCAGGACCAAAAACAGCTACTGCTCCAGTGTCGAATAAGAATTGGTAGTCTTGTGCTGGGATAACGCCACCAACAATTACCATAATATCTTCTCTTCCATATTTTTTTAGTTCTTCAATCACTTGTGGTACTAAAGTTTTGTGTCCCGCCGCTAACGAAGAAACGCCTAAAATGTGTACGTCGTTTTCCACCGCTTGTTTTGCAGCTTCTTGTGGCGTTTGGAATAACGGACCAATGTCCACGTCAAATCCAACGTCGGCATAACCTGTTGCTACAACTTTCGCACCACGATCGTGACCGTCTTGTCCCATTTTCGCAATCATAATACGAGGACGACGCCCTTCTTTCTTCGCGAAAGCATCGGCTAATTGTTTTGCTTTTTCAAAACTTTCGTCGTTTTTAATTTCTTTACTATACACGCCGCTAAAACTTCTAATTTGTGCTTTATATCTTCCAAAAACTACTTCTAAAGCATCACTAATTTCGCCTAATGTAGCTCTGTTTCGTGCTGCTTCTACTGCTAAAGATAGTAAATTTTCACCACCATTTTTAGCGCTCTCGGTTAATTTTGCTAAACATTCGGCAACTTTAGCATTATCGCGAGTCGCTTTAATTTGGTCTAAACGTTCAATTTGTTGTTTGCGCACCATTTGGTTATCCACATCCAAAATATGTAATGGATCTTCTTTTTCCAAACGGTATTTGTTCACTCCAACAATGATATCTTGACTACTGTCGATACGGGCTTGTTTGCGCGCAGCCGCTTCTTCAATTCTTAATTTTGGAATACCCGCTTCAATCGCTTTGGTCATGCCGCCTAATGCTTCTACTTCTTCAATTAGTGCCCAAGCTTTCTCAGCAATTTCAGCTGTTAAACTTTCTACATAGTAACTTCCTGCCCAAGGATCCACCGTTTTGCAAATTTTGGTTTCTTCTTGTAAAAAGATTTGGGTATTACGAGCAATTCGAGCGGAGAAATCGGTTGGTAAAGCAATCGCTTCGTCCAAAGCATTCGTATGTAACGATTGCGTTCCTCCAAAGGCTGCTGCCGCTGCTTCAATAGCAGTTCGAGCTACGTTATTAAAAGGATCTTGCTCGGTTAAACTCCAACCCGAAGTTTGGCAATGCGTTCTTAAAGCTAATGATTTTTCGTCTTTTGGATTGAATTGTTTTAATAGTTTTGCCCAAAGCATACGACCGGCACGCATTTTTGCAATTTCCATAAAATGATTCATTCCAATCGCCCAGAAAAACGATAGGCGAGGAGCGAACGTATCAATATCCATTCCCGCTGCTAAACCGGTACGAATGTATTCCAAACCATCTGCTAAAGTGTAAGCTAATTCAATATCTGCAGTAGCTCCCGCTTCTTGCATGTGGTAACCCGAAATCGAAATCGAGTTGAATTTTGGCATGTTTTTACTCGTATATTCGAAAATATCCGCAATAATTTTCATTGAAGGCGTTGGTGGATAAATATAGGTATTTCGCACCATGAATTCCTTCAAAATATCATTCTGAATCGTTCCCGACAATAGGTTAGGAGCAACGCCTTGTTCTTCTGCTGCTACGATGTAGAACGCCATAATAGGTAAAACCGCACCATTCATCGTCATCGAAACCGACATTTCACCCAACGGAATTTGGTCGAAAAGTACTTTCATATCTTCCACCGAGTCAATCGCAACTCCAGCTTTTCCAACATCACCAACAACTCTTTCGTGGTCTGAGTCGTAACCTCTGTGTGTAGCTAAATCGAAGGCAACGGATAAACCTTTTTGTCCAGCTGCTAAATTTCTTCTGTAAAAAGCATTACTTTCTTCCGCAGTAGAAAATCCCGCATATTGACGAATCGTCCAAGGTCGGCGAACGTACATGGTTGCGTAAGGTCCGCGAAGATTTGGTGCAAAACCAGCTCCAAAACCAAGATGTTCTAAAGTAGCAATATCTTCTTTAGTGTAAGTTGATTTTACTTCAATTCCTTCGGCAGTTGTAAACTTTTGTTTCAAGTTTAACGTTTCAGGTTTCAAGTTTTTGGATTTCTCCAAAGTTAAATGTTGTATGTTTTTTCTCATAGTTATAAAACTATTTTGGGTATTTTTTGGTGCTTCTAGATGTATGAAAGCAACTTAATATTTTTATTTCTTTATTGTGTTCGTCAATTTCAAAAATTAATATAAAAGGAAAAACTTTTAGAGGAATCGACCTATATGATTTATATTTAATTTGGAAATGAGGATTTATACTTAAAACTTTATATGCTTCTTCAAGTTCTTCCAAGAATCTGATCACAATCTCAATAGTTATGGCTTCATAAAAGTCGGTAATTTTTTCAATATCATTAATTGCTAATGGCGAAACAATAACCTTATATTCCATATTTTTTCTTCAATCTGTTTATTGATTCTTCTCCTGAAATGAAGTCTTCTTTTGGTTGATTGGCTCTAAAATCCAATAACTTTTTATCTTCGTCAGATAAAGTATTATCATCAAATTCAATTCCAATTGAAGGATTCTTCAAATAGTTTTCGGTTCGTTCTCTAACTTCATCAATTTGCCATTGTGGAATTTGATATTCCTTGGAAGTTGGAAGAATAATAACTTCTACTTCTTCTGCATTAAAATCTTCAGGTAAAGTAATGTTTACTTGATGATTTTTTACTTTTACAAATCTTCTAATTGCTTCCATGGTCTTCTTTTTCTGAAAGTTACGAAATTATTCTGAAGCTAATCGTTCTTGTTCTAATTTTTCAGCCAAACGTTTTTCGATAATCGGTGTGATTAGCGTTTTTCTGGCGTTTTGTTTTACGAAAGGATACAATTCCAAGTCGTTTTTCATTTGGTCGTTTTTGTTTGGATACTTGTTGGTTCCCAATAAAACTTCTTTCCCTGAATCGAAAAGTTCTTGTTCTTTTTGAGCGCTTTCGTTGATTTTTCTTTGGATAGTTCCATCAATTAATTGCGAAATCAAACCGCCATTTTTCTCGATGTCTTTGAATAATTCCAAGGCTTTTTCGGCTAATTGTTCTGTTAACGTTTCAATATAATAAGCACCATCAGCTGGATTATTTACTTTATCGAAATAACTTTCGTGTTTTAAAACTAACAATTGGTTTCTCGAAATTCTATCGCCAAACTCGTTGTCTTTGTGATAAATGGCATCGTAAGCTAAATTCGCAACTGCATCAGCTCCACCTAAAATGGCAGACATACATTCGGTAGTCGTACGCAACATGTTTACGTTGTAATCGTATAAGGTTTTGTTGCGTTTTGTTGGAGTTGCTATGATATGACAATCAAAATTATGATTGTATTCTGATGCTAATGTATTGAATAAAATGCGTAACGCTCTTAGTTTAGCAATTTCAAAAAAGTAATTTGTTCCAACAGCTACTTCAATTGTAATCGGTTGGTTAATAGCTGGAATTCTATTGAAATATTCGTTTGCTTGTGCTAAAGTGTAAGCCAATTGTTGTACGATATTCGCGCCAGCATTTTGATAAATTCCGCTTGAAATAGTTAAAAACGGGACAGTTGTTTTTGAAGCTATTGTATTAAGCTTTTCGAAATCTTTTTCAAGGTTTTCAAACCAATTTCCGTCCTTTGCTAATTGTTCGATTGGGTCATTTTGAATAAAAATGTTGGCTTTATTTTTTGATGCAAATTCATTAATTTTATTTGAAAATTCAACAGAAAGAAAAGGTAAATCGAAATAATAATTCACATTTTCTAACGGAAGATTTTGCATCAATTCTTCAATAGAAACAGAATCATTTTCTAAAGTAAAACGAACGCTTTCTGCTCCTCTTTGTAATGTTTCTAGCGCACGAGCATTCGATTTTTTTACTTCGTGAACAAAAATATTTTGAACTATTGAAAAAGGTTTTGCAGATGAAATAGCATTTGAAGCAATCGAATCTTCATCGTTATGATAAAAAGGTTTTACTTTAATGCCTTCTGGACTTTCCCAAACTAAGGTTTCGTTGTAATCAGCACCTTTTAGTTCGTATTGAATTTGTTGCTTCCATTGTTTAGAAGAAACGGCTTCAAAATCGGAAAATAAATTGTTATTAGCCACGAATTATATGTTTAATTGTTACTAGTTGTTTTTTCGGCAGCAGCTTTCTTTTCGTCTTCAAATTCGATGATATAGATGTCTTCGTTATCGCGTTTCATGAAATATTTCTCGCGCGCATATTTTTCGATTCGGTCATCGTTTTTCAATTCTTTGATTTTTGTGCTGTCTTTTTTGATTTCAGTTTTATAATACTGAATATTATTTTCAATTTCTTCAATTTCCTTATCTAAAACACGATGTTCTAAATAGGAATAATTGTCAAAGAAAAGCATCCAAACCGTAAAAAGAATTAATACCAAAATGTAGCGATTCATAATGAACGCTAAAAAAGGATATTTGGCAATTAAATTCTTTATTTTTGTCATTATGCAATTCTTTGGTTGATTACGGCACGCACTACATCAATAGCTACCGTATTGTATTTGTCATTTGGAATAATGATGTCAGCGAAAGCCTTTGTAGGTTCAATAAATTGCTCATGCATGGGTTTTAATGTGGTTTGATAGCGATTCAAAACTTCTTCCATGTCACGACCACGTTCTGCAATATCACGTTTTAAACGACGAATTAAACGTTCGTCTGAATCTGCGTGAACGTATACTTTGATATCAAACATATCTCTTAATTCGGGATTCGTTAAAATTAAAATTCCTTCCACTATCATTACTTTTCTTGGATGTGTGATGATTTTATCGTCAGTTCTATCATGTGTAACGAAAGAGTAAACGGGTTGTTCAATTGTTTTTCCAACTTTCAAATCTTTAAGATGGGCTACTAACAATTCGAAATCAATGGCTCTAGGATGATCAAAATTTATTTTAGTGCGTTCCTCATAACTCAAATGGTGTGTTTCTTTATAGTAAGAGTCTTGAGAGATGATGCCTACTTCTGTTGCAGGTAACTCATTCATAATCTGATGAACAACTGTTGTCTTTCCACTTCCGGTACCACCGGCAATTCCAATAATTAGCATATAAAAGGTTGTCTTTTTTAATTTTAGCAAAAATAGAAATAATATTCTAAGTGTTTTTTGTTTTTGGTTAGAAAGTTTGTGCTTAATCGGCTAAAAAATATAGTTTGAATAGTACTGAAGATTTATTTCAAAAAAAGAATTGATTTGTTTGGAACAATAGAAATTAGTCCTATATTTGCACTCACAAATTCGGGGTGTAGCGTAGCCCGGTTATCGCGCCTGCTTTGGGAGCAGGAGGCCGCAGGTTCGAATCCTGCCACCCCGACAAAACCTTCTTGAAACTTCAGGAAGGTTTTTTTATTTCAAAAAACTATACACTTATAGTTAAAACTAATTCAATTTTAAGAAATAATTTTAATTAAAAACTTACATTTGCTACTCTTAAAAGATTAAAAGTTATGTCAGATACAATCGAAAAAGTAAAATGTTTAATTATAGGTTCTGGTCCAGCAGGTTATACTGCAGCAATCTATGCGGCTAGAGCGAATATGAATCCAGTTTTATATCAAGGACAGCAACCTGGAGGTCAGTTAACAACAACTAATGAAGTTGAAAATTTTCCTGGATATCCTGATGGTGTAACCGGACCTGAAATGATGGTTCAGTTGCAAGAGCAAGCAAAACGTTTTGGTTCGGATATTCGTGATGGTTGGGCTACTAAAGTAGATTTCTCTGGAGCTATTCATAAAGTTTGGATTAATGATACGATTGAAATCCACGCAGAAACGGTAATTATTTCTACTGGAGCATCCGCTAAATATTTAGGATTAGCATCGGAGCAACATTATTTAAAATTAGGTGGTGGTGTTTCAGCTTGTGCTGTTTGTGATGGATTTTTCTATAGAAATCAGGAAGTGGTAATCGTTGGAGCAGGAGATAGTGCTTGTGAAGAAGCACATTACTTATCTAAATTATGTAAAAAAGTTACGATGTTGGTTCGTAGTGATAAATTTAGAGCTTCTAAAATTATGGCAGAACGTGTACAGAAAACGGAGAACATCGAAATTTTAATGCATACGGAAACGGAAGAAGTTTTAGGTGATGGACAAGTGGTGACAGGAGTAAAAGCTAAAAATAGAGCTACAGGAGAAGTTATTGAAATTCCAGCAACAGGATTTTTCGTAGCGATTGGTCACAAGCCAAATACTGATATTTTTGCAGATTATATTACGTTGGACGAAACAGGCTATATTGTAAATGTACCAGGAAGTTCAAAAACAAATGTACCAGGTGTATTTGTTGCAGGTGATGCGGCAGATCATGTTTATCGTCAGGCAATTACAGCTGCGGGTACAGGTTGTATGGCTGCCTTAGATGCAGAACGTTATTTAGCTTCGAAAGGGTAATTATTAACAACATAAAAAAGCTCCTTTTTTTAAAAAAAAGGAGCTTTTTTATGTTGTTTCGTTACTTATCTGTTATTTTCTTTTTTGTAAAGGGTAGCGTTATCAGTAAACTTTCCAATAGTTATTTTGGGTTCTCCAAATAATTCGAGTTGGGATTTTCCAGAAGACTCAATGTGGATTTCTTTACTAACACTTGTTGCACATTTTGAATAACTTTCAATGTCAATTTCAAGATTTTCTATTGCGAATTTTTTAGCTGTTAAATCGGAATTATTATCAAGTCTAAATTTTGCATTGGTAGTAGTTCCTTCAACAGTAGCGCTACTTTTTTGATACATGTCAATTTTGGTATCTGTAGCAGTAATTAGAGCTTTTAATTCACTGTTTTTACTTAATTCTAAAGTAGTGTTCTCAGATTTAACATTTATTTCTGCTTCTGATTTGTCATCTAGAATTAAGGAGAAATTTTTTGATTTTACGTTGAGAAAAGACTTAGATTCGTTGTAATTTTTGATTGTTATATTCGTTACATCTAAATCAGCTAGCGCTTTTAAAACGGTTTCGTTTCGTGCAATAATTAATTTTAGACTGTCTGAATAGTTTATTCTTACCGAAAATTTTTTGAAGCTAATTGCTTCTTTCAAAGCATTAATTCTTAATGTATTTCCTGAGACTTCATAATTGATAATTTCGTGAAGATTATCATCCGCCTCTATTTCTAATGAAGTTTGTTCTCCTTTTACTAATAAGACTTCGAAATTATCATTTACTTCAATATTTTCAAAGCTTTTCAATTCTTTGAGTGTTATAGTAACTATTTTAGATCCTTTTATTTTATCTTTTTTTTGACAAAAGGATGACGAAGTTGCAATGAACGCAACAAGTAAAAAGAGGATTTTTTTTAACATTATTAGTTGTATTTATTCTACAAATATAAAAAAACATCGGTGTAAGTTCCGATGTTTTTAAATTATATTATTGCTTCTATCATAGCAGCTATGAAAGTAAATACAAATTCTATTATTTGAATGACTAGCTTTATCATGAGAATAGTTTTTAGTTTAGTTGATTGCAGTGTAAAATTAAATATTTTTAAAGGTTTGAATATTAATAATTTGTTAAAAATTTTTCAAACAGTCTGTTCTTAATTTCCATCTACGCTTCCTCCAGAAGTTTCTTCTTTTTCGATTGATTTTGGAGCTTGAACATATTCTATTGTACTTCCGCTAGAAGCCTTGGCATCTAATTTTAAAATAGGCTTAACTCGAGTTGTACTTCCGCTAGTTGATTGTGAATAGACATCATTTGCGGCTAATTCATTTGCGTCAATTTCACTTCCACTTGATGAGGCAGTTGTTAGCTTTAAGGCTTTACCTGCAACGGTAATATTGCTTCCGCTTGACGATTCACAACTTATGCTTTCGTATTCTAGTTTGGCATTGATTTCACTACCACTGCTAGATTTTATAGCTAATGATGTGCCTCTTAATGTGTTTTTTGTGTTTATTCGAGATCCGCTGGTACTCTCCAATCCTGAAATTGTATTCATTCGAATTCTTACATCAATCGATGAAAGGGTATTAATGTTGCCTTCCATTTTAACAATTAAAGTTCCGTTTTCAACCTTAGTAATCACATATTGCAATAGATTATCATCGGTTTCTACTTCTACTGCATTTGGTGTGCCTTGTTCTACAAGTAAATTAATACCTGTACTTACAGTAACTTTCTCAAATGACTCTTTAATTGTTCTTTTTTCTGTTACTACATTACCACTTCCTTCAATTCCGTCTCCAAAATTTAGATTGGTATTGCAGGAAAAAAAAGACAATGAAATGATAAAGAGAAATAGTTTAATAGCTGTTTTCATAATCGATTAATTTTGGATTAGTTATTTTTTTGTGTCAATTTCGATTTTAACATTTTGAGTTTCCTTTTCACTCTTTTTTTTGATTAAGATACCATTGGAGTCAAAAATTATAGTAGACGAATCTTCATTTGTATTTTCATTGTTTTCTGAATTATTATTAGGGAAACAATTCAAACATTTGATTTTATCAGATTCCACTTGAAAAATTGGATTCTTGGTGTCGTATTCGTTTTCGTCGAAAAAGTCATAATCACTGCTATCGTAGTTGCTATAATGTTCGTCTGTTTTAAAAATAGTTCCTTTTGGTAAGAATAAATAGATTTCAACTTCTTGACCTCTGAATTTATTTTCTACTGCTGTTAGTAAGTAATTATCTAGAATAATGGTATTTCCATCAATCTTGTAATTGTATTTAATTTTTTCAGCACGTGTTTTTGCTTGTGAAGTTGATTTTCCATTCGCTAGTTTTTCAATTAACATGTATGGAGTAGCTTCATCAGTGTATTTGATTTCAATAGACACATTATTCGAATAAATGATTTCATTATTCCCTTCGTCTTGGGTTATTTTGAAATCGTGATTTCTGTAATTGCTTTTTGAATAGAAATCATTGTTTTTAAATTTAATATTTAGTGTATCTTTTGGTGTAATTGAAATGAGTTCTTTTTGAACAGATTTTCCCTCAAATGCTAATTGAGAAGCTTCGTTAATTCCTAATGAAATGATGATCCCTACCGCAATAATCCAAACGGCTAATAAGCTATACTTTACATAATTACCAATAGATCTTAAATTGTTTACCATTAATTTTAAACCTAAAATTAGTAAGAAAAATAAAGGGATGCCAAATCCAAGAAGCAATAAAATTCCTTGAACCCATAGGGGTGTTTCTAATCCAATTGGCGTATTGATATGATTTAGTATGTAATTATCAGGCATTGTGGATGAAAATATCATGATGATGCTTGTGATAATAATTCCAATTAGACCAATTCCAGAGAAAAAGATGATAAAAGAACCGATTAGTTTTGCGAATACTTTGAAGATGGTAGAAATGACCTCCTCAATGGTAGATCCAATTCTTGTAGCACCTGATTTAGCTGTATTTGCAATCTTTTCATGATCGATATTACTAAATTTCGAAGCAATATCGTCAAAACCTTCCTTTACTTTTTTTTCGATATTTGAAATGGTTATAGGTTCGCCTTTCATTTCTAATTTCTGAGTTGTGGTAACCGCTTCAGGAACTAAAATCCACAAAACGATGTAAACAAATAAACCCGTTCCAAATCCGAAGAATAAAATCACCATGATGATGCGTAACCATAGTGTATCAATTCCTAAATAGTGACCCAAACCAGCCATTACGCCACCAAGCATGCCGTTTTCTTTATCACGATACAATCGCTTTGAAGGATAATAGAAATTAGTAGAAGAAGCGGTAGATTGATATGTTGTCTTCTCATCATCTATTTTATAATCTTCAGGCTGTCCCATAATCGAGATTACTTCTTCAATTTCGGTTAATCCGACAACTTGTTTCTCATTTTTTAAACGCTCTTGGAAGAGTTCAGCAATACGGCTTTCAATATCTTTCATGATTTCGTCTCTTCCATCAGGCGAAAGTGAACGTTTCACCGCATCAAAATAACGCGATAATTTTTGATAGGCATCTTCGTCGATGTGAAAGAAAAAACCTCCTAAATTTATACTTATTGTTTTGTTCATGACCTTTAGTTTTGACTTGTTATTATGTTTACTGCATCTGATAATTCTTTCCAGGTGCCATTTAATTCTTGTAAAAATTCTTTGCCTTCATCGGTTAAACCGTAATATTTTCTTGGTGGTCCCGATGTGGATTCTTCCCAACGATAATTTAATAATCCATCGTTTTTTAGCCTTGTTAGTAGTGGATAAACGGTGCCTTCCACAACTAGTAGTTTAGCATTTTTTAGCGTATCCAATATTTCAGAAGTATATGCATCTTTTTCTTTTAATACGGATAAGATACAAAATTCCAAAACACCTTTTCGCATTTGTGCTTTAGTGTTTTCAATGTTCATAATTCCCTTTGTTTTTTTTAATTAGACTGTTCATTTTTTGATTCTTTTTGCTTTCGCAGTGATTGATTTGATGATTGAAAATTAGATTACCTATTATTTTCTTATACAAAGATAAGTCTAAAAGAAGGTATTATGTTACGCATAGTACTTATATTTAACAAAAAATTAACAAATAAAAAATAATAGGAATGCATAGTATTTTTTGTATTTTTACAACAAAATCAATAGAATATGCAGTTTACACCATCAAAATTAAATGCTTTTATGTTTTTCAAATTACCTTCTGCTTTTTGGAGCGGGGTAAGAGTAAAGTCAATTTCACCAGAGGTTTGTGAGGTTACCGTAAAGCACCGTTGGTTCAACCAGAATCCTTTTAATTCCATGTATTTTGCTGTACAAGCTATGGCAGCCGAATTTACAACTGGTGCTTTAGTTATGTTTCAAATAAAGCAAAGTAAAAAAAGCATTTCGATGTTAGTAGCTCAAAATAAAAGTGTCTTTACAAAAAAGGCAACAGGAAGAATTACTTTTACTTGCAATCAAGGAAACTTAATAAAAGAAACGATTCAAAAAGCTGTAGCTACTAATGAAGGGCAAACCATTTGGTTAACTTCTATTGGTAAGAATGAAAAAGGAGAACAAGTTTCTGAAATGCAATTTGAGTGGACAATTAAAGTTAGAGGTTAAAAGTTTCAAGTTTCACGTTCTTTAATCACTCGATATCTGAAACTTGAAACGCTTAGTAACAGCAAACCAAACTAATCCTAAACATAAGTTAATTAACTTTCATTACCGATTTTTTGATAGTAAATTTGATGAAAAAGGAAAAGAAAATGACGGTTTTAATTACAGGAGCTACTGGGCTAGTTGGACAAGAATTGGTAAGTTTATTGCTTCAAAATGGATTTACGGTTCATTATTTGTCTACTTCAAAATCAAAATTGGTTTCGCAAAATAATTACAAAGGTTTTTATTGGAATCCCAAGACATCTGAAATCGATTTGAATGCTTTAACAGATGTTGAGGTTATTGTACATTTAGCTGGAGCAAGTGTTGCCAAGAAGTGGACGCCTTCTTACAAGCAAGAAATTATTGAGAGTAGAGTTCTTTCTACACGACTTTTATATAAAGCTCTTCAAAAAAATTCGCATCAAGTGAAACATATCGTTTCCGCATCTGCTATTGGTATATACCCAAACGATTTAAATTACATTTATCATGAAACTGATGATAGGGTAGATAATTCGTTTCTAGGTAATGTAGTGCAACAATGGGAAGATGAAGTGAATCAATTTGAGAAACTGCATATTAAGGTAGCTAAAATTAGAATAGGAATCGTTTTAGCGAAAAATGGTGGAGCTTTATTAGAAATGGCGAAACCAATTAAAATGGGTGTTGGGGCAGCTTTTGGTTCTGGGGAGCACTACCAATCTTGGATTCACATTCAAGATTTGGTTGGCATTTTCCAATTCGTTATTGAAAATCAGTACTCTGGAGTTTTTAATGGTGTTGCACCCTATCCAGTAACGAACTCTGAACTTACAAAGACTATTGCCAAAACTTTAGGGAAACCATTGTTCCTTCCCAATATTCCACAATTTGTCATGAGAATTATGTTGGGCGAAATGCATCAGATTTTATTTTCAAGTCAACATGTAAGTTGTAGAAAATTACTTGATTTGAAATATCAATTCAAATTTGCTTCTCTTGAAAGAGCTTTAAATGATTTATTAAAATAAAAAAAAACCGCCATTTTATTGGCGGTTTTGGTTTTATTGTTTTGTTGCTTTTAATTTTACAACTAATTCAATTTCATCATTCACAAACTTGTCTTTTAAATCATCAAATATAGATTTTGAAGCATAGTTTACATTCCAAAGTGTTCTGTTAATTTGAAAGGCATCAGAAGTTAATGTCATATTGTTTCCTTCGTAAGCAACAGTTGCTGGAAATGTAACGGGTTTAGTAACTCCTTTTAAAGTTAAATTTCCATTTACGTTAGCTTTCCCGTTTTCAGATGTGATAGAAGTAATTTCAAACATCCCTTCTGGGAATTTACTTACATTAAAGAAGTGATCTTCTCCTTCTTTGTCACCTGTACCTTTTAAATGAGCCTCTAAATCTTCTTTTCCGTCACCTGCTTTTAAATCAGTTACCACAATCGAATTCATATCGATTACAAATTTACCGCTTTGAATGCTGTCATTCTTAACCGCAACTTCTCCTGATTTTAAACTGATGGTTCCGTTGTGTTTTCCTGCAGGTTTAGAACCAATCCACTCAATGACTGAAGCTGTTGTGTCTACCACAAATGTTGTACTTTCTGCTGATGCAGTTGCAACTTCACCAGCTTCACCAGCTTCATTTTTTTCTCCTTTACAAGCTACATTCATTGTGATTGTAGCCAAAACGAATAAACTTAAAATGCTTTTTTTCATGATATAATTTTTTTGTTTGTCACAAACTTACTTCTAAACTTAATTTAAATCTCTTAAAAAGTTGCTAAAATTTATCTTTCAATTAATTTGCTGACAATTTGACATTTTACAACTTTTGGCAATACATTTGCAATCGCATTTACTAAAGTCACAATGTTTAAAAAAATATTTAAAAATATGAGTCAAGAAAGTACTGAAAACATCGATAAGGAAAACATTAATATTGAGAATGTTTCAGAAAATCAAGAGATTAATGCTCCAGAGCTTACAGTTGAAGAGCAATTACAAGAAGAATTAGCGAAAGAGAAGGATAAGTTTTTGAGACTTTTTGCTGAATTTGAAAATTATAAAAAGCGTACTGCTAAAGAACGAATTGATTTATTTAAAACGGCTAATCAAGAGGTTTTACAAGCAATGTTACCTGTGTTAGATGATTTCGATAGAGCTTGGGCGCAAATTTCTAAATCTCAAGAGGAAGCTTTAGTGACAGGAGTTCAATTGATACATGATAAATTGAAATCAACTTTAGTCTCTAAAGGGTTAGAAGAAGTTGAAGTAAAAGCAGGAGATGCTTTTGATGCTGATTTTGCAGAAGCGATAACACAAATTCCAGCCCCATCAGATGATTTGAAAGGAAAAATTGTTGATGTGATTGAAAAAGGATATAAATTAGGTGATAAAATAATTCGTTTCCCAAAGGTTGTGATTGGAAATTAGTTTCCAATCACAACCTTTTGTAGAAACGCGTTTCATCGCGTTTTAATTATTTATAACAATATTTTAAAATGAAAAAAGATTTTTACGAAATATTAGGCATCACTAAAAGCGCTACTCCTGAGGAAATTAAGAAAGCGTATCGAAAGAAAGCAATCGAATTTCACCCGGATAAAAATCCAGGAAATAAAGAAGCTGAAGAAAATTTCAAATTAGCAGCTGAGGCGTATGAAGTTTTGAGTGACCCTGACAAAAAGGCTCGTTATGATCAATACGGACACCAAGCATTTGAAAATGGTGGCTTTGGAGGCGGTCATCATATGAATATGGACGATATTTTCAGTCAATTTGGTGATATTTTTGGAGGTGCTTTTGGAGGCGGAGGTTTCTCTGGTTTCGGAGGTGGTTTTGGTGGCGGTGGCCAACGCAGAGTTAAAGGAAGTAATCTTCGTATTAAAGTAAAATTAACTTTAGAAGAGATTGCGAATGGAGTTGAAAAGAAAGTAAAAGTTAAACGCAAAGTTCAAGCTAAAGGTGTTACTTACAGAACGTGTCCAACTTGTAATGGTTCGGGACAAATTATGAAAGTAGCCAATACTATTTTAGGTAGAATGCAAACCGCAACTACATGTCATGTTTGTAGTGGTTCTGGTCAAATTTTGGATCAAAAACCTGCTGGAGCTGATGTACAAGGAATGTTGTTAGAAGACGATACCGTTTCAATCAAAATTCCAGCTGGAGTTGTAGATGGAATGCAATTAAAAGTCGCTGGTAAAGGTAACGAAGCACCAGGAACTAATAGTATACCAGGGGATTTAATTGTTGCTATCGAAGAAGTCGAACACGAATTTTTAAAGCGTGAAGGCGAAAACTTACATTACGATTTATATATTAGTTTTGCAGAAGCGGCTTTAGGTGTCTCTAAAGAAATAGATACTGTTTCAGGAAAAGTACGAATTAAATTAGAAGAAGGAATTCAATCGGGTAAAATTCTTCGCTTAAAAGGAAAGGGGATTCCAAGTTTGAATTCATATGGAAATGGGGACTTATTAGTTCATGTAAATGTTTGGACACCAAAAGTTTTAAATAAAGAACAAAAGCAGTTTTTTGAGAAAATGCTTACAGATGAAAATTTCATTCCGAAGCCTGAAAAGTCAGATAAATCTTTTTTTGAAAAAGTTAAAGATATGTTTTCATAATTAAATAAATATTAATACATTTGAAACTCACTTTCTTAGGAAGGTGAGTTTTTCTTTTTCATAGCAATTTTTCCCATCCTTTAGCAATAAAGGGTGGGTTTTTTTTGTAACAAAATCAGTATATTTACTACTTATTAATAACAAAAATTCATTCTTTTTCACATATGAGCAACATTCTCGAAGTACAAAATGTAGTGAAGCAATATGGCGATTATACCGCTTTAAATAATGTTTCCCTTCAAGTTCCAAAAGGTAGTATTTACGGACTTTTAGGTCCAAATGGTGCTGGAAAAACCTCTTTAATCCGTATTATTAATCAAATTACTATGCCTGATAGCGGTATTGTATTTTTAGATGGTGAAAAGTTACATCCTGAACATGTAAAGCACATTGGCTATATGCCTGAAGAACGCGGTTTATACAAAACCATGAAAGTAGGAGAACAATGTTTGTATTTGGCTCAACTAAAAGGAATGTCCGAAGCAGAGGCTAAAAAACAATTGAAATATTGGTTTGAAAAGTTCGAAATTCAAGGGTGGTGGGACAAGAAAATTCAAGAACTTTCAAAAGGGATGGCACAGAAAATTCAGTTTATTGTAACGGTTTTGCACCAACCTAAATTATTGATTTTAGACGAACCATTCTCAGGTTTCGATCCAGTGAATGCGAATTTAATCAAAGATGAAATCATCGAACTAAATAAAAAAGGAACTTCTGTAATTTTTTCTACACATCGAATGGAATCGGTGGAAGAAATGTGTGATTACATCGCATTGATTCACAAATCAAATAAATTAATTGAAGGAAAATTAGATGATGTGAAACGCCAACATCGAACGAATACTTATCAAGTCGGAATTGTTACCAATAACATCGAAGGTTTAATGTTGCAGTTGACACATAAGTTTACCTTAAATCAAACCAATTTCAAATCGTTAAACGATGATTTAAAATTAGAAGTGCATTTGGGTCAATACCATTCAAATGACTTGCTTTCCATCTTAACTCAATTCGGACAAGTGACCCATTTTGTGGAAAAAATACCAACTGTTAACGATATTTTCATTCAAACTGTAAGTCAATAATTATGAGCGTATTATCTTTAATTATCAAAAGAGAATTTATTGCAAAAGTGCGCAATAAATCATTTATCGTAATGACTTTTTTAGGTCCGTTATTGATTGTGGGAATGACGTTTTTAATTGCGTATTTATCAAGTGTAAATAAAGGCGATATTAAAACTATTGGAGTTCATGATAGTGCCAATGTGTTTGTAAATGATTTTAAGAATTCAGAAGATATTAAATATGTAAACCTTTCAAATTTGTCTTTTGATAAGGCAAAAGATTCATCTAATAATGCTTTTGAGGGGTTAATTTATGTTCCAGAAGTTCAAAATATTTCAGAATTAGCCACTAAAACAACGTATATTTCAGATGATAGTCCAAAAATGGATTTCTTAATGAATTTACAAAAAGTCATTGATACTAAATTAAATAAAGAAAATCTGAAGAAGTTAGGTTTTGATGCAGATACAATTGAGAAAGCTAAAATCAAATCAGAGGTGCAATTTGCAAAATTTTCTGGTGAAGATGGATTAAAATTCTTAAATGAAATCAAAATCGGAATAGGTTTCGCTTTCGGATATTTAATTATGATGTTTATCATTATCTATGGAAATATGGTAATGCGAAGTGTTATCGAAGAAAAGACAAATCGTATTATTGAAATTATCATTTCTTCAGTAAAACCATTCCAATTGATGATGGGAAAAATCATTGGAACTTCATTAGCGGGTATTTTACAATTCTTAATTTGGATTGTATTAGGAGTTATTCTAATGTTTTCGTTGTCAGCTGTTTTAGGTGGTCAACAAGAAGCCGTTGCAACTGCTCAAGTTTCAGCTGAGCAGGCGGAAGTTGCTATGAGTTTTGTGGATAAATTACAACTGTATATAGCTGAAATTCCTGTGGCATCTATATTGATAGGTTTTGTAATTTTCTTTATTGGAGGTTACTTTTTATACAGTTCGTTTTACGCTGCCATTGGAGCCGCAGTAGATTCGGAAACCGATTCACAACAGTTTTTAATGCCTATCATTATGCCGCTAATGTTAGCGGTTTATGTTGGGTTTTTGACGGTAATGAATGACCCTCACGGAACAGTCGCAGTGGTCTTCTCTTTAATCCCATTAACTTCGCCAATTGTGATGTTGATGCGAATTCCATTTGGTGTCCCATTATGGCAATTAACACTTTCTGTAGTTTTATTGTATGGAACGTTTATCTTTGTAGTCTGGTTTGCGGCAAAAATCTACCGAGTTGGGATTTTAATGTACGGAAAAAAACCAAGCTGGAAAGAATTATACAAGTGGTTGAAATATTAAAAGAGGTTATGAGTTTATGTGTTTATAAGTTTAAGAGTTTTTCCCCTTTTAAACTTTTAAACTCTCGCCTTTTAAACTAAAAAAAATGAGTAAAATCCTTATTATAGAAGACGAAGCGGCTATTCGAAGAGTGTTAGTAAAAATACTCTCTGAAGAAAATGATTCGTATAAAGTAGAAGAGGCCGAAGACGGTTTACAAGGAGTCGAAAAAGTCAAAAATGAAGATTATGACTTAATTCTATGTGATATCAAAATGCCAAAAATGGACGGTGTTGAGGTGTTAGAAGCGGTAAAGAAAATAAAGCCAGAAATTCCAATAGTGATGATTTCGGGTCATGGCGATTTGGATACGGCTATTAATACCATGCGTTTAGGGGCATTTGATTACATTTCCAAACCGCCCGATTTGAATCGTTTATTGAATACGGTTCGAAACGCATTAGACAAAAAACAATTAGTTGTAGAGAACAAAATCTTAAAAAAGAAAGTTTCTAAAAACTACGAAATGATAGGAAATAGCGAAGCTATCAATCACATTAAAACGATGATTGAAAAAGTCGCTCCAACCGATGCCCGAGTTTTAATTACAGGTCCAAACGGAACAGGAAAAGAACTAGTAGCACATCAATTGCATGAAAGAAGTGAGCGTTCATCAGCTCCTATTATTGAGGTGAACTGTGCGGCTATTCCCTCTGAATTAATTGAAAGTGAATTATTCGGTCACGTTAAAGGTGCTTTTACTTCGGCTGTAAAAGATAGAGCAGGTAAGTTTGAAGCTGCTGATGGTGGAACAATTTTCTTAGATGAAATTGGTGATATGAGTTTATCAGCTCAAGCAAAGGTTTTACGTGCTTTACAAGAGAATTTGATTCAACGTGTGGGTGCTGATAAAGACATTAAAGTCAATGTTCGTGTGGTTGCTGCTACCAATAAAGATTTGAAAAAAGAAATTGAAGAAGGTAGATTCAGAGAAGATTTGTATCATAGATTAGCGGTAATTTTAATAAAGGTTCCTGCTTTGAATGATAGGAGAGATGATATCCCTGAGTTAATTGAGCATTTTGCTGCTAAGATTGCTTCAGAGCAAGGGACTTCTCCAAAATCATTTTCAAAATCGGCAATCAAATTATTACAAGAATACGATTGGACAGGAAATATCCGTGAATTGCGAAATGTAGTGGAACGCTTGATTATTTTAGGTGGTAACGAAATTTCAGAACAAGATGTAAAACTGTTTGCGAGTAAATAAACTTTGTAAAATGTAAAAGGTTGCCTATTGACCATTACCCTTTACCTATTACCATAAAAAAATGCAATTAAAAAAAATAAATCCTAACCTACAGAAAGCACTTATCGAAAACGATTTTATTGAAGCCAATGAGTTGCAGGAAGCGACATTTTCAACCATTAAAAGTGGTGTGGATGCGGTGATTCAAGCGCCAAAGAGTTCAGGAAAAACGATTACTATTCTGATGAATGTGATTCAGAAAATGGAAAAGCCAGTCGGTGAAAGTACACGTGCTTTAATTTTAGTTCAAGACAAAGAAAAAGTACTTGAAGCAGTTGAACTCTTCAAAAAATTGAATCGGTATAACAACTTAAGAGTTTTTGGTGTTCATGAAAAAGGCGATATCGATTATGACAAAAACCAAATTTCATTAGGAATGGACGTATTAATTGGAACACCCATTCGTATTAACGACATGTTTTCATCAGCAGGATTCAATATGACTACGATCAAAATGTTTGTAGTGGATGATGTGGAGGAAATGTTGCGCAAACGCGAAGATGCTATTATCCAACGACTTTCTATGAGTGCTGAGAAAACCCAACGTTTATTTTTCTGTTCACAAATTACAGAGCGAGTAGAAATTTTAGCCGACAGAATAATGATTGAGCCACTTTTCTTCGAAATGGAAGATGACGAATAAAAAAACGCCTGAAGTAATTCAGGCGTTTTTAGTTTTATTTCATTTGATCTAAACCTCTTTTTCTTAGTAGTGGTTCAGTACTAGGTTCGGCACCTCTAAAACTTTTGTAAAGTTCCATTGGATCTTCCGTTCCTCCTTTTTCTAAAACATTTTTTCGGAATGATTTTGCGTAATCTTGATTGAATAATCCGTTTATTTTGAATACTTCAAAAGCATCTGTGTCCAAAACTCCAGACCAGATATAACTATAATATCCAGCTGAATAACCACCAGCAAAAATATGATTGAAGTACGTACTTCTATATCTCGGAATAATAGTGCTTGGTAAGTTAATTTTATTCATAGCTTCTTTCTCAAAAGTTTCAGCGTTAACCGAAATATTTCCTTTTTGAGTGTGGTATTGCATGTCTAAAAGAGAAGCCGCTAAATATTCTGTTGTTGCAAATCCTTGATCAAAAGTTCCTGCTTTTTGCATTTTTGCAATTAACGCTTCTGGGATCACTTCTCCTGTTTTATAATGTTTCGCATACATTTTCATTACCTCAGGTTCAGCAGCCCAGTTTTCCATAATTTGAGATGGTAATTCTACGAAATCTCTTGGAACACTTGTACCTGCAATACTTTCATAAGTTACGTTTGATAATAATCCGTGTAAAGCGTGTCCAAATTCATGGAAGAATGTACTTACTTCATCAAAAGTTAATAAAGCTGGAGCGTTTTCTGTTGGTTTAGTAAAATTACAAACAATTGAAACTACAGGGGCAACACGTTTACCATTTTCCATTTTTTGAGTTCGGTACGATGTCATCCAAGCTCCACCTCTTTTAGAAGCTCTTGGGTGAAAATCCATATATAAAATTCCAATATGAGAACCATCAGCTTCGGTAACTTCCCAAACGGTTACATCTTGGTGGTATTTAGGAACATCATTTAACTGTTTGAACTGTAATCCATATAAATTTTTACAAACGGTAAAAACCCCTTCTCTTGTTTTTTCTAAACTAAAGTAAGGTTTCATTTCTTGTTCGTCTAAATCAAAACGCTCTTTTCTTATTTTTTCAGCGTAGTATCTCCAATCATAAGGTTGTACCTCATCTTTGATTCCATCTTTCAGCATCATTTCTTTGATGTCAGCGGCTTCTTTGTTTGCCATATTTAAAGCAGGAGTCCATAAATCCATCAATAATTTAGTTGCGGTTTCAGGATTTTTAGCCATCGATTTTTCTAACACATAATCTGCATGTGTTTCATAACCTAGAAGTCGCGCTTTTTCACTTCTTAAATTTGCAATTTGGATCGCCAATTCTTTGTTGTCTTTGTCGTTATTGTTGTTTGCTCTCATTTGGTAAGCGTTCCAAATTTCCTTACGCAATTTTCTGTTCGAACTGTATTGTAAAAAAGGCATAACACTTGAATTTGATAAAGTAAATACCCATTTTCCAGCTTTGCCTTTTGCTTTAGCATCATTAGCCGCGGTTTCAATTAGTTCATTTGGTAATCCAGCTAAATCTTTTTTGTCAGTGATTACTAATTCATACGAATTGGTTTCAGCCAAAATATTTTGTCCGTATTTTAAAGTGGCTACTGCCATTTCAGCATTGATTTCTCTTAATCTCTTTTTGCTATCTTCCGATAAGTTAGCACCACTTCTGACAAAGTTTTTGTAAAGATTTTCAAGTGTTTTAGCTTGCTCTTTGTTTAATTTGAAGTTTTTTTGATTGTTCCAAACGGTTTTTACTCTTTTGAATAAAGCGTCATTCAAATAAATATTGTCACTGTGCGCGGATAGTTTCGGAGCCAATTCTTTTGCAATGGACTGAATTTCTTCATTAGTATTCGCACTATTTAAGTTGTAAAAAACCGTACTCACTTTAGCTAGTAATTTACCCGAATTTTCCATAGCTAAAACCGTGTTGTCAAACGTTGGTTTTTCTTTGTTGGTAACAATGGCGTTGATTTCGGCTTCTTGTTTTTTAATTCCCTCTAGAATAGCAGGTTTAAAATGTTCGTTTTTGATTAAGTGAAAAGGTGGGACCTGATAAGGTGTTGTATACGTTTCAAAAAACGGATTCATAGTAGTTTTGTTTTTGTCTTGTGAATTAACCGTTACAGCAGTAGTGAGTGCTGAAAATAATAGTATTGTTTTGATTTTCATTTTGTGAAATTTAAAACGTAAAAATAATAGATTTCGAGATGGAAGTCTAAAACTTAACTATATTTTATGAAATATAATGGTAGCATTTCGAAATCTAATTTTTAAAACTATCTTTGCACCTTCAAAAATCTAAGTAAAAAGACTTTACACTTTTTACTTCTAACTTTTTACTTTAAAAATGATTACAGTTAACGATATTGCCGTAGAATTTGGCGGAACCACTCTTTTTAGCGAAGTAACTTTTGCCATTAATGAAACCGATAAAATTGCCCTTATGGGGAAAAATGGAGCAGGAAAATCTACGCTTTTAAAAATTGTTGCAGGAGTAAATAAACCAACTCGCGGTGTAATTTCGGCGCCAAGCGATGCTGTTATTGCTTATTTACCGCAACATTTGTTAACAGAAGATAACTGTACGGTAATGGAAGAAACATCAAAAGCGTTTGCTTCGGTGTTGAATATGAAAAAAGAAATTGACGAAATCAATGAACAATTGACTATTCGTACCGACTATGAAAGCGATGACTACATGAAATTAATTGAAAAAGTTTCGGAATTATCTGAAAAGTATTATTCAATTGAAGAAGTAAATTACGAAGCGGAAGTTGAAAAAATATTGAAAGGATTAGGATTTGAAAGAGAAGATTTCAATCGTCCAACAAAAGAGTTTTCTGGTGGTTGGAGAATGCGAATTGAATTGGCAAAAATCCTATTAACGAAACCCGATTTAATTCTTTTGGATGAGCCAACGAATCACTTAGATATGGATAGTATCGAATGGTTAGAAGAATTTTTAATTACGCAAGCCAAAGCGGTTATGGTAATTTCTCACGATAGAGCATTTGTAGATAACATTACAAATCGTACTATAGAAGTTACAATGGGTAGAATTTATGACTACAAAGCTAAATATTCACACTATTTAGAATTGCGAAAAGACAGACGCGTTCACCAACAAAAAGCATATGAAGAGCAGCAAAAATTCATTGCCGATAATCAAGCTTTTATTGAACGTTTTCGAGGAACTTTTTCTAAAACCGAACAAGTGCAATCACGTGTTAGAATGTTAGAAAAAATTGTTCCTATAGAAGTAGATGAAATTGATACTTCGGCTTTAAAGTTGAAGTTTCCACCATCAGCTCGTTCAGGTCAATATCCTGTAATTGTGAAGGATTTAGAAAAATCATACGGTGATAAATTAATTTTTAAAGACGCTAATTTAGTTATAGAACGCGGTCAAAAAGTAGCTTTCGTTGGTAAAAATGGTGAAGGTAAATCAACCATGATTAAAGCTATCATGAAAGAAATTGAAATTAATGGAGGTTCTGTAGAAATTGGTCACAATGCTCAAATTGGATATTTTGCGCAAAATCAAGCGGCTCAATTAGACGAAAACGCAACTATTTTTGAAACGATTGATAGGATTGCTGTCGGTGATGTTCGTACACAAATCAAAAATATCCTTGGTGCCTTTATGTTTCAAGGTGATGATATTCAAAAGAAAGTGAAGGTGCTCTCTGGAGGAGAAAAAACGCGTTTAGCAATGATTAAGTTATTGTTAGAACCCGTGAATCTTCTGATTTTAGATGAGCCATCCAACCATCTAGATATGAAAACGAAAGACATCATCAAAGATGCTTTACGTGATTTTGATGGAACTCTAATTTTAGTTTCTCACGACCGTGATTTCTTAGATGGTTTAGCAGAAAAAGTATTTGAATTTGGAAATAAACGTGTGAAAGAGCATTTCGAAGACATTAAAGGCTTCTTAGCGCATAAGAAAATGGATTCATTAAAAGAGATCGAAAAATAAATAATTAAACAACAGTTAAAAGCTCCGATTGGAGCTTTTTTATTTTTTATTGGATTCTTATATTTGATATATTTGCTCATATCAAGCAATAAATATATGAAATTTAGCTACTTATTAATCGCATTTGTTTTTTTCTCTTGTGGTACAAATAGTACCAAGATAGTTTGGACTCCTTATGATGAGACGCCCGAGATTGAGCGTTTGGCAACTAATGAAAATGAAAGAATGCGCTTTAAACTCATTCAGTCTAATAATTTAGATAAAAATGATATTTTTAAATCCATTCACAAACAAATAGAAAATTTTGGTGAAGAAGAATACAAAACGCTTCTTCCTTACATTTTGGATAAAGATATTTTGACGATTCAAAGTAATATTGATGCTAAAAAATTAAACTATGAAAAGTTAACCAAATGGTATTTGTATCGTATTTTGAAGTTTGAAAGTAATCGGGAGACTTTTCTGAATGCGATTCTTTCAATTAATGCAAATGCAGTAGCAGAGGCGAAATTGCGCGACAAAAATCGTACTAAAAGTAACTCACATCCAATTTATGGAATGCCTGTTTTATTGAAAGATAATATCAATACAAAAGAAATGCCCACTACCGCTGGTGCAGTTGTATTAAAAAATAATACTACTAATGACGCTTTTATTGTTGACCAATTAAAAAACAAGGGAGGTATTATTTTGGGTAAAGTTAATTTAAGTGAGTGGGCTTATTTCCTTTGCGATGGCTGTCCTAGTGGTTATAGTGCATTAGGAGGGCAAACGTTAAATCCTTATGGAAGAACAATTTTTGATACCGGAGGATCCAGTTCAGGAAGTGGTGTAGCAGTAGCAGCAAATTATGCAGTAGCTGCTGTGGGGTCTGAGACATCTGGTTCTATTATCTCACCATCAAGTCAAAATTCTATTGTGGGACTTAAACCAACCATAGGTAAAGTTAGTAGAACTGGTATTATTCCCATTTCATCTACATTGGACACCGCTGGACCCATGGCGAAAAATGTGATCGATACTGCCATTTTGTTATCTGCTATTATGGGGTATGATTCTGAAGATACCACTACAGTTCGTTCACAGGATGATATTTCGTGGGATAAATTTTCAGAGAATGCATTAAAAGGAAAACGTATTGGTGTTTTTAAAGCTTATTTGAGTAATCCTATTTATCAAAAAACAATAGCTAACTTAAAGATGCAGGGCGTTGAAATTATTGAAGTTGAATCTCAAAATGTAAATTTTAATGGGTTTGTCACTTTTTTGAATGCAGATATGAAAGTGGACTTGCCTAAGTATTTGAAATCGTATTCTTCGGTTTATGAAAATTTTAAAACAGTTGATGATATTGTTACTTTTAACAAACAAGACAGCATTTTGAGAATTCCTTATGGACAAGCTTTGTTTGAAGGAATTGTGGCAGAAACAATTTCTGAAGAGGACTTTGCAAAATTGAAGGGAACCTTTTATAGTGAAGCTGTTTCTTTTTTTGAGACTCCAATGAAAAAGCATGATTTAGATGCTATTGTATCTATAAATAATTACAATTCGGGTCATGCTGCTATGGCAAAATATCCTTGTTTGGGTGTTCCTATGGGGTACAGTGATACTGGAGAGCCAGTTGGGATTACTTTTATTGCAAGACCTTTTGAAGAAGAAAAACTATTACAAATTGGATATGCTTTTGAAAAATTAAATCCAGTTAGAATAGCTCCGAAAGGATATAATTGATTCTTGATTATTTAATTCTTCGTAGACAAGCTGTAATTAATCAAAGTTTTATAAAATCTAGGAAAACCAATAGTGTTAATTTCTGTTGTTTCTAATTTTGGATTATTTGCTACATTCAAAGTGTCAGCTCTTTTATCATTATATAAGGGCATTTCAATACTAACTAGTTTATTATTAGATAAGTTCAGATTTTTGATAATTCCATTTGTGTAATAGAAGGATTCTATTTTATTATCAGAAAAATTAACAGATTCAAGATTTCTTATCTCATTAAAAACAACTTTTTTTGAAATTCTATTATGACTAAAATTTAGTTTTTTAATTCCTTTGGGAAGTTTGTTTTCTTCGAAAGTTGCTATTCTATTTTTAGAAATATTAAGATCAATAATCGTGAATTTTGATAAATCAGGTTGTGTTTTTAAATTTCTATTCGATAAATCAAGATGATAAATGGTGTCATATTGATTTAATTCATTCATATTGAATTTTGTGTAAGTTTTACAGCTTGATAGTTGAATAAGTATTATTAATAAAACAGCTTTCTTCATGAATTTTTTTTAAAGTAAAATTATAACTTCTTGAGTGTGTAATTATAAGGGTTATTAGATTCTAAATGCATAGTAAAATGTAAGTTACCATCCTTAAAATAGAATGATGCTTCTTTTTTTATTTTAATATTTGCAAGATTTGTTAAATCCAAAAACAGTAAGTTTTTGATCATTTCATAAGTTCCTTTGAAAGTTGGGTATATAGCTTTTTCTGAAAAAAAATAATAAAACTCATTCTCATTTCTAAATTCGAAAATCACTTCTCGATTATCGCCTCTAATTGAAGCTTTATAATCTTGTTGCGAAATTTTATTGCGATAGCGTTTTTGCATTTTTTCCGATAAAACTATCGAATCGTTTTCAACTTTATAAAAATAATCATTATTGAAAATTTCAATAACTTTCCATTTGCCAAGTAAAGCTTTGTTCTCTTGGCCAATTATCATATTCGATAAAAATACTATTAGAATCGTAATTATTTGCTTCATAAAAAGATATTTTTAAATTTCATTCCAAAATTCATTTCTTCTTCCACTTTTCAAAACCCATAACACTTGACTTGATTTCTTTTTGCCATTGCTTTCCAAATACTTTGTTGAGATGCTCAAAAATCAAGGCATTTTTAGCTTCATATTCTTTAAAATTTATCGGAGCTATACAACCAAAATCATGAAATTTCACATTGTATTTTTTAGCAAATGCCAAATCTTCTTTTGTGATTACAGAGGCAATTCCACCTAAGACATAAATTGTTTTAGTATTCGAGTTGATTTCGATTTTAATCGTGTCGTTTTGTTTCTTCTCTTGTGCATGAAGTGCAAAGCTGAATAAAACAATTATGATAATTTGTTTAAAGTTCATCTTTAAATTCTTTGTAGATTTTTATTCGTTTTTCTTTTGAGATGTTTTTTGTCGTAATGATGATTACACCAAATTTTCCTTTTTCACCATACATCGATTTAGCTTTTTCATCTTTCCAAACGGTTACAGATTCAATCTCATTAGGATTTAAATATTCCATAACTTCATATTTTAAAATGGAATCATTTACTACAATCAGAGGTTTTTCTCTATTAATTATGTTTGTAGACTTTTTTGGTTTAGTTATTATGGTGTCTTGACTGAAACTTAAGTGGAAAGTCATAAAAAATAGCAATAAGAATAGGATTAATTGTCTTTTCATAAATTGATACTTTAAGTATATTTTTTTATTTTTTGATTGTGATGATCACTACCCCTTTTTCTCCTTTTTTACCATAAATTTTTACAGCATCTGCAGGTTGGATGACTTCAATTTTTTCAATTTTTTGTTTGCTCAATGGTGCATACGGACTCGTAGGTTTTTCTCCAAATAACGATTCTTCTGAATATTCCACTCCGTTAATAAAATAGACAGGTTCTTTTAGTTCAATAATCGATTCAATTTCTTCTGGATTGATATTGTTTAGTGATTTTTTACTCACTTTTCCATCAATCAAAAGTAAATCGTCGTTGGTTGTTTTTTTGTCTGTTTCCTGAGTAGTTTCAGCTAAATTCATTGTGAAATCATAACGCTTCCCTTTTGCTAAATAACCAGAATCATTTGCAGAAGCTGAATTTGAAATGTTATTATTGTAAGTTGGAACCAAACTCGTTTTTGCCATTTCTTGAACTTCTTCCATAGCAATAGGAACCGGAATCATAATTTCTTTTTTTGATTTATAATTTATGGTGTCGTTAATTACAATGTTGTTTTGAATCACAATTTGTTGTTGTAAAATTTTTTCGGCGTCTTTTTTAATTTCGGGAGTTGTATTTACAAGTCCATTTGCTGTTTCGGGTGTTGAAATATTGTTTTTTGATGAATCAATTGTAGTAACTCTATTTTCTGGAGTAACTACACTTTCTTTTTTTTGTAGCAAGAAAAACGTTAATGTTCCCACCAAAACTAGCGATGCTGCAACCGCTAATTTTTTCCACAAATGTTTCTCCTTTTGAAGCGTTTGGGTTTCCATTTTGTCTTCCACGCGCGCCCAAATTTTCTCCATTCCTGGGAAGTCTTTTTGGGCTGCGTTTTCGGCAGCTTGTTGTATTTTTTTATATAATTTTTCTTCTGTTCCCATGACTATTTTGCTTTTTGATAATAAAAAGTTCTTACCAATTCTTTTAATTTACTTTTCGCCGCATTTAATTGCGATTTTGATGTTCCTTCACTTATGCCAAGTTGTTCTGCAATTTCTTTGTGCGAATAGCCTTCGATCACAAATAAATTAAAAATGGTTTGGCATCCATCGGGAATGTATTGGAGTAAATTGAGCAAATCTTCTTCTTCTAAATCGGTCACTTCATCGGCTAAGGGTTGCGAATTGTAACTCACATCTTCCAAGTACAAATTAAAATTAATGTTCTTTTTAATTTGTAACAGGCAATTGTTTACCGTTATTTTTCGTGCCCAAGCTTCAAAAGCCAAATCCTCTTTTAATTGATCTATTTTCGTAAATACGGTAAAAAAAGCATCGGCCAATACCTCTTCAATTTCTTCCTCCTTTTTTAAATACCGCTTGCATAAACGATAAAGTTTGGGTGCCATTATTTCATACACCAAGCGTTGCGCTTCGCGGTGTTGTTTTCGACAGCCTTGTATGTGTTTTACATCCATTGGTAAACTTGCTTTTTTATATAGAGAAGGAAAGTTGATAAAAGGTTGGGACGACTTTAAAATAGTTACATAAAAAAATCGCAAGCGATTAAACTTGCGATTATAAAAGTATAAAATAATATAGTGTTACACGGCGAAAAACGCTTCTAATTCTTTTAAGGTTTCTTCTGAGGTCATGATGTCTTTGACTACTTCTCCTTTATTTAAAGCTACAATACGATTGCAAACTTCAACAGTATGCATTAAATCGTGACTCGATATTAGAACAGTTACATTTGGATTTTCTGCCAATTCTTTTATAATTTTTTTTAATCGGTTTACCGTTGTTGGATCTAAATTAGCAAAAGGCTCGTCTAAAATTACCACTTCAGGATTTCCAATTAGAGTAGCGATGATACCTACTTTTTTCATGTTTCCTTTCGATAAATCACGTAGGTATTTTTTGGTGTTAAGAATTTCGTTGTTAAAAAATTCTTCATATTTTTTTAATAAAGCATCTACATCTGCTTTATTTTGACCGCGTAATTCCCCAATAAAATAAAAATATTCTTCAGCTGTTAAATAACCAATTAAGAAACTTTCATCTAAAAAGGCACCTGTGAAATTTTTCCAATTTTCGCTAGTATTTACGGCTACATTGTGATTGATAATGCCTCCAGAAGTTGGTTCGATTAAATCTAATAGTAAACTGAAAAAAGTTGTTTTTCCAGCACCATTATTCCCCACTAAACCAAAACTTTGTCCTTTAGGGATTTCTAGTTCTTGAATGTTTAAAACAGTGGTAGCGTTATATTTTTTGGTAAGATTTTGTACTTGTATCATGATAATTTATGGTATTTAAATTAATTTTTTTGTTTGTAAGCTACAATGGCATTGTATTTTTCTTTCTGAAATATTTTTTCAATAAGAAAGAAGATTCTCGATTTGAAAAGTAATCCTAATATTCCGAAGCAAGCAATTAAAGCTAGCCCGATATGAATATTATCTGCTAATAGGCCAACCCCAAATAGTAAAATTGGGATTATCATCTGAGACAGAGAAAATAACAACGTTTTTATATTGAACGCTTTTTTATCACCAAAAGCTCCCTTAGCTGATTCTAAATCTATTGCTGTTCGGGTGTAAGCTCCGGTAAATAACACTAAGAAAGAGTTAAATCCGATGTTATAAACTCCAACAGCTAAAATTGTTACGTAGATTTCCCATCCAAAGTAAATATAAAATGAGGCCAATAGCATGCTAATTGCTGTTCCTATCACCATTAACCACCATTTTGAATTCAAATATTCTTTATACGAAATACTTTGTGTCATCATGAGTTGATAATAGGAACTGTCCCAGCTAGGAACAAATTGTCCGAAGTTAATTAAAAATCCACCTGTTACGAAAACAGCTGCAAAGGCTTGCATTACCGAATTCTTGTAAATATCTTGGGTGAAGAAGATCAAACCATAAAGCAAGAAAAAGAAACTCATGTATAAAGTTGTTTTTGCTCGTTTGTTTCGCATTAATAATTTGATATCGTTTTTTAAAAAAGTTCCTAAAGTTCCAAACTGATTTAACCAAGTTAGATCGTTGGATTTGGCTAGATTCTTTTTTATGTGCAATCTTTCATCTAATGTTAAATCTTTTTTGAAGAAATTAAATGTAAAATAATAGATGATTAATAAGGCTAAAATTGGAAGTAAAACCATCCAAAATTGTTCATATAGACCTTGGAATAAGGATTGCGTATATATCGTTATGTCAAACAATTGATAATATTGAGATGCAATTAACCCTATAACAATTGTAACAACAATTCCAAAAAGTACATCTTTGTTATTGATTAAAATGTTTAAGAAATTAATAAATAGAATTACACTTAAAATTCCAATATGCCAAGTGATTACGCCTAAAGCATTATATCCATTTAATAGTAAAATAAGACTAAAGGGGATAAAGAAGAAAGCGTGTGTAGTGTTGAAATAGTTTAAAACTGTTTTGCCTAATGAAAAATGTACAATTGTGTCTTTTTTTATTGGTAAAACCAATAAAGGTCGAATAGTTAATGTTGGGATTTTTTGAAAAAAGTAACGCATTGTCATATCGACAAAAAGGTAATAAATCATGTATTTATTTACCGTTTCTAATGGTTCTAGGCCTACTTTTTTTAATCCGTAAAAAGCACCAATACCAGCAAAAGCAAACATGGTAGCAAAATATAAAAATAGAAGTGCCATGAAAATTTTAAAAGCCAAATTGGTTTTAAACGATGCCGACCGAACGAAAGATTTCCATTCAAGGGTAAGAAAATGTTTAATCATAATTTTTTAGTTTCTTATTTGTAGTATTTTCTTATCAATTGTTACGAGTTTATTTCAGAAAGTTTAGTTTGTATATTGTAGTTTCTAAAGTTTCGGTATCATTATCTTCACACAATAAGAATTCTAATTCGTTTTTAGTTTCATTGTAAAGTGTAATCCCTTCAAATTTTTGATGCTCTGAAAGTAAATGAATGTCAATTATTTCAAATGTTGGTGCATGCATAACGCCTAGAATAGTTCCTAAAACTTCACCATCTTCATAAGTAGATTCCGTATTTTCGGCACAAGCCAAGAAATATATTTTGTCGCCAACTAAAATGGCATCTGTAAAAGTTGTTTCAACATCATCTAGAGTAGGAAGTGTAATTGGTAGAAATCGGATACCATCTTCTTGATTGTTTGGAATTATAAAAATACCATTCTTGCCGTTTTTAGAGTTTCCTCTTTGGAATAGAAGCATGGTTTGATATGCATAAATGGCACCTTCAATATTCAATTGGTCATCGGTAAAAGAACCAACGGTTTTTAATTTTTGGTATAATGCCGTTAGATCTTGTATTTGCAGCACATCTGAACCCAAATCTAAAGTGAACATCGTATTTCGTTTTTGGGTAGAACCCGAACCCAGCATGATAAGCTGATTCCCATGTTGTGTAATGCATTCCAAATCGAGTTTGTGTTCTTTTTCGATATTTTCTCGGGCCTCTTTTACTAGTGGAAATTTTAATAAAAGTTTTTTATCCATGTCATATTGGTATAAAAAACTACTAGAATCGGAAATTACAAATAAGACCATTTGGGTGTATAATAGACCTGATGCAGCCGAAATACCTTTTATGGTAAAGAAGTTAGTAAGTTTGAATTTTTCCATATTTTTACAGAATAGTTATAAATTTTAGCGCAAATTAGTGTCTAAAAGTACTATTTTTACAGATATTTAAAAACCAACGTCGATGGAAAATATCAATATTGAAGATTTTAAAGTAAAAGGTAAAATAGAGTTGGGTGATTTTCTAACCAAGCTTCCAATTGATACGGAGAAAGAACAAGAAGAATTAGCTTTAGATGCGATTCAAAAAAAACTTTCTAAAAAGCAAGATGCTATGTATGCCCACAATCGTTATGCATTTTTAATTTGCTTGCAGGGAATGGATACCAGTGGAAAAGATAGTTTAATTCGTGAGGTTTTTAAAGAATTTAATCCCCGTGGAGTAGTAGTTCATAGTTTTAAAACGCCAAATGCAACGGAGTTAGAGCATGATTATTTATGGAGACATTATTTGGCGTTGCCTGAAAAGGGAAAATTTGCTGTTTTCAATCGTACCCATTATGAAAACGTATTGGTAACTCGTGTACATCCCGAATATATTTTGTTCGAAAACTTACCTGGAATTGAAAAAGTAGAAGATATCACGCCTCAATTTTGGGAAAACCGAATGGAACAGATTGTAAATTTTGAAAAGCACATTTCGCAAAACGGAACTAAAATTTTGAAGTTTTATTTTCATATGAGTAAAGAAGAACAAAGAAAACGTTTGTTGAAGCGTTTAGAGAATCCAGAAGATAATTGGAAATTCAGTACGGGCGATTTAAAAGAACGTGATCGTTGGGACGATTATATGAAATATTACGAAGAAGCGATCAATAAAACGGCTACTGATTTTGCCCCTTGGTATATTGTTCCTGCAGATGATAAAGGTGTTGCAAGATATATTGTAGCTAAAACGATCTGGGAAGAAATGCAAAAACTAACCGACATTACTGAACCTGAATTAGATCCAAAAGTAAAAGCGAATATTGAAGTGTATCGTGAACAGTTAAAAAAATAATTTTAAGAATACTAAAAATGAAAGTATATACAAAAACAGGTGACACCGGAACTACAGCATTATTTGGGGGTACACGTGTGCCAAAACATCATATCCGAATTGAGAGCTATGGGACAGTTGATGAATTGAATTCACATATTGGGTTGATTCGTGATCAAACCATTAATGATTTATATAAAAGTGTTTTGATTGAAGTACAAGACAGATTATTTACAGTTGGTGCTATTTTAGCAACACCACCTGAAAAAGAGACATTAAAGAATGGACAGCCTCGCTTACAAAACTTAGGAATAGTTGAATCAGATATTGAATTCTTAGAAAATGAAATCGATACCATGGAAGCGTCTTTACCGCCAATGACACATTTTGTGCTACCTGGCGGACATACAACTGTGTCATATTGTCATATTGCACGTTGCGTATGTCGAAGAGCTGAGCGTTTAGCGGTACACTTAAATGACATTGAGCCTACAGATGCGCGTGTAATTAAGTATCTAAACCGACTTTCTGACTATCTTTTTGTGTTGGCACGAAAGTTGTCTCATGATTTGAACGCAGATGAAGTACAATGGATTCCTAGAAAATAGTGTTCGGTACTTGGTTTTTAGTGTTCGCACGTATTAGTTTTACTAGAAAATAGTGTATTTAATTCATTTTTTGAATACTAAAAAAATACGTTCTTAAAAATTATTAAAAAAAGTAAAAAAAAACTTGATTTTTTGAGTAATAAATTTATTTTTGCATAAACTTAAATCGATAAAAAGATGTATTGGACATTAGAATTAGCGTCATATTTGAGTGATGCCCCTTGGCCAGCGACCAAAGACGAACTTATCGACTATGCTATCAGAACTGGAGCACCATTAGAAGTGGTGGAAAACTTGCAGTCTATAGAGGACGAAGGCGAAATCTATGAAATGATGGAAGAGATTTGGCCAGATTATCCTACGGACGAAGATTATCTTTGGAATGAGGATGAGTATTAAAAATAAATAAATGCAACAGAAAAAAGTCTCTTTACTGAGACTTTTTTTGTGGTTTCATGAGTAATTAAATAAAGAAAATTAAAATTATGAGTATCATCAATTCCATATTGAAGGCTTTTGTTGGAGATAAATCCGAGAAAGATGTAAAAGCAATTCAACCTATAATCACCAAAATAAAATCATTTGAGAGCGCTTTGCAAGCATTGTCTCATGATGAATTACGTAATAAAACAGCTGAATTTAAAGCTAAAATTCAATCTGCTCGTGCAGAAAAAGACGCTAAAATTGTTTCGTTAAAGAAAGATGCAGAGCAGACAGATGATATAGATGTACGTGAGGATATTTATGCTGAAATTGATAAAATCGAGAAAGAGGCTTATGAAATTTCTGAAAAAGTATTAAACGAAATTCTTCCAGAAGCTTTTGCAGTGGTAAAAGAAACCGCTCGTCGTTTTAAAGAAAACACTTCGATAACAGTAACAGCAACATCAAAGGATAGAGAATTATCAGCAACAAAAACATATATTGCTATAGAAGGGGATAATGCAACGTGGGCCAATTCATGGAATGCTGCAGGAAAAGCAATTACTTGGGATATGATTCACTATGACGTTCAGTTAATAGGGGGTGTTGTACTGCATCAGGGTAAAATTGCTGAAATGCAAACAGGAGAAGGGAAGACTTTGGTGGCAACATTACCATTGTATTTAAATGCCTTAACAGGAAACGGTGTGCATTTAGTTACGGTTAACGATTACTTGGCAAAACGTGACAGTACGTGGAAAGCACCATTGTTTGAGTTTCATGGTTTAACAGTGGATTGTATTGATAATCACCAGCCCAATTCTCCAGAAAGAAGAAAAGCATATGAAGCGGATATTACTTATGGAACAAATAACGAGTTTGGTTTCGATTATTTAAGAGATAATATGGCGCATGCGCCTGAAGATTTGGTACAACGTAAACACAATTACGCTATTGTTGATGAGGTCGACTCTGTGTTGATTGATGATGCAAGAACGCCTTTAATTATTTCTGGACCAGTTCCACAAGGAGACCGTCATGAGTTCTTAGAACTAAAACCAAAAGTTGAAAACTTGGTTACTTTGCAACGTAAATTAGCAACTGATTGCTTGACCGAAGCAAAGCGTTTGTTCAAAGAAGGGAATTCAAAAGACGCTGGTTTTTATTTGTTGCGTTCCCATAGAGCACTACCAAAGAGTAAAGCCTTGATCAAATTCTTATCAGAAGAAGGCGTTAAGCAATTACTCCAAAAAACAGAGAATTATTACATGCAAGATAACAACAGAGAAATGCCGAAAATTGATGAGGCATTATATTTTGTTATCGAAGAGAAAAACAATCAAGTTGAGTTAACAGATAACGGAATCCAGTTTTTATCAACTGATACGGATGCTCAGTTTTTTGTTTTACCTGATATTGGGACTGAAATTGCTAAAATAGAAAAGGCTAATCTTACTACAGAAGAAGAAGCAGAACAAAAAGAAGAATTGTTCAAAGATTTTTCTGTTAAATCAGAGCGTATTCACACATTAACCCAGTTGTTAAAAGCGTATACTTTATTTGAAAAAGATACCGAGTATGTTATCATGGACAATAAAGTAATGATTGTAGATGAGCAAACAGGTCGTATTATGGACGGTCGTCGTTACTCAGATGGTTTGCATCAAGCAATTGAGGCGAAAGAGAACGTAAAAATTGAAGCTGCAACGCAAACATTTGCTACGGTTACATTACAGAATTATTTCCGTATGTATAGTAAATTAGGAGGTATGACAGGAACTGCGTCAACTGAAGCAGGTGAGTTCTGGGAGATCTACAAATTAGATGTTGTAGAAATTCCTACCAATCGTCCGATGGCTCGTAAAGATAAAGATGATTTAATTTACAGAACGGTTCGTGAAAAATTCAACGCGGTAATTGAAGATGTGGTTGCGTTGTCTAATTCGGGAAGACCTGTACTGATTGGAACAACATCAGTAGAGATTTCAGAATTATTAAGTCGCATGTTGAAAATTAGAGGTATTCAACACAATGTATTGAATGCTAAAATGCACAAAAGTGAAGCTGAAATTGTAGCAGAAGCCGGAAAACCAGGAGTTGTTACGATTGCAACCAATATGGCAGGTCGTGGTACCGATATTAAATTATCAGACGAAGTAAAAAGAGCAGGAGGTTTAGCAATTATTGGAACGGAACGTCACGATTCACGTCGTGTTGACCGTCAGTTGCGTGGTCGTGCGGGTCGTCAAGGAGATGTGGGTAGTTCGCAATTTTATGTTTCTTTGGAAGATAACTTAATGCGTTTGTTCGGTTCTGAAAGAGTTGCGAAAGTGATGGATAGAATTGGTCTAAAAGAAGGAGAAGTAATTCAACATTCGATGATGACAAAATCTATCGAGAGAGCACAGAAAAAAGTAGAAGAAAATAACTTTGGAGTTCGTAAGCGTCTATTGGAATACGATGACGTTATGAATGCTCAAAGAGAAGTAGTATACAAGAGAAGACGTCATGCTTTACATGGCGAACGTTTGAAAGTGGATATTGCTAATATGATGTATGATACTTGTGAATTGGTTGTAGAACAAAATAAATTAGCAGGAGATTTTAAAAACTACGAATTCGAATTGATTCGTTACTTTTCAATTAGTTCGCCCGTTTCAGAAGCTGAATTTACTAAGCTGTCTAACCGAGATATTACAGGAAAAACGTACAAAGCTGTTTTAGAACATTACAACGATAAAATTGCTAGAAATGCTGCGGAAGCATTCCCAATTATCAAAAATGTTTATGAAAACAACAACGGTCAATATTTACGAATTGTTGTTCCTTTTACAGATGGAATCAAATCGCTGAATGTAGTAACCGATTTAGAAAAAGCATATACTTCAGAAGGAAAATCATTGGTAGCTGATTTTGAGAAAAATATCACTTTAGCTATTGTAGATGAAGCATGGAAAAAACATTTACGTAAAATGGATGAGTTGAAACAGTCGGTACAATTGGCTGTTCATGAACAAAAAGATCCTTTATTGATTTATAAATTTGAAGCATTCAACTTGTTTAAAAAAATGATTGATGATGTAAATAAAGAAGTGATCTCATTTTTATTCAAAGGAGATTTACCTTCTCAAAGTCCGTCAGAAATCCAAGAAGCAAAGCAAGTACGTCAAAAACAAAATTACACGGAAACTAAAGAAGATTTAGATAGTGATGATGCTGCTTCACAAGCAAGAAGAGCTGGAGAAATGGCAAGTCAAAGACCTCAAGTAACCGAGACTATTACTAGAGAAATGCCGAAAATTAATCGTAACGACACCGTTACTATAAAACATGTACTAAGTGGGAAAACTGAAACCATGAAATTTAAAAAGGCTGAAAGCATGTTGGCTTCTGGAGATTGGGTTTTGGTGCACTAAAAGTTTAGCACATAAAGTGAAAAGTCCTCAATTATTTTGTAATTGAGGATTTTTTTATGTTTTAAATTTACCGATAATCGTATTAAAAATTGTGGTTAATTTTCTATATTTGATAAATTTAAAACTTTTCAAATGAAATCTAAAATCCTTTTTATCGCAATCTTTGTTTTGCAAACAGTTACTGGTTTTTCACAAGACATGAACACTTTAAAGACAGAAGCTTTAAAATCATATAAAGCCGGTGCTAATATGAACTATGACGTAATTTTTGAAACGACTTACCCTAAGTTATTTGATATTATACCTAAAGAACAAATGAAGGAAATGTTTTCTCAAATGATGGAGAACGAACAGTTCATTTTAAAATTAGTTGAGGTGGAGCCTAATTTTTCATTTTCTGAAATTAAAACGGTTGAAAACAAGAAGTTTTGCGTTATTGATCATAGAAACGTTATGGTGATGACTTTTAAATCACCAGTTACAGAGGTAGAAGAAATGAAAAGTAGTTTTAAAGAAATAATGGGTGCTGAAACCATTGAATTTGACAAAGCTACGAACTCGTTCAGAATCGAATCTCGTGCTACATTATTAGCTGTTTCAGATGAGTTAACAAATGGAACATGGAAATTCTTAAACAAAGACAAAGACAATGTAATTTTTGCAATGGTTTTCAATGATAAAATTCAAAAAGAATTAGGATTTTAATATGAACGAAAACGAAATTATATTTTCTGATTTTTTCAACCAAGTTAGAGCAAGTATTACTAATGGCACTTTTGCTAAGTTAACGCTTGCTAAAACGGTTGGGAAACCAGAGTTACAAAACATTTACGTAAAAACTATCGTAGAAGACAACAGTTTAAAATTGGCGATGACGTATAAGATTTATACGACTGAAAAACAAGAATTGGTAAAAATCTGCAAATTAGACGATTTAGAAGCAGAACTCATTCCACATATCAATAACCCATTTTTATCCGCTTTGTTATTTACAACCGAAGCTGATATTACTATGAAATTGAATAAAAAGAGAAATGCTAGCATTATCGAACAACCACCAACGTTCAAAAATGCGGATGTAAGTTTGGTGGAGTTTTTGAATTTAAAGTAAAAAATGAAACCTACCATTTTAATAAATGGTCTTTAGTTATATTCGGAGGATTTTTATTCTCCGTTTTTAGTTTAACTTGTTTGCAAAATTTTCTAATTCCTGTCTCCTGTTATTATCATTCAAATGAAATGAATTATTTTATAGGTTTATTTTTTAGTGCATTATTCGCCAGAAAAGAATATCCTGATCCAAATTTAACAAATTTTATTGTTACGTCTTTGGTAGGAAGTTCAATTGGATTTGTGATTTTTAAAAAGTTTACGAAGCAATAAAATTATTCTCCATCAGGAAAAATCTTACCAGGATTCAAAACATTATTTGGGTCAAAAATGGCTTTAATGCGTTCCATTAATTCCAAATGTACTTTTGAAAACGCAATATCCATGTAGTTTTTTTGTACTAAACCAATACCGTGTTCACCAGAGAGTGTTCCTTTTAAACCAACGGTTAATTCAAAAATTTCACGAATTCCTTTTGGGACTTCCGTTTTCCAATTTTCATCGGTCATGTTGCCTTTGATGATGTTGACGTGTAAATTACCATCGCCCGCATGTCCATAACAAACCGATTGAAAACCATATTTTGTGCCAATTTCTTTGATACCTTTTAATAATTTTGGTAATTCATATCTTGGAACAACGGTATCTTCTTCTTTATAAATCGAATTCGCTTTCACCGCTTCCGCTACAGAGCGACGCATTTTCCAAAGGGCATTTTTTTGTTCTTCGGAGTCGGCAAATAATACTTCGTCAATTTCAAATTGCTCTACGACTGCCAAAATTTGTTCGGCTTCTTGCATCAAAATTTCTGGATAATTGCCATCCACTTCAATCAACAAATGTGCTTGAACGTTATCTTTGACTTCTACATTCAAATCCTCGACAAATTTCAAAGTCCAATCAATCGCATCGCGTTCCATAAATTCTAAAGCGCTTGGCACAATTCCTGCTCTAAAAATAGCTGACACCGCTTCACATGCTTGTTCTGCTTTATAAAACGGTACCAAAAGTAAAACGTTGTGTTTATTTTGAGGGATTAATTTCAATACAATTTTGGTTACGATTCCTAAAGTTCCCTCGCTTCCCACCATCAATTGGGTAAGGTTGTAGCCAGTCGAATTTTTCAAAGTATTAGCGCCTGTCCATATGATGTCACCAGTTGGTAAAACCACTTCTAAATTTAGTACATAATCTTTGGTAACACCATATTTCAGAGCTCTCGCACCACCTGAATTTTCAGCAATATTTCCACCAATAAAACAACTTCCCATGCTACTTGGATCAACAGGATAAAACAAGCCTTTTTCAGCAACCGCTTCTCTTAAAACTTGAGTAATTACACCAGGTTCGGTAGTAACTTGTAAATTTTGTTCATCAATTTCAATGATTTTATTAAAGCGTTCCATTGAAATCGCAATGCCACCATAAATCGATAAAGCGCCACCACTCAAACCCGTACGCGCTCCAATCGGCGTAGTCGGAATTTTATAGGTGTTGGAGATTTTTAAAATTTGCGCTACTTCTTCTGTATTGGCAGGTTTCACCACAACATGAGGCGGAAAACTCAGATCTTCTGTTTCGTCGTGACCATACGTTTTTCGTGTAGCTTCATCAGTAAAAATATAAGCCGAACCAACAATATTTTCAAGCGCAAGTATTATTTCAGGATTCATAGTGTGAAATTGAAGTGTAAAGATAAGTATTTGGGAAATAATTTTTTATTTTTTGGAACACAGATTTAACCGATTAGACGGATTTACAAAGATCTTTCATAGCAAACTTTTCATGCTGCAAGTCTCTCTTTTATGTATTTGGGCACACAATGAATTCAACTTAAACTTATATGTCTAATATGTTTAAAACATAGTGAAACTTCGTGCAAAACTTTGAGAAACTTTGTGCTAGAAAACTACAAACTCAAAACCCAATACCAAAAAGCCACCGTCAACAAAGACAATGGAATTCCAATTCCAATCATCATGCTACTTAATTTTGGTTTTAATCCGTAGTTGGTGGCTAAAATTGCTCCCGTAATCATTGGCGCCATGGCAGATTCCATGATAGAAACATCGATTTCTAATCCTTTTCCGTTCCATACTATTTTGTAAAGTAAGAAGAAAAAAGCGGGCATCAAAATCAATTTGAAAAGTAAGCCTAAAGTTAAGAAACGCCAATGTTTACTTCGCGTATCAATCTTTAATTGCAATCCAACGGCTACTAAAGCTACTGGTGTTACTGTATTTCCGATTCGTAAAAATGAACGCTGTAAAGCTTCTGGAAATTCAAGTTTAAAGATAGTACAACAAAGTGCAATCGTAAAAGCGATAAAAGGCGGGAATTTTACAATTTTCAATACGATTTCGGAAGTACTTGAATTCCCTCGTGAAAAACTCGCTGCGACTAGAATTCCTAATGTAGTTACGACTACGAATGAACCCGGCTGATCAACGATGATGGCGGTTTTCAATCCTTCGGCCCCATATAAAGCTTCAATAATAGGGAAACCAACGAAGGAAGTATTGCTTAATCCCCCTGTTAAAATCAAACAGCCAATTAGCTTTTTCGACCATTTGAAATAGGTTCCTAATGTATAGAAAAAAACAAATGACAATCCAAAACCTAACCATGCAATTCCTAACGGATATAATAAAGCGAGTGAAATGGTGATTTTTGGAATATAATATAGTGCCATTGCAGGAAGCGAAACGTATATTACGTATTGATTTAAACTTTGATACGCATTTTTAGGAAATTGCGGCACCTTTTGAAGCGCAATGCCTAAAATTAAACATAAAAATAGAAGAATAATGTTTTCCATGTCATAAAATCAAGTTCACAAAGGTAAATAAACCCTGATATTTAAATGTTTTGAATTCCTACAATTTTTGTATTTTTACAAAAAGCAAAATTCCTTTTGAAAACACCTAGTAAAAAATCGGCACTTTCAGAAATTCATGGTGTAGCCCAACCCGATACGTTGAGTACGGTTGTCGCGCATCAAATTCAACAATTCCGAAGAAAACAACCTTCGGCAGAGGAATTGATTGCTGGAATTTTAAAAGGTGATAAAACCGCTTTGAGTCGCGCTATTACTTTGGTTGAAAGTACTAATCCTGAACATTTAGCTAAAGCGAATGAAGTGATAAAAGGTTGTTTGCCACATGCGAATGAATCCGTTCGTATTGGAATTACGGGTGTTCCCGGTGTTGGAAAAAGTACGTTTATTGAAGCTTTTGGAAAATATCTCACTTCCATCGGAAAAAAAGTAGCTGTTTTAGCGGTTGACCCAAGTTCATCTATCAGTCACGGAAGTATTTTGGGCGATAAAACCCGAATGGAAGAATTGGTAAAAGATGAAAATGCTTACATTCGGCCAAGTGCTTCAGGTGATACATTAGGTGGAGTTGCCAGAAAGACTCGTGAAACTATCATTCTTTGTGAAGCTTGTGGTTTTGATACGATTATTATTGAAACCGTTGGAGTAGGGCAAAGTGAAACTGCCGTTCACAGTATGGTCGATTTCTTTCTATTGTTAAAAATTGCAGGGGCAGGCGATGAGTTACAAGGTATTAAACGCGGTATTATGGAAATGGCGGACACAATTGTCATTAACAAAGCGGATGGTGATAATGTGGCGAAAGCGAAATTAGCTAAAACCGAATTCAATAGAGCCTTACATTTATTTCCAGCCAAATCTTCGGGTTGGATTCCGAAAGTGACGACTTGTAGCGCATATGAGAAAACCGGAATTGATGGGATTTGGGAAATTATTTCCGAGTATTTCGAATTGGTAAAATCGAATCACTATTTCGAAGAAAAGCGTCAGAATCAAAACCAATTTTGGATGATGGAAACAATTAATGAACAATTAAAAAATCATTTTTACAATCATCCGAATATCATGCAACTATTAGAAGAAAATAAAAAAGCCTTGCAAAACAATGAAATTTCACCTTTTGCAGCGGCTATGAGTTTGTTGGAACGATATTTTAAAGGCTAAGAATTAATTTTATTAAACAGATAAATGCCCCAAAAAGACAAATAAAAATAAATATCCAATATTTTATAATATTGCTTTTTGTTGTTATTTCTTCAAATTTTTTCGTTCTTCTTACAGAAATATTCCATTGTTTTAATCCATAAAATATAAATGCAGAAAGTAAGAAAAAACAGGTGTAGAAAAAATTTTCCCAGCTTTTTGACTGAAATTCTAAAATTGAAAGAAACATTACTCTCTAATTAATTTAATATCTGAACACTTTTTACTTATCACTGAACACTATTCCTCCTCGTAACGTTCAATTTCTCTATCGTAGAATTCTCCGGCAATGGTAATTAAATGTTCCATTTCTGATTCCAATTCTTTTTCGTCTTCTTCTTCGATGTCTTCTAAAAATTCTACTTCGTCATCTTTTAAATTGATAACGAATCTTGGATATTCTAAATGGATTACGAAAATATCTTCTGGAAAATCGGTATTATCACCGATTACAAATTTTGGTAAGTTCATGTTTTTATGATTTTAATTTCTTCTTTTTATTGTAATTGAACTTGTCCCGAAGCTTCGGGATTGGTTTGCACTTGAACCAGTTTTTTGGTTAGATAATTAAAGCGAATATACAAAAAGATCGCTGCAGCTGTTAATCCAGCTAAAAGTCCAATCCAAACGCCAACGGCTTTTAATTCGGTTTCTAATCCTAAGTAGATGGATATTGGAAATCCAATTACCCAATATGCTATAAAAGTAATATACATTGGTATTTTCGCATCTTGCAATCCACGAAGTGCTCCTAAAACCACTACTTGTAAACCATCAGAAATTTGAAAAACAGCAGCTACCAAAAGTAAATTAGACGAAATCGCAATTACCTCCAAGTTTTCGGTTAGGTTTTTAGCATCGTTGATGTCTACAAAAATATAAGGTAAATGGGAGTGTAAAACCACAAATAATAAAGCAAAAAAGACTTCGATAATAATGGTTAATAAGAAAATGGAAATCGCTACTTTTCGCAAGGTCACATAATCATTCAAGCCTTTTTGATTTCCAATACGAATCATAGCCGTGACACTTAATCCCATAGCAAACATAAAGGTTACAGATGCCAAACTCAAAGCAACTTGATTAGCGGCTTGACTGGTTGTCCCAATCATACCACATAACCAAATAGCACCCGTAAACAAGGCTACTTCAAAGAACATTTGCATGGCGGAAGGCATCCCAATTTTTATAATTTTTTGATTGACTTCTTTTTTAATTTCTTTCAAACTAAAACCTTTGAAATAAGGATGAAATTTTGGTTTTAAATTCATCATGTAATGCATAAAACCTAACATCACAAAGCGAGAAACAATTGTTCCTACAGCAGCACCTACGATTCCCCATTTTGGAAAAATCCAAATTCCGTAGATTAAAAAATAGTTGATAACCACATTGGTAATATTTCCAATGATAGTTGCCCACATGGAATATTTCGTTTCGCTTAAACCATCGGCAAATTGTTTGTATGCTTGGTACATAATTAAGGGAATCAACGAAAAACCTACGATATCAAGATACGGTTTTGCCATCTCCACTACAGCTTCTGGCTGTCCCATGTAAGCAATAAGTGGTTTCGAAAAGAAAATTAAAGTGAATAAAGCCACACCTAAAATCGTACACAAATACAACCCGTGATGAAAAGCAGAACGACCGCCAGCCACATCATTTTTTCCATCAGATTCGGCAACTAAAGGGGTAATGGCAGTTGAAAATCCGATTCCTAAAGACATTGCAATGAAAACAAAACTGTTTCCTAATGACACAGCGGCCAATTCGGTTGGGCCTAATTTCCCAACCATGATGTTATCGACAATTCCTACAATTGTATGGCCTATCATTCCTAAAATAATAGGGTAGGCAAGTTTCAAGTTATATGAAAATTCTTTAGAGTAGTCAGAAAAAGTCATTTTGGCAATTTTGTGGCAAAGGTAGTTATTTTGAAAAGTAATTCAATGAAAAAAACCTGTCAGGATTCTAAATCGAGACAGGTTCAAATATGGTGAGTTAATTTTATTCTTTTGTATGAATATTTCGTGTATCACTTTCTATAATCCCATCTCGTAAACGAATAATTCTGTGCGCATAAGCGGCAATATCTTCTTCGTGTGTTACCAAAATTACCGTATTTCCGTTGGCGTGAATTTCGTTGAATAAATTCATGATTTCTACCGACGTTTTACTATCTAAGTTTCCGGTTGGCTCATCGGCTAAAATGATAGAAGGTTTGTTCACCAAAGCTCTCGCCACCGCCACACGCTGACGTTGACCACCCGATAACTGATTCGGTTTATGGTCCATACGGTCTTGAAGTCCCACTTGTGTTAATACTTCAGTAGCACGCTCCACACGTTCTGATTTCGAATGGCCTGCATACACCATTGGTAAAGCAACATTATCCAAAGCCGTCGTTCTTGGCATCAAGTTGAAGGTTTGAAAAACGAATCCAATTTCTTTGTTACGAATTCCAGCCAATTCGTCGTCTTGCATTTCACTTACGTGTTTTCCGTTCAAAATGTAAGTTCCAGAAGTGGGTGTGTCCAAACAACCTAAAATATTCATTAAAGTGGATTTTCCAGAACCTGAAGGTCCCATCAACGCTACATATTCGCCTTTATTGATTTCTAAATCGATGCCTTTTAATACATATACGATCTCGTTTCCTAAAGGAAAATCTCTTTTGATATTGGTTATTTTAATTAACGGATTTGCCATAATGAAATTAGAATTTAGCCTCTCGACTTCACTCGAGATGACACTATTATTGATATAACACTATTATAAGTAGAAAAACAAAGGAATTTGTTACAATTAAAAACGAATTCTTTCAAACAAGTGAGAACTAATCGTTTTATTCGGATTGATGATGAAATGTTCTTTTTCTTGCTCGGCTCTAAAAAACACGATTCCCCATTGAAAGGTGTCAATTGTCACCGAAACTTTTGGATGATTTTTGATAATTTCCCAAGCTTCTTCCATATCGGCTGACCAATGAATGTCATCGAAAATCCAAACGGAATCATTTGAAATCGTTGGTAGTAAAGCCTCAAAATAATCTAAAGTAGCTTTTTTGGAATGGTTGCCATCGAAGTAAATTAGTTGGCAGTGTTCAGTGTTCAGTTTACAGTTACTCAGATAGTCTTCAAATCTTGTGTTTACACATTCAACATTATTGATATTGAATTTTTGTAATTGCATTTGACATTGATTAGTTGTACTTAGACAACCTTCTAATGAAATTATTTTTGCATTTTTATTGCCTAATGATAGGGCAGAAGTAGCCAATCCTAATGAAGTGCCAATTTCTAAAATGCTTTTGGGTTGAAAATAACGAACAATTCTAAAAAGTAGTTCTGCATTTTTTGGATTAATTCCAGCGGTTTGTGCAATTTTTGAGATTTCTCTTGTATTCGATTTAAAAACTCTTGAACCTACGCCAAAATCCGTTACTTCAATCGTATTTTTATTTTCTAAAAGCGATTTTCGATACGATTTTAATACTTCATATTCTAGATATTTGGTGTTGTCATAAAAACATTTCGTAACCAAATCAAACACAAATGGTGAATGCACTCCATGTTCGTTTTTGGAATGGAAAAGGAATTTTAGATATGATTTGATTAAATGCTGCATTTTATAGTGATTAGTGAAAAGTGACTAGTAATTAGTCTGGCTATTCACTAATTACTATTCACTAATTACTTTATTATTCCATTTTCGAACTCAATTCAAACCAACGTTCTTCTTTTTCTTCTAAAGTTTGAATAATTTTTTGCAACTCGTTAGCTTTCACTTCAATTTTATCGTCTGTCACTTTTCCGTCGGCGAATTCTTGTTCGATTTGTTTTTTATTATATTCTAAATCTTTGATTTCTTTTTCAATTTTATTGAACTCTTTTTGCTCATTGAAACTCAATCCTGTTGAAACCGTTTGTTTTTCTTTCCAATTTGTTTTTTCAGTACTAACCGAATTCAGAACTTTTGGTTCAGCCGAATCTTCATACGCTCTAAAATCCGAATAATTTCCTGGAAAATCTTCAATTTCGCCTTCGCCTCTAAATACAAACAAGTGATCCACGATTTTATCCATGAAATATCTGTCGTGACTCACCACTAACAAACAACCAGGATAATCTAAAAGGAAACTCTCTAAAACATTTAGTGTTACAATATCTAAGTCATTCGTTGGCTCATCTAAAATCAAGAAATTTGGATTTTGAATTAAGACCGTACATAAATATAAACGTTTTAATTCGCCACCACTTAATTTTTCTACGAAATCATATTGTTTTTTAGCATCAAATAAGAAACGTTCCAATAATTGCGAAGCTGAAATAATTTTCCCTTTCGTCAACGGAATATATTCGCCATATTCTTTGATGATATCAATTACCTTTTGTCCTGGTTTCGGATTGATTCCGCTTTGTGTGTAATAGCCAATTTGAATCGTATCACCAATAATCACCTTCCCCGAATCAGGTTGCATGGTTTGGGTTAAAATGTTTAAGAAAGTCGATTTTCCTGTTCCATTTTTACCAATAATTCCAATGCGTTCGCCACGCTGGAATGAATAGCTGAAATCTTTTAAAATGGTTCTATCAGGGAAGTTTTTATTCACTTTTACCATTTCGATAATCTTACTTCCCATGCGCTCCATGTTGATCTCGAGCTCTACTACATTTTCTTTTCTTCGACTTTCGGCAACTTCTTTGATTTTATAAAAATCATCTTGACGTGATTTCGATTTGGTAGTTCTAGCTTTGGGCTGACGACGCATCCAAGCCAATTCTTTTACAAATAAGTTTTGAGCTTTATCGATACTCGCATTTTCAGAAGCTAAACGCTCTTCTTTTTTGGCTAAATAATAGGAGTAATTTCCTTTGTATTGATAGATTTTACCGTTGTCTAATTCGATGATTTCATTACAAACACGTTCTAAAAAGAAACGGTCGTGTGTCACCATGAACAAGGTTATATTTTCTTTTGCAAAATAATCCTCAAGCCATTCAATCATCTCTAAATCCAAGTGATTGGTTGGCTCATCTAAAATCAATAAATCAGGTTTACTAATTAAGATAATGGCTAACGATAATCGCTTTTTTTGTCCACCCGACATGTTTTTGACTTTCATTTTCAAGTCTTCCAACTTCAGTTTGTACAAAATTTGCTTGAATTGCGTTTCAAAATCCCAAGCATTATGGCGATCCATATCATCAAAAGCTCTTTGATACGCTTCTTCATCATTCGGATTTTCTAGAGCTTTTTCGTAACGTTCAATTACTTTTAGAATTTCATTATCCGAAGCAAAAATATTTTCTTCAATGGTTAATTCGTCTTGCAAATTATTGTTTTGCGACAGAAACGCCATTTTAATTTCTTTACGAATGATAACTTGACCTGTATCGGGTTCATCTAAACCATTAATCATGTTCATAATGGTGGTTTTTCCAGAACCGTTTTTAGCGATAAAAGCTATTTTTTGATCCTTGTTAATGCCAAACGAAACGTTGTCAAACAACACACGTTCGCCGTAGGATTTCGATATATTTTCGACTGATAAGTAATTCATAGTAATTTAGAATTCAGAAATTTGAATTTAGAATTGCAAAAATAGACTATTGCAATTGATGGTACAATGTTTTAGAATAAATAAAAAGCCATCATTTCTGACGGCTTTGTATTGATTATTTTAAAATTTCTACTTCTAAATGACTTTCTTCAAAGATTTTAATTAAAGCCTTAGTGTAATCTTGTTTTTCAGCCAAGTATGGATTCTCTAAAAATTGCTGTGGGTTAACAGCAATTAACGGATACCAAGTACTTTGTACTTGAATTTGAATTTTATGTCCTTTTTTGAAGGTGTGTAACACATCTTGCAATCTAAAATTAACTTCCGTTGTTGCGTTTGGTGTTAAAGCTTCTGGTTTTTCGAAACTATTTCTAAAACGAGCGGGCATCACTTCGCTACGAACCATTTGGTGATAGTTGGCATAAAGTACATTTGGTTTGTCCTTATTTTGAGGTTCGTCTGCGGGATATACATCGATTATTTTTACAATAAAATCAGCATCAGTTGCAGTTGAAGCAATTTTTAATTTAGCCATAATTTCACCTGCTAGCGTAACATCTTCTGTTAAGTAATCAGTAGTAAACGTAACGACGTCTGGACGACTTAAAGCAAATCTTTGGTCTTCCGTCATGTAATTTCTTGGTGTAAAACCATTATATTCTGCGTAATTGATACTGCTTGGAACCGGATTGTTCGGATCGCTGTAGTATTCGCTGAAATTTGCTGATTGACCTTTTTGGGTTTCTAATTTTCCATTTGAGCTTAGATAGAAATTCAGTTTAGTACTTTCTTTTGGAGGCCAATTTTGGAATGTTTTCCATTCTTTTTTTCCTGTATCAAACATATAAGCTTCTGGAAGTTGAGCAGCTTCTTTAGATTTTTCTTTTAAATAATGATTAAAGAATTTATGTTCGATATTCTTTTGATAAAAAGTAGCGATACTATCTCCAAAATAGATGTCGTTGTGATAATGTTTACCTGCTTCTCTCGACCATCCTCCGTGAGAAAATGGTCCCATTACGATGGTGTTTTTTGCTTTAGGATTATTTTTTTCAATTGTTTTATAAATGTTCAATGGTCCGGCTAAGTCTTCAGCATCGTACCAACCACCTACGGTCATCACTGCGTGATCAATTCCCTTTAAATGAGGCAATAAATTTCTTGATTTCCAGAAATCATCATAATTAGGGTGATTTACAATTTCTTGCATGAAAAAATTATCCTTGTAATATTTATCTACACCATCTTTTAAAGTACCCATTTCTCTGTAAAAAATGGAACCATCTCTTGAAATTGTTTTGATGGATTGGTCTGAATACCAAGATTTGGTTTCAGGTTTCGTTTTTTGAACTCCAAAAACAGGGAAAGTTTTGAAATATCCCATTAAAAATGCACCATTATGATGAAAATCATCGAAAAAGAAATCTGAAATTGGAGCTTGAGGCGAAGATGCAACTAAAGCAGGATGATTGGCTAAAGTTCCAACAGCAGTGTAAAATCCGGGATATGAAGTTCCATATTGTCCAACTTTTCCGTTATTATTTTTGATGTTTTTGATTAACCAGTCAATCGTATCGTAAGTATCCGTACTTTCATCAACATCTTTCTTTGATTTTTTGGAAACTTGAGGCGTCATGTTGGTAAATGTACCTTCACTCATGTATCTTCCTCGAACATCTTGATAAACAAAAATGTATTGGTCCTTTTGTAAAAATACATTTGGTCCCAAAGCCTTTTTATAATTGTCTTCCCCGTAAGGTGCAATGCTATAACAAGTTCGTTGCATCAAAATAGGATATTTTTTACTTGAAGCAATATCTTTTGGAGTGTAGATGGCTGTAAAAAGTTTTGTACCGTCTCGCATAGGAATATACACTTCCTTTTTGTCATAATTAGCTTTTATATCCTCTTGCGAGAAAATTGAAAATGATAATAAAAATAAAATTAGGGCAATTATTTTTTTCATAAAAATTATTTTAATTTTCGAAGATATTAAGTTTTTGTTCAAAATTTAGATGGACTAATGTTAAAATTAAACTTTTAATTATATTCGCATCATGCAACTATCCGTAATCATCCTTAATTATAACGTTCGCTATTTTTTAGAACAATGTGTTCTCAGTGTTCAAAAAGCATTAGAAGGCATTGATGGAGAAATTATTGTGATTGATAATGCTTCGTCTGATGATAGTTGTGAAATGATGAAAACCAAATTTCCGCACATCAAGCGTATTGAAAACAGTGAAAATTTAGGTTTTCCAAAAGGAAATAACATCGGAGTCGCTCAAGCCAAAGGCGAATACATTTGTATTTTAAATCCCGATACTGTGGTTGCAGAAGATACTTTTTCTAAAATTCTGAACACTGAAAACTGGACACGGAACACGGGTATTATCGGTTGTAAATTAATTGACGGTTCCGGTAATTTCCTTCCCGAAAGTAAACGTGGTGTTCCGACTCCTTGGGTGGCTTTCACGAAGATTTTCGGATTGTATAAAATCTCCAATTATTTTGGAAAATATTATGCCCAACATTTATCAGAAAACGAGTCGGGAAAAGTGGATATTTTAGTAGGCGCTTTCATGCTGATGAAGCGCAAATTGTATCTTGAAGTTGGTGGTTTTGATGAAAATTGTTTTATGTATTCCGATGATATCGATTTGAGTTATTTGGTTTTGAAATCAGGGAAATCGAATTATTACTTTCACGAGACTGCGGTGATTCATTACAAAGGGGAAAGTACCGTTCGCGATGGAACGTATATGAAACGTTTCCGTGAAGCGATGCAATTTTTCTATAAAAAACATTTTAAAAAATCATGGTTTTTTGATGTGATGATGCAAGTAGGAAGTTTTGTTTTTAGTCTTTTAAAGAAGCATCAGCAAAAGAATGAAGTTCGAACTATTGATGAATATGTCGTTTTTTCAAAAAGAAAATTAAAATTAGAACAGTCTAAAAGAACAACTTATTTGTCTGATTTTAATCAATTTGTACATCAGCCTCAAAAAAATATTGAAATAATATTTGATACAACCACATTTAATTTTACTGAAATTATTACTTTTATGCAGTTAAATAAGAGTAAGAATCTAAGTTTTAAGAATTACATTTCGAGTTCGAATTATCTAATCGGAAGTAATAATTCGAATGATAGAGGAGAAATAATTTTATTATAAAAATTATGTAATTCTTTATAAAACGAATGAAAAATTAGTATTTTTGCAAACCAAATACAAAAACACAACTTTAGTTTAAAGATATGGCAAAGTTTGAATTGAAATTACCTAAAATGGGAGAAAGTGTTGCTGAAGCAACTGTAACCAACTGGTTAAAAAAGGTTGGTGATAAAATTGAAATGGACGAGGCTGTTTTAGAGATCGCTACTGACAAAGTAGATAGCGAAGTGCCTTCTGAAGTTGCAGGAACACTTGTTGAAATTTTATTTAATACCGATGATGTAGTTCAAGTGGGACAAACAATCGCTATTATCGAAACCGAAGGTGGTGCTGTTGCATCAACTCCAGAAGTTAAAGCAGAAGCGCCTGTTGCAGTTGCTGAAGTTGCGAAAGCAGTAGAAGTTGCTAAAGAAACTGTTGCGCCAGCTGATTTTTCTGCATCTGATAAATTCTTTTCGCCTTTAGTTAAAAACATTGCGAAAGAGGAAGGGATATCTTTAGCTGAACTTGAGTCAATAGCTGGTTCTGGTAAAGATGGCCGCGTAAATAAAGAAGATTTATTAAATTATATCAAAAATAGAGGAAGTCAAGTTGGTGTTCAGTCAACAGTAACTAGTGTTCAGCCTGCATTGGAAACAAAAACAACTTCAAACGTGAAACCTCAAGCTTCAACAGTTCCAGTGTCATTAAACGGTGGTGACGAGATTGTGGAAATGGACAGAATGCGTAAGTTGATTTCGGGTTACATGGTGGCTTCGGTTCAAACTTCGGCTCACGTTCAATCATTCATTGAAGTAGATGTGACAAACATCGTAAAATGGAGAGATAAAGTTAAAAATGCTTTCGAAAAGAGAGAAGGCGAGAAGTTAACTTTTACGCCAATCTTCATGGAAGCAGTTGCAAAAGCATTGAAAGATTTTCCAGGAATGAACATTTCAGTTGATGGTGATTTTATCATCAAACGTAAAAATATCAACTTAGGTATGGCAGCTGCTTTACCGAATGGAAACTTAATTGTTCCAGTAATTAAAAATGCAGATCAATTGAACTTAGTTGGAATGGCAAAAGCGGTTAATGATTTAGGAAACCGTGCAAAAGCAGGAAAATTAAAACCAGACGATACACAAGGCGGAACTTACACGGTAACTAATGTTGGCACTTTTGGCTCTGTTTTTGGAACGCCAATTATTAACCAACCACAAGTAGGTATTTTGGCTTTAGGAGCGATTAGAAAAGTACCAGCAGTTATCGAAACACCAGAAGGAGATTTCATTGGAATCCGTCAAAAAATGTTCTTATCGCATTCCTATGACCACAGAGTAGTAGATGGGGCGTTAGGAGGAAGTTTCGTAAAACGCGTTGCAGAGTATTTAGAAGCTTTTGATGTGAATAGAGATTTCTAATTTGAAATAAATTATAAATGTAAACCCGATAGTTTTTAAAAGCTATCGGGTTTTTCTATCTTTGTCACATATATAAATGCTATGGAATTAAAGTTAACACGCCCTATCTGCTTTTTCGATCTTGAAACTACAGGAATTGATGTGGCAAGAGACCGAATCGTTGAAATCTCAATATTTAAAGTATACCCAAACGGAAATAAAGAAAGCAAAACTTGGTTGGTAAATCCAACGATTCCAATTCCACCACAAACTACGGCTGTTCATGGAATTACCGATGAAAAAGTGGCTAATGAACCAACATTCAAAGAATTAGCATCCCAAATCCATAATATGATAAAAGATTCGGATTTGGCTGGTTTTAATTCAGATCGATTTGATATTCCGCTTTTAGCAGAAGAATTACTTCGTGCGGAAGTAGATTTTGATATGAAAAACAGAGTTTCTGTTGATGTGCAAACGATTTTTCATAAAATGGAAGAGCGTACTTTGAGTGCAGCGTATAAATTCTATTGCGGACAAAGTTTAGAAAATGCCCACAGTGCCGAAGCGGATACGATGGCTACTTACGAAATTTTAAAAGCACAATTAGATCGTTATGAGAATTTGGAAAACGATATGAAATCGTTAGCTGAATTTACAACGCGTAAAAAGTCGGTTGATTTTGCGGGTTTCATCGCTTTAAATAACGAAGGGAAAGAAATTTTTACCTTTGGAAAACATAAAGGAGCTTTGGTGGATGATGTTTTTGATAAAGAGCCGGGTTATTTTGGTTGGATTCAAAACGCGGATTTCCCTCTATATACAAAAAAAGTACTTACAGGAATTAAATTAAGAAAGTTAAACACTAAATAGGGTAATTGGTAATAGGTAATGGGTAAATGGTTTTGCCCATCACCCATCACCCATCACTCATCACCCAAGAAAAATGAAAATAATATGTATTGGACGCAATTATGCTGACCATATTTCGGAATTGAATAATGAAAGACCAACAGAACCTGTTATCTTTATGAAACCGGATTCTGCTATTTTACCCAATAAAAATCCATTTGTGATTCCGGCTTTCAGTAATGATATTCATCATGAAGTGGAAATTTTAGTTAAGATTTGTAAAGTTGGGAAACATATCGATGCTAAATTTGCTCATAAATATTATGAAGAAATCGGTTTGGGGATCGATTTTACAGCTCGTGATGTGCAAAGTAAGTTAAAAGAGAAGGGTTTGCCTTGGGAAAAAGCTAAAGCATTTGACCATTCAGCGGTAATTGGTGCCTTTACGTCGAAAAAAAATTATTCTTCATTAGAAAATATTAACTTTGAGTTAAAATCAAATGGTGCAATCGTTCAAGAAGGTAATACCAATTTAATGTTGTGGAAAATAGATGAATTGATTTCATATGTTTCACAATACTTTACATTAAAAATAGGAGATATCATTTTTACTGGGACTCCAAAAGGTGTGGCAAAAGTAAATGAAGGAGATGTTCTAGAGGGTTTTATAGAAGGAAAGGCGATGTTTAAAATTCAAATCAGGTAGTTATGGCATTACAATACAATTTGGCAAAAGTTTATGAGATTTCTGAAAATGATATTGAATTTGCATTACAAATTGTGACTTTGTTTTTAGAAGAAGTTCCTGCAGAAATCAAATCTATAAAAATGGCAATTAAAGAAAAAGATTATTCTCGTACTTATTCTTCTTGTCATAAAATAAAGCCTACGCTTGACTTATTGGGAATGGATTTAGCTTATGAAGAAAACATTCAAATTATGACTTGGGCAAAAGCCGAAGGAAAAAGAAAAGAAATTAAAGAAGTGTTCAATTCTTTAAAAGATAGAATTAAATTAGCAGTTAAAGAAATTAAGAAAGATTTTAAGCTATAATTTTTCTTTCAACCCCAACCTCCAAAAAAAATCTAGTAAATTAAAAGATGAAAGCTGCTATAGTAACCATTGGTGATGAAATTCTTATTGGTCAAATTGTCGATACGAATTCTTCTTATATTGCAAAAGCTCTTGATAAAATTGGAATTGCAACACATGAAATGCTATCCATTTCTGATGATAAACAACATATTTTAGATACTTTTCATTCCCTTCAAAATAAAGTAGAAGTAGTTATTGTAACAGGTGGATTAGGGCCTACAAAAGATGATATTACAAAAAAAACTTTTTGTGAATATTTTGAGGATGAATTATTAGAAAATGAAGTAGTTCTCAGTCATGTAAGATCTATTATAGAAGGGATTTACAAACGTCCTATAACTCAAATTAATAGAGAGCAGGCTTTGGTGCCAACCAAAGCTAAAGTACTTTTTAATCAAGTTGGAACAGCTCCAGGAATGTGGATGGAGAAGGAAGGAACTGTTTTTATTTCCTTGCCAGGCGTTCCATATGAAATGAAATATTTAATTGATAACGAAGTGATTCCAAATCTGGTTCAAAAATATGAGCGTCCTTATATAGTGCATCAGACGATTATGACGTATGGTCGTGGGGAAAGTATGATTGCGGAGCAAATTGAGGAATGGGAAAACAATTTGCCCAATTTCATTAAATTGGCTTATTTACCTAGTCCAGGGAAGGTTCGTTTGAGATTAACAGCTAGAGGCTTAAATGAGGAGTTGTTGAAAAATGAAATAAAAAGACAAGTTGAAAAATTAGATTTGTTGTTGCACGATATAATTGTAGGGTATAATGAGGATGAGCCAATTGAAGTGGTTTTAGGGAGGTTGTTAACTGATAAGAAAGTTACCATAGCGACGGCAGAAAGTTGTACAGGGGGAAAAATTGCGGCAACTTTATCAGCAGTTCCAGGAGCATCTAATTATTTTAAAGGAGGTGTTGTAAGTTATGCTACTCAAGCTAAAATAGATGCATTAGGAATTGATGAGAATTTGGTAACAAAATATGGGGTAGTAAGTGCTGAAGTGGCTATTGCTATGGCGAAATCGGTTCAGCATATGATGAATTCAAATTATGCAATTGCAACTACTGGAAATGCAGGGCCAACAAAGGGGGATGACGGAGCAGAATTGGGAGTTGTTTTCATTGGAATTGCAACACCTGATAAGGTTTTTGTAGCGGAATTTAATTTTGGTCAACCTCGTGAAAAGGTTATTGATAGAGCGGTAAGTAAAGCGTTGGAACTCATTTACAAAGAAATTTTAAAAAAATAGCAAAAGATAGTTGTGTATATGAAATGGATTTTGTTTCTTTGCACCCTGATTTTAGATAACGAAATAAAGATTAGAAATAATGTCAAGAGTTTGTGAACTTACAGGTAAAAGAGCGATGGTAGGAAACAATGTTTCTCATGCTATGAATAAAACAAAGAGAAAATTCTCTGTTAACTTAGTTAAAAAACGTTTTTATATTCCTGAAGAAGATAGATGGGTAACGTTGAAAATTTCAACTGCTGCTTTAAAAACGATTAATAAAAATGGAATTGCTGCTGTATTGAAAAATGCAAAAGCTAACGGATTTGTTAAATCTGTATAATCCTTAAAAACATAGATCAAAATGGCAAAGAAAGGTAATAGAATCCAAGTTATTTTAGAATGTACGGAGCACAAAACTTCAGGAGTTCCTGGAACATCTCGTTACATCACTACAAAAAATAAAAAAAATACTCCAGACAGATTAGAGATTAAAAAATTTAATCCAATCTTAAAAAGAGTTACTGTTCACAAAGAAATTAAATAAGATAAGTCATGGCAAAGAAAACCGTAGCAACTTTACAAACAGCTTCTAAAAGATTAACTAAAGCTATCAAAATGGTTAAATCTCCAAAAACGGGTGCTTATACTTTCGTTGAGTCAGTTATGACTCCAGAAGAAGTTGATGAGTTCTTGAAAAAGAAATAATTCATTTTACATTATATAGATGAGCTACTTTCGTTTGAAAGTAGCTTTTTTATTTTTACATTTGTCCAAAAAAAATAGATCAAGAGCAGAATCAAAATCTTTAATGCTTAACCCTTAGTTGTAGTATGAGTTTTTTTAAAAAAATATTTTCTTCTGATAAAAATGAACCAAGTTTTAGTGAAGAAGCAAAACAAACTTTAGACAAAGGTTTAGAAAAATCGAAAACTTCCTTTTTTTCTAAGCTTACTAAAGCTGTTGCAGGAAAATCAAAAGTAGATGCAGAGGTTTTAGATCATTTAGAAGAGATTTTGGTTTCTTCAGATGTTGGTGTAAATACAACTTTAAAAATCATCGAACGAATCGAAGACCGTGTTTCTAAGGATAAATACTTGGGTACAGATGAGTTAAATAGCATTCTTCGTGAAGAAATAGCGGGTTTATTGTCTGAAACGAATTCGGGTGAAGCTACACAATTTGAAATACCTGCAAATACAAAGCCCTATGTAATAATGGTGGTTGGGGTTAATGGTGTGGGTAAAACCACTACAATTGGGAAATTAGCATATCAGTTTAAAAAATCAGGTTACAAAGTAGTTTTAGGTGCGGCAGATACCTTTAGAGCTGCAGCTATAGATCAATTGCAGATTTGGGCAGATAGAGTAGGAGTTCCAATTGTAAAACAACAAATGGGAAGTGATCCTGCATCTGTTGCTTTTGATACTTTGCAAAGTGCGGTAGCTCAAAGTGCAGATGTTGTTATCATTGATACAGCAGGTCGTTTGCATAATAAAGTGGGTTTAATGAACGAACTTTCTAAAGTGAAAAAGGTAATGCAAAAAGTGGTTGAGAATACCCCAAATGATGTACTTTTGGTTTTAGATGGTTCTACTGGTCAAAATGCTTTTGAGCAAGCAAAGCAATTTACAGCGGCTACAGAAGTTTCATGTCTTGCCGTTACTAAGTTAGACGGAACTGCTAAAGGAGGTGTTGTTATCGGAATTTCTGATCAGTTTCAAATTCCTGTAAAATATATTGGCGTTGGAGAAGGAATAGAAGATTTACAGGTGTTTAATAAATTTGAATTTGTTGATTCGTTTTTTAAATAAGATTTATAACAGTGAGAGAACTTTTACAATATAGAACAGTACAACTTTTTTTAGTTGCTGTAGTTTTAGCTTTAGTAGCTATACCTCTTGAAGACTTTGATTATATTTTTATAACGTTTAGATTGACATCTTTTGCAATCTTTATGTATTTGTTGGTAAAGCTTACTAGTGTCAAAAAGAAGGGTAATAAAAAATAAAATAAATGCTGTTAGTTGATAACAGCATTTATTTTTTGCCAAAGTTCATTATCAAATCCAGAAACTGCAAAATTTGGATTTGCAGGATTTGAAGCTTCTCCCATTCGAACAATAACTAATTTTTTACTTGGGATCACGTAAATTCTTTGATCGGCAGCTCCCATAGCGGCATACATTTCAGTTGGTGCATTGGGAACAATCGAACCGCTATAAGAAGTTTGTCCACCTGGCAGCATAAAGTTTGATGTGCCATTCAGCCACCAAAGATAACCATAAGCCGGATTAATATTCTGAGAGGTTGTTATGCTTTCATTGAAGTAGGTAGGATTTATAATTTGTTCGTTACTCCATTTTCCTTTATTCAAAGCAAGTAATCCAAAACGTGCCATACTTCGTGTATTGCTGTGGTAAATTTTATAAATAATTCCGTTGTTCCAAAAACCATTCATTCCTATTTTATTTTTTAATTTGACATTAAAATAGTTTTCAAATGTTTGACCACTAGAAACGGCAACAACATCCATTAATTTTTGAAAAACATTGTGATAGGACCATCGGGTTCCAGCATCAGCTAGATAGGTTAAATTTGAAAGAATTACTAAGTCGTTTTCATCATTAATTCCCGAAGTCATCGTTAGTAAATGACGTGATGTGATTAAATTTTCTTTATCTAAGGGTTCACTTGTCCAGCCAGTACCTAGATATTCAGAAACACTAGTGTTTATATTAATTAAATTTTCTTGTTGTGCTATACCAATGGTAGTAGCGGTGAGTGTCTTTCCAGCACTGTTCCATTGCCAAGTATCGTTTGCAGTATGACCATTAAAATAGTGCTCCATGACAATTTTTCCATTGTGTAAAACGATGAACCCTTTAGTGTTTTTTAGTTCTAAAAAGTCTAATAAAGGTTGTACTTGTGATGGGTTCCAACCTAATGAAGCAATTGTTTTGGTCTCCCAAGTTGAAGAGCCTATCGGAGGGAAGTACATTGTTTCTTCAATGGTTGAGCTGTTCTCTTCCGAGCTACAGCCTAAAAGTGAAAATAGTATAATTAGAGAAAGTGCTGCTTTTTTCATGTTTAGATTAAATGGAAATGTTTCAAATTAGACAATAAAAATACACAATAGTTTAATTCAATTGATATTAAATTGTAATTTTAGGGTCTAATTTGGTAGTTGTATTATGAAAAAAATTCTTTTAGTAATTCTTTTAGGTTCAGTACTTTCTTGTAAACAGAAAATTTCAGATACCGATATTTCAAATTTGAATGGGTATTGGGAGATAGAAAAAGTAGAACTTCCTGATGGGGATAAAAAAGAGTATAAGATAAATGAGACCCTGGATTTCTTTAAAATAGAAGCTAATAAAGGTTTTAGAAAAAAAGTTATGCCACAATTAGATGGTACTTATTTGGTAAACGATGTTCAAGAAGAGGTTGTGGTTGTCTTAAATGATGGAAATGCATCGTTACAATACAAAACAAAATATGCTTCTTGGAATGAAGAAATAGTAGCGCTAACAAAGGATAAATTGGTTGTTAAAAACCAACAAGAAATGGAGTATCACTATAAAAGACCAGCTAAATTTTCACTAAAATAAAATGGCAAAGCGATTTAATGAGGAAAGTCCGATAAGTGACGTATTAAAACAATTTATTTCACAAAATAAGTTGGAAGCAGGTATGGATATCGTAAATGTTCGTGATGCATGGAAAAATTTAATGGGAAATGGAGTTAATAATTATACAATAGAAATTCAGTTAAAAGGTTCTACTTTATATGTAGCTTTATCTTCAGCTGTTTTGCGAGAAGAATTAAGCTATGGTAAAGATAAAATCATAAAAATGATTAATGAAGAGCTAAGAAAAGATTTAGTAAAAAGTTTGGTTTTGCGATGAAATAAATCCCGACCTTTTAAAGTCGGGATTTTAAACAAATTAATATTCAAAAGGTATTCCAACTAAAATTGAGCGGTTTCTGTAGAATCTTTCATAGCAACAGTTGAAGTTAATCCTGCTGTAACTGTATTTTGTACTTCATCAAAATAACTTGTACCTACAAAGTTTTGATGTTTTACTGCTCTAAATCCTTCTGCTTGTAAAGCGAATTCTTTTTCTTGTAATTCAGAATAACCTGCCATTCCTCTTCTCTTATAAGCCAAAGCTAATTCAAACATTGAGGTGTTTAAAGCGTGGAATCCTGCTAGTGTTATGAACTGAAATTTATATCCCATTTTGGCAATGTCTTCACGAAATGTTTCCATTTGTGCAACTGATAATTTTGCAGCCCAGTTAAATGATGGGGAGCAATTATAAGCCAATAATTTTCCTGGATATTGCGCATGAATTGCTGCTGCAAATTTTCTTGCTTCTTCTAAATCAGGCGTTGATGTTTCTAGCCAAACCAAATCTGCATAAGGGGCATACGATAGTCCTCTACTAATTCCTTGTTCAATTCCTGCTTCTACATAGAAGAATCCCTCTGGTGAGCGTTCGCCTGTAATAAATTGTCTGTCTCTCTCATCAATGTCGCTAGTTAACAAGTTGGCAGCATCAGCATCTGTACGTGCTACAATTAAAGTAGGAACTCCCATTGTGTCTGCTGCTAATCGTGCTGCAACTAATTTATTAATGGCTTCTTGAGTTGGAACCAAAACTTTTCCACCAAGATGACCGCATTTTTTTGCAGACGAAAGTTGGTCTTCAAAGTGAACGCCAGCAGCACCGGCTTCAATCATACTTTTCATTAATTCGAATGCGTTTAAATTTCCACCAAAGCCAGCTTCAGCATCTGCAACTATTGGAACTAAATAATCTTTCTTGTTTTGAACTTTATTAACAGACTGAATTTGATCTGCTCGTAGTAAGGCATTATTAATTCGTTTAACAACTAAAGGTACACTATTTGCTGGGTATAACGATTGATCAGGATACATTTCGCCCGCTACGTTGGCATCTGCAGCTACTTGCCAACCACTTAAATAGATGGCTTCCAATCCAGCCTCAACTTCTTGAATGGCTTGATTTCCTGTTAAAGCTCCTAAACCTGCAACCCAATCTTGAGTATTTAATTTGTTCCAAAGCACTTCTGCACCTCGGCGTGCGATAGAATATTCTATTTGGTAAGAGCCTTGAAGTGTTACTACCTTTTCTGCTGTATAGGGTCTTTCGATACCTTTCCATCGAGGATTTGTTGTCCAATCTGTAACTAATTGTTGAATTCTTTCTTCAGTTTTCATAATTTTGCTGTGTTTTAGATAGTTATTATTTGATAATTATTTATGAATAGACTGTCGAATGTTGCAGCATTCGGCAGTTTTTTAATCGAGATACGGATAAGCTTTCAAGGTTAAAAACGCATCTAATTCAGAATTTAGAATCATTTCTGTAAAAAGTTGGGTGGCAAGTTCAAATTTTCCCGAGGTATAACGCTCCTCAGCAACATATGCTTTTATTTTAATTAATTCTTCTGCGATATATTTTTTATACAGTTCAACGGTACATTTTTCTCCGTTTTCAAGTAGTATTTCTTTTTTTAGCCACAACCACAATTGTGTTCTTGATATTTCGGCTGTTGCGGCATCTTCCATTAGATTGTATAGGGCAGCTGCCCCAATTCCCATCAGCCAAGATTCTGTATATAAAATCCCAATGTTGATGTTTTTTCGAACACCATTTTCGGTAATAGTCCCTTTTGGTAGTTCTAGTAATTGTTCTTCGGTAATATTTAATTCAGCTCTTTTAACGTGTATTTGATTTTTCGTCATCATATTTTCGTTAAAAACATTCAAAGCCAAAGGTACAAGCCCAGGATGTGCAACCCAAGTTCCGTCATGACCGTTTTTAACTTCTCTCTCTTTGTCGGCTTTTACTTTTTCATAAGCAACTTGATTTGCATGCTCATCGTCTTTTATCGGGATTTGAGCTGCCATGCCTCCAATTGCAAGTACATTTCTTTTGTGACAAACTTGAATAACTCGCTGCGAATAAGCGTTCATGAATGGGCTTGTCATGGTGATCTGATCTCTATCGGGAACGATAAAATCGGGCTGTTTTTTTAATTTTTTGATGTATGAAAAAATATAATCCCATCTTCCGCAGTTTAAGCCTGCCATATGCGCTCTTAGTTCATATATGATTTCATCTAGTTGAAAGCTAGCGGTAATAGTTTCAATTAAAACAGTAGCTTTTATGGTTCCAATCGGAATTTTTAAATATTCTTGTGCAAAAATAAATACGTCATTCCACCATCGTGCCTCTTTATAGTGTTCTAATTTCGGTAAATAAAAGAAGGGAGCTAATCCTTGTGCAATTAGATTTTCTGCATTATGAAAAAAGAATAGACCAAAATCTACCAAAGCACCAGAAAAATATTCTTCATCTAATCGTATGTTTTTATCTTCTAAATGCAAGCCTCTTGGGCGTACTATAAGCGTTGCTGTTTCTTTATTTAGAGTGTATTTTTTACCATTTTGTTCCAGTGAAATGCATTTATTTACAGCATCTTTTAAATTTCGTTGCCCTTCCAGAAGATTTTTCCAAGTTGGTGAACAACTGTCTTCAAAATCAGCCATGAATACCTTTGCGCCTGAATTTAGTGCATTGATAACCATCTTTCTGTCAACGGGACCTGTGATTTCAACCCTTCTGTCTAATAGAATTTCAGGAATGGCAGCAGCAGTCCAGTTCGCGTTTCTAATTTCTAAAGTTTCAATTGGAAATCTTGGCTTTTCCCCGTCATCAAATCTTTTTTGTTGTTCTTTTCGTTTTTCTAATAATTCAAGTCTTCTTGAATTAAATTTCAATTGAAGTGCTTCAAGAAATAACAAAGCTTCACGTGAAAGGATATCGGCAAAGGTATCTCTTACATTTATTTTAAGTTGTGATGTGCTTGTTTCCATGATCTTTAATTTTAATTTCGATTACAATATTATTAAATTAATAAATATAAAACAAGCGAACGTTCGCTAATTTTATAAAAAAATCAAAAAATAGGTATTCGCAAAAATGTATTATATTTGTGATCTACTGAAAAATAGGGTAAAGCGAATGAAAATAGTTTTCAAATTATTTTTCAAAAAATAATTAAAAGATGATAGAAGAAGAGTATGTTCGCCTAATTTTTGGTTTGAAATTGAAACAGATAAGAATAGAGAAGAATTTATCTTTATTTGGTTTGGCCAAAATTACGGGCTTATCGAAATCGTATCTTAATGAGATTGAAAAAGGGAAAAAATATCCTAAAAGAGATAAAATTATTCTTTTAGCAGACGCTTTGGAAATTTCATATGATCAATTAGTTTCACTCAAGTTAGACAAAAACCTTGCGCCGATTGGCGAAATTTTACAATCTAGAATTTTAAAGGAAATTCCACTAGATGTTTTTGGTATTAAAGAAAGTGATTTAATCGATATTATTGCAGAAGCACCAATTAAGGTAAATGCTTTTATAAGTACGCTTTTCGAAATTGCTAAGCATTATAATTTAACGCGTGAAAGTTTCTTTTTAGCGGCTTTGCGTTCGTATCAAGAAGCCAATAATAATTATTTTGATGATATTGAAACTCAGGTTGAAAAATTTGCTAAGGCTTACTCTCTTGATTTAAACAAACGCTTAAGTTTGGTTGATTTAGAAGAAATTCTTACCGATGAATATGGCTACATAATTAATAATGAAGAGCTTACTCAACATAAAGAGTTGAACAATTTGCGTTCGGTTTTTGTGCCAACCTCTAAAACGTTATTAGTTTCTTCGGAAACGGATGATTCTCAGCGGATGTTTATTTACGCAAAGGAAATAGCATACAATTTTTTAAATATTACGGACAGATTATATACGTTCTCCTGGATTAAATTTGAAAGTTTTGACCAAGTTTTAAATAATTTTATAGCTTCATATTTTGCTGGAGCTTTACTTATTCCAAGAAAAGTGTTAGTTAAAAAATTAAAGAGTCTATTTGAGAAGAAAACATTTACCCCTCAAGATTTTCTATTGGTGATGGATGAATTTACGGATTCACCAGAGACTTTTTACCAACGTTTGACCAATGTATTACCTAAGGATTTTAATCTGAAAAATCTTTTCTTTCTTCGTTTTAATTTTAAACCAGAGCGTGGTGATTTTCAGTTGACTAAAGAATTGCATATTACCAATTTACTAGAGCCGCATGCAAATGAACTTAACGAGCATTATTGTCGGAGATGGATTTCTTTAAAGACCATTAAAGAATTAGCTGAAACAAATGTGAATCATGTGTTTGATAGTCAAATTTCTTCGTATAATCATACCGATAATGAATATTTTGTGATTTCTTCGGCAACAAAGGATCCTTTTAGAAAAGGGTATTACCGAAGTATAGCTTTAGGGATAATGATCAATCAACATTCGCTAGCTAAAATTTCTTTTTTGCAAGACGAAACACTAAAACGGATGAAAGTCGGTGTAACCTGTGAGTCATGTTCGATTTTAGATTGTGCTGAACGCGCTGCACCACCTAAGAATTTAGAACGAAAAGCCCGATTTTCGCAAACAGATAATGTTGTGAAGGATATTATGAATAAGTATAAATAAAAAAATCCGATTCAATTTTAAATGAATCGGATTTTAAATTATAAATCTTTATGAGATTAGAATTGCTCTCTTCCTGCAAAGTGGAAAGCACCTTCTATAGCTGCATTTTCATCAGAATCAGATCCGTGAACTGCATTTTCTCCAATTGAAGTAGCATATTTTTTACGGATAGTTCCTTCAGCTGCATCAGCTGGATTTGTAGCACCAATTAAAGTTCTGAAATCCTCAACTGCATTCTCTTTTTCTAAGATAGCTGCTACGATTGGACCTCTTGTCATAAATTCAACTAATTCACCAAAAAATGGTCTTTCGCTGTGTACTGCATAGAATTTTTGTGCATCTGCTACAGTTAATTGCGTTAATTTCATTGCTACAATTCTGAAACCAGCTTCAGTAATCATATTTAAAATTCCACCGATGTGCCCGTTTTCAACAGCATCTGGTTTAATCATTGTAAAAGTTCTGTTTGTTGCCATTTTTTAAATTTTTTGCAAAATTAGTGTAATTTTTAATACTACCAATTTTATAAAGTTATAATTGCGAATTTTTGTTCAAAGGGTTTTAGATTAGTGGCTATTTTATCTAAAAATGATTCGTAATTATCGATTTCTTTTAAAAAAGTTGAAAAATTTTGATTTCGCTCTTGTAGACTTTTTCCTGGAAATAATTCGTTTTGAACTTCGAAAATTCGTTCCAATTTTGACGCATGATTTTGACGTTCGGCTTTTAACAATCTCTTTTCTAAATTTTCTAAACCTTTAATTTGTTTTTTTTCTTGTGCTTTCACAGCCCCTATAAACGATTTATCTGTTTGAAGGGCTATTTGATGAAGTTGTTCAAATTGTTTTTCTAAAATTGCTTTTTGCTCTGAAAAATCAATTGTGAATTTTGAAAATTCTTTCGTTTTTTTATCGGATAATGATTTTTGCTTTAGGAACAGTTCTTCCCAATTCACATTTAGCTTAGCTAATTTTGAAACTTGTTTTTCTGTTACTAGAAGTACCGAATTTCGTACTAAAAGTATTGGGAAAGGCACATTGTTAGCTTCAAAATTCGATTTTAATTCTAACCAATAGGCAATTTCGCCACCACCGCCAATGTAACAAAGATTTGGTAAAATCACTTCTTGATACAGCGTACGTAAAATTACATTAGGACTAAAATTCTTAGGATTATTTTCTAATTCTGTTAGTATTTCGCTTTCTGAGAATGATAAGGAAGTATTATTAATTTTGTAAAATCCGTTTTCAAAAATAATACGCTCTCTCAAATCGTCCTGAATGTAAAATAAATTGATTTCACGAGGATTTACTTGAACATCGTAATTTGATAATAGCGGAATCGTTTCGTTCACCTTCTTAAAAGAAGTTTGGTGTAACAATTCTTCTTTAGCATATGGAACAAACAATTTTTTTAATTTAGAATCATCGCCATCAATAATTACTAAACCTTCATTTTTGAATAATTCATTCGCTAAATAACGCGTAGCATCCGCTAAATTGTCGTGTTCTAAATATGATTTTTTAAATAAATCACGAAGATACTTTGCATTATTTCCTAACCCGAGTTCGTTTGAAAATTCCTCAAAAACTTCATGTAATCCAGAAGTATTTAGTCTTCCAACGGGACCCTTACTTTCTTTTTCCCATTGGATCTTCTTTCCATTGAAATTGAAGTAATTGATTTCTTCAAAATCGTGATCTTCAGTTGCCATCCAATAAACGGGTACAAAATTATTTTCCGGATAAGTAGTTTTTAATTCTTTCGTTAAATTTAATACCGAAATAATTTTATATAAAAAATACAAAGGTCCCGTGAACAAATTCAGTTGGTGACCTGTTGTAATTGTAAAAGTATTCGAATTTTTTAAAAGTTGAATATTAACAGAAGTTGTTTCTGAAATGGCAAACTTTTGGTATTGATTTAGTAATGCATCAGCTAGTATCTCTCTGTTTTCAAACGGGAAGTTTTTATTTTTTTCTTCTATTTGATCTTTAAAATTTTCTACTGATGGAAACCTATTGTACAACGATTTCAATTCAGTCTTTTGGTCTAAATAAGCTACAATTAGTTTTGAAAAATATCCCGAATTTTGATACGTAATACAGTCACTTGGCATTTTGCAATTTTTTTGCTAAAATACTGAAAATTTCAAAGTTTTAATACAGTTTAACAAACGCTTATGAAATTATCGCTTGAGTGTAAAATGGCCTCTGTGTTCTTTACCGCCTTCTCTTATAACTACAAACCAATAGTCTGTTGCAGGAAGCGCTTTGTTGTTAAGTGTCCCATCCCAACCATTGCTTGTTGAATCGAATTGCTTGATTAATTTTCCATATCGATCAAAAATTGTGATTGATATGTTCGGTTCGTTTTCAGAAAGTTTAATTTTCCAATAATCATTATATCCATCCCCGTTTGGAGTAAAAAACTTCGGATACATTAATACATAAACATCTTCTGAGCTTACGCCACAACCGTTTTTATCACGAACATAAACAGTGTATTCCCCATTTTCTAAACCATAAAAAGTATTGTTATCTTGGAAATCAATACCATTTAATGAATATTCGTAATTTCCTGAGCTATTTGATGAAAGTAAAACAGAAATTGTATTTTCGTTTTGTGTCCAATCAGAGGTAATAATTTCTGAAATAGTTCCAATATTTGAATTTACAACAGTGAAATTTTTAGTTGTTGAACAAACTAATGAACCATGATTTTCTGAAACGATTACCGAATAGTTTCCAGGTTGCGTTATTGTAATTGAGTTATTTGTATCATTTGTAGACCAAAGGTAATTGTCAAATCCAGATCCAGCATCAATGGTAATCGAACTGCCTTCGCAAATAGGCATAACATCATTGATATTGACAAATGGTTTACTAACCAAATTAAGATCTAGTGTTACAATTTGGAAACAAGTATTTGGAGATTCAATTCTTACGTAAACTATGTTGTTGCCAATTGATAAATTGTAATTATTACTATTCTGTATTTCATCAGCAGGCAATTGATTTTGAGCACCGTTTAAAGAATAGTAATATTTGAAAATGTTTCCTGATGAAGCAATTAATGCCCCATTATAGTTACTTAGATTTACAATTTCGGTTCTATTGTTTAAATCGTCACAAATGGCTTCAGAATAATTGTTGGCATTTAATGTGTTGATTAATTGAATTGAAACAGCCAATCTTGTTGGACTTTCACAACCATTTATGGTTTGAGAAGCGTAATAAGTTCCTCCATTTTGTAATAGTGTTGAAGTTGATAAAATAGTACTTCCACCCAAGCTGTTATACCAAATAACATCCGTCCCAGTTACAGCTATATTGTTCAAAGTAGCATTTTCAGTACTACAAAAACTTTGATTTTGATTTCCTGTTGGTGCAGCTGTGTTTTGGATAGTTACTAAAACTGGAACTCTTGCACTTTCACATCCATTTATGGTTTGTGAGGCATAATAAGTTGTTCCGTTTTGTAAAAGTGTAGTAATAGGAAGTAAGTTTCCACTAGTTATTGCATCATACCATTTTATGTTTTGACCAGAAATTACTATGTTGTTTAGTGTTGCGTTTTCTTGGATGCAGAATTGTTGTTCTGATGTTGGAGTTGGTAACGCAACTGATGAAATTGTAACATTTTGTGTTTGTGAACTCGTATTGCCATTTCCATCATTATAATTCCAGGTAATGGTGTAACTTCCAGGAATTGAATATGTTAATGGATTTGTTGTTGTTGCAATAATAGTTCCTGCGCAATTGTCTGTTGCTGTTGGAATTGTTGAGATGACAGTATTGCAATCTCCAGTAATAACAGGTAAATTTGTGTTTGTGGGTATTGGCATTTCAAAATCTCCAACCACAACATTTATAGTAACAGTGTTATCACAATCACCTGTTCCGGTAATTTCGCAACTATATTGACCACTGTGAGATGCATTTGAATTGAGAATTATGGGGTTTTGATCTGTAGAAGTAAAACCATTTGGCCCTGTCCAAGAATAGTTGGTTCCACCAGAAGCAGATAATTCTAGATTATTTCCAATACAAATAGGGGAATTGGAATTCACAGAGGTAGATGATTGGCAGTCTAGAAATTTTACAAGAAAGGTATCCTCATTAGATGCTTGATAATATTGGTGTGAGTTTGGAGTAGTAATTCCAGTGCTATTACCATTTGCATTTCCATATAAATAAATACTATTTGAATTATCAACTTCTAATATAGCGTTTTGAGTTGCTCTATCTCCAGAATAGTATGTTCCCCAAACTCTTTGAGAATTTTCATTTAGTTTTATGAGATAGACATGGAGATAATTGTTTCTTGTAGTCTGATAACCATCAGGTGTAGCTATTCCTGTATAGCTGTAGGTTTCACCACAAAAATAGACCTCGTTTAAATTATTAACTGACAATTGGTGTACTTTTTCTGTAAAGTAAGTTCCCCAAACTTTAGTTTGGTTAATTAAATCAAATTTAATCAAAGCATTTGATGAGCCATAAGAGTGATTTAATTGATATGTTTCAAAAAAAGTTCCAGGTGTTGCGATATTTGTTGTGCTATATGTTGGACCAATTAAATAGATGTTGTTGTTAACTAGATCACCTTTTAAACCTAAAAAATCATTTTCTTCACCCCCAATATAGGTTCCCCAAATTAAATTGCCATTTAAATCAAATTTTAATATCATACCGTCACTTCCTCCTAAATTTGTTGTTTGATAAGAGCCAGGCGTACTAATGTTTGAGGTACTGTGGGTTACTCCTGTCAAGTAAAGAAAATTATCATTGTTTACAAAACAATTAAATAAGCCATCTGGGTTTTCGCCTCCATAATAAGTTGCCCAAAGGCGTAAACCTTGATCATTAAATTTCGCTATAAATGCATCCGTACTATCATCACTAGACTCCTTTATTGATTGATGTGAATTTATTGAAGCAATTTGAGTGTTACTATTAGTTTCGCCACATAAAAAAACATTATTCAAATTATCAAAAGCCATACTATGTATAAAATCATTTTTTTCCCCTCCAAAATAAGTCCCCCATTGCCTTATTCCTAAACTATTAAATTTCACAAGGTAACCGTCGTTATAATTACTTTTAATTGGTTGATGAGTACCAGGTGTAGAAATATTTGAAGAAATCAATGTTTGTCCTGAAAAGTAAACATTCAAATTGTTGTCAACTTTAACATTAATTATGTTTGCTAAATAATAAGATCCCCATGATCTCATTCCATTGGAATCAAATTTAGCTATGAATCCAGCAGTTATGCTATTCATCGATGATAGATGAGCGTCTGAGGTTGCCATGTTATTAGTGCTATATGTTAAACCTGATATATAAATATTATTGTTTATATCAGAGGTTATATCGTAGGCAAGCTCGATATCATTTCCCCCATAATAAGTCCCCCACAATCTAATAGGTACGGGATCAATTACAATAGTTTTCTCTGAAGAATTTAAATCTCCTTCAAAACCATAAACATTCTTTTTTATCTTTTTATAGTTGATTTTAATTTCACTTTTACCATTTTTTTGTTCGGTCCAACTCATCGGAATAGTTTCTTCCATTCCTCCAAAGCGAAGTTGCATTCGTATCTTGTTTTCCAATAATTCAGTTTTTCCACCTCTAAATTGTAATTGAATATCAGATATTTTTCCACCAGGTTTTATAATAAAGTTATATTCTACCGCTTTTGTGGAATCATTTGGAATAAAAAAAACAACATCAATTTGATTGTAAATGTTCTTGTAGGTGACTTTTTGGTATTTATGGACATTGATAATCCCTTCTGGTGAATGGACAATATTGTAGTAATTGTCGTAATCTTTGGATTTTTCTTCTGCTATCAGCTGAGTGTTTGGATTAGCATTCAAAAAGTCAATATCAATTCTATGATATTTATATTTTAAGGAATAATCGGGTGTTTTAATTCCGTTATCAAAATTTGGATTAGAAGAATAGAAATCTTTGTCTTTTTTGGTTAAGGGATTTTTTTCTGTTTCGTAAACGTCATAAGAAAAACCTTTTTCTCGTAATTGGACATTTAGACCATTAGTGTTCAAAAGATATTTTACACTTGGGTTAGGTCTACTTTTTTGATCTACAATTTGTCCTTTGTTTTCAATAAAACCAGTGGAGTTGTGTTTAACCTGACTGAATGTCGATATTGCGAAAAAAGAAAAAAAGAATAAAACGAAGGCTCTCATGCAAAATATTTTCTTCAAAAGTAACAATTTCCAGATAAGATTATGCCTAAATTACACAAATTAGTTCGAAATAATTTTTAATATTACCTTTGCAAAAAATCTCACGACTTGAAAGATATTCTCCTTATCACACCACCTTTTACCCAACTAAATACACCTTATCCAGCCACGGCTTATTTAAAAGGTTTTCTGAATACCAAGAACATTTCGGCTTACCAAATGGATTTAGGTATTGAAGTGATTTTAGATATGTTCTCCAAAAAAGGTCTAACCGAGATTTTTTGTCACATCGAGCGAAGTCGAGATGCAGATTCTCCCAACTCCCAACTTCTAACTTCTAACTCCCAAAGAATTTATTCCCTCAAAGACGATTACATCAAAACAATTGATTCCGTAATCGCTTTTCTCCAAGGAAAGAATCCATCCTTGGCGCGACAAATTTGCTCCGGAAATTTTCTTCCAGAAGCTTCTCGTTTTGAGCAATTAGACGATATGGAATTTGCTTTTGGTTCGATGGGAATGCAAGACAAAGCGAAACATTTAGCAACCTTATATTTAGAAGATTTATCTGATTTTATCGTGGAATGTGTAGATGAAAATTTCGGATTTAGTCGCTATGCCGAACGTTTGGGAAGGAGTGCCAATTCTTTTGATGAATTATACGAACATTTACAACAAGATGTAACGTTTATCGATGAAATCACAATCAAAATTCTGAAAGAAAGAATTGAAGAAGTACAACCCAAATTAGTTTGTTTTTCAGTTCCATTTCCAGGTAATCTGTACAGTGCTTTTCGTTGTGCCCAATTTATAAAAGCTAATTTTCCAAAAATAAAAACCGCAATGGGTGGCGGTTTTCCAAATACGGAACTCCGTGAATTAAAAGATCAAAGAGTTTTTGAATTCTTCGATTTTATTACGTTAGATGATGGGGAATTACCTGTTGAATTGCTTTATAATTTTGTTTGTCATTCTGAACTTGCTTCAGAATCTGAATTTAAGAGAACATTTTTATTAGAAAATAACCAAGTCGTTTATAAAAACAATTCCACTCGTCACGATTACAAACAAGCAGAAGTGGGAACCCCAGATTATTCAGATTTATTACTTGATAAATACATTTCGGTTATAGAAGTAGCCAATCCAATGCACAGTTTGTGGAGCGATGGGCGTTGGAATAAACTGACTATGGCGCATGGTTGCTACTGGGGGAAATGTACTTTTTGTGATATTTCGTTAGATTATATTAAACTATACGAACCCATTGCTGCCAAGATTTTGGTGGATCGAATGGAAGAGTTAATGGCTCAAACAGGTGAAAATGGATTCCATTTTGTGGATGAAGCTGCGCCACCAGCTTTAATGCGTGAAGTGGCGTTGGAAATCATCAAACGAAATTTAGTAGTCACTTGGTGGACCAACATCCGTTTTGAAAAAAGTTTTACGGCGGATCTGTGTTTGTTGTTGAAAGAGTCAGGTTGTATTGCGGTTTCAGGCGGGCTAGAAGTAGCTTCAGATCGATTATTAGCCTTAATCAAAAAAGGAGTAACTGTTGCACAAGTAGCACAAGTAACCCGAAATTTCACCGAATCTGGAATAATGGTTCATGCCTATTTGATGTATGGTTATCCAACACAAACTATTCAAGAAACAGTAGATAGTTTGGAAATGGTGCGTCAATTGTTTGAATTAGGTGTTTTACAAAGTGGTTTTTGGCATCAATTTGCCATGACAGCGCATTCCCCTGTTGGCATGTTTCCAGAAGAATTTGGAGTCATTCCGGAACAAAATGAGATTACATTTGCTAATAATGACGTTAATTTTAAAGATAAAACCGGAATCAATCACGATAAGTTTAGTTTTGGATTAAAGAAATCGTTATTCAATTATATGCATGGAATTTGTTTCAATTATGATTTGCAAGATTGGTTTGATTTTAAAATTCCAAAGACTAAAGTTCCCTCAGATTACATTTACAAATGCCTTCAAAGCGAACAAAATTTCACCACAAAGCCCAATGCAAAAATCGTTTGGCTAGGCGGAAAGCCTCAAACAGAAATTTTCATTAAATCTAAAAAAGGAAATTCTTGGGAAATGATGAAACTAACCTTTCATTCTAAAACCCAAACGTTTGATATTTCAGTAAATGCTGATGAAGGAAAATGGCTTGTTGAAGTTTTGGAAAAAAATTCAGTTTCCTCAGATTACAAAATGACTTTTTCACAATTAAAAATGACTTTTGAACAAAAATGGGAAGATTTTGAATTGTTTTGGTATTCAAAACCAATGATGACTTTGAGACAATTTGGTTTAGTAACATTGTAAAACCTATACCATTTTCACAAATTTTATGAGATTTGATATTTACGAAAACGTTTTCTTTTCGTAAGTTTACCTCCACTAAAAAAATCTCATATGAGCACAAATTACAAACTTTTAGTAAACAATTCCGCTTCGTTTGAAGTTACTGAAAATAGTCTTCAAAATTTAAATGCCGTAAAGGTAGAAAAAGCAAAGTTTCACGTACTAAAAGACAACAAACCCCATAAGGTCGAAATTGTTTCGGCTGATTTTCTCTCAAAAAAATATACAGTAAGAGTTAACAACAACACGTATGAAGTGGTAATTTCGGGTGCTATAGACGAATTAATCAAGAGTATGGGAATTGAACGTGGTAGAACCAAAGTGGTGAATGCAATCAAAGCTCCAATGCCAGGTTTAATCTTAGAAATTAACGTTTCGGTTGGACAGGAAGTAAAAGAAAACGACCCATTATTGATTTTAGAAGCCATGAAAATGGAAAACTTGTTTCTTTCGCCAAGAGATGGTATAATCAAGTCGATAGCTGTTGAAAAAGGAAATGCTGTAGATAAAGGACAATTATTAATTGAATTCGAATAAATAGTTTAGGTTCAGGTTTCAAGTTTCGTTATGAAGTAAAGTAAAACCAATCGAAACTTTTACACAATTTTATTTAACCTGAAACCTCAAACTTGAAACAAAAATAAAGATGAAAGAAATTAAAAAAATATTAGTAGCCAATCGTGGAGAAATTGCCATTAGAGTAATGAAAACTGCGAAGAAAATGGGTATCAAAACAGTTGCCGTGTATTCTGCAGCCGATAGAAATGCTTTACATGTAAAATATGCTGATGAAGCAGTTTTGATTGGTGAGGCTGCATCAAGTCAATCGTATTTACGTGGTGATAAAATTATTGAAGTTTGTAAGGAATTAGGTGTCGATGCCGTGCATCCAGGATATGGATTTTTGAGTGAAAATTCAACTTTCGCAGAAGCTTGTGAGAAAAACAATATCATTTTCATCGGACCAAAATCAAAAGCAATTGAAATGATGGGAAGTAAACTAGCGGCAAAAGATGCTGTAAAAGCTTACGGAATTCCGATGGTTCCGGGAACGGAAGATGCTATTACCGATATTGAAGCAGCAAAGAAAATTGCAACTGAAATTGGTTTTCCAATTTTAATTAAAGCTTCAGCCGGTGGTGGTGGAAAAGGAATGCGTGTGGTAGAAAAAGCAGAAGATTTTGTTTCTCAAATGGATAGAGCCATTTCGGAAGCTACGAATGCATTTGGAGATGGTTCCGTTTTTATTGAAAAATATGTGACCAAACCACGTCACATTGAAATTCAGGTAATGGCCGATAGTCACGGAAATATTGTTTATGTTTTCGAAAGGGAGTGTAGTATCCAACGTCGTCACCAAAAAGTAGTAGAGGAAGCGCCATCTGCAATTTTAACTCCGGAGAAACGCAAAGAAATGGGTGAAGCTGCCGTGAAAGTAGCAAAAGCTTGTGATTACTTAGGAGCAGGAACTGTTGAGTTTTTGATGGATGCGGATCATAATTTTTACTTTTTAGAAATGAATACGCGTTTGCAAGTAGAACATCCTGTTTCAGAATTGATTTCAGGATTAGATTTAGTAGAGTTGCAAATTCGTGTGGCACGTGGTGAGGCATTACCAATGAAACAGGAAGACTTACAAATAAAAGGTCATGCCATGGAACTTCGTGTGTATGCTGAAGATCCTATGAATGATTTCTTGCCAAACGTTGGGTTTTTAAGTACTTATAAATTACCAGAAGGAGAAGGAATTCGTGTAGATAATGGAATTGAAGAAGGTATGGATGTTCCAATTTACTATGATCCAATGCTTTCAAAATTGATTACGTACGGAAATACTCGTGAAGAGTCTATCGAATTGATGATTAAAGCGATTGATAATTATTTAGTTGAGGGTGTAGCTACTACTTTACCTTTCGGAAAATTTGTAATGGAGCATGAAGCATTCCGTTCAGGAGATTTTGATACTGGTTTTGTGAAAGCCTACTATGATGCTGAAAAACTAAAATCAAAGTTAGATACAGAAGCCGAAATAGCAGCTATGATTGCATTTCAACAATATATAGAAGATCAAAAAGTATTACGATTACCAAATTAATTGGCACATCGACAAATTGTCTAATTGACTCATTGAAAAAAAATGGAAGATAAAATCAAAATATTAAACGATAAAATCGCTTTAGCCAAGCTAGGTGGGGGCGAAAAACGAATAGCAGCTCTTCATGCTAAAAAACGATTAACAGCAAGAGAACGTGTTGAATATTTATTGGACGAAGGCTCGTTTGAAGAAATCGGAATGTTGGTTACACACCGAACTACTGATTTTGGCATGGAAAAAGAAATTATTTATGGTGATGGAGTAATAACGGGTTATGGAACTATTAACGGAAGATTAGTGTATGTTTTTGCACAAGATTTTACTGTTTTTGGGGGTTCTTTATCGGAAACACACGCTGAAAAAATTTGTAAAGTCATGGATATGGCGGTGAAAAATGGCGCACCTATGATTGGATTAAATGATTCAGGTGGGGCTCGTATTCAAGAAGGTGTACGTTCATTAGGTGGTTATGCTGATATTTTCTACAGAAATGTTCAAGCTTCTGGAGTAATTCCACAAATTTCTGCAATTATGGGGCCTTGTGCTGGTGGAGCCGTTTACTCTCCAGCGATGACCGATTTCACCATGATGGTAGAAAATAATAGTTATATGTTCGTAACTGGACCAAACGTTGTGAAAACTGTAACTAATGAAGAAGTAACTTCGGAGGAATTAGGGGGAGCAGCAACGCACGCTTCAAAATCGGGAGTTTGTCACATTACATCTCCAAATGGGGTAGAATGTTTGGAAGATATTAAAAGATTGTTGAGCTATATTCCACAAAATAATAGGGAAACTACTCCAAAATTACCTTTTGTATTGCAAGATGAGGTGCGTGAGAAATTAGATACACTTGTACCTGATAGTGCGAACAAACCATACGATATGCACGATGTAATCAGTGGAATTATTGATGAAGATTCATTTTTTGAAATTCACAAAGATTTTGCTGAAAATATTATAGTTGGTTTTGCTCGTTTAGGGGGAAGAAGTATTGGAATAGTTGCCAACCAACCCATGGTTTTAGCGGGTTGTTTGGACGTTAATAGTTCGATTAAAGCGGCTCGATTTGTTCGTTTTTGTGATTGTTTCAACATTCCTTTGTTAGTTTTAGAAGATGTACCAGGTTTCTTACCCGGAACTGATCAGGAATGGAATGGAATCATAACGCACGGTGCTAAATTATTATACGCCTTTAGCGAAGCTACTGTGCCTAGAGTTACCGTAATTACTCGTAAAGCATATGGTGGTGCTTATGATGTTATGAATTCAAAACACATTGGTGCTGATATGAATTTCGCTTGGCCAAGTGCCGAAATTGCAGTTATGGGTGCAAAAGGAGCATCCGAAATTATTTTCAAAAAAGAAATTAGTGAAGCGACTGATGCTGCAGCCAAATTAGCAGAAAAAGAAGCCGAATATGCGGAGTTATTTGCAAACCCTTATACAGCAGCGCAACGAGGCTTTATAGACGAGGTTATTTTGCCAAGAGACACGCGTAGAAAATTAATAAAAGCGTTTAGTATGTTAGAAAACAAAGTTGTTGATACACCAAAACGCAAACATGGGAATATTCCATTATGATGAGCTGTTCAAAACAAAAAAGCTCTTCAACAATTGAAGAGCTTTTTTGTTTTGAACTATTTTGAAGTCTACTAATAATACGTATATCTTCTTACTTTAGCAATGTATTTGGCTAAACGAATTACTTGGTGACTGTAGCCATATTCGTTATCATACCAAACATACATTACAATGTTTTTACCGTCTCCTGAGACAATAGTTGCGTTACTGTCAAAAATTGCAGGAGCAGAAGTTCCTACGATATCCGAAGATACTAACTCATTGTTTAAAGAGTATTTAATTTGCTCTACAAGATCACCTTCTAAAGCGTATTTTTTCATAATGTTGTTTACTTCTTCAATAGAAGTGTTTTTTCCAACTTCTAAATTCAATACAACTAATGAACCGTTTGGAACTGGTACACGAATAGCGTTTGAAGTTAGTTTTCCAGCTAATGCAGGTAATGCTTTAGCAACAGCACTTCCAGCACCAGTTTCAGTAATAACCATGTTTAAAGCAGCAGCACGACCTCTACGGTATTTTTTATGCATGTTATCTACTAAGTTTTGGTCATTCGTGTATGCATGAATGGTTTCTAAGTGCCCTTTTACAACACCTAGTGTGTCTTCAACTGCTTTTAAAACAGGAGTAATTGCATTGGTTGTACAAGAAGCTGCTGAGAAAATATTTACTTCGTCTGGATTGTAATCTTCATGATTTACTCCGTAAACAATATTTGGAACTCCTTTTCCAGGTGCTGTCAATAAAACTTTGTCAGCTCCTTTTGAAGTTAGATGACGTTTTAATGCTTCTTCTGTAGTAAAAGCTCCTGTGTTATCGATTACTAATGCATCTTCGATTCCGTAAGCGGTATAATCAATTTCTTCTGGTGTATTGGCTGTAATGATGTGAACCGTTGTTCCGTTAATCAATAAAGCATTGTTTTCTGGGTCAGCAATAACCGAACCAGCAAAATCGCCGTGAACTGAATCATAACGTAATAAAGAGGCTCTTTTTTCTAATAAAACAGCATCACTTTTATCTCGAGTTACAATTGCTCTTAAGCGTAATTGTTGTCCTTTACCAATTTTAGACATCATTTCGCGAGCTAATAAACGACCAATTCTACCAAATCCGTATAGCACAACATCCTTTGGTTTAATTTCTTGATAGTTTTTTGCGTTTTTTAATTTGTCAATTACAAATGCTTTAGCATCATTATATTTGTCATCTTCTAAATGATATTCATAGGTTAATTTTCCGATATCGATTCTTGATGGTGGTAAATCTAGATCTACTATGGCGCTTGCAATTTCAACAGAATCAAAAACATTGATTGGTTTTCCAACAAAAGCACCAGCGTACTCGTGTAAGTTAATGATTTCACTTACATTTTTATCGATTAATTGATTGCGGAATAAAATTAACTCGATAGATTTATCATACCATAGGTCACTGATGATTTTAATAAATTCTACACCCGCTTTTCTACGGTCTGCTTGAAAGGCAATTTCTTTCTCGTACAAAGTTGTATTGTTCATTTCAATAAATATTGTGTGTTTATGAGTGCAAAAGTATAGATTTCAAACGTTTTCGTGAAATTTTTTTTAACAAAAAACCAGACACTTCTGATGCCTGGTTTTAAATGATGGTTATACTTGGTTTTTTTACATGATTATACTATACATCTGACCATTTTTAGAGATGATTTGATATCGTGCTTTTTGATTTTCTTTTTTAGCTAAATAGCTTGAAACACTTTCCATGTCTTTTACGGGTCTACCATCAATACTCAAGACTACTGCACCATCTAAAATGTCACTGTATTCTGAATATTCAGGATTGTTAACTTTTTTAATTTTAATACCTTCTTTTATATTGAACTGTTTTTTATCAGCGGTATCAAGATCTTCAAATTCTATTCCGTTAAATTCATAGTTTAAAATCTCTTTTTTGGTTAACTTAACCGGAAGGGTTCTTTGCTTTCCATCACGTAAAACACTAACTTGAATAACGTCGTTTGGTCGTTTTGTGTTGATGTATGCTGACAATTCTGAAAAACTGGTTATTTTTTTATCATCCAATTGAATGATAATATCCCCTTTATTTAATCCGGCTTTTTCAGCTCCAGAATTTTTAGTAACCTTGTTTATGTAAAATCCTTGCGTTTCTTTAATCCCTAATTCTTTTGCGAAGTTAGAATTCAATTCACCTCCTTCAACGCCTAACACTCCTCGTTGAACGTTACCAAATTGCATTAAATCTTCAATGATTTTTCGGGTAAGATTTGAAGGTACTGCAAATGAATACCCTGTGTAGCTTCCTGTTGGAGATGAAATCATCGTGTTAATTCCAATTAATTCCCCACGAGTGTTTACCAATGCACCACCACTGTTTCCTGGATTTACGGCGGCATCTGTTTGAATGAAGGATTGAATCCCATTGTTGGATAAATTTCTAGCTTTTGCCGAAACAATTCCAGCGGTAACAGTAGAATTCAAGTTGTATGGATTTCCTACAGCTAAAACCCATTCGCCTACTTTAATAGCTTCAGAATCTCCAAAAACTACATAAGGTAATTTTTCATCGGCATCAACTTTTAAAAGGGCAATATCCATTTTTGAGTCGGTTCCAATCAATTTAGCTTTATAGGATTTATTATTATTTAAAGTTACCTCTAATTCAGTTGCGTCTTGTATAACGTGGTTGTTGGTAACGATGTAACCATCTTCTGTAATAATTACCCCAGATCCAGTTCCTATTTGTGTTTGCTCTCTTGGGCCTTGATAACCGTAGAAAAATTCCATTAAAGGATTACTAGGTACTTTTGAAACACTTACATTTTTAACGTGAACCACTGCATGAATAGTGTTTTCTGCTGCAGTTGTAAAATCAATATTTTCTGCTCCCAAATTTACATTCTTACTATAATTAGGTGAAGCAATAGTTAATTTTCCAGCATTATTCGGCTCTAAAAAGAATTTGTAAGCACCTAATGTTACAGCGCCACTTAAGAGCGATATTGCAAATAAACTTCCAAATTTTTTCATTTTTTTTTAAATTTTATTTACTCAAAAATATAACAAAAAATATTCCAAAATAGCACTTTAACGCTCGATTAACATTGTTTAACATCTTATTAATATTCGTACTTTTGTATAAATTAATTACGCAATGCAACTTACATTTTATAAATATCAAGGAACAGGAAACGATTTTGTCATGATTGATAATCGTACTGAATTTTTTCCCAAAAATAATACCAAACTTGTTGAACAATTGTGTGACAGAAGATTTGGAATAGGTGCTGATGGGTTGATACTGTTAGAAAATCATCCGCAATATGATTTTAAAATGGTCTACTACAATTCAGATGGTAACGAAAGTTCGATGTGTGGTAATGGTGGAAGATGTTTAGTGGCTTTTGCCAAACAAATGGGTGTAGTGGAAAACAGAGCCGAGTTTGAAGCAGTGGATGGATATCATTTTGCTACAATCGATGCGCATGGAATCGTTGCACTTCAAATGAAAGATGTTGACGCAGTAAATCAACATGAGAACTATACCTTTTTAAATACGGGTTCGCCACATCATGTGCAAATGGTGAAGGATTTAAAAACACTAGATGTAAAATCAGAAGGTTCAAAAATTCGTTATTCCGATTTGTATGGAAGTGCAGGAAGTAATGTCAATTTTGTACATCAATTAGAAAATGACATTTTTGCAGTTCGCACTTACGAACGCGGTGTTGAAGATGAAACTTTGTCGTGTGGAACAGGCGTAACAGCAGTTGCTATTGCGATGCATCAAACAGGAAAAACAAACAATAACATCATAGATTTAAACGTAGAAGGAGGAAAATTGAAAGTACAGTTCGATGTAGATAACGGAAAGTATTCCAACGTTTTCTTGATTGGACCCGCAACTTTTGTTTTTGAAGGGAAAATTGAAATCAATCAATAATCAATTTTAAATATTTTGACTACACTTAAAGGAAACAACATTTATCTACGCGCACTCGAACCCGAAGATTTAGAGTTTATCTATAAAATAGAAAACAACGAATCGGTTTGGGAAGTTAGCAATACACAAACTCCATATAGCAGATTTTTGATTCGTCAGTATTTGGAAAATGCGCATCAGGATATTTATGAAGCAAAACAATTGCGCTTGGCGATTTGTCTAAATGACACTTTTGAAGCAGTAGGTTTAATCGATTTATTTGATTTTGATCCGAAAAACAATCGAGCAGGAGTTGGGATTGTAATTTCAAGTGAAGCCAATAAAAATTCAGGAATTGGTTCTGAAGCTTTGCAATTGGTAATCAATTATGCATTCAATCAGTTGCAGTTGCATCAGTTATATGCAAATATTGGTTCGAAAAATGAGATTAGTATTTCCCTTTTTACTAAATTTGGCTTTCAAAAAATCGGAGTAAAAAAAGATTGGAATAAAATTAACAATCAATACGAAGATGAGATGTTATATCAATTAATCAATCACATTTAAAAAATTACCCCTTGAACGTAAAAAAACTTATTTCAATAATAGCTGTTGCTGGAATTGTTATCGCAACTGCAGTCGGTATTTATGTTTACTTTAAAGCATTTACATCAAACACTCAGTTTTCACAAGATGAGATTTATGTTTACATTCCAACGAATTCAACTTATGAACAAGTAGTTGAAATTGTAAAACCATTGGTAAAAGATTTTGAAAAATTTGACTTTGTAGCTACATCAAGAAATTATAGTACGAATGTAAAAGCGGGAAAATTTCTTTTCAAAAAAGATATGACCAGTTTTGATATGGTTAGAAGTTTGCGTTTAAATGTACCCGTACAAGTTGCATTTAATAATCAAGAAACATTAGATAAATTACTACAACGTCTTTCTACACAATTAGAGCCAGATACATTGGTGTTAAAAGAGGCCTTTACTAATGAAATCTTTTTAAATGAAAACCAATTGTCCAAGGAAACGGCTTTGACACTTTTTATTCCAAATACCTATGAGTTTTATTGGAATACCTCTGCTACAAAAATTGCTAATAAAATGGCAAAAGAACATCAGAAATTTTGGAATCAACAACGTCTTGAAAAAGCAAGAATATTAAATATGTCTCCAGCTGAGGTATATATACTGGCTTCTATAGTTCACAAAGAAACAGTTAAAGCTGATGAACGTCCAAGAGTAGCAGGAGCCTATTTAAATCGTTTAAATCAAGATATGCCATTGCAAGCTGATCCTACCGTCATTTATGCTATTAAAGCCACTACTGGAGATTTTGATCAAGTTATTAAAAGAGTGGGTGGGAAAAATCTTTTTGTTAACTCACCTTATAATACTTACATTAATAAAGGATTACCTCCTGGACCTATAGCAATGCCTGACATTTCGGCTATTGATGCGGTTTTAAATGCAGAAAAGCACGATTATATTTATTTTTGTGCCGATCCTAGTCGTCCTGGATATCATGCATTCGAAACTACATACGAAGCACATTTAATAAATGCAAAAAAATACGCAGAGTGGGTTAATAAACTCGGAATAAAGTTATAACACATAGTAAATGCTTAGGCTTAAAATATTTTTTTTGTTGCTATTGTTTGCTAATTTAGTTCAAGGACAAGCAAAGCATTTTGAGCCTTTTTTTAAACCTTCTGATACGTTAAATCAATCAAGAAAAAAAGGGGTTTATTTAGCGACATCATCCACTTTAGGAATCACTTTGATAGGTTTGAATCAACTTTGGTATAAAGATTATCCTAAATCCGATTTTCATTTTATTAATGATAATGATCAATGGTTGCAAATGGATAAGTTTGGACATCTCTATTCTAGTTATCATTTAGGTAGAGTTGGAGTAGAAATGTTGCAATGGAGTGGGGTTCCCAAGAAAGAGCAGTTAATCTTTGGTACTACTTTGGGATTAGGCTTTTTAACTGTTATAGAGGTTTTTGATGGTTTTTCACAAGAATGGGGTGCATCTTCAGGCGATATTATAGCAAATGTTTCCGGAACAGCCCTCTATGTCTCTCAAGAATTATTATGGAAAGAACAGCGTATCACACCTAAGTTCTCATTTCGTCAAACTAAATTTGCTTCACAACGTTCAGAAACTCTAGGAGCTTCTTTTAATGAAGAAATTTTAAAGGATTATAATGGTCAGACGTATTGGTTGTCATTTAACATTCATTCGTTTACAAAAGATACCTTTATTCCTAAGTGGTTAAATTTAGCTATTGGCTACGGAGGAGAAGGAATGTTGTATGGAAATGATGCAGAAGCAATTGAAAACGGAATAATTCAAAACCCATATCGACAATTTTACCTAAGTTTTGATATTGACTTAACGAAAATTACTACAAAATCACATTTTTTAAAGACCCTTTTTTCTGTTTTTAACACCATTAAAATTCCAGCACCAACGTTGCAATATGATGATTTTAACGGAGTTAAAGCACACTTTATCTACTTTTAAGAATTATTAACAAGCTGTAAATCAATATTCTAATTTTTTATAGTATCTTTGCATCGCTAATTTCAGATGGGTGACAGACGCTGAGAAATAACAATTCATGATAAAAAAAAGGTCGTATTTTATAGGATTGACACTCCTAGTATTAGTCGTTTCTTCAGGTTTTATAACCTTCAAGAAAGAAAAGTTAGAAGGATTTCATTTGTCGAACTACGAAGGTATTAAATATCATGTTCCAAATGAAAGTGAAAACGAAGAGGTATTACCAATTAAAGTGCCACAAGTTGGTAAATCATTTACAGGTTTTGCTCAAAAAATGGCTTATAAAGAGTCTAGAGGTAAGTTGCATTTAGTGAATCCATACGGGTATATGGGTAAATACCAATTCGGAAGAAGTACACTACGTGCTGTGGGTATTTATGATTTTCAAGAATTTTTACGCAACGCTGAATGGCAAGAGGAGGCTTTTAAAGCCTTAATCGCTAGAAACAAGTGGGAATTGCGTAGAGAAATTCAAAAATATTCAGGCAGAGTTATTAATGGTGTAGAAATTACGGAATCTGGTTTAATTGCGGCAGCGCATTTAGGAGGAGCGGGTTCAGTAAAAAAATATTTAAGAAGTAATGGACGTAATGGTTTCAAAGATGGTTTTGGAACATCATTATCAAGCTACATCAGAAAATTTTCAAATTACGATATTTCTAATATTGCAGCGAATGCAAATGCTAAAGTAGATTTAGAGTAGTTTTAAACTTTATGAATAATAAAAATACAAGGTCGATTTTGTAAATCGGCCTTTTCTTTTTTCCATTGACTAATCGTTTTTGTTTGGATGAATTCTGTGGGTAGTGTAATATCACATGCCACACATAAGAGCGTATTCGGTTGTAAAATCTGTAACAAGTCTTCCATCAGTTTAGTATTGCGATACGGCGTTTCAATAAACAATTGCGATTGATTTTTGTCTTGTGATAAACGTTCGAAATTTTTCAACGCTTGTTTTTTATCGTTTTTGTCGATAGGTAAATAGCCATTAAAAGCAAAACTTTGTCCGTTCATCCCACTTGCCATCAAAGCTAATAAAATAGAACTTGGACCTACTAACGGTACTACTTGAATCCCTTTTTCATGTGCCAATTTTACAATAACAGCACCCGGATCAGCTACGCCTGGACAACCTGATTCACTCATTAATCCAATATTTTTACCTCTCAATAAAGGTTGGATGAATTCATTATGTGCTGCAAAATCGGTGTGTTTATTAAGTACAGAAATCTTTAAATCGGGTTGTTTTTTATCTGGATGAATACTTTTTATGAATTTACGCGCGGTTTTCTCGTTTTCAACAATATAATAATCTATGAAATCAATGGTTCTTTTTATGGTTTGAGGTAAAACATCTTCCGGTGCTACAGAAGTTTCTCCAGGATTGGATAATGTAATAGGAATTAAATAGAGTTTGCCTAAAGTGTTTGTTTTCATGATGTTATTGCTTTAATTTTCTTGCGATTTCCTCACAAGCTTGGTCTAACATGTCAAAAACGTTTTCAAACCCGTCTTGGCCACCATAATAAGGGTCGGGAACATCAACATTTTCATTTGGAAAAATTTCGTTTAGTATGAGCTTGACTTTTAATTTGGCTTCTTCATTTGGAGCTAAAGTCATGATGTCTTTGTAGTTAGAATTATCCATTACAAAAATAGAATCAAAAATCTCAAAATCACTTTGCTTGAATTGTCTTGCTCTTTGATTGGTAATGTCTAAACCTCTATTTTTAGCTGTAGCAGTCGAACGCTTATCGGGTAATTCTCCGGCATGCCAACCTCCTGTTCCTGCTGAATCTACAATAAAATCTTCGGAAAGTTTAGAACGCAAAATACCTTCTGCCAAAGGAGAACGGCAAATATTTCCCAAGCAAACCATTAAAATTTTTGTAGCCATAAATTACAGCGATAACTTCTTGTTGATATCGTCTACGTATTTTCGGAATTGTTTGTCAGTAGTGACCAAGTTGTCAACGGTTTTACAGGCATGGAGAACCGTAGCATGATCTCGATCACCAATTTGTGAACCAATATTTGCTAAAGAAGCTTTTGTGAATTTCTTTGCAAAGAACATTGCTAATTGTCTTGCTTGTACTACGTGACGTTTTCTGGTTTTAGACTGTAATGTTTCAACATCCAATTGGAAATAATCAGAAACAATTTTTTGAATATAATCGATTGAAATTTCACGTTTTACGTTTTTAACGAATTTTTCAACTACTTGTTTTGCTAAATCAATGGTAACCTCACGTTTGTTAAAAGAGGATTGTGCGATCAATGAAATGATAGCACCTTCTAATTCACGAACATTAGATTTGATATTTTTAGCAACGTATTCGATAATTTCTTCTGGCATTTCTACACCATCACGGAACAAAATGTTTTTCAAAATTGAAATACGCGTTTCATAGTCAGGTTGGTGTAATTCTGCTGATAATCCCCATTTAAAACGAGATAGTAAGCGTTGCTCAATATCTTGCATGTCAACAGGTGCCTTGTCAGAAGTTAAAATTACCTGTTTCCCATTTTGGTGTAAATAGTTGAAAATGTGGAAAAACACATCTTGTGTTCCCGATTTTCCTGATAAGAACTGTACGTCATCAATAATCAAAACATCAATTAATTGATAAAAGTGAATGAAGTCGTTACGTGTATTTTTCTTAACAGAATCAATATACTGTTGTGTGAATATTTCTGCCGAAATATACAACACGGTTTTTTCCGGATATTTGTCTTTAATCTCAACTCCAATAGCATGGGCTAAGTGAGTTTTCCCTAGTCCAACACCTCCAAAAATTAATAAAGGGTTGAAAGAAGTTCCGCCGGGTTTGTTAGCTACCGCCATACCTGCACTTCTTGCCAAACGGTTGGAATCTCCTTCAAGGAAATTATCAAAACTATAATTGGCGTTAAGTTGTGATTCGATTTTTAAATTACGAATACCAGGAATGATGAATGGGTTTTTTAATTCTGGATTTTTGTTCACAATAGGGACATCAACTTCCTGAGGTTTTACCGCTGTTCTGTTATAACTTGGAATTTGCTCAGTAAATGGAAGTTTGTTGCCATAAGTGTTCTCCATTTTAATTTTATACAATAACTTTGCGCCCGGGCCTAATTCTTTAGTTAGGGCAACTTTTAATAATTTTACATAGTGTTCTTCTAGCCATTCGTAGAAGAATTTACTAGGTACTTGAATTGACAACGCATTATCGTTTAGCTCAACTGACTGAATAGGTTCAAACCAAGTCTTGTAAGCTTGATCTTGAATATTGTCTTTTATGAAAGACAGACAGTTATTCCATACCGATTGCGCAGTTTTTGTCATAAAATCAATTAATTATTACTAGTTTATTTTAGTTTTGTAGAAGCTACAAAAATCGAACAAAACTGTTTTTTTGTTCTTGTGTTTTGGGTTAGCAAATATGTGAACAAAATTCTGTAAAAAAAATTTTTTTAACCTTGATTTTTAAAAAAAAATATTGTAAGACAGTATAGCAATTTTTTAAGAATAATTTAATAGTAGTTTAATATGAAAGAATATCAATTTCAAGTTCGAGTGCGTTATGCCGAAACCGATCAAATGGGAGTAGTTTATCATGGAAATTATGCACAGTATTTTGAGATGGGACGCGTGGAATGGCTAAGAAATTTAGGGGTTTCTTATAAGTGGATGGAGGATAATGGCGTAATGCTTCCAGTAGTTTCATTAACTATGAATTACAAAAAACCAGCGCGTTATGATGATTTGTTAACTGTTAAGACAATATTAAAAAGTCAGACTTCTGTAAAGATAGAATTTGACTATGAAATCTATAATGAAGCGAATGAGTTATTAACAACAGGTTATTCTATGTTGGTGTTTGTTGACATGAAAACGGGTCGTCCAATTTTGCCACCAGAGTATGTTTCTGAGAAGATTAATTCGTTTCTAGAAGTTTAAATTTCAGTAACTTTTATTTCGTATAAGTTTTCAAAAATGTCCAATAAATTTTGGACATTTTTTTTTCGAGTAGTTATTTCGATTTCGCATTCCATTTCCATTTTTTGAGAAACGATTCGTAGGTTTTTTTCTTTAATGATTCGCATTACTTTATTCATGTGTGCGTATCCAAATGAAATGATAAAATGTTTGTCAATAGTTTTTTCTATAATTTCCGAATTTTCCAATGCCATTTGTGCCGCAATCTTATATGCTGAAATTAAGCCACCAACCCCAAGTTTTACACCTCCAAAATAACGAACCACAACAACCAATATATTTGTGACATCAAAGGACTGAATTTGCCCGTAGATAGGCATCCCGGCACTATTGTTTGGTTCGCCGTCATCATTTGCACGATATTGAATTTTTTCTGTACCAATTTGATAGGCATAACACCAATGACGTGCTGAAAAATGCTCTTTTCTTAAACGGTCTATGATTTCTTTAATTTCTTCTTCTGTAGTTACGGGAAAAGCATAGCCAAAGAACTTACTGTTCTTTTCTTTATACAACACCTCTTCTGAAGGGGTGAGAATGGTTTTGTAGGTGTCTTTTTCTGAGAAATCCATTTAATAGGTAACTAAAAATAAAGCAAATAAAGCTAATCCAATTCCAAATGCGTTACGAAGAGAAATCCGCTCGCTAAAAAAAAGAATGCCTACAAATGTAGAAACTAAAACGATAGAAATATTATGTATAGTAAACAAAGTGGCACTTTGAAAAGCTTTTGCCTCTAACATTTTTACTAAATAATACAAAGAAAAGTAATTGGGTAAGCCTAGTGCAATTCCTCCTAAAATAGACCTTGCCGAAAATTTGATTTTACCACGAATGGTCAGAAAGATAAGGGTTAGAATTCCAACACTAAAAGCACAAAAAAAAGTTATTGATGAAAACAAACCTATTTTTTCCGATGGAACATGAAATGTTTGTAAGTATTTTAAACTAGCATCTATGGTTCCAGCACCAATAAAAACTAAAATTGGATAGAGTAGGTTTGAAGATTGTTGGACTTCTCCTGTTTCTTTTTTGGAAGTGAAATAAACAGCAATCAGGGCTAAAAGAATTCCCGTAATTTTGACGAAGCCAAGCTTTTCATTATATAAGATGACACCTAAAGTAATCGGAATTATTATGGACATTTTCGAAGCTACTGAGGCCACAGAAAGCCCATTTCGTTGTGATGTTAGTGTTGTAGCATAGAAAGTAGCTATAAAAATAAAACCTAAAAGAATACTTCCTTTTAACCAATATTGACTGATAATTTCGGTTGGAACTATAGGGGTGTCAAGAAATAAAAAACCAACTAAAGAAGCTACAAAATAATTTACTACTAAAGCTTGTAAAGCATCTATATTAAATCTAGCAAACAGTTTAATAATAACAAAAAGAGAAGCATTGAATATAATGCTAAGAAGTAAGTAGGCCACAATGGATTAAATTAGTATTTTATCAAATAATTGCGTAACATCTTCAAGCTCTGGTTGAATGTTCCAAACTTGAAAGCCTAATTTTTCTGCAACATCTGTATTTTCTTTTTTGTCGTCTACAAATAAGGTTTTCTTTGGATTCAAATTATGATTGTTTATTAGGTATTTAAAAACATTTTCATCTGGTTTGCGAATTCCGATTTCGTATGAAAAATAAACTTTTTCAAAACAACTATAAAAGTCACGAGCAAAGGTTTGTCCTTCGTTGTGCTCAAATTTTTCAATATGCGTATGATCAGTATTGCTTAAAAGAAATAAGCGGTATTTAGAAGCTATCATTTGCAAAAACTCCAATCGTTTTAATGGGAAATCTCCTAATATAGAATTCCAAGCTGCTCTAATTTCAGTCAATTCAGCATTGGGTAAATACTTTTGGAATCCTAGCATGAATTCGTATTCATCAATTTTTCCAATTTCATACTTTTTATTTAAAACATCTAAATCGTCATGCCAAGCAGTTAACCCCAATTTTCTAAACTCAGAGTCAATAGCTTGTTTGTTCAAGTTAATAAAAACATCGCCAAAATCAAAAATAATTGCTTCAATCATAATTCTTGAAAATTTTAAGTTCATCATTCATTATGTCAAAACTAGCAACCGGATTTCCGGAAATATTTGGGGCTAACGTGCCGTTTTGAAATGTTATGTCTCCTTTGAAAACTCTTGCTTCATCCCATAAATTCACATCTATGAAGGATTGTAGTGTTTTACTTCCTCCTTCAATTATAACGGATTGTATATCGTTTTGGTATAAAATCGAACAAATTGAAGAAATGAGGTGAGTATCAAAGATAGCATTTTCATAGATACAATTTTCAGTTGAAATGAAATTTTCGCTTTCCGTAATAAAAATTGTCTTTTGTAAAGTATCTTTAACGTGATAGTTTTTTGAAATTTTTCCTGATTTGTCTAATACAATTCGAACGGGATTATTTCCTGAAAAATCACGTGCATCTAATTTTGGATTATCGTTTAAAACCGTATTTGTACCCACTAAAATTGCTTGTTCTTCCGTACGCCATTTATGAACCAATTGTCTTGAATATTGATTTGTAATCCAAACAGGTTTCAACTTGTCATGCTGAACGGGTTTCAGGATCTCAGGCGCAATAAATCCATCAGCGGTTTCCGCCCATTTTAAAATAATATAAGGTCTTTTCTTTTGATGAAAAGTAAAAAAGCGTTTGTTGAGTTCGTTACATTCTTCTTCTAAAATTCCAACGGTTACATTTTTGCCGCTTTCAATTAGTTTTTTTATGCCATTTCCAGCCACTTTTGCAAATGGGTCAACGGTTCCAACTACAACATTCGGAATTTCATTCGCAATAATTAAATCACAACAGGGAGGCGTTTTTCCAAAATGACTGCACGGTTCTAAACTCACATATATCGTAGCTTCTTTCAATAACGATTTGTTTTTGACGGAATTCACTGCATTGACTTCTGCATGAGGTTCGCCAGCTTTTTTGTGCCAACCTTCGCCAATAATTTTACCTTCGTGTACAATCACACTTCCCACTAACGGATTAGGATACGTAGTTCCCAAACCATTTTTGGCGAGTTCAATACAGCGTCTCATGTAAAATTCATGTGTCGTCATACTACAAATGTAGTATTTTTGAGATAGAATTAATAATCGATTCTACCAATTTGCGTACTTTTGTGCGACAATAAATAAGCTATGATAATAAGAGAAATCCAACAAAAAGATAATGAGTCGATTGCTAAAGTAATTCGCGATATTTTTCATGAATTAAATGCGCCTAAAGTAGGAACAGCTTATGCAGATCCAATTTTAGATACGTTGTACGAAGTATATCAAGCACCTCGTTCTGTTTATTATGTGGTAGAAAATGAAGGAAAAGTGGTTGGAGGTTGCGGTATTGCACCTCTAGAAAATGGAGATGATTCGGTTTGTGAATTGCAAAAAATGTATTTTGCCCCCGAAATTAGAGGAACCGGTTATGCAGAGAAAATTATCGGAAGATGCTTAGAATTTGCCAAAAATCAAGGTTTTGAAATTTGTTATTTGGAAACTTTATCATTCATGACTACCGCTCAAAAACTTTACAAACGAATAGGTTTTGAAAATATAGATGGTCCAATGGGTAATACAGGACATAATAGTTGCGAAGTTTGGATGACGAAGAAGTTGTAGTATCAAGATTTGAGTATTAAGAATTAAGACCAATTTAGCTCATGCTACTAAAACACTACAAAGGCCATTTTTTCGATTCATTAAAAAACATTCAAGACGAACAAGAAATCGAAAGTTTCTTTTTCATCTTAACGGAATATTTGCATAATTTAAAGCGGGTAGATGTAGCTTTGAATCCGAATTTTGAAATTTCAGATGCAGCAATTGAAAAATGGAATGCTATTTTAGTGGATTTACAACAAGAAAAACCCATTCAGTATATCACAGGTGAAGCTTGGTTTTACGGCTTGCGATTTGAAGTCAATGAAAATACCTTAATTCCTAGGCCAGAAACGGAAGAACTTGTTGATTGGATTTTGAATTCACCCATTACCCAAAACCTAACACCTATCACCATTTTAGACATTGGAACGGGTTCAGGTTGCATTCCTATTTCATTAAAAGCAAATTTACCACAAGCAAATGTTTCAGCGATTGATGTTTCCGAAAAAGCTTTAGAAGTTGCTAAAAGAAACGCCGTATCAAACAAAGTCGAGATCAATTTCATTCAAGCCAATATTTTAGAAGTTGAAGATTTATCTCAACTCCCATCGCCCATTACCCATTACCCATCACCTTACAATATCATCGTCTCCAATCCTCCTTATGTTCGTAATTTGGAAAAAGAAGAAATCAAGAAAAATGTCTTGAACTACGAACCTCATTTGGCTTTGTTCGTAGAAGATACCGATGCGTTACTTTTTTATAGAAAAATAGCACAATTGGCTTTGAAAAACTTGTCGTCAAACGGATTGTTGTTTTTTGAAATCAATCAGTATTTAGGAAAAGAAACGGTTGAATTACTTGAAAATTTAGGGTTCAAAAACATCGAATTGAAAAAAGATATTTACGGTAATGATCGAATGATTAAGTGTTCGATTTAGGTTTGTAACACAACGTTTCTCAAAGTTTTTTCACAAAGTAGCACGAAGATTTATTTTCAAAACCTTGTAAAATTTGTGCCTTCTTTGTATTTCTTGTAGTTAATTTTTATTCATAGCGCAATGCTTCCACAGGATCTAATTTAGAAGCTTTTATGGCAGGATATAGTCCAGAAACAATGGTAACTATAAACGTTGTTATAAATGCGGCAATAATTGCCATCCAAGGAATTGTAAATGAAAATCCGATAGCGGATGCAATTCCAAATCCGATTAAAATTCCTAAAATGATTCCAACAACGCCACCTAATTGACCAATGACTAATGTTTCAGTGAAAAACTGCCACGCAATTGTGCTTCGTTTTGCACCAAGTGATTTTCTAACACCAATTTCACGCGTTCTTTCGGTAACGGAAACCAACATGATGTTCATCAATGCAATAGAAGAACCAAAAACCGTAATAATTCCAATTACCCATGCTGAAATTGCCAATACCGCTGTATTAGAAAGTAAGGTTTGAATCAAATCGTCGCTTCGTTCAATTCCGAAATTATCTTTTTCAACTGGACTCAATTTACGAACTCTTCGCATCGTTATTATTGCATCATCCACCGCTTCATCTAATAAACCTTCGTTCATAACCATAACGTCTAAATCGTAATTGATATTCGGAGCAGAAAATAATGAACGTGCCACTTGTGTTGGAATCAAAACACGTAAATCTTGACTATTTCCAAAGGTAGAACCTTTCTCCTTCAAAACGCCAATCACTTTGAATTTGGCACCACGAATCGAAATGGTTTTATCTAACGGATTAATATTTTCAAATAGTCCTTTTTCAAAGTCCGAACCTAATACACAAACATAATTGTTATTGGATATATCAAAGGAATTAAAATTCCTTCCTTTAACTACTTCTAGTCCTTTGTTAGGACAAAAATTTTCATCTACTCCAATGATAGAAATTTCTGGATCGGTCTTTTTTTCGCCATATTTTACTTCTACAGCCGAACCAGCTGTAAAAGATAAAGAGGTTGTAGTAAATGGAAAATCAAATTTATCTTGAAACGATTTTGCCTCAGGATAACTGATAATAGGATTGACACGTTGCTCCGTATCATTTTGATTGATTTCTGAAGAAAAATCGTATTGGCTAATAGAAAAAGTATTCGCTCCCATAGAAGCAAAATCTTTCAAAATCGTATTCTCTAATGCTGAAACTACCGTTAGAATTCCAACTAAAGCCGTAATTCCAATAGCAATAATCATTACCGTCAACGAAGTACGCAAAGCTTGACCTTTAATAGAATCAAGCGCAATTTTTGTGTTTTCTTTAAATAATCCTACCATGCCTATAAGACTATAGTATGAGTGAAATGTTACACAAATGAAGTAAGAATTTAGAATTTAGAATTTAGAAAGTGAAAATCATGAAATTTTAAATCTCTGAATTGATTTTTAATACTGCTAAATATATTCGATATTTGCATCAAAATAATTCGTTAATGAAAGAATTTGACTTAAAGAAACGAACAAAATCATTTACAATCTCAATTTTGAATTTGGTAGATAATTTACCAATGAAAAGTTCTACAAGAATTATTGCAAATCAATTGGGGAAATCTGGGAGTTCTGTTGGGGCAAATTACAGAGCTTCTTTACGAGCAAGAAGTGATAATGAATATTTATCAAAGATGAATATTGTTTTAGAAGAAACAGATGAATCTCATTTTTGGTTAGAAGTTCTTCAAGAATTAAATGTTGTTGATCAAAAAGTGTTGAACGAACTTCTAAATGAAGCAAATGAATTAACTGCAATTTTTGTAACAACTTTAAAAAACACAAAAAGCAGAATTAATAATAAATAAATTATTTTTTAGATTTCTCATTTTCAGAATTCTAAATTCTAAATTCTAAATTTAAAATGGCACAAAAACCAAGCATACCAAAAGGAACCCGAGATTTTTCACCAGCAGAAGTGGCGAAACGCAATTATATTTTCAGTACGATTAAAACCAATTTTGAGAAATTTGGCTTTCAACCTATTGAAACGCCTTCGTTTGAAAATTCGGAAACCTTAATGGGAAAATATGGCGAAGAAGGTGATCGCTTGATTTTTAAGATTTTGAATTCGGGAGATTATTTGGATAAAGTTCCAATGGAAGAACTTCAAACCATAAATTATAAACAACTAACAGGTAAAATCTCTGAAAAAGCACTTCGCTACGACTTAACCGTTCCTTTTGCGCGTTATGTGGTGCAACACCAAAACGAAATTGAGTTTCCGTTCAAGCGTTACCAAATTCAACCGGTTTGGCGTGCGGATCGACCTCAAAAAGGACGTTTTAGAGAGTTTTATCAATGTGATGCGGATGTGGTAGGTTCGAATTCGCTTTGGCAAGAAGTGGAGTTGGTGCAATTGTATGACTCGGTTTTTAGTCAGTTAGGTTTAGGAGGCGTTACGATTAAAATTAACAATCGTAAAATATTATCTGGAATTGCTGAGGTTATTGGCGCTTCGGATAAATTGATTGATTTTACGGTAGCATTAGATAAATTAGACAAAATAGGAGAAGACGGCGTGAAAAAAGAAATGTTGGAAAAAGGCATTTCGGAAACAGCGATTGAAAAAGTACAACCGTTGTTCAATTTCACAGGAACCATCAACGAAAAAATAGAAAAATTAGCGAAATTATTAGCTAATTCAGAAGAAGGAATGAAAGGTGTTAACGAGTTGCAATTCATTTGTGATAACGTTACAACTTTAGGTTTACAAACTGCTTTCTTGGATTTAGATGTTACGTTAGCGCGTGGTTTAAATTATTACACAGGTGCCATTTTTGAAGTCGCTGCACCAAAAGGTGTGGCAATGGGGTCGATTGGTGGCGGTGGACGTTATGATGACTTGACTGGTATTTTTGGATTGAAAAACATGTCAGGTGTTGGAATTTCATTTGGTTTAGATCGCATTGCTTTGGTAATGGAAGAACTAGGTTTGTTTCCGGAAACTGTAACTGCAACTTCAAAAGCCTTGTTTTTAAACTTTGGTGATAAAGAAGCCTTATATGCTATGAAAGCCATTGGTAAATTACGTCAAAAAGGAATCAAAGTAGAATTATATCCAGATAAATCAAAAATCGATAAGCAATTCAAACATGCCGATAGAAGAGGAATTCCATTTGCCGTAATTGTAGGAGAATCTGAACTAGAGCATGAAGAGTTTGGCTTGAAAAATTTAGCTACTGGTGAGCAACAAAAAGTAAATTTTGAAACGTTACTCACGATGCTAAAATAGAGAAATAAAAAAATAGGCTATCTTAAAAAGGTAGCCTATTTTTTTATGTTTGGGTATAAATTAAATACTTGCAAATAATTTATCCATTTTCTCTTTTTCTTCGTCAGCTAAAAGACCATCTACTAAGATTCTTCCACTGTGTTCATCAGTGATGATTTTTTTACGAGAAGCAATTTCCATTTGTGTTTGAGGTGGAATGGTAAAGAAGGATCCTGCAGACGCACCACGTTCAATAGAAACAACGGCAAGACCATTTCTTACACTATTTCTAATTCTGTCATATGCAGCAATTAAACGCTCTTCTATTTGACCTCTAAATTCTTCAGATTTCGCTGTTAGGAAGTTTTCTTCTTTTTCAGTTTCAGCCATAATATCACTTAACTCTGCTTTTTTATGCTTTAAGTGGGTTTGCTTACCGTCTAGTTTTTCTTTTGTTTGAGCAACTACTTCTTTTTTGTGTTCAATAGAAGCTTTCATTTCTTTGATATGTTTTTCAGCCAATTGAATTTCCAATTCCTGAAATTCCACTTCTTTTGTTAAAGAATTGAATTCTCTATTGTTACGTACATTTTTTTGTTGCTCTAAATATTTTTTAATCGCAGCTTTGTGCTCGTCAATAGCATTTTTCTTTACCTTGATTTGCTCGTCAATAGTTTCTAAATCACTTTTTAGTTTTTCTAAACGAGTAGAAAGTCCTGCAACTTCGTCTTCTAAATCTTCTACTTCAAGAGGCAATTCTCCTCTTACATTTCTTATTTCGTCAATTTTAGAATCAACTAGTTGTAAAGCATAAAGGGCTCTTAACTTATCTTCTACACTTAGCTCTTTGATTGTTGCCATATTTAAAAGTACTTAACGGGATTTGTATTTTCTTCTGATAAAATAATTCCGCTTTGCAGCGAATTGGGTGCAAAATTAGTGATTTTTTCTTTAAGAAAATCAACAATGTAGTTTTTTGTAAATCTTTCGCTTTCAAAATGTCCAATGTCGGCTAAAAGCAATTGATTTTCAGCCTCATAGAATTGATGATATTTTAAGTCGGCCGTAAGGTAAGCGTCTGCACCTGAGGAAATTGCATTCTTTATTGCAAAACTACCGCTACCTCCTAAAACAGCAACTTTTTTTATTGATTTTCCAGTAAAACCTGAATGGCGAATACCCCCACATTGCAATTTCTCTTTTACCAATTGTAAAAATTCGGTTTCAGAAAGGGAATTATCGAACATACCTATGCGGCCAAGACCAATATTTTGATGTTTGTTTTCCAATTGATAAATCTCGTAAGCCACTTCTTCGTATGCATGATTTTTAAACAAAGCTTTTAAGATCTTACCTTGTAAATGCTTTTCAAATGTCAACTCGATTTTAATTTCTTCGTTTTCTACAAATTCAAAGCGTTCTCCAATTTCTGGCTTCGAATTTTCATTTCCCATATACGTTCCAATTCCTTTAGAAATAAAACTACAATCTTCATAATTTCCAATCGTTCCAGCACCAGCATCAAACAAAGCATTTCTTAATTTTTCAGCGTTTTCAGGAATCGTATAGGTAACCAATTTTTGAATGTAATTTTCTTTCGGAATTAAAACTTTTGAATCTTTTAAACCTAGTGCATCACAGAAAATTTTATTCACGCCTTTTTGATGATTGTCCAAAGCAGTATGAACGGCATAAATGGCAATATCATTTTTAATCGCTTTCAAAATCGCGCGTTCCACATAATTTTTCCCCGTGATTTTCTTAATTCCCGAAAACAAAATAGGGTGGAAGCATACTACTAAATTACATTTTTTTGAAATCGCTTCATCAATCACCGATTCTAACGCATCATGACAAACTAAAACGCCTGAAATCTCCTGATTTGGATTCCCAACTAAAAGTCCAACATTATCAAAATCTTCGGCATAACCTAGTGGTGCCATTTCTTCAAGAACAGAAAGTATATTGGAAAGTTTCATTTGTTTAAATTTATATATCAAAGATAAAAAAGCAATTCGTTTATATTATGATTTTTGACAGAAAATATATTAGCACGGTTTTTGTATATTTGTAAAACAAATTAATCTGTCATGACAACAATAACCATAAAAATAAACGAGCGTTCAAAAAAAGGTAAGGCTTTCCTAGAATTTGCTAAGACTTTTTTTGCCGAAGGTAAAGACGTTGAGATTGTTAAGTCCGATGATAAAAAACCTAAAAAAGAAAAGAGTATTTACAGCGATGCTTTTATTGCAAAAATGAAAAAAGCTGAGGAAAATATTAAAAATGGTGATTGTGTAACTATTGATCCTAACGATGTATGGGGAAGTTTAGGCTTAAAGTAACTAAAATTGCTCAAAAAGATATTGATAATCATATAAAGTCAGGTAATAAAAATTCAATTAAAGCCATAGAGAAAATTATGGTAGAATTAACTGATAATCCTTTTGAAGGTTATGGAAATCCCGAAGCTTTAAAATATGAATTTTCAGGGTATTGGTCGCGTAAAATAAATCAAAAAGACAGAATGATTTATAAAGTCGAAGAAAATATCGTTACAGTAACAATAGTTTCTGCAATGGGGCATTATTCTGATAAATAACCTATGAATTTCCTTCGAAAAATACTTTTCCCTTTAGCCTTTTTCTACTGGCTCATTACTTATATTCGAAATTGGCTATATGATAAAAATATTTTTAAAGCTAATGAATTTGAAATTCCAATTATTGCTGTTGGAAATTTAAGCGTTGGCGGCACCGGAAAAACCCCTCAAATCGAATATTTAATCCGATTACTTTCTGGAAAGTATAAAGTGGCAGTTTTGAGTCGCGGTTATAAACGTACCACCGAAGGTTTTATCTTGGCTGATGAAAATGCAACTGCAGTTTCCATTGGTGACGAACCTTTTCAGTTTTATTCAAAATTCCCAAATATTCAAGTAGCTGTTGATGCCAATCGTAAAAACGGAATTGAAAAATTACTACAACTTCCAAATAAACCAGACGTCATTTTATTAGACGATGCTTTTCAGCACAGAAAAGTAAAAGCTGGTTTATATATTTTATTAACTGCTTACGACGATTTATTTTGCGACGATTACATTTTGCCTTTCGGAAATTTACGGGAACCCTCTTCTGGAAAAAAACGCGCAGATATGATAATTGTCACAAAATGTCCAAAGGATTTGTCCGAACTTGCGCAGCAGAAAATCAGAGAAAAGTTAAAGGTAAAACAGCAAGTTTTCTTCACCACGATTCAATACGACGATTTTGTTTTTGGTAATGATGAGCAATTGTTAGTTTCCGAAATTCAAACCGAAAGTAAAGTATTGGTGGCAGGAATTGCAAAACCAAAATTATTCTTCGATTTTCTAAAAAATGAAAAGAATGAAATTTTGGTTTTCCCGGATCATCATCATTTTTCACAGCAAGATTGTGAACAAATTTTAGCTAAAGCCAACGGAAGAAAAATAATTACGACAGAAAAAGATTTTGTTCGTTTAAATGGATTATTGCCTACGAAGCAATTGTTCTATTTACCAATAAAATCAGTTTTCTTAAAAACAAACATTGATAAAACGATACAAGATTATGTGGGACAAAGTTCAGGAAACAGTTAATTACATTAAGAATAAAACTAATTTTACACCACAATACGGTGTGATTCTAGGTTCGGGATTAGGTGGATTTACAGAAGATATTAGCATTGCATTTGTTTTGCCTTATACTGAAATTCCAAATTTTCCTGTTTCAACAGTTCAAGGTCACAAAGGCGCTTTAGTTTTTGGAACAATCCAAGGAAAAAAAGTAGTGGCAATGCAGGGTCGTTTCCATTTTTACGAAGGCTACGACATGAAGCAAGTAACATTTCCTGTTCGTGTAATGAAATTTTTGGGCGTTGAAAAATTAATTGTATCGAATGCTTCGGGCGGCGTAAATCCTGCGTATAAGGTAGGGGATGTTGCGGTGATTACAGATCACATCAACATGATGCCCGAACATCCATTACGCGGTCATAACGATGAGCGTTTTGGGCCAAGATTCGTAAATATGAGCGAACCGTATTCTAAAGCGATGAATGCTAAAGCATTTGAATTAGCCAAAGAACTTAACATCGATTTGAAAAAAGGAATTTATTTGGGATTGCAAGGACCAACATTTGAAACGCTTGCGGAGTATAAAATGGTAAAAGCGTTGGGCGCTGATTGTGTTGGTATGTCAACCGTACCCGAGGTTATTGTTGCGCGTCACATGAATATGGAATGCTTTGGTGTTTCTGTTATTACCGATATGGGGGATGAAGACAATATCGAGGAAGTGAATCATGATGAGGTCTTAGAAGCGGCTAAAAAAGCGGAACCTCACGTAAGAAATTTAATTAAGAATCTGATAGCAAGGGATTAGTTAGGTATTGGGCTATAATTTTATAGAAATGTTTAGGTTCAAAAGGTTTTGTAATTACTTCATTCATGCCAAAAGACAACAGCATTTCTCTGTTTTCGTTAAGAGAGATTGCTGTTAATGCAATAATTGGAATGGTAGAATTAAATTTTCTAATTTCAGTTGTAGCTTCAGTTCCATTGATGCCAGGAAGGTGTACATCCATTAAAATTAAATCGTAATTGTTAACCTTTATGTCTTCAATTGCATCCTCACCATTATCAATAATTTTACAATCAATAGCCACTTTCTCCAACATTTTTTGTGTTATCATTTGGTTTATTTTATTGTCTTCAACCAAAAGAATCTTTTTTGAGGTGAATATATTGAGGTAGTTTTCGGCATCCTCTTTTATGATTTTATTGGCTCCCTTCTCAAAAATTAATTCGAACGAGAAGGTACTTCCCTCACCAAATTCACTAGTTAAATGAATTTCACTGTTGACTAATTCCAAAATCTTCTTAACAATAGAGAGTCCTAAACCAGTTCCGCCATAGGTTCGATTGATTTCAACGGAACCCTGACTAAAACTATCAAAAATAGCTTTTTGCTTTTCTTTTGGAATACCTATACCATTGTCTTTCACTTCAAAATATAGGGTAACAATACCATTATGGGTTTCATTTTTTTGTTTGATTGTAAGCCAAACATCCCCATTTACACTGAACTTAATGGCATTATTGAGCAGGTTAATTAAAATTTGAGATAATTTGGTAGGATCTCCTTTTAGATTATAATTAATCGATTTATCGATATCTAAATGACAATTGATATTGTTTTCATGAATAAACTCTTGAAATGAGTTAACAATGTTCTCGGTAAGTTCGATTAAGTTAAAATCAATCTTTTCAATTACCACTTTGTCCGATTCTAACCGATTGATTTCTAAGATATCATTTATGAAATTCAGCAAGTAGTTTCCAGAGAATTCGAGTGATTTCAGGTAGTTCAATTGACTTGCTTTTGGCTTTTCTTGTAGTAATAGATAAGTAATCCCATTAATAGCATTTAATGGTGTTCTTAGTTCGTGACTTACAGTTGAGAGAAAATCGGCGCGCGCTTTTGACGCAAGTTCGGTTCGCTCTTTTTCAGCTAATAATTCTTTATTTTTCTCTTTTAATAATTTATTAGTGCTAATTCTTATCTTGTTATTTCGATATAGCGATAAACTTAAGAGTGATAAAATAGAAATTAATGCGATACTTAGGATACTGATTAGTTTAGAAAAACGTAAGGTTTTTTGTTGGCTCTTTTTTTCCTTGTCGAGCTGTTCAATGGTTTTTAATTGTTCGTCAAACTGACTTTTATCAATCATGTTTTCAGAATCATAATTAATAAAGGTTTTTTCAATAGAATCGTTTAAACGGGTAAACTTTTTTAAATAGGTAAAAGCTTCAAAATTATTTTTGTTTTTTTCATGTGCCTCGCTTAATTGTTTAAATAACTTTTTCTTTGATTCTACATCAACATTATTCTTTTCATTGATTTCGAGAGCTTTTTTGTAAAAAAGAATTGCTTTTGCATATTCATTTTGTTTCATTTCAATTTCGCCAAGTTGAAAAAAGGCTTCTGTTTTGGTGCTTGAAAAAGCATCGTCTTCTAATTTATTGACTACAGATTGAATGATTTTTTTTGATTCTGAATAATTTTTCTTTTCTTTTTGAATAATTCCTTTCTGCAAATTAATAAGCTCTATTGCTTCAGTGAAGTTTAGTTTTTTATATAAAAGAGCTGCCTTCTCAAAATAAATTTCGGCTACCCGTATATTGTCTTTTCTAAGATAACATTTACCCAAACCATAATAAGAAAGCGCTAAGTTAGTCAGAGGGAAATTTTTATTATATCCATTTATAGCTCTGATATAATAATCTATAGCTAAATCATTTTTTTCAATATCATAATAAATAGTAGCTAATTGCAAATAACACTCGGTGAGTTTTGAGTTGTTTTTTTTTTCTCGTGCTAGTTCAATTGCTTTTTCAGTATAATCGATTGCTTTGTTGTAAAATTTTTTCTCATCTTTATTAAACAATCCAATTTCTAAATAATAATCGATACTATCATTCATAGTGGCGTTTTCTCTAAATACAGTTTGCGTAAAAGAGAGTTGGATGAATAGAAAAAAAACTGTAATAGTGTGTTTTATCAATTTTAAAAACGAATTTGATACTGCAATTTAACTTTTTTAAAAAGAATAAAAAAACTTTATTTTTTAGAAACGAATGTAATTAAGTCAATCAATCGGGAAGAGTACCCCACTTCGTTGTCGTACCAGCCTACAATTTTAACCATTCTATCAATGACGGATGTTAATTGTGCATCAAATAAACACGAGTTTTGATTTCCTATGATATCAATAGAAACAATTGGGTCTTCGGTATAGTCTAAAATTCCTTTAAAATTCGTTTCAGCCGCTTTTTTAAAAGCATCATTAATTTCTTTGATTGAGACCTTACGCTTTACGTTAAACGTAATATCCGTTAACGAACCATCTGGAACAGGAACTCGGATTCCACAACCCCCTATTTTTCCTTCCAATTCTGGAAATATTTTGGTTAACGCTTTTGCAGCTCCGGTTGTAGTGGGAACTATAGATTGTGCTGCCCCACGAGCTCTACGTAAATCTTTATGGGGTTGGTCGTGTAAACTTTGATCAGTGGTGTAGGAGTGAACAGTTGTAATATAGGCTTGTTCTATATCACATAACTCCTGAATGATTTTAATCATTGGAGCGGCATTGTTAGTCGTGCAACTTGCATTAGATATAATGGCTTCACTTCCATCTAAAATGTGCTCGTTTACGCCTAAAACAACCGTTTTTATTTCATCTACTTCTGATGGTGCTGAAAGAATTACTTTTTTTGCTCCAGCTAAAATATGTTGGTTAATGTCTTCAAACGTTTTGAATTTCCCCGTCGATTCAATAACAATATCAACATTTACCGATTTCCAATCTAAATTTTTGATATCTCTTTCGTGAAAAAATAAAAATGATTGGTCAGCAATTATAATCGAATCTTCAGAAAACGAAACGTTCTGATTCAAAACACCATGAATGCTATCATATTTTACTAAATGCGCCATGGTTTTATTATCAGCAATGTCGTTGATGGCAACCACTTCAATAGTAGGATGATTTAAAAGTAATCGGAATAAATTACGTCCAATTCTTCCAAAACCATTAATTGCAATTTTTATTTTTGTTTCAGGTTTCAAGTTTTGTTTGTTTCAGGTTTCAAGTTGAAAAGTTTGTGCTGCAAGCTAAATTAGTACAATTCAGAATTTAAAAACTTCTAGCATTCATCATCTAGCTTCTCGCTTAATGAATATGTTTCTCCGCATGGTAAGAAGAACGCACTAAAGCACCACTCTCTACATGTCGGAATCCTAAATCTTTTCCAATTTGTTCGTATTTTGCGAATTGTTCTGGTGTGATGTATTCTTTAACCGGCAAATGTTTTTTACTAGGTTGCAAGTATTGGCCTATCGTAACAATATCAACTTTTGCATCGGCCAAATCATGTAAAACTTGAATTACTTCTTCTTCTGTTTCACCTAAGCCTAACATGATACCTGATTTGGTTCTTTTGATACCTTGCTCTTTTAAGTAACGCAGCACTTCTAAGCTTTTTTCATATTTAGCTTGAATACGAACCTCACGCGTCAAACGTTTTACGGTTTCCATATTGTGGGAAACAACTTCAGGAGCAACTTCAATAATTCGGTCTAAGTTTCTAGTATTTCCTTGAAAATCTGGGATTAAGGTTTCTAGGGTCGTATTTGGATTCATTCGGCGAATGGCCTTTACGGTTTCTGCCCAAATAATTGACCCCATATCTTTTAAATCATCACGATCCACGCTCGTAATGACTGCATGCTTGATGTTCATAATTTTGATGGAACGCGCTACTTTTTCCGGTTCGTCCCAATCTACGTCCTCAGGACGCCCCGTTTTTACACCACAAAAGCCGCACGAACGCGTACATATGTTTCCTAAAATCATGAAAGTTGCTGTTCCTTCTCCCCAACATTCGCCCATATTAGGACAACTCCCAGAAGTACAAATCGTATTCAGTTTGTATTTGTCTACTAAGCCTCTAAGTTCGGTGTAGTTTTTACCCGTTGGTAATTTTACGCGCAACCATTTTGGTTTGGGTTCTCTTGGTGGTAAAACAGTGTCAATAGCTGTGTCCATAATCAAAATTTTGATAGGCAAAGATACGATATGAAATCGCTAAAAACAAACTCGTTTGCTTGCAAACACCGATAAAAAGAAAGCGATTCTATATGACCTTAAAAAAAACAATAAAAGAGCCATATAAAATTTAGAATTTAGAAATATGAATTTAGAAAATTAGAAAACTTTAGTAAAGTTTTAGGAAATGCAAACATTAATTACTTCCCCGAAATAATCTCAGCCAATAATTTCTTAGCTCGAAGCAGTTTGATTTTGATGTTATTTAGCGGTTCATCAATTTGTTCTGCCATTTCTTGGTAGGTCATTTCTTGAAAATAACGCATTTGAATGACTTCCTGATAGGCGGGCTTCAATTGTTTGATGTATTGTAGTAATTGCGCCAAATTTTGCTCGATAATCAATTCGTCTTCAGCAGAATTGGAATCATCGGCCACACTGTAAGCTTGGTGGTCTTCTTCGTCATTCATTTCAATAAATAAAGACGATTTCTTTTTGCGAAGCATGTCGATGTGTACGTTTTTTGCAATCGCAATCAACCAAGTATTAAAACCATATTCTGGATTGTACGTAGCAATTTTATCAAAGGCTTTCGCAAAAGTTTCTATGACAATATCTTCGGTATCGGTTTCGTTTTCGGTGCGTTTAAGCATGAATCCGTATACTTCATTCCAGAAAAAATCCAATAAAAATGTGAAAGCAACTTGGTCTCCCTTTTTTGCTTTTTCAATGTTTTCTTGAATGATTACTGAATTTACTTCCAATGTACAGGTTTTGAGAAAAGGTTTTTAAAAAATACGCTTAATTGGGTAAATATAAGCACAATTTCAATAATTGGATACCAATACATGACATCTTTCTCTTTTAATTTTCCAGCGGCATAACCTAAAGAAAGCCAAGTAAAAAAATATCTAAAGACAATAATCGCAGTCACAAGCATCCATTGGAATTGAAATGCTAACAAAACAATCGCCAAAACTAAAAACCAAAACTGACTAACGAAAAATAATGCCAACTGAAATTTATCAAATCCTTTGTAGTATTTTGCAGTCGTTGCATGTCTTCTTTTTTGATACATCCAGGATGAAAAGGTCGTTTTGGGTTCCGAAAATGTAAAGCTTTCGGGTGAAAATAAAATTGCGGTATTCTTTTTGGTAGCCGCTTGATTGATAAACAAATCATCATCACCTGAACGTACTTTCATATGGTCCATAAAACCGCGAACGTTGAAAAATTCTTCTTTTTTATAGGCTAAATTGCGCCCAACACCCATATAAGGTTTGCCGATTTTTGCCCAAGAAAAATATTGCGTAGCCGTTAACATTGTTTCAAAACGAATGATTTTATTAAGGAATGATTTTTTTACTTTTTCATAAGCACCATAACCTAAAACAATCGTTTTTTCTCTAGTGAATTGACTCGAAATTTGCAATAACCAGTCATTTGTGGCTGGGTAACAATCCGCATCGGTAAATACTAAATACTCGTTTTTTGCGGCTTTGATTCCTAAAGTTAACGCGAATTTTTTATTACCCCAAAAAGCTTCATTGTTTTGAACTTTTACCAATTTTACATTCGAATATTGTTTTTCATACGCTTCGAAAAGTTCTGCGGTCTCATCACTTGAAGCATCGTCAATTAAAACAATTTCATAATCTGGATAATTTTGTGTTAGTAACGTTTGAAAATACTTTTTGATATTTTCAGCTTCGTTTTTAGCGCAAATGATTACAGATATTGGAATATTTTTAGGCTTTTCATTTGATCCCTTAGCAAATGAAAATTTTCCAAAAATAAAGATATAGTAAAGGAATTGTATAAATACAACAACCGCAAATGCGATCAAGAGTATTGTTAATAGCATAAGTTACGACAATTAAGAATGCGAAGGTTCACTGCAATCTTTCATTTGTTCGGGAGTTTTACCACAGAAACTGCAGTTTTCGCCATCTTTGTTTAAAAACGGACTCTGACTAGCACAAGTTCCTGCAAATTTTCCGTCTTTTTTTGCCCAAATTTTGATAGCAATTCCTGCAAAAGCTATTCCTAAAAGTCCAATGGTTACTAATATAAGTTTCATTTTATTCCTGTTTTAAAATGCAAATTTACAAAACATATTTTACTTATTTTAAAGTTTTGAAGTCAAGTTATCATCGTTTGTGATTTTTTCTTCTGTAACAATAATGTATCATTTTTTTGATGGATATACGCACTTTTTTTCTTACTTTTCCTTTTTTAAATTTTTATTTATGGAAATAGATGAAGAAGCTAAAAAAGTAATTTGGTCGCTTCAAGAAAATAAACGGAATGAAGAACAACGCAATGTATTTAAACCAACGGGAAGGAAGCCAATAAGCAAAAATTTACTTTACTTGGTTGCCGTGTTAGTAGCCACTTTTTTGATCAGTTTTGCTTTATCGCTATTTTCGAAATCAACTGTCTTTTTTTGTTTTTTTATAGAAGATTTCTGTTTTACTTCTACAGAAAATGTTGCATTGTATGTTTTGTATATCTTTATGAATCTTTGGATTTTAATTATAGGAATTGCAATTGCTTATTGGATAGGAAAAAAGTTGGGAAATAAATTCAAAGTTTAGCAATTACGTTTCGGTTCATAGTTAAAATTTAAAAGCCCAACAATTACTTAAAGTAGGTGTTGGGCTTTTTAAATGCGCATTGCATAATCTTAATTTAAAATCATTTTTTTATCGATATAGTCCCCGTTTTTAGTTTTAATTTTAAGGATATACACCCCAGTTTCTAAATTGTTTACGGGAGCTTTAATGGAACTATCGTTAGTGTTAACTTTCCAAAAATGTATTCTTTGGCCCAAAATTGAGAACAAGGTAATGTCTTCAATCTCGATGTTGTTATTGTTTATAACTTCAATCACGCTTTCGGTAGAATTAAAATAAACCTGTGCTGTATTGTTCTCAAAATCACTATGAGAAAGCGTCTGATTGGTAAAGCGCAATGAAAATCTTCCAGTGAGTTCCCCTGCAGGAAGTGTTGCTTGAAAATCGTTAATCAATAAATTGTGATAAGTATCATGTAACCCATCATGAATGTAAATTGGATTTGCGTCATCATAGTTTTCTAATCGTTCAATTGTAATACGAACATTGTTATTGTTTACATTAGATTTTATAGTAAGTGGGTATACCAAGTTGGTATTGAAATGCCCAACCCCTTGAATTACTAACTTTTTTGCATTCAGTTGAAAATACACATCACTATCTTGAAGGCCCATAAGTTCTCCATCATACCCATAGTTGAACTCGTTATTGGCATTTTCATTCATGAAACCAAGAAGTATTTCACGATGGAAGTTAGTTGTTAGCGATGTGAACTTCAAGGCTATTTTTGTGTAATTTTCGATGGAATAAAGATCATTGCTATTATCGTACGCTATACTTTGGGTCTGATTTCGGAATAAAATATTAGAATTAACATCATCTTCTTTTACAAATAATCTTTGGCCATTATTAAACGTTACTGATCCACCCGTCGCGTTACCTCTAATAAAGAAAGCTTGTCCAACAGGGATAAATTGTTTTGGTGTTCTAGAACTTGAACCTAGTCCGCTTATTTGTGCTGGTGGAACAGGTGCGACGCTCCCGGTTTTTGTATAAGTAGCGTAACCTCCTTGATAGGCAGCGTAAATATGACTATTGTTTGTTGGGAAATGCTCCCAAAAGTATAAGGCACCTGTAATAGCACCAATGTTATCATCTATGAATTTTGAGGCATCTAAAGCAGAAGGATATGGATTGCCAATTAAATTAAGATTGTTGGGTCCTACAGTAAGACCACTATGGTTAATGGTACCATTGTTAGGTTTTCCAGTAAATACATAATTTTGAGTCACAATATTGGGAGCAGTAGCAATCCCAGTTCCCTTCATTGTAATTCCATGCCCTGTTTGTATAACGGTATTTTGATTCACCAATTCCCAGTTCGCATAAGCAGGTGAGGAGTTTACATAACGATGTAGCCATCTTAATGAAATACTCAACGGACTAGATGAACCATCTAATGCGGATGTCCAAGTAATTGCCGCAGGAGCTGCAGGATTGGTTCCGTCTTTTAAAGCATTATTAAGGGTGAACCCCGTGTTGTTAGCAATAGTGCTAGTAACTGTACTTACGGGAGAAGACCAATAATTATAATTGTACTTATTTCCTGTACCTTGTTGGTCCCTCTCTAGAGTTCCTGTTCCGCTTGGGTCTAAATCACTGTTGTTTGTTTGAATTAACTGTGACTTACCCACTAAATCAATTTTTCCATTAATCTTTAAATGATGCGTTACTTCAAGTTTAGAATCATTGTCGATTCGTAATGTATTATTATCAATCACTGCTGCCAATACGGTTTTATTTCCTGACGAAGTGATATTGTGGGTTGTTTTGATGATGTTCCAGTCTATTTTTGTTACAACACCATTAATGGTTAGGGAATTATTTGGATAGTACATAGCGCCACCATTTGCCCAAGCACCAGAAGTTTCCCAAGCACCATCCGCAGCTGAAACATAAGGGATAGGAGCAGACTGTTCTTCCATGGTATAGAAACTAGCGTTATTCATACTTCCTCGGAATTTTTTTCCTGAAGCTTCGTTAAGATTTGTTCCTATATAATGGTTCATATTGAAATAAGCAAAAAGACTATTATCCCATGTTCTTGTACTAATATCATTTTTAGTAACGGATGCGGGTATAATTTTACCTCTAATCGCAACCCCATTTCCTTTTTCAATTTCTTGATTCATTATAAAACGAATTTCATCAACAGTTAGGGCTGCATTCCAAATGTGAATTTCCTCAAGTTTACCTTTAAAGAAATCCACGGTACTGCTTTCATCTACATAACGCCCACCTATGGTTAGAACATTCGTCATATCCGTACGAGCATTCATGTTGCTTTGGATATCCAATACACCATCGACATACAACCTTCCCACATTTGACCCGTCAAGTGTAAAAGCCACATTACGCCATTGATTGGTTGATAAAGTTGTATTACTCACTATTTCCGACATTGTAACACCATTGTGAAAACGCATCACTAATTTATTGGCATTATTTATCAAAAAATGATAGCCCGTTTGTGTAGCCCCTTTTTTAGCTACAATTGTTTTGTCGTTATTCAGGGTATTTGAACCCTCACAATTTACCCATGCCGAAATAGAAAATGCAGCAGTAATACTTGTTACATCATTACATCGGATAAAATCATTTGTGCCATCAAATTTGATGTGACGAGAAGCTATTACTTCTTCGGCTACACCAAGTTTCATGTATTTTGTCCCGTTAAAATTATAGGTAGTTTCTAAATTTGAACCAACCGTTTTTAAAAATACAGTTTCTACATTGGTCGTGAAATTAGCATCGTCTGCTAAAATCAATACGTAATCACTATTTCCTGATAATGCGGGTAGCGAACTTACTGAGGATGTAGGTAAAGAAATTTTTACGTTCCCAACATCTGTTGTAGCTCGTTCTACAAACTTCCAAGTTCGATTTGTTACCCGTGTTGAAGTGGTTACCAAACTGCTTCCTAAGTTAACTTGAATAGGCGAAGCCATTTCGGTTAATGGTAATAAATTACTTCCCCAAACTAGATAATCTTTATTGTTGATAAACGTGTTTGTATTTAATGCATTTGTAGTGTAAATGTCGCGTAGACCAACCGTTAAAAAGCTTTCGGGATCGATACTTTTGCTTTGTTTTTGATTTAAACCTGTGGCATCGTCTCTTCCAATTGCGCCTATATTGTACGTGTAACCATTACTAATTGTAGTATTCCACAAAGCCACTCCATCAGAATCTACAAGTTCTCCAGGAACATGTGGTAAACTAATAGCAGGCACAGGAAATAGTCCAGGATTAATTCCATATTTAATGGCCAAATAGGATTCTATTTTCTTTCTGTCTGAGTCAGATTTTCTTTCTGAAAACATCATAATTTCCATTACATCACCATTAAAACTAGGGCCAAAGTATTCACTTCGTCCTATCCAAAAACGCGAATTTAAAATTTGTTTAAAAGTGCCAGTATTAACCTCTTTCATCAATGTAGGACTGAGGGTAACGCCTAAGTCAACTCCATCGAGATACAAATTCATTCCAGTTCCACCCGCATTAAGTCGAGCATTAAAAATCACCGGTCGATCATAAGTTATAGTACTTGATGTGATGGCTATTCCATAATTGGTTAAAGCGCCTTGATTATAAGCCGCTATATTCGGTACACCTGCGCCATACCGATTAGAGGTGTTATTGATGGAAAGTCCTGTTATGTCTTGGCTACCTGCGATTTCTATGAAATCATCACCCATTAAGACATCTTGAGCTGCATAAGCAGAGCTAACTGGAGTGCCGGGATTTACAACAATATAAATATCATGGTTGTAAAATCCTTGTCGGGTAAACATTGATTTAGTTCCATCAAAATTTACAACAGGATTAAAATTGACATTGCTTGTTGAGTTGTTTTTGTATAAAGGTCTTGTAGTTGTAGTTCCAACTGCATTTGTCCAACTAGTGTTTATTCCAGTACTGTTTGGCCATGAATCGATTGGGTCATTATTTGCTGATGTTGACAAACTCTCAGGTTTATACCAAACTTCTAATTTATTAAAAGCGCTATAGCTGGGATAAGTTTTAGCTGTTACAGGATATCCTGTAATTTTGAAGTCATCAATTGCAACACCTCTGTAAGAATTCATAGTTCCGTCAGATCTGAATTGTATAGCGAATCTAATATTATTCTTATTGTCAAAACCTTGTGATGGTAAGTCAATGCTAGCATTAAACCAAGTGTTTCCGGGATTTCCAGACCATCCCCTCTGATCTGTTCCAAATGCTCGAACATTTGAACTGGTATACCAATTAATTGCTTGATCGTTTTCTTTTCCTAAAGTGCGCCAAGTTACTCCGTCGTCAGTTGAAAATAAAATTTTAAAACCATCATAATCCAATTCGGTTTGAAAATTAAATTTTAATGAAAGAGTAAGTCTTTCATAGCCAGTTAAATTAATCGTTGGTGTGATAGCAGACGTATTTAAACTATTTGCATAACCTGCAAGATATAAATATGGAGAAGTAGCACCTGTAGTAGTGAAATTACTGTTATTGTTTCCTCTTGTCCAACTTCCTAACGTGAATGCATTATTACCAGTTCCGCTAGAAAAATCGGCATTAAAAATAGTGGTTTGTGCTTGTGCTTCTACAATAATGAAGAAAATAAACAACAAAAAGTGCTTTAGGGTAGTTTTAAATTCCATAAGGGGTGGGTTTAGGGTTTATACCAAAAAAATAACATGTTGTGTCACTACCAAAACACAATACATTATTGCTAACGAATATAGTTTTGGTTAAATTTTATGAATCAGATACATTTGGGATTTTTTGTTATTGGATTTTTTGTTTCATGGATTTTAGTATACAAACATAACACTAATGCTACTGGCGAAATAAGACTGTTTGACAAGTGTATGGTTTTGTCTTATAAGTGTATCAAATAGTTTTTTTGATAACACAATAAGTTGAAAAAAACATTAGCCGTTTTTAAAAATTTCTTTCACTGCAGCCTCATAGTTTTTACTATTTCCTGCTTTTTTTATTTTTTTGAAGGTCTTTTGTGGGTTAGAAAAAGATTGTGAAAAATATTCCCAGAAACCCAACATTTTCATTCGGATTGGAGTAGGACCTTGTAGATAAGCATCATATTCACGATAGATTTCGTCATGAAAAACTTCAAAAATTTCGAATTTATTTTTTGGATATTCTGTGCTGTTCTTCTTAATCATAGAGGGTAAAAAAGGGTCTGCTAGTAATCCTCTTCCTATCATAAAATGGGCTATCGAAGGAAATCGCTCTTGCAGCTCTTTGAATTTACCAACAGATGTGATATCACCGTTGTAGTATATTTTTTGTTTAGAAGTATCTAAACATTTTTGAAAGGAATCTAAATCCACTCCTCCTTTGTAGAGTTGTTTGCCAATTCGAGCATGAATGGCTATGTTCTTTATTGGATATTGTTCTAAAATTGGGAAAACATCTAAAATTTCGGTTGGATTTTCGTACCCCATCCGCATTTTCATAGAAACTACAATATCGGTTTCATTATGAACTCGTTTTAAAATGTGTTCAATTTGATCCGTATTTTTAATCAATCCCGAACCCATACCACATTTCGCAACCATTGGATACGGACAACCTAAATTCCAGTTTAATTCTTTGTATCCTAGTTGCTGAACATACTTTGCTACAAATAAAAATTCTTCGGCATCATTCGTAATTATTTGTGGTATTACCTCTAAGCTGCTATTGTTTTCTGGAAGAATATCACGTTCATAGGATCCTTTGATGGTCAATTTTCCATTCAGTTTGATATAAGGCGAATAAAAAGTATCGATTCCGCCAAAGTGTTTGTGAAAAGCATTTCTAAATCGAAAATCAGTAAATCCTTGAAGTGGTGATGATAATAATGTGATATTCATTTGGCAAAGATAAGTGAAAGAGTTGAATTACTCTCTTTTCTGTTCAAATAACCAGTTGTACATTGCGTCTTGATGGAAAATATTTTCTACACTACTATGATTTCCTCCTTTAATAACGGTAAAGGTGAGATTGGCTTTTTTGTTGCATTTTCGTATGCTATTCACTACTTTTTGAGATTCTGAAATGGGAACAATATAATCTTTATCGCCATGCTGAATCCAAAGAGGAATACTTCCTAATTTACAAGCATCGCTAATATTTCCGCCCCCACAAATTGCTACGGCAGCTGTAATTTTATCAGCATGTTTTCCTGCAAAATGTAAGGTACCATAACCGCCTAAACTCATTCCACAAACATAAATGCGGGATGCGTCTACATTGTAATTTTCCTTTACATGCACTAAAATTTCTAAAACCTTATCGGGGTCCCAACTTCCTTTTGCTAGTTGAGGAGCTACAACTATCGCTGGAATTTTTCTGCCTCTTTCCATCGCTCGTAAAACACCATAGCGTTTTACCCGATTCAAATCAGTTCCTGAAAGACTTTTTCCATGGAGAAAAATTAAAATAGGTTGTTTTTCGGTACTTTCATTTTCAGGAACACTAATCCAAAATGGGTACGTAGTTTTGTTAGTAATGGTTTTTAGTTGGCCAAACGATATAGAAAAGAAAAGCGAGGTTACTAATAGAAAAGTAAGTTTCATATTTATTAAATTAAAGTATGTAGTGTTTTTTTGATGAAAAGTAAAAAACCCACTAAATCGTTGAATTTAGTGGGTTTTAGTACCGTTTGTATTTCTACTGGCGGAGAAAGAGGGATTTGTGTAAACCTCTAAACTCCTTATTTTGCTGGTGCTTTTTTCGGACTTTTAAAAAGTGCCCCGAATTGTACCCCTTTGATTTTATTCAGTTTTATTGCCTTTTGATGACAATACAAATATACAAAAAGCTAATTGAAAAACACTAATCACTTGTTTAAAAATTAAATAAGTTGATGGTGCTAATCAATCAGTGGTAAAACATGTTCGATATTTAAGCCAGTATGCAAACAAAACTCTTCTATACTTACAAGGCTATTTTTAGGCTTTCTAAGCGACTTTCTTATTTCATTTAATATTCTTGTGCTTTGACGATAGCTTTTACCTGTAATGCGTTGTATGTCCTTTGGATAGATACAAACTCGTTTTGGTACTTGATTCATACTTTAACCTTGCTTTTGAGTTGGCTTTGAGATAAGTTAAAGGTACTTAATTAATCTTTTCATTTAACGTTGATTGATAAGGTTCTTATAATGTATTTTAGGACGTTTAAGGACAAATGTGTCGATTTAGGACATTTGGTATGGTGTGTGGTTTTTTGATGGGTTTTGTGTGGGAAATTTGCAGTGTAATTATTTCAGAAAGTGTTGCAACCGAGTTTTGAATGATTTATGAAAGTGAAAGAATGTTGAACTAAAATTTTGAAGTTATGGCTAGACAGAAAGGCATAATTAAGTTAAAAGGTACTATCGGGGATATTACTTTTTATAAGACGCAGGATGGGCATTTAGCTCGTGAGAAGGGTGGAATTGAGGCAAGTAGAATTGCAAGTGACCCTGCGTTTCAAAGAACGCGTGAAAATGGTTCTGAATTTGGTAGAGCAGGGAAGGCTGGTAAACTTTTGAGAACCGCTTTACGCCCCTTGTTGTTGAACTCTGCGGATGGTAGAATGGTGAGTCGTTTGACGCAACAAATGGTAAAGGTTATCCAAATGGATGCGGTGAGTGAAAGAGGATTACGAAATGTAATTGATGGCGAGATTGAACTGGTTCTTGGTTTTGAATTTAATATTCGTGGGAAATTAGGAACTTCTTTGTTTGCTCCTTTTACTACGGATATTGACCGAGTAGCGGGTACATTGGATGTGGCTATTCCTCCTTTTGTTCCTGCGAATATGATTGCTGCTCCTAGTGGAACGACTCATTTCAAAGTGATTTCTGGTGGGGCTGCGATTGACTTTACGGGAGAAACCTATGTAGTGGCAACTTCTGAAACGGCTATAATGCCTTGGGATGCTACTGCAACAGCTGTAATTAACTTGAGTAATGCGGTGACTGCTAACTCTACTCACCCACTTGTTTTGGCTCTTGGTGTGGAGTTTTACCAACAAATTAATGGGCAAATGTATCCCTTAAAAAATGGTGCTTTTAACCCGTTATCGATTGTGGCGGTTGACGGTGGCGTGTAAGCTGGGAGCTGGAAGTTAGAAGCTGGGAGTTTATGATATTGTTTTTAACCAGAACTTATTTCCCTGAAGGAACGAATGGAAAATTGGAATGTGAGGGCAAATTGATTAGTTATACGATTGAATTGCCGTGGAAGCGAAATGAACGTGGGATTTCCTGTATTCCGGAAGGGAAATATTTTATTAGAAAGCGATATAGTGCGAAGTACAAATGGCATTTGGAATTGGTGGATGTACCAAACAGAACGTATATTTTGATACATCCTGCTAATAATGCGCAAAAGGAATTACGTGGCTGTATTGCTCCTGTTACGAAACTTTCTGGACCTGGATTAGGTTTGATGTCTAGAAAAGCTTTTACGAAGTTGAAAGACTTAGTTTATAAAGCTTTGGATAGCAAAGAAAGTGTGGAATTGATTGTACAATAGATCCTTTACAGGATGACAAAATTGAAAGATTATGAATGTAGTAGAACGTGCTAAGGCACCCACTCCGAAATTTTTTAAGGTGTTGCGCACCATTGGATTAGCCTTATTAGCAGTAAGTGGAAGCATTGTAGCTGCTCCAGTAGCTTTACCTGCTGTTGTTGTAACCGTTGCAGGTTATGCTGCCGTTGCAGGCGGTGTTTTATCGGCAGTGAGCCAGATTACGGTTGATGACACCCTTCGACAAGCTCAGGATGACACCCGAGGCAACAAAAAAGATGAGGTTAAGCCCGAAACTGACGTTGGAGGAAATGGATAATTCCTTAACTTTGAAGGCAGGAACTTTTGGAGGATTTGCACTGAGTGTTATACCTAATTTAACCTCAGCAGATGTCTTAAAAACAATAGTTTTAGCCTTTATTGGAGCAGTAGTGAGTTTTGGTGTTACCTTGCTTTTAAAACACTTAACATCGAAAAAAAAATAAGCTCAGTTTTGATTGGTAACCTTTACTGAGTATGAGAAAGCCTAGTCGGAAGACCAGGCTTTTTTTAGTATACGTTTTGCGGCTACAAGTAGTGGCGTAATCCATTACCAAGCCATAACAAATATAAACTTATTTTAGAAAATTCGGAGAATTTTCGGAATAGTACTGAACTAGCCATTACTTGTAACCGCTGTTACCAGTAGTTTTTATTGTATAGGATTGAAAACTTCTTTATATACTTTCGGTTCTCCTCTTTTCATAAGTTTATCTCCAACATAATAGTCTAAAATTTTTCCAATGAAAAAGATAGGAATCTGTCCAACATAGTTTATGTCTGAAGATATTTGATGATTTTCAATCATGTCATTATTATATTTTTTTAAAGAATATTGATGAAGAAAAAAATTAGAACTGTCTATTCCTGCCAAATAAGCTGAATAGCCATTTAAGCTATCAATTTTTATTTTTTTTACAAACTTTTTTTCTAAATACTCGTCTGTAGGTTTAAAATCCACTTCTGATTTAATAAGCTCTAAATATTCAATCCATTCAATAATATTTTCTCTGTTTCTTCTAAACATTACTTTGTCTTTGATTTCTTTTAGTCTTTGGATTTGTTCTGTAATGTTCTTTTTATAAATTTCATTTCCGTCAGTTGAACCAGTTCCTTTTTTGTCTGTTACTATATCTTGTGTCGTGAAAGCTGTGGTAAATTTTCCAGTATCAGATTTCATTATAATACGCCCAGTAGGAACTACTCCAGGATTTTTAATAGGCTTTACTAATTCAGCGTATTCTTGATAAATAGGATCATAATCATCAAAACTGCTCGAACTTGTTACATCAAAACTCGCAAGATTTAGTAAAAAGTATAGGATGTTAAAAACTAGATAATTAACAACACTAATTTTTATAGCTAGCTTTCGATTATTTTCGATTGCAAATCCAATACTTATAAGTAAGTATATTGTTGCTAAAGCTGAAAAGATGCCAGAAAAAAATTTATAGGCATAATTTTCAAAATTTAGATACATTGCATACGGTAGAATTGACAATGGTAAGATGAGCAATATGTATGTGAGAACAAATAGTATAATTTTAGTCGAATAGTTTCCTTTAGTTGCTATCCGAGTACTTAATATTATTATAAAGACTGATGGAATTAAACCATAAAGATTAAGTATTCCTGGTTTAATCCAATCTGTGAATGAATTTGTAGGAGTTAAAAATATGAATGAAGCGCAATAGACAATAAAATAAAACAAATATTGTCTTAGAATCTCTTCCTTACTTTTTTCAAGAGTCTTTTGAATATATTTTCCTGGCTTGACTAGAAAAAACAAGTAGTCAGTAATCCATTCTGTAATTTCTTCAAGGTTAAAATCTTTAGTTATTTGCATTTTTGGTGAATAAAATTACTGGTAACTTGTTTATATGCGCAATAAAGTTGCGCCAATCTACCCAATTTTGGTTGTATTTGCGCAATTGTTTAGATTTTATCAAATATAAATACATTATTTCAAATAAATATTCCCTTTTAGTAAAAAAGCCTAGACAAATTAGTCCAGGCTTACTCTTATTTATTCCTATACCTCATCATAATAGCGTTTTTGAGTTCGTTGATGAGGTGAATGTTTTTGTTGAAATGGTTTTCTTGTTCCTGCAGCAGCTTTAGTGCTTGAATGTTTTTTTTGTGTAGTTCGTGTTCTCGCATTAATCTTGTTGCTCTTGGGTTGAACTCTTTTTTGAATTCATAGAGCGATAAGAAAGGAATAACGGAACCTCTCAGATATTGGTGCCAGAATTTGGATTTCCAGAGGCTCATGGCTATCCAGTAAACGTCTTCTTTTTGTTCTTCGGTTTGAAAGATTAATACAAAGCTATTTGTGTAGGCTTCGTGATGCGGTTTGCCGCTGTTTAATCCTTTGTTTAAAACGAAAAAATGTGGTTTGGCATAGTTCATGCCGGCACGGTGGGATTTGATAAAAATTGTGTCCATAGTAAAAGGATTTAACAGGTTAACTTCCTTCGTCTTTCCTTCGTGATTGCCCGAAATGTGATTGAAAACCGAGATGCCCCACACACATTTTTGCAAAAGAAAAAAGGAAAAAAAAGAAAGCCGTCTTGCCTTGTGGAGGGTTTCAAAAAAGCAAGTTTTCTGGATAAAATACTACCCAACTGAGGAGTGTTCAGTGGTCAGTTTTTAGTGTTCAGGAAAGAAGTGAACTGGAAAAGTAAGGGTGGAGATTTTATCCGGAACCGAAGGCTTGAACTTGCTTTTTTGAATACCCGGAACAAACCTTTGGCTTCTTTTTTATCCTTTTTTTTGTAAAAATGTTTACCCCAAATTTTCTTGTGAACTGGGGTTATAGGGGGTGTTCAATCGGGAGTGGTGAACAAGGGGGTGGTTTTCTTTTTTTTGCTAGACGACCTCGACTAGACACGGTTTGACAATATGGCTTTATGAAGATGATAAAAAATAAAAACACACTCTTGTGGTGGTTTGATTTTTGAGGATGCTTTGAAAGTGTTCAGTGGTCAGTTTTTAGTGGTCAGTGAACTGGAAATGGGAAGCATCTTCAAAAAACAATATGATACTTCCTAGTGAGAGGGCAGTAGCGGAACAAGGGTATGGTTTTTTTGAGTGATTAGTGAATAGTGAATAGTGATTAGAAAACCATACTCTTGTGGGGGAAATTTGATTTTTGATAATGCCTGATGGTTTAGTTGGCAGTCGCGGTTTTCAGTTAGCAGTTATGGTCTACTGGAAATGGGAGGCATTTTCAAAAAACAATGAAAATTACGTTAGCGGTAGCGTTCCTATTATTCTTCGGGTGGGTGCGGCTGGGCGCGGATATTTTACATAATAACTGTTATAACTGCCGTTGGCGTAGCATTGGGAGATGGAAGGCATTATAACACTTATTATGTAATAATAGCTTGGGAGTGGTTTTTGTGTGTTTTTAGTGTTTGTTTTTTGGATTGGGTGTAAGTGGATAAAAAAAGGCGGACTGTGCGCGAGGGGTTGGGAAAACAGGGAGCCTTTTTTTATTGACTTACTGTGGGGAAAACAAGTGCTAAAAACACACAAAATACCACTTGTGCGGTGGGGAGCGTTGGACTGGGTGGGCGCAAATAACTTAGCGAAGCGTTCCTATTAAAAACAAAGAAACCAAGAAAGCCATTTGTTTACTTTTTAGCCCCGATGGGAGTGATACCGTGTTTAACGGACAGCGGGAATATGGAAACCAAGAATGCCCGAGCCTTTCGCTTCATAATATTCTGTATATGAGTACTAAAACAAAAGACCTTGTGGAGAATTATCTAATTTAGTTGCTGTTAGATTTACTTCATAGGGATAGGCAAAATTATTGATTGGTTCGTGCTGTAACCATTTGGATTCGTCTTCTGGTTTTAGAATGATTGGCATTCTTTTCTTGGTGTTGTGAATTTCTGCCATTAGTTGCAAATGGCATCGCAATTATCTCTTAATTCTGAAAAGAATATGTATTTGATTAAGGTTATTCATTTTCCATTTGTAACTTGGTTATCCAATCTATGATTTCTGTTTTCTGTTTTTGTGTAAGAACTGCATCTTTGTGGATTAATGTATATGATATAAGCGGCATTTTATCGTCCTCAATTTGACTAACAATGGATTTTAACTTACTTTTTTTTCTTCTATTAGAATAAGTATTCCAATCACTAAAATTTAATTCTGCTTTGCCTTCTTCAATATGATTTTCTAAAAACCAAGCAACTGGTTGCACTTTATTGTACCACGGATAATAGGTGTTATTACTGTGACAGTCGTAACAAGACGTTTGTAATGTATTTTTAATACTATTAGGCACATTGTTAACTATCATAAAATCAGTATTGGGTACAATTTCACTTAGATTGCGTTTTGTGGGAATGAATTGAATTCCCACAAACACAATCAGTAAAATCAGTAAGATGATTTTAAAAATTTTCATTTAGTTAATTTGTTTTTTTATACTACCACATTTTAGCATTTTTGAACCAAAATAGGGGTTTTTAATTTCTTTAACTTCACTTAACCAATTTGCTCCTTTATTGTTATTAGCCATAGGGCAATAGTCTTGATAAATTACTTTGTCTGTTCCAAGAAGTGCTACTAAATCAGTCATATCAGTGCTTAATGCTTCTAAATGTTCTCTTTGATGATCAATTGGGCTTTTTACGATATGTTCTGCATGTTCTTTAGCACTTTCTGCAATTTCCATATACTTTGTATGTGTATCTCCAGTTAATTTTGACATATCAAATTTTTCAATAGCAGCTATAAGAGAATTTCCTCCTGTTGCTGTTTTTTCTTTACTATCAGCAACTAAACCATTTTTGATTTCAAAATAAGCATCAAGTATGGCTGATGTAGCAGTGTTTTTTGTGCTATTTTGAGTAATTGTTCTTTCTGTACTTTCGTTATTACCATGGTCGTGTCCGTCTTCGTGATTTGCTTCAGAGTGGTTGTGTGTTTCAACTGCTTCTAAATCCATTCCACATTTTGGACATGAACCTGCTTCATCATAGGTTTTATCGCCTTCGCATTTCATTGGACAAGCATACTTTGTATGATTATCGCTCATTTCATTATGCATTTCATCTTTTTGCTCTCCTTTGTTGTCTTTACAAGAAATTGTTAAGCTTAATAAAGCTACTGCTAAAATTCCGATTACTTTTTTCATGATTTTAAAATTTATTTGTTATTAATTGTTTCTTTTACTTCTCCACATTTTAACATGGAAGCTCCAAAATATGGGTTAACTACTTTATTCTCTTTACTTAACCAATTTGCTCCTTTATTATTATTTGCCATAGGACAAAACTGAACATAAGTAGTTTCGTTTAAAGGGTTAAAAGCTTTTGTCATTACTACCATTACATTTGAAATTGGTTCTAAAGACATTCTTAATCCTTTAATGTTTTTTATGTGTGTAGCGTGTAATGTTTGTTTTTTTAACTCTGCTTGGTAACTCATCCATATTTTATGAGCATCTCCTTTAAATACGCTCATGTTTATTTTATTAAACGATTTTTCAAATTCTAAAAGGGCTTTTTTAGCCGAATTAAAATCATCTTTTGTCAAAGCATCTTTAAATTGAAAATAATCTTTATACAATGGCTGTAAGCTCTTTTTGGCTTCTGCACTAATTGCTGTTTTATCTTCTTTTAACACTACTTTTTTATCATCATTCATAGGCATTGGCGAACCTCCATGATTGTGTCCTGTATTTACTTTGCCACCTTCAATATTCATCATACTTGGTTTTCCGGCTAATTGTGCAGCAGCATCCACATTAAAAGTACCATTTGCTACTATTTCTTCGCCAATTTCTAAACCTTTCTCAATTATGTAATCGTTTCCTAATAATGGTCCTAAGGTAACTTCGCGTAATTTGAATGTTATTCCTTTGTCTGTTTCATTTTTTACATATACAATTGAGCGTTTTCCTGTCCACATTACAGCAGATTTTGGAACACTTAATGTTGATTTATTTGTACTTATTTGAGTTTTTAAAGTACCTGTTGCAAACATTTCGGGTTTGAATTTTAATCCTGAATTAGCTACCTCAACTCTTGCTTTTGCAATTCGTGTCAGTGGGTTTATAAATGGGTCAATAAATGCAATTGTTCCTGAAAATGTTTCTCCTGGAAAAGATGCCACTGTATAGTTGATTTTATCTCCTTTTTTAACCCAACTCATATCTGATTCGTAAATTTCAAAAAGAACCCATACGTTTGATAAATCTGCAACATCATATAATGTTTGTCCTTTTTGAAGATAATCGCCTAACTCAACATTTTTCTTGATAATATATCCCGATACATCGGCATAAACAGGAAATCTATCTTGGGTTTTACCTGAAGAAATAATACTGTTAATAGTAGCATCTGAAACTTTCCAATTTTTCAATTTCATTTTTACCGATTCAAATAATTCAGGTTGAATGTCTTTTACAGTATATGCTTCAATTAATTCTTGTTGTGTGCTGGCTAATTCAGGAGAATACACATAAGCAACCACTTGACCTTTTTTTACATATTCGCCCACAAACGAAACTTGAATTTTTTCGATTCGACCTGGTATATGTGATGATTGGCTATAAACGGTTCTTTCATTAACTTCAACTTTTCCATTAAGTGAAATTTCTTTAACACCATCGGTATTTCCTACTTTGTAAGTAGAGATTCCAGCAATAATCATGGCCGATTCCGACATGCTAATTGCATCAGGATCTATATCTTCATCTCCTGCTTCCAAAGGGATTAAATCCATTCCACATATAGGACAATCACCTGGTTCTGGCTGTCTAATTTGTGGATGCATAGAACAGGTCCATGTTTCTGCTTTTGATGAAGCATCTGTTTTATTTTCAACTTTTTCTTCAGAGCTTCCACCAAATAACAAAGCACCTAATAATAGCCCAACTAATAAAGTTACTGCTAATAGTATTTTTGTTTTTTTATCTATGTTCATGATTAAAATTGTTTTGCTGTTAAATAATCCAATTCCGCTAATTTTATATAAAAAGTACTAATGCTTGACAACTGCATTTTTTGATACTTTAAAAGCTCTTGTTGCATACGTAATACTTCTTCAAAATCTTTATTGGCGTTACTGTAGTAGGCAAATAATAGACTTAAACTTTTGGATAGTGTTATTACTTGTCCTTCATATAATTTTAACAAATCTCTTTCTTTTTGCAATTCAAAAACAAGTTTGTAATAGGTTCCGTTCAATTTGTTTTCATAAGCTTCTTTTTGAAAAGCATAACTTTCTTGCATTAGTTTTGCTTCGGTAACTGCTGCGTCGTATTTTTTTCTAAAAATGGGCAAACTAACTGTAACCATAGGCATAATAACATCTTTACCCGAATCTGGAAAATTATTCATTCCGTTACCTACAAAAACATAATCTAAACCAACACCTAATTTTGGCAAACCTTGCTTTCTGGCTACTTCAATTGTAGCTTCCGAAGCTTGCTTTTTTAATTCTAGTTCTTGTAGTATAGGGTTAGTAGCTATTGAATCTTTACGATATTCTATGGGTAATTCTATTGTTTCTATTTTTTTAGAAACAACAATTTTTTCATCATACTTTCTATTTAGAATACTGTTGAACCAAGATGTTAATGCGGGTTCTTTTTTATTTAAAATTTCTAAATTAGTTTGAGCATCTTTTATCATAATATCCACACGCAAGACATCTACTAAACTTCCTTTACCATTTTCAAATTTCGCATTGGCAATGTTTTTGTATGATTCTAGAATTTTGATGTTTTCTTGTTCAATTTCTTTTAAACCGTGCAATTCATATAATGGATAATATACAGCGGCTACTTGTGAAAACAATTGGTTTTTAGCATTTAAGAATGCTTGATATTTACTTTCTGCAAGTAAAGTTGCTGCATTTTTTTGTGCTTTTAAAGTACCAAACCAAGGAAACATTTGCGAAAGAGATAATCGAACATTTTGCGGTCCAAGTCTTGTTTCTACGGGTGAGATAAAATACCCCATTGAAAGATTAGGATCGGGCAAAGAGCTAACTTGTGGTATTTTTTGCATGGCTGCTTCAAACTCTTTATACTTTGCTTTTAATTCTGGATTATTTTCCGCAGCAATAGTATAATAATCGTTTAAAGATTGTCCTTTAGCATTATAAGCAAAAAATAAAATGAATATAATTATTAGTTTACGCATTTCTCTTTTCTTTATTTTTAATTACTGTTTCTCTCCAAAATGCTTGTAATACTGGTACTACAAACATGGTCATAATTTGAATGGTCATACCTCCAAAGGTTGGAATTGCCATTGGAATCATAATATCTGAGCCTTTTCCTGTTGAGGTTAAAACTGGTAGCAAGGCAATGATTGTTGTAGCCGTTGTCATCACAGCAGGTCTAACTCTCATTTTACCAGCTTCAACTACAGCATCACGAACTTCAGACACTGTTTGCGGATCTTTTTCTTCAAAAACTTGGTGGATATAAGAACCCATGATTACTCCATCATCTGTTGCTATTCCAAATAAGGCTATGAAACCTACCCAAACAGCTACACTTAGATTTATGGGATGCATCTGGAATAAATTCCGCATGTTTACACCAGCAACGTCAAAATTCATAAACCAATCTTGTCCATATAACCAGAGCATAATAAATCCTCCTGCAAATGCAACAAATACTCCAGAGAAATGGATTGACGATGCAATAACAGTCTTGAATTGAAAATAAAGTAACAAAAAGATAACGATTAAACAAATAGGAATTACAATTGAAAGTCTTTTCATTGCTCTTATTTGATTTTCATAACTTCCTGAAAATTTATAATTTACACCTTGAGGCACTACCAATTCGCCTGAATCAATTTTAGCTTGAATTGCTTTTTGAGCATCATTTACTACATCAACTTCGGCATAGCCATCATTTTTATCGAATAATACAAAACCAACCAGAAAAGTATCTTCACTTTTAATGGCTTGAGGTCCTTTTTTGTATTCAAACTGAACTAATTGACCTAACGGAATCTGTGCGCCAGTAGGAGTAGCTATTAATATTTTTCCTAATGCTTCAGGGCTATCTCTTAATTCTCTAGGATAGCGAACTCTTATAGGATAGCGTTCTCTTCCTTCAACAGTTGAAGAAATTTTCATTCCTCCAATTGCTGTTTCAATAGCTTGTTGAACATCTTCTATATTTAAGCCAAATCGAGCAATTTTTTCTCTATCAATATTTAAATGTAAATAAGGTTTTCCTACGATTCTATCGGCAAAAACAGCTTCGCTTTTTACAGAAGGAACTTCTTTAATAATGGCTTCTAATTCTAATCCAAATTCTTCAATAGTTTTTAAATCGGGTCCAAAAACTTTTATTCCCATAGGTGCTCTCATTCCTGTTTGAAGCATAACCAAACGTGTTTCGATAGGTTGTAATTTGGGAGCAGATGTAACACCTGGTATTTTAGAAGCTTTTACAATTTCATTCCAGATATCATCGGGTGATTGAATTATATCGCGCCAATTTCTATAGAAAGAACCATCTTCGTCATGTATTAAATTTTTTACAGTAATTGCCTGTTTTAGTGCTTCATCATGTGAAAGTGTATCACCAGATTTTGTAATGTAACGACCTTTATTATCGGTTTTAAACCGCATTCGATGTCCGTTAGCATCCAAAATATATTCTGGCTTATAATTGATAACGTTTTCATACATAGAAATAGGAGCAGGGTCTAAAGCACTTTCTACACGTCCTAATTTCCCAACTGCCATATCAACTTCGGGAATGTGGTTTAGAATCATATCCAATTGACCCACCACTTTTCTATTTTGTTCTACACCTGCATGAGGCATAGATGTTGGCATTAGCAAATAGCTTCCTTCATTAAGCGTTGGCATAAACTCGGAACCAATACCCGGAAAAGTGTGAGCAGGAACTGACCATACTTTTGAAGTTTTGATATTCCAACCAATTTTGTCAAATCCTTTTGCCACAAAACCAAAAGTACTTTCAAAACCAATCCAAACTAACACGCCAAAAAACAAAGTCACTATTGGTAACAACATGAATTTACCTTTATTTTCTAAACACCAACGTAATACTCTTTCATAAGAACTGACAATATATAAAAGAGCTCCTATTATTATTCCTAACAGAACAATTACAAATAGATAATTACCGATTACGCTTATTTGTGGCCCTAAAGGCATCCATTCTTGAGTTAAAAAGAAAGAAACAATAAATAAAACTACAATTAAATTGAAATGTTTTGTATAGGGTTGATATTTTTGAGGTATTTTGTGATTTAAGAGATCATATAATCCCATTAATGTTAAAGCTAAAGGAAGCCAAATTTTAAAATAAATACTCAATAATATACCTCCAGAAATAAATACATACGCCCAAAAACGTTTTACTCTTTTTTTGTCGTAGTCAATCCCAAAAATATAATGAGCTAAAGATGGAAGAATAATTAATCCTAAAACAAAAGCACCTAATAAAGCAAATGTTTTAGTAAATGCTAAAGGTCTAAATAATTTTCCTTCGGCAGATTCCATAGCAAATACAGGAATAAAACTTACAACCGTAGTTGCTAAGGCAGTTGTAACAGCTGAAACAACTTCAGTAGTTGCTTCATAAATTACCTGCATTAATTTTTTGCCTTTTGCGCCATGGTTTTCTGGCATTTCGAGATGTCGAATAATATTTTCGACAAACACGACGCCTACATCTACCATTACTCCAATTGCAATAGCAATTCCTGATAAAGCCACTACGTTAGCATCTACACCAGCATAACGCATTACAATGAAAGTCATTAATACTCCAACGGGCAATAAACTGGAAATGATTAAAGAAGCTCTTAAATTTAAAACCAAAAGTAAAACTACAATAATACTTATTAATACTTCATGCGAAAGAGCCATTTCTAAGGTTCCAATTGTTTCCTGAATTAATTCTGTTCGATCATAAAAAGGAACAATTGTTAATTGGCTTACAACACCATTAGCTAATGTTTTTTTAGGTAAACCTGGTGCAATTTCATTGATTTTAGATTTTACACCATTAATTACTTCTAATGGATTAGAGCCATATCGTGCAATAACAACACCACCTACGGCTTCAGCACCTCCTTTATCTAAAATCCCTCTTCTTGTTTCAGGTCCTAATGCAACTACACCTATATCTTTTATACGAATTGGAACATTGTCTTTAACTGCTACAACGGCCAATTCAATATCTTCTACTTTTTTTACATATCCAAGACCTCTAACCAAATATTCGGCTTGGTTGATTTCAATTGTTTTGGCACCAACATCTTTATTTGATTTTTGAACCGCAGTCATTACCTGCATCAAACTGATATTATACGCTTTTAATGCATCAGGATTAACGTCTATTTGGTACTCTTTTACAAAACCTCCGATAGATGCTACTTCTGAAACTCCTTGCACAGCATTTAATCCATATTTAATATAGAAATCTTGTGCTGTTCTAATTTCTTGTAAATCCCATCCACCTGTTGGATTTCCATCTTTATCTCTTCCTTCAACTGTGTACCAATACACTTGCCCTAATGCTGTTGCATCTGGTCCAAGTGATGGTTTTACATTTTCAGGTAATAAACTATTAGGTAATGAATTTAATTTTTCAAGTATTCTGGATCTAGACCAGTAGAATTCAATATCATCATCGAAGATTATATAAATACTTGAAAAACCAAAAATAGAATTACTTCTAATGGATTTTACACCTGGAATACCTAATAAATAAGTAGTCAAAGGATAAGAGATTTGGTCTTCAATATCCTGTGGTGATCTACCTTGCCATTGTGTAAAAACAATTTGTTGATTTTCACCAATATCTGGAATAGCATCAACCGCAACTGAATCAGAAGGAAGGAAAGGTATTTTCCAGTTAAACGGAGCTGTGGAAATACCCCATAAAATTAGAACCATCAGAATAAGAACAGTTACTAATCTATTTTCAAGGAAATATTTAATTATTTTATTTAACATCTGAATATAAAATTTATAACCATAGAAATACTATTTACCAAATATTTTGGCAATCAAGTTTTCAATATTCCTCTAAAGTTTTTTTGCTTTAGAGGAATAGGTTAATTACAACTGATTAAAGCACAATTACTCACGATCATACTGACAACAACCTGGAAGGTTGTCGTAATCTTCATCTTTTGCTTTGGCAAGTTCTGAATCATATCCAGCTAAAGCAATACGCTTTGCTATTTCTTCTTTATTTGTTTTAGATTCATCGTATGTTACTGTTGCTATTTTAGTTTCTTTGTTCCATACTACTGTAGCAATATCATTGATGTTTCCTGCTTTTTCTATCGTTTTTTTACACATTCCACAATTACCTGAAACTTTCACTTCCTCTGTTTTTGTGTTTTTTGTTTGTGCACTCATAGTGGTTGATAACAATACTGTGATTGCTATCATTATTTTTACTAATGATTTTTTCATTGTATATGATTTTAGTATTCAAAAAGAATTTTTCTTGAATGATTTTTTGAAATAAATTTAAATTGAATAGCAGCTATAATAAATTAAATAAGCATGTTAAACATGATAATTTAAGATTCAAAAGTCTGTTATAAAAAATAGCAAATGCTATAAATTTGACATAAGTATGGCTGTCAAATTTTAAATTTAGCTTATTTTAGGTATAAGCCATATAGAAGAATAACCATCTGACGGTAAGTTTACAGTATGGTAAAATTTTGTTTTACTTGTAGAAAAATCAAAATTATTATTTGTAAATTCTATTTCATTAAAGAAAAAAGCACTGAAACTAACAGAAGAAGTTGTTGTGCAATTTGAGTGTCCGCAACTTCCATTACATCCTTCATCATCCATGCTGTTGTCACAACAGCTTTTTTCTTTTGTATTAGAAGTAGAAACTTCTTTTTCACAAGATTGTTGATTGTCACTACCACATGCAAAAGAGCTGTTAGGAATAAAAAATATACCTAAAAGCAATATTATTATGATGTATGACTTTTTCATTTTTTGTTATAAAACGTATCAAAGTTAATCAAAATAAATTAATTTTTATAAAGAAAATGTTAATAATACAATCAAAACTTCATTCGTTGTATTCTAACAGCGTTTAATATTGCTAATAAAGCGACTCCTACATCGGCAAAAACCGCTTCCCACATAGTTGCTAAACCACCAGCACCTAGAATTAGAACTATCGCTTTTACTGTAAAAGCTAAAGTGATATTTTGCCAAACAATTTTCTTGGTTTGTTTTCCAATGTTTATTGCCATTGGAATTTTTGAAGGTTTATCGTCTTGAATTACTACATCAGCCGTTTCAATTGTTGCATCACTACCTAAACCTCCCATTGCAATACCCACATTACTTAAAGCAACTACTGGAGCATCATTAACACCATCACCTACAAAAGCTACTGTTTGGTTTTTAGCTATAATTTCTTTGACTTTATTTACTTTATCTTCTGGTAATAAATCACCAAACGCATTTGTAATTCCTAATTTTTGAGCCACAAATTGTACTACATTGTTTTTATCTCCACTTAACATAGTAGTTTTGATTCCTAATGCTTTTAGTTTATCGATAGTTTGTTGTGCATCATCTTTTATACTATCTGCAATGGTTAAATAACCCACAAAATTATTATCATAAGCTACTGCAATTAAAGTATAAACAATACTTGATGGATCAATATCATATTTAATAGAAAATTTATCCAATAATTTAAAGTTACCCACTAACAGTTCTTTACCATTTACAACAGCTTTTAAACCATGTCCAGCTATTTCTTCCACATTTTTAAGTTCAATTGAGCTATCAATTTTTCCAACAAAATCATGAATAGCTGTAGCTACTGGATGTGTACTTTGGCTTTCAATAGCGTTTACTAATTGAAGTATTTCTTTTTGGTCAAATTCCGATTTAAAAACTACTTCTTGTACTTTAAAAACACCTTCTGTCATGGTTCCTGTTTTGTCCATCACTACGTTTTGAATAGAAGCCATTACGTCTAAAAAATTACTTCCTTTGAAAAGGATTCCGTTTTTAGAAGCTGCTCCAATTCCACCAAAATATCCTAATGGAATACTAATAACTAATGCACAAGGACATGAAATTACCAAGAAAATTAAAGCTCTATACAACCAATCGTTAAAAACATAATTTTCTACAAAAAGCATTGGCACTAAACATATTCCAATTGCTAAAAACACCACAATAGGTGTGTAGATTTTAGCAAATTTTCTAATGAATAATTCGGTTGGAGCTTTTTTAGATGTTGCTTCTTGCACCATTTCCAGAATTTTTGATAATTTACTATCTGTATAAGCTGTTGTTACTTTAACTTGAGAAACCGAATTCAAATTAATCATTCCTGCTAAAACTGTTTCTCCTTTTAGTTTTGAATCTGGTTTACTTTCTCCCGTAAGAGCTGCTGTATTGAAGGAAGCTTTATCTGATACTAATTCTCCATCTAAACCTAATTTTTCCCCAGCTTTAAGTTGGATTATATCTCCGATTTTAGCCGTTGATGCTTTAATGGTTTTAGCTACATTATTCTCTATAATAGTAACTTCGTCAGGTCTTTGATCTAATAATGATTTTATATTTCTTTTGGCTCTTTGTACTGCCAATGATTGAAAAATTTCTCCAATGGCATAAAATAGCATTACCGCTACACCTTCAGGATATTCACCAATAGCAAAAGCCCCTATAGTAGCAATAGACATTAGTAAAAATTCAGAGAATACATCACTTTTACGAATACTTTGTATGGCTTCTTTTATAACTGGGAGTCCGACTGGTATATAGGCTGCAACATACCAAACTATTCTAACCCAACCCACAAACCAAGATTGGGTAAAATAATTATCAAAACCAATGGCCAACAATAATAAGCCGAAACTTATTATTGCTGGTAAAAATAATTGGAAGGTAGATTTTTCTTTAGAAGTATGGTCATGATCATGTCCATCATCTTCTGCATGTTGCTCTTCTGCTTTATTAATTTTTTCTTCTATTCTACAGCATTCTGCATCGTCTTCTATTTGGTGTGATTTTTTATCTGTCATAGTAATCTAAGTGTTTACGTTTAATATTTTTTGAATGTCTTCAGGAATTTCCATTGCTCTTAATGGTGGAACATTTGCACCACCTGTATTTCCGACAGGAATGTGACCCACAAATGATTTTACACCACCTACTAGTAATCTTGGTATTTGACCAAAAATTTCTTTGGCATTTTTAATTTTAAATCCAAACTGTAACATTTTCCAATGGACAAATGTATGTTCATACGGATATTTTTGTCCGATTATGTGTGCTCTTTCTAAATGAAACCAAGACTTTTGTAAATTATTTTCCTTAAAATTATTTTTTGCTAATTCTAGTTCAGCATTATAAAAAGGTTTCAATTTTGTAGGCATATTGGTATTTACTTTCATCTCTATTTTTTGTTATAAATTATTAATGAACGTGTTCTCCACCACCTTTTGAAGCTGCTAATAAATAGAATGCTCCTTTTACAACTATTTTTGCATTTGTTTGAATTTCATCTACTAATTTAACTTCAGTATATCCTAAATCGGTTGTTCCAGGAACTACTTCAATTGCTTTAAAGTGTACTTCGTCGTGTTCTTTTTCGGTAGCTTCTTCGTCATGATTATGTGCTTCTCCTTCTTTATGAACGTGTGCTTCTTTTTTTGCTTTTGGAGTTTCTTCTGTATGTTCTTCTTGCATATAAATATAATATTTATCTCCGTTTCTTACAATTGCGTCTTTAGGTAATGCTTGAACCGTTTGATTTGTAATGTTAATATTAGCTGCCACATACATTCCAGAAATTAAATCTTTTGTGTCATTTTCATTAATCTTGGCATGTACTGCAACCGATTTACTTTCGTTTGAAAAGGATTTGTTAATACCAAATATTTTTCCTTTAATGACTTTATTCGATTGATTGGTTAGTACGAAATCAACTTCTTGACCAATAGAAATTTTACTCATGTCTTTTTCAAAAACGTTCAAATCGAGGTGCATTTGTTTGTTGTCAATTACTTCAAAAAGAGTAATTCCTGTGTCTGCAAAAGCTCCTTTTGTAATGCCTATTTTACCCACATAACCACTTATAGGAGCAATGATAGGAATGATAGAAGAGTTCCCTGATAGACTTACATTTAATGCTTGTAATTTGTTTTTGGCTGCTTGTGCTCTTGCTCTTTCAGTTGCCAATTTAGCTTTTACTTCTTGGAATACTTTGCGAGGATTTACATCTTCTTCACTCAAAGTTTTTTGACGATTGTATTCTAATTGTAAATATTCAATATTTGCTACAGCAGCATTGTAATCTTCTTGCATTTCTGCCACTTGAAGGTTTTGAAGTGTAGCCAAAGTTTTTCCTTTTGCTACATAAGTACCTTCTAATACAAAGATGTCTTTTACCACTCCACCAATTAAGGTTGAAACATCTGCTCGGTTTTGAGGTGGAACAGTTGTGTAACCATTGGCTTTGATGATTGTATTGAGGTTTTTCATTTCAATACTACCCATTTCAATGCCCACGGTTTCGAATTGAGCTGTTGTTAATGCAACTTCTGTTTCCGATTTTTCTTCTTCATGTTCTTCTTCTGTTTTCTTTTCTCCACATGAGTTTAGAATCAAAAGGAAAGAAGAAAGAAGAAATATTTTAAAAATTGAACCTATTTTATAATTTGGTTTTAAAGATATATTGATCATTGTCGTGAGTATTAATTGTTATTGAAAGATGGAAATTGCATTTGAATAGCACTTTGATTGTAAGCGTTTACTGCTTCGATATTTTGCTTTTTAATATCAATGGCTTGATTTAAGAAACTGATGTAAGACCAGTAACTCATATCGCCATTGGCATAACTTTTTTGAGCAGTAGTGATTATCTGTTCTGCATATTTTAACCCTTCTTTTTCAAAATATTGAATTGCTTTTTCTTGTTTAGAAAATTGGTTTACTAATTGTTCTTTTTGCAGTTTTAAAGTTAATTTTGTTTTATCAAATTCTAATTGCGATTGCGACATACTTATTTCAGAAGCTTTAGCACGAGCTGTATTTGCACCGCTAAACAAAGGAATTTGCAAACCAACAGTAAATCCTTGAAAATAAGATTCTTTGTTTAATGTTTGACCAAAGTAACCCAAGCCTAATTTTGGTGCTCTAGATTTCTTAAAAGCATTTGATTCTTTTTCAAAAACCGTTGCTTGTTGGGTATAATAATCACTTACTAATGTTTCTACCTTATTTTCATTTAAAGCAGCTGCATGTATATATTTTAAAGGAGTTGTACTCTCTGGAAGTATATCTTCATTTGTCTGTATAAAATACTGTAACTGTTTTTGGTAGATTACTAAATCAAGAAGCATTTGTTCTTTTAAGGTTTCTATTTCCTTTACTTTAGCTTTTGCACTAATTACTTCTATGTTTCCGCTTTCACCTGTTTTAAAACGAAGTTCTGCATTTTTTAGAAATTTTGAATACACATCATACAATTCGTCATTTAGCTTTTGGATTGAAATACCATATAAATATTGATAGTAAGCAATAGTTACCGCTTTTTCAATTTCATATTCAGATAAAGCCTTTCGTTTTTCAGCCAATTTTGCTAATTCTTCCTGAAGCTGTCTGTTTGCTTTTGTATTTCCACCAATTGGAAAATATTGCTGAATACTTACATTATTATCATAATCTACACTATTGTATTGTCCACCCATGTATTCAATTTGCAAAGGATCTGCTTGAAAAGCTGTTTTCTTAAGAACTGTTTGTTTTTCAATTTCCTTATCGGCAATTTTTAAATCCATATTATTGGTTTTAGCCATTGTAATAGCTTGTTCTAAAGTTATGGGTTTGCTGTTTTGAGCAAATGAAAACGTACTAATAAATAATACGATTAGGGTCATGATTGAATTTGACATTTTTTTTCTTTTTTTAAAACCTTTCTCAACTAATAAATAAAGAATAGGTAGAACGATTAAGGTTAGTAAGGTTGCAGAAAATAAGCCACCGATAACAACCGTTGCTAATGGTTTTTGCACTTCCGCACCACCACTTGTTGATAAAGCCATTGGTAAAAACCCTAAAGAAGCAACAGCAGCTGTCATTAATACAGGTCTAAGTCTGGTTTTAGTTCCAATTAAAACGCGTTGTAATGGGTCTGTAATTCCTTCTGATTTTAATTGGTTGAAATAGGAGATTAGTACAATTCCATTTAGTACTGCAATACCGAATAAAGCAATGAAACCAATACCTGCTGAAATACTAAAAGGCATTCCTCTCAACCATAAAGCAAAAACACCACCAATTGCTGATAATGGTATAGCTGTAAAAATTAATAAGGCTTGTTTCATGCTATGGAATGTGAAGAATAACAACACCATGATTAATGCCAATGCAATTGGTAAGGCTACAGAAAGTCGTTTGTTAGCTTCTACTAAATTTTCAAATTGACCACCATAGGTGATGTAATATCCTGCTGGAAGTTTATAATTGTTTTCTAATTTTTGTTGGATTTCTTCGACTACACTTTTTACATCACGACCACGAACATTTAAACCCACAGTTATTCTTCGTTTTCCATTTTCACGAGATACTTGAACAGGGCCTTGTTCGTATTCCACAGAAGCTACTTGATACAGTGGAACTTGTTGGCCGCTTGGTAATGGAATAAATAGGTTTGAAACATCTGAAATATCACTACGATTTTCAGCATTCATTCTAACTACAACATCAAAACGTTTGCTTTCTTCATAAATTTTACCTGCACTTTCACCTGCAAAAGAAGCTCTGACTATCTTATTTACGTCTGTTATATTTAGTCCATATAAAGCTATTTTATCATAATCATATTTTATTGTAATTTGTGGTAAACCTGTTACTTTATCGGCTTTTAAATCACCCACACCTTCAATTTTATTGACTTTTGAAATTAATTCTTTAGCTTTTACATCTAATATTTCCAAATCATCCCCAAAAATCTTTATAGCAATATCACTTCTACTACCCGTCATTAATTCGTTAAAACGCATTTGTATGGGTTGGGAAACTTCAATATTAGCACCAGGAATAACTTCCATTTCTTCTTTCATTAGATTGGCTAAATCTTCCCAATTATCAGCAGAAGTCCATTCTGATTTATCTTTTAAAACAATAATTAAATCACCACTTTCAATAGGCATTGGGTCTGTTGGTATTTCACCACTACCAATTTTTGTAACAATGGTTTTAATTTCTGGAAATTTTGCTTTTAGAATTTTTTCGTATTTAGTAGTTGTTTCAATCATCTGCGTTAATGAACTTCCTGTCATTATCGTTGCATTAATAGCTAAATCTCCTTCTTCGATTGTAGGTATAAATTCACCTCCCATATTTTGGAAAACTACTAATGCCATTACAAATAATCCGACAGCAATTCCTAAAACTACTTTTTTGATTTGTAATGCTTTGTCTAAAAATGGAGTGTATATTTTTTCAAACCATGCCATCATTTTATCGCTAAAGTTTTCTTTATGCTCGGTGTTTTTAGATAAGAACATTGCACTCATCATAGGTACATAAGTTAAAGAAAGTACGAAAGCTCCAATTACTGCAAATCCTACCGTCATTGCCATTGGCTTGAACATTTTACCTTCGGTTCCAACTAATGCTAATATTGGTAAATACACAATTAAAATTATTATTTCTCCAAATGCTGCACTATTACGAATTTTGGAAGCAGATTTATATACTTCGCTATCCATTTCTAATTGGGTTAAGTTCTTTTGTCTCTTGAGTTTTTGTAAATGATGCATTGTGGCTTCCACAATAATTACTGCACCATCGACAATAATTCCAAAATCGATAGCACCTAAACTCATTAAGTTTCCACTAACACCAAAATGATTCATCAAAATAACTGCAAATAGCATTGACAACGGAATTACCGAAGCTACGATTAGTCCTGCACGAAGATTTCCTAAAAATAAAATCAATACAAAAATTACGATTAATGCACCTTCTAATAAATTTTTAGTAACTGTTCCAATGGCACTATCTACTAATTTCCCACGGTCGATAAAAGCTTCTGCAACGACTCCTTCAGGAAGTGTTTTGTTGATTTGAGCCATTTTTTCTTTCACTCGTTCTACAACTGCTTTAGAATTTTCTCCTTTTAGCATTAATGCCATTCCACAAACAATTTCACCTTTACCATCTTTTGTAGCTGCTCCATATCGCATAGCATATCCTTCATTAACTGAAGCTACATCACGAATTAAAACAGGTGCACCGTTTCTGTTTTTTACAACAACATTTTCTAAATCCTTACTTCCGGTTGCCATACCTACACCACGAATAAAGTAGGTCATTTGATCTTTTTCTATATATGCACCCCCAGTATTTTGGTTGTTTTTTTCTAAAGCTTCAAAAATTTCAGTTATGGTTACATCTAAACTCTTTAAAGTATTTGGTTTAACAGCTATTTCAAACTGTTTTAATTTACCACCCCAAGTAGCAACTTCTGCAACACCTTCAATCCCTTGTAATTGTGGAATGATAATCCAATCTTGGATAGTTCTTAATTTGATTGCATCGTATTTATCTTCATATCCTTTTTTAGCATATACATCGTATTGAAATATTTCTCCTAAACCAGTTGAAATGGGAGCCATTTCTGGAGAACCTGCATATGCTGGGATATTTTCTTTGGCTTGACTTATTCGTTGAAAAATTTGATTTCTTGCCCAATAAATATCTACATCATCTTTAAAAACAACAGTAACAACAGAAAGTCCAAAACGAGAAATACTTCGCAGTTCTATAACTTTTGGAATTGTTTTTAAAGATTGCTCTAATGGATATGTAATGAGTTGCTCAATTTCTTGACTGGCTAAAGTAGGTGCATTTGTAATAATTTGCACTTGATTATTAGTAACATCTGGTAATGCGTCAAGTGGTAATTGTTTTATTGAATAGCTTCCCCAAGCTACTAACACAAGTGTAAAAAGTAGTATAACGAATTTGTTCTTTATACTGAATTGTATGATTTTGTCTAACATTGAAAATATTATAATGAATTAGAAATTAGCAAATTAAAAATTTGCCATAATTTGTGGTAAAACACAAGTTTCTAACCCGAAATTACTCGGGCTTCATTATACTATTTGAGGTGGTTGCCAAATACCCCCAAAGAAATTGGAATACAAATTAGATTTGTAAATGGAGTTTAGCGTTTGAATTTCTACTGTTGGAGTATGAAAATTAAAAACTATTGCAGGAACATAAGATAAAACACTTTGTCCGCAACAATTACAAACACAAAAAGGAGAACAAGCGTCATTTTCCTTATCGTGTGAATGATTTTCGTGGTTTGTGTCTATTTTACTAGAAGTGTGCGTAAAACTAGTTGCTTCCACATCTGCACATGGCAAACATGAAAGTACTACTAAATACAGATATAATATGTAGTTTAAAAATTTCACAGCTGTAAAAGTAGTAAAATTAATTTTTAATTTTTACTTTTTTTTATGCTTCTTTACTATTCAACTTAAAACTAGAACTAAATTTATCTTTCAAAATTTTCATATCCTCACTTACTTTTCTATCCAACACTTTTGCGTAATGTTGTGTTGTATGAAGGTTTTTATGTCCTAGCATTTTGGTCAGTCGCAGTGTTGAGATTGCAGTGGTTGTGTGCTGAAAACTGATGGCATTGACAAAAAACAATGCAACTACTATCCGATGTATCCGCACCGTATGTAAAATAATTTCCGTAAAAGTTCTTAGGACTTCCCTATTATCTGGTTTTGAATTGAAATACTATTTGTGTTTATGGGAGTGGTTTTTGTGTGTTTTTAGCGTTTGTTTTTGAATTGGGTGTAAGTGGATAAAAAAAGGCGGACTGTGCGCGAGGGGTTGGGAAAACAGGGAGCCTTTTTTTATTGACTTACTATGGGTAAAACAAGTGCTAAAAACACACAAAATACCACTTGTGCGGTGGGGAGCGTTGGACTGGGTGGGCGCAAATAACTCAGCGAAGCGTTCCTATTAGAAAAAGAAACCAAGAAAGCCAATAGTTTACTATCTAGCCCCGATGGGAGTGATACCGTGTTTAACGGACAGCGGGAATATGGAAACCAAGAATGCCCGAGCCATTCGCTTCTAGTTCAAAATTACTTTATATGATTTGGTTTTATTCTCTGACTGTAGTGTAATAAAGTAGATGCCTTTTGAATTACCTGATAAATCTATTGTATTGGTTGTAGTATTGGTAGTTATTAATTGCCCAAGTGTGTTGTAAATAGTGTAATTATAGGTCTTGTTTTCAGTATTGTTGATGTAGATATAGTCCTTTGTGATTGTTGGGTAAATTAGGTTGTTTGAAAGTGTATAATCATCTGCAGCTAATACACCCCATGTATCTGTTGCTTGTGGACCATTCCAAATGATTGTTGCTAGATATGGGTTGTCTATGAAAGGATTTCTGTTGCCTTGTATGGTGTTAAGAATATTGTTTCTATTTATTTCATATTGTGAAACTGGATCTTGAGCATTCCAATCTAAGAATACGTTTGGCATATCTCCATAATTGGAATATGAAGAACTACCTACTCCAACATTGTTTGGTAAACATTGTGATGGATAACGAACATACATGTACATAATCATTCTAGCAACATCGCCTCTCCATTCATCACCTGGATACCAATTACCTGCAATTGTAATGTAAGACATAATACTGCCACTCCCATCTTCAAATTTCCTATTACTTCTTGAATTATTTCTATCACTATCAATAGAACGTAAATGATGCGCATCGGCACCGGCAAACTCGAAACCAAGATTTGGAGTACCAAGGGAACGAGGATATACATGTTCTCTTACCCATAAACCACTACAAGAAGAGGTATGACAAGAAGATGTTTGAGCTCTTGAATAATCGTTTGTGATATCTGCATCTGTATCATTCCAACCATAAATTAAAAGGACATTGTTAGTGTTATTTGGGTTTAAGTCGGTTTGATATAATGCATCCCAAGTGTCTGTAACGCCTGTAGCTGTATAAGGTAAGTTTGTTGTATGTGTGTTTGTAATAAGCGTAGTTAATTGGTTTTTTAAATAATCACCCTCTTGACTAAAATCAATTGAAGAGTAATATGCTGGAATTTGGGCATAGAATAAAGTTGGGACTAATAGAAATAGTACTTTTTTTAGCATAGTTTTACTTTTAATTGCTTTGTTTTATTCAAATTTAGTGCAAAAAATTAAATACTTAATACTTTTGTCTAGTTTTGAAATGTTTAGTAAAAGCTTAATTTAGTTAGAATACGAACAACCACGCGATGGGAACAGTGAAGTAGCAAAGAGTTTCATTGTTTGTGCTTTGTAAGCAACGAAACATTAGCTAATAGCTGAAGCCTTTTTATGTTTTCTAAATTCATCTCTCAAAATTGCATATTCAATTAAGTTTTGAATAAATTTTTGCGTTTGTTCTTGTTGAGAATTAATATCATTTTTAAAGTTTATTTCTCCCAAAATAATTTGATTATCTATCAATATATTATTTTCTTTTGAAGCAATAAAGTCAATTAAATCTTGTCTTTTGGCTGCTCCAAGTTTTCCTATTGTAATTGTTGCATCGTGCCAAATTTTTGCCGTATGATTTTCAATATTTATGTATTTGTCACAGCGAAGTTGTAAAGAAGAGTGCGAGTGTTCGTTAGTTTCGATTGCAACAAATAAACTCGTTCCAATAGGTGAATTTTCTCCACTAGACATACTATTCAATCCTAAAAAAATAATTGGTTTTTCTTCTATATTTTCTAATAAAAATGCTCTGTATTGTTGTGTAAAATTACCACCACCTGCATTTCCAAATTTTGTAAACTTTATTCCTATATCTTTAAAGTTTTCATCTAATTGAAGTTTGTCTTTTTCATCTTGTATCCAACCATAAAGGTTAATTAAGAAAGGAAATAATTTTTTATTTGTTCCATTACCTATAACACCATAGTCGAATAAATCATTTAGTTCTTCTTCATTAATTGGATCTTTGTAGTTTGGTCTAACGAAATCTTCAAAAATTAAATCTTCAATTAAAACTTCTTCGTTATCTAAACATAAATTTGTATATTTTGGATGTTCTGCATATTTCACTGCAATTACATTATCATTTTCATAGTCAAAACTTATCAGGTCTATTTGGTTTCCAATTACAACACCAACATAATCAATTGTGTTTATTGCTTCAAAATAATCCATAGCTTGGCTATAAACATTATCTGTAAAACTTTCCGTTTCTTTTTTACACTCGTAAACAATAAAAGGAATATTTTCGTGGTCTAATACTAAAACATCCATTCTGCCTTTGTTGCGTATTTCAGTTTCAGATTGATGATGAGAAACTGGTTCTTCAACTAACAATTGAGTTCTAGGAATTTTTACTTCTTTAATTAAGTAATTTAGAAAAGATTGTCTTACGGTTTCTTCTGGAGTTATATGAATTAGCATTTTTCTTACTCGGCACAAATACTTTTTTGTGCCTTGAACATCGTATACAATTTTAGGTTTATGTTTTTCTAAATTAAATTCAATCATTTTCTCAAGTTCTATATTTTATTCGTTCTATAATGGCTTCAGCTAACGGTTTGCAGCTTGGCGAAGTGGCGGATTTAGAAGTACTTACTTTCAATTTAGCACTAATTTTCATTTGAAAACCAAATGTTCAATTTAGCACTGAACCCGCCATTTTGCCAAACTGCTGTGCTTGTTGCACAACTCAAATATACAAATACTTGCATAAGAAAGAGATATTTTGTAAATTTATTCATGCAAGGAAAGAAAAATTTTACACCACAATTATTTGTTTCGGTTAATTTGTTGGACATGGTTCCAGCGGATAATTTTTACAGAAAATTGTTAACCGAACTCGACTTACATTTCATTTATAAAGCTACCCAAAAGTATTATGGTAAAGAAGGTCAAGAGAGTATTGATCCTGTTGTATTCTTTAAGATTTTGTTAGTAGGTTATTTGAATAACATCAACTCAGATAGGCAATTAATTGCTTTTTGTAGCGACAGTTTATCGATACGCTTGCTTTTAGGTTATGATGTTCATGAGTCGTTGCCATGGCATAGCACCATTAGCCGTACACGAGGTTTGTATGGTGAAGAAGTGTTTTTGAGTTTGTTTAAAGAAGTCTTGAAAATGTGCATAAATAAAGGCATGGTTCGAGGCAAGCGTCAAGCGGTAGACAGCGTTTTTATCAAAGCCAATGCTTCTATGGATAGCTTGGTGGAGAAAGAAGTTTTGGAGGATGCTAGTGCTTTTGTAAACGAATTAGAAGAGAACAGCGAATTTAAAACCACTAGTACCAGAAAGAAATTAGTAGCACAACACCACGCTTGGAAAGAAGAAGCTTACAAAGGAATGCCCAACGCTACAGGGAAAGACAAAGTAGATGAATTTGGGAATATCATCCGACCCAAATATGTATCGAATCACACGCATTATTCGCCCACAGATAGCGATGCAAGAGTGAGTGTAAAACCAGGCAAAGCCAGGCAGTTAAATTATTTTGGACAAATCGCTGTAGACGATGCACACCATGTTATTACTGGAGCGTGTTCTGATTTTGCCGACAAGCGCGATAGCCAGTGTTTAGAACAAATTGTGGAACTTATCGAAGAAAACCTAAAGGAAAACGACATTGAGTTAGAAGAACTTTTAGCCGATGGCGGTTACAGCAGTGGCGAAGCGTTGGCGTATTTACATAAAAAAAACATCAACGCTTATATACCCAACTTCGGACAATACAAACCCGAGCGAGAAGGCTTTACCTTCAACAAAGAAGAAAATTATTACCAATGCACAAAACCCGAAGGCAACCAAGCGAAACTCCTTTTCAAAGGCGAAAAAACGGATAGTAAAGGCTACACCAAACGCACCTACCGTAGCAGTGAGAGTGATTGTAAAAACTGCCCACTCAGAGCGCAATGTTGTGGTAAAAGTACCAAGTTTAAAAAGCTAGACGACAGCATCCACAAAGAACATTACGACCGCATGCATCAAAAACTTACACAACATGCGAAATATGCCAAAAATATGTCGAGAATACGAAGTAAAACCGTAGAACCCGTAATTGGAACTCTCGTGAATTTTACCAATATGAAGCGAGTCAATACAAGAGGCATCAAAAACGCAAACAAACACGTACTCATGGC
>NZ_FRYK01000005.1 GCF_900148835.1 Flavobacterium cucumis | reverse complement strand
CCTCGCTTAAAAGTACTTAAACGAGGTCGGAATTTTATATTTTTTGTCCCGATCCTTCGGGATATTTTAAAAAATGGTAGTTGTGCAACAGTTACCGTTGTTAGCGGTTCGTTGTTTTTAACACCCTTTATTAAATTCCTCCCAATCAAATTTTATGTCTTTTGGATATTTTTTAATTATATAATCCCTTAAAGTATTTTCTAAAGTTTTTGAGTCAAAACCATAGATTTCGTTTAGTTTTTCATATCCACTTTTCCAAAGTTCTTTAAATTTAGACATTCCATAGTTATCAATTAGAAATTTACAAATGAAGGCACTTTGAGTATAAGCTATCATGTCAGGATTAGCATAAAAATCTTCGGATAGTTTATCGATAGAAATCAATTTATTGCTTTGAATAAAATATTTATAGATTTCTTCTAAAGAATATTCAAAGCAAATTCCGCCAGAATAAGTTGCTAAACCTTCATTCATCCAAGTTAATGAACTATCTGGTGTTCCCCATTTATACATTGTTATCATATGCATCATCTCGTGTTTTATTGGAGAACCTTTATCTTTAAGTAGAGTGAAGAATACATTTCTGTCTGGATAAGCTAAACCTTGAGCGGCCATTCCTCCATATTTTAACATTTCTTTTCTTGATTTTAAAAAATCAATATCCATTATATTATTGAATTCTTTTTCCTCAATTAGTTTTAAATTTTCTTCAATTGCTTTTTGACATTCTTCAATTGCTAGATTTCTTCGTTGAATTTCAACTTCAGATGGGAATATGTAAGTTATATTGTTTATAGTTTTTGTTTCTGTTACAATTTTTTTCCAAGTTTCATCATTTGCATTTTTTTGTGCATTACAACTGTAGAATGATAAAATCAGAAGAAAATAAAGAAGTTTTTTAATATTCATTTTTTAATTGATTTGTGTTTATGCAGTTTTGTGTTACAATGACCGCTAACTTGTTTATATGTATGACTGCGTCATACATATCTCTCTATTTATAGGTAGCTATGTATGATAAACATCATACATTATTTCAATTGTAAATATATAAAAATTATTACAAATTAACTAACTCTATATTAGTCTGCAATAACTTATAAACAAAAAAATCCCGAGCCTAAACTCGGGATGCCTCATTTTTAATGTTCTTTGATCTTATCTAAAGTACTGTCTAAAACACGTTGGATTTTTTCTAACGCTTCATAAAAAGCTTTCTCTGGACTATCAGATGTTGCGGTAACGGCTATGGGCTGTTTTTTTTCTACACGGGCTTCAATGACACATTTTTTATCGTTTGGAGTAGTCTTGTTTCCATTTTCATCAGAAACATGCACTTCTATTCGGGTTACGATTTCATCAAATCGTGCTAATTCATTTTTAATTTCGTTGCTAAAAAATTCTGAAAAACGGCTTCCGCCTTCGATGTTTTTGTCGGTGTGAATTTGAACTAACATAGTTTCTAAGTTTAGTAATTAATAATACTTAAAGTTACGAATATTCTTTCGATTTTCAAAATTTAATGACAAATCTTTAGTCGTAAAAAACGACTGGTATGAGCATCAAATCGTTACTTGCTGCCTATCAGTCTTTTCCACTTTATCGTATGTAACGATAAGATTTATTTTAACTTTTTATAGGCTCTAAGTAATGTTTTTAATTCCCTATTAGAGGTTGCATCCAGCACTTTGTCAGACAAAAAGTGACCATATTGGAATGTTATAGCATATTTTGATGTAGTCAATGCAGCAGCAATGGCATCCAGATCATTTCGTAACACTTGTTTTTCATTTTCAATTTTTCCTAACAGCTCAAATTTATCTTGATGATCTCTCCTAAAAGTGGTGGTGTTAAATGGAATAGCATGTAGTAGCTGCATTTGCTTTTTCGATTTTAAATCTAACGTATCGATAATTTTCGGAACGATATTTTCAATTTCTTTTCGGGATAACGAACTAAAAGTATCAGGTAGAAAGGATTTTTGCTTTATGGGTTCTTTTTTAGGAGCTGCTTTTACAATCTTTTCAGGAAATTGGGTATTGGTATAGCCGCTGCCAAAACATTTTTTACACTTGGGATCCAAGCCTTCACACGAGCAAATTTGTACTGTCATAAATGGTTGTTTTTAGTATTCTGAATCGGTATCAATGGGTTTACAACAACCTTTTAAACACAGTTTCAAATGAAGGGGCAAAGATAGGTAAAAGCAATTGAAATGGTATACGAATAAAAAAATCCAAACGTTAGTCAGCTACATATTCTAAAATATCACCAGGTTGGCATTCCAATACTTTGCAAATGGCTTCCAGTGTACTAAAACGTACAGCTCTTGCTTTTCCGGTTTTTAAAATAGACAAATTGGCCAACGTAATATCCACCTTTTCTGAAAGTTCGTTGAGCGACATTTTGCGCTTCGCCATCATCACATCTAAGTTTACTACTATTGCCATGTGTTATACGGTTAAGTCGTTTTCAGTTTGTAGCGCTATTCCTTTTTTAAAGATAATGGCAATAATATAGACAACACCTCCCATTAAAATAAACGCTTGACTGTCTGCCCAAAATTGGTTCAAGTTGTTAGGGACAAAACCATGATGATGTAAACTTTTAACGATTTGTCGGGCTATGTAACTTAAAAAACCTATCGAAAGTGTATAATAACTTATCTGTAAAATTTGTTTGGCAACAAAAGTGTTGAAGGGTTTTGATAAATCCATTTTGTGCATTAGTTTAATGACTGCGTAAAAGAGACCTGCTTTTAAAACAGCAATAATTAAAATGAAACTATAAATTCCAAAAAATGCTAATTTACTATTTTGATACATGTCAATTAAATCTAACTTTTGATACAGATTCTGAATAAATTCAGGATTATAGAGACTAAAAAAGAAATTAACTAGTAGGCCTCCAGCTTCAATAGACAAGCCAACAAAAATAAGCCAAGCTACACTATATAAGCCCCAAAATACGAAGTTGTCTGTTTTTGACATAAGTATGAATTTTAAAATTACATTACAAATGTCAATAAAAATTTATTGAAAAACAATAAAAATTTAATATTTTTTGATAAATACTTGAAAAGTGTTATTGTGGTTGAGATTAGAGCATAAAAAAAGAATCCTAAAAGTCTTGGTCTTGTCAAGCTGAATTTATTTCGGCTTCTCTGTAGCTTATTATTATTGCTTTTTAGATTCTGAAACGAGTTCAGAATGACAAGAAGTTTACTTTTAGGATTAAAATTAGATCAATGTCTTGTTATTCTTTCCTACTACCGCTAATTATTCTAGAAACCAATCCTTTGTTGGAAGTTAATTCGGCAATTAAAACACCGCCAAAGTGTAAAATCATGAATCCTAATAAATAATACAACGAAAGCTCGTGAATTTCTTCCATAGGTTTTTTGTAGTCTTTCGGACCAAATTCAATAATCAACCCTGTGATTAAAGAAACCGCGGTACAAGCATAAAACACCAAATACACCCAGTATTGAAATTTAGTTTTTGTATCCAATCCCGCTTTGAAAGGGGAGGAGAACTTCATTTCGCCAAAAAACGGAACGGCCAAACGAATACAATACAAACCAGTCAAAACATAGCCCAAATAAATATGCCAATCCCACATTGGTTTTCTGATTTTTTTAGCTAACAAAATGGCGTCAACTTCTGGTAAAGCCGGATAACCTTTATCTGCTAAAAACGCTTGGATAATTGCAGCTACATGATTTTTCTCCATCCAAGTTTTGCGAAGAAAAATGGTGACGAATAATAAGATAAAGGAGATCGCTATTAGCCAATGCAATATTCTATATACTTTTGAATAGTTTCGAGTTTCCATAATGTTTGATTTTATGTTACTCAAATGTAAGAATAAGTTTTCAGACTTTTTATTTAAAAAACACATAGTCACATAGTTTTTTTAATTGCTCTGTGAACTATGGATAGTGCAAGGCCTAAAGTTTAGACAAAGTAAATTTTATGTGTTTAAAAAATCCGTAAAATCTGCACTTGAAGATCCGTTTCATCCGCGTGCTAATTAAGTGCAACGCTTATTTAATCACCAAATCATATTTCTTCAACAATCCCGAAAGATTTTCAGTAGAAAAAACAGCACGCTTCAATTTATTCTTCTCTGGGTCGATGATAAAATCATAACTGGTAGAAAAATCGGTTTTATTAGCGGTGGTTCCCATGAAAACAGCGTGACGTAAATTACAGTTGTCGAATAGCGCTTCCGTTAAATCGCTTTCCATAAAATCAACCGCAATCATACTACAATTGATAAACTGCATTTTCTTCAGTTTTAGACTGTAAAATTGGGCGTAATCCAACAAACTATCTTTGAAGTGAAATTCATATAAAATTTGATCTGTCATCGCAAAATTTACCGAAGTAAAATCGCATTTCGTAAACCAAACATCACGTAGCGACACATGATTGATTTTCGATCCTTTAAAATTACAATCCAAGAAATTGCAATCGATAAAAGTAACGGCTACAAACGAACATGCTCTAAAATCACAATTTGTAAAGGTGCAATTTTCGTATTCTTTGTATTTGATATCGTGCTCTAAAAAAGTGATATCAGTAAAATTTTGGTCAACAAGATAATCAGAATGCATAAGCTATGATAAAAAAAAGAACTTCTTTAAGAGCTTAATCCTTGATTTTCGATTAAACTCCTAAAGAAGTTTTATATTAATGGAATAGTAAGAGGTTTACAATAAGAGTTCGGCTGAACATTAAAAACCATTTACGATTGCTAAAAAATCATCCGCTTTTAAGGCAGCGCCACCTATTAAACCACCATCTACATCTGGTTTCGAGAAGATTTCTTTAGCATTGTCTGGTTTAACACTTCCCCCATATAAAATGGTTAGGTTATCAGCAATTTCAAATCCGTATACTTTTTCAACCAAGCTTCGGATAAACTGGTGCATCTCTTGTGCTTGTTCTGGCGAGGCTGTTTCACCGGTTCCAATGGCCCAAACTGGTTCGTATGCCAATACAATATGGGCCCAATCTTTTTTCTCTAAATGAAACAATCCATCGCGCAATTGGTATTCTACGATATTAAAATGATTGTTTTGTTGACGGTCTTTTAACTCTTCCCCAAAGCAGAAAATCACGCGCATTTCGTGTTTTAAGGCCGTATTCACTTTATTGGCTAACAAAGCATCGGTTTCGTGAAAATAAGCACGTCTTTCGCTGTGACCTAAGATTACGGTGTTTACGCCGATATCCGTCAACATAGAAGCCGCAATTTCCCCTGTAAAAGCGCCACCTTCAGCTTGATGCATGTTTTGTGCGGCTACAGTAATGCCTTTTCCTTTTGTGACTTCTACCGCTTTAGATAGGTTTACAAAAGTGGGTGCTACAATAATTTCGGTAGCGGTATTGGGTTTTTTACTACTAATTTCTTCTAATAATGCAACCGTTTCTTTTTGAGTTTTGTGCATTTTCCAGTTTCCGGCAACAATAGTTTTTCTCATTATTTCAATTTATCTAGGGTGTTGAATAATTTTTGATCATCCGCTTCAATCACTTTGTAAAGGGCAATTTTACCGGTTTTGTCAACGACCATATATCTAGGAATCCAATCCAAATTTATTGATTTTCCAAAGACACCTTTCATGCCGTCCGATGTTAAATAATGTTCGCCTTTAACGTCATATTTTTCAATTCCTTTTAACCAAGCGTCATAGGTTTTGTCCATTGATATGAATAGGTAAGTAGCATCAGGGTATTTCTCTTGTAAGGATTTCACTTTTGGCATTCCTTTAATACAATCCGAACACCAGGAAGCCCATACATCAATAACAATTGTTTTTCCTTCGTATTTTTTTAGAATTTCAGCAAAAGTAATGGGCGTATTTTCAGTAGTAACCATTACGTTGTCTAAACCTTCTTTTTTGAAGGCGGTTTCTTCTTTTTGAGCACATCCTAAAGTGCTTATTAATAAAGTGGTAAAAATGATTAGTTTTTTCATAGCTTATTTATTTAATTCGGAATACTTCTTTTTTATAATCGATTGCAATTCGGTTGCGTTAAACTCATTTTCATTGATGCCGTCATAGAACTTGATTTCATTTCCATTCCATAAATATTTTACACCAGGCGTATCTCGGGTAGTGCCAATTAAATTCCAAAAACCAATGACATCCACAATTTGGTAAGGGTATTTTTTACCGGCTAGGGTAAAGAAGTTGGGAATTTTATCCACCTCTTCATCCATAAAAATAATAGAAACATCAGGAAATAATTTGTCTTTTTGTTTCATTTCGGTCAGTTTTTTTGCTGTTTCTTGGCAGTGTTCACATCCCGCTGCAAAAAAGCACAGTATCTTTTTACCTTGATCTATGTTAGGAAAAAAGTTAGCAAAGCCTGATTTTTTTGGATTGGGTTCATCTGCTTTTACGGCTACTTTTTCTTTTATTTCCTCTTTCTCTTTATTCACAGAATCAATTGCTTTTTCAATTGTTGGTAGCACCGTAGAAAGGGTAGTATCGATTACAGTGCCAATATTTTGCTCATCAACAAAAGAGGAGTTATCAATCGTTGTGGTAGAAGCTTTCATAGGCGCTAGCATAAAAAGGGCTAAAACGCAGCCTAAAGCAACCGATAGCAACAACCAAAAGTTGGATTTACCATCAGCAGGAAGTAATCGGAACAACCAAATTAATAATCCTATCGCAATGATGTTTTTGATAATGGCTTCCACAGGTGTCATTGGGATTAATTCGCCAAAACAACCGCAATTTCCGGCATTCCCACTCATAAAAGTAGTATAGGTCAAATGAATGGTAAACACAGCCAATAATAAAATTGTAGCTGGAATCGTGATTCTTTTTAGGTAGTCTTTTAATAAAATAGCAAGGCCTAAGGCAAATTCAATTCCGATTAAAATTCTAGAAAAATAAGGAGCAATACTTTCAGAAAATCCTAATGGATACAATTGTTTTACTTCAAAAGTAGAAATGGCAAAATAAGGCGATGGATACAATTTGGCCACAGCCGAAAGGATAAATAGGGCGGAAATGATTAGGCGTAAAATCCAACTTAAGTTTTCTTTTTTCATAGTTTTTAAATTACTCGAAACAAATTACAAATTATAAAGTTTTTCGGAACACAGATCGGAGAAATTGAAATAATTTTTAAAATCTTTTTATGGAGATTTTGATCATGAGAAGTTAAATTTAAACTTCTTGGTGTATCTCAAAAAAACAAACTAATTCAAAAAATCGCTGTGCCATTCTGTGTCAGAACAATACAGAAATGCTAAAATACAATTTCCAAAAAAGGTAATGTGTTAACGACTTGTTATTTATTTTCCATTAAAATCAAGGCGAAAACGGAATAATTAATCATGTCTTGATAATTGGCATCTATCCCCTCTGAAACCAATGTTTTACCCTTGTTGTCTTCAATTTGTTTCACACGCAATAATTTTTGAATGATCAAGTCGGTTAACGAACTGATGCGCATATCGCGCCAAGCCTCGCCATAATCATGGTTTTTGTTCTCCATTAAGGTTTTCGTTTCCGCGATTTTTTCATCGTATAATTGTACCGCTTCATCAGCCGACATATCAGGTTGATTGGCAACTCCTTTTTCCATTTGAATCAAAGCCATAGCGCAGTAATTGATAATTCCGATGAATTCTGATGCTTCACCTTCGTCTACCTTACGTACTTCGTTTTCTTGTAAACTGCGAATTCGTTGCGCTTTAATAAAAATTTGATCGGTTAAAGAAGGCAAACGCAAAACCCGCCATGCGGTACCATAATCGTGCGCTTTTTTAGAAAACAAATCGCGACAAACCGCTATAACTTTATCATATTCTTGAGAAGTATTCGACATTATTTGGTGTATATTTGTGTGAAATTTTTCAAAAGTAAAAAAATAAGAACAAAGAATACAGTTTCTGAACAAAGATTTTGATGTTTTTTATTCTCTGAACACTTAAAACTGAACACGGAACACTTATGATTAATTGCAACGGAAATGTAATCGATTTGTCTACTCCAAAAGTTATGGGGATTTTGAATGTGACGCCCAATTCCTTTTACGATGGAGGTAAACACAAAGAAATCAATTCGATTATTCATCAAGTAGATAAAATGCTTTCACAAGGTGCCAGTTTTATTGATATTGGAGCCTATTCAAGTAAACCCAGTGCCGAATTTGTCTCAGAGGAAGAAGAAATCAAACGATTGGTTCCGATAATCAAATCTTTGGTAGCAACATTTCCCAATTGTATGCTATCGGTGGACACCTTTCGAGCTAACGTTGCGAAAGCAGCTGTTGAAAATGGGGTAGCGATAGTAAATGATATTGCGGCTGGTTTGCTAGACGAAAAGATGTTGGAAACGGTAGCCGAATTGAAAGTGCCCTACATCATGATGCACATGCGAGGGACCCCCCAAACAATGCAAAGTTTGACGGACTATGAAGATGTTGTGAAAGAAATGATTTTTTATTTTTCAGAGCGCATTCAAAAGGCAAGAAGCTTTGGCATTTCTGATATTATTATCGATCCCGGATTTGGTTTTGCTAAGACGTTGGAACAGAATTACGAAGTATTGCATAAAATGGAGTTGTTTTCGATGCTAGAATTGCCAATATTAGCTGGAATTTCTAGAAAATCAATGATTTATAAAGTCTTGGAAAGTTCGCCTCAAGAAGCGTTGAACGGAACTTCGGTGTTAAATACGATTGCGTTACAAAAAGGGGCTAAAATTCTCCGAGTGCATGATGTAAAAGAAGCCGTGGAATGTATTAAATTAGTAAGTAAATTGAAATAAAGAATGAAAAAAATAGTTGCTTTAGTGGCCTTGATAGGTTTGTTTTCATGTAATAAAGAAGAAGTATTGTTACCCCAGGAAACTATTTCGGTAATGAAAGAAATAACCGATCATTCTCCGATCTACATGTTTTTCAGAACGGAAGAAAACTCAGCGAACAAAGAACAATTGGACACTATTGTTGAAGTAAACCGCAAGAATTCCATCGCTTCTACCAATTGGGTTTTCAATATAGATAAGCGTTTGCCATTAAAATTAGTGATTCCCGAAGTTATGATGCTGCAAGAAAAAAAGAAAGGCAGTTCCCATGCCAAAGCGGGAATGATGAATGTTTTTACCTATTCGGATAGCATTGCTAAAAATCTAGCTTTTTTCCCATTTACTGATGTCCAATTCAAATATGGGAAGCACTTTTCCAAATCTTTTATCAAGAAAAATGCCCAACATTTTGCGAACAATCACAATTTTACCGTGAATTTCAAAAAAGACAATACAATAACCATTGATGAAATTGAAGTTCCGCGTGAAAAATTCATCGCTTTTGTAAAACAGTTCGCTGATTTTACAGCTGATGGAAAAATGATCACCTTACACCTGAATTTTGATAACCGCCTCACGTATAACCAATACATTCAAAATAAAATATTGGCGTGGAGAGCAACGCGTTCCGATATCCAATTGTCTTCTATTGAGTTTGTGTACGATGAGAAGGAATTGGCTGGGATGTAGTTGGGAGTAGGAAGTTGGGAGTAGGAAGTTGGGAGTAGGAAGTTGGGAGTAGGAAGTTGGGAGTAGGAAGTTGGGAGTTTGGAGTTTTTTAAATGAAAAAAAATAATTATGAATATTAAGAAACTCTTTTCGTTTTCTAAAAAATAAAAATTTTTTAATTTGTTTGATAAGGCAATTGAAGCAAAAAATAATGAAATGCTTTTAAGAGCTTTAAATTCAACATTTAAAGAAAAAATTGATAATGATTATGTTAATTTTTTTATGAGATTATTGCCTGAAACATGGCATGAAGAACATGAAGAAATAATCAATTTAATTTGGTTACATAATCTTAATGATGATGTTTTTTCAGATGTTTTATATTTAATAGCTACTAATTCTGAAACTTACAGAAAATATGACGATGAAAATGAATCTACACTTAGAAAATGCATACACGTACTAAAGTAAATAAATTCTGATAAATCTAATCAATACATTGAAAAATTAAAAAGCCTAAATAATCCTAATGTATATTTTGCATTAGAGAATTATAATTAATTATTTGCACGGAACTCATTATCATAGGCTGTTAAAAAAAACTTCCAACTTCCAACTCCCCAGCTTACTGATGATGATACGGTTCGTTTCTTAAAATCGTAAAGCCTCTGTAAAGCTGTTCAATAACAAACAAACGCACCATTTGATGTGAAAACGTCATTTCGGATAACGAAACTTTGCCTTGTGCTTTTTGGTAAACGGTTTCACTAAAGCCGTAGGGGCCGCCGATAACGAACACTAGGGTTTTAATCCCAGCATTCATCTTTTTTTGTAGAAAGTCTGAGAAACCAACACTACTGAAGGTTTTACCGTTTTCGTCTAATAATAGCAATTGGTCGGTCGCCGTAATTTTAGATAAAATCAATTCGCCTTCTTTCTCTTTTTGTTGGGCTTCTGATAAATTCTTTACGTTTTTGATATCGGGAATAATTTCCAAATCAAATTTCACGTAAAACGACAAACGCTTGGTATAATCATCAATTAAGGTTTGCAGTGCTTTATTGTCTGTTTTTCCAATAGCTAAGAGACGAATGTTCATGTAGTCTAATGTGTTTTAAAAGAAGAATCACTCTTTTGGGGAGTGATTGTCTTTTTTATTTTTTGAAATCTACTTCACAAGCAAATGAGAAGAGCTTTTCATTTTTAATGATTTCAGCAGTTCCTTCTGGTAACATGGTTTCCCATCCCGTATCACCTTTACAAATCATTTTGAGTACCTTTCTTGAGAAGATGTCCAAATGATTTTCATCAACATCTTTAATATCAACTACCTTACCATTGAATTTAAAGAATTTATAAAGTTCTTTCATTCTTGGGTGTACTTTTAGATTTTCTGAAGTAATAATTGTTCCATTCTCATCTTTCATAGGATACAAGTAGACTTTTAAATCGCGATAGAACAATTTACCAAAGGCTTCTAAAATTCCTCCAGACAAATGGCGGTAATACTTTTCGTCAAAAATCTCTACTAAATTACTCACGCCCATAGCCAATCCCATTCTAGCTTTAGAATAATTGGAGAAGTATTCCACAACTTTAAAATATTCTTGGAAATTAGAAATCATAACGGTTTGTCCCAGTTTACAAAGCAACTCTGCACGATCTAGAAAATCGCGTTCGTCAATTTCACCTTCCGCTTTTAAATTGGAAAGTGTAATTTCAAATACAACAAATGTATTTTCTTTATCAACTTTATTCTCTTGGATGAACATGTTGTATGAAGCTTCATACATATCCATATTCACTTTGGTTACAGGTCTGAAACTTCCTCGTAATGCAAGGATATTTTTTTTGTACAAAACAGCAGCTGGAAGGATGTTTTTTCCATCTGGACCAAACATTACGGCATCCGTCATGCCATTTTTGACCAATTGCAAACTCATTAATCGGTTGTCTACATTAGCAAAACGAGGTCCTGAAAAATTAATCGTATCGATTTCCAATTGGTCTTTGTCTAAATGATCATACAAATAGCGCAATAATTTCTTGGGATCGTTGTATTTGTAAAAGGCACCATAAATCAAGTTAACCCCTAAGATTCCAAGGGTTTCTTGTTGCAATTTAGCATCATTTTCTTTGAATCGAATATGAAGGGTAATTTCATTATAATCTTCGTCAGGCTCCACTTGGTATACGATTCCTACCCATCCATGTCCTTTATACTGTTTCGCAAAGTCAATCGTGGCAACCGTATTGGCATAACTAAAAAAGAGTTTATTGGGATGTTTTTCTCTATTTAACCGTTGTTCCACCAAGTTAATCTCATGTGAAAGCATTTTTTTTAATCGACTTTCCGTTACATAACGGCCATCTTCTTCGTCACCATAGATCGCATCACTAAAATCTTTATCGTAAGCAGACATCGCCTTTGCAATGGTTCCAGAAGAAGCACCAGCTCTAAAAAAATGACGAACCGTCTCTTGCCCCGCACCAATCTCAGCAAACGTTCCATAGATGTTTTCGTTAAGATTTATTCGTAAGGCTTTGTCTTTTATTGACGGAATTTGCTCAATTTGTTTATCTCCTCGTACTTTGATGTCAGTTATTATACTCTTCATTAATGATGGGATGTTTTTAGAACTAATTTTTCTATTTTCAGTATGCTTTGCAAAGTTAAGCATTTTGAAAGAAAATATCTTAATTATTGTTATTTTTGTAAAAAAGTAAGGCTTTGAAAATTTATTTTTTAGGAACAGGAACGTCACAAGGAATACCCGTAATTGGGAGCAAACATTCTGTTTGTAGCAGTACAGACAGCAGAGATAAAAGACTACGGGTGTCTGTTTGGGTAACGACTGAGGATGCTTCTATTGTTATTGATTGTGGTCCTGATTTCAGACAACAAATGCTCACTTCAAAGTGCGAGCGTATTGATGCTTTGTTGTTTACACACGAACATGCCGATCATACCGCTGGTTTAGATGATATCCGCCCTTTTTATTTCCAACAAGGAGCCATTCCTGTTTATGCTCACCAACGCGTTTTAACGAATTTAGCCAAACGATTTGACTATATTTTCGAAAATGAAAACAAATATCCAGGAGCGCCTAGTGTTCATACCCACGAAGTGGTAAACCAGCACGCTTTTTTGGTAAAAAATACAACGGTAGTACCGATCAATGCCCTTCACGGCAACCTACAAGTTTTCGGATACAGAATTCAAGATTTTGTTTATTTGACCGATGTGAAAACAATTGAAGATGCGGAAATAGCTAAAATAAAAAACTGTAAAGTATTGGTTATTAATTGTTTAAGAGAAGAACCTCATGCTACACATTTTAATTTAGAAGAAGCATTACATTTTATATCTTTGGTGCAACCAAAAGAAGCCTACCTCACACATATCAGTCACGTTTTTGGCTTTCACGAAGAAATTCAACAAAAATTACCAAAAAATGTGTTTGTAGCGCACGATAATTTAGTGATTACAATGTAATTCATTGGCACTAAGAAAGGTGAAGTTGACTTAGAATCACAAACGAAAATAATAGTTTAATTATAACAATCAATAAATCAAAAAAATGAAAAATCTAATTTTATATGGATTAATCTTTTCAGTATTGTTCAATATTTTTCAATACGTAAATTCAACAAAGATTTTAGATGCAAAAGATAAGGAAGTAACTAAAATTAAAGATCGTCTTAAAATCGCAAGAGATTCTGTTGCCACTTTAACTACTGCCAACTATTTTTCATTAGAAAATGATCAAGATGCACAAGAATATTTTTACAAAGACAATTTAGATTATTTGAAAGTTGCTGAGAAAGTGAAAGAGGATTTGTTAGTGTTAAATGAAAACAAACAGGGCAATAAATTGGTTCCTTATGAGCCTATTGATGGAAAAGTGTTTTTGGTTAATACCTCTAAAATTTTAAACCACCGTTGGTTGGTTGCTGAATTTTCCAATGGCGATTTATGGGGGCAAATATTAGTGAAATATTTTGTTACTGAAGGAAAACCAACTGATTTTGAAACCGTTGAAACGGTATTGTATGAAAGACCAATAACAGAATAAATAAACTAGGCCTAAACATGTCAACAACAACTATGAAAACAGAATTGGAGTGTTATTTTGACCAATTCAGAAAAGACATCATCGGAGTACAACAAAGTTTTGTTTCGCCTTTTGGAGAACAAAAAATTATTTATACCGACTGGACAGCTAGTGGAAGATTGTACCGTCCTATTGAAGAAAAATTAATGAATCAATTTGGCCCTTTTGTAGCCAATACGCATACAGAAACTACTGTTTCGGGTACTGCAATGACGATGGCATATCATGAGGCGAGACATATAATTAAACATCATGTCAACGCCAACGATGACGATATTTTAATAACAGACGGAACGGGTATGACTGGTGTTGTGAATAAATTCCAACGAATTTTAGGTCTTCGTATTCCTGAAAATTTGAAGGCATTTACGGCTATTCCAGATGCCATAAAACCGATAGTGTTTATTTCTCACATGGAGCATCATTCCAATCAAACTTCATGGTTGGAAACAATTGCAGATGTAGTGGTTATTCCTGCAAATGAAGAAGGGTTGTTTTGTACAAAAGAACTAGAAAAACTTGTAGCACAATACCATGACAGAAGTTTTAAAATCGCTTCTATCACTTCATGCTCTAATGTAACGGGAATTAGAACGCCTTATCATGAAGTGGCTAAAATTATGCACCAAAACAATGGGGTTTGTTTTGTTGATTTTGCCTGCTCAGGTCCGTATGTAGCAATTGATATGCATCCTGATGAGGAAGGGTATTTGGATGCCATTTTCTTCTCTCCGCATAAGTTCTTGGGAGGACCAGGTACTTCAGGGGTATTGATTTTCAATAAAAATTTATACAAAAACAATGTTCCAGATTGTCCGGGTGGAGGAACGGTAAGTTGGACAAATCCATGGGGCGAACACAAATACATTGATAATATTGAAGATAGGGAAGATGGAGGAACGCCAGGTTTTCTTCAAGTTATCAAAACAGCACTAGCGATTCAGTTAAAAGAAAAAATGGGTGTCAAAAACATTTTGGACAGAGAACACGAATTGGTGGAGTATATTTTTTCGGAATTAAATGCTATTGATAACTTGCATATTCTTGCCAATCAACACCAAGACCGACTAGGAGTTATTTCTTTTTATATAGACGATTTGCACTACAACTTAGGGGTGAAATTGTTAAACGATAAATTTGGTATTCAAACGCGTGGCGGATGCAGTTGTGCGGGTACTTACGGACATTATTTATTGCACGTAGATCAAGAAACGTCTCATAATTTGGTTTGCCAAATAACTTCTGGAGATCTTATTCAAAAGCCAGGTTGGATTCGAATGTCAATTCACCCAACAACCACTTCAGCCGAAATTCAGTTTGTTTGTGAAAGTATTAAAACATTAGCTGCAAACCATGAAGCGTGGGGGATGGATTACGAATACAATTCAAAAACCAACGAATTTATTCATAAAAAGGACAAAAGTGATATCAAAGAAATGGTTCACAATTGGTTCCATTTATAATTTAAGAAACTGTTTAAGAGCATCTGTGTCAAGCTGTAATCGTTTAACTACGATAAAGCAGCTTAATAAAATCAGCTGTTTTTAAACAGTTTCTTTTTTATGTTTCCATCGTTTGTGTGTCCATAAATAATATTCAGGTGCTTCTAAAATTTGTTCTTCCACTAATTTTAAAAATTGATCTGTAATTTCATAATTGGGAACCGATTTAACATCTTCCGATAACACTTCAAAACTAGCTTCATAGTAACCGCGTTTAATCTTTTTGGTTTTCAAAAAAATTACGTTCATGTCAAAGCGTTTGGCTAACATTTCGGCACCTGTGTGGACAGGAACATAGTGGCCCATGAAATTAGCCCAGTGATAAGCAGCATTAGGCTTAGGTGATTGATCGCTTGCAAATCCATATACCCCCAAAATCCCTTTTCGCTCATTATCGGCTAAAGTAGTAATGGTTTCTTTTGTTGTAATGAGTTCGGCTTTAAATTTTGAACGAATGTGCTTTACCAATTTGTCAAAGTATGGATTGGCCAACTTTTTATAAATTCCAAAACCTTTGAAACCAATGTAATAATTCATAGAAACAACCCATTCATAACTCGCATAGTGGGCACACAATAAGGCAATGCTTTTGTTTTTTGTTTCTAAGTTTTTATACACTTCAAGGTTCTTAAACGTAAAGCGCTTTTCAATTTCTTCTTGTGTTATGGAGATGGTTTTGATCATTTCAAGAAACATATCACACATGTGTTTGTAGAATTTTTTCTCCACTGCAAGACGTTCTTTTTCAGATAAATGAGGAAGTGCTAAAGCAATATTTTGACGCACTACTTTTTTTCTATAACCAATAATTGTATACGTTAAGAAACAAACAAAATCAGAAAAGAGATAAAACAATCGGAAAGGTAAAATAGAAATCAACCATAAAATAGGGTAGAGGACTACATATACGAGTAACTGCATGAAACTTTTTTTTACAAATATACTTCTTTAATTCATATAAAAAATAGCCAAACTATCCCTAAATTTACCAAAAAAAGTCCAATGAGTTTTATAGTTATTGCCATTATTGTTGCGAATGTTTTAGTAAGTTACAAAGCGTTTCATGATGTATTCTTTTTTAGAAAATACGAGTTTCATATAGGAAGTATTCGTTCTGGTGAACAAATACGGATGCTTACTTCGGCATTTTTACATGTCGACATGCAACATTTGTTTTTTAATATGTTTACGCTCTTTCTTTTTGCCCCATATGTTGCCAGTTATGGGAACGATCTTTTTTTCCTGTATATTTACTTTGGAAGTTTGGTAACGGGTAATCTCCTTACCTTGTATTTTCATAAAAACGATTATTCGTATCGAGCAGTGGGAGCTTCGGGAGCAGTTACAGGAATTATTTATTGCGCCATTTTGTTAGAGCCCAATTTGTACATGTATGGATTTATTCCCGGATACGTTTTTGGTTTTGCTTATTTGCTGTTCTCCATTTATGGAATGAAGGCAAATAACGACAATATAGGCCACGTTGCTCATTTTGGTGGCGCAATCGGAGGGTATTTGATTACATTGTTTAAGTTTCCTGAACTCATTCAAAATGAAACACTTACTGTTGTGGCTTTGTTGATACCCATCCTAATCTTATTTGTCTTACAAAAAACAAATAAATTATAAAGTAGCTTTTGGCACAATAGTTGAAATCTCACATTTAAAATCTATTATTATGAAAAAATTATTTTTAGCACTAACGTTAGTTACTGCCATGGTACAAGCACAAGAGTTGAAACAAGTTCCTCAAATTAGTGTTTCGGGTGAAGGGAAAATAAAAGTAATTCCCGATGAAGCTATTATTACCGTTGCCATTGAAAATTCTGGGAAAGAAGCCGCTGAAGTGAAAAAAACCAATGATGTCACCATTGATAAAGTCTTGAAGTTGATTAAACAAAAAGGAATTCCTTCTAGCGATTATCAAACGCAACGCGTGAATCTATACAAGAATTACGATTACAACACCAAAAAATATACTTATGTGGCCAATCAGACGCTTTCGATTCATTTGAAAGACTTGTCAAAATATGAGAGTTTGATGATGGATTTGGTGAATTCGGGTATCAATACGATACAAGGAGTTGACTTTAAATCTTCCAAAATTAAAGAGCTTGAGCGTCAAGCACGTAAAAATGCCATTTTAGACGCCAAACAAAAAGCAGAAGATTATGTTTCGGTTTTAGCGGGACAAAAAGTAGGGAAGGCCTTAGTAATTTCAGACAATTCCTATACCAATTATCCTAGACCTGTTTATGCTGAGATGAAAACAATGGCTGTTGCAAGTGATGGTGGTATGCCAAGAGAAACATTGGCAATAGGTGAAATCGAAGTTATTTCTAACGTAACGGTTTCCTTCGTATTAGAATAGTTAACCACAAATATTTTTTAAAAGCGGCTCTTCTTGTAGTAGAAGAGCCGTTTTTTATTTTTCATTAAAAAATTTCTGAAGGAAAAATGCCAAAATAATGGTTAGTAAAGCGCCAATAAAATTCAACCATAAATAACTTACCACATCCAAATAGAAGATGTAAAAAATGGTTAATTGACTAATACACGCTCCAATGAAAGCGGCTTTTCCTTTAATGTAGTTGATATAAAATCCAATTAAGAAAATTCCTAAAACCGTTCCATAGAAAATCGACCCTATGATATTTACCAATTGAATCAAATTCTCAAAAAGAGAACTGATACATGCAAAACCTATGGCTACAATTCCCCAAAACACGGTGAAGTATTGCGTAGCTACCACATAATGTTTGTCTGATTTATGGCTCACGTTTCTTTTATAAATATCTATTGCAGAGGTTGCTCCAAGCGAGTTTAATCCTGAAGCACTAGAAGACATAGCCGCACTAAAAATTACCGCTAACAGCAATCCTAAAAGCCCCTTGGGCAGGTAATTTAAAATGAAATATAAGAATACATAATCTTTATCATTGGTTTCGGTTTTACCATCTGCTTTCTTAATCACGTCTTTAGCTTCCTCTCGTAGATCTTTCTCTTTTAAAGAAAGGGCCACCATTTGCTTTTTTAGAATCGGATTATCAAATTCATTGTGTTTTAATTGTTCAATGTAAATTTGATTGACAATTTTTTTATCCGTATTAATTTGGGACAATTTCTGTTCCAGATTTTCATAATCGGCTTTGTAGGTTGAAGCTTTTACTTTTTCAACATTTGTAGGGTTGAAATGCAATGGCGCATTGTTAAATTGAAAGAATACAAACACTAAAACCCCAGTCAAAAGAATAAAAAACTGCATCGGAACTTTTAAAATTCCGTTCATAATTAATCCCATCTGACTTTCTTTAACCGATTTTCCTGACAAATAGCGTCCCACCTGCGATTGATCGGTTCCAAAATAGGATAGCATTAAAAAGAAGCCCCCAGTAATTCCGCTCCAAAAGGTATAACGGGTTTCTGGATTGTATGAGAAATCTAGAATATTCATTTTTCCATTCGCCCCTGCAATATGAAGTACGTTCGAAAAATCAACCTCGTGTGGCAAATTGGATAAGATGTAGAAGAAAATGATAAACATTCCCGACATGATGACGAACATCTGCTGTTTCTGGGTAACGTTAACGGCTTTGGTTCCACCAGTTACGGTGTAAACGATTACTAAAATACCAATAATGATATTAAGCAGGTTCAGGTTCCAACCCAATAAAGCAGATAAAATAATGGAAGGCGCATAAATGGTAATTCCTGTTCCTAAACCTCTTTGAATTAAAAACAAAATAGCCGCTAATGTTCGGGTTTCGATATTGAATCGTTGTTCTAAATATTCGTATGCAGTATATACTTTTAATCTATGATAAATAGGAATGAAAGTGTAGGCAATTACAATCATGGCTAAAGGCAATCCAAAATAGAATTGTACAAATCCCATTCCGTCATGATAGGCTTGCCCTGGAGTTGATAAAAAAGTGATGGCACTGGCTTGTGTTGCCATTACAGACACCCCAACTGTAAACCAAGGGGTTTCGTTGTTGTCTAATAAATAGTCTTTTACATTAGCACTTCCTTTCGTTTTTAAAATGCCATAAATCACAATAAAAGATAAAGTTGCAGAGAGAACGATCCAATCTAAACTTTCCATACTAGGTATAAATTTCCATTATTAAATAGAAAACTAAAATGTAAATAGCATTTAGTAGCAATACGATGCTATAACTTTTTTTCCATTTCTGTTTTTCTTCCATATTTTTTTTTGTTTCAAGTTTCAGGTTTCAAGTTTCAAGTTTCAGGTTTCAAGTTTCAGGTTTCAAGTTTCAGGTTTCAGGTTTCAAGTTTCAGGTTTCAGGTTTCAAGTTTCAGGTTTCAAGTTTCAGGTTTCAAGTTTCAAGTTTCAAGTTTCAGGTTTCAAGTTTCAGGTTTCAAGTTTCACTTTTCACTTTTCACTTTTCACTTTTTACTTTTCACTTTTTACTTTTCACTTTTTACTTTTCACTTTTTACTTTTCACTCTTCACTCTTCACTCTTCACTAGTTACTCTAAAGCAATCAAATTAGCTAACAAACGATAAGCACCGCTTACGCCTTCTGGAAGTTCTCTAAAGAAACTCAATCCGGTGTAAATGTAATTTCCTTTTCCGTGTTTCGCTATTAATAAGCCGCCTTTTTTTGGTGTTTCGCCTTCGTCATTGGAAGCTAAAATAGGAATAAATTCCGAACTCCATTCGTTTGGATAATACAATCCTTGTTCTTGAACCCAACCCGTGAAATCTTTTTCTGAGATTTTATTGGGTTGATTTAACACTTTATGATTTGGAGACAAGAAAGTAACTTTTGCATTTTCATCGGTTACACGGTCTCTAGAAAGCTTTAAATTATAAGGTGCTATTTCTTTAGTAATCAGATTGTTTGTGGTGTTGTATTGTACAATAACGTTTCCGCCTTGGAACACATAATCGAATAAAATTTTATTTTTAAATTTCAATTCGTCTACCACATTAAAAGCGCGAATTCCTAAAATTACGGCATCAAACGATTTTAAATTTTCAGCAGTAATGTCGTTCGGATTCAAATGGGTAACTTGGAAACCTAGATGTACTAAATTTTTATCCACTTCATCGCCAGCCCCCATAATATAACCGATATTTTTTCCTTTTGTAGCAATATCTAATTTTACGGCCTTGGCGGCAGACGTAACTAAAATGGTTTGTTTTGGAATATGTGGATATTGAATGGTAACCAATTCTTTGTCTAAAACAGATTCATTAGATGTGGTAATTTGCGCTACTATTTTGGTTGTAATTTCTGGCTTGGTAGGGTAAACTTTAAAACTAAATTTACGCTCCTCATTTTTACCTGCTATAGTAAATGGAATTTCTTTCGGTTCTATTTTCCAATCCTGCGGAATGGCTAAAGTCAATGTTCCAGAAGCATTTGCTTTGTGCGCTTTTACTTGTACCGTAATCTCTTTCGGTTGTGTTGCGTTGAAAATCATCACTTTTGGTTCTATTGTTGACGTAAATTCAGGTAAAATAGTAAAAGGGACGTAGGTTTCACCATCATCTGGATTGTTAAATTTGTAACAAATATTCTTTACGAATTCAAGGGTTCTTCCTTCAATTTCCAGAGTAAAAATTACAGGAAATGAAGTTGAAATTTCAGGTAAAATTCGAATCGATTTATCCGATACTTGATACATTCCTTCCGTTTGTTGCTCTTTTAACCAAAACAAGTTGGAATAATCAACAGCATCTCCAACAACTACCTCTTTAAATTGGAAACTTAGTTTCTCGTTATTTTTTAAAGATTTATTTAGCGTTTCATTTTTAATATGCAACGCATTAACCGATATTAATTTTACATCGGACGAACTGCGATTGATGACTTCTAACTGAAGATTGAATTTACTGTCTTTAGTAATCGTTTCTGTATCAGCTACAGCTTCCAGATATAAACCACTACACGCTTCAATGATTTTAAGGAGCTGTTTTGTTTTGATTTCTTTCCAATGGGTGTCCTCTAATTTCTGAATTAAATCATACGCTTGTAGGAAACTTGGGATGTGCACAGCAGGATTTCCAAAGTTGAAATTCTTTTCAATTTCGTATAAAATTTTACCAATTTCTGAACCGCCCTTTACTCGGTTCCATGAGGTGTCGATGCCTTCAAATAAGTTGGTACTACTCGGCAAATCGCCTCTTAATAATTCTAAGTATTCGGTTTCATCACCGCGTGTTCCGATGGTTCCAAAGCCTTGGCATTTGTGCTGACTGCGACTCAAAGCGGCAATTTCGTTATTGCTTTTTCCTTTTAACGGATAGTAAACATTTGAATTGATGGTTAACAATTTGGATTTATCAGCAGCATTAAAGGCTTCCTCACTTCCATAAAACCACCAAGAAGTATTGAAAAAAATTCGCTTGGGTTGGTACTTAATCAAATCATAAGCTTCCAAACTCAATAGGGCAGAAGCAGTATGATGTCCGTGTGTAGTTCCTGGTGTATTGTGTGCAAAGCGATTAACAACAATATCAGGTCTAAAGGTTTCCATTACCTGAATTACATCTTCCATCACTTCTTCTTTGTTCCAAATAGCAAAAGTTTCGTTTGGCTCTTTAGAAAATCCGAAGTCATTGGCACGGGTAAAAAATTGTTCGCCACCATCAATTTTTCTGGCAGCTAAAAGTTCTTGTGTTCTAATAGCACCTAATTTTTCTCGTAATTCGGTTCCAATTAAGTTTTGGCCACCATCTCCACGCGTTAACGACAAATAGGCAGTTTGGGCATGGTAATGATTCGAAAAATAGGTGATTAGCTTGGTATTTTCATCATCAGGATGTGCGGCAACATACAAGACTTTACCAAGGAAATTAAGCTTTTGTACTTGCTCGTAAATTTCTACGGAATTTAATTTTTGGGGTGCTTGCGCAAATGCGAATAGGGTAATAAAAAAAATAAAAACTGAAGTAAAGTTTCGATTCATTGCAATGGATTTGTTTCAAAAATAAGGAAATAAAAAAAAGGAAGATTTTTTTGCTTCCTTTTTAACAGATTTTTATAAGTTGACAAGAACATGAATGATATTTTCAATTTCTTGATTCGTTTCAATTAGTTTTTTGTTAAATTTATCAGATTTGGTTTCAATTTTCTGCTTGATTAGTTGGGTTTGCTGAATTCGAAGTAAAACATATTTTTTCAGGATTTCATTTTTCTTCAAAACTTCTTCAGGAAGACTGAATTTTTCAATTTCATTCACAATTTTAAGATTCTTCTTCCAGTAATAAAGGGTATGATTATCTATGTAATGTAGGATTTCTTCTCTATTATAATCGCCTTTATTTTTAATTTCAAGGGCTAACATTTCATTTCCTTCAAAATCTTTCATTTTGACGTCATAAACATCAAAATAGTTTAACTTTCGTCCATCATTCGCTCTGTAATTTTTAATCGGATTTGGAATTTTTTCAAGAGTTAAATAGGAGCCACTGATTCCTAAGAAAGAAACCACTCCCAGTATCCAATAATTCAACTCTTTTGACTCTTTATTAATTAAGCCATAGTAAAAAGCATATCCAATAGCAAATCCAGAGATCAACCCCCCCAAATGAGCCGCTGCATCAATCCCTTCTTTCATACCGGTGATCAGGTTTAATCCAATATAAATCAAGATATAAGTTAACATGGACTTTCGAATGGCTTTATCCAAATAATTGGTGGTTAAAAGGGCTAAGAAAATTCCAAACAGACCAAAAATAGCACCTGACGCTCCAGCACTCAGCGCAAAGGTATTCCACCACAAACTAGCCGTACTGGCAACAAACCCAGAAATCATGTATCCTATTATGAATCGGTATTTCCCAATGATGGGTTCTAGTAGACTGCCTATGAAAATTAAGGCATACAAATTCATAATGAGATGTATGATGCCTATATGAACGAAAACACAAGAAAACAAACGCCATAATTCTCCATTCAGCGTAAGTGATCTTTCATTTGCTCCCCATTGGATTAAATCTTCGGCTGCTGGCGCAATAATACTTGTGCCATCGATTGCCATCAATAGAAATACAATGATATTTAGAAAAATTACTATTGGAGTAAAGAAATAGTCTTTGGTAGGGATAAAAATTTGCAGGTAATCTTTAAAACTACTTCGCACTTTATTCACAGCATCAAAATTACTCGGTTGCTTATCAGTAGCTGCTACTACATAAGTTGTAAATGTTCTTTGTTCATGAAGTTTGATTTGTTGCAACAAACTTTCAATGTTTTTTTTATTCTTACCCCAATCAAATAATTGCGTTCCGATGCATTTACTTTCTAACGTTACTTTTGTTTCCGTTATATGAATTACAATAGATTCTCCCCAAGAGCTTAAGGATAATGAAGTATGACCTTCAATCTTATTTTCAGTAAAAGAATCAATGCTCCATTTCAGTTGTTTGAAAGCAAATTGAATGGAATTAAGTATTAAGGGTTGGTCATTTGAATTGATATCAAAAGCAACAACATAATGAGGGAGTAGTTTGTTATTCATAGGGTTAATCAAAAAATTCTTTCTCTTCTTCGTGTTTGTAGATGACTGAAATCCCTTTTTGCATTAGCAAATTGTTGGGATACGTAATGGTTTCTCCATCACTAGTTTTCAATACCATATAAAAAGCTTTAATGTCTTCAATTTCGCCTTCAATAGGGAAATCTTTGTCATGGATTTTTATGCGGTCACCAATTTTAAACGGATAGGAGAAGAAAAGAATAATACCTGCTGTGATATTACTTAAAATAGACCATTGTGCAAAAGAGGCCACCCCTACAACCGCAAAAACAGAGGAGATGAACAATAAAATTTGATCTTTTTTTACTCCCCAAATAATCGTTATAGAGAAGAATGCTAAAAGACCAAGTAGTAAATTGATGTACTTGATAATTAGATTAGTACGATGTTCTAAAACCTCATTTAGGGTCGCAAATCGTTTTACTACTTTGGCGATACTAACACGTAAGATTACATAAAGCAACAACACTACTAATGTTGCAATTTCTTCATGTAAATAAGGGTTTTCAATCCACTTTAGCATAATCTAACAATTTTTGAAATAACAGTTCAGTAGGTAAACCAACGACATTGGTATACGAACCTTCGATTTTAGAAATTCCGATGAGTCCAATCCAATCTTGAATGCCATAACTTCCTGCTTTGTCAAATGGTTGGTAGTGATCGAGATAATACCGAATAGCCTCATCAGATAAAGCATTAAAAGTTACTTTCGTTACGCAATGAAAAACGGTTGTTTTCACAATCGATTTTAAACAAACAGAAGTAATGACTTCATGGGTTCGATTGGACAATTGTTGCAACATATGAAACGCATCGTCATAATTTTTGGGCTTACCCAATGCGTTTCCATCCAACCAAACGATGGTATCGCTCGTAACTAAAATATCATCCTCTTTCAATTTCCCTTCAAAAGCACTTGCCTTTAATTCGGCTAAGTAATTTGTAATTTGCTCCGCTTGTAAATGATCGGGGTAAATTTCTGCAATTTCTTTAAGACGAATGGTATAATGCAAATCCATTTCCTTAAAGAATTGTTGTCTTCTAGGCGAACCCGAAGCTAAGATGATATTAACTTTATTTAATTTGTCTTTAAGCATTGGCTAATTTTAAATTGTAAACGATTACAGCAACCGATAAAATTCCAAAAAATAAGATTACTTTTAAAACAACACTCAACTGGTGAAATTCTTTTTTGGTAGTAGCATTTAGCAATTTCAACCCAAAATAAAGGAGAGGACCTAAGATTAATAACATGGCATAATACACCACATAATCCAATTCGAAAAAATTTGAATTTACGTAGTAAACCAAAATGCCGATGGCAATGACGGTTAAAATCCCAACCATTAGCTTTGTTTTTTGGATTCCAATTGCGATAGGTAAGGTGTTGATTCCCGATTGATAATCGCCATCCATATCTTCTAAGTCTTTAACAATTTCCCGAATCCAATTGATGAGGAATGAAAATAGCGCATAATGGATGATAATATCGAAAGCTTCTTTCATTCGGAATCGATTATCCACATCTACAGCCGGTAAAATATCGAACAAGCCAATGATGAGGATACTGCTTGAAAGCAATAAGGCAACCACCACATTCCCCACAACCGGAATTTGTTTAAAACTTGTGGCATAGATATAAAGTAATGTTGCTACTAAAATAAACATGGATGCAAAGGAAGGTTTGTAAATAACATTAGATAAATAAAATCCTATCCCAACCCCAACAATTGTGAGTCCGATGTACCAATTATAAGCCACTGTTTCTGAAATAGTAACACCTACTACACGATTTTGTGGTTTCGCAATCGCATCGGTTTCCTGATCCATGATGTTGTTGATGACATAACCTCCTGCAGCGATAAAAACAGTCGCTATTACTAACAAAATATAGTTGAAGTCAGTAAGGGCCAAATCAACATACGATTGTGCTAAAAATAAATAACGAAATACCAATTGCATAAAGGCTAGCATTAGTAAATTTTGGTATCGAATAAGTTGTAAGTATTTCATCTGTTTTTGTTTCAAGTTTCAGGTTTCAAGTTTCAAGTTCCAAGATTCAAGTTTTAGGTTTTTGGGACACGGATTGGAGAAATTGGAGCAATCTTTAAAATCTTTTATTCACGCATAATAGCACTCAAATTTCAATAGTATGGTTTACAAGAAATAATTTTTGTTTCAAAATTAAAACCCTTCAAACCCAACACCAATTACCCATTTCCGATCACCCATAACCCATCACCAAATCAATTAATCAAACTTCGCATCAAAATGTTCCATCCATTTGCCTTGTACTTTCATCACTTGTTCAATAACATCGCGAACGGCTCCTTTTCCGCCTTCTACATGCGAAATGTATTTGGAGATGCCTTTGATTTCAGGAACTGCGTTTTGAGGACATGTGGGTAAGCCTACCAATTGCATAACGTGATAATCTGGGATATCATCGCCCATGTATAAAACGGTTTCAGGATGAATATTGTAAATATCGGTGAATTCTTTAAAGGTTTCTACTTTGTTAGGAACGCCTAAATGAATATCGGTGATGCCTAAATTTCTCAAGCGAACGCGAACCCCTTCATTACTCCCCCCCGAGATAATACAAACGGTGTAGCCATTTTCAACAGCAGCTTTCATCGCATAACCATCTCTAATGTTCATGTTGCGAAGCATTTCGCCAGTAGGGGTTACGTGTATGGTTCCGTCAGTTAACACTCCGTCTACATCGAAGACAAAAGTGGTGATTTGGTTCATGAGCTCTTTATAACTTTTTGACATGTTGTATAGATTGTGTAAGGGATTGATATAGGTTTTTATATGTTGGATTTTCTAAAAAATCCAAATGTTTTTGAATGGTCTTGGTGTCGTTTCGTAGGGCCGGACCCGTTTGGGCTTCTCTTGGCGAAAGTTCGGTAATTTTATGCGCGGTTTCCTGAATTAACGGATGCAATACTTCAAAAGGAACGTTGTTTTCTTCGCAAATTTCATTCCCAATGTGGTACAAATGATTCACAAAATTACATACAAAAACGGCAGCTACATGCAAACTTTTGCGTTGTTCCGAACTGATTCGAACTACTTTTTGAGAAATACAACGGCCTAATTTTTCTAAAAGCAGATAATCCATCTCTTTTTCAGCCTCTAAACAAATGGGAATAGGAGCGAAGTCGATTTCCTTGCCTTTGGAAAACGTTTGTAGTGGATAAAAAACGCCTTTACGATTTTTATTAGGCAATACCGAAATGTCAGAAGTTCCAGAGGTATGCACGACCAAGCGATTTTCAAAGGCTAACTGCGCAGAAACTTCCGCAATGGCATTATCAGAAACCGAAACTATGTATACATCAGCTTCAACAATTTTTTGATAATCAGCTGTAATTTTTGAGGAAGGAAGCAAATGGGATAAATGACTTGGGTTACGCGCAAAGGCTTGTACCAAGTCCACCTCTTTAGCAGTTAACAACACTTGAATTAAGTGCTGCGCCACATTTCCTGAACCGATTAAAACGACTTTTATCATGGGGCTAAAATAGTGAAATTTAATTTTATTTTAGTTAAAAATCGGACAGGTTTTATAAGGATATAAGGCTAAGTTGATCAGATATAAGGAATCGGACGGGTTTTAGATAGCTATCAGGTTTTATAGTGTTGGGTTAGGTGATTGTGGCCTACGGTTTTTTATTTAATAGGCATAAAAAGCCAAGCAGATTAGTTAAAAGTAAGCGCTCCTAAGATTTCTTCGCTCATGAATTTTCCACCGGGATAAGTAGCGGTGTAATCCAGATTAAGCCAAATTTGTCCTCTTTCGTCAATATGGTAATAGATTTGCTGGTATTCGCTTTCTTCGACAAAAAGTACTTCTTTGATGTAGTAAATTGCGGTTTCCAAATCTTTTTTGTTCCCAATTAACATTTCGGGATACAAATGGCCTCCAGTGTGAATAATGCGAGGGGTGCCACCAATGGCTTTTATACAGGCCGACATTAAGATGGCATGGTCATCGCAATCTCCAGAGAAATGTTGTAAACTTTCAGTGGCAGGAGCAATGTATTCTCTCCCTTTGGGATCGTTTACGTAATTCCAACGATTTCTAATTTCTTTGAATACAGCAAAACATTGAATCATTCTTCGGATTTCTCCTGTTTGTTTAATTTCTCTGAAATGTTTTGTAGTGGCAGATAAAGCAAAATTTCGAACTTTTGGATTGGAAAACTCCACCGCATTTATAATTTTAGACTTGTTCGGAAAAGGAAGTAACTTGGCTACAATAATATCCTGAGGATTCGGTGTTTCGCTCATAGAATATACCATATAACGATAATCTTCAAATACACGATTAAAGCCATAATTTCCAAATAAAGTACCATATAATAAAGCAATTACATACAAGAAAATGATGAGAATAATTATGGTTTTTACCAATCGAAGTAGCAGTTGTAGGCCAACAAGGATCACAATGAAAATCAACACGCGATCTAAATGCAATACCCATTCCAAATCAATTAAGTTTTGATGCTCAATTAATAAAAGAGGAATGGCAATCAAGATATTCAACAAAAAAATGACAACACTATCCCACGGCTTTGGTAAAGAAAGCTTTTCTTTGATTTCGGCGATAGTTGGGATTTTTATTGTCATCTCGTTTAAAACGATAAAAATACGGAATTATTTAAGTAGCGACTCTTTTGGGAGTTTTTTATCAATTATTTGAAGCTTCAAAAGCTGTTCCATTATTTTATCTAGCGTTGGACCTGTCATTTGTTTTTGGGACCAACGTGTTAATCTTAACCATTCTTGAATTGCGTCTATTTTTTGATGGTATTTAGATGCTAAGGTTCTGTCAATACTCGGAATCATTTTGAATTCTTCCGTTGTGGTATTGATAATGTCTAGAACCTGCTCGATGACTTTTGGGTGCTGTTCTAAAACGGCATTGCGAACCGCAATCACAAAGCAAGGCCAAGGGGTAGGGCAATCGGCAATTCTTCTAAAAGTTCCGTTATCAACAAGGGGTTGTGTCATAAAACGCTCCCACATGAAATAATCCGCTTTTCCTGAAGTTAGACTTTCAACAGCACCATCCAAGGTATTCACGATTTCAAAGGGTAAATTTTCCGTGTTCCAACCCTGATTTTGAGCATTCACAATACTCATCAAATGGGAACCCGAACCCATACGGGAAATCGCTACTTTTTTGTTTTCTAAATCGGAAAGGGTGTTATAATCGGAATTTGCAGCAACATGAATCCCCCAAATTAAAGGACTTTGCACGTAAACTTGCACAATCTTACTCGGATTTCCAGCAACAATGTCTTTAATAATGCCTTCGGTAAGAATTACAGCAATATCGGTCTCCCCATCGCGCAGCATTTGACACATTTTTCCAGTCCCTTCAGGAACGTCTGTCCATTGTAAGTCGATACCCACAGCTTCAAATTCGCCATCTTCGATACACATGTGCCAAGGTAAGTTGAAATGTTCAGGAACACCCGCTATTTTGATTGTTTTCATAGTTTTTTAATCTAAAAAGAAGTAATTGATATTGAAAAAGTGTCTGGAACACGGATTTAAAAAATTCAATAAATTTCAAAAATTTCTTTAAGCTGTGTTCCTCTTCATTATTCCGCTAATTTATTCAATGCATATACAATTAATTCATCTACCGCTTTGTAGGGATCTTCACTAAAAGTTCCAGTCGCACGGTTAGCAATGATAGCATTTAACGATAAACAGTTGTGACCTAATAGTTTTCCTAAACCATAAATAGCACCCGTTTCCATTTCCAAATTGGTCATTCGTGTTCCGTTGAAATTGAAACGATCCATTTTAGCATTTAATTCTGGATCTTGTATGCCTAAACGCACTACACGTCCTTGTGGGCCATAAAAACCTCCAGCAGTTCCTGTGAATCCTTTGAAAATTTTATCGCTTTCTAAACGTTGCTCTAAAGTTTTGCTTCCTGCAATTACGTACGGACGCCCTTTTTTCATGTCCCAATTCGTTTGTTGGATAAAGGCTTCTTCCATTTCCGTCTCTGAAACTTCATCAATTAAATAGGAGCGAAGCATGTTGTCTAACCCCAAACCATACTGACTCATTACAAAACTATCACAAGGAATATCTGCTTGTAACGAACCCGAAGTGCCAATACGAACGATATTCAAGGAAATCAGTTCTTTTTTAACGGTTCTGGTTGCTAAATCAACGTTTACCAGTGCATCTAACTCGTTCATAACGATGTCGATGTTGTCTGGACCAATTCCAGTTGACATCACGGTCATTCTTTTGCCTTTGTATGTTCCGGTTTGGGTTTTGAATTCACGTTTTTGAGTAGTAAACTCAATAGCGTCAAAGTGTTTTGTGATTTTCTCTACACGATTTTGATCCCCAACGAAGATAATATCGTTAGCGATTTGTCCAGGTTTTAAATTGATGTGGTATACACTTCCGTCTGGATTTAATATTAATTCTGATGCTGCTATCATTTTAGTTCCCTAACCCCCGAAGGGGAAATCCTATTAGGGGTGAATAGGTTTTAAGTTCTTATATTTTTTTTTACTAAAAATATGAGATTGTTATTAATTTTATTTTTTTCATTTTTATTCCCCCTTTGGGGGTTAGGGGGCTTTACCCTCCAACGCGTTTTGTTTTGAATCCTTTGTCTTGTAAGATTTTCATGATTTTATCGCGATAATCCCCTTGAATGATGATTTCGCCCTCTTTAAAAGTACCACCAACGGCTAATTTGCTTTTGATTTCTTTCGCTAAGATCTTAAAATCTTCGTCTTCACCTTCATAGCCTGAAATAATCGTAGTAGGTTTTCCTTTACGCTTTTCATATTTGCAAATCATGGGTGTTGCCTGAACGAATAATTCGTGAGGAAGAATTTCTTCTTTTTCTTCTTCTAAAGGTTGATGATCTGGAAATAGTTTTTTTAGTTGTTCTTCTAAACCACTCATAATTAATTTTTTAGAACGCGGATAACACTGATTTTACGGATAACCGCTGATTTTATTTTCTATAATTTAGAAATACTTTTCTACAAAACTCAGGTTTTTTTCCAAAGTTTAATAAAAGACCTACTTCAATATTTGTACTTTTTAAATAATTAATTAGTTGAAATTCATGAGCTTCGGTAATGGCTTCAGTAGCTTTTAATTCTAAAATTATTTTATCGTTTACTATTAAATCGGCATAATATTCACCTACTTCAATATTTTTATAGTATACTTTTATTTGCTTTTGAGATTCAACTTCAAAGCCATTTTTTTTAATTCATTATATTATGCATTTTGATAAACTTTTTCAAGAAAACCATATCCTAGTTCATTATATACTTCATAAAACAATTTCAAAATTGAGCCCGTTAACTCTTTGTGTAAAATACTACTCATAATTTTTATTATTAATCTGCGGTTATCCGAAAAATCCGTTTCATCCGCGTTCCAATGTGGCGTGTAAATCTTAATCTTTAAACAAAAAACCAAACCCCAATGTTACTTGGAATTTGGAATTTTATTAATTGGAATTTTAATTTCCTTTATTTTTTAATCAATCCTAATTCCACCAAACGTTCATGCAAGAATTCACCAGCAGTGATGTCTTCATACAATTTTGGATGGTTTTCATCGATACATTCCGGTAAGCAATTTAAGTTCATGTCGCTTACTGGGTGCATGAAGAAAGGAATGGAATAACGAGAAGAACCCCACAATTCTCTTGGTGGATTAACCACTTGGTGGATGGTTGATTTCAATTTGTTATTGGTGTGTCTTGATAACATGTCCCCTACGTTAATCATCAATTCGTCTGGCTGCGCCATCGCATCAATCCATTCGCCGTTGTGATTTTGTACTTGTAAGCCTTTTCCTTGCGCTCCCATTAATAAAGTAATCAAGTTGATGTCACCATGTGCTGCTGCACGTACGGCTCCGTCTTTAGGTTCGTCAGTGATTGGTGGGTAGTGGATTGGACGTAAAATACTGTTTCCGTCTTTGATATATTTGTCAAAGTAGAATTCGTCTAAACCAATGTAAAGCGCCAAAGCTCTTAAAACATAAACACCTGTTTTTTCTAACATTTGGTACGCTTCTTTACCTACGGTATTGAATTTCGGTAATTCTGTTACTTCCACGTTATCCGGATATTCGCCAGTGTATTTTGAACCTTCACTAACGTATTGTCCAAAATGCCAAAACTCTTTTAAATCTCCTGCTGAACGCCCTTTAGCATGCTCTTTTCCAAAAGAAACATAACCACGTTGTCCGCCAATGCCTGGGATTTCATATTTTGCTTTGGTTTCTAAAGGTAGCGAAAAGAAGTTACGCACTTCGGCATATAAATCTGCTACCAATTTGTCATCTAAAAAATGACCTTTTAATGCTACGAAGCCGATTTCTTCATAGGCTTTTCCGATTTCATTTACAAATTTTTGTTTACGTGCCGGATCATCCGACAGGAAATCACGTAAGTCAACACTAGGAATTTGTTGCATACTTAAACTTTATTGTTAATAAATCAAATGGGCTATAACCCAAGTAAATACAAAGGTAATTAAATATTTTAATTGGGAAAGAGGAAAGTTGTTAACAATGGGGGTGATGGGTAATGGGTGATGGGTGATGGGTAATGGGTGATGGGTGATTGGTGATGGGTGATTGGTGATGGGTAATTCATTTGTGAGTTTTGCGTTTAAATTTGAACTTAAACTTGTTCTTGCTCTTGAAATTTGTCTTATCTTTTTTGTAACATTTCGCTTTCAAAATGTTATTTTTATTACTTTTGAGCAAAATTTAATTGTTCCCGTATCATGAACTTTGAAAGAAAAGAATTATCCAATCCACAATTACTTGATCTATACAAGAAAATCCTAAAACCACGTCTAATCGAAGAAAAAATGTTGATTCTTATCCGTCAAGGAAAAGTATCCAAATGGTTTTCGGGTATTGGACAAGAAGCGATTTCGGTTGGAATCACTTCGGTGTTGGATCAAGACGAATATATTTTGCCGATGCACCGTAATCTAGGGGTGTTTACTACGCGCGACATTCCGTTGCACCGCTTGTTTTCACAATGGCAAGGCAAGAAAAACGGATTTACTAAAGGACGTGATCGAAGTTTCCACTTTGGAACGCAAGAATATAAGATTATTGGAATGATTTCGCATTTGGGACCTCAATTAGGGGTTGCTGACGGAATCGCTTTGGCCAATAAACTAAGAAAGAATGGAAAAGTAACCGCTGTATTTACAGGTGAAGGCGCTACTTCAGAAGGCGATTTTCACGAAGCTTTGAATATTGCAGCCGTTTGGGAATTACCCGTTCTATTTGTCATTGAAAATAATGGTTACGGATTATCAACTCCAACAAACGAGCAGTATCGTTGTGAAAACTTAGCTGATAAAGGGGTAGGCTACGGAATGGAAAGCCATATTGTAGATGGAAACAACATATTAGAAGTCTATCATTTGATTTCGGAATTGAAAGCTTCCATGATTGAAAATCCGCGCCCAGTGTTGTTAGAGTTCAAAACGTTTCGAATGCGAGGTCATGAAGAGGCGAGTGGTACGAAATACGTTCCGCAAGAATTGATGGACCTGTGGGCTGAAAAAGATCCTGTTGAGAATTATAGAAATTACTTGAAAGCAACAGCAGTCTTAAACGACGAAGATGACGAATACATTCGCGCTGTTATAAAAAAAGAAATCGATACCGATTGGGCAAAAGTCCAAGAAGAACCAGAAATTGTCGCTTCTTTGGAAGAAGAACTAGGCGATGTTTATGCGCCTTATGAATTTGAGGAGTTCAACCCATCTTCGGAAGTAGAAAACATTCGTGTCATTGATGCGATTTCGAATGGTTTACGTCAGTCGATGGAACGCCATGAGAATTTAGTCATCATGGGACAAGACATTGCCGAATATGGTGGTGCTTTTAAAATTACGGACGGATTCGTAGCGCAATTTGGAAAAGAAAGAGTTAGAAATACTCCCATCTGTGAAAGTGCTGTAGTTTCAGCCGCCAACGGATTGTCAATAAACGGATTCAAAGCGGTAATGGAAATGCAATTTGCGGATTTCGTTTCTACCGGATTTAATCCTATCGTTAACCTGCTAGCAAAGCAACATTACAGATGGCAAGAAAAGTCGGATGTAGTGGTACGTATGCCTTGCGGTGGTGGTACGCAAGCGGGACCTTTCCACTCGCAAACGAACGAAGCTTGGTTTACCAAAACGCCAGGATTGAAAGTAGTATATCCCGCATTTCCTTATGATGCAAAAGGATTATTGAATACCGCAATTAACGATCCTAATCCCGTATTGTTCTTCGAACACAAGCAGTTGTATAGAAGTGTGTACCAAGATGTGCCTAAAGATTACTACACCTTACCTTTCGGAAAGGCATCCTTGATTAAAGAAGGAACGGATGTAACGATTATTTCTTTTGGAGCTGGTGTGCATTGGGCTTTAGAAACCTTAGCTAAAAATCCAGAAATTAAAGCGGATTTATTAGATTTAAGAACCTTACAGCCAATGGATTGGGATGCGATTTACACCTCAGTGAAGAAAACGAATAAAGTAATCATTTTACAAGAAGATACTTTGTTTGGTGGGGTGGCTAGTGATATTTCGGCAATGATCATGGAAAACTGTTTCGAATACTTAGACGCTCCAGTAAGAAGAGTAGCAAGTATAGAATCAGCAATTCCATTTATGAAAACCTTAGAAGATCAATATTTACCAAAAGGTAGATTTGAAACGGAATTAAAAGAGTTGTTGGCTTATTAAATGAAACACATAGCATCATAGATTACGCTGAGCATCACAGTATTTTTATTGAAGTGGATTGCGTTAAGAGAGCTCACAGAGCGTTTTACTTAGTTGAGTTTTTTAACAGTTCAGTTTGTCATGTTGGTAAGGATTTCCATTGTAGGTAATATTTTTTAGAACGCGGATAAAACGGGTTTGCTTAAATACAATTAAAAGACACTTTCGGGTGTCTTTTTTTATTTTGGTTTTATAGTTCTCGATACAATTTTCAAAAGCAAAAATTGGCATTTTTCCTTTTAAAAATCACTCGAACAGACGGTGGTGTGGTTCCTGTTTCTTTAGTTGTAAGTGACGGATGAGTAATTTCAAATTTATAGTTTAAGAATTCTTTACTAAACATCTTACAATTCAGTATTTCCACCTCCGTCACTTCGAGTGTTTTGTGTTTGTAAAGCCTAAGATTTGCCAACACAAAATGTATCGAGAACGAATGAAAGTAAATCGTTGCTACAATTCTCTATACAATTTTCAAAAGCAAAAATTGGCATTTTTCCTTTTAAAAATCACTCGAAATGACGGTGGTGAGGTTCGTGGTTCTTTAGTTGTAAGTGATGACTGAGTGTTTCTTTTCTGTAATTTTTAAATGCTTTACTAAACATCTTACAATTCAGTATTTCCACCTCCGTCACTTCGAGTGTTTTGTATTGGTAAAGCCTTAGATTTACCAATACAAAATGTATCGAGAACTATTGAAATAATTCAAGTATTGTTTTTTTAAGTAAAAAAGCTGTTGCTTCTGATAATTATAAAACATTATTTTCATCATAGCGTTTTAACGATTTCTCTAAAACACTTTTCATGCGCAATCGCAAACGTTCGGGTTTTAGGACTTCTATACCGTCTCCGAAGCCTAAAAGAATGCGTTCCATTTCGTAGTTTTCAACTAGAAAAAGATTGATGATAATGCTTCCGTCTTCGTTTTCTTTTAGCAATCGTTGGGAACGGTGGAGTGGTTTAGTGAGCACATAAGGCGCATTAATGCGGTCAATCCAAAGTTGTATCGGTTTAGGTTGTAAACCTGAATTTACAGTAACGCCAATGACATTTTTATAATAGTTTTCGGCATCAAAAGATTGCTCCAAAAACGGCATTTGAAAATCGTAATCAATCTTAATAATTCGATCTAAGGCTAAATTAGCAATGGGTTGGCTGACTTTTTTGCGTCCCACTACAAACCAACGATTGTTAAACTCTTTCAGAATAAACGGATGGAAATGAAATTGATTTTCTTCTCTAGATTTGAAGGACTTATACGTAATTACTAAAACTATTTTTTTAACGATGGCTTGGTAGATTTCATCTAAAAAATGCAAGCCTTTTAAACTCTCGTTTTTATCCAAATGAATTACGGGTTGGGTGTGCGATTTCTCGGCATAGATTTTATCTTCTAAACGTTGGAGGATATCTGAAACATCGTTAAAAAGCGAAAAATCTTTGAATTGCTTCAACATGGAAACGGTTTCACTTAGGACATTAATATCCGTTTCAGTTAAAGGAATATCGGTTATGGAGAAATCTTCATCGGCATAATGGTAATACTTTTTATCATAGACCTCAATTGGCGCATTGTAGCCCAACTTTTCGCTACGCATCATCTGAATATCCAATTGAATAGTACGTTTGCTTACGGGGTTTTCTTTACCTTCATATTCGTACAAAGCTTCGCTACAAGCGTTCATTAAATCTTCTAATGTCCATTGACGGTAGTTGTTTTGCAAACATTTGTCGATGGTTTTGTAGCGGATGAGAGCGTTTTTGTTTTGAGCCATTTTTTGAAGTGTTCAGTGTTCAGTGTTCAGTGTTCAGTGTTGAGTGTTGAGTGTTCAGTATTCAGTTTTACAGAGTAGCGATTTCTTTTTGGATGTTTTCTCGTGCTTTATCTTCAAAAAGCGATCTAAACGTTTCTGTTTGATAGATGTTTTTGTTTTCTAAGAAATGTGCTAAAGCCTTTTTTCTGCCGGGATTGTAGAGAAAATCGGGATAGATAGTATACTCTTTTCTGATTTGTTGGCAATAGATTTTGTAGTCTTCCCAATCTTTCGAAAGGATTTTCAAGTCAAAATCGATTAACCAATTGTTATCTTCGTTTTCGTTGTGTTGGTGCAATTGTGTGGCTAGAATCAAATCAAAAACGAGTTCTTTGTTGAGTTGGTGATTGGGTTTTAGGAGTGCAATTGCGTGTTCGGCACTTTTTAATTCGTTGTCTTTTCTCGTGACTTTGTACACATAATCGTGATAAAAAATACTGTACAATACTTCGTTAGGCTGTTGCAATTGCTCTTTGTATTTCAAAAACCAAAACACCATTTCTTCCAAATGCGTGACATTGTGATAGTATCTTGATTTTTTAGAATACGCTTTCTCTAAATCCAACCATAGACTGTTGATTTCATTTGGATTAAAGCCTATTTCAAGTAATAGGTTTGCATATATTTCTTTGAGATTCATAATTAGAATTTACTCAAAAATACAATTCTTTTTTTAGTGCGCAAAATAATTGCGTAGTACTGTAAAACCTTTGCATCATACAAAGGGAAGTAAGCCTGATGTAGCATTGGACATGAATCAGGCTCTCGAAAGCAACGAAATTCGAATAAAAAATATAAATTTAACATCATGGAAACTAAAATTAACGGAACTGATTTATTAGCCTTAGGGTATCCAGAAGGAACTTTAATAGGTGTAGCTTTAAAAGCGAACGCTAAAAGAACAGGATTTTCTAAAGAAGAAATGTTGTCGAATTATGCCTTGGTATTAGAAAATCCAGAAGCCTTTTTAGAACATAAAATCTTTGGAAAATTAGCACAAACTATCATAGAAAAAGCCAATGAGAAACCAGAAGATTTCATTGCTTTAAATCCAAATCCGTCTGATTTTGCCTTATATGGTGAAGATAAAATTGAAGAAGGTGCGATTAAACAAATGCAAGTGGCTATGCAATTGCCTGTTACTGTTGCGGGTGCTTTAATGCCTGATGCACATCAAGGTTATGGATTGCCTATTGGCGGGGTTTTAGCTACTAATAATGCGGTGATTCCGTTTGGTGTGGGTGTGGATATTGGTTGTAGAATGGCTTTGTCGATTTATGATATTCCGGAGTTATTTTATTATGAAAATGAAGCAAAATTCAAAAGAGAATTGGTTGCCCATTCTAAATTTGGAGCTGGACACGGTTTTCACGGACAATACAAATCGAATCATGAAGTTTTGGATAGAAATGAGTTTACCGAACACACTTTTATTAAAAACTTAAAAGATAAAGCTTGGTCGCAATTGGGTTCTTCTGGTGGTGGGAATCACTTTGTAGAATTTGGTATTATAGAATTTGCAACCGATGATGCTGCATTAAACATTCCGAAAGGAAAATATGTGGCTTTGTTGACGCATTCAGGTTCAAGAGGTTTTGGAGCTACCATTGCTGGACATTATACTAAAATTGCTAAAGAAACTTGTAAACTTCCAGAAGTAGCAAGAAACTTAGCCTATTTGGATTTAAGTTTTGATTTAGGACAAGAATATTGGATTGCGATGAATTTGGCGGGAGATTATGCTTCGGCTTGTCATGAAATTATTCATACGAAAATGGAAAAAGCGTTGGGAGCAACTGTTTTAGCCAAAGTGGAAAACCATCATAATTTTGCTTGGAAAGAAATGTACAATGGAGAAGAAGTGATTGTACATAGAAAAGGAGCAACTCCAGCTGCAAAAGGCGTTATGGGAATTATCCCAGGTAGTATGACTGCACCTGGATTTTTAGTTCGAGGAAAAGGTGAGGAGAACGCTATCAATTCTGCATCTCATGGAGCCGGAAGACAAATGAGTAGAACCCAAGCCATTAAAACCATTACGAAAAACGAAATGCAAGCCATTTTAAAAGACCATGGTGTAACGCTTATTGGTGCAGGAAAAGATGAAGCGCCAATGGCTTACAAAGATATTTATCAAGTAATGGCTGCCCAAGAAGATTTGGTAGATGTAGTTGCCAAGTTTACCCCAAAGATGGTACGAATGGCTGATGATGGGAGTAGAGAGGATTAATTCTATTAAGTGTTAATAACTTAGCCACAAATTGTAAGTAAAATTATCGATTTGTGGCTTTGTTTTTATTAAATTTGAAATAACAGTTATGAAAAAAAATATACAAAACAAACTCAAACAAATCGAACTCGAAAAAGGAGTTGAAATCTTGTATGCCGTAGAATCGGGGAGTAGAGCTTGGGGATTTGCTTCACCAGATAGCGATTATGACATCCGTTTTATCTACAAGCAAGACTTGAATTATTATTTGTCGTTGTGGGAACAAACCGATGTAATTGAGTTTATGACTGAAGACGATTTAGACGGAAGCGGTTGGGATTTACGGAAAACCGTAAAATTATTAGCTAAAAGTAACGCACCTTTGTTAGAGTGGATTTATTCGCCAGTGGTGTATTATGAAAATGAGGCGTTTATGAACCAAATGCGAGCGTTAGCAAAAGACTGTTTTTCGCCAGTGGCTTGTTTGTATCATTATTTGGGAACGACTAAGAATTTTATGGACGTTTGCGAGCAAGAAGAAGTAAAACTGAAAAGCTATTTTTATGCTTTACGCACGGCATTAGCTGGAAAATGGATAATAGAAAACAACACTTTCCCACCAGTAGCATTTATGGAATTGTTGCCAATTGCACCACAAAACATACAAGAAAAAGTAAAACAATTAATACAAATAAAAGCCAACCAAGACGAAAAGTATTTGCATCCAAAAGAGGAATTAATAACGACTTTTTTACAGGAAACGGTGGATTTTAATAAAGAAAATGCTGCTGGGTTGAGAAGTGGAAAGAAGATGAGTGAGGAGTTGGATGGGGTTTTTAGAGAATTATTTATAGATTAAAGATTATGAACATTTTTAATGAAACACAAATTATATTATCTGAAAGAGTAACTTTTAATTTTTTAAATATTGAAAGTTACTCCAAAGAATTAATTTCTCTTATTGAAAGAGAGATTGGTTTTATACGTAACGGTGATTTAAGTGATGAGGAAATTAAAGATGTTAAAAAGAGATTGAAAAAGTGGATTGATTCTAAAAAGAAAGATAATAGAGCTAAAAATGGATTCATAGCTGAATTTATTTGTCATTTATATTTAAGACATGCAAAATTTGAACAATATTCATTATTCAAAAATCTGGAGGAAAATGGACCAAAAAAAGGTTTTGATGGATTATATCTATTTAAAGATGAAATATGGGTTGTTGAAAGTAAATCAACTGAAGATATTTCCAAAACACATGAAAGTAAAATTAACGATGCTTATACTGATATAAAGAAAAAGTTAGAATCGACTGATAAAGAAAAAGTGAATGATCCTTGGGAAAATGCGTTAAATCATTTGGACCGTAGAAGTATAAAGTATAATAAAACATTACTTAATAATGTAAAAAAATTAAGTAAAGATTTTATAAATAATGTAGAACATAAAATTAAAGAATTTAATATAATTCCTTGCTCAACAATTTATATGCATGATAATTGGAATTTTATAGATAATGAAGAGCTTAAAGCTAAAATTGAATCTAAAATTAAAAATTACGATGCAAAAAAACTCAATATTTTATGCGTTAATAAGAAGAGTGTCGAATGTTTTTTAGAATTTATTAAAACTCAATGAAATGGCAAATGAAAAAGCAATAAAGACTAATTTAAATATTTTATTAAAGGACTATTTTTTTAAAAAAATATTCGAAAAACTTTGCTTAAATAATGAATTACATAGTAATGAAAAAGAATATATTTTATCAGTTGCAATTCTTTTTTTTAGATTTTATGATAATGATAAAAGGAATAAAATTTATTTTAAAATTGGTTACTATATTATTTTAAAATACACTTTAAAATATAAAGATTATCGACCTTTATATGATATTAGTTTGCAAATTGGTTTTTATCCAATTATTGAATTCATAACAATAACAAACAAACTATTAAATGTTGATGATGAATCAAAAAATTTGATAACAGATGCAATTGCTTTCATTTCTTATAGAGAGAAATTCAAAAAAGGAGATTATTTTGAATCATTAGAACAAAATAGTTCAAGAATATCAATAATTAACAGCAATGAGAATGAAATTGCATATATAGCACCAACTTCATATGGTAAAAGTTCATTGATAGCTGATTTTATTGATAAAAATAGTCCTAACAAAGTAGGCATCATTGTTCCAACTAAATCTCTACTTGTTCAAACTTATAATGATATAAAAAATTCAAATAAGGAATATAAACTTGTTTTACATGATGAAATGTACAATGAAGATGACGAGAAGTTTATAGGGATTTTAACTCAAGAAAGAGCGACTAGAATTTTAAATAGTAAATCAAATTCTTTTTTTGATGTTATTTTTATTGATGAAGCCCACAATTTGTTTAAAAGAGATTCAAGAAGTTTTATTCTGTCAAGATTAATTCAATTAAATTATAAGAGGAATCCAAATCAAAAAGTAATTTACTTATCTCCTTTAGTTGAGGATGAAAGTAATCTAAAAATTAAAAAAACAAAAGACGGAACTATTTATACTAGAAGAGTTCAGCACGATTTTAAATCTTTTGAACTTTACTACTTTGATGAAAACAAAAGTTTTTTTTACGATAGGTTTACTGGTGAAAAATATAATTTAAATGATGATAAAAATTATTTTCAATACATTATTGATAATTCATTTAATAAAAATTTTATTTATCAACTTAAACCAAAGTTAACTGAAAATTTAGCTTTAGAATTAAGTTCAAATATAAATATTGATTTGTCTAATAATGAAAAAATTAAAAAAATTATATCCACAATAAAAAAAGAGGTTCATCCAGAATTTCAAATTATAAAATGTTTGGAAAAAGGTGTTGTTTACATTCATGGAAAAATACCTAATTTAATTAAAGAATATATTGAAAAACAATTTAAAGAGATTGATGAAATTAAATTTATTGTAGCAAATACCGTGATACTTGAAGGAATAAATTTACCTATTGAGACTATATTTATCACGACAAATAAGGCAGGAAAACAGAATGAAAGACTTGATATAAAAAATTTGATAAATTTAATAGGAAGAGCAAATAGACTAAATTATGTATTCGATAAAAATTCAAAAGATATTGATAAATTAATTTCAAAAATACATTTTTTAGAACATGATACCTATCACGGTAAAAAAGGAGACAAAAATCAATTTTCAATTTTTCAATCATTAAAAAAATTAAATGAAAACAAACTAATTGATTTGGTTAAAAACCCTACAATAGAAACTTATGATATAGAAAAACTTGAATTTTATGGCGATACTAAAGAGAAGAAAATTGAAAATAAAGAAAAGCATCGCAAAGAGGATAATAAATTATTAGATCATTCTGATTTTGTTCTTAAACTCCCGAAAAGTGAAAATGAAAGAATGAAAAAATATTTTATTGAAAACTCAATTGAAAAGTATTTTGATAATTTAGAAGAAGTAATTGATACAATTTTAATTAACATTCAAAATTACAATTTTGATTTTAATCATAAAATTGTTGATATCATGTATAAAATATTAATAGTTAATAATGTACAAAATTTAAAAGATTTTGAATTAGACAGATTAAAAAATGAAAAAGCTAGAGATTATTATAATTATTACATTGAAGTAACTCAAAAGCAGCATTTAAGTCAGAGAATCAATTCACTTCTAATTCATTTTAGTAATAAAATTAAAGACAAAGATCCTTTTTTATACATAGGTACAGCATATGGAGACGCAACATCAATTGAAGCAGGAAAGCCTTCTAGATATGAAGAGTTAAACAATAATTATAAAGATTGGAAAAAAGTATATGTTAATTTAGAAACGACAGAACAAAGTTTAGTAAACCTAGCGATTGTGAAACTAAAAATAGAAGAAGACTTTGTTAGTTATCAGTTGACTTTATTAATGGCTTTTTTGTATGATTTTAATATTATTTCAAAAGATTATTATTATAAATACATTTATGGAACAACTGATGAAAGACTTATAAATCTAGTAAGATTTGGATTAAGTGTAAGTGTAATTAATAAGTTAGAAATTGATAATCAAATAGATAATTTAGGTTTAGATAGAAATGGAAATTTAAAAGCAAAAGACAAAATAAAGTTTGAAAATTATCTAAATCTGCAATCGGAATTATTTCAATTTGAAATTAGAAAATATTTGAATTAGTTAAAATGACCATCCAAGACCTCCATACCCAAAACCTCATCCTCTTCGAAGTTATTTCGGGGAGTAAGTCGTTTGGGTTAAACACACCCACTTCTGATACGGATATAAAAGGCGTTTATTATTTGCCTAAAGCGCAGTTTTATGGGTTGCATTATATTCCGCAAATCAGTAACGAAACCAATGACGAAGTGTATTATGAGTTGGGTCGTTTTGTGGAGTTGCTGTTAAAAAACAATCCCAATATTTTAGAAATATTAGCTTCGCCAGAAGATTGTGTTTTGTACAAGCATCCGTTAATGGCTCGTTTGCAATTACATGATTTCTTGTCTAAACTGTGCAAAGATAGTTTTGCTGGTTATGCCATGACGCAAATTAAAAAGGCACGCGGTTTAAATAAGAAAATCGTAAATCCATTACCCAAAGAGCGCAAGAGTTTATTAGATTTTTGTGCTATTTTAAATGGTTATGATTCGGTTCCGTTATCTAAATGGTTAATGGAACAAAACCTTTTTCAAGAACAATGTGGCTTAATCAATGTTCCCAATGCCAAAGGAATTTATGCTGTGTTTTATGATTCTGATACAACCTTAGGGTATCGTGGCATCATCAAAAATGAATTGTCTAATGAAGTTTCGGTTTCTTCCATTCCAAAAGGAGCTGAACCTATTGGGTATTTGTCGTGCAATTTAGAAGGCTATTCCAAATATTGTAAAGAATATGCCGAGTATTGGGATTGGATTGATAAACGCAATGAAGAGCGCTACAATACGAATCAGCAACACGGCAAAAATTACGACAGTAAAAACATGATGCATACCATACGATTGCTGCAAACGGCTGAACAAATTTTATCTACTGGAACATTGAATATTCGAGTTTCCAATCGCGACGAATTGTTAGCCATAAAAGCAGGCGAAATGGAATATGATGCTTTATTACAAAAAGCAGATGATTTAATTGCTTCGATTGAGCATTTGTATACGACTTCAACTTTACCTAACGCTCCCGATAGTGAAAAACTACTTGGTGTTTTGGTGGAAATGCGAGAGGAATTATACAGTTAATAAAAACACTTCGACTTCGCTCAGTGTGACAAAAAAGAAAAATAATTTTATATTTGCCCTCGAAATGAAAACACAAAAACAACATATTAGTCTAAATTTATATCGCTCAGCGATAGATTTTCCTATGGATATTAATGGACGTTGTATGTGTTTTTATGAAGAATAGTTATTGTTTTTAGTAAAATTACACCAAAATATACGAAACGTCCTTTGCAAAAAGGGCGTTTTTTTTGTTTAAAAATGCACTTCGACAAGCTCAGTGTGACAAAAAAGAAGAGACAAAATGATAAAAGCGAAAAAAAAAGTAAAAAAATGTTTCATGATTAAACGAAATAGTAAAAAATAAGGGTAAATGCGTAACCAAATGAGAGACAGTCATTTGTAAAATCCGAGGTATCTGTTGAAAAACGGACAGAATTTTTATTGGCTAAAATCAAACATAACCAATTGATTATCAATAAAATAAATTTAAAAAAAATTTGGAAGTTAGTTTTTTTTGACTTTATCTTTGCCCCAGAAAATCAGTGTTCAGTGGTCAGTATTCAGTGGTCAGTTAGTAGAAATCTGATATTTAATAAATATAAATAATTATGAAAACACGATATAATAATATTCAAAAACTAAATATTACAACCATGATAGATTGTTTTAATCCTTCAAGTAATGTAGCTCCGAAATATGATTTCGGATGTATGAATAAACAGGTGCAAACTAATAGGCATTTGGAATAGTAGTATTCCATTGTTATGATATGAAGCACCTTTTACGAGGTGCTTTTTTTATGCCCAAAAATATTGATTCTGTAGCTCAAGGGGAGAGCAGTGAGCTGTTAACTCAAAGGTTGTTGGTTCTCCCGATAGCTATTGGGATTAGGAAAATCACACGAGTTCTTTAGAAAGGGAACAAGGCTTATTGGTCCCGATAATTATCGGGATTCCCGACTGTCTCTCGGGAAATTGAATTTTTATTCATAATAAGCCTTACAAAATGGAAGTACGTCAAAGTAGGAGCGTTGAGCTTGTCTGTAAAACAAGTGCTTCATGCTGAGTAGGTTCTCCCGATAGCTATCGGGACTACTACTTCCACAAGTTGTTTTTAACTACGCAGAATAATTGCGCAGTAGGTTTTGAATCTTTGTTCAGCGATAAAGAAAACGTTCTTTGAATTTGAAAATAATAGATTCTCGTCTTTCTTGTCTTTCTCGACTTCGCTCGAAATGACAGCGGTTGAGAGGATTGAGAAATAAAATATCAAGCAAGTCTTGTTGGGTGTTTCGATATAGCACTATTGCAGTATTCGTTTCGCAGTTGCGAATGATGTTGTACTGTTCAACTTGGCTTGGAGGTTTTGGTGGTTTTCCAAAAAATCATCCTCACTCTATGGGTCACGGGTTCGATTCCCGTACATACTTTGCGGTATGTTAGTTCAGTCTGGTTAGAACAATAGATTAATCGTAGGTTCGAATCCTACACACATTTAGGTATGTGTTTGACAGTGGCGTCACTTACAGACTCAAAATCTGTTTGACAGAGTAGCATAGCTCTTTAAAAGAATGTACCATAAGAAAATCTTCGGACTTGGTCAGTTTTGGCGCGACTCGTTCGTAAAGAAACACTTAGGAAAAGACCTGAAAAAGGCTTCGTATTCCTAACCGTTCTTTTGCTTTTGTATTTGCTTGTTGTTCGCTACGGCTAACTTCAAAATAGAATAGAAACCCATTAGAATGCTTTTGATTACTAACTTTTTTCCGTTTTGGACTTTGGACGAAGGGCTGGAGGTTTTCTTTTTAATTGAATATAAATTAATAAAAATAAATTGTAAAAATTTATTTAACCACATAGAAACATAGTTTAAAAAGAGGATGATAGTCCAATTTTTGGATGCACATAGCTTTGATTTCTTATAACTAAGTGAAACGACTTTTAAAATCAATAAAATCTATGTTTCTATGTGGTTAAATATCTAAACAAAATAATACACAACAAATAAACTATATAAATTATGATTAACAGAATTACAATTCAGGCGTACCAAGTAGGTTTGGTATTTGAAAAAGGAAAATTAATTAACGTGTTAGAAGCTGGTTCTTATTGGATTTTAGGCAATAAAAAAGTGCATATATATGAAATGAAGCAATCGTTTGTTGCGCCAATAGAATTAACGATTTTATTGCAAAATGAAAAGTTAGCTTCGATGTTAGAAGTAATCGAAATTGCCGATAATGAAATCGCTTTGTACTACGTAAACGGCATGTTTAAAGAGGTATTAACTACTGGAAGATATGCGTTTTGGAAAGGATATTTAGACAATGCCTTTACAAAAATTGATTTGTCTAAAGTGGAAATTACAGAAACAGTTCCAGTGGCTTTGTTGGAAAATAGCAAAGTTCGAGCATACACTAGAAAATTCCAAGTGTTGAACTTTGAAAAAGGGTTGTTATTTGTGAATGGAGCTTTTGTAAAAGAATTAGCCGCAGGAAACTACTATTTCTGGAACAACGCCATTCCAATTGAAGTTAAAAACGTGGATATTCGTCAGCAACAAATGGAAATTGCGGGTCAAGAATTATTGACAAAAGACAAAGCAACCTTGCGGATTAACTTCTTTGTTCGTTACCAAGTAATTAACGCAGTTAAAGCTTTGGTAAACAACAAAGAATACGACAAACAGTTGTATGTGTTGATGCAATTGGCTTTACGAGCTTTAGTTGGTAGCTACACTTTAGACGAGTTGTTGAACAAAAAAGACACGATTTCAAAAGAAATTTTGGAAAACATGTTGGTGAAAATCAACGCCTTAGGTTTAATTGTTGCCGATGCTGGAATTCGAGATGTTATTTTGCCTGGTGATATGAAAGAAATCATGAATCAGGTATTGGTAGCCGAGAAAAAAGCACAAGCCAACAGTATTATGAGACGGGAAGAAACGGCTGCGATGCGTAGCATGTTGAACACCGCTAAATTAATGGAAGAAAACGAAATGTTGTGGAAATTGAAAGAAATGGAATACGTGGAAAAAATCGCAGATCGAATTGGTGAAATCACCATTTCAGGAAGTGGTAACGTAATCAGTCAATTAAAAGACATTTTCGTGAAATAATCAAAACCTCGGAATTCATTTTTCGAGGTTTTTAAAAACGAAGAGAAATGAAAAACGAAGAAGATAAAGAACTAATAATGACTATGGTAAAGGTGGTGATAATCCTTTTAAAAATTGCAATGGTGTTGAGCCAATTGGATTGAGAGGCATAAATGAAAAATAAATTTTTGTAGTCTTTTAAAAAATCTTACATTCGATAAACTTTAAACGAAACTTTATGAATTCAGAAAACAATGTGGTGGTGTCTTATGCAACCGATGCAGAGAGAGCTATCTTTTTTAAAAAGACCTATAGTCACGTAGCCTATGCCATTTTAGCCTTCATGCTTATGGAGTCCATTTTATTGCAAATTGTTCCTATGGAATGGATTTTATCAATGATGAGTGGAAAATTCGTGTGGTTATTTATATTGGGCTTATTTTGGTTAGGTTCTACGGTATCAGATCGCTTGGTATTTCATCCCGATAGAGACAAACAATACCTAGGTTTAGGTTTTTATGTTATATTGGAATCCATTATTTTCTTACCAATGATTGCACTTGCGGTTTTGTATTCTGGTAGCGAAATGATAATTCAGGCAGCGGTTATTACGTTATTTATGTTTTCTGGATTAACAGCTGTAGTTTTTATGACAAGAACCGATTTTTCTTTTTTAAGAACCGCAATTACTATTGGAGGATTTGTTGCTTTAGGAGTTATTGTGGTAGGGGCTATTTTCGGATTTAATTTAGGATTATGGTTTTCTGTTGGAATGGTGGTATTAGCTTCTGCTAGTATTCTATACCAAACAAGTCAAATTAAAGACCAATTCAGTACCGATCAATATGTGGGCGCTTCTTTGCAATTGTTTGCTTCTATTATGTTGTTGTTTTGGTATGTCTTACGAATTTTAATGAGCAGAAAATAATTGATTTTCAATTTATATTTAAAACCCTGAAATACTAAATTTCAGGGTTTCTTTTTTATTCTTTATGAACATCTTTAAATTGGAGCATTTCAAATAATTGTTGTTCCTTTTCATTGTCAAATCCGCAAGTAGATTTAAATTCTTTCGGATTTTCGTAAGTTCCAAAAAGCATATCCCACCAAACGATATCGCCATAATTGTTGGTGTGTTTGTTGTATTCGTGATGAATGCTGTGCATTTCTGTTTTGGTGCATTTTTGCCACAGATTTCACAGATTAATTCTCTGTATCTTTGAAATCTAGGCTTAATTTTTTAGTAGCTATAAGCGAAATATACAAAAGGCATCGCTTTAAACTTTTTTTGACCAAACAAAAAAGTGGCTACATCATCTCATACCAACTAAACTTGGAATGGATAATCGCTTCTTTCTCCTTTTTTAAGTAATCCAGATAGGCTAGGGCAGCAGGGTTGTGGTTTTTGCCTTTTACCCAAATCAAACTCCAGTTGGTTTTGATGGGCAATCCTTTTAAGGGGATGATTTGTAAATCTTTGTTTTGTATTTCTCTACGAATTCCAATTAAGGGCATGATGGAATAGCCTAAGCCTGCTAAAATGGCTTGTTTTACCGCTTCGTTTGAAGTTAATTCCATGCGTTTGTTGATCTTTAAATCTTGCTGTACAATGAAGCGTTCCATGGTTTGACGTGTTCCCGAACCACTTTCTCGAAACAACAACGGACGATTTTCTAATATAGCTTCGATTTTCTTTTTCTTGGTAAAATCTTCCTCCATATTCCCAACCAAAAACAACTTGTTTTGCATCAAATCAATTTTTTCCACTTTCATTTTTTCGGGGAGAATCGAAACCAGAGCAAAATCAACTTCATTGTTTTGCAAACTTTTAACGACTTTATTTTTATTCGTTACATCCATTTCCAATTCTACTCCGGGATGCATCTTCAAAAAATCAGCCAAAAAATAAGGCATTACATATTTTCCTGTAGATACAACCGAGATTTTTATTTTCCCAAAAAGCTGTCCTTTGTAGGCTAACGTTTTATAATCAATGGTGCTGACTTGTTGTAATATTTGTTCGGCTGCTTCAGCAATTTCTTTACCAAAATCGGTTACATAAATCTTTCGTCCGACTACTTCAGTAAGCGGAATTTCAAATTGGTCCTGAAAATTTTTTAACTGAATCGACACTGCAGGTTGGGTCAAATGCAACTCTTCAGAAGCCTTGGTAACACTCTGATTTTGTACTACTTTAAGAAAAATACGCAACTGATTTAAAGTGTAATTCATAAAAATTATTTATATAATGTATAGCAAATATAAATAAAAATATATGAAATAAAGTATTGAGATTTGCATAAAAATAATGAAATCATGAAAAAAGTAACGATTGCTAAAGGAGACGGAATTGGTCCAGAAATTATGGAAGCGGTTCTTAAGATTATCAAAAAATCGAATGCTCCCCTTGATTTTGAAGAAATTGAAATTGGAGAAAAAGTGTATTTAGCAGGGAATACTTCGGGTATTTCGGAAGCTTCTTGGGACGTTATCCGAAAAAACAAAGTATTGCTCAAAGCACCGATTACAACTCCGCAAGGTGGGGGATACAAAAGTCTTAATGTTACCATGCGAAAAGCGTTGGGTTTGTTTGCTAACATTCGTCCTTGTGTCGCATTGTATCCTTTTGTAGCGACAAACTTTCCCCACTTGGATGTGGTAATTGTTCGTGAAAATGAAGAAGATTTATATGCTGGAATTGAGCACCAACAAACCGATGAGGTAGTACAATGTTTAAAACTGATTAGCCGTCCTGGCTGCGAAAAAATCATTCGTTATGCCTTTGAATATGCGCAAAACTATGGTCGCAAAAAAGTGACTTGTTTTAGTAAAGACAACATTATGAAACAAACCGATGGTTTATTTCATCAAGTTTTCAAAGAGATTGCCATGGAGTATCCCAATATCGAAGCCAATCACATGATTATCGATATCGGAACGGCGTACTTAGCTGATCATCCTGAGAAATTTGATGTGATTGTAACTTCAAATCTGTACGGGGATATCATATCGGATGTGGCGGCACAAATCGCAGGTTCGGTTGGTTTGGCAGGTTCGGTCAACATCGGAAATGAATGTTCTATGTTTGAGGCAATACACGGTTCGGCACCCGACATAGCGGGACAAAACATAGCCAATCCATCCGGTTTATTACAAGCCGCAATTGCGATGCTCTATCACTTGGGATATGCTACAGAAGCAACCCGAATTCAAAATGCTTGGTTAAAAACCTTAGAAGACGGAATTCATACGGCAGATGTTTATAACGACGCGATCAGCAAGCAATTGGTAGGAACTTCGGAATTTGCCGATGCTGTAATAGCAAATTTTGATAAAATACCAAGTGTTTTAAAAGCGGTAACGCCCCCAAAAAATTCTGTGATTCAATTACCATCATACAAGAGAAAGGAGGCTTTACAGAAAGAATTGCTAGGTGTCGATTTATTTGTACACTGGAGTGGGGTAGATGCCAACGTCTTGGCTGAAAAACTAAAAGTCCTAACTACGGAAACAATCGATTTGGTCATGATTTCCAATCGCGGCGTAAAGGTATGGCCCAATGGTTTTTCGGAAACGTTTTGTACCGATCATTGGAGATGCCGTTTTCAATCCAATCAACCGCTAGAGAAAAGTGCAATTGTCAGCTTGCTGGGTAAAGCAATTGATTTAGGAATCGATGCCATCAAGACTGAAAACCTGTATCAGTTCAACGGTGTAAAAGCCTATTCTATGGGACAAGGTCAATAAAACAAATAAGCGATATGAACAAAATAACCCTACAACTTCTTTTGATTTTGTGTGTAATCATCGAGTCGGTACTTATTTTTAAACTGATGCAAACACCAGAAATTATTTACCAAGAGCTTTACACAGGATTGGCTATTTTACTATTACTCACTATCATTCGTTTAATCAACAATTTAACAAACATTACGTATGGAAACCCTGAAGAAAATTAATTTGATGCATGGCGAGTTTAACTCGATGGAAGCACGTGAAATCTTGATGGAAATGTGCAACAAAAATATCAATTTCAATAAAGTGCAAAATTTTAGCTCTCAAATTCGCTTTGGAGAAGACGATGAAAAGGCTATAAATCGTATTGCGCAGTTAAAGGAAAGCGTGAGTAGTATTGCGGAGATTTTAGAAGAAGCAAAAGCGCACAATAAAAAACTCAAAATAAAATCTTTCATCGAAATCGCGTATGAAGACTAACCCAGATTTTTTTTCGGGCCGTCGTTTATTAATTGTGACCAAACATCAGAAAGAAGCGGTCATCGCGCCTCTTCTTGAAGAAGCGTTAGGGGTACAATGCTTTGTGTCCAAAACCTTTGATACAGATACATTGGGCACGTTTTCGGGAGAAATTGCTAGAAAAGAAGACGCTTTAACCACGCTCCGAAAAAAATGTCGGGAAGGAATGCAAGCGGAAGGATTTGATTTAGCCGTAGCTACTGAAGGTTCCTTTGGAAATCATCCTACCGTATTTTTTGCTCCTGCTAATGACGAATTAATCATGTTGGTAGACCAAAAGCACAAACTTGAAGTTGTGGAACGTGTGTTAACTATGGAAACCAATTTTGACAGTTCTAAACTTCATACTCGAGAGGAATTGCAGGCCTTTTTAGAGAAAGTAGCATTTCCGTCTCATGGTGTCATTTTAAAAGATGCCGATGCGAATTGGACTACCCTTTATAAAGGCATTACCGACTATGATGAGGTAATGGAGCGATTTGATGCATTGGTTGCTGACCATCATTCGTGCTTTATAGAGACTGATATGCGTGCATTATTCAATCCTACGCGAATGAAAACCATTAAAGAGGTTACCCATAGATTAGTTAACAAATTGCATTCGGTTTGTCCTGAATGTCTTTTTCCCGGCTTTGGTGTGGTTGGTGCCGAAGCCGGTTTGTTATGTAGTAGTTGTTCAATGCCAACACGCGCTACATCAGCACATATTTATCAATGCCAACATTGTAATTACGAGTCTAAAGTTCTATATCCAAACGGAAAGCAAACAGAAGATCCGATGTATTGCGATTTTTGTAACCCATAAAAAGAAATGATAAGTACCGATATTAGTTTAGCAGTTCAGCATCTGAACGAAAAGGGCATCATAGGATTTCCCACCGAAACGGTTTATGGATTAGCAGGAAATGCCTTTGAAACCGAAGCCATTCATAAAATATTTGATGTAAAAAAGCGCCCCACATTCAATCCTTTGATTGTACATATTAAAGGAATTGAAGATTTGGTTCATGTTGCGCAAGAAATTCCACCCATGGCTTATGAATTGGCAGCTGCTTTTTGGCCAGGGCCATTGACACTCATCTTAAAAAAGCAACCTCATATTCCCGATTTGGTCACCGCAAACCAAGAAACAGTTGCGGTTCGTGTCCCGAATCATCCTGTTGCTTTAACACTTTTAAAACAGCTGGAATTTCCTTTAGTAGCGCCAAGTGCAAATCCTTTTACAAGCATAAGTCCAACAAGTGCCCAACATGTAGAAGCGTATTTTGGAAATCAAATCAGCATGGTGTTGGAAGGTGGGGAATGTGCAGCTGGAATTGAATCTACCATCATAGGATTCGATAACAATAAAGTTGTGGTATATCGTTTAGGAGCGCTGGCCTTAGAAGAAATTGAAAAAGTGGCTCCCGTGACCTTATACAATAAAAAGAACAAGCAACCCATAGCCCCGGGAATGCTATGGAAACATTATGCCCCCAAAACCGATTTTATTCTAACACGAAATGTACAAGAGGAGCTAGACTGGTATTCGGGAAGACGCATAGGATTACTGCTTTTCAATTCGTTTTTACCGCAATTGGATAGGGAAAACCAAATCGTCCTATCTGCCGAAAGCGATTTAAAAGTTGCGGCTTCTAAACTCTATGACGCCATGCATCAATTGGATAAAATGAAGCTGGAGGTCATTATTGCCGAACGCTTGCCTGAATATGGCTTAGGAGTTTCGATTAACGATAGATTAGCACGTGCTTCAAAAAAATGAAACCTACAATTAACATCATAACCACACACTATGGATTTTAGCTTATTATTTGAAAATTTAACCAATCCGGCTTTACTTTATTTTATCTTAGGAATTATTGCAGTTTGCTTGAAGAGTGATTTGGAGATTCCCAACAATTCTTCTAAGTTCATTTCGTTATACCTGTTATTTGCTATTGGATTTAAAGGGGGGCAAGAATTATCACATGAAACGATTAACAGTGAAATCATTTGGTCCATGCTCTTCGGAATTTCAATTGCCATTGTGATTCCGCTATACACCTTTTTCATTCTAAAACGCCAATTGAATGTATATGATGCCGGAGCTATTGCAGCAGCGTATGGTTCGATTAGTGCCGTGACCTTTGTAACCGCAGTATCCTATTTGGAATCCCACCAATTGGCACTTCACGGCTATATGGTAGCAATTATGGCCTTGATGGAATCGCCTGCTATTATTGTGGGATTGGTACTCATATCGATTTTTAATAAAGAGAAAACCCAAAAAATCAACAAAATAGAAATCTTACGACATTCCTTTACCAATGGGAGTGTGCTGTTGATTTTAGGAAGTTTGGTTATTGGCTTTTTAACCAGTGAGAAAGATGCACAAGGCATTCAACCTTTTACCAACGATTTATTCAAAGGGTTTTTAGCGATTTTCTTATTGGATATGGGAATTACGAGTGGTAAAAAATTAAAGTCCTTCTTTGCTCATGGCTGGTTTCCTTTTGCTTTTGCCTTTGTGATTCCTTTATGCAACGGAATTGTTTTCGCTTGGTTGAGTGGCTTTGTGACAGCGGATGTATCCAATCGCTTTATTTTTGCGATTTTGGCAGCAAGTGCTTCTTATATAGCGGTTCCTGCTGCGATGAAGATAACTGTTCCTAAGGCGAATCCGGGTTTGTTTTTACCTATGGCATTGGCCATCACATTTCCGGTTAACATTACGGTTGGGATGCCTATCTACTTTTATATCGTTCAACATTTGTAAAACACAAGGCTTTTCAAGGGGACAAAAAAAGTCCGAAACAACAGCGATTTCTACTTGATTTGCTGATTGTTTCGGACTTATACTATAGGTTTATTGCTTATCGTAAACTTGCTCCCAATTGGGTTTCAAAATTGTTTAGCAACTTGTTCATGATTTTGTCTATTTGAACATCGGTTAGCGTTTTGGAATCGTCTTGAAGAATAAAACTCACCGCATACGATTTTTTACCTTCTGGAAGATTAGTCCCCACATAAACATCAAATAGGTTTACCGCCTTTAAAACTCCTTTTTCAGTTTGTTTTGCTAGCGTATAGATTTGCTCAAAAGTAACCGATTCGTCAATTAAAAGAGCAAAATCTCTACGTACTTCTGGGTATTTAGGAATATCTGTGAATTTAATTTTACTGGTAACGTACTTTTGAATTTTTCCCCAATAAAAATCTGCAAATAAAACCTCTTGTTTGATGTCGAAGTGTTTTAAAATAGTCTTTTTAACAGTTCCAAATTCAACAAGAATCTCTTTACCAACAGCTAATGCCAATCCTTCTGAGAAAATATCGTTTTCAAAAGGCAAAGCCGTTACTTTTTTATCCAAGCCTAAGCGGCTCAAAACGTTCAGCACATAGCTTTTCATTAAGAAGAAATCCGATTTTTCAACGGGTCTTGACCAGTTTTCTTGATTTCTATTTCCTGTAATGGATAAAGTCAAGTGTTTTTCTTCATCGTAAGCCCCCGGCAGTTTGTGATAAGTCTTTCCAAATTCAAAAAACTTTAAATCGTTTCGCTTTCTGTTCACATTATATGAAATTGCTTCTAAAGCAGAGAACAATAACGATTGACGCATCGCTGACAAATCGCTACTCAAAGGATTCAACATGATGACATTAAATTCTTCTTTCAATTTTTCCGAAAGTTTCACATATTCAGGTGAAGTCAAGGAATTGGCCATCATTTCGTTAAAACCTAAAGCGCACAATTGGTCAGAAATGATGTTTTGAAGATTGGTTTCTTCAGTTCGCAAAGTATTGGAAATCGTTGCGTTTAATTTAGAAGGAATTTTAATGTTATTGTATCCATAAACCCTTAGGATTTCCTCAATAACGTCAATTTCTCGAGTAACATCCACACGATAGGATGGAATAATTAATCCCAAACTAGCATTGGAAATTGAATTGACTTTGATATCCAATGAAGCTAAAATCTTTTTTATCGTTTCCGGATTGATTTCCTCTCCAATAATTTTATTTACTTTTTCAAAATGAAGAAATACACTAAAGTCTTCAATTTTCTTAGGATAGATGTCGATAATGTCTGATGTGATTTCGCCACCCGCAACTTCCTGAATAAGAAGTGCAGCACGTTTTAAAGCATATTCGGTGATGGTAGGATCAATTCCTCTTTCAAAACGGAAGGAAGCATCCGTACTCAATCCATGACGTTTCGCTGTTTTTCGAATCGCAACAGGATTGAAGTATGCACTTTCTAAGAAAACAGCTTGTGTGCTCTCTGAAACTCCCGATGTTTTTCCTCCGAAAACGCCCGCAATACACAATGGGCCACTCTCGTCGCAAATCATTAAATCATCTTCGTGTAAGGTACGCTCCACATCATCAAGTGTCTTAAATTTTGTACCCGCAGCCACAGTTTTCACCACTACTTTATTTCCTTTAATTTGTGCGGCATCAAATGCGTGTAGGGGTTGCCCCAATTCGTGTAACACATAATTGGTAACGTCTACTATATTATTTTTTGGGGTTAATCCAATGGCTTTTAATCGGTTTTGCAACCAGTTTGGAGACGGTTTAACCGTTACCCCAGAAATGGTAACGCCACAATATCTTGGGGCTAATTTTTCGTTATCGACTTTTACATCAATTTTTAAGGTGCGTTTTTCAACTTTGAATTTACTTACCGATGGGGTAATCAATTCTGATGAGGTTCCTTTTTGCAACAAGCCTGCACGCAAATCACGGGCTACTCCCATGTGCGACATCGCATCAGCACGGTTTGGAGTCAATCCAATTTCAAATACTTCATCAGTTTCGATTTCAAAAACTTTAGAAGCAGGGGTTCCTGGTTTCAGTGCTTCATCTAGAATCATGATGCCGTTATGGTCATCACCTAAGCCTAATTCGTCTTCCGCACAAATCATACCGTGACTTTCTTGTCCTCGTATTTTTCCTTTTTTTATTTCGAATGCATTTCCTTCTTTGTCAAAAAGCTTGGTTCCTATAGTGGCTACTGGAACTTTTTGCCCAACTGCAACGTTCGGAGCGCCACATACAATTTGAACGGGTGCGTTTCCGTCGCCCAAATCAACCGTAGTGATTTTTAGTTTATCCGCATCAGGGTGTTTCTCACAAGTGAGTACATGACCAATTACTACTCCTTGTAATCCACCTTTTAAACTTTCGTATTGATCAACGCCTTCTACTTCCAAACCTAGGTCGGTAAGTATAGTAGCAATTTCTTCAGATTTTAAATCGGTTTTAATAAATTGTTTTAACCAATTGTAAGATATACGCATTTTGTATCGAATTTTAAGCGGCAAAGATACTTTATAAAATTAGAATTTAGAAATTAGAATTTAGAAATTTTAAAGGGATTGTTTAGGGGTGGGTTTCGGGTTTGAGGTTTCAAGTTTCAGGTTTTTTAGAACACAGATTTTAGAAATTTAACTAATCTTGGTGTGCTTGGTGTAAATCCTTTGTGCGCTTAGTGGTTAAGTGGTTTTTTGTTTCAAGTTTCAAGTTTCAAGTTTCAAGTTTCAAGTTTCAAGTTTCAAGTTTCAAGTTTTTTGGAACACGGATTTTAGAAATTTGAGAAATCTTTAAAATCTTTTATGAGCTTTAATTAACGTTACGTTGAGCTGATACTTTTCTTATATGACTTATCATGGTTAAGAAATTTGGGTTTTGGAACGCGGATGACGCGGATTTACTTTGGCAAAACGCGGATGGTGACGGATTCGCTAAAGCGAAGGTGGATAAGGACGGATTTTGTACATTTTGTTTCAAGTTTCAGGTTTCAAGTTTTTTGGGAACACGGATTTTAGAAATTTGAGAAATCTTTAAAATCTTTTATGAGCTTTAATTAGCGTTATGTTGAGCTGATACTTTTCTTATATGACTTATCATGGTTAAGAAATTTGGGTTTTGGAACGCGGATGACGCGGATTTACTTTGGCAAAACGCGGATGGTGACGGATTCGCTAAAGCGAAGGTGGATAAGGACGGATTTTGTACATTTTGTTTCAAGTTTCAGGTTTCAAGTTTTTTTGGAACACGGATTAGAGAAATTTAAGTAATCCTAGTGTGCTTGGTGTAAATCCTTTGTGCGCTTAGTGGTTAAGTGGTTTTTTGTTTCAAGTTTCAAGTTTTTTGGAACACGGATTTTAGAAATATGAGAAATCTTTAAAATTTTTTATGAGCTTTAATTAGCGTTACGTTGAGCAGATACTTTTCTTATATGACTTTTATGGTTTAAAAAAATGTTTTTTTGGAACGCGGATGACGCGGATTTACTTTGGCAAAACGCGGATGGTTACGGATTCGCTAAAGCGAAGGAGGATGGGAACGGATTTTTTTTGGAACACGGATTGGAGAAATTTAAGTAATCCTAGTGTGCTTGGTGTAAATCCTTTGTGCGCTTGGTGGTTAAGTGGTTTTTTGTTTCAAGTTTCAAGTTTCAAGTTTTTTGGAACACGGATTTTATGAATAGAAACCTTACCTTAAAACACTATAAACCAGTCATAAAGATTATATTACTTAAAATATAAGTTTAAATTATTTAAACATGTCCATTCCAGGAATGTTTGGCATTCCTTCTTTAGCGACTGCAGCCAATTCGGTTTCATTAACTGAGGTAGCTTTCTCGATGGCCTTGTTTAAAACAGTAACTAAATAATCTTCCAACATTTCTTTGTCTGCAAGTAAATCATTACTTATGGAAATGTTTTTGATTTTTCTATTGGCAGTTAAAGTAACTTCCAATAAGCCATCGTTACTTTTTTCATCGATTAAAACAAAGTCTAAACGCTTCTTGGTTTCTTCTACTTTTTGTTGGGTTTCTTTTAATTTTCCCATCATACCCATAATATCTCCAAACATTGGCTTCAATTTTAAATTAAGACAGCAAATTTAAGAATTGTGGTTGTAGTTTCCTACAGGATGGCTTCTAAAAATAATATTTTACCACTTATGAACCCAAACACTACACTTATGATTTTTATATTATCGATTAACAAAACGGTAAAAATAACATTCTAAAAATAAATTTATCGTAAGAATTTAACATATTTTTATTAAAAATTTTAACCCTTTCCCTATGAAAACAAAATTATGTTATTTTCGTAATTTGCCAGGGTCTTCTTGTGCAAAAATTCAGGAGAGTGGATGCAAACCTCTCAACTTGAGGACAACACTCTTCTTTATCTTTCTTTTAGCTTTCTCCGATTCTTTTTCCCAACACCTGCATCATCAGATGATAAGTGCTCAAGGAACAACTAAAAAAACAGTTTCGGGCTTGGTGGTACAACAAACGATTGGGCAACAAACGACCACTGGGAATCATTCTGATGGAATTGTGGTGCAACAAGGATTTCAACAAACTTTTTGGAACACCCACATTGCGAAGAACGAAACGGCAATTGTTTCGGTAGTTTCTTTTCCTAATCCTTTTGTTGAGGGACTTAACTTCCAATTTTCTACTTCGATTGATGCTCCCGTATCAGTAATGATTTTTGATGTGAGTGGTCGGCTGGTTTTTACAAACGAGCAAGCCGTTGTAGGAAACCTGCTAACACTTGATTTATCTCGTTTAGCTGCTGCAGAATATTTGGTACAGCTAAGAACTTCCCAATTTCATCTTTTCACTAAAATTTTAAAAATATGATAAAAAAATACAGCACTCTCTTCTTTCTTATCTTTTCTGTTTCGGCACTATTTTCCCAAGAGTTTTTTATTAAAACAGGTAAGAACAATACGCACTATGATTTTCAAGAATCCAATACAACTGCTGATTTTCGATGTGAAAGTGGGGATTTTTACGAATTAGGGTATCAACACTTCTTCAAAGACACGAAGTTTTCTTATCTAGGAAGTATCACATTCAATCAGTTTAATGCGAATGCTTCCGATGGGGCAACTTCCTATTCTTGGCGTACCAACTATGTAGGCTTACAAAATGCTGTTTCGTATGCTTTGTTTCAATGGGAAAAAGGTTTTAAAGCTAATGTTAAAGCAGGCTTTAACTTGGCTACCATAACCAAAGGCGAACAATTCATTAATACCATGTATTATGATTTAAAAAATCAAGAAGAATTTTCAGGTCTTGTGCTGCAACCGATGGTAGGTTTGGAACTGCAATACCAAGTTATTGACGCTATGAAAATTAGTCTTGGTTATCATTTTTCAAAAGCTTTCAATGTTTCGAATTCTTCAGAGGAACAACTGGCTTTTGTAACCCATCAAATTCAATTTGGACTTCATTTCCCTCTAAAATAATACAATATGAAAAAATTTTACTTACTACTAGTATTAGTAGTGTCTCTTGGTTTTTCTCAAACAAATGGCATTACGTATCAAGCGGTTATTTTAAATCCGTCGGCCCAACCGTTACCTGGACAAAATAATGTGGCCCAACCCCTTAAAGAGGCACCTGTTTGCTTGAAATTTACAATTATAGATCACAATACACAATCGGAGTATATCGAAACCATCCAAACGACTACGGATGCATTCGGAATGGTTAATTTGATTATTGGTTCTGGAAACCCAATAGGAGGTTATGCTGCCTCGTTTGCAGACGTGGTTTGGAACAGCAATGCCAAAAGCTTAAAGGTAGATTTGAGTACAACCAACAGCTGTGCTAATTTTATTGAAATCAGCAATCAACCCTTTACTTTTATTCCTTTTGCCATGTTTGCCTTAAATTCCGAAGCGTCTGAAGCAAACGAAGCGATTGAATCGGCCCTAATTGCATTACAGTTGGAATTAGATGATGTTCAAATTGGAGTCGGTCTCGGTGCCAATGGTTTTTATGTGGTGAATCCGAATACACAATACATCAATACAGCTACTTCAATTGCTCAGGCTACGGAGATTTTAGATGCTGCATTGGCTAACCTACAAGCGTTAGTGGACGCAAATCACACGGCGAATCAAGCTGCGGATGTTGTTTTACAAGGTAACATCAACACATTAGCGACTACGGTAACAAACAATGCCACAACAACCAACAACGCTATAACAACATTACAAACAGTAGTGGATGCAAATCACACGGCGAATCAAGCTGCGGACGTTGTTTTACAAGGCAATATCAATACATTAGCGACTACAGTAACGACTAATGCCACTACAACCAACAACGCTATTACAACGTTACAAACGGTAGTGGATGCAAATCACACGGCGAATCAAGCTGCGGATGTTGTTTTACAAGGCAATATCAATACATTAGCGACTACAGTAACGAACAATGCCACTACAACCAACAACGCTATTACAACGTTACAAACGGTAGTAGATGCGAATCAAACGGCGAATCAGGCTGCGGACGTTGTGTTACAAGGCAACATCAACACATTAGCGACTACAGTAACGAATAATGCCACTACAACCAACAACGCTATTACAACATTACAAACGGTAGTGGATGCAAATCACACGACGAATCAGGCTGCGGATGTTGTATTACAAGACAATATCAATACATTAGCGGCTACGGTAACGAACAATGCCACTACAACCAACAACGCTATTACAACGTTACAAGCGGTAGTGGATGCAAATCACACGGCGAATCAGGCTGCGGACGTTGTTTTACAAGACAATATCAATACATTAACGACTACGGTAACGAATAATGCTACTACAACCAACAATGCTATTACAGCTTTACAAACCGAAGTAGCTTCAAATCAAACGGCTAATGAGGCTGCGGATGTGTTGCTACAAACCAACATCACAACAGTTCAAACAGCCGTAACTGCTAATACCAATGCTATTGTTTTAAAGGAAGATGCGGCAAACAAATCAAGTGATGTAAACTTAGCGGATGTGACTGATGTTAAATTCCCAACAGCTTTAGCCGTAAAAACATATGTGGATACTAAATTTTCAGATGTAGCAGGGAATTATCTTCCTTTAACAGGGGGTACTCTTTCAGGACAATTAACGGTACCTTCTTTGGTAATAGATAATTCGAGCATTTGGGAGCTAAGAACCTCAGGGACTAATTTTCAATTGTTTCAAGGCGGTTCAAGTGCACGATTTACTATGGATGCTAATGGGAATTTAGGAATTGGTGAAAATTATGATCCAGCTTATAAATTCGATGTAGAAGGCGATGGCCGCTTTACGGGTTCCTTATTTGCAAACGCTTTTGTAAAGCCAGGAGGTTTGGCTTCCCAATTTTTAAAAGCAGATGGAAGTGTTGATACCAATGAGTACGTAATTGGTTCAACTACAAATATAGCCATTGGTTATGTAGCGGGCTCGGGTGGTCAAGGAACGCATTCTATTGCCATTGGAAGTAATGTTGCACAAGGGGCACAAGCCGAAGGAGGCGTAGCGGTAGGATATGCAGCTGCGCAATACAATCAAGGAGAGAACGCAGTAGCCCTTGGTTCCTTTGCGGGAAATAACAATCAAGCAGCTTATTCGGTAGCTTTAGGATACGATGCACAAGCGAGTGGAATCAACTCTGTGGCCATTGGAAATGGTGCGAGTGTTGCTACTGATAACACCATTCAATTGGGGAATGCAACGGTTACGAATGTGAATACAAATGCTGCTGTAACGGCCAATTCTTTTGTGAAATCAGGAGGCGTAGCCACTGAATTTTTAAAAGCGGATGGGAGTGTTGATACGAACGAATATTTAACTTCGCTTTCAGCAGCTTCTAGTTTTGTAGATCTAACGACCGATCAAACAATTGGGGGAAACAAGAACTTCTCAAATGATATTCGTGTGAACGGACTCATTATCGGAAGAGGTCAAGGACAAAACCCTGAGAATACAGCAATCGGAGGCGGAGCATTAGGAACAGGAACAGGGTCTCGAAATACCGCTGTAGGTACAGCTGCGTTACAAAATTATCAAGGAACAAGCTTTGACAACAACACGGGAGTAGGTTATTTCAATATGATTGGGTTAACTACAGGATATGGCAATACGTCATTAGGAGCAGAAACCATGTTTTTTGTTGGTTCTGGAGAACAAAATACTGCAATTGGAAATCAATCCTTGTTCAGTGTTACAGGAAATTTTAACGTGGCTTTAGGATCGCGAGCTGGAAACAATTTAGGTTCGGGAAGTAACAATACGTTTTTAGGATCTAATGCAAGAGTAGATGATCCTGCTAATGGCTCAATAAACAATTCGGTAGCCATTGGTTCGGATGCTGTAGTAGCAACAAGTAACACCATTCAATTGGGAAATACTTCTGTAACGAATGTGAATACTTCGGCAACAGTTACCGCTAATGCATTTGTAAAAACGGGAGGTACTTCAAGTGAAGTATTGGCTGCGGATGGTTCTGTGCTCACACAAGGAACTGGAATTTTGATTAGTGGTGGTACAATTAGTGTAGCTGGAGGGGCTGCTGTGAATGAGGCAGCGGATGAATATCTCGCTACTGTATCGCAAACCAGTTTTACCCTATCGCATGTTCCTTCCGCTACTAGCAAAGTAAAAATGTATGTGAACGGAATCAGAATTAGCAATACGGCGTATACGATTACGGGCGATACGGTAAACTATATCCCTGCTAATAATGGTGCTTATGCTTTATCGCTGAACGACCGTATTCAATTTGACTATGCTTACTAAAAAGCACCCCATGAACACAACATTTCAGAAATTAAGAGAATGGTTATTTCTCTTATTTACAGCATTGTTTCTAAATACGACTGTGGCCCAACCGCTTACGGCACAGACGTATTATGATTTGGGAACCGAGACCTATCCGTTTTCTTTGATTACCAATGGGAATGGTACTTTTTATTTTGCGGATGAATATACCTATCCCAATCAAATTAAGAAGCTTTCGTCTAATGGCGAATTAACGACTTACAATGGTACTCCCTTCTATCTTCCTAATTATAGTTGGGACTATCCAAGTGCGGCTTCCATGTCGGTAGATCAAAATGGCAATCTTTACTATGTGGATCAATACAATTGGCCACCAGTACTAAATAAGATAACACCAGATGGGGTGGTTAGCAATTATCTCTCAGGAAATTATTATCCTAAGGCTTTGGTTCATGACAGTCAGGGGAATATGTATTTTGTTGACCAAATGAATTGGCCTTACACCATTTATAAAGTGGATACAAATGGCAATGCCAGTCTTTTTTTTAGCGATAGTACTTATTACATCAATTCGATTAGTATTGATTCTGAGGATAATCTGGTTTTTGTAGATGCCAATTCCAATACCAGTATCTACAAGATTTCACCCCAAGGGGTTCTTTCCAATTATATCAGTAATACGGGATTCTATATAAAATCCCTTACAACCGATGGTTTGGGAAATACCTATGCTTTAAACCAAAATAGCAATCCGTATACGGTTTATAAAATGGATGCCATTGGCACTATCAATTTGTATGCAGAAATCGACGTGAATGTGAATGATGTTAACAGTATGGTCTCCGATTTTAATGGAAATCTTTATTTTTTAGGATATACTCCTGGCGGAGTTCGTAAGGTATTCACGTTTACAAACCCTGACTTTCCGTGTAATCCACCAACGGATCCTTTGGTTACGGATGGAGTTGTTTGTTGCAACCAATCGGTGGAGTTAAGGGCTTCAGGAATTGGTGAAATAAAATGGTATGATGCCATCAACGGCAATCTATTGGGCACGGGCAGCAGTTATACGACAGATGCCTTAATTAATGCCACTACCTTTTATGTAACTACCGAATTTTGCAATCAAGTTTCAAGTTTTGTTCCCGTAACTGTAACGGTGAAAGCCCCTCCAGTGGCTCTTATTTCGGGTAATACTACCAATAATGATTTGGTTACATTAACGGTATCGGGTGCTGCTTCTATATTTTGGTCGGGAGGAACAGCACCAACTTCGGCTACGAATTATTTTACGAAAAGTGGAACGTACACGGTTACCATAACCAACGAATTTGGTTGTACCGCCACCGAAGTGTTGAGTTTGATTGTCAATAAATTGGGCGTAACGCCTTCGGGTGCGCTAACTTCCAATTTTACTGAAGGCATTTCTAAAAATGGAAAAGTAAATGAAGTTACTTATCTCAATCGCTACGGAAAAGTGAGTTCCTCGCTTGGTGTGGATGAAGAATTAAATTATCAAGTTTTTACGGCTCCTTTTAGTCATCCCAATAATGAAACCGAATTTGCTGCCTATACAGACCCTCTAAATTTAGTAAGCTCAGGAGTGAAAAGTCCGAATCTTATATTGGATTGGAACAATGCCACCGTTTTAACAAATGAAGGTATCGTTATTCCAAATGGAGGCGAAGGGTTTAGTTTTGTAGCTTCGGGATTTTTTATTCCTTCTGAAACAGGTACCTACACGTTTACTTGCGAAGGGGATGATGCTGTTGATTTATTTATTAATGGGGTTAATGTAGCCAATCATTATGGAGGGCATGGAATTGATAATTTAGGTTCGCATACAGGGACTATTGTTTTAACCCAAGGGATTAAATATACATTCAGAGCTCGAATGCAAGAAAATGGTGGTGGTGAGGGGTTACGTGTTTTTTGGAGAAAACCCTCCGATGCATCAGGTTGGTTCCTATATCCAGAAGAACTGAGTTCGGAATAACAAATGCAAAGCCATCTTTTTTAGATGGCTTTTTTTTATTTCGACAAAAATGCTAAATTAGCATTTCATAACTATTATAAAATTTCATGAAAAAAATCACGTATTTCCTTTTAGGTTGTGTTATTTTTGCTCCCGTTTACAGTCAAAATAAAACAAAAAAGATGTCTAATAAATCACAGCCACCAGTTGCTAAAATTGTTCCTAAAACATTAGAAAAGCACGGCGACAAAAGAATTGATAACTATTATTGGTTAAACGAAAGAGAAAACCCAGAGGTTATTGATTACTTGAATAAAGAAAACGAATACTACCAAAAAGCAACAGCGCACACCAAACCCTTACAAGACGAATTGTTTTTGGAAATGAAAGCCAGAATCAAGGAAGACGACAGTTCGGTTCCTTATTTCTACAATGGTTATTACTACATTACCCGCTTTGAAAAAGGAAAAGATTACCCGATTTATTCCCGTAAAAAAGGCAGTTTAGAAGCCAAAGAAGAAATCATGTTTGATTGCAACGAAATGGCAAAAGGACAATCGTATTTCAATTTAGCGGGAATCAATGTAAGCGAAGATAACAAATGGGTAGCGTTTGGAGTAGATTTGGTATCGAGAAGACAATACACCATCCAAATTAAGAACTTAGAGACTGGCGAAATTCTTCCTGTAAAATTAGAAAACACCACTGGAGGTTCTACATGGGCTGGAGATAACAAAACCTTGTTTTACACTCGTAAAGATGCGCAAACTTTGCGTTCAGATAAAATTTACAAGCATACCTTAGGAACTGATGCTACTTCAGATACTATGGTTTTTCACGAAAAAGACGACACTTACAATACGTTTGTATACAAAGAAAAGTCAAAAAAATATTTAGTAATTGGTTCTTCAAGTACGCTGACTTCTGAATATCAGATTTTAGAGGCGAAAAATCCAAATGGAGCGTTTCGAATTTTCCAAAAGAGAACTCGTGGATTGGAATATTCCATTTCGCACTATGGGGATAGTTTTTATATCGTAACGAATAAGGACAAAGCGACGAATTTCAAACTGATGAAAACGCCAGAAACGGCTACTGCAGCTGAAAACTGGACCGATTTAATCGGACATAGAGACGATGTGTTGCTAGAAGGAATCGAAATCTTCAAAGACTATTTAGTAGTAGAAGAGCGTTCGAATGGTTTGAACAAGATTAGAATTATGCCTTGGAGTGGAACAGGGGAATATTATTTACCTTTTAGTAGTGAAACCTATACGGCATACACCACTACCAACGTAGATTTTGATACGGAGATTCTTCGTTATGGTTACCAATCCTTGGCAACGCCTTCTTCTGTGATTGATTTCAACATGAGAACGCAGGAGAAAAAAGTCTTAAAGGAGCAAGAAGTATTGGGTGGAAAATTCGACAAGAACAATTATATCGAAGAACGCGTTTGGGCAACTGCAACCGATGGAACAAAAGTGCCAATCTCGATGGTGTACCGAAAAGGCATCCAAAAAGATGGTAACAACCCCTTGTTGTTATATGCGTATGGTTCGTATGGCGCTACAATGGATCCTTATTTTTCATCAACCCGTTTGAGTTTATTGGATAGAGGATTTATCTATGCCATTGCCCACATCAGAGGAGGTGAGGACTTAGGAAGAGCATGGTATGAAAACGGTAAACTTTTAAAGAAAAAGAACACCTTCACTGATTTTGTTGACTGTTCGAAATTTGTAATAGCTGAAAAATATACTTCTCCAGCGCATTTGTATGCAGAAGGAGGTTCGGCAGGAGGTTTATTGATGGGAGCCATCGTTAATATGAACCCAGAATTGTACAACGGTGTGATAGCACAAGTTCCGTTTGTGGATGTAATTACGACGATGTTAGATGATACGATTCCATTGACTACGGGAGAGTATGACGAATGGGGAAATCCAAATGATAAGGTGTATTACGATTATATGTTATCGTATTCGCCTTACGATCAAGTAAAAAAACAAGATTATCCAAATATGTATGTGTCAACCGGACTTCATGATTCGCAAGTGCAATATTGGGAGCCTGCAAAATGGGTGGCTAAATTGCGTGTGATGAAAACAAATGACAAACAATTGTTTTTAGATACGAATATGGATGCGGGTCACGGAGGTGCTTCTGGACGTTTTGAAGCGTTAAAAGAATTGGCCAAAGAATTCGCTTTTTTATTAGATTTGGAAAAAATTAAGAAGTAGTTAAACTTTTTTTGTTAAATTTGCAAGGTTTTGGAGGTGTCAAATACGACATTTTTAACATCTAATAGTTGTAAATACTAGTAAAGCATAGTATTTTAAAAACATAAAAAAACAATATCTTCATATGAAAGAAGAAATAAAAGCCTACAATAGTGTTTTAGATTTAATAGGGAATACCCCTTTAATCAAATTGAATAAAATTTCAGCTGATTTACCAGGTAATTTCTATGCAAAAGTTGAAGCCTTTAATCCAGGTCATTCTACCAAAGATCGTATCGCATTATATATAATTGAAGAAGCAGAAAAAAGAGGGATCCTTAAACCAGGTGACACGATTATTGAAACGACTTCAGGGAATACAGGTTTTAGTTTGGCCATGGTGAGTATTATAAAGGGATACGATTGTATCTTAGCCGTGAGCTCAAAATCATCTAAAGATAAAATTGACATGTTGCGTTCGATGGGAGCTAAAGTGTATGTTTGCCCTGCACATGTTTCTGCTGATGACGAACGTTCGTACTACAATGTAGCCAAGCGATTACACGAAGAAACAAAAGGATCGGTTTACATCAACCAGTATTTTAATGACTTGAATGTAGACGCACATTACAAATCTACAGGTCCTGAAATTTGGGAACAAACAGGAGGTCAAATTACGCATTTAGTGGCTTGTAGTGGTACAGGAGGAACGATTTCTGGAACGGCACGTTTCTTAAAAGAACAAAACCCTAATATTAAAATCTTAGGTGTGGATGCTTTTGGGTCGGTTTTAAAGAAATACCACGAAACCAAAGAGTTTGACAACGCTGAGATTTATCCTTATCGTATAGAAGGTTTAGGTAAAAACTTAATCCCAACCGCGACTGATTTTGATGTGATTGACAAGTTTATCAAAGTTTCGGATGAAGACAGTGCGCACACCGCAAGAGAATTGTCAAAAAAAGAAGGTTTGTTTGTTGGGTATACTTCGGGAGCTGCTTTCCAAGCGGTGAAACAGTATGCTGAAGAAGGCGAATTTGATGCCAACAGTAAAGTGGTTATCATTTTCCCAGACCACGGGTCACGTTACATGAGTAAAGTATTCAGTGACGATTGGATGAGCGAGCAAGGTTTCTTTGATTCGGTTAACCAAGAAGAAGCATTAAAAATCGAAATTATTAAATAATACCCTAAAGTTTGGGTACTAATTCTAGTGCCACAACTTTATACTCGATACTAAAAATGGAAGCATATTTTTCGCTTCCATTTTTTTTTTTACACAGATTTATCAAATGTTGGTTCATTTGTAAGGTGATAAAACCCGATAAAGACTGAACTTCTTTACTTTTCAATTGCTATCGGTTGCGCTCTAAATGCAATTTTATGGTGCTTCGTGAAGAATTGCCATCAATCGAGTATGACTTTGGAGACATGTTCGTAATTTAAGCCGGTATACGTGCAAAATTCTTCTACACTAACCCTACTTTTTGCGGGTTTACGGAATAACTTTCGGGTTTCGTTTAAAATTCGAGTACTCTGGCGGTAACTTTTTCCTGTGATCATTTGAATATCCTTAGGATAAATACAAACTCTTTTTGTGGTTCTGTTCATATTTTGAAATGCTAGTATTAATTCAAATTTGACTTGCTGGATAGGATGTACTAAATTCCATCTCTTATGCGTATTCCAAATGTACAGCATATTCTTGTTTCTTTTACGCCGATTTTGGTACTCGATTTAATTTTCGTTAGGACATTTTAAGACAAAAGCACACACTTAGGTACGTTTTGATTAGGGTGACGTTTTTTCATTTGCTATTTGTTTCAAATTTGCTTCAGAATTAATTCAGAAAGTGTTGCAACCGAGTTTTGAATGATTTGAGAAGTTAAAAAAAATGTAGAACTAAAATTTTTATGTTATGGCTAGACAAAGCGGAATTATCAAGTTAAAAGGTACCATCGGGGATATTACTTTTTACAAAACACAAGACGGACATTTGGCACGTGAAAAAGGAGGTGTTGAAGCCAGTAGAATTGCGAGTGATCCTGCGTTTCAAAGAACACGTGAGAACGGTTCCGAATTTGGTAGGGCAGGGAAGGCCGGTAAACTTTTACGAACCGCTTTACGTCCTTTGTTGTTGAAAGCCTCAGATGGTAGAATGGTGAGTCGTTTGACCCAACAAATGGTCAAGGTCATCCAAATGGATGCGGTGAGTACCAGAGGAATGCGAAATGTAATTGATGGGGAAATTGAACTGGTTCTGGGTTTTGAATTTAATATTCGTGGGAAATTAGGCACTTCATTGTTTGCTCCTTTTACTACGGATATTGACCGTGTGGCGGGAACTTTGGATGTTAGTATTCCTTCTTTTATTCCAGCGAATATGATTGCGGCTCCAAGTGGAACGACGCATTTTAAAGTGATCTCTGGAGGTGCTTTAATTGACTTTACGGGAGAAACCTATGTAGTAGCTACTTCAGAAACGGCGATTATGCCTTGGGATACCTCCGCTACAACGGCAATTAACTTGAGTAATGCGGTGACGGCAAACGCTACGCATCCCCTTGTTTTGGCACTGGGAGTAGAGTTTTACCAAGAGATTAATGGGCAAATGTATCCGTTGAAAAATGGAGCGTTTAATCCTTTATCGATAGTGGCGGTTGATGGAGGCGTGTAAGCTGGGAGCTGGAAGTTAGAAGCTGGGAGTTTATGATACTGTTTTTAACCAGAACTTATTTCCCTGAAGGAACGAATGGAAAATTGGAATGTGAGGGCAAATTGATTAGTTATACGATTGAATTGCCGTGGAAGCAAAATGAACGAGGGATTTCCTGTATTCCTGAAGGGAAATATTTTATTAGAAAGCGATATAGTGCGAAATACCAATGGCATTTGGAATTGGTGGATGTACCGAACAGAACTTATATTTTGATACATCCTGCTAATAATGCGAAAAAGGAATTGCGTGGCTGTATTGCTCCTGTTACGAAACTTTCTGGACCTGGAATAGGTTTTATGTCTAGAAAAGCTTTTAAGAAGTTGAAAGACTTAGTTTATAAAGCTTTGGATAACAAAGAAAGTGTGGAATTGATTGTACAATAGATCCTTTGCAGGATTATAAAAAGAAAGATTATGAATGTAGTAGAACGTGCTAAGGCACCCACTCCGAAATTTTTTAAGGTGTTGCGCACCATTGGATTAGCCTTATTAGCAGTAAGTGGAAGCATTGTAGCTGCTCCAGTAGCTTTACCTGCTGTTATTGTAACCGTTGCGGGTTATGCTGCCGTTGCAGGTGGTGTTTTATCTGCAGTAAGCCAAATTACCGTTGATACTTCGATAAGCTCAGCAACCGTAGCGGATAATACTATCCTGGGCAACAAAAAAGAAGAGGCACAGCCCGAAACCCACACGAAAGAAAATGGATAATTCTTTATCCTTAAAGGCAGGGACTTTTGGCGGATTCGCGTTGAGTGTTATACCGAACCTCACCTCAGCCGATGTCTTAAAAACGATAGTTTTAGCCTGTATTGGAGCAGTAGTGAGTTTTGGTGTTACCTTGCTATTAAAGCAATTGACATCAAAAAAGAAATAAGCTCAGTTTGGATTGGTAATCTTTATTGAGTAGGAGAAAGCCTGAATGAAAGTTCAGGCTTTTTTGTTTTTGAAATGGTATCGAGATCTGTAGCAATGTTTTGTTTTCATTCGTTCTCGATACATTTTGTGCTTGTAAATCTTAGGCTTTACAAACACAAAACACTCGAAGTGACGGAGGTGGAATTAAGTGATTAAAAGATGTTTTGTTAAGAACACTTATACTGTAAATTTGAAAACACTCAAACGTTACTTACATCTAAAAAACCACGAACCACACTATAGTCACTTCGAGTGATTTTTAAAAGGAAAAATGCTAATTTTTGCTTTTAAAAATTGTATCGAGAACTGTAGAACCGATTTATTTTCAGTAGTTCTCGATACATTTTGTGCTTGTAAATCTTAGGCTTTACAAACACAAAACACTCGAAGTGACGGAGGTGGAAATGCTGAATTGAGAGATGTTGAGCAAAGTATTTAAAAATTACAGAAAAGAAACACTCAGCAATCACTTACATCTAAAAAACCACGGACCACACAATCGTCACTTCGAGTGATTTTTAAAAGGAAAAATGCTAATTTTTGCTTTTAAAAATTGTATCGAGAACTGTAGAACCGATTTACTTTCATTCGTTCTCGATACATTTTGTGTTTGTAAATCTTAGGCTTTACAAACACGAAACACTCGAAGTGACGGAGGTGGAAATGCTGAAATGAGAGATGTTAAGCAAAGCATTTAAAAATTACAGAAAAGAAACACTTAGCAATCACTTACATCTAAAAAACCACGAACTACACTATCGTCACTTCGAGTGATTTTTAAAAGGAAAAATGCTAATTTTTGTTTTTAAAAATGGTATCGAGAACTGTAGAACCGATTTATTTTTAAGTAGTTCTCGATACATTTTGTGCTTGTAAATCTTAGGCTTTACAAACACAAAACACTCGAAGTGACGGAGGTGGAAATGCTGAATTGAGAGATGTTAAGCAAAGCATTTAAAGATTACAGAAAAGAAACACTTAGCAATCACTTACATCAAAAAAACCACGAACCACACTATCGTCACTTCGAGTGATTTTTAAAAGGAAAAATGCTAATTTTTGCTTTTAAAAATTGTATCGAGAACTGTAGAAGCGATTTATTTTAAGTAGTTCTCGATACATTTTATATCACCAGGTACAGCGACATCAAATTCTTTACAAATTTTCTTAATTCCTTCATTTGTGTATGCGTGTTCTTCGGTTAATTTAGCTAGTGTTTTTGACTAAACCAAATCGTAAAATTGTTTCTCTTGTTACTGTGATAGTCTCTATTTTATAAGTGTTTAGCGGATTTATATATTCTATATGTAATCGGATTTACGACTGTAATGCATGCTTACATGTTTTAAAAATATTTTGTACAATTATATGGAATTTAATAAAATTGATTAATTTTGTAACAGAATTTGATGAAATAAATCAAACACTAACAAACAATAATAACGGAATCATGGAAGCAACAACTGGATTAGTAATAAAAGGACTTCGCGAGAGATATGGTTATACACAAGAAAAATTGGCAAGTTTTCTTGAAGTAAAAAGAGAAATGATTAGTTTTTATGAAAATAATGAAAGAGAAGTTCCTTTAGATGTTTTAGAAAAATTATCCGATTTATTTGGAATTGAATTGGCTGTTTTTTTTAGTGAAACAGTTGAAGAAGCCATGGCAGAGGTGGTTTTTGCTTTTAGAAAGGATTCTGTTACTGAAAGTGATATGGAAAAACTTTCAGAGTTTGGCAAGATTGTAAAAAATTATATTAAGATTAATCGTTTGTATCATGGCCTTTAACGACAAAATACTAGAAGCTAAAGCTAATAAGTTCCGAAGAGAATTGGGATTAGGAACCGAGACTTCCATTAATCTTGAAAAGCTTTTGTTGAATTTAGGTGTTTTGACTGTGTATATGCCATTAGAGAGTGAATTTTCAGGTATGGCGCTTAAGACGAATGAAAATTTGTTCATGCTCATTAATTCTGCATTGCCAGTAGGTAGGCAAAATTTTACTATTGGACATGAATTGTATCATTTATTTATTCAACACGATTTCAATTTCCAGATGTGTAATGCTGGTAAGTTTGATAAGAAAGACAAAGAAGAATATAATGCAGATGTTTTTAGTTCTTATTTTTTGATGCCCGATGCGGCTTTAATGAAACAAATACCTGAAAAGGAATTGGGATGGGGTGAAACACTTTCACTAGCTACCATTATTAAAATGGAACAGTATTTTGGTGTTTCTAGAGCTGCTCTTTTGGTTCGATTAAGCAAATCAAAATATATACATTATGATGATTACAAACCTTATTTGAAAGGTGTGATTAAAAGTGCTGTTGAACATGGTTATTCGTCTGATTTATATGTAAGAAATGATGCGAATAATGTAATAGGGGATTATGGTACAAAAGTAAAAGCTTTGTATGATGCAGATAAAATTTCAGAGAGTCATTATCATTCTTTGATGCTGGATATTGGTTTAGATATTGATGATCCAAAATTTAATGATGATGGTAAAGAAAATTAGTGCTGAACCCAGAATTTTGTTGGATTGCGATGTTATCATACATTTTACGAAAGCGGGACAACAATTGCAATTGCCTAAGATATTTCCTGATCGTTTTGTGATTTTGGATAAGGTTAAGGCAGAGTTGGATAAGCGGAAGAAGAGTATTGTAGCTCTAGAGCATTTTTTAGAATGGTCGAAAATAGCAGTAATTCCTTTTCCTAAAGAGAAGGAAATTCTAATTGAATATGCGCGTTTAAAATCTAGTATGGGTGATGGTGAAGCAGCTTGTATGGCAGTAGCCAAACACACTAAAGATTATATTGCAAGTAGTAATTTAAAAGATATTAAAGCGTATTGTGATTATTTTGGAATTGTTTATTTAACTACTATGGATATTCTTTTGGAAGCCTATCAAAAAGGGATTATGAGTGAAGCGCAATGCGATGCTTTCATTAAAGAAGTTAAATCCAAAGATAGTAAGTTGATTGATGGTATTGATACCGTTAAGCAATATGAAGAAAAAGTAAAAAAATAACCGAAGCAAAAGGAATAATGGCTCGGTCAGTTGCAATTAAATGTTTGGACGCTGTTTGATTTCTTCTGCAAAAGTAGTAGCATTCTTTTATTACTTAATTATTCCTTGATTTTTAACCAAATGCCTCAGTATTCAATTGTTTGGTGGGACAAAATCATTTGTACTAAGACAAAAAATAGTAAAGCTGGAGACAGTGATCAACATGGTGCCATAAGAGACCGCAGTAAGACTTTTAATCCTAGAACTGTGAACTTTATATTTAGCAAAAATTATTTTTAGTGGAAAATAGTATTGTATTTTCCATTATAGACCTGTTTTTCGCAAAAATTTTCTAGTAGTTACTCTTTTTATTATTGTTAATTAACGAAATGAAGCAACAGGCAGCATTGAGCTAGGAATACTTGTATACCGATAGCTATCGGCACAGGCTTAGGAGCTATTTTTGTGCAGGTGAATGAGGTAATTGTTATACTAAACTATCTTCTAAAAGACTTTCATTGTGATAGTCAATTATCATGTCGTCACATATAATATCAATATGCTGATTGTATAATAGCAATGCAGGAACATCTGGAGGATTAACACAAAAAATACGGTTGTTTTCTGATATGTATTTTTCTCTTAATTCCATTAATAGTCTGCCTAAAGCATTAACACCTACTAATTCATCGTTGTTTATTGGTTTTGCTCCCCATATTTTATTATCAGTAGCGTACTCAACAATTGATTTGTTTTGTGTTTCTTTAAGTATTGCACTAAATTTATCCCAATTTTGAGCTAATTTAATCTCTAATACCCAACGCATTACTTTTATTTGGATTTTTTCCCAATCAGGACGAGAATATTGTGCTTTGTATTTATTACTAATCATTTTAGCTTTCATAGCATTATCTTGATTAATAATTTCAAATTGAATTTCAGGATTTGTTGGATAACGCATTGCTTGATATAAATGCTCTGAAGAAGGTATTATCACTTCATTAATATACAAAGCATAACCCGATGCCATATTAGATAAACCTCCAAATGGCTCTTTTGTTTTTCTAAAGACAATTGCCTCTTTTGCGTTGTAGTTTCTGATATTCATAGTGCAAACTTAGGTAAATATAAATAAATAATTTTAATTTCCTCTGTTATATAACGGAAAAAGTCCTTTCCAATTGTGTGCCTGATTATCCCACCACAATACAATTGGACATGTATTACTTATATTTCTCCAAGTAAAAAACAATGTACCTGTACCAAATGTTTTATAACTCGGATAGGTTTTTCCTAAAGGACGATGTTTTTGTTTTGTTGTTTCATCTTGAATTTTACTAATGATTTCAATTCCTTTGTCTAAAAATATTTGCTCTAATCTATTTCTATTTTCTTTTGAAGAGAAAAACGCCTCTTGACTGGGTTGAGTTGCTTTTCGGTATGCTTTATCTGATTGAACAGAAGCATTTTCTAAACTTACTAAATAAGCATCGTATTCATTTTTTGACTTTTCTGGATATACTAAATTTAATTTTGGATTAAACCCTTTTAAATTATTTTCAATTTTATAATAACAACCAATAGGAAACTTAGCAACGTCTAAAAAATAATTTTCATCACCAAATAACTTTTTTAAAGAATATCTCGTATTATCCAAACCCCAAGAATGTGTACAGAAAAAGAATGATAATATTCTTAATTCTTTATTAATTAACGGTTTTAATAAACTGTTCTCTTCAATAAACTTTTTTATCGCAAATTTGAATGTACCTCCACTTGCTAAAACATCATCTAAATAAATATAATTTTTTACTCCTAAAGAACCACATATTTCAATTGTGAAACCTGTTTTATTTAACATTATATCATTAATTAAACTCAATAGAATAGATTGACTCTTATGCTCTGCTTGTGAATTAATAAAATGTGTTTCTCTCATAAAAGTTTCAACATTTTGATAACCAAAAAATGTAGTAGCTTTATTTAGAAATTCCCAAAGTATTTCCTTTGCTTTTTCTTTTGAGATATAAACTCCTTGATTTAAAATATGCAATAGTTCACTCAATACAAACTCTTGATCTTGCTCGTCAAATTGATTTACCCAATCTAAAACGTGTTTAGATGACATAACAAAACCTTCATCATAATCTGAATGATAATCTTTTGTTATTACTACAATATTTTCTGCTATCTGTTCCAATGCTTAATTATTTAATTTTTATCAAAATCATACTTAATGTCTTTAAAAACTTCTTTAAGATAAGCTACCTTGTTGGCTGTATCGTTTAATGATGGTTTTGAATATTCTTCAATTTTTTTACCAAAAGCAAATTCTATTTTTGAGCTTATTTTATTTAGTTCTTTTGCTATTTTTTGTAATTTATTAATTTCTAATTCAAGTTCTTTTCTTGTTAAACCATTATGGTTATAATCTAATTCATATTCTTTTTCACATAGTGCATTATAATCAAATAACAAATTTTCTTCATCTATTTGTTTGAATCCAATATTTAAAGCTACTCTTAATGAATTTTGATAATTAGTTTCTCCAATTTCATTACATTTTATTGTGATTTTTTGTTCAAACCTATCAGTTTCTTCTAATAGATACGGTAAAATAACTTGTTTTAAAGCTTTTGAAAGATGCCCATTTTTACGATGTTTTGGTAAAATAACCCAATGTAAATCATGTGTCATATCTAAAACAGCACCAACATAATTATCGTTATCTTTTATTAGGAAATACGTATATGGAACATGGCTATCTGAAAAACCTTCTTTATACCATATATGCACTAATTCTACATTTTTACCAATACCAACTTTTACACAATCTTTATAATTTGGAAAGCGGTTTAGTTTGTTTATTAGTTGTATTATATTTTTTTCAGTCAAATTAAGTTATTTAAGCTTGTTCAACTTCTCCTGATGTTTCAACTATCCTTTTTATTATCACTTTTTCAAAGTTTTTTTGATCTAATATTTCTTTTATAATAGAATCATTTTTAGAATTGATAAATGCTTCTTCTTTGTACAATGGCGAATAATTTTTAAAAAAATTGTTTTCTTCATTAGCTCTATTAATTATTTTAAAAAAAGTATACTTTTCAAGTAATGGTTTAAATTTTTCATTGCCATGGTAGTATATGCAATTCAAAAATAAAATTTTTAATTCTGCATCAGAAATTTGAGCCCTAAGTATAGATGTGTAATCATATTTTATTTTATAGTCTTGAATTAAATTAGAAGAGAAATTAGCGTTATCTATATATTTTACAATTCTATATAAGTTTCTAAAGTAATGCCCCAAATCAGAACTTACCGCTGAATAAATAGTATTGTATATATCTGGAAATTTTGAAACAAGAATGTGACCATTGCATTTAATCTCATATTTGTTTTTGAAAATATTATGAAATTTATTTACATCTTTTATATTACCTTTTATGTATTCTACATCATTTCCATAGTAAATTTCCATGTCAATCCACAAAAAATAATCTAATAAATCAAAAATATAAACGAAAGCATCTCTTGAGCTTGATTCAGATTCAATAATAATATTCTCAGCAAAAGATTCGTCAACGAATTTATTCTCTTTAATAAAAGACTCTAGTTCCTTATTGAAATGAAAGATTTTTTTTGTTTTTAAATCAATATCACTTACTATTTGATGATGTATAGATAATAAATTATAAAAATTACTTTCAAATTTTTGAACATAATCGTTTTTCTTTTGTTCCTCGAATTGAACTTGAACTTGTTTGTTTGCTTCATATTGTGCGTAAAATGCAAGTGATGCTGCGATAATACCTATAAAAGCTAGAATAGGGTTTAATATACCTCCAAAAAAATCGCCATAAGTACCGATTTTGCTAAAATCTTTTTTGAAATCTTGTGGCTCTTTGTAAATATCAATGATGTAATCAATTGTAAATCCAATTATAACTAAAGAAATAGCCAGTAATATTAATGATACAATGATGGTTTTATTGTGTTTTATCTTGTTACTGAATTGATTTGTATTCATAAAAATAAAATAAATAGCTAGCCCAAATGAAATAGCTGAAATTAGAGATAATAATATTGGTAAGCATTTCATTTACGGTATTTCAACTATTTTAATTGGAAATGAAAGCATGTTCATTTCTCTTACGCATTGAATTAATGAATATTTAGCAATATTAGATTTTATAGATTCTACATTACCTTTTACTAAAGGGGTTTTAATTGCATCTGATTTAAAAGCCATAACGAACTCAATTCTTTTATTTTTGTTTGTTAATTTGCTTATGAAAGTTTTTTTATCAATTAGTTTATTTTTATTTTCAACTCTATTATTATAAGAATCAATGACTTGTTTAATAAAAATTAAATTGCCAGAACTTACATCATTGTTAAATCTTGCTGCTGAAACTTGAATTTGATTACTCAAATCTCTTATTTTACCATCAAACCCCTTTTTGACATGGATAAAATATAGAGCATTATCACTTTCATAAAGAATATCGCATAATTCAATATTTTGACCTAAAGCTTTATCAAAAACCCAATAATTTTCTTTAGAATGATATTTTCTGTTATAACAACCTTCATCTTCATTTTTAGAAAAATCCCATTTTTCAGTTAAAATATCTTGATCTAAATAATTTAGTTCTATCATTCTGTTACATAATTCGTTAATAGAAGTAGTAAAATTATCCTCTACTTTAAACCATCTTGTATCGATTTGAAAAATTGGTTTATTTTCAATATTTAATTCACAAATTATATGGTCTAGGAAAACTCCTTTAGTTAATGTTTTATTTTTTCTTAAACCATAAAGCCATAAACCACTAATTATTCTTCTAAACTCAATTAAATCAAGATTCTCATAGTTTTCGTATATAATTTTTAACCCTTGATATAGTAATTTTTCTTTATCTCTAAACTCAAACTTCTTATTTATATCTTTTAGTTTAAAAACATACAAATCGCTTTCATAAAAATCTTGAATATTAGAAGGATGAACAAATTCGATTTCGGGGTGTTTAGGAAAATCTGTTCTACCAGGAGAAAATAATTCATTCATATAATTGAACAAAACAAATATTAACTCTTTTTTGTAAACATCTTTGATAGAGCCTTTATCTTTAATTTCTACAAATGAGGTTAACTTTTTTTTATCTTTCCCTTTTGATATTTCATTGATAGTAATAAAAATATTGTGTAAATTATTGAAACTAATTTTATGCTTTATATTAAAGTATGATCCAATTTCAATAATAGTTGTTCTATCTGTAAAATCTATGAATGAAAATACACTATCTTTTATTTCTTGTTTAAGTTTTATATTTATTTTAGAAGGAATATTTGTAAAATTTAATACATCAATTAATTTTAAACCATCTTTAAAAATATCTTTTCTTTTTGATAATTTACCTGAAATACCTCTAAATTCAATTGACAATACTTCTTCATCTAAATCTGTTATATGTTCAAAAAAATCTAATCCAAATCTTTGATATTGATACCTAATAATAACTCTACTACCGCCACCACCAACAATAGCGTAAATATTATTTTCTATGCAAGCAAATAAAACAAAAGATATAAGTTTAACCGAAAAATCATGTGTTTTTGATAAAGTTTCAGGAATAAAATTTTTCCAATATGTTTCTTTTTCTTCAGTGTAAGAGTAAGTGTAATATTCTATGCCATCAATTTTATTAGGAAACAATCTAAAGTTTTCATCAGCTTTATTAACTTTTTCTCTGTGTTTTTTTACAATATAATTAATTATATCAGCATTACCGTTCAATTCATTTTTTTTGAATTCATAATGAGTTGTATCGATCTGATATATTTTTATATCGTATTCTGGTTTTTCAATATTCATTGCTGTAATAGATTGATTAGTCAATATCTAATTTTCTATGTATTTCTCTCATTTGTTTAGCTAATTCTCTACTTTCCAAAACAAACTTTTGCTGTTCTTCTGGCAAGCAATCAAAGCAAGTTTTAAACTCTATACTTTTGTAATTTATTTTGCATTTAGGACATAACTCCATATTAAATAAATCATAACTTGAAGCACATTTTTTACAAGCAGTTATGGTATCTTCAAATGAAAGATATTTAATATCGTCATTTAAATAAAGTAAAAATGCTTCTTTTTCTATTGTTGCCGCATTGATTTCAGTAGCATTATTTCTAAGTAACCAATACATTACATTAGATAAGTTATGTTTATTTTGCCATTTATCTTTACTTACAAAACATTTGTCATAAACTTCATATGCATCATTGTTTTTATAAAACATTTCGACAAGTTCATAAACCGAGTAATTAGTTGCTTCTTCAAATTCATGTTTACAATCTGTGCAACGATATTTTGGAAGTTTTCTAACTCTTTCACTAGGATTTTTACTCTTACAATTAGGACATAATGGTACTGGCAAATACTCATACCTATTTATTACGTGCTGAGTAAACACTGATTTATCAATTTCAGAATTTAATTTAATGTGATTTTCCGTATATGCTCTTTTAAGTTCAACTAGGTAATCGTTGAATTTTTTGGGATGTGAGAGATGCTGTAATGTTATTACCTCTGTACTACTACATATTTCACATTTATCTTTTATAACCTCAGCTCTTCTTAATTTCCAATCTTTTGTATCCCAAGAACGTTTCCCTTCTTTTAAATCATTACCATATAAAGTCTTTGCAGTTTCAACATCAATCTCTCCATTGATTAACTTTTCTCGTAATTCGATTAATTCATTATAGGTTAACATTTTTGTGTCTTTTATTAAAAAATTAATACAATTCGGGTTTTGCCATTGAGGTTTTACCATTTGATTGTTTACCTGTTTTATGACAATAGTTTTCTGGAAATGAATAATTCTCATATGCAGCCCAAACTTGATAAGCATCATAACACATTGGTTTCATTGGATTGTATGGAATCTTAATTCCTGTTGTTATGCAATACCCATCTGTTTGATTATTATTGTAATTCTCTTGTTTGCCTCTGTTGAATATTTTTTCTTCCTGATGCATATTAGAAAATTCTTCTCTTGTTATTTTTTCATCACTTTGAATGAATTCATATTCGAAGTCATCGTAATGTTTGTATTTAAAAAATTGATTGTTGTACAGCTTGTCTGTGACATCATAAATTACAACTGATTCAACAAACTTTTTAGAAAATCCAAGATTAGCTTTTTTGTAAACTGGTCGTTTTACAAAAACACATATATTAGTTTTGATGACTTCATTCGTGTATTCGTAGGTTTCTTTATATAGCTTATCTAAGTTTAACGCAGAATTATTAAAAGCTATACCATATTCAATGTTACCCGTCATGGATTTATCTAAAAAGTTTAATGATGTTAGCAAAGCTTCGCTTTCATTTGCATAAAATTTAGCATGTAAATTTGCGCAATAGATAATAACTACATTATGAAATTGCTTAAAAAAATCTAAATCGGCAGGTTTTAAACTTTTGTGCGTTTGGCTTTCATTTTTTCCAAAAACCACTACTAGTTCTAAATCTGGATTATTGTTAATTTTCTTGAAGATTTCTTTGCAGTAATCATCTAGGTGAATGAAAGGTGATAATATGATTAACTCTTTTTTTGCATTCCATATTATATCGGTAAGTTTATCGTCTAAATCTTTACCTGTTATAAATTGTGACATTTTTAGATTCTTAATTATTTTTAATAATTTGTTGTAATTCTAAAATTTGATTTATTCCACTTGTCTTCGTAATATTTTTTAATAAGTTTTCTTACCATTAATTTTTCAAATAATGAATTATTAAAATCGGTTTTTAAATAAGTAGGTTTTCCTTTTTGAAAAAGCTTATCATATCCAGTAATATTATTTAAAAGTGTAATGATGTTTGAATCATCTAAATCGTTAAAATATAGATTAACCAAGCTTATTTTATTTTCAAGCAAGATAGTATTTTTAACTATCGATTCTATTATATTGTATTCAAATTTAATTTTACTGGATGCAGTTAAAATGATTTCACCAACTTTCCTTGATATTAATTTATCATCAATTAAAACCTGCAAAGGCAACTTTGTGATAAGCTCTATTTTATAATCGTTAAATATATTTTTAGATTCTAATATCGTTAAAATATCTTTATTTTCAATCTCAAAATCATCAAAATTTAATAGAAACTCTCTAAAGTCTTTTTCAATTAATGCAATGTGATAATTTGAAAAATTCTTTTTTAACAAATCATAATTATCTTTTGTTAAAGTCAAAATTCTGGAAACTAAGTAGTTAATTTTATTGGTCTCGAGATTTTCAAATGATAGATTACCACGAGTATATAAATTTTCTTCCAAAATTTTAGTATAACTTTCAATAGACAATTCATTACACAACAAAATGTTTTTTCTAAAATTTGGATAATCAAATGTTTCTGATTCTTTTATCATTTTTTCTTTAGACAGTTTTAAATATATATTTTCAATATTTAAAAAATTAACCAAACTATCGTCTATTTGAAAATCACAATTAGAATAATAGTCAATCACATTTTCCCAATTAGCAATAACTTTTAAATTAATTAATAATTGTTTCTTTATTTCAAAATTTTCTATCTTACTTATGTCTGATATAAGAGTTTCTATTTTTTGAATTATTTTAAATTTCAATTTATCCTCTAATTCTTCATTATTTAATAGTTCTATTAAAGCATCTTCATTTTCATAATTATTTAGGTCTAACTTTAAATATACATCCTCAATGTAAGTATTTATGTTTGAATTTATATAGTCAATTAATGGAACACAATTAGAATTTAAAATCGTAAAATAGTTAGAAGTTTCAAATACATCATTTTCTTCCTTTTTTCCATATAAATAAATCATTTGTTTAAGATTTACAATATTTATTTTATAATGATTATTCTCATAAACAAAATCAAATAATTTTTTTGTTTCATTATTTGGATTTTCTAATTCTTCAAATTCAATATTAAGCTTTTCAATTAGCTTTTTAATTTTGTTTAAATAGTTTAATTCTTCAGTATTTTTAATTAAAGAAAGAAAATGAGCTTTCTGATTTATTGAAGATGCAAGAGTATTATTATTTTGTGATGAAAGTATGTCATCTATTAATCCAAACATGATAATTAGTGACAAATATTTATACTGTTTTTCAGGTAAATAATTACTCTTTAATGAAATATAATCCCAAAAGCCTAACCAATTTTTAACTAATTTTTCAAAAAATATTTTTATTGGTATATTTTCTAAAGATATGTATCTATCAATGAAATCTATAGATCTTACTTTTTCATTTGATAATAAATCGATTAAAGCATCATACTTATCAGAATACTTATTGTAATTCTCTCCTAAAAAGTTAATTAAATCAAAATTTAAAATACTTTCTCTATTGAAATATCTTAAATCAATTTGATTTTCAATAAGATTTTCAATTTGTGTTAATTTATAATCAAATTCTTCATTAATTCCACTTTTTACACTTCTTTCAAATTTTTTGTCCTCCTTTGTTAATGAAACCTCATGGAATAACGAGATGAAATCACTATAGTTTTCATTTAAATGACCTTCCAATAATAAATTTCTAATTAACCCACTATTAACAAAATCTGTTAAATAATTATCTATACTAACTTCTTTAAATATTTTTTTTAAATCCCAGCTTTCAATCTCTATTTTCTTTTTTCTTAATGCCTCAATCTCGTTTTTTAGTAAATTAATTTTGTTGCTGTTTTTTGATTCTATTAATCCAATCCTATCTTTAAAGCTATAATTAGAATTAATTTCTTTTTCAATTGAAGCAAAGCTATACTTAAGCTTTTGTACAGCAGAACGAGTATAATAATGTCCATTATAATGATTGTAAGTCACATATTCTACATTATTATTTATAATTTTATTAAATTCTTCTTCATCTAATTCTTGAATATTAATATTCAAGACTAAAGCTTCATGAGGGATTTTTGACAAAACTAGATTTGTATAAATGCTTCTGAGTTCTCTAATATTACTTATTGTTTCACTTTCAATTTCATTTATTTGAAAACCTTTATTTTTAATATCTTCTTCTATTTCACAAACATAATCTTCTATATATTTTTTTTTATTGTTAATTAATTCAAATAATTTTCCTTTATTACTATTTAGTGCATCATAATCTTTTGGATAAAGGTTTTTATAAGTAATGATTGCAAACAATTCAGCCTCACTCCCTTTAATTAAATCTGGTTTCAGTACGTTTCTGTAAATTGCAAATTCATGAAAAATATTGATTAATAACCTCATATCAATATCATCAATAAAAGTAGTTATATCTGATAAAAATTCTGAAGAAAGTATATTGTCTTCTAATTCAGATTCTTTAATTAAATTCATCAGTTGTTCTTGGGCATTTGATGAATTAATAAAAGGTATAACTGGAATGATATACTCAAAGAATTTGACTCTTTCCTTTTTATCATTGAACAAAGCATCTCCCACAGCATATATAAAATTGATTTCTTGTTTTATCAATTGCGAGTTGTTTAATAATATGTTGATTTCTCTGAGTTTAGTAAAGATATCTGTACTATCAAATCTATCTAAATCTTCAATTATGACAACATTAAAATTAGTTCGTTCAAAAAAATATAAAATCTCTTCCAAATGTTCATTGAAAACAGATTTATTAACATTATTTCCTAATTCTAACTCACCTTTAATATTGACTTTATTAATCTGAGAATTACTAAATAATTTAACTACTAATTTTGATAACAATCCTAAACCACTAAATGCAATAATAAGAATCAAGAGAGCAAACCAATCGAAATTTTTGGTATTACTCCAATTTATTGGATTGATTTTGTCTAAATAGTTATATTTTAATAATAAGATGGAACTAGAAATCCATAAAATAAATGTAAATGAAATAGTCCATATTTTCCAATCAGGGATGTTAATTATTCTTTTAAAACGTGATTCTGGTATTTCTGAAGGTTTTACATGATAAAAGATTTGTTGTAAAATACTAACTTCTAAAAGCCGTTCAAGTTCATCTCGTTGTATTTTCTTTTGTTCAAGCGTTAATTTGTTATTTTTCTCTTCCTTTTTTTTGTTAAATGAAGCTAATGAGATATTTAGATATTCATATTGTGAATTTAAAGATTTAAATGTATTGATTATAGTACTTTTTCCAGAACCATATCCTCCGGTTAAAGCTATATTATTTACACCTTTTGTGTCAATTGTATCTTTTAATTTATCTAGGTATGGTTGAATCTTTTCAAGATCTTCTTTTTTTGTGAGCACTTTTGGAGCTAAAGAAGAAATTGAAGAAGCAATTTCTATTGATTCTTTTCTATTGATACTTAACCAAACTGGTAATAAATCTTTATTATTAATTCTTCTCATAATTAAAAAAATTATTTCTTCTTATTCTTCTCCTTCACAAACAACCTGGCTGTATATTTCCGATACAATTCAAACAAAAACTCCATGCGTTTGGCTTAATTTGTAGTATAATTCCCAAAAATAACAAAAAAAGCACATGTACAAACTGTTCAATTACCTTATTTTCAATACTATATGTTTTTTACAGAGTGCTTTTGATAGCTAAGGTAAATAAAGTGGTTGAGATAAAAATGTGGAAAACCGTATTTTGTGTTTTCTTTTGGTGTTGGGTAATGGGTTTTGATTTAAGTTGCTCTTAAATGGATAGCCTACTTTGTAGGAGATTCCTATTTTGGCGGAATGATAAAAGTGAGGGAGTCTACTTTGTTTGAGATTCCGAGTAAACTCTGAATGACAAGACGTTTTAAATTATTCAAAGAAAATTTTTAGTTTTCTACTGTAGTCAATTTCAGACAGATTTTCTAGTAATTCTGGGAGTTCGGTTAGGTCTAATAGATCGGATGGATGTTGTGGTAATTTTTGACAATCAAAATCATGAATATACTTTTTGTAATTGACTTCCCCTAGAGTGAAGAGCAACAACAAATAGCCTTGTTGTTTTATACTTTTAATCGTTTCCTTCATTTCGTATTCTTGGAGATATAAGGTCAAGATTACTTTTTTTGTAGCGATGTTGTAATTCTCTAATTTTACCTTGGTGTTTTGAATGGTCTCAATTAATTTCTTTGGTATGGAAGGGTTTTCTGGGTTAAAAGGAGGTATGTAAAACTGAATAGAAAAGTGGTCCAAAAAAGGCCTGTTTTCTTCTAATGCGTTGATTTTAGGAAACAGTTTTCTGTAATCATGGGCGGTTATAAATAACTTTAGTTTGTTGGCTATTTGTGGGTCGTCTGTAATATAAAATTTGATTCTTCTTGAAACGTAGTTGAGATTTCTTTTGAAATGCCATTCCATTTCGGCTTTGTTGCTGTCTAGTTTATAAGCGTTGTATAGGGCTTGTTCGTTGTCTTCGAACCAAAACCAAAAGTTATAAATGGTTTTCATTAGGCGAGGGGTTAGTTCTTGATTCATTTTTTTACGAATTTTTGTTTTTAAGGAACACAGATTATAGAAATTTTTATAATTTTTAAAATTTGGAACGCGGATGACGCGGATTTGCTTAGCAAAGCGCTGATGGTTACGGATTTTCTTTGTTTGCGTGTAAGGATTCGCTAAAGCGAAGGCGGGTGGGGACGGATTTTGTTCATTTTGTTCATTTTGTTTCAGGTTTCAAGTTTCAAGTTTCAGGTTTCAGGTTTCAGGTTTTGTTTTAAGCTGCGCTTAAAAGAGTAAGCCTACTTCGTAGGAGATATCTGGCTTCGTGCGGTATAACAAACTCATTGGACAAAAAAAGGAATCATCTTTTATCTCTGGAGTCATTGCTGAAGGTGATGAGGTTAAACATTTGGCGCATTCTCGATCGAAGGCGATTGCCGTAGTGGGCTTCGATTTCACTGGCGGAAAGGTTGGTGGTGATGTGGGTCACGGATTGGTTTTGCACGAAATCTTCATAACGCGACAAGATGATCTCCGCCATGACGTTGAGGTCGTTGCCATAGTGTTTGATGTTTTGTTCGGCACCTAAATCATCAAAGCAGTAGCCCGAAACCCGGGCTTGGGTGTGCTCTTTTTGGGTGTATTGCTGCAGGGTCTCAAACCCATTTTTTGCGAACTCGAACGCTACTTCCCTACAGGTCTTGATTTTGTAATGGTGCTTTTGATAGAAAAAAGGGCGTAGCAACGCCATTATCGACGTTTTTCCACAGCCAATCGGGCCCGACAACATGATGCCTTTGTTGAGGTCTAAGCCTAACTCATCTGCCATTTTTGCATCACGGATGGCATAGATAATCAATTTTAACAGCGTAGGGTAGTCGATTGGCTCAATTTGAAAATAGCGGCCATACATGCGTTTGCCTTGTTGCTCAATGTAGTTTAAGCACGCATTGAAGTTGTAAACTTTCACTCCGTTTTGAACGTCAAAAGTATCGACGATGTTTTTAAAGCGCTTCTCCATAGTTTTTGTGATTCGTTACATGTAAGTGGTTTGGATTTAAAGAAAAGGTTTTGGATCCCAATGGGTTGGAACTCCCTTCTGTGCGTATAGCTGCCACGGATTTTTTAGTTGCATTTTCGGCATACTTCTTAGCATTGAGCATCCAGTTTCGGGCAGCGGCTTTCCAGTCTTTCATTTTGGCTCTGCCCCCAACTAGCCAGCCGTTGCTTTCAAAATAGTTGAAAAAGCGTTGGGCTTCGACTTCAGCAAAGTTCTTTTCGAGGAAGTAGATTTGGGTTTCTTCCAAAGTGGGTTTTGAAAATTTTGAAACAAGCTTCTCGATTCCGATAGGTCGGGACTGGCATTCGCTCGAAGTGACAGTCGAATAATTTTCATCTTTCTTTTTACCTCCAGTTTCAAAATTGTTTGCTTTTGGAGTCGGTGAATCCAAATTGGATTTCTTTTTTTCGCGCAACTTTTTTTGACAACTTTTTTCAGTTTGTTTTTCATCGGAGTTATCGAATGCATGCATTTCATTTTCTTTTTCAATTTTTATATCCGATTCTTGAACCTCATTAAAATTTGAATTTCCTGAAATTAATTTTTCTTCATTTTTTGAAATTTCTTGCTTATCTAAGTTTATACTGTTTGTATTGTTTATAATGTTTATATAAGGTACATGTTTAGAGCTTGTTTGATGCTTGTTTAGAGCTTGTTCAGTAAGCTGTTCATTAGCCTGTTCAACAACGGGTTCATTTTTTGAACAGCATCTAGGCTTTTGGAACGCTTTTTTAGATGTTGTTGACGCATACGAATCTAAAGAACAGACTTCCAACGTGGATCCTTTAAACGGATTAAAAGATGGGTTATAAACGATATAACCACGTTCACTTAAATCTTTCATGCACTTGTGATAAGTTGCCGTAGAAGCTATTTTACTAATCTGCATCAATTCGTCTCGCGACACGCTAAGGGTGTTTTGAAAACGGTTTTGATTCCACAGTTGGAAAATTGCCATGTAAAGACTGATGTGGGTAGGGTTCAGGTCGAAGTCGGTACTTACTTTTTCGAAGAAGTTGTTGAGGTGTTTGATGTAGTTCATTTTTTTTTTTGTTTTAAGTTTCAGGTTTCAGGTTTCAGGTTTCAGGTTTTTTGGAACACAGATTTTAGAAATTTTTAAAATTTGGAACGCGGATGAAACAGATTCGCATAGGCGAAGCGCTGATGGTTAGGGATTTTCTTTGTTTGCGTGTGAGGATTCGCTAAAGCGAAGGCGGGTGGGGACGGATTTTGTTCATTTTGTTTCAGGTTTCAGGTTTTTTGGAACACAGATTTTAGAAATCTTTAAAATTTGGAACGCGGATGACACGGGTTTATCGGATGATCGCGGATATTTATTGGTGTTTCTTTTCGGTTAAATTTGGATTCGCTAAAGCGAAGGCGGGTGGGAACGGATTTTTATTGGCATTCGTTTTGTTTTTAAAATTGATGGGACAAAACAAAGGCATTTACAAAACAAAAGTTCCCAAGTTGGGACCAACTTGGGAACGATTTTTTTATTTTTTTTGGAGGAAAAGGGTGTTTTTTAGTTTATATCGCTTCCGATTTTACTAACTAAAGCGGTTTGGAGTTGATTCAGGAAGCGAACCGCATCTGATTTTCGATTTTTGATGTCGATATAGCTTCTGGTGATGTTGTCTCCCAAATCGATTTGGAAGGCTTTTTCAAATACGTGGGTGATTTCTTTGAGTTCGGCTTGACCATTATCGAAAACTTTGGATTCATACAAAGCATAAATGAGTTCGATCAAATCAATTTTTTTAGCCGTCCAATGCAAGCTGGATTGAATTTGATTTTGGGTTACCGCACAGGATTGGTTCTCATGATCAATGTAGTTTTCGATGTGTAAGGCAAGCAATTCGTAAGCAATGACTTCCGCCAGCAAATAATCATGGGACGTGCATACTGTTGCATCTTGATTGATTGTCTTATAATCGTCTACAAAAATAGCACTATGGCGTTTTCGAGTAAAGTAAAGGGCATCTAAATGAGTAGCCTGACTTTTAATGTATTTGATGAATTCTCTATGCTTTCTGTAAAACTGGTGAATCGCGTCTTTCTTTTTTTCATAGTGTTTCACCTTTTTGCTTTTGTCTAAAGGCAGTGTCGTCAGCAGCTCCAAGATTTCCGTGTAGAAAATGTATTGGGCCATAATATGCGGTTTGATTTCTTTGAAGAATGTAATCTCGTCTTGAAGTGATTCAAACTCATGATGTTTGAGCCATTCGTTCAATTGTATTACAACGTCTTGGGTAAAAATAATGCACTTTTTGGCTTTTTCTATTTCGTTACCGTTAGCATTTAGAATTAAAGAAAGCTCGTATTCAAAATCTAACAACGAATTGTTTTTTATAGTCGCAATCATAAAAAAATAGATTTTAGAGGGGCAAAATAAGCGAAATTGAAGTAGAGACTTTGTAAATAAAATCCTAAAAATTTTACAATATTTTCTTATTTTTTTAAAATAGTGGGTGTAATTTCATAAATAGTTTTAATTATTTAAAAAAAAGCGTAATGGATATAAAGAAAACAAATTGTTGTAATCAAATGTTTTTAATACATTTGGTTCAGTAAGAGCACTACTTTAAAAAATGAGCGCCACAGGAAAGTGGGTTTAGTTTTGAATTGGGTGCTCCTAATGAACCAGTAGTTTGAATTTTTTACGTATTGAATGACTGATACTCCAAATCTTAGCAGTTTTTTTTATTTAAATCCGTTGCCCAGTTTCTTTTGTGAAAGGGGGACCTTAAAAATTTTGGAGGTAAACCAAGCGGCTCAAATTTTATATGGTTATCCGCAAGAGGAGCTCTTAAAACGAACCCTTATAAGTATCACTTCAGTTGGGGAGGTAGCCAAATTACAAAAGGAATTAACAGGCTTTTCCGAAAGAGAAGGGAGTATTGATTTAGGAGTTTATACGCACCATAAGATGCATGGGGAGGCTTTTGAAATAGAATTAAAAGGCTATTTCTCCAACGAATACATCACCTTCACATGTACGGAATTCAAGAAAAAGCAAGAAGCCACTTCGGCTGCTGAAAACTTATTAAATGCTTCCTTAGATGTAATTACCTCCATTGATGAAAAGGGCAGGTTCATAAAAGTGAGTGCGGCCTCTTTAAAACATTGGGGCTATGCACCAGAAGAGCTTGAGGGCATTGCTTATATGGATTTAGTTCACCCTGAGGATGTAGCCATAACGAATAAAGTTGCTGCCGAAATTATAGCAGGAAAAAATTACACGACTTTCGAAAATCGGTATATCACAAAAAAGGGGACTATAGCTTACAATCTGTGGTCGGCTTATTGGGATCCGATTTCAAAAGTGATGTATGCCGTGGCACGAGACGGTTTTGAAAAAAAGGCAATAGAGCAAGTGTTGATTGACAGTGAAAGCCGTTTCAAATCGCTCGTACAAGAAGGTTTGGACCTCATTGGAATATTAGATGCAAACGGAAAGTATTCTTATGTGAGTCCAACATCAAAGCGCGTTTTAGGAATTGATCCAGAGGTGTTTTTAGGAAAAAGCCCTTTTGATTTCATTCATCCACATGACGCCGAAAATGTATTGGCTTGTTTAGGACTTACAGAAACGCAACATCGTGTTGAAATTACTCCTTTTCGATTTCAGAACAATAAGGGAGAGTGGCGATGGATTAAAACCGTTTTGACCAATATGACAACGCATCCTACGATTAAAGGGATTGTGGCAAATTCGAGAGATATTACCGAACAAATAAACGAACAAAACCGTCTTAAACTTCTCGAGAGTGTGGTGACCAATACGTCAGATGCTATTTTGATAACTGATGCGAATAAAAAAGACGCATCAGGGCGGAAAATACTGTTTGTTAATGAAGCATTTACGAAAATGACAGGCTACACAGCCGATGAAGTAATAGGCAAAAGTCCCCGATTATTGCAAGGGCCTAAATCCGATCAAGCAGCATTGGCAAAACTAAAAGCGGCATTAGATGAATATGAACCCTGTGAAGTAACCACCATAAATTACAAGAAGAACGGAGAAGAATATTGGGCTAATTTTAATGTAACCCCCATAGCCAATGAAAAAGGAATTTATACGCACTGGGTAGCCATTGAACGGGATATAACCGATAAAAAGATACATGAATTAGAACAAAACTTATTGAGTAAAATAAGTCAAATATTTAATGAGGAAAAGAAATTAAAGAAAGCAACCCAGCGTTTGTGTGGTATATTTGATTCCTATGGCGATTTTGATTTTGTAGAAGTTTGGATTCCCAATATAGAGAACTCCCTTGTTCATTTAATGAGTTTTCATGAATATTCAGATGTGGGTACCCAGTTTTATCAATATTCAGAAACACTAAAGCAATTGAAAATTGGATACGGATTGATTGGAAATGTAATGGAATCGAAAAAGGCAGTTGTTTTGGATTTGAATACAAATCACGCTCTCTTTGTGCGGCAAGAAGCTGCTAAAAGTGCCGGTATTGCTACGGTTATAAGTATTCCATTGTTATTTAAAGATACAGTCGTTGGGGTGTTAGCTTTTGGTTCTTCAAAGTCAGTAAGCGAACTCCATCATTATTTGCACATATTCCAAAAATTAGAAACTTTTATCGGTTCAGAAATTAATCGAAAATCACTAGAGTCCAATTTGGTTCATTTGTTCCAAGCCATCCCCGATATCATCTGTATTACCGATTATCAAGGTAAATTTCTTAAAATAAACAGAGCAGGGTGTGATTTATTAGGGTATACAGAGGACGAAATTTTATTGAAGACCTTTGATGATTTTGTGCATCCCAACTACCGAGATAAAACGATAAGTAATCTTAGCGCATGGCATCAGGGCGGACATATTTTTAAATTGGAAAACCGATACCTCACCAAAAAAGGGGAAATTCTTTGGTTGAGTTGGACGTGTAATTTGGAAGTTTCTGAAGGGCTTATTTATGCATCGGCTAAAAATATAACGGAAGAGAAAAAATTATCCGAACTCCATGAAGAGGCTTCTTCTCTTGCAAAAATAGGGAGTTGGGAAATCGATTTAATTAAAGACAAACTTTTTTGGTCTCCAATTGTACATGAATTGCATGAAACGGACCCCAATACCTATTTTCCGTCGCTAGAAGATGGAATAAATTTTTATCGGGAGGATTTCAAAGATAGGGTAACTGATTGCGTGCAACAATGTATTGCAACAGGAAAATCTTTTAATATTGAAGCCGTGATCATTACCTTCAAAAAGCAAGAACGCTGGGTACGAGTTTTGGGGCAAGCCGAATTTTTAGACGGCAAAGGCATACGCATTTATGGAAGTTTTCAGGACATACACGAGAAAAAAATGTCGGAAGAACTCTTGTTAAAATCGTTTGAAGATAAAAATAAAATATTAGAGAGTATAGGTGATGGTTTCTTTGCTTTGGATAAAAATTTTACGGTTACCTATTGGAACAAAGAAGCCGAACAATTATTAGGAAAAAAACGGGAGGAAGTTCTTTTTAAAAATTTGTGGGAACTCTATTCCGAACTGCAAGATTCCGAATTTAACAGGCAATATAATAGGGCATTGGAGACTGGGGATACGGTATTTTTTGAAGACTACAACCCCTTGATATCTAAATGGTTTGAAGTGACGGCTTATCCATCAAATGAAGGATTGTCGGTGTATTTTAAAGACATTACGTTAAGAAAAGAAGCCGACTTACGTTTGCAAAAAGCGAACGAACGTTTTGAAAAAGTAACGCAAGCTACCAATGATGTTATTTGGGATTGGGATATTGAAAACGGTACTTTTTTTAGAAGCCAAGGCATTGAGAATTTTTTTGGTTCTTCAAGTCCTAAGTTGTTATATCCCGATAATTTTTGGAAAGATAATTTCCATCCTGATGATTTGAAATTGATTCAAGAAAGTCTGAACGAAGCAATTCAAAACCCCAATACTTTGCGGTGGGAGATGGAATACCGTATATTGAAAGAAAATGGACAAATAGGCTATGTAGTTGATAAAGGACTAATAGTAAGAAATCATGATGGGAAGGCAATTCGAATGGTAGGAGCTATGACCGATATTTCAGAGCGAAAATGGCATGAAGCAGAAGCGCTGGAATTAAATCAATCCCTCAAAAAATATACTGAAAAGCTAGAGAAAACCAATGAACAATTAGAGCAGTTTGCTTTTATTGCCTCACACGATTTGCAAGAACCCTTGCGAATGGTTACTTCTTTTCTAGATCAATTAAAGCGCAAATATCATGACCAATTAGACGATAAAGCCCAATTGTATATTCATTTTGCTACTGATGCGGCAAAGCGTATGCGACAAATTATTGTGGACTTGTTAGAATATTCAAGAGCAGGAAGAACCGATGAAGGTATTGAGGTTGTGGATATGAACGAAATCATATCCGATTTTAAACTTTTAAGAAGCCAAATCATTTTTGAGAAAAACGCCACGATACTGGCAGCGGACTTGCCTAAAATTTCGATTTACAAAGTACCCTTACTACAAACCCTTCACTGTGTATTGGACAATGCGATTAAATACTCGAAACCCGATGTTGCTCCTGTAATAAAGGTGACCGCTATGGAAAAAGTAGGCAAGTGGATTATTGCTATTGAAGATAATGGTATTGGAATTGAAAAAGCGTATTACCATAAAATTTTTGTTATTTTTCAACGATTGCACAACAGAGAAGAATACGATGGCACGGGTATTGGCCTAGCATTGTCAAAAAAACACGTCGACTCCTGGGGAGGAAACATCTGGGTGGAGTCAAAAGTAGGGAAGGGTACCACGGTCTTTTTCTCGATTCCTAAGCAGTAAAAGACGATTTAAATGGATATATGAAGAAAGTAGTGTTTTATTCAGCTGTACTGGTATTGATTGTAAATATAATGGTGGTGTATTTTTATTTTGAAGCGAATTTCAATAAGAGTAAATCAGTAAGTCTTTTAGATTTAGAGGGACTTATTTCCCCAATCCGTGTTCCAAAAAAATCCGTCCTCATCCGCCTTCGCTTTAGCGAATCCGTCACCATCCGCGTTTTGCCGAAGTAAACCCGCGTCATCCGCGTTCCAAATTTTAAAGATTTATACTCAATTAAAATTTTAAAGATTTTTCCAATTATTACAATCCGTGTTCCAAAAAAATCCGCCTTTATCCGTCTTCGCTTTAGCGAATCCTTATTTAACCGCAAAGAAACACTAATACATCCGCGATCATCCGTTAAATCCGTGTCATCCGCGTTCTAAATTTTAAAGATGATAAAAATTTCTAAAATCCGTGTTCCTCAAAAACTTGAAACTTGAAACCTGAAACTTGAAACTTGAAACAAAAACTACTTAACCACTAAGCGTACAAAGGATTTACACTAAGCACACGAGGATTATTTAAATTTCTCCAATCCGTGTTCCAAAAAATCCGTCATCACCCACCTTCGCTTTAGCGAATCCGTCACCATCCGCGTTTTGCCAAAGCAAACCCGCGTCATCCGCGTTCCAAATTTTAAAGATTTATACTCAATTAAAATTTTAAAGATTTTTCCAATTATTACAATCCGTGTTCCAAAAAAATCCGCCTTTATCCGTCTTCGCTTTAGCGAATCCTTATTTAATCGCAATCCATATAAAATCCGTCCTCATCCGCTTTCGCTTTAGCGAATCCTTATTTAACCGCAAAGAAACACTAATACATCCGCGATCATCCGTTAAATCCGTGTCATCCGCGTTCTAAATTTTAAAGATGATAAAAATTTATAAAATCCGTGTTCCTCAAAAACTTGAAACCTGAAACTTGAAACTTGAAACCTGAAACTTGAAACCTGAAACAAAAAATCAATGAAATCCATTCCCATCAACCTTCGCTTTAGCAAAACTTCAACATAGTTTAAAAAGGTGTTTTTGTCAAAAAAAAGATATTAAATCCATTCAATACTTTCAGTATAATTTTCTGGAAAATAAGTAAAATATTGAACAAATCTTGGCAGCTTTCCGTAATTTGGAGTAGCACAATGAGGTAATGCTTGATGCCAAATGACAAAATCCCCTGCATTGCCAATAATGGGCTTGGAAACTAATGTCTTTAAAGCGAATTCTCTTGGGTTTTCATTAGAAGGAAGTGCCTCCATCCAAGAAGCAATTTGATGATGAAAATTAGGAACACAATGAAAAGCACCTTCATTTTCCTTACAATCTGAGAGATACAATAAGCCTTGTAATCGAAAAGGGATAGGCTGTTTTAGACTAACATCCCAGTGTAAATTACTTCCCAAAAAATGATAATCATTAGATACAGGAGGATTAAAACTTACTTTATCTATCGTTTTATAGATTTTAGTAGTTTGATATAACTGTTCATAAGCTTTTTGAATCTTTACTGAGGCTCTATTTTTTTCTAATGTAGGATGATTGTAAAAGTGCACCATTAATCCGCTTTGTTTTTCATGGTGTTTGTACCAAGAACTACTATCATTTATATCTTTTTCTAAAAATTCCAAAATGGCCTTTTGGGTAGCTTTACAATCTTCGATTGGAATAGCATTTTTGATAACGATATAACCATTGGCCTCCCAGAAAGCTAAGTCTTTTTCTGAAAGAACATTTTCAATATCAATTGATTTTGAAACATTTGTACTTTTTGATGCTATCCAATCTATGAAAGTTATTAAAGAGGGTCTTTCCTTATGAAGATACTGCAAGGTTTCTTCCATACTGATACCCAATTGGTATAAATGGCCAGTTTCAGTATGCCAATCCGACTTTTCTTCGAGTGTAGCGGTACCATTTAAAATTCGATTCCAAAAATTTTCTATTAAATCTAATTTCATAGTAAATGATGCTATCTGAATAAATTAGTTACGAATTAATAACTTATGATAAAAATAATTATTTATAATTGCACTTAGCAAACTTAATGCGTTTTTTTTAAAGTGTTACGTTTTAAATTGTACGAATCAATTGAAAATAAGGGAGAAATGCGTTTGCTATTTTTTCTAATTGTTGAAGAAACCTATCTAGCGTATGAAGAAACCTATCTAGCGTATGAAGAAACCTATCTATATTATTGGCACGGGACTTTCACATAACGGTTCAGCTGTTTTATTAAAAGACGGGCGTATCTGTATTGCAATTGAAAAAGAGCGTTTAACGCGTATTAAACACGATGGAGGTAATGATGCTCTTGCTATAAAATATTGTTTGGAAGCAGAGGGAATCAAGTTGAGTGATGTAAGTTTAGTAGTTCAGACAGCTAATTTTGATATTCCAAATCCAAAACAATTTAAAGGGAAGCGAATTTTTAATGATGAAAATAGTCCAGAAATCATTACCATCTCACATCATCTTGCACATGCATACAGTGCTATCGGAACTTCCCCTTTTTCAGAAGGTGCTGTCATGGTTATTGATGGTTGCGGCAGTCCCTTAAGTCAATATCTTGCTCTACACCCAGAAGAGCAAAAGAATATTGATGTCAATTTGATTAATGAAAGTCAAATGAGGTGTGAAAAAGATAGTTTTTATCATTTTTATGACAATAAATTAACTCCTTTATTCAAAGATTTTAGTGAAATGGAGGAATTGACAAACGATCATTTAAGAATGCCTACAACCAAACACTCAATAGGAGGGTTTTATGCAGCAATTAGTAACTATATTTTTGGCGATATGGAAGATGTTGGAAAACTAATGGGGCTAGCTCCTTTTGGAAGGACAAACAAGTTTAACTTTGAGGCTTTTGAATTTGTCTCTGAACGCTTATATGTAAAAGAGGATTGGAAAAATAATTTTACAAATCCATCCAAAGGGTACGATTATTTTAAGGAACATTTTTCTTATTATGCAGATGTAGCGAAATGGGCTCAGGAACAGGTGGAGAAAGCAATAGTAAATTGTTTGAATTATCGAATTAAAAGATTTCCACATAAGAATTTATGCTATACGGGAGGAGTTGCTCTTAATGCAGTTGCAAATGCTAAATTACAAGATTGTCTTTCAGAAAACACTGTTTTTTTTGAACCTGCAGCGGGAGATAATGGTTTAGCCTTAGGGTGCGCATTTTATGGATGGATAGCGCATCTAAAAAAACCAAAATTAATGCATGACGGTAATACTTGTTTTGGTAAACAATATTTACAGGAAGAAATAAATGAAATAGTAAAAAAGGAATTGAATGAAAATTTCAAAAAAATATTTTTTGAGAATGAAGCGCAATTGCTACTTTATTGTGCTGAAAAGTTAAATGAAGGAAAAACAGTAGCTTGGTTTCAATCAGGATCTGAGTTTGGTCCAAGATCCCTTGGAAGGAGAAGTATACTTGCTCATCCAGGAATTGAAAATATGAAAAATCACATCAATAGGAATATAAAATTTAGAGAAGATTTTCGTCCTTTTGCTCCGGCAGTTTTAAAAGATAGCGTAACTGAATATTTTGAAGTTGGACGACATAGTCCTTACATGATTTTAGTTGATAAAACAAAACCAGAATATCTGCAACAATTAAACAATGTGACGCATTGTGATGGGACAGCCAGGGTTCAGACGGTAGACGAGACATGGAATCCGAAATTTGCAAAATTAATAACTGAATTTTACAAACATAGTGGAATTGCCGTTTTACTAAATACAAGCTTTAATAAAAAAGGGATGCCAATAGTTGAAACACCATTAGAAGCTATAAATTTATTTAAAGAAACCGCTTTGGATATACTGGTTTTAGAAAACACACTAATTGAGAAATAGACCACTACTTTTTTAAATTAGCTATTAATTCCTTGGCTATTGCAGAATCCATTCTTTCCAATTCGGCAATCATGAGTTTTTTTTGATTTTCATCAATAACAGGAGTTGGTTTATCAAACTGTTCAATAGTAGTTTCTTTTAAGAAAAGCTGATCCGTCCATTCATTTCGTATTCCATCAATAACAAGGTGGATGCGGTCGTTTTTACCACCATTTTTTACGGAATGGGTGAAATTAGCGTTTATATACCAGCATTCACCTACGTTCATGATTAGCCGTTGCTTGTCTAAAATAAACGTTACATCTGGATTTGTAATGATAGGAATATGCAATCGGAAGACACCGTCTTCATAGCCTAAACAATAATCGGTATGAGGCTTGATTTCCGCTCCGCTACCAAGATTTAAGAGACGAACAGCGGTTTTATCGAATAAAAAGCCATCAAGAATTTCTTGGAAATAACTGCAGAATTCTAGAATATCTGTAGCGATAAAATCTTCTGTGCTATTTGAAAACGCATTTATATTACTAGATTTACCTCCTTTAGACATTAAGGCTATAGATGTCCATTTTCCTGAGTAATCGTTAGCATTGTAATGCGCTATCCATTTGCTGCTCATTACTTTAGTAACATCATTTACTAATTTTTTTTTATCAAAAGTAAACGGAAACTTTATTGAGCGTACTAATTTATCCATAATCTAATCTCTAATCCATTTTTGCATTGTTGGAAAAGCTTCTTTTCCCTCTTCAAGAGCGCTGTTGTTGCTTAGGGCCATTCCTGTCCATTCTAAGAAAGGCAAGCCAATATAGTTTTTATCTGTGAAATTGGCAATAAACCATTCTGAATTTCCCTTGTAACCGTCTGGATGGAAAACAAATGCAGGATCAAGTTGTAAATGAGTTAAAGCGGCATAAGACCAAAGTATTGCTGCAATTTCTTCGCCTTGTGTTGGCCAATCCTTTGCGATAGTATTGGTTCCAATTTTTTTTCTGTTTTCACCATCAGTAACAGCTAGATGACCCGCCTCATGAAGTAAATCTCCTGGATATTTTAGCTTTTCAAAATCAATATAGATACAATTCGAACCCAAATCAAGACCTGGTAAAAAAGTAGTTGTATCTAATCTTTTCTCGATTATTTGAATTCCTATTTTTTCTAGAAATTGCAATATTCTTTCTGTTTCTGAGTGTTTTTTCTTGGTAGGCATTTGGAGTGTTAAGTAAAAATAAAGTTATTGTTAATAATTTAAATTAAAGTGTATTTTTTAAATAAAAAAAAATTATTCATAGGCAATTTATAATAATTTTTTATATATTTACTTAATTTTAACAAAAATTCATCACATAAAATCTAAAAAGTAAAATTATGTCAACAGAACCATTTATTGGAGAAATTAAGATTTTCGGCTTTAATTTCGCTCCCCAAAGCTACCAACTTTGTAGCGGTCAAATTATGTCTATTGCACAAAATACTGCTTTATTTTCTCTTTTAGGGACAACATACGGTGGCAATGGTCAAACTACTTTTGCTCTACCAGACTTAAGAGGAAGAATGCCGATAGGTCAAGGACAAGGTCCTGGATTGCCTAATTATAGTATGGGGCAACTAAGTGGAACTACTAGTGTTACCATATTAACATCAAATTTACCAGCTCATACTCATGCTGCACAAGGTATCACAGTTAATATGCCTGTTTCTAATGCTGGTGGAGATACAGATTCTCCACAAGGAGCTTATTTAGCAAACAATGGAAGTGAAGTTTTTTCAAGCGAACCTACTCCAGGAGCAAATTATGCACCATTAAGTGCATCCGGTCAAACGAGCATAGTTGGATCAAATATTCCAATTTCAATATTAAATCCATATTTAACTATTAATTATTCGATTGCTATATACGGAATTTTCCCTAGTAGAAATTAAATCAATATATAAAAGGATACCTTAAAAAATGAGCGTTTTTAACATCCTTTCGATATTCTTATTTATATAAAAACATGCAAAAAATTGGAGTTCTTTTACCCAGATCAACATATTATGAGACCATCAGTTTTGATATCTATGAAGGACTTAAGTTAGGCTTAGAAGCAATTGGAGAAAAAGACATCAAAATAGTAACCGAGAATATTGGTTTTGGGGCAGATAAACAACAATGTTATCGTTCAGCCGAAAAGTTACTATTAGAAGAAAATGTAAGTTTAGTTCTTGCATTTATAGGGCATCGTACCGCTGAATTACTTAGACCTCTTTTTTTAGCTGCTAATAAAATTTTAATTGTTTTAGATGCTGGGGCTAATTTACCAAACGAATGGCCAACATGTGCAAATATTTTCTATCATTCCCTTCACAATTCGTTGGGAGCTTGGCTTACCGCACAAAAAGCATCTAATGATGGTTATAAAAAAGGAGCAATGGTAACAGGATATTACGATGGTGGGTATTTGCATACGTATAGTATTTCAAAAAGTTTTGAAGATGCAGGTGGAACAATTTTTTTTAACCATGCAACGGGATATAAGGAAAATGATTTTACTATGGAGCCTCTTCAACATTACATAAATGAAAATTCAGATAGTGCATTTCTAAGCCTTTTTAGCGGGGACTTTGTACAGTGGTATTTTAAAGAACTAAAGAGCAGATTTAGTAATCAAAATTTACCAATTTATTTAACGCCATTTGGCTTTGAAGAAACAATGTTAGAAAATGCTGTTTTTCCTAGTAATTTAGTTAGCGGTATTGTTTCTTGGTCAAAAAAAATAGAAAATAAAGAAAATAAGCTTTTTATTGAAACTATTGAAGCATCAGGTAGAAAACCAAATTTATTTTCTTTGATTAGTTGGGAAGCTGCATCAATTGTAACAAAAGTACTTGAGTTACTAATTGAACAAAAAAACAATATTCCTAAAATAGCAAGTGAACTACAAAAATTTGAGTTTAATGGCCCAAGAGGGAAAATTTATTTTGACGAAAAAACAAATACTACCATTTCTGATCTATATGAAGTAAGATTAATTGAAAAGAATGGAATGAGTGAAATAGAATTAGGCAAAAGAGTAAACAATATAAAAGAAGAGTTTGACAAATTATGTGAGCTATCTCTCAATAATGTAACTTCGGCTTGGTACAATAGTTATACTTGTATTTAATGGAAAATAAAAAGAAAATAGTATTGCTATGTGGAGGAAAGTTTGCTTTTAAAGCTTTGCAACTATTAGCTTATGAAAAATTCCTTTTTGGAGTAGCAATTGGCAAAGGAACAGAAATTATTAATGATGCATTAGAAAGCGCGTGTGAAGAAAACAAAATAGCTTTCAAATCATTTCCAAACAAAGCAAGTATTTCAGAAATGAAGACTTGGATAAACAACCTACAACCCGACTATATTTTTTCTATTTCATTCCCTTTTTTAATTCCTGAAGACGTTTTAATGTATGGTAAAGATAAATTTATAAACTTTCATCCTGGTCCGTTACCAAGATATAGGGGAGTGATGCCCATTTTTGAAGTGCTAAAGAATCAGGAATCAGAAACTGCTATTGGTGTACATTTCATGAATGCTAATTTTGACGAAGGAAATATAATTTTCAATGATCCCGTACTAATAGAAAAAGAAGATACTTATGGTACATTGACTGTCAAATTAAGTAATAGAGTTGCTCAAGTAGCTCTGAATATGGCTAATATGCTTCAATTTGCTAGTAAAATACCTAATTATCCACAAGATGAGAATGAAGCTTATTACTATGAGAAACCTCAATTTTCGGATACCTATATAAATTGGAAAAGAATGGATTCCGAAGAAATACTATCCCTCATAAATGCTTGTAACCCATGGAATAATGGAGCTGATACAACATTTATGGGCGAACAAGCAAAAATCATAGCAGCAAAACATTGTAACAAGCCCCATAATAATAGTCGCCCAGGTACAATTATAGCAATTACTGAAGAAAACACGATTACTGTTGCTTGTTCAGACAATAAGCAAATTGCAATAGCGATACTGAGTACAGATGAAGGTATCATGACCGCAAAACAATTTAGCAACAAAGTAAATATAATAGGTAATACATTCAACTAAAAAATCTGAATTTTAATCAATAATTAATAACACATGAAACAAAAAATTACTTTTCTTTTAGTCATGATGTGCTTATTTTCCATAAGTACATATGCACAGACGCAATTTTGGAGCGATACCTTTGAGGGTAGTCCTTCAAGTGGCACTAGAGTTCCTGAAGTAAATGGTGGAACAACTACCGGTTACTTCAGATTAACTGATGGTTCCAATATTTCACAAATAGTTCCATTTACAGGAAAACAGGGAAATAATTATTGGGCTGGAGAAGATCATAATGGCCCGGGAAGTGGCTTTCCTGGTGAAGGGACTTCTGCGAATAATCCATTAAACGAACTTCAAATAGAATGGACGGGTATTAATATTTCTGGAAAGTCAGGGTTAAGCTTTAGTGGTTTACTTGCAGCAGCAAGCACAAATGAACCATGGGATAATCAAAATGCATGTATTAGTGGTGTAGGAACTACTAATACAGATTATATTATTTTAGAATATAGCATTGATGGCGGACCATACTCAAACTTAATTCGCTTTTATAATAGAGGAAGTGCTTCTGGAACAGGAGATAAATATTTATTTGAAGACACAAACAATGATGGTTGTGGTGATGGTATCCAATTAACAAATGTATTTGGAGAATTCACCAAGACTATTGCAGGCACAGGAACTACGATGAATTTACGTATTCGTGTTTATTCTGAAGGAAATAACGAAGAGTGGGGAATTGATAACTTCAGATTATTTGAAGCTCCAGTATGTAACGTTGCCTTAACGCCTGCTTCGCAAACTAATGTTGCATGTAATGGTGGTGCAACTGGTGCTGCAACAGTAAATGTCGCAACTGGTGGAACTGCTCCTTATACTTATGACTGGACTCCAGGAAACCCAACGGGTGATGGAACAACTTCTGTTTCTGGATTAACTGCAGGAACTTGGACATGTACGGTAACAGATGCAAATTCTTGTACCGCTTCTGTAAACTTTACAATTACACAACCAACGGCTATTTCGTTAACACCAGCTTCGCAAACTAATGTTGCATGTAATGGTGGTGCAAATGGTGCTGCTGCTGTAAATAATGCAACTGGTGGTGCTGGTGGTTATACTTATAATTGGACTCCTGGAAACCCAACGGGCGATGGAACACCTTCTGTTACTGGATTAACCGCAGGAACTTGGACATGTACCGTAACGGATGCAAATTCTTGTACCACTTCTGTTAACTTTACAGTTACGCAACCAACGGCTATTTCGTTAACAGCTGCTTCGCAAACCAATGTCTCATGTAATGGTGGCTCGAATGGTGCTGCTGCTGTGAATACTCCAACTGGTGGTGCTGGTGGTTATACTTATAACTGGACTCCAGGAAACCCAACGGGCGATGGAACACCTTCTGTTACTGGATTAACCGCAGGAACTTGGACTTGTACCGTAACAGATGCAAACGCTTGTACCACTTCTGTTAACTTTACAGTTACACAACCAACCGCTATTTCGTTAACAGCTGCTTCGCAAACTAATGTTGCATGTAATGGTGGTGCAACTGGTGCTGCTGCTGTAAATGCTGCAACTGGTGGTGCCGGTGGTTATACTTATGATTGGACTCCAGGAAACCCGACGGGCGATGGAACACCTTCTGTTACTGGATTAACCGCAGGAACTTGGACTTGTACCGTAACAGATGCAAACGCTTGTACCACTTCTGTTAACTTTACAGTTACACAACCAACCGCTATTTCGTTAACAGCTGCTTCGCAAACTAATGTTGCATGTAATGGTGGTGCAACTGGTGCTGCTGCTGTAAATGCTGCAACTGGTGGTGCCGGTGGTTATACTTATGATTGGACTCCAGGAAACCCAACGGGTGATGGAACACCTTCTGTTACGGGATTAACTGCAGGAACTTGGACTTGTACCGTAACGGATGCAAACGCTTGTACCACTTCTGTTAACTTTACAGTAACGCAACCAACGACTTTAAGTACAGCAACTGGTTCCCAAACCAACGTATCTTGTAACGGTGGCTCGAATGGTTCAGCTTCTGTAACACCTTCTGGTGGAACTCCTGGATATACATACTCTTGGTCACCTTCAGGTGGAACAGCAGCAACAGCTACTGGACTTGCTGCAGGAACTTACACAGTAACAGTAACAGATGCTAACGGTTGTACTGCAACTCGTGACTTTACGATTACTGAACCAACAGCTTTAAGTACAGCAACTAATTCTCAAACCAACGTATCTTGTAACGGTGGTTCGAATGGTTCAGCTTCTGTAACGCCTTCTGGTGGAACTCCTGGATATACATACTCTTGGTCACCTTCAGGTGGAACAGCAGCAACAGCTACTGGACTTGCTGCAGGAACTTACACAGTAACAGTAACAGATGCTAACGGTTGTACTGCAACTCGTGACTTTACGATTACTGAACCAACAGCTTTAAGTACAGCAACTAATTCTCAAACCAACGTATCTTGTAACGGTGGTTCGAATGGTTCAGCTTCTGTAACACCTTCTGGTGGAACTCCTGGATATACATACTCTTGGTCACCTTCAGGTGGAACAGCAGCAACAGCTACTGGACTTGCTGCAGGAACTTACACAGTAACAGTAACAGATGCTAACGGTTGTACTGCAACTCGTGACTTTACTATTACGCAACCAACAGCTTTAAGTACAGCAACTAGTTCCCAAACCAACGTATCTTGTAACGGTGGCTCGAATGGTTCGGCTTCAGTAACGCCTTCTGGTGGAACTCCTGGATATACATACTCTTGGTCACCTTCAGGTGGAACAGCAGCAACAGCTACTGGACTTGCTGCAGGAACTTATACAGTAACAGTAACAGATGCTAACGGTTGTACAGCAACTCGTGACTTTACTATTACTGAACCAACGGCTTTAAGTACAGCAACTAATTCCCAAACCAACGTATCTTGTAACGGTGGAACTAATGGTTCGGCTTCAGTAACGCCTTCTGGTGGAACTCCTGGATATACATACTCTTGGTCACCTTCAGGTGGAACAGCAGCAACAGCTACTGGACTTGCTGCAGGAACTTATACAGTAACAGTAACAGATGCTAACGGTTGTACTGCAACTCGTAACTTTACGATTACTGAACCAACGGCTATTTCATTAACAGCTACTTCCCAAACTAATGTTTCTTGTAATGGTGAAACTAATGGTTCAGCTTCAGTAACGCCTTCTGGTGGAACTCCTGGATATACTTACTCTTGGTCACCTTCAGGTGGAACAGCAGCATCAGCTACTGGACTTGCTGCAGGAACTTATACAGTAACAGTAACAGATGCTAATGGTTGTACTGCAACTCGTGACTTTACTATTACTGAACCAACGGCTATTGATAATACTATTTCTGAATTAACAACAGGGATATTAACAGCTAATGAAGTTGGTGCTACTTACCAATGGTATGAATGTCCTAACAATTTATTGATTGGTGAAACAAATCAAGAATTTACACCTACAACTCTTGGTGATTATAGAGTAGAAGTAACCGTTGGATCTTGTACAGTTCAATCTACTTGTTTCACAGTTACTACTTTGGGCACAGGTACTTTTGAAAACAAATTCCAGTTTGTAATATATCCTAATCCAAATAGTGGATTATTAAACATTGATTCCAATTTTGATGGGGAGTTTTTAATTGTTAATCAATTAGGACAAACAGTGAAAACATTTAAAGTAAATTCTAGTATAGAAAATAGTATAAATGTTGAAAGTTTGGCTGATGGTATATACTATATCAAAGGAACTAATGGAACTCAAATTAGTTCTCAAAAACTAATAATAAAAAAGTAATCTAGATAAAAGGATTGTTATGATATCATAACAATCCTTTTTTATTTTATTTATTAGAAAAATTACGATTACCATCACAATTAATCAAAAAAAATGGAAAGAAGATTATTCGTAAAGAGACTTAGCGTTCTCACCACAGGTACATTGGTATTATCAGGTTCAAATATATATGCTTTAGAAGCTAATACGACCAAAAATACTATTGATTTCACCCCTTTTTCTTTAGTAGATAATAAAATTACTTTAAAAGGAAACTTCATTGATTCAAAAACTTTTGAACCAATAAGTTCAGTAAAATTAATTGCCAAGATTAAAAAAAATCGCTTTTTCCCGTTGAATCAATCATTAGAGTCTACGGATGGTTCTTATTCTATTGCGTCTGGTTTTAATGTAAGTAATACTAAAGTCAATGAAAAAATAAGCATTCAAATAGAAGCAGCAGGTTATAAACCTTATAAAAATACTATTTATTTGTCTGCTGGAGGATGCTATATTCATTCTGAAGAATGGAATTATAATCCAAATTTTAAATCAGCGTTTATTCCCAAGAATAATAGATCTGAAAAGGAAACAATATCCTCTTTTAATTTTCATTTAGTTAAAATCTAAATTCGTAAAGGGTAATTTTACAAAAGAGGCTTCCATAAAACGAAGCCTCTTTTTTATTTTTTAACAAATTCTGAATAATAAAAATTAGCCCTTTCACTATTTCCTAATTGTTGGTACGCCATTGCTAAAAACTTTAGTGAATTTTTCTCATTTGGATTCAACTCATAGGCTTTTTCAAATGCAGTTATAGCTTCATTAAGATTCCCAGATGCTGCTAAAGAATTCCCATAGTTCATCCATAATTCAACCGAACTAGCATTTCGTTTAATTCCTTCTTTAAAAGCAGTAATTGCTTCTGGATACTCTTTTTTATTAAATAAAGCTACTCCATAATAATTATACGTGTTTTCTTGACTGTAATTATTTTGAATCAATTCTTTATAATTTGCAATAGCCTCATCTAAATTATTATTTCTAAAATAAGCATCGGCTAAGTTTGATTGCAAAGAATAGTCGGTTTTTGCCAATGCTAAGGCTTTTTTTGTATAATATATTGATGTGTTGTAGTCTTTTAATTTATAATAACAAACTCCTAAATTCGTTAAAGCTCCTTTTTCATTCGGATCAATAGCTAGGGCCTTCTTGTAAGAATCAATTATGAAAGGTAATTGTTGTTTTTGAAGTTCGATATCTGATGATAATTGGTTAAAAAACACTGTTGCATAGTTAAAATTTACTCGTGCACTGTTTGGCGAATGCAATAAATCTTGGGTAAACAAAGTGGCATTTGATTTCCAATCTTTATTTCTTTTGAATGTTTTAAATGAAAACAGCAAAACAACAACAGCTAAAAAATAGCGTGATGGATGAGAAAATGATATTACTCTTATATTTTTGGAAAAATGAAATACTAAAAAAACCAAAGCAATAATAATCCCTAAAACGGGAGTATATAACAATCGATCTCCCATTGTTGTTCCAATAAAAATAACAATATTACTAGCTAAAAAAATCGTTGTTAAAAAAAAGAATATACCAAAACTAACCAAGCTATTTCTTTTTCTAAAAAAATACATCAAAAAGAAAACTACTCCTACTAGCAATAAGCTTATTATAAACGAAAAGGAACTTACTGTTACACAAGGAATTTGATTAAAAGAATAATCATAACTCATATTATAAGGGTAAATAGATTTAACAATATATCTAGCCAATATGGTAAATCCTGTTGCTATTTTAGCGATTAAATCATTACAACCCAATAAGGAATTATCTAAGTACGTATATTGAATTCTTTTAAAAGGGGAACTTAAAATGATATAACGATGTAAAATAAGCCAAAAGGTACTAACAGAAATAATTGGAATTATTTTGATTAGAAAAACACTTTTGTCTTTTTTGAATTTTAACCAAACCAAAAACAAAAGGATTGGTAAAAATAAAATTCCGGCTTCTTTAGACAACAAACAGCATAAAAAAGAAACTATTCCAAGAACTTGATATAATTTCCTTTCTTTGATTAAAAAAAAGTATATGGTTAGCATAAAAAAGAGGAAACAAAAAATTTCATCTCTACTCTTAATATTGGCAACTACTTCAGTGTGAATAGGATGAGCAGCAAATAGTAGTGCTATAAAAAAAGGAATCCAAATGGAATACGCTTTCAAATAATGATGCAAGACTTTGAATAGTAAAACAATACTTAAAGCATAATAAAAAACATTAAAAAAATGATGTATAAAAGGATTGTTGGGTATCAATTGCCATTCCAGAGCAAAAAACACCAACGACATTGGTCTGTATAATCCAGCATTCGAATCCCAATATCCTTGCCAATAAAGAGTTGAAAATAATTCTGAAATTCCTGCAAAACCTTTTTTAACAAAACTATTTTGTTCAATTACGGCTATATCATCTAGCACAAATCCGTGGTTCAAAGTATTGGCATACAATAAAAATGAAACGATGGCTAAAAACCAAACCATCTTTTTTGAAATATCCTTTTTGTTCGTATCAACTCTTTCATCGGAATTTAGAACAGTTATCTTCTTTTTAGCCATAATAATTTTATAATCAATTTCTATTTCTTCACATTTTTATCACAATAACCTAAATTAATTTGCTTTGAAAAGCCCATATTTAATAATGCAATAAATAGCATATAAACCATCTCTCCAGCCTATTTTTTTTCCTTCTGCATAAGTTCTGCCATAATAGGAAATACCAACTTCATAGATTCTAATATTAGGAAACCGAACAATTTTCGCAGTGACTTCTGGTTCAAAACCAAATCTTTTCTCTTTTAAAGAAACACTTTTAATAATCGGGGAGGTAAACATTTTGTAACAAGTTTCCATATCTGTCAAATTTAAATTTGTCATCATATTTGATAAAAATGTTAAAAATTTGTTTCCAATGGTATGCCAAAAAAACAAAATTCGATGCGGCTTGCTTCCCATAAACCGCGAACCATATACAACATCGGCAAAACCATCCAATATAGGTTGTAATAATACATTATATTCATTAGGATCATACTCTAAATCCGCATCTTGAATAATTACAAAATCACCTGTTGCATTTTTTATTCCAATTTGAATAGAAGCTCCTTTTCCTTTGTTGCTATCATTTTTAAAATAGTTTATGGAAAGTGCTGGATGTGTATCAATAAATTTTTTAATTAATGCTTCAGAAGTATCAGTTGAACAATCATTAATAATTAAAATTTCTTTATTGGTATTTTCCAATAAAGCAACATCTTTAATTTTTGATAATATTTGAACTATCGTTTTTTCCTCATTATAACAGGGAACTACAATTGAAAGTTTTTTCATTTAAAAGAATTTTGCAAGAACATCCGTGAATGATATATTATAATCATTAAAAAAGTATTTAAGATTAACCCGTTGGGTATAACCACTTGAGAAAAAAACATGAGTTAAAGGGTAGGAAAAACGCTTTATATATTGTTCAAAATGCTGAATTTCAGAATTTTGATGTCGCCAAATAAAACAATACCCATTTCAAATATAATAAAAAAATATTTAAGCGTTTTAGAAGTTATCAGTTCTTTGAATTGTGAGTTTATTTCCTGATTGTTGTTGATCATCCAGTTTTCGGTTTCATACACTTTGGTTCTTAGGGTGTCAAGATGTGTATTTATTAATCGAGCTTCTTCTGAACTACCTTTCATTTTGCAAGCTTCAGCATTCCATTTTGTTTTTTCAACAAATCGTGAAGTACTTAACTCGATTCGCGCACCATTAATAGTTATTCGCAAATAAATAGGGAGTAAGCCATTTTTGGCAACTTTAGCACTTTTCGCGTAGAAAAGTATTGACATTTTGTGTTTCATAGTCTGGTAACCTTTTATTATTCAATTTACATTTTTTGAGTTCATTTCACAAGATGTTCATCTTCTGAACGGCTTGCTATTGTTGGCTTAGCGAGAAATTCGGTTACCCTGATTATAAAAATTTTAGGGTACCCGATTTTTCACAATACCATACGATGATTAATGAATAATTTGAATAGGTTAAAAAACAAAAAAGCCTGTAAATCATACGATTTGCAGGCTTTTGTACTCTTTTGAATTTGTTTTAGTGGAGTCGGAGAGAATCGAACTCTCGTCCAAACAAGCAATCCAATAGCTTTCTACACGCTTAGTTTCTTCTTGAATTTTCGACAAAGAGCAAGGCTAGAAACCGCCACTCTTTGCTTAGCTCTGTCAGTGTCAGAACGGATTTAAAGCATTACCGTTCCTAGGTCTACTTTTACGGTTCTCCTGTACCAACCGCCATAAACCAAGGCTTTTGAGGAGAATCCAGCTTCCCGACCTGGTCGGGACTAGGCATTCTTACTATAATTCAGAATTAAGCAGCTAAAGCGTAATTATTTTCGCCGTTTATAGGTTCGTATGTTTGGATTTACGAGCTAAACATACAATGCTCGACGTGCTTACTATTCAATTCCACTCGCTGTCAAAACCAGTCGACCCCATTTTTTGAGTGTTCCGTCGCATTTTTGAATATGCTGACCTTGTATTGATAAATCAAAAAGTGAGCCAAAATTACATTCTTTTTTTCAATAAAAAAAACTTTGCACAGTCACATCTTTAAAGTTATATTTGTAACATTAAGTCGATATTCAGTTAAATATAGTGTTTGTTATGAAGTTTGGAATCATCAAAGAAAGAAAAAATCCGCCCGATAGAAGAGTAGTTTTTGCTCCAGAAGAGTTAATTCGTTTACAATCAACATATCCCGAAGCTGAAATTAAAGTCGAAAGTTCGGATATTCGAATTTTTTCTGATGATCAATATCGCAACTTAGGACTTACGGTAACCGCTGATGTATCGGATTGTGATGTGCTTTTTGGAGTTAAAGAAGTGCCTGTAGCGGCATTGATTCCAAATAAAAAATATTTCTTTTTTTCGCATACCATTAAAAAGCAACCGTATAATCGCCACTTGTTACAAGCAATTTTAGATAAAAAAATCGATTTATACGATCATGAAACAATTGTAAATGCCTCAAATCACCGTTTGATCGGATTTGGTCGTTATGCTGGTTTGGTTGGAGCTTATAATGGCTTTAGAGGGTTTGGGATCAAATATGATTTGTTTACTTTGCCTAAAGCGGAAACTTTGACAGGAAAAGATGATTTAATTGCACGCTTAAAACGCCAAACGCTACCCAATATTAAAATTGTACTTACCGGACATGGGAAGGTAGGGATGGGTGCTAAGGAAATTTTAGACGGAATTAAAATCAAACAAGTTTCTGTAGAAGACTTTTTGAATAAAAAATATACCGAACCCGTTTATACCCAAATCGACGTGTTGGATTACAACAAGCGTAAGGATGGTCAGGTAGTAAACAACGAAGATTTTTATAAAAATCCGCAAGATTATGTTTCCGATTTTGAGCGTTTTACTAAAGTAGCCGACCTTTACATTGCTGGGCATTTTTACGGTAATGGGGCTCCTGATATTTTGACGCGTGCCATGTTACAGGCTGCCGATAATAAAATCCAAGTTGTGGCAGATATTTCTTGCGATGTGGATGGTCCTGTTGCTTGTACCATCAAAGCCTCAACTATTGCAGAACCATTTTTTGGGTATTTGCCTAGTGAGCATAAAGAAGTTTCCTATACACATCCTGCTTCCATCATGGTCATGTCGGTTGATAATTTACCTTGCGAATTGCCTAAGGATGCTAGTGAAGGTTTTGGAGAAATGTTTATGGAGCATGTCATTCCGGCATTCTTTAATGGAGACAAGGACGGCATTCTGCAACGGGCTAAAATAACTGAAAATGGAAAGTTGACCCCTCGTTTTAGTTATCTGCAATCGTATGTAGACGAAAAATAAATACAAAGATCTTAGCTATAGTAGCCCGATTTTCTTCGGGCTATTTTATTTTTGCATCATGGTAAAGAAGTTACGAAAACGTTTTCGTTAATAAATTTATAGAATTATTTCTTTTCCTAAGGTTGAATAAATGTATATTTAGCAAAAATTAGCAATAATAATTCTTGAATTCACAATATGCTATTGCTAAGCCAACCTTAACTTTTACAAATTATACTTTATGTCAACTAATCAAATTAAAACAAATTGGGGTCAATTCATTCCACTCGTAACAGTTTTCTTTTTCTGGGGATTTGTAGCGGCTAGTAATGATATTTTAATTCCTGTTTTTAAAGAAGCATTTGATTTAACTCAAGGGCAAAGCCAGTTGGTTTCTGTTGCTTTTTATGTGGCTTACACTGTAGGTTCTATTATATATATGATTATTTCGTACCTTACTAAAGGGGATTTAATCAACCGAATTGGGTATAAAAATTCATTGGCTTTAGGTTTGCTAATTTCAGCATTGGGTACTTTATTGTTCTATCCTGCGGCAAATTCTGGTTCTTTTGAATTGATGCTAACAGGTTTATTTGTAGTAGGTTTGGGTTTCTCACTTCAACAAACTGTTGCAAATCCTTTAGCAATTGCATTAGGACCAATCACTACAGGTTCACAGCGGCTAACCTTAGCAGGGGGTATTAATAATTTAGGAACTACTATAGGTCCTTTAATCGTTAGTTTTGCGATATTTGGTTCAGCTACTTCAGGGAACACTACTTTGGATATAGAAAGCGTTAAGATTCCATATTTGATTTTGGGAGCAGCATTTTTATTTGTTGCCGTTTTTCTTAAATTTTCATCCTTACCTGATAAACCAGAAGCTGTTGTTGCAACGGATTCCTCTATTGCTAACGACAGAGGACATGCCCTTAAATACCCCCAATTAATTTTAGGGATGATCGCCATTTTTGTCTATGTTGGGGTGGAAGTTTCAACGGCGAGTAATTTACCTGCTTACATGGAAAAAGATTTGGGTTTTTTAACTAAAGATATTGCGCCTTATATTTCTTTATATTGGGCGAGTTTAATGATTGGTCGATGGACAGGTGCGGTGGAGGCTTTTACGGATAAAATGGACTTGCAAAAAATATTGCGTTTTATAGCTCCTTATTTGGCATTTGGCGTGTTTTTATTGGTAAACGCGATCGCCAAACATGATTTGACTCCTTTTTACATTTATGCTTTAATTATTTTAGTACTGATAGGTGCCGACATGGCAAGTAAAGGAAATCCTGCTAGAATGTTATTGATTTTCTCTGTCTTAGGAATTCTTGCTTTATTGATAGGAATGGCTACAACGGGTATGACAAGTGTTTATGCCTTTACTTCCGTTGGTTTGTTCTGTAGTACTTTATGGCCTTGTATTTTTACTTTAGCGGTTAGTGGTTTGGGAAAAAATACGAGTCAAGGAAGTAGCTTTTTAATCATGATGATTATGGGTGGAGGTATTGTGAGTTGGTTGCAAGGCGTTGTAGCTGATGAAACCACCATTCACGCCAGTTATGTAGTTGGCGTAATCTGTTTTGCTTATTTAGCTTTCTATGCTTGGAGCGTAACGGGAATCCTAAAAAATCAAGGGATTAGTTTTGATAAGAAAGTCTCTGGGGGGCATTAATTAAAGATTAAAATTTCTCAATCGATACAACTCCGTCATACCTTTAGGTTTTGACGGAGTTTTTTTATAGTAGTGTTAATCGTTTTGTAAAATATTTTTTTTCCCCCTTTTTTACTTTAATTTTGCGCCCGTTATCACGAATCTTTTCAAAGATAGCAACCTGCAACAACAAGCAAGGTGCTAAAACGATAAGCCAATACTTTTGGAAAAAATGTTGTTTCATCTCATTTTTCATGGTTTTATTTGGGGTTTCGTGATACGTAATTTTAAAAAAATACGCATGAAACAAACACTTGAAAAAGGAAATTCTTTGGCTTTATTGCCTTTAGCTGTTTTTATTTTTACATTTTTAGGAAGTGGTCTTTTGCTCCAAGATTTTTACGCCTTACCTTCCTCAATCGCTGTTATTTTAGGAATTTGTACTGCTTTTCTATTGTTTAGAGGGACTTCAGACGAAAAGGTTTCCCGTTTGATAGCGGGTTGTGGGGATTCCAAAATCATCACGATGTGCCTCATTTATCTTTTAGCAGGTGCTTTTGCAACCGTTTCAACAACCATGGGAGGGGTAGATGCCGTAGTGAATTTGGGGATTGAAAATATTAATTCGTCTTACTTTCCTTTAGGGATTTTTCTCATTGCCGCTTTTTTATCCACTGCTACAGGGACATCTGTAGGAGCAATAGTGGCTTTAGGTCCGATTGCGATTTCGCTAGCAGATAAATCAGGAGCCTCTCTTCCGCTAATTGGCGGATCTTTGTTGGGGGGTGCTATGTTTGGAGACAACCTCTCCATGATTTCAGATACCACCATAGCTGCGACACAATCCCTAGAATGTAAAATGAAAGATAAGTTTAAAGTAAATTTATTTATTGCGCTTCCGGCAGCAGTATTAACGGTTCTTTTACTTCTTTTTTTAGGGTATGGGGAAGGCCCGTTGGAAGTAACTGCTGAGGATTATCAGTTAATCGCTATAGTTCCTTATGTATTGGTTATTGTTTTGGCTTTGGTAGGAATCAACGTTTTTTCTACCTTATTTATTGGAATACTAGCAGCTGGGAGTATCGGATTCTTTACTGGAGATTTTACCCTTTTGACCTTCTCTAAAACGATTTATCAGGGTTTTACGAGCATGACCGATATTTTTTTATTGTCGATGTTAACAGGAGGTTTGGCAGCATTAGTGGAGAAGGCTGGAGGGATTACTTATCTGTTACATCAAATTAAAAAACGCATTAAGACCAAAAAATCGGCACAGATGGGCATAGGTGCCCTTGTAGGATTGGTTAATGTGGCCATTGCTAACAATACGGTTTCTATTGTGGTAACGGGTGGAATTGCTAAAGAAATTAATGATGATTATGAGCTAAATCCGAAGAAAACAGCCACCATTCTAGATATATTTTCTTGTATTTTTCAGGGATTATTGCCTTATGGTGCTCAGGTTTTATTGATTATTAGTTTTTCAAAAGGCTTACTGTCTTGGTCAGATTTAGTTCTGAATGCTTGGTATTATTTGTTTCTATTTTTAGTAATCCTACTTGCCATTTATAGTGATTTTTGGGATCGTATCATTATGAAGTACGCTAAATAATCCATTAAAGCAATACCTCCGATTGAAAAGTAGCAATCGGAGGTATTTTTTTTATTTGTTCCATTCAATCTTTCTTGAGGAATACATGACAGCTGCTAAAATCAAGAACAAACCAATACTTCCCACTAAGAGTGCGTAATCCTCTAATTGGATAATTACATAAATAAAGGTATATAACACCGCTAAAGAAGTGCCAATGAATAGCGGAAACTTTTTATCTTTTAAAATGGAAATGGAGTAGCATGCAATCATGAGAATGACCGATGCACCAGCAATTAAATAGGCTAAGGAAAACGTACTGTGTTCGGTAATCGAAATCAGTAAGGTGTAAAACATAATTAACGCAATTCCAATCATTGAATATTGAAAAATGTGAATGTTGATTTTGCTTATCGATTGAATCAAGAAGAAAATTAAGAACGTTAAGCCAATGACCAAGAAACCATATTTAGAAGCGCGTTCGCTTTGTTGGTATTCATCTACAGGCGTAATGAAATCAACCGCAAAAGCGTATTTGCCTAATTCAGGTAAAACTTCAAAATAGTTTTGGGCAAACGGACGATTGAAGTGTAGTATTTTCCAGTTCGCTTCAAAGCCTTTATCGGTAATTGCTCTTGAAATGGGAGAGAAGTTACCATTGAAATTGGGTGAATTCCAATTGGAGGTTATTTTGGCATCAGTAGTTTTCCCTATCGGAACCATTTTTACTTGTTTGCTGCCATTGAACGAAATCGTAAAGTTAAATTTTAATTGATTCGAAAGATTTTGATATTCAAAATAATTGGTTTCTAGGCTTTCGATGCTATCATTTGAACCGGTGGCCACCGATTCAAAAGCAAGGTTCTGATTGCCCATTTTTATTTTTACTTCATCTTTTAAACTTTTTAAGTTGGTGGTGCGTATTAGAATTTTGGCGCGATTCCAATAAATGTTTTCGGCAGGAATGCCTTTTGAAGCAAAATTTGGAGTAGTATAATTTCCATCAAATTGCATTTTTGTGGTAAAAACATTTGATTTGTAAATACTTCTTTCCAAAGGCTTTACCATAGTAACTTCGGTTTTATTATTCAAAGTTTCAGGAAAGAAATAGGCATTACAACTCGCCCCAGAGATCGGATCTTTGTATGGTACTTTTAAAATGGGTCCGTAAAAATAAACCGAATTTCCCCATTTAGCGGTGGTTTCAGTAATGACTTCTTTTTGGCGCTGGCTTCTTTCTACGATTAATTCTTGTACTAAAGCGAGTGGAATGATAAGAATTATGGTGAGTAAGCCTACCATAATCATTTTTGCAGTTGTGGTTTGAAAGAACGGTACTTTTGGTTCTTGTTGCATAGGTGTTTCCATGATGTTTGATTTATTGTTAGTTAAAAAGGTTGATTGTCAAGAATTGTATAAAGTATTATTACAAAATAGAGGAATGCAATAGGCAGATTTATTAATAAAATCAAGATTTGCTTTATGGCATTTGATCTTTGATTTGGTATAAAAAAACCATCATAAATTAGTTTTAGTAGCATAAGACCATTTGCAATAAATGCAACTGCGATATAAATCATTCCTATTTTAATAAGATTGTCTGAGGTTTTGAAAAGAAAGAATAGTCCAAATAATAATGTCCCAATTCCAAATGAAACCATTGCCATTTGAGTGGGTAGTGCTAGTTTTAAAAAATCTTTTTCCACGATGTAAGGATTTGTGTTTTTGTTTCTGATGCTACGTTTTTGCTGATTTCCATTCCGATGAAGAATAAAATTCCAATTTTCATACTAATGTTGATGCGTTGGTTCATGCTATTTGATATTAAAGGTTTGTTGAATGTTAGCAATAGGAATGGTAAGCATATTTAAAAAATCCAAACCGTAGAATTCATGTGCTTGCTTTCCTCTTTGATATTGTTGTTTGAAATACGAAAATCGCGTAGGGTAGAAGAGTGTTCCGGAAAGAATTACCATCCACAAGTACACGCTTCGTTTGCCATTTCCGTACAAGTAATATTGCATACCAATTTCTTCTTCTACTGTAATTCCGGTGTTGGTTAGCACATGAATACAATCATGGTCTTCTAATTTGGGTTGGATTTCAAAATTATATTTCAGTAAAAAGCATCCTAAATGAAAACCAAAGCTATCATTAGGCAGTTGTATCAACTGATTGACATTTATATCCCATGCTTTCCCTTTTTTAAAGAATTTTTGATAGGGCTTTTTTGTGATTTCGTACATTTTTTCGATGAATAGTGCTCTCATAAGTAATTATTAAAGTACTTTGAATTTCAAAGTAAATAGATAAAAAAATAGTTTAACTGCTCTTTATTAATTTTTCAAGCGCTTCAATATGAGCGGTAAAAGCTTTACGGCCTTCTATAGTAGCACTGTATTTGGTATTCGGTTTTTTACCAATAAATTGTTTTTCAATTTGGATGTAATTTTCGGATTCTAACGCTTTGGTGTGGGAAGCTAAATTGCCATCGGTTACACCTAGTAACTCTTTCAACATGTTAAAATCCGCGCTTTCATTCACCATTAATATCGACATTATCCCCAAACGAATTCGGTGGTCAAAGGCTTTGTTGATATTTTGGATGATGTTGAGCATGTTTTGAGTTTTGAGTTTTGAGTTTGGAGTTTTGAGTTTGGAGTTTGGAGTTTGGAGTTTTGAGTTTGGAGTTTTGAGTTTGGAGTTTTGAGTTTTGAGTTTGGAGTTTCAGGTTTAAAAGTTGTTGAAAATGGTAACAACCATTTTGGATTCGTATAGTTGAGAAGGGGCAACTACAATTTCATTTAATGGAATATTATTTCCATACCTTTCTGTCATAATATTTTTTACCACAGGATTTTTCAAATTGAAATCTTTCAGTTTTTTGGTTTTACATAGTTCGATGTGAGCACCATATTTATATATTTTCCAAACCAATTCGGAACAATAGATTTTAGCATCGCTCCATTCAAAATACAAATCATAATCTTTGTTGCGCATTGTCATTCCGTATGATTTCATTTTTTCTAAAACCTTTTTGGTTAAAATTGTATCAGCACTTTTTAATCTTTTTACAACATATTTACCTTCTTTTCCACGAGATATCCAATCTTCTAATAGCGTCATTTTAACAGGTTGAACCGCTTCATATACATAAGTTCTACCTTTTTCAATAAAGAGGATACCACAATGAGAAAATTTGGAATGGGTTGCCAATTTTATTGCTTCACTTTGTTCGGATTGAGAGGTCTGAAAAATAATATCTCCATTTTTAAAATTAATATGCTGAGCTTCCTTTTCTTTACAATTGAGGGAAATAAAAATTACCCCAAGAAAAAGAAATACAATTGAATTATGCATATTAATTATTCTCATATTTGTAATACATCAGACTTCCATAAACAATATGACATCCTCCGAAACCTAGTGCCCAAAACAACAAGCCATATCCTAAAAACCATGTTGATAACAAACCTAATGCGATCATTGTAATACCTAAATAACGAACATCGCCTAAGGTATATTTACTAGCGTTTACACAGGCAAGTCCATAAAAAATTAAGGTAAGAGGTGCGATGAGACCCAACATCTCTTTTTCAATTAAAAAAAGAATGAAAAAACCGCCGGTAGCTAATGGAATCATGAAATTGATTACCAATCTTTTGGAAGCACTGTTCCAAACATTTTCGTTGCTTTTTCTAGCCTTTCGAATGCTTAATAGAATTCCGGTTACTATCGATGCTACCAAAACAACAGTAGCAATTGCTAATAAACGCATTACAGCTGCTTCCGAAATCACTAAATCTCGATAACTTCCCATTGTTGACGTGTCAAAGTATATGGTTTTATAAGCCATCCAAGCCCCTATGAGCGCATAAATACCCGCCAGAATTCCAGACAAACCACTTAAAGAAATAAAGCGTGATGATTTGTCCATCAAGTTTTTAATTTCGCTAATGTCATTTAGATAGTTGTGATTTTCCATTTTAAAGTACTTTGAATTGCAAAGTAAAGTAGAAATATTTTCTTGACCAAATTTTTTCTAAACTATTTTGAAACGAGGCGAACGTTAACGGATTCTTTACGTATTATTTTACTTTTCTATTTTTTATCAATACTTTTATGATTGTTATCCTAAAATTGTACAATGAATTCAATTATACGCAAAAGAATTTTCTCTATTTTTATATGCCTTGTTGTCATCGCAAGTAGTGCTCAAGAGTTACCTCCTATAGTAAAATATGCCCCTAACACTTATAATGCTGGCAATCAGAATTGGATGATAGCGCAGGATAAAAAACAATTTGTCTATTTTGCCAATAACGAAGGCTTGTTGGAATTCAACGGTGCTACATGGAATTTATACAATTCTCCAAACGAAACCATAATACGATCGGTTAAAGTAGTAGGGGATCGGGTATATACAGGTTGTTATATGGAATTTGGATACTGGTCGCGCCAATCCAATAATCTTTTACAATACCATTCCTTAACAAAAAAAATCAAATCTAAAATTGTTGATGATGAGCAATTTTGGAACATCTTGCATTACGAGCAATGGATCATTTTTCAATCTTTAAATCAAATTTATATTTATGACACGAAGACCGAACAATTTACCATTCTAAGTCCAAAAAATTCCATTTTAAAAGCATTTCAAACGACCAATTCGATTTATTTTCAGGTTGTCAATGAAGGATTGTATGAAATTGAAAACGGGAAAAGTAAATTAATTTCGGACGATCCCTTTTTTATCAACAACAAGATTGTGGATCTTTTTTCTAATGAAGAGGGCTTGTTGCTGCAGACACAAGCTAATGGATTGTATCGTTATGAAAATGGCTTTTTTTCTCGTTTTACAACAGAGGTGGATGCTCAAATTTCGGCTAGTAGTGTATACAGTGCTCAAAAATTATCCGATGGCGGTTATGCTATTGGAACTATTTCGAACGGTATTTTTATTTTATCAAACAATGGAACGTTACGCTACCACATCACACAAAATAAGGGGTTGAGTAATAACACAGCGCTCTCTTTATTTGAAGATACCGATCAAAATTTGTGGATAGGATTAGACAACGGTATCAATTGTATTAATTTACAGTCGCCCGTGCGCAGTTTTTCAGATGATACGGGAATTTTAGGAACCGTTTATACTTCTTTATTACACAATTCGATTTTGTATGTGGGAACCAATCAAGGACTTTTTTATAAAAAATTCAACGGAACCGATTCGTTTCAATTTGTACGCGGAACAAAAGGACAGGTTTGGTCCATATTTGCATTTGAGGGCACTTTATTTTGCGGACATGATTCGGGTACCTTTGTGATTGATAACGGAATTGCAACACCGGTATTTAATGCGTCGGGTACATGGAAGTTTGAAACCCTAGCTGGTAGAAAAGACCTTTTGTTACAAGGCAATTATTACGGTATTTCGGTTTTACAAAAAGTAAACAACCAATGGAAATTCCGAAATAAGATTACAGGTTTTGATTATTCTTCTAAGTATTTTGAAGTTACCAAGTCGAAAGAAGTTTATGTGAGTCACGAATACAAAGGTGTTTTCCGATTTCAATTGGATCCCAACTTCCAGCAAGCGAAGCATGTATACGCCTACAAAAGCCCTACAAAGGGGAAGCATGCGGGTTTGAAATCCTTTAATAACACCATTTATTATGCATATAAAGAAGGTGTTTTTAAGTTAAACGAATCGACAAAAACATTTGAAAAAGATAGTCTGCTGAGTCTTGTTTTTGAAAACGATGAATACAGTTCGGGAAAGTTAATTGTGGACAGCTCCAATAAGTTATGGCTTTTTACTAAAAATTATGTCCATTATTTTACCTTGAGCAAGTTGAGTAACCAACTGAAAGATAATTCTATTCCTATTCCTGCCTCACTTCGGAATTCGATGTTGGGTTACGAAAATATCACCCAATTGACGCACTCCTTGTATTTGATAGGAACTACCGATGGGTATTATACCATTAATATTAATGATTTGAGTTTTAAGAACTATAGTGTTTCAATATCGGGCGTTACCATTAATAAATTGGATGAAAAATTAAAAAATTGTTCTATAGAAGCAGCTGGATCTTTTGAATATGATGAAAACAACATTACCATTCAATTTACGGTTCCCGAATACAACAAGTATATCAATGCAGAATTTCAGTATAAATTAGACGGTTTGCAAGAAGAGTGGACGGAATGGTCTTCCCGTACTTTCGCTAATTTTAAAAACTTACCTCCTGGGAATTATACGTTTCAAGTAAGAGCTAAAATTGCCAATTCAAAACCAGAAAACATAGCAATTTACCGTTTTGAAGTTTTAAAGCCTTGGTATTTAACTACTGTTGCTTTGTTTATTTATTTGATATTGGGTATTATTTTGGCACTTTACATTCACAGAACCTATAAAAAATATTATAAAGAGAAAGAACAAAAGCTGATTGAAGAGAATAATTTACTCCTAGAAATTGCGGCTTTAGAAAGTGAGCAACAATTAATGAAGATTAAGAACGAGCAACTTTCGTTAGACGTAGACAGTAAAAATAAAGAATTAGCGGTTTCTACTATGAGTTTGATTAAGAAAAACGAGTTACTAACCCTTATCAAAGAAGATTTAAAAAAGACTGCAGAAGATCAAACGAATAAAAGTATTAAGTCGGTCATTACGACTATTAATAAGAACATTTCTGACGAAGATACTTGGACCGTTTTTAGAGAGGCATTTGACAATGCCGATAAAGACTTCTTGAAAAAGGTGAAACAAGCGCATCCTTCTCTTACTCCAAACGATTTGCGACTTTGTGCCTATTTGCGCTTGAATTTATCTTCAAAAGAGATTGCTCCCTTACTCAACATATCGGTTAGAAGTGTAGAGATTAAACGATATCGTTTGCGAAAAAAAATGGATTTACCTCATGAAAAAGGTCTGGTGGAATACATTTTAGCATTTTAACAGTACAACAAAAGGATTATTTACCTATACAACACCTATACAACAACGTTTTCGTAACCCTAAAAGATAAGTTTTTTTTAACAATGCCGAATTGTAAATTAATTGTAAATACGGCTCTTTTTTATGAATAATTAAAATTTTGTCTTCTTTTTTTGAAAATGTATGTTTTTTGTTGAGGCTAATTTTGATTTTAATAAAAAGGATACTCATATTTTTATAATACCAAAAACAAAATAAATTATGAGATCTAAATTAGTATTACTCTCACTCTTATTATTATCAGGTTTGGGGTTTTCTCAAACGTTTGATTTAAAAGGAGTTATTCAAGATGCAAACTCAGGCGATCCTCTAGTAGGAGTGAGTGTTGTCTTGAAAAATTCAAAAACGGGAACGACATCAGATTTTGATGGTAATTTTCAATTTCCCAAAGTTTCAAAGGGACAAACCTTAGTTTTTAGTTATGTAGGGTTTAAGACCTTAGAGTTTTTAGTTTCAGATAATCCTTCTGTAGTCATTCGACTAGAAGAAGAGACTAAAGGGCTTGAAGAAGTGGTTGTTCTAGGTTATACTTCACAAAAGAAAAGAGATATAACTGGAGCTGTTGCGGTGTTATCAAGTAAAACAATTGAAGAATTAAAGCCCATAAAAGCAGAACAAGCCCTTCAAGGTACGGTTTCGGGAGTTGTAGTTACACAACAATCTGGTGCTCCTGGTGCTGGTTTTGATATAAGAATTAGGGGAATTTCCTCTAATGGAGTCAATGGTCCTTATGTAATTATTGATGGATATCAAGGCGATTTAAGTGTTTTAAGTCCAGATGATATAGAATCTATAGTTATTTTGAAAGATGCACAAGCTGCTATTTACGGTACAATTGGAGCAAATGGTGTTGTTGTAGTTACTACAAAGTCTGGCAAGCGAAATGCAAAAACTAAAGTTACATTAAATAGTTATACTGGTTTTCAAGAGACTACGAAAAAATTAAATCTGTTGAATGCCACTGAATATGCTTTACTTTTGAATGAAAGTTACGCAAATGGAGGCCAAACCATTCCTTATCCAAATGTAAGCGGTCTTGGAACAGGAACAGATTGGCAAAATGAATTGTTCAATCAAGCCCCAATTACTAGTAATGAATTTAGTTTTACGGGTGGAGCTGAAAAAATGGCTTATTCTTTTAGTGCTTCCGATTTGTATCAACAAGGTATTATTGGAGGATCAAAAGCTGATTATAAACGAAATACGGCTCGATTTTCATTGAATGCAGATTTGTCCGATAAAATCAAATTTTCTACCAATTTAATTTACACCTATCTAGATAGAGATGCTTTTAATGATGCAGGATTAGGTTCTGTTTTATTCAATGCAATCAATATCCCTTCCACTTTTTCGGTTTATGATACTAATGGCGATTTTACGTTAATTCCCAACACCGGATATGGAATTGAAATTATTAATCCTTTAGCACAGCTAGAGAACACCTATAACGACTACAAATTAAAGAAATTTAATGGTAATGTTCGTTTTGATTATGAGGTGTTTAGTGATTTAAAAGTCATTGCAAGAATGGGATTCAACACCGCAAACAGTGATGGTAAATCTTTTGCAAAAGAAGTGTCTTATGGAGGAAAAGTTTTTGATGTAACCCGAAGCAGTGTTTCTCAAAACCGAATTAATGACAACGACTACACTTTTGATTTTTTTGGAGAGTATACTAAAACACTTTTCGAGGCACATAAATTCAAAACTACCTTAGGAACAACCGTTTACAAACAATATGGAACAGGTTTGTTTGCAACCGGTTTTGATGTACCAAATAATTCTTGGGCCAACGCAGATCTTAGTTTGGCTTTAGGAACTAGTCCGGATGGGGGTAGAGATGTAAGTGCTTATGCTTATGACGAAAGACGTTTGTCCTTCTTCGGGTTTTTAGAATATGCTTACAAAGGCAAATATTTGTTAACAGCTGCTATTAGAAGAGATTTATCCACCAAATTTGGACCCGATAATCGTGTTGCGATTTTTCCTTCCATAACCACGGGATGGGTAATCTCAGACGAAAATTTCTTTAAAGAATCAAAAACTTTAAATTTCTTAAAATTAAGAGCTAGTTATGGGGTCTTAGGAAACGACCAAATCCGAAATAATGGCTATGTAGGTTCTCTAAGTGGGGAAGGAATGTATGTATTTAACGGAACTCTAGTAAATGGTGTCGCGGTTGGCGCATTGCCTAATCCTAAATTACAATGGGAAGAGGCAAAGAAGTTTGACGTGGGGTTAGACGTGAAAATGTTTGAAAACAAAGTGAATATTATAGCTGATTATTTTATAGATAAACGAGATAACTTATTGATTGGAAACATTCCTGTCTCAGGAATAAGTGGCGTATTTGCTCCTGGTTCTGGTTCACCTACCATAAACGCTGGTGCAGTTGAAAATAGAGGATTGGAATTGGCTATCGATTACGAAGACAAAATAAATGACAATTTAAGATTTAAAGTGGGCTACAACGTAACTACTATTCAAAATAAGGTTTTGGAAGTTAACAATGATAGCGGCTTTTTAGAAGGTGGTGGTTTTGGTGTGGGACAATTACCTCCTGCAAGAATGCAAGAAGGATTGCCTATAGGTTATTTTTACGGACTACAAATGGATGGAATATTTCAAAACCAAGCGGAGATCGATGCGCATCCATCTCAAGCCGCACTTGGATCTGCAACGGCACCTGGAGATATTCGATTTAAAGATGTTAACAACGATGGTGTAATCGATTTGAGAGATAGAACCAACATTGGAGATCCTATTGCCGATGTTACTATGGGTTTTAATTTCACTTTAAATTATAAAAACTTTGATTTTGCAGCGTATTCTTATGCATCTCTGGGTAATGATATGGTGCGCAATTACGAACGCTCATTAACCGACGTAAACCGACTTAATTATGTGTTGGACCGATGGACAGGAGAAGGAACCAGCAATTCGGTACCAAGGGTAACAACTGGCGCTAGTAACAACAATTTATTTTCTAGCTATTTTGTGGAAGACGCTTCCTTTTTGAGAATTCAAAATGTACAATTGGGCTATACTTTACCAGTAGACGTTACTCAAAAAGTAGGCATTAGCAAACTTCGTTTGTATACCAGTGTTAACAACATTTATACGTTTACAAAATACAGAGGATTTGATCCTGCTGCTACTAATGGTGCTCCTATAGGTGGTGGAATAGATCCCGGATTCTATCCAGTTCCCAGAACATTTATTTTAGGTGTGAATGTTAACTTTTAAAAATGAAATCATGAAAAAGTATATTATAAAATCAAGTGTAACACTATTCCTTCTATCGGTAATCCTTATTTCTTGTACGGATAGTTTTGTAGATAGAGAACCCGTATATTCGATTGATTCGGAAAATTATTTTAATTCGGAAGAGGATTATAACAAGGCGTTAATCGCAGCTTACGACCTGTTGCAATCGAGTTATGTGAATGTATTGTTGGGTGAGATTGCGTCTGATAATACCGTTTCAGGTGGTGAGAGTGCTAATGATGTCATTGGATTTCAGCAAATTGATGAAATGATTCACAATCCCGTAAATAGTAATTTGAAAGACATTTGGAATTGGATGTTTGCGGGTGTAAACAGAGCCAATTACATTTTAGAATTTAAAGATAAAACCGATTTCGAAGGAAAAGAGCAAGTCATCGCTGAAGCTCGATTTTTACGTGCGTATTATCATTTTGAATTGGTAAAATGGTTTGGACCAATTCCATTAAAAGGTGACGCACGTTTTAAATTAGGCGATGAAAAAACAATACCACGTTCGCCAGTAGCAGATGTTTATGCGGTTATTGAGTCGGACTTAATTTACGCGATTAATAATTTAAATGAAGTTGCCTCTGAAACGGGGCGTGCTACTAAAGGAGCTGCTCAAGCTTTGTTAGGAAAAGCCTATTTGTATCAAAATAAATTTGTGGATGCTGCTAATGTTTTAGAAGATGTTATTGAATCGGGTAATTATTCTTTAGTTTCTAATTACAATAGCATATTTGAAAATGCAGGAGAAAACGGACCAGAATCGGTATTTGAAGTACAATATTCGGATGCTGAAGGTGCAGGATTTGGTTGTTTGCAATGTAGTGAAGGAAATGTAGCGGTAGGATTTAATGGAATCCGTAATTACAATGGTCCTTTATTTGATTCAGGGTTTAGTTTTAATTTGCCTACACAAGCTGCTTATGATGCATTTGAGATTGGCGACAATAGAAGAGATGTTGCCATCCTAGACATTGAAGCATGGGCACTGGCTACAGGAGCTACTTTTGGAGTAGGGTATAAACATACAGGATTTTACAATAGAAAATATTTACCAAGAGATGGAGATGCCAATCTTGGGGATCAAAACTTGACCAATCCAAACAACTATAGAGCGATTCGCTATGCTGATGTTTTGTTAATGGCAGCAGAAGCTTTTAATAGAGGAGGAATTGATGATGGAAAAGCCAGAACCTATCTTAATGAAGTGAGACGAAGAGCTTTTGGGGATTTAAATCATGATATCGCGGCATCAGGTGCGGCTTTAACAGATTTTATTTTAGCGGAAAGAAGATATGAATTTATTGGAGAAGGCCATCGCTTTTTTGATTTGGTTAGAACCAATAGAGCAGCAGCTGCTATTACGGGCTTTACACCAAACAAACACGAAGTATTTCCAATCCCGTTTGAAGAGATACAGTTTTCGAATGGCAATTGGCAACAAAATAATAATTACTAAAAAAATAGCTATATGAAGAATTTTAAACACCTGTTCCTTCTTTTTGTTATTTCCTTTTTTGCAGGATGTAGTAACGAAGATGATGGTACTAATTTAGACAGCATCAGTGCTCCTACCGATATTGGCGCTTTGATGACCATTAAGCAAGATAATTCTGGGGACGTTACTTTTTTACCCAAAGGAAATGGCGTAACCCAATTTGAGATTTATTTTGGAGATGGAACCGTTGCACCTGCAATTGTTAGTGTAGGAAATACGTATACACACACTTATGAAGAAGGGGTATATGAAGTTAAAATTGTTGGGGTAACATTGGATGGAACTAAAACCGAAACGATCCAACAATTAACAGTCTCTTTTCTTCCTCCTACAGATTTGAATGTTACGATTGTTCCTGGTCCTAATTTAACTGTAAGTGTTACAGCTGAAGCGAACTTGGAAACTTTTTTCAGAGTTTATTTTGGTGAAGTAGCTAATGAAGTTCCTGTTGATTTTATGGAAAATGAAACAATCACTTATACATATGCTGCTCCAGGAACCTATCCTATTCGTGTAGTTGCTTTGAGTGGTGGAGTTGCCACAACAGAATATACAGAAAATGTGGTGATTACAAATTTATTTGCTGCGCCAACGCCTACATTACCGGCGGCTAACGTCATTTCAATGTTTAGTGATGCCTATACAAATGTTGCTGTAGATACTTGGAGAACTTCTTGGTCTAGTGCGGATTTGGAAGAGATTTCTATTTCGGGAAATGCTACTAAAAAATACAGCAATTTGAATTTTGTTGGTATTGAAGCTACTACAACTCCTATTGATGCTGCTGCTATGACTCATTTTCACACGGATATTTGGTCTTCAGATTTTACCGAATTCAAAGTAAAACTGGTTGACTTTGGTGCTGATGGTTCTTTTGGTGGAGGAGATGATGTTGAACATGAAATTACAATACCTTCCCCAGCACAAGAGGAGTGGGTGCCTTTGGATATTCCTTTAAGTAGTTTTACAGGTTTAACTACTAGAAGCAATATTGCACAATTAATTTTTGTGGGAGCACCCTCAGGAAACACTACTGTTTATGTAGATAACGTATATTTTTATAATGAATTGCCAACTTTAACTACAGCGGCACCAACACCAACGCTACCTGCTGCAAATGTAATTGCTATGTTTAGTGATGCGTATACCAATGTAGCGGTAGATACTTGGAGAACCAGTTGGTCTTCAGCTACTTTAGAAGAGGTTTCAGTAGCAGGAAATGCAGTAAAAAAATACAGCGAATTAAACTTTGTAGGGGTTGAAACTACTTCTAGTCAAATCAATGCAACAGCAATGACGCATTTTCATGTAGATGTATGGTCGGCTGATTTTACAGAGTTTAAAATTAAATTGGTCGATTTTGGTCCTAATGGAGTTTTTCAAGGAGGAGATGATACCGAGCACGAGATTACAATTGCAGCACCAGCCCAAGGCAGTTGGATTAGTTTAGATATTCCGTTGTCTGATTTTACAGGACTGACATCGAGAGCGAATATAGCACAATTGATTTTTGTTGGTGCGCCTACAGGAAATAATACCGTTTATGTGGATAATGTGTATTTCCATAATTAAAAAAACAACAGTTATGAAAAAAATAAATAAAATACTTTTACTGATTACAACAATGTTGTTTTTAGTAAATTGTCAAGAAGATGATAAATCGATAGGGGATTTGTCAGCACCCTCTAATTTTGTGGTAGATTTTGAGATTCAAGGTCAAGACGCTTCGAATCCCTATGGAGATGGATCGGGAATTGTAGCCTTTTCGGCAAAAGCAGATAATGCTATTTCCTACAAATACATTTTCAATGATGGTACTTCACAAAATGCTCCTAGTGGAGCCTATAACAAGCGATTTACTCGTACGGGCATTAATGAATACGATGTAACCGTAATTGCTTCTGGTAGAGGAGGATTAACGTCAATAACGACACTAACCATTGAAGTTAGAAGTGATTTTACGGATGCACAGGCAGTAGCCTTTTTAACGGGAGGTACTCAGAAAAACTGGTACTGGTCTGCTTCAGAGCCAGGACATTTGGGAGTGGGTCCAAACAATGGGGATGCATCACAAAACTATTATGCCGCTTATTATCAGGCTACCGCTTGGGAGAAAGCGGGAAGTCCAGATAGCAGTTGTTTGTATGAAAATGTACTGACATTTTCATTGGATGCAAATGGAGATTTGAAATATGAATTGGACAATGGAGGACAAACCTTTTTCAATGTTGATTTTCAAGGCGTGGCTGGTGGTAGTGCGGGAACCGATTTTTGTTACAATTATGATACATCGGGTCAAAAGACAGTATTGTTGAGTCCGTCTGAATCGGTTGTCGTTGCAAATGGTGTTCCTAATCAAACTAGAGGAACGATGCTGAATTTTTCAGATAATGGCTTTATGGGCTATTACATTGGACAAAGTTCTTATGAAATATTATCAATTACAGAAAATAGAATGACGGTTCGTGCCGTAATGGGAGGAAATCCAGATTTGGCTTGGTACCATACTTTCACAACCACACGTCCGGTTCAGACACCAGCAACTGATTATACTAATTTAGTTTGGTCAGACGAATTTAATACCAATGGTGCTCCTAGTGCAACCAATTGGGGTTATGATTTAGGTGCTGGGGGTTGGGGCAATAGTGAGTCCCAACACTACACAGATAGAGCTTCTAATGTAATTGTAGAAGATGGAAGTTTAAAAATAACTGCTAGAGCGGAGAATTTTAGTGGTTCAAACTATACATCAGCACGTATTAAATCGGAAAACAAATTTGAATTCACCTATGGTAAAGTAGAAGTAAGAGCAAAATTGCCTTCTGGAGGCGGTACTTGGCCTGCTATTTGGATGTTGGGCGAGGATTACGCTACCAATACATGGCCAGGTTGTGGTGAAATTGATATTATGGAACACAAGGGGAATGTACCAAATGTGATTCATGCAACTGTTCATTATCCAGGTAACTTTGGAGGTAATGGACCAACAAATACTACCACGGTCGCTAATGCATCTTCAGCGTTTCATGTTTATAAGGCAATTTGGAGTCCTACTACAATTCAATTCTATGTGGATGACGTATTGTTTCATTCCATAGCAAACAACAACACCTTGCCTTTTAATAGTGATTTCTTCTTAATCTTTAATGTGGCTATGGGAGGAACTTTTGGAGGCGCTATTGATCCTGCTTTTGCGCAATCTACAATGGAGATTGACTATGTGAGAGTTTACCAATAGTTTTTTATATAGTTAGTTCATTTGCAAGAAGGTAAATAGTAAGGTTTACCTTCTTGTTATTTGATTTTTTACACTTCTGAAATGATTATAATGAAGAAAAAACCAATATACTACAGTTTAATCCTACTACTTTTGCTGTCTTTTGCTTGTAATGCTCCTAAACGAGTTATGGCTTCAAAAGAATTTGATAGTATTGATCAAAAAGTAGATTCTGTCATGCAATTGATGACATTAGAGGAAAAAATAGGCCAATTGAATCAGTACAATGGCTTTTGGGATGTTACGGGTCCTGCTCCTAAAGAAGGACAAGCAGCCAAAAAGTATGAAGATTTAAAGAATGGCTTGGTAGGCTCTATGCTCAATGTTAAGGGAGTTAAAGATGTTTATGCGTTACAAAAAATCGCAGTAGAGCAAACCCGACTGGGAATTCCTTTGCTTTTTGGATTTGATGTTGTTCATGGCTATAAAACAATAAGTCCAATTCCTCTGGCAGAAGCTGCTAGCTGGGATTTAGAAGCGATAAAAAAATCGGCAGCTATTGCTGCTGAAGAGTCAGCTGCGGTGGGAATTAACTGGACATTTGCTCCTATGGTTGATATTTCACGTGACGCAAGATGGGGGCGTTCCATGGAAGGAGCTGGAGAAGATCCGTATTTGGGAAGTTTAATAGCGATAGCTCGAATTGAAGGATTTCAAGGCGATTTATCTTCCAATAAAAGCATACTGGCATGTGCCAAACACTTTGCAGGTTATGGTTTTGCAGAATCGGGTAGGGATTACAATACCGTTTTTGTAAGCGACGAAATATTACATAATGTTATATTACCACCGTTTAAGGCCTCTGTTGCCGCTGGGGTAAAAACGTTTATGAATTCTTTTAACGATTTGAATGGAATTCCTGCTACTGGTAGCGCTTTTTTACAACGCGATTTGTTAAAAGAGGATTGGAAGTTTGATGGTTTTGTGGTTTCCGATTGGGGTTCGATCAATGAAATGATTCCTCATGGCTATGCAAAAGATAGCAAGCAAGCCGCTGAAATCGCTATAAATGCAGGGTCGGATATGGACATGGAATCGTATGCTTATGTTGCGCACTTGCGCACTTTAGTGGAAGAAGGAAAAGTAGCTGTTGCACATATTGATGATGCAGCGAGAAGAATTTTACGAACCAAATTTGAATTGGGCCTTTTTGAAAACCCATATAAATATTGCGATGAAGCTTATGAAAAAGCTACTGTTGGAAAACCTGATTTTCATGAGGGTGTTCTTGATATGGCGAAAAAATCAATCGTTTTATTGAAAAATGAGTCGCATCTTTTGCCCTTAAAAAAATCAGGACAAAAAATTGCGTTAATTGGTGCCTTAGCAAACGACAAAACAAGTCCGCTAGGCAGTTGGCGTATTGCTGCTGATGATAACACTGCTGTTTCGGTATTGGAGGGAATGCAAAAATATCCCAACAATGAATTGTTGTATGCTAAAGGAGCTGATGTTGCTGTTGGAAGAACCCAATTTATGTGGGAAACCAAAATCAACATGACCGATACTTCGGGCTTTGCTGAAGCAATAGAAACGGCTAAAAAAGCAGATGTTGTGGTAATGGTTCTAGGAGAGCATGGTTTGCAATCTGGAGAGGGTAGAAGTAGAGCTGATCTTGGACTTCCCGGAGTACAACAACAATTATTAGAAGCAGTTGCTGAAGTAAATCCTAATATTGTTTTGGTTTTAACGAATGGACGTCCTTTAGCAATTCCATGGGCTGCAGAAAACATTCCAGCCATTGTTGAGGCATGGCATTTGGGTACACAAAGTGGAAATGCCATTGCGCAGGTATTGTATGGAGATTATAATCCAAGTGGAAAATTACCAATGACTTTTCCTAGAAATATCGGTCAAGTTCCTATTTATTACAATCATAAAAATACGGGAAGACCTGTAATGAATGAGCCTGAGAGTGTTTTTTGGTCGCATTATATCGATGAAAAAAACACACCGCTGTATGCCTTTGGTCATGGATTAAGTTATTCCAAATTTGAGTATACAGACTTAAAATTATCGTCTACTACTTTTTCTAAAAACGGTTCCATTCAGGTAAGTGTCACGCTAAAAAACAATAGCAATGTTCCAGGAAAAGAAGTAGTGCAATTATATATTAGAGATTTAGTAGGTAGTTATATACGTCCTGTTAAGGAGCTAAAAGGGTTTGAGTTAGTCAGTCTAGCGGCTAATGAGACTAAAACGATTACTTTTACGATAGATGAGAGTACCCTTGCTTTTTACACTGCCAACAATCGTTGGGAAGCTGAGGAAGGAGAATTTACGGTATTTGTAGGAGGAAGCTCGGATCAAAATTTAACATCTAATTTCCAATACACTAATAACTAGGACTATGAAAGTTTTAATGGGATTATTACTGGTAACAGGTTTTTGTTTGGGTCAAAAAAAACAGTATGATTTGGTTTGGGAGGAAAATTTTGATGGTAACCAATTGGATCCGAAAATTTGGAATTTCGAATTAGGAGACGGATGTCCTAATTTATGTGGATGGGGCAATAATGAAGCTCAGCTTTACACCGATACCAACCATAAATTAGAAAACGGATTTTTAACCATTACAACCAAGAAAGAAGGAAATGTGTATTCGTCTACACGTATCACTACAAAAGACAAAAAAGAATTCCAATATGGTAAAATCGAAGCTCGAGCAAAATTGCCAATTGGGAGTGGTTTATGGCCTGCTTTTTGGATGTTAGGAGCCAATATTTCAGAAGTGGGATGGCCCCAATGTGGTGAAATCGATATTTTAGAATATGTGGGTAAGGAGCCCGATATTATTTTTACCTCATTGCATACCCAAGCCAGTCATGGGAATACAATCAATACTAAAAAAACAAAAATTGAAGCTATTGAAGAAGGATTTCATGTTTATGCCATAGAATGGAACTCAGATAAAATTGCTTTTTTTGTAGATGATGCTTTGGTGTATACGTTTCAGCCAGAGGAGAAGAATGAAGCTACTTGGCCATATGATCAATCGTTCTACTTTATTATCAATGTTGCTATTGGTGGTAATTTTGGGGGACCAGTAATTGATGATACGATTTTTCCGCAGGATTTTGTAATGGATTATATTCGCGTTTACCAATAAATTTAAATTCAGGAAATAAAAAAAGTCACGACTGCTAATTTTAGATGTCGTGACTTTTTTTTTGGAAAACTTTTATAACAAGTAAGATTGTTTATAATCTAAAGATTCCCCCCACAGTAATAATTTGTTGGAAGAACCAGAAGTTCTGTTCAGCGCTGTCCGCTTTACTTTGAGTAGTTCTGATATTATTCATTTCAATAAAACCACCTTTTAGTTCGGTTTGTACAAAAAAGTGCTTGAAGAAAGTAAAATTCAGACCCGCTTTAGCCGACAGACCAAAACCTGCAACATTAAAATCATCGTGACGTTCTTTTCCTAAAAGTGTAACGTTGGTTTTCGGCAATAAAATACCAGCACCTAGACCTTCGGTTAAATTGATTTGAAATTTATCGGTGTTTGGTAATCCAAAAAGATGGGAAATATCATCTACACGTGCAATTTCGGTATTGATATAATTTAAGCCATCAGTGTGTTCAAACAATAAAAAAGCTTCATCTAGAGTTAATTGACCATTAGCAGGATTTTCGTTATAACTTCCAGGATTTGGGTAATTTCCACTGTAATTAACCCTTCTATCATTATCCATAACATATTTCATATGATCCACACCAATTGAGATGTTGTAATGATCAGAAATGAAGTAGCCGATTCTTAAATTGGTTTGAGGAATGGTCATGCGCGCTGGATTAAAATAATCGATATGCCATCCTTTAGGTTTGTCATGAGCGGTTACGTCATACAAGGTAAAATCATAATCGGCTCCTTTAAATCGAATGTCTGATTTCGAATAAGATTCTCGGTTACCTCCCCAGAATATAAAGAATTTTCCTTTGTTTTTGCTCGTGTATTTTTCAGGATTTTCAACTGTTTCTTGCGAAAAGGTGTACTGTGAAAAAACACAAAAAGATAGTACAGCCATTAAAAATGGATGTTTCATTTGGGATTTTAAAAAGATAAATTAAAATTGATTAATGGTTTTTCGGATTGCGACTAATTTCGTCATTAAACCTTCAAAATAGTCTAAATGTAACATATTAGCACCATCGCTCTTAGCGTTTGCAGGATCAAAATGTGTTTCGATAAAGATTCCGTCTACTCCTACAGCAATCCCTGCTTTTGCTATGGTTTCAATCATATCTGGACGACCCCCTGTTACTCCAGTAGTTTGATTGGGTTGTTGCAAAGAGTGGGTAACATCTAATACAGTAGTTGCATATTGTTGCATAGTAGGAATGCCCCTGAAGTCAACGATCATATCTTGATAGCCAAACATGGTACCTCTGTCGGTTACCATTACATTTTGGTTGTTGCTATCGATTACTTTTTGAACCGCGTGTTTCATGCTTTCTGGACTCATGAATTGTCCTTTTTTCAGGTTTACCGTTTTACCTGTATTGGCAGCAGCCACAACTAAGTCGGTTTGGCGAACTAAAAATGCCGGAATTTGTAAAATATCAACATAAGCAGCAGCCATGGCAGCATCTTCATTGGTATGAATGTCTGTTACAGTAGGAACGCCAAATTCTTTGGAAACTTTTTGAAGAATTTTTAATGCTTTTTCGTCTCCGATTCCAGTAAAACTGTCTACTCTAGAGCGGTTTGCTTTTTTGAAAGAACCTTTGAAAACGTAAGGGATTTGAAGTTTATCTGTAACCGTAACAATTTTTTCAGCAATACGTAAGGCCATTTCTTCTCCTTCGATGGCACAAGGACCTGCTAGTAAAAAAAAGTTTCCGCTATCGGTATGCTTTATTTGTGGAATGTTGTTTAAATTCATTATGTGTTGATTTTGAAGTTGCAAAGATAAAAATAAAAACCTTTCAAACTGTGGTTTAAAAGGTTACTTATGTTACTTAAAATAAAAAATATTTTTATAATGCTATGGGAGTAACTACTAATTTTCCAATGGGTTTTGGAATTCTTATTTGGTCTTTTTGATAGTAAATCCTTTTGGACACAAGATTTTACCTTTCTCATAACAATTAAAATACAGGATAATGGGTTTATTATTTCCTTCAAAAGTAACTTCATAAATTCCGATAGTTCCTGCACCCATTAGGCTATTTTTGGTAGGAAAAGGACAACAGGTATCTATTTTTTTATAGCTTATTTTTTGTCCTTTAGGTCCTTCTAATCCCTTGAAATAATACTGAATGTTTATATCTTCCTGACGCTCGTGAATGTATCCAATGTTTATTGGATAATCCTGATCATATCCATAATTATTGTCATCGGCATATTCTGTTATGACATAAGCTTTGTCTTTTACGGCAGGACGAACAGCGGTATTGTCGATGTTCTTAATTGTAGATTTGGTACTTACGCAGCTTGTTAGTAAAAGAAAGCCAATTGCAGAAAACAGTTTTCTCATTTTCATTTTGTATTAGGAATTGTAGTTGGTGTTTTAGGTCTTAGTAGGTATGCAACAATTGCCCCTGTAACCACCCCAAAAGAAAGTCCGCCCGAAATATTTTGCCATATATAGGCGGATAAATTAAAATAACGCTGTGCTTCCACTAGTGTTAGCCTTTTGCTTTCTACTGAGAGCGCAATTAACTTTTCAAAATAGTTAGGGGTAATAAATTCATGCGTTATGAATTGTGTTATAGGGCTTAAAATTACCACTATAAACGATATAACGACACCAGCAATAAATCCTTGTTTCCAATTCATTTCGCCCTTATAATAGTTTTTCTTTTTATCTGATAAAGCGAAATAATAAAGTAGAAAATTTGGGAAAATGATCAACATCGTGAAAATCATTTGCCATTTGATTTTTTCATCGTGAAACCCTAATTGCTTTTCAAGAGTCATCCATGCTAAATAAAAGAAGAGCATGATGATTGCCCATTTGAATTCAATTTTGAACTTTTTCATTATAGTCTTTTCATTTATGATTTCAAAAATAACCAAAAATGTTATAATAGTTACTAAAACCAATCTTAATTTCTATTTTTGTAAAAAATTGTAAAAAATGGAATTTATTTTTGGTACATGGCATTGGTCTATTTCCGGTTTTTTAATTGGAATTACCATGCTTGTTTTGACTTATTTTGGGAAGACTTTTGGCATGTCGTCTAATCTTAGAACCCTGTGTAGTATGGCAGGCGCAGGAAAGTTTAGTGATTTTTTCAAGTTTGACTGGCGGGAGCAAAAATGGAGTTTGGCTGTTGTTGCAGGTGCTATTGTTGGAGGATTTCTAGCCTATCAGTTTTTATCTAATGGGAGTGGTGTCCAAATCAATCCTGATACGATTGCGCAGTTAGAAGTTTTGGGTATAGAAGCTCCAAATGGAAAGTTATTACCGGATGCGATTTTTAGTATTGAAACGTTACAAACTCCTAAAGGTTTTGCTATTTTATTAATAGGCGGATTGTTAATTGGATTTGGAACGCGTTATGCTGGAGGGTGTACCTCAGGACATGCTATTTCTGGGTTGAGTAACTTACAATTACCTTCATTAGTTGCGGTTATCGGATTCTTCATTGGAGGATTACTTATGGCCCATTTTCTTTTACCTATCCTTTTTAAAACTACATAATCATGAAATTAGCACGATTTTTTCTTACTGGAATTTTCTTCGGAATTGTTTTAACTAAAGCGGAAGCCGTTTCATGGTATCGTATTTATGAAATGTTTCATTTTCAATCGTTTCACATGTTTGGAATTATTGGAACAGCATTGTTTACTGGGGTTATTGGACTTCAATTGTTTAAGAGAAAAAAAGTAAAAGATTACCATGGAACTCCTATTCATGTAGTGGAAAAAGAAAAAGGGTTCTGGCGCTATTTATTGGGCGGTAGTCTGTTTGGATTGGGTTGGGCCTTAGTAGGAAGTTGCCCTGGACCAATCTTTATTTTACTAGGAACGGGAACCTATGCTATAGCCGTTGTTTTAATTGGTGCCTTATTAGGTACTTATATTTATGGTTTGGTTAAAGATAAATTACCTCACTAATTAGTTCGTTCACTCGCAGCTCAAAAAATAAATTCGTGATATTGAACGAATATACAAGTAAAAAAAAGTCCCTTTCGAGGGACTTTTAAATTATTTCAGCACTTAGGCCAGCATCTAGCAGTGCTGTACATTGTGGTTTTAGAAGGTCTAAAGCACCTGTTTTTACGGTACATTTTCCTTTATAATGCACGAGAATAGCACATTGTTCGGCCTGTAATTCATCGTGTTGACAAACTCTGATTAGCGTTTCGATAACGTGGTCAAAAGTATTTACATCATCATTGTGCAACACGATTTCATGATTCACTCCAACAGCCTCTTCCACCAAAATTTCTTCCTGAATTTTCTCTATCGTACTCATTTTTAACTTTTTTACAAAATTAAAGAAAAATATTCTTTTTTTCAAATGGTTGTTGGGTTTCACTTTTTCTTTTTTAATTGTCCTTCCAAAACATAAAAAGAATATCATTTTAGACAAAATACTTTATAAGGTTTTGAAAATTCGCTGGAGTCCAAGAAAGTTTAAAAGCTCTTGATTCGAATCTCTAAAATCATTTATCCTAAAAATTCTTGGCTCATTCTTTTTTTTCCTTAGTTCCTTATTTTTTGATTTTTTAGGAATGAGGTATCTACTAGTTTTGCTCTGTAATCAAGAATGTATCACCTAAAATCATGAAACTATGAACAGAGAATTAATTTTTTTAAGAACCTTTGCTGCAGCTACTGCAATTGGTATTTTAACTATCGGATCTATGTCTTTTAAAAAATCAGGGAATCGAAAATTTACCGAAATTGATGTGGAGCGAATTAACATCGTTGAAAAAGATGGAACCGTAAAAATGGTGATTACCAACGTGGCTAAATTTCCAAATGGAAATACGCTTATCAACAATCGTCCTACGAATGAGAATAGAAAAAAACGTTCTGGAATGCTTTTTTTTAATGAAGACGGTATTGAATGTGGTGGCTTTATTTATGATGGTCAAAAGAATGAAAAAGGACATAGTAGTGGTTTGTCGTTAACGTATGATCAATATGATGGCGATCAGGTAATGCAATTGTTAACCCAAGATTATCAAAAAGGGGATAAGCGTTATGTGAGTAGTAGTCTCGCTTTTAACGATCGTCCTGCTAAAGAAAGTCAACTCAAAACTGCCGAAATAATGAAAGAGTTGGACGCACTTGGTCAAAAAGACCCAAAAGCAATGGAAGAAAAAATTAAGGCGTATGAAGCACAAGGATTAATAGGAGGAGTTCCTAGAATTATGCTTGGAAAAACTAGAAGTCAAAACAATGGTTTGTTTCTTTTTGACGATAAAGGAAAACCTAAAGCCATGTTTTATGTCGACAAAGAAAATCATGCAAAACTTGATTTTTTTGACGACAATGGCAATGTAATTGCTTCGTTTCCTGAAAAGAAATAACTAATAAAACATCTTTAGCCTTATATTCAAATATAAGGCTATTTTTGTACCCAATGAGACTTACAATTTATGCAAAAATTACTTTCTAAAATAAAGACGCATCGTTACTTTTTATCGTTCGTTTTGCTTTTTGCTTATGTGCAATCCGTTCAGGAGCGTTTTTTACATCGCAATGAATTTGATGTTTATCTTTTTACCCCTGAAGCGGCTGTTGCCCAATTTTTAAGTGCTTGTTTCTTGTTTTTAATCATACGTTATTTGCTTACTAAATGGAAAAAATCAGTATTTATTGGATTGAAAAAGCTGGTTTATGTTTTGTTTGCTTCCACGCTGATCTACTATGTAGCAATGTTGTTTTTAGGTGTAATCGTCGCCCTTATATTTGATACTTTTGATCGCAATTTTAATGCGACAACATTAGTATTAAATTTGTTTATGTATGCCCTAAATGCTTTGATTTATGGTAGTTTTTATTTGACGTACTTTTATTACAATAACAATATAGTGCAACAAGAAGCACTATCGCAATACAATCAAGCGTTAGCAGAGAGCAAGATTTTACAGTTGAAAAGTCAAATTAATCCTCATTTTTTATTCAATAATTTAAATGTATTGGACCAATTGATAGCGGAAGATAAAACTATGGCTTCCGATTTTTTAAATAATTTTGCTGAACTGTATCGTTTTGTTTTAGAAGTGTCGGACAAAAAACTTATTCCATTGGAGGAGGAAATTGCATTTGCTCAAAAATATTTTCATTTGATGCAACAGAAATTTGGCAATGCCTATTTACTAGAGTTTGTCATTAAAAACAAGTCGGGTTCTATTGTTCCGATGACCCTTCAACTTTTACTGGAAAATGCCATAAAGCATAACGTAGGTTCATTGGAAAGCCCGATTAAAATTCGAATCGAAATCGATACCAATATACAGGTATCTAACCCGCTTAAACCAAAAATGAATTCCAAACTAGTTTCAGGTAAAGCGCTAAAAAATTTAAGTACACAATATATGTTGTTGTGTGATCATGAAATTCAAATTAAGCAAGAAGAAACGCAATTTTTAGTAACCATTCCCATCCTAAATAACAGTAAGCATGATTAAAGTACTCTTGATTGAAGATGAAATTCCGGCCAGAAAAAAATTGGTACGCTTTCTAAATGATTTGGAAGAATCGGTTCAAATTGTTGGGGAAATCGATACTGTAGCGAATGCTATTGCATTCTTAAAAAAAACCGAAGTGGATCTTATTTTTTCGGATATTGAATTGTTAGACGGTCAGGCCTTTGAAATATACAGCCAAGTAGAAATCCATTGCCCGATAATTTTTACTACCGCTTATGATCAGTTTTGGATGAATGCTTTTGAGACCAATGGAATTGCCTACTTATTAAAGCCTTTTTCTTTTGAACGTTTTGAAATGGCATGGCAAAAGTTTTTAAAGTTGCGAACCACTCATGATGTTGCGATTACCTTAAAATTATCGGAATTGTTACAGTTCAAACCATCCGAAGTCGCATTTAAGAAAAGGTTTATCATACAAACCAATACGGGTATGTATTTTTTGGATACCGAAAATATAACCCTTTTTTTAGCCGAAGATGGCGTAGTTTTTGCGTATGATACTGCAGGAAAAAAACATTTGTTGCATGAAACTACTTTAAAAGCAATTGAAACCCAACTCGATCCAAACGCTTTTTATAAGATAAATAGGGGCGAGATCGTAGCTAAACGATATTTAGAACGGATTGAACGTTACTCTAAAAATTCGTTGTCCGTAAAAGTTCTCGGATATAAAGAACATGTAATAGTAAGTCAAAGTAACACTCCGGCATTTCGAATTTGGTTAGAAAAGTAGTCATGAGCATGGGAGGTCCTTTTTAGTTTTAATAAAGATAATAAATTTTGTTACTGCTTAATTTATTAGAGATAACAGTTCAATAAGTATGAAAAAATGTATAGCGTTTTTATTAATAACCATTATGATAATAAGTTGTAAAAAAACGGCAATCGAAAAAACGCCTCGGTATGTTTCCCATTCCCTTGATCGTATTTTGAACGAATATGCAGCGGCAAATAAATTAAGACAGAAAGTGGACAAAGACAGTTTTTATTTGTCTAAGCAATCTTATGAAATAGCATTTTTTAGGAAAAAAAATGACACCCTTGCTATTATAGGGAGAATTCCTTTTTACGCTACTGATTTCTTCGCAGATAATAGTTTTGAAAGTTTAGAAAGTAGATTAGGGATTAAAAGTTTAGCGTTAACACAAAACCCCATTTATATGGGTAGTTTTCGATATAAAAACAATCCTGTACATATTTATGATGTTCGAGATAAGGTTGGAAAAAAGGAATATTTTTTTGATAATTTGAAGACCGAAGATTTTAAAGAGTATTATATAAAAGAACAATTTATAGGCGATACGATGGCTTCGTTTTGGATTTATAAAATAAAAAACAAAAAATTTATATTAGAAAAAAAGACAAAACCTTATAGGTATGAATAAATAGATAATGTTTCAGATTTAGTGATGAGTGCTAAATGTATATTTAACAAATTGATAATCAATAAAAAAATAAAAATAATTGTAAAAAAGATGAGCTATATAGTTCATCTTTTTTTATGTTTAAAGAGCTCAAATCAAAGAAAATGATAAAAAATGAAACCTTGTGTATCAGAATTAGTCATACAACCATTCAAAATTCCTAAATTAAAATAGTATTAGTTCACTAGTTCGCAAAAAAAATAAACGGCATTGATGTATGATTCAGAAATGCCGTTTTTTTAATAGTAAAAACAAGAAATCCCAACTAAATATTCACGTTAATCAAGTACAATCATTTGAATTTGCCAACGGAGATTCAATTTGGTACTTTAGGAAATATTAAATACATTTACAATGCTACGGGCCAAAAAGTGAGTAAAATTGTGAGTGAGAACAGTGTTATAACCACACATCATTACCAATCGGGGTATCAGTATGAGAATGGAAACTTGCAGTTCTTTCCTCATGTGGAGGGGTATGTAAATGTGGTAAGTGGTGCTGTTCCTACCTACAATTATGTATACCAATATAAAGATCATTTGGGGAACAACCGTTTGAGTTATGCCACTACAACCCAAGCTTCACAAACGCAGTTAACCATTTTAGAAGAAAGCCATTACTACCCATTTGGGTTAAAACACGCCCCGTATAACAACAACCAATATCAATTTATACCGCCTGCAAATGGAAATAACGTAGCTTTGTTACCAGCAGGACAAAATGGAAATTATCAGTATAAGTACAACGGAAAAGAATACCAAGACGAGCTAGGGCTTAATGTTACAGCAATGGACTTTAGGCAATATGATAGTGCAATAGGTAGATTTAATGGGATGGATAGATTGGCTGAGATGGCACCTGGTATTTCACCATATCGTTTTGGTTTTAATAATCCAATAATGTTTTCAGACCCAACAGGACTGATTGAGAAGAGTGTTCTTATGGATATGTTCAAAAGAAGTGTTGACGATGTAACTACTTGGACAAATAATCGTACGGATGGATTTGAAACAAGTGATGGAGGGTATGTTGGTCATACAAGTGATTTTACAGATTTCAATCAAACGCCAAATGGAGCTAATAATTTGCCAGGTGTTACAGTTATAGGTGATATAAATACAGGGAGTTATAGTGACGCAGTAATTAGTGGTGCAGCCAACCAAATAAGCTATAATATTCATCATACAAATTGGTATGACGCTGATTATTCAATTAGCGGTTCTATTGCTGGTGGACTAGCTATGGGTGGAGGGGCTTTAAACCTTAAAAGTTATCAATTTTTTGGTGCTGATTTTAGTACTGTTGAAAAAGGTTTAAGAAAATCAGGAAGCAGTCAATATTTTGTTAATGGACAATCTTATTGGCAAGGCAATTATAAAAATGCTCCAATATCTGTTGCCAATCAATCTAAATTAGTTGGTAAAGCTAAATTTATGAAAGCCACTGGTAAAGCGATGGGAGCTGTTGGAGTTGTAATTACTGCTTATCAAATAAAAGGAGAATTACAAAATCAAAGATATTATTCTGCTGGCGCAAGAGGAACTGTTGCTTTAATTGCTGCTGGAAGTGTATTTATCCCTGGTGTTGGTTGGGGAATTGCCTTAGGAATTGGTGTAGCCGATGCAATTTGGAGTGACCAATTTTATAATTACATTGAAAATGAATTTGGAGATAAGTAAAGAATTATGTTATACAAAAGATTATATATTCACACATACTCATTAGCATTAAAATCTAAAAGTAATAATGATACTCCATGGTTTATATCAGGATTAATTATTTTTCTATGTTTGATGTTCAATATTCAATCATTATTCTTTTTTATTGGGTCATTTGATGGTTTTGAATTTTTAAATGAGGATAATATTTATGAAATTATTACAATAATATTTTTTAGCATAATTATTTTTATCAATTATTACTCTAATAACAATTACAAAAAAGTATATGAATCATACATTAAATTAAATGGTGTACCCAGAATATGGCTTTCCATACTTACGTTGTTTTTATATTATTCTTTAAGTCTTTTTCTATTGTTTTTAGCAGCTTTTTATAAAAACAAAGATTGGATTTTTTCAAGTTAATTTGGTAATGTCTCAAGATTTAGTGATACAACCATTCAAAAAGCCTAAATTAAAATAGGATTAGTTAACTAGTTCGCAAAAGATTAAACGGCATTTCTATATAATTCAGAAATGCCGTTTTTTTAATAGTAAAAACAAGAAATCCTAACCCAAAATCAAAACAAGAACATCACGTTAATCAGGTACAACCATTTGAATTTGCCAACGGAGATTCAATTTGGTACTCTTGAAATATTAAATACATTTACAATGCTACGGGTCAAAAAGTGAGTAAAATTGTGAGCGAGAACAGTGTTATAACCACACATCATTACCAATCGGGTTATCAGTATGAGAATGGGAACTTGCAGTTCTTTCCTCATGCAGAAGGGTATGTAAATGTGGTAAGTGGAACTGTTCCTGCCTACAATTATGTTTACCAATATAAAGATCATTTGGGGAACAACCGTTTGAATTATGCCACTACAACCCAAGCTTCACAAACGCAGTTAACCATTTTAGAGGAAAGCCATTACTACCCATTTGGGTTAAAACACGCCCAATATAACAGCGACCATTATCAATTTATACCACCTGCAAATGGAAATAACGTAGCTTTGTTACCAGCAGGACAAAGTGGGAATTATCAGTACAAGCTAAATGGTAATGAATGGCAGGATGAGTTGGGGCTTAATATGTACGACATGGATATGAGACAATATGACCCAGCAATTGCTCGTTGGGTTGTCCAAGATCCTGTTATTCATCATAATATGTCTCCATACAATACTTTTGATAATAATCCAGTATTTTGGAAAGACCCTAGCGGAGCTGATGGTGAGCGTTATGATTGGGATAGAGGAGAATATGTTAATAGTAATGGAGATGTAATAACTTATGAACAGGCTTTTGCAGCTCATGGTTTAAATCCAAATGGTATGGATATAAATCCTTTTTCTACAGATGATTTATTTGCTTTAGCAGCTAAAAATGGGGTTACTGATAAAATGGAAGCAGGTAATGCTTTTGAAAGAGCAGCATTAGATTATCTTAATCTAAATTCAAATAATAAATTATTCGGAAGTAAAGAAAGAGCAGCAAGGACAGGAGGTAAATATAAAAACGTAATACCTGACGCAGTATCTGATATTGATGTTTACACATTATTTGAAAAATTTTCACATAAAGATAGTCATTTTCATGAGATTAAAGCAGTAACAGGTTGGCTTAATTTAGAAACTGGATCATCAGAATATCAAGTTTTAGGTTTGATAGATGCAGTTGCTACTTCTACTGAAGGTGGAGGAGCTGGTAGGTCAATATTAACTCTTTATACAACAAGTAATACAAGAATCTCTCCTGATGTTATATCCTATGCAGCAAGTAAAAGGGTTACATTAAAATGGGCAGTTGCATATATGAGTAACAATTTGCTATATTTTACACCGCCATTAACAATTTCAAACAATACAAAAAGACCAACAGCAAGTCCTCCTGTGGGTATACCACAATTTAGGGGAGCTGAAATAAAGTTTTAGATTTATGAATTTATATATCAAGTTTTTAGTGTTTTTATTATCCACAAATTTTATTTTTGCTCAAAAAAATATTATAAAAAAGATGGAATATAAAATATTAACCGAAAAAGAAGGTTTAAATCTGATTAAAAAGGAAGGGTTTTATACTTGTAAAGTAAATGCTGAAGATAACGAACATAAGTACTATAATAGTGCAAGTAATGGTTATCTTATTTATAATAAATATATAAAAGATTTTATTTTGTATAGATCCATAGACGATTATAAAAAGATGCTAGATGATGTTGAAAATCAAACAGTTGACATATCAATTGATTTTAATAAGTTTGAAGAAATGATACCTTTAAGATTAGATAATATATCAAATACAATGAATATTGAAATATCTAAAAGCGATAGTATTGAGTGTTTAAAAAACTTAGATTCTATAATGTCAAAAATAGATAAAAGTGATATTGATTTTTCAAATTCATTTATGGACTTTTTTTCTTATTATTATGTAGCTATAAAAAATGAAATAGAATTTAATAAAACAGAAATACAGCTTTATGACGATAAAGTAAACTTTTATGTTTTTTTAAAAGATAGTAATGAAAGGAAGGAAATCTTTAATAACTTTTACAATATGGTAATAAATCCAGATAAAGAAATAAGTTTTTATTTATGTGCAAAAGAGATAGTAAATCCTTTTATTATAAAAAATGGTAAAAAAAAATAGGGTAATGTTTTAGATTTAGTGATGATTACTTTTTGTGTATTCAAAAGTTTGAAAATCAATAAAGAATAAAAATAATTGTTAAAAGGATGAGCTATATAGTAGTAATGAATTAAATTAAGCATTAATACTATTTATAAATCCTAAATTAAAATAGGATTAGTTAACTAGTTCGCAAAATGATAAACGGCATTGATGTATGATTCAGAAATGCCGTTTTTTTAATAGTAAAAACAAGAAATCCTAACCCAAAATCAAAACAAGAACATCACGTTAATCAAGTACAACCATTTGAATTTGCCAACGGAGATTCAATTTGGTACTCTTGTAAATATTAAATACATTTACAATGCTACGGGTCAAAAAGTGAGTAAAATTGTGAGCGAGAACAGTGTTATAACCACACATTATTACCAATCGGGTTATCAGTATGAGAATGGGAACTTGCTGTTCTTTCCTCATGCGGAAGGGTATGTAAATGTGGTAAGTGGTGCTGTTCCTACCTACAATTATGTATACCAATATAAAGACCATTTGGGGAACAACCGTTTGAGTTATGCCACTACAACCCAAGCTTCACAAACGCAGTTAACCATTTTAGAGGAAAGCCATTACTACCCATTTGGGTTAAAACATGCCCAATATAACAGCGACCATTATCAATTTATACCGCCTGCAAATGGAAATAACGTAGCTTTGTTACCAGCAGGACAAAATGGAAATTATCAGTATAAATACAATGGTAAAGAATACCAAGACGAGTTAGGGCTTAATATGTACGATTATGGAGCTAGGAATTACGACCCTGCTTTAGGTAGATGGATGAATATTGACCCTAAAGCTGAAAAGTATTTCAATTTAAGTCCATATGTATATGTTGCAAACATGCCAACAATAGCTATTGACCCAGATGGAAAAGAAATTTTTATTCCTCTTAAAGGAAACTCAAATAGTTCAGAAAACAGAAAACAGAAAGCTCAACTTACTTCAAGTCTACAAAAGCTTACAAATTCTAAAATCAAATTAGTTGAAACCAAAGGAGGATATTTAGTGAAAACTATTGATGGTAAAGCTAACGAAGGTAAAAATCTTGCCGAAGGTACTAAGTTAGTTGGTGATTTAATAAAATCAGATAAAAGAATTACTTTGACTGTTGATGAGGGACACGAGAACATTACATACAAATCTAAGAATGGTGATAGTTTAATAAAGTTTGACCCAACAAATAATGCAGATGGTACAAAGGGAAATTCTATACAAAATGAAGATGGTACATATGGTAGACCGCCTGAGATTGGTTTAGCTCATGAGTTAATTCACGCTGATGCAAATGCTAAAGGGGAAGTTGATAAAACTCCTGTTTCTACAACAAACCCTGATATTCCGGGACAAGGTAATGCAGTACTTAGTGATAAAGATGAAGTTAACAGTCGTGATAGAGAAAATATAATTCGTGATGAACAAAAAGTCCCACTTAGAAAAATTTTGTTATTTACCCCAATTAAAATGTAAGCTCATGAAAAATAGTATAATTAGAATTTTATGTTTTATTTTTTTATCTGTTTTTGTTATTAGCTGTTCCAGTAAAAGGTCAGCTGGTTTAGATGATAAAAAAATGACAATAATTAAAGACCACTCTTATGTTAAATGGTTTACTGGCTCTGATTTTAAGTCCTTTGAACCAAATAATGTTGAATTAGAAAAAGTAAATGAAATCCTTGAAAAAGCAATAAATGAAGGGAAATTTCATTTTTTAAAAAAGGAAAACATGTCTGAATTAAAAAAACATTACAGACAATATTTGTGCTATCTAAATGAAAAAGGTGAAAAAATAATTTATATAAATGCCTTTTGTGAATTATTTGATGAATATGATAATGAAAATAATTTAGTGCCTTTTGATTGGAAAAATAAGATGGTAGATGTTGCTGATGGAGGTAAATGTTATTGGAATATTAAAATTAATCTCACAACAAATGAATATTTTGAATTAAAAGTAAATGGTATCTCTTAATTTAAAAATTTCAGAATAATCACTACAACCATTTAGAAATCCTAAATTAAAATAGGATTAGTTAACTATTTCGCAAAAAAATAAACGGCATTGATGTATGATTCAGATATGCCGTTTTTTTAATAGTAAAAACAAGATATCCTAACCCAAAATCAAAACAAGAACATCACGTCAATCAAGTACAACCATTTGAATTTACCAACGGAGATTGAATTTGGTACTTTAGGAAATATTAAATACATTTACAATGCTACGGGCCAAAAAGTAAGTAAAATTGTGAGCGAGAACAGTGTTATAACCACACATCATTACCAATCGGGTTATCAGTATGAGAATGGGAACTTGCAGTTCTTTCCTCATGCAGAAGGGTATGTAAATGTGGTAAGTGGTGCTGTTCCTACCTACAATTATGTATACCAATATAAAGACCATTTGGGGAACAACCGTTTGAGTTATGCCACTACAACCCAAGCTTCACAAACGCAGTTAACCATTTTAGAGGAAAGCCATTACTACCCATTTGGGTTAAAACACGCCCCGTATAACAACGACCATTATCAATTTACACCGCCTGCAAATGGAAATAACGTAGCTTTGTTACCAGCAGGACAAACTGGGAATTATCAGTATAAATACAACGGTAAAGAACTGCAAGACGAGCTAGGGCTTAATATTTACGATTACGGGATGATGATGTATGACCCAGCAATTGGAAGAAGAAACAATATTGACCCTAAAGCAGAACAAATGAGACGATGGTCAACATATGCTTATTGTTTTAATAATCCGATGAGATTTACTGACCCTGATGGAATGAAACCTGTTGACTGGTATTTAAACAAGTTTACAGGAAATGTTACTTGGAAAGAAGGTACAGGTAGTAAATTGGGTTATGTTAATTTAGGGCATCATTGGGGGCATTCTGACGCTAGAGGTAATAGGTTTCAGATGGACGGTGATACAAAGCAAATTACGTATAATGGAAAAGTACTTTATGATTACAACAAAGATAAAAGTGGTAGTTATGGTGGTTTTGCCTTTTCTGACGGGGGTAATAATCAAAATCCAAGTGAGTTAAGGAAAGGTGGAAGAGATGTGGAATGGATAGACTTTAAAAGGAATGTTAGGTTTAATTGATTTATTACTTGGTAGAGAGCTAGGTAAAGTTACAAATAGAAAAGGACCTGTAGACAAAGGGACTAATGGAGGAGCTCCTACACAAATCGATAAGGTTAATGATGGAGTTGATGCTGTTGGTGCTGGAGCAGGTGCAACTAATGAGGCAGCTGGAGCTGTTGAAAGCGGTAATAAAGAAGAGAAAAAACAAACAGCAAACGACTCAATTAGAACAACATACTACGGAGATAGCGGGAAAATTATTAGAGAAGAAAAAAGAGCGAAAAAAGATGAAGAATAAAAATAAAATAATAATTACAATAATTTTACTAATTGGATTAATAGCAATTTACTATTATTTTAAAGACGAAAAAATTGAAGTACTAAAAGAATACAGTTCTTCAGGACAGTTAATAGGAACAAATGAATATTATCTTAGAAACGGAGACACAATATTGCATGGTAGATTTATCAATTATAACAAAGACGGTATAAAAATAGCTGAAGGTAATTTTGTTAATGGACATGTAAAAGGAAAATGTCTTTATTATTATGATAATGGAGAATTAGAATCAATATGCTACAGAAAGGATGGTAAAATAACAGAAGAGATTACTGAATTTTATCCTAATGGGAAAGTTAAGAGATATATAATGTTTGACCCGTTTGGATTAGAGGCATTTATAGTTAGATTTGATGAGCAAGAAATTATGAAAAGCTATGAAGGATATTCGATAATGGAAATTTATCAATACCCAATTGCACACAAGGAGCGCTTTAATATTAAAGAAGAACAATATTTAAAAGTTGGTGACACATTAAAATATACTTATTTGGTTGCTAATATTCCAAGTGCAAAACAAAGTTTTACTATAGAAAATGTAGGTATTGATAATGGTAAAGTCAAGCGTGTTACTAAAAAAATTGAACCTTGCCAAATTGATGTAAAAGAGGTTTTAACCAAGAAAGGCAAAAATACTATCAGAAGTATTGTTCGTTATGAATTTAACGATAAGGTTACACCTGTTTTTACTGATACACTTTCTTTTGATGTAGAAGTTCATTAAGTAAATTAAAATAGGATTAGTTAACTAGTTCGCAAAAAATTAAACGGCATTGCTATATGATTCAGAAATGCCGTTTTTTTAATAGTAAAAACAAGAAATCCTAACCGTTAAAAGTTAGGATTTTTTTGTTGTTTTAATCAATTGGATTTTCCAAGAAATCCTTCCGATGACGGGTTTAAAGATGGAATCAATACCGATGATGATTATAGCTATGATGCTTATGGCAACATGACTAAAGATCAAAATAAGAACATCACGTTAATCAAATACAACCATTTGAATTTGCCAACGGAGATTCAATTTGGTACTCTTGGAAATATTAAATACATTTACAATGCTACGGGCCAAAAAGTGAGTAAAATTGTGAGCGAGAACAGTGTTATAACCACACATCATTACCAATCGGGTTATCAGTATGAGAATGGGAACTTGCAGTTCTTTCCTCATGCAGAAGGGTATGTTAAATATTCAAATAATCAATACGGTTATGTTTATAATTATACTGATCATTTAGGGAATAACCGATTGAGTTATTCTGATACTGACAAAAATGGTATTTTAGGTGATGAGGAAATTGTTTCTTGTGGTCCACCAAATAGATATGGTTTTTCAAATTGTACATCTTATTTCACATCTTCAATTTTAGAAGAAAACCACTATTATCCTTTTGGATTGGAGCATGAAGGTTATGATATTGGTCTTTTACAGAAGTATAAGTATAAATACAACGGTAAAGAGTATCAAGACGAGCTAGGGCTTAACATGTATGATTATGGAGCTAGGAATTACGACCCAGCACTTGGTAGATGGATGAATATTGACCCGCTGGCTGAAAAATATCGTAGATGGTCACCATATAACTATGTTATGAATAGTCCACTGAGATTTATTGACTCAGATGGGATGAGAGTAAGTTATGGTGATTTTATTGATAATGCTGGTCGTGAGGGACAAAGTAATCAAGAGAGTGGTGAGGGAAGCGATGACTATTTTGATAAAAAAACTGGAAAGTATTTAGGTAAAGGCGGGACAGATGAAATTAGAGTTATCGATAAAAAAGATTTTGATAATGGTAATTTGGATAAATACGAAAAAGATGGAAGGAATATGACTGATTTCGTAGCTGAGGCAATCGTAATGTATTATTCTCAATTTACGGATAAAAAAATAGCGAATCCTTATAAAGTTTCTATTACTAACGAATTATCTACTTCTTTTGACCCAAAAACAGGAAAGCTAACTTTTAATTTTTATAAAAGAGTATTAGGAGATTGGGTTGAAAACAGATATGATTTAATTAATTTATGGGAGCATGAAGTTGTTCAGCATGGCAGCGACCACGTTAATTTGTGGAAAACTCAAAAGATGAGATAAAAGGACTTAGGTGAAAGTGAAAGAGAAAATTGGGAGAGAAAAGCATTAACTCATCAAATTAAAACATCAAGTTGGACTAAAACAAGTTTAGATTTTAAAGGTCATCTTAGTTATTGGTATGGTTATTTACTATCGCCAAATGTATATCATAAATATTTTAAACAAGTAGTAAAATGTAAATAAACAGGGGTTATGAAAAAAAAGCAAATATTCATAAGCATTTTATCTATATTTTTATTTTTAAGTTGTAAAACGACAGATAATTGTATTTCAAGAATTGCTTTTAAAAAGCAATTAGAATCACCAGGACCAGATTTAATAACGTTCTCTTTAACAAGTAACGAGAAAGAATTTGAAAAATATATTGAAGAGTATGGACTTATAGAAGTTGTTTTTAATGAGAAGAAATTTTTTAAAACCAAAGTATTTGAAATAATTAAAATAGAAGGAAATAATTACGAATTAAAAGCAATGTCTCCTTATTTTTCTTTAATAGACTATTATACAGAAGAGCAAGTTCATACCTTATTTAATGAAAGTTCAAATATGCAAATTAATATTATATTAAATGATAAAAAATTTGTTTTTACAAAATGTTGATTTGTTAACTTTTATAATACCACAACCATTCAAAAATCCTAAATTAAAATAGGATTAGTTCACTAGTTCGCAAAAAATTAAAAGGTGTTGCTATATGATTCAGTAATGCTATTTTTTATAAAATTCCCAAAATTTCTCCAATCCGTGTTCCAAAAAATCCGCCATTATCAGCCTTCGCTTTAGCGAACCCTATTTAACTGTAATCCCGATAGCTATCGGGAACAAAGCAAGCCAAAGAAAAACCCGCGACCATCCGTTAAATCCGTGTCATCCGCGTCCCAAATTTTAACCATTCCTCCCAAATTAAAATTTTAAAAGCTCACAAAATTTCCCCAATCCGTGTTCCAATTTAACCGCAATCCCTATAGCTATCGGGTTCAAAGATTTACGCAAAGCAACGCAATGATTTTTTAAATTACTTCCATTTTTAGAATCCGTGTTTCAAAAAATCTGCGCCAATCCTCTTCGCTTTAGCGAATCCGTCACCAACCGCGTTTTGCCAAAGCAAATCCGCATCATCCGCGTTCCAAATTTTAACCATTCCTCCCCAATTAAAATTCTAAAAATTTCTAAAATTTCTAAAATCTGTGTTCCAAAACCCAATCATTAGTTGATCCTGTAAAACCTTTGCTTTTTTGATTGTGACGAATGATTCGTGCATTTAAGTCGGCTGTATAGCCAATGTAATATTTGTCTTTTGTAAGACTGTGGAGGATGTAAACGGTGTATGGCATATAAATTATAATTTGGCGTATAAAAATTCTTTTAAAGGAATAGAAATAGGAGCGGGGTTCGAACCCCCGACCCTCCCGACGAATCGGGATGCTCTGAACCAGCTGAGCTAATCGCTATTTTTTTTGAATTAATTCTTTGATCTTAATTTTACTTTTCCAACTTTTGATTTGTTTTTCTCTTTGAATGGCTTCGCTTTGAGTATCATAATCTTCTTGATAGACTAAAACCCAATCATTAGTTGATCCTGTAAAACCTTTATTTTTTTGATTGTGACGAATGATTCGTGCTTTTAAGTCGGCCGTATAGCCAATGTAGTATTTGTCTTTTGTAAGACTCTGGAGGATGTAAACGGTGTATGGCATATAAATTATAATTTGGCGTATAAAAAAATCCTACTATAAGTAGGATTTTGTGGGCGATGAGGGGTTCGAACCCCCGACCCCCTCGGTGTAAACGAGGTGCTCTGAACCAGCTGAGCTAATCGCCCCAATATTTTTTATTTTTCTGACCCCGACCCTTCCGATGTATCGGAATGCTCTGAACCAGCTGAGCTAATCGCCCCAATATTTTTTATTTTTCTGACCCCGACCCTTCCGATGTATCGGAATGCTCTGAACCAGCTGAGCTAATCGCTCTAAAGATGTGCATTACTATTGCTGTATTGCGAGTGCAAATATACAAGGATTATTTGTTTCTGCAAGTAAATTTGAATAAAAAATTACTTTTTTTCAATCTTTTCAAGCAAGACTTTATTGGTATAATTGACCATAGTAATGGTAATTTCTTCATTATTAGAAGTTTTGCCTTCAATAACATAAATTTTACCTTTTCTATAAGCTTCATTACTTTTGGAAAAATCTACATCACCATAGCGTAAACTGTTGCGTATATCTTCTAAATTAACCCATTTTGCATCTAAAGCTTTTTGTGCTGGTGAATCAATTTCTAAGGATTTGCTGCGTAAATCTTTTAAAACACGACAATTGGGTAGGTAACAAAATTCAACTCCTTTATCCGAAGCTTTGGCTTTTAAAAACCACATCACAAAAACACCTCCTAAAAATAAGCCAAACAAATAATAAGCTAAGCGAAACTGAAATTTCATACAAATATAATTTCCGCAAATTTAGTTTAAATTATATAAATAGGTAAATTAAATTGATGTAATATCAACACCAATTTCACTAATTAACGCCTATTTGAAATTGAAATATATTTTGGGAAATATTAAAAAACTATCAAGTTTATATCACGATACTCTAAATTAAACCAATCGGCTATAGCCTTGTTGGTTAATAAACCATGATAGCTATAAATTCCGTTTTTTAAACCTCTATTGCAACGAATAGCGCTTTCAATACCACCATCCTCTGCGATTTGCAATAAAAAAGGGGAAATGATGTTGCTAATCGACATCGAAGCCGTTTTAGAATATCGGGAAGGGATATTGGGTACACAGTAATGAATGACTCCGTTTTTGATGAAAGTAGGTTTCTCGTGAGTCGTAACTTCCGAAGTCTCGAAACACCCTCCTGTATCAATACTCACATCTACAATGATTGCGCCTCTTTTCATGTGTTCTACCATTGTTTCAGTCACTACAACAGGTGCTCTGTTTTTTCCTTTCATAGCACCAATTGCCACGTCGCAACGTCTCAATGCTTTCAGAAGTGATTTCTCTTGAATGGTAGAGGTAAAAATTCTTTGGTTGAGTGTATTTTGCAGGCGGCGGAGTTTGGTAATCGAATTATCAAAAACTTTGACATGAGCACCTAAACCTAAAGCGGTTCTAGCGGCATATTCTGCTACTGTACCCGCTCCTATGATGACCACTTTTGTAGGGGGTACTCCTGTTATATTCCCAAATAATAATCCTTTTCCAATATTTTCACCGATCATCAATTCAGATGCAATTAATATTGAAGCCGTTCCTGCAATTTCTGATAACGATTTTACAGCGGGATAAGACCCATCTTCATCTTTGATGAATTCGAATGCTAGTGCCGTAATTCTTTTATTACCAAGAGCTTCAAAATATTCCTTTCTTTGGGTTTTCAATTGAATTGCTGAAATCACAATGGTTTGTGGGTGCATCATTTCGATTTCGGCAAGAGTAGGCGGTTCCACTTTCAAAATCATAGGACAGCCTAATACCTTTTTGGTGTCTTGTGTGATTTCGGCACCTGCATCACTGTATTCTTTGTCGGTATAACTTGAAGTTTCTCCTGCACCAGCTTCTAACATCACACGATGACCATGTGAAACTAACGAAGCAACTGCGTCGGGTGTTAAGCAAATTCTTCTTTCTTGATAGGAAGTTTCCTTTGGTATTCCTATGAATAGTTCGCTTTTATGACGTGCTACTTCAAGTTTTTCTTCTTGTGGAAGCAATTGAGAAGCAGAAAAAGGACTGTATATCGACATTACTTTTGTTTTTGCGGTTCTAAATTAGAAATAATTTTAGACTTGGGAAATAGATTCATGAAAAAAGAGAATAGTGCTTCAAGTTACTTTCTTCGCATTTAATTTTTAAGAGTTAATTCACGTTTACCATTTGGCAGAATTTTTATGGTAATACTAGCATGGTCCAACGGAATTAAATTTGGCGTTTTTTCTGGCCATTCGATAAAGCACCAATTATCCGAATAGAAATATTCGTCTAATCCCATATCATATCCTTCTTCCTCTGAATTTAGGCGATACAAATCAAAATGATAAACGATTTCACCTTCAAAAGTTCTGTATTCGTTTACTAGAGAAAATGTTGGGCTACTTGAATTATCTTTAACTCCCAATTCTTTTACCAATTCTTTAATTAAAGTCGTTTTTCCGGCCCCCATAGGCGCATGAAACGTGATGATTTTTTTTAATAAAGGTGTAGCCAAAAGCTCTTTGGCTATAGCATTAATTTCTTCTAAACTGTAAATTATCGTCATATTTATCGCTAACTTTTACTGCATACGGAACACTCTTACCTCGGCTCTAAAACTAAAAACGGAATAATCATTTCTTCTAAGGAAATACCTCCGTGTTGGTAGGTATTTCGGTAATAACTTACGTAATGATTGAAGTTGTTCACATAAGCCAAAAATAAATCGTTTTTAGCAAAAATAAAACAGCTGCTCATGTTTTGTGCGGGTAATCCAATTTTTTTTGGGTCTTTTATTGCAAAAACATCTTTGTCTTCATACGTTAAGCTTCTTCCTGTCTTATAACGTAGGTTTAAACTCGTGTTTTTATCTCCAATAACTTTGGATGGATTTTTACAATTAATAGTTCCGTGATCTGTGGTTAAAATTAATCTAAAACCTTGTTTTTGTGCTTGTTGGATGATGTCTAATAAAGGAGAGTTTTTAAACCAACTCATGGTTAAAGAACGATACGCTTTATCGTCGGCAGCTAATTCTTTCACGACTTCCATTTCGGTTTTAGCGTGTGAAAGCATGTCAACAAAATTGTAAACAATCGTAGTTAAATCGTTGTTTTTTAGTCCTTTGAAATTTTCAGCCAGTTTTTTACCGTCTTTAAAATTCGTTATTTTGTAATATTCTTGTTTGATATTTAACCCCAAACGTTTTAATTGTTCGGTTAAAAATTCCCCTTCAAACAAGTTTTTACCTCCCTCTTCAACATCATTTTTCCAATATTGAGGATACTTTTTCTCCATGTCTAAAGGTAATAATCCTGAGAAAATAGCATTCCTAGCGTATTGGGTTGCAGTAGGAAGAATAGAGTAGTAGCTGACTTCTTTTTCTAATTTGTAGTGGTTGTTCACAATGCTTTCAAAAGCTTTCCATTGGTCGTATCGCAAGTTATCAATAACAACGAATAAAATAGGTTTATCTTTTTTACGAATTTCAGGAGCCACATATTGACCAAAAATTTGATGTGATAAAACCGGAGCATCGGCAGGATCTTGAATCCAATCCTCATAATTGCGCTCGATGAATTTTCCAAATTGTACGTTTGCTTCTGTTTTTTGACTTTCTAAAATTTCCACCATGCTTTGGTCTTCGATATTTTCCAGTTCCAATTCCCAAAACAATAGTTTTTTGTATAATTCCACCCAATCTTCATAGGAATTCACCATGGCCATATCCATTGCAATTTTTCGGAATTCCTTTTGGTAGTCTAAAGTTGTTTTTTCCGAAATCAAGCGAGAATGGTCTAGATTCTTCTTTAAACTCAATAAAATTTGGTTGGGATTAACTGGTTTTATCAAATAATCGGCAATTTTAGAACCGATAGCCTCTTCCATGATATATTCTTCCTCACTTTTGGTAATCATGATCACTGGAACGGAAGATTTTTTTTCTTTTAATTCTGACAGGGTTTCCAAACCACTTAAACCGGGCATATTCTCATCTAAAAAAACAATGTCGAAATTGTTTTCTTCAAACAAATCAATAGCATCTTGTCCGTTATTACAGGTGGTTACGTGGTAATTTTTCTTTTCTAAAAAAAGGATGTGTGGTTTCAATAAATCAATTTCATCATCTACCCAAAGTATTTTTATTTGACTCATATATCTTATTTTGTGTGCAAGTTAGTGTATATTAAACGTGTTTTGTATTAAATATTGTATAAATTTTACAATAGTTTTTAACGATAACATTTTGTAAAAAATCGCTACATTTGTTATCAAAATTATCAAATTGTGAGCCAAACCAACAAACTCAAAATATTTAATGATCCTATTTATGGTTTTATCACCATTCCGAATAGTTTAATTTACGATTTAATTCAGCACCCTTATTTTCAACGTTTGCGTAGAATTTCTCAGATGGGAATGTCCTATTTGGTTTATCCAGGAGCACATCATACACGTTTTCATCATGCTTTGGGTTGCATGCACATCATGCAGAAGGCAGTTCAAACCTTAAAATTTAAAGGAGTTTCCATTTCGGAAGACGAAGAAAATGCGCTGTATATTGCGATTTTATTGCACGATATAGGTCACGGTCCCTACAGTCACGCAATGGAGCATAGTATAGTGGAAGAAGTACACCATGAAGAATTGTCGTTGTTGTTCATGGAACAATTAAACAAAGAATTTGATGGAAAATTAGCCTTAGCAATTCAGGTTTTCAAAGGAGAATACCACAGGAAATTCATGTTGCAATTGATTTCCAGTCAGTTGGATATGGATCGAATGGATTATTTAAAACGCGATAGTTTTTACAGCGGAGTGGCCGAAGGAAACATCAATAGTGAGCGTTTAATACAAATGATGCATGTTCAGGATGATTATTTGGTAATTGAAGAAAAAGGGATCTATTCGGTTGAAAAGTTTTTGGTAGCTCGAAGATTGATGTATTGGCAGGCTTATTTACACAAAACAAGTGTTGTAGCAGAATTAATTTTGACTAAAATTTTAAAACGTGCCAAAGAATTAACGCATAAAGGAATCGTGTTGCCCTGTAGTGAGCCATTGCAGTTTTTTTTACAACATAAAATTTCGCTAACTGATTTCGATAAAAGTGTTCTCGATACGTTTTCCTATTTGGATGATTATGATGTTTTAGGGGCAATTAAAGCATGGCAATTTCACGATGATTTTGTATTGCAATCGCTTTGTAAAATGATTTTGAATCGTGATTTACTAAAGATTCAAATGAGTGATGATAAACCATTAAAAGAGAAGCTTTTAGATTTAAAAAACAAGTACATTTCTATTACTGGTATTACTGAGAAAGAAGCGGAATATTTTGTTTTCAAAGGAAAGTTGAAAAACCAGGCTTACAGTAAGTCTAGTGAACCGATTCGTATCTTGAAAAAGGACAAAACAATTGAAGATGTAGTGGAAGCATCTGACCAATTGCATTTGAAAGCGTTATCGAAACCTGTGACCAAATATTTTATTTGTTTTCCAAAAGTATTGGTAGAACGTTAACATTTTTAATTAAATTTTATATTTTTGCCAAGATGAAGTGGTTTCATGTGGTCTGATTCAATCGAATAAAACAAATAAATGAAGTTTACAGCAGCTCAAATAGCAGGAATCTTACAAGGCGAAGTGATTGGGAATCCTAATGCAGAAGTCTATAAGTTGGCTAAAATTGAAGAAGGAACCGTTGGCTCTTTGACTTTTCTTGCCAACCCTAAATATACGAATTACATTTATACGACACAAGCGACAATTGCTATTGTCAATAAAACATTTGAACCTGAGAATGAAATTTCAGTTACCTTAATTAAGGTAGAGGATGCTTATCAGTCGTTTTCTCAACTGTTAGAATATTACAATCAAGTAAAATTAATGAAATCTGGAATCGAACAACCTTCTGTTATATCGGAGGGGGTTACTTATGGTTCTGATATGTACTTGGGTAGTTTTTGCTACATTGGAAAGAATGTAACGATTGGAAATAATGTTAAAATTTATCCTAATAGCTTCATAGGTGATAACGTAACTATTGGCGATAATTGTGTTTTCTTTGCTGGCGTTCGAATTTATTCCGAAACCGTAATTGGAAACAATTGTACGTTTCATTCGGGAACTATTATTGGATCTGATGGATTTGGTTTTGCACCACAAGAAGATGGCACTTACAAGAAAGTACCTCAAATTGGAAATGTCATCATAGAAGACGATGTGGAAATAGGAGCTTGTACAACCGTTGATAGGGCAACTTTAGGGGCTACTATCATACGAAAAGGCGTAAAGCTTGACAATCATATTCAGGTGGCTCACAATGTAGAAATAGGAGAGAACACGGTGATTGCTGCTCAAACTGGAATTGCAGGTACTACTAAAATTGGTAAAAATTGTATGATTGGTGGGCAAGTTGGTTTTGCAGGTCACATAACCGTTGGTGATAATGTAAAAATTCAAGCACAATCAGGCATTGCTAAAAATTTAGCTGATGGAGAAGTGGTTCAAGGAACACCTGCTTTTAATTATGGTGATTTTGCTAAATCATTTGTCCATTTTAAGAATTTACCAAAGATTGTAAACGATTTTGAAGAATTAAAAACAACAATTAATAAAACCAAATCATGATTAAACAAACAACCATTGCCAGTGAAATAACCTTAACTGGAGTAGGGCTTCATACAGGTCAAGAAGTCACCATGACTTTTAAGCCAGCCCCTATAAACAACGGTTTTACATTTGTAAGAGTCGATTTAGAAGGCCAACCTATAATAGAGGCTGATGCCAATTATGTAGTTAATACACAGCGAGGCACCAATCTTGAAAAAAGAGGAGTAATGATTCAAACACCTGAACATGTCTTGGCTGCTTTAGTGGGATGTGATTTAGACAATGTGATAATTGAATTGAACGCTTCTGAATTACCAATCATGGATGGGTCATCAAAGTATTTTGTTGAAGCTATTGAGAAAGTAGGTATTGTATCGCAAGATGCGGAGCGTAAGATTTATGTTGTAAAAGAAGTAATCTCTTATGTTGATGAGACTACAGGAAGTGAAATTACAGTTATTCCTAGTGATCACTACTGTGTTACAACTATGGTAGATTTTGGTACTAAAGTTTTAGGCACACAAAATGCAACCATGAAAAACATCACGGAATTTAAAACTGAAATTGCAGATTGTAGAACGTTTAGTTTTTTACATGAATTAGAAAGTTTATTAAACAACGGACTAATCAAAGGAGGTGATTTGAACAATGCTATCGTTTATGTGGATAAAGAGATTTCTGCAGAAACGATGGAGAACTTAAAGAAAGCCTTTAATAAAGATACGATTTCAGTAAAGGAAAATGGTATATTGGATAATTTAACTTTGCATTTTCCAAACGAGGCTGCCCGTCATAAATTATTAGATGTAATCGGAGACTTATCTTTAATAGGAACTCGTATTCAGGGAAAAGTTATTGCAAACAAGCCAGGCCACTATGTGAACACTCAGTTTGCTAAAAAAATTGCAAAAATTATAAAATTAGAGGAGCGTAATAATGTACCTCAATATGATATTAACAAAGAGCCTGTAATGGATATTCATGGGATTATGGATTTATTACCGCACAGACCTCCGTTTTTATTAGTTGATAAAATTTTGGAATTATCAGAAACCCATGTTGTAGGGTTAAAGAATGTAACGATGAACGAAGATTTCTTCATTGGACATTTTCCTGGTGCTCCTGTAATGCCTGGTGTTTTACAAGTTGAAGCTATGGCACAGACGGGTGGTATTTTAATATTAAGCACCGTTCCTGATCCTGAAAATTATTTAACGTATTTCATGAAAATCGATAATGTTAAGTTTAAAAATAAGGTATTACCTGGTGATACGCTATTTTTTAAATGCGACTTAATTTCTCCAATTAGAAGAGGAATTTGTCATATGCAAGCTTATGCCTATGCCAATGGAAAATTAGTTTCAGAGGCAGAATTAATGGCACAGATAGTTAAAGTAAAATAATTAAATTAGTATTGCTTAGAGAAAAGCAAATTTCTAATGTTCTATAAAAGTAAATTTTAAAATATATGAATCAACCTTTAGCGTATGTGCATCCCGGTGCCAAAATAGCAAGAAATGTTGTAATAGATCCTTTTACGACCATACACAATAATGTTGAGATTGGTGAGGGAACTTGGATTGGTTCAAACGTTACCATAATGGAAGGCGCACGTATTGGTAAAAACTGTAATATTTTCCCTGGAGCTGTGATTTCTGCTGTTCCTCAAGATTTAAAGTTTGGAGGAGAAGAATCGTTAGCGGTAATAGGTGATAATACGACCATCAGAGAGTGTGTTACTATCAACAGAGGTACAATTGCGTCTGGACAAACAAAAATAGGGAAGAATTGTTTAATTATGGCAACAGCCCATATTGCGCATGATTGTCATATTGGGGATAACGCTATTATTGTTAATGGTGTAGCTTTAGCAGGACATGTTACTGTGGGTAATTTTGCTATCATTGGAGGATTAGCTGCCGTACACCAATTCATTTCTATTGGTGATCACGCTATGATATCAGGAGGTTCGCTTGTTCGTAAAGATGTTCCCCCATACACAAAAGCGGCTAAAGAGCCCCTTTCTTATGTAGGTATCAACTCTGTAGGATTAAGAAGAAGAGGTTTTTCAACAGAAAAAATCAGAGAAATTCAAGATATATACCGAATTTTATACCAGAAAAATTACAATACGTCACAAGCGGTTAGTATTATCGAAGCTGAAATGGAAGCGACTACTGAGCGCGATGAAATTTTAGATTTTATTAGAAATTCATCACGAGGTATTATGAAAGGTTATACCAGTTCAATTTAAAATAATAAATAGTAAACAAACATAAATAAAAAAAATGGCAACAACCGCAGATATTAGAAACGGATTATGTATTAAGTATAACAATGATATTTATAAAATCATTGAGTTTTTGCACGTAAAACCAGGGAAAGGTCCCGCTTTCGTTAGAACAAAACTAAAATCATTAACTAATGGTAAAGTTTTAGACAATACGTTTTCAGCTGGACATAAGATTGAAGAAGTTCGTGTAGAGACTCATACTTTTCAATATTTATATGCTGAGGGAGATCAATTTCACTTTATGAACAATGAATCTTTTGAACAAATTACATTGAATAAAAATGTTTTAGACGCTCCAGATTTATTAAAAGAAGGAACAAATGTAATGATTCAAATTAATGCTGAAACAGAGGCACCGTTATCAGTAGATATGCCTGCTTCTATTGTTTTAGAAGTTACTTATGCTGAGCCAGGAGTAAAAGGAAACACTGCTACTAATGCTACAAAACCTGCAACAGTTGAGACGGGAGCTACCGTTAACGTTCCGTTATTTATCAATGAAGGTGACAAAATCAAAATTGATACGGCTACTGGTAACTACATGGAAAGAGTTAAAGAATAGTTTTCAGCTTACAGTCGCAGTTGGCAGCTTCCGATAAGAACTAAAAAACTGTGACTGAACACAAATCCATTTTAAATGAAATTTTCAAAAGTTTATCCTCTAAAAGATATTGCCCAAATTATCGATTGTAATTTTGTGGGTGATGCCAATTTTCCAGTTCATGGTATGAATGAAATTCATGTCGTGGAACCAGGCGATATTGTATTTGTAGACCATCCAAAATATTATGACAAAGCACTTCAGTCGGCAGCAACTATTGTTTTAATTAATAAAGAAGTAGCTTGTCCAGAAGGGAAGGCATTATTGATTTCAGATGATCCTTTTAGAGATTTCAATAAACTCACCCAACATTTTAGACCTTTTCAAGCTTCTCATGTATCCATTTCGGATACAGCGATTATTGGAGAAGGAACAATTATTCAGCCCAATTGTTTTATAGGACATCATGTTCAAATAGGTAAAAATTGTTTGATTCATGCCAATGTAACGATTTACGACAATACTATAATTGGTGATAACGTAATGATTCACGCAGGAACAATCCTTGGTGCGGATGCATTTTATTACAAAAAACGTCCAGAAGGATTTGATCAATTGTTATCGGGTGGGCGAGTGGTAATTGAAGATAATGTTGGCATCGGGGCGCTTTGTACTATTGATAAAGGCGTTACGGGTGATACAACTATTGGCGCCGGAACTAAAATTGACAATCAAGTTCATGTGGGGCACGATACTGTGATTGGAAAAAAATGTTTGATTGCTTCACAAACTGGAATTGCAGGTTGTGTGGTTATTGAAGATGAAGTAACACTTTGGGGACAAGTAGGTACGACTAGTGGAATTACAATTGGTTCAAAAGCGGTAGTCATGGGGCAAACGGGTGTTACGAAATCAATTGAAGGGGGAAAAACTTACTTTGGAACCCCAATTGAAGAGTCGCGTGAAAAATTAAAGCAATTGGCTAACGTTAAACGCATTCCTGAAATCATTGAAAAATTAAAGCAAAATGACAAATAGAGCGAAAATTGAATTTTTGTACAAAGAAGACGGTATTCGAGATGCTGTTTTTTTAAGCGAACTTTTGCATGATGATTTTATTTTGGATTGGGACAGTTCGCAAGGAAACCTTATCATGACCAAAGCTGATATTGTAAATTTAGCTAAAGAGTTAAAGCAAAATTATGTAGATTCTTTCATGGAAATATCCCATTTTATAGAATCAGATAATACAATTGTTGTGCGATACAATCACAAAGTAACCACTATTGAAAATCCAAAAGAATTTGTTTTGATTGCCAAATTTGTGGTGATTTGGGAATTTGAAGGAGACAAAATCAAAAAAGGATATCAAATTAGCAAACCTAATTAAAAAAATACTATAAAAATGACGTGATTATTTGGTAAAAAACTTACTTTTGCATCACAAATTTAAACACAATTTAATTCATATATCATGAGCGTTTTAGTTAATAAAAATTCAAAAATAATTGTACAAGGATTTACAGGTAGCGAAGGAACTTTCCACGCTTCTCAAATGATTGAGTACGGAACAAATGTTGTAGGTGGTGTAACTCCAGGAAAAGGAGGAACAATGCATTTAGACAGACCTGTTTTTAATACTGTTAAAGATGCTGTTGAAAAAGCTGGAGCTGATACTTCAATTATTTTTGTTCCACCAGCATTTGCTGCTGATGCAATTATGGAAGCTGCTGAAGCTGGTATCAAAGTAATCATTTGTATTACCGAAGGTATTCCAGTGGCAGATATGATTAAAGCGTATGATTATATCAAAGGAAAAGATTGCCGTTTAGTTGGTCCAAACTGTCCAGGTGTTATTACTCCAGAAGAAGCTAAAGTTGGGATTATGCCAGGTTTTGTTTTCAAAAAAGGAACAGTTGGAATTGTATCTAAATCAGGTACATTAACATACGAAGCTGCTGATCAAGTAGTGAAACAAGGATTAGGAATTACAACAGCAATTGGAATTGGTGGTGACCCAATTATTGGAACTACTACTAAAGAAGCTGTTGAATTGTTGATGAACGACCCTGAAACGGAAATTATCATCATGATTGGTGAGATTGGAGGGCAATTAGAAGCAGATGCTGCACGTTGGATTAAAGCTGACGGAAACCGTAAGCCAGTTGTTGGTTTTATCGCAGGTGAAACCGCTCCAAAAGGAAGAACAATGGGTCACGCAGGTGCAATCGTTGGTGGTGCTGATGATACAGCAGAAGCTAAAAAACGCATCATGAGAGAAAACGGAATTCACGTAGTAGATTCACCAGCTGAAATTGGTAAAAAAGTGAAAGAGGTTTTAGGATAATCTTATACACTAATAGATAGGGAAAGGGTGCTCATGTAGCACCCTTTTTTATGTTCTCATAAAATCAAAAGCGCCTTTTCTTAAATTGATGCCATATTCTAAATAAGCTTTTAAACAGCTGAGAAAGTTTGCCCATCCGAAAGAGTTTCCTGATAGCCATTTTAAACCTTCTTCATTATTTTCCATGCTTTTCTCTGTAATGCGAACTAGAGTGGAATTGTTCTCTTTTTCTGATAGCGTGATTGCTACTAATAACTCAATTCCTGCATTTTCCCAATAGAACGAAACGTATTGATTTGGGATTACTTGACCAACTTTAACAGGACATTTGAAATCAAATTCGGGGAATTTCCAAATCAGATTTTTACCTTCTTCCATAGGTCCGGTGCTGGTTGCAATAAAATAGTTGGCCATTTTTACAGGATTTATTATGGCTTCAAAAACGTCATGAATTGGTTTTTGAATTTGCATTGCACAATCGATTTCTAATTGCTCTTTATTCATTGTTACCCTCTTTTAATGGAGAATAGTGCTCCAAGTTTACTATAATTAGACCCTGACAAACGAGCCACGGGTTTGTATACTTCTAAGTTGATTTTATGGTTTTCCATAAGAATACGATCCTCGATATGCATCGTTATTACTTTTCCAATAATGATACAGGCACCTCCATTTTGATGGTTTTCAATGAAATAATGATGCACCATTTCACATTCAAGGTGAACCGGACTCTCTTTAACTCGTTTCGGTTGGATATAAACAGAATCAATAGGAGTTACGTTGGCAAGTTCAAACTCATCGACATCTGGCGCTACATTTTGAGCAGATGTATTCATTTGTACTACACAATCTTCGGTTACCAAATTGACTACAAATTGTTTGTTTTCTAGCACATTGTTAAGCGTGTCTTTGTTTTGGTTCGCTGTTCGAACCGTTGAAAACATAACATAAGGTGGGTCTTCCGAGACGATATTAAAAAATGAAAAAGGAGCAAGATTGCTAATTCCTTGATTGTCTATAGTAGAAATCCATCCAATGGGTCTTGGAATAATTGTACCAGTTAAAAGTTTGTATAGGGTCGCAGCCGCGGTTTCTTTAGTATCAAATTGCATTGTTTGTGTTTTTAGTAAAAGTACACAAAATAGCTATATTTTTATAAATAAAAGGGCTGTTTTTAGTAAAACAGTAAAATTAAAAATGCATTCAATTGTAGTTAAAATTGTGTAATTCTTAAATTTAAAACCTAAAAATTAAAAGAAGTGAAAAAATAAAATCTTTTTTTTATGATATTGTTTTTTGTATATTTTGCAAAATTAGTATATTTATGCAAAATTTATATATATGGAGATTTTATCCTGTCCGAAATGTCAAAGCGATGCGATTGTAAAAAGCGGTATCATCAAAGATAGGCAGCGTTATTTATGCAAATCGTGTAGTTATTACTTCACCGTTAATAAATTAGGAAAAAAGATAGATGACTATTATGTGACAAAAGCTTTGCAATTGTATTTAGAAGGGTTAAGTTTCAGAGAAATTGAGCGCATTATAGGGGTTTCTCATGTTTCTATTAGCAATTGGGTAAAAGAATTTAAGATTAAAAAACCACCCCATCCGAATTACCATCCCACTTATAAAATATTTAAGCATAATGAGTTAGTAGCCTACCTTCAGAATAAAGACCAATTGTCGGGGGCCGGTATGATTATTACCGAGCTTGGCGATAAATTCATGCTTATAAAATGGGAACGTTTTAAAGATTAACTATACATCTTAACAAAAATATAGATTGTAATTTTTTTCATTAACATAATTTTAGAATTTGGTCAAGCCAAAATGCGCAACTAACCAAATTATAGATATGAAAAAATTACTAACAATTACAGGATTACTTATTACCCTGTTAGCATCCGCTCAGGGGTCACCTGAATATGGTGGCGGTTTAAAATTCAATTTAAATCCGGAAGGGAGTAAATACATGCGTTTTATTGCTTGGAATCAAGTATGGCTTCGTTCCACTGATTTGAATCCGGGTTCCCAGATAGGAGATGAATCGTTATCGCGCTATGAAGATGCAGGTCTACGTCGTTTACGACTGTTAGCGTATGCACAAATTTCTCCTCGTTACATGATTTTAACGCATATAGGGATCAACAACCAAACTTTTATTAATGGCGGTGCATCGGGTTCGACAGGAACGGGTGGTTATGGTGCAGGTAAAAAGCCAGGTTTGTTTTTTCATGATGCATGGAATGAATATGCAGTAGTTTTACCACAAGAGTCAAAACCTTTTAGTTTGTCTGTTGGAGCGGGATTGCATTACTATATGGGATTATCTCGTATGACGATGTCTTCTACCTTAAATTATTTGACAGTAGATGCTCCTATTTTCAATTGGCCTTTAATTGAAAATTCGGATCAGTTTGCACGACAAATTGGAATTTTTGCAAAAGGAAAATACAACAAATGGGAATATCGTTTTAGCATCAATAAACCTTTTGCAACGAATCAAAACCCAACAAATGTAACGGATGCTAATTTAGCTAGAGCGGTAGACAACAATAATGCGACGCAATGGTCAAAAGCAGGTTATGTGGAGTACCAATTCTTTGATAAAGAGTCTAATTTTTTACCTTATAAAGTGGGTACTTATTTAGGCACAAAAAAAATGTTTAATATAGGTGCTGGATTTTACAATGCTCCAAAAGGAACCCAAACTTCAGTGAATGGCGTAATAGAAGAGCATGCCATTAACTTATTTGCAGGAGATATTTTCTTGGATATGCCTATAGGGGCTAAAGAGAAAAAAATGGCTATTACCGCTTACAGTGTTTTTTATAATTATGATTTCGGACCTAATTATTTAAGAAATCTTGGTATTATGAATGAAAGCATCACAGATCCTTCATTTACAGGATCACCTGCGTTAGCTGGAGCAGGTAATCTTCAAGCGATGATTGGAACAGGAAATATATGGTATACACAAGCGGGTATTTTGTTACCAACAAGTAGTGAAAAACCAAAAGTAAGAATTCAGCCTTATGGTGCTTATACCTATAAAAACTTTGAGGCCTTGGATAAAGCTAGTAATCAATTTGATATTGGTGCCAACTTTTTCTTGGATGGGCATCATGCTAAAATTACTACACAATATTCTACTCGTCCTGTGTATACAGCAGTTGACAATATTGATACATATAAAGGAGAATTTATTATACAATTACAAATCTATTTATAACAACTAAAAAAAACTATTCATTATGAGTGATCAAAAACACGCTACGGCTTATTGGAAGGAAAATTTAAAATACCTTCTGATTTTATTAAGCATTTGGTTTCTGTGTTCGTACGGAGCTGGAATTCTATTTGTGGATCAATTGAACGCAATTAAACTAGGAGGATTTCCATTAGGATTTTGGTTTGCCCAACAAGGATCGATGTATGTTTTCGTAATCTTAATTTTTGTCTATGTTCGTTTGATGAACAAATTGGATAAAAAATATGGCTTTGACAACGATTAATTTAATTTAAAATATAAAAATCATGGATGTAAAAATTTGGACCTATATTATCGTAGGAATTACGTTTGCTATATATATTGGAATTGCAATTTGGACTAGAGCTGGTTCTACAAAAGAGTTTTATGTTGCTGGTGGAGGCGTTTCACCAATGGCAAATGGTATGGCAACTGCTGCCGATTGGATGTCAGCTGCATCCTTTATATCAATGGCTGGAATTATTTCTTTTGCGGGTTATGATGGTGCGGTGTATTTGATGGGTTGGACCGGAGGATATGTGCTTTTAGCATTACTTTTAGCGCCTTACCTTAGAAAATTTGGAAAATTTACGGTGCCTGATTTCATTGGAGATCGTTATTATTCAAAAACTGCACGTTCGGTAGCTGTTTTCTGTGCTTTGATTGTATCTTTTACTTATGTAGCGGGTCAAATGCGTGGAGTAGGAGTTGTATTTTCAAGATTCTTAGAAGTTGAAATCAATACGGGGGTAATCATCGGAATGATTATCGTTCTTTTTTACGCTGTTTTAGGAGGGATGAAAGGTATTACATATACACAAGTAGCACAATACTGTGTATTGATTTTTGCTTTCATGGTTCCTGCTATATTTATTTCGATTCAAATGACAGGAAATCCAATTCCACAATTAGGAATGGGTAGTACCGTTGCAGGTGAAGATGTTTATTTATTGGATAAATTAAACGGTTTATCAACAGAATTAGGTTTTGCGGAATATACAGATGGTTCAAAATCTATGTTAGATGTTTTCGCTATTACTTTAGCTTTAATGGTTGGTACTGCAGGATTACCTCACGTAATCGTTCGTTTCTTTACCGTTAAAAACGTAAAAGACGCCCGTAAATCGGCTGGTTTAGCTTTAGTTTTTATTGCCATTTTATATACAACTGCACCAGCGATAGCTGTTTTTGCTAGAACGAACTTAATTGAGACCGTAAGCAATAAAGAGTATGCTGAGATGCCTCAATGGTTTAAAAATTGGGAAAAAACGGGTCTTTTGATGTTCAATGATAAAAATGCAGATGGTAAAATTCAGTATGTTAAAGGCGATGCCTTTGTATTGAAAGATGGAAAACCACAAAAAGACCAACCAAATCCAGAAAGTGTTAATGAATTATACATTGATAATGATATCATGGTATTGGCGAATCCAGAAATTGCAAAATTGCCAAACTGGGTTATCGCATTAGTTGCTGCGGGCGCTTTAGCTGCTGCTTTATCAACAGCTGCTGGTTTGTTATTGGTGATTTCGGCTGCGGTATCACACGATTTAATTAAGAAAATGGTAAACCCAAATATTTCGGAGAAAGGCGAGTTATGGTCGGCACGTATTTCAGCAGCTGTAGCTGTCGTGATTGCGGGTTATTTCGGAATTAATCCACCAGGATTTGTGGCGGCAGTAGTAGCACTGGCCTTCGGACTAGCGGCAGCATCTTTCTTCCCTGCGATTATCTTAGGAATTTTCCATAAGCGTATGAACAAAGAAGGTGCAGTGGCAGGAATGATTGTTGGGATGTTGTTAATGTTATACTATATGGCGAAATACAAATTAGGATGGATAGGAGATTTACCAGATAAATCAGAATGGTGGTTTGGAATTTCTCCTGAGGGATTTGGAACCGTTGCCATGGTGGCCAACTTCATTGTAGCATTGGTGGTAAGTAAATTTACTCCAGCACCCCCACAAGACGTACAAGATATTGTTGAAAATATTCGTATTCCTTCTGGAGCGGGTGAAGCAGGTGCTGCACACTAGACAAAAAATCAACTACCATTGACCTACTATTTTACAACTCTGCTCTTGTTTTTCGGGAGCAGAGTTTGTATTTTTAGAATCTCTAATGCAAATAAGCCTTCAATATGAAAAAAAGACATCAACAAAAATTGGTTGTTTTATCGTTATTACTGCTATTGGTTTTGAATCTCCCCATTCTTTTATTATTTGATAGTGCTGATAGTGTATTGGGTTTACCAGTCATTTATATTTACATTTTTTCTGTCTGGTTGTTTTCCGTTTTAATGTCGTGGATTGTAGTACAACGTTATTATGAATAGTGCTGTCTTATTACTTATTCTGTTAGGGTATTTGGGTATTCTCTTTTTTATTGCGCATTGGGCTGAAAAAAAAGAAAACATCAAATGGACGAATAATGCCTATATTTATGCATTATCGCTTGCCGTTTATTGCACGGCATGGACCTATTATGGTAGTATTGGAGTAGCGGCTAATACGGGTATGGGGTATTTGCCCATCTATATTGGACCCATCATTATCATTCCCGCTTGGATTATCATTTTAAAGAAAATCATTCGCATTTCTCGTGTGAATAAAATTTCAAGTATTGCCGATTTTATTTCGCTTCGTTATGGTAATAGTCGTTTTCTTGGGGCAATTGTAACTGTAGTTTGCTTGGCTGGAATTATACCTTACATCGCGCTACAATTAAAAGCGATATCCGAAACTTTTCACATTGTAACGCAAACGAATTCAAGTTCTTATATTTTTGATGATACCACTACTTATGTCGCGGTCGCTTTAGCTTTGTTTGCTTCCTATTATGGAACCCGTTATGTAGATGCCTCCGAAAAGCGTAAAGGAATTGTTACTGCCGTAGCTTTAGAAAGTGTTTTAAAATTAGTTTTTTTTATTATTGTTGGTATTTACGTAACCTTTTTTGTTTTTGAGGGTTACGATGATTTGTATGCCAAAGCATCGCTCTTAAAAAATTTCAAAGAAAAAAACACCATTGGTGGGCTAGAGCAAGGTTTGAATTGGTTCTTTTTGAGTATGGTTTCTCTTTTTGCAATTTTCTTATTGCCTAGACAATTTCAAATGGCGGTAGTGGAAAACAACAGAGAGCGTCACATAAAAACCGCAATATGGCTGTTTCCGTTATACTTGTTGTTGTTCAATATTTTTGTCTATCCAATTGCTTGGGGTGGAAACGTACTCTTTGAAGGAAAAAATGTAAATGCGGATACCTATTCTTTGTTAATTCCACAGTTTTTTGATAATCAAACCTTGACTGTTTTGGTTTTCTTGGGCGGATTTTCAGCCGCTATTTCCATGATTGTAGTTTCAAGTATCAGTTTGTCTACAATGTTGAGTAATAACTTATTAATACCGTATACATTCTTAGGTAAATTAAAAAATGAAGAACAAATCATCAACAACAAAAAAATTGTCAATATTCGTAAAATTGGTATTTTTTCCCTGATTATAGCGGCATATTTCATTTATCGTTTTTTTGCATTGGATTATAGTTTGGTTTCGATTGGATTGATTTCGTTTGTCATTATTGCCCAATTAGCACCCGCTTTTTTCGGCGCCATTTTCTGGAGAAGAGGTTCAAGATTAGGAGCTATCTACGGCATTTTAATTGGGTTTTTAATTTGTATCTACACTTTATTATTACCTTATGCTATTGGGTTAACCAACAATGAAAGTTCCTTTATCTCGGAAGGTTTCCTGAAAATTGGTTTGTTAAAGCCGTTCCAACTTTTCGGATTGGATTATTTACAACCAGTACCGCATGCCTTTTTTTGGAGTATGCTTTTTAATACCATAACCTATTTTGCGGTTTCGGTAAGTTTTAAAGGAAATTATCGGGAGCGTAATTATGCCGAAATGTATGTTGATATTGACAAGTATAGCACCAATCATGAGAATGCTTTTGTGTGGAAAGGGACAGCTTATACACGTGATATTAAAAAAGTATTAATTCGATTTTTAGGAGAAGAACGTACCAAGCGTGCCATGAACATCTTTAATACAAAATATAATGTGGATAAAGATCAAGAATTGGCAGATGCGCGTTTGGTGAAATTTGCAGAAAATTTATTGACGGGGCATATTGGAACAGCTTCCGCAAGGATACTGATTTCGAGTGTGGTTAAAGAAGAGAAAATTACACTTCCAGAAGTGTTGAAAATTTTAGAAGAATCAAAAGAGAACATTTCGATTAATAAAAAATTGACTGAAACCTCAAACCAACTCCAAAAAATCACTTCCGAGTTGCAAAAAGCCAATGAAACGTTGGTACGAAAAGATATTCAGAAAGATGAATTTTTAGATACGGTAACGCACGAACTCCGAACACCAATTACCGCAATTCGTGCGGCGAGCGAGATTTTACACGATGATGACGAAATTCCAGAAGAATTGCGAAAACAGTTTTTACAAAATATTATTTCAGAGTCGGACAGATTGAATCGCTTGATTGATAAAATTTTAGATTTGGAAAAATTTGAAACGGGTAAACAAACGATCTATCCCAGTCTGCATAACGTAATCGATACCATTGAAAATTCTATTGAACCTTTGAAACAGTTAATTAAGAACCGAAATATTAGTGTTTATGTGGAAAGTAAAGACACCGTTTTGGCTTATTACGATGAAGATAGAATAGTGCAAGTTGTAACGAATTTATTATCAAACGCCATAAAATTTTGTCCAGAAACGGATGGTTTAATCACGATACAAGTGAAAAAGAAAGACAATTTTATTGAAACTTCAGTTCAAGACAATGGAAAAGGGATAAATCCTAACGATTTTGACGTTATATTTGACAAATTTTATCAAGCTTCCAATCAGAATTTTAAAAAACCGGTAGGAAGCGGATTAGGATTAGCCATTTGTAAGCAAATTATTGAGCATCACAAAGGAAAAATTTGGGTAGAACCCAGTGTTAAAGGGGCTTGTATTGTATTTACATTACCGATAAATAATATTGAAAATTAAGAGACGATGAAAAAGATTTTAATAGTAGACGACGAACCAAATATCGTAATGACGCTTGAATATACTTTCAAGAAAAGCAATTACGAAGTCTTTATAGCGCGCGACGGACAAGAAGCTTTGGATATTTTAAAAACCAATTTTCCAGATATCATCATTTTGGATATTATGATGCCGATGGTTGATGGTTTTGCTACTTTAGAACAAATTAGAAAAGACGCCAATTTACACCATACAAAAGTGATGTTTTTATCTGCTAAAAATAAAGAAAGTGATGTGGAAAAAGGATTAGCCCTTGGTGCGGATGCTTATTTAACAAAACCGTTTTCAATTAAGAAAGTGGTGGAGAAAGTGGAGGAGTTGTTAAGTTAAGATCATTGATATGAAATTATTAACTATAATACTAAGTCTTTATTCTATTTCATTGTTTTCTCAAAACAAATTATATATCAGTTTTAATTTGTGTAATTATGAGCATAATTATATTAACTATGGTAACGAGTATAGATTAATTTTTAATGATAGCATAGTCAGCAAATTTGAAAACGAAGATACACATAATTTATCTGATGGTAAGTACAGAGTAGAATACAAAACTTATTATGGATGGAAATCTACTCTTGCTTTCTTTCTAAGAAATAACAACACCTACTACCTTGATTTTTGTTTAGATGTATTAAATCCTGAACCAATTGATATTTATAATCTTGGAATATATTCGATTAAAGATAGTGAAGAGTTGACGATAATTCATAATTACTCAGGCTGTTTTAATCAAGGTGGTGATAAAATTAAAGTTAGAAGAAAGAAAAACAAATTCTATCTCATCTTTAATAATATTCAACGCAAGTTAAAAAATAAAGAATTAGATTATTTTAAAGATTATGAAATTGAATTAATCAATTTGGATAATGAATTTTCTACTATAAATTGTACTGCTTTTTCTCAAAACATCATAAAATACGGCAATCATAAATTTGAATATTCTGAAAGTTGTCCAAAATGGTTTGGCTTTGAAGAATTAAAGAATAAATTAAAAATTAAATAAAGATTTTACCTATATCTATTTAGCAATATTAATTCATTTAGCATGATTTTATTTTCTACATTTACTAAAGAAAATAAATAACATAAATGGAATAATACAAATGAATTATTGCGATATTTATAATAAAAGCATCACTTCTATTGAAGAATTCTGGAAAGAACAGGCTAATCAATTAGAATGGTATAATTTACCTTCCAACATTTTATCTACTGATAAAAATGGCTATCCTTTGTGGTTTGCTGATGGAAAGTTAAACGCTTGTTATCTTGCCGTTGATAAACACATACAAGATGGTTATGGTGAGCAAGTAGCTCTTATCTACGATTCTCCCGTTACACAAACTGTTAAAAAGTATACATTTAACGAGATTAAAACCGAAGTAGCTAAGTTAGCTGGCGGATTATTATCACTTGGTTTAGAAAAAGGGGATACGGCTATCATTTACATGCCCATGATTCCACAAGCCGCTTTTGCTATGTTGGCTTGCGCTCGAATAGGAGTAACGCATTCGGTAGTTTTTGGAGGTTTTGCCCCACATGAGTTAGCCATTCGTATTGATGATTGCGAACCCAAAGCGATTATCACCGCTTCATCTGGAATAGAAATTGATCGATTAATTGCCTACAAACCGTTAGTCGATGAAGCTATTGAATTAGCCCATCACCAACCTGAAAAAGTAGTCGTTTTCAATAGAAAATTAGGAGCTAGAGTGCCGTTTAAAAAATACGATGTGGATTACGATGCCTTGGTTTATGGTTCGGAAGAAACCCCTTGTATTCCTGTTGAAGCAACGCATCCTTTGTATGTTTTGTACACTTCAGGTACTACGGGAAAACCTAAAGGAATTGTCAGAGATACAGGAGGTTATGCAACCGCACTTAAATTTTCAATGCAACATATTTACGATGCAAAAGAAGGCGATGTTTTTTGGGCCGCTTCTGACGTGGGTTGGGTAGTGGGACATAGTTATATCGTTTATGGACCATTAATAAACAGAAATACTACCGTTTTATTCGAAGGAAAACCCATTCGAACTTCCGATGCGAGTACGTTTTGGAGGGTCATTGCGGAACATAAAGTGAATGTGATGTTTACCGCTCCAACAGCCATTCGTGCTATTAAGAAAGAAGATCCAAATGGGGAATTCATAAAACAATATGATTTAAGCAGTTTGCGAATTCAGTTTTTAGCAGGCGAGCGTTGTGATGTAGCGACATTAGATTGGTATCGCGAACACATTCCTGTTCCAGCAATCGACCATTGGTGGCAAACCGAATCGGGTTGGCCCATGATAGCCAACATGATGGGAGTGGAGTATTTACCTATAAAGCCCGGCTCCGTAGGAAAAGCGGTAACCGGTTATGACATTCGAATTTTTGGAGAAAACGGACAAGAATTGGGTCCCAATGAAGAAGGTTATGTAGTGGTTAAATTGCCATTACCTCCGGGAACCTTAATGGATTTATGGAAAGATAATGACCGTTTCAAAGCGGGATATTTGAATAAATTCCCAGGTTATTATTTTTCAGGCGATGGCGGATTTAAAGATGATGATGGTTATATTTATATTACAGGAAGAGTGGATGATGTGATTAATGTAGCGGGACATCGTCTTTCCACTGCTGAAATGGAAGAGATAGTAGCATCCCATCACTCAGTTGCTGAGTGTGCGGTTATTGGAATAAATGACGAACTAAAAGGGCAAGTTCCTTTAGCATTGGTGGTAGCAAAATCTGGAGAAGATATTGCCCATTTCCAATTGCAATATGAGGTGGTACATTTAGTACGGGAACAAATTGGCGCCGTAGCGTCATTACGAGATGTAGTACTTGTGCAGCGTTTGCCAAAAACACGTTCTGGAAAAATTCTTAGAAAAATGATGCGCAGTATAGCAGATGGAGAACCCTTTCAAATTCCATCCACTATTGATGATGAGGCGATTATTGATGAAGTTAGAACTGTTTTGGAGCAAGCTAAAATTGGAAGTTTTAGGTAGGTTTTTTGGATGTTCTGATTTTCTGATTTTCTGATTTTTGGATAGTCTGATTTTAGCCACTAGGAGCACAAAGCAGACACGAAGTACACTAGGCTTTTTTACTGAGACTGGTTTTGGAATTTAATGCTCCAGCTCTGCAATCCTGAAAGCTTTTGGGATTACACAGCTAGATACTTTGTACAGTTTGTGTTTTAGCGCAAAGTCAGAAGACTTTGTGCAGCTGGTTTAGTAATGGGGTTAACACCAAACGACCAAACCCAATTATTATTATGCAACACCTCAAATCCAAAACATCAGCCTTTAATGTCAGTTGTAGATAAACTAAACAAATACTACGGCAAAAACAAAATCAAGTTCGCCAATCAATCCCTGGGCAGACAATGGAAAATGAAACAAGAAAAATTATCAAAATCCTACACAACATGAATTGATGCGACAATAACAATTAAAACTTGAAAAAATAGTTATATTTGAAAATAAAAAACCGCACAAAACTTTCGCCTATCTTGCCAATAAGGGATGATATTAGTCAGGAAGTTTCGTATATATAAACGAGTTATAGAGCATTTTAAAAGACGACCGTAAACTAATGACAGAACAAAATATTATAGACACAGTAGTTGAGAAACTAAATAAGTATCCTGACATTAAATTCGACAAGAAAAGTGACAGCGAGCTCGAAATATTTTGCCGTGACGACAATGGATTTGATATTTTGTTGCAGACCGACCAACGAGAGAACACACTCCATTTTGAAACTTTTCATTGGCACTTTGACAACACCGAAGACGAAACAAATGAAATGTTAAATCAACTCGTTTTCGGTTTGACAGGAATAGCAAGACTGAAAGAGTTTTCCAAAAATGGTAAAGCTTATAAGTGGACATTGCAAATCCAAGACAGAGAAGGCAACTGGTTTGACAACGGGACAATGGGCTTAATGAACTTTAATTTTTGGACGAAAGCGGATATAAAATATTTACAGAACGACCTTTTACCGAAAGACATTTTATACGCAGACAATGAAACAGAACAATAGCGTGACGGACAGAAAAACGCCCTATAATAGCTAGAGTTTCGTTGCGTGCAAAGCCAACAATGAAACTCCTGTTGAACGGAACCGATTACTGTCTATCCACTATGGGGATTTCGATATGATTTGATAAAGATTTAGAAGAGG
>NZ_FRYK01000004.1 GCF_900148835.1 Flavobacterium cucumis | reverse complement strand
CCTCGCTTAAAAGTACTTAAACGAGGTCGGAATTTTATATTTTTTGTCCCGATCCTTCGGGATATTTTAAAAAATGGTAGTTGTGCAACAGTTACGGCTGTTAGCGGTTCGTTTTTCTTTACTGCTCATCAAAAAAGTCCTCATCAATTTGTTTAATCTCGTAAGTTGTCCTTACTTGAATACCAACATTAAATTCATGCATTAATGTAACTAATTTCTGGCCGTCTATGCATATAATTTTGTGGTGAGCAGATCGTGCTTTTTCTAGTGCCTTTTCATCAAATTCAGATGTTGTTACAAAGACACCCTTGTTGGTGTCCCCACTCATAGCACCAATAAAATTGCGAATGTCTTTTTCTCTTACTTTTCCTTCATTGAAGCGTTTGGCTTGAATATATATTTTATCTAGTCCGAGTTTGTCCTCATTGATTATCCCGTCAATTCCACCGTCATTAGATTTAGAAGTCTCTATGAATTCGCCATATCCCATTTTCTTTAGTAGTCGCAAAACTACTTTCTCAAAAAAGTATGGGTCAATAGTTTTTAATTTTTGAAGCAGGTCTGCTTTGACTTCGCTTTCAATTCTATTGAAGCCTTCGTCTATAAGGTCTTGTGGAGAGGAAATCTCAGGTTGCGTTTTATTGTCAACTGTAACAGAGCCTTTTTCTTGTTTGTAAAAGTCAAACAATGAACTCTCATTTTCTAAATCTCTTACAGTTATTGTCGCTGAGTGGTTTTTGCCTTTCTCTGTTATTTGAACAAAGCCACGCTGAGGAAATGTTATGTAACCTCCTTTTTTTAGATATGATTTTCCCCATGCTATTCTGTTGTCAATAAGCAAGTCACCTGATTTTGTTTCTTGCTTTAATTGTTCTTCAGTTAGGTCAGAGTAAAACTTAGTTTTTACTTCTTCAATAAGTTCTCTAGACCTTAAGACTCTACCGTCTTTAAGAACTTCAAGAATTGGAATAAATGTTTCGTCAAATTTTGGTATTTCCATTTATGTATTGTTGTCGTTTATAAAATGACCGCTAACTTGTTTATATGTCTGACAAAATCAGACTTAGCTACCCAATTTTGGGTGTATATGTCTGACAAATATCAGTTTTATCTTTTTCAAAAATAATAAAAAAATCTTACAAATCATCAAACGGGCTTTTAATTTGTTGAATGCTTTTTGTACTTACGTGAGTATATATTTCGGTAGTTTTACTGCTATTATGACCTAATAGTTCTTGAATGTATCTTAAATCGGTTCCACTTTCAAGTAAGTGTGTAGCATAGCTATGGCGTAACCAATGTAGCGTAGCAGGTTTTTTTATTCCTGCTTTATTTAGAGCTTGTTTTAAAACGCTTTGTAAGCTTTTGTCAGAATAAGGAGTTCCAGCTTCTTGTCCTTCAAACAAATACGTTTTAGGTTTATAAACTTTATAATAGTTTCTTAATAGTTCTAGTATTTTAGGACTAAGCGGAACAATTCTATCCTTTTTCCCTTTTGAATTTTTTAATAAAACGATATTTCTTTTAGAATCAATATGATGAGGCTGTAATGCTAATAATTCACCACATCGTAAACCGCAAGAGTAAATTAAACTTAGCATGGTTTTATGTTTTAAGTTAGTTGGAGAATTTATGATTAGTTTTACCTCTTCTTTACTCAAAACATTTGGCAATACCTTTTCTCGTTTTGGTCGATGTATTTTTTCAATTTCAATCGATGTTTCTTTTACGATTTTAAAGAAAAGCTTAATGGCATTTACTATTTGATTTTGGTATGAAGATGAAAATTTATTTTTCAGTATATAATCGTTATTGTAAGCAATAACATCTTCGTTGGTAATGTCCTTTACAGCTTTAGTATTACAAAAAGTTAAAAACGATTTTAAGGCATCACTGTAAGTATTTATCGTATTTGGGCTATATCTTTTGGATAAAAGGTAACGCTTAAAAGTTTCAATACTTGCTATTCCTTCCGCATTCGGAACCAAAGTGTGTGCTAAAGGTAATTTAAAATGTAGACGATTGGCTTCGGTATCAGGCAAATGCCAATATTTTTTGTTAGGACTCCATCTTGCATCTGCAAAAGTTTTAATGCGAGCAATTAATTCTGTATTCTTTTCAAAATAAACAGCAATTCTTGGCGTTCCTTTGTGAAGTAAAGTTTTGGCTTTCCAATTCATAATTAATGGCTTATATAATTCAAATTTAAAAAATATTTTTTTTAATTGTATTTTTTATGATACGTTATAATAAGATTAAGTAATACATAGTCTAAAAAAATAAAAACAAATGACTTTACTTTTAATCCAATACCACTTCAAACTTTTTCTAATAGACTTATTTTACTAGCTTAATTGTTATAAAATACCTAAAAACCTTTACCATACGCTTAAAAAGCAAATTAACACCTACTTGCTCTTGATATAGGGCAATAAACTTCGACACGCAAAACACATAACAATTAATGAACCTAACATATACCAAAAAAAAAATCCCGAAACACCGTTTCGAGATTTCTATAACACTGTACTAAGTACTTTTTACTTCATAATTTGTACTTCGTAATTTGTACTTCGTAATTTGTACTTCGTATTTCGTACTTTATACTTCGTACCTTACTTCACATCCATTAATTCCACATCAAAAACCAAAGTAGCATCTGGTGGAATAACCCCTCCAGCACCTCTAGAACCGTAACCTAAATAAGAAGGAATTACAAAACGTGCTTTGTCTCCTACTTGCAATAAAGCGATACCTTCGTCCCAACCTTCAATAACTTGTCCCACACCTAAAGTGAAATCAATAGGTTGCTTTCTTTTATAAGAAGAATCAAAAACTTGTCCGTTTTCTAAAGCTCCTTGGTAGTGTACCGAAACTTTTTTGCCTTTCTCGGCTTGTTTCCCTGTTCCTTTTTGGATGATTTGATAACGCAAGCCGCTTTCTGTTTTTTGGAAACCAGCAGCTAATTTTTCCAAAGCTTCTTCAGCTTGTTTTTTTTGTTCTGCTAATCGTTTTTCTCTAGAGCCTTCAAAGGTTCTAAAAGCTTCAATAGCATTCCATTTTTCAGCCTCTTCTCCTACCCTAACAATTTCTAACGAATCGATAACGTCTCCTTGTGCCACAGCATCTACTACATCTTGTCCTTCAACTACATGACCAAAAACCGTATGTTTTCCATCCAACCAAGAAGTTTCAACATGTGTGATGAAAAATTGCGAACCATTAGTGCCCGGTCCCGCATTCGCCATCGATAAAACGCCAGGGCCATCGTGACGTAATGTTGGGTGGAACTCATCATCAAAGTTGTACCCTGGACCACCTGTTCCTTGACCTTGTGGGCATCCTCCTTGTATCATAAAATCAGGAATTACACGGTGGAATTTTAATCCATCATAATAAGGTTTTCCCATTGGACGCGCCGAATTTTCCAATTGCCCTTCTGCTAATCCTACGAAATTCCCAACCGTTCCTGGTGTTAAATCGTGTGTTAATTTTACTAAAATCGTACCTCTAGAGGTATTGAATTTAGCATATATTCCATTTTCCATGCTTTAAATTTTAAATTTTAATGCGCAAAACTACAAAAATATTACGAACCTATCAATTTAGCTGTTTATAATGAATCCCCGATTGAGGAATTTAAAAAATCTTTAACATTAAAATCCACATATCCCCTTGCCTGATTTGGTAAATTTGCATTCGAAACAAAAAAAAATCAAAATGGAAAATTTAAAAGGTAAAAAAGCTATCATTACAGGTGGTAGTAGAGGACTAGGAAAAGCAACCGCTATAGCCTTTGCAAAACAAGGAATAGACGTAGCCATAACAGGAAGAAACGAAACGCTTTTGATTGTTACTGTTGCCGAACTAAAAGCTCAAGGAGTTAATGCTACATATGCTGTTTTTGATGTAGGTAATTATGACGAAGTAAAAAAAGGAATTCAAGAAATCATGAATACTTTTAATACAGTCGATATTTTAGTAAACAATGCTGGAATTGCAGCTTTTGGAAGCTTTTTAGAAATGGATGTAAACCAATGGCAATCGATAATTCAAACGAATGTAATGGGAATGTACTACGTAACTAAAGAAGTTTTACCTTATCTAATTGCTAATAATCAAGGCGATATTTTCAACGTGTCGTCTACTGCTGGATTAGCCGGAAACCCAAATACTTCTGCGTATTCTGCATCAAAATTCGCTGTAATCGGAATGTCAGAATCGTTAATGAAAGAAGTGAGAAAGAACAACATCCGAGTTTGTACGTTAACGCCTAGCACCATAGCATCCGATATGTCAATTGAATTAGGAATTGCTAGCAAAGAGGCAACAGAAACAGTGCTACAGCCAGAGGATTTTGCTGAACTAATTGTTAGTACGCTCCAACTTCCAAGAAGAGCATTATTAAAAAGTGCTTCTTTGTGGTCTACAAATCCATAAAATCTAATATTATCAAACCTAAAAGCGATGTCTTACATAAGTAACATCGCTTTTTTTCTTTTAAACCACAATTCTTCTTACCTTTATTTTTTTCAAAATCGAATATGCAAATCGATAGTATAACCGTTTTACTTGAATTAAAACGAAGTCCATTTGCTTTGATAAACTAATAAGGATTCCTATGGAAAATAATGATTACCTAACTATCAACAAACAAACTTGGAATAATAAAGTAGAAGTCCATGTGAACTCCGATTTCTATGACATGGAAGGTTTTCTGAAAGGAAAATCGTCTTTAAATTCGATTGAATTGGATTTACTTGGCGATGTTTCAGGCAAAAAAGTACTGCATTTACAATGTCATTTTGGCCAAGACACCATCACTTTAGCCCGAATGGGTGCCAAAGCTACCGGAATCGATTTGTCAGACAAAGCCATTGAAAAAGCGAAAGAAATCAACAATAAATTGAATTTAGATACTACTTTTATTTGTTGTGATATTTATGATTTACCAAATCATTTGGACGAAAAATTCGATATTGTTTTTACCAGTTATGGGACAATTGGTTGGTTTCCTGATTTGGATAAATGGGCTAAAATAGTGTCACATTTCTTGAAACCTGATGGAAAATTTGTCTTTGCCGAATTCCATCCCGTGGTTTGGATTTTTGATAACGATTTCAAAGAGGTTTTCTATAATTATTTCAATATAGCACCTATCATAGAGGAAGAATATGGAACTTATGCCGATAAAGAAGCACCCCTAAATACAAAAACCATCACTTGGAATCATCCGATTTCAGAAGTTTTAAATGCTTTAATTTCAAATAAATTAGCAATTAATTGTTTTAACGAATTTGATTATTCCCCTTATAATTGTTTCAATCAAACCGAAGAATTTGAACCGAATAAATTTCGAATCAAGCATTTGGGAAACAAAATTCCAATGGTGTATTCGCTTTCGGCAACTAAAAAATAATCTATTATCTTTGCAGCATGCGAATTGATATTATTACCGTTTTACCCGAATTGATGCGAAGTCCGTTTGAAGCTTCTATCATGAAACGCGCCATTCAGAAAGGATTGGTCGAAGTTCATTTTCACAACTTGAGAGACTACACGATGAATAAACAAAGGAGTGTAGACGATTACCAGTTTGGAGGAGGCGCTGGTATGGTCATGATGGTCCAACCCATAGACGATTGTATTTCGAAGCTAAAATCGGAAAGAAACTACGACGAAATCATTTACATGACTCCCGATGGGGAAACGTTAAATCAAAAAATGGCGAATTCCATCTCGATGTATGAAAACATTATGATTTTGTGTGGCCATTACAAAGGTGTCGATCAACGCGTTCGTGATATGCACATTACCCGTGAAATTTCGATTGGGGATTATGTGCTCAGTGGTGGTGAAATTGGTGCCATCGTATTTTGTGATGCCATTATTCGATTAATCCCAGGTGTTTTAAGTGATGAAACATCGGCATTAACCGATAGTTTTCAGGATAATTTGTTGTCACCTCCTATCTACACACGCCCAGCAGAATATAAAGGTTTGAAAGTTCCTGAGGTGTTATTGAGTGGTAACTTTGGCAAAATTGAAAAATGGCGCGAAGAAATGGCCTACGAACACACCAAAAACAGACGACCTGATTTGTTGGAAAATGAGGAATAGATTTTGATGTGCTGCTATCCTCAGGTGCTGATGTTCCGAAAATCTTAAAATCCATCATCCGAAAATCTGAAAATCCGAAAATCTAATTTCTAAATATTTCACATACTGCAATTTGATTATTCAATTTTTTTTTATAATTTTGCACCACTTTAAATCAACCTCTGGCGATAGACGTGTATGTTGCTTTGAATCAAACTTTTATAATTATAACTATGTCAAATTTAGTTGATTTCGTAAATAACGAATTAGTTGCGAAAAAAGATTTCCCTGAGTTTGGTGCTGGTGATACAATCACTGTGTACTATGAAATTAAAGAGGGTGAAAAAACAAGAACTCAGTTCTTCAAAGGAGTTGTTATCCAAAGAAGAGGTGCTGGAGCTACTGAAACTTTTACAATCCGTAAAATGTCAGGTGCAGTTGGTGTAGAGCGTATCTTCCCAGTAAACATGCCAGCTTTACAAAAAATTGAAGTGAACCAAAGAGGTAAAGTACGTAGAGCTCGTATCTTCTACTTTAGAGATCTTACTGGTAAAAAAGCAAAAATCAAAGAAAGAAGATACAAAAACTAATTTGTACTTTCTCAAGTATAAAAGCCGCAACATTGTTGTGGCTTTTTTATTGAATAGTATTCAAGTTTTCGGTCAAAATACTCCATTATTTCTACTGAATTCCTTATATTTGCGGGGTTTAACAAATTATATTCAAACAAACACATATCATTCATGTCCAACCAATCTAAAATAATGTATACCATTACGGATGAAGCGCCTATGTTGGCAACACATTCGTTTTTACCGATTGTAAAAGCATTTACCAAAACGGCTAATATTGCGATCGAAACAAGAGATATTTCTTTAGCGGGAAGAATTTTAGCTAACTTTCCAGAATGCTTAACCGAAGACCAAAAAGTAGGTGACGCACTTACCGAATTAGGGCAATTAGCAAATACTCCAGAAGCTAACATAATTAAATTACCAAACATTTCAGCTTCTGTAATTCAATTAAAAGAAGCGATTGCAGAATTACAATCACAAGGCTTCAATATTCCAAGCTATCCTGAAGAGCCACAAAACGATACGGAGAAAGAAATCAAAGCGAAATATGCTAAAGTTTTAGGTTCGGCTGTAAATCCAGTATTACGTGAAGGAAACTCGGACAGAAGAGCGCCAAAAGCAGTTAAAAACTATGCAAAAGCCAATCCACACCGAATGGGGAAATGGGCTGCCGATAGCAAAACTGAAGTAGCGCACATGAATTCAGGTGATTTCTACGGGACTGAAACATCAACAACAGTTGAAAAAGATGGGAAATTCAGAATTGTTTTCCATTCGGATAATGGAGCAACCGCTGTTTTAAAAGACTTTGCTAGCCTAAAAGCTGGAGAGGTTATTGACAGTTCTGTTATGAACTTGAATGCTTTAAAACAATTTGCAGCAACAACAATTGCGGATGCTAAAGCAAAAAATGTGATGCTTTCTGCGCATTTGAAAGCAACAATGATGAAGGTTTCGGATCCTATTATTTTTGGAGCTATTGTGGAAACTTTCTTTGCGGATGTTTATACTAAATATGCTGATGTATTCCAATCATTAGACATCAATCCAAATAATGGATTACAAGATTTATACAACAAAATTGCAGGAATTCCTCAAGAAGAAGAAATCAAACAAGCAATCGCTGATGCTTTAGCTAACGGACCTCGTGTTGCTATGGTAAATTCTGAAAAAGGAATTACAAACTTCCACGTTTCTTCTGATGTAATTGTAGATGCTTCTATGGCAGCTTTAGCAAGAAGTGGTGGAAAAATGTGGAATGCAGAAGGAAAAGAGGAAGATACCATTGCTATGATACCAGACCGTTCGTATGCTGGTTTCTATGCTGCTTGTATTGAAGAAATGAAAGAGAATGGCGCTTTAGATCCAAAAACCATTGGATCCGTTCCTAATGTTGGATTAATGGCTCAAAAAGCAGAAGAATATGGTTCTCACGATAAAACATTCCAACTAAAAGAAAATGGAACTGTTAATGTGGAAGACGAAAATGGGACTGTTTTATTAACACAAAAAGTAGGTACAGGTGACATTTTCAGAATGTGTCAAACTAAAGATGCTCCTATTCAAGATTGGGTAAAATTAGCGGTAAACAGAGCAAGATTATCTGATACTCCTGCTATTTTCTGGTTAGATAAAGGCAGAGCACACGATAGCGAAATTATTAAAAAAGTTGAAAAATACTTAAAAGATCACGACACGACTGGCTTAGATATTCGCATCATGGATGTGAAAGATGCGATGAAAGAAACTTTACGAATCATCCGTCAAGGAAAAGATGTAATTTCAGTTTCTGGAAACGTGCTGCGTGATTACTTAACCGATTTATTCCCTATTTTAGAATTGGGAACTTCGGCTAAAATGTTATCTATCGTACCTTTAATGAACGGTGGCGGATTGTTTGAAACAGGTGCAGGTGGTTCAGCTCCAAAACACGTAGAACAATTTGTAGAAGAAGGCTATTTGCGTTGGGATTCATTAGGAGAATTCTTAGCATTACAGGCTTCATTAGAACATTTAGCACAAACACAAAACAATACCAAAGCACAAATTTTAGCCGATACATTAGACGAGGCAAATGCAAAATTCTTAGCAGAAGACAAGTCACCGGCAAGAAAATTAGGTGGAATTGACAACAGAGGTTCGCATTTCTATTTAGCGTTCTATTGGGCACAAGCATTAGCAAACCAAACTAAGGATGCGGAGTTAAAAGCTACCTTTGCTCCAATTGCAGAAGCTTTGACAGCTAACGAAGCTAAAATTGATGCAGAATTAGTTGCGGCTCAAGGCAAAGAACAAAAAATTGGTGGGTATTATCACCCAAGTTTTGAATTGACTGAAAAAGCCATGCGTCCAAGTACTACTTTAAATACGATCTTAGCGCAGTTAAACTAAGATTTGCTTATAAAAAAGAACCGTCTAAATATTTTTGACGGTTCTTTTTATTTTTTATTTTCCATTGGTTTGACATATTCTATTAAAAATTTGGCTGCCAAACCCGTGTTCAAATTCCAATCATTACTTGTTACTAAATTATCTTTTTCATCATATATAGCAAAAGTAGCGGTATTAGGACCTGCTAACCCTTGGTTTAATGCTAAAATATCGATTAAATTATCTCCTTCTGTTAAATCAATTATGTGGGTTTTAAAACTACTTTCTAAATAAATATTTAAGTAAACCACAACATTATTAACAATAATCCGTACTCTATCACCATCTGGGTCCATATGGTCTCGCGTCAATATTTTTAATTTTGGAGTAAACACTTTAAATTTTCCAAAAAAGACATCAACGGCACTCCCCACTCCTATCTCTTTGTTTAATTTATCTTTGTACTCATCCCCAGGATTCTTAAACTCCGACTTTTTTTCTAAAATACTTTCAGCAACTTTCTCACTTTTCTTGATACTATACCTGCTTAAATTGGAATCTTTATTGTCAAGTATGCTTTTGTATTCAATTCCTGGTAACGCATTTTTTGGCTCAGCAATCGTTGGACTCTCCCATTCGAGCTTAAGTTTAGAAGACTTAAAAGGAGAATCTTTCTGAGAAAATAGTGGCCATGAAAGTATAAATATAAAGAATGTAAGTGCTTTTATTTTCATAGGAATTCGATTCGATTTGTAAAATTATCAAATTAAATGATTTTTAAATATAAATTAACATAAGTTTTGAAACAATTGCCAACATTATTTGTCAAATTTGTAAATCAAATATTATGCCTAAATTATGTTAAAACACCTTTTTTTACTACTTACCCTTTCGCTAGGATTGATAGGTTACTCGCAAGAAAAAGTAACACTAAGTGGCATTGTTTCCGATGCAAACAATAATGAAACATTAATTGGTGTATCGGTATATATAGCCGAATTAAATATCGGAACATATACGAATGAATATGGATTTTACTCTTTAACCTTACCTACTGGAAATTATACCGTTAAAGTAAGTTATGTTGGGTTTGAAACAATTTCTAATCCACTGGAAATTTCTCAAAATACGAAGAAAAATTTTAGTCTGAATGAAAGCAAATTAGAACTAAAAGAAGTTGTCATTACAGAAGATAGCTACAAAACCAACATCAAAAAACCCGAGATGAGTGTGAATAAATTGGCTATAAGTACCATAAAGCAAATGCCTGTTTTAATGGGAGAAGTAGACGTAATAAAATCGCTTCTTTTCTTGCCTGGAGTAACAAATGCTGGTGAGGGACAATCGGGATTTAATGTAAGAGGAGGTGGAGCTGATCAGAATTTAGTTCTCCTAGACGAAGCTACACTTTACAACACTTCTCATGTTTTTGGTTTATTTTCTGTATTTAATGCAGATGCTATTAAAGATTTAAAACTGTATAAAGGAGGAATTCCAGCACGTTTTGGTGGACGAGCAGCTTCTGTTTTAGATGTGTATCAAAAGGATGGTAATAGCAATAAATTTAGCATAAACGGTGGAATCGGACTAATTTCAAGTCGTTTATTAGCAGAAGGACCAATTGTAAAAGACAAAGGCTCTTTCTTAATTGCTGGAAGGGGTTCGTATGCCCATTTGTTCTTAAAACTGACCGATAATGAAAATTCGGCTTATTTTTATGATTTGAATACCAAACTAAACTACAAGTTCAACGAGAACAACAACGTTTATTTGTCTGGGTATTTTGGCAGGGATATCTTCAATTTAAATGATTCGTTTCGAAATACTTATGGGAATTCCACTTTGAATATGCGTTGGAATCATTTGTTTTCTGATAAATTATTTTCAAACTTATCCCTAATTTACAGCAATTACTTTTATGGATTGGAATTGGACTTCATTGGATTTAACTGGGAATCAACCATTCAAAATTACAATTTAAAATATGACTTCAAATATTATGCTTCGGAGAAAACAAAGTTTAACTTTGGAGTTAATGTTACCAAGTATGATATAAACCCAGGAACCATTGAACCTTTGGATGAAAACTCCTCCATTAATTTCAGACAATTGGATAAAAAATATGCTTTTGAAAATGGCATCTACGCCGATATTGAGTACAATTTAACCGATAAAATTTCCGTAATGGCCGGTTTGCGTTTTAGTAATTTTTATCGTGTTGGGGCATCCACCATCAACTATTACGAAAACAACCAACCTGTTTTATATGACGAAGCATTAAAAATTTACGAAAAGGCCACTCCAACAAGCACCCGATATTTTGGTTCAAACGATAAAATAGCCGATTATGCTAATTTTGAACCCCGATTTACCTTTTCGTACGAAATAGATGAGAACCAATCTATTAAAGCAGGATACAACAGAATGGTGCAATACATGCAATTGATTTCTAACACACAATCCCCTACTCCATTAGATGTATGGACTCCGAGTGATAACTATATCAAGCCACAATTGGCCGACCAAGTAGCGGTAGGGTATTTCAAAAACTTTAAAGAAGGTAAATATACCTTGGAGTTAGAAACTTACTACAAAAAAGTACAAAATCGAATCGACTATATTGATGGTGCCGACTTGATTGCAAATGAAGCAATTGAGCAAGTAATTTTAAATGGTAGGATGCGTTCTTATGGATTGGAAATGATGGTACGAAAAAATGAAGGTACCCTCAACGGCTGGGTATCGTATACCCTATCTCGATCAGAACAGCAAACCCCTGGAAGAACTCCTACCGAAATTGGTATTAATAATGGAAACTGGTATCGTTCTGCCTATGACAAAACCCATAACTTAGCTGTAACTGGAAATTACAAATTAAACAATAAGTGGAGTTTTGGAGCAAGCTTCACACTTCAATCTGGGCAACCTGTTACCTATCCTACTGGAAAATATGTCTTTCAAGGGGTAACCGTTCCAAGTTATAATTCTAGAAATGAAGATCGACTACCTGCTTATCACCGCATGGATATTTCGGCAACCTTAACTCCAAAGAAATATGAAAATCGGAAATTTAAAGGCGAGTGGGTTTTTGGTATTTATAATGTGTACAGCCGATATAATGCTGCTTCAATTACGTTCCGTCAAAATTCAGAAACAGGAGCAAATGAAGCTGTAAAACTTTCGATCTTTGGTATTGTGCCATCGGTATCTTATAATTTTAAATTTTAATCTTATGAAAAAAATCTTTCTATATTTCTTTTTAACCACAACTGTTATTTTTACTAGTTGTGAAGAAGTTGTAAATATTGATTTGGCAAATGCAGCACCCAAATTGGTTATAGATGCCATAATAAAATGGGAAAAAGGAACTACTGGTGAAATTCAAAATATTCAATTGAGCTTAACCAACGATTTTTATACCAATGACATCCTTCCTGCAAATGGTGCAATGGTAACCATTACAAACAGTTCGAATGTTACCTTTACTTTTTCTGAAATACCCAACACTGGAACCTATACTTGTACCAATTTTGAACCTTTAATAGGCGAAACGTATCGTTTGGATATTTTGTATGATGGCCAACTTTACACGGCCACCAATACCCTCATTGCAACTCCAGATATCTTAAATGTTACCCAAGAAACCGTCCCAGGATTTGGTGGAGATGATGAAATTCAAATTAAGTATTTCTATCAAGACAATGGAGCCGAAGACAATTACTACTTGTTGGGCGTTAAAAATCCGAACAAACAAATTCCTGAATTTGGTGCGGTTACCGATGAATTTTTCCAAGGCAACCTCATGTTTGGTTTTTATGGAAGTAGCGAAACAGAACCTGGTATAACACTAGATTTAAGTGTTCAAGGGATAACATTGGGGTATTTTAACTATATGAACAAGCTAATCACCATTGCAGGAAGCGGTTCTGGTAATCCATTCGCAACACCACCAGCAACGATAAGAGGTAATATTACGAATCAAAACAATGCTGAAAACTTTCCGCTTGGTTATTTTCATTTATCAGAAATTGATACCGTAAATTACTTGGTGCAATAAATTTAAGACAAATTCAACTTTGAAACTTGAAACTTGAAACTTGAAACTTTGAACTTGAAACCTGAAACAAAAAAATAAAATGTCATCACATCATATTGTTCGCGACGATCAAGAACCTGCATTAATTATTGCTAATGGTGCTTCTTGTAGCGAAGAATTATTAGGTCAACTATTAGAATGGTCTCCTTTAGTAATAGTATTGGATTCCGCAATTAATCGTGTCTTAGAATTAGGAATCAAAGTAGATGTCCTGTTAGGTGATTTTGATAGAGGTTTTGATCCAGAACATTATTTAGAAAAACAATATCCATTAGAGATTGTTCACACACCCAATCAAGACAAAACCGATTTAGAAAAAGCTTTTGATTATCTGGTGGCGAAAGGTCATAAAGCAGTAAATGTGACTTGGGCCACAGGAAAGCGCGCTGACCACACCATTACGAATATTACTAGTATTGTAAAATTCAGAAATAAACTAAAAATTGTACTGTTAGACGACCATTCTAAGATTTTCTTGCTACCCCCTACATATGAAAAATGGTATCCCAAAAACACAACGCTTTCATTAATACCGATAGGAAAAGTTAACGGGATTCATTCCAAAAACTTATTTTATCCTTTAAATGATGACGAGCTTACGATTGGGTATCGAACAGGAAGCAGTAATCATGTTGCTGAAGATGGAATCGTTTCAATCGAACACAAAGAAGGGGACTTGTTATTAATGGAATGTTGGGATTAATTAACATATAAAAAAATAGTGATAGAAGAAGTGGTTAAAAGGAATTACTTTTTTAGCGGTTACTAATGTCAGTATTAAACCGAAAAAAGTAAATAAGAACTATTTTTTCAAGTCTTTACCTTTTGTTTTTAACACTTTAACTAACTTTGCAACTTACACTTTACACTAAGTACATCAAATGAAATTCCAAGTCGTTTCCGATTATAAACCTACTGGTGACCAACCACAAGCTATTGAAAAACTTTCAAAAGGGATTATCAATGGGGAGAAATATCAAACTTTATTAGGTGTTACGGGGTCTGGAAAAACATTTACTGTAGCCAATGTGGTACAAGAAGTACAAAAACCGACTCTAGTTTTAGCACATAATAAAACACTTGCGGCTCAATTGTATTCCGAGTTCAAGCAATTCTTTCCGAATAATTCGGTCCAATATTTTGTTTCTTATTACGATTATTACCAACCCGAAGCTTTTATTCCTGTTACGGGAACCTATATAGAAAAAGATTTATCGATAAATGAAGAGCTAGAAAAACTGCGGCTGAGTACTACTTCTGCCCTACTTTCGGGTCGGAGAGATATTATTGTGATTTCTTCGGTTTCCTGTTTATACGGAATTGGAAATCCTGTTGAGTTTCAAAAGAACGTCATCAATTTGGAAGTAAATCAGCAAATTTCCCGTACCAAATTGTTGCATCAATTGGTGCAAAGTTTGTATTCGAGAACCGAAGCCGAATTTGCACCTGGTAACTTTAGAATTAAAGGAGATATCGTGGAAATTTTTCCAAGTTATGGCGATGAACCCTTCCGAATACATTTCTTCGGAGACGAAATTGAAGAAATTGAGGCGTTTGATGCGCGAACGGCTCAAGTTTTAGAGCGTTATGAAAAGCTAACGATTTACCCGGCGAATATGTTTGTAACCTCACCTGATGTGTTACAAAATGCAATATGGGCGATACAGCAAGATTTGGTCAAACAAGTCGATTATTTTAAAGAGATTGGCAAACATTTAGAAGCCAAACGATTAGAAGAGCGCACCAATTTCGATTTAGAAATGATTCGGGAATTAGGGTATTGCTCCGGAATTGAAAATTATTCGCGTTATTTGGATGGTCGCGAACCCGGAACCAGACCTTTCTGTTTGTTAGATTATTTCCCTGATGATTATTTGATGGTAGTAGACGAAAGTCACGTTACGATTTCTCAAGTACATGCGATGTATGGTGGCGATAGAAGTCGTAAAGAAAACTTAGTAGAATATGGTTTTAGATTACCTGCTGCGATGGACAATCGTCCGTTAAAATTTGAAGAATTTGAAGCTTTACAAAATCAAGTAGTTTATGTTTCCGCCACACCAGCTGATTATGAATTGCAAAAATCGGAAGGGGTCTATGTAGAACAAGTAATTCGACCGACGGGTTTGTTAGATCCAATTATTGAGGTGCGACCAAGTGCCAATCAAATTGATGATTTAATCGAAGAAATTCAGTTGCGATGCGAGGCTGACGAGCGTGTTTTGGTTACTACTTTAACCAAACGTATGGCGGAAGAATTAGCGAAATATTTAACAAAAGTTGCTATTCGTTGTCGTTATATTCATTCCGATGTAGATACCTTAGAACGTGTGGAAATTATGCAAGATTTGCGAAAAGGTATTTTTGATGTGCTAATTGGTGTCAACTTACTCCGTGAAGGTTTAGATTTACCTGAAGTTTCGTTAGTAGCAATTTTAGATGCGGATAAAGAAGGATTCTTGAGAAGCCACCGTTCGTTGACACAAACAGTAGGGCGTGCCGCTCGAAACGTGAATGGAAAAGCCATCATGTATGCCGATAAAATTACGGCTTCTATGCAAAAAACAATTGACGAAACCAATTACAGAAGAGCGAAACAAACTCGATATAACACCGAAAACAATCTACAGCCAAAAGCGTTAAATAAAAGTTTAGGTAGCGCTTTGAGTGGTAATTCTGTTTCAACAGGTTATTTTGAAAAAGAAGCCTTAAAAGCAGCCGAGCCCGAAAGTTTGTACTTATCAAAACCCGAAATTGAAAAGAAAATTCGCGACTTGAGAAAAATGATGGAAAAAGCAGCAAAAGAATTAGATTTCATGCAAGCAGCGAAATTCAGAGATGAAATTCAAATTTTACAAGAGAAACTAAAATAAAGATTTATAAATCCTGAAATCGAAGATTCAACGAAGATAATCAAGTTCAGGACGACAACAATTAATACATAAAAAAATGAGTAAAATCAACGAAATTGTAAACCTAGCAGACGAAATCGAAATCATCGAAGCGGTTGGCACCATTATTTGGAATAAAAAAGAAGAAACAGACGGCTTTACGGATTTATCAGAAGGCGAAAAAACATTTGTACTAATCGATATCTTTGAAGGCGCTATGAACGAAGGTGGATTCCAATTCTTCTTCGAAAATGAAACTGGCGATTATGCTAGAGAAATTGTAGAAGCATACAAGAAAATTGGCGCAACAAAAACGGCTAATATCATTGCAAAAGCTATTGGATTATTTGGTATCAACAACTTTTCTGAGGATTTAGAAACTCGCGAATTGGCAATGGAAAAACTAGATGATAGCGTTTTTTCAGGTTGGGAAGATTTAGACGAAATTTTCTTTAATGACGAACAAGAAGAAGATGTTGTCGCTTTAATTGTTAGGTATATCAAAAACAATAAAAATGAATTTAATTATTAATCGCTAAATTAAATATTGTAACTTTATATTGTTACAATACTATTGATAGTTGTGATAATTTTATTGTAGTATTGTAATTGAACAATATTTAAAAATGAAACGTTTTTTATTTATTTTAGTTTTTAATTCAATTTTAGGAATTGGTCAAAATCAAACCGATTCTATTAAAGCATATTCAAATCAATTTGAATCTTCATTTAATGAAATGAAATATGATTTAGCTCTTATTTCAGCTAACAAACTATTTTCATTTGCTAAACAAAAAAATAAATCTTCTGTTCAAGATAAAGCTATAATTTATAAAGCTAAGGTATATTTTAAATTAAAAATGTTTGAACAATCGATTTCTTTGATTGAGGGAATAATTAAAAAAAAATACTCAACAAAAGAAGAAATTACAAACTTTCTTGAAGCTAATAATATTCTTGCAAATATCCATTATTCAAAATATGAAGACGATAAAGCCATTGCAAAATATATTTATATTGACTCAATTAGCGAATCGAATAATTTTACAAATGATGTACAAATTAGAGCTTTACAAAATATAGGTTTAATGATGCTTAGAGGCTATAATCCATCAAATAATAAAATATATGGAAAAGCTAAAGATTACTTTAAAAAATCATATGAACTAGCAAAATCCTCAAATTCATTAACCGAAATGCATGTATCTGGATTATATTATGGTTCTACATTAGTGGAAAGTGAAAATCCTGATATAGAAACTGCTTTAAAACTTTATGATGATGCGAATAAGTATTTCTATGAAAATAAATTGGTTAAAGAATTCAGTGATACTTATTGGGCTTATGCTTCTTTATATCGAAAAATAAGTAGAAATGATTTAGCAACTAAATATTATAAGGAATTTATTGAAAAAAGTAAAACTTTTAATGATGATAATGCTTTAATAAGGGCTTATTGGGCATACGCTAGCTATTTATATCAAATTAAAAACCATGATGAAGCAATTATAAATTATACTGCTGTAGTGGAAAATATAAAAAATAAAAAAAATGTAGATTATAGTATAATTTCAAATTCATATTATTATTTATCTTCTATTTACAAATCACGAAATGAGAATGATTTGGCTTATGAATCTCTTGAAAATTATATTACCTATCGAGATAGTTTAGAACAAAAAAATGACAATCAGCTTTTTAATGATTTAGAAACTAAATATCAAACCGAAAAAAAAGAACAAGAAATTGAACTTTTAAAAACAAAAAACGAACTCTCTGAAAAACAAAAATATATCTATATTGCAATTGCTGGACTTTTATTGATTAGTGGATTATTCCTATTCTATGGTTACCGAAACAAAATAAAAACCGCTCAAAAACTAAACAAATTAAACGAACTTAAATCTCGCTTTTTCGCTAATATTTCACACGAATTTAGGACACCTCTTACTTTAATTAAAAGTCCAGTTCAACAATTACAAAGTAACACTACAAACGAAGAGCAAAACAAACAACTAAACTTAATTGATAACAATGCCAATCGCTTGTTAGAACTCGTTGACCAACTCTTAGAATTATCAAAAATTGATAATGGAAAGCTTCAAATTATTTTGAAAAAAGGGAATTTGAAACATTTCTTCCAATCTATAATTGAACCTTTCTCTTTTAAAGCAAAAGAAGAAAATCAAGCATTTACTTTTACAACTGAAAACTTAGATTTTGAAACACATTTCGATAAAGACATCTTCACAAAAATTACTAGTAATCTTTTAGATAATGCGTTTAAATACAACGAACAAGGAAAACCAATTGACTTCATAGCCAAAAAAGAAAACCAAAACTTAATTATCCAAGTTCGAAATTATAATAGCCAATTAAAAGAATCCGATTACAAGAAATTATTTGAACGTTTTTATCAAAAAAATAATGCCATTTCAGGTTTTGGAATTGGTTTAGCCTTAGTTAAAGATTTAGTTGAACTTTATGAAGGAACTATTAAAACCAATTTTAATAATCAACAAATTAGTTTTACTGTTGAACTTCCGCTTAATAAAAATTTAGCAAATGCAATTATAATTGAAGAAAAAGGTAAAACTGAAATTATTTCAGATATAATCTCTGAAACCAATCATAATTCTGAATTGCCCATTTTACTTGTAGTTGATGACAATGCATCAATAAGAGAAGTTATTAAAGATATTTTTGCAACTAATTACCAAATTTTAGAGGCAACTAACGGAAAAGAAGCGCTAAAACTAGCACAAAAAGAAATTCCCGATTGTATTATTTCCGATTTAATCATGCCAGAAATGGATGGATTTGAATTTAGTAATCAAATTAAATCTAACGAGCTTACCTCATTTATTCCAGTTATTTTAGTAACCGCAAAATCGTCAGATGACACCCATTTAAAAGCATTACAAAGCACAGCTGATGTATTTTTAACAAAACCTTTTAATCATGAAGTTTTAAAAGCAACGGTTTCCCAACAAATTCAAGAACGCAAAAAACTACAAGAACGCTATAGTCAGGAATTAATTTTGAAACCAACAGAAGTTGTTATTAATTCCGTTGATGAAAAATTCATAGCCAAATTAGAAACGGTTTTAGAAACTGCAATTCCCAATTCAGAATTTAATGCGGAAATTTTTGCAGAAGAAATGCACATGAGTCGTATGCAATTGCATCGAAAATTAAAATCATTATTTGGAGTTTCTGCAACCGAATTTATTAGAAATGAACGTTTAAAAATGGCTGCTGATTTACTTAAAAATGATAAACTAAATATTTCAGAAATCGCCTACAATGTTGGATTTAATGATGTAGGATATTTCTCTAAATGTTTTAAAGAAATGTATTATTTGTCCCCTTCTGATTATCAAAAAAAGTAACATTTCATATTTAAAGAATCTATTCAACGCCTCTATTTTAGAGGCTTTTTTATTGCTGTTACATAATTCCATATAATGGTTACATCTCTCCTACTGCTTTCTTTTATTCATGAATAAATTTGTTTCAACAAAAAGAAATAAAATGCCTGCCAAAAAGAAATTTAATTATGAAACCTATTTGGAGAAACCTTCCTCGCAAAAAATCTCACTCAATATTAATCAATTAGAAAAAGGCGAATACGAACTCAATATCATTCACAAAAATAAAATCATTAAAAAAACAAAATTTAAAAAATGACAATTATGAAAACTATCAAATCAATTTTACTTTGCAGTATATTATTCGGATTCCTTTCATGTTCCGATGATGACTCTACTTCCTCATTCGTAGACTTAAAAGCCGAAGGACTTACTTATACTTTGGTATCACAATCAAGTGCAACAACAGGTGTAGTTAGAATTAGTGGAAAAATTAAAAACATAGGAAACGCTAATTTTTCATCTACTATTCAACAACAATATGTTGCAATTTATGAAAGACCTTTAGGAACAACAACAGAAACAGAAGAAATAGCATTAAACTTCACAACCATGAATGCTGGTGAAGAAACTACATTTTTTTATGATAGAAATTGGGATACTACAATTGAATTTCAACCCGAATTCATTTTAAGAATTGTTATGGATCCAGATATCACGTTAGACGGAAATTCAAATAATGATGATATAAATTTTAATAATCATCAAATTATTCTTCAAGGAAATGAAATTAACTCTTTATTTAACTAAACTATGAAAACATTCAAAACAATTTTCACGCTAACATGCCTATTAATGCTATTATCATGTAATAATGATGATGAAAGCAATCCTTCTGTAAGAGAGTCGTTAACTTCTGGGAGATGGTATTTTGAATCGATGAGTTTATCACCATTAAATGATTGTGAAAAAAACACCTTTATAGAGTTTTTTCAAAATGGAAATGCTTATACAGAAAGTTATAACTTAAATGCCGAAAACGTATGCGAAATTACTTTAGTAAATTCGGGTTCTTTCGAATTAGTTAGTGATAGTCAATTATCAATTACTTATGGAACTGAAACCAATTCTTCATTAGTTATTGTCCAAATTTCTGATTCACAACTTATTCTAAGAGATGAATCCGGTAGTGAACATAACACAATAACATTTGATAAAACACAAGGATAAAAAAATAATTATGAAAAATCTAAAACGAATAATGATTATACTCACCTGTTCTACAGTCTTATCTTGTAGCAGTGATGATAACTCTGCAAAAGGTTACTTTCCAACTAACATCGAACTAACAGATTATACTAATAGTATTAACAATAAATCAATTAGTATCAGTTATAATAGTAACAATAGAATTTCTGAAATTATTTTAGAAGACAATAATGAAATTAAGACAAAACAATACTCTTATACCAACGGAAAAATTACAAGTGTTTCCAATACTGGGTTTTTAGGTGGTCCCGATGTTAGAACATTTGTGTATAACGCATCTGGAATTTTATCTTCTATTGTTGATGAAACCGACGGATCAACTGAAACCTACTTGATTAATTATGATGCGCCGTCAAACACCTATACTTTAATTGACGGAACAGAATCAAGTAGTGTACAACTTGATGAATCAGGAAATCCATATCAATACTCCTTTTCTTATCTTACTTCAAACATAGTTTTAACTCTAGATTCTAATGAAGAAGGAGTCTTTAAAAATGTTGAATCACAAGTTGCTTTACAATTTGATTTAGCCTTATTTAGTGGAGGCGAACTCTTTTATTATTTCAATCAAAGACAAATCAATCATTTTCAATTTGGTGTTCAAGACTTTGATGTTATTAACAATCGCGATACTAATGGAAATATCTCCTCTGTAATTTACAACTTTGTTGGTGGCGGAAGACAAATAGATTTAACCTATCAAAAAAGAAACCTATAAAATTAAACTATGAAAACAAAAACAATTCTTACTCTTGTTGTTTTATTAAGCATTAGTTTTTCACAAGCTCAATTACTAGATAAATTAAAAAAGAAAGCCGAAAAAGCTGCTGAACGCACAGTTGAAAGACGTGTAGAAAAGGAAACCGAAAAAAAAACAGATAAAGCTTTAGATGAAGTTTTTGAAGAAAAACCTACCCAAAAAGAGAAAAAATCATCAAAAAAAGAATCAAGTGAAAAATCTACTTCAACAAGATCAAATAATGAAATTGTGACAGGAAGTAACTTCTTTCCAGATGGTCAAATCCTATTCACAGACAATTTCAAACAGGATAATTATGGAGATTTTCCAGTAAATTGGAATACTAATTCAGGAGGAGAAATTATCAAAGTAAATGGTGAAAAAGCGTTCAAATTAAATCCTAATGGAACTTATATCGCTAAAACATCCAAATTACCAGAAAATTACGCTTTAGAGTTTGATTTAGTGACTGAAAATTTAGACTACAAAGGACTTTCAGGTTCTAATTTTGGATTAGTATTTTCTAATGAATCAACTTTAAGTAAACCAAAGAATGGTGGTAAATTTGGATTTTCATTATGGAAAGGTTCAACTGTTTGTAACCAAATAAACATTCAAAATTGGGGTAAAAACAACGGAAAGATTGACAACAAAATTCCGTTTAAAATGCAAGAAAAATTTAATACAATCACGCATTTTACAGTAGTTGTCAACAAAAATAGATTGAGAGTTTTTATCAATAATGAAAAGGCTATAGATTTGCCTTCTTTTTTGAGTAATAACTTTGGAAATTATATCCAATTTTATTTAAAAGGAACCGATCCAAAAGAAAAACATATTGTAGCAATTTCAAATGTTAAAATTACAGAAGAAGTTGAAGACATTCGTTCGATGTTATTGAAAGGTGGATTTTCAACAACAAAAATTCTGTTCGATTCTGGATCTGATAAATTGAAAAAAGAATCGTATGAGTTTTTAGATAAAATGGCAAAAGTTTTACAAGAAGACACTTCTATCCGATTAAATATTATTGGACATACCGATAGTGATGGTGATGAAGTTAAAAACATGACTCTTTCGAAATCTAGAGCTGCCGCTGTAATGAATTATTTCATTGATAATAAAGGCTTGAACAAATCACGATTTATGTTTCAAGGAAGAGGTGAAAACGAACCGGTTGCAAATAATACTTCTTCAGAAGGTAAAGCGCAAAACAGACGTGTAGAGTTTCAAACTTTAAAATAGTTCAAAATGAAATTAGGCACAAAGTAGTCTTTGGATAGCTCCTTTAACTGCTTTAGGAATGGTTACAGGAGCTATTCCTAATCCATTTAATTTACTAGTCCGTCAAACGAAACGGGTTCAGCGTATAGAAAAGAATATGTATGTCAGATTAAAGAAACAAAAAAAATGAATTAAGAGCTCAAAGATTAACTAATGAATTGATGATTCCAATTAATTATGCTGCTCACTAAAAATTGCCAACAAGATTTCGCCTTCGACCATTCTTGTTGGTGATTCTTTCATCAATTGCAACACGCGTTTCATCGCATACGGATTCAATCCCATGTTAATACCAATTTCGTTGATTTTAATTTGTTCGGCATCGTGCAAAACACCATCGCAATGCATTAATAAAGCCAAACGATAAAACTGACAAATTCGGTGGAACTCATCTTTTATTACGGTAACTTCTCCTCTATTTTCAAATAATTGATGAAAAACTTTTTTATCGATTTCCAACTCCATAGCTACCATTTCCAAGAAATCATACTCACGATCATGCAACTCGCCATCGATTAATGCAAACGCAATCATTTCTTGTAATAAACTGATTTTTTCTTGGTAGCTGTCCATCAAAATACTATTTTTATGTCTTTGTAGGTTCCAAATATAAAAATGAAAATGAAGTATTTCTTAATTTATGTCTTTTTTTTATTAACATTTGTTGGTAGTTGGTCACAAAGTAAAGTAATTACTTTTACAATAGAAGCCTCTCAACTACAAACTTCTAAGAAAATTTGGATGTACTTACCGCATAATTATGAAACAACCAAGAAGAAGTATCCTGTTGTGTATATGCACGATGCGCAAAACTTATTTGACGATAAATCGGCATTTGCTGGTGAATGGCGAATCGACGAAACCTTAGATTCTTTAAAGGCAGAAGTTATTATAGTAGGAATTGAACATGGCAATGAAAAGCGTTTAGAGGAACTAACTCCATTTCCTAATGAAAAATACGGTGGTGGAAAAGCTGCTGCTTATCTCGATTTCATAGTGACAACATTAAAACCATATATTGACACCAATTATAGAACGAAATCAGGTAAAAACAATACTGCAATAGCAGGTAGTTCCCTAGGCGGTTTAGCTTCCTACTATGCCATTTTAAAATATCCAAGAGTATTTGGAAAAGCGGCCATTTTCTCGCCTTCATTTTGGTACTCCAATGCCATCTATACCTTAACCGAAAACACCAAAAAACTGAGAACAAAACTCTATTTCCTTTGTGGGGATAGTGAAAGTCCAACAATGGTTGATGAAATGAACAAAATGATTGATTTGATCAATGATAAAAGATGTTCTTGTATGCAGCTAACAAAAAAAGTGGTGATACAAGGTGGTAAACATAATGAAAAATTATGGCGTAATGCATTTGGAAAAGCGTACCTTTGGCTGTTTTAAATTGTTACTAGTTGTGAATTAATTATACAATTTTTAAATACTTTAATCTGATATCCAAATAATAAAAGATAGGAAATGAATAACAACGATATTTTCAAAAAGTTACGTGTAGCTTTACAATTACGAGATGATCAAATCATTGAAATATTAAACTTGGTTAATTTTAGAGTTTCAAAAGGAGAACTCGCAAATGTTTTTAGAAGTGAAGATCACCCTAACTTCATGGAATGTGGCGACCAATTGTTACGAAATTTCTTAAACGGATTGGTTATTCATCTTAGAGGCACAAAAGAAGAGCCTAAAAACCCAAAAGAAGTTCTTGCACAAATTGCTAAAAATAAAACCGCTTTACCAAGAGAAGAGAAAAAGGCCGAAGTAAAAAAAATAACTAAACCAAAAACTTCTGGTGATAAAAAACCGTTTGGACAAGGTAAACCTTCTGCAAAAAAACAAAAACCAGAAAGTGCAGTAGAACGTTTTAAATTTAATTCCGGCAAAACAAAAAATAAATAGTAATTATTAAATTTTCTATTTGTAGAAATTTTTCTACATTTGCTAAAACACATTTAATATGAAAAAAGTAATTTTATCTGCTATTATGCTACTAGGCTTAGCATTCAGCGCACAAGCACAAGACATTTCTAAAAACGCATTAGGTTTACGTTTAGGTGATAATGACGGTTTTGGAGGTGAGATTTCTTATCAAAGAGGTCTAGGAAAAAACAATCGTTTAGAGTTAGACTTAGGCTGGAGAAACAGCAATGATGTAGATGCTTTTAAATTGACCGGTATTTATCAATGGGTATGGAACATTGAAGGTGGTTTTAATTGGTATGCTGGTGTAGGTGGTGGTATTGGTAGTTGGAGTTATGATAGAACTATCGGAGGTAATAGAATCGAAGACAGTGGAACTTTTGTATTTGTTGCAGGTAACTTAGGTATTGAATACAATTTTGAAGAAGCTCCAATTCAGTTATCTTTAGATATCCGTCCAGAATTATACTTTAACTCTGATGATTACAGAGAAGATAATTTTGGTCCAGACTTAGCGCTTGGAATCCGTTATAGATTCAACTAAATAAAAAAAAGGCTCAAATTAATTTGAGCCTTTTTTTATTCTATTATTATCGTTTGTACTTTTGGAATCAAAGCAATACAATAAGGAGAAGTCAAAGCCATAGTTACCATAGCCCCTTTTTCGGGTGTTTTCTCTTTTGATTTAATTTTCAAAACACCATCATCCATTTTAATCGAATCAATCGAAATGGCAAATCCTCCAGTAGCTTGTTGCCCTTGAAAAAGCACAATGACATCATTCTTTTTAAAATCTACAACTGCTAATTGATTCAACTCAGACTCATCAATTTTTAAGGATTCAATCAATTGAATGTAGCTTTCATTGTCTTTAATATGGACATGTCCTTTCTTGTCCTGACCTCCATAACTTCTTTCATAAATAATTCGATATGAATCATCGTTAACAACATCTTTAGTTGGATTACATGAAAACAATATTACAGCAAAAAAAGGAATAATTTTATTCATCATTTAGAATTTAAAGCTTTAAAATAAATTTGTTCGTACAACGGTACGATATTTTGAATATCAAAAAGTTTAGCTGTAGCTAAGGCGTTTATCTTAAACTGTGCTAGTTGGGTTTCATCTTTCAATAACGCGATGGCATCCCGACTCATTTTAGCCACATCACCAACATCACTTAAATATCCAGAAAAACCATCTTTATTTACCTCGGGTAACCCCCCAGAATTACTTGAAATGACAGGAACACTACACGACATAGCTTCTAATGCTGCTAATCCAAAACTTTCTGTTTCAGATGGTAATAAAAATAAATCGGAAAAACATAAAATTTTATCGATCTCGTTGCTATTCCCAAAGAAAATGACTTTGTTTTGAATTCCTAATTGTTCACACATGTATTCGGCATTCTCTTTTTCTGGTCCTTCTCCTACCATCATTAATTTAGAAGGAACCTCTTTCTGAATTTCATAAAAAATGCGAACAATATCTTCAATACGTTTTACCTTTCTAAAATTAGAAATGTGAGTGATGATTTTTTCATTAGCAGGTGCCATCAACGAACGATGACAAGGAATATTCTCTTTTAATTTCTCTTTGTTGAGCTCAATAAAATTTGGAATAACTTCAATTTCTTTCTTAATATCAAATAATCGATAGGTATCGTCTTTTAAGCTTTGAGAAACACTGGTTACAACATCTGATTTATTGATACTAAAACTTACCGCAGGTTTATAAAAGGGATGATTTCCCACTAATGTGATATCGGTTCCATGCAATGTAGTTACCATTGGAATATGTATGCCTTCATCCGCTAACATTTGCTTCGCCATATATCCTGCATAGGCATGAGGAATGGCATAATGTACGTGTAATACATCTATCTTATACAATTTTACCATATCTACCAATTTGCTAGATAATGCTAATTCATAAGGTTGGTAATGAAACAACGGATATTCTGGAACGTGAACTTCGTGATAATGTACATTCGGATTCAACAAAGCCAAACGCACAGGCTGACTGTAAGTAATGAAGTGAATTTCATGACCTCTTTTGGCTAATTCTAAACCTAATTCGGTTGCCACAACACCACTTCCTCCAAAGGTAGGATAACAAACTATAGCAATTTTCATTTACATAAATTTTGAAATAAAATTACCACTTATAGAATTGGCAATTATAAAACATTTGTTAAAATTATTTTTTAAAAGCAGATTCGTAAGTTGCAATCCAATCTTCAACAGTAATCTTCTTTACCAATTCTCCAATTAATTCAAATGGAATATTTTCAGGCTTTTTGATGCGCAAACAACTCTTCCCTATATCCAATTTTTGTTTCGAATGTTTTGGATATTCGGATACAAACCATTCGTATAATTCAGGTTTCGCATAAATCCCCATATGGTAGAAATTAATACTATTTTTTTGACTCGCAAATCCCATAAAAGGTAAAGCCTGTTTAGGATTGCAATGATAGCCTTGAGGATAAATTGAATGCGGCACAACATAACCTACCATACCATAACCCATTCCCTCCTGAAAACCCTTAGGAAGGTTTTCTAAAATTATATTTCTAAGTTTTTGTAAGGCTTCTTTTCTATCTTCTGGAGCTTCACTAATATATTGCGCTACTGTTTTTGCTTCCGATGTCATGATTGCTATTTTGAATTGCGTATTAAATTTACAAAAATTACTCAATAATCGCTTCGTAAATTATTCGCTGAATGTTTTCTCTTATATTCTCTTTAGATAATTTATTTACAGCGTTCGAGTCTGGATACGTTCTGTTAGATAAGAAAACGTATACAATTTCCTTTTCAGGGTCGGCCCAAGTCATCGTTCCTGTAAAACCTGTATGTCCAAAACTTGTCAAAGAAACACAACCGCATGTAGGCCCTTCCGTTCCTAATTGTGGTTTGTCAAACCCAACCCCTCTTCTATTGCCATCTTCACAGAAATAACAGGTATTAAAGGTCGTAAAGGTTTCTTCTGAAAAAAAAGTGCGACCACCATAAACTCCTTTTTGTAAGTACATTTGCATTACTTTGGCAACATCCAAAGCATTTGCAAACAAACCTGCATGACCTGAAATACCACCTTGCATTGCTGCTGCCATATCATGAACATAACCTTGAACCAATTGATGTCTAAAATAGGTGTCCATTTCTGTGGGTATCACTCTGCTAGAATGTACTTTTTGTAACGGATTATACATGATCGAATTGGCTCCTAAAGGTTCATAAAAATTAGCAAGTGCTAAGTCTTCAAGTGATTTTTTATTGTGATATTCTAAATATTCTTTAAATAATATAAAAGAAAAGTCACTGTATTTGTATTGTTTTTTGGGGAGTAATTCGCTTTCCAAAATAGTCTTTACAATAGTATCATTATAATCCTTTCTCAAATATAATTTTTCGGCTACATGAATTGGAAATTCAGGAGAATATACACTTCTGTAAAACAGTGTACTTGGTCGGTTTAAACTATCTAACGTAGCTTTATAAAACGGAATCCAAGGCTGAAAACGCGCTTGATGTGTTAACATATCTAAGACAGTAGCATTAGCTTTATTAGAATGTTTCGCTACAGGCAACATCGTTCGTAGTTTTGTTTCTAAGGTTAAATGACCTTTATCAAACTCTTGCATTAAATTGGGTAAAGTAGCTACAATTTTTGTTAAAGAAGCTATATCATACAGATCGGTATTCTTAACTTTCTCATTTGATTCATACGTGTGATTTCCGAATGATTTTTGATAAATTACTTTTCCTTTTCTTGCCACAACTACTTGAATTCCTGGTGTTATTCTCTTAGAAACAGCATAATTTGCAATCGAATCAATTTTTGTTAAGATTTTAGAATTCATCCCTACATTCTCAGGAATTGAGAATCCTAAACGCTTTATCTCTAAAGTTTCTATGCCTTCATTTACTTTGAATTCGTCATCAATTGAAACCGGTAACTTCCCTTTTGCTCCCATAGCGCCAAAGATGATTTGAGGAGTTATCGTTTGAGCAATATCGTTGTTCTGATAGGCTAAAACAATCGTTTCAATATCTTCGAAGTTCTTCAAATTAGTTAATGAATAAGGTTTCGTAAAACAAGTTAAAATCACATCATTTTGTTTCGCAATTTGATTAATCCATAGCATTTCTTTGAAGTTTAAATTGTGATTTCTCCAAGCACCATCTTGCTTGTGATATCCAATAATAACTTTCGTATAGTCTTGTAATGCAACCAAAACCGAATCTAAATTTTTGTTGGTAATTTCACTAATTGAAGCGTAATTTCTCAAATTAGCCAAAAAGGTATCAGATGCATCATTTCCTAACTTAATATAAGCAATTTTCTCTTTTTCAATAGTAGAAACAGGTATTAATTTATCCTGATTTTTTAATACCGTTATGGCATTTTCATATAATTTATAATTCAAAGCATCAAATTCAGCAGCATTCAAATCTTGATATAAATTATCTAAAACGATAGGTTGATAATTATTTAAATTCGCTTTGTACTTGAAAGATAAAATCTTCTTAACCGAATACATCAAACGCTCTTCTGTTAGGATTCCTTTATCAAAAGCTTCTTTGAATTTTTTTATCGCAACAGGAACATTTTCAGCAAATAACAGTACGTCGTTCCCTGCCAAAAAAGCTTCTAAATCGATATCACCTGGCTTCTTAAAATTACTTGCTCCCTTCATATTTAAGGCATCCGTAAAAATTAAGCCTTCAAACTGCAATTCATTTTTTAAGATATCAGTAACTACTGGATAGGAAATTGAAGTTGGATAATTTGCTCTTGGTTCTAAACTTGGCACATTCAAGTGCGCCACCATCACACTTGCTAATCCATTTTTAATCAATTCTTTATATGGGAAAAGTTCGACTTCATCCAAGCGATTTCTATCGAAATTTACAACGGGTAATGTATGATGTGAATCGGTAGAAGTATCTCCGTGACCAGGGAAATGTTTTGCTGTTGCATAAACGCCCTCATCTTGTAATCCTTTCATTAATGCAATTGCTCTTGTAGTAACATTTTCCTTTGTTTCACCAAACGAACGATTTCCAATGATTGGATTTTTAGGATTTGTATTGATATCTACAACTGGAGCAAAATTAAAATGAATTCCCATTCGCTTCGATTGCTTTGCCATTTGATTTCCAGCTTTCTCAATTAATTTCATGTCCTGAACAGCTCCAAGTGTCATGTTCCACGGGTAGCGATAGGTAGAGTCTAATCGCATGCTCAATCCCCATTCAGCATCAATTCCAATGAACAAAGGTACATCAGCTTTTGCTTGATAGCGATTGGTTAATTTCGCTTGACGCACTGGACCTCCTTGAAAGAAAATTAATCCTCCAATTTTATATTCTTCTACTAATTTATCAATTGATTTATTATGAACTTCGTCTTTATTAGAATAAGCGGCAACCATGAACAATTGTCCCACTTTTTCTTCAAATGAAAATTGATTGTAGATACTATCAACCCAAATTTGTTGTGAAACCATTTTTTCGTTCGCTAGCACAGATTTAGGTATAGTTTGAGAAAAAGAAGTATGTAGGAAAACTACCAAAAATAGTAGTGTATAAACTCTTTGCATAAATTATGATTTGGTATTTTAAACGTAAAACTAAATTTATGGCAAAATACTATAACTTATCTTTAAAATAAAGTGTTTTAGGTTTATTTTATGAAGAAAGTTGTTAACTTGAGTACCTTTTTGTCGAGAAACATTTGAGATACTTAGTTAATCAAATCGATATGACGGTCATGATAACCTAATAAGTATAAAACACCGTCTAAACCAATACTAGAGATAGAACTTTGTGCGTTGTCTTTTACTTTAGGCTTGGCATGAAATGCAATTCCTAAGCCCGCAAGATTTAACATGGGTAAATCGTTAGCCCCATCACCAATAGCAATAGTTTGATTGATGTGAATTCCTTCTTTTATTGCGATTTCTTTTAGGTACTCAGCCTTTTTATTTCCGTCTACTATTTCTCCTATGTAACCACCTGTTAGAATACCATCTTTGATTTCTAGTTCATTTGCATAAACGTAATCAATACCCAATTCTTTTTGTAAATATCTTCCAAAAAAAGTAAATCCCCCAGATAAGATTGCAGTTTTAAAACCATATGATTTTAAAGTATCTATCAATCTTCTGGCTCCTTTGGTTATCGGTAAATTTAAAGCAACTTCATGCAAAACTTCTTCTTTTAAACCTTTTAAGAGTAGCATTCTTTGTTTGAAACTCTCTTGAAAATCGATTTCACCTTGCATAGCAGACTCAGTAATCGCTTTTACTTGTTTACCAACACCTGCAAGTTCGGCCAGTTCATCGATAACCTCCGTTTGAATGAGAGTTGAATCCATATCAAAACAAACCAATCTGCGGTTTCTTCTGAAGATATTATCCTCTTGAAAGGCAATATCCAAGTTCAATTCAGATGATATGGCCATAAACTTTTCAGTAAAAACCGATTTATCATGTATTTCACCTCGAATGGATAATTGGATTGAAGATCTCGGATAATCATCTTCTTTTACCAAAGAAACCCTACCGGTTAATCGTTTGATTGCATCGATGTTTAAATTCTTTTCCGAGATTACTTTAGTGACTTGAGAAATTTGTTCGGCCGTTAGTTTTTCACCTAGCAAGGTAACAATATAACGATCCTTTCCTTGTAGCTGCACCCATTTCTCATAATCTTCAAGTGAAATGGGTTTGAATTTGGCTTTAATTCCTAATTCATATGATTTGAATAAGATATCTTTTAAAACAGCTGCGGCCTTTTTTCCCGATTTAATCTGAAACAAAATACCTAAAGAAAGCGTATCATGAATGTTCGCCTGACCAATATCGAGAACATTAGCTTCATATTCTGCTAAAACAGCAGTTAATGTAGAGGTTAATCCAGGTTTATCTTGCCCAGAAATACTTAATAAAAAAATATCACTATCCATAAAAAGGAGTTTAAAAAAACCTACTATGCCAACTTTCGCTCGCTGGAACTTCCCAGAAATCTTGCCACTCTCCTAATGTATTTAAGAGATTGTTGAATACTATGGTATTTTCTGAAACAGCTTTTTCTTTGGCCATTTTTTTAAACTCAATAAGGGGTTTGAAAGCAACATGATCGCCGATTTTAAAAGTAACATTCATTTTGTCTAATAAATCTACACCATATTTTTGTTCTAAATTTTGGATAAACAGAACAGAGGCATCAATAGAACAACCTGTTGCAGCTTGTACTTCTTGATTTACGGCAATAATTATAAAACGATTATAACGTGTTACAAAAGAAGCTTCAAGATGTTGACCATGTGCAGTCCAATTTTCTAAAAAAGAAGTCAAATCGTTTTCAATTTCTTGAATTTCATCATCAGAAAATTTCCTGTTGGATTGATAAATCCAAATTTTTGACTCTTCAGGCAAGGTATCAAATGGTACAAACATGACTATTTCTTTATGATATCAGTAACGATTTTATACGATACAAATTTCCCTAATTTAGCGTCAAATAATTCTAATTCATAATAAAAAACATCAACAGCATCAGATACTTTTAATACTTTGTCTGTTAACAAATAAGAATTATCAAAATTACTCAATAAGATAAATGGATTGTTTTTTCCAGAATCTTCTTTTACAACAAAGGAAATAAACTGATCTGATTTAATCTCAGATACTTTACCACTAACAGAAAGTTCTTCCGTTTCAAAATCTTCTTCTCCACCAGCACTTTCTTCATCAATCATAAACTGAAAAACTGTTGGGCATTTTAACCCCATTCTCTTTCCAACTTCATACCCCAATTCTTCCATTTTTTCACTATTTGTAATAATGTCTTTACCATAATGTTTTTCAACATCTTTCTCAAAAGCATTTATCCCTTCTAGTAAACAAATTCCAATTGTTAATTCGAAATTTTCTTTAGTAATCTCTTGTTTTTCAGCACAAGCACAAGCCTTTTCAGCTAATTTTTCAGACAGTTCATCTTTTGTCAACTTTTGAGCAAAAGCAACATTTCCAAAAATAACAAATAGTAATAGTAATTTTTTCATATTATAAATCTTGTGCATTAGCAATTATTTCAGCAATATCTAACACTTTAACTTCATTCTCTTTGTGAGCAAATTTTACTCCATCGGTCATCATTGTATTACAATAAGGACATCCAGTAGCTATAATATTTGGAGTCGTTTCGAGAGCATCTTGAGTTCTTAAAACATTAATTTCCATATTTCCTTTTTCAGGCTCTTTAAACATTTGAGCTCCACCAGCACCACAACATAACGCAGCACTCTTACTTCGTTTCATCTCAACAATTGCAGCATTGGTTTGCGATAAAATTTCTCTTGGAGCTTGATATTCATTATTCGCTCTCCCTAAATAACATGGATCATGAAATGTAATACGACTTCCTTTATAAGTTTCTTTATTGAAGTTTATACGCCCTTCTTTCAGAAGTTGTTGAATAAACTGTGTGTGATGCACAACTTCATAGTTGCCCCCTAAACTAGGATATTCATTTTTCAAACAATTAAAAGAATGAGGATCACAAGTAACAATTTTCTTTACTTCGTAGGCATTAAGCAACTCTATATTCATTAAAGCTTGCATTTGAAACAAGAATTCATTACCAGCTCGCTTTGCTACATCTCCTGTACAACTTTCTTCAGTCCCTAAAACCGCAAAGTTTACATTTGCTTTATTTAAAATTTTAACAAAAGCTCTTGTGATTTTTTTTGCTCTGTCATCGAAACTACCAGCAGAACCCACCCAAAATAAAATTTCAGGTTGCTTGCCCTCAGCCATCATATCGGCCATTGTTGGTACAATTAAATTTTCTGACATATATATACTATTTATGATAGTTAGATTATTATTTAACAGGATTTATTGATTATTCGTTTATCCAGTTTAAACGATCCATTTGATTATATGGCCAAGGGGCACCATTATTTTCAATATTACTCATCATATTGTTTAATTCCATTGGTGCAGCACTTTGTTCCATTACTAGATAACGACGCATATCAATAATAATTGATAACGGACTTATATTAATAGGGCACTCTTCTACACATGCATTACAAGTTGTACAAGCCCATAATTCCTCTGGAGTAATATAATCATTTAACAAAGATTTTCCATCATCCACAAAAACACCTTTGTTTAAATCGATATTTCTTCCCACTTCTTCTAAACGATCGCGCGTATCCATCATAATCTTACGAGGCGATAATTTTTTACCCGTTTGATTGGCTGGACATGAAGAGGTACAACGACCACATTCTGTACAGCTGTATGCGTTTAATAATTGTACCCAATTTAAATCTTGAACATCTGAAGCTCCAAATTTAGCGGGAACTGCATCAGGATTAGCAGGTGCAGCAAACGGGTCGGCACTTGGATCCATCATTAATTTAACCTCGTTAGTAACACTCTGTAAATTATTCAATTTCCCTTTAGGATTTAAATCCGCATAGAACGTATTTGGAAATGCTAATAAAATATGTAAATGTTTAGAAAAATATAAATAGTTTAAAAAAACTAATATCCCTGCAATATGCAACCACCAAGCTGTTCTCTCAATAATTACTACTAAACCTTCACTCATTCCATTGAAAACAGGAGCAATATATTGAGAAATTGGAAAACTACCCGCTTGATTATAATGTCCAATCCCTAAATTCTGAAGGTGAAAATCAGCTGCATTCATCAGTAAGAATAACGTCATTAAAACAACTTCAAAATACAAAATGTAGTTCGCGTCATTTCTAGGCTTTCCATCTAAATCGGCACTTGCAAAACGACCTATCTTAGTTACATTTCTTCTTATCCAGAAAATGATAACAGTAACTAAAACTAATAAAGCTAATATCTCAAACGAACCTATTAAAAAATCATAAAATCCACCCATAAATGACAATACTCTGTGGGTTCCAAAAAGTCCGTCAATGATGATTTCGATTACTTCAATATTGATGATTACAAAACCAACATAAACTACAATGTGCAAAAATCCAGCAATTGGACGCTTCACCATTTTAGACTGTCCTAATGCCACCATAGTCATGTTTTTCCAACGCGCTGAAGGATTATCAGTGCGATCTACATCTTGACCTAATTTTATATTGCGGATTAGTTTTTTTACATTAATTGTAAAATAACCGATACCTGCTGCTAAAAGCAATGCGAATAAAATATTATCTAAAAAACTCATCGTATAAAATTTACTTTTTGATTGTGTCGTTTACTGGTGCCACATAAGGTTTGTTCTTCTTACCAAAAAGAGAAACATTTACATAGCGTGTTGGATTTAAACGAAGATCCTGTAATAATAATTCTAATTCTTTTGAAGTCTTAGTGAAATTAGTATACATAGCATCGTCCTTCATTAATTTCCCTATAGTTCCGTTCCCTTTTTCAATATCAGCCATTATTTTATCAACACTTGCTAGCGTTTTCTCAAGGTTTTTAACGGTCTGACCTAAATTAGCATTGGCAAGCGAATCAGACATCTTAGAAAAATTAGCGGAAGTTTTATCTAAGTTAGTCATTGTAGCGCTAATTTTTGCTTTGTTTTCCGAAAGCAATTCGTTGATGTTTTTTGAAGCTCCACTAAATTCTGAAAGTGTTTTATTTAATTCTGCAATACTATGTTTTAAATTTTGCTTAGTACCTGCATCTAAAACATCATTGATATTAGAAACCATAGCATCTGCATTGTCAAGTAATTTTTGAACTTTGTATTGCAATGGCTCCAATTGTTGTGCTAAAGCATCTGTTATTCCTAATTTGCTACTAGCTTTTAAATAATCTCCTGTTTTGATATAATCTTTATCTTGAAAATTAGGTTTAATCGCAATTTGTCTTCCTCCCACTAAACCAGAATCATAGATTTCAGCAATACTGGATTTAGAAATAGGAAAATCAGTATTAATTTGCATTTCAACCAATAATTTCCCATCCGGTTGGATGTTAATCGAATTTACTTTTCCAATAGCCAATCCGTTCAACGTAACTGGAGCTGAATCTACTAGTCCAGCGACATTATCATATACTACATAAACTCTAGTGCTACTATTAAATAAGTCTTTACCTTTTAAAAAATTATATCCCCAAATGAATAATAGTATAGATACAATAACGAGGACAGCGGTTTTGATTTCTCTTGTTAATTTCAAAGCGTAATAATTTTTAACAAAAATAAACTTTTATTTTATTTTATTGCATCGGCGAGGCTTATTTTTATTCCATCTTTATAAGCCACTATAAATGCAGACGCATACCCTTTTTGTTTCGCAATTTCTAACTTTTGTTTAGCAGTAGCATAACTTTTTTCTAACCCAAAGAAATATTTATTCATTTTTCCAGAACTTTCAACTGAAACAGGAGCTAAACCTTTGAAATTTGATGGTGTTAGTGCTAGATCTTTTGTGCTAGCAGCAATTTGAATTTTGAAAACAATTCCAGTTTCAATAGCCTTTTCTGGGGTAGTTTCTTGGATTTCCTTTACTATTGATTCTTGACTTGGTTCAAAAGTATTTTCATTATTGTAGGGATTAAAAAATTCGTTCTTATAGTCCAAAATTGCTCCTGCAATTGCTTCCGCTAAAATCTCTTGTCCTTGTTCCGAATTTAAAAACGCTCCTTCTTCTTTATTAGATACGAATCCCATTTCTACCAAAACTCTTGGCATCGTAATTTGACGAAGTACTAGAAACCCTGCTTGTTTAACACCCCTGTTTTTTTTATCTGTTTTTTTTGTAAAAAACTCTTGAACTCTTCCCGCTAACTCGATACTTTGATCCAAATGTTCTTCTTGAAGAATCGAAATTCCGATTACGGATTCAGGGGAATTCGGATCAAAACCATCATATTTAATTTTATAATCGGTTTCTAATGTAACTACTTCATTTTCATTTTTTGCTACTTCTAAATTGGATGCATTCCTGGTAATACCCATGACATAAGTTTCATTTCCAGAGGCAGCCTGATTTTTATTGGCATTACAATGCATGGATACAAAAATGCTTCCTTTTGATTTGTTCGCTATATTCGCACGTTCTTGCAATTCGATAAAAACATCTGTTTTTCTAGTGTAAATGACTTCTATCTGAGGGTCATTCGCTAAAATAGCCCCAACACGTAGCGATGTTTTAAGTGATATATTCTTCTCTATATTCCCATGATAAACAGCACCATAATCTTTTCCTCCGTGTCCGGCATCCAATACAACCTTAAACTTTTGGTTTTGGCTGTTCCCTGAAAAAACACCCATTGCAATCACAACAAAAACAATTCTCTTTAACATATGCAATTGATTCTTAATTCTTAAACGTAACAATAAAAGCTGAAGAATATCCTTTCTTTTTTGCTTCCTCTAATTTCTCTTTACAAGCATCATAGTCGGTCTCTTCTCCGTAAAAATACTTGTATAATTTTTTATCTTTCTCAACAGTAATATTTTTCAATCCCTTAAAATTGGAAGGCTTTGTGGTTAACTTTCTTGTACCAGCAGCAATTTGAACCTTATAATAGGTTTGATCTCTTTTAGAAGTTGTATTACCTACAACATTAGTATTTGTTTTGTCTGATGTTACTATACCTGCATCAGCTCCGTTAAAAAAACTTATTTTATGGTTTAAAATAGCAGCTGAAATAGATGTTGCCATTTCAATTCTACCTTTAGAGGAGTTCAAATACTTACCCTCAACTGGATGGGAAACAAAACCCAATTCAATTAAAACTCCAGGCATGACTGTAGCATCTAATACCCATATTGGCTGTTGTTTTACTCCTCTAGAAAAACGATTGTTATCTTTTACAAAGTTATTTTCAATTTCGGAAGCCAAACGAATACTTTGATCTAAAAATTCTTCTTGTAAAATTTTCAATCCTAATAAAGTACCTGGGTTATTAGGATCAAAACCTTTATACTTTTCATTGTAATCTTTTTCTAGAAAAATAACGCCGTTTTCTTTTTTTGCGATATCTAAATTGGTATCTGTACGAGACATTCCCATTACAAACGTTTCTGTTCCTTTTGCAGCGGTACTTTTAACTCCGTTACAATGAATGGAAATGAATAAATTAGCTTTTGCTTTATTTGCAATATTTGCTCGTTCCTTTAGACCAATAAATACATCTGTTTTACGAGTATATACCACTTCTATCTCATTACTCTTTTCCAAAATCTTACCAATTTTGAGCACAACATCTAATACAATATCTTTTTCTTTAATACCGTTCTTTATGGTTCCTGGATCTTTCCCTCCATGACCCGCATCTAAAACAACCTTAAATTTTGATGGATTTTGGCTAAATCCAATGGTGATTGCAAAGAATAAAAGAATGAAAGACAAATAAATACATTTTTTTTTAGATGGCATAAAACAATTGATTGATAGGTATGAGTTATAATTTTATTAAAAGATTATTTTTGCAAAAAAATATATGTAAGTTTGACACTTCAAAAAGTGAGCCAAAATTTTTACAAAAATACTATTAAAAGCATTGTATACAAAGTTAAATCATATCGTTTTTTCATTAATTTTTCTAGTGTTAGGATCTCATTTTGTTATTTCTCAAGAAACAAAGTTGGAAGATTCTATAAAAATAACAGCAGCTGACGCTCCAAAAATCAAAGATTCAATCGCAAAAGATTCAATCGCAAAAGATTCTGTCAAAAAGAAGAAAGTGTTCTTAGATGGAATAGTAAATATGAAAGCGAAAGATTACGAGAAAATGGATCAAAAGAAAAAACAACTTACGCTATACAATGAAGCTTCAATAAAATATACGGACTTCGATATTAAAGCAGGTGTAATTGTATATGATTTTGAAAAAAAGCAAGTCTATGCTGGGAGAATTAAAGATTCTGCTGGGAATTATACCCAAAGACCTGTATTTACACAAGGATCTAATGTAGTCGAACCCGATTCAATTGTCTATAACAACACAAGTGGAAAAGCATTGATTTGGAATTCTAGAACGAGTCAAGGTGAGATGAACATAAAAGCAGAAATAGCGAAAAGAGAAAACGATTCTGTCATCTTTATGAAGTCGGCTCGGTTAACAACTGCTAAAAACGTAGATGATCCGGAATATTACTTTTTTGTTACTAAAGTGAAATTTGTACCCAAGAAAAAAGTGGTAGTGGGACCTACTAATTTGGTAATAGCGGATGTTCCAACACCGCTATTCTTACCATTTGCTTATTTTCCAATGACTGAAACTAGTACTTCTGGTTTTATTGTCCCTACACCTGGACAAAATAATCGTCAAGGCTATTTTTTACAAAATGGAGGCTATTATTTTGCTCTGAGTGATCATTATGATTTAGCTATTCTTGGAGATTATTACACTAATGGTAGTTACGGATTAAGAGCAGAGAGTAGTTACGCGAAAAGATATAAATTTAACGGTAGAGTAAATCTACGTTTTGAGAACAACATTCAAAGTGAAAGAGGTTTTCCCGATTACGTAAAATCACGTCAATACAACATTCAATGGTCCCATAGTCAGGATGCTAAAGCAGCCGCGAATTCTAGGTTTTCAGCGTCTGTCAATTTAGGAAGTAGTCAATATTTTAGACAATCGGTTAATTTAAATAATATCGGAGCCAGCTTAAACAACAACTTAAGTTCGTCGGTATCTTACTCCAAAACCTTCCAAACGATTCCTCAAGTTAATTTATCTTTATCAGCTACCCATTCCCAAAATACAAACACGCAGCAAATTGATATGACACTACCTACACTACAAGCCAGTGTGGATAGAATTTTTCCATTTGCACCGAAAGATGGTATTAAAAAAGGTTTTTTTAAAAATATAAGTTTTCAATACAACTTGAGAGGGGAAAACAGGATTAGGACTATAGACTCACTTTTCTTTAAACCAGAAATGTTTGAGAATGCTAGAACTGGATTCCAACACACCATACCTGTAAATACGAATTTTAAAATATTAAAATACCTAAGTGTTTCAGCAGGGGCTACTTATAATGAAGTTTGGGCCTTGAATACCATCGAAAAATTTTACAGTCCATCTGATAACAAAGTAATTACTGAGAATGTGAATGGATTTGAATCCTTTCGAACGTACAATTTTAATTTAGGAATTGGAACAACAGTTTATGGAACATTCAACTTTGGTGAAGATAAAAAAATACAAGCAATTAGACATACTATAAGACCTAATATATCCTACGGTTACACTCCAAGTTTTGAACAATATTATGACACCTATGCCATTGATGCTACTGGCTTAACTACAGCTGAATATACAAAATTTGATGGTGGACTATTTGGTGCACCTGGAAGAAATTACTCAAACAATATTGGTTTTTCCATGAGTAATACTTTTGAAGCAAAAGTAAAAGATGAAAAAAGCAAGAAGGGAGAAACAAAAAAAGTTATGCTTTTGAACAACTTGAATCTCTCTACTAATTATAATATTGCCGCAGATTCATTAGCTCTAGCTCCTGTTAGAATTAGTGGTGGAACTTTACTTTTTAATCAAAAGATGAACGTCAATTTTGCAACAACATTAGATCCGTATGCTATTGACAATTCTGGAAGACGTATCGATGTGTTTAATATAGATAATGGAGGGAGTCTTCTGCGAATGACCAGTTCAAACTTAACTATTAACTACAGTTTTTCAAGTGAAGACACTAAAAACGAAAGTAATGCCGACAAACAAAATACTCAAAATGGTGGTACTGGAGATGATTTATTTGGTCGATCTACTGACTTGAGTGATACCAGACAAAGTCTCTTTGATAAAAGTGGCGATAAAAAAGAAGAAAAATCACCTGAATGGTACAACACCAAATTGCCTTGGGATTTACAATTAGCCTATTCTATAACCTATAATAATAACAACCGCCAGGATGAGATTTCATCAAACTCATTAATGGTTGCTGGAAATTTTGAATTAGCACCTAGATGGAAGGTAGGATTTTCCTCTGGTTACGACTTTGTTCAAAAAGGAATTACTTTTACCCAACTGCGATTCGAGCGCGATTTAGAAAGCTGGAGAATGAGTTTCAATTGGGTACCCTTTGGCACCAATACCTACTGGGGTTTCTTTATCGGTATTTCATCTTCAATACTTAGTGACATTAAATATGATAAGCGTCAGCTTCCAGATAGAGTCTTACGATAATCCAACTTAATATGAAAAAAATTATTTACACAGAGAAAGCTCCTGCTCCAATTGGACCTTATAATCAAGCAGTTTTAATCGGAAACACACTATATACCTCAGGACAAATAGCCTTACATCCAGAAACTATGGAATTGGTTTTAGATACTATAGAAATCGAAACCAAACAAGTTATGGAAAATATGAAAGCTGTTTTGGCTGCTGCGGACATGACTTTTGAAAATGTAATTAAAACAACAATTTTCATTATGAATATGGGAGATTTTACAAAAATAAACGCTGTTTACGGTAGTTACTTTAATGAGGCTACTGCACATGCAAGAGAAACAGTTCAAGTGGCATGTTTACCAAAAAATGTAAACATTGAAATTTCCATGATTGCCGTAAAATAATACTCATATTATTTTAAAAAAATCAGAAGGATATTACTAAAATAAAGATAACAATTACTACTCTCAGCACAAATACTTTTTGAAAGTCCCTGTTACTGAGAGTGTTTTTTTTAGCCATGAATCGTCTCTGATTTTCCGTAACTTGCAATTACTTTGGCTTCAAATTCTAACCATTCTTCCCAACGCTTTTTAACGTCGTAACCTTCTTCTGCTAACTCGTGTGCGAATTGCAAAAATGAAGTGTAGTGATTGGCTTCCGAAATCATTAATTCTCTGTAAAAAACAGCTAATTCTTCATCTTGAATATTATCCGAAAGCACTTTAAATCGTTCGCAACTTCTGGCTTCAATCATTGCCGCAAATAACATACGCTCTACGATTAAATGCTTGCGATTGCCTGGCTTCATGAATTTGAATAAATCGTTTACATAACTATCTTTTCGTTCACGTCCTAACACCCAACCACGTGATTTGATAATCTCATGTACTTGCTCAAAATGATCTAATTCTTCTTTTGCAATTGAAGTTAACTCAGTAGTAATTTCGGTAAACTCCGGCAACATGTTGATTAACATAATCGCGTTAGAGGATGCTTTCAATTCACACCATGCGTGATCGGTTAGAATTTCTTCTAAATTTCCTTCAGCAATATTAGCCCATCTTGGGTCGGTTGGTAATTTTAAACGAAACATATTTTTAAGTAAAAAGTGAAAAGTAAAAGTGAAAAGTTGATTTTGACAACTTTAAAACTATTACTTAACCAAATTAATAGTGCAAAATTATTGTATTTAAAGTGAAATTCCTAAATTAGAAATATCCCAATGCATTTGAACATTAAACTGTATATGTCCCTTCTCAATTTCCAACGGACAATCGAAGTTATTGGTATACAAACCACCTGTTCCTAGACCTTGTGGCATAGGGTTATTTAAGGTGAACGTAAATTGGGTGATTGCGTTTAATCCGATGTTACTTTCTAATGCTGAAGTAATCCACCAACCGATATTTAAACTTTCTGCAATCGAAATCCATTCTAATGTTCCTTTGAAACCACCGACTAAACTTGGTTTTAAAATAATGTATTGTGGCTGAATTTCTTCTAATAATTTTTGCTTATTCTCAATTCCAAAAACACCTATTAACTCTTCGTCTAACGCGATTGGAAATGGTGTTTGCTGACAAAGTAATTTCATCTCTTGAATTTGATTCGATTTAATAGGTTGCTCTATACTATGTAATTTAAATTCAGATAATTGATGTAATTTATTTAAAGCTTCATTAGAATCAAATGCTCCATTAGCATCGACACGAATTTCAATAGTTTTGGCATCAAAATTTTGACGAATAAATCGTAACAATCCCAATTCTTTCTCGAAATCAATCGCTCCAATTTTCAGCTTAATACAAGAAAATCCTTGCGCTAATTTTTCTTCAATTTGGGTTTTCATAAACTGCTCCTCGCCCATCCAAACCAAACCATTTATCAACATATTGTTTTTGCCCTCAGTAAATTCAGAAGGAAATAAATCGAAAGGCATTTTAGATTGCAACGACAAAAACGCCATTTCCACTCCAAACTGAATAGAAGGAAACTCCATCAATTCGTCCCATAATTCATCTTTTCCTAAATGAATATTTTGGCAAACCCATTGTAATTTTTCCTCATAATCGGGTCTATCATCAATAGAAAGGGTTCGTAAAATACCACATTCTCCTATCCCGATTTTACCCTTTTCTTCTAACAATAAAAACCAAGTTTCTTTCTCCGTCATTACCCCACGAGAAGTCCCGCTTGGACGTTTGAAATTCAGGATGTATTTTTTGTAAGTTGCTTTCATTTGTCAATGTGTCAATTTTCAATTTGAGAATGTGTCAATAGTTATAATCGTTTTCTTAGAAGCTCTATCAACCTTAAAATTCCAGCTTTAGTACCTTCAAAATATTCCTCTTTTTTAAAATAAGGAAAGAATTGATTTTGAATAACTTCTGCGGTTTCATCATCTGATAAAACAAGCGAAATTCCGTCTCCATTTTGAATTCTTATTTGTCGATATCCTTTAGAAATGGCTATTAAAATTCCATTTGATTTTTCTTTTTTTCCAACACCCCAAGTTCTGGTAATATGAAGCGATAAGTCTTCAAACTTATCTTTAGAAACTTTAGAGGTATCAATCGTTACAATAGCTATTTCAACTGTGGTTTCTTTTTCGAAATCGGAAATAATTTGATTCAATTTAGTCTCTTCTTCATTTGAAAATAGATTCTCATAATCGTTAATCCAATTATGTGGTTTAGGTAAATTATCCCAAAACACTTGTCTATATAATTCTAAAGAAACTGATTTTTTACTTTCTAACTTCAATGAATCAGTTGTTTGAGATTTCATTGAAAAAGCAAATAATAAAATTAAACCCTGAAAAACTATTTTTATACTCGAACTTGACATTGATAAACTATTCTAAAACTCTCAAGATTTTCTTGAAATTATCGGTTGGTAATCTATGTTTTTCAAAATCTTTGAAATCGGATTTTATCTGCACTATCCAAGTTTTACCGTTGGATAAACTTTCGTGAGCATATTTTTTGTGAATATCTTTGGCTTCTGAAATTCTATCCGTAAACAAATAAACGTGAGCTAAATTCAACTGAAAATGGATTTCGGTTGGATTTAATTTCAAGCCTTTATTGTAGGTTTCTTCGGCTTTTGTGAATTGTTTGGAATACAGATAATAATCGCCTAAAATGCGATAATCAATATAAGTAGCTCTACTTTTGGCAAACATTTCGGTGGAAATAATGGAAATGGCTTCTTCATAATTTCCTTTTTTAAAAGCTACATTTGATTGCTCTCGAATGATATCATAATACGCTTTTACTTCTCCCGTTCCTTTTAAACTTTCTTCGGTAAGCTTTTCGATAGCGCTAGTTCGCTCTACTGCTAAAAGTTCAGCATATTCTCGATACGTGTACTTTTTATTTATATTTTCAATAAAAGCGGCATAAAAGGCATCTTTTTTTGTCAGTTTTGAAACTACAGGAAGTTTTTTTGCCAAGGTTAAAATTTCATTCTTAGCATTTTTATCCCAACCTCTGCTCGCTTTATAATCTACCCAAGGCACGACTTCTAAAACGATTTTTTGTTTCATGACCCAATTTTGACTTTCAAATCCGAACCATAAATTAGGCAAATTGGTTAAGCATAATGAAGAAGACGAAATCAACTTAGCCTCTTTGTTTACTTTTTCTTTTTGTTCCCAACAAGCGTTATCGGTTTTACCCTCTTTTAGAAACAAATTAGCGGCATTCGCTTCCTGAAACAAAGCAAACGTACATTTGTCATCACCAGAAATAGCTGATGTTAAATGAATCGCCCCAGCAGTTCCCTGACTAATTCCAGTAGGATCAGGAATGGCTTTCAACACCGAAACCAAACTCGAAGTCAATTTCTGATTTTCGTCTAAAACCGTCACTCTATAAACGAATTCGGTTGTTCCAACAGGCAAATCTTCTGTTTTGATTAAAGTGCGTTTTCCAGCTGAAAGTGTTATTTCTTTTGTGGTTGCTCGTTCTTTATCCCAAAAACCATCTTTTTGAGCAAAAAACGAAGTTGAAAATAATAAGGCTGATACGAAGTAAAAAAGTTTATTCATTAATTTTCATTTTTTTAAACACAAATTGCACAAATTTTCACCAATTTGAAGAGTAAAATCTATGTATCTATGTGTTTAATACAGATTTCAATTTTTATACCAAAATTTACAATTCAATACTTGCTCCAATTTCCAATAACATCAAGTCTTTCCCTTTATCGAAAAACTTACGTTTTGCTTCTTCGTGATTGATTTCGATATAACCAAACGTATCAAAATGATAACCCAACACTTTATCGCATTGTACAAAATCAGAAGCAATAATGGCATCTTCTACATCCATAGTAAAGTTACTTCCAATAGGTAAAATCGCTAAATCTAACTTAGTTCGCATTGGAATTAGCTTCATATCCATAGTTAGAGCCGTGTCTCCTGCGATGTAAATGTTTTTGCGTTCGCCTTCAATAACAAATCCACCAGGTTGTCCGCCATAACTTCCATCTGGAAAAGATGACGTGTGATGTGCGATTACATATTTTACTGTTCCGAATTCAAAATCCCAACTTCCGCCGTGATTCATGGGATGGTAATTCAAACCTATGTTTCCGTAATGTGAAGCAATTTCGTAGTTAGAAACAATCACCGCTTCTGTACGTTTAGCAATCGCCTCTACATCTAAAATATGGTCTTGATGCGCATGCGTTAATAATATAAAATCGGCTTTCAACGTATTGATATCAATATGCGAAGCCCTTGGATTCCCAGAAATGAAGGGGTCCACTAAAATGTGAACGTCATTAACTTCAATTCCGATACAAGCGTGTCCGTAAAATGTGATTTTCATAGTTTTAATTTTAGTGAAAAGTGATTAGTAAATAGTGATTAGTTTAAAAAGATTAAAGTTAACCAAAATAATAGACTTAAAGCAAAGGTACTTAAGGCTACTTTCTTTAGTTCAGGATCGAAATCTTCGTATTTTTTTGCTTTTTTAACTGTTTTTAAATGAATTGCAAGCATAAAAAAAACAAGAATTATAGTATAGAAACTCAATTTTGTAATTAACGAAAATACAAGTATCGAAATGAAAGGAGTTAAAATTAAAAATTCATGATACTTTTTAGCTACCTCCAATCCCATTTTAACTACCAACGTATTCTTCCCCGCTATTTTATCGTTTTCAATATCGCGCATGTTGTTTAAATTCAGTACCGCCACGCTCAATAATCCGATGGCTGTTGCGGGTAAGAATAATTTCCAATCAATAAAATGGGTAAACAAAAAGTTAGAACCTACAACGGAAACCAATCCAAAGAAAATAAACACAAACACATCACCAAAACCACTATAACCATAAGCGCTTTTTCCAACCGTATATTTAATGGCTGCTCCTATGGAACCAATTCCTAACAAGATAAAAATCAGACTTAACCCAAAATTTTCTTTTCCAAAAGCTACATAAATCAATAACAACGCAATGATGAATGTCAAAACTGCCGTTATGATTACTGCTCCTTTCATTTGATCGGCCGTGATAACTCCAGCTGCTACAAGACGTTTTTCTCCGATTCGGTTAGCATCCGTTCCTTTTACACCATCTCCGTAATCGTTGGCGTAATTAGATAATACTTGTAATCCTAACGTAGTTAATAACGCCAAAATCACAATTCTCCAATCGGAAAATCCTTGATAATAGGCATAAGCGCTTCCCACAATAATTCCAGAAACGGAAAGTGGTAAGGTTCGTAATCGTGCGGCTTGTATCCAGTGTTTCATATTTAATATTTTTGTTTCAAGTTAAAAGTTTCAAGTTTGTTGGTTTTCGCTACGCTCAAATGTAAGCCTACTTCGAAGGAGATTCCTAGCAGGCTCGGAATGACAGACCTAAGTTAACAATCAATACTTCAGACTCCCTACTTTCTTCTCATAACTCCCAACTTATCTACATCCAATTCTTTTCCCAAGTTTCTACTTCATACAACCAATAATTCACCAATTGCTTGATTTCGGTGTAATTTCCTGTGGTAAAACTTACGGTTCCTCCTGCAGTTGATAGTGTTACCGAACCGATATTCGTTGCTTTTTGCCAAAATAATTGTTGGGTTTCGATGGCTTGAATTTTATATGGTTCTATAATTGTGGTATCGATATCCCAAGCACCATTTTGTTTGATGATAAAATCTTCTGAAACAAAAAGTTTGTAATTTTTAAACGAAAACCAAAGCATAACTCCTGCAAAAACACAAAAAAATGCAGCATAAATGAACCATTCTGTCCAGGTTACGAATTCCGTTTTGTGATTTAGGAATAAGGAAATGGCTATTGGAACTAATAAAAAGAAAAAAGTATTGACCGCTAATTTTCTCCAATTCGGTAAATACATCGTTCCTTTTTGGGGTAATTGCCCTAATAACAATTTTAGAATTGCATCGCGCTCGTTTTCATTACAACCCGGGACTTCAATTTGGTCTTTTTCTTTTACTTTTTCTACGTCACTTGAAGCTTGGTGAATACCAATAGTAATGACATCCAACTTCTTTTGAAAGTAGTTTTGTGTAATTTTAATTTTTTGAACTTTATTCGGATTCAACAAGGTGTTTTTTGTTGAAAGTAATCCGTAAGATAAAATAATGGCTTGCTTACTTTTTTGAATCGTGAAATCGAAATATTTGAGAATCGTTCGAACCAAATTTACCACTAAAACGAGTCCGATAAAAAACCCAACAATCACTAAAAACGAAGTGATAATAGGTAACGTATCTAAATAATTTGTGACTTTATCTTCATCAATTACTTCTGAGTTCAATTGTTGTAAATTCTCTAAAATCGTGGTAAAAAACAAAAAAATTAAAGCAAAACTTTTAATATAATTCGAAGTAAATCCGATTTTAATCAAACTTGGCAATCCTATTTTTATGAGGGATGTTGGAATTACTTCTTCCCTAATATTTTCAGTATTCTCGATTGTTTCAAGTTGGGAATGATTGATTAAGCGTTCCTTTAAAATCGTTGCTAACTCATGCGAAATAGCACTAATAGAAGCTTCTTTTTTATCGCTTCCTGCTGTATCAATTTCTAATTTGTGGACACCTACCAAGCGTTGAATTAAGCTTTGATTGATATTAACTTGTTGGATTTTATGCAACTGAATCGTAATTCTGGTTTTATTTAAAACTCCTTTTTGAATGACAAATTCGCCGTTTTCTTCATCAATATGAAAGGTGAAAAACAGATATTGTAAATACGAAATAACTCCTATCAAAACTACTACTCCTGCAACACTTCCAAAAAAGACGAGTTTGTTGAGCGTGTCAAACTTTACCAACCAAATTAACAACATTGGCCATAAAGCACGAACCGTCTTCTGCAAGGAATTGGCAAACATGACCAAAATCCCCGGAAGCGATTGCCTTTGCGGTTGAGAAAAATCAACAGATTTATTCATGTTCTTCAGTTAATAGAGTTTCTGTTGATACTACTTCGTTTAATTTGTCCTTTCTAGGCGGATTGATTTTTTGGGAAACCAAATTCTTAATAAGCTGTGCATCTGCTAAAAGTAACCCTGGAATTTCTAAATCAGAACTACTACCGCCAGCTGTAAACAATTCGACAGAAGCCAAACCTAATTTTCTAGAAATAAATCCCTGATGCAAAGCCACATGTTGAACTCTATTAAAAGGAATAATCGTAGTAGTTTCAGAAATCAAACCTGATTTATAAATGGCATCGTGCTCTCTAAAAGCATATCCTTTTTTATGAAAACTAAATTTAGTGAACACTACTAATCCTACTAAAAACAAAACGACTCCAACTAAAATTGCTATCCAAATTGCATTGGAAAAAGCATCTCGTTTAAAATAAAACAAAGCTGAAAATCCTACAATAACCAAAGTTAAAAGCAATGAAAAATTAAAAAGCAAAACCGTAATATACTTCGGATTTAAACCTTTCAATTGCACTTCTTCGAATTTTGGAAGTTGGGTTATGTCGATGGGATTATTGGTGAATACGTTCATACTTTAAAATTTAAAACCAAGACCTAAATAAACAAAATGAGTATTTGCAGTTCCATCAAAATCACTAGAATTTATTGGAAAATATTTATAACTTCCTTCAAGAAAAAACAAATTAGAAACATGATATTTTATACCTGGATTAATTGTCAAACCATTAAAATTTAGTTTTTTCTCACGTACCGTAATCGCAGGATCCATAGGATCAAAAATACCAGTTGTAAATTTGAAATCATTCGAAAAGAAAGCATAACCCAATCCAAAGAAAGGTCTTAATTTTCCTTTGAAAACATCAACTTCGATACTTGCATTGGGATTCCAAATTAGGATATCATTTTGTAAAAATAAATCTCGAGATTGTAAATAATCAATATTCAAACCACCAAAAACTGAAATCATTTCATCTTGGTAAATTGCATAATTAGTAGAAATTCCAACTATACCATTAAAACCATCACTAATAATGTTTTCATTACGAAAATTTCCAACGTAGTGAACTCCTACTTGAAATTTTGTCTCTTTTTTATCGTCAGTATTTTCTTGGGCTAATGATACATTACCCAACAATACTAATAATCCGAATGCGATTTTTTTTAATATATTATTTATAGTCATAAAGATTTTGAACTTCAATAAATTGATTTAATACTTCTAACTCATTCTCTTTGAAATCTTCAATTGGAAAATTAAAAACCTTATCCGATTTCATAAGTGCAATAGCTAAATTATTATTTTTAATTGCTATATACTTTATGTCAGGCTTTGAATAATCTTCAAAATAATTATTTTCAATAATTGTTACAAAATTTTGTTTGACAATCAAATGGTAGTTTAATTGTTTGAGGTTCATAGAACTTAAAACTACTATATAAAAAAAACTAAAATCAGGTAATTGATTATCTCTTACGAAAACAAATAATTGAATTAGAATTGAAAAAATAAGAACTATTATCATAAAAAAATTAAAACCTGTTAAATTGTATTTTGTTCTGCCGATTATCTTCCAATCGTTTTTATAAGATTTCCATTTAGAAAATGAATGAAAAGATAATTCCACAATAATTATTAAAACACAAAAAAACTTTATGATATTATTATATTCTATTGAATTCATTATCCATGAAAAAACAGAATATAGAATTGTTAAAAAAACAACAATTAAAATAAAATAATACGATTTTAATTTTATCATTAAAATTTGATTAATTAAGGCAAATATTTCTTTTCAAAATTTGGTTTACGTTTTTCTAAGAACGCGTCTCTTCCCTCTTTTGCTTCGTCTGTCATATAAGCTAAACGAGTTGCTTCACCTGCAAAAACTTGTTGACCTACCATTCCATCATCGGTTAAATTCATAGCGAATTTTAGCATTTTGATTGAGGTTGGTGATTTTGCAAGAATTTCTTGTGCCCATTCGTAAGCCGTATCTTCTAACTCCGCATGCGGAATTACGGCATTTACCATTCCCATTTCAAAAGCATCTTGAGCCGAGTAATTTCTACCTAAAAAGAAAATTTCTCTCGCTTTCTTTTGTCCGACCATTTTAGCTAAATAAGCAGAACCGTAACCACCATCGAAACTCGTTACATCAGCATCGGTTTGTTTGAAAATCGCGTGTTCTTTACTCGCCAACGTTAAATCACAAACTACGTGAAGCGAGTGTCCGCCACCAACAGCCCAACCCGGAACAACACAAATTACGGCTTTTGGCATAAAACGAATCATACGTTGCACTTCTAAAATGTTCAATCTATGGTAACCATCTTCTCCTACATAACCTTGATGACCACGAGCTTTTTGATCGCCACCACTACAAAAACTCCAAATGCCATCTTTAGAACTTGGTCCTTCGGCAGAAAGCAACACCACTCCAATGGAAGTATCTTCTTGCGCATCGTAAAAGGCTTCAATTAATTCTTTAGTTGTTTTCGGACGAAATGCGTTTCTAACATCTGGTCGGTTGAAAGCAATTCGGGCAACACCATTGCATTTTTTATAAGTAATATCTTCAAATTCTCTTACGGTTTTCCATTCGATTTTGCTCATCTTTTCAAGTATTTAAGTAGATAATTGTAAATTATGTTAAATGTAAATTTCTGTAAAAATAATTCATTTTTTGCATTATATTGCAAGTTCAAAAGTAGATAATTAGAATATTGTGTAACTATTAACAAAAGTTACAATTTGAATTTTTATGATGATTTTCAATTTGATGATTTCCAAAATATTATAGCAATGATTTTCAAATCGGTAGTAAGTAAATTGAATAGGTATATTTATGTTGGAGTACTTTTATTTTTATTGCTATTAACAATTCCTGCTCTTTTTGAAGATTCTTATGAACCATTTGTTGTTTTATTTTCTATACATTTTTTGGTGATTTTATTTTTTGTATGGTGCTTCAAAAGCACTTACTATGAAATTCTAAACTCAGATCTACATTGGAAATCGGGGCCATTTTATGGGAAAATTGATATTACTAAAATCAATAAAATTGAATATCACAAGGGGATTTATGTACCAACTCTTTGTAAACCAGCACTGAGTCATCGTGGTTTAATAATAACCTTTAATAAATACGATGATATTTACATTTCTCCTGAAAAACAACAAGAATTTATTACTAAATTGCAAGCCCTAAATCCCAATATTACGTTTAAGAATTCGCCTTATGTTGAATAAAATAATAGTGTTACTCCTAAGTTTATCACTTGTTAATTGTCAAAATAAACCAGATAAAGCCAAAGAATCTACAGTTAAAGATATTGAAGGTAACGTCTCTGAATATGCCGTTAATTTTTCACGTTTAACTACGGTTTACAAGAAAAAAACGGCAGATGACATTGAAGTGTTTTTCAACGAACGCTTTGATCCAAAAAACTTTAGCGGTTCCTTTTTGGTTGCAAAAAATGGTGAAATTTTATTCGAAAATTATAGTGGATATGCCTACAAAGAAAATAACGACTCTATTAAAGAAAATACGCCACTACATATAGCCTCCGTTTCTAAAGTAATTACGGCAGTTACCATTCTGAAACTAGTTGATGCCAAAAAAATAGAATTGGATGACTATGTTAAATCTATACTACCTGAATTTCCGAATGAAGAAACCACCATTAGAATGTTACTAAATCACAGAAGTGGGCTTAGAAACTATGCTTATTTCACTAATGATAAAGGAATTTGGGACAAAAAACAACCGCTTACCAATCAAGATGTGTTGACGCTTCTAGCTTCTAAAAATATAAATTTAGAATCAAAACCGGGAACTCGTTTTAGCTATTGCAATACCAATTATGCGTTGTTAGCATTAATCATAGAAAAAGTTGAAAAAAAATCATATCCTCAAGTACTACAAGATATGATTTTTGATCCGTTAGGAATGAAAAACACATTTGTATTTGATGATCTAACGAAGCAAGACAGTATAAGTCAGTCCTACAAAAACAATTATTTCAGATTGGCTTTTGAATACTTAGATCAAGTATATGGTGATAAAAACATCTATTCAACACCAAGAGATTTATTACAGTTTGACTTGGCATTGTACTCAGATAAATTTTTAAGTGCTGCCATGAAAGAAGAGATGTTCAAAGGATACAGCTACGAAAAAAAAGGAATAAAGAACTATGGATTAGGGATTCGAATGGTAGAATTTGAAACAGGCCAAAAGTATTTCTTTCACAATGGTTGGTGGCATGGAAATACTTCTTCCTATGTAACATTACCTAAAGACTCTGTTACTATCATTGCCATTTCAAATAAGTTTACAAGAAAGCCTTATCAAACAAAAAGACTAGCACCTATATTTGGAGACTATCCTTTTCAATTCAAAACAGAAGAAGGGGAATAATCAACCTATTTTAACTGAAGTCATCGTTAACGAACCACCAACAACTTTATCGTTAAAGAATTCAACTTTATCATTATCCGTTTGTAGGGCTAAAATGTATAACAAAGGATAATAATGGTCAGGAGTTGGAATTGCTAAAGTTGCGGCTTTATTCAATTTTTCATATTGAATTAATTCTTTATGAAAACCATTTGAAATTTTATTTTTGAAGATATCGTTCATTTCCAAAGCCCAATCAAATCCGTATTCCGGTTCGTAGAGTTTGTCCCATGCTATCATTCGTAAATTGTGTACCATATTGCCACTTCCAATAATTAAAACTCCTTTTTTTCGGAGAGAAAGCAATTGTTTTGCTAATTCATAATGATATGCAGCTGGTTTGTAATAATCAATACTCAATTGTAGCACAGGAATATTGGCATCAGGAAACATATGTTTTACTACAGACCAAGTACCGTGATCTAAACCCCAATCATGATCTAATTCTACTGCTGGATTTGTGATTAATTTTTGAATTTCAGTTGCCAATTCTGGACTTCCCGGCGCTGGATATTGCACATCAAATAAGGCTTGAGGAAAACCACCAAAATCGTGAATCGTTTTTGGATTTGGCATTGCGGTTACTAGAGTTCCTTTTGTTAACCAATGCGCCGAAACGACTACAACTGCTTTTGGTGTTGGGATTTCCTTCCCCATTAGTTGCCAACGTTTTGAAAATATATTATCTTCAATAGCATTCATAGGTGAACCATGTCCGATGAATAAAACGGGCTTCTTCTCCTCTTCTTCTCCTAATCCTTTTGTCCAATCATAGAACGGTTGTATACTTGCCATAGCGATTCCTCCTGAAAGTAAAGTTATGAAATTCTTGCGATTCATAAATTAATATTTGTATATACAAATGTAGTGATAAAACATTTAAAAAAACACTAATAATGAAAAATTTAGGAAAGTAACGCTATTTCGAAATATCTTAAAATGAAGAAAATAGTAATTAAATTAATTACAAGTGCTAACCAATAATACTTGTTATAACCCTCAGTATTTACAGCAATTTCATATAAATTTAAAAGAGGTAAAATTACAACACCTATCCAAATAGGAATCCAAATGATTTCAGTTTCAAAACCAATAAAGTGAACGGTTTCAAAATTTTGGAGTATAGCAACAAATGTCAATAACAAAACGACAATACTTAGAAAAAGATATAGTTTATTTTTTGCTGACATGTTACACCAAGTAAATTCCGTCTTCTTTAATCTCGATTAACTTTTGTTTGTATAAATTTCCAACGGCTTTTTTGAAATTCTTTTTACTCATTTTCAATACCGTTTTAATATCTTCAGGATGTGAATTGTCCGTTAATCGTAAAAAACCGCGATTGGCTTTCAATTCATCTAATATAACTTGAGAAGAAGGTTCGATTGCTTCTACTCCTATTTTACGAAGTAACACGTCAATTTTACCATCAGGACGAACATTCTTAATATAACCTTTTGTTTTCATTCCAGGTTTTACAGCATCATATACTTCATTTTTATACGCTAATCCTTTGTGCTTTTGATTGATGATAACATTGATCCCAGCATCGGTAATGTGTGAAATTAAAATATCGACTTCTTCATTACGTTGTAAATCTAAATTTTCATTATTCAAGAACTGATTGGTTTTACTCGAAGCTACTAAACGATTTGTTTTTTCATCTAAAAACATATAAACCAAATAACGTTTACCTTCTTCCATTGGACGCGCTTGTTCTTTAAACGGAACAAACAAATCTTTCTCTAATCCCCAATCTAAAAAAGCTCCAAATTTATTGATATAATTCACTTTTAAATGCGCAAATTCGTTCAACTTGATGTAAGGCTTTAACGTAGTTGCAACAGGACGTTCTTCGTGATCTAAATACACAAATACGGTTAAATCATCTCCAATAGTAAATTCTTTTGGCACGTATTTGTTAGGTAATAAAACATCATCTTCTTGTGTGTTTTCACTTCCTAAAAATAAACCAACTTTAGTATCTCTAAGTATTTTTAACGTATTGAACTCTCCTATATGTAACATAAATGAAATAAATAAAGTGCAAAGGTAAGCAATTTAAAAATTAGAATTTAGAAATTAGAATTCCGAAATAATGAAAACAAAAAAACCACAAATCAATCACTGACTTGTGGCTTTGTGCTATATGTCTAAAACTTAGATTCCTATTTCTAATTGAAAACGAACGTACCAATTTTGTTTATTGCTTCCGTCTAAATAATTCAAATCGCTTAACGTAACTTCACCTTGTAATTTAAAAGCATGTTCCCATAAATATTTCGTAAGACCTAACGAATATTGTTTGGAATCTGGTGTTAATGCTTTAATATCTTTATGCATATTTTGAGTTGAAAAACGACCAATAATTTCGTAATTCGTTGGGAAAACATAACTCAATTGATAGTCCATTCCATTTCCAACTGGAACATAATTGAATTCTGTTATATCTTCTGGATTAAAAGCAATTGGATCTTTAGCAGAACGCGACATATAACTCGACATAAATGCCCAACCATTATATTTGAACATTGCATCTAATAATACCGATTTCATTGTTTTTTGTTCAAATAAATCGCCACCTAATTGTCCTTGAGTTCTTCTAGCTCTGTTATTTTGGTGAAATGCCCCTGATAATAATAATCTTGGTTTTTCCTCACGTGCTACATCTCCCTCAAAATTGGTCCCGTCTTTTTTGAACGATCCAAAAGGCATTAACTCTAATTTTCCAGTCAATGCCACTCCGTCATCAGCAGATTTTGTCCAGTTTCTTCCTTCTCCTGTTGAAACAGCCGTTTTTACATTGTATGAAAATTTATCTGTATTCTCATTTAAATAATAAGCTTGAAAACCAAAATCACGATCAATTGTAAAACGTGCATTATTAATACTTCTGTCTGTTAACTGTAAAGCTCCTGATGAATTGACACGTTGACGGTTTCCTGGTAATTTGGTTTGACCAAAAAGAAAACTCCAATGTTTATTAGGACGATAAAAAACTGCCGCATCACGAATGATATTGATGTTTTCACCTTCTTGAACTTCACCTACATCTCCTGGTGCAAAAGACAATTGAATTACATAAAGAAAATGAGGATTTCCTACATATCCATCAAATCGCAAACGCAAACGTCTAATTTCTCCTGAATAAGCAGGATCTTCACCTTCATTTTCAAAGTAAGTAACACGATTTTGCATTCTAAAACGAATATTTAACTGAAATAAACTATCAGGCGAAGTAATTCCTAGTCCTTTACCATAGTTGTAATAAGGCAGAGCCGCTAATTTTAAATCGTTGTCTTTTGTGGTTACTTTTACGTCTTGAGCAACAGCAATAAAGCTGATTACAAGCAATAAAAGGGTTACTAATTTTTTCATTTGTTATGTTGTTGTTTATTTTGCGCAAACTTAACATTAAAACAAGGTTAAGTATGTTAAGTAAATATTACCTTTGCAAAAAATTAACGTTATGTCAAATATATATATTGGATATCATTTTACAATAGACCCAGTTGAATTAGGAAGTGAAATTTTGATTGCAGAATTGGGTGAAAAAGCCTTTGAAAGCTTTATCGAAACTGAAACTGGAATTTCTGCCTTTGTTCAAAAAGATTTATGGGATCCCAAAATATTAGAAGACATCCAAATTCTAAACAATTCAGAGTTCAAAATCGAATATACCTTTGAGGAAATTGAACAAGTAAATTGGAATGAAGAATGGGAGAAAAATTTTGAACCTATTGATGTAGATGGAAAATGTCATGTAAGAGCTCCTTTTCACGAAAAAACAAATGCTGAATTTGACATTGTAATAGAACCCAAAATGAGTTTTGGAACCGGTCATCATGAAACAACTCATATGATGATCAAACATTTGTTAGAAACAGATTTAGATGGAAAGAAAACTTTAGACATGGGATGTGGAACAGCCATCTTAGCCATTTTAGCCGAAATGAAAGGAGCCCAACCTATCGATGCAATAGATATTGATAATTGGTGTTATTTAAATTCCATTGAGAATGCAGAGCGTAATAACTGTAAACATATTACAGTTTACGAAGGGGATGCTTCATTACTAAAAGAAAAAAAATATGATGTAATTATTGCCAATATCAATCGTAACATTTTACTAAACGATATGCAACAATATGCCTCTTGTCTAAATAATAACGGAATTTTATTTTTAAGCGGATTTTATACTGAAGATATCCCAGTAATTTCTGAAAGTTGTACTTCTAATGGATTAACATATGTAAAACAATTTGAACGTAATAATTGGGTTGCTTTGAAGTTTATCAAATAACTCAATTTCAACTCTCACATATTTTAAAGAATACGAAAAAAATAAACCCGTTCTATTTCATATATTTGTAAAAAACATCATTATGCAACATATTATTGACCGATTTATTAGCTATGTAACAATCGATACCGAATCGGATGCTTCTTCAAATACAACTCCAAGTACAAAAAAACAATTAGTCTTAGCCAATCTTTTAGTTGAAGAGCTTAAAAAAATTGGACTAGAAGAAGTAACTATTGATGAAAATGGTTATGTCATGGCTACTTTAGCTTCAAATATAGAACAAGAATGTCCTACGATTGGTTTCATTGCTCATTATGATACTACACCAGATTTTACTGGAGCAAACGTGAAACCTCAAATTATTCAAAATTACGATGGAGGTGATATTGTTTTAAACAAGGAGCTAAATATCATATTATCGCCAAATTATTTCAAAGATCTTTTACAATACAAGGGACAAACCCTAATTACAACTGATGGAACCACGCTATTAGGAGCAGATGACAAAGCTGGAATTACCGAGATTGTATCTGCAATGGAATATTTAATCCAACATCCAGAAATTAAGCATGGTAAAATTCGTGTAGGATTTACTCCAGATGAAGAAATTGGTCGCGGTGCACACAAATTTGATGTAGAGAAATTTGGATGTGATTGGGCATATACCATGGATGGAAGTCAAATTGGAGAATTAGAATATGAAAACTTTAATGCAGCTGGAGCTAAAATTATCTTTAAAGGAAAAAGTGTTCATCCTGGTTATGCCAAAGGAAAAATGATTAACTCCATGCTTTTAGCTTCAAAATTCATTTCTAAATTACCCAAAAAAGAAATCCCAGAAAAAACTAAAGGATATGAAGGCTTCTTCCATGTAGTAGGAATTTCAGGTAGCATTGAAGAAACAACTGTCGAGCTAATCATTAGAGACCATTCTGCAAAGAAGTTTCGTAAAAGAAAAGAATTTATTCACAAATTAGCCCATAGATTTAATAAAAAATGGGAAAACCAATTTGGAGCTGAAATTGTAATTGCTGAAGTCAAAGATCAGTATTACAACATGAAAGAAAAAGTTGAACCTGTTTTTCATATTGTGGAAATTGCTGAAAAAGCAATGAAAGAGTTAGGAATTAAACCACTTATTAAACCAATACGCGGCGGAACAGATGGTTGCCAATTGTCATATAAAGGATTGCCTTGTCCTAACATTTTTGCTGGGGGTCATAATTTTCATGGAAAATATGAATATGTTCCTGTAGAAAGCATGATGAAAGCAACTGAAGTAATTGTTAAAATAGTTGAAATCACAGCTGCAAAAAAATAAATACCTTGTGAAAGAAAACAAGTGGAGTAAAACCAATAAATGGGAAAATGAATTAGAACAATTAAAAAGTATAATTCATAAAACATCACTCATTCCAGTCACAAAATGGGGCGGTATAGTTTATACATACAACAATAAAAATGTGATTGGAATTGGTGGCTTCAAATCGTATTTTGGCATTTGGTTTTACAACGGTGTTTTTCTCAATGATGACAGAAAATTACTTATCAATGCAAATGAAGAAAATACGAAATCACTTCGTCAAATGCGATTTTATGCTGCAGCAGAAATAGATGAAAAAAGGATACTCGCTTATCTCAATGAAGCCATTGAAATCGAGAAAAAAGGATTAATTATTCCCAAAGAAAAAAAAGAAACAGTAATTCCTATAATTCTTCAAAACAAATTGAGCGAGAATGCTGAGCTTTTAAACAAATTCAATACCTTTTCCCCATTCAAACAAAGAGAATTTATTGAATTTATAACGTCAGCCAAACTAGAAAAAACCAAACTTTCTCGTTTAGAAAAAGTTATGACAATGATCAATGATGGAATAGGATTAAATGATAAATACAGATAAAAAAAGGCCGAAATTCAATGAATTTCGGCCTTTTTTTGACACTATAATTACTACTTAGAGGCTAATTTAGCACTTAATTCAGATGAAATAGCAGACTTTTCCATTTTAATTTTACCTGCCATAGTTTCTAAAACAATACTATCCTCATTTAATTCTGCAATTTTTCCATGAATACCTGCTTTAGTGATAATTCTATCACCTACTTTTAATCCACTTTCAAATGCTTTCTCTTTTTTTGCTCTTTGCTGTTGTGGTCTTATTAGTAAAAAATAAAACACAGCAATCATTAATACTAATTGAATTCCTAATTCTGGAGTCATAATAATTTATTTAGTTGATGCTGGTATACCAGCCAATGGTGTTACATTTGCTTTAATCTTAAAAATTTCAAACCCGTTTGGTGTATTGGTTTTAATAGTAACCGTTTTTTCTTGTGCCCCAGGTTTTCCTTTTGAATCAAAAGAAACTTTTATAGGAGCAGATTCTCCTGGCTTGATAGGATCTTTTGGTGGCTCAGGAACCGTGCAACCACAACTCCCTTTAGCTTCATAAATTAGTAAATCTGCATCACCAACATTCTTAACAAGAAACTGAGTTTCAACTATTTGTCCTTCATTTATTGTTCCAAAATCGTGAATCTCTTTATCAAATGCTACTTTAGAAAGTTTACCAGCAATTACATTTTGTTCTTGAATTGCTTTCATATCAGCATCCGTAATTTTATCTGATATACTTTCTTTTTTACATGCAGTAGTCAAAAAAACTAATGAAACAACGAATAATCTAATTGATTTTTTAATCATAATTTTACTTTTTATAATAAACCTCTACCTGATTTTTTTAATTTTCCGTCTTGTGTAAATTCTTTCACTAAATTATCTAAAATTCCGTTTATAAAAATACTACTTTTTGGTGTAGAATACTCTTTTGCAATTTCTAAATATTCGTTAATTGTTACTTTTGTCGGAATCGATGGAAACTTCAACAACTCACAAATAGCCATTTTTAAGATAATCGTATCAATTTCGGCAATACGCTCCACATCCCAATTGGGTGTTTTATCAATGTACTCTTTTGACAATTCAACTTCGTTTAAAACTGTTTTTCGAAACAAGTTCTTTACAAATTCTTTATCATCAGCATCTTTAAATACCTTCGGAATTACTAGAACATCATGTTCCGACTTTAATTGCTTGATTTGCTTTAAAATTAAAGTATTAATTCCTGGTAAATCATCTACCCAAGTCAGTTTATGGTCCTCCAAATAATCATATAAACGATCACTTGGGGCAATAACTTCAGTATATAAATCGATAATAAAGTTCTTATCATCTTCAAAGCTAACAAATGGTTTTTGCATGTAATCTTGATACAATTCACTCGCTTTAATCGTTTCAATTAAAGACAAAATTATATCATCATTTAATTTCCAGTTGTTTATAGTATTATCATCTAAAGCCGTTTCTAAAGCTTCCGACGTAGCTAATAAAACCAAGACTTTATTTTTGATGAATTTTAAATTAGGATTGCGTTCTTCATTAGTTGCTAAATGTTTTTTCGAAGCCAAATCAATAAATTCCTCTTCTTTCTTTTTGATTTCAATAAGTGCGGAAAGTAGTAAAAGATACAAATTTTGTGTATTTTCAATACTTTGAAAAAGGAATTTTTCTTCTTTATCCAAATGATCAGATTGATGTTGGTGCATAGAATAAATACTCTGCATCACTTTAACTCGGATATGTCTTCTGTTTAACATACTAATTAAGAACTTTATAAAATTAAGAGAGCGAAAAAGTTTCCTTTTCCGCTCTGCAAAAATACAATTTTATTTTAAAATGAATTACTTCTTTAATTCATTTTTTGCATCATCAATTCGTTTTTGTGCCATAGAGAAAGCTGCTTGATGCGTTGTGATATTATTATCATCTGCAAATTTGAAAATCTCCAATGCAGTGTTATAAATATTCTCCGTCTTTTCCATAACTTGGGCATTTGTCCATTTTACTAACTCAGAATACACATTAATAACACCTCCTGCATTGATTAAAAAATCAGGAGCATAAAGAATCCCTTTTTCTTTTAAGATTTTTCCGTGAACTGCTTCATTAGCTAATTGGTTATTAGCTGCTCCAGCTATAATAGATGCTTTTATGTTATTGATTGTAGCATCATTAATAGTAGCTCCTAAAGCACATGGGGCATAAATATCTACATCAGCACTATATAAATCAGCACCTGTAAAAATTTTTGCTCCGTACTTAGCTCCTACTTGGTGAACTCTATCTTCGTTAATATCTGTAATTGTTACAATAGCGCCACTCTCTGTTAAGTGTTGTACTAAAACTTCACCTACGTGACCAATTCCTTGTACTAAAACACTTTTACCTTCTAAATTATCAGAACCGAATTTATATTTAGCTGCTGCTTTCATTCCCATGAAAACTCCGTAAGCTGTTACAGGAGAAGGGTTTCCAGAACCACCTCTTTCAACAGAAATACCTGCAACGTGTTTTGTTACTTCGTTAACGGTATCCATGTCTTTGGTTTCCATTCCTACATCTTCCGCTGTAATGTATTTTCCTGATAATGAATCGACAAATTGTCCAAAACGACGCATTAATTCTGGTGTTTTCTGAGTTTTAGCATCACCAATGATAACCGCTTTTCCTCCACCTAAGTTCAATCCAGAAATTGAGTTTTTATATGTCATCCCTCGAGATAAACGTAAAACATCATTTAATGCTTCCCATTCGTTTGTATAATTCCACATTCTAGTTCCACCCAATGCTGGTCCTAAAACTGTGTTATGAATACCAATAATTGCTTTTAAACCTGTATCTTTGTCGTTACAAAATACAACTTGTTCATGACCATCAAAAGATACTTGACCAAAAACCGGGTCTACTTTATGAAGCTCACTTGCTTTTAATAAATCTGCTGTCATGTGTTATGAATTGAGTTGAAAATTATTCAATATTTAATTACAATATTACGAATAATTTTAAAATGAATCTATAAATTATGTTTTTTTTAATAATTTAGCAATTAAATGTTGTTCTAAATCAGAATCCTTCATTATCAATACATTAGCGTTTTGATTATTTAGGTATGAAAATGTTACAACAAACAAAAATACTATGAAAGAATTACAATATTTAAACAAATATTTTATTAAATATAAATATCGCTTTTTATTAGGTTTACTCATAACCATAATTGCACAAATTTTTTCTTTATTTACTCCTGAACTGATAGGTAATTCAATAAAAGTAATTGAAGATTACATCAATTCCTCAGATAAAGATGTTGCCTCACTTAAGGTCGCTTTGCTTGAAAACATTTTTTATATATTGGTCACCACTATCATAGCTGGTTTCTTTACCTTTCTAATGCGTCAAACGTTAATAGTAATGTCACGCTATGTAGAATTTGATTTAAAAAATGAAATATTCAATCATTATCAAAACCTATCTCAAAGTTTTTATAAAAGAAATAGAACAGGTGATTTAATGAATCGTATTAGTGAAGATGTTGGGAAAGTTAGAATGTATGTAGGGCCTGCCGTTATGTATTCTCTTAACACCCTAATGCGATTTACAATAGTTGTGATTTATATGTATAACATTTCACCTAAGTTAACCCTTTACTCTTTACTTCCTTTACCCCTTCTGTCATATGGTATTTTTAAGATAAGTTCTGAAATTCACAAAAAAAGCGGTGCTTTTCAACAAAATTTATCCAACTTATTTTCAATTACCCAAGAAATTTTTTCTGGTATAAGAGTAATTAAAGCGTATGCAATAGAAGACAAAAAGAAGGAAGATTTTACAGAGCTTACAGCGTTGAGCAAATCTAAAGCAATGGATTTAGCTAAAGTAAATTCTCTTTTTGGCCCTTTAATGATTCTTTTAATAGGTTTAAGCAACTTAGTAGTAGTATTTGTTGGAGGTTCTATGTATATGAATGGAGATCCTGCCGTCGCTAGTATAGGGGTTATTGCCCAATTTATATTGTATATAAATATGTTAACTTGGCCAGTAGCTTCTTTGGGATGGGTTTCCTCATTAATTCAAGAAGCTGAAGCTTCGCAAAAACGAATTAATGAATTCTTGAAAGAAGAACCTGAAATTAAAAACACCTCTACTAAACCTACTACCATTCAGGGTGATATCTTGTTTAAAAATGTTTCCTTTACCTATGAAGATACTGAAATTCAAGCTTTAAAAAATATTTCTTTCGCTATAAAAAAAGGAGAAACACTTGCTATATTAGGGAAAACAGGTTCTGGAAAATCAACAATTTTGACACTGATTAGTAGACTTTATGATGCCACAGAAGGCAACGTTTTAATTGATCACAAATCCATAAAAGATTTGAATTTATTTGACTTAAGAAACCAAATAAGCGTTGTTCCTCAAGATGCTTTTTTATTTTCTGATAGTATAAAGAACAATATTAAGTTTGGAAATGAAAATGCAACTGATGAAGAAGTAATTGAAGCAGCGAAAAAGGCTGTAGTCCACGATAACATAATAGGATTCAACGACCAATACGAAACCGTATTGGGAGAAAGAGGAATAACTCTATCTGGCGGGCAAAAACAAAGGGTTTCAATTGCACGTTCTTTAATAAAAAATGCTCCCATATTACTTCTTGATGATGCTCTTAGCGCTGTTGACACAGAGACAGAAGAAACCATCCTGAATAATTTATTAGATTATTGTAAAGATAAAACAACTATTATAGTAAGTCACAGAGTATCTTCTGCAAAAAATGCAGACCAAATAATAATTCTTGACGAAGGTAAAATTATAGAACAAGGTACTCATAATCAACTATTAAATATAGACGGATACTATAAAGAATTATACAACAAACAACTTTCTGAAAAAGAATTGGAATAATTTTTGTTTAATCCATTTTTTTTTTGGATTTTTGGATGGCTTAACTAATTAATTTAATAGTAAATGAGAGAAAATGAAATGTTAGAAAAAGAAGAAATTTTTTCTAAAGTATTGCGTGCAGGGAGAAGAACTTATTTCTTTGATGTAAGATCTACAAAAGCTGATGATTACTATATAACTATTACTGAAAGTAAAAAATTCACAGAAGAGGATGGTTCTTTTCACTTTAAAAAACACAAAATCTATTTATACAAAGAAGATTTTGCAGCTTTCAGAGAAATTCTAGACGAAATGACTGATTTCGTGTTAGATCAAAAAGGAGAAGAAGTGATTTCTGAAAGACACCAAAAAGATTTCAAAAAAGAAATTTACACAAATGAACTAGAGGAAACAAAATCAACTCAAAGTTTTACCAATATCGATTTTGATGATATTTAATTTCTCATCATGAGATTCAAAAGAGCTGACGAAATTCAGCTCTTTTTTTATATATTAAACCCAAAAAACCATTTAATTTACTATTGACTCTGATTTATTAAATTGCATTTACACATTTTCAATAAATGAGTTATCTTTGCCATTCTATTAAAAATTGCAATGAAAAAACCTGATTTTTCTACTTTAGATCCAAAAAAAAACATCCTAATTAAAGGAGCACAACTACACAACCTTAAAAATTTAGATGTGGCAATTCCTAGAAACAAATTAGTGGTGATTACAGGACTTTCAGGTTCTGGAAAATCGAGCTTAGCATTTGATACTTTGTATGCAGAAGGACAACGCAGATACGTAGAAAGTTTATCATCATATGCGCGTCAATTTTTAGGAAGATTAGACAAGCCTAAGGTAGAATATATCAAAGGAATTGCACCAGCAATTGCAATTGAACAAAAAGTAAATACCAGCAATGCACGTTCAACAGTTGGAACTTCGACCGAAATCTATGATTACCTAAAACTATTATTTGCAAGAATAGGCAAAACGTATTCTCCTGTATCTGGAAAAGAAGTTAAAAAAGATACGGTTTCTGATGTTATTAACCAAGTTAAAGACTTAGCATTAGAAAGTCGTTGGTTGCTACTTGCCCCTATTCATCTAGAAGATGGAAGAGCTTTGGAAGACAAATTAAAAGTCTTATTACAACAAGGTTTTGCACGTATTTTAGTGGATAACGAAATGGTTCGTTTGGATACCATTGACCAACACCAATTCGACAACAAAGATATTCTTCTTATTGTAGACCGAATTGTTGTTAAAGACGAAGAAGAATTTTATAATAGATTAGCCGATGCCGTTCAAACCGCTTTTTATGAAGGAAAAGGAGTTTGTTATTTACAGGAAGTCGATTCACAAAAACGTTTGGAATTTAGTTCAAATTTTGAATTAGATGGTATTACGTTTTTAGAACCAAATATTCACTTATTCAGTTTTAATAATCCTTACGGAGCTTGCCCAACCTGTGAAGGCTATGGTAGTGTTATTGGAATTGACGAAGATTTAGTAATTCCAAATACGGCTTTGTCTGTTTATGAAAATGCCGTTTTCCCATGGCGTGGAGAAAGTATGGGGTGGTACAGAGATCAATTGGTTAACAATGCATATAAATTTGATTTCCCAATTCACAAGCCCTTTTTCGAACTTTCAGACGAACAAAAGCAGCTGATTTGGGATGGAAATTCGTATTTTACTGGATTACATGATTTCTTTATTGAATTAGAAGAAAAAAATTATAAAATTCAAAACCGTGTTTTACTTTCAAGATATCGCGGAAAAACAAAATGTAGCACTTGTAAAGGAAAACGCTTACGCTACGAGGCAAATTTCATCAAAGTTGGAGAAAAAACGATTTCTGATTTAGTGGATTTACCAATTGTAAACTTAATCAATTTCTTCAAAAATTTAAAATTAAACGAATATGACGCAAAAGTAGCAAAGCGTTTACTAATTGAAATCAACAATCGCTTAGACTTCCTACACAACGTAGGATTAAGCTATTTAACATTAAATCGTAATTCCAATACGCTTTCTGGAGGTGAATCCCAACGTATTAACTTAGCGACATCGCTAGGAAGCAGCTTGGTAGGCTCAATGTACATTTTAGACGAGCCAAGTATCGGTCTGCACCCAAAAGATACCGAACGATTGATTGATGTTTTGAAAAATCTTCGTGATTTAGGCAACACTGTAATCGTTGTAGAACACGACGAAGACATCATGAAAGCTGCCGATATGATTATCGATATTGGTCCAGAAGCAGGAACACATGGTGGCGAATTAGTAGCCCAAGGGACCTACGATGAAATCCTAAAATTTGATTCGTTAACTGCCAAATACCTGAATGGTACAGCAGAAATTTCGGTTCCAAAAACCAGAAGAAAATTCAAAAATCATATTGAAGTTATTGGTGCAAGAGAAAATAACTTGAAGAATGAAAATTTTACTTTCCCTTTGGAATGTTTGACTGTGATTACAGGAGTTTCAGGAAGTGGTAAAAGTACATTGGTAAAAAAAATTCTATTTCCTGCGATTCAAAAAAAATTAGAAGGTGTTGGCGAAAAAGCCGGACAATTTACCGAACTAGACGGGAGTTTCTCACATATTAAACATATTGAATATGTGGATCAAAATCCTATTGGAAGAAGTTCGCGTTCGAATCCTGTAACGTATATTAAAGCTTACGATGATATTCGTGATTTATTTGCAAAACAAAACGTTTCCAAACTAAGAAATTATCAAGCCAAACATTTCTCTTTTAACGTAGATGGCGGAAGATGCGAAGTATGTAAGGGCGATGGAGAAGTAACCATCGAAATGCAATTTATGGCAGATGTTCATTTGGAATGCGAAGCTTGTAACGGAAAACGCTTCAAAAAAGAAGTCTTAGAAGTAACTTTTGAAAACAAAAATATCGATGACATTTTAAAAATGACTATCGATGAAGCTTTGTCATTCTTCACAGAACATAAACAGACAAAAATCACACAAAAATTACAACCTTTACAAGATGTTGGTTTGGGTTATGTGCAATTAGGACAATCCTCTTCTACCCTTTCTGGTGGTGAGGCACAACGAATTAAATTGGCTTCGTTTTTAGTAAAAGGAACAATCAAAGATAAAGCATTATTTGTATTTGATGAACCTACGACAGGATTGCATTTTCACGATATTAAAAAATTATTAGCTTCGTTTGATGCTTTATTAGATAAAGGACATTCCATTATTGTGATTGAACACAATTTAGATTTAATTAAATGTGCCGATTATATTTTAGATATAGGTCCTGAGGGTGGTGAAAACGGAGGAAAATTAGTAGCTTTTGGAACGCCAGAAGAGATAGCGAAAAACAAAAACTCGGTTACAGGAAAATACTTAAAAGAAAAATTGTAAACATGATAAACCCTTCTGCTAACGGTTGGATTGACAAATTTTTCACTGAAAACAATGCTAATTTTATTGATTTTCATCACGATATTTTGTCTTTTTATGAAGATTGCAGGTCTACCGGTTTCATTTATGGATATGTGGTGCGTTACCAACTGCAAAATCAAATAAATACTTCCAAATGGTCATACGATGAAGTGACAAAAGTTGGGTTTTTAAACACGCTTTTTTCTTTATATCGCATTGTAAAATCAAACGGAACTAAAGAAGATTTCATTAATTCAGTATATCAATTTTACAAAATCATTCAGCCCGAAAATCTGAATTTTATAAAAAAATTACTTCCAGAAGGTTCGTATAGTTCGCGTTTAGAAAAAGTGATAGACGAGCGAATTCAAACCAATAACAATACAATTAGCAAAAATTTCTCGCATATTATTACCAATGCACTCTTATTCATCGATGTGTTAGCATTCGAACATTATTTAAAAAAGGAAACATTACCAGCTGATTACCTTAAAAATATAGAATCCGATTGTATCAAAATTGTTTCATTGGCTTTAAAAATTAAAGAACGAAAGTCAAAATACGATGAATTATTGGTGAAATTGTTTGAAAATTCGATTCGTTATACGAAATTTAATACCATTGAAAATATCGAATTATCGGAGATCAAGTTGATGCGGCATACTTCGTTACTGGAAAAGTTATATTTATTGGATATAGCACAAATGGCGCTTTGGAGCGATGAAAAATTAGAAAGTAATGAGGTTGTTTTTCTAAAACAATTGACTCAAAATTTAGAATTAGATCCATCATTACTAAATAAAAGCGTACATGAAATTAATGATTTTATAGAAAAGTACAAATCAGAGATTCCCTTTTTTAATTATTCGAATCCCATTAAGCATTTTTACGACCAAGCAAATAAAAATGTTACCAAACTAATTATTCGCAATAAAGATCGACTAACTAAAGAAATTAAAGAAAGTGGTGAATTAATGCAACTTTTAGCCAAATCAACTAGAAAAGATTTGAGCAAAGAAGAAAAAAAGAAAGTAAAAAAACAGTTATTAGACATTTGTAAAACAGTGCCATCGTTAACTATTTTTTTACTTCCTGGTGGTGGATTGTTATTACCTATTTTAATAAAATTTATTCCACAATTATTACCTTCTGCTTTTAATGAGAATTTAGACGATTAAATTCTTTACTTTTTCAGGAGGTACTTAACAACAGTTTCTGCTGCATGCAAACCAAATAAAGCAGGCATCCAACTATTTGTTCCATAAAACGATTTTTTAAAGTTTGAACCGTCTGTCATTTTTACACTGTTATAATCAGGTCGTTCAAAGGAATAAACTACTTTAACACCACTCGAAATCCCTTCTAACTTTAAACGCTTTCTTACTTGCTTTGCTAAAGGGCAATAATCGGTTTTACTGATGTCTTTAACACGAACTTTTTCTGCTTCAAACTTACCACCTGCACCCATATTACTAATTACTTTTACCTTTTTGCGTTTACAAGCTACAATCAAATTGATTTTGGGTGTTAAACTATCAATACAGTCTAAAACGTAATCAAACTCAGGAGTAACCAACTCAAACGCGCGTTCGGGAGATAAAAACTCTTCTATTCGAGTTAATTTTAAATCGGGATTAATATCTAGTAATCTGTCCCCAACAATTTTCACTTTGGGTTCACCCACTGTGCTATGCAAAGCTGGTAATTGTCTATTAATGTTGGTTATATCCACCACATCACCATCTACAATAGTCATTTTTCCTATACCTGCGCGTGCCAAAAATTCAGCAGCAAAACTCCCTACTCCACCTAATCCAACAACCAAAACATTAGCGTTTTCTAATCGTTGAATACCTTCTTCTTTAAATAACAATACTGCTCTTTCTTTCCACTTTGCCATAATTGGTTTGAATCGTTAAATTAATTAATTTGTTTAACTGAAAATCTTTGAAAAATTAGTAAAAACGATAGCTTTCATCTGCTCTAATGAAATTCCTTTTATAGCAGCCGCTTTTTCATAGACTTGATAAATGGACTCCTCAATAGTATCCGTTTCTAACAAAATTTTATTTTCGGGTGCAAAAGTAAATACTTTTTCTAAATCTTTGTTGCGAAGTAAATATTTTCCAAACGAAAGATAAAAACCGTTATTTAAAAGTGATTTCGCCACTTGTTCATTTTTTGAAAACCCGTGAATAATCATTGGATTTTCGATTTTCATTTCTTTTTTCATAGCGATTACTTCGTCATAAGCCGCAACACAATGCAAAATGATAGGTTTATTTGTTTGCTTTACAATTTCTAATTGCTTTTTGAAAACTGAAATTTGTAACTCCAACGGAATTTCAATTCGCTTATCTAGGCCACATTCACCCAATGCCAAACATTCTTCTAATTTGAGCTTTTGTTTAATAATTTCCAAATCGGTTTGTATACGATTTTCATCAATATACCAAGGATGAATTCCAATAGAATAATTTGGAACCGAAGTATTAAATTCCCATGGATATTGATTTACGACTTCAATCACATCCGAAAGATTCGAAAATTTATGCGTATGTAGATTGATGAATTTAGTCATGAAATTTCTTTACTCCAGCTAAAATTTCGACCTCCAAATCATTTTCTAAAGGGACAATCGGACACGAATATTCATAATTGTATGCACAATACGGATTATAAGCTTTATTAAAATCAATAATCCATTTTTTACCTTTTTGAACTTTCATATCTACATATCGTCCACCAATGTAGCTTTCCTTTCCACAAGTCAAATCAGAAAAAGGAAGAAATAAATAATCTTCATAGCCTGATTTTTTGGATAAATCAAGGTTTCTGTAAACATTCAATTTTAAGTTTTTACCATCGATTGAAAAATGAAGTTCACCATATTTGATATATAATGGAGTTCTTGAAGTCGTGGTTTTCATTCCAAAAGCTTTCTCCTTTTTAGTTCGGATAAAAGTAGCTTCTACAATGAATTTTTCATTCAAAGGAAAGAAATCCAAACCTTTAAAAGATTTGAAATCTTCTTTCATTAAAGGACTTTTTAATGAATCCGCATAACTTTTATTTAGTTCGAATTGAAATTTTTCAGCAGAAGTCAAGTCTTTTTGAGCAAACGCAAAAACCGAACATAATAGGAAAATCATAAGTTTTTTCATGTGATTCATTTTTTACAAAAATATATAATTTCTATAACATTTAATTGTTTGCAACTTTAGTAATTTTGCAGCAGAAATATAGTCATGTTAAAACGCGCCTTCAACAAATACATAGATAATTTCAGAGGATTTTCTCGTGAAATTTGGATTCTTACCTTAATAACTTTCATCAATCGTGCCGGAACTATGGTACTTCCGTTCTTGTCGAAATACTTGAAAGAAGATTTGCATTTTTCGTACAGTCAAGTCGGATGGATTATGGTGAGTTTTGGTTGCGGTTCCATTTTAGGATCTTGGTTAGGCGGAAAACTATCAGATAAAATCGGGTTTTACAAAATCATGATTTTTAGTTTATTAACTAGTGGTTTTGCTTTTTTTGGTTTACAATTCATAACGAGCTTCGAAGGTTTAATAATCGCCATGTTTTTAATCATGACCGTTGCCGATATGTTTCGTCCCGCCATGTTTGTCTCTTTAGGAGCTTATGCAAAACCCGAAAACAGAACGCGTGCTTTAACGCTGGTGCGATTAGCCATTAATTTAGGTTTTGCAGCTGGTCCAGCGCTTGGTGGATTGTTAATCATGAGTGTTGGCTACAAAGGATTGTTCTGGGTAGATGGTGCAAGTTGTATTTTAGCAATATTAATTTTTTGGATTAAAGTTAAAGAGAAGAAAAAATCAAAATACACAGATAAGGAACATCCGGGCGAAGTGTTAACGCATTCTGTTTTTAAAGATACGCCTTTCTGGATTTTCTTAACGGGAACTTTAATTACAGGAATTTTATTTTTCCAATTGTTTACAACTATTCCGTTATATCACAAAGAACAATTCAACTTAAGTGAATTTCAAACTGGATTGTTATTGACATTAAATGGTGTTTTGGTCTTCTTCATGGAAATGCCAATTGTGAGTTATATCGAAAAACACAAAATCAACAAGTTAAAAGTCATTACTTACGGTTGTTTGGCAATGGCGATAAGTATTTATTTGTTATTAGTGAATAATTGGGCTGGCATTTTAATTATCATGATGATTTTCATGACATTTGCTGAAATGTTCGCTTTTCCATTTTCGAATTCTTTTGCCATGAGTCGCGCTCCTAAAGGTCACGAAGGTCGTTACATGGCCATTTTTACGATGAGTTATAGTTTGGCTCATATTTTAAGTGCCAAAACGGGAATGGAAATTATTTCTTTGTTCAGTTATCAAACCAACTGGTTTTTCATGGGAACTCTTGGTGTTATTGGAGTTTTACTTTTCATTTGGACCAAAAAATTAGTAGCAAAAGAACCTCCAAGAAATCTTTAAAACTAAAAATTTAGTTAAATAACTATAAAAATAGTTGTAAAACTAAAAATATAGTTATACGTTTGTTCTTCGACAAGCTCAGAATGACAAATTTATGACTATGCAAAAACTAACCAACAAAGAAGAAGAAATCATGCATATTTTATGGAAGCTTAAAAAAGCTTTTGTAAAAGACATCATGGAAGAAATCACTAACGATAAACCTCATTACAACACGCTTTCTACTATTGTGCGTAATTTAGAGGAAAAAGGCTATGTAAGTCATAATGCTTACGGAAAAACGCATCAGTACTTTCCTATAGTTAAATTGGAAGATTACCGAAAAACCTTCATGAATACCGCTATTGAAAATTATTTCAATAGTTCGTACAAAAATTTAGTTTCCTTTTTTGCTGAAGAAGAAAAGATTTCGGCAGATGAACTTCGTGAAATTTTAGCATTAATCGAAAAAAAGAAATAGCATGGAAAATCTACTGCTCTATTTTCTAAAAGCAAACGGTCTCATCATTTTATTTTATTTGATGTACGTTATATTTCTTCGCAAAGAAACCTTTTTTACATCCAATCGTTGGTATTTGATTGGTGGTTTGGTTTTGTCTTTGATTTTACCTTTAATTACGTTTACAAAAACGATTTGGGTGGAACCAACACCAATTCCAGTAATATATGAAGAGTTAATTCCTATCAATAACAATGCAATTAAAGCTCCTACTCAGGAAACAAGTTTAGATTGGTCTTTAATTATAACTACAACTTACATCGCAATTTCAATTTTGCTAATATTGAAAATTACTTTTGAATTGGCATCCTTTTTTAATAGAATCCGTAAAAATCGAAAACAAAAAGAAACCAATTTTGTCTTAATTCATTCCGACACAACCGAAAATCCATTTTCGTTCTTTCATTACATTGTGATTAATCCCAATCGATTTTCTAAAGAAGAATTTCAACATATTTTAACCCACGAAAGCATTCATGTGAAGCAAAAACATTCCATTGATGTGTTACTTGCAAAACTGTTTTGTGCTTTGTTTTGGGCAAATCCAATCGTTTGGTTGTATCGAAAAGCTATACTTCAAAACTTAGAATTTATTGCCGATAATGAAACTTTTCAGCAAATCGAAAACAAATACGAATATCAAAGAACTTTATTAAAAGTAGTGACTCATCAACACGACTTAAGCATTACCAATCAATTTTATCAATCATTAATCAAAAAACGAATCGTTATGTTACACACAAATCAATCCCACAAAAGAAAAGCTTGGAAGTACGGAATTATTCTTCCCTTATTAGTTGGCTTTATGCTATTGTTTCAAATTGAAACAGTGGCGCAAGTGAAGGAAGTTGTCACCAATGAAATCACAAAAAGTGAAGAAAAAGTATCGGTAATCATTACTCCAAAAATGAGCAATGAAAATTTAAAGCAGATTGAAAAAATATTTTCAGATTCCGATTTAACTTTAAAAATTTCAAACTTAAAAAGAGATAAAAATGACGCTTTAACTGCTATCAAAATAATTTTTAAGACCAAATCTGGAGAAATTAAAGAATATAAAATCGATCGATCTATTCCAATCGAAACTATTGAACTTTATAAAAGTAACAATAGAGACAATGAAGATTATTTTGGATTTAAAAAACTAAGTGAAACTCCAACTTATAAATTCACTGAAGCTGATACCGAAGAAATTGCTATCGTAGGAAAAGCTCAAAATTCAAATGATAAAAACTCTTGGACTGTTGATGACATGGTTAAAAATGGAAAAAAAGTAAAAATGATTATTAACGGAAAACTACAATCAGAAAATGAAAAAATTAAAATTCCATTAGACCAAGAATTAGATGTTTTAAAAGAACTAGATGAAAAAGAATTAAAATCAAAATACAATATTGACAAAAAAGAAGGTGAAATTTATTTTGAGTTTACAACTAAAAAAGAAGAAGAAAAAGTAGCTAATACTAGTTGGGGAATAAGTTATCAAGTAGGTCCACCAAGTACTGAAAAATTTGTAGAAGATTTAGTTAAGGAACAAAATATAGATCTTTCAAAAGCAAAAATAATATTTAATGGAGTTGAATATAAACAATCAGAATTAAACAATATTGATTATAAAGATTTAAAAAATATAAACATAACCATCAATAAAAGTAAGAGTAAAACTAAAAATGACATCATTATTTTAGAAACTAAGAATGAAGACTTAAAACCATTTGAATACAAAAAGATTAGTAGCGACAAACCTAAACCAAGAGTTATAACCATAAAAAATGGTGATAATGTAGTTGTTTTTGATGGTGACAAAATTAAATTTCCAGGCTATCCAACGCATTTTTTAAATCAACTGAAATTAGAATTAAAAGGTAAAATTCTAGAAGACAATATTGATTTCTTTAAAAATTATGAGTTTGAAAAAATTAAAGACCTGATCATCATTGAAGATGAAACATCTCCAAAAGAAAAGAAAAAAATCAAAAAAATAATTATTGAAACCAAATAACAAAAAATCCCGATTTTGAAAATGTCCAAAATCGGGATTTTGTATTCAAAGAATACTAGATTAACCTATTCTCAAACCGTTTTCAACTTTCTTATCTGTAGTTAAAAGAACTATATCATTCTCCTCTCCTACCGATCCCAAAACCAAACATTCACTCATAAAATCAGCAATCTGCTTGTCAGGAAAATTAACAACAGCTACAATTTGTTTGCCTAATAATTCATCCTTTGAATAACGCACTGTAATCTGGGCAGATGATTTTTTAATCCCCAATTGACGTCCAAAATCTATTGTCAATTGATAAGCTGGCTTTTTTGCTTTCGGAAAATCATGAACTGCTATTATAGTACCAACGCGCATTTCTACTTTTTCAAAATCACTCCAATGCAACATAGAAAATTACTTAACAGTTGGCTTTTGTTCTTTAGTCCAATTAATGATACCTCCTTCCAAGTCGGTAATCGTTTTAAAACCCAATGCTTTTAATCGTGCAGAAGCCTTTGCACTTCTTCCTCCAGACTTACAATATACCATAACGGGTTTTTCCTTATCCAAAGTCGCAGCTTTTGCATCAAAATCATCAGCCATAAAATCAATATTTAATGCGTTTTCTAGATGACCTTGACCAAATTCTTCTGGGGTACGAACATCAACAAGTTGCACTTCGGGTTGATTCATTTTTTTTTCAAACGTTGTGGCGTCTAAAACTTGAACACCATCAACTTGATTCTTTAAACAAGATGTCACTCCAATGAAGAGAAAGAGCAAACCAATTACTTTTAATTTCATAATCTTAATTTTTGTTTTTAAATATAAAAAATTAATTTAAATGAGTTGCAATTATATTTAATAAATCATTTGTTTGCAACACTCCTGATTGTCTCCATAACATCTTACCTTGCTTAAAAAGCATAAGTGTTGGAACACCACGCACCATAAAATGCTGAGCTAAGTCTTGATGTTGGTCAACATTAACCTTGATAATTTTAATATGATCTTTTAAATTTGATTTTACCTCTTGTAATATTGGAGACATCATTTTACAAGGACCACACCAATCAGCATAAAAATCAACCAAAACCAAATTATTACTGGCGATAATTTCATTAAATTTTGTGTTCATAATCTTATTTTTTTTGACTTCAAAGGTAGTATTTCAACTTATTCTTGTCTGTAATATTTGTTACAGAAAATGCAATATGATAATTATCATTTTTTATTTTTCAAGTGTGGCCTAAATTTGTATTGTGTTAATAATGAATCGCTATGACAACATCAATTGTTCAAAAATACAATGTTCCTGGACCTCGCTATACAAGTTATCCAACAGTTCCTTATTGGGAGGAAGATAAATTTCATTTAGAAGATTGGAAAAGTACTTTATTACAATCATTTAAAGAATCTAATACAACTGAAGGAATTAGTTTATACATTCACCTTCCGTTCTGTGAAAGTTTATGTACGTTTTGCGGATGTAATAAAAGAATCACGAAACGTCATGAAGTTGAAGATCCTTACATAACAGCTGTAATTAAAGAATGGAAATTGTATTGTGATCTATTTCCCAGAAAACCCATTATCAAAGAAATTCATTTAGGTGGTGGAACCCCAACTTTCTTTTCACCAGAAAATTTAGAACGCTTGATAAATGGTATTTTTCAATATGCTTCAAGAGCGGAAAATCATGAATTTAGTTTTGAAGGACATCCCAATAATACTACCAAGCAACATTTACAAACCTTATATGATTTAGGCTTTAGACGCGTGAGTTTTGGTGTTCAAGATTATTCTCCAAAAGTACAAGAAGCAATTCATCGCATTCAACCCTTTCACAATGTAGCTAAAGTAACTTTCTGGGCTAAAGAAATTGGATATACTTCAATTAGTCATGATTTAATTTTTGGACTTCCTTTTCAAACATTAACTGATGTTAAAGATACTATTGATAAAACAAAATCATTGCTCCCTGATCGTTTAGCATTTTACAGTTATGCACACGTGCCTTGGATCAAAGGAAATGGGCAACGAGGCTTCAAAGACGAAGATTTACCTAAAGATGATGAAAAAAGACAATTATATGAAGAAGGTAAAATACAGTTAGCAAAAAATGGATATCATGAAATTGGAATGGATCACTTTGCATTAGAAAACGACAGCATGTTTACCTCTTTTAAAGAAGGAAAACTTCATCGAAATTTCATGGGCTATACAGCATCAAAAACACAATTAATGATTGGATTAGGTGTGTCTTCTATTAGTGATAGTTGGTACAGCTTTGCGCAAAATGAAAAAACAATCGAAGATTATTACACGCATTTAGCTGAAAATCAATTACCTATTTTCAGAGGCCATGTATTGACTGAAGAAGACCTTATCATTAGAAAACATATACTCAATTTAATGTGCCAATTTACCACATCTTGGAAAGAGAAGGCTTTATATTTTCCTGAATTACCTATGGTTTTAACCAGTTTAGAAGAAATGCAAGAAGATGATTTGTTAATTATTCAGGATGATACTATTGTTGTTACAGAAAAAGGGAAGCCATTTGTTAGAAACATTTGTATGGCATTTGATTTGCGATTAATTCGCAAAACTCCTGAGACGAAACTGTTTTCCATGACGATTTAATTACTCATATCGAACATAAGTAGGCTTAGCCAACTGGAAATCGTTTAATGTCAAATCTGTATTTTCAAAAGAATTCGTTTTCAAAATGTTATCACCTTCAAAAGGAATAGAAGGATAGTAGGAAAATGAAATTTGAAAACTATTAAATACTAAAAAATCATTATTAATTTGAACACCTATGCTAAATTTTGAATAAACTTTACTCTCAAATAGAGCCTTTTTATTGGCTAAAGAACCCATGGATATATTGATATACGGACTAAAACGAAATCCATACCAACTGCCAGGCACATAGGACTGGGTCTGTAATGAAAAAACCCACTTTTGAACCCCTAAAATTCTATTATTGAATCCTTCAATTCCATAATAATTATTTAATGACAATTGATCTTTAAACGAGGAGTCCCTGTTATTTCCCCAAATATAAGTAGGCTTTATAAACTGTCTAAATCTCCAATTTCCCCAATGAATCAATGGGCTAAAATAATTGAACCCAAGCTTAAATGCCGTTTGTTCCGTTACCCCCTTATTATAAAAACTTCCCCATTCTAAGAAACTACTCAGATAACCAAAAGAATATTTCAAACCATGAGAAATTGTTATTCCTGTATACAATCGAGATATCTTGTTTTTTTCTTGATGACCAAAAATTAAGGCTAGGTTTTGTCCATAGGGAATATCTTCTACGATATTGTAATTAAAAATAAACTTATCTTGATAGAATTGTTGTTTGGAAACCCCTAGATAGCCAATAATATTTCTTTCAGAGCTAAAAAAAGAAGTCCTGTCTAGCTCTTCATCTGGTTTTCTTAGAAAAATTCTTCGATTGTAACTTATGGCAGTTAATAAATTGGTATAAACATTCTTATAATTATTTTTTTTATAAAGAGGAAAAGCCCTTCCATACCAATATTCTTGAAATTCAAACTTTACAGGTTCGGCTATCAGAGAATCTAAAACAGGAAAAAACTCTGTTGTTAGCGTATTCTCAAAAGAAACACCACCAGCATTTCGAGCAAAAACGGAATAAAAGGGTCGGGTCAAACTAACACTTCTCTTACTGTCATTATTGTATTCATTTGAATAAGTAAGGTCTAATTTTATAAAACTATTTTTTATATTGTTAATGGTATAATTACCAAAAATTGCTTGCTCTTTTGAAGAAAATCGATTTTCGAGATTACCTGATATTTGATGACCAAATCCGAATAGATTTCGTTCAGTCAATTTAATACTACTTTGATTAGAAGACAAACTTCCATTAGGAATCAAACTCCAACTGTCTAGAACTCTTACTTTAACATCAATAGAATCAGTTGTTGATGGCAATATCACTGGAGTTATAACAACCTCTCTAACGTAACGCTGAGTTCTAATTAAACGCTCTGACTCTTTTGAAACCAAAGAATCATATCTGCTATTCTTTTTAAAAAGTAACAAATTCTTAATCGTAAATTGCTTGGTCTTAAGATGAATAGAATTACCAAATTTTTCAAAATCTTTTCGTGGTACTTTGGTTGTATCTGTGACAGAATTTCCAAAAGGATCCAAAGTCTCTATAACTATTTTTCGAATAATTTTTCCATTCGCTTGACGCTCATCTTCTGGTTTCTTGGTTCCCCTTTTTTCTGGAATTAAGTTTTCCAATTTTAAAGCAGATGATCTAAAAATTAACTTATAAACAAACCGATTGAATTTATTTTTCTTGGATAAATCGTGAATATCTTGATAGATTGCTTTCGTACTGTCCTGACTCTTTTCTTGGGCGAAAACAGTATCAAAAACAAATAAAATCAACAGAACTAATACGAATCTCTTTTTCATAGTTTATTCAAAACTCTAAAATCACTTATTTAGTATACGTTATTTCATAAGAGGAGTCCTTTTTACAAAATAAAGCTATTTCAGACAAAGAATGATGAAATTTTAAAAAAAAACAACTCCAGAAAAACTGGAGTTGCTTCCGTAAATCAAATCAATTTACTACTTACTAAACTAAAAATTATGGTGTCAATTCTCGTGTTAACCAACCACTTTTACTGGCAGTTATAATTGCATAAGGTGTTATCCAAAACAAACCGAATGCATATAACAAACTATAGGAGTAGGCCCAAAAAGATTCTGTTATAGTATACCGTTTAGCATAAAAGAAAACTTGAATACTAGACAATATTAATATGCTAAAAAGAGTGGCCGTTACAAACAAAACCGGTTGAGAGAGAATAAAATAAAGCATAAAAATTAAAGCTGGATAGGTCATTATCAATTTAAACGACTGATCAAGGAACAGTAAACGTGTACCAAATTTTGAACCGCTTCTGAAATTTTTAAAAACATAATTAACCATACTTAAATTTTCTCTAACATTACTTCTTCCCCATCTTATAAACATCTTATAAAGACCCTTATACGTTTCCGGAACATTAGTTAAAACATGAGCATTGCGTTGAAATAAAACTTCATATCCTTGCTTTAATATCATATTGGTCATCGCTCTGTCTTCTCCTATATCAGAAGGTTTTCCCATAAAGGTTTGATTTATCCATTCTGGCAAACAATTAAAAACAGCTTCTCTTTTATAAGCTGCTAAGGCACCTGGTGTACACAAAACAGAACCAAACATACTTTCAACTGATCTTACAAATTCAAAGCTAAATACAAAACTTACATTCAGCATTTTAGGAATAATTGCTTTTTGATTGTTTAAAACTTTAACATTTCCCGCTACGGCACCACAATTTGCTGAAGTAACAAAAGGACTTACTAAGTTTCGAAGCGTATCCGCTTTTACGATAGAATCGCTATCTACAGTAACAAAAATTGATCCTGTACCTAAATGAAAGCCTCTATACAAGGCATGACGCTTCCCTTTGTTCTCAGGTTGCTGATAAATAGAGAGTCGATCACCAAGCATTTCTTTCGCTTTCAATATCCATTGCCAAGTATCATCTTTACTTCCATCATCAATAGCCAAAAGTTGTATTTTTTCTTTTGGATAGTCACTGTCTGCTAAACTCTTTAACGTATGCCATACCAACGCTCCTTCATTATAAGCTGGTACTATAACAGTACAGGTTGGCAATTCTTCATCTGAAACTGATGCAATGGATCTATATTTTACATACAAGTAAACGCTGTAAAGAAAAAACAGAAACTTATAACCCAATAAAACTAATGTAATACCAAAAAAAAGTTTTCCTATATCGGTTGCTAATCTACTATCGTGGAAAGCCTCAAAATTGGGCTGTAAATAATACATTAAAACAGCTGCTGTTAATAACAACATAAAGGTAGACATTAGAACCAATTGCGATTTTGATAATGCTCTTAAACTAAAAATTTGTTGCTTTATTTGAACAACATTGCTTTTTAATCTTAAAAACAGATGGGTAAAAAATCCATTTTTAGTTGATCCATTCACTGGAAGCACAAAACTAAAAAGTTGATCTGATTGATTGGATACTTTTTCCGACGTATATTTTCCGTTTTCAATTTTCATAGGGCTCAATTTTTTTTTATTACTATTGTCATGAATCCATTTATCTTTAAACAAGCCTTATACCAAAACATTTAAATGTTTGTTTTTCAATATTTTAGATAAAAAAATAATTGTAGTAACCTGTATAAATAGTACACAATTTGTTAAATTAGTACTCAAAAAACGATTCTAAAATATCTTTTTTTAGTATTTTTAAACTTGCCATGAATACACAAGCATATAATAATATACAAACTCCACAAGATCAAATCATTTGTGCCATATTGGCCAAAGAAATAAGCAGCTACTTACCTGAAGCCGAAAATAAAATTTGACATGCCCACCCCGTTTGGTTTTTAGATGGAAATCCAATTGTAGGCTATAGCAAACAAAAGAAAGGCATCCGATTAATGTTTTGGAGCGGAAAATCTTTTGATGAAGACAAACTGAATGTATTAGGAGTTAAATTTCAAGATGCTTCTATTTTTTATAATTCCGTAAAAGAAATCGATACAACCGATTTAAAAAATTGGCTTCAAAAAGCAAAAGAAATTCAGTGGGATTACAAAAATATTGTAAAAAAGAAAGGGGTTTTGGAAAGGTTAAAGTAAATTATATTTAAAGAAATTTGTTATGAAAATCATTATTTTGCTTTTATCTATTCTATCTTTTATTAGTTGTAATAAAGGTGACTCAGAAAAATCTGTGAAATGGATTAAAAACTCAAAAGGAGAAGTTTATATTGCCATATTAGAAACTTTTCCATGGGAAGGAGCAACACCTACATTCCTTACAAAAAAAGAAGTTGAAGAAGTAAATAATATTTTACCAAAAGCTGTTAAAAAAATGAACATTGACATAAAGAAAATGTTTCACGATACACCAACTGAGTGGCCAAATTTAATAGTTAACCTAGAGGATTATAAAAGGCAATATTTCCCTTATATCAACAAAAAAACAAAACAAAAAGAAGTATTTGTAAGTTGTTTTTGTCGTGTTCCCGATGATAGATGGAAAAATGAAGGATTTAATGTATTAGGTGGAGGTAATTGTTATTTTCATGGAACCATAAATTTATCAACAGGAGAATTTAATGACTTTATGACAAATGCTCCAATGTAAATAAGTACTATTCAAAATTAAACCCATAAAAAAACTCCGATTTTCATCGGAGTTTCTATTTTTATTGATTCATCGAAATTAAAAATTCTTCGTTGTTTCGCGTTTTCTTGAAACGATCGTGGATGAAATCCATAGCTTCTACTGGGTTCATATCGGCTAAGTATTTACGCATAATCCACATTCTTTGGATCGTGTTTTCGTCTAATAGCAAATCGTCTCGACGTGTACTTGAAGAAACCAAATCGATTGCAGGGAAAATACGTTTGTTAGCAATTCTTCTGTCCAGCTGTAATTCCATATTACCAGTTCCTTTGAACTCTTCAAAGATAACTTCGTCCATTTTAGAACCGGTTTCTGTTAATGCCGTTGCGATGATACTTAACGAACCACCGTTTTCCACATTACGAGCCGCTCCAAAGAAACGTTTTGGTTTTTGTAACGCATTTGCATCTACACCACCACTCAATACTTTTCCAGAAGCAGGTTGAACCGTATTATAAGCTCTCGCTAAACGCGTAATCGAGTCTAATAAAATCACTACATCATGACCACATTCTACTAAACGTTTTGCTTTTTCTAAAACAATATTTGCAATTTTCACGTGTTCTTGTGGTTCTCTATCGAAAGTAGAAGCAATTACTTCACCACGCACGCTACGTTGCATATCCGTTACCTCTTCTGGACGTTCATCAATCAATAAAACAATTAAATAAACTTCTGGATGATTCGCAGCAATAGCGTTTGCAACATCTTTCAATAACATGGTTTTACCCGTTTTGGGTTGGGCTACAATCATACCACGTTGTCCCTTTCCAATTGGCGAAAACAAATCAATAATACGAGTTGAAACCGTACTATTACGTTCTGCTAAGTTGAATTTTTCTGTTGGGAAAACCGGGGTTAAATGTTCGAATGAAATTCTATCCCGTACGACTTGTGGGTCGTGACCGTTAATTTTTAATACTTTTACCAATGGAAAATATTTCTCACCTTCTTTTGGAGGACGAACAACTCCTTTTACCGTATCCCCTGTTTTTAATCCGAACAAACGAATTTGAGAAGTAGACAAATAAATATCATCTGGAGAAGCTAGGTAATTGTAATCTGATGAACGTAAAAATCCGTAACCATCAGGCATCATTTCTAAAACGCCTTCACTTTCAATAATTCCGTCGAACTCAAAATCGGGTTCTCTAAAATTTTGCTTTTTATTTTGATGAGGATTTTTGTTGGTATTTCCGTTGTTACCATTATTTCCCTCTGTAGGATTACTTTTCTTGTAATCAGGATGGTTGGGATTATTTTGATTTGCCTTGAAATTAGGATTTTTTGGCAAATTTTTATCGTTTTGTGGAATTTCAATAGCAGTAGATTCTGTGGTCGGTTTTTCTGTTGTAGGAATAACTTCGGTAGTAGCTTCTTTGGTTGGTAAAGGTTTCTTATTTTTAAAATCTTTCCGAGGCGACTTCTCATCAGGTTTTGGCAAAACATTATTCTTGGCTGTTGCTTTTGTTTCTGTCACTATTTTTTCAGTGGCCACAGGAATAACTTCTTCTTCTGGCAAATCTTTCAAAGGTTTTGAAAACAAATCTTTTTTGATTTTTGGCGCTTGATTTACTTCCTTTTTGGGAGCAATTCTTGCTCTTTTTTCCTTTGGTTGGTCAGCGGCAACTTCTTTAGGCAATTCTGATTTAATTACTTCGGGTTTAGCTGCTTGTAAGTCTAAAATTTGATATACCAAATCGTCTTTTTTGAGAGAACGGTATTTGTTGATTTTAGCGACTTTTGCAATCTCTTGCAAATCAGAGAGTTTCATCTCTTTTAATACTTCAATATCAAACATGGATATAAGTTGAATAAAATTGTTGATTGAGTTAAAAACAAAAAAAGATAGATTTTTTTTGAGGTGTAAGATGTCGTAGAATGAAGTACTTACGACTAATACTATGCAATAGTACGAATAAATTTGGAAATAACAATAGTTTTAATTGAAAAGAAATACTATTTTTGCTCAACAAAACTAAAAAACAATGTTACAAAGAATTCAAACGGTTTATATGGCAATCAGCGCAATTGTGATGGGAGCTTTACCTTTTGTTTTTTCCTTATGGACAACGGTAGACAAAAAGGAAGTATTTTTTACAGCTTCTTTGTTTCACATTATTATGTTTGTTGTTTCAGCTTTGTTGGCAATTTATAGTATTTTAAATTTTAAAAAGAGACAAAATCAATTTGTATTGAACAGGTTGAACATGATATTTAACTTTATTTTACTAGGATTTTTTGTGTATCGTTCACTAAACTTATCCGGAGAAACTTCGGTTTCTGAGAAGGGTATTGGGATGTTTCTTCCAGCTATTTCTATCGTTTTATTAGTCTTGGCAAACAAGGCAATCAAAAAGGACGAAGATCTCGTAAAATCTGTTGATCGATTACGATAAACCTATCATCTTAGTTTATTAGTGCGAAGAAAAAATCCGAAGCGAAAGTTTCGGATTTTTTTGTTTATCTAAACTTAAAATTGTGACTGAATACTGAACACTATTTCTTCCCTAGTTCAATCACCTCCAAACGCTGGATTTTATCACCATCGATTTCAAAACGCAACATCGTACGTACCTGATGAAACCCATATTTTCCACAAGCACCTGGATTCATATGCAATAAATTCAACTTCTTATCAAATTGCACCTTTAAAATGTGAGAATGTCCACAAATAAATAATTTTGGAGGCCTTTGGGTGATTTCTGTTCGAATTGCTGGACTATATTTATCAGGATAACCCCCAATATGAGTAATCCAAACATCAACTCCTTCACAGTAAAAACGATTGTTTAATGGGAATTCTAAACGTGCTTTTTCATCATCAATGTTTCCATACACCGCGCGAAGTGGTTTTCGTTTTTGAATAGCATCCGTAACTTCTAAATTTCCGATATCTCCAGCGTGCCAAACTTCATCAGCTTGGTCTACATATTTCAAAATAGTAGCATCAATATGACTGTGGGTGTCAGATAACAATAGAATTTTCTTCATAAGACAAAATTAAGTTTTTATTATCACAATTTGAAAGGAAGTTTACTTTTGAATTTTGTAAATTTGCAAGCTATTTAAGAAAACCAAACATCCTATTTTGAGATATTTCATAGAATTTGCCTACAACGGAAAAAAATTCCACGGATTTCAGAGTCAGCCTGACGCCATCTCGGTACAGGAAACTTTGGAAAAAGCACTTTCTACCGTTTTTAGAGAAACAATAACAATTGTTGGCGCAGGAAGAACCGATGCTGGTGTTCATGCAAAACAAATGTATGCACATTTTGAGACCGGTTTGGAACTAGATTCCGATTATTGGTCACACAAATTGAATTCGTTTTTACCTCCATCTATTGTAATCTATCGTATTCTAAAGGTAACCGATGAAGCTCACGCTCGTTTCGATGCAACTTATAGAACTTATGAATATTATATCCACACCTACAAAGATGTGTTTATAGCCGAAGGTAGTTGGTATCATTCCCATCATTTAGATGTGGATAAAATGAACGAAGCTTGTCAAATTTTATTTGACTACACTGATTTTGAATGTTTTTCAAAAGTTCATACTGATGTGAATACTTTCAATTGTAACATTTCGGAAGCGCATTGGAAACAATCAGGAAATCAACTTATATTTACCATCACGGCAGATCGCTTTTTACGAAATATGGTAAGAGCAATTGTGGGTACCATGATTAATATAGGCTTAGGTAAAATTGAAGTTACTGCATTACGCACCATCATAGAGAGTAAAAATAGAGGAAAAGCTGGATTTTCAGTTCCAGCACATGGATTATATTTGGTAAAAGTTAGGTATCCTTACATAACAGAAAGAAAAAAAATCAATGAGTAAAAGAAAAAAATCGTCATTTTATAAATTGCTTGAGTATGCGAAACCTTACAAAGGGAAATTATACTTTGTGAGTTTTTGGGCTATTTTCTTAGCAATAATTACTGCACTAAGACCTTTTCTATTAAACTTTACTATTGATAATTATTTGGTTGAAACCAAGAAAGAGACCAATATAATCCAACAATATTTTGAAGGATTTATGCATTATTTCTTTTCAGGAAATGACAACGCTACCAATCTTAAAACACTTGTAGTTATTATGTTTATTGCTCTGGTATTAGAAGCAATATCGCAATTCTATTTCACTTATTTAGCCAATTGGTTAGGTCAAGATATTATCAAGGACTTACGTGATAAATTATACAATCACATAACGTCTTTTAAGATGAAATATTTTGACAACGAACCTGTTGGAAAATTAGTAACCCGATCTGTCTCAGATATTGAATCCATAGCAAGTATTTTTAGCCAAGGCCTTTTCATGATTGTAAGTGATGTATTGAAAATGATTATTGTAATCGTTTTCATGTTGGTCGTAAACTGGAAAATCACTGGAATTGTATTATTAATTATGCCTTTAATTTTAATTGCAACTAATATTTTCAACCGTAAAATGAAAGTTGCCTTTAAAGAAGTCCGAAATGAAGTTGCGAATTTAAACACCTTTGTTCAAGAGCGTTTAACTGGAATGAAAATCGTTCAACTTTTTAACAGAGAAAAAATAGAGTTAGAAAAGTTTAAAGAAATCAATGAAAAACACAATAAAGCATGGCTTAAAAATATTTTATACAATTCCATTTTTTTTCCAATAGCAGATATCATCTCCAATATAAGCATCGGATTAGTAGTTTATTTTGGGGCTATCTGGATTATAAATGGTGATACTGATACCACCATCGGACAATTAGTTGCTTTTAACATGTACATAACAATGTTATACAATCCACTTCGACAAATTGCAGATAAATTCAATGTCATGCAAATGGGAATTGTCGCTGCAGATAGAGTATTTGAAATTCTAGATACCGAAGATAATGTGCAAGACAAAGGCTGTATAAAAGCAATCCATTTTAAAGGGCTTATCCAATTAAAAGAGGTTCGTTTTAGCTACATCAAAAATGAAGAAGTTTTAAAAGGAATTAATTTAGAAGTAAAGCCTGGCGAAACTATTGCTATTGTAGGAAGTACTGGTGCAGGAAAATCAACCATAATCAATTTATTAAATCGTTTTTATGAAATCGATTCGGGTGAAATCACTATAGATAACCAAAATATTAAAAGTTACACACTAGAAAGCCTCCGCAAGCAAATTGCTATAGTTTTACAGGATGTTTTCTTATTTTCGGATAGCATTTATAATAACATAACGCTACACAATAAAGAAATTACAAGAGAAAATGTTATAGCTGCTGCAAAAAAAATTGGAGTACACGATTTTATCATGACCTTACCAGGAGGCTACGATTACAACGTAAAAGAGCGCGGAGTGATGCTATCTTCAGGGCAGCGCCAATTGATTGCCTTTTTAAGAGCATATGTTAGTAATCCGAGTATTTTAATTTTAGATGAAGCCACCTCTTCTATCGATACACATTCTGAAGAATTGATTCAAAAAGCTACAGAAACTATAACTCAAAATAGAACTTCTATAGTAATTGCGCATCGCTTAGCCACCATTGTAAATGCTAGCAAAATCATTGTAATGGACAAAGGTCAAATCGTAGAATTTGGTAAACATAATGAACTGATTAACAAACCTAATGGTTATTACAAGAAATTGTATGATTCACAGTTTGCAGTTGAAGTTGAATAGTTTCAGGTTCAAAGTTTCGGGTTTCAAATTACACGCAACGTTTGTCTTTACGTGTAACATCATCTCTTGAACTTGCCTTTTTTCTTTAGAACACGGATTAAAAAAGAATTAGTACTTTTTAAAATTTCTTAAATCTATGTTCCTGAAATGATAATTTATTTGAATTTTGGAATTTGAATTTTGAAGGTTATTTAATTTAATTTCCTTAAATTCGCAACTTATAAAAAACTGAAATACTTTTAAAAATGAAATACGATATCATAGTTTTAGGAAGTGGTCCTGGTGGTTATGTAACCGCTATTAGAGCATCACAATTAGGCTTTAAAGTAGCCGTCATCGAAAAAGAAAATTTGGGTGGAATTTGTTTGAATTGGGGTTGTATCCCAACGAAAGCATTATTAAAATCAGCTCAAGTTTTTGATTACCTAAAACATGCTTCAGATTACGGATTAACCGTTAAGGAATTTGACAAAGATTTTTCTGCTGTTGTAAAACGTTCTCGTGATGTAGCAGAAGGAATGAGCAAAGGGGTTCAATTCTTGATGAAGAAAAATAAAATTGACGTTATTGATGGTTTCGGAAAAGTAAAACCTGGTAAAAAAGTTGATGTTACTGCTGCTGATGGAAAAGTTACGGAATATGCTGCAGATCATATCATCATTGCAACAGGAGCGCGTTCTCGCGAATTACCAAACTTACCTCAAGATGGTAAAAAAGTAATCGGTTACCGCCAAGCGATGACGTTAGCGGAACAACCAAAGAAAATGATTGTAGTAGGTTCTGGTGCGATTGGAGTTGAGTTTGCTCATTTCTATAACGCAATGGGAACTGAAGTTACCATTGTCGAATTCATGCCAAACGTAGTTCCAGTAGAAGACGAAGACATCTCAAAACAATTTGAGCGTTCGTTGAAAAAAGCAGGAATCAACGTAATGACAAATTCTTCTGTAGAAAGAATTGATACTTCTGGAAACGGAGTTAAAGCATTCGTAAAAACAGCAAAAGGAGAAGAAGTTTTAGAAGCCGATATCCTATTATCAGCAGTTGGAATTAAAACCAACATCGAAAACATCGGATTAGAAGAAACGGGTATTGCTACCGATAGAGATAAAATTTTAGTAAACGCATATTACCAAACAAACGTTCCAGGTTACTACGCAATTGGTGACGTAACACCAGGACAAGCTTTAGCGCACGTAGCTTCGGCTGAAGGTATTTTATGTGTGGAAAAAATTGCAGGTTTACATGTTGAAGCGTTAGATTACGGAAACATTCCTGGTTGTACGTATGCCACTCCAGAAATTGCTTCTGTGGGGATGACTGAGAAGCAAGCAAAAGAAAAAGGATACGATATTAAAGTGGGTAAATTCCCGTTTTCAGCTTCAGGAAAAGCAAAAGCAGCGGGAACTCCTGACGGATTTGTAAAAGTAATTTTTGATGCGAAATACGGCGAATGGTTAGGTTGCCACATGATTGGCGCTGGCGTTACCGATATGATTGCTGAAGCGGTTGTAGCTCGTAAACTTGAAACTACAGGACACGAAATCTTAAAAGCAGTCCACCCGCATCCAACGATGAGTGAAGCGGTTATGGAAGCTGTAGCAGATGCTTATGGTGAAGTGATTCACTTGTAAATACGAGATACGAATTTTTAAGTACAGAATAGAGAAAAGTCCGATTTGCAATTGCAAATCGGACTTTTTTTATGGTACTATAACAAAAATGCTTTCTTATACTTTTGTTATGCTTTTTTATTTAAAAAATGTAATGAACTTGAGAGCCTATCACTCATTCATACCAAAAATGAAAACCAATTACAACCAACGGGATTACCATCTTACTTTTTCGAAATTATCTTGTAAAAAAATAGCCTCATCAATGTCTTCTAGAAATCGAATGTTGAAATACTCCTCAACCATAGCGAGTTCATTGTCAATCTCAAAAATAATTTTAGTAGCAACTGGGAAATTGGCTATCATCTCATAATTTTTAAAAAAAATATCCGTATGCTTATCATGATCTACTATAACTCTTGTTAAATACAACGCGTCTTTGTCAATCCAAAATTGAGGAGATTTTACATCTAAAGAATCCGTGGTTCCAATAACCAGATTAAGTCTACCCTCTTCATCTTCAATTTCATATTGTTTCGATAAATCAATTCCCAACTTTTTAATTTTATCTCGTGTAATACTAGGTTCTTGATGATAAACATCAAAACCTAACAACAACGATTGATTTATTCTAAATGCAGATTTAACTTGATTTCCATTTTCAAAAAAATGAACGATATCATCAAAAAATATCACACCATTACCCGATTCAAATCCATCAAATCGAATATGCAATTTCCCTGGGCTACTCAATATCTCATTCCAAATCGATTGTTTAATCAACTCCTTCTCTTTAAACCAAGATACCGTTTGATCAAAAGACATAAACTTCGGCCATTTGCAATTCCATCGCATATACATCTTGTCAATTATATCTAAAGAATGGGCTGCTTCTGTAAAAGAATTTTTGCTATTTTTCATTTTTTAAATTTGTAATCATAAAAGTATTCTAAGAAATATAATAATGTTACTAAAAGAACTGGTTATTAGTCATTCGCTTCGGCAATCAGATTTAAAAGTAGGTAACCGATACACCTAACTCAATCCCTTTCTAAAATTTTTATTACCTGAACTATCCTAGCAACTTGTTGCTCTTCTGTTGCTAAATCTATTATCGACTGCAGAAGTTCTCTCTGATACTTTTTATCCTGTTTTTGAAAAAGCTGCAAAACATTGGCCTCATCAAAACAATCTAAAATGGTTTGCACATCAGTTTTTTGGGTATCTTCTAAATACAATGTCACCAATACTTTATCGCCAGCTTTTTTATGAATAGCTTCCCGTATTTCAGCATTAATAGCTAACTTTTTATCACCATTTTTTACAGGTCCTAAATTCTTATGCTGAATGGCATAACCATCAATTGTTCCCGAAACTTTTAAATCTCCCCATTTACCTTTAATATCTTTGGTATAGGGAACAATCAATTGATAAGTCCAAGCTCCATTGCCTGGAATATATTGTAATTCTAAAAGTTCGTTTTCTATGATAATTTGCATATTACATCTCAATTAATCTATATTCTCTGTCGGACAGTCCCGACGCTTCGGGATGTTTCAGCATCTTATTTGCTTCTCCTGATCGCTTAGCTCGAGTCTACATCTACTTAATTATATCTTAATTTTATCAACTTCCTTCGTTATTCTATCCGTTTCTGATAACGCTACAATGATTTTTTGATAATAGAAAATTTCATCAATACTTAGTTCACGGCCTATGCGGTCTTTTATCCATTTTTGGGCGGGTTGGTAACCGCCAATGTAACAGTTCCAAGCTACTTCAGGAACGTTTGCGAAATATTGAAGCCCCTCAATCCCCAAAGGGGAAGCTTTATCGTAATTGATATATACTCTATTGTTTTCAAAATGTATTTTACCAACCACATTATTTCCGTCATTCGGATATTGTGTAATGTATTTTTCTACAGCTAAACTTTCTAACAAATAAATTTGACGTAACTCGCCACCTAATGCTACTAATTGCCAAAAATTGGTAATTTCTTCTTTTGTACAGACGCGATTAATCGCGTCTCTAAATGGATACGGCACTCTAGGAAAATCTATTTTTAAAAATTCTTTATACGTTTCTCTGTAGGTTGGTGAATGCAACACCGCATAGATGTAATCTAACAAATCTATTGGAGCAAATGTGGTTCTAAACTCATCTCGAACCTCGGAATTATTTGCCATGCAGACATTTCCTTCTACTTTTTCAGGTACAAACTGTAAATCCAATCCTTTTGCTATAGCATCTACAAGTACCCTATTGAGATTAGGTGTGCGAGGAGTGTTGATTAATAAATTTTTTTGGTCGTTTTTGTGAGCATAAATATATAATGGATAAACAGTAGGAATATCAGCTTCTGAGGCAGCCATAATTCTTTTTTCTATAATTGTATTTGTTATTTGAATGTCATAATTATCAAAAACTGTTCTAGAAACTACTAAACCGATATTTTTACCTTGTATGAAATGCTTTACAGTAGAATTTATAGATCTTCCCATCATATTATTAGATAAATCGGTAAAAACACCATACTTTATGTCAAAAGGGCTATAATTTATTGGGTAAATAGTAACCTCATTCTCTTTAATCTCTTTTATTGCATTTATGATTTTAGCTAATTGATTCTCACTAAAATTACATTTTGTTATCATTTCTTTTAGATCTAAAATAGGCAATTCAAATAAGGTTCTTTCAGAAGGCTTAAAGCCATCAAGCATAATTAATTCATCAGATTCTACTAAAACTAAATCAAAATTGTTCTTTAAAAAAATATCTCTAATTGAAAAACCTAAATTATAATTTGATGTTTCGAAATAATCTTTACTAACCATACATCTCATTTTTATACGTTAATACATCATCAGACTTATCTAAATCTAGAATTGAAAAGCCATTCGCTACAAAAAAATCCAATAAAAGAGGTATCAAAAGATTTTGCAAATCGATACGATACGAGTTTTCATAAATATTCCCTTTTTCACAAACCATATTAATACTGATAATTAACCCTTTAGAATCATTAGGCAGGCAATTAAATTCTGATGTTATCAAACATAAGAAAAAAAAACACCCATACAATCTAGATCAAAAAACTACCTATGGCTTTGGATAAAAAATTAACCCAAAATATTATAAATTAAATTTAAATCTTTAAAAATCGAAACAAAATACAATATTAGAAGAGTGTAATAATTATAAAAAAAGCCTATAAACATATAGTTTACAGGCTTTAAAATTGGGGTTAGTAAAAGTTACTTTTTTAAATCAAAACGATCTAAATTCATAACTTTATTCCAAGCAACGACGAAGTCGTTTACAAATTTTTGTTTGTTGTCTTCTTGTGCATATACCTCAGCAATAGCTCTTAATTCAGAATTAGAACCAAAGATCAAATCGGCACGAGTTGCTGTCCATTTTAATTCATTCGTATTCATGTTTCTTCCTTCGAACAATTCTTGATCATCTGATGTAGCTTTCCATGAAGTTCCCATTGCTAATAAATTCACAAAGAAATCATTGTTTAATTTGTCTTTATTAGTTGAGAAAATACCATGTTTAGAACCATCATAGTTAGCATTTAAAGCTCTCATACCCCCTACTAAAACAGTCATTTCAGGAGCTGTTAACGTTAATAATTGTGCTTTATCTACTAATAATTCTTCTGTTGAAACCGTATATTTTGTTTTTAAGTAATTACGAAATCCGTCTGCTTGTGGCTCTAATACTGCAAATGAATTTACATCGGTTTGTTCTTGAGAGGCATCCATTCTGCCTGGAGTAAAAGGAACTTGAACATTATAACCTGCATTTCTAGCTGCCTGCTCTACCCCTACATTTCCAGCTAAAACAATTAAATCAGCAATAGAAACTTTTTTATCTTTTGATTTTGAATTAAAATCAGCCTGAATTTTCTCTAAAGCCGATAGAACACGGTTTAATTGTACAGGATTGTTTACTTCCCAACTTCTTTGTGGCTCCAAACGAATGCGCGCCCCATTAGCACCACCTCTTCTATCTGAACCTCTGTAAGTAGAAGCCGAAGCCCAAGCAACCGAAACCATATCTTGAATCGTTAATCCAGAAGCTAAAATTTGCATTTTTAATCCTTTGATGTCTTTTTCGTTTACCAATTTATGATTTACAGCAGGAATTGGATCTTGCCAAATTAAATCTTCTTTTGGTGCTTCTGGACCTAAATAAGTGGTCTTAGGACCCATATCGCGATGTGTTAACTTAAACCAAGCACGAGCAAAAGCATCATTGAAAGCATTTTCATCAGCCAAGAATCGTCTTGATATCTTCTCGTATATTGGATCGTATCTTAATGATAAATCTGTAGTTAACATATAAGGTTTGTGCATTTTATTTTTGTCAAAGGCATCTGGGATAATTTTATCATCTGTTTTTGCAACCCATTGTTTTGCACCAGCCGGACTGGTAGTTAATTCCCAATCGTATTTAAATAAGAATGTTAAGTAATCATGGCTCCATTTTGCTGGAGTAGACGTCCAAGTTACTTCTAAACCAGAAGTAATAGCATCCGTTCCTTTACCAGATTTATAACTGCTTTTCCATCCAAATCCTTGTTCTTCAATTGGAGCAGCTTCTGGCTCTGGTCCCACGTGTTTAGCATCACCAGCACCGTGTGTTTTTCCTAATGTGTGCCCACCTGCAATTAAAGCTACTGTTTCTTCATCGTTCATCCCCATTCTTCCGAAGGTTTCGCGAATATCTTTAGCCGCTAAAACTGGGTCAGGGTTTCCATTAGGTCCTTCTGGATTTACATAAATTAATCCCATTTGTACTGCTGCTAAAGGATTTTCTAATTTTCTTCCTTCTGAATAACGTTTATCATCTAACCACTTCGTTTCTGGTCCCCAATATACATGCGATTCTGGCTCCCAAACGTCTTCTCTACCTCCAGCAAATCCAAACGTTTTGAATCCCATTGATTCTAATGCTACATTTCCAGTTAATATCATCAAATCTGCCCATGAAATCTTGTTTCCATATTTTTGTTTGATTGGCCATAACAAACGTCGCGCTTTGTCTAAGTTACCATTGTCAGGCCAACTATTTTGTGGTGCAAAACGTTGTTGTCCAGCACGAGTTCCTCCTCTTCCGTCTCCTGTTCTGTAAGTTCCCGCACTGTGCCATGCCATACGAATGAACAATCCTCCATAATGACCAAAATCAGCAGGCCACCACTCTTGTGATTGCGTCATTAAAGCAGTCAAATCTTTTTTCAAAGCGTTATAATCTAATGATTGGAATTCTTTCGCATAATCAAATTGAGTTCCCATAGGATCAGACAACTCCGAATTCTGACGAAGTACGTTCAAATTCAATTGATTAGGCCACCATTGTTTGTTTTTATCCACAGTAGTACTTCCTTTAGAAGCAGTTTTGGTTCCAATTGATTTGCCCTGTCCATTGTTGTAATCTGTAGCGTTGGGACCACCATGAGGATTCTCTTTACTCACAGTAATGGTTTTACCTGTAACCGGACAAGTCATCGTTTCTTGAGCTATTGAAAATAAACTAAGAAATAAACTGGTTGTTAGTAATACTTTTTTCATAAGATTAATTATTTTTTTTGTAGTCCAAATTTCTGATTTCTTTGACAAGAATATTTTAATTTTAAAATGTTATTTCTTATTTAAGTATAGATTTTAATTATAAAAACCAGTAGCATAAAATAACTTTTCATTATAGTTAAATTTTAGCCGAATTGCATGCATAAATTTTGTATTTTTATTATTCAATAATTTATTATGTCAAATATTCAACTCATCATAGAAGAAAAAGCCGCCGATATAGGAAATTTTTTAGTCGGTAGATTATTACCCTTTAAAGAAAAAAGAGCGGTTGGACCTTTTGTCTTCATTGATCATATGGGCCCTGCAAAACTCAAAGATTATCAGAACTTAGATGTTCCTCCACATCCTCATATTGGTTTATCGACGCTGACCTATTTGTTTGAAGGTGCTATTATGCATCGCGATAGTTTGGGTACCGAATTAGAGATCCAACCTGGAGCGGTAAATTGGATGACTGCTGGAAAAGGGGTGGTGCATTCTGAAAGAACTCCTGAATATTTGCGAACAACCGACAAAAGTTTGCATGGATTACAGATTTGGGTCGCATTACCTAAAAATTTAGAAAATTGCGAACCCTCATTTACCCATGTTGAAGCAAAAGAAATTCCGAATTGGAAGCAAGACAAAGTTTATTTTAAACTGATTGCAGGGGAAGCTTTCGGAAGAACATCACCTGTACCTGTTCACAGTCCGTTATATTTTATTGAAATTAAAAGTAATGAAAAAGCTTCTTTAAATATTGGTAAAGAATTATATGGAGACGTCGCGATGTATATATTAGAGGGAAGTATTAGTAATGATGGAAATCGCTACGAAAACAAACAAATTTTAATTGCTAAAGAAAGTTCCCTTTGTGCTTTTGAAATGGCGGAAAATACTACCCTTTACCTTTTTGGTGGAGAGGCTTTCCCTGAAGAACACTTTATCTATTGGAATTTTGTTCACACTGATAAAAATGTTATCGAGAAAGCCAAGGAAGATTGGAAAGCACAACGTTTCCCAAAAGTTCCTAATGAAACCCAATGGGTTCCTTTACCCGAAGTAAAAGGCTTTAAATAACACCTTATTTTTTCTTACTTATTTGATAATCTACTGTGAAACAAGAACTTCATGGTTTGAAAACCTTTTGATAAATTCAAAAAACTTATCAACAAAAATAAAACATAAATTGTTGATTACTATTTATTCAAATAAGACTAAAAAGTCTTTTTAATAATTAAATTTGTTCCATACCACATTTAAATTCTACACTATGGACAAATTTGTAATCAAACGAAATGGCACCTATCTCCCATTTGAGCCTTTCAAAATAGAAGAAGCTATCGCAAAAGCTTTTGCTAGTGTAAGCGAAACTTTAAATACAAAAGTTATAGAAACGGTATTCCAATTGTTATCGCATCAAGATACATGGGCCGTTGAAGATATTCAAGACAAGATTGAGAAAACACTTTACGAATATGGGCATTATGAAGTGATGCGTTCTTTCATGTTGTTCCGTCATACTAGAAAACTGCAACGCGAACACGTTTTAGGATTAAATGACGATACCACTTATGTCGACAGCACCCAAACCATAGAAGAATATACCAACCAAACCGATTGGCGCATCAATGCCAACGCTAATACTTCCTATTCCAATGCAGGTTTAGTCAATAATGTCGCTGGAAAAATCATTGCGAATTATTGGTTAGACAAAGTTTATTCGAAAGAAGAAGGTTATGCGCATCGAAACGGAGACATTCACATTCACGATTTAGATTGCTTAACGGGTTATTGTGCGGGTTGGAGTTTACGTGTTTTACTAAATGAAGGTTTTAACGGAGTTCGTGGTCGAGTGGAAAGTCGTCCTCCTAATCATTTCAGAGAAGCATTAGGACAAATGGCTAATTTCCTAGGAATTTTACAAAGCGAATGGGCCGGAGCTCAAGCGTTTAGTTCGTTTGACACCTATTTAGCTCCTTATGTTTTCAAAGATAATTTATCGTATGACGACGTTTTAAAAGCGATTCGAAGTTTTGTTTACAATTTGAATGTGCCAGCACGATGGGGCCAATCACCATTTACGAATATTACTTTGGATTGGGTAGTTCCGGATGATTTAAAGGACCAAATCCCAACACGAAACGAGCAACATCTTTTCAAAGGTATCGCTTCAGAAGAAATCATTAAAAGAGCCCAAGAAAGAGGTGTTTCAGATATAACTCAAATGCGCTACGAACATTTTCAAAAAGAAATGAATCTCATCAATAAAGCGTATTATACAGTTATGACCGAAGGCGATGCGCATGGACAACCGTTCACCTTTCCAATTCCAACGGTTAACATTACCGAAGAATTTGATTGGTACGGAGAAAACACCGATATTCTTTTCGAAAATACCGCTAAAATAGGTTCGTCTTATTTCCAAAATTTTATTGGAAGTCAATATACGTATGATGAAAACGGTAATAAAATTGAAAATCCAAATGCCTACAAACCCAATGCTGTACGAAGTATGTGTTGCCGTTTACAACTCGATTTACGCGAATTATTAAAAAGAGGAAACGGTTTATTTGGTAGTGCTGAAATGACGGGAAGTATTGGCGTCGTAACCATCAATATGGCAAGATTAGGTTATCTAAACAAAGCCAACAAAGCCAAATTATATTCCGATTTAGATCGTTTGTTAGCAATTTCGAAAGCAACTTTAGAGAAAAAACGCGTTTTCATTCAAGAAATGTATGATAGAGGATTATTTCCATATACCAAACGTTATTTACCACACTTTAGAAACCACTTCTCTACAATTGGTGTGAACGGAATTAACGAAATGATTCAAAATTTCACCGACGGAAAAGAAGACATTGTTTCGGATTACGGAATGGCATTCGCAACCGAAATTTTGGAACACATTCGAACCAAAATGAGAGCTTATCAAGAAGAAACAGGGAATTTGTACAACTTAGAAGCGACACCAGCAGAAGGTACTACATATCGTTTTGCTAAAGAAGATAAAAAACGTTATTCTGACATTATTCAAGCAGGTGAAGGTGAAAATATTTACTATACGAACAGTTCGCAATTACCCGTTGATTATACTGAAGATCCGTTTGAAGCTTTGTTATTGCAAGACAATTTACAATGTCAATATACTGGAGGAACGGTTTTACATCTATACATGAATGAAAAATTGAGTTCGGTAGAAGCATGTCGAAATTTCATTAAAAAAGTGATTACAAATTTCAAATTGCCCTATATCACGGTGACCCCAGTTTTTAGCGTTTGTCCGAAACACGGCTATTTGAATGGCGAACACGAATATTGTCCTAAATGCGATGAAGAATTATTAGCAACCTTAAATACAACATCTTATGCAAACACAAACCACTGAAGCTTTGCTTCAACACCATGAAAAAAGAACCAAATGTTTGGTTTATACACGAGTAATGGGCTATCACAGACCCGTAGAAAGTTTTAATATTGGAAAAAAAGGTGAACACAAACAACGAACCCACTTTAGAGAATGTAAATCTTGATTTTCTAAACAAAAAAGCCATTCATAGTTTTACACCCTTCACTCTATTAGATTATCCCGATAAATCGGCTTGTATCTTATGGTTTGCAGGGTGTAATATGAAATGTGATTATTGTTACAATCCCGAAATAGTTTTCGGAAAAGGGGCTTTTTACTTTTCCGAAATCATTTCGTTTTTAAAATCGAGAAGCAATTTGTTGGATGCTGTAGTTTTTAGCGGTGGCGAATGTTTGATTCACAAAGACATAATTCCATTCATAAAATTAGTAAAAAGTTTAGGGTTTTTAATCAAAGTGGACACGAATGGAAGTCAACCCAAAGTACTTAAAAAACTAATAGAAGAACAGCTCATCGATTATGTGGCTTTGGATTTTAAAGGTCCGAAAGAGAAATTTTTTGCGATTACAAAAGCTGATTTTTATGCTCAATTTCTAAGTTGTTTTGATTTGCTTCAAGCGAGTTCCATTCCGTTTGAAGTACGAACTACTTATCATTCCTCTTTATTGAATCTAGAGGATATTGTTGCAATGCAAGACGTTTTATTGGAATTAGGCTACGATAGAAACTATTACATTCAAAATTTCAGAAATTATCAAAACACGATTGCACCACTACCCGATTCGCAATCCATTTCGGAAAAGGATATCCATCAGAATATGACTAAAATCATATTTCGATGATTTAAAATGCCTAACTTTGTGTAAATTTTATCTATGTTTTCAAAAACTTGTGAATATGCCATACGAGCTACCATTTACATTGCCTCAGAATCGTCTGCTGGCAAGCGTTGCGGTATTCGAGACATTGCTAGAAAAATTGAATCGCCAGAACCTTTTACAGCTAAAATATTACAGCGTTTAGTAAAAGCCGACATCATAAAATCGATTAAAGGAAATGGCGGTGGATTTGAAATCGAAAAGGTACAATTGAAACACATTAAGTTAGATCAGCTCGTGAAAGCTATCGACGGAAATGACTTATTTGACCGATGCAGTTTAGGACTTCACGATTGTTCCGACAAACAACCCTGTCCTTTTCATCATAAGTATAAGCCATTACGTGAAAATTTGAAGAAAACGCTGAAAGAAACCTCTCTTTTGGATTTAATTAGTGAATTCAACACCGGAGAGACTTTCCTTAAGCTTTAAAAAATTTAATTAAATAAAAGATAAAAACATCCTCTAATGAAAACAACATCGGATTTAAAAGAGAAAATTCTTGAATTGAAAAAAAGGAAAAATGCAGTTATTCTAGCGCATTATTATCAAGAAGAAGCCATTCAAGAAATTGCTGATTTTGTGGGTGATAGTTTAGAATTATCGAGAAAAGCATCGCAAGTTGATGCGGATATTATCGTTTTTGCCGGAGTATATTTCATGGCAGAAACGGCTAAAATTGTCAATCCAAATAAAAAAGTAATCGTTCCCGATGTAAAAGCAGGATGTTCGCTTGCCGATGGTTGTCCGCCAAATGAATTCAAAGCTTTCTTAGAAAAATATCCGAATCATACCGTTGTAACCTACATCAATTGTACAGCCGAAGTTAAAACCTTAACCGATATTGTTTGCACTTCTTCCAATGCAAAAAAAGTAATTGCATCTATTCCAGAAGATCAACCTATCGTGTTTGCTCCTGATAAAAATTTAGGGAAATACTTAATTGCTGAAACTGGAAGAGATATGATTTTATGGGAAGGTTCTTGCATTGTTCACGAAGCATTTTCTTTAGAAAAATTAATCGATTTATATAAAAAACATCCAACCGCTAACATCATCGCGCATCCTGAATCGGAAACGCATATTTTGAAAGTAGCGCATTACATAGGTTCGACTTCAGGCATGTTGAATCATGTAAAAAACAATCCAAACGACACTTTCATCGTAGCCACGGAAGCGGGTATTTTACACCAAATGCAATTGGATAATCCAACTAAAACATTAATCCCAGCGCCTTCAAAAGAAGACAATACCTGTGCATGTAGCGAGTGTGCGTTTATGAAAGTCAACACCTTAGAAAAACTCTATCAATGTTTACAAGATGAAAGTCCGGAAGTGCATTTGGACAACGAAATCATCGAAAAAGCTTTACTTCCAATTCAAAGAATGTTAGCGCTAAACTAAAACATCATGCAAAATTTAGAAACCGATATACTCATAGTAGGCACAGGATTAGCAGGATTATCTCTAGCGAAATATCTCAGCGAGCAAAATCCGAAACTACAAATTACCTTACTTAGCAAAACTTCCATTGACGAGTGCAATACCTATTACGCTCAAGGTGGAATTGCCGTTGTACACGACTTTATCAAAGACAGTTACCAACAACATATTCAAGACACTTTATTGGCAGGAAAAGGTCTTTGCGATAAAAAAGTTGTAGAACATGTAATAACCGAAGCTCCAGCCCGATTGCAAGAATTGATTCAATGGGGCGTGGAATTAGACAAAAATAATTCAGGTGATTTGGATTTAGGATTAGAAGGCGGTCACTCCCAAAATCGTATTGTACACCACAAAGACAAAACAGGATTAGAAATTGAAACCAAGTTGATTCAAGTCGTTCAAAATTTGGCGAATGTTACCATCAGAACTTCCTTTTTTGCCACGGATATTTTACTAGACAATCAAAAATGCATTGGAATCATAGGATTTGATGAAAAAAGTGAAGTGACTTCCATCGTAGCAAAAGCAACTGTTTTGGCTACCGGTGGTTCTGGGCAAGTGTTTGGCGTGACTTCAAATCCATTTGTATCTACGGGAGATGGTGTGGCAATGGCGTATCGAGCGGGTGCTAAATTAGAAAAAATGAAATACATTCAATTTCATCCCACAGCACTTTACGAACCTAATAAAAGTCAGGCGTTCTTAATTACTGAAGCCATTCGTGGATTTGGAGCTCATATTTTGAATCAAAAAATGGAACGCTTTGTTTTTCAATACCATCCTGATGGTGAATTAGCAACTCGAGATGTAGTTTCGAAAGCCATTTCGGATCAAATGAAAAAAGAACATTCAAAACACGTTTGGCTTGATGTTAGACATTTACCAATAGAAACTTTCAAAACAAAATTTCCAAAAGTGTACAATTATTGTTTTGAAAACGGAATTGACGTTTCTAAAGATTTAATTCCGATAGCTCCTGCAGCTCATTATCAATGTGGTGGAATTGTAGTAGATGAAACAGGTGCCACTTCCATCAAACAACTCTACGCTATTGGAGAATGTTCGCACACTGGACTTCATGGTGCCAATCGATTGGCTTCGAATTCATTATTAGAAGCGATTGTTTATGCGCATGATTTAGCGAATCATCTAATTTCTTCAGTAGATGCGATTAAATTAAATAAATCTGAAATTACGCCCATTCGTTATAAAAACATTCATCACGACCAAATTTTGCAATTCAAAAATCAACTGCAACATTTCATGAAATACGATGCTTTGTACACTTCGGGAAAAAATACCGAAAAAGTATATGAAATGGTCACCGAAATGAGCAAACGTTTCAAAATGAAGTTCAAAAATTATAATTCGCATCCGTTTTTATGCGAAACTTATAATTTGATTCAAACCGCAGAAATCATTTTAAAAGATTGTCTACCCAAAAAATACCGAGTAAAATCAATTAAAAAAGAAAAAACTATTTCGTAATGCTGAATCTATTTATCCATCCAAAACGCATTTTTTTGGTACTCTTCGTTTGCTTTCTAGCGTTTAGCATTTGGATATATGCTATTCCCTTTTTTAATCCAACGCCCTATTCTAAGAAAGAACTTCATTTAGTAGCCGAAGGTAGACTCGTTTGGCAAAAATACAATTGTCATACTTGTCATCAATTGTATGGCTTAGGCGGTTATTTGGGTCCGGATTTAACGAATGTGTATTCCAGAACTGCCAACAATGAAGCGTATATCAAAGGCATCATAAAATCAGGTGTAAAACAAATGCCTGCTTTTGAAATTTCGGATGACGAAATGAAAGCACTTTTACACTTTTTAAAAAATGTTGATGCCACAGGAACCTCAAATCCACAAGATTATCAACCTGAAATAATAGGAACTTTTAGTTTAGAAAAGAAATGAAGAATTTTGGAATTTGGCTTATTAGAATAGCCCTTGTATTGTTTGTTTTAGGTTTGTTTTTTGGACATTTGGCATCCGAAAGTTATCGTATTACCCAACCAAAATCGGGTGTTATGGGATTTTTATCGCTTCGTCCGCTTCACGTAAGCAGCGCTTATTTGGGCATCATAACTGCTGGACTGGGCTTTGTAACACTAATTATTGCAAAAATGAAAACCACACGTTTTGGTATTTTTTTACAATATCTTCATTTTTCCCTATGGGTAATTGCATTAATTGGTATTTTCTATAGCTATTTTATTGGCGATTTTGGTGGAAGAGAATATTGGGAATTCAATCCGGTTTGGGCTTTGCCAATCTTTATTTCTTTTATTGTTTTCTTAGTTTTCTACCTACATCAAATTGGATTTTTTTTCAAATGGCCTGTTTATTATTGGATGTGGTTTACCGGAATTATCTTCTTTATTTTCACTTTCATCGAAAATTATTTGTGGATTTTCCCTTACTTCAGACAACATTTCATAGCCGATATGACGATTCAGTGGAAAGTAAATGGTTCGCTTGTGGGTGCAATAAATCAAATCATTTATGGTGTTGCTTTTTATTTGATGGAAAAAATTAGTGGTGATGAAAAATCGTCCTATCAAAAACTTTCTTTTGCGATGTATTTTTTAGGTATGTTTAACTTGATGTTCAATTGGGGACACCATATTTACTTACTTCCAACTGAGAAATACATTCATTACATAGCTTATACAGTAAGTATGACCGAATGGATTATTTTGATTCGCATTTTCTATAAATGGAGTCAGCAAATTAAAGAAAACAAACAGTTTTATTACTTCTTCCCTTACCGATTTCTAATGGCGGCTGATTATTGGGTAACACTAAACTTAACATTAGCCTTATTCATGTCGATTCCTGCTATCAACTTATACACACATGGAACACATATTACGGTAGCCCATGCTATGGGAACAACAATTGGAATCAATACGATGATTATTTTGGCAGGTGTTTTTTACTTTATCAAGCCAACTTTTAATTCGGCGAAATGGCGTATGTATGGTAGTGTTACCTTTTGGATAGTACAGGTTACATTGTTGTTGTTTTTAATTTCATTAATTGAAATGGGTATTCAACGTGCCATTTGGCAAGCTGGATTGACTTCGGATAGTTTTAGTAAAATGAGTAACGCCAATGGAAATTGGGTTTTAGCCTTCATCATTTTAGGAACCATTCTGATGTTTAGTATGGCAAGTTTTTTTATTTATCTTTTGATTCAATCTTATAAAAAAAACAAATTAGAACCAGAGTCTTAATTACATTCTAAAAATAGGTTACTATAAATCGGACAAAATATCATAATTCCATCGTATCTTTGCAAATTACTAAATTACTATTCCTTATGTTTTCGAAATCATGTAATTATGCCATAAAAGCGGCAATTTTTATTGCTAAACACTCCTTAGAGGAAAATAAGGTAGGATTTGTTGATATCGCTAAAGAAATCGATTCACCACAAGCATTTACAGCAAAAATTCTACAAATTTTAGTAAAATCTGGAATTATTGATTCTGTAAAAGGTGTCAATGGTGGTTTTTATATTCCTAAAAAAAATATCGCTACAACTTATTTAGTTGAAATTGTTGACGCTATTGATGGCGATGCAGTTTTTCATGGATGTGGTCTTGGATTATCACAATGTTCTGAAACACACCCTTGTCCAGTACATGATAAATTTAAGAGCATTCGAGATGAATTAGCACATATGCTAGAAACTACGAATTTAGAAGAATTAGCTTTAGGAATTAAATCAGGAGAAACGTTCTTGAAATCGTTATAAAAACCAATTCTTCTAAACGGCAGTATTTTTAAAACTGAAACATCAAATTCATAAAGATATTTCGTCCCATTCTTGGAAGGTTGTTCCAATCAGTATAAGTAGTGTAGTTGGCATCTAAAAGATTTTCAACACCTGTATTAAAGATCATTTTTGATTTCTCAAAAGTGAATTTATAACCAAAATTGGCATTTACAATTGCATAATCAGGTGTTTTGTCTTCACCATAAAAAGCGTTGTACTCGGTTTGTGTAGCATTTCCTTTTAGTTGTAATTCCGAACTGAATTTTCCTGGTCTAAAGCTTAAAGAAGTCATGTAATTAAACGGACTCATAAAAGGCAAACCGTTATTCTCATTGTCTTTTCCTAAGTTATAGACGAATTGTCCTTTCCAAATCCAGAAATCTGATAATTGATAACTTACCGTAAAATCAGCTGATAAAATAGTCGCAAAATCTAAAGCGGTATAGATTTTAACTCCATTGGCACCAATAGTCATAGGCGCTACCGAAGCATCAGGAATTCCGATGATATAATCGTAAATATGAAAATACGATGCTGATATTTTGGTTTGCCATTTCGAATTTTTGAAACCAATATTGGCATTTCCTTCTAATGATTTTTCGTTTTTTAAATTGGGATTTCCGATGTAATCAAATCCGTCAAAACTGTTGAATAAATAAAAACCATACCCTTCTGAAACTGATGGAGCGCGTTCGCCATACCCCATTCCGAATCCATATGAAATTCCGTCTTTGTTATAGAAATAATTAGTGGAAATACTTTTCAGGAATCGAGATTTTGAGGCTTGCATTTCTGGATAGAAAATCTGTAAACTTTGTAAGCCGAAATCACTTGCAACATTGTTATTATGAAAACCTAAATTTGCATTGGTTTTTATATTGGAGTGACAATTGATTTCATAATTATCTTCCAAATAAATTCCAGAATATAAGGTACGAACATCCGGCCAAGTATACATAAACATTAAGTTTTCGTTTGGATCAGAAGGATACATCGTCATTTCCGCAACAGAACGATTGTAAAATGAATTCAAATTGGCCAAAAATTGATGTTTTTTGTACTTCCCATTTATTTTGGAATAAAAACCATACGTGTCGCTCCAACCTGGCATGTCCATGTGAATCGGCACATCAGGGCGTTTGGTGTCGTCCATAGTGTGCGTAATTGTATTAAAATAGAGTTTGGTTTCCCAATTATCGATTGAATCAAAACTTGGTTTGTAATTGAATTTTACCGAAGTAATCAATGCTTCCGCCAACGAAACATCCATTGGTAACGCAGGATAACCGACATCGGTAGCTCTATCAAAAATTACTGAAGCTTCAATGTTTTTGTTTGATGCTAATTTATATCCCGAAGTAGCAGATAAATTCAATTTTCTGAATTGTGAAAACTCAATTTCTTTATTGTTTCCCGCTCTATAATTTTCGGCATCGCGAAACATTACATCAGTATCCACATAAAACAAACTATCAGCATAATTGATGGCTGAGCCTATGATTTTCTGACGGTTATTCGTTTCATAACCTGAGTTGACAAAAAATTCCCATCCCGCATTAGTAAATTGGCGTTGGCTTCTTTTTAAATCAATCGAACCACCAATCGTATTTCCATGACAACTGCCTTGTTGACCTGAAGAAATCGTTGCTTCTGATAAATTAGAAACTTCAAAATAAGAAGTTACTGGATCCATTTTATCAGTACAAGCACCAAAGATTCGCATTCCGTCGATGGTAACAACGGTACGCTCGGTTGCCATTCCGTTGATGATGGGTTCCCAAGCATAAGCACCTCTTTTGATTAAATCTACTTTGGTTGATTTTTGCAGAAATTCGTCTAAAGTAGCAAGTGTTTTGGTTTGTTTTTCGTGCAAAGCTGCTTTTGTTCCTACTACCAAAACTTCTTTAAGTTCTTTAGTTTTGAGAGAATCGACTTCTTGACTAAAAGTAAAACAAAACGAAAGTGACAGAAAAAATACAACTAATTTTTTCATGATATAAAGATTTTAAAAAAGGTCATTATTTAAGTCATAACGACCTTTTTTAGAGTAAAAATTAAAATTCGATTTCGAAGAAAATACTACTAGCAGTAACTGTTTCTGTGATTTCTTCTCCTTTTATGATAGTTCCTTCTGCGTCAACTAATTGTAAGTTGATTTTCCAATAACCTGTCATGGTTAACGATAATTTACCATCGTATAATCCACCTGCTAAAGTTTGAGTCGCATGAACGTTATTTGGTGAAGAATGATTTCCCATGCTTGGCATTCTAGGGTCGATTTTTACGATATAGCCATCAACAACTGGGAAATTCATCATGCTTTGCATTTTCCAAACGCCAACTTTCATATCGTTGACTGCTACTTTAGGAGTAGTAGGTTCGATTAAAGCTACTAAGTATTTTGTACCATCCGAACCCATAAAAGTATTTACTTTTCTTTTGGTAGAAGCTGGTACATCGATAACTTCTGTTGCAGTGTAATCCACACCATTAATTGTGTAATCGATTTTTAAATCCCAATATTCTGTAGTGTTTTGAGCCATTTGAAACATAATATATCCTTCGTATAAAGTCCCATTTTCTGTTACTTTTTCAACAGAAGAATAAGGACAAGAATGGGTCATTGAGGTCATATGCATAAGTGGTGCCCAACTCACTTCTGCATTTTTGATATAATTGTTGGTTCCGTTTTCTTTGATTCGTAGGCTAATCGCATTGTATCCTTGTTCTAAACTTCCCATTTGGGAATACAATTCGATTGTGTGTGTATCGTTAGTGATTTCTTTAAATTTAGTGATTCCATCTAATTCATTTACAGTAGTTTCATCATCATTTGAACAAGACACGAAAGTTAAGGCCATAGCAAAAATGGCTACAATATATTGTATTGAAGTTTTCATTATATTTTTTAATTAAAGTGATTGTAATTGCATCTGAAATACTTGATTTCAGGCAAATTTGAATATAAGTTGAGTGGGTTAGTTCCGAAAATGAACTAACAAGAAACCAATATTTAATTAAGAAATAAATGCAGGTGGATGAAAGAAGGCACAATCATTCAAGTGAAAGTAAAGATTAGAATAATTGTTACCAATAGAAGTTTTATTTAAAAAATAAATTTGTCTCATTTCTATAGATGGAATCTCCTGAAAAAACACAATTTCAGTTTGTTCAAAAGCGATTTTCTTTTCTGAAGAATTTTCAGAACTGCTTTCTGAAGCTTTAGCCAACTGTTTTGTCAAGTGACACTTACCATTACAATTTAATTCTGGCTTAGATTTGTTCTCACAAAGATTATTTACAATATAATCATAATTCACAGCATATTCTAAAACCGGCAGTATTGGCTTTAGAAACATTAGCGTGGTTAATATGATTAGTAATTGTTTCATGTGACAAATTTACAGCAAATAAATTAGCGTTTAATATGATTTCAGTCATATTTTTTTTACTTTTATTGAAATTAATTTGTGCTTTATCTAAAAGAATTAAAGCCTTCAACACAACTACTTTATGCAGATTGATTTAGATTTATTATTTACTTGGGGCGCTATTGCCAAGGAGTACAAGAAAAATGAAATTATTTTCCATGAAGAGGAATCGGCTAATTTTTATTATCAAATTATTGATGGTTGCGTAAGAATGTACAATTCCAATGATGAAGGAAAAGAGTTTACCCAAGGCTATTTTAAAAATGGTCAGAGTTTTGGAGAACCGCCTTTGTTTATTGATGAACTATATCCTTCTACTGCTGTAGCCTTTAAAGATTCCAAAATAATAAAAATTTCGAAGGAAAAGTTTTTAAAGATTTTAGAGGAATATCCTTTTATTCAAAAGCAATTCTTGAATTTAATGGCAACTCGAATTCACAACAAAGCCAGAACCACAAAAGACATTGTAAATCAAAAACCGGAGTTTCGAATTTTAGCTTTTTTAAATGCACACAAAAACCCCGAATGTCCAAAAAAAGAATTGGTGGAATTTACAAGACAAGAAATTGCCAACTTTACAGGTTTACGAGTGGAAACGGTGATTCGAGAGCTATCAAAAATGAGTAAGACGAATAAAGTGGAAATTATTAATCACAAATTATATTACTGATGTCTTTTAAAACAACTTTTTGGATTCGATTTTCGATTTTTAATCTAATGCTTGTAGCATTATTAGGTCTTTTAATGCGTTATAAGATTCTGTTTGAATTTCCAATTCTCGATCAAAAAAGTCTTCAACATTCTCATTCTCATTTTGCTTTCGCAGGTTGGGTAACCCATACTTTAATGACGTTGTTGATTGCTTTTTTACAAAAACACGATACCCTTAACAAGATTGCGTTTAAAAAATATAATCTCATATTAATTGGGAATTTAATTTGCTCTTATGTAATGCTAATTTCCTTTATTATGCAAGGTTATGGAGCGATTTCCATAACTTTTTCAACCCTTTCTATTTTTGTTTCTTATTGGTTTGCCTATGCTTTCTTTAAAGATTGCAAACAAATTGAAACATCTTCTGTAGCAACAAAATGGTTCAAAGCCGCATTATTTTTTAATGTGATTTCGTCTTTGGGAACTTTTGCTTTGGCTTATATGATGGCAACTAAAAACATCCATCAGAATGAATATTTAGCTTCTATTTATTACTATTTGCATTTTCAATACAATGGTTGGTTTTTCTTTGCTTGTATGGGATTGTTGTTGGATTATTTAAAAGTAACTTCAAACTCAAATCGCATTTATTCGCAATCGTTTATTTGGTTGTTTTGGTCTTGCATTGCAGGGTATTTTCTATCAACACTTTGGTTAGATTTACCACTACTGATTTATATTTTAACTGCTATTTCGGCAATTGTTCAAGTAGTTGTTTGGTGTCTATTATTCAAAACTATTGTTAAAGAGAACAAATCCATCTTCGTAACTCTTCCAAATTATTTAAAATATCTTATTTTATTTATCAGTTTTGCTTTGAGTGCGAAGTTCTTATTACAATTGGGCTCCACTATTCCAGCAATTAGCAAATTAGCCTTTGGTTTTAGACCTATAATAATTGCGTATTTACACTTGATTTTATTGGCAATTATTTCGCTTTTTCTACTGTTTTACATTTATGTGAATAATTTTATTGCCGTGAATAAGAAAACTATCTTAGGATTAATCTTATTTAGCATTGGCGTTGTTTTGAATGAAGTTGTGTTAGGAATTCAAGGTGTTGCGTCTTTTAGTTACACATTAATCCCCAATATTAATGAATCTTTATTTGGAGTTGCAATACTTCTTTTCGCCAGTATTTTATGGACGACTTTATTTACAAAAAAGAGCTAAAAAAAATGGTTCTTATGATTCTACTCATAAAATAATCATCAGATAATCAGGTACTTTGTGTGTATAAATTATTCAAATTATGAAAAATTCCATTACAACTTTATTGTTAGCTAGTTTACTAATCACCTTTGGATGTAAACAAGGTGAAGAAACAGCATCAGAATCAACATCAGAGACCACTGAAGTACCTTCAGGAGGACAAGAGAATGTAGTTGACGCAACATCAAATCCAAACATCGTACAAACTGCTGTAGGAAGTAAAGATCACACTACTTTGGTTACGGCTGTAAAAGCTGCAGGTTTAGTAACCTCTCTAAGTAATGCGGGTCCTTTTACTGTATTTGCACCAACCAATGCTGCTTTTGATAAATTACCTGCTGGAACCGTAGAAGGTTTATTAAAGCCAGAGAAAAAAGGTGATTTAGAAAACATTTTAGGCTATCATACATATGTAGGCTCGTTAAAAGCAGAATATATGCAAGACGGACAAGAGTTTGATATGGTGTTTGGTGGAAAAGTAAAAATCACTAAACAAGGAGAAAAAACATTCGTAAACGGTTCCGAAATTGTGGCTTCTATTGAAACATCAAACGGAATTATCCATGTAATTGGTGACGTTTTACTTCCAAAATAGAAAACAATTATTAATTCATCTTTTATAAAGGTAAAAAGCGTAGACTTCAACAGTTTACGCTTTTTATTTTATATCCCTCCTAATCGGATTAAAGAACCTAAAACCAACATTGAAAGAGCAATCAAAGTTACTACTGTGATAAGAATCGTAACGTAATGATATTTTTTTTGTGTTAGTTTTGGAAAAATAAAAAGTTGGGCGAAAATAGCTAATAGCAACGAAGTACAAAACAAAATAAGTTTGATTGAGATTACTTTTTCAATTCCGTTTGAGAAGGAAAACCATTTGGTAAAAGTAACATCATAATCATACGCCATTAAAATTCCTGTAATCACAAGCGTAATTAAAGAAGGCATTCCGATAGGTTCAAACTTATCTTTAAATGTTTTAAGTTTCTCTAAATCTTTAGTTTTTATGGCTTCAGGTAAATAGCGAGTCGCTAAAATCAGATGTCCTCCTATCCATATTGTTGCGGCTACTAAATGAATAATTAATAAGAAATGATGATACATTACGCTAACGTTTTATACATGATAACATTGGCAATATTTAGTGCTCTTTCTTTAATTTCGGTGGCTTTTTCGCCTTCAAATAACTTATCAACGGTTGTAGTAAATACAATCACCCAATGCTCAAAATGTTCTGGTCGCATCGGGCATTTACTATGTAGTTCTTTGTGAACTTGCATCGGACTACCATTATAATTTCCAGTGTAAAAAAGGATATTCTCCCAAAAATCGTACATTCTGGGTAAATGGGTTTCCCAATTCACTTGGGCAATTTCGGTAAACAGAAAACCGATAACTGCATCGGTTTTAATTTTATCATAAAAGGTATTGACTAAAAGTTCTATATCTTTTCTATTTTTAATATCTGCTTTCATTTTAATAAAATTTCGAGTTTAAAATTTCGGGTTCAAGGCTTGTAAATGTTGGTTTTACAAAATGGTAAAAACTCGCAACCCTTAACTCGTAACTTTCTAATTGTTTTACAAATCTTTTTTATTGAATTTTCGCATCGAAATGAAAAACGGAATAATTGCCCACAAAGCCAACAAAACAAACGAAACTATCAATCCAGCCGTTGTGCCAAAAAAATCTTTAAAAATTGCACCGGTATATCCCATCATAGCGGAAACATCTAAATGCAAGAGAATTTGAATTCGAGCTAAATCAATCGGACTAAAAGCGGTGATGCCTACCATCATATTTTCAATTGGATATTCGGCTAATTGGAAGAGTAAAAACAATACCATTCCATCGAATAATAATGCGAAATACAACCAAATCATTATCGCTAAACCGATTCCTTTTGCTTTATCTCGAGTCAAAATCGAACTCAAAAAAGCTAGTGCAACGAAGATGATCGAAATCAAACAACCATTGAGCAACATCATAAACCCAATACTATCAGGCGAATTGACTAACAACGGAATTCCTGCACCAATAAAAAACGCAAAAACCATCGCCGTGGATAATCCAAAAAACAAACTCAGCCAAATTTTCCTTCTTTTGATGGGTTGACTTAGTAAAAGTTCAATAAATTCGGCGCTATTGTACAAATAAATCGTAGCGAATAAAATGGAAACCAACGGAACTGTGAATAAAATCACATTCAAAATGGTTAGCAATCCTTTTGACGAATTGTCTTCTAATGCAAAAGAACTCCATGATAAAATAGACAAAATCAGCGTGTAAGCCAAAACGATTTTGTTTCGGATAATGTCGGACAATATGATTTTAATGATTCGATTCATTTTGTTTGTTCTTTAAAATTTTGGCAATCGCTTTAGAAATTCTCTCTTCTCCAGTAGTCGTTTTTAATTCTTCTACTTTTTGATGAAAATGCACTTTTCCTTCTTGCATAAAAATAATTTCAGTAATTAAATCGTCCAATTCACTTAGTAAATGAGACGTAATCAAAATTAGCTTCCCCTTCTCTTTCTCTTTAATGATTTTTTCTTTCAAAACTTCAGCCGCCAACGGATCCAAACCAGCAGTGGGCTCGTCTAAAATCAACACATCGGGATTAAAAAGGAAGGCTAAAACAGCACTTACTTTTTGAGTTGTTCCACCAGATAAAGTGCGCATTTGTTTGTCGAACATTTTTTCTAATTCGAAAGCATGTAACAAATCTTCATCCAAATCATCTGATGAATTTCGAATCTTTTTTATCATTTCGATAATTTGACCAATCGTCATATTATCAGGATATCTTCCTATTTGTGGCATATAGCCAATTTTTTCGCGATACAAATACTCACCCAAAACGGAATTTCCGTTAAAATGAATCGTACCCGAATCTGGCAAAACCATTCCTAAAACTGATTTTATCAAAGTGGTTTTTCCACAACCATTCGGACCAATTAAAGCAATACATTCTCCTTTTTTACATGAAAGATTGATGTTTTTTAAAACTTCAAATTTTCCAAACTTTTTCTGCAATTCTTTTATTTCAATCATAGTGGCAGTGACTTCATTAAAGGCTTATTATCTACAAAATTATCAGGTGTTATACTAGGTAATACTTTTTCAGATTTATCTAATAGCGTTATCATGAAACTTCGATACAACAACATCGCTGAAGGCGTGTTTTCTGTCAATACGGCGAACAAACTCAACGGATGATAAGGCACATCTCCCATTCCATCTTTGTCTAAATCGTAACCTTCATATTTATCCCAAAAATTCGAATTGAATGTATTTAAAACCAAACTTCCATTAGTACTAATATCAAAAGTGTTTTTCAAGAAATTATTGTTTACGATTTCGTTTTCCATGCAACTCGCTTGGATTTTCATACCCCAACCATTCGATTCGAAACTATTTTTTTCAACTTTGATTCGAGAAGTTCCTTCCATGTAGATTCCCGAAGTGTTTCGTGCAAAACGATTATTAAAAATATAACTATCTGATATTTCTTTAAGTAACAATCCATAGGCAGAATCACCCCAATTTTCCTCAAAATAGTTATTAAACATTTTTACATTTTTGGTAAACATAACGGCCACTCCTGCTCCATTGTTTTTGAAAACATTAGTAATATAAGCGTCATCGTTGGAGAACATGAAATGCAATCCGTAACGAATGTTGTTGTTTGCAATATTTCTCCAAATAACAGATTGGGTTACAAATTCGAAATAAATGCCATCGCGATGACCTGTAATTTTATTTCCAATGATTTGAAGATTGTTGCTTTTCCAACAGTGAATTCCGTTTCCAATCAACTGTTCGGCTTTACCATATGCTTTTATCACATTATTCTTAACGATGCAATTTGTGCTGTTTTGAAGGTAAATACCAAAGAAATTATTGTCAAGAATATTGCCTTGAATAATAACATTATTTTTATCATACACACGAATTCCACATGGATCATTTAATGCGGCGTGACCCGAATTAATGACTTTGAATCCTTTTACAACCACATCATTTGCATTGATTGATACCACTTCTTTTTTATGTTGGCCATCTAAAACAGGAAAGTTTTTTCCAATAAAATAAATCTTTTTATTGATCAAAATCGTTCCCTCTTTATAAATGCCCGAATGTACCAGAATCGTATCGCCATCATTTGCTAATGCCAAGGCTTGTTTGATTTTCTTCACTGGAAGATTCGCTCCTACTTTAATAGTAGTAGCTTTCCCAATTGAAAAAAACAATAGGAATACTATGAAACTAATTTTTTTCATTAATATAGTGTGAAAACTTGCTGCCAAGTTAACGTTTTGGCGTCAAGTTGTTTTTGAAAATTATCTTGTTCTTTATCAGATGCAAATGCTGCAAAATTACCACGCATGGGAGAATTTAAAGCACCGCCACGCAAATAAAAACTCTGTTCGGCTGGAATTAAAGTATTGTCTTTTGCATAATCGTTAACAAAGAAAGATTGTACTTGAACGTTCGTGTTTTCTTTTGCATATAACAACATACAAGACAAATCATCAAACTTGTAATAACGCCCCTTTTTAGTCAGCAATTCGGCACCAAATTTTCCGTTTGAAATGGTCATTTTGCAAAATTCACAAGAATCTACATTTAATTTGATAGGTTGTGGTTCATTTGAACCACATGAAATCATTAAAAATGACAAAAATAAAAGTACAATCTTCTTCATAACTTAATAGTTTACTTTCTTTTTTTGAATAAGTTGAATTCTCTATATATAATATAAAATAGCATTATTCCTGCACCAATTAACATCCATCCTCCAATATCTGGGACAGAATATGCACCAAAATTCAATAATTGTTTGTATCCAATTAATGGGGGTTGGTATGCCATTCCTGGTACTTTAATAGCTGCATTCGGATCTAGATTGTGACCGTATTCATAATTCCAACGGTAAAAATCTACTCCTGCTAAGATAACGAAAAGCACAAATGTTGCGAAAAATGCCAAAACAAACTTTCTATTATTGATAAAAATCAGTACTAAAGAAATTAGCGAAAAAGCACCTAGTATATAGGGTAAAATTTTGAATTCAATAAAATTTTCGGTGTGTAAAGTTGCCATTCCAATATAGTGATTTAAACCGTTTATGATTTCTACATCACCACCAATTTTATTGGCATGTAATTTTAAAACTAATCCTTCTGGGTATTGAGGTGCATCCAAATCAATTTGCCACATAGGAACAAACAATGAACCTATAAACAACACAGATATAAGGAATAAAAGGATTTTTGAAACTAAAGCAATTTTTGTAGTTTCCATAAAATTGAGTTTAAAAAAGGGACAAAAGTTACTTTGCCCCTTTTGTTAAAAATTTATTTTGTTGCTGGTACGTTTGTTCCTAAACTAAATTGTAATGGAACATTTGAACCTTTTGGAGATACTCTAATGTATCCTTGCATTTCTTGGTGTAATGCACTACAGAAGTCGGTACAGTAGAATGGGAACGTTCCAACTCTGTCTGGAACCCATTTTAATGTTGTAGTTTCTCCAGGCATAATTAACAATTCACCATTATTAGCACCTTTGATAGCGAATCCGTGTGGTACATCCCAATCTTGTTCTAAGTTGGTTACGTGGAAATATACTTCATCACCAAGGAAAACACCTTCAATGTTATCAGGAGCAAAGTGAGATCGGATAGATGTCATGTACACATGAACTTTATTTCCTTCTCTAACCACTTTCGCTTCTTTTTCACCTTTTGCAGCATATGGATGTTTGTTATCATCTAATTTGTAGAATTTCAACTGTCCATTGTTTCGAATTAAATCTGCTGGAGCTGCTTGAGCATAATGCGGCTCACCAATTGTTGGGAAATCTAAAATTAGCTTCATTTTATCGCCACTAATATCAAATATTTGAGCCGATTGTGCTAACTCAGGACCTGTAGGCAAATAACGGTCTTTAGTAATTTTGTTATACGCCACCAAGTATTTACCAAATGGTTTTTTACTATCTCCACCTGGAATCATTAAGTGACCAACAGAATAATAAGTAGGTACTCGGTCTAAAACTTTTAACGTTTTAATATCCCATTTCACTACTTCAGAAGAAACGAAGAAAGTTGTATAAGCATTACCTCTTCCGTCAAATTCTGTATGTAATGGTCCTAAACCTGGTTTTTGAACTTCACCATGAAGTGCTTCTTCGTATTTTACAACAGGAATTCCTCCATAGTCACCTTCATATTTTTTTCCTTTGATTGCAGCTTGCAATTTATCAAAACTAAATACAGGAATTAAAGCTGCTAATTTTCCAGAACCTACAATAAATTCTCCTGTTGGATCAACATCACATCCGTGAGGTGATTTTGGACAAGGAATCATATAACAAATATCTTTTAATTCAGATGCATCTAAAACCAATACTTCATCTTTCATTGTAGATTTAGCAGAGTGCGTATGCTCATCCCATGTATTGTGCGCATATTTTACTTTTTGTTTTTTCCCTTTTCCAGCTTTGATATATTCTTCTGCTTTTTTCCAGTTCACCGCCATGATAAAGTCTTTATCTTTTTGAGAAGCATTTACTTCTAACAATGTATTGGCTTGTTCTGTGTTGTAGCAAGAGAAGAAGAACCATCCATGCGATTTTCCTTTACCAGCATGTGAAAGGTCGAAGTTTACACCAGGAGTTACAATTTGGAAAGCCAAATCCATTTCTCCTGATTTTTTATCCACACTTACAAAACTGATGTGTCCTTTGTAATTTTCTTTATACGTGTTGATTGGAACATCTCCATTAGAATAATCCGCAGGAACACTAAAACGAGTACCCGCTACCACATATTCTGTATTCTCAGTAATGAATGGAGAAGAGTGATTACCTCCACTATTTGGAAGTTCAATAATTTCAGCTGTTTTGAAAGTTTTTAAATCAATTCTAGCAATACGTGGGGTATTGTTAGCATTCCCAAAAACCCAACGGCCATCTACTTCACCGTTAGTTTGAGATAATTCTGTATGATGTAAATCGTCCCAAGGCACAAATCCATGAGAAGTATTTAACATTGGCTTTGTTTCTTCACTATATCCCCAACCCTTCTCTGGGTCAACTGAAAATACAGGAATAACTCGAAACAAACGTCCACTTGGCAATCCGTAAACACTTAATTGTCCACTAAACCCTCCTGAAACGAAATTGTAAAACTCATCGTATTTTCCTGGAGCAACGTAGGCCTTTTGAGCAGCATCACCACTAACAGCATCACTTGAGTTTTTTGGCTTACAAGATGTAACCAAAGCACTTCCTAAAGCAATTACTAAAATTGCTTGTACAAATTTATTTTTCATGATATATGTAGTTAAATTAAGGTATCGTATTACTTTCACTTAACACAATACCTTTTTCCGTTTATTTTACACCGTCATTTTTACGCATATACTCAAGAATTCCTCTAGCTTCATCATCTGAAATACCTTGATTTGGCATACGAACTAAACAAATCTCAAGTTGTGCTTGTACTTCTGGATCTTTATCAATCATCGGATCTGGATTGGTAATGAAGTTCATAATCCATTGAGGTGTTCTTCTTTCGGTTACCCCTTTCCATCCTGGACCTACTAATTTTTCATCTGTCATTTTATGACATGAAGTACACTTTACACCTGACACTTCTTCTCCTTTAGCCGCTAGAGCTTGATCTAAAGTAGCTCCTAACTCAACTGTGTCGTACTTTCCTTCACCTCGTTTTGGATCATACGTTGCTGGATCGGCAGCAGTTTCTGTTGTTGCTTCACCACCACCTGTCTGATAATTATCTTCAGCAGATGCTTCTTTTTTACCACATGCTACAGCTAAAGCAAGAGATAAAACAAGTAAAATTGATTTGTTCATGATCTTTTAATATTAAAATTATTACTACAAATTTCTAATAATTAGTGTTTTAAAAGTATGATTACAATCATAAAAAAGATATTTTTATCTCTATTATTAACATTTGTTGAACAAAAAAGGTTGTCATCACAAATGAGAACAACCTTTTTATAAAAACCTAATTATAAACCAAATAACCTTTAATCAATAAATGGATTAAAATTTTAAATTGGAATTGCATGAAATACTAATTGGTTCAATTGCAATTCTAAATTTGATATATCATTTTGAATTTTTGAATTTTTTTCTTGAAAGACCGATTTATAATAGTCAATTCCGTTTAAAAGATTCGTTTTAAATGTTTCCCATTTTTTGATTTGCTGTGGCGTAATTTCTAAAGCTTCATTGATTTGATTCGATAAATACGAAACATACAAACCTAATTCTTTCACAAACATATTAGGTCTATCGGTATGATTTTCGATTACTCTCTTTCCGTAAATGTGTTGAATCATCTCTTTCAATGAAAATTCTCTTGAAAAATAAGCCATGTTTGGTCCAGGACAAACCACTACCCCTTGCGCTTGACCTTTCATTGGAATTCCTAATTCGATGTGACTTGCATTAGCTAACCCCACACACAAACATGATTTTTCTGTAATTGAATTGAATTCTTTCGTATAGGACTCAAAGGAAATACTTTCACGTTTTGCTTCTAATTCTTCTAATTTCTTGTCTTGATGTTTTTTAGATGCGGTACAAGTGCCTTCTTTTTTATATTCTTTGCTTAATGCTAAATATTTCTTTGGACATGAACTTCCAGCTTTACCTGAAGCAATACGCTGACTTTTAAAAAAATCATTCGTCATTCCTTTAATTGTGTTGAACGGAACTCCTAAAGGCGAAATGTTGCTCAAATACAAATCTTTTTCTTTAGCATCGGCTAATAATTTTCTGGTTTCTGCATCAACTGACGTGGCTTCTGGAACTAAAAGAAATGGTGAACCCCAACCCACAGCATCCACTTGATAATGGTCTAATAAAAACTGATGCTCTTCGGCAGTACCTACTCCACCTTGCACTGTGACTTTTAAAACCGGTGGTTCATTTGGAACTGTTTTATTTTTTGAAGCTAAAGCATTTGTAAATAGCGAATAGGCCGATTGAATCAATTCGTCTTTCTTGTTTTTAAATTCTTCTAGAATTGGGCCTAATAAAAATCCATCCGTGGCGAAAGCGTGTCCGCCACAGTTTAGACCCGATTCGATTCTATATTCGGAAACCCAAAGCCCTTTTTTGGCTAGAAAGTTTCCTTGAATCATTGCCGAACGAAAATCGCTCACTTTCAAAATAATTTTCTTTAGAAATTGACCTTTTGCATTTGGATAAAAAGCATCAAAAGTTTCCATGTAACTGTACAATCTCGGATTCATTCCAGCAGAAAAAACTACTGATGAATTTGTGGTACTGTTTACAAAACCTCTCAAAGCTGCATGTGCATCATTATAGATTACAGGTAATTGTTCGTCATCACTAAAATTATCTTTGTCAATTTTTGTCATGATATTCACATCAATGCTTCCAGGTGCAAAATGATGGTCAAGAATTGTTTTTAATTCTAACATATTGTTTTTTCCTGATTCAATTAAATGCTCTAATCTGATTTTTAATTCGGAAGTAGTTGGCAAAATAGCTATAAAATCCTCCAATTGCATTCTTTTTTCAAGCAATTCTGATTTGAATGACTCGAACTTTTGAGTAACAATTGTATCGAGTAAATTCAAATAATTGGTAATTCTTTTGGCTCTAAAATCATCTACTTTTTGCGAGATTTCTTCATAAGGTTGCTTGAATTTTTCGGCATAAAAAGCGGTCAATTTTTCAATCAAATCGTCATCCATAATGGAAATTACAGAATTAATTCCGTATTGCGCCACGCGCACTGGGCTATCAATAGTGAAAGCCAATCCCATAACTGGAATATGAAAGGTGTGTACGTTTTTTTGTAATGTCATATTGTTTTCTTGGTTATTTTTTGTGTCGATTTGTTAACAAAATAAATAGTGACAAATAAAATACAATCCTTCAGATTAATATATGATTATTATCATGCTTTGAAAATTGGAAGAATTTAAAGTAAAATCACTAAAATAATTCCCATTAAACCACCAAAACCTAATATCAAATATTTCCAAAAGGGATGTGCTTTTTTTAATTCCATAAACTGAAAAGCTACCAACCAAAACTTAATTAAAGCTAAAGTTACAACCGTTGTTGCCATAATTTCTGCACTTACATTTAATGCCACAAAAGCAGCCATTACAGTCAGTGCCAACAACAAAATAAACGTAGAAGAAATAGTATCTTTCATAAGCTATCATTTAAAAAAGTAAATAAAGTACTGGAAATAAAAGCAACCAAATTAAATCGCACATGTGCCAAAAACTGGCGCTGGCTTCTATATCTTCAAAGGATGCTTCGGTTTGTTTTTTTCTAATGGAAAATGTAATTACTAATAAAATTACTAATCCCACAACAACATGTATAAAATGAAAACCCGTTAATAACCAATAAAATCTAAAAAACGAATTGTAATCCATGTGCAAACCAGCTTCTAATTTTTCGTAATATTCAAATGATTTTAAAACTAAAAATCCAAGACCTCCTATCATGGCCCAATTGAAATAAAGCAAGGTTTTTTTGATGTTAGCAGCTTTAAAGAAGTGAACCCCTTTGGCTACGAAAAAACCGCTGGTTAGCAACAGAATTGTATTTATAGTTCCTATTGTTTTATTCAATTTTAAGCTACTGTTGTGAAACAAATCTCGCTCTTCCGAACCGTAATAAGCTAAGGCTAAAATCGCCATTCCGAAAGTGATGAGTTCTAAATAAATAATTATCCAAATTAAAATGCCTCCAGGCGGATAATAGATTGATTTTGTATTATTCATAATAATTCGACTTTACCTGTATGTAAATCATAAAATGTTCCTACTATTTTTATTTTTTCTTGATGGACCAATTCTCTAATAATCTTACTTGACGAAAGAATGTGATCTATGGTGGAAAGCACGTTCAACCGACCCGTTTCATTTGACAAATGTTCCGGTAATGGATACGTTTTGTGCTTACTGAATGCGACTTTTATTTGATTAGTTAATTGCGTTAAATGCCCTAAATTCACATTATCTATAGCGCCTTGAACCGCACCACAATTGGAATGCCCTAACACCACTAACAGTTTAGTACCTTTAACTTGAACAGCGTATTCCATACTTCCTAAAATATTAGGATCTTCAATATTTCCTGCAACACGAGCCACAAATAAGTTTCCAATACCTTGGTCAAATACAATTTCAGGGGGCACGCGAGAATCAATGCAAGACAACACAAAAGTATGTGGATGTTGTTCTTTTTCAGAATGATGGGCTTCATCAATAAAATTATGATGAATTGAAGCGTTGTTTATAAATCGCTCATTGCCCTCCATTAACGCTGTTAATGCCTCATTTGCTGTTTTAGGAATTGAATGATGTTCACTCTTTTCGCATGAAAAACTAAGAAGAATGAAAAAGGTAAAAAAAAAGGCACTTGTAATTCGCATCACTTTCTAATTAATTATTCCATTCTAATAACCGTTTTTCACCATCAATTTGCTTGATATCTGTAATATCTTGCGACATTTCAATTACCCCTTTATATCTTTTTTGTGTATCTCTAACTGCAAAATAGCGAATGTAAATCAGGCGCTCTTTATAATTAATCCAGAAAGAAGCTTCGTTTTGTTCGCCTTTTCTGAACGCTTCTAAAATTTGTAAAACCGTATCCACACTTTTAGGCGGATGACAAAAACGAACTTCTCTACCAATAATTCCGGCACTTCTAGGGAAAACACGTTCTTCTCCTCGATTATAGAAAATTACTTTATCGTTTTCATCAACATAAGTTAAATCAATAGGTAACGTTTTGAAAAGTAGATTTACCTGTTCAACGGTCATGTAACCTTCATCATAATGCGCTGCATTTTCGTTGAATACCACATCCGTTCTGCGTTCTGTATCTTGAGAGGGATGTATGTATTCGGATTCCTTAGGGAATTTTGGTGGTGCTTCTGACAGCATCCAACCAATTTCATCTTCTCCTTTTCGCATTTTAATCCAATCTTCTTCTGACAACATTTCTAAAGCATTTGGAAACAACACGTTTTCTTCTACTTCTAATAGGCGGTATAAATTTTGAGAAATCAAATTGGTATTATGCTTGGCAGAAGTAAAATCTTTGTCTTCCAAATTTTTTCTAACAATGCGAAACATTTCCCTAATCGTATCGTGAAACGACCACATATTTCGAGAAGGTCCCGTCCAGCCTTTTTGTTCTAAAAACGGAAACAATTGATTTTCTTTTCGCTCAAAGCGTCGCTCAACAGTTGCTAAATGATTGAAAACATTGTAAAATTTTTGAAATTCTTCTTTTGGATGAATGGCATTTACTTCTTCCAGTAATTGGTGAATCAAATCGGTCTCTACGAAATACGTATGAATAGGATGACCTTCCATTACTTTTGTATGTGTTTCTGCTGTTTCCATTTTATTGGTGTTTGATTTTCTCATAAAGTTTTACCAATGATTTCAGTAAGGCTTCAGGAGACGTTAATATTTGATAATGATTTTGACCAAACATTTGTGGTAAATAATATTTGGCTTGCGCTTCAATAGCTAAAGCATACGAATTGATTTTTCGCTCATTAAGCTCTCGCAACGATTGTTTGATATCTTGAATGCCGTATTGACCTTCGTATTTGTCGTAATCGTTTGGTTTACCATCGGAAAGCACAATAATCCATTTGTTTTTGGCATCCAATTGATCCATTCTTGCGCCAGCATGACGTAAAGCGGGACCAATTCGGGTGTAGCCATTAGGTTCGACGGCTCCGATTTTATGTTTAGCTTTGTTCCAACTTTCGTTGAAATCTTTCAAAGTGAGATAAGTCGTGAAATTTCTAGTTTTGGAATAAAATCCGTCAATTGCAAAATCGATGTCGAACTCGTGCAGAATTTCGCTAAATAGAATGGAAACTTCTTTTTCTACATCAATCACGCGATTTCCTGCAGCATAACCATCACTTGAAAGACTAATGTCTAACAAAACTAAAATCGCAAGGTCTTTGTTTTTCTTTCTTTGGGATAAATAAATGCGTTCATCTGGCGATTTTCCAGAATGAATGTCGGTATATAAATCAGTTAACGCGTCTAAATCGAAAGAGTCACCTTGTAATTGTCTTCGTTGTTGTTGCATTTTATTATTCACGCTGGTAAGCATTTTTCGTAAACCATTTAAAGTGGTTTTGTACTTCGCCATCGTATTTTTATAATAAGTCGCGTGAGTTTTGAGTTGGGTTTTTGGATACACTTTACAGAAATCAGTCAAGTAATTTCGTTTTTTAAAATCCCACTCGTCGTATTTTAAATGAAAGCCTTTTTCATCTACCTCAGCGCTTTCGGCTATTGAAGTATTCTCAACAAAATCCGCTTGATATACAGAATGTACCATATCATCCACACGAACGGTGAATCGCATGTTCATTTCTTCCAAGGCTTCTTGATGGTCTTTTAAATCGTCTTTTCCATCAAAATCGCGCCAATTTCCGTTGAATTCTTCTGCGGTTTCAATTTTCTCGAAACTGTGCATTAACACATAATCTTCTTGTTGTTTTTTGTCGATAGTAAGTGATTCAATTTCTTCAACGGCTTTTGCATGAAGCGTAGTTTCGGCTACTACATTGTTTTTTATTTTCTTAGTATTGTCATCGAAATCTTGCAATACATTTTCGGCTTCAATTTCGGGTGTATTTTTCATCCATTTTCCATACAACCAAGAATAATCAATGGATTGGTCTTTTTTATTAACAGGTAATTTTGGCACCGCATCAAAATAAAACTCTTGCATGGATGGATAATCCTGAAACATTTTTTCTAAAACCAATGGTGCGGTTTCAGTAGCTTTTTCCAAAGAAAGTTCTGGTGAATTGTCTTGATTATCCCAATTGAAATTCAGTTGTTTTTGAATACTCAAATACACCGTTCTGAAAAAATAAAATTTCAGGTTTTCTTCTTTTGTTGGGAACAGCGAACAATTTATTGGAAGAAAGAAGTTTTTGTTTTTGTAACCGCCTTCGCGTTCGGCTGGAAAAATTTCGATTGGCGCTCCACAAATCGCTCTTGCAAAAAGAGTCAATCGCGGTTTGATATCCGATAAGTTGATTTGACGGCTCAGAATTTCGGCATCATTGAGTCGTTTATTTTTAAAGTACTTGAGTACTTTTTTATAGATAATTTCGTCTAATTCCAAACCCATATCTTCAATCTTTAAATCATTAAATCGCACAAATCGTTTAAGGCTTGAATGGTTTCTTGCTCGTCTGTTAAAGGTTCCACAACGGCAACGTGAACGGCTAATCGTTTTGGTAATCCATTATTGATAAGTTTCGCGGCGTCCACTAATAATCGAGTGGAAACAGTTTCGGTTAGGCCTAATTCGGTAAGATTTCTAATTTTTGTTCCGATTGCGACTAACTTTTGAGCAATATCGGCTTGAATTCCGGTTTCATTGATTAAAATTTCGGCTTCAATTTTCGGATTTGGATAATCGAAGGAAAGTGCTACAAATCGTTGACGAGTAGAAGGTTTCAATTCTTTAAATCCTTTTTGATAACCTGGATTAAACGAAGCAACTAATAGAAAATCAGGATGTGCTTTGATGGTTTCTCCTAATTTATCAATGAAAAGTTCTCTTCTGTGATCGGTTAGGGAGTGAATGGCTACGATGACATCAGGACGTGCTTCGGCAACCTCATCTAAATATAAAATATATCCGTTTTTTACGGCTATGGATAAAGGTCCGTCAATCCAAATGGTTTCGGCTCCTTTGATGATAAAACGTCCAATTAAATCGGTTGCTGAAGTTTCTTCATGACAACTTACGGTGACTAATGTTTTGTTTACTTCATTCGCCATATATTCTACGAAGCGAGACTTTCCAGAACCTGTTGGACCTTTCAATAATAAAGGCAATCGCAATTGGTTGATTTGATTGAAAATTTCAATTTCAGCACCTACTGCTTTATAAAATATGTTTTTTTCTGCTACTATCATGGCTATTTATTTTGAAAAAACCGAAACCAAATGCTGGCAGCGACAACTCTGGGCAATTGGTCTCGGTTGCTATTAATTTAAAATTCTAACAAAAAACTAATAACTATTCTTTTACAAGAGCTTCATCAGTGGGTTTACCGTATTTGATAAACTCTAGAATATATAAGGTAATTCCAGTTGCAAAAAGAGAAGCACAAAGCAATAATACCACAAAGTGAATACTGATTTCGTTTTGGACATCCATAAAATCCATTTTCATTTTACGTTCAAGATAAACTTGAGCAACACCCGCAACACCAAAAGCTACTGTCATACCTAACATGCCAACATTTGATAACCAAAACGCCATGTGGCCTCTGGTACTATCGTATAATTTTCTTCCAGTCATATTAGGCATTGCATAACTAATAATCGCTAAAACAATCATAGCATAAGCACCCCAGAATGCATAGTGACCGTGCATAGCTGTTACTAAAGTTCCGTGCGTGTAAATGTTGGTTTGTGGTAAAGTATGCGCAAATCCTAACAATCCAGCTCCAATGAAAGATACAATAGAAGCTCCAATTGTCCAGAATAACGCAATTTTATTTGGATGTGATTTTTCACCTTTTCTATACATATACACTGCGAATAATGCCATAGCTAAGAAGGCTAATGGTTCTAATGCAGAGAAAATACCTCCAACGATTAACCAAATTTTATTTACTCCGATGTAGTAATAATGGTGACCTGTTCCTAATAACCCTGAAAGGAATGTCAAACCTACGATCACATATAACCATTTCTCAATAACTTCTCGGTCAACACCAGTAAGTTTGATTAATAAGTACGATAAAATACCTCCCATGATTAGTTCCCATACACCTTCAACCCATAAATGTACTACCCACCAACGGAAGAAAGAATCCGTTACTTGGCTATCGAACCAAATCATCCCAGGTAAATATAGTAAAGCAGCGAAAACCAATCCCATGGTTAAAACCAATGCGGTTGTTGTTCTTCTTTCTGCTTTATATAAAGTGGTAAGAATTAATCCTAAAAACAGTAAAACATTGATTACTACTAAAACATCTAATTCTCTTGGAATTTCAAGGAATTTTCTTCCTTCCCAAATATTAAAGTGATAGCCAACGATAGCTAAAACTCCAACAACAGCTAATGAAATCAACTGTACATAAGCCAATTTGACATTAACTAATTCTCGTTGTGCTTCTTCAGGAATGATATAATAAGCGGCTCCCATGAAACCGGTTAATAACCAAACTACTAATAAATTCGTGTGAACGGCTCTCGCTGTGTTGAACGGAATAAAATCGTGAAGACCATCCATTCCAATTCGGGCAAAGCCCATAATAAAACCATAGATAATTTGTAATGCAAATAATAACATGCATAATCCAAAGAACCAATACGCTACTTTTTGTGATTTATATTTCATAACTCTATATTTTGGATTATTCGTCTTTAGCTAAAGGGGAAACCACGCGATCAAAACCATTCAAATCAATATTTCCAATCCATTTGAAGTAAGCAATCATGGCTTCGGTATCGGCATCATTCATTTCGTACTTGACCATTTTTCTACCTTTTGGTCCCCAAGGAACTGGCGATTGTAAAACGGCTTTGACATAGCCTTCTCCTCTTCTTTCAATTACTTTGGTAAGTTCAGGTGCGTAATAACCTCCTTCACCAAGTATGGTATGACAACCCATACAGTTATTCGATTCCCAAAGTTCTTTTCCTCGAATAACTTTCGCATCAATCTTATCATGATACGTTTGATCATTTTTAGGCATGAACGAATAAATAGTTAAGCCAATAAAGACTAAAAAGGTTACTACGGTTCCACCTAAAAAAAATGCTCGTGCTTGTGATTTTGATAACATATTTTAGATATTAGTTAAGAATAATTACAATTAAAGATATTTTTATCCTTTAATCATGCAGCAAAATAACCACCAAATAAAATGAATACATATGATTCAAATCATATAATTAGAATTATATTAAGGATACATTTGTCCTTTATTAAATTAAATATAGTATTATGATTATAGATTCAAACAAAACAGTAGGAAACATAGTGGCAGATGATTATAGAACTGCAGGCGTTTTCAGTCAGTTAGGTATCGATTTTTGTTGTAAAGGAAACCGAACAATCGATGAAGTATGTGCAAAAAAAGGCATTGATAAATATGCGCTTTTAGAAGAATTAGAACGTGTTACGGCAAACAACAACGATCAAGGAATCGATTTTAAATCTTGGGAGTTGGATTTATTAATTGATTACATAGAGAAGAAACACCATCGTTATGTAGAAGAAAAGATACCGCAATTGCTTTCGTTCTTACTTAAATTAGAACAAGTTCACGGTGCCCAACATCCAGAGCTTTTTGAGATTAAAAAACTATTTAAGCAAAGCGCTGATGAATTAACGCAGCACATGAAAAAAGAAGAGTTAATTCTGTTCCCGTTTATCAAAAAAATGGTAGAAGCTAATCGAAATAATACTCCAATCAACAATCCTGGATTTGGTTCTGTAGCCAATCCTATTGCCATGATGATGGAAGAACATGAAAATGAAGGCGAACGATTTGAAAAAATTGTAGAATTATCAAACAACTACACTCCACCAGCAGATGCTTGCAACACATACAAAGTAACCTATCAAATGCTACAAGAATTTGAAGCGGATTTACATGCGCACATTCATTTAGAAAATAATATTTTGTTTCCAAGTGCCATTGTTTTACAAGAAAAGTTTTATTAGTTAATTAGGTTTTTAAACGGAGTCGTTTTGGTAAACAGAGCGACTCTTTTTAAAGTAAAAGGACTGCTAAAATAATTAGCAGTCCTTTTTTAATTAAAAATAACCCATTTATAATTAATCTATTTTTTGTAAGTAAACAATTGCGGATTAAATGAAACCATTACCCATGCCCAATTGTTACAATTGTTGTTATTTCCACCTTTTAATATTTCCATTGTATCGCTGGCAAACATTTTAGAAATACCACCCGATATTACAAAGTTTTTGTCTAATTTGTATGTTGCTGTTAAATCGATTTCAGTACCTAAATAGCTATCTTGTTCCTCTAAAGTCGTCATGTTGTAAACCGATGCAGCGCTATAAAATAAGTGAGGCGCTAACGTTACTTGCCATTTATTCTTGTCGTAAATGAATTTGGTATAAAAATCTTGTAATCCAACCGAATTTTTATGATTTCCTACATAGAAATAATCCATTAAACCATTGAATCCGTGATTGGTTCCAAATAAAGGTGTGAACGATTTTACTTTAGTATCGGTATCATTTTGATCTTTTCCAGATAAATATTCGAAACCTAATTCGGCTTTAAATGGAGAAGAGAATTTATATCCTAAATTAAATCCAGCATAATACGCACCAACATCAACTTTATCATTTGTAACAGCAGCTTCACCCATTTGTACATACAAACCGAAATCGCCATAGAATTTAGAAGCATCCCATTTTCCATAAGTTCCGATGGTTTGCAAATAGGCAACTTGGAATTTATTTTCAAACAAATTTTCATATTGATAGCCATTATTCAATGCTAAAAAGCTCAAACTAAGTTTAGAAAATTTTTGGTTGAACCAAATAAACTGCATGTTTTTATAGTTCGTTACATAAGCCGATTCGTATAAAGCTTCGTTATTGTTATTTAACGCTGCTCCGAAATCCAATTGGTAGCCATTTTTCTTGTTTGTAACCAAAACGGCATCGTGGCTTTGTCCTTGTTGTAGCCAATCAATTCCACCCATAATTCTCTGATTATCATAAGAAAGCACCTGTCGTCCAAATTTTGCTGTCCAATTCGTATTGAAATCATACGAAATCCAAGATTCGAATAACGCTACTCCGTTTTTATCCGATGGAGAAGTTGTAGCCACATCGCCCCAAACTCTAACGTTTTGAAATGATACATTGGCTTTCAATTTTTCTTGTTTGTAGAAGAAATTCATTCTCGAACGTTGGGAAACAAATGAAGTAGGATAAAAATCGTCTTTCATTAATTCTTTGAAACCGTTTCGGTATTCAAATCGAGGTCGTATTTGTAGGTTGACTTCTAACTCTTGGGCAAAAGAACCTACAGTTGAAATTGCAAAAGCAACTGCAACTAGCATTTTATTTTGAAGTTTCATGTTTTATTGATTTTTTGGGGAAGCCACTACTCTATTTTAGCCGCTTCTTCTTTGATTTTTGAAACCGTTTTGTCGTAACTAACTCCTAAGCCTTCTTGTTGGAATGCCAATTCCCCTTCTGCATTAAATACACTGATGATATTGGAATGAGAGAAATCTATCGGAGATATTTTTTTATAATTTACGGCTAGAACTGCTGCGAATTCTCTGGTGTTTTCTTCATTTGAACGCAAGAAAACCCATTGATTTCCTGTCATTTTATTTTCGATAGAGAAATCTTTTAATCGTTTTGGAGTATCCACCGTTGGATCAATACTTACTAAAACCAATTGGACTTTGTCTTTGTATTCTTCAGGAATTCGTTCTTCAATATGACGCATGTCAGCAACTAATCTTGGACAAGCAGCTTTGCAAGAAGTATAAATCATCACCATTACAAGAACTTTTCCTCTCAATTCTTTTAGTTCAATATCTTTTCCGTCTTGATTGGTCCATTTTTCAGGCAAGTTGTAAATTGATAAATCGGTTATAGGTTTATCTTTTATGCCTTGTTTTTCTTCTTTTGAATTACATCCGATTAATAAAAGGGAAGCAATTACGAATAAAATTATCTTTTTCATATGTTGAAATTTTATTTATTATTGGTAACCTATGTTATCGCCTTTTTAATAATGATTTTTGCTTACGCAAAAGAAGAATTTGTGGCGATTTCATGATTTTATTGTTTAATTGAAAACTCAATTAGCGATGTTTTTGGCACATCGGAAACCTAAATTTTTTGTAGTGTAGTTTGCTTTTATACTGCCTCTGAAAGCATAGCGCATAAAAGCGGCGTAATTCATTAAATCGGTGGCGTTGACAGAACCGCTTCCGCAGAACAAATCTTTATCGGTGTCTTTATCTTTTCTAGATTCTCCTGATAAAAAAATGCTGTTGAAATCGAAAGTCCATTCCCAAACTAATCCGTGCATATCGTAAACGCCCCAATAATTTTTGAATGTTTTCCCTACGGAATTGTTATAGGTTTTGTTTTTTTCGTACCAACTCAAGATGTATTTGTTGAATTCTTCTCTTGAACGAGCGTCTTTTCGTTTCTCATCAGCCATAGCTACATATTCCCATTCGTCTAAAGTGGCTAATCTTTTACCTTGACATTCGCAATATTCTTTCGCAGCAAACCAAGAAATATTAGTTACAGGTGCATTTGCATTTAATTGTCCGAAACTTAAATCACCACTCCATTCTGATAAATAAGTTGTATTAGCAAAAAGGCGTTTGATTTTTGATTTTCGGTAATTTGGATTTTTTTTCAAAAATTCTAAATATTGTTGATTCGTAACCGGATATACATCTAACAAAAAAGATTTGATGTTCACTGGTTTCTTATCTGTTGTTCCATATAACGGAACGTAACTCCCTGCTCCAATGGTTACCATATCTTCGGGCACCTGAGAAAAAGAAATGGAAACCCAAGATAATAAAATTAGGCAGTAGTGAAATCGTTTCATAAATTGAGCTTCCATTCTTCAGTTTGTTTAAGGTTTAGTCTTATTTTTTACCTCTTTGTGCTTTTACCATTGCGGGCGTAACTTTTGTTTTATTGTTACCCCAACTGCTGTAAACGTAAGTCAATACATCTGCTACTTGTTGGTCATTTAATCCCTGACTTGTCATCGCACTATTGTATTTTTTACCATTAACTGTAATAGGACCGTTTAATCCGTTTAACACCACTTTTATGGCTCTGTTTACATCTTTATTTAGATAATCCGATTTGGCTAAAGGAGGAAATGCATTTGGAATACCTTGTCCGTTTGCTTGATGACAAGCTACACATGTTTTATTGTAAATTGCTTTTCCTTTATTTCCATCCTGAAATGCAACTACTTCAGATGTCTTGGTGGTTGGCAATTTAAAACTGATTAAAGTTCCGGTTACGATAAGTGCAATGGCACTCAATACTATTTTTTTCATTTTTGTTAACTATATTTATTTGATTATTATTCGTGCATATCTTTTACTTTAGGCGCTGGTTTAGCTCTTTGTGTTTTTACCATTTCCGGGGTTACTTTTGTTTTGTTATTACCCCAACTGTTATATATGTAGGTTAAAACATCCGAAATCTCTTGATCGGTAAGGTTTTGACTCGTCATCACCGAATTGTATTTTTTACCATTTACTGTGATCTCTCCACTTAATCCATGAAGTACCGCATTAATTGCTCTATTCGGATCAGCGTTTAAGTAATCGGATTTAGCTAATGGTGGGAAAGCAGCTGGAATACCTTGTCCTTCTGATTGGTGACAAGCGAAACAAGTTCTTCCATAGATATTTTTACCATCAGCAATTTGTTGGTCTAACGTTTTATTTACCACTACTTCTTTACCATTACCCGTTTTTGGCATGTTTTGAATCGTTCCACCTTCTGGGTGATAAATTCCTTCTTGAGTTGTACCTGAATAAATTTTAGCATTATCAGCACCTTCAACTTTTAACATCCCTAAAGCACCTTTGTTAAACGCTCTGAAAATGGAGTGATCTACTAAAATGAAAGTTCCTGGAACATCTACTTTAAACTCTACAATAGCAGAACCTCCGGCTGGAATTAACGTAGTTTGAACATTTTCATTAATCATATCTCCCCCTTCGATGTGAACTTTATCGAAAATCTCCCCAATAACGTGGAAGGAAGAAACTAAATTTGGCCCACCGTTACCCATATAAATTCTAACCGTTTCTCCAACTTTAGCTGTTAAAGCACCCTCTCCTGTAAGCGCTCCAACTTTACCATTAAACACAACATAGTCTGCATGTTCATCAACGGCTTTTGTCATATCGAATGGTTGCATTCCTGGCTCTCCGTATTTCCCTTTTGTATAAAAATCTCCTTGCATCACATAGTATTCTTTATCTACAGGAGGCAAACCACCTTCAGGTTCTACCAATATCAATCCATACATACCGTTTGCTATGTGCATCCCTACAGGTGCTGTAGCACAGTGGTATACATATAATCCAGGATTAATACATTTGAAGTTAAATGTTTTTTCATGTCCTGGCGCTACCAATGAAGATGAAGCTCCCCCTCCTGGCCCAGTAACCGCATGTAAGTCGATGTTGTGAGGCAATTTGTTGTCTGGATGATTTTTTAACGTAAATTCTACTTCATCACCTACTCTAGTTCTAATAAAACTTCCTGGAACACTACCTCCAAAAGTCCAGTAAACATACTTAACACCGTCGGCCATTTCACCTTCGATTTCTTTAATTTCCATGTTTACAATTAATTTTTTTGCAGGACGATCTCCAACAGGCTTTGGCACAAATGGAGGTGCTGTCAATTCTGCAATCATTTCATCACCAACTGAAATATCGGCATAGTTGGTAGTTGAGTCACCGTTCTGTTTACATGCGATACTTGCCAAACAAGCCACACATAATACTAGAACTCTTTTAATAAAATTACTCATGGTAGAAAAAATTAGTTTTAAATATTGGTTTCAATAATAGTTTCGTTACTATCATTTTATAGGTCAAAATTAAAAGACTTAAACGTCCTTTAATATGATAAAAATCATGTTTAAAAAAAATAGTTTAAAGCGATATCAAAAAGGAAAAAAAGCACTAAAAAAGAAGGTTCAAATTCTCGAAGAAAGCTTTATATTTGCAGTAAAACAAACCACTTTTCATGAAACTCGTATTCGCTTCCAACAACAAAAATAAAATTCAAGAAATACAACAATTAGTTCCAAAAACGATACAAATTTTAAGTTTAGAAGACATCGGATGTATCGAGGAAATCCCAGAAACTGCAACTACAATTGAAGGAAATGCAATTATCAAGGCCAATTATGTAACCGAAAAATACGGTTATAACTGTTTTGCAGATGATACTGGTTTAGAGGTAGAGGTATTAAATGGTGCTCCGGGAGTATATTCCGCTCGTTATGCGGGCGAACAAAAAGATGCCAACGATAATATGGATAAACTTTTGTCTGAATTGCTTAATAAATCGAATCGAAATGCTAATTTTAAGACTGTAATTGCATTAAATCTAAACGGTAAACAAAATTTATTTACCGGGATCATAAACGGAAAAATTATGGATAAGAAAATTGGAACTAATGGTTTTGGCTACGATCCAATTTTTACAGCAAATGGATATGACAAAACTTTTGCTGAATTAACGATGGAAGAAAAATCAAAGATTAGTCACAGAGGAATTGCAGTGAAAGAACTTATTCTTTTCTTGCAAAAACAGAGCCAATAGGTAAACTCCAATTATATTTAAACGCGATTAATCGGAAACTAATTATAAAAAGAGCGACCGTCAAGGATATAAAATCTCCTTGTACTTGTAATTTTTGTAAAATAAAAAACAAAATTCCTCCGGCGATACATAGCGTTGCATAAATTTCCTTTCGAAATAACACTGGAATTTCATTACATAAAATATCGCGAATAACACCTCCAAAAGTAGCAGTTAAAGTACCTAAAATAACACAAACCACAGGACTCAAGCCAAATTCAATTCCTTTTTCTAAACCAATTAAGGTAAAAACACCTAAACCAATGGTGTCAAATAAGAACATAGAAATTCGCAAACGTTCTAAATAATGATTGAAAACGATTGATAAAACAAATCCGATGGTAATAATATAAACATAATCGATATCGAGCATCCAACCCACAGGTGTTCTTCCAATCATCACATCGCGGATTGTTCCACCTCCAAGTGCCGTTACAAAAGCAATGCAATACACCCCAAACAAATCTAATTTTTTATAAATAGCCGTTAAAGCCCCCGAAATAGCAAAAACCAGAGTTCCTGTAACATCTAAAAGTTCAAACATTATTGTAGTATTTCAAACAAAAGTACTTCAATTTTGCGTTTTTTTAACCCGCTAAGAGGGATAAAAATAATAATTACAAAATCTACCAAAAGAAGTAAAATCATAACAAATTGAAAATCAATACCTAACAAATTAGTTTATCTAATTAATAAACCGTACCTTTGCACCCAATTTAAAATATTTTATGAATAAATTTGAACAATTAGGATTGAATGAGTCGCTACTGCTGGCGATAAAAGATCTAGGATTTGAGAATCCGTCAGAAGTACAAGAAAAAGCGATTCCAGTACTATTGGAACAAAACACAGATTTAGTTGCCCTTGCGCAAACAGGTACAGGGAAAACCGCAGCTTTTGGTTTCCCGTTAATTCAAAAAATTGATGCTGAAAATAGAAATACTCAGGCATTAATTTTATCGCCAACACGTGAATTATGCTTACAAATCACCAACGAGATTAAATTATACTCAAAGTACATAAAAGGGTTACATACTGTGGCTGTTTATGGTGGTGCAAGCATTACAGAACAAGCTAGAGAAGTGAAACGTGGTGCCCAAATTATTGTGGCTACCCCAGGTAGAATGCAAGACATGATTAACAGAGGTCTTGTAAACATTAAAAACATTGATTTTTGTATCTTAGATGAAGCAGATGAGATGTTAAACATGGGATTCTACGAAGACATTTGTTCCATTTTATCGGACACACCAGACGAGAAAAACACTTGGTTATTCTCTGCAACTATGCCTGCTGAAGTAGCGCGTATTGCAAAACAATTCATGTCGACTCCAGTAGAAATTACGGTTGGACATAAAAATTCTGGATCAGCTACTGTTTCTCACGAATATTACGTGGTAAACGCTAGAGACCGTTATGAAGCTTTAAAACGTTTAGCAGATGCTAATCCCGACATTTTTTCTGTGGTTTTCTGTAGAACAAAACGGGATACACAAGCGGTTGCGGAAAAATTAATTGAAGATGGTTACAATGCAGCGGCATTACACGGAGATTTATCACAAGCACAACGTGATGGTGTAATGAAATCGTTCCGTGGTCGTCAAATCCAGATGTTAGTTGCAACAGACGTTGCTGCTCGTGGAATTGACGTAGATAATGTAACACACGTTGTTAACTACCAATTACCAGACGAAATTGAAACCTACAATCACCGTTCAGGAAGAACAGGTAGAGCTGGAAAATTAGGTACTTCAATTGTCATCGTTACAAAAAGTGAATTGAGAAAAATTCATTCTATTGAACGTATAATCCAACAAAAGTTCCAAGAAAAAACAATTCCATCTGGAATCGAAATCTGCGAAATTCAGTTATTACATTTAGCAACAAAAATTAAAGACACAGAAGTTGATCACGAAATTGACAACTATTTACCAGCAATTAATGAAGTTTTAGATGGTTTATCTAAAGAGGAATTAATTAAGAAAATGGTATCTGTTGAATTTAATAGATTCATCAACTATTACAAATCAAAACGTGATTTATCAGGTGAAAGAGGAAGTGATAGAGAAAGAAGTTCAGAACCAAGAGAAATTAGAGCAGGTGATCCCGTTCGTTATTTCATCAATATTGGGGCTCGAGATGATTTCGATTGGATGCAATTGAAAGACTTCATCAAAGAAACATTAGACTTAGGCAGAGATGACGTATTTAAAGTAGACGTGAAAGAAGGTTTCTCTTTCTTTAATACTGATGGAGAACATACTGACAAAGTAATGTCTATTCTTAACGGATATGACATGAACGGTAGAAGAATAAATGTTGAAATTTCTAAAAACGACGGTGGTGGAAGACGTGATCACAATGGAAGAAATTCTGGTGGCGGAAGACGTGAAGGCGGATTTAGAGGTGAAAGAAGTGGTTCAGCTCCTAGAAGAGAAGGCGGAAGAGATGGAGGTTTCAGAAGCGACCGAGGTTCGGCTCCAAGAAAAGAAGGCGGATTCAGAGGAGAAAGAAGTAGTTCAGCTCCAAGAAGAGAAGGCGGATTTTCTGATAGAGCACCGAGACGTGCCGAAAGTACTGGTGATTCATTAAGACCAAGAAGACCAAGAAGAAGCTAGATTTTTTCGTTAATTTTCTTATAAATTTTCTAAAAACTACAAAATATCATCTTTAGATTCGTATTTTTGAATCAATAAATAAAGAATGAGATATTTTGTAGTTTTTTTTATTTTAATTAGTTCCTCATTGGTAAATGCACAAAACGACTCTATCGTTAAATTTATCAAAGGAACAGTTATTCAAAACGAGACGCGTTTACCAATGGCAAATGTGCACGTTATTAATACCACAAATGTCACAGGAACCATTACTTCTCCAAGCGGTTTATTTGAAATTGCGGCTAAAGTAAACGACACCTTGTTATTCTCCTTTTTAGGCTATGAAACGGTTAAAGTGAAAGTAACCAATGACTGGATTAAAGACAATCCCACAAAAATTTATCTCAGTGAGAAAGTCTACGAATTAAATGATGTAACCATTGCTAAATACAATTTAACTGGTTATTTACAAGTAGACACAAAGCTTATACCCGTATCAGAAGACAGTTATCGATATGATATTCCTGGTGTAAAAGGAGGATATGAAGTTGGAGATAAATCGCCAAGTGCAGTCTCCAGAGTAATCGGTTCTATTTTCAATCCTGCAGATTTCCTTTATAATGCTTTTGGTAAACGTCCAAAAGAAATGAAGAAATTGAAAGAAATGAAAAAAGATGATACTGTTAGAAATCTTTTAGCCACCAAATTTGATCGAGTAACGCTAGCTGCTTTATTAGAAATTGACAAAGATGACATTCCTCTAATACTTCAAAACTGTAACTACTCCGAATATTTTATACAAACTGCAAACGATTTACAAATCATGGATGCAATCAACGCATGTTATGAAGAGTATAAAATTTTAAGAAAAAACAAATAAAATTCCATTCCATTTGTATTACGATTGACTAATTCGAATAGAGTTGGAAGAATTTATATTTATAACACATGAAAGTAACCAAACTTTATAAAGAATTTTTTGAAAGTGAAAAATCGGGCGGATTAGTTTTAATCGGCTTTACATTAATCTCCTTAATTTTAGCCAACTCTGGCTTGAGCAGTACCTATATTCATTTTTGGGAAACCTCTTTTTCTGGACATAGTATTGAGCATTGGATCAATGATGGTTTAATGACTATTTTCTTTTTATTAATTGGTTTAGAATTGGAGCGGGAAATCTACAAGGGAGAATTGTCTAAAGTTAAAGATGCGCTACTCCCGATGTTTGGAGCTGTGGGCGGTATGTTAATTCCTGCTTTGATTTTTTTACTTTTCAATTTTGGAACAGAAACGCAGTCTGGTGCAGGAATTCCAATGGCTACTGACATCGCATTTGCCCTAGGCATACTATCGCTTTTAGGAAATCGAGTTCCTATCGCTTTAAAAATCTTCTTAACAGCATTAGCTGTCATTGATGATTTAGGCGCTATCCTTATTATCGCTATTTTTTACACCAAAACATTGTTGTGGTTAAACCTTATAATTGCGCTTGCAATTTTTGGGTTTTTATTGCTTTTAAATCGTTTAAAAGTCTATTCCCTCATCCCTTACCTAATAGGAGGAATAGTAATGTGGTATTTCATGTTGCATTCTGGTGTTCATGCAACCATTACAGGTGTCCTTTTGGCTTTTGCCATTCCGTTTGGAAATGGAGGGAAAAAATCGACCTCTTATGTATTACAACATTTTTTACATAAACCTGTTGCTTTCATCATTATGCCAATTTTTGCATTGGCAAATACAGCCATAGTAATCGGAACAGATTATAGTTCCATCTTCACGCAAAACTACAGTCTAGGAATTGCTTTAGGATTAATTATTGGAAAACCTGTAGGTATTACTTTAATTTTATTACTTGCCACCAAATTAAACCTATGTAAACTTCCAAAAGGTCTCGATTGGAAAACCATATTTGGCGTTGGATTTTTAGCCGGAATTGGATTCACAATGTCTATTTTTATTACCCTTTTAGCCTTTGAAGACGAAACTACAATTAATAATGCTAAATTTGTTATCTTAATTTCTTCTTTAATAGCGGGTATTATTGGCTATTTAATTTTAAATTTTTCACTGAAAAAACGCTATAAAATAAAAGTTAAAGGTCCACATTGATTTCATGAAACTTTCGTTCAATAAATTCAATATCTTTAATTGATTTTCGGGTCCAATCCAAACGTTTTTCGAGGACTTCAGCATCGGTCAATTGCCAATCGATTTTAGATTGTCGCAATCGCGTTGTGATATCTTGGATGATAATGGCTGCAGAAACCGAAATATTTAAACTTTCGGTATAACCCACCATCGGGATTTTAATAAAACCATCCGCTTGTTTAATTACTTCTTCAGAAAGTCCGTTTTTTTCTGTACCAAAAAATATTGCCGAACGTTTTGAAATATCGAATTCGTGTAACATACAAGAGTCGTTATGAGGCGTCGTTGCAATTATTTGGTATCCTTTAGCACGCATATCATCAATACAACTTTGAACCGTATTAAAACGATTAACATCCACCCATTTTTGAGCGCCCATGGCAATTTCTGAATCGATTCGTTTTCCAAATTTCTGTTCGATCACATTCAATTCTTGCACACCAAAAACTTCACAACTTCTCATTACAGCACTTGTATTGTGCAATTGATATACATCTTCCATGGCAATGGTAAAATGTTTGGTTCTGTTTTTTAAAACCCTTAAAAAACCTTCTTTTCTGTTCTCTGTAAGAAAACCTTCTAAATATGTTAACAACTCTTGATTAAATTTCTTCATATCGCAAAAATAATACTACTTTTTTTATTATTTTAGACAAAAAAAAGAAAACTGCATGACACAAGAAGAACTTTTACCGCTGTTACTCAAGAAAGATGACAGATCATTTACTTTACTATATGACAATTATGCCAAGAGTTTATATGGCATCATTTTTAATTTAATCAAAGATAAAGAGGAAGCTGAGGACGTGCTCCAAGAAGTATTCATTAAGATTTGGAAAAACATCGATTCTTACAACACTACCAAAGGGAGGCTTTACACTTGGATGTTAAATATAGCACGCAACTCTTCAATTGATAAATTACGTTCTAAAAACTTTAACAACAGCCAAAAAAACTTATCTGCTGATAATTTCGTACATCTGTTAGATGACAATGCGAAGACAATCAATAAAATAGATGCAATAGGAATAAAAGAATTCATCAAAAAATTGAAACCCAAGTGTATCCAACTGATCGATTTGTTATTTTTCAAAGGGTATACGCAGCAGGAAGCATCGGAAGAGTTAGAAATTCCATTAGGAACCGTGAAAACTCAAAATAGAAATTGTATGAATGAATTAAGACTGATGATCAATGAATAGTAGAGCATATATCGAATCAGGTATTTTAGAATTGTATGTATTTGGAAAACTTTCCGAAGAAGAAATTGCGGAAGTTAACCAAATGGCAGCACAATACCCTGAAGTAAAAGAAGAAATAAAAGCTATCGAAAATGCGGTAATTAATTTATCGTATAGTGTAGCTCCTCACCTATCAGCAACTAATTTCGAGAAAATACGCGCTGAATTATTAGGAAGAAATAAAGTTGTAACTATGAAACCACGTTCAAATTGGTCGCAATACACGGGTTGGGTTGCCGCTGCCGTATTAGTGGTTGGTTTCGGACTTCAATTTTACAAATTAAATCAAACTAACGAAACCTTGAATACTGTTTCAACTCAGAAAGACTTATTACAAGAATCGGTTGTTGATTTAGAATTGAAGAAAAAAGAATCTGAAGAAGTCTTGGCTATTTTGAGAGATACAAGCAATGTTGCTATTGCTTTAGCTGGTCAACAAGTAGCGCCAGAAGCTTTTGCTAAGGCTTATTACAACAAAACTACTAAAACAGTTTACATCGATGCTTCAGGGTTACCAGAACCGCCAAAAGGAATGGTATATCAAGTATGGTCGTTACAGTTAGAACCCGTCTTAACGCCAACAAGCATTGGTTTACTTGACTCTTATACTACTAGTACAACTAAAGTTATAAAAGTGGATAACACCGATTCTCCTCAAGCATTTGGAATTACTTTAGAACCTGCTGGTGGTAGCGCCAGTCCAACATTAGAACAACTTTACACTTTAGGAAAAGTATAATACTCAAATGCGTCTTTTATAGGCGCATTTATTTTTAAAAAAAATTGTAAAAGAAAATGAAAAAAATTGTAGTACTGACTGGTGCTGGAATTAGTGCCGAGAGCGGATTAAAAACCTTCCGAGATGCCGACGGTTTATGGGAAGGACATGATATAATGGAAGTAGCTTCACCTCTAGGATGGAAAAAAAATCCTGAATTGGTCTTAGACTTTTACAACAAAAGAAGAGCCCAACTTTTATCGGTACGACCCAACAAAGCCCATGAAATTTTATCGGAATTAGAGCAGCATTTTGATATCCATATTATAACACAAAATGTTGATGATTTACACGAAAGAGCAGGAAGTAATAAAGTCATTCATTTGCATGGTGAATTGTTAAAAGTGCGAAGCATTTCCAATGAAAATTTTATCATTGATTGGAAACATGACTTAAATTTAGGTGATTTAGACATGGAAGGAAACCAACTACGACCTCATATTGTGTGGTTTGGAGAAGATGTACCCATGATTGAACACGCCATCGATATCGTAGAAACCGCTGCTATTTTAATTATTATCGGTACTTCTTTACAAGTATACCCTGCCGCTGGATTGATGAACTATGTAGACCCAAACGTTCCTGTTTATTACATCGATCCAAATCCAGCTACGATTTACGATTTACCAAATGAGTTGAAAGTGTTACCCCTAACCGCAGTTGAAGGAATGAAAATTGTAAAAGAGGAACTTTTAAATTTAAAATAAAAAACTCCCAACTAATTACTCATAACTAATCACTAATTACTAAATTTGCACTTCTTTTAAACAACACACAACAAAATGCAATTAACAGAATTAAATGCTATTTCGCCAATTGATGGTCGTTATAGAAGCAAAACTATTTCTTTATCTCCTTATTTTTCAGAAGAAGCCTTAATTAAATACCGTGTTTTGGTAGAGGTGGAATATTTTATTGCTTTGCGCGAAGCTGATTTACCACAATTAGCTAAAATTGATAAATCGATTTACGATTCTTTAAGAGCTATTTACAAAAACTTTTCTACCGAAGATGCGCTTTGGATTAAAGAAACCGAAAAAACTACGAATCACGATGTTAAAGCGGTGGAATATTTCATCAAATCGAAATTCGACAGTTTAGGATTACAAGAATTTAAAGAGTTTATCCATTTCGGATTGACTTCTCAAGACATCAATAATACAGCGATTCCGCTTTCAACAAAAGAAGCATTCGAAAATGTATATCTACCAGGTTTAGTAAGCGTCATTGCGAAATTAAAAGAATTAGCAATGGAATGGCAAAACGTTCCAATGTTAGCCAGAACACACGGACAACCGGCTTCTCCAACTCGTTTAGGAAAAGAGATTTTAGTTTTCGTAGAGCGCTTAGAAGAGCAAATGCGTTTGTTATTTAACGTACCTTTTGCCGCTAAATTTGGAGGTGCCACAGGAAATTACAACGCGCACAAAGTGGCGTACCCAAACACGGATTGGAGAAAATTCGGAACGGATTTCGTAGAAAACAGTTTAGGATTACACCATTCGTTTCCAACAACACAAATTGAACATTACGACCATTTTGCAGCCTTTTTTGATGCTTTAAAGCGTATCAATACGATCTTAATCGATTTAGATAGAGACATTTGGACGTATGTTTCAATGGATTATTTCAAACAAAAAATCAAAGCAGGCGAAATTGGTTCTTCAGCTATGCCACATAAAGTCAATCCAATTGATTTTGAAAATTCGGAAGGGAATTTAGGAATTGCAAATGCGATTTTCGAACATTTATCTGCAAAATTACCAATTTCACGTTTACAACGCGATTTGACTGATAGTACCGTTTTACGCAACATAGGGGTGCCAATGGGACACACTTTAATTGCTTTTGAAGCCACGTTAAAAGGATTGAACAAATTGTTATTGAACGAAGACAAATTCGCAGAAGATTTAGAAAAAAACTGGGCCGTAGTTGCAGAAGCGATTCAGACAATTTTACGTCGAGAAGGTTATCCAAATCCTTACGAAGCTCTAAAAGACTTAACCAGAACGAATACCGTAATTAACAAAGAAGCGATTCATAATTTCATCGGAACTTTAAACGTTTCAGAAGAAGTGAGAGCGGAGTTAATGCAAATTACACCAAGTAATTATTTGGGGATTTAATTCAACTAAATATAACTTTAACAAATCTGCTTTAGTCATTTTGATTCAAGCAGATTTTTTTTTACTTTAGTAAAAATTCAAATATATGCCAATATTACTAACTGCCTCAACAGTTCATTTACCCAATTTAATTAGTGACTTAGGGTTAATTCTTGTCACAGCTGCTATTGCAGTTTTAATTTTTAGAATACTAAAGCAACCGCTGGTTTTAGGTTATTTAGTAGCTGGATTTTTAGCAGGAAGTGAATTCGATTTCTTTCCTACCGTGAAAGACATGAATAGTGTTACGGTTTGGGCTGAAATTGGTGTAATATTCCTTCTATTCAGTTTAGGACTCGAATTTAGTTTTAAAAAACTGATGAAAGTGGGTGGAACGGCTTCTATAACCGCACTAACTCAAATTATTTCAATGGTGGCTTTAGGCTATTTCGTTGGACAACTAATGGATTGGGGTAAAATGAACAGTTTATTTTTAGGGGTTATTTTATCCATTTCATCTACCACCATCATCTTAAAAACCTTTGACGAATTAGGAGTCAAAACACAAAAATTCGCAGGAAATGTAATCGGAGCGTTAATCGTACAAGATATTTTAGCCATTTTAATGATGGTTTTATTGTCAACCGTTGCCGTAAGCCAGCAATTTTCGGGTGGCGAATTATTGCAATCGGTTTTAAAACTAGTATTCTTCTTAACAATTTGGTTTGTAGCGGGAATTTTCTTCATTCCAACCTTATTAAAAAAGGCAAAGCATCTTTTGACGGATGAAATGTTGCTAATAATTTCGTTAGCTTTATGTCTGTTAATGGTATTATTTGCTGCAAATGTAGGGTTCTCTCCTGCTCTTGGTGCGTTTATTATGGGTTCGATTATTGCTGAAACTACACAAGCCGAACACATTGAACATTTGGTAAAACCGGTTAAAGACTTATTCGGAGCCGTTTTCTTCGTATCGGTAGGAATGTTAATCGATCCAGAAATGTTAATGAAATATGGATTTCCGGTTGCGATTTTAACTTTGGTTGTAATTCTTGGGCAATCGCTTTCCTCAACCATCGGAGCTTTACTTTCTGGTCAACCCTTAAAGCAATCGATACAAACGGGAATGAGTTTATCGCAAATTGGAGAGTTTTCCTTCATTATTGCTACTTTGGGAATGACATTAAATGTAACAAGCGATTTCTTATACCCTATTGTGGTTGCCGTTTCAGCCATAACTACATTTACAACACCATTTATGGTGAAATTTTCGACACCTTTTTCACTCTACTTAGAAAAAAAGCTTCCAAGACGTTGGATAAAAAAAATAGAACGCTATAGTGCTAATACCGAAGCTATTAAATCGGTTAGCACCTGGCAAATTGTATTGAAAGCGTATTTAACTCAGGTAATAATTCACTCTATTATTATTGTGGCGATAATTCTACTTTCGTCTAAATATATTTTGCCTTTAGTTGAAGATTCTCGTTTTGGAAATGCTATAGCTGCTCTAATAACGGTTGTCATTTTATCACCATTTTTATGGGCATTATCGTTACGAAGAGTAGCTGTAGAACAAGTACAAGAATTAATGCAAGTCCGAAAATACCAAGGCCCAATTATCGTATTAGTCTTCTTTAGAATTGCGCTTTCCCTTTTTTACATGGGATTTGTATTGAATGAATTTTTCTCTCCTGTTATTGCCTTTATTGCATTGGTTATTGGTTTAGTTTCTTATGTGCTATTTCCAAAACGATTACATGCCTTTTATAATAAAATTGAAGGGCACTTTTTGAGAAATTTTAACGATAGAGAAATCGCTAAACAAGCCAGTAAACGTCAGAATGTACTTTCTCCTTGGGATGGTCACATGGCTGATTTTGAAATTGCTAAAGAGTCTAATTTAGCCGGAAAAACGCTAGAAGAATTAAAAATTAGAGAACAATTTGGAATCAATATCGCCGCGATTAAACGTGGTGAAATTACCATTAATATTCCCATACGATCAGAACGTTTGTTTCCTGGAGATGAAATTAACATAATTGGTACCGATGAACAAGTAAAGTTATTTAAAAATTACTTAGATAAACACGAAATAGATGCTCCTGTAACAGCTGTTAAAGAGGACATCATCTTGCAACAATTGGAACTTAAAAACCGTGTTTGCATTGGAAAAAGCATCCGAGAATCTCAAATTAGAGAGAAAACGCACGGCATCATCGTTGGTATCGAACGCAACGGAAAACGTATTCTAAACCCAGAATCGCACTGGGTTTTAGAATCCGATGATATTTTGTGGATTGCTGGTGATAGAAAAAAGATTAATGCGTTTTTGAAGGGGTAATTTTCAAGTGGTCAGTTGGCAGTAACAGTGTTGAGTTATCTACAACGTTTGTCATTCAGAAGGAATCTCTTTTTTGGCATGAAAGTTGGCATTTCTTTGAAAACTAACTTTATGAAATCATTTTACATCCTTCTATTATCTCTTACAATATTTTCTTGCCAAAAAGAGAAATATTCTTTACCAATTGAAGAAAACTCCATTGCAATTTCTTCAAAATTAAAAACGGATAAATTGCAAACTTTTGAGTTTGTTCTGAAAAATAACACTTTAGTTTCAGGGAAAGAAGGTACTAAAATTTGGATTACTAAAGATTTGTTTGAAAATTATACGAATGGAAAAATCACTTTTGAATTAAAAGAGTTTTACTCCAAAGAAGATATGATTTTAAATGGTTTATCAACTGTAACAAATAAAGACGAATTACTAGAGTCTTCGGGAATTTTTTACATTAATTTTAAAGAAGAAGGTAAACAACTGAAAATCAGAAAAGGTAAATCTTACAATGTTACAATACCAAACAAACCATTAACAGAGAGTACTATTTATTATAACAATAATGATTCTGTTTTTAAATGGGAATTGAGTAAGAATCAAATTTACACTGAAATATCTGATATAGTCAGAAATCTAAAATATTTCAATTCCGGGAAATGGGAATATGAAAATATTCCTGATAAGTTTAAGAAAAAAGTTATTCTTGATAGTCTAAGTATTGTTAAAAAGATAGATTCATTGGAATATTTAAAAATTCTAAATGAAGAAAATAAAAAAAGGATTGAAGCATTAATTGAATCAAATAGTGGTTGGGATATACTATTAAAAGATCAAAACTTACCTATTGAAGAAAAAATGGAAAGATATGATTTTTTTCAAAATCAAGATCAAATCTATTCTTTTACTTCAGATAAATTAGGTTGGATAAACATTGATAAAATCTTAGATTATGAAGTTGAGAAAAAAATAACTTTTAGAAACACAAATCAAGAACTTAAATACTTTTCATTGAATCTAATTTATCAAAACAATCAATCAATATTAAACTATGATTTAAAGCCTTTTGAAATTCAATCAAATCTAGTTAAAATTGTCGGTAGAATCAAAGTTGTTATTTATGCTAATTCAGGAAATAAAATCATGTATGATTCGTTTTATATAGAAAAAAATTCAAGAAGTGAATTTGATTTAAATTTCAAAGAAACCACTTTGGATAAATTAAAGCAAGAACTAATCTCCAACTAACATGAAAACCCAAATCACCCTACTCCTATTATTCATTTCTGCTTTAAGTTTCAGTCAAAATCAAAATAAAATTGATTTAGAAAAATTAAAAACTAAAGTCGTTCAACTCATCAACGAAGAGCGGACCAAGAACGGAAGAAAAGAATTCGATCTAGATACTCAATTGGAAAAAGCAGCAGATGACCATGTAAAATACCTTACAAAAATAAAAACTTTGTCGCACGAACAGTCGAATTCAAAAAAAAAGACTCCAAAAGATCGAGTTTATTTCTATAGCACTAATTCTTACACATTAATTGGAGAAAACATACTATTTATAGGAATTAAAGATCATGTTTATTCGAATGCCGATTTAGACGCTTTAGCTTTAAAAATATTTAATCTATGGAAAAACTCGCCTAGCCACTACAAGAACATTCTCGATGTAAAATACACTTCTACGGCAATTTGTTTGAATATCGATTGGCAAGATAAGAGAATTTATGCCGTTCAAATTTTTGGAGCTATAGAAAAATAATGTTTAAATTGTCTTTATAAAAAAGTCCCGATTAATCGGGACTCTCAATTACTTTCTCTTACGTGCTTCTTCTATTATCTTTATAATCGTCGCTGATTTTGATTTTTTTGCATAATCTGCTACGACAAAACCTCTTGAATCTTTAGTAGTAAGCTTAGCTCCATTTTGAATTAAAAAAGAAATTATATCCGTTTGTTTGTATAAAATAGCATACATTAAAGGGGTTTTTCCTCTTTCGTCTTTGTCATTGATATTGACTCCTTTTCCAACAAGCTCTTGTACTTTTGAAAGGTCTCCATTACTAATAGCTAAATTCAACTGGGTAGGTTCGGGCTTTACAATGACTACAGAAACTTTAGTGTTTTCTTTTGTAGCGGCGTTTACTTGTAAAGCATTACTAAATAAGATTCCTAAAACAGGTAGCAGCACCCAAAATTTGTTCGTTTTTTTCATGATGATTGATTTTGATGATTGATAGCCTGAAGACGAACCCAAAAAGATTTTGTTACGCAAACCTTATACTTCTAACAAAATTTTAACAAATAACAACGGAACAAAAAAAGTCCCGATAAAATCGGGACTCATTATTATCTTCTCTTACGAGCGTCGCTAATCAACTTTATAATTTCTTTTGATTTGGACTTTTCTGCATATTCATATACAGCAACTCCACTAGCATCAGTAGCTCTATAATCTGCACCATTTCCAATTAAATAAGAAACAATTTGAGGTTGATCAAATACAATAGCATACATTAAAGGAGATACGCCTCTCTCGTCTTTCTTATTAATATCAACTCCTATTTCAACTAATTCTTTAACTCTGGCAAAATCACCTTTACTAATTGCAAGATTCAACTGTGAGGGAGGTAAAGCTACTATCTCAGATACCAAAACATTTTCATTTGTAGAGAAAACATTTGCTGATACAGCATTGCTAAACAACATTACTACTGCGGGTACGATTACCCAAAATCTGTTCGTTTTTTTCATGATGATTAATTTTTAATGATTGATGAGAATAGGACGAACTCTTGAACCATTCGTTACAGCTTTTTTAAAATCTAACATAACTTTAACAAATGGCCTAAAAAAAGTCAGTGAATTGTGGTGTTATTTTTACTTTAGTGTGATGACTTCATAAGCTAACCGTTCTTCTTAGTTGGATACTTTTATAAAAATTATTACGTAGTAAAATAAATTAAACAGCTTACTCTATCTTTACGGAGAATTATTCTTTTAAAATGTAAAACGAAATCAGCCCTAAAATAAGAAATGAATTCTATAATCATAAAGCCCAAAAATGAAACATTGAAAAAATATGTCCAATATTTTCTCTATTTTAAAAAGACTGATTCTAGCATTTTAAATTACACCACTTTTCCAAACAAGAATTTATGCTTGGCAATTTACAAGCAGAACAACATTAATTACCTCAATCAATCCAATACGAATCATTGTATCATTACGCAAGGGAACAATTCCTTTGTTAGTAAACTCTACGGATTTCATAAAATGCCTTTTCAAGTGGATATCAATTCAAGTTTAGACCAAGTTTGTATTATTTTTTATCCGTCGGCTTTAAGAGCTTTTACCAATGTATCTTATGATGAATTAATGAATTCTGATCGTGTTTTTGAAGCGGTTTTTTCTACTAAGAACAACTACATTCTAGAAAAAATTTTTGAAGAAGATGATTTTGCTAAAAGAACAGCTATATTAGAAATGTTACTTTTAAAGAAGCTAAACCATGATATTCCGTATAAGTTAAAAGAAGCATTACACCTCATCGCTACAAATAATTCCGAGAATTTTTCTATTGAAACTTTGGCTAAAACTATAAAAGTAAGCGACAGTTCGTTATTTCGTTTGTTTAAAAATAATTTGGGACAAAACCCAAAATCGTATTTAAAAACCGTTCGATTTCGAACTATTTTAGACGAAATTAAAACCGGAAAACATTCGCCTAGTGAAATAGACGCTCTTAATCAGTATTACGACCAAGCCCATTTGATAAAGGATTTTAAAATTTTTACAGGCAGTACTCCCAAAAAACTAATTGAGAAAGTTTCGGTACAACAAAATGATTTGACTTGGATTTACAATAAAAAATAGTTGTGAACGATTTTTACAATTTTAGTCAAAAACAATTGATTTCATTTGTACTTAAAATAAAATATAATGAAACAGTTTTTTTCTATAAGTATTATTTGTTTGTTAGTTGCTTGTTCCTCCTCAAAACAATCTACTTCTAATTCAGATAGGTTACCAGAGTTGTCTTATTCGCAAATGATAGAAGATCATGATACTTTGGTGTCATTAATCAAACAAACCAGTCCAATTGTTTATTTCAATAAAGAAGTAAGAGGAATCGATTTTGATAAACACGCAAAAAGTCTTAGAAAGCAAATCAATAAGAAAACTACAACCAAAGAATTTCTGCAAATTGTAGATAAAACTCTTAATTCAGCACAAGACGGTCACACAAACAGATTAGGCCCTGCGCTATTGGACAATATGAAAAAATATGGAATTCCATTAGGACTTGTAAAAGGTATCGATAGTACCGATACCGAAAATAGTTATAAATATGATCGCTATTTTAATAAAGAAGTGTACACCAATTTAGATTTGAATCTTATGTATACTTCTGGTGAATACTATAATTTATTACCTTTTTCATACCAGGAAAAAAATTATCCTACTTCTATGAAACTTATCAGTTGTAATGGAATAGCAATTCACAAATTCGTTAATGATCTTACCGAATTGGCTTCCCCTTTACGTTGGGACAGAACCAATAAAAGAACTTACAAAGAGAATTTTTATCGTCATTCTGAAGTGTATAAAAACGGTAGACTAAAGTTAGTTTTTGAAGATAAAGCATCTAAAATTTACGAATTGAATATCATTAAAAATGATAAGGTAAATTTTTTAGAAGAGAGAAATTGGAAATATGGTTACAATAGTAGTAAGGATTCTTTAATTACCCATTATTTTGATAAACAAGGCATTTTTTATGCTAAGCTTCCTAGAATGGAAGAACATTTAGGCGATTCTATTAATCGTCGTCTTGGAAACATTATTCAGAAAAACAAAGTGAATGCTGTTGTAATTGACATTAGAGGAAATGGTGGTGGTTCTGATTACACTTACAGCAAAGTATTAAATAAAATAGTAAAAGACACTTTACGTTCAAATTTGATTCTTGGAATAAATTGGAGTCCATTTACCCGAAATTATTTTGAATATAATCGTGATTCGATACAAAAAAATTCCCTTTTTACATTTAAAGTTAATGTTCCAACTTTAAAAGAACCCGAAATGTTTTATATAAAAATGAGAAACAATTTTGTAGTTCCTGATAGCGTAAAATATCCATTTACAGGTAAAATCTATATTTTACAAGATCGTTTTATTTATTCAGCATCAAGCAGTTTAGCCAGTTTAGCCAAAAACAGTGAGCAATTGATTAACATTGGAGAAACACCTGATTTACTTGGTGGACTGCAAAGAAGTCCCTTTGTTTTAATGTTGCCCAATAGTAAAGTTATTTTTAGAGTGGAGCCTCAAATTGATTTCACAGACAATAAAACTGCAGAAGATACTTTTAAAAACAATGTAGAATACCCTGTTCCGTATTCCATTGATGAGTTGTATTTGCGAACTACAACAAAAGAAAATGTGTTTGGAAAAGAATTTCTTTATAATCACGATGCCATGTTTAAAAAAGTGTTAGCGTTAGAGAATAATCAATAAAACTATAATCCCGATTTAGAAGGATTTTCTCTTATCCTCTTTTACGAGTGTCGTTGACCCTTTTATCATTTCTTTTGACATTTAATTGTAGGTATCTGTAAAAGAATTATTATTTTTAATAAATAAGACAAACAGTTTTCAAAAATAGAAACATGAAAAAAAACACTTTAATTATAGTATCAATTCTTGTGATTATTGGTTCTGTTTTAACTTTTAAATTATTTTTTCAAAATAATGACGATATCAAAAGTGCACTTTCAACTAAAGATTTTTTAAAACTTGAAAACTGTATTGAAAAGTTATTTGATGAAGATAAAATAAATGGCCGTTGGATATATTTTCGAGAAGTAGCTCCTGGTTTTAACGAAGGTGTTTTTGAATACTATCAATACATTTATAAAAATGGAAAGAAAACAACTTCATTAGAATGTTTTCAAGTAAAATTAATTACTTCAGAAAATGAGATTATTTACTATGAATTTAACGAAGAAAAAAACAAAAAAGTAAAATCGAGCTGGTCAGATTCTTACGAATGGGAACCTTATTATGAATTGATAGAAAAATTCAAGAACGATAAAGAAATTGAGAATTTAAAAACTTCATTCAAAAATAATTTTCAAGCAGAACTAAACGAAAAAGAATTATTTCTAACCAATATAACTTTTGGAAACGGTTGTGGAGCTGGAGCAATGTATTCAAAAGAGAGAATGCAATTGAATGAATTTGTGGCCAAAAAAGACAAAGAAAGTATTTTAAAATGGCTACATTCAACTAATACTGAAAAACAAATGTTTGCAGTTGAAGGATTTTTAAAATTAATGAAATCGGGGACTAAATTTAGTCAACAAGAATTAGATTTGTTTCATAACGTAACAAATAAAAAAGGAAATGTAAAAGTTTGCCATGGTTGCATTTATTCAACCGAAGAAGTAAGTGAAATAATAAAAGAAATTAAAAATCAACTGTAATAACTTAAACATGAAAAAAATAATTTGCTTAGCGTTGGTTTCCTTTTTTATTTCTTGTAAAAAAGAATCGAAAGATGGCTTTACACCAACTAAAATAGACAGTTTAGCCTCTATAAGCGAAGTTGAAAATTTTATTAAGCCATTTGACTCAAGCTTTACAAAATACAATTATCGTTTAGAAATGCTAAAAGATTCTACTCTCTCAATGCAACCTTATTGTAAAGGAGACTTTGATAATAACGGCTACACAGATCTTTTTGTTGCTGGAAAATACAAATATGGTAGAATGTACCCTTATGCTTTTATGAATTATGGCAATGATTCCATTAATCATTTTAGATTACATGAAAGTGGTACTGATTTAATTCCAAAAGTTATCAGAAAAAACAATCATGACCTTTTAGTATTAAAAAAAGGTTCTAAATTTAATTTCAGAGTTGATACACTGATTTACAAATATCGCAATCTTATTAATTACAATAGTAACCCTAAAAAATATAACATTGAAAAAATCACATTTAATGGATTTAATATTAGAGGTGAATATGAAATTGTAATAAACCAAAATCATAAAGCAACCTTTAAATTATCAAAAGGCATAAACGATACCTTATACCATTATAAAGCCGAAAGAGGATTATCTTCGAAAGAATACACCGAATTAATTGATTTACTGAATTATATGGATTTTCCAAGTTTAAAAGAAAAGTATTTTGAGAGAAGTTCTAGTCACATAATGTGTGACCTTACAATCAGCTATAATAATGGTAAAATCAAACATATATTTGACCATGGCATGGAAAACCATTATAGCCTAAAGGCACTTTATTCAAAATTTGAAGATTTAAAGAATACAGTACAATTAAGAGCCGCGGGATATAGTTTAATTTCAGAACAAGATGATTAATAAATCTCCAAAACAAAAAAAATCCCGAGCTAACTCGGGATTCTTACTATATAAAAGTAATTTTTATCTATTCTGTAAATACTTCAAAACATTCTTCTCAATTCGTTCATTAATGTTAGAAATATCCGCTTTTACGAACTTTTCTCCAATGATGTTTTCAAATAACTCAATGTAACGTTCTGAAACCGTTTCGATGTATTCGTCGGTCATGTTTGGAATTTGTTGTCCTTCTTTTCCTTGGAACCCGTTTTCAATTAACCAACGACGTACGAACTCTTTTGACAATTGTTTTTGTTCTTCGTTGTTGTTTTGTCTTTCTTGATACCCTTCAGCGTAGAAATAACGCGAAGAATCAGGCGTGTGGATTTCATCGATTAATACGATTTGTCCGTCCCTTGTTTTCCCGAATTCGTATTTCGTATCTACTAAGATTAAACCGCGAGAGGCTGCAATTTCCGTTCCTCTTTGGTATAAGGCTCTAGTGTATTTTTCTAAAATTAGGTAATCTTCTTCCGTTACAATTCCGTTCGCTAAAATAGCTTCGCGCGAAATGTCTTCGTCGTGCGAACCGTTATCTGCTTTTGTTGTTGGCGTGATGATTGGTGTTGGAAATTTATCGTTTTCTTTTAATCCTTCTGGCATTTCCACACCGCAAAGGATTCTTCTTCCTGCTGCATATTCACGCGCAGCATGACCTGATAAATACCCACGAATTACCATTTCTACTTTAAACGGCTCACACAAATGTCCTACCGCTACGTTTGGATCGGGAGTGGCTACTAACCAATTCGGTACAATATCAGCCGTTAATTCCATGAACTTCGTAGCGATTTGATTTAGGATTTGTCCTTTATAAGGAATTCCCTTAGGTAAAACCACATCAAATGCCGAAAGACGGTCGGTAGCCACCATCACTAATAAGTCATCGTTGATATTGTAAACTTCTCTAACTTTTCCACGGTAAACTGATTTCTGACCCGGAAAATTGAAATGGGTAGTCGTAATTGTGTTCATTATGTTGTGTTGTTGTTTGTTGTGCAAAAGTAAACTATTTATTTACTTTCAAAAAAAGATTTTATAAAAAAAGAGCGCATCTAAAAGTACTGTTTTGTCATTCCGAATTTAATTCGGAATCTATAAATAATTATTCATAGAAGCTAATTCGCCTAGGCGAATCAGCTTGACAAGATTGGACTTATAGATACGCTTTGTACTTGAAGTGACGAAAATTGAGAACGGTTTTTGACCCCAATTTTCTTCTCTCGATACCATTTTCTAAGAAAATCGGTAGGACGAAAATTTATTTAAACATAATATTATACGTTACCCCAACTCCTAAAGAACGAATAGCAATACCATCGGTAAAGGTATTTTGATAATAACCATATATGTTCCATTTCTTGTTATGATATCCGATTTGTGGATTAAAATACAATCCCCCTGTATCATCCACATTGGTTAAGAACCCGTAACCGAAATCGGCTCCCACAAATACCCCTTCATTCTGGAAATAATAGCGCGCAAAACCCGCTAGAGGGATCACTCCAAAATCCTCGATACCATCTTTCCCAAAAAAATGATTGTATCCCGATGCTATACCAATCCCAAAATGCGGATCAAATAAATATTGCCCTCTAACATCAACTCCAACATTGAAAGAAGCAAGGTCTTTGCTATCTCCCAAGGAAACACCTGTGGTTAATCCTGCTTTAAACCAAGAATTTCGGGTTGTGATATCCACCTCTGGAATTTCTTGTGCATAACTGATACCAAAACATAGCGTGGTTAAAAATAAAACAACTTTTTTCATACTTGTAGATTTTAAGGTTTACAAATTGGAACGAGAAAAATTGAAGTTTTATTTTTTAAAGGGACAAATTATAAGATTTTTTTAACGTTTATGGAATATCTCTTTTGAGGAATTAGAAATAAAAAAACGTATCAAAAAGTACCGATTTGTCCTCCCAAATTCAATTCGGAAGCTATAAATTATTATTCATAGAAACTGAAACGAGTTCAGCTTGACAGGACAGGACTTTCAGATACGTTCTTTTATTTTTTAAAAACTAAATCCTTATAATTCGCAGTTTTAAATTTTAAGGAGTCTATTTTTCGAAAACTTATCTAATCATTATTCTCAATACTCTTGTAAGCATCAATAATTTTCTTCACTAATCTATGACGCACAATATCTTTATCATCTAAGTAAATGATTCCAATGCCTTCAACATCTTTCAATACTAAAAGCGCTTCTTTCAATCCTGAAATCGTTCGTCTTGGTAAATCCACCTGACCTGGGTCGCCCGTGATGATGAATTTGGCGTTTTTTCCCATACGGGTTAAGAACATTTTCATTTGAGAATGTGTCGTATTTTGCGCTTCGTCTAAGATTACGAAAGCGTTATCTAACGTACGCCCACGCATAAACGCTAACGGAGCAATTTGGATAATTCCTTTTAAAATATAATCTTCTAAGGTTTGTGGGGGCAACATATCGCGCAAGGCATCGTACAAGGGTTGCATGTAAGGGTCTAACTTTTCTTTCATATCTCCCGGAAGAAAACCTAAGTTCTCCCCTGCTTCCACAGCTGGACGCGTTAGTATAATGCGTTTGACTTGTTTTTCCTTCAACGCTTTTACGGCCAAAGCAACTCCAGTATACGTTTTTCCTGTCCCTGCAGGTCCAACAGCAAAAACCATGTCATTTTTATGTACATAATCCACCAATTTTTGTTGGTTAGGTGTCATGGCTTTGATTAACTTTCCTCCTATTCCATGCACTAAAATCTTATCGCGGTCGTGCATGTGTTCGGCATCATGTTGATGACTTGTCTCCAAAACCCTCAAAATAACATTATCATCAATACTGTTGTAACGCGTAAAGTGATGCATCAATCTTCTAAAGCGATTTTCAAACTCATCTAAGATTTCAGGCTCACCATAAGCCTTAAGAGTAGTTCCTCGTGCTACGATTTTAAGTTTTGGATAATACTTCTTAATAGTTTCAAGATGAGCGTCTTGCGCACCCCAAAATTCTTTTGGAGCAATGTCTACTAATTCAATGATTCTTTCGTTCAAAGGCTTTCTTTTTTTAATTATTTTTGAAACGCTAAAATTATACTAGCTTTGCAATCAAATTTAGTAAAAACTACTGTTGGATTTCAAATAAGTTATAAACAAAAAAATGTCAATAATTACTTTAACTACCGACTTTGGACACAAAGACTACTTCGTAGGTGCTTTGAAAGGCAAAATAGTATCGGAACACAAAGAAGCGGTTATAGTAGACATTTCACACGAGATTGACTTATTTAACACCTTAGAAGCGAGTTATTGTATTGAAGCCGCTTATCATAACTTTCCAAAAGGAACCATTCATATTATTGGGGTTGATAGTGAACGTGTGGGCGACACCCAACATATTGCCATGCAATGGGACGATCATTATTTTATATGTGCTGATAATGGAATTTTAAACACGTTGATTCAGAAGAAAATAGCACAGAAAATCGTAGCCATTACCATACACGACCGATTGAATATGAATGCAAGTGATATGGATGTATTTGTGGCAGTAGCTTGTCATATTGCACGAGGTGGATTGTTAAATGTCATAGGTAAAGAAATTTCATCGTTGAAACCGGTAAGTGTTTTGACCTCATCCGTATCTGATGATTTAAGCGAAATTAAAGGACAAATTGTGTACATTGATTCCTTTGGAAATTGTGTTACCAATATTTCTCAAAAACAATTTAACGATACAATTAGAGGAAGAAAGTTCGAAATCGTAATCAAAAACAAAAAGTTCAGTCGTTTGCACAAAAGCTACTCCGATTTTCCCGTTTCGGATGTGAAACAATTAAAAGACTTAGAAGGTGATTTCTTAGCGTTATTCAATGAAAACGGCTATTTAGAAATTGCCATATACAAGAGTAATCCCAAAACGGTAGGTTCGGCTGCGACCTTATTAGGGTTGCACTTTAGAGATGCAGTATCCATTAAATTCAAATAAGATATGTTCATAAGAATTGTAAAAATGCGTTTTCAAGAAGATAAAATCGAAGCTTTTTTAAATAATTTTGAAGAAGTGAAACACCACATACGCAACTTCGAAGGAAACCGTTTTTTAGAATTGTATCAAGACAAAAACGACAAAAGTATTTTTTTTACGTATAGTTATTGGGAAAACGAAGAAGCTTTAGAAAATTACAGAAAATCGGCTTTGTTTGATGGTGTTTGGAGTTATACTAAAACGTTGTTCAGCGACAAACCAGAAGCGTGGAGCGTGGATAGATTGGTTACTTTGAGTTAGGAGTTAGGAGATGGAAGTTGGGAGTAACTTTTAAACTCTTAAACATTTAAACTTATAAACAAAAAAAAAATAAATGAAGTACTTTTTATATATAATCATTTTAACATCTTTATTTAGTTGCAAGAGCGACAAAAAATTTACAGAAGTAAAGAAGCTATCTGATTATAAAAATACACAGTTTATTCCAACATTAGAAAATGAAATTTCAGATAATGAAAATTCTATATATTGTGCGTCCTTACTTTTTGCATGGGACGAAATAAGAAAAGAAATTAATTCTCCCTTAAGCATTCAAACAGAGTTTACACAATTAAATTTACTTAATAATTCGAAATCATTTCAAAATGTATTAGAAAGTAACGAATATGAGTCTAGTGCCGAAATAAATGGAAATTTAATAATTGCAAAAGCTGAATTTGACAAATCATTACCCTTTGAACATCAACTTCAAAATCTCAGTAATAAACTTACTTTTAATGGTCAAAAAGTTGCTGCTTTTGGCTTAATTGGTCTTTGTACTTATGAACAATTTCAAAACATAAAAATTATATACTATAAAAATGACAGTAACTTTATAGTTAAATTAATACCTAAAGAAAAAGAACATGAAGTAATATTATTCATGTCGGAAAAAAAATTCAATTCAATTTCTGAAATGAATTTAGAAATTGAGAGACTAACTGAAATTGGTAAAAAAGAGATAAAAAACAATAAAATAAATTGGAAGTATTATTACAAAGAGGAAGATCAATTAATAATTCCTAAATTTAATTTCAATATTGAGACAAATTACGATTCATTAGAAGGTAACAAATTTAGCTCCCAAAATGAAAATTATAACATAGAAAGAGCATATCAAAGAACAGCTTTTATATTAAACGAAAGTGGAGCCGAAATTGTAAGTGAAGCTGAAATTGAAGTTGCTGCTGTTGAAGAAATTGAAGAAATTGAAAAACCAAAACCTAAAAAAATGATTTTTGATAAACCTTTTTTGATATTGTTGAAAAGAACTGATTCAAAAAATCCATATTTTGGTCTTTGGACTACAAACACTGAATTAATGATAAAAGAATAAATATTATTCAAACTTTTAAACTCTTAAACGTTTAAACTTATAAACAAGAAAAACATAAATGAAAGCATTATTATTACGAGAAATAAAATCTTTTTTTGGTTCGCCGATTGGATATTTAGTCATCGGGATTTTTCTTTTACTCAACGGATTATTTCTTTGGGTTTTTGAAGGCGAATTCAACATATTAAACTCGGGTTTTGCCGATATGAGTCCGTTTTTCAAATTGGCACCATGGATTTTAATTTTCTTAATTCCAGCCGTAACCATGCGCAGTTTTTCGGATGAGAAAAAACAAGGAACCATTGAATTGTTGTTTACCAAACCGCTATCGAATTGGGACATCGTAAATGGTAAATTCTTGGGCGCTTTAGTTTTAATTGTTTTAGCGATTGTTCCTACCATTATTTATGTGTTGACGATTTCGCATTTTGGAAATCCACAAGGTAATATTGATATGGGAAGCACATTAGGTTCCTATTTCGGATTGTTGTTCTTGATAGCAGCTTACACTGCAATTGGAATTTTTGCTTCTACTTTATCAGACAATCAAATTGTGGCTTTTATTATTGCTGTTTTTTGTTGTTTCTTTTTCTATTTCGGATTTGATGGCATTGCTTCTTTCCTTGGAAATTATAGTTCGATGTTTGCTGCTTTAGGAATGGATTATCACTTTAAAAGTATGAGTCGCGGTGTGTTAGATACACGTGATATTGTGTATTTTGTGAGTGTGACGTTTTTATTTTTATCGGCAACGGTTTATCAACTTAAATCATTGAAATGGTAATGAAAGAGCACAAATCAAAAGCTTTAAAGCAATTAGGAATTGTATTTTTAGCAATCATCGTTATCAATTTAATTAGTAACTTCTTTTTCAAACGTTTTGACTTAACGCAAGACAAACGTTATACACTTTCAGAAACGACATTAAACATCATCAAAAGTGTCGATAGTCCGTTTTACATCGAAGTCTATTTAGAAGGAAACTTTCCACCGGAATTTAAACGTTTACAAAACGAAACCAAACAACTTTTAGAGGAATTCACGGCTTATAATTCAAACATCATTTTTAACTTCAAAAATCCGATTGAAAAAGAGGAGACACGAGTAGAAAAAATGAAAGAATTCTATGCCAAAGGGATGCAACCGTTGAGCATCACCGTAGAAGACAAAGGAAAGCAATCGCAAGAAGTGGTATTCCCTTGGGCGCAAGCGACGTATGGTGATAAATTCACGAAAGTGGCGTTATTGAAAAACTTAATGGGGGCTACTACTGAAGAAAAAGTAATTAGTTCGGTACAGCATTTGGAATTTGGTTTTGCAGAGGCCATCAATAAAATTTCGAAAGAAAAACAAAAGAAAATCGCGGTAATCAAAGGTAACGGAGAAATGTTAGAACCTTTTATGGCGGATTTCCTAAGAACGGTTAAAGAAAGTTATTACATTGGCCCCTTTACATTGGATTCGGTAGCCAAACAACCTACTCAGACATTAGAAGCCTTAAAAAAATACGATTTAGCCGTAATTGCAAAACCTACAGAAGCCTTCACAGAAGAAGAAAAACAAGTATTGGACCAGTTCATTATCAATGGCGGAAAAACGTTGTGGTTAGTCGATGTCGTTTCGGCAGATATGGACAGTTTGTATAACGAAACGGGTACGATTTTAGCGGCACAACGCGAATTGAACTTATCCGATATGTTTTTCAAATACGGTATCCGAATCAATCCCTTATTGGTAAAAGACGAATATGCCACGCCTATTAAACTAGCCTCTGGAAATCAAGGAAGCGAAACCCAAATGCAAGAATACACTTGGAAATTTGCGCCGTTTATCTATCCAACGTCAACCAATCCTATCGTGAAAAACATGGAAGGGATTAAGTTTGAATTTGCATCACCTATTGAATTATTAAAGAACGACATCAAAAAAACAGTTCTTTTAAGTTCGTCTGAATATTCGAAGACGGTGGGTACTCCAAGTCCAATTTCATTAGATATGGTGACAGAAGAAACCACTGAAGAAGAATATTTAGGAAAAGGATTACTTCCAGTAGCAGTTTTAATGGAAGGAAAATTCCATTCGATGTATCAAAATCGAGTGCTACCATTCAAAGACAATTCGTTTCAAGCGACGGGAAAAGACAATAAAATGATTGTGATCTCGGATGGTGATGTGATTAAAAACCAGTTAGACAAAGGGATGCCATTAGAATTAGGTTTCGACAAATGGACGAATCAATTATATGGCAACAAAGAGTTCTTAATGAACTGCGTAAATTACCTTTTAGACGACAACGGACTTATTAACATACGAAGTAAAGACGTCGATTTACCGCTTTTAAATAAAGAAGAAGTTTACAAAAACTACACCATAGCACAATTAGTAACTGTCGGATTACCAATAGTTATCTTAGCTATCTTTGGGTTTTTATTTACATTCTTACGAAAAAGAAAATACAGCCGCTAGTTGTTAATAAAATTGTTTTTGCGATTGAGCAGAATTAGAATATATTTGTGAAATATAAAATCAAATCACGATTTTAAAATACAAGATAATGAAGTTTATAGTATCGAGTTCGTATTTATTAAAACAATTGCAAGTTTTAGGAAGTGTTATCAACAGCAGCAACACCTTACCTATCCTTGATAATTTCCTTTTTGAATTAGACAACAACCAATTAAAAGTTTCAGCTTCCGATTTAGAAACAACGATGACGGCAACGTTAGAAATTGATTCTACGAGCCAAGGAAGTGTAGCTATTCCTGCAAAACTTTTATTAGATATCTTAAAAACCTTCCCAGAGCAACCGTTAACGTTTACTGTTGAAGACAATTCTACAGTAGAAATTAGTTCGAACTCGGGTAAATATGCGATTGCTTACGCTCCAGGAGAAGAATTCCCTAAAGCAGTAGTTTTAGACGATCCTTCAAAAACATTAGTTCCTGCAGAAGTATTAGCAACTGCGGTAAGCAAAACGATTTTCGCTGCTGGAAACGATGATTTACGCCCAGTGATGAGTGGTGTTTTCTTCCAATTTTCACCAGAAGGATTAATCTTCGTAGCCACAGACGCTCACAAATTAGTAAAATACGCTCGTACGGATGTAAAAGCATCTCAAGTTGCGGATTTTATTATGCCGAAAAAACCTTTAAACATTTTAAAAGGAATTTTAGGTGCTTCTGATGCTGAAGTTTCAATCGAATATAACGATTCAAATGCAACTTTCTCTTTTGAGAATTATGTATTAACTTGTCGTTTAATCGATGGAAAATATCCAAACTACGAAGCGGTTATTCCAAAAGAAAATCCAAACAAATTATTAATCAACAGAGTGCAGTTTTTAAACTCGGTTCGTCGTGTGGCTATCTTTGCTAACAAAACAACGCACCAAATTCGTTTAAAAATCGCAGGAACCGAATTGAATATATCAGCTGAAGATATCGATTACTCAAACAAAGCTGACGAACGTTTGACTTGTGACTACCAAGGAGACGATATGCAAATCGGATTCAACTCGCGTTTCTTAACAGAAATGTTGAATAATTTATCAAGTGATGAAATCCAATTAGAAATGTCAATGCCAAACAGAGCGGGTATTTTAACCCCAGTTGACGGTTTAGACGAAGGCGAAACCGTTACGATGCTTGTAATGCCAGTAATGTTGAGCAACTAATTTACAATAATTGATTTTACAGTCTAACTGAAAAATCTTATTACCAACCCTAACTAACTTAAGAACCACTTGGCTATAGCTTTTGTGGTTTTTTAATTTTATTGCATTGGCACGCGGATAAAACGGATTTTCAAGTGCGGGTTTTCTTTTAAACACATAGACACAATAGAGTTGCTTTGTGTTGATTTTAGGCGTTTCACTTTACATAGTTCACAATAGCCTATCTACTTAGTTTGTCATGCTGGCAAGCATCTCTTGAACAAGTGATATTTTTTATTACGGAAAGAAGCAACATTTTTTCGCAAAGAACGCAAATAAAAACTTGGTGTAACTCTGTGCTAAACTTAGTGAGACTTTGTGTAACAACTCCTAACTAAAAAAACTTCCATCTTCTAACTTCTAACTTCTGACTTTGATTTATCTTTGCAGGATTAAATTTAGAACATGATTCCACAAGAAACCATAGTTGCATTAGCTACACCGTCTGGAGCGGGTGCGATTGCTATTATTCGATTATCTGGTAAAGATGCTATTACGATAGCGGCGGAAGTATTTCAATCGGTTTCAGGGAAAGATATTACGAAACAGAAAACGCATACGATTCACCTCGGCCATATTGTAGATCAGGGTAAAGTGTACGATCAGGTGCTGCTTTCCATTTTCAAAGGTCCAAATTCGTATACAGGTGAAAATGTGATTGAAATTTCGTGTCATGGTTCTACTTTTATCCAACAACAAATCATCCAGTTATTGCTTCGTAGAGGAGCTAAAATGGCACAAGCAGGTGAATTTACCTTACGTGCTTTTTTGAACGGGAAATTGGATCTATCGCAAGCCGAAGCGGTTGCTGACTTAATTGCTTCGGATAATGAAGCGTCACATCAAATCGCGATGCAACAAATGCGTGGTGGTTTCAGTAACGAAATTGCGAAATTGCGTGAAGAATTACTGAATTTCGCTTCTTTAATCGAATTGGAATTAGACTTTGCAGAAGAAGATGTAGAATTTGCTGATAGAACCCAATTTCATGTATTATTAGAGCGAATTGAATTCGTTTTAAAACGTTTGATTGATTCGTTTGCCGTTGGAAATGTTATTAAAAATGGTATTCCTGTTGCTATTGTGGGCGAACCGAATGTTGGGAAATCGACTTTATTGAATGCCTTATTGAATGAAGAACGCGCCATTGTTTCTGACATTGCGGGAACAACTCGTGATACGATTGAAGATGAATTAGTAATCGACGGAATTGGTTTTAGATTTATTGATACTGCAGGAATTCGTGAAACGAAAGATGTGGTGGAAAGTATCGGGATTCAAAAGACATTTGAAAAGATTGAGCAAGCACAGGTGGTTTTATTCCTTGTTGACAGTACGGAACTAACAATGGAGAGTTTGGAAGGTTTAAAAGTAGAAGTAGAAAAAATTAAAAACAAATATCCTCAAAAAGCATTACTTACGATATTTAATAAAAAAGATAAACTAGAAGAGAGTTTACTCCGAAATCTAGAATCTCAAATTGAAAATTCAATTTTTATTTCTGCAAAACAAAAAGTAGGTATTGACGAATTAAAAAATGAATTAATGTCATTTGTAAATACTGGCGCTTTACGAAATAACGAAACAATTGTAACCAACACCCGCCATTACGATTCCTTATTAAAAGCATTAGAAGAAGTCCAAAAAGTGAAATGGGGCTTAGACTCAGGTCTTTCTTCGGACTTAATGGCTATTGATATTCGCTCTGCGTTGCATTATTTTGGAGAAATTACTGGAGAAGTGACTAATGATGAGTTGTTAGGAAATATTTTTGCGAATTTCTGTATCGGGAAATAAATTTATTAGACATTTAAAAAGAGGTTGTCTGGAGAAACCTCTTTATTTTTAAAACTATTGTTTTTGATATGTTCTGATATAATATTCTATATCATCAGGATTGTTTGGATTACTATTTACTTCTTTAAATTTTAATTCCATCGTATTTCCTGTGAACGAAGACTCTACGGCAACTTCATAAACAGAATCATAACTAGGATTAGTGCTAATTTGATGAAAAACATATTGCCCATTTAAGCTTTTAGCCCAAATTTTATCGCCAGTAAAAGAACTATTTTGTTCTCTACACTCATCAAAAACAGCATTAAAGTCGAATTCTCTTTCAACAAAAGTTCCATCAGCATTGATTATAAATCTGCTTAACAATTGACAACCACCGACAAGGTCTTCCGTTTCAGCTCCACCGTACGTAATTCGAACCGTTTTGGTGTGTTGCCATTCGCCAATAACTTTATCTTGAGCTGGACTATCATCACTTGAACATGAATATCCTAAAATCATAATGACTAATATTGTAATAACTTTTTTCATAATTAATTAAGTTTTAAATTAAGTTTTGCTTCACTAATTTCTCCTTTAACCCCCACAGGTTTCGCTTCTAAGATGATTTCATAATTTCCTTTAGGAATTTCAGAAACTGTAGTATCTGAATTTTCTTTTAAATAAGACAACATTGAAATAAAATCAAATGTTTCAACTGGTATAAACATATCTCCAGGAAAAAAAGGCATTGGACTTCTTTTACTTGAAGCAATTACTTTACCATCCTTTTTCAAAGTTGTTGTAAAAACAAATGAGACTACAATCTTCTTGTCAGAATTTAATGGTAAAGAATTCCCAGTAAAAACAAATTGTATAGGAAATTTATCTTCTCTGAAATCGGCAAATAGATTTACTGCTTTATTTGATTTTAAACTTATTTCAAGTTTAGATTGTTCCTTTACTTTTATTTCACCTTGTACATATTGAGCAAAACTATTTGATGCTACTATTAAAAATATTGTTGCTATTATTTTTTTTAATGAATTCATATCATGGGTTTTTAACTGTTTCATAATATTCTTCTAAAACTTTTGCAGGTCTTTTATCATGATAAATGTAGGTTGCCTTTATATAACCCAAATAATAATTGGTTTGTCGATAATGAGTATAACTGATTTCAAAAATTCGTTTTGCTACATTATCAACTGATTCAACTATCATTTTAAATTTTGTTTTTCCATCTCCATTATAAACTTGAGGTGCCACTTTATTAAAAACATAAGTAGGCTTGGTTTCATATCCTACTTTTGAATAAATGGTTGTTTTTTCTCCCCATTTTATCTCAAATAATGGCATATTAGATGTGGCATTTGTATTCCAAAACTGCAATTGGGCTTGAGAACTAAGAGCAAAGAACAAAGTAATAATTAAAAGAGTTATTCTCATTTTATTGAAGTTTTTCTGTTATTATTAATTTTGCCGTTGCTATACAAGCTTCTTTATTTTTATCTTCATTCCCTAAGTTGGCATAAACCTGAAACTCTAATCCTTGATAAAAAACTTTTAAATTTTTATCCTTATTATTCCAAACTGCATAATTCCCAATGCTTGGAATTTCAGTATAACTTAATCCCTCGCCTAAAGAAGTTGCTATTTCTTTTGCTTTTGCAGCTTGATCAGATGTAGCTTTTCCTGAATTTTGCATTTCTTTCGTTTTGGCATCCATAGCTTTAGAAGCATTTGCCAATTCTTCAGTTGTTGGCGTATGATAATTGTGCTTGAATTCCTCTAAAGTGGTTGTTCTTACCCAAGAAACCTCAACATAATCATTAGTTGGAATTTCCATAGGTTTACCAGTTATTGGGTTTTTAATTTTATCTGAAACCTCAACTCTACCTTTATCCCATTTGTACTGTACACTGTGCGTTTGAGGATTTTTTAGTACTTGATTATAATCTTTAACAGCTTCTGAAGCATCGTAATGAGTTACTTGAGATGCCATTTCAAGTGTAAACAACTGGTCTAATTTACCGTTCCATTCGTCTGCAGTTTTTCCACCAGACGATTCAATCGCTGTTTCTAATTGATTTTCTAGTTCGTTTTTATTTTCTTCTTTACACGAAAAGGCAAAAAGAAAAACACTTAATAATATAAGCTGTACTATTTTCATGTTAGTTTATTTTAAAATGTTATTTTTATCAATACCGTAACTCAAAATAATTGGATGAACAAGTTTACCATTACCTGTTATTACATTCCAATTAGAAGGACTATCGATATTCATTGCATCGCTTCCTTTTCCGTTAATTTCAAATATTACTTCATCTTTTGAAAGTTTTGTTATGATCATTTCTCCTTCAAAAGGAACTTCAGAAGATTTCATTCCAGTATCGTTAACTTCCATGAAAGTTATATTTGCAGTTGGATTTTCACCATCATATTTGTTACTGATTGCAAATTTTGCTTTTAATGGCAATGTAAATTTTTCAGAGATATCACTTATCGTTGCAACAAAAGACTTCCCGTTTTCACCTGTCATTTGAAAAGCAATTGATAGCCCGTCATTGTCTTTTTGAAAAATCACAGTTGCTTGCATTTTTTCCTTTTCAGTAAGATACGTTTTAGTTGCAGACTTGTAGTTGATAAAACCACCATTATCAGCTATTTCGCTTGTATCTGGTAAATCTACTTGAGTTCCAGTTTTACGCTCTACTGCATTTTCCACTGCATCAGTAACTTCATCTTGCATGCTTTCTTTGGCTTTGTTGCAGGAAAAGAGTGATATTATCCATAATAATTGTAAAAAATAAATCGCTTTCATTTGTATTAAATAAAAAAGGTTACTTAATTATTTTAAACAAGACTCTAGATTTATCAAACTCTAATCCATAGTCAACATAATTTCCGTTTTTATAGTTATACCCTACCCAAATATTGTTACTTCCGTCTACAGGAATAGTTTTTAAATCGAAAACCTCTGTGTATTTTTCATAATCCTGATTCGGACCATTTATTTTTCCTTTTATATGATGAGTAATTCTAATTTCGAATTTTACATTTCTATCATTCCAATCTTGGGAACTAATATTGTATTCACGTGTATATTGAGGAGAATTTGGAACTGCACTTCCATCATTACCACCATAACGAAAAGCATAGTCTTCAGTCGAATTTAAAAGATATTTTGATTTATTTCCAAAACTTCTTACTGATTCTGAACTGTTTTGAGTAACTTTTATTATATCAACTGAAACAATTCCATATAAATCAGGAAATCTATTAAAAACTCCATTACCTTGAAAAATATGTAATAATTTAACTGTAATTTTCTTAGGATTATTAGAAGAATTAGCGTCACTAGTTAATCCTTGTTGTATTGTTGTGGAATTTTGATTATTGCTTGTTGAAGTTGAACTACTCGTAATAACTTTATTATTTTTCACATGTTTGGTTCCGTCCCAGTTACCACCCGAAAGTGCTGTTGTCCAACCCCATTTCCCTTTAAAACTATTCCCTTCAAAAGAATATTCTAAATATCCTTTTTTACCATTATTTGTAAAAGTTCCTGTTAGTTTTTTTGTAGAAGGATTATAGGTTGCATCAATATTTCCCACATCATGATATTTACCTGTTATTTTGTTACCCACCTGCTGTAAAATAATGTAACCTTGTGTGGTGTTCCATTTACCGCTCCAAACATTTGTAACGTTTTTAACAGCATCTTTTCCGCCAGCTTTTGATGTTACTTTCCAAATGTAATCGGGGTTTGTAGAATATTTATTATCTGTACCATACCCCCAGTTTCCATTAAAAGAAGTAATTCCACTATCAAAAAAGTGTTGTTTGCCAGATGGCGAAAAGAAAATAAACTTTCCTTCAGCAGCACCGTTATGAAAATTTCCAACAATTTCTTTTCCTACGTTAGCTGTCGAACCCGTAATAGTCCCAATTCCTTTATAATCGCCATAAACTATTCCTCCGTTTGGATACTCAAAACCTTGTTCAAAAGTCAAATTAATAGTTCCATAATTGGTGTTGTAAACTCCATCTGAAAAAGATTGTGCATTAGAATTAAAGCTAAATACTAATGCAAAAATTAAAATTAGTTTTTTCATTTCTTTATGATTTTTTGTGTGATTTTTTTACCAGTTAATGAATTCAAAATTGTTATGTAATAAATTCCTGTTGGTAAAGAAGTTAAATCGATAGTTTTATTATGAATTCTTAACTTTATTTGTTGACCAACAGCATTGAAAATATCAATTTGATATGCTTCTTCATTTTCAATTGTAAGCTTTACGTAATCTTGAGTTGGATTGGGATAGATTTGAATTTTATCCTCTAAAGTAACCTCTTCAACACCTAAAGTTCCTGTTCCAAATTTCCATAATTCATATCCTTCAACTGTTGTTGTTCCTTCTACGTAGAAATCATTATTCCAAGATTTCAACGGTCTAGTAAAAATTTGTCTTGGTTGTGTTGTTGGACCTGTGTAGGATGAAAGTTGTGTAAAATTTCCATTTATTGGATTAGCTTCCCATAATTGTTCAGGGCTATTATCGCCACTCATTAAAAAATATAACTTGTTATTGTTTGCCGTAATCCAATAAATTGGTCGAGAAGTAGGCGAACCGCTATGTGTAACAGGAATTGCAACTTGGGTTGTAATACCATCTGTTTCGTAAATTTGATAAACTAAACCTCCATTGGGTGAAGTTTGCTCTCTTGCAGCAATGTAGAGCTTATTGTTTAATGCTGTGAAATATGGAATTCCGTCATCAATTAAACTTCCGACTAAAGGATTTAAAGAATTATTTCCTCCTGCATTGAAATTGTAAACTAACTCTACTTTGTAAGCGCTATCTGCAACACTGTAATAACATTTATAAATATCTTGGTTACCAAATGTTGATGAGTTTCCTAAGAAAATAAGTTGATTATTAAAAACAGTGAATTTGTTAAATGAAGAAATTCCGGTAACACCCAAAGTCACAAAATTGCTGTTTATACCGTCAGTATAGTAAATTCTACCATTAGCAAAAGTAAATAGTTTGTTATCAAATATGGTTAAATAGTTGTAAAATCCAGTATTGCCTATTGGATAAACATTTAAAACGGTAGTTTGCACATTTGAAACTGTATCATATTTAATAATTTGTTTATGACCACTTGAGTCAATAAATTGAAAGTATAAATCGGTATTTAATTTTTTAAAATATTGTAGTTTTCCAGTAGTCTCATTTGTGTTCAATTCAAGAACTTTTACAGTGCCAGCACTTGTCCCATCTGTTTTCCAAAGATCAGATCCTTGTCCATTTTCATCTTCTGCAAAAAAATACAAAAAACCATTAATTTCATGAAAAACTAGACAGTTATCCCAAAGGTTTGTAGAACTATCACTTCCTGTTTTAATATCTTTTACTAAACTTATGGTTGTACCATTGGTTTTAAAAAGTTCTCTTCCATGTACTCCGTCATCTGCAGTAAAATATAACTCACCATTAAAAACTGTAAAATTGCTAGGAAAACTATCTGCTGAAAAATTTGGATTTAAGTTCATAATCAAAGTCGTTCCCATTTGAGTTCCATTGGATTTGTATAATTCATTTCCAATTCCACTAACATTTGAACCTCTTGCTGAAAAATACAATTCGCCATTAAACTCTGTTAAGAACATTGGATTTGAACTATCACTACCAGAAGCTATAATAATTTGTTCCCAATTTTGAGCTATCCCAAGTATTGGAAGTAACAAAAATATAAAGACTACTTTTCTCATTTTTTAATGATTTTTTTCGTTACGTTGACTGAATGTTCTTCGTTTGTAAAAAACAAATAATACGTTCCGCTACTTAAAAAACTTAGATTAATGGAACCTTGATTCACAAATGTTGATGTGAGTTGTTTTCCAATTACATCATAAATTCGAACATGCCAATTCGTAATTTCTTGATGTTGTACAAAAAGCTCGTTTTCAACCGGATTAGGATAAACCAATACATCAGAATTTTGATTATTTACGTCATCAATACTTAAAGTATTTAACAATGCGATTTGATACAAAATAGATTCACCTACCGTAAGGTTTCCATCGGAATAGTTTCTGTTAAAAACTTCACCAATTAATGATTTTCCATTAGCTGAAGTAGTATAACCACCACTAAAGGTTTGACGGTATAATTGTTGTGAAATACAATTGACCGAAAAGAAAAGGAATAGTACTGTAGCTTTCATCTTATTCTTGATATGTAATTACAACACTTAAAAACCTCAAATCAAAACTTCCTGATTGTAAAGGCCACTCATCTGATGCCAAAGCCAATGTATATGATTTATTTAAATTGTCTATTGTTTTAGTAATCGGGATATTTTGAACTTGATTTGAAGCAAAAGTTGGATAATTATTAGAATCAAAAACAGTATTAAAAGCAGAAGCAGTTGCTCCAGAATTATTATCAATCTCTACAATTCCTAATTCAAAATTTCTAGTAGAATTATCATAAAAAGTTACTTTGAAATTAGTAATAGTAGCACCATGAGGTAAAATTAATGGCCATGGATTATATACATTTGTAAGAACACCCCCACTTGTATTACTTAGATGAAGTACTTGATACAAGCCATTTCCAACAAAAGCTGCTCCAGAAATACTTAAATATTTAGTTTGAACTGGTTTTCTTTGTAGTTGACCATCAGCATTAGCAACCACTTCTCTTGTGCCAGTACCTGATAGATTTTCAACTTGAAATTGTCCTTGACCAGAAATACTTGCACGCTGAAAATTATCAGTAACAAAACTTATTTCATTCGAACCATCTTGCGAAATGGTTACAAAGTTATTGTCAAATTGTAAAAAATTAGAACTCATAGATTTAATCGAATAAGGAACTGCTCTCAAAGGATTTAGTCCTAAAATCACTAAACCATTACCTGAATCAACAGAAACTCTTAATAGTAAATCGGTATCGCTCCAATCAATTAAATCAAAATTTCCAAAAGTGGCATTTCCTAATCCTATCTCAGCATTAATAAAACCATTTTGATCTGTTAAAACATTATTATGAAGTTCTGTAAATTGTAAAACTTGTGTAGCATTGCCCTTTACAATATCAAATTTTAATAATACTGGAGTTGATTGTATTGGATTTCCTAAATTGTCTGTTAATATTCCAGACCAATTCATTGGCTTTGTTAACTGTGAATAACTAAAAGCGGAAACAAATAAGAAACTAATGTATAAAATTATTTTTTTCATTTTTTATAGTTTTATGAATTCAACACGTCTATTTTGAGCTTTTTCTAAAGCATTAGTGTTTTTATTTAAAGGCACACTTTCCCCTTTTCCTTCAGTAGATAATTTGTTGGCATCAATTCCAAATTCATTTACCAAAGCTCTTTTAACCGATTCTGCTCTTTTTTGAGACAAGACCAAATTATCGGTATCTTTTCCATCACTATCTGTGTGACCAACAATTTTGATATTACCATCAATGGATTGAATGCTTTCTGCAATTTGTTTTAAGATTGCGTAAGAATTTGGACGAATAACATCAGAATTCACATCAAAGAAGATGTTCTGAGTTACAAACTTCTTATTGGCAGTAATATCATTTTTTGGATTGGCGTTACCAGTTGCCAATCTAAAATTTGTAAAATACATTCTGTTTTCAGTTACAAAGTAATTTTGAATATGAAACGCTAAAAAATGGTCTCTATTTGCTACTAAAAATTCAGCATTTTCGATAATTTTTTCCTTATTTATCCATAATGACAATTTATTATTCTCACACTTTAAACTTATTTTTGCATAATAATTATTTAGTTCAGGTTGCCAAGAATAAAACTGAAATTCATTCTCTGGGTTTATTTGGTCATTATTTTTTTTTATAGCAAAAGTTGCCAACCCTGTTTTTGGCATCTGTGTAATAGGACTTATTGTAATTTCAGAAGAATTATCTAAGTAAGGATCTTGCAAAGAATTAGCTTGCGATTTGTCTAAAAACCTTAATCCAAGCGATCCAGTATTTCTATCTGGTGTGTAGACATCAAATTCTAAAGTAAAATTTTTAGGTAAGTTTTTTAGCCCTAATGGGTAAAAGCTTCCAGATTTAACCTCAAGCCAATTTTTTCCTTCGTTAGCAACTACAGCTAACTCGTTTACATCATATGCACCCCATCTTTTTATAGATTGGTCTGCAAAATCTTCGAAAAAAATAATTTTTTCTGCAGGAACAAAATCAAAATCTTTATAAGCAGAGTAATCTGTATTACCAGCTTTATCAGTTTTAGTTACAGGTGGATCGTAACTTAAAGTTTTTGAATCACTTGTTTCATCATTATTCCCTTTTTTCTTTTTATCTTTTTTCTTAAAAATATTTGTTAAAGTTTCTTCAGCTTTATTTAGAGCTTTATCAACTGTTTCATCTGATTTTTGCTCTCCTTTATTGTAAGTCTTATCTTTTGCATTTTTTATTACTCTACCGCCAACAGTCTCTTGTGCGTTAGTAATAAAAAAACTAAATCCTAATAAAATTAAAGTAAAAACATTTTTTTTCATAATTGATTTTTTTATGTTGTTATTATACATTTAGTGTTTGGAATAAAAAAAAGTAAACATCGATTTTGAAATTTGTTTACTTTTGAAAAAAGTCTACACTAATGAATAAAGAATCATCGTTGATACAACTATTAAAAGAAAATGATAGTAGGACAATCAAAAAGATATATGAGGACAATAGAACGAGATTTATTGCTTTTGCTTCTCAGTATAATTTAAATGTTGATGTTATCTTGGATATATATCAAGATGCGATTATTGCTCTATGTGAAAATGCGAAAAAAGGCAAACTTGACAGTATACAGAGTTCAATAAGCACTTATTTATTTAGCATTGGTAAGTTTATGATTTTTCAATTGCTTAAAAAAGATAAAAAAATGCATATAATTGACGATTTTAATTTAGTTGATTATGAATTTGAATCGTATGATGAAGAAAAAGAAGATACTGAAATTAAATTATTACAAACTGCTTTTGAGAACTTAGGCGAACAATGTAAAAAGGTGATTCAGCTCTTTTATTATGAAGAAAAAAAATTAGATGAGATTTTAACTATTCTTAATTACACGAATAAAGATGTATTAAAAAGTCAAAAATCGAGATGTATGAAACAACTCAAAGACTTAATAAAAAAATAATTAATCATGGATAAAGATATATTATTAAACAACTATTTCGAAGGCAACCTTTCTGAAGAAGAGAAACAACAATTTAACGAATTGCTCTCAAATGATTCGGAATTTAAAGCCGAATTTGAATTTCAAAAGAAAGCAAAAATAGCCGTTGCCTTAAGCGAACGAAAAAAAATGAAAAACCAATTAAAAGAAATTGAAAACTCAAGAAAACAAAAAAGCAATAACAAAACTTGGTTATCAATTGCTGCTAGTATTGTTGTTATTTTAAGCTTGGGCTTTATATTCTTTTGGAATAGTTCTGCTAAAAATGATAATTTATATGCTGATTTCTATGAGACTTTTCCAAATATTGAAGCACCAACAACTAGAGGTGAAAACACTTTAAATATTAAAAGTGAAGCTTTTTTTGCTTATGATTCTAAAAATTATAAAAAAGCAATTGAATTGTTTACGGAAATATATAAAATAGAAAAAACCGATTATGCTATTTTTTATATCGGATTATCTGAAATGGAATTAAATGAGCATAAAAAAGCTATAGCCACATTTTCACTTTTTAAAGGTGATTCCAATAATAACTTTTATTTCTACATAAAATGGTACAAAGCCTTATGTTATTTAAAAGAAAATGATATTGAAAATTCTAAAAAGCTATTAAACGAAGTCGTTAAAACCGTAAATCCTTTTCAGTCAAAATCGAAAGAATTATTGTCTAAGTTGGATTAATTTTTTTCTGAATAAAATTAAAAGTGTAAATAATCCAAATCCTATTATATAGAACCAATAATAGGATTTTGTTTTTAATGCACTGTTGTTTCCGTTTAAAACAAAACCCGACCAATAATAAGGATGCGATTTTAAAGGATTTTGCTTTAAAAATTCCAATTTAGCCAATTGTAACGCTTTGTCTTTTTCCAATCCTTTTTCAAGATTTTCATAAAACAAAATCATCAATTCTGATGTTTCTTTGTCGGGAACTTGCCATAAACTTACCACAGCACTTTTAACTCCGCTATAAGCAAAAGCTCTTGATAAACTCATAATACCTTCGCCTTTAATTAAAGTTCCATTTCCAGTATCACAAGCACTCAAAACAACTAAATCTGCGGGTAGAAAATACTCATATAATTCATAAAAATATAATGGTTCGTTATTAGCAAAGAGTAAACACGACTTTTCAAAATCATCCGCATACAAGTACGAATGCATTGCCAAATGATAAATAGAATAGTTTGTGAAAGAGTTTATAAAATTTGATTTTGTAGCTTGATTATCAGCAAACAAACTACCATTTGTAACGTCGCAAATTTTTTCAGATTCTTCTTTTGCAAAAGGTAAATTAACAACACGATTTGATTGAAATTTACTTTGATTGTATCTAGGTGCAAAACTAACCAAATTGAATTCAGAATTACTTTTATTCTCTATTGAAATCAACCAAAGCGGAAATGAATAAGCATAAGTAATTTGTGCGCTTTCAATCCACAATTTGTTATTTACTTCTAAACTTTCAAAAGGTAAATAGTTTAAAAACTTATCTGGAATTATCGTAATTTTTCCATCAATATTAAAAGGAACTAATTGGCTTGAAATTGCTTTGTTTTCATTCTTGTAACCAACATCTGGCTCTTTGTATTCTTTGATTAGTTGTTCTAATTCTAGCGAAATTCTATCTACCTTATCTATTTTTTTTACTTCAATTGAAGTTGCATTTACTAAAAGAACATACACATTTTCAAAAGCAACATAATACTTTATCAAATTTGCATCTGCTATTTTATTTTTAATTGAAGTAATATCGAAATCAGTATTAACTTGAATAAAATTGGGGAATTTATTCTTAATTAAAGCTTTCAATTGGTTACTTCTATTTGAAATAGCGTTTAATTCTTTATTTGCTTGATTTCCTTGTTGTTTAATTCCTTCCAGATATTTTTTCTTATCTTCTAATTCCGTAAATTCATCGTAAATTTTAGATAAAGATTCGTTTGCCAAAAGAAATTTCTTTTGCACTTCTTTATACAAATGTTGTGAAGCATTTCTTTCAATCCAATTGAGCAATTCAATTTTCTTAGGTACATTTTTTTGATATTTTTCAGAAATCACAAAAAGTAAGCCTTCTGAAATTTTATCTTGTAGTTTATTTAGAGTAGGATTATAACTGCCATTCAAATAAAATTCATTAAACATTTCGGCAGCAATTAAACTCAGTTTTTCAGCTTTATTCAAATCATCAATATCCTTACTATTGATGTAACTATCTTTAAAAATAAGAGCCGAAGTAGCAAAAATATTAATGTAATTATGAGAATTTAAATCTCTAAAAGAATTAAATTTTAAATCAACTATTTCAGTTTTTTTTTGCGTATGATTTTGAACTAAATCGATTATATTCTGCTCAACTAAATTAGATGCTTCAGAAAATTTCCTTGAACCTACCAAATTCATTGCTTTAATCGTTTCAAGAGAGTATTTACTCGAATTAAAACGACCAAATTCGATAGTATTAAGTGCAATATCTATTTTTTTACATCCTTCTTCATATTTATTTAAAAAATAATAGACGGAACCTAAAATTGCATTAGCTTTCATACTGTAAAAAAGAAAATTATAGGCTAATGCTTGTTCATTAAATCGTTTTAGATGTTTCTCTGCTAAAAAGTATTGTTCTGTTTCGTACAATCTATAACAAAATTCATCATAAGTAGATAAATAAAAATTCAAGTTTTCTTCTCTTTCATTACCACTATCCAATGCAAATTTGGAAAAATCTCGTAGCTTCTTTTCTATTAATTCTTGTTGTGTATTAATATCCATTCGCGATATTTCCATTCTGTAAAATATCCGTTTGGCGTAATTCTCGTCTTTTTCACTTAAAATTACTTCTCCTTTATCTAGTTTATCAATATACTTTTCAAATGCATTTATTGTTTCTCTTGAACTTTTTAAATCGCCATAATTTTGTTGAAAAACATGTAAATTATTATAAGCTGTAAGATAATCTGTAGTAGTTATTAATCCTTTTTTCTCACAAATTTCAATAGCTTTTTTGGTGTAAACTAATTCATATTTTTGATTGTGAATACTTGAATAATTAAAAGATAAATCTAAATATGCATTGACTAATTCTTTTGGATCATTTTCTAAAAGATAATCCTTATAATCTGTTACAATCTTTTTTAAAACATAGATTGTTTCTCTAAATTTGTATTCTTCACTAAAAGTTTCAGCTTCTTTTATTAATTGATTTAATTGAATTGTATCTGTTACTTGTTCTTTTTCAACTTTAAAATTTGACGCTATTTCTGTAGCAACAGTATTACTATCAGAAGAATTACAAGAAGAAAACAATAAAATAACCCATAAAATAGACGCAAAACCTACAATAATATTTTTAAAACGGCTTTTCATTTTCATTTTGTAATTTTATAGTTATAAATTTAAATAAATAAGTTAAATTACATAAACGTTGACATGATTAAAATAGCATAATTGAAAAAATGTTTTAGTTTTCATTATTTTAATACTGAAAATGTTACTTAAATATTATTTTAAATCATATCGAATTGAGATTGGTTATATGTACCATTTCCAAATTTAAGTTTGAAAGATTTAAAAGAAAAACTCAAAGTTATATTACAACTATTTATTTTCAATTTATTTCACGTTTGGGTATTTTTTTATACTTTGGACTAAAAAACGATATCATTGGATACTAATATAATATTTTTTAATCTTATTTTTAACACCTCGAGTACACCTCCACCCTCTTCAACCCTTATGAATAAAGAGAAAAAAGATATTGTATCGGCAAGTAAAACCTAGAAAGACTTACAAAATTATTATAAAACTGATTTTAATAGAAAAGAGCGCAGTTGAAAAGCGCTCTTTTCTATTAATAATTCAAATTCAACCCTACTCCAAATCCCATATCACTATCGTAATGGGTTCTTAGACTAAGATTTCGTTTTAGGATGTAACGTGCTTCCAACATGTATTCGGTATCGGTATTAACCATGAACCCCATTCGTAATCGGTTGGAAACAGGAATATCTTCTCGCATTAATTGCAATCTTAGATTTCCATCTTGAAACACCTCAGCTTGGAATTGTACCAACATGGGTAAGGTATAGGCAAAACCAGCACTTAAAACGGCTCTGTGGTCTTTTGTATTTTTTTGTCCGAAGATATTTTTTTCTATCTCACCTTCCATATCTCGGTAACGCCAATCGAAACCGATAAATGGCATGAACCACTGCATTTTACCGATGTATCTTCCCAAGTGAAATTCGGCTTCATAACCATGCATGTCGTTATATCCTAATCTCCATTCTGCGCCCAAACTCCAACGGGTGTTTTGGATCATTGCCATACCATCGTTTCCATTAGTAGCAAAATCATTTTCAGCCATGATGTGAAAAGCGCTATCATCTGCGTATAATTTACGTTGGGCTAATTTGGGATTCGGGATTAATGGATTAGGTTCTTGATTTTCATAAGTAAAAATCCTGCCCATTCCTGCCATCATGTGGTACAAAATGTGACAATGAAAAAACCAATCGCCTTCAACATTGGCATTAAATTCAATTACATTGGTTTCCATGGGCATAATATCCATTACGTTTTTTAAAGGTGCATAATCACCTTGTCCGTTAATGATTCTAAAATCGTGTCCGTGTAAATGCATTGGATGGCGCATCATGGAACCGTTGTAGAGCGTAATTCGAACATTTTCGCCTTTCTTAATTAAGATTTTATCCGTTTCTGAAATCACTTTGTTGTCCATACTCCAAACATAACGGTTCATGTTTCCCGTAAGTTCAAAACGAAGTTCTTTTACCGGAGCATCTTTTGGTAATGTTGTTTTTTCAGTTGCTTTTAGCATGGCATAATTAAGCGTGGTAATATTTGCCAATGCATTAGCATCGTATTTATTGTGATTGGAATGTTCGTGACCGTTTGCTGCTTTTGGTTCTGTTTTTTTCTCTTTATTATCAGCTTCACCTGTAATTTCGGGATACATCACTACGTTCATATCCATTTGGTTTAAAGACATGCTCATTCCCATATCGTCTAATTCCCCATTCATTTTCATCATGTCATTCATCATTTTCATCCCTTCAAAATACTTCAATTTTGGTAAAGGTGAAATCAATTGTTTAATCCCATTTCCAATGTAAAGGGATGCGGATTTTGTTCTGTCTTCGGCAGTAGCCAAAAATTCATACGAAGTATTATCGGCTGGAATTGTCACTATGACATCATAGGTTTCGGAAACTGAAATAAGTAATCGATCTACTTCCACAGGCGCCACATCATTTCCATCACTAGCCACTACCGTAATTTTTCCACCGGCATAGGTCAACCAAAAATAAGAGGACGCACCGCCATTAGCAATACGCAATCGGACTTTATCACCTCCTTTGAACTGTGCTAATTGACTTTCGTTTTTACCGTTAATAAGAAACTTTTCGTAATAAACGTCGCTCACATCCATAGCATTCATACGTTTCCACTCGTTACCTAGTTTTGTTTTAAAATGCCCTTGCTTAATGGCTTCGCTATAACTCTGTGTGGAACCTTTTTTGATGGCAAACCAATCCGAGGCATTGTGTAACATTCGATGAACATTTTCGGGCTTTAAATCGGTCCATTCACTTAAAATGACAGGAATCGTTGGTAAATCATCAATACCTTTTCTAAAAGTAAGATCGTCTTCTTTTTTATTCATGATGAACATACCATACATTCCGATTTGTTCTTGTAATCCTGAGTGTGAATGATACCAATGGGTTCCGTTTTGGATAATAGGAAATGTGTATTTATGTGTTGTACCTGGTTGAATGGGCATTTGGGTTAAATTCGGTACTCCATCTTCTTTATTAGGCAAAAATAATCCGTGCCAATGCAGCGAAGTGGTTTCTTTCAATTCATTATGGACATATATTTCGGCAATATCTCCTTCCGTAAAAGTTAAAGTCGGCATCGGGATTTGACCATTAACCGCAATGGCTCTTTTTTCTTTTCCAGAATAGTTAACAATCGTATCACGAACGTATAAATCGTAGCGTACTATTTTTTGGGAAAATAATGTTTGTGCCGATAATACCATGATGACTATAAGTGTGACTATTTTTGAAATGTTTTTTTGTTTTTCCATATTTATATTTTCAGAAAGTAAACCTGTTGGGTATAATTATATAAAATGCGAACCGATATAACACTACCGTCACTTCGAGTGATTTTTAAAAGGAAAAATGCCAATTTTTACTTTTGAAAATAGTATCGAGAACTCTAGAACCGAAATAACACTACCGTCACTTCGAGTGATTTTTAAAAGGAAAAATGCCAATTTTTACTTTTGAAAATAGTATCGAGAACTCTAGAACCGAAATAATACTCAAAATGACGCAGGTAGAATTATGAATTAATTTTTTCAATTCTAAATCCTGCTTTTTCAACCGCTTGCACAATTTCCACTTCTTTTTCAGATGATGCAGTAACGGTTAGTATTTTTTCTTTATTTTGGATATCTACTTCCCAATTTTCAATTTCAGTTAGTTGGTTTAACTCGGGAGTTACTTTGGCTACACAGCCCATACAATTGATATTCGTTTTGAATTTTAAAATGTTATTTTTCATTTTGATATTTTTTAATTATTGAAATATTTTAATCGTAAACTATTAGCAACTACACTAACACTACTTAGTGCCATGGCAGCTCCGGCAATCATTGGATTCAATAAAAATCCGTTTATGGGATATAAAATTCCGGCAGCAATGGGAATTCCGATGATATTATAAATGAATGCCCAAAAGAGATTCTGTTTGATGGTATTCACGGTTCTAGCTGAAATCTTAATGGCCAATGGAATTTTTGATAAGTCGGATGAAATAATCGTCATTTTAGCTACATCAATAGCAATGTCACTTCCTTTTCCCATAGCAATACTTACATTGGCTTGCGCTAAAGCGGTACTGTCGTTAATACCGTCACCCACCATAGCTACAATTTTTCCTTTTGCTTGAAGTTCTTTTACAAAATCGGCTTTGTCTTTGGGTAAGACTTCCCCTTTGTAATGAGTAATGCCTACTTGTTCTGCTACTGCTTTGGCTGTATTTGTATTATCACCAGTAAGCATATATACTTCAATATTCATATCTTGAAGCGTTTCTATGGCGACTTTAGAAGTTGCTTTGATTTCGTCGGCAATGGTTAAAACAGCTAACGCATTTTTATCATTAGCAAACCAAATTACAGTTTTAGCTGCTTCCAACCATTTAGAGGCTTCTTGTTCTAACTTTTCCGAGATGGAAATACCATTTTCAACAAGTAATTTTTTATTCCCAACGAAATAGTAGGCTCCATTGTAATGTGCCTTCACTCCTTTTCCTGTAATGCTTTCTATGTGATGGATGACTACTGAACTTTCCTCTTTATAATACTGAACTACCGCTTCTGCCAATGGATGTTCTGATTGTTTTTCGATAGCCACTAAAATTTGTTTCAATGTATCGTTTTCTTCTGTCCAAATCGAATCCGTTACGGTTGGTTTCCCTTTGGTAATAGTTCCTGTTTTATCTAAAATAATTGCATTGATTTTTTTGGCTAATTCCAAACTCTCTGCATCCTTGATTAAAATACCTTGCTCAGCTCCTTTTCCTACTCCAACCATAATGGCAGTTGGTGTGGCTAAACCTAAAGCACACGGACATGCAATTACTAAAACCGTTACTAATGCCAATAAGCCTTGAGTAAATCCGTTTTCTCCTCCAAAAACCATCCAAACGATTAGTGCTAATAAAGCAATTGCAATAACAATTGGAACAAAAATACTGGCAATTTTATCTACTAATTTTTGAACTGGTGCTTTACTTCCTTGGGCTTCTTGAACCATTTTAATAATGTGCGAAAGCAGGGTGTCGGTACCCACTTTTTCGGCTTTGAATTGAAAACTTCCTTTTTGGTTAATGGTTCCCGAAAATACTTTGTCATTTGCTTCTTTTCGTACTGGAACAGGTTCACCACTCAACATACTTTCATCTACAAACGAACTTCCTTGTGTTACGATTCCGTCAACCGCTACTTTTTCACCAGGTTTTACCATGATGGTCATTCCCACTTCGACTTGCTCAATAGGTAATTCCATTTGGTTCCCATTGGCATCAACAATGTTTACCGTTTTGGGTTGCAAGCCAATTAACTTTTTAATGGCGGAGGAAGTATTTCCCTTGGCATTTTCTTCCAATAATTTACCTAATAGAATAAAGGCAATTACCACCCCAGCAGCTTCAAAATACACATGCGCGTGTAATCCTTTTGCGTGCCAATAATCGGGAAAAAGCGTGTTGAATATACTAAAAACATAAGCGACACCTGTACTCAAAGCTACTAAAGTGTCCATGTTAGCCGAGCGATGCTTTAACTGTTTCCAAGCGTTAACAAAGAAATCTTTCCCATAATAAAGAACTATTGGTGTTGCCAATACCCACATGATATAATTCGCATACGGAATCTCCATAAAAAACATCCCAATTACCACTAACGGAATCGATAAAAGGATGGCTCCAATTGTTTTTACCTTTAATTGCTTTTGCTTTCTTTGGTGGACATCCTCTAGAGTTTCTTGTTGGGCATTATCTTGATTCAAAAATAAATCATAACCAATACTTTGGACAGCTTCACGCATTTGATTTAGCGTAACTAAACTAGGAATATATTCTACTTTAACTTCCGCTGAAGCATAATTTACCGAAGCGTTGACTACTCCAGGAAGAAACTTAATGATACTCTCTACACTCACAGCACAGGAAGCACAAGTCATTTGCAACACAGGAATGGTTTGTGTAGTTGTGGCTACGTCATAACCTAAATCACGGATGGTTTTAACAGCATTAGGTATCGCAATTTCAGGTTTATCGGTTTCAATGATTGCTTGTTTGTTATTTAATGCTACTTTTAGTTGAGAAATTTCGGTAACAGTCTGCAATCCTTTATTTACAATCATAGCACAATGCTCGCTTTCCACATTTTCGAGTGGGATGGCATACGGTTGTGTTTTTACTGTTTTCATTTTTAACGGATTTAATGATACAAAGTTCGAATGAAAAACCGGCAATGTGTTGTATAATTATGGCTATGATTTACATCATTTATATTTTATCAATTTGGATGCGTTTGGCTTCTTTGATTTGCTTGAAATGCGTGGGTGTAAATCCAGTGACTTTTTTAAATTGGTTACTCAAATGCGCTACACTACTGTAATTCAGTAAGTCAGCAATTTCACTTAGACTCAATTCGTCGTACATTACTAACTCTTTTGCTTTCTCTATTTTTAGGTTGATATAGTATTTTTCAATACTAATTCCTTCCACTTCTGAAAATAAGTTACTCAATTTACTGTAATCATGATTTAGATGATCAGCTATATAGGCAGATAAATTTTGATTTAAATCGGCATTTTTATTTTGGATAAGATCTCTAAGCAAGGTTTTGATTTTTTCGATAATCCTGCTTTTTTTATCGTCAATCAATTCAAATCCCAGTGCTATTAAAACTTTAGAAATTTCATTTTTCTTGTTTTCATTAATAGTATTCTTGATTTCAACCTTACCTAAATCAACCGATAGCAATTGAAGCCCGAGTTGTTCTAACTCAGACTTCACTACCATTTTACATCGGTCGCAAACCATATTTTTTATGTGTAAAATCATTATTTAAGGGTTTCAACTGTTTTTCCACAAGTTAGCATTCTACTTCCGTAATAAGGATTCTTCACTTCATTTTCTTTGCTTAACCAATTGGCTCCTTTTCCGTCGTTTGCCATAGGACAGTGTTGGTAATACACCGTTGTATCGTATTTAGCTACTTTCATTAATGAATACATCTCATTGGATAAAGTTACGAAATGATGACGTTGCTTTTTAATATCTTTTGCAGTCGCTATTTGAGTGGCATCTGTTTTTAATTGATTGAATACTTTCATCCAAACCATGTGTACATCCATCTCTAATTTATCCATTTTAACATTGTTAAGAGCTGTAACTAATTTTTCAGCAGCTGTTGACGTAGCAGAAGCATCAGAGGTAATCAATACATCTTTTAGTAAAAAATAAGTATCAAAAACCGTTTGTAATTCTGTATTTTTAGAAGTTGCTATTACTTTCATGTCCTGATGATTCGCATGATTACTGTGATCTTCCATAGCTACTTCTTTTACTGGAATTTTTGCTACTCTATCATATTGACAACATCCTGGAAGTTTACTATATACATCATCTGGCGCAAGGAATTGGTCGCTATCATAACCCGCTAATGCAATTCGTTTCAGAATTTCATCTGGATTAGTTTTAGCAGCATCATAAGTTAAAGTGGCCATTTGAGTTTCTTGATTCCAATCTACTTGAGCTACTTTTTTAATATTTCCTGCTTTTTCGATTTTAGCTTCGCACATGCCACAATTACCGTATATGGTAACGGTTTCAGTTGTAGCATTATTTATTTGTGCATTGATTGTAATAGATAGCAATACAAAAGTTGCTACCATTATATTTTTAAATGAATTTTTCATTTTAATAATGTATTTGTATCAAAGTGAATTCCTTTGATAAGTTGATAAATAAATAATGAATTACAGTTTAGAAGTCTATCGGTTTGAAATAATTAATAATAATTTTAAAAACGGAAAGTAAACTGATGATTAATTTAATAGCAATGCTATAAATTTGACACACTAGTGGCTGTCAAAAAAAGAATTTAACCTATTTTAGGTATTAACCAAATGGAATGAAAACCATCAGAAATTGACGGTGTAGTATAAGAAAAACTTACTTTTTTAAATATTGAAAAGTAAACCTCTTGAAATGTAAAATTACTATCTGCTAAAAAACTCAGCGAAACTGATGTACAACTTGAAGTACAGCCGCATTTAGAATCCATACAATTTCCTTCACAACCTTTGTTCTCACTTTCATTTGAATTATCGTTACCACAACAACATTTTTTATCGGTGTTACTTGTAGTAATTTCTTTTTCACAAATGGACTTTGAGTTATCCATATCACAAGCCATAACACTTCCAGGCACTAAAAACAACCCTAAAAGTAAAAACAATATGATGTGATATTTTTTCATTTTTCATTTCTAAACACTACAAATTTATAAAAAATGAATTGGGGTTTGTTTAAAATAGTGTTAAATGGTTATTTGACAAAAAGTAATATTTTTTTTTTGATCCAAATATTATGTTCGTTTATTGAAGAAATTGAAGTATTTTTAAAAACAGATTCGATTCGAAATAGTAAGAAATTAATTTAACTAATACTCCCAAAATGGATTCACTAACCCAAATCGCACTTGGAATAGCCACAGCCGAATTAATGGCAGGTAAAAAACTGCAAAACAAAACCTTCTTGTATGGTGCTGTTTTAGGTACGGTTCCAGATTTAGATATAGTAGTTGGGAAATTTTTAAGTGATGTTGATGGAGTTGCTATTCATAGAGGGTTGAGCCATTCCCTATTTTTTTTCGGTCTTTTATCCCCTGTTTTAGGTGGGATAATTTCTAAAATTGAGAAGAATAAAATCAGTTTCCGAAACGCCACTTTATTAGCGTTTTGGTGTTTGGTTACACATGTTTTGCTTGACTTGTTTACGTCTTGGGGTACGCAAATACTTTGGCCATTGGAACAACGGTTTGCATTGAAAACCATCTTTGTAATCGATCCCTTATACACAATCCCACTAATGATTAGCTTGATTTTTGTTTGGAGAAACAAAGAAATTTTAGTCAGAAGAAAATATGTAATTCGAGGTTTAGTAATGAGTTCTTCGTATTTACTTCTAACTTGTATTTTGAAACTTTTTGCTGTGCAACAATTCGAAAAAGCATTGCAAAATAAAAAAATAACGTATCAAGAATTAATAGTAAAACCGACCGCCTTCAATTGTATACTTTGGAATGTGAATGTAGCTACTTCTGATGGCTATTATCTTGCCGATTATTCCCTTTTTGATTCGCAACCAATACGGTTTACTTTCTATTCCAAAAATCTAAAATTAGAAGAAAAATTAATAAATTCGTATGATTTTCAGCAACTTAAAAAAATTAGCGAAGGTTGGTATTTCGTTACCGAACAAACCAATCGCTTGTATTTTAATGATTTGCGGTTTGGTTTATTGAATGATAATCCCGAAAATCCACAGTTTGCGTTCAGTTATGAATTTAAATCGAACTCGGATGGAAGTTTAACTGCCTATGAGGTGCCTAAAGCCAAACGGGACGGAAAAGCGCTACTTCAAAAGATTATGATTCGATTAAAAGGAAATTAACACATGGCAAAATACTCAGTAGTTTTTCATCCCTCTGAAACCGTTTTGGAAGCGGTTAAATTACTCAAAGAGCAATTGAGTGCTAAAATTGGATGGTTTCCAAGTAAAAATTCCTTGGCACACGTAACAATCTGTGAGTTTGACTGTGAAGATATAACGTATGAAATTATAAAATCCCGTATTGCCGAGTACTGTCGTTATCAAATTCCTTTCCCTGTTACTTTTAACGATTTTGGAAATTATACCAATGGTGCTTTTTTCATTGCTCCTACCATCGAAAGCAAACTTAAAATGGAAAACGTTATGAGAGAAATTCCCAAACAAATACCATTTTCTGTCAACCATAAAAGTGTAGATCCTCATATTTCAATAGGAAGACAACTTAACAAAGAGCAACTTCAAATCGCATATAGTTTGTTTCAATCTGTAGCTTTAAATTTCATTTGCAATGGTATCACCCTCAGAATTTTTAATACCATAAGAAAACAATATGATATACTAGAAACGATTCCTTTTTTGAGTGAAACAAAACCAGAAAAAGAACAATGGACGCTGTTTTAAATTTAAAAACACATGCTTATAAATCTATCATTTCGTGAGACTTTTAAAAGCACAAATGGTATCCAGAACTGATGATTTTTTAATCTTCTTCACAAGAAAAATTTGTTCCACTAGTCTTTGGTACTCATTTTAATCTGCAAATGATTCAATAAAACTTGGTATTTACTTATTTCTCTCAGTATCGCTTCATCATCTGTACTATCAAGCATAACATCTAAATCATCACTCACTTCAATTAGTTTGATACTGGCTTCCGAAAAATTCTTTATCGCCATGTTATCGATGATCAATTGTATGTCTTTTTTAATTGTGTCAAATTGTTCTTCCATTGTTGTTTTTATTTTCCTTTCAATAAATTAATACTTACCGTTGCATAATCGGTATCTGGATATTTTTTAAAATAATTATCATCCGAATGTAAACCCGCTTCAGCTGCTATTTTTCGCAAGACTTCAATCTCTACAATAAATTGGTCAGAAAAACCATGGGTAGCATCGTAGGCTGTCGCTGCTGTTTTTCCAAGATTCCGTGCTGTTAATTCGGGCGCTACCGTATGCAATTCGATGATTAAAAGGCCAAATTTACGAACATACGGACTCCATTTCATAAAATGTTCTAATAAATTATCTTCGACATCATTATTAGAAATGCGAACACCTCGATGTACAAAAGCCCCGGTGGAAGTGCTTACGCTATCTTTTGTCTTATTTTTTGGGTCTTCCCAAATGCGATTGTGGTCTAAAAAAGTACGAACATTCAACAAATCTTTCAAATCTATATTATAATTCTCTTGCAAATCGCTGCTTAATAAATCTGGATTTCCAATATCACCCCAAATGACTTTTGCCCAAATATCAGCTTTAATCAAATTGGCTCTAGTGACTTTCAAAGCAGCTTGGTTATAATCCGCTCCCACCAAAAACAAAGGATAATCATCTAACATCTTACCTCGTAAGGTTTGGCGTTCGATGACTTCGAAAATATGTTGTAAAAAAGCGCCATTTCCACAACCCATATCTAAAATTCCTTTTGGTTGTTCTGCTATAGGTTTATTAAAAAGTTCGATGATAATATCGTCAATTACTTTGAAATAGGTCGCGTGTGCACCACCGCTTCCCCAAACATTCATTTCTCGATTGACGTGAATTTCGTCTTCATTTTTACTAATGTTTCTCAACTCAATCGCATTTCCAAACAGCAAACTATCGATATGTTGAAACATTGGAAGATACGAAACCGTTACGCCATAAGCAGAGGCGCGTTTGGCAAAGAAAAAACCATCTTCTGTAAATTGATAATTGTCGTTTTTCTTAGAAAACCAACCCAAATGCACAAAAAAATCGAGAATCTTAGTAAAAGCGTCAGGATGCTTGTGGAATTCATCTGCACGAAACGAACTCTCCATGAAATACTTGTGAAACATGCCTGTCATTCCTAAGTTGACAACGATTGGACCCACTAAATACCCTTCAATATGCGTCAACATTTGCTCTTGAATAGCTCGTAGATGTTCATCTTCTTCAAAATGAATATGATAATTTTCGGTGAATTTCTTTAAAATAGGTTCCAATAAAGCAATAGAATCCACATCCATTTTATTAGCTGTAAAAACCGAAGTTTTGGTTAATAATTGAAATGTCTCTTCATACACAGGAACAAGCGAAAACGCAAATTCACTAATAGGCAAAGTAGTAATCGTAACATTTCCAGAAGCATTATCTACTTCGTATTTTAGAAAACCCTGCGATGCCAAAACGCGTAACGCCACATTCAAATAGCCTTCATTAGCATGAAACTCATCTGTAATTTGAGCTAAAGTTGTGGATTTCTCCTTTAAAAGATGTGCTAAAATTCCTTTCTTGAACAGAGAATAAGCGACAGGAACAACAACTAATCCATCTAAATGTCTAAAAATAGCTTCGCGTAATTGGTTTCGTTTCATCATAAATTGAGTGGTTTATTCTCAAATTTATGAAAATTATGATTCATTTTACACTAAACTTCTTTTTATCTCGGCAAAAGAAATGGAAGTTTGGATTAGTTTTAAGATAATTGTTTTTCGAAGTTCCTCCAAATCATCAAAATCCAAATATTTCGCCCAAGCATCTGATTCCAAAATTTCTTTTATTTGTCGGATGATTTTTGCGGTTTCGGAAGCATTACGCAAAACAGATTTTCCGACGTAATTCGGATTATTCTTATGTTGGAAAGTTGCTTCTTTAGTTTCGAAATTAACTTCTATATAGAAAAAGTTTTCAGTTTCGTTATTCGGATAAAAATCAGTCCATTTGGCATAACCTATTCGATTCTGGCTATTGTTGATTTTTGAATTTGAACTTGCATTAGAAATCAATCGCCACCTACAATTCGCAGCTCTTCCCCAATGATTCGAAATACGATAAACGCCTTCCTCAGTAAAACAATACCCACTACCCGATTTACTTTTGTAATGCCACTCGATATTCGGAATCGCAGCAACATCGACTTCAGTAAACTCGCAAAAAGTGTGTTTATGAAAATTGGTTTCATTGTATTTTTTTAAGGTCATAAAGCGTAAATTCGATTTCTTTGTAACAAAAGTAACATTTGATTTTTAAAGAATCGTCGTATCTTTACAAAAAAAGGATTACAAATGAGAGCTATTTTAGATCAAGCCTACAGCTATATTTTTGAGGAAGCTTTATTGGACGAAATTGCTAAAGTGGCGATTTACAAGGAATTTAAAGCCGATGATTACCTAATTGAAATTGGGGATTACATCAAAACGATGCCGCTTTTATTAACTGGCGCGATTAAAATATTGAGAGAGGATGAAAATGGCGATGAATTGTTATTGTATTTCCTAGAGCGTGGCGATACGTGTGCCATGACCTTAACGTGTTGCATGGGTCAATCGAAAAGTCGTATTCGTGCCATTGCCGAAACCGATGGCGCGATGTTAATGATTCCTGTAGAGAAAATGGAAGAATGGTTAACCAAATACAAAACGTGGCGAAACTTCGTTTTTGACAGCTATAATGTGCGTTTAAACGAAATGTTAGAAGCGATTGACACCTTGGCTTTCATGAATTTAGACGAACGTTTGTACAAATATTTAACCGATAAAGCGAAAGTAATTGGTGATACCGAAATCAAAAATACACATCAAGAAATTGCTTACGAAATGCATACATCGAGAGTTGTAATTTCGCGTTTATTGAAGGCATTAGAATTACAAGGTAAAATCAAATTACACCGAAATAAAATCGAAATTCTTCAATTCTAATGGAGATTTTAGGCTATGTTGGGGCTTTGTTTATTGGATTAGTTTTAGGGCTAACAGGCGGTGGTGGCTCAATTTTAACAGTACCGATCTTAGTGTACTTGATGAGCATAAATCCTGTTACAGCAACGGCATATTCCCTATTTATTGTTGGAACGACATCTACTTTTGGCGCGATTCAAAACTATAGAAAAAACTTAGTCGACATCAAAAACGGATTTATCTTTGCCATTCCATCTTTCATAGCAGTTTATTTAACTCGGAAATATATTGTAGCCGAAATACCCAAAGTCATATTCGAATCTCCTATTCTCATCACTAAAGACTCCTTTTTAATGTTGTTTTTTGCAGTGATTATGGTTTTTGGAGCGCTTTCGGTATTGAGAAAGAAAAATCAAAATACCAATAATGAAGAAAAAAGAAATCTTATTCTTATCGGAATTCAAACCTTTACTATTGGAATCATCATTGGATTAGTCGGAGCAGGTGGTGGATTTTTAATCATACCATCGCTAATTTTGTTTGCCAAATTACCGATGAAGAAAGCGGTTGGAACTTCCCTTTTTATCATTGCCATGAACTCACTGGTAGGATTTATAGGTGATTTGCAGAATTTGGAAATCGATTGGCAATTTTTGTTAACGTTTTCTGCCATTTCGGTCGCGGGAATATTTTTGGGAATGTACCTCACAAAATACACGAATGAAAACCAATTAAAAAAGATTTTTGCTTACTTTGTATTAGTAATGGCTGCCATTATCTTGTTAAAAGAAATGTAAATGTAACTTTGGGTACAGAAGAAATAAATTTTAGAACGTAAATTTGTAAAAAATTAAGATATTATGAAAATCGAACAAATATATACCGGATGCATTGCTCACGCAGCGTATTATATTGAAAGCAATGGTGAAGCGGCGATTGTTGATCCATTAAGAGAAGTACAGCCTTATATAGACAGAGCACAAAAAGATAATGCAAAAATAAAATACATTTTCGAAACACACTTTCATGCGGATTTCGTTTCGGGACATTTAGATTTGGCTAAGAAAACTGGAGCTTCAATCGTTTATGGTCCAACAGCAAAACCAAACTTTGATTGCATTGTTGCTACAGACGGACAAGAGTTTAAAGTAGGTGCTGTAAAGATTAAAGCAATTCACACACCTGGTCACACACTAGAAAGCACATGTTATTTAGTTACCGACGAAACTGGAAAACAACACGGAATTATCACCGGAGATACTTTATTTATTGGTGATGTAGGTCGTCCTGATTTAGCTCAGGAATTAGTAGAAGATTTAACACAAGAATTATTAGCAGGACATTTATTTGATTCGTTACGCAACAAAATTATGCCTTTGAGCGATGATTTAATTGTATATCCAAATCACGGTGCCGGAAGTGCTTGTGGAAAAAACATGAGTAAAGAAACCACTGATACATTGGGCAATCAAAAGAAAGTCAATTACGCTTTAAGAGCCAATATGACGAAAGAAGAATTCATCAAAGAATTATTAGATGGATTAACACCACCTCCTGCATATTTCCCTCAAAATGTTTTGATGAACATTCAAGGATACGAAAGTTTAGATACAATTATGTCGAAAGCGGAAACGCCTTTACATCCAAAAGAATTTGAAGCGGTTGCGAATCAAACAGATGCTTTAGTTTTAGATGTTCGAAACGAGAATGATTTCGTAAAGGAACATGTTCCTGGTTCTATTTTCATTGGATTACATGGACAATTTGCGCCTTGGGTTGGAGCTTTGATTAGAGATACCAAACAACCTATTCTATTAATAACACCTGAAGGAAAAGAAGTAGAAACCATCACAAGATTATCTCGTGTAGGATTTGATAATACGTTAGGCTTCTTATTAGGAGGAATCGAAGCATGGAAAGCCGCAGGTTACGAAACCGATAGTATTGAATCGATTTCACCAGAAGTTTTCGCAACACAATACGAAACCGCTCCAGTTATCGACTCAAGAAAACCAGGAGAATTTACATCCGAACATGTGGTAAATGCTAAAAACATCCCATTAGACTACGTTAACGAACAATTAGCCGAAGTACCAAAAGACGAGAAATTCTTCATTCATTGCGCGGGCGGTTATCGTTCAGTAATCATGTCATCTATTCTAAAAGCAAGAGGATATCACAACATGATCAATGTAGAAAAAGGAATGGCTGGTATCAGAACTACTGATATACCATTAACAGCTTTTGTTTGTCCGAGTACTTTAAAATAAGATAATTTTAGATAAAATACGAAATCCGACTCTTTTAAAGTCGGATTTTTTTATATCCCCATATACTTATATAAAATGACATTAATTACTATCTTTATTGAAAACTAATTTATCTAGTTAATATAATGTCCGTTTATAAGAAAATTAAAGAATTCATACTAGGAAAAGATATAAGATACATTTGGGAGCAATTTGCTACTGAAAGAAATGGGATATTAAAATCTGAAAGTGGTGATTTATTTGTAACCTATGAGCATTCAGGTTTTAGATATAATATTGCAAACAAAACCTATTATGTCACTTCAGGTGGAAGAACATTTGAGAAAAAATACATGATTGGGATTGTCGAATTCTTCAATCCTATTAAAATCGAATTGTGTATCACCCAAGAAGATATTCTAACAAAAATTGGCAAAGTTTTTAATCGAAAAGATATTATGATTAATAATAAAGATTTTGATAAAAAATACTTCCTCCAAAGTAATCATGAATATAAGGCTATCGCCATTTTAAAAAATGAAATCTTGATAAATCAAATCATTTCTTTACAACCAGATAGATTAGAAATCATTAATGATAAAGGATTATTTAATGAACTTCCCGAAGATGGAAAATATATGCTCTATTATGCTAAACAAGAAAAATTAAAAACAATAGAACAACTTAATAATATCCATTTCCTATTGAATAATTTCATTGAAATTTTAAAAGATAACTATTCAATTCATTAAATCAATTTGATAAGAAGTCTACTATTTGTAAAAACAGAAAAATCCTAACTGTTGAAAGTTAGAATTTCTTATTTAGAGTCCCTTTGGGACGTTATATTGGTAACAAAAAACCCCTCATCGATAGATGAAGGGTTTTCAAAAGAAAGGCGGCGACATACTCTCCCACATAAATGCAGTACCATCTGCGCAGTCGG
>NZ_FRYK01000008.1 GCF_900148835.1 Flavobacterium cucumis | reverse complement strand
TTTTTGACTTGTTTAATTCTCCAGTTTGTGTGTGAACTTCTGCTCTAATGCGGGTGCAAAAGTAGAAATCTTTTTCGTTCCCACAAGGCTTTTAGTTTCTTTTTTTTGCCTTTTTTTTAATCTTTTTTATAACTCATTGATAACAAGGTTTTAATGAAAAAAGTTTTTTTATCCTCACCCAACCTATTTTAAGCACAAGATCCCAACATAGTAGATTTACAAGGATAACACACAAACACAAGAACCTCTTGTTTATAAAAACAGTATTAAAAAACACATAAAAAAAGATCGAATCAACCAAACTGCATTAAAAACAGAATCGCTTTTAGCTCCATTTACAATCTCCGATACGCAGAAATGAATTTTGACACCTATATATAATAGGTATAGAAAAAGTTTTTACAGAAAAACCCAAATAAACAAAACAAAACAAAATAAAACATCACCCTAACTCTTTAATCAAAGTGCTTAATGGTTTTTGAATAATAAAACTTTTAGACTATAGATAATAGTAAAATTTCTTGTGACTAAACACCAATATTAAATCCTAATCTTTTTTAACATTATACCTTATATATATTGTATGGATTTTATTATTGGTATATATTTGCAACTTATAAATTTTAAACAATGATAAAAGTTACTTTACCCGACGGGTCGGTTAAGGAGATGGCTCAAGGAGTTACTCCAATGGATGTTGCGAAAAGCATTAGTGAAGGATTAGCTAGAAACGTGATTTCAGCTTCCTATAATGGTACCACTATTGAAACGACGACGACCTTAACGACGGACGGTACACTTATATTATATACGTGGAATGACAAAGAAGGTAAAAAAGCTTTTTGGCATTCGACTTCACATGTTATGGCGCAAGCTTTGGAAGAAATTTTCCCTGGAATTAAATTAACACTTGGACCTGCGATTGATAATGGTTTTTATTACGACGTAGATTTTGGTGATAAAAAAATTACGGATGCGGATTTCAAAAAGATTGAAGATCGTGTGTTAGAAATTTCGAGAGAGAAGCATGAATTTAAAATGCGTTCGGTTTCAAAAGCGGAAGCATTGGAGGTTTATAAAAATAATGAGTATAAAACCGAATTGATTTCGAACTTAGAAGACGGAACGATTACGTTCTGCGATCATTCGAACTTCTTTGATTTATGTCGTGGTGGACATATTCCGAATACAGGAATTATCAAAGCGATGAAAATTTTATCAGTGGCGGGTGCTTACTGGAGAGGTGATGAAAAGAACAAGCAGTTAACTCGTGTTTACGGAATTTCGTTCCCAAAACAAAAAGACTTAACAGATTACCTTGAATTATTAGAAGAAGCAAAACGTCGTGACCACAGAAAATTAGGAAAAGAATTAGAATTATTCCATTTTTCACAAAAAGTAGGTCAAGGTTTACCATTATGGTTGCCAAAAGGAGCTGCTTTGCGCGATAGATTAGAGCAATTCTTGAAAAAAGCACAGAAAAAAGCAGGATACGAGCAAGTAGTAACACCTCATATTGGAATGAAAGACTTGTATGTAACTTCTGGACACTATGCTAAATATGGTGCCGATAGTTTCCAACCAATTCATACGCCAGCAGAAGGCGAAGAGTTCTTGTTAAAACCAATGAACTGTCCACACCACTGTGAGATTTATAATGCAAGACCTTGGTCATACAAAGATTTACCAAAACGCTATGCAGAATTTGGAACGGTATATCGTTACGAGCAATCGGGCGAATTGCATGGATTGACTCGTGTTAGAGGATTTACACAAGATGATGCGCATATTTTCTGTACGCCTGATCAATTGGATGCTGAGTTTAAAAATGTAATCGACTTGGTATTGTACGTTTTTGGTTCGTTAGGTTTTGAAAACTTTACGGCTCAGGTATCAGTTCGTGACTTAGATAATCCAGATAAATATATTGGTAGCGTTGAAAACTGGGAAAAAGCAGAAAATGCGATTATCAGTGCAGCGAAAGATAAAGGATTAAATTATGTGATTGAAGCCGGAGAAGCAGCTTTCTATGGTCCGAAATTGGATTTCATGGTAAAAGATGCTTTAGGCAGAAGTTGGCAGTTAGGAACAATCCAAGTAGATTATAATTTACCAGAACGTTTCGAATTGTCTTATAAAGGTGCAGATGACAAGTTACATCGACCAGTGATGATTCACCGAGCGCCTTTTGGTTCAATGGAACGTTTTATCGCTATTTTATTAGAACACACTGCTGGAAATTTCCCAATTTGGTTGATGCCAGAACAGGCTATAATCTTGTCTTTGAGTGAAAAATATGAAAATTATGCGAAAAAAGTTTTAGATTTGCTAGAAAATCACGAAATTCGCGCCCTAATTGACAACCGAAACGAAACAATCGGTAAGAAAATTAGAGAAGCGGAAATGAACAAATACCCGTTTATGTTGATTGTTGGCGAGGAAGAAGAAAAAAACGGAACCATTTCAGTAAGACAACGCGGACAAGAAGGAAAAGGAAATATATCGGTTACTATTGAGCAATTTGCGGCAATAATAAACGATGAAATCAATAAAACATTAAAACAATTTTAAGTTTAACTAAAATCTTAAAGCCATAGCAATTAGAAACAACAGAGGTTTTCAACCTCGCGAAGAGAAAAAAGCAGCACACCGTATCAACAATTTGATCCGTGTTCCTGAAGTACGTTTAGTAGGCGAAAACATTGAGCCTGGAGTTTACAAAATAGCGGAAGCCCTTCGTTTAGCTGAAGAGCAAGAAGTTGATTTGGTAGAGATTTCTCCAAATGCTGAGCCACCCGTTTGTAAATTGATGGATTATGGTAAGTTTTTGTACCAACAAAAGAAGAGAGATAAAGAACTTAAAGCAAAATCTACTCAGATTGTAATTAAAGAGATTCGTTTTGGACCTCAAACAGATGAGCATGATTATGAGTTTAAGAAAAAGAATGCCCTTAAATTTTTACAAGATGGTGCTAAATTAAAAGCATTTGTATTTTTTAAAGGACGTTCTATTATCTACAAAGAGCAAGGACAAATTTTATTGTTACGCTTGGCTCAAGAATTGGAAGAATATGGTAAAGTTGAAGCCATGCCAGTTTTAGAAGGAAAACGTATGATAATGTACATTGCTCCTAAGAAAAAAGGAAAATAAGAGATTGCCCAGCAAACTCTTTTGAAAAATAATAAGTAAGATAGATTATAAATACAGGAAGAAAATGCCTAAAATGAAAACAAAATCTAGTGCTAAGAAACGATTCAAAGTTACTGGTTCTGGAAAGATCAAAAGAAAACACGCTTTTAAAAGTCACATTTTGACTAAAAAATCTAAAAAGCGTAAATTAGCTTTAACTCACGCTACATTGGTTCACCCAACAGATGAGAGAAGCATTAAACAACAATTAAATTTAATTTAATCGTTGTTGGTTAAAACAATTTAGTAACCCTGGAGTGGGCTGAACGAAGTACAAAGTATCAAGTTTATAAGTGTTGAGAAACCGCCTTACTGCAAAAAACATTTAAAATTATGCCAAGAGCAACAAATTCAGTAGCTACTAAAGCTAGAAAAAAAAGAGTATTAAAACAAGCCAAAGGTTTCTTTGGAAGACGTAAAAACGTTTGGACTGTAGCTAAAAACGCGGTAGAAAAAGCAATGGTTTATGCTTACCGTGATAGAAAACAAAATAAAAGAAATTTCCGTGCTTTATGGATTACGCGTATCAATGCTGGTGCACGTTTACATGGTATGAGTTATTCTCAATTTATGGGTAAAGTAAAAGCTAACAACATCGAATTGAACCGTAAAGTTCTTGCAGATTTAGCTATGAACCACCCAGCTGCTTTCACAGCTATCGTTAACAAAATTAAATAATTACGTCTAACTCAGTTTATCTTACTTATATATTAAACCCCGATGAAAATCGGGGTTTTTTATTTGGTGTAGTTTTGATTGAGGGCACGGAATACAATTCCGCGCTATCGGGTTTTATTTTTTAAAATGGTAATTCTTCATCTTTCCAAAAATCTTTCTTTGGCTTTGCTGGGATATTTTTCAAATATGATGTTATCAAATCTAAAATTTCTTTCGGCAAATCAATAATGTTTGATTCAATTTCAGTTTTTAATTTAACTTCTTTCGCATTTCCACCACTTGTTACTGCGGAAACTTCTGTAAAACCTCTTAATCCAATTTTTCTAACCGCAGATTCATATTTGTTAGACAAAATATTATCTATTTCTTTAATATCCTCCCAATCTTTTATATTGTTGACTTCAATATGTTCTTGCCACCCAACCATAAGTTTACCTCGACCAGTATCATTTAAATAATGAATTAAGATTAATTCCTCCGCTTTTAATTTTCCAGACAAAATATCATTTAAAAATTTTGAATATAAATCATCATTCTTTTCAATCTCTCTTTGTAATTCACCGATGGTTTTCTCAATATTATTTTCATTGATAACAGGAGTTTTGGCTTCAACTTCTTTTGGATTATCAGTTGTTGGTAACTTAAGAGGAATAATTGTCCTCGAAGATTCACTAACTATAGACTCAATTTCAGATAAATACTTTTTAACTTTTTGGTTAATAATAACTGATTTTTTTGAAATATTGAAATATGCTTCTAGGTGCTGAATAAATGAAAATAATCTTTCTTCATCATTTATATAAAAACCAATTTCTCTTGGATCAATAGCACCTTCTCTAAACTCCTTACTTGAAAGATCAAAATTAGGAGTAAATAACATTGCATGTTCATTTTCAATTACCCATGCAGCTCCCATTTCATTCAGACATGCAATACTTGAATAATATTCTTTTGAAAGTAAATATATTACAAACGGTTTCTCGGTAATTTGAGATTTCAACCAATTAAATATATTCTGTCCTATTGGAATTCCATAAGCAGTATTACTTGTAAAAACGATTTCATCTTCAGTTATTCCGATTCCTCTGAGCAACTCAACTAGTGCATTACCATAATCTTTATTTGCGGAAGAATGAGATATAAATATTTTCATCTATTTGCGGGTTTTCTTTTTTAAGTCTGTTTGGCAAAAATTACCTCTAACTCGTTCATATAATCACATATATATATAACTCTATAATTGTAATATTCAAATATAAGAAATTTAATTCAAAACATTAAAACCTCCTAAAACACAATCATTCTTTATTCCCCAGGATTCAATACCTTTACACTTTAAAAACAATACCTTGAATACAACCAAAACCATAACCGGCTTTCATCCGAAAAACAAACACCACGGCAAATACGATTTCAAAACTTTAATTGCCGCTAATCCTGATGTAGCGCCATTTGTTGCTGTAAATGAATTTGGCACCGAAACGATTGATTTTGCGAATCCTGATGCGGTGAAAATGTTGAACAAAGCCTTGTTGTTGCATTTTTATGGTTTCAAAAATTGGGATATTCCAAAAGGATTTCTTTGTCCGCCTATTCCTGGACGCGCGGAATACATTCATCAAGTTGCCGATGTTTTAGCAGATACGTATGGAACAATTCAAACGAAACATAAAATTCGCATTTTAGATGTCGGAATTGGTGCGAATTGTATTTATCCAATCATTGGTGTATCGGAATACGATTGGCGCTTTGTGGGTAGCGAAGTCGACAAACAAGCTTTTGAAGCGGCTCAGGAAAATATCAATTCGAATCAAAAATTAAAAGAAAACGTTACGTTGCGATTGCAAACTTCAAAACGTAATATCTTTAAAAATATCATTCTTCCTGAAGATCAATTTGATATGACGATTTGTAATCCGCCTTTTCATAGTTCGAAAGAAGAAGCAAGCAAAGGCACGATTCGCAAAAACAAAAACTTAGGTATTGAAGATTCGAAAAAACCTACGTTGAACTTTGGTGGTGTAAATAACGAGTTGTGGTGCGAGGGTGGCGAACTCACCTTCATCAGCAATATGATTTATGAAAGTGTACATTTTAAAACACAAGTGAAATGGTTTTCGTCGTTAGTTTCTAAAAAAGATAATTTAAAAACATTACTTTCACATCTCAAAAAAGTAAAAGCAACTTACCAAATTACAGAAATGAAACACGGTAATAAAGTGAGTAGAATTTTGTTTTGGACCTATAAAGATTAAATTATGAAAGAATTAAACGACCTATTAAATAACTTACACTCGGAAATTTCATCTTTTCACAAAGTCAATCTAGCAGTTTCATCGGGAAGTGTGGGCTGGCATATTGCACATAGTTTAAAAACGATTGACCAAACTGTAATGGCTTGTAAAAATTCAAATCCAACGGAGTATCAATGGCATTTTAATTTCAAACGCTTTTTATTTTTAAGTATTGCTAAAAAATTTCCAAGAGGAAAAGCAAAAGCTCCAAAAATTGTACGTCCAGAAGGTGACATTTCTCCTGAAACTTTAGCTTTGAGTTTTGAAAAAGTGAGAGCGAATTTAAAAAATTGGGAAAGTTTGGATACAAATGTTCATTTTCCTCACCCTTTCTTTGGAGATATTAACAAGAAGGAAACAGAAAAATTCTTAGTATTACATACCAAACATCACTGGATGATAATCAAAGATATTTTGAAATAACTAAATTATGTCTTTAACTTTTTCTTTCTAGCCGCAGGAAACAAGACATTATTCAAAATCAAACGATAACCAGGCGAATTAGGATGTAAATCCAAAACCGTTGGGGCATCTCCTACTCTATGTTGGTAATCTTCTGGATCATGACCGCCGTAAAAAGTAAACATTCCTTTTCCTTTAGTTCCGTGAATGTATCTCGCTTCTCCATTGATTTTACATTCGCCCATGACTAAAATATTAGATTTTATTTTATCGGCAGCAAAAGCAGTAGTCTGCCCCATAAAACCTTTAACCAATTGGGTGTGGTTTTGACACAACATTGTAGGAATGGGATCCCATTTTGCAGAATATTCCATTAAAGTAAAATAATCTTTATCCATTGTAAAAACTCCTTTACCATGCTCTTCTGTTGTATCAATATCCGAAAATTCATAAACTATGGGATTACGTACCAAAGCATAATCCTTGAAGGCAAATGTATTGGAATAATTAATTAAAGATTGATAATTTGGTGCCGATGCATCTCCATCAAACATAGGCTCACAAATATCAACTCCTTCAGCGGAAAGTGCGATATCAAAACTATCAGTGGCCGAACACATAGCAAACATAAAACCGCCACCAATAACAAAATCTCTTATTTTTAATGCAACCGCTAATTTCTGTTCAGAAACTTTAGTATAACCCAACTTCTTAGCTAGTGCCTCAGATTTTTCTTTTTGTTCAATGTACCAAGGGGTATTTCTATAACTTCCAAAAAATTTACCATACTGTCCTGTAAAATCTTCATGATGCAAATGCAACCAATCGTATAGTAACAATTGATCAGACAAAACTTCTTCGTCATAAATTTCCGTATAAGGAATCTCAGCATAAGTAAGAACTAAAGTTACAGCATCGTCCCAAGGTTGCTTACCTTTAGGGGTATAAACGGCAATCTTAGGCGCTTTTTCCAAAACTACTGTTTCCATATTTTGAGATGGTGAGCTAATATCTTCTAAAATTAAATTGGTAGCTGCATCAGACAATACCTCAAAAGTAACACCTCTAATTTGACATTCTTTTCTAACCTCTGGCGCATCAGGCAAAAGAAACGAACCGCCTCTGTAATTTAATAACCAACTTACTTTATAACTTTTATCCAAAGCCCAATAGGTAATACCATAAGCTTTTAAATGATTTTGTTGCCCCTCAGCCTCCATTGGAAGTAATATAAAAGCAGCGAAACATTTATTGATAAAGAAAAATAAAGTCAGAAAATAAATTACTTTACGCATGGGTTCATATATTAAAATGGAACATCCGAATCGTCATCGTCGAATGAATTCATTGTACTACCAAAAGCTTCATTTGGTGTCGGCAAATTAGGGGTTATGAAAGGATTACTATCATCCAAATTCATTTTAGAGGGAAGGGAATCAAAAGGAGATCCAAAATCATCCAAATTATCAAACTTTCCTAAATTTCCAATAAATTTTAATCGAATATTGTCTAATCCTCCATTACGATGCTTAGCTACGATAAATTCTGCTTGACCCTGCGTTGGAGAACGCTCTTCATCATCCCACTCATCAATTTTATAATATTCTGGACGATAAATAAACGATACAATATCTGCATCTTGCTCAATAGCTCCTGATTCCCTTAAATCAGAAAGTAATGGACGTTTACTTGAACCACGAGTCTCTACGGCACGAGACAACTGTGAAAGTGCTATAACAGGAACATTCAATTCTTTAGCTAAGGCCTTTAAATTTCGAGAAATGGTCGAAATTTCTTGCTCTCGGTTTCCTCCTCCTTTTCCATTTCCTCCTGCCGTCATCAATTGAAGATAATCAATTACAATCATTTTGATACCGTACTGTGAGGAAAGTCGTCTTGCTTTGGCTCGCAAATCAAAAATCGATAACGAAGGGGTATCATCAATATATAATGGCGCTTTCTCTAAGTCTTTAACCTTAATTGACAATTGCTCCCATTCGTGTTTTTCTAATTTTCCTGTTCTTAATTTCTCAGAAGACAATCCAGTTTCAGATGAAATTAAACGGGTTATTAACTGTACAGAAGACATCTCTAAGGAGAAAAATGCAACTGGTGCACCATAATCGATAGCCATATTACGCGCCATCGATAACGTAAAGGCTGTTTTACCCATACCCGGACGAGCAGCTACAATAATTAAATCGGAAGGTTGCCATCCAGAAGTCAACTTATCTAAGTTGTGAAATCCTGTTGGAATACCACTCAACCCTTCTTTTCCTGCAATCTCTTCAATTCGCTTTTTAGCTTGAATAACTAAACTTTGTGCGGTTTCCGAACTTCGCTTAATATTACCTTGGGTAACTTCGTATAATTTTGATTCTGCTTTATCTAATAAATCAAACACATCCGTAGATTCATCATACGACTCTTCAATAATTTCACTTGAAATTTTTATTAGACTTCGTTGAATAAACTTTTGAAGAATGATACGGGAGTGAAACTCAATATGGGCAGAAGATGATATCTTTTGGGTGAGCTGAATCAAATAAAAATCACCCCCTGAAAGTTCTAATTTCCCATTTTTCTTCAATTGAGCAGAAACGGTTAATAAGTCAATTGGCTGGGTCTCATTAAATAGTTGTACGATCGCCTCAAAAATATACTTATGAGCATCTTTGTAAAAGGCATCTGGTTGTAAAATATCAATTACTTCATCAACCCCTTTTTTATCAATCATCATGGCACCAAGCACAGCTTCTTCTAGGTCTAACGCCTGAGGAGGTAGTTTCCCTTTTTCCAAATTGATAATCGTAGTTTTATCTACTTTTATCGGGTTCATATTTCTGACATTTTCCATATTGCTAAGGTACTCTTTTTTTATAAAATTTTAAATGGAGTTCTTAATACCACTATGTTAATAACTTTAAAATTTTGTTGATAAGGCAAAAAAAATCCGAAACTTAAGGCTTCGGATTTTTTTAATAATTTTAAAATAAGTGATTACTCTTTGAATTCACCCATTCTACTATATTTATCCATTCGTTGTGCCACTAATTCTTTTGTTGATAAATCTTTTAAATCAGCATAAGCTTGCGTAACATATTCTGAGACTGTTTTGAAAGTGGTATCTTTATCATAGTGAGCACCACCCAGTGGCTCTGGAATAATATCATCAATTAACTTCTGTTTTTTCATGTCAAATGAAGTTAATTTTAAAGCTTCTGCAGCTTGCTCTTTATATTCCCAACTTCTCCACAAGATTGAAGAACAAGATTCTGGTGAAATTACAGAATACCATGTGTTTTCTAACATAAATACTTTATCCCCAACACCTATTCCTAATGCACCTCCTGAAGCGCCTTCACCAATAATCACAGATATAATTGGAGTCTTCAAACGAGCCATTTCAAAAATATTTCTTGCTATTGCCTCTCCTTGCCCACGCTCCTCTGCTTCTAAACCTGGGTAAGCTCCCGGAGTATCAATTAAGGTTAAAACAGGAATATTGAACTTTTCGGCCATTTTCATTAAACGAAGTGCCTTTCTATATCCTTCCGGATTGGCCATACCAAAGTTTCGGTATTGACGCATTTTCGTATTAATTCCTTTTTGCTGACCGATGATCATGAACGATTGCCCATTGATTTGACCAAGTCCTCCAACCATTGCCTTATCATCCTTGAAGTTTCTGTCTCCAAAAAGCTCTAAAAAAGTCCCATTAGTGATATTAGCAATATATTCTAATGTATAAGGGCGACTAGGATGACGTGATAATTGAACCCGTTGCCAAGCCGTTAGGTTTTTGTATATTTTTTTCTTGGTTTCTTCTAACTTCTTCTCAATTTGCTTGCAAGTATTAGACACATCAACATCTGATTCTTGACCTATGATTTGACATTTATCTAATTGGTCTTCAAGCTCTTTTATAGGTAATTCAAAATCTAAATATTCCATAATTGGTTTATTTGGGTTTGTGTTTGTTGTTACAAAGATAAAATTTTCAATTAACTTTGGTAAATTTATGTTTAATTTGTTGGTAACTTTTTACGACTTTTCATTATTCCATTGGCAATAACAGTGGCTAAAATAATAAGAGCTCCTATGTAAAACATAGGTGACATTTTCTCATTCTCTGGAAAAATGAAAAGCACCAAAATAATGCCGTAAATAGGTTCAAGATTGATTGTTAACATCACGGTGAACGGACTCAGAAACTTCATTACTTTTACCGATGCAGAAAAAGCATAAGCAGTACATATTGAAGACAATAAAAACAACCAGATCAAATCATTTGTAGAAAGTGCAAAAAAAGCTGGGGTAAAACTATCAGCGAAATACAAATAAATACTCAAAAACAAGAAGCCACTAGACAATTCGTATACGGAAATTATATTAGGACTATATTCTTTAGCATATTTTCCATTTATGACGGAAAAAAGCGCTGATAAAAAGGCGGAAGTTACTGCTAAATAAATTCCAGTAGTATACTGCGTTTCTACTTTAAAAATGATGCCCAACCCAAAAATTACAATTAACCCAAAAAGTACTTCATACCAAATTATGTTTCGCTTGTAAAAAATAGGCTCTAAAATAGACGCAAAAAAAGCGCCTGTAGACAAACAAGCTAAAGTAATTGAAACATTAGAAACCTTAATTGCTTGATAAAAAGTAAGCCAATGAAGCGCTATAATAATCCCCGAGAGAATAAACCCTACTAAAACATTAAATGGAACCCTTATGCTCTCCTTGTAGAAAATAACAACAAAGGTCATAATTACTGACGCAAATAACATGCGATACCATACCAAATCTAAAGCTTCAAGAGAAATTAATTTTCCCAAAACTGCTGTAAATCCCCAAATAAATACAATTACATGAAGATGTAAATAGCTTTTTAAATTATCGTTTTGCATTGCGGAGTAAATAGACTGCTAAAATTCCAAAAACTAGATTAGGAAACCATACTGCTAAAAAAGGAGGAATACTCGATTTTTCTGCTAAAGTACCGAAAACTTTATCAAAAAAGATAAAAACAAATGCTATCACAATACCTATTGCCAAATTAATTCCCATCCCTCCTCTTCGTTTCATTGAAGAAACTGCAACCGCAATTATCGTTAATATAAATGCCGAGATCGGTAAACTAAATTTTTTATAAAAAACTACTAAATACGTATTGATATTACCATTTCCTCTAGCTCGCTCCTTATTGATAAATTTATTTAACTCACCAATAGTCATAGTTTCCGCTACATAAATAACTGGAGTCAAATCATCTGGTTCAAAATCAAATGTAAGTTCAATTTTATCTAATGTCGTTATGCTATCATCAACTGAACCAACAGTCCTTTTACTGTAATTATACAGCGTATATTTCTTTGTTTTAGGTTCGTATTTAATCCTATTAGCATTTATTTTTTCAACCAATATATTGTCATTAAATCGCTCGAAAGTAAAATTAAACCCTGTCCTTGATATGTAGTTATAATTACTCACATAAATATTCTCTTCTAGTTTACCTTCTTTTTTAATTTGCCTAAAGATGTCTGAAGTCTCTCTTGTCTGTGAATTTCCCTTTAAATTTTGATAGCGAAAATCATTAAACCCCTTACTTGCTTTTGGAACCAGGAAAAAACCCATTATTAATGCAAAAATAGATACAATAACTGCACCATACATGAAAGGTCGTAAAAATCGACCAAATGAAATTCCCGAACTTAAAATCGCAATAATCTCGGTATTATTGGCTAATTTCGAGGTAAACCAAATAATAGATAAAAACAAGAAAATCGGAAATAACAAATTGGCAAAATACACCGTAAAATCACCATAATACACTAAAATGTCTTTCAGTGGTATTTTCTTTTCAATCATTTTATTCACCTTTTCTGAAACATCTATTGTAATTCCAATAGGAATAAACATAAGTAACATCACCGAAAAAGTGACCAAATAGCGTTTTAAAATGTATTTATCTATTATTTTCATATTTCAATTTTCGAGTTTCAAGTTTCAGGTTTCAAGTTTTTTTAGCTCTGTCATTCCGAGCTTGCTAGGAATCTCCTAACCTTAGGTAAATAGCTAAACAAAGTTTAGCAAAAACACCCATCACCAAATACCTTTCACCTATCAACTTTAAAGTCTTTGACTCATCTGAATCACCATTTTATCTTTCCATTCTCTGAAGGTTCCTGCTAAAATTTGTCTTCTTGCTTCTCGAACCAACCACATGTAAAAACCTAAGTTATGAATGGTAGCAATTTGTTTTCCTAAAAATTCATTTGCTGCAAAAAGATGTCTTAAATACGCTTTAGAATATTCAGTATCTACCCAGGTGTGACCCATTTCGTCAATAGGCGAAAAATCAGCTTCCCACTTTTTGTTTTTAATATTTATCGAGCCATAGGCTGTAAACAACATTCCGTTTCTTGCGTTACGTGTTGGCATCACACAATCAAACATATCAATTCCTAACGCAATATTTTCTAAAATATTGATTGGCGTACCTACTCCCATTAAATATCTTGGCTTGTCTTCTGGAAGAATTGCGGTAACTACTTCTGTCATCGCGTACATCTCTTCAGCTGGCTCACCTACTGATAATCCACCAATAGCATTTCCTTGTGCGCCAACATTAGCAATATATTCTGCTGATTGCGCTCTTAAATCTTTATACGTACTTCCTTGAACAATTGGAAAAAACGTTTGTTCATAACCATATTTAAATGGTAATTTTTCTAAATGAGTAATGCATCGATCTAACCAACGATGGGTCATGTGCATCGAACGTTTTGCATAACGATAATCGCATGGATATGGTGTACATTCATCAAATGCCATAATAATATCCGCACCAATAGTACGTTGAATTTCCATTACATTTTCTGGTGAAAAAAAATGATAAGAACCATCAATATGCGATTTGAATTTTACGCCTTCTTCCTTAATTTTTCTTCTTCCTGATAAAGAATATACTTGATAACCTCCAGAATCGGTTAAGATATTTCTGTCCCAATTCATGAATTTATGCAAACCACCTGCAGCCTCTAAAATTTTCGTCTGAGGTCTTAAATATAAATGATACGTATTCCCTAAAATGATATCAGGGTTAATATCTTGTTTTAACTCGCGTTGGTGAACTCCTTTTACAGAGGCAACCGTTCCTACTGGCATAAAAATTGGCGTTTCAATAACCCCGTGATCGGTTGTTATTTTTCCGGCTCTAGCCTTACTTTTTGGGTCTTTGGTGATTAAATCAAACTTCATATTGTGCTTTTACGAACGGCAAAGATAATTTATTTTGGAATTTAGTCCCGAGGTTTCGGTATCGAATTTGGAATTATTTAAGAAAAGACATAATGTTAACAAAAAGATGAAACAAACTTACCAATACGTAAAGAGGATTGCAACTATTTTTGATTTTAATAAATCTTTACGTCTTCGTGACTTTACAAGCAAAAACAACACACCGTTTAACCAATTTTAAAGCAATCTGTGAACACCATCGTTGAAAAGCACCAATACCACCACCCATTACCCACCACCCATTACCCACCACCCATTACCCACCACCCATTACCCACCACCCATTACCCACCACCCATTACCCACCACCCATTACCCATCACCCATTACCCATCACCCATTACCCATCACCCATTACCCATCACCCATTACCCATCCAAAAAAACAATTCTTAATAACTTCTAACAAAATGATTTGTAGCACCAAAAAAATAAAATTACTTTTGCAATCAAATTAACATATATATTTTTTTATAATGTCTAACACACAACAACTACAAGATTTTACAACACAAGTTCGAAGAGATATTCTTCGTATGGTTCATGCCGTAAATTCAGGTCACCCAGGAGGTTCTTTGGGATGTGCTGAATTTTTGGTTACCCTTTACCAAGACGTTATGAAACGTAACGAAGGTTTTGATATGAACGGAATTGGTGAAGATTTATTCTTCTTATCAAACGGACATATTTCTCCTGTTTTTTACAGTGTTTTAGCTAGAAGCGGTTACTTTTCAGTGGCGGAATTAGCAACATTCAGAAAATTAAATTCAAGATTACAAGGTCACCCAACAACTCATGAAGGTTTACCAGGAATTCGAATGGCATCGGGTTCGTTAGGACAAGGTTTATCAGTTGCAATTGGAGCGGCTCAAGCTAAAAAATTGAATAATGATAATCATTTAGTTTTTGCTCTTTTAGGTGATGGTGAATTACAAGAAGGACAAAACTGGGAAGCAATTATGTATGCTTCAGCAAAAAAAGTAGATAATTTAATCGCTACTATTGACCTTAACGGAAAACAAATCGACGGAACAACCGACGAAGTTTTAGCAATGGGAAGTGTAAAAGCGAAGTTTGAAGCATTCGACTGGATTGTATTAGAAATCAAGGAAGGAAACAACATCGACGCTATCAAGGCTGGTTTAGCTGATGCAAAATCAAAGTCAGGTAACGGAAAACCAGTTTGTATTTTATTACATACAGAAATGGGTAATGGTGTTGATTTTATGATGCACACACACGCTTGGCACGGAAAAGCGCCAAATGATGAGCAATTAGCAAAAGCGTTAGAACAAAATGTTGAAACTTTAGGAGACTATTAATAAGTATTCCGTATTAAGTTACAAGTGTTCAGTAGAATGCAATTAAATTTAAAAACAAATGAAAAAATATAGCAACCAAGGCAGTAAAGATACCCGTTCGGGTTTTGGAGCTGGAATGACAGAATTAGGTCAAAAAAACGAAAATGTAGTAGCACTTTGTGCGGATTTAATTGGGTCATTAAAATTTGATGATTTCAAGAAAAACCACCCAGAGCGTTTCTTCCAAATCGGAATTGCAGAAGCCAACATGATTGGAATTGCTGCTGGTTTAACGATTGGTGGAAAAATTCCTTTCACAGGAACTTTCGCAAACTTTTCTACAGGAAGAGTATACGATCAAATACGTCAATCAGTAGCGTATTCGGATAAGAATGTGAAAATTTGTGCATCTCACGCGGGATTAACGCTAGGAGAAGACGGAGCAACACACCAAATCTTAGAAGACATCGGTTTGATGAAAATGTTACCAGGAATGACCGTAATTAATACTTGTGATTACAACCAAACGAAAGCTGCAACTATTGCCCTAGCAGATCATCACGGACCAGCTTATTTGCGTTTTGGTCGTCCAGTGGTACCTAACTTTATGCCAGCAGACGAACCTTTCGTAATTGGAAAAGCTATCCTATTAAACGAAGGAACCGATGTTACGATTATCGCAACTGGACATTTAGTTTGGGAAGCGTTAGTAGCAGCAGAAGCCTTAGAAGCAAAAGGAATTTCAGCTGAAGTAATTAACATTCACACGATTAAACCGTTAGACGAAGAAGCGATTTTAAAATCAGTTAAAAAAACAGGTTGTGTGGTTACTGCGGAAGAGCATAACATCATTGGTGGTTTAGGAGAAAGCGTTTCAAGAACGTTAGTACAAAACCACTTAGTTCCTCAAGAATTTGTTGCTGTAAACGACAGTTTTGGAGAAAGTGGAACACCGGACCAACTAATGGAAAAATATGGTTTAAACAGTGCAGCCATTATAGAAAAAGCAGAGAAAGTTATAAAAAGAAAGTAATCGTTTTTACTTTTAATCATAGAAGACCTGATGTGATAAATATTGCATCAGGTCTTTTTTTGTACAAATATTTATCTTTACACTCTAAAAATTAGATTTTTAAATATAATATTTCATCTTACTCTTAAAAAGTAAAATTAAAGAATATAGTAATTTAATTTACAAAAGGGAACCCAATATAATGAACATCATTACATCCTCATTTAAATGAATGATAAACTGAAAACAATAAGTAATTTATCATAAAAATAGAGCTAATCGAATCGAAAAAATATCGTAAATTTCGATGGTTTACGAACCAACTTTACAATACTATCTATAGTAATGACAATCAAATACAAATGACTAGATTAAAAAATATTTGGAATAAAAAAAGAATGACATATGCAGCTCTATCCAACTATAAGATGATTTTTCTATATGACGCAATAGGAGCTTTTTTGTCTGCCGTTTTTTTGTTATTCACATTACTCCTATTTAATGAATACTTTGGATTGCCAAGAAAAATTTTGATCTTTTTTATTATAACAGCAAGCTGTTTAAGTTCCTATGCAACAGCTTGTTTCTTATTTTTAAAAAATCAATGGAGGCCTTATATTCGATTTATTGGCATTGCTAACTTACTATACTGCATAACAACAATAGGATCATTAATCTATTACTCAAGTCAAGTTAAACCAATTGAATTAATCTATTTCTTACTTGAAGTAAGTCTTATTTTAGTTCTCAGCTATTGGGAACTTTCTTTAGCTAGCAGAAGTAAAATATAAAAATTAAAGAAACGCTAAACTCACAAAATAATACAAATTAAAAGTGCATTTTTATTTTAATTATACCCATTTTTTATCAAACAACGCTTAAGAGTTGTGTAACCTCAATTGAAAAAATATGATCATTAAAAGAGAACAACTTAATTTGAATAACAAATGTGTAGTGGAAAAACTACTAATAAAAACACCTTTTAAATTTGGATCAACTTTTCAAGATGAAGCATGTTTTTTATTCATCAAAGATGGTGAAAGCATCATAAATTCTTCTACAGAACGTATACATCTATACGTTTCGGAAAGTGTTTTATTAAAATGCGGAAGTTACTTTTCCGAGCAGTTACAAAAATTTGAAAATCGAAATTGTGAAATTTTAGCCTTCCATCTTCATCGCGACATTTTAGAAGAATTATATCACAAAGAATTTCCAAGTTTTATCAAATACCACAGAGAAAAATCTTATGCGCAAAAAATAGAAAAAGAAGATATTATTATTCAATTTATCAATAGTTTAGAGTTATATTTTCAAAATCCAAAATTAGTTAACGATGAATTATTGAAACTTAAAATTAAAGAACTTATTCTCTTGCTTGTTCATACTAGTAACGCTGAAAATATAATAAGCTTATTTTCGTTTCTTTTTAGTCCAAGAAAAGCAAATCTTTTAGAAGTAACACAATCACATCTTTTTTCAAAAATTACAATACCCGAATTAGCTACACTTTCTGGCCGAAGTTTATCAGCATTTAAAAGAGACTTTGAAATTGTATTTAAGGACACACCCGCTAATTATATTAAAGAACAAAAACTTTTAAAAGCTATGCAATTATTGGTGTCAACAGATTTTTCAATTAGTGAAATATGTTATGAAGTCGGATTTACAGATACTTCTCATTTCAGTAAATTGTTCAAAATGAAATATAATATAACACCTAGTTGCTACAGAAAACGGAAACTTTTTAAATAGAGCGTTGAACTTTTTTTCCTTTTTTTTGGACTTTACAACCAAGAAAATTCTAGTTATTTCATCCAATTTTGTTTTTCAATAACTTAAAAATGAAAAAATGAAATACACAACTTATACAACTTGGTTTTTAGCGACATCATTGTTCTTGTTTGGAATTCTTAAATTTATAAATCCGTTCAAATATTGGTACACCATTCAGATTACCAATAGTGAGATAGGTCAGGCATCATACATTTTAGGCATTTTAGGAGAAATTACTGTTGGAACAATCCTTTTATTTTGTTTGCTATTCAAATCCAAAATACCAATCAAATTATACAACTACTTGACGTTACTTTCATTTGTTACAATTTCAATAATAATGTTAATCGCCATCTACGTTCACCTACACCCCAAGGTTCCCCCTACTGTATTACCTCTTAAAATAAAAGAACCTTATATCCCAGCTTTCTTCTTTTTAGTTGCTGTATCGAATATTTACAATTCAATTAAGCAAACCTTAAAATGAAGCATAAACTAATATTAAAAAAATATCAATTCACTACACTTTCACTACCTTTGTACTAATTATTATCCTATGGAAAATTTTAAATTCAAAGAAAGTCCATTCAAAACCTTAATCTCATTTCATAAAGTAATTGAGAGTTTAGAACAAATTGCGTTGTCATCTATTGATTTTAGATCTAATTATGCCAAGGGATTACTTAAGGAAGTGAATGCAAAACCCGAATTAAGAGAAGGGATTGACAATATAGGTTTTATTCAGGAAAACGAAGCATTGATAAAATATTTGTTAGCCGATTTATTCCCAACCGCACTTACCCAGAATGAAATAAAAGCTGTTACGATCCCTTTTCAAAACATAACTTTTAATTATACTGAACGTTTTAAGAAAATCATAAACAATGCTGGGCGTGAAATTAATATGAACATCAGAGATTTTGATGAACATCAATTCTACGCCATGAGTTGTGCTATAATTTTGAATGATTACTACAACTTGAAAATTGATTTTGGAAAACCATTATTTTATGATATTCCGGATGAAAATGGTGTAATGAGACATTATCGAATTCTTTATAACGCTGATTTCGTTGAGATTTACCCTACCGATAGTTTCAAACACCTAACCGAGGATGAAATTAATGAATTAGTTGATAATTATGATAATACAGCGCTTTGGAAAGAAAAATTCCCACCAAATTCATGGATTTTCAAAGGCTTTGTTATTGTTTCATTAGTAGATGTTACCGTTGAAAATGCGGTTTCTAATTTGAAAACCTACCTGCTGAATCCAGAGTTTAAAAACACCAATAACAAAGAAAATTCAAACACCATTTTTAGATCTGTATTCAAAATTCCAGATTTAAAATTAGGATTCACCATGTACAATCAAGAAGAAGATACATTTGAAAAACCTATTTTTAATAATGAAAGTATGTTCAGCTTCATTCTTTTGGATGAAAAAGAATCGGATTGCAAAAACGCCCTTTGTGGGTGTACCTATGAAAACTTAATTGAAAACAAAGCAATTTTTGTAATTCCAGATACGGAAGCATTTGCAAAACAAAAACAAAATACTCTTTTCGGAGAAAAACTAATTCGTCAAAACATTAAAAGTTTTTTATTAGCTCCTATTATCAAAGAAAACAAATTATTAGGCGTTTTAGAATTAGCCTCTTCTCAAGTCAGAGCTTTAAATTCAATTAATGCTAATAAATTAGAATTAATTATGCCATTTCTTGAAGACACTATTGTTAGTAGTATTGAAGATATGCAAAACCAAATTGAAGCCATCATTCAGAAAGAATACACTACAATTCATCCAAGTGTATACTGGAAATTCAAACGTGAAGCAAAAAATTATTTTCAAAACAATAGCATCTCGAAAGAGTACAGTTTAAAAGAAATTGTTTTTAAAGAAGTATTCCCTCTATATGGTCAAATAGATATTAAAGGTTCATCCGAACACAGAAATGAAACACTAAAAACCGATATAAAAAATCAATTAATTCGCATTTTAAATATTTTAGAGCAAATAAAGTCCAACTCAAATCTTTTAATTATTGAACAAAGAAAATATGAAATTCAACAATTAATTGAAGAAATAAAAGCTCCATTAAAAACAGATACCGAACAACAAATTCATCATTTTATTGAAAATGAAATACATCCTATTTTAAATTCGCTTCAAACAGAAAAAGAAGTATCGGAAAAAATTGAAAATTATTTTGCTTCATTAGATGCTAAATCGGGCATGTATTACCATGCTAGAAAAGATTTTGATGAAACATTAGCTGTAATTAATAAAAAACTTGCCGCAATTTTAGACAGCAAACAAATTGAAGCACAAAACATCTATCCTCACTATTTTGAACGTTTTAAAACAGACGGTGTAGAACATAATTTATACATCGGCGAAGCAATCGCTCCCAACCTTCCATTTGATAAAATATTTCTGAGTAATTTACGATTATGGCAATTGCAGACCATTTGTGAAATGGAACTAGAACACCAACGTATAAAGAACGAATTGCCTTATCTATTAGAAGTAACATCATTAATTTTAGTCTTCAGCACCCCTATTTCTATTCGATTTAGAATGGACGAAAAACGATTTGATGTTGACGGATCCTACAATGCTCGTTATGAGGTAGTCAAAAAACGTATCGACAAAGCCAATATAAAAGATACCAATAAAAGAATTACCGAAACGGGTAAAATCACAATTGTATATTCACATAGTCAAGAAGAAACGGAATATTTGAAATATATCAAATTCTTACAATACAAAAAAATACTTCAGCCTAAAATTGAACGTTTTGAAGTAGAAGATCTCCAGGGTATTTCTGGATTAAAGGTTTTAAGAGTTCAAGTGATGCAAAATGAAAACAATCATAAAAGTTACACTTATCAAGAGCTTTTGAATGAATTGAATTAAATTCCAGAATTCTTAAATGCTATGATAAACATAAGTACGGATACAATAATCCCAACCATAAAAATGTTATAAGTAATTCTGAGCAACCTATATTTTCGTTCCAAAACCAAACCTAAGTTATACAAATCTTTAATCATCGCGTTGTATAAATATTCGCGATCTTTCATCATTTCATTAACCGCATCTTCATACTCTTGGTAAGGCATTTTATAGAAATTACCAAAGAAAAGAAGATTAACTTTTCGCTCCTGAACATCAAATTGGGAAAAAGTACCAGTTGTAACTTTTGGTCGTGTAGACAGAATAGCAAAAATAATAGACACCACACTAAAAACAATCAACACCAAAGTTGGAATCACTAAATGTGCATTATTTGGACTGTCTAATTTCGGTATTAAAGTTGAAAGTGCAATGGATATTATAATGGCATTTACCGAAAGTAAAATATTGGCTTTACTATCGGCAATTTCACTCAATCGAGTATGATTATTTAGGGTAACACGAAACATAGTATCAATTCCACGCTCCGACTTTTCTGTCTTCTTTGAATCTGAAACAATAGGATCAACAGTATTGATCATTTTCTTTATCCTTTTTTCAATTCGAGCAATATTTTTTTCTTTAATAGGTTGCCAAAAAGTCAATGCAAATGGTGTATAAAACACATGCCTTTGGGTGAGCATTATTAAATTTTCTTTAGCCCACTCTAAATCTGTAAAAGTCTTATCACAAGTGTTTTTCCATTCTTCACGAAGAAATTCACAAAGCGTCAAATAATGCTCATTAGCAAAATGAAAATAATCAGCATCTCTTATAATTTGTTCTAAATTATTTGCAGGCTTTGCATTAAAAACTGTTGCCATTATAAGACCCGAAACCGCTTTAAAAAGAACTTCTTTTCCTGCTTGTTGTTCCAAAAAGGATTCTAAAATTGCTACACTAGCTACCTCGTGATTTTGTACTCCTTTTATATAACCCGTATCATGAAACCAAGCGGCAAGTAATAATTTTTCAGTATCTTCGTCGGAAATTTGTTGATACTTTGCTATGGAGGTTACAGCCTTGACTACCCCAACTGTATGATTGAAATTATGATAAAGAAAAGTAGAAGGCAATTGTTCTTGAAGTAATCGCGTTACAAATTGCTCTGCTTGTTGAATCAGGTTCATGTAATAATTATTTAAGTTACTAAATTATGAAAATGTTTTGGGTTTTTACTACTTTAACAATAAATAGAATCTATATTGTTTTCCTTGTTTCAATTTTGTTATTTTCTTGTGCTTCAAATTCCGTTCGTGTCGGTTCAAATATTAAAAAAAATGGTATTGCATATATGCAAGATAGTAGCGCAATAGCTATCAGTCACACCTTTTTTTTTATTGGAGATGCCGGGAATACTGTAAATAAAGAAACTCAACAAACGTTAGAAATCTTAAAAAAAGAAGTTACTACAACTAGCAAAGAAACAACATTACTTTTTTTAGGGGATAATATTTATCCAAAAGGAATGCCTACAGAAAGTAACCCAATTAGCAGAAAAGAGGCCGAAGAGAAAATAATATTACAATTAAAAGTAGCTGAAAACTTTAAAGGAAAAACCATTTTTATTCCAGGCAATCACGATTGGTACAACGGTTTGGTAGGACTAAACGAACAAGAAAAGTTTATTGCCAATTATTTAAACGATAAAAAAGCATTTTTACCCAAAAAAGGTTGTCCAATCGAAACGGTAAAGGTTAACGATGAAGTAAATGTCATCATAATTGACAGTGAATGGTTTTTACAAGATTGGGACAAACACCCAACGATGAATGATGATTGTAACATCAAAACCCGATTTGAGTTCTTTGAAGAACTACGAAGTGAAATCAATAAAAGTCAAAACAAATTCACCATTCTGGCTATTCATCATCCCTTAATTAGCCATGGCCCTCATGGCGGTGTTTATGCTTTAAAAAAACACCTATACCCTATTAATAATAAGATTCCATTGCCTATTGTTGGGTCATTTATAAATCTTTTAAGAAAAACTTCAGGGGCTAGTCCACAAGATTCACAAAACAAGATGTACCGTGAACTAGTTAATAAGATTAAACCTTTAATCCAAAATCGCGATAATGTTTTAGTTGTCTCTGGACACGAACACAACTTACAATTTATAGAAAGTGATCAGATAAAGCAGCTAATTAGCGGTGCTGCTTCAAAAAAAGAAGCTGCTAAAGCTATGTTCCCAAACGATTTTTCATTCGGAGGTTATGGTTTTAGCAAAGTTGAAGTATTCAAGGATAAATCAGCTTTAATTACTTTTTATAGTACTAACGAAGGACAACTAAAAAAATTACATACGCATTATATTTCAAAACCTGATGAGTACTTCAATCCAAATAGTAGCTCCTATAATCTAGATACAAGAGTAAAAGCAACGATATATACAGACGATTTAACGAAGAAGAGTAAGCTTTATAAGTTTATCTGGGGCAACCATTATCGCCACTATTATAATTTACCTGTTGAAGCTAATACGGTACAACTAGACACGCTTTTTGGTGGAGTAACGCCTACCATATCTGGTGGAGGCAATCAATCTGAATCTTTACGATTAATAGACAAAGATGGCAAAGAATATGTAATGCGAGCACTCAAAAAAAATGCTACCCGATTTTTACAATCAGCTTTTAGAGATCAAAATGCAATGGCGAGTTTTAAAGATACGTATGCTGAAAAGTTCATTTATGATTTCTATACATCAAGTCACCCATTTACACCATTCATCATTGGCGATTTATCCGACAGAATTGGACTTTACCACAGCAATCCAAAACTTTATTTCATACCAAAACAACACCGATTAGGTAAATTTAATGATGCTTTTGGTGACAAATTATACATGGTAGAAGAGCGACAATCAAAAGAACATATCGACTTAGAGAGTTATGGAAAACCTCAAGACATCATTGGAACAGATGAAGTCTTAGAGAACATTACAAAAGATGAAAAATATCAAGTCGACGAAGCTTCTTACATAAAGGCACGATTGTTTGATATGCTGATTGGAGATTGGGACAGACATCAAGATCAATGGAGATGGTCAGAATTTGAAAAAGACGGAAATATCATTTACAAACCAATTCCTAGAGACCGAGATCAAGCTTTTGCAAAACCCGATGGTAATTTAACTAGTTTGTTGTTAAATATCCCAGGAGCGAGACATATAACCCATTTTAAAGCTACATTTCCAAGTGAAAAATGGTTTAATTTTTCGGCTCATAGTTTAGATATTGCTTTTATTAAAAAGGCAACTTTTGAAGATTGGAAAAAACAGACCAACTGGATAATATCACAATTAAGTGATAAAGCCATTGATGAAGCATTTGCAAAACTTCCAATTGAAATTAGAGACGATGAAACAACTGCCGAAATTAAAGCCAAACTTCGCAATAGAAAAAAAGAATTAGAGGCGTTTGCATTCAAATATTATAAGCTATTGCAAAAGAGAATTATACTAACAGGAACAGATAAAAAAGATAAATTCAGAATAGAACGCTTAGCGGATGATAAAACTAAAATAACTTGGATTCGAATGAAGAAAGATGGTGAAGAATACCAATTTTCTAAAACTTACGATAAAAAAGATACAAAAGAAATATGGATATATGGCTTGGATGATGATGATGTTTTTGAGGTTGTGGGCAAAACAAAAAAGCACAGTATAATTCGCCTAGTAGGAGGGCAAAATCATGACATTTACAATATTGAAAATGGAAAAAAAGTAAAAGTATATGATTACAAATCAAAAGAAAATACCATTCAAGCTCAAAGCGGAGCGATTGTTAATTTTAAAGACGATTACGAATTAAACGAATATCATTATAAAAAACCAAAATACAATCATTCATTTCTATTGCCTATGCTAGGCTTTAATCCAGATGATGGGGTAAAAATAGGCGGTAATTTTAGCTATGTTAAACAAGGTTTTATCAATAACCCCTATCAAGCAAAACACATCGTAAGCGCCAATTATTATTTTGCCACTGAGGGAGTCGAGTTGAATTACAAAAATAGTTTCACTAAAGTTTTAGGAAAATGGAACTTGGAATTAGATTCTCGTTACACCACTCCTAATTTTAGTATCAATTATTTTGGCTACGGAAATGAAACAAAAAATTTTGATCAAAATAAAGGAATGGACTATAATAGAGTTAGAATACAACTTTTAAAAATTGCCCCAGCATTAAAATATATTGGTAGAATGGGAAGCGAAATAACGCTTCAAACATCATTTGAAAATATTGAAGTAGAAGAAACGTATAACCGTTTTATTAACGAACCCAACGCAATCAATCCAGAAGTTTTTGAATACCAGCAATTTGCAGGTGCATCATTTCAATATACCTTCAAGAACTATGATAGAGCAGCTAACCCTACTTTAGGAATGATTTTTTCTGTACGAGGCACTTGGAAAACGAACTTATCTAATAGTAAGAAAAATTTCACTTATTTAGAAAGTGAACTAGGATTTAGTCATAAACTTGTAAAATCTAACAAACTAGTTTTAGGAACCTTGTTAAAGGGGAAAATTTTATTTAATGATAATTTTGAATTCTATCAAGGGGCTACATTGGGGGGTGATTATGACTTAAGAGGATTTAGAAATGAACGCTTCTTAGGACAACAATCTTTTTTTCAAAGTACCGACTTAAGATGGAATATAGGCAAAATAAAAAGTATTGTTCCTATGAGTTATGGGATTCTAGCAGGTTATGACTATGGTCGGGTTTGGTTGGAAGGTGATCGATCTAACAAATGGCATCAATCTATTGGGGGTGGATTATGGTTGAGTGGATTGGATTTAGTAACAGCACGCTTAACATTCTTTAATAGTGAAGATGGTAACAGAATAGCCTTCGGACTAGGTTTTGGATTTTAATTTTAAAAGCATGAAAAAAATAATAATTATAATCATAGGTGTATTCACCGTATCCAATAATAAAATAGTAGCACAAATAGATTCATTAAAACAAGATACTATTATCATATCGCACAAAATTGAAATTGATTCGATAAGAAAAGAGACGAAATGGAGTCAGTTAAAGTTTGATGCAAGAAACAGCGCTAATGGTTTTTTACACACCTTTGCTAGACCTTTACATTGGGATAAAAAAGATTTCACTTACTTTGGTGCTACTATTCTTGCGACAGGAATTACATACCTTTCAGATGAAGAGATCAGTTCTTTTTTTAGACAACAGGATCAAGATATTCCTGGAGTGGTTAGTGAATTTGGTTTCAGATTTGGGAAACCGCAAATCAATTATGGTATCACAGGAAGTGTCTACCTATTTGGATTGCTAACAAATAACGAAAAATTGCGTTATGCTGGCGTCCTTATGATTTCATCTGCAAGTGTTAGCGGACTTTTACAACAAACCCTAAAAACCATTGCAGGTAGAGCTCGACCAAGTACAGAATTAGGGTCAAATTATTTTAAACTTTTTGATGGAACACCAGCTTTTAGTTCATTTCCTTCTGGTCATACAGCACTTTCTGTCACCACCTGTTATGCCTTATCTAAACAATTTGATAATCCTTGGGTTAAAGCTGGTTTTTATACCTTAGGAATGATTTCACCAATGTCCAGAATATGGCAAGGAGCGCATTGGGCTTCTGATGTACTTTTAAGTACCATAATGAGTGTAGCCATAGTAGAATCGGTAGATTCTTATTTAAAAAAAGACAATAAATATAACGTACAACCTGAAATTGCTAAAAATAAAATTTCTTGGAATTTGAACCTAGGATACAATCAAATTGGTTTAGTTGGTGTTTTTTAAATCTTCCAAAGTTACCTCATATAAATTGCCTCCCATCTTTTTAGAACGTTCATCAGCAATTAACAAAGTGGCATTGTCTTTAAAACAAATGGATTCTTTCTGACTGTAATGATCAAATTTTAACATTGTAGCAGTACCTGTGGTAAAAGCATCATTTTTAAAGTTCTCAAACAGCCATAAACGATCATGACTTAATAAAACTACTTTTTTAGCATCTGGACTAATTGCAGCTCCCGTAATTACACAAGAATTATAATTGCCACAGGTAGTATAAGTTCCTATCAATTTTGCAGCATGATTTCCTGCCTTAGCGGGTATTTTGTAAATAAGAGTGGTTCCGTCAAATTCTTTACTTCTATTTTTAGTAAACAAATAGAAATAATTCTTATGATAAAAAAATGCTTCACAATCATAAAACTTTTCCTTTTTTTTCGCAGGAAAATCAATTTGCTCTGGATAATGAAAAGTAATTTTTTCAGTTACTTGATTATAGTCAGGAGCTGAAACTTTGTAGATACTTAAATCTTTTCGGTCATTATCATTATTACCAAAATCCCCAATATAAAGATGCTGATTTTCATCTTTTGTTAATTCTTCCCAATCAATATTTGAAATAGAATCAAATACAATTTCTTGTTTTGCAGTTCCATTATCATTTAAAGCAGTAATTTTAGGTTCATTGCCACTGTCTTCAAGTGTCCAAAGTAAACCATTCACATAGGTAATACCAGAAACTTCATGCAACTGAGATGGAAATTCGTATTTGATTTTAAGAGATTGTGCTAGATTAACATTTTGATTGCAAGAAAACAAGACCAATACAACAAATAATATTTTTATAAAAGAGTTTTTCATTATGGAAAATTAACATCAAATTTAGCGAAATGTAAAGAATAAAAAAAGAAAAGATACTTATATTTGAATTAAGTAAAAACTAATGTGTATTCAAATAATGGAGATTAAAATATATCAAATTGACGCTTTCACTAATAAAGTTTTTTCAGGAAATTCAGCAGCAGTCTGTCCACTAAATGGTTGGCTAGACGATGCTATATTACAAAAAATTGCAATGGAAAATAATTTAGCTGAAACCGCTTTCTATGTAAAGAAAGACAACCATTATGAAATCAGGTGGTTTACTCCAACAGTTGAAGTAGATCTTTGTGGACATGCTACTTTAGCAACAGCTTTTGTTTTATTTCATCATGAAAATCACACTGAAAATAATATCAATTTCTTCTCGTCCAGAAGTGGCCATTTAACTGTTGCTAGAGAGCTCAATTATCTAACTTTAAATTTCCCTCTCGATGAAATAAAAGAAGTAGCATTAACTTCTGAAATAGCGAATTGCTTTACTTCATCTCCCCTTACAGTTATTAAAGGAAAAACAGATTATCTTGTGATTTTTGAAAACGAAGAAGCAATTATAAATATGAACCCAAATTTTGAAAATATTGCTAAATTAGATGCTAGAGGCGTAATTGTCTCTGCTAAGGGGAACAAAGTAGATTTTGTCTCTCGATTTTTCGCACCTCAAATTGGTATCATTGAAGACCCAGTCACGGGTTCGGCTCACACCACACTTACACCCTATTGGTCAAAAAAATTAAACAAAACAACACTAACCGCAACTCAAGTTTCTAGCCGAGGTGGAGAATTGAAATGTAAAGTAGTACAGGATAGAGTCGAAATTAGTGGTCAAGCTAAATTATTTTTAAAAGGATTACTTTATATAGAATAAAAAATATGTATGCTATTCTAAAATCGTTTTTAAAAAGTAAAACTAGTATTGACGAAACTACTTTGAATGAGATTTGTTCTCATTTTAAACAAATTAAAACCAAAAAAAATGAAATTTTACTTCATTTTGATCAGGTAGCAGATCGGTATTATTTTGTAAACAAAGGTTGCATTCGATTATTTACCATAACAAGAGATGGTAATGAAATTTCAAGGTTCTTTGCTTTTGAAGGAAGCTTTGGAACGGCTCTTCCTAGTTTTATTGATCAAAAACCGGCAGAAGAATACCTACAAACGATTGAAAATTCAGAATTACTCTCAATTTCAAGAACTGATTTTTATCATTTAGTAGCAACAATTCCTCAATTTGCTAAAATCTATACTGAAATATTAGAGCTTGGTTTCATCGTTGCCCAAAAAAGAATTTATGGCTTTCAGGGATATGATGCCCTTTACAAAGTGAAATGGACTATTCAAAATCAGCCACAACTATTACTTCGAGTTTCAAATAAAATGACTGCTAGTTATTTAGGAATTTCTCCCTCAACACTAAGCCGAATAAAATCAAAACTTTGAATTCGTTGACTTAAGTCAATCTTTTTCATTTTTAGAGCCACTAACTTTGCATAAAAAATGAAAATGAAAACACTTATTTTAACAACTTTTCTTTGTACCACAATCGCTTTTGGACAAGAAAGCAAAGCAAACAACAAAAAAAATAGCTTTCCTAGTGATAGACTACTAACGGTTGTGAGTCTGAATCAAAAAACCGCATTTGATCTTTTAGAAATTGCACACGAATCCGCAGCCGATTTAAACAAAAAAGTTGCGGTTGCCATTTTAGATGCTTCTGGAACTTTAATTTTACTCACACGAGATTCAAGTGTTGGAACTCATAACATGGAAGCTGCCAGAAAAAAAGCATTTACAGCCTTAAGCACTAAAACTGCTACATTGCAATTATCTAGAAATGCTGCTTCCAACGCAGATACACAAAACTTAAATACATTACCCGATTTATTATTACTTGGCGGAGGGGTTCCGATATGGCATAACAACCAAATTGTAGGAAGCATCGGAATTGCAGGCGCTGGAGGTCCTGAGAATGATGACCTTATTGCAAAATCTGCTACATTAGAAAAAATCAAATTGAAATAATTATAAAAAATTGAAACATGAAAAAGTTAATCTTCACAATCGCTATTGCATTCATTAGTCTTACTACTTTTAGTCAGAACAAAAACTATCAACTTTCAAGTCATATTCTGGACGTCTCTAAAGGAATTCCTGCGAGTGGCGTAACCATAAAGTTGGAAAAAAAGAACGAAATTACTAACCAATGGGAAAAAATAGATGAAAAAATAACAGACAAAAACGGACGCATAACCGATTTTTTAAGTTCCGAACAAGATAACATGGGTATTTACAAACTTACTTTTTTAACAGACACGTATTTTAAGAAAGATAATCTAGAAAGTTTTTATCCTTTCATTGAAGTAGTGTTCCAAATTAAAGATAAAAGCCACTACCATGTGCCCATTACACTCTCGGCTTATGGATATGCAACCTATCGCGGAAATTAATTCGAAAATCAAACAAAAAAGAAACGCTATCAAATAGATAGCGTTTCTTTTCCTTTTATTTCAACTGAAAATTATTTCAAAATCTGAGCAGCATGTGCTTTAGTCTTTACATCTGAAATAACGGCTTCAATTACACCGTTTTCATCAATCACAAAAGTAGTTCTATGAATACCATCGTATTCTTTTCCCATGAATTTCTTTGGCCCCCAAACGCCGAAAGCTTGAATTACGGATTTATCTTCATCAGCTAACAAAGGAAAGGGTAACTCATATTTTTCGATAAACTTTGCTTGTGCTTTTGCACTATCCGCACTTACCCCTAACAACGCATAATTATTCGCTTGAAAACGAGCAAAATTATCTCTCAAATCACATGCTTCTGCTGTACATCCGGGCGTACTAGCTTTTGGATAAAAGAAAACTACAAGTTTTTTTCCTTTGTAATCGGCTAATGTATGAGTTGTTCCATTTTGGTCTAAACCTGAAAAATTAGGGGCTTTATCTCCTGCTTTTAATGTTGTCATTTGTTTATAATTTAAAAGGTTAGGTATTCATCAGTTTAAAAGATTCAAGATGCAACAATGAAATTGAATTTTGATATTGCGCTTTTACTTTATAACTTTACGAATCAAATTTAGTTAAAAATGACCAAAAGCGAGAAGGTAACATTTGTTATAAATACGTTAAATCAATTATATCCTGAAATTCCGATTCCATTAGACCATAAAGATCCATACACATTACTAATCGCAGTATTGCTTTCCGCGCAATGTACGGATGTTCGCGTGAATCAGATTACACCGATTTTGTTTGCCAAAGCAGATAATCCATATGATATGGTAAAAATGAGTGTGGAAGAAATTAAAGAAATCATTCGTCCTTGTGGATTATCTCCTATGAAATCGAAAGGAATTCATGGCCTATCCGAGATTTTAATTGAAAAATACAACGGCGAAGTACCGCAAAGTTTTGAAGCTTTAGAAGCTTTGCCTGCTGTGGGTCACAAGACGGCTAGTGTAGTTATGAGCCAAGCTTTTGGAGTTCCTGCATTTCCTGTAGATACGCATATTCATAGATTGATGTATCGATGGGGATTAACAAATGGTAAAAACGTACAACAAACCGAAAAAGATGCCAAACGTATTTTCCCTGAAGCATGTTGGAACGACTTACACTTGCAAATCATTTGGTATGGACGGGAATACTCGCCTGCACGGGGTTGGAATTTAGAAAAAGATATAATTACGAAGACGATTGGAAGAAAGAGTGTAATTAATGAAATAAAAAAGTAAATGGCATCAAGAAGCATTAATCATATGATCTTTGCGAGTGTTTATCCTCATTATGTAGCTAAAGCAGAGAAAAAAAATCGAACGAAAGCCGAAGTTGATGAAATTATTTGTTGGCTTACGGGTTACACACAGGAAAGCCTTCAAAAGCAAATTAATACAAAAGTAGATTTTGAAACTTTTTTTGACCAAGCACCTCAACTTAACGAAAATGTTTCTAAAATTACCGGTGTTATTTGTGGGTATCGCATTGAAGAAATCGAAGATCCATTACTAAAAAAAGTACGTTACTTGGACAAATTAATAGAGGAGTTAGCTAAAGGAAAAACAATGCAAAAAATATTGAGATCCTAGTCAAATAAACGGCTAAAAAAAAGAGTGTATAAGATGATCTCAACACTCTTCTTTCCCCTATTAACTAAAAAAATCAATGACAATTGGCTTCGGGTTGCACAAATAAACTTATGTTACTTGGAGACAAATAAGGAATATCCAAACCTAAACCTCTTATAATAAACAACATCCCAATAATAACAGCAACTAACGGTATTGCTTTCTGAATAGCTCCTCTAAACGAGAATGAAATCAATCCAGAAGCATAAACCACAGCTACCAACATTGGTATTGTACCTATTCCAAATAGCACCATATAGGAAACACCTAAAGCAATATCTTGCATGGCTACAGCTCCAAAAAGGGCTACATATACCATTCCACATGGTAAAAAACCATTCAATAACCCAATAGTGAATAACGATTTATAACTTTTGCTTTTAAACTGTTGTCCTAAACTCGACTTTACTTTCATAATAATTCGATAAACAGGCTTTGAAAAATTGTATTTGGCAAATATTCGTTCAGGAATTACTGCAACCAAAATCATTAAAACACCAACAATTATCGATAACTGTTGTTGCATACCGGCTAAATAGAAACTTCTTCCTAGTAGTCCAAAAATCAATCCCAAAGCTCCGTAAGCAGTTAATTTACCAATGTGATATGTTATAATTTGAACTACTTTTTTAGCTTCATTGCTTCTATCAACTGGTAACATCATAGCAATTGGACCACACATTCCTATGCAGTGAAAACTACTAATTAAACCAAATATAAAAGCTGAATACAACATCAATTACAAATTTCAAATTCAAAAGAAAGAAATTATTCCATTCTAAACGAATCTTTATTCAAATATTTCACACCATCATATTCCCAATCGATAGAAATGTCCCAAAGACCGCCAGTCAAATTACTTTTAGGTATGAGCAAATGTGGACTAGATAGTGAAATTGGAATTTCAAAATCTAATTTCTGACTTGACGGTCTATATAAGGACACTTTTCCATTTATTTTTGAATAATCGAAATCAACTGGAAATTCAATTTTAACGCCCTCCGCAATATTTTTAATAATTACCTTATTTGTCAATGCATTCGCATTCTGTTGCTTTTCTATATCAACTTGAACTAATGCTTCTTTCTTATAATAGTCTTCTACAACTAATTCATGATCATATTTATCATTGGATTGCACTTTAAAAACGTATGATAAAATGAATGCAATAAAAAGTGCAAAAGCAATAACAATTCCTGTTCCCCAATTAAACTTCATAATAACATTTTTTTTATTTTTTTAATTAAAATTTCTCGGACCTTGGAAATTAGTTGAAGTCTCTTCAATTAATTTATCGTCGTTGTATAATTCTAATTCTAAATGAACTTTCTCATCCTGCAATGCGGTTTCTGGAATATCAATATATAATGTTCCACTTACTAAGCCTTGCTTTGGAACCTTGATAACTGGACTCCCAACTAATTTAATTGCTCCTTTATAATTCACAATTTTAATCGTCACATTATCAAAAGATTGATCGGTTTTATTAACAATTTTATAGGTGTAGAAATTTCGAATATTTTCTCCATTATGTTGGAATAACTGACCTGACATCGGTAAAAAATTAGCTTCGACATCGTTTCTCAAAAACAACATCCCTATTAGAACACCAACTAATAGCGTTAATACAGTTATATACCCTTTCATTCGAGCAGTTAACCTAAACTTCTCTTTATTTACAATTTCATCTTCACTTGCATAACGAATTAGACCTTTTGGCAATCCTACTTTTTCCATCACGGTATCACATTCATCAATACAAGCTGTACAGTTTATGCATTCTAATTGCGTTCCGTTTCGAATATCAATTCCTGTAGGACAAACTACTACACATTGGTTACAATCAATACAATCTCCATGACCTAATGCGGTTCTATCTTCCCCGTTTCTCCATTTTTTTCTTCCATTAGCCCCCTCGCCTCTTACATAATCATAGGCCACATTAATAGATTTATTATCCAATAAAACGCCTTGCATTCTTCCATAAGGACAAGCTATAATACAGACCTGCTCTCTGAACCAAGCGAAAACAAAATAGAAAACCCCTGTAAATATTAAAAGCGCAATTAACGTACTTAGATTTTTTGTTGGTCCTTCTGTTATCATTTTGATGAGCTCATCACTGCTAATCAAATACGCTAAAAAAACATTAGCAATGAAGAATGAAAAAATAAAGAAGATAGTCCATTTCAGGACTCTTTTTCTTATTTTTTCAGCATCCCATTTTTGTCTTTCTAATCGCATTTGTGAGCCTCTATCGCCATCAATCCAATATTCGATTCGTCTAAAAACCATTTCCATAAAAATAGTTTGTGGACAAAACCAGCCACAAAAAATACGCCCAAAAGCCACAGTAAACAAGGTTAATCCAACTACGCCAACAATCATGGAAACAACAAACAAATGAAAGTCTTGAGGCCAAAATGCAAATCCGAATATGCTAAAACGTCTTTCCATTATGTTGAACATCAAGAACTGATTTCCGTTCACTTTAATAAATGGAGAGGCAATCAAAAAAACCAAAAGAAGATAACTTAAAATCTTCCTTTTGTCATAAAAAGATCCAGAAGGTTTTTTAGGAAAAATAAAATTTCGCTTACCTTCCGCATTAATAGTGGATATGGTATCTCTAAAACTTTCGTCTGGTAAATTTGACATAATTATGCTGATTTTAGTTTAAAAAAGGTTTTGAGAAATACCCCAAAACCTTTTTTACTATTGTATTACTCTGCAGGTGTTTCCAATTTGTTTGAATCCGTAGCAGCTTCTTGAGCTGGTTCAGTTGCTGCGGTCTCAGTCCATATTTCTCCTTCTGCAGCTTTTGCATCTGGTGGATTAGTTCCTTCTAAGGTCATGATATAACTTGAAACACTTTGAATATCTTTTGCTGATAAGTTAGACTTCCAAGCAACCATTGACGGATTATTTTTACTTCCTTCTGAAATAATTTTGAAAATGTTTTTAATACCACCACCATTAATCCAATGTTTATCGGTTAAGTTTGGCCCTACTAAACCTCCTCCATCTGCTTTGTGACAAGCGGCACATGCATTGTTAAAGATCTCTTTCCCTTTCGCTAAGCTCGCAGCATCAGTTATAGCTGTTACAGTCTCAAAACTAATCTCGTCCTCAGCACTTTTTGGTAATTTAGATTTCGCTGCCGCTGCTAATTCAATTTCGTTTTTAAATTCTTGCTCTTGATCATATTCGTTCATTACATGAAAACGAACCAAATATACTAAAGCAAAAACAATTGTACCGTAAAACAAATACACCCACCATGGTGGCAATACATTGTCTAACTCTTTGATACCATCGTAATCATGATGCAACATGATATCTTCTTCTTTATCAATCTCTTTTGATTGTGTAAGTTTGCTAACCAAATTTTGGTACCATTTGCTTTCAGTAAAAGAAACCGATTGTGCATTTGCTAATTGTTCTTTTTGTTCATCGGTTAATAAATGGTAGGTTACTTTATCAACAGCATCGATTACAATCTCGATAGCAATTAACAAAAACAGGAATACCCCTAAAAACAAAGCTACCATCGGAAACTTTATAAAGGCCGGCTTATCTCCTGAATCGATAAAATATTCCAAAGCTGCAAATACTATTGCAAACAGTAATGGAACTCTTACGTATGATGGAATTAATTTTTTCATGAATTGAAATTTTTTATGTTATGAGAACCTAAACAACCATGAAACTACCCAAAAATCACAAAACATCATGGTTGTTTTAGTCGCTCTTTTATTCTAATTTTATAACTATTCGTCGTTCAATGGAATTTCACTAATTTCTTTGATCTTTTCTTTGCTATAGGTAAATGCCCAAACCGTGAACAAAACAAACGCTGTAAAGAAAATAAGCAATGATATGATTGGATAAATATCTACTCCCGCGATAGTTTCCAAATTATGTTTAATAAACTTTAGCATAATTCTTATTTTTTAACTTGAGTATCCGTACCTAATCTTTGCAAGTAAGCAATCAATGCTACTATCTCTCTATCTTTTAAAGGAGTGGTTGTATTCCCTCCAAAAGATTTCTTAATATCTGGGTTTGCTAATAAATTGGCTTCAATCTTACTCGCTTGCTCATCCATATGCTTAAGTGCATTATTGATTTCTGCTTCCGTGTAAGGAACTCCTAATTTTACCATTACTCGCATTTTATCTTGCGTAGCCGATTTGTCCAATTCGTCCTTAATTAACCATTGGTATCTAGGCATAATTGATTTCTCATTAAGTCCTTGAGGATCATACATATGATTGAAATGCCATACATCATCTCTACCACCGTTGAAAGGTTTTCCTTTTACACCTTCTCTAGCTAAATCGGGACCTGTACGTTTTGAACCCCATAAGAAGGGATGATCGTAAACGAATTCTCCTGCTTTAGAATAGTCGCCATAGCGTTCAACTTCAGAACGGAACGGACGAATCATTTGAGAGTGACATCCCACACAACCTTCACGGATGTATAAATCCCTACCTTCTAATTCAAGTGGTGTATAAGGTTTCACAGAAGAAATTACAGGGATATTTGATTTCACTAAAATCGTTGGTAAAATTTGGATTAAACCTCCAATTAAAATCGCAATTGTAGTTAAAATCATAAATTGTACTGGTTTTCTCTCTAACCAAGAGTGTAATTTTTCTCCTTTTAAACGATTTGGAGAAATCACTGCTAAAGCTGGTGCTTCTGCTAATTCGTTTTCTACTGGAGCACCTTGTCTAACCGTTCTAATGATGTTATATACCAATACGATAACTCCTGTAAGATATAAAGTTCCTCCAATAGCACGCATCCAATACATAGGCATTAACTCCGTTACCGTTTCAAGGAAGTTTCCATATTGTAAAGCGCCACCATCTGGTTTAAATTGTTTCCACATAGAAGCTTGTAGAAAACCAGCAACATACATTGGTAATGCATATAAAATGATCCCTAAAGTTCCGATCCAGAAATGGAAATTCGCTAATTTCTCAGAGAATAATTTTGTTTTTGTCATTCTTGGAACTAACCAATAAATCATACCAAAGGATAAGAAACCATTCCATGCCAAAGCTCCAACGTGAACGTGCGCAATAATCCAATCCGTATAGTGCGCAATAGCATTTACATTTTTCAATGATAACATTGGCCCTTCAAAAGTAGCCATACCATAACCTGTAAGTGCAACTACAAAAAATTTCAATACGGCATCAGTACGAACTTTATCCCATACTCCTCTTAGTGTTAACAATCCATTAATCATACCTCCCCAAGATGGCGCAAGTAACATTACAGAAAATACAACTCCTAAATTTTGAGCCCAATCAGGTAGTGCGGTATATAATAAGTGGTGAGGTCCAGCCCAAATATAAATAAAGATCAACGACCAAAAGTGAATGATTGATAATCTGTACGAATATACAGGACGATTCGCTACTTTAGGAACAAAATAATACATCATTCCTAGGAAAGGTGTGGTCAAGAAAAACGCTACTGCATTATGACCATACCACCATTGTACTAAAGCATCTTGAACCCCAGCATAAACCGAATAGGATTTCATTGCCGAAACTGGCAATTCAAAACTGTTGAAAATATGAAGTACGGCAACCGTCACAAAAGTTGCGATGTAAAACCAAATGGCTACATATATATGACGTTCTCTTCTTTTAATAATAGTTCCAATCATGTTGATACCAAAAACAACCCAAATAAGAGCAATGGCAATATCGATTGGCCATTCTAATTCAGCATACTCTTTGGAAGTGGTATAACCTAATGGTAAAGAGATTGCTGCAGCCACAATAATTAACTGCCAACCCCAAAAATGAATTTTACTCAAAAGGTCGCTATACATTCTTGCTTTTAATAAACGCTGCATCGAGTAATAAATACCCGCAAAGATTGCGTTTCCAACGAAGGCAAAAATAACCGCATTGGTGTGTAAAGGTCGTAAGCGTCCAAAACTTAAAAACGAAATGCCGCTCGTTAAGTTTGGAAACAAAAATAGGAAAGCTAAAATAAGCCCTACTAACATCCCCACTACCCCGAAAACGATACTAGCGTAGATGAAATTCCTTACAATTTTGTTGTCGTAATAAAATTGTTGCTTCTCCATAAATTAGATTGATTTTTGTTTTTCTGTTTGTATTAATTTGTTTGGATTTTCTTTTTTCACTAACTCATCATCAAATAACATGCGTACAGATGGTGTATAATCGTCATCGTATTGTCCGCTTTTAACTGCTTTAATAAAAGCAACTAAAAAGACAATAGCTACAACTATGCTAATTGTGATTAATAAATAAATGACACTCATACCTTAAATTGTGTAAACAAAGTTACTCTTACTCATTTTTATAAAACATGACTTTTATCATGTATTAAAATTTTCTTAAATTTAATAAAATTATTTTTTGCTTGCATACAAATTTGTAAGAATTGTTACAAAACTAACAATCGTTATCGTACTGAGTGGCATAATAATAGCCGCCACAATAGGATCTAGCTTTCCAGTAACAGCATAACTTAGTCCAACAACATTATACAATAACGAAAGTCCAAAACTCATGTAAATCGTCTTCATTGCATTCTTAGAGTAACGCATGTAAAAACCTATTTTGTCAAATTGTGTTGCATCTAAAATCCCGTCACACGCGGGAGAGAACACATTTACATTTTCTGAAATCGATAGTCCCAAATTACTTTGCGCTAAGGCGCCAGCATCGTTTAATCCATCGCCAACCATCATGACATTTTTGCCTTCTTTTTGCAATTGTTCAATGTATTGTAGTTTTTGCTCGGGTTTTTGATTGAAAACTAAAGTGGTTTTTGCTGGCAACATTTTTTCTAATATACTACGTTCGCCATCATTATCACCTGATAAAACAACCAAATTGTAATGCTTCGATAAATCATCAAACAATTGCTCTAATCCTTTTCTGTATTGATTATTGAAAACGTAACTTCCTTTATAAACTCCATTGATTTCCACATGCACTTTGGTTTTCTTATGCGTGTTTTCAGTCATGGTTTTTAGAAATTGAGACGAACCTAATTTTACGGTATTCCCCTCAATTTCAGCGAAAATTCCCTTTCCAATGATTTCCTCAAAACTTGTGGTTTCTACTTTTTCTTGATTCGGAATGAAATCATATAATCTTCTACTTAAGGGATGATTCGAACCTCGTAAAACGTTTTTCAATAATCTTAATTCGGAAGCGTTTAATTCCGTTCCTTCGTAGGTGATGGCTGTTTTTTTATTAGTTGTTATCGTTCCTGTTTTATCGAAAACAATGGTGTCGACTTTAGCCAATTGTTCTATAACTAAAGCATTCTTCAAATACAATTTTCGATTACCTAATATGCGCAACACATTTCCTAATGTAAACGGAGCCGTTAATGCCAAAGCACACGGACAAGCTACAATCAAAATCGCAGTGAAAACATTGAAAGCGGTTTGCACATCAATGAAAATCCAATAGATAAAGGATACTATAGCCAAGATTAATAAAGCTGGCGTAAAATAGCGACTGATTCTATCTGTAATGTTTTTGTGTTGTTGCGCTACGCGTTTTTGGAAGACATCGTTACTCCATAATTGGGTTAAGTAACTTTGGGAAACCGAAAACAAAACTTCCATTTCAATCACTTTCCCCATTTGTTTTCCACCCGCAAAGACTTTATCGCCTGATTTTTTTTCAATCGGAACCGCTTCACCCGTTACAAAACTATAATCAATAGACGCTTTTTCAGAAATTAAAATCCCATCTACCGGAATTAACTCTTGATTTCGAATCAATAATCGGTCTCCTTTTTGAATATCATATACTTGAACCGATTCTTCTTCTCCGTTTGGTAAAACCTTCGTAATCGCAATTGGGAAATACGATTTATAATCACGTTCAAACGAAAGGAAATCGTAGGTTTTTTGTTGAAATAACTTTCCTAATAACATAAAGAAAATTAATCCTGCCATACTATCGAAGAAACCTTGCCCGAAATCGAATATAATATCGACCGTACTTCTTATAAACATCACCACAATTCCTAAAGCAATTGGAATATCAATATTCAACAAGCCTGATTTCATACTTTTCCAAGCAGAAACGTAATATCCAGAAGCCGAATAAATAAATGTAGGAAGCGACAATCCGAAAATCAACCAACGGAAAAATCCGCGGTATTGGTCAATCCAATATTCTTCTACTTCAAAATATTCGGGAAACGAAAGCAGCATGATGTTTCCAAAACAGAAAAACGCTACTCCTATTTTATAGATTAAAGTTCGGTCGATTTTTTTCTTGCCTTCATCAAAATTTTCTAATGAAATATAAGGTTCGTAACCTATCGAACTCAATAAATAGACGATATCTTTTAAAGAAGTTTGTTCGGGATTGAACGTAATACGGACTTTCTTTTCTCCAAAATTAACTTGCGAAGCGTTTATTCCTGGTTGAAGCTTTTGTAGATTTTCCAGAATCCAAATACACGAACTACAGTGTATATGAGGAATGTAGAGTGAAACAATATGTGTTGAACGCTCTTGGAATTCCAATAATTTAGTACCAATTTCTTCATTGTCTAAAAAGTCATATTTGCCCTGAATGTCTTGTGGAGTGGCGCCGGGTGCTGCCTGAAAATCATAATAACACGTTAGGTCGTTTTGACTAAAAATTTCGTACACGGTTTTGCAACCATTGCAACAAAACTTCTTTTCGTCAAATACAATCTCGTCTTTTTTTATAATTTCATTACCACAATGGAAACAATTTTCTGTGTCCATATAATTTGCTCATTTTACCTGTGACAAAGTTCTTTTATAAATATAAATCAAAATATGATATTTGTCATACATTTTTGTAATTTTGTAAAGACATCAAACAATTCTTAAATATGAGCAAATGTGAGCAGTGTATCGTGAGGCAATTTAGTTCTTTAAAAGCCTTAAATAAAGATGAATTACTTCGCATGGCCGAATGTAAAACTTCGTACACTATTAAAAAAGGGGAGCCTATCTTTGAAGAAGGAGAAGTAACCAATGGTATTTACTGTATTAAAGATGGCGTTTGTAAATTGTCAAAACTAAGTGATAACGGAAAAGATCAAATTGTAAAATTGGTAAAACCGGGCGAGTTATTAGGACAACGTTCGATGATTAGTGACGAACCTGCGAATTTAAGTGCGGTTGCATTAGAAGATATGGAAGTGTGTTTTATTCCTCGTAGCGAAGTCATGCAATTCTTTACGCAAAACAATCAGTTTTCGATGAATGTGATGAAAACCATTTGCGAAGACTTAAAAGGAGCAGACGACCATATGGTGAACATGGCGCAGAAAACCGTTCGCCAACGTTTAGCCGAAACTTTAATTTATTTAGAAGATACTTTTGGTAAAAATGATGACGGCACCTTACGCATTCAATTATCAAGAGAAGAGTTAGCGGGAATGATAGGCACCGCAACCGAAAGCTGTATTCGATTGTTATCGGAATTAAACAAATCTACTTATATTGAATTAATTGGTAAAAAAATCAAACTTTTAGACAAGAATAAATTAAAACGATTAACATAAGAGAATCCGCTGAAAAGCGGATTTTTTGTTGGATGAAATTGTAGGATTTTTTTATATTTACAAAAATAATAAAGTATGATGATTATCATACATATCCACCCAAAAGTAGAGAGATATGTATCACGAAGTCATACATATAAACAAGTTGGAGTGTAATTGGAGCGTAACACTTATACCACGTCTACTTAACGTAATGAATTTTTGGGATATTTTATTGTGGGATTTAAAAGGGAAAAGAAATTTCGCTTCAAGTCTTTCGATAAAAATCGTAGAAAGTTTACTTTCGAACGTTTGACAA
>NZ_FRYK01000007.1 GCF_900148835.1 Flavobacterium cucumis | reverse complement strand
CCTCGCTTAAAAGTACTTAAACGAGGTCGGAATTTTATATTTTTTGTCCCGATCCTTCGGGATATTTTAAAAAATGGTAGTTGTGCAACAGTTACCGCTGTTACAAGCAGTATTTTTAGAATTCTTCGTTTAAATATTTTTCAATTTCACTTTCGTCTTTTAAATCAATTACGACTGTTAAGTCCCAATCGTTTAATAGTAAGTTCAGTTCATCGCCAATTTTCCATAATACACTTTTCAGTTTGTTTTTAGTTTCATCATTTTTATGGAATCTAAAACCGTCAACCCAAAAATCATGAACTAAATTGTCTTTTAAGGAAACGAAAATTTGAGCACTATCATAAACATAAGCAAAAGTATTTTCACATTTCCATTTTTCCGAACCATAACCTTCATAAACTTCTGTTATCTTTTCAAGACCTAGTGTTAAAAGAATTTTATCAAGTTCTTCAAAATCTATTTTCTTGTCAGCTATTGTTTTGGGACTTTCATCTCTTATATAAATATCTGTGAATCCATGTCCATCAAAATTTTCTTTAGAAAAGTTTTCAATCTTTTGATTTTCACTTTTCAGATATTCTTTATTTTCCCGAGGCAAAAATTCAACTTGATTGAAAGTGTCTTCGTGAAAATAAACTCCAGTTTCATTTTCTTCGATTACGTTCTGCTGTATTTTTTTTCTTCTAAATATGTCGAATATGCTCATCGTATGTATATTGCTTGTAACTAGTAAATATCACCAAATATATACAACTTTTTTAAACCTTAATAGTAATAATTTCATCAATTCTTGTTGTGTAAGACTTTGATAATTTTTCTTGTTTCATTTTCCATTGTCTGCCTAGGGATTGGTTGGCGAACTTGATTTTGTTTTTGCCGTAGGCTCTATTAAGTTTATCAACTACTGACATTAATGGTTGATGTTTTGGATTTGAGGTGTTGAATAATGATAATTGGGTTTGGTCGTTTGGTGTTAAACCCATTACTATTACGCCTGCTTTTTTGTAATTATAACCTTCTTTGAAAATTGCTTTTAAACCAATTTGTGCATATTTGTTTAACTCGATTGTTGAGTTTGTTGGGAAATCGGTATTGATTACTATGTTTCTTGAGTATTGTGGTTGGTCCTTTCTGAAATAATTGGTGTGTAGAAAAACCATTATCATGTTGCAATGACTGTTTTGTTTTCTTAGTTTTTCGGCACAGGAAGTTGTGAACGTTGCAATGCGTTCAGAAACATCTTCCATTTTAGTCATTGGTTTTTCAAACGATCTTGTAGTAGCAATCATTTTTTTACTTTTTGGAGTTTCTAAATCCAATGTTGGTTTTCCTTCTAATTCGTGTTTTAATCTCAACCCTACAACTGCCATTTCTTTTCTAACCCAATCATCGTGTAATTGTGTGAATTGATATGCATTAAAAACATTTACTGCTTGTAAGCGTTTTGCGTGTTTTCTTCCAATACCCCAAACATCTTCAATTTTAGTCCATTTAAGGGCTTTTATTCTCTTTTCTTCATTGTCTATTATATAGACACTTTTGGTTCGTTCTGGGAACTTCTTTGCTATTTTATTGGCTACTTTTGCTAATGCTTTTGTTGGTGCAAATCCTACACTGATTGGAATACCTGTATTTTTAGTTACGGTTCTTTGAATCTTAATTCCGTACTCTTCCAGGTTAAAGAATTCAAAACCTTCGAATTTTAGAAAAGCTTCGTCAATACTATAGACTTCTATTTCCGGTGTGTAGGTTGCAAGGATGTTCATTACTCTGCTGCTCATATCACCATACAAGGCATAGTTTGAAGAATAGACAAATACATTATTGTCTTCGAATAGTTTTTTGAATTCGAATGCAGGAGCTCCCATTGGAATGCCTAATGCTTTAGCTTCGTTAGAACGCGCAATAACACAACCATCATTATTGGAAAGTATTACTACTGGTTTCCCAATTAAATGTGGTTCGAATACTCTTTGACAAGAGGCGTAAAAGTTATTGCAGTCTACTAAGGCAAACATTCTTTTTGAGTGATTAGTAATTAGTGAATAGTGATTAGTCTTTTTTGAACTTTGTTCAAAAGGATAGCCTACTATGTAGGAGATACTTTGGCAAGCTCAGTATGACAAATTGCGGTTAAAATGTTTTAATGCTATGGATTACGATTCCCCAAATCATTAGTTCGTTTTCTTCTGTAACTTTTATGGGTTTGTAGTCTTCATTTTCGGCAATTAACCAAACTATGTCGTTTTCTTTTTTGATTCTTTTTACTGTAAAATCTCCATCTATTTGACAAATAGCAATTTTACCATCCTGTGGTTCTAAGCTTTTATCAATGATTAGTAAATCGCCATCGAAAATACCTGCATTCTTCATGGAATCCCCTTTTACTTTAGCGAAAAAAGTACTGTCTTTATGTTTTATTAATTCTCTATTTAAGTCGATTGTTAGCTCAATAAAGTCATCTGCAGGAGAAGGGAAACCGGCACTAATACCTACATCAACATATGGTAGTTCCAATTCTGTTGAGAAATCTGGTGCATAAAAATCGAACACCTTTGTATTATGTAAATTTTTTAATTTCATTATTAAACAAAATTAGGTAAGTATTGTAATAGAAAATAGTAATATTGAAAAAATAGTTATTAACCCTTCGACAAAGCTCAGAATGAAGTAATAGAAACCAGGAATGCCTGATCGCTTCAAAAAATTCTATATATGAGTACTAAAATAGAAAACCGGCATCTGATAGTTTTTTTACTCTATGCTCAAATGTTCCAATCTTCTTACGAGTGATTCCAAAGACATCAAAAAATGCGTCTAAAAATGGTTTTGCATCGGCTTCTTCATTAGTTGTATCTTTCCATTCTTTAGAAAACTTAACTGCTCTGTCTTTTATCTCATTCCAGCTTAACGCCATTTGTATTTTGTTTTAATTGTAGTATAATTCCCAAACATAACGAAAAAAAAGGGTATTTACAACCCGTAAAAATTCCTGATTTTGAAACCAGGTAAAAATACATAGGAAATTACAACAGCTAAGGTAAAAAAAGGGATTGAGATAAAAATGAGGAAAACCGTACAGAAGTTAGTTTTCTGTACGGTTTTCCTCATTCGAAGAAAATTTTTAGTTTTCTGCTGTAGTTGATTTTTGCAAGGTAGTCAATGAATTCTGGGAGTTCGGATAGTGAGAGTAAGCCGTTTGTGTTTCTTGGTAGTGGTTTGAAGTGGACTTCTTTTATGTGTTTTTTGAAGTTTACTTCTCCGAGTGTAAAATAAAGCAAAAAAGATAAATTGAATTTTTCCAGAGATTCTGGTACATAAATTATCAAAACCACTTTTTTGGTTGCTGTGTTGTAATCTTCTAATTTGATGAAGACTTGTTGCATTGCAATTGAAATAAAAGAAGGCAAAATGTGCTTATTGTCTGGAGCTATTGGTTTGATAAAAGTATGGATTGTAAAGTGTTCTAATTTAGGAGCTGCATCGCCCAATGCGATTACTTTTGGAAATAGTTTTTTATATCCTAATGCCGAAATCATGATGTGTAATTTATTAACTTGATTCGGGACTTCATAAATAATAATTTCTATTCTTTTTGAGATATAGTTGAGGTTTCTTTGGATGTGAAAGAAAACTTCTTCTTTGTTGATTTCCAGTTTGCAAGCGTTGTAGATGGCTTGTTCGTTGTCTTGGAACCAGTTCCAGAAATTTTGGATGGTTTTTATTTGGCGAGGGTTTAATTGTTTGTTCATTTTTTTGGATTTTACGTTGCACTTGGTTGGCACGCGGATGAAGCGGATTTTCAAGCGCGGGTTTGACGGATTTTTTTGTTGTCTGTTGTAGGTTGTCTGGGTGGTTTTAAGCTGCGCTTAAAAGGTTTGGACTACTGGGTAGTTTAGGTTTTACCACATAGGAACATAGGTTTTGTTTTTAGGCGTTTTACTTTGGTTAGGACGTTTAGCTGTTTAAGCTGCGCTTAAAAGGGAAAGCCTGCTTTACAGGAGATTCCTAGTTTCACTCGGAATGACACAATCATTTTCATTATCATTGAAAATTTTATCTTTTATCCCTGGATTCATTGCTGAAGGTGATTAGGTTGAACATAGATCTCATCCTTGAGCGGAGGCGGTTGCCGTAGAGGGCTTCGATTTCGCTGGCGGATAGGTTAGTGGTGATGTGGGTGATGGATTGATTTTGAACGAAGTCTTCGTAGCGTGAAATGATAATTTCTGCCATGACGTTGAGGTCGTTGCCGTAATGTTTGATGTTTTGTTCGGCTCCTAAGTCGTCAAAACAGTAGCCGGTTAAACGTGATTGTGTGTGTTCTTTTTGGGTGTAATGATGAAGTGATTCGAAGCCGTTTTTTGCGAATTCGAAAGATATTTCTCTACACGTCTTGATTTTGTAGTCGTGTTTGTGGTAAAAAAATGGTCGAATTAACGCCATAATTGACGTTTTCCCGCAACCAATTGGTCCCGACAATAAAATACCTTTATTGAGGTCTAAATTGAGCTCTAAAGCCTTTTTTTCGTCTCGAATGGCATAAATTACCAATTTGAGAATGGTTTGGTGGTCGATGGCTTCAATTTTGAAGTAACGTCCGTAGATGATTTTGCCTTGGTACTCGATGTAGTTTAAGCACCAATTGAAGTTGTAGACTTTGATTCCGTTTTGAATAACGAAAGTGTCTTTGACGGTGTTAAAGTGCTTCTCCATAGTTTTTTTGATTTGTTACGTGGAGGAGTTTTGGGTTTAAATTGATTGTTTTGGGTTCTGTTTGAGCTGAAGCATTAGTTTTATTTTCAAACTTTCTTGCGTTGAGCATCCAATTTCTTGCTGCAGCTTTCCAGTCTTTCATTTTGGTTCTGCCACCGACTAACCAGCCGTTGCTCTCGAAGTAATTGAAAAAGCGTTGTGCTTCGATTTCGGGAAAGTTTTTTTCAAGGAAGTAGATTTGGGTTTCTTCCTGAGTGGGTTTTGAAAATTTTGAAAGAAGCTTCTCGACTGAGTTTATGGAAACAGAAGAATCATTTGAAAAATTCTTTTTCTTTTTTTCGCGCAACTTTTTTTGACAACTTTTTTCAGTTTGTTTTTTATCGGTGTTGTCGAATGCAAGCATTTCTTTTTCATTTTCAATTTTTAAATCCGATTCTTGAACCTCATCAAAAATTGAATTTGTAAAAATTGATTTTTTTTCATTTTTTGAAATTTCTTGCTTAGCTAAGTTTATAATGTTTGTATTGTTTATATTGTTTATATAAGGTACATGTTTAGAGCTTGTTTGATGCTTGTTTAGAGCTTGTTTAGTAACCTGTTCATTAACCTGTTCAATGACTTGGTTATTTTTTGACTTGGTTGCACGCTTTTTTAGTTCTTTTTTTGGAACTGGTTTGGTGTAAAAATCCAACTTGCAGACTTCCAAAATTGACCCTTTGAACGGGTTGAATGATGGTTTGTAAATCACGTATTCTCTATCCGTTAAATCCTTCATGCATTTGTGATAGGTTGCTGTAGATGCAATTTTGCTAATACGCATAAGTTCGTCTCGTGAAATGCTAATTGGATTTTGAAAGCGGTTTTGGTTCCATAATTGGAATATGGCCATGTAGAGGCTTATGTGGGTGGGGTTGAGGTCGTAATCGGCGCTTACTTTTTCGAAGAAGCCGGTTAGGTGTTTTATATAATTCATGGTTTTAATGTTTCAAGTTTCAGGTTTCAAGTTTCAGGTTGTGGTTTTAAGCTGCGCTTAAAAGGTTTGGACTACTGTGTAGTTTAGGTTTTACCACATAGAAACATAGGTTTTGTTTTTAGGTGTTTTACTTTGCATAGGTTGTATAGTTGGCTTGAACTTTGTTCAAGGGTTAACCTACTCTGTAGGAGATACTTTGGCAAGCGCAGAATGACAACTTTGTGTGTGCGATTTGCAGGTGCCGTTGCAGGTGTTTATGTTTTCGTTCATATTACTTCTCAAGCATTTTTACGATGTCTTCGTAGTTGTAGTAGATGATGCCGCCGATGCGTTTGTATTTTAGCGTTCCGTTGATGCGGAGGTTTTGAAGGGTCCCTGGAGAGATGTTTAGGAGTTTTCGAACCTCGGTTGATTTTAGCCATTGTTTGGTTGGGGTTTCGCTAGTTTTTACGTTTTTGATTTCGTTTAGAAGTAGATTGCCTAAGTTTAGTAAATCTCTTTTGGTTACTACTTGGTGGTTTAGTAGTTCGATGTTTTCTGCTTCTGGAAACAGAACTTTGTGATTGAAGTTCATTTTGTTTTGTTTTAAAAATTATTAGGGCAAAACAAGTGGATTTGAATAAGAATGTTTCCCAAGTTGGTACCAACTTGGGAACGATTTTTATGCATTTTTGATGAAAATTGTACTTTTTGGTTCGAAATAGGTTGGTTTTTTTAAAAAAAAGTATCAAGTTGGATTTTAAAAATGGTGTTTTACTCTTGAATGAAATTGTCTTAATTTCTGATTTATCTTAATTTATACATTTAGGTCTTCTTAAATTTGAATAAGCTGTATGATGTTGGTTGATTTTCGAATTTCAGATTTGGTGTTTGGAGGAATTTTGATCGGTAAAATGTGGTTTATTGGAACTGTTATTTTAAAAAGAAAAGTTCCCAAGTTTGTACCAACTTGGGAACGATTTTTACTGTTATATTGTGGGAAAAGGTAGTTTTATTTCATGTCACTTTCAATTTTATCGTCTAATGCATAAAGTAGTTGGTAAATAAAACGCTTTGGTTCAGTTTTTCGGTTTTTAATATCGATGAAGCTTCGTGTGATGTTTTCGCCTAAGTCGATTTGGAATGCTTTTTCAAAAACATTGGTGATTTCTTTGATGTCGGCTTGTCCATTGTCGAATACTTTTGCTTCGTGTAGCGCATAAATTAGTTCGATTAAATCTATTTTTTTGGCTGTCCAGTGTAGGTTGGATTGGAGTTGGTTTGAATTTATGGTACAGGATTGGTTGAGGTTGTCAATTCGGTTTTCGATATGAAGTGTTAGTAATTCATAAGCCAGAACCTCTGCTACTAAGAAGTCGTGTGAGGTGCAAAGTTTAGCATCATGATTGATGATTATGCAATCGGTGAGGAATAGATCTCTATACATTTTCCTGGAAAAGTAGAGTTCATCAAAATGCGTGGATTGGCTTTTGATGTATTTTATAAATTCTCTATTCTTCCTGTTGAAATGTCGGATTGCTTCAAGCTTTTTTTCGTAGTGCTTTACTTTTTTGTTTTTTTCTACTGGTAGTGTGGCTACTAAAAACAATAATTCTTTGTAGAAGATCAGTTTGGCAACAATGTTGGGTTTTATTTCTTTAAAAAATTTGATTTCGTCTTGAATGGAATCGAAAGTGTGTGTTTTTAACCAGTCTGTTAGCTGTAATAATATATTATCTATAAAAATGATAATCTTTTTAGCTTTTTCTACTTCGCTAGTATTTGAATTTAATATTTGTGCGAGCTCGTGTTCAAAATCTACCAAAGAGTTGTTTTTTATAGCAGTAATCATAAAAAAAATAGATTTTAGTTTGCCAAAATAAACTAAAATCTATTAATGGATTTGCTAATAAAATACTAAAAATATTACAATTTTATTTAAATTTTTAGCAATTTATTGATTTGCTTTGGGTTTGCGTATTAGCATTGAATTTAGCTTTCAATATTTGCATATCCTCACTGATTTTCTTGTCTAAAATCTTAGCGTAATGTTGTGTTGTTTTTAGGTTTGTATGCCCCAACATTTTACTTACGGTTTCGATTGGAACTCCGTTGCTCAATGTTACAGTTGTTGCAAAAGTGTGTCGCGCTATATGGAATGTTAGTTCTTTGTTGATTCCGCATACATCAGCAATTTCTTTTAAGTAAGCGTTCATTTTTTGATTAGAAAATATCGGAAGTAATTTATCTTCATTTTTACAAACTGGATGATTAGCATATTTATTCAAGATATATTGAGCTGTTGGAAGTAATGGAATTTTGGAATTCGTATCGGTTTTTTGTCGGTTTTTGTTTATCCATTTATCGCCATCGATACCTAATACAATGTTGTCCTTTGAAAGTTGTTTGACATCAATGTAAGCTAATCCCGTAAAGCAGCTGAATATGAAAATATCGCGTACCAATTCTAGACGATCCGATACCAATTCTTTTTCCATCAAATCTTGAATTTCTTGTTCTGTAAGGAATTCACGAACTACTTCTTTGACTTTTGCTTTATAATTTGCGAATGGGTCCTTATTTAGCCATCCATTGGCCAAGCAAATGTTTATAATCTTGTGGAAGTTTTTAATATACTTTACAGCTGTATTGTTCGCACACTTTCTTTCTGTACGAAGATAAAATTCATACTCGGTAATAAAAGCATGATCTATTTTCTCAATATCAATATCAGAAACTCTGTATTTCCATTGAAGAAATTCTTTAGTATGTTTTAAAGATGTTTCATAACGTTCTAGTGTTCCTGGAGCGTACTCGCTTCCAACCAGTTCTTTAATTTTTCGGTTGTGTTCTGTGAAGATTGGGATTAGTAGGCGTTCGCGTTCTTTGATGCCCAAGTACTCATTTTTGAAATTTTCAAAATTTAAAGTTTCGTTTTTGATTAATAATTGTTTTTCTATCTCGAAAACATGCATTCTTAATAGTTCAAGATGATTGTTTATCAAACGAGCTTCTTCTGAATTACCTTTTAAACGTGATGTTTCTGTACTCCATTTTTCAGGTAGTACATATTTTCCGGTACTCTTGTCGATACGCTTTCCTTCGACTGTAATACGGATAAAAATTGGCACAAGTCCGTTGCTGTTGATTTTTGCTCTTTTAATGTAAAAAAGCACATTTACTGTTGCATTCATTTTTGGTAACCTTTAGTGTTAATTAAATTTCGAAAAACTAACATCAAAAGTCAAGATGTTTAAAAGCTAAACAGCCTATAAATACTGGCTATTACGACTATCGAGGGGTACATTTTTTTATAAAATTAAAGTACCCCTTTTAGTACTCCTACATTTTGATTAAAAATGAATAAAATGATAAAGTGGTAAAAGAAAAAACCCTTTAAATACAAAGATTTAAAGGGTTTTGATTTAATTTGCTTTCCAGCTGGCGGAGAAAGAGGGATTCGAACCCCCGGACCTGTTACAGTCAACAGTTTTCAAGACTGCCGCATTCGACCACTCTGCCATTTCTCCAATAAGTCGCGCAGTCATTTCCTGATTGCGAGTGCAAATATAGAACGAATTTTTGTTTCTGCAAATGTTTTTAAAAGAAAATAAGAAAAAAAATAGGTCTAAAGATTCTGATTTTTATAAATATTTGAATATCAATAGTTGTTTGGGTCGGGTGCTGAATAAAATATTTTAAAAATAGCAACTATTATCTTGTATTATCTATGTTTACTAATAAAACAGCAATTGTTTTTCCATACTATCAAAGACTTAACCTTTACTTATATTTTTTCATTTAAAAATTTTAAAAATAATGCCTGATCCTCTTTGTTTGAAATTTTAGCTAAATTTTCTACTTTGTTTCTGTACTCTTGATTCTTAAGTAATCTTCTAATGTTATCTCTTCCATATTTGGTAAACTGCCATTTGTGATGTATCGTTGTCTTAAATAATAAGGAAATTACTTCCTCATCATATGGATTTATTTGCAATAACAATTCTAAAGCATTTTGCCTCACCGAACTTTCGTAGTTTTCAGATGCAAAATCCAACAATTGGTTATACGAATTTGATTTTATGTCTTCCGTTAGCTTTTCAGTATTCATTGCTAAAGCCAACCAAGTAAGGCGGAAACTTTTATCGTTATTTCCAATGATTTCTTTCGTTTGTTCTAAATAGCGCAAATGATCTTCAGGAAAATTTTGCCATAGATTGAGCAATGCAATTTCTTTGGTTTGATAGGAAGCATCATACAATAACGTCTCGTATTGTGATTTAAAAGCCTCTGGAATTATCGGTGTTGATTCGGCAACAGCTCTTCGTACTAAAATATTATTTGTAGCCAAAGCGGTTTCTAAAATCACTTTACGCTCTTCAAATGGTACATTTTGTGTTTGATATACAATGTGCTGTTTGATAGGGTAATAGGCATCGGATTTCAGAATTTCAGTTAATTCGCCTAATGATTTCTTACTTTTCTTTACAGCAAAATAGTTTTGAAGGAATTGGTTTTTAAACAAATATTTTTGTGCGATTTCCATTTCAAATCCGGGTTTTTCCAACCAGACTTTTTTAAAATGCTCCACATCATAATTCGAAACTTCTTTTATAATTTTTAAAAAATCATCCGTGTTTACATTCTTATATTGGTATTTCTTCAAATATTTTTTAACTGCTTTCTGAAAATTCTTGACTCCTATATCTTCACGCATCACATGTAAGGCCCAAGCCCCTTTTTTATAAAACGATAACGAGCTCGCTTTTTCATTCATTACTGGAATTGTATCGGTTTTGGAAGCGCGTTTTAATTGTTCGGCATAATCATTTAATTCTTCATAGAAATAATTATCTCCAAATAAATGACGTTCTGCCAATAATGCGTAATAAGTAGCAAAACCTTCTTGCAACCAATGGTGTTTTCCAGACTGAGCCGTAATCAAATCGCCAAACCATTGATGGGCTAATTCGTGTGCGTTGACGTTCACATAGTTTCTATCGTTAAATCCTATTTCATCCACTACAAAATCTTGTGCAAAAATCGTAGAAGTTGTATTCTCCATTCCCGCATATAAAAAGTCCCGCACCGGAATTTGTCGGTAAATACCCCAAGGGTATTTTACGCCAATTTCTTGCTCCAAATAATCAAACATTTCTTTGGAATAACGATACGTAGGTTCAAATTTGGAAACATCCTTTTTGTTTAGGAAAAATTCTAAGGGTGTACCTGATTTAGTTCTCGCCGTTTGCTTTTCAAAATTCCCAATGGCTAACATAACTAAATAAGAAGACATTGGTTTTTTCATTTCAAAAGAGTAATGATCAATGTACATTACATCTGGTTTTTTCTTTGGTAAACCATTAGAAATAATCTTAAAAATTGGATTTACATCTGTTACAGTAATATTAAAAATCACTTTTTCATTCACATCATCAAAACTAGGTAACCAATGGCTGGTGTAGCGTCCTTGACCTTGTGTCCAAATTTGTAAATTTTCATGATAACCCGTAAAATAAAGGGTTTGTTTCGGTTTTACTGAATAACTGAAAGTTAGCTTATTTTTTCCTTTTTTAAATCCTTCAAACAAATCCAATGTTTTTCCTGAATTCTTGTATTGTACAGATTTTCCGTTAATCATAACTCTTGAAAATTCCATATTCTTCGCATCAATTTTAATAGTATCAATGGCATTTTTCACTTTAAATTCATAAGTAACATCACCATAAATTGATTTTTCTGAGGCATTTGGAGAAACTGATGCATCACATTTGATAAAATCAACTTTATCTGTTTGTTGGGCAAAAGATATAGTAATTAAAAAAAAAGCTAAAAGAATACGAAACATCTTGATGGATTTTAATAATGTACGAATATAAACATTTTCAATTTCACAGATTTTAAATTAACAAATTATCAACTATCTTCGCTTTTGAATCCACACATAAGTACAGACAAGTCGCGACTTGTCACTACGATAATTAATAATAAATGAATTTACTTGAAACTCCCATAGAATATCTCAAAGGCGTTGGTCCGCAACGTGGCGATTTATTGCGCAAGGAGTTGGGTATTCATAAATATATCGATTTACTTAATTTATTTCCCAACCGTTATATCGATAGAACCCGTTATTACAAAATTAACGAGCTCCAAAACAGCAATTCCGAAGTTCAAATTGTAGGTAAAATTATTAATATCAAAACGGTTGAACAAGGAAAAGGGAAATCAAGACTAGTGGCCACTTTTGTAGATGATACAGGTCAAATGGAACTCGTGTGGTTTCAAGGTCAAAAATGGATTCGTGAAAGTATCAAAATCAATGTTCCGTATGTGATTTTTGGAAAAGTTAGTCAGTTTGGTGCTACTTACAATATGGCGCATCCCGAAATGGAAATGTTAGAAGAACACAAATCCAGCCTTCGTTCGGCGATGCAACCCGTTTATCCGAGTACAGAAAAATTAGCCAATAAAGGGATTTCGAATAAAGTCATTAATAAAATGATGCAACAATTGTTTGTGGAAACGCAAGCTCTGTTTTCTGAAAACTTACCGAATTATCTTTTAGACGAATTGAAGTTGATTCCTAAAAATGCGGCGTTGTTCAATATTCATTTTCCAAAAAGTCAAGATTTATTAGCAAAAGCGCAATTCCGATTGAAGTTTGAAGAGTTGTTTTTCATTCAATTGCAATTGATTACGAAGAATCTTATTCGCAAGCATAAAATTAAAGGAATGCCATTTGAAAGAGTGGGGGAAAACTTCAATAATTTCTACAAAAATCATTTGCCTTTCGATTTAACCAATGCCCAAAAACGCGTACTAAAAGAAATCCGAAACGATTTAGGGAGTAACGCTCAAATGAATCGTTTGCTCCAAGGCGACGTAGGTTCTGGAAAAACGATTGTAGCTTTAATGTGTATGCTTTTAGCAAAAGACAACGGATTTCAAAGTTGCTTAATGGCGCCTACAGAAATTCTAGCCAACCAGCATTTTAATGGAATAACCGAATTAGCGAAAGAATTAAATATAACAATAAAAATTTTAACAGGTTCTACTAAAACTGCCGAAAGAAAAATAATTCACGAAGCGTTAGAAAATGGAACTTTAGATATTTTAATTGGAACGCATGCTTTGTTAGAAGACAAAGTGCAATTTCATAATTTAGGTTTAGCCATTATAGATGAACAACATCGATTTGGTGTAGAACAAAGAAGTAAACTGTGGGGAAAAGCCTCCCCTAACCCCTCCAGAAGAGGGGAAACGGAACGTGTAATACAGAAATATCAAACAGCACGCCCTTCAACTTATGCACTTTTAAAAGAACTTAAAACTGAGAATAAAAAAAATAGTACCCAAGCAGAAAATGTTCTTTGGGAATGTTTAAGAAATAAAAATCTAAAGTATAAGTTTAGGAGACAACATGTTATAGATATTTTCATTGCTGACTTTATTTGTTTAGAAAAAAATCTAATAATTGAAGTTGATAGTGGTTACCATAATACGTTAGAACAAAGAGAAGCTGATGAATTACGAACACAAATACTTAGTGAATTTGGTTTTAAAGTGATTCGTTTCACCAACGAAGAAGTAATTAATAATACCGAAAATACACTAAAAAAAATAACCAGAATTTTGGAGAGCCTCCCTTCTGGGGAGGTTGGAGGGGCTGTTCCTCCTCATGTACTCGTAATGACTGCTACTCCAATTCCTCGAACTTTAGCGATGAGTTTGTATGGTGATTTGGATATTTCTGTTATTGATGAATTACCTCCTGGAAGAAAACCAATACAAACAGTTCATCGCTATGATTCTAACCGATTAAAAGTTTGGAAATTCTTAAAAGATGAAATTGCCAAAGGGCGTCAAGTGTACATTGTGTATCCGTTAATTCAAGAATCGGAAAAAATGGATTACAAGGATTTGATGGACGGTTATGAAAGTATTTCTAGAGATTTTCCATTACCTCAATATTCTATTTCCATTGTTCATGGAAAAATGAAACCCGCGGATAAAGATGAAGAAATGCGCCGTTTTGCAGAAGGGAAAACCAATATCATGATTGCAACAACGGTGATTGAAGTTGGGGTAAACGTACCAAACGCTTCTGTCATGGTGATTGAAAGTGCGGAACGTTTTGGTTTGTCGCAATTGCATCAGTTACGCGGTCGTGTAGGTCGAGGAGCAGAACAAAGTTATTGTATCTTGATGACAGGTCATAAACTCAGTAATGATAGTAAAATTCGAATGGAAACAATGGTTCGCACGAATGATGGTTTTGAAATTTCGGAAGTTGACTTAAAATTGCGGGGACCTGGAGATATTATGGGAAAACAGCAAAGTGGGGTGTTAAATCTTCAAATAGCTGATTTAGTAAAAGATAAAGAAATTCTACAATTAGCGCGTTATCATGCTATAAAACTCCTAAAGGACGATGCTCCTATGGAAAAACCGGAACATGTCAAATTACGCGAAGCCTTCATCGAATTAGGAAAGAAAAAGACTATTTGGAATTATATTAGTTAGAGGTTATGGGTTATGGGTTATGGGTTGGTTGAAAATAAATTACTTCAAATTTCTATGAGAACATTTGTATCTACAACAATGTTAAATAAATGGTAAGGTTTTGGCATTTTTAATTCGTAAAACATAGTTTTGTAGCGTATAAAGTAATTCTCATCATGAAAATAAAAACCATAAGCATCACGTTACTAATTGTAGTAATCGTAGGATTAATTGGATATCGTATTGTATCAAACAAGGAAGCATCGGGTAAGGGAGGACAAAAAGGAGATAAAAAACCAGCAGTAACAGTTGATGGTGTAGTTTTGGCTTCGAATGACTTTGCAAATGTTATTTCTCTTTCTGGATCTATTGAAGCAAATGAAAATGTTGAAATTAGAAGTGAGGTTTCTGGTATAGTTGAAAAAATATATTTTACAGAAGGTACAAATGTGAGTAAAGGACAAGTGCTATTGAAGGTTAATGATGTTGAATTGCGTGCCCAGTTATCGCAAGCGATTACCAGACAGAATTTAGCTGCTGAAAATGAGAGAAGAGCAAAATTGTTACTACAGAAAGAAGCTATAAGTCAAGAAGAATATGATATTGCTAGTGCGGAGTATAGAAGCTTAAAAGCGCAAGCAGATTTGATACAAGCTCAAATTGCAAAAACCACGATTAGAGCTCCTTTTTCAGGACGTATAGGTTTGAGAAATATTTCGCCGGGCACCTATGTTACGCCTACTACTTTGATTACCAAGTTGGTAAGTTCTAATCAGGTTAAAATTAGTTTCTCAATTCCAGAAAAATATGCGTCTGAAGTTGAAAACAATACCCAAATACAATTCACGATTCCTAATCATCCTGAAAAATTTACGGCCAAAATTTATGCTATTGAACCTGAAATTGAGATTGCTACTCGTACTTTAAAAATTAGAGCTTCGGGTGAAAATCCTGACGGGAAATTGATAGCAGGTACTTTCGCTACAGTAGAATTACCCCTTAAAAATATTAAAAATGCAATTCGTATTCCTTCAGAAGCTGTAGTGCCTGTTCAGGATGGTAAAGTGGTTTACATTGCCAATAACGGAAAAGCGAAAGAAGTTAAAATAGAGACGATTACAAGAACAGCGAAAGATGTTATTGTTACTGATGGTGTTAAATCAGGAGACACACTTTTAACGTCAGGCATTATGTCATTGAAGAATGATGCCGATATTAAAGTTAATTTAAAGCAAAAAACCAAATAAAGGTTCTTTTTTAAATCATAAAAAACCTAACTACCAATGACTTTATCAACACTAAGTATAAAAAGACCCGTATTCACCATCGTAATAAATCTTTTGATTATATTATTTGGAATTTTGGGCTACAGCTATCTAGGAGTCAGAGAATATCCTTCTATTGACCCTGCAGTAATTAATGTGAGAACAAATTATACCGGTGCTAATTCCGATATTATTGAATCGCAAATTACGGAACCTTTAGAAAAGGCGATCAATTCCATTGATGGTATTCGAAATATTAGTTCGTCAAGTAATCAAGGATCCAGTAATATTACAATTGAGTTTAAACTTGAAAAAAATCTGGAAGAAGCGGCTAATGACGTACGAGATAAAGTTTCACAAGCCATTAGAAGTCTTCCGCAAGATATTGATGCACCACCAGTAGTATCAAAAGCGGATGCAGACTCCGATGCCATTATTTCGATGACCGTTCAAAGTAATTCCAAAAACCCCCTTGAACTGAGTGACTATGCTGAAAATGTTATAGCAGAGCGAATTCAAACTATACCAGGAGTTAGTAGCGTTCAAATTTGGGGTCAAAAAAGGTACTCTATGCGTATTTGGATGGATCCAATAAAATTGAACTCTTATGGGATTACGGTTTCTGATGTTAGAGCTGCACTAGACAAACAAAACGTTGAACTACCATCGGGAAAACTTACAGGAGCTAACACCGAACTAATGGTAAAAACTCTTGGAAACCTATCTACTGAGAAAGAATTTAATGAAATCATTATCGTATCAGATGCTAATAAGACGGTACGCTTGAGCGATATTGGTTATGCTGTTTTGGCTCCTGAAAATTTGGAAACAAAATTAACGGCTAATGGTAAGCCTATGGTTGCTGTCGCAATTATTCCTCAGCCTGGGACCAATTATTTAGAAATTGCGGATCAGTTTTATAAAGAGTTTGAGCGATTAAAAAAAGAGTTACCTTCGGATATAGAGCTTAATATTGCTCTTGATAACACTTTATTTATAAAAAAATCGGTAGTTGAAGTTGCTGAAACGTTATTAATCTCTGTAATTCTAGTTATTATCATTATCTTTTTGTTTTTTAGAGATTGGTCCATAGCGTTTCGACCATTGATTGACATTCCCGTTTCTTTGATAGCAACTTTTTTTATCATGTATTTGTGTGGGTTTTCAATCAATGTATTAACTCTTTTAGCAATTGTTTTAGCCACGGGATTAGTGGTAGATGATGGAATCGTAGTCACAGAAAATATCTTTAAAAAAGTAGAGGAAGGGATGTCGCCAATCGAAGCAGCTATAAAAGGTTCAAACGAGATTTTCTTTGCTGTAATTTCGATTTCTGTAACGCTAGCGGCTGTATTCTTACCAATTGTTTTCTTAGAAGGTTTCGTTGGGCGATTGTTCCGAGAATTTGGTGTAGTAATCGGCGCTGCGGTATTGATATCTGCTTTTGTTTCACTTACGCTAACCCCAATGTTGAATGCTTATTTAATGAAGGGTGGTGAACAAAAAAGAACCAAGTTTTATGAGTTTACCGAACCGTTTTTCTTGAATTTGAACAAAACGTATGCTAATTCACTTGCTCGTTTTTTAAGTAGAAAATGGTTAAGTTTCCCGATAATTGTAGGATGTGTAGGTTTGATTGTATTGTTCTTTTCTATTCTTCCAAAAGAGACAGCTCCTTATGATGATAGAAGTTTAGGAGTAGTCAGTGTTACTACCCCAGAAGGTTCTACCTACGAATATACAGATCGATTTATGCAAGAATTGTCGCAATTGATTACAGATTCAATTCCTGAGAGAAAAATTGCTTTAGTAATTACTTCACCTGGATTTTTATCATCATCAGTAAATTCAGGGAGAGTACGTTTAGCTTTAGTTGAACCTAATGAACGAGAAAAATCTCAAAAGGACATTGTTAATGATTTAAATAAATGGACTAAAAAATATCCACAAGCTAAGGTAAATGTTTCTGAACAACCCACTATTTCAGTAAATCGAAGAGGTGGTTTGCCGATACAATACATTATTCAAGCCCCTAACTTTGAAAAGTTAAGAGAAAAAATTCCACAATTTATGGAAGAGGCAAGTAAGAATGAAACCTTTTCTAATGTGGATGTTAACCTGAAATTTAATAAGCCAGAAATCAACGTTACCATTAACCGAGAAAAAGCAGAAAGTTTAGGAATTTCTGTTTTAGATGTGGCTCAAACCTTGCAATTGTCTTTAAGTGGTCAGCGTTTTGGTTATTTTATGAAAGATGGGAAACAGTATCAAGTTATTGGTCAGTTTGATGAAAAAGACCGTGATGCCCCATTGGATTTGACGTCGATGTTTGTTAAAAATAATGTAGGGGATTTGATTCAGTTAGATAATGTGGTAGAGGTTGAAGAGCAAAGTAATCCACCGCAATTATTCCATAATAATCGTTACATGTCGGCAACGGTTTCTGCTGGTTTGGCTCCTGGTAAAAGTATGATTGATGGTATTAATGCCATGGACGAGATTAAAGAGAAAGTTTTGGATGAAACGTTCACTACAGATTTAGGGGGTGAGTCTCGAGATTTCGTAGAAAGTAGTTCCAATACCTCTTTTGCTTTCGGATTAGCTTTATTGTTGATTTATTTGATATTAGCGGCTCAATTTGAAAGTTTTGTTGACCCGTTTATTATTATTTTAACTGTACCAATGGCTGTTGCTGGTGCCTTATTTTCACTGTGGTTATTTGGACAAACATGGAACATATTCAGTCAAATTGGAACCGTCATGCTGATTGGTTTGGTTACTAAAAATGGTATTTTAATTGTCGAATTTGCGAACCAACTCAGGGAACAAGGTGTAGCAAAATATGATGCGATTTTAGAAGCTTCAGAAGCGCGTTTGCGTCCTATTCTTATGACAAGTTTGGCCATTGCTTTAGGAGCATTGCCAATTGCGTTATCTTTAGGAGCGGCTTCTGCGAGTAGAATGGGAATGGGGGTTGTTATTGTAGGGGGGACCATGTTCTCACTAGTATTAACGTTGTATGTTATTCCAGCAATATACTTAATGTGGTCGAAGGCAAAAAAACACCGCCCAGAATTTGATAATATAGACGCTTTAGAAAAATAAGATATGCAAAAGATTTATAAGATAGTTTTTTTATTCTTTTTCGGATTATCCGTTCAAGCACAAGAATTATTGACATTAGAGAACGCTGTAAAAATAGCTTTAGAGAACAATTATGATATTAAGATTGCATCTAATAATTTAAAAATTGATGCTACTAATAATAATTTAGCTAATGCGGGCTTGATACCTTCTCTTAATGCTAATTTTACCAATAACAACAGTCAAATTGATACGAAGCAAACTCAGATAGATGGTTCTGTTAGAGAACTAGACAATGCTAAAAATATGAACTTGAGCTATGGTGTTGGGCTAGATTGGACTATATTTGATGGTTTGAGTATGTTTGCTCGTAAAGAACAATTAGCCGTTTTAGAACAACAAGGAAAGTCTGAACTACAAGCAGCCATTTTGACCAGGATTAGTGATGTTTATTTGACTTATTTTGATTTAGTACAGCAACAACAAGTTATTACGTCTTTAGATACTGCAATTGTAATTTCTAATCAGCGTTTAACTACCGCACAAAATCGTTTCAGTATTGGAAAAGCATCCAAGTTAGAAGTATTAAATGCACAAGTTGACTTGAATAGCGATTTAAGTTTGTTATTAAAACAAAAAGAACTTTATAAAGTAACCAAAATTAGATTGAATGAATTATTAGTTCGAGATATTCAAACCGATTTTGTTGTGGATAGGGATATTGTTTTTGAAGAAAATTTAAGTTTTGAAGATTTGAGAGCTACAGCAGAACAGCAAAATCCACAACTTCAAGCCCAAATTTTGTCCAAGAAAATAGCCGATTTGAATTTAAAACAGGTAAAAGGCAATCGATATCCGACTATTCGTGTTACCTCTGGTTATAACTTTACTCGATCTGAGGCCTCTTTAGGATTTATTACGCAATCATCGGGGCAAGGTTTTGTTTATGGTGTTACAGCTACTGTTCCAATTTTTAACGGGTTTCTTCAAAACAAAAATGAGAAGGTAGCCAAATATCAGGTGGAGAATGCAAGTTTGGTGTTAGCGCAACAAAAGCTATCGTTATCTTCTCAATTAGGGGCTCTTTATGCCAGCTATCAAACCAATTTAGAATTGGCTAAAGTAGAAGCAACCAATCTTGAAATTGCGAAACAAAATTTGGATATCACATTAGCGAAATTCAAGATAGGTACTATTACTACGATTGAATTTAGAACGGCACAGCAGAATTTTATTGAAGCATCGGTTCGCTATTCAAATGCACAATACTTGACTAAATTGTCGGAAATTAATTTAAAAGAATTAGCAGGTACTCTAAAATTGAATTAATATTTTATTTTTGTGAAAGTGTTGGTGTTTTGCATCATGTTTAAACGCTCAAACATCGTAAACTATAAAAAATAAAAGATGGTTCAATACAACCCAAAAGATTGGATTACGTTCATTTTCCGTTTTCATGAATCGGATACCTTTCGGCAATTAATTCCAATGATGGTTTTTATTGGTTGTTACGCTGCTGGTGTTGCCTATTTAGAGCTTGAATATTGGAAGCTTTCTGAAAATAGCCATGTAAAGAACTTAACGGTTATGCACACTACTGTTGGTTTTGTTTTATCTCTTCTTTTGGCTTACCGAACGAATACTGCATATGATCGTTGGTGGGAGGGAAGAAAGCAGTGGGGTTCTTTGGTTAATAATAGCCGAAACTTAGCCCTTAAACTTTCAGCTTATTTACCAGAAGAAAGTGATAGGAATTTTTTTAAGAAGGTAATTCCAGCCTATGCATCCGTACTTTCAAAGCATTTACTGAATGAAGACGTTAGCAAAATGTTGTTTGAAGGTTTAGCATTGGAAATGGATCATCATAAACACCGTCCCAATCAAGTTGCCAAGATGTTGTTTCAAAAAGCTAATGATTTATATATTTCAGGAAAAATTTCTGGAGATCAGTTTTTTATCATTAATGCCGAATTGCAGTCCTTTACCGATATTTGTGGTGCTTGTGAACGAATAAAGAATACCCCTATTCCTTATTCTTATAGTTCGTTCATTAAAAAGTTCATTTTCTTTTTTGTCATGACCTTGCCTTTTGGATTTGTATTTAGTCTCGGTTATTATGTCATTCCTGTCGTTATTTTTATATTCTATGTATTGGCCAGTTTGGAGTTGATTGCAGAGGAAATTGAAGATCCTTTTGGGAATGATGCTAATGATTTACCAATGACTAAAATGGCGGCTAATATTAAAAAGCATGTCGAGGAAATTCTTTAAATCGAAATAAGATAGCATGTTAATCGATGAATAGGAACCAAAAAAAATACTGCTCAGAAGCAGTATTTTTTTTATTTATTATTCATGATAGTCTTTTTAATTCACCATGATTTTCTTAGTTGTAAGGGCATTTTCTGAAGCCAATTGAATCAAGTAAAATCCGCTAGGTAAGTTGTTTATTTTATAAGAACTATTTGTAACAGGTGTTGGATTTTTAATTTCTTGAACTATTTGACCGTTAAGATTGAAAACTGTAATTGATTTTAATTCTATTTCAGAAGCAATGCTAACTTCGTTGTTAATCGCAGGATTAGGATAAATTGAAACACTATTTTCAAAAGTAAAATTATCGGAAGATAGTGTGTCAACTGTATCACAAAAAGAAGACCAAATTAAGCATACATAATTTGGATTATCTATGAAGGGATTTCTATTTCCTTGAAAATTATAAATTGCGTTGTTCTGAGCGATTTCTTTTGCAGAAACAGGGTCTTGTTTGTGCCATTTGATAAGCAATAAAATGAAATTATCCGAAAAAACTTTATCTGTAGAACCATCAAACATATTTCTTGCTTGACAAGTTGCTGGATCAGCGGCATTGTAAAAATTATCTATTAAATCTTCATATCGGGTAGCAAAATAAAAAAAGGCTCTTGCTATATCCCCTTTGAATTCGTCAATTGGCTCAAACACAATTCCATTGTAGTTTGAAAAAGAATTCATAGTGTTAGCACCTCTTTTTGAGCCGTTTAGAGAAGTGTAATTTACAGAGGCAACTTTACCGAAAGGTAAATTTCCTCTATCACCATTAACTTTACCATCAGAAGGTACAACATGAAAAGGGTCGTTTTTCATCGGGTCTACTGCATAATCATCAAAAAAAGATTGTGGAACCAAATGCTCTCTGTTATAACAATCACCTTCACCAGAATAATTACCACATTGATTGGCTATTGGCGTAAAATTGTAAGGGTCGTTGGTATTTGGTTTTTCAGAATAAATGTCATAAATAGTTCCATCGTTTTCATCATAGATATCATGAAATGCATTGTTATTTGCATATAAACTCCACAAACCAGAATAGCCTTGATCAGTATGGCCAGCGGTAATAATTGCACTCAATTGGGTTTTTAATGCATAACCATTTCCTGTTGCACTATTGTAATAGCCTGTAGGTATTTGTGCCCAGCTAGTCGCTGAAACTAGTAAAAAAAGTAGTAAGGTAAAGTTCTTTTTCATAAACTATTTATTTTTTCTTTCTAATAAAGCCATATAAAATCCGTCGAAGCCACTTTCACTTGCTAATACTTTTTGGTCTTTAACAAAAGTAAATTCTTTACCAATTTCGGTAGTTAAGAAGTGTTTGATTTGCTCTTGATTTTCTGAAGGTAAAACGGAACAAGTTGCGTAGACCAACTTACCTCCAGGTTTTACGATTTTTGAATAATTTTCTAATACTTCTGCTTGTACTTTACGGATATTGTCAATGAATTCAGGTTGTAATTTCCATTTACTGTCCGGATTTCTTTTTAAAACTCCCAATCCACTACAAGGCGCATCGATTAAAACTCTATCCGCTTTTTCATGTAATTTTTTTATGGTTTTTGTACTTTCAATAACTCTTGGTTCGATATTGAAAGCGCCATTTCTTTTCGCTCTTATTTTTAATTGCTTTAATTTACTTTCGTATAAATCCATAGCAATTAATTGTCCTTTGTTTTCCATTAATGATGCTAAATGGAGTGTTTTTCCACCCGCACCTGCACAAGTATCTACTACTCGCATTCCAGGTTGCACATCTAAGAAATACGCTACTAATTGTGAGGAAGCATCTTGTACTTCAAACAACCCATCTTTAAAGGCATCTGTTAAAAATACGTTGGCTCTTTCTGTCAAAATTAAAGCATCTGGATAGTCTTTATGAAATTCGGTTTCAATATTCAAATCCATTAAAAGCGCTCTTAATTTTTCTTTGGTTGTTTTGAGACGATTTACTCTCAAAATCACCTTAGCTTGTTCGTTTTGAGCCGCAATTTCTTTTGTCCATTTTTCTTCACCCAATTCCTTAACCCCTAATTCATCCATCCAATCCGGAATTGATTCTCTGAATTTTCTGGTTTTGGTTAATTCATCAAATTTTCCTTTGATTCTTCTTACTGGTGTATCTTCAAAATATTTCCAATCGGGTAGATTGTAGCCTCTTAATACTGCCCATACGGCAAAGATTCTCCAAATCTTATCTCGATCAAAAGGTTCTTTTACTTCTGCGATTTCGGTGTATAAACGTTTCCATCTTACGATTTCGTAAATGGTTTCGGCTACGAATTTTCTATCGTGACTTCCCCAACGTTTGTCTTTTTTAAGTGCTCTGGCCACCACTTTATCAGCATACTCACCTTCGTTAAAAATCGCCATTAGCGAATCGATAGTAGTGAATACTAAATTTCTGTGTAATCTCATTCTTTATTTTAAATAGCTGGCAAAGATACGAATAAAAACAAAAAGCTGTCAAATTTGACAGCTTTACTTTTTAACCTCTTCCGTTACCTCTCGATTCTGATCCTCTTGAGTTTGAATTCTCTCTAGGAGCAGTGTTTCTGGATGGGGCGTTACCTCTTGATGATGCGTCTCTGGCGTCACTATTTCTTCTACTGCCCGTACTCATTACATTTCTTTCACGAGGTTCTGAATTTCTTTTTGCATTATTAGAAAAGGTACCTCTTTCTCTCGCCGTATTTCTGTTTCGCTCAGAGTAGGTTCTATTATTATCAGTTCTAGAAGCTTCGTTTCTTGTTCTGCTTTCGGTATTTACTCTTGCTGTGTTTCTTCTATTTTCTCGTGTTTCGTTATTACCTCTTGCCTCATTGTTTCTAGATGTTCTAGCCTCATTTCTTGTTCTAGTAGCGGAACTGTTAAATGTTCTTGATTCGCGATTGCCTCTTGTAGCGTTGGAAGCGATGTCATTTCTACTTCTAGGACCATTTGAATTTCTTCTTGAATCCAATTCATAACGGTTAGCATATCCTGCATTTCGGTGCGTAAAAGAACGGTTCGGATATCTTCTTTCATAGCCATTTCCTCTTCTTCCATAATAGTTGTTATACACTACAGCACATCTTCTGTGAGTGGCATAATGATAGGTGTGTCCAAAATTAATATGCACATGAATGTGGTTTCTGTATCGGAAAATAGGAAATGGATTCCAATAGGTATAATAACTTGGATAATAGTTCCAATACCATGAAGAATAGTAAGGACGATAGTTTCGTACCCAAAAAGTGGTGTAAATCAAAGGTGTATGTACATAAACAGGTTCGTATATATAATTGGCACCATACATATAAACATCACCTACCACCTGTACTTGTACTCGGTTATTACCATCACGCTCTACCTCAATGGTTGCCACATCTTGATACACATCTCTATCTAAAACCGCTTGAACTACAACCAAATGTACATTCCCTTCAACAGTTTCAATAACCCTTAAATAATCAACGTAATTATCGTTATTCAAATCTAAATTCGAAATTTGCGTTTTTGGATCATTCAATCTTCTTTCAAAATCTTCTAAATCCCTCGCGTCTCCAAAAACGGTAGCCACCGCTCGTAAATCTAAGTTGTCGCTGATGTCAGAATTTTTAGCAACAACGGTAGTTTTGTCCTGTGCAAAGATAGTACCTATTGTCAATGAAGCCAGTAAGCTCAGATGTATCAATTTAGTTTTCATAATAGTTTCGTTTTAAGGTTCTTATTTCTTTTCATAACTTATCCAATTACTGTGCCAAAATTTTTAAACAAAAACAAAGTATTGGTTATGAAGTATTTAGAAATTTATTTTTTGTTCTAAAATCATTTCAAGTATATTTGATACCTAATCCAATTCTCATGAAAAAAATATTTTTATTTCTGAATTTTATAACTATTTCTGTATTAGCACAGCAAGAAAAATTTCAATCAGAAGTTATTCTTGAGACTAAATTGAGTTGTAGAGCAATTCTGGTTGACGATGAAAGGGTGTGGATGGGAATGGACAAAGGACGTTATGGATTTTATGACAAGAGAAATGATACTACCATCATAAGTGATATTCAATTGGTAGCTAGAACTACTGAATTTAGAAGTATCGCCCAAACAAAGGCAGCTATTTTTATTTTGGCTGTTGGGAACCCAGCCCTGTTAATTCGTATCGATAAAAAAACGTTGGAAGAAAGTGTTGTGTATAGAGAAGTGCACGAAAAAGTGTTTTATGATAGTATGCAGTTTGTTGATGATTTGAATGGTTTTGCCATGGGTGATCCTGTTGAAAATTGCTTATCATTCCTCAAGACTAATGATGGAGGCAAAACTTGGCAAAAAGTAAATTGCGAGCTATTACCAAAAGTTTCAGAAGGGGAAGCTGCTTTTGCAACTAGTAATACGAATTTAATTATAAAAGGGAAATCAATTTTCATGGTTTCAGGAGGAAAGCAATCTAGGGTTTTTGTTTCTGAAGATTTTGGAAGTTCCTGGAACGTTTATGCAACACCAATAGTTCAGGGCGAAACCATGACAGGTATCTTTACAGCCGATTTTTACAATGAAAAAATCGGAATTATTGCCGGTGGAAATTATGAAAAGCAAGACCAAAATTGGGCTAACAAAGCGATTACCAAAAACGGCGGTAAAACTTGGAAGTTAGTTTCCGATAAAGAAGCTTTTGGTTATGCCTCTTGTATACAATTTGTTCCGAATAGTAAAGGAAAAGAAATCATTTCTGTAGGGGGTACAGGTATGTATTATTCCGATGATTTTGGCAAAAGTTGGATTAAATTTTCTGAGGATAAAGCTTTTTTTACCTTTAGATTTGAATCGGAAAAAGTGTTTTATGCTACTGGAAGAAATAAGTTGGTTCGATTTCAAATAAAATAAAATTAATTCAAAAATAAATAGACCTAACCTCTTCTTCTTTCTCGCATTTGTTTTAAAAGTACTCTATTAAAATCTTCTTCAGCTTTTTTAAGTTTTATGATTTTTTTAGCGCTAATAACACTTTGTAAGTCTTTAATAAATTTCTTTCTCAATTGAAATAAATCGTCTTCAATTTTTTCCATTTGAATTAGAGAAGCAGAGGCTTCTTTTTCACTTAAGGCTTCTACATTTCCTGGTTGAAATCGGTCCAAAATAGCATTCATTTTTTCATTGCGTAAAACCGATTGCTTCTCATTAAACGCATTATAGATGGGCCAAAATTTTTGTGCTTCTTCTGATGTTAATGCTAGTTGCTCTGTTATGAACGCAACTTTTAAGGCTTTTACTTTTTCTTTTCGCGCTTTAAAATTTTGAGAAAATAAAAAAGAAGTTGTAAAAAAACATACAATTATAAGTATCCATTTTGTTTTCATAAGTACTTTTTTTAAAATTCGTTACTATGATATTCTAGGTTTTCTGATTCCAAAAGATGATCTTCAATCGCTTCTAAATAAGCTTCATTGGGATATAAATTTTCTTCCAAAGCTTCTATATCGTCATTCGTTAGATGTTTTGTTAATTCGGAAGTACTTATCCTTTGTTGTGCTAAATAATTTTCGATTGTAACGGCATCAATTTTGTTTTCCTGGGCATTGTTCCAATAGGTTGTAAACCCAATGGATAATAAAAGAACAGCTGCTAGAGTACTGATCCAAATTTTTTTTCTAGAGCACAAAGGCACAACCTTTGATCCTTGTTCTTTTAAAATTTCCTCCATTAGCGTTGCTTCAAATTTATCAAAGTAATGGTCGGGGACTTTGAATCCGGATGCTATTTTTTTATTATTTTCTAAATCGATAGGTTTCATGATTATTAGACAAAGATTAGGCGTAATGGTTTAATTAGTTTTTAAAAAATCTTCAATTTTCTTTACCGCAATGTGATAACTTGCTTTTAGAGCGCCTACTGAGGTATTCAAGATATCCGACATTTCTTCATATTTTATTTCTTCAAAGTAGCGCATTGTAAAGACAATTTGTTGTTTTTGAGGTAAGGTCGCTATAGCTTTTTGCAGTTGTAATTGTAGCTCAGTTCCTTCAAAGTATACATCACTTTCTAATTTTTCTATTGCTTTTTGTTGGGCTTCCACATTTGAAATTCCTTGTTTTTTTGCCCGTTGTTGCAGCAATGTTAGTGCTTCGTTAGTAGCAATTCGATACATCCAAGAGTATAATTTGCTCTCTCCTTTAAAATTCTTGAGATTCCGAAATACCTTTAACATCGTGTTCTGAAGTACATCATCGGCATCCTCATGATTTAAAACCATATTTCGTATGTGATAATACAATGGTTTTTGATACAATTGCAAAAGCTTTTGAAACGCTACGTTTTGCGTTTTAGGATTTAATAATTCCAAAATAAATGCTTTTTCGTCTTGCAAAGTGTTTGGGTTTGTATCTAAGACTAAAGATATCTAAAAAGGTTTAATTCGTTGTTTCGATGGGTATACTTTATTTGCATTTAAATAACACTAAGTTTAGATAATGTAAATCGTCAGCAAAAAGCTTTATATGGTTTAATTTTTAACTTACACACTTTTTAGAATAGTGTCTTTCAGTAGCGACTTTCGTACAAAACAAATAGTCGCTATTAAAATTTTATTTACCATTCTTCACTTCAATCCACTTGCTCATGTATTTAGTACTTTGTAAGCTTTGATGTTGTAAAATTTGTCCCAAGAAATTTTGGTTTCTATGTTTTTTTAAATTGCCTTGAAGGTGTTCTATTTTATTCATAAAATCAGTTGCAAATAATTCTTTTTTAAAACGTTTTTTAATAATTTCATAACCATTATTTTGAGCGGTTTCCCAAAAGGATTTGTTAGTATACAATTCGACAGCTTTTTCTACAAAATCATTTTCATCTGAGGTGATAAAACCATTCCAGGCTAATTTTCCGTGCATGCCTTCAGCGCCTATTCTTGTTGTTATGGAAGGTAATCCCAAATTCATGGCTTCAAATAATTTTCCTTTCAAACCAGCGCCATAAGGAATCGGTGCTAATAAAACTTTTGCTTTTGCATATATTTCAGCAACACTTTCGGCCCTTCCTTTAATTAAAAAGCCTTCTTTTTCGTTGTGTAATTGTTTGGCCTTTTCGGTTACATAAGCACCATAAACATGTAATTCAGCTTCTGGAAGTTGTGTTTTTATTGATTTCCAATATTTTTTTAACTGTAAAACCGTTTGCCAATTCGGCTCGTGTAAAAAGTTACCAATACTCACAAAATTTTTTCGTTCTTTAAAACTAGCACTATTAAAAGGTGTTTTTTCAGATAAGAAAGGTAAATAATACAAAAGAGAAGTATCAATTTTAAAAGTTTCGGTTGCCAGTTGCATTTCGTATTCCGAAATCAATAAGGTTATATCGCATCGGTATATGGAAGCCATTTCACGCTTAAATGTATCCGAAATATAATCTTCGAATACCAATTCCCGATTTTGTTTGAACGCTACTTCTCGAGCTTTTCTTAGGAAATGCAAATCTTCGGTATCTAAAATTCGCAAAGCATTCGGACAGTTTTCCATCACACGCCAACTGTATTGTTCTTCTATCATGAAACGGTCAAACAGTACCACATTAGGATTCAATTCTTTTATGATGCTATCAAAGGAGCTGTTATTTAGTTGAATAGCTTTCGTTTGAATGCCAATGGAACTCAAGTCAAAAGAGAAATCAGAAGGGGTAGCTGACGATAGAAATGTAATTTTATACTCATGGTTTTGAAATAACGAAAGGAGTTGCAACATTCGACTTCCAGCTGCTGTTGAATTAGGTTCTGGCCATACGGCTCCTATGATGACTAAATGCTTCATGTTGTAAAAGTAGTTATTTTTTAAAAAGTGAGAAGTGAGAAGTGAGAAGTGAAAAGTGAAAAGTGAAAAGTGAAAAGTGAAAAGTGAAAAGTGAAAAGTGAGAAGTGAGAAGTGAGAAGTGAGAAGTGAGAAGTGAGAAGTGAGAAGTGAGAAGTGAAAAGTGAAAAGTGAGAAGTGAGAAGTGAAAAGTAAAAAGTAAAAAGTAAAAAGTAAAAAGTAAAAAGTAAAAAGTAAAAAGTAAAAAGTAAAAAGTAAAAAGTAAAAAGTAAAAAGTAAAAAGTAAAAAGTAAATTTGCACTAATCACTAATCACTAATCACTAATCACTAAATTAAATGACTTTTTTTAAATTTTGTCCAAGTTGTGGGTCGACTCATTTTACATTTCCTGATAATCGTCGTTTTTTGTGTGATGATTGTGGCTTTACGTATTATCATAATATAGCAGCGGCTGTAGCAATTATTTTTACGTTTGAGGATAAAGTATTGTTTACGGTTCGAAATGTGGATCCAGACAAAGGCAAGTGGGATTTGCCAGGTGGGTTTATCGATCCAGATGAAACAGCTGAGGAAGCGGCTTGTAGAGAGATTAAAGAGGAGTTGGGTATGAATTTAAAACCCTCTGATTTAAAATATATCACAACTTCACCAAACAATTATTTGTATAAAAATGTACCGTATAGAACGATGGATATTTTTTATGAATGTAGTTTGGCAAGTGATGTGATTCAGGTAGCTGCTGAGGATGAGATTCAGGAGTTGATTTGGGTAAAACGCGCTGCAATTGATTTGAATCAAATAGGCTTTGTTTCAATACGAAAGGTGATAGGTACTTATTATAGCGTCTGAAAAATAAAATCGGATAAATTCAAAGAGAATTCATCCGATTTCAACAACAGATTTGGTATAAAAAAGAATTACAGTTTATTGATGTAGCTTCCGAACGGATCTTTGAAGTGATATCCGTTTTCAAATCTATCTTTGCTTAGTTTTTTATAGGCTACCAATCCCCATAATACAAATTCTTTGAGAAAGTATTTGTCTTCTGGTAGCGTATTCGGTTGGTATTCGTTAATAAGTGCTTCTAGAGGTGTTACATCGTCTAGAATTTCTTTATATTCTTGATCGCTACACTCGTCTAAAAGTTCAAATCCAGACGCTATAAACCATTCAATAACATCACTATAGACGTTTTTCTCATCTAATTTCTCAATTCTTTCGATTTTAGGGAAATAGGCAGGAAAGAAAGTGTGTATGGCATTTTCAATCAGGTTAATAGCTACTTGAGCAGCACCTTCTTGCTCCCCTTCATAAACGAGTTCTACTTTTCCTGTTATAGCTGGTATTACCCCCATAAAATCAGATAGTCGTAGTGTTGTTTTATCGGTTCCGTTTCGTAATGCTCTGCGCTCTGCGGTACTGAGTAAGTTTTCATAAGCAGTGATGCTCATACGAGCTGAAACACCAGATTTGTAATCGATATATTCGCTATCTCTAGCCTCAAAGCTTATTTGTTCTAATAAATCTTTTGCTAAGTTAGGTACATAAACCGTATCTGTTTGTATCTTATCCAGTTTGGCCTCTTGATGGGTAATTGTTTTCGCAATCTCGATTGTTTCGGGATAGTGGGTTAAAATTTGAGAACCAATTCTGTCTTTTAGCGGTGTGACGATACTTCCTCTGTTGGTGTAATCTTCAGGATTGGCCGTAAATATGAATTGCATGTCTAACGGCATACGCAGTTTAAAACCTCTAATTTGAATATCGCCTTCTTGTAAAATATTAAATAAAGATACTTGAATTCTCGCTTGCAAATCGGGTAATTCATTGATGACGAAAATACAGCGGTTGGCTCTCGGAATCATCCCAAAGTGAATCACGCGATCATCGGCATATGATAATTTTAAATTGGCTGCTTTTATGGGGTCGATATCCCCAATTAAATCTGCAACGGTAACATCTGGAGTTGCTAGTTTTTCATAAAAACGATCGTTTCTATGCAGCCATGAAATAGGTGTTTCGTCTCCTAATTCTGCGATTTTATCTTTAGCATATCTTGAAATGGGTTGAAAGGGATCATCATTAATCTCAGAACCTGATACAAACGGAATGTATTCGTCTAAAAGCGTTACCATTTTTCTTGCCAATCGTGTTTTGGCTTGTCCTCGTAATCCAAGAAGATTTATATTGTGTTTTGATAAAATAGCCCTTTCTAATTCAGGTATCACCGAATTTTCAAAACCATGAACCCCTTCAAAAGTAGGTTCTCCGTTTTGAATTTTTTTTCGTAGGTTATCTCTGAGTTCGTCTTTAATTGATTTTGATTGATATCCCGTTGCTTTTAAAGCGCCTAATGTTTTGATTTGATTCATAATGTTGTTGTTTTAATCTATTAAAACAGGGTATAATTATTTAATTTTTTTCTTTCTGTTGTTTTCATAATCCGTGAAAATCATTTCACCTAATCCTTTTAATCCCGTATAGAAAGCCTTACCTTGATTGGCTTCTGTAAAATTATCAACAAATTGCTGCAAGTAAGGATCGTTGGCAATCATAAAAGTGGTTATGGGAATGTGTAATTTTCTTGCTTGCTGCGCTTGGTTGTAACATTTATCCACGATATATTCATCGAGTCCATTACTGTTCATGTAGTACCTGCCATCTTTTTCACGCACGCAGCTGGGTTTACCATCGGTAATCATGAAAATTTGTTTATTGGTATTTCTTTTTCGTCTTAAAATATCCATTGCCAATTGCAAACCTGCCACCGTATTGGTATGATAAGGTCCCACTTTCAAATAAGGTAAATCTTGAATTTTAATGGTCCAAGCATCGTTTCCAAAAACCAAAATGTCTAAAGTATCTTTTGGATAACGGGTTGTTATGAGTTCGGCAAGCGCCATAGCTACTTTTTTTGCAGGAGTGATTCGATCTTCCCCATACAATATCATGCTGTGCGAAATATCAATCATGAGAACTGTAGACATTTGAGATTTAAATTGAGCTTCCTCTACAATTAAATCTTGCTCCGTGATTGAAAAATTGGCAACTCCATTATTGATTTGCGCGTTTTTCAAACTTTCGGTTAGAGAAATTTGTTCTAGACTATCGCCAAACTGAAATTCTCGGTACTCCCCAGTATGTTCGTCCCCAATACCCGCATATTTGGTTTTGTGATTTCCATTTCCAGATTTGTTGAGGTTACCAAAAATTTGTTCCAATGCGCTTTGTCTTATAGCGCGTTCTGTTTTAGCCGTAATTCCGATGCCTCCTGAAGTTCCGTCGTCTTCAAATTCTTCTCGGATGTAGCCTCTAGCTTTTAAGTCTTCAATGAAATCATCTATGGTATACTCCTCGGTGGTGAGTTTGTATTCAACATCTAGTTGTCTAAGCCAGCTAATAGCTTCATCAAAATCGCCAGAGGTATACGTAATTAACTCTTTGAAGATGTCAAATAGTTTTTCAAAAGGGGTTTGAAAAGGGGCTTCATACGGTTTGAAATAAAAACCTTTTTTACTCTCTTTTTTCATAATTATAAAATTACGCTGTTTTACAGCGTAAAGTTCAATAACGAGTATTAATTTTTAGTTAAAAGTAGTATGAGGTTGAGATAGTACGATTGGTTTTTGATGTAAAAGTTATTTCAACAACCCTATCAATTTTTCGATTGATTTTGCCTATGAAAATTGTTTTGTAGCTGAAGTTGTATGATTTTCGTATTATTTTTCTGAGGTATTATCCGTTTTAGAGTCAATATTTACAATTAACAAACATTCGAAGAGAGGTGTGAAACTTATGATTTAATGATAAACAATAGCTAAACCTAACACTTAAGAACCGGTGCAATTCGTAATTTTGAAAAATAGTTTCATGAAATACTTCTCGTTAGTACAGCAACTTTTTGTCAATAAATTATATTTCGAATTCTCGATAAGCGTAATATTGTAGTACTTCTTCTATTGCCATTTTCATGGCTTTGTTTACAGGTAGAAATATATTTCCTAACTTGAAATCTATTTGTGAGAGCTGCATGTAATATTCCGTAAAAATAGGTGCTGATAAATTTGAATTTATAGCAGTAGTAGCCTTTTCAAAATTTTCTTTTTGTCCTTCTTTAATGATGTTGCAAGTTGCAATTCGAAGTTTTCCGTATTTGTCTGTAGTAGCTCCAAAGCCGAAAAGGCGACAAATTAATCCTCGATATTGGTAGGTACTACAATTTCCTGAAGTAAACTCGGTTAGCGATTTTGGACGGTAAAGGAAACAAGTGCTAGTTGTGTTTTGTTCTAATTCTTGGAGTGTTTCCTCAGCTTTTCCGGTTTTAAAAATATGAAATGCCCAAGGTAGGAACTCTAGTGGTGAAGCATCAATTTCTGGAGTGGAACAGCATTTTCCACAACCGGCAACACAACTTAGTTTGGTTTCTTTTTGGAATGTAGTGATCTCTATTTCAAGGTTTTGATACAGAGTTTCTACTGATGCAACTTTTTCCTGAATGGACATTGTTTTTTTTTGCAATTTAAGCCAATTTTCTTGATTTTTTATTTTTTGTTTTGGTATGCGGATGACGTGGATTCGCTGAGGTGGGGTGTTGGTTATTTTTGTTTTAAGTTTCTGGTTATTAGGAACACGGATTGGAGAAATTTTGGGAATTTTTAAAATTTTAATTGGGAAGGAATGGTTAAAATTTGGGACGCGGATGACGCGGATTTGATTGGTGGTCGCGGGTTTTTCTTTGGTTTTCTTTGCGGTTAAATAAAGGTTCGCTAAAGCGAAGGCGGATGGCAGCGGATTTTTTGGAACACGGATTGAAGAAATTTTAGGAATTTTTAAAATTTTAATTGGGGAGGAATCTTTGAAATTTTGAACGCGGATGATGCGGATTTGACTGGTGGTCGCGGGTTTTTCTTTGGTTTTCTTTGCGGTTAAATAATGGTTCGCTAAAGCGAAGGCGCATGGTAGCGGATTTTTTGGAACACGGATTGGAGAAATTTTAGGAATTTTTAAAATTTTAATTGAGGAGGAATCTTTGAAATTTTGAACGCGGATGACACAGATTTGACTGGTGGTCGCGGGTTTTTCTTTGGCTTGCTTTGTGGTTAAAAAGGGTTCGCTAAAGCGAAGGCGGATGGCAGCGGATTTTTTGGAACACGGATTGAAGAAATTTTAGGAATTTTTAAAATTTTAATTGGGGAGGAATGGTTAAAATTTGGGACGTGGATGACGCAGATTTACTTTGGCAAAACGCGGATGGGGACGGATTCACTAAAGCGAAGGTGGATGGTAGCGGATTTTTTGGAACACGGATTTTAGAAATTTGAGAAATGGAAAAAATCTTGGAGTGTTTGGTGTAAATCTTGGTATGGTTTTGGTTTTATAGATTGCGAATAGGTAGGGTGGGATAATTTTAAAATTGGAATGCTTTATAGTGCTTTTTGAAGTGCATGTGTTATTTTTAAAAAGCTTCATTAATTTCAAAGCACAATTTTCATTACACTCTTGCTATTTTTTTGGTTGATGAATTATCAATAAAAATGGATTAAATGTTATAAATCTATAAAAAATTTATTTATATCTTATTGAATAGTTAAATTTGAAATAAAACTAACACAAATGACTATTTCAAAAAAGTTACTTATTTTAGGCTTATTTGGCTGTTTTTTCTTCACAGCAAAAGCACAAGTTAAACAAGAGACAAAGAAAGATTCAAGTTTGACAGGATTGAAATTTAGAAGTATTGGCCCAGCATTTATGTCGGGGAGAATATCGGATATTGTTATAGATCCAAACAATCAAAGTGTTTGGTATGTAGCGGTGAGTTCGGGTGGTGTTTGGAAAACAGAAAATTCAGGAACTACTTGGATTCCATTAACCGATAAAGAGTCGTTTTATTCCACAGGTTGTATAACACTGGATCCTAGCAATCCCTCAACTATTTGGTTGGGTACTGGAGAAAACGTTGGTGGACGTCACGTTGGTATAGGTCATGGTATATATGTAAGTTATGATGGTGGAAAGAGTTGGAAAAATAAAGGTTTAAAAAAATCGGAGCACATTTCAAAAATCATTGTTAACCCAAAGAATTCAAATGAAATTTGGGTCGCTTCTCAAGGTCCATTATGGAGTTCGGGCGGTGAACGCGGCCTATATAAAACAACTGATGGTGGTGCCACTTGGAAGTTAGTTTTAAGTAGTAATGAATGGACAGGAGTTACCGATTTAGTTATTGATCCCAGAAATGCGAATGTTTTATATGCTGCTACTTGGCAACGGCACAGAACTGTAGCTGCTTATGTAGGTGGAGGTGAAGGTACTGCATTGTATAAAAGTACTGATGGTGGTGAAACTTGGGGTAAATTAACTACAGGTTTACCAACTACTGAAATGGGAAAAATAGGTTTGGCGATATCACCTATTAATCCCGATGTTCTTTATGCAGCTATAGAGTTAGATAGAAAAAAAGGAGCTATTTATCGTTCCGATAACAAGGGTGCTAGTTGGGTAAAAATGTCAAATACTGTTTCAGGCGGTACAGGACCACATTATTATCAAGAACTCGTTGCTTCACCCTATAAGTTTGATAAAATTTATTTGATGGATGTGCGTGTGCAAGTTTCTGAAGATGGGGGTAAAAATTTCTACATGATGAATGAGAGCAATAAACACTCCGATAATCATTCTTTAACTTTTAAGTCTAATGATCCGAATTATTTGTTAGTAGGGACAGACGGTGGAATTTATGAGTCATTTGATGATACCAAAACATGGAAATTTATCAATAACTTACCCATAACTCAGTTTTATAAGGTTGCTGTTGATGATGCCCAACCCTTTTATAATGTTTTTGGAGGAACACAAGACAATAATTCGCAAGGAGGTCCTTCTAGAACCAATAAAGTTGATGGTATTGCCAATTCGGATTGGTTTGTACTCTTAGGAGGCGATGGACATCAACCTGCAACAGAACCTGGAAACCCTAATATTGTTTATGCTCAATCTCAACAAGGAAATTTACATCGTATTGATAGAACTACTGGAGAGGCAATTTTTATAAAACCTCAAGAAGGGGTTGATGAACCTTATGAACGCAATAATTGGGATTCTCCAATTCTTGTAAGTAGTCATGATCCAAAGCGAATTTATTTTGGGACTCAAAGAGTTTGGAAATCAGAAAATAGAGGGGATAGTTGGACTCCAATTTCTAAAGATTTGACTAAAAATGAAGAGCGTATTACACTTCCCATAATGGGCAAACAAAAGAGTTGGGATGCCGCATGGGACGTCTATGCAATGTCTACCTACAATACCATTACTTCGCTTTCTGAATCAGCAGTTGATGAAAACATTATTTACGCAGGAACAGATGATGGGATAATCCAATTTACAAAAAACGGAGGTACCTCATGGACAAAAGTTCTAGTTTCCAATTTACCGAATGTACCTGCTAGTGCTTTTGTTAATGATATTAAAGCCGATTTACATGATGCTAGTACGGTTTATGTAGCTTTAGATAATCATAAATTTGGGGATTACAAACCTTATTTATTGAAAAGTACGAATGGGGGAACTGTTTGGAAGCCTATAATTAAAGGGCTTCCGGAACAAACTTTAGTTTGGCGTATTGTTCAAGATCATGTTAATCCAAATTTATTGTTTTTAGCGACAGAATATGGAATATACGTTTCATTTAATCAAGGGGAGGAGTGGATTAAATTTTCAGACGGTTTACCGACAATTTCGTTTCGAGATTTAGCCATTCAAAAAAGAGAAAATGATTTAGTGGTAGCTTCTTTTGGACGCGGGTTTTACATTTTAGATGATTACAGTGCTTTAAGAGATTTTAATAAGGATAATTTATCTAAACCAACGTTGTTTAAACCAAGAAAGGCTTTGCAATATAAGCCAATAAGTGGTGGAACCTCGAGTCAAGGCGAGAGTCATTACACTGCCTCAAATCCTGATTTTGGTGCTTTATTTACGTATTATCTTCCTAATGAAATTGAAACTTTAAAATCGGTTCGTCAGAAAAATGAAAAAAAGTTAAAAAAAGAAAACAAAGACATTCCATTTCCTGGTTGGGAAGCATTAGATAACGAAAAGAATGAATCGAATAGTTTTGTTGTTTTTGAAATTAAAGATGCTAAAGGAGGTATTGTTACTCGAATTAATGCTCCCTACAGAAAGGGTTTTAACAGAATATCGTGGAATTTAAAAAGACCAATTGCTACATCGTTGACAAGTGATAGAATTAGTGATAACCCATCTGATTCAAGGGCTAGTACGTTTGTATTAGCAGGAACTTACACGGTAGCGATGTATGTTAATATTAAAGGAGAGGTTACTGCAGTATCACAACCCCAAACTTTTGAAGTAGAGGCTATTTCTAATAATGTTTTGGAAAATCCAATGCAAAATGGTGTTGAAAGTTATTTAAATGACTTAACAACATTTAAAACCAAGGTTGATGTAGCTTTAAGCAATTTCAGAAAAGCATCTAAACGACTTATAGCCCTCGAAAAAGCTGCTGTATTCGCAACACAACAACCAGGAGTTCTTGAAAAAAAATTAAGTAATTTGAAAATGGAAATGTATGCAATTGAGCAGCAATTGAATGGTAATTCTTCAAAAGATGAAATTGGTGAGAAAGATGTACAATCTATTTCTTCTAGACTATCTGTAGCTCAAGGTGGATTTAATACAACTTATGGTCCTACAAGAATGCATATGGAAAGTTTAGCTATAGCTAAAATACTTTTTGAAAGGTTAGAACCTTCAATCACTAAGTTTATAGAGGTTGCTCTGCCTGCTTTAGAAAAACAATTAGCTACAGCAGGTGTTCCACCACTATTAGATTAAAATGTATTTATACGATAAGGGGCTGTTTTTTAATTAAGACAGCCTTTTTTGTTGTTATAATTTTAGTCAATATCCATTGCGTTTTTAATGAAACCTATTATGTTTCAATCTGTAATAACCTGGATATGTATAGTTTTTGTGAGATGCCTTTTTTCGAGAATTCATTTCACATACTTTTCAATTATATAGGTACTAACTGGTTTTAAGGCTTTGCCTGTTTCTGGATGAACGCCATGTGTATTAAAAAATTCAGGTTTGCCATTTACTTTACAATACCAATATAAAGGTTTTCCCATTTTAAAAAAGGTAGTTGTATCTGAAACTTGTATTTTGACTAGTTTTATTTGATGTTCATCAAATGGAATGATATCATTTTGTTGTAGCAAACTATGTTGATTTTTGTTACAGTCTACAATATCATAATGATTTTTTTGCCATTGCATGCATTGTGGTTCTGGTGCAATGAAGGTTTTTGTGGCAAGTCCGATTGATACTGTTCCAATTATTCCTATAAAACCTCGTGCAACATTTTTCTTTATTCTTTCATGTTTCCCAACTTGAGTAGCTGTAAAATCATGCTCATTTTTGTTCTCTTTGACAGCATAATTTTCATCTTCAATCTTTATGATTTGATTTTTTTCTCCATTGTTAATTGACCTCAAATCGCTATTCAAAAAATTAGCATAGGGCCTAGGTAAGAAATCAACCATGATACTTGCCATTTCAATTCTTAGGGCTATTTCCGAGTCTCTTTTATCTTTTAAAAATGAAATAATTGTTTTGAATTTATCGGTATTACACAATTCAATTGATTTCTTGAGTTTTTCATCCTTTTTTGTTTCAAAGAACGCTTTGAATATTTCTTCATCTGTTGCAGTAAGACCTTTATCAACCAACATTGCGCAATAATTTCTTAATTGGGCAGGAGAAGGCGTTAATAACACACTTGTTAAATCGCTATTTTTCACAATATCGTAGTGATTTTGAATAGCTTCTTTATAGCTATTGAAAGTAATTTTTGTCATAATCATCCTTGTTTTTCGGAATTCTTCGGAAATATCGGAAATATCGGAATTTCCTATAAACACTCATACAAGTTCGCTATTCCTTTGCTTCAGAATCCGTTATCGTTTTAACTAGCTATTAAAACAAATGTACAAAACTGATTTCAAAAAAGTGTCGCTATACAGAACTGAATTTTTATTCGGGAAGTATAGAATGAACGTTCTGTTTTAGCACACTTCTACTTCCCAAAACAAAGAGTACTCAAAAAAGAGTTGGGTTTAACAAGCCCTAAAAACTGACTTCGGAATAGTTCCGAGCAGCCAAACTTATGTCCAATTTTTAAATTCTAAAAAAATGAAAAAATATTTATTTCTAGCTATTGTAGCTATTGGTGGTTTAGCAACTTCTTGTACAACAGACAATGATTTTCCAACTTCAAAAACAAATCTTGAACTTCAAGAATTTGATTATACCCTGATGCAAAAAGACGGAGACACTTTAGATGAAGGTGATACTGGTGGTCAAGGAGGTTCTACTCCTATTAAACCAAGTAATTAATTTTTGTATTAAAAAATTATTTATCTAATTTCGGGAAATGATACTTAAAAAGGCACATTTCCCGTTTTTTTATTTACTACTGATTATATGTAGTTTATTTTCTTGTGAATCTAATGTAAAAAAACATCCCACATATTTAGCATTATTTGGTAAAGCTGAGTTAAATTTCGAAAACGCAAAATTTGATTCAGCTTTTTATTACTATCAAAAAACAAAGGTATTTTGTCACAGTCAAAATGATTTCAACAACATCCTATATCCAATATTAATGATGTCAGAAATTCAACGGTTGAAAAATGATTTTTCTGGAAGCGAAGCAACGGTTACCGAGGCGATTAAATATTTGAAAAAAGACACCAAAAAAAGCTATTATACTTTTATCTACAATAATTTAGGATTAGCATATCTAGAACAGTCTAATTACAGTGAAGCTAATAAATATTACTATAAAAGTTTAGAATTCACATCGGATGAATTGTCAAAATGTATAGTTAAAAACAATATAGCATATAATTATATCCATCAAGAAAATTATATAAAAGCTAGAGAAGTTTTAGAGTTACTAAGGCTTAATGATTCGTTAAAAATTAACTTTATAGAGTACGCTAGAGTAATTGATAATTTAGGATATGTTTTATATAAACTTAATGATAAAAAAGCATTCGATTATTTAATTCAATCTAAACACCTCAGAGAAAAAAATCGGGATATTGTTGGATTAACTTCTTCATACATGCATTTAGCAGAATATTATCAAAAAGTAGATTTAGATGTTGCCAAAAATCATGCTTTGAAAGCTTATGAAATGGCAAGAAAAACAAATAATCCTGATGATAAAATTGAGGCATTACAATTTCTTACCAAGCTATCCGAAGGCGTTGAAGCAAAAAAGTATGCTATACAAACTTTTAAATTAAACGATAGTATACAAACGGCAAGGCAACAAGCTAAAAATCAATTTGCAAAAATAAAATACGATTCACAACAAGCTCTTGAAGAACTTGAGAAACAAAAACAATTAAAAGAATTTTCAGTCATTGGTATTGTTTTACTTTTTGGAATTGGAACATTTGCTTACTACAGAATCAAAAAGAGAAACCGCAAAAAAATTAAAGAGACTGCCTATCAAACAGAAACTCGAATTGCGAAAAAATTACATGATGAATTAGCAAACGACGTGCACAATACCATTGCCTTTGCCGAAACACAAGATTTATTAAACCCTAAAAATAAAGATACTCTTTTAGAAAATTTAGAAACCATATACAACCGCACCAGAAATATTTCCAATGAAAATAAAGATATTGATACGGGTGAACTTTATCTAGAAAAACTAAAAGCTATGCTTGCCACTTACAATTCCTCAAATCGAAACGTAATTGTAAATATGGATGCTTTTAATCATTTAAAAACATCGAAAGAAGTTAAAGTTGTTATCCATCGAGTGCTTCAAGAATTAATGGTCAACATGAAAAAACACAGTCAATGTTCTTTAGCGAGTATTTCGATTAAATCCAGCAAAATAGGATTGCAAATCAACTATTCTGATAACGGAATTGGAGTTGCTAATTTGTTAAATATTAAAAATGGGCTTCAAAATGCGGAAAACCGCATTCTTTCTATAAACGGAACTATTACTTTTGACACTTTACCTGAAAAAGGGTTCAAAGTAAAAATTGAGATTCCAAAACAATAGTATATGTTTAAAAAAGTTTTAATAGCAGAAGATTTCGACAGTATTAATATCGCCGTAAAGCAAACTCTTGAATCGCTTGGAGTGGAAGAAATTCAATACGCTAAATATTGCGATGATGCGCTATTAAAATTTAAAAAAGCCAAGCAAGATAACGAGCCTTTTGATTTACTAATTAGCGACTTATCTTTTGTTGCCGATTACAGGAAAGTGGACATTCCTTCCGGAGAAAAACTTATAGAAGTTATAAGAAATTTGCAACCTGAACTTAAAGTGATAGTTTATTCTGTAGAAGATAAAGCTTACACTATAAAAACTCTTTTTGAGGGACAAAAGATTAACGCATTTGTACACAAAGGAAGAAATAGCATTAGCCAACTCAAAACGGCAATTGAAACCTTGCTTTACGGAAAAATTTTCATATCGCCTGATTTAGCTAATATTTTACAAGATAAAACAGCAAAAGAAATTGATAATTATGATATCGCCCTGTTAAATCATCTCGCAAATGGTGTAGCGATAGATGATATGGTTGCAATGTTTAAAAAATCAAATATTACTCCAAATAGTAAAAGTGCTATTGAAAAGCGAGTGGCAAAACTCAAAGATTACTTCAAGGCGAGTAATAATGTTCATTTGATTGCTATTGCTAAAGATTTAGGCGTCATCTAACTTACTCATTATCAATTTAAAAAAAAATAACCACTTTACGGATTCCCGTAAGGAATACTTTTTTATTGGGTTTAAGTTTGAACATTATTAACTATAAAAAAATTAATTATGTCAAAATTACCAATTGGGACAACCGCCAGAACAGGTGAAATTTGTCCAGAATCAGGAATTTGGAAAGTTGTAAGTACACCATCAACAACATCACCAATAGCAAAAGGAAATAAGATGCCTCCATATTCTGGAAGTGCAGTAACATGGAAACTTATTCAACATGCTTAATTAAAATCATGAGTTGTTTATTCATTTAGACAACTTATATTCTTTAATTTAAATTATGAAAAAAGTTAAAACATTATTATTTCCATTTCTAACAATCTTATTGGGTGGTTTTATATATGTCTTTTTTAGAGTAGAATCGTTAAGAATGTTTTCATGGTTCAATTCAATTAGCCTAACCAAAGTAATTATAACTATAAGAGATTACACCTTGAATTATGATTTATTAATTCCTGACTGGGTAAAATTTTCATTACCAGATGGTTTATGGCTATTTTCATTCATAAGCTTAATACTTATTACGTGGAAAAATGAAATCAATTCTAGTAACCTCTTTTGGCTAATTGGCTTACCCATTATTGCTTTATTATCAGAAATAGGACAAAGCATTTCAATTGTGCCAGGAACTTTTGACTGGATTGATATAGCTATGTACTTAACTGGATTTATGCTACCATTTATAATCAACAAAAAATCATTAATAATTAAACTATAACAATTATGAAAAAAAGAGTACAACATTTAATATCTGGTTTTGTTTTAGCAGGATTTCTATTTATGGCTTTCGGAAGTGATGATAATAAAAAGGAAGAAGAAACAAGTGTTGAGGCTACAAATAAAACAATAAACACTACCGAAAAAAAACTAACTGATGTTGAAATAAAAGAACAATTAGATAGAGAAATAAGTTCAATAGATAAAGGTATAGATTTCACGTCATATAAAGAATCTATTGAATCAATTCAATTGGAACTTGTTTTATTTCAGGTTTGGGCAAAGAAAATTAATGAAGCTAAAAGCTCAAATAATAATGGTATAAAAGAACTTGGTGAAAAACTTGAAACTAAAGTTAAAAAGATACAAGTTTCAGAATTTCCAAAACTAAGAAAAGCGTACGGAAAAATCGTAGCAAAAAAATTATGGGTTGAAAATATTGAAGTAGAAGTATTTGGAAATAATTCAAAAACTATACAATTCACAGGTGGGATTTTTGCCAACAATAAAAATAAACAAGAAACCCAAGAAACACTTTCCGAGATGCTAAACTTTCTTCGTTTTAAAAAAGTCAATTATAAATGGTACGAATATGATGATGAATATACTTATTATGATTTAGACTCTAAAAATGACAATGAAATAGTTGAATTGAACTAATTCAACTACGTTTTAAACAAAAAAGATATATGGATAGAAAATCATATAATGTTAACACAAAATCTGGTAGGAGAAATATTAGAAATAAATATCAAAATGACTATAACAACAAAAGCCCAAAAGAAAAAGATGAATTAGATGAAATGATTTTTTGGGGTAGAGTAGTATTATTTATAGTTGCAATGGCTATTTGTATTGCAATAATTGCTTTTGGAGGAAAAATTAACTAAACAAATTTAAAATGAAAAATTACATCACAATTATGTTGTTGTTAGCAACAACAACCATTTTCGCACAAGAAACAAAAAAAGAACTTGAAAAAGAAAAAACAAAAATTGATGCATTTGCTTCAAAAACTGGAAGCATAATCAAATTAACCGACTATAAACTTTCGGGGATTAAAACCCTTTATGGAGGATTGTCTGAAACAAGAATTAGAAAGATAAATTCAGGTTCTTTGATAAGCTATTTTTTCCAGATTGAAAAACAAGGAAAATATAGCACAGCAACTGCTTCAATAGAATATTCAGATTTATTAGAGGTAATCAAAGCTATTAATTCTTTAAAAACTGAAGTAGAAAAAGATCTTGCAACAAATCCAGAATATCTTGAAAATAAATTTACAACTGTAGATGGTTTTAAGGTTGGCTATATGATGGGTAAAGGAAAAATCACATGGTTTTTACAACTTGAAAAATATGGTTCAGATAATACCATATTCATAGAAAACCTTGAAATGATAGAGAAAGCTTTTGAAGAAGCAAAAATTAAAATTGATGAATTAAAAAAATAAAACAAAATGGATAGACAGTCCGTAAGATCATCAAATATATCTTCAATAGGATACGATGAAAAAAATGAAATATTAGAAATTGAATTTTTAAGCGGTGGGATTTATCAATATTTAGATGTTCCAAATTATGTTTTTGAAGAACTGATGGATGCTGAATCTCAAGGAAAATACTTCAATGCATATGTAAAAGATAATTATGAAACTACGAAAATTAGATAATGGAACGATATAGAAATTCAAGCGGAAATTCTCCAATAACACATTTTCATATATCAGACAATTCAATTTCAGTTTGGTTTAAAGATGGTAAAAAAAATCCTTATATTTATCCTGTTTATGAAATAGGTAATTATCATTTTCAACAACTAATTCAAAGAGCAATTAGTGGTAAAGGATTGAGTTCCTATATAAATCAAAATGTTAGAAATGACTTTATCAAGTAAAATATGACTACAACAAATTTTAGAAAGGTCCTTATCAATATTGCAACTGAAGATAATAGTAATACTATTTCTAAAATCATTGCCAATTATTATCCAAGTTTAAATATTTCGAGTAGAGAAACTTTATTCGAAAGTTTAATGTTTTTTTTAGAAAGTTCAGAAAATCAAGATTTCAATTTTGCAGATTTAGAAGAAAAAATTAAAACTGAAAGTTTAGATGTTTTAGAATATGAAGGAAAAGACTATAGAATTAAACAAGTTGAAATTTCAAACTTAAGAGGAATACCTTCAATAGAAGGAAATAATGATATTCCATATGGAATAAATCTAGCCGATGAAGATGGAAAAATTAATAATGCAATAATTTTAGCAAATAATGGGACAGGGAAATCTTCTGTTTTTGCAGGGCTTGAGATGATTTATACTCAAGAAATTGGAGAAAAAAAACTTCGCTCTAAAGTTCCAGATTCAAACGAATTGAGTGATTACAATAAATATTTAAGACGAGTTAATGAAATTGGAAAACCATCCTGTAAAGTAAAAACAGTTGAAGGAGATTTTGACTTAGAAAACATAATCTTTAAAAATGAAGATTTTGTGAAAGTTTTTAATCCTCATAGTCATTTCATTACCGAATACGATATAATTAGTAATGGTCAGCTTGAATATGAAAAAGACGATAAGCACGAATATTCATTTCATAATAAAATTGCAATATCTTTAGGTCTCACAGAATTTATAACATTTCAAAAAATCGCTCAGTTAATTCCAAACTACAGAAGAAGTAAAGAAACTACAGCAAGAAATAATCTTGAAAGAGAAATTGAAAACAATAGAACAACCATTAAAAATAGACAAACCGAAATACAATCAAAAACTATTGAAATTGAAGAATTAAAAAAAGGCATTTCCTCTGAAAATATTTCTAACGAGCAATCTAAATTAGAAGTTTTAAACAAATTGAAAAGTAAAAGCTTACAGATAAGTTTTGATGAGCTAAAATATCTTGATGATATAATTGAATTTGAAAATAAGTATAGAGAGTTAAGTAGTTTAGAAAGAAATAAAAAAGCATCGGTAGAAAAGAATTTCTTAGACATAGGAAAGGAATTAATTCATGAATTTGATAACTGTCCTTTCTGTTTGAGTTCAAATAAATCATTAGAAGAAATCAAAATTGAAGTTGAAAAAAGATTACTAGAATTAGAACAGTTCAAATTACTCGATGAACAATTAAAAAATAAGTTCCGATCAGTTTCTGAAAATTTATGGAATATTACTAGAGATCTAAATAACGTGAATGAAATACTAAATATTGATAGACAAGAATTAAGTAGTTTTTCAAACTTAGAAACAATTAGATTGGAGGAAAACAGATTATATGTAGCATTATCTCCATTAATAAGTGATACTGAATTAAATGATTACATCTATTCTTTTACTCAAAAATTAGTTCCAACCGATAAAGATTACTCGGATTTATTTGAATTATTAAATAAGAACAAACAAATTTTTGAAAAAAGATACATTGAACTAGCTAAAGAAGTTCAATCTCTAATTGAGGAACGAAAAAATGGAATTGAAACTGAAATAAAAGTATTTTTTGAAAACAATGAAGGTTTAACCGTTGAACAGAAAGTAACTAAACTAGAAAACGAAATCAAAGAATTCAACGAACAAATTAAATTAATCGATAGTAAGAATATAGACTTAGAAATAGAATTTATATCAGCTAATAAAAAAGTGGGGTACCTTAATCAAATAAAAGAAGAAATAGGTGTATTTAATTCAAAATTCAAACTAAAAGTTGATGAATTAGTAAATAGCGTTTTTGAACCCATTAAAAATACTGTTGAAGAAATTTTAAATGATTATTTTCAAGATGATCCACAATACAAACTTGAGATAAATTTAAAAGAAAATAAGCTAATCATTGAGGGTGAAGAATATGTAACTAAATATATAGTGACCGAAATAATTGATAAGAAAACCTATGAAATAGTTACTACTCCACAAATTTATTTCAACACTTTCAGATATAAATTATTTTCATTGATGATAGGTTTAAGTATTGCTTTGGCTTCACGAAAAAAGTATAGAATAAATTTTCCTTTAGTAATGGATGATTTGTTTTTTGCGAGTGACTTTCCTAATAAAAACTCATTTGCAGAATTTTTAATAAAGATTATAAAAATATTTCAAAAACACACTCCTAATTTACCATTACAATTCATTATTTTCACGCATGATGATATGATTTTTAAAAGTGCTATTGATGCTTTAAATTCTTTTAGCAATAACAATGAAAAGTTTGAAGAAGAAAATAGAATTGATTTATTGAATCAAACAATGATTGGAAGATTTTTTAAACCTCATGATAAAGATGAAGTAGCATTAAGTTTTCCTAATGAACAAAAATATTGGAATTTAGTTTATTCTCTCCCACAAAAAATATTAATTGACTAAAAAGAAGATAATGAGTGAAGAAAAAATAACAAAGCATATATATAATAAAAAGATCTTAATCTTTGGGTCTATATTGCTTTTATTAATAATTGCCTTATTTTGTTGGCAATGGTATTGCCTAGATAGAAAAATTTCAGATTATAAAACTGAAAAAGAAATTCAAAACAAAAGATTCTTTAAAACAAAAGACTTTGAATTTATTAATTTAGATTCATTAGAGAAAAATGGTCAAAAAGTTATCTTGACAAAAAAAGATATATATAGAATTAACGAAAATATAAAATCATTAAGTGAAATAGTTTATCAAGAATCAAATCGAGCTGAAAGCATAATTGATAAAGATTTAGATCGTTTAAACTTATATATGGCAATTGGAATAGGTTTCATTGCAATTCTAGGGGTTTTTATACCTATTCTGGTTAATATTTTAAGTGTTGAAGATTTACGTGAAAAAATGAAAGAAATGCCTTCAGCAGATGAAATTGGTAAATTATCAGAAGATGTAAAAACAGCATTAGATAAATCAACAGAGATTGCTGGAATATCTGAATCGTTTGATAATTTAAAAAATAAGACAGATAAGGCATTACCTAGTATTTCTACTTTAATCCTTCAAAATGCAATTGGTCGTTTTTTTAATATCAGCCCATATATTCTAACTAATTTAAATAGAAAAAAAGACAGACAATATTTTATTGATTTATTGGAATATATAAGAAAGGGTTTTGATAATTGTAAAAACGATAAAGAACATTTTATTTCCAAAGATGATTTTTTAAAGGCAACAATTAAGGATTTTTGTACTTACATCAAAGACCCAAAATCACATTCATCTGCATTTACAAGAGAAATTTCAACTGAGTTTTACCATATCTACAATGTTTTGAAAGAACTTCTAGCATGTACAGATGAAAAAGAAATTGAATTGTATAACAAACTTGATGAAAAAATTAAAAGAGTGATTGATCTAATAAATAATATTGATGCTTAAAATCAACCAACAACTCAAACGCATTGAAATCAAAGAATTTGAAATTGAAAATCAAATTGTTTTCAATTACTTTGATAACTTGTCAGCGACTGAACGTGACGAAAAATTACTTCGTGCCATTTACATAGGTGTTTTGGCATTAATGGAGGATAGAATTTCAGCCTTTTTAGCCAAAACCAATAATGAGTTGGGAACAGAATTAGAAAGTCTAAAAATGATTTTTGAAATGAAAAAAGAGTTGTTCTACAAATCAACCATTAAAGGAACTCTAGCCGAAGATGAAATTGCTGATTTCTTAAACAACTATTTTTCTGAAAGAAGATTAAAAGACAAAGCTTTCTTAACTGGAAATACTGCAGGAAATCTTCCAAAAAATAAAACTGGAGACATAATCTGTGAGGTAAATGGCTCACTAGATTTAAAGATTGCCATTGAATGTAAGTTTGATAAAAGCATTCGTTTTGGAGAAATTGAAAACAAAGAAATTTTTACAAGAAAATCTGATACCGCTTGGAGTCAGTTAATAGAAGCGCAAGCCAACAGAGATTCTAAAGTTAGTATAATTGTTTTCGATATTTCATTGATTGATAATTCCATTTTAAAAAACTTTGACAATGTTGGCTACATTCCAGGTGTTGGTTTTGTATCAATAATTAATTCACAAAAAGGAGATTATTCAAATCTTGCAATTGCTTACATGTTAGCTCGTGATATTGCTTTAAATTCAAAGGAAATAGAAATTGATAAGGATATTTTAGCAATGATTGTGAATAGAATTATTAAAGACATCAATGAAGTTTTAACAATAAAATCTTTGGTTTTAAATAACATTGAAAACAATAAAAATATCCTAAAACAATTAGATAAATCGATGCTTCTAATGGAATTTAATCAAGAATATTTAAAACGTTTTTTAAGTCAAGGAACATTAACCAAAAAAGATTTACTAGATTTCTATATGGCTGATGATGTTAAAGATAAATATAAGTTAATTGAGAAGGATATTGAAAACATTTAGTTTTTTATTACTTCTCCTAACCACAACAACTTTCTGCCAAGTCAAACTACTTTCTTGGAATGTAGAAAATTTAGGAAGTTCAAAATCTGACACGGATATTGCTTTCATTGTAAAAACAATTAAAGATTATGATGTTGTAGCGTTGCAAGAAATTGTTGCAGGAGATGGTGGTGCACAAGCTGTAGCTAAATTAGCGGAAGAACTCAATAGAAAAGGTTCAAAATGGGATTACACCATCAGCGATCCAACCAGTAGTAGTGCTTACAAAACGGAGCGCTATGCGTTTTTGTGGAAAACGAGTAACGTTAAAAAAGTAGGAGAGGCCTGGTTAGAGAAAAAATACCATTTAGAAATCGACCGAGAACCCTTTTATTGTACGTTTGACTATAATGGTAAACAGTTTACAATTGCTAATTTTCACGCCATAACAAAGAGCAAACAACCTGAAACCGAAATAAAGTTCTTTAAATTCTTACCTGCGCAATATCCAAAACTAAATCTATTGTTTGTGGGGGATTTTAATTGTCCGCAATCCCATTCCGTTTTCAATCCCTTGAAGCGAATGGGATATGCTTCCGTGTTTGTCAATCAAAAGACTTCATTGAAAAAAGAGTGTATTGAAGACGTTTGTCTGGCTTCTGAATTTGATAATATTTGGTACAATACTTCAAAAATCCTTATTCGTAACACTAAAGCTATTCATTTTTATAAAACTTTTTTAACCCTTAAAGAAGCAAGGAAGATCTCAGATCATATTCCAATTGCTACAGAAATTTCTTTTCAATAAATTATCTTTATTTACGTAAATCCGTAAAATTTTGAAATGTGGCTGGGTTACTTTTGAAGGAAACATTATGTAATGAAAAAACGCTATCCTTCAAGTACCCTTTTATTTTTATTCTGCTTTTTGATTTTTTTCAATTGCAAAGAAAACAATTTTAAGAAAAAAGCTGTTGAAAAGGAGCTCATTGAGAAAAAGCAAATTAAGCCTTTTTTAGAAACACCTCCCAAAGATGATGTTACGTATCAAGAAGATTCTACAAAAGAATATGAGTACAGAACAGGTACGGCTGGGGATTATACTTATGTCTATGATATTTATGGTTTTGATAGTGAAGGAAATGAAGTGACAGGTACAATAGTTGTCAATGGGAAATATGGGAATGGACTCCTAATTAATGTGAATGGAGCAGAAATAGAAATTACTGTAGCGTGGATTGGTAAAGGAGAATTACGAGGAAAGGATAAGGAAGCGAATGAGTATGCGTTATTTGTTAGAGAGGATTAATCCGTACTTAAATATTTTTAATGAAAAAGCTCTTTTCTATTTACATCAATCGATTCGATAGCATATGATGTTTCTATTTGCGGTGTTAAAGACGCAAAAAAGTATCATTTTTCTAAAACACATAAAGGATTAGTAAACATGAACTGAAAAGGTTACACCAAAAGCGGTAGAAAGTTTAGGTTTTACGCTTTTTGGTGGAGGATTCGTTTATGATAGACTAATTGTTTTTGAATTCCCTTTTCAAGAATCAGAATATGGAGCCTATGAGAGAGGTGAAAAAAAACTCCAAATCCTGATTTGTAAGGAATTGGAGTTGTTAAAGTGACCTCGACTGGATTCAAACCAGTAACCTTCTGAGCCGTAATCAGATGCGCTATTCAGTTGCGCCACGAGGCCGATTTTGTGAGTGCAAATATAGATATAATTGTGTAAATTGCAAACCCTAACAATAAAAAAAGTAAATAAAAATGAACTTACATGACTATATCCGTGATATTCAAGATTTTCCAAAACCAGGTATTGGGTTTAAAGATATAACACCATTGTTAATTTCGCCTGAGGCGACTGCTTTTTGCTTGGAAAAATTGTCAAATTCATTGCAGCATCAGAAAATTGACAAGGTAATAGGTGTTGAGAGTCGTGGTTTTTTCTTTGGGATATTACTAGCACAAAAATTAAATGCGGGATTTATTCCAGTTCGCAAGCCTAAAAAACTTCCCTTTGACACGATTAGCGCTTCGTATGAATTGGAATATGGGACTGATACTTTAGAAATGCACATAGATGCTATTCAGCCAGGAGATAAAATTTTAATTCACGATGATGTATTGGCAACTGGTGGGACGGCTAAAGCAGTGTGTGAATTGGTAGAACAGTTAGGAGGTGAAATTGTACAAATGAACTTTTTAATGGAGTTAACTTTCTTAAACGGAAGAGCGAAAATAGCTCATATGCCTATTTATGCTGCTTTAACTTATTAGTTTTTCAAGTGTCAACTGATTTGCTTAAGCTTTTTTTAAAAAGGAAGTTGGGACACCATGTTTAATCCAAACTCTTGATGGTTATATAATAGCGATAGGCAATAATCATTTTTTGCCATTTTTTTGCTTTAGCAATATCCAGGCCTTGCTTTGTGAAACTTGGTAATAAAAACTTGTTTACTTTGGCTAGTGTTTTGTACATCTTTTTTTTTACAAATATAGAAAATGAATAATTAGGTAGGAGTTAATTCTTTAGTTCACATAAAAAATTTGTGTTGTTGTAAAAAAAAAAATTGATAATTTCTACTATTGCTTGTTTATAATTAAAAAAATATGTTAAATTTGCTTCATTAATCTACAAAAAATAAAATAGCCTATACAGAAAAATACTTTTTAGAACTTAATTTTAAATAATTAAAAGGTATTGTTATGGCTAATCTTTTACTTTCTGATGCTATATTGGTAAAGAATTATATTGACGGAGATGAGTCTGCGTTAGCATCTTTAATCGAAAGGCATCAATCTCGAATTTTTGGATTCATTCACTCTAAAGTTAACGATAGGGATTTGGCGGATGATATTTTTCAAGACACCTTTATTAAGGTCATTAAAACCTTGAAATCAAAATCTTACAATGAAGAAGGTAAGTTTTTACCTTGGGTAATGCGTATTGCGCACAATTTAGTTGTGGATCATTTTCGAAAATCAAAAAAGATGCAATTCAACAGAGAGACTGATGAATATGCAATTTTTGATTTTTTTGTAGACAATTCCCCATCCATTGAAGGAAAATTAATCACAGAACAGATAGAAACGGATTTGGTTCGTTTGTTAAAAGAACTTCCTCAAGATCAGCGTGAAGTTTTGTTAATGCGTATGTATCAAGATTTAAGTTTTAAAGAAATTGCAGACTTAACAGGTGTTAGTATTAATACCGCTTTGGGTAGAATGCGTTATGCGTTGTTAAATTTGAGAAAGATTATTGAAAAAAATCAGATAGTTCTGCTTGATTAATACTAAATTTAAATTTCTTGCGTTATCATAATATAAAATTATTATTGATGGCAAAACTTTACTCTAAAAAAAATGTACGCTCAAAAAGAACATTACCAAGTAACGAGACTATTTCCTTTTTGTTAAACTATTCAAAAGCTTTAACGATTAAGAAAGTTGGAAAAATAACATTTGAAATCATTGCGAATTGAGTTAGTCTTTGATTTATATTAAGCCATATAGTTACTGTGTACAACCTGTTTTTACAAATCCTTATATTGGTTTTGTGGGAGCAGGTTTTTTTTTGGACTTTTTATTACCTAATTATATTATTATATGGTATTAAAAGATTGAAAGCAGGTATTTGGTATTTTGAGAAGGCTAATCCTAAATATAGGTGATGTTTTATTTTGTTTTGTTTATTTGGGTTTTTCTGTAAAAACTTTTTCTATACCTATTATATATAGGTGTCAAAATTCATTTCTGCGTATCGGAGATTGTAAATGGAGCTAAAAGCGATTCTGTTTTTAATGCAGTTTGGTTGATTCGATCTTTTTTTATGTGTTTTTTAATACTGTTTTTATAAACAAGAGGTTCTTGTGTTTGTGTGTTATCCTTGTAAATCTACTATGTTGGGATCTTGTGCTTAAAATAGGTTGGGTGAGGATAAAAAAACTTTTTTCATTAAAACCTTGTTATCAATGAGTTATAAAAAAGATTAAAAAAAAGGCAAAAAAAAGAAACTAAAAGCCTTGTGGGAACGAAAAAGATTTCTACTTTTGCACCCGCATTAGAGCAGAAGTTCACACACAAACTGGAGAATTAAACAAGTCAAAAA
>NZ_FRYK01000006.1 GCF_900148835.1 Flavobacterium cucumis | reverse complement strand
TTTTATGTAAATACGCCAACGCTTCGCCACTGCTGTAACCGCCATCGGCTAAAAGTTCTTCTAACTCAATGTCGTTTTCCTTTAGGTTTTCTTCGGTAAGTTCCACAATTTGTTCTAAACACTGACTATCGCGTTTATCAGCAAAATCAGAACATGCTCCTGTAATCACATGATGCGCATCGTCTACTGCGATTTGTCCAAAATAGTTTAATTGTCGCGCTTTTCCCGGTTTTACACTCACTCTAGCATCGCTATCTGTGGGCGAATAATGCGTGTGATTCGATACATATTTGGGACGAATGATATTCCCAAATTCATCTATTTTGTCTTTGCCTGTAGCGTTAGGCATTCCTTTATAAGCTTCTTCTTTCCAAGCGTGGTGTTGTTCTACCAACTTCTTCCTTGCACTGGTGGTTTTAAATTCGCTGTTTTCTTCTAACTCGTTTACAAAAGCACTAGCATCTTCCAAAACTTCTTTCTCTACCAAACTATCCATAGAAGCATTGGCTTTGATAAAAACGCTATCCACCGCTTGACGTTTGCCACGAACCATGCCTTTATTTATGCACATTTTCAAGACTTCTTTAAACAAACTCAAAAACACTTCTTCGCCATACAAACTTCGTGTACGACTAATGGTGCTATGCCATGGTAATGACTCATGAACATCATAACCCAAAAACAAACGTATCGATAAACTATCACTACAAAAAGCGATTAATTGTCTATCTGAGTTGATGTTATTCAAATAACCCACCAACAATATCTTGAAGAAAACAACAGGATCAATACTCTCTTGTCCTTCCTTGCCATAATACTTTTTAGTAGCTCTATAAATGAACCTTAAATCGAGTTCGGTTAACAATTTTCTATAAAAATTATCTGCTGGAACCATGTCCAACAAATTAACCGATACAAATAATTGTGGGGTAAAATTCTTCTTTCCTTGCATGAATAAATTTACAAATTATCTCGTTTTTATGCAAGTATTTATATATTTGAGTTGTGCAACAAGCACAGGCGTTTGGCTCAATGGCGGGTGACGTGGTTAATTGAACATTCTACCTCGCATCAACTTTTGTGGTGTATTGACAGTTTTGTGCTCCGAAATCCGCCACTGCGCCAAGCGCCAAAACGTTGTGCATAATGCGAGAATAACGCAGTGAATGAACTTAAAACCATACGAGAATATTACAAACCGATTCAACCAACAGTTTCGGTTAACGACAATGAAATAAGTTATCGAGAAAGCACGCCGAATAAAGAGATTGAGGATTTCATATACTGTTTTTGGCAACTAAAAACACGAAAACCTTTAAAAAGAGATTATAATTACCGAGTAGTTTCTGACGGTTGTATCGACATATTTTTTGACCACAAGAAACCGACTGAAAACTTTGTGATGGGATTTTGCCGAAAGTTCGTTCAGTTCCCAATCGGAAAAGAATTTGATTATATCGGCATTCGATTTTTACCTTCTGCTTTTACGCATTTGTTTGGAGTTAATGCGAAAACATTAAGCAATCAATCTCAAGAACTGAACAAAATTTTGCCCAACTTTTCAGAGTGGATTAATTCAAAAATCAAACCAGCGGATTCATTTGAAAATATCACACAAATCCTGAATGAAAAAATAATCGAATTTTCAAATCCCCAAAGTATTAACTACGATCATCGTTTTTTGGATTCGTTAAACTTGATTTTCAAAAGGAATGGGTTTTTGGACACGGAAAAAGACCTTAATACAGGATTAAGTCCAAGACAACTTCGCAGAATTTTCAACTTTTATATCGGCACAACTGCAAAATCCTTCAGTAATGTTGTGCGATTTCAATATATTTTGAATGCAAAGCCTTCAAAACAAAGCCTTAAAGAAAACAAACTGTACTTTGATGTTGGATTTTTTGACCAAGCCCATTTCATTAAAAACTTCAAAACATTTTACGGTGTAACGCCTTCCGAAGCCTTTCGTTAAGTTTGTCCGATTTTTACAATGCCCCGGCTTTTTGTCCGCCTAAATTTGTAACAACAAAATTATTGACAATGAGAACATTATTATTAACCGTATTTGTTACGATAGTAAATTTGACAAATGCACAAACAACGAACAAAATGAAACTTAACGCAGGTGTTATTACCGAAAAATTACAGGAAACCAAGAAATTTTACACAGAAGCTTTGGGCTTTGGAGTAAGTTTTGAAAACGAATTTTATCTTTTACTTCACACACCCGACCAATCGGCAGAAATCAGTTTTTTACAACCGAACCACCCAAGTCAAAAACCCATTTTCCAATCGGAATTTAACGGGAAAGGAGTGTATTTGACGATTGAAGTCGAGAACGTAGATGAAATTTACAAACAACTTAAAGACAAAGGAGTTCAAATGGAAATTGAAATCCGAAACGAACCTTGGGGCGACAGGCATTTTGCAATTAAAGACCCTAACGGAATTGGAATTGATATTGTGACTTATACACAACCCGAAGAATAATGAAAGCAAAAAATATAGGTAAAACCATTGAAAAAAAGTTGAATGAAGTTGGCGTTTTCACATTGGCTGACTTGGCGGAAATAACACCAAAAGTTGCGTATAAAAAAATCTGCGAAAACTACCCAAATACAACCATTCCAAAATGCTATTATCTCTATTCTCTACAAGGAGCGTTATTGGATTTGGATTGGCGAGAGCTACCGGAAAATATAAAATCAGAACTGCTTGAAAAATAAAGCACTATGCACAACATTGTATAAACGCAATAGCGGGTTAAGTGCTAAATCGAAAGTGATTTTGTAAATTTAACGTTAGTTATAAACCGAAAAGTTCGGTTTCAAAATCCGCTACTACGTTTATACGAGACCGTTGTGCGCAAGGCTAAACGACCTCTTCATCCAAACTTGAGCAAACGATTTTTCAAATAGAAATTTAATATATTTACAATGCCAAAATGTTTTTTAAAACAACACTATTATGGACATTACAAATCTTCCCGAACATTTATTTGAAGGTAACTACACGGGCACATCAGACTTGCAAATTGCTAACTACGAGGTGTATAAACATGTTTCCAAAAATAAGATTAACCTAAACAAAAATGTATTCAGTTTTTTGTTAGACGGACAAAAGGACATTCACTTTTCTAATGACATCGTTTCAATAGATCATACACAATCCTTGCTCCTTGCGTCGGGGAATTTTTTAACAACAGAAATTGTTGGGGCAAATAGTTATAGTTGCCTACTCTTTTTCTTTTCTCAAAAAAACATTAATGATTTTTTATTGAAATATGGGCATTTATTTGACCCAAATGACTTTAACAAAGTAGCTACCAGTAGTCCTTATTTCCTTATGCAAAAAGACAATTTTATTATCCATTTTATTAATTCTATTCAACAAATTTATGGCTTGAATCAAACAATCTCTCAAAAGATTCTGGAATTGAAATTTGAAGAAATTATGCTATATCTGGCTGATAAGTATGGGCAAAGTTTTTTTGTTTATCTACATTCTTTGTTAATCAACGAAAGAGAATTATCTTTTAAAATGGTTATTGAAAAAAATCTGTACACGAGTTTGAATATTGATGAGGTCGCTTTTCTATGCAATATGAGCCTGTCTACTTTTAAGCGAAAATTCATACAATTATATCAAGAGTCTCCAGGAAAATGGTTTCAACTAAAACGGCTCAACAAAGCCAAAAAGTTATTGCTTAATAATGAAGCGACACCATCAGAAATCTATATGGACTTTGGTTATGATAGCTTATCAAATTTTAGCACAGCCTTTAAAAATGAATTTGGTTACAGTCCAAAAAACATTATGAAAACTTGACCTTTTTTCATAAGTTTTTGAACTAAATAAAAAAGCCTCACAAGCTTAAATGAGCTAAATTTGTTAAAACAAAATTGGTTTAATTAAAAAATAAAAAAACATGAAAAAATTAGGATTATTAGTTCGACTAGAAGCAAAAGCTGGAAAAGAAAAAAATGTTGAAGAGTTTATTACAAGTGCATTGCCACTTGCTAATGAAGAAGCGGGTACTATTACATGGTATGCGTTTCGTATTGACGCTTCTACATTTGGCATTTTTGACACTTTTTCAGATGAAGAGGGCAGAGAAGCACATCTTGGTGGTAAGATTGCAAAGGCGTTAATGGAAAATGCACCTGAATTGTTGGCTACTGCACCATCTATTGAGAAATTGGATGTTTTAGCGGCTAAATAAATACACCACAATTATTATAAAATGGCTGCCTGTCAAAGTTCTGTAAAGGAATTTGGACAGGTTGCCTTTGTTTACAAAACAGCTTGATAATAAATTAAGCGTAGAATGACGAAGAAGCCAGCACACAATAGCTAGAGTTTCGTTGGGCTTGCAAAGCCAACAATGAAACTCCTGTTGAACGGAACCGATTACTGTCTATCCACTATGGGGATTTCGATATGATTTGATAAAGATTTAGAAGAGGATGTAATTTCCTCTTTTTTTATGAAGTGTATTCATTGGTTTTTTAGTGTGTTTTCCTTCACTTTTAGGCATTAATACCCTTACCCATAAAATTAGTTTTTATAGGAACTTGAATTTTGGCTATCGCCAAGATTATCAGCTGTAATCTTGTCTTCTAAACTGCTCATTTGTAGTTGATGGCGGGAAATTCCTTGGATGTGTTGCATGACTAAAAATACAAAAATTGTGTTTTTCTTACAACTATTTAGCTATATTTGTTAATAGGATTGTGAGGTTTTTTCACAGTCTGACGTTAGCGGTAATTTTACGTAAGAACCTAAAAATAAACATTTTAAAATGAAATTTAAAATTATTCTATTACTTTTTTTTGCTTCGTTTATTAATAGTATTTATTCACAAAGTATTTTCTCTGCACTTCATATTGATAGCGATTTAGAATTGCGTAAAAACATATTGGTTAGTGAAATAACTACTGAAATAACTTTTTTTAATCAAAATAATATTGAAAGAAAAAAAGAAATCACAAGTTTGAATTCTAAAAACAAAATAATTACTGAATTAAGATACGATTCGGAAGATAACCTAAAAGAAAGGCTTACAAGAATTCACGATTCAACAGGAACTAAAAGTATATCAAGAAAAATAGAAAGATGGCATCCTATTGTCGGATATTCTTCTGAAACTGCATTTTATGAGTATGACGAAAAAGGATTCCTAATAAAAGTAATTGATAAAAATCAAAATAATAAAATCATAAGAGAAACTACAATTATAAATAATGAAAAAGGAAATCCAATTGAACTAAAACTAAAAACCGATAGTAATGTTGATTTCGGAATTGAAATTGCAGAATATGATTATTTAAATAATTCTGTCATAACGAAAGTCTTCGATAAAAATGGAAAGATAATCTCAACAAATAATGGGAAAATTGACTATTCAAAAAAAGAAGAAAACGACATTATAAATGAATATGGTGACGTAATAAAATCAGAAGATTATGAATATGAATTTAAATATGACAAAAAAGGTAATTGGACAACACAAGTTCGCTATAAAATTATTGGTGGAAAAAGAATTAAAAATGCTGAATTTAGAAGAAAATTAAAGTATCGAAAATAAAAACTGCTGCCAATAGCTAGAGTTTCGTTGGGCTTGCAAAGCCAACAATGAAACTCCTGTTGAGCGGAACCGATTACTGTCTATCCACTATGGGGATTTCGATATGATTTGATAAAGATTTAGAAGAGGATGTAGTTTCTTCTTTTTTTATGAAGTGTATTCATTGTTTTTTTAGTGTGTTTTCCTTCACTTTTAGGCATTAATACCCTTACCCATAAAATTAGTTTTATTAGAACTTGAGTTTTGGCTATCGTAAAGATTATCAGCTGTAATATTGTCTGCTAAACTACTCATTTGGAGTTGATGGCGTGAAATTCCTTGGATGTGTTGCATGATTAAAAATACAAAGTTTGTATTTTTCTTACAACTAATTAGCTATATTTGTTAATAGGATTGTGAGGTTTTTTCGCAGTCTGACGTTATGCCTAATTTTAACCGAAACGAGAAAAACAGACAATTAATGAATAAATTTTCACTTTCAATTTTATTATTTTTTATAATTAATATCTCGTATGGACAAGAATGCCAAATTCCAAATTTATTGGACAAAGAAATTATTGAAGCTTCTAACAATGAAAAGTTTGTAGAAGAAGATTTTTACAGAATTAACAATTTGCTTTTTGAATATCAAGCAAAAGACAGTTTGAAAAATTTGAATAAATGCTCTTCATATTTTAAAAACATCGAAAAACTATTTAATTCTGAAACTACTGAAAAACGTGTTTTAGCATACAGATTGATTGGAGTTGCAAATGACAGTACTTTTAACAACGAACTTATCAATAGAATTAACTCAAATGAAAGTACACTTTTAAAAACTTGGAGCACAACTGCATTAATGGCAAATAATTGCGGAAAAGCATCTGATGATTTATTTGTTTTATTCTCATCATTTCCAAAAGGATTACCTGTTGATATTTTGATAAATATGTACATTAAATATGATACAAATGCTGTAAAAAAAACTTGTTGGAAATTTATAGATTCAGAAAATAGAAACCAACAAATTATGGCTATCCAATGCTTAGCAAACTTTGAAAAAGACGAAAAATTACAAGCAAAACTAATTGAGTTTTTAAGCTCTTGGGATAATAATTCTAAAGGTTGGGTAATTTCGTCAATTTCAATGCAGAAAATGGAAAATCTAAAACCAATTTTAGAAAAATATAGTGAAGTTGAAAACTTAAAAAACGTTATCATTGGAGCATTAGAAAACAGTCCAACGAAAACGGACAAAAAGTTTGCGAAACAACTCGAAAAGAAGAAAAACTAGGCATAATAGCTAGAGTTTCGTTGGGCTTGCAAAGCCAACAATGAAACTCCTGTTGAACGGAACCGATTACTGTTTATCCACTATGGGGATTTCGATATGATTTGATAAAGATTTAGAAGAGGATGTAGTTTCCTCTTTTTTTATGAAGTGTATTTATTGGTTTTTTAGTGTGTTTTCCTTCACTTTTATGTGTAAGCAACTTTCCAATTCAGTTGAAGCATTTAAAAACAGATCAATTTATAAAGAACTGACTGAACAAATTATTGACACAACTTCAGACAAAAATTTATTACAAGTGGTTTTTGACAACCTTTCTGAAAAACAACCAACCGATTTCGAAAAGGGATATGAAATGGTAATGTCTTGGAACAAATCAAGACATGCGATTTATATGATTTGGGCATTAGAAGCAGAAGTGAATAATGGCGGTTACAACCAATTTTATTTCAATTCAAGCGGACAGTTTTATAAACATTTACCCGACGCTTTAAAACTTGTAGGAGCACCAAAGTTTGCTGACTTGACCAAACGAGCCAACAACACATTTGAAAAGGAGAACCCGAAAATAACTCAACACCAAGACGGAACAATTGAAGGATTTAGTAAATCATATGACGAAAATCCACTAAACAAATTTGATGACGAGTTTTACGACCTTTACGAGACTGAAAACTTGTAACAAATTCAAGTTGACTTCATAAGGAAAAACAAAAAGGAATTTATAGACAAATGACACGAAAAAAGGAAGCCCGAACCGCTAACATCACCTATACGCAAGCTGGGGTTTCGTGCTTCGTAGGAAGTTTAGTGGTAATAAGCCCTTCCTGTGTATAGTTGAGAACCGTTATAGGTGATTTTACCAAAATTTCTAGGAAAATATTTGCTAGGTTACCAAAATTTGGTAACTTTATAAAAAAATGAAGAAATCATGGGAAGAAACACATCAATATCATTAGGCAATCATTTCGAAAGTTTTATAGAATCAACCGTTTCTAAAGGCCGTTTCAGCAACGCAAGTGAAGTCGTACGCGCTGGACTTCGACTTTTGGAAGAAGAAGAAAACCGTATAATAGTTTTGCGTAATGCCATCCGTGAAGGAATTGAAAGCGGACGAGCTGCCGATTTTGATCCAAAGAAACATTTAGAAACTCTAAAGACAAGAAAAAGAAATGGCTAAGTTTTACTTAACCAACAAAGCTGTTGAGGATTTAGGTGATATCTGGAACTATACTGTTGAAACTTGGTCTGAAAACCAGGCAGAGATTTATTATTCTCTACTTATTGATTCTTGCCAAGAATTAGCAAACAAACCTAATCAAGGAAAATCATACGAAATCGTGGAAAAAAAAGTTTTAGGTTATAAAACTGGTCAACATGTGGTTTTTTACAGAATAGTTTTTGGAAATGAAATCGAATTTGTTAGGATTTTGCATGGTATGATGGATATGAAAAACCACCTATAATAGCTAGAGTTTCGTTGCGTGCGAAGCACGAACAATGAAACTCCTGTTGAAAGGAACCGATTACTGTCTATCCACTATGGGGATTTCGATATGATTTGATAAAGATTTAGAAGAGGATTTAGTTTCCTCTTTTTTATGAAGTGTATTCATTGGTTTTTTATCGTGTTTTCCTTCACTTTTAGGCATAGATACCCTTATCCATAAAATTACTTTTTATAGGAACTTGAATTTTGGCTATCGCCAAGATTATCAGCTATAATCTTGTCTGCTAAACAACTCATTTGGATTTGATGGCAAGAAATTCCTTGGATGTGTTGCATGATTAATGATACAATATTTGTGTTTTTCTTACAACTATTTGGCTATATTTGTTAATAGGATTGTAAGGTTTTTTCACAGTCTGCCGTTGGTGGCAATTTTGAAAAATAGACAAATAAGGACGAACTTTTCTAAAAAAAAAAAAAAACAGAAAAGTTCGTCCTTAATTAATTATTAAAATTAGTTTTAGCTCATTGTACAAGTGGTACAACCATTACAAAAATACGCTACATAGCCTAACAGCCCTTTCTTTTCAAGCTTACAGCTTCCTCCTTGGGAACCACCACTACAGCTACAAGATGATGGAGCGTCTACATCAGAAATAATACTTACATTTAAATTTGGAATTAATTCTTGTAGATTGGCATCATTTGGAATAATTATACCTATTTCAAATCCATAAAGTAAAGTTTTTGCATATACATACTTGTTTTTGTCGTATATACCTGATTCAAAATCAGGTTTTTCAGCATATTTATAAATAATATCGTAGGTTCTTTTAATTTCTTCCTTAATCTCTTTAATTTCAAAGAAACCATCTATACCATCACTTGACAAACTTGCTTTTTCTTGTATTATGTTTGCATCCATCAATGTGTTTTTAGCATTTAGCACTCCAACTATTTGTAGATTTGGTGTTAGAACTGCTGATGCTTTTCCTGTACAAGAACCTGTGCAGGAACTTTGCAGACAGCTATATCCTAAATCTTTATTATGAAAAGTTGTACAACTTCCACCTGCCCCACAAGTACAAGAATATCCTCCACCCTCAATTGATAAGATATATTTACCCGTTTCTATATTTTTAAGCAGAAAGATATATTCTTCTGGTAACTCAAAAACAACTTCATTCTTATGTTCATTAGAATAGTACCAATAAGTACCTTTAGGAAGATAAATATCATCCCCTAAAAGAGTTTCTTCTTCAAGAATACTTCCATTTAATTTCATTGATTTTAAATGTTCAGTATTAACCACGTCTTCATCATGTATATCAGAACAAGAAATCACTAAAGTTATCATTGTTATTAGCATAATAAACAATGAAATGAAAAATCTATTTTTCATAATAAAAAGGTATTAATTATGCTTACTTTCAGTATTTCAAGTCGCTGTTTCAGCTTTTACGACTTTAGAGTTTAATCTGTTGATTCTAATTCAAATATTTCGTTTACTGTTTTTCCAAATACTTTAGAAATCTTTAAAGACAAGACAGTAGAAGGCACATATTTTCCTAATTCCATAGCGTTGATTGTTTGTCTACTTACATTTACTTTTTCAGCTAATTCAGATTGTGTTAAATTGGCTATAGCCCTCTCTATTTTCACCTTATTCTTCATTGAAATTCTGATTATACTTATAAACTTCCCATCTAAATCTGATAATAAAAAAGAACAAATTAGAAAACATTGATATTGCTAAAATTTTTAAAAAAGGCAATCCATAAAAAAAAAGATAACATATTAAAAGGATTGTATAATTAAAATATGTTGCCCAAGCCAAACTGTCTAATCGAATTTTCATAATCATTTCATCTTCTATCTTCTATCTTCTCTTTTGAAAAAGCATATACAATACCACTAATAATTAGTATAAAAAATAAAATTTCATCTAAAATCTCATTATAAATAAATGAAAAGTAGTATGTAGGAAAAATTGCCGTTTTGCTGTTTGTGCCAAAAACTAACTCACCATTTCCTGCAACTGCAAAAACAGGAGATTTTGGATTAATTTTAGAAAAGACATCGTAATCAACACACATTATGATTACAAAAACTAAACTTATAAAAAATATTAATCCACTTGACTTTTTAATCTTATATGGAAATAAAAATCTTGTTTTCATCTATCTTAAAGTTTTAATTCAACAAATGTAAAGTATGTTTTACTTAAAAGCAAATGTTTTTTACAAAAAGTAATGTAAACTTTATAAATTAAAAAAAATCAGAAATAAAAACTGCCAACAATAGCTAGAGTTTCGTTGGGCTTGCAAAGCCAACAATGAAACTCCTGTTGAACGGAACCGATTACTGTCTATCCACTATGGGGATTTCGATATGATTTGATAAAGATTTAGAAGAGGATTTAGTTTCCTCTTTTTTTTTGAAGTGTATTCATTGGTTTTTTATCGTTTTTTCCTTCACTTTTAGGCATTAATACCCCTATCCATAAAATTAGTTTTTATAGGAACTTGAATTTTGGCTATCGCCAAGATTATCAGCTGTAATCTTGTCTTCTAAACAACTCATTTGGATTTGATGGCGAGAAATTCCTTGGATGTGTTGCATGATTAAAAATACAAAATTTGTGTTTTTCTTACAACTATTTAGATATAATTTATTTATGTGATTGTGAGCTTTTTTCGCAGGCTTTCGTTAGCGGCAAGAAAATAGATACGTGCATTATAAACAAAACTTGCACGTATCAAAAAAACTTTTTAACTTTACACGTATAAGTTTAACTTAAAAAGGTCGTGTATTATGAATACCAAGCTAACGTTAACAATCGATCAATCTGTAATTGAAAAGGCTAAAAAATATGCTAAAGAAAAAGAGCGCAGTTTATCTGATTTAATTGAAAATTATTTAAAAGCATTAACAAAAGATAGTACTCAAAATGATATTGAGTTAACTCCTATCGTAAAATCTTTAAAGGGTTCGTTTAGTGCTCCAAAAAATATTGATTATAAGAAGGATTTAGCAAATAGATTATCAGAAAAATATTTATAATCTATGGTAAAAATTCTAATCGATACTGATGTTATACTTGATTTCTTTTTTGATCGAGAACCATTTTCGGAAAACGCAGCAAAAATCCTATCTCTTTGTGAATCAAAAGAAATTAAAGGATTTGTCACTCCCGTAATTATTAGTAATGTCTATTATATATTAAGACAAACAGCGAAACACGAAAAAGTAATAGAAAAGTTAAAAATGTTAGTTTCAATTGCAGAAATTCTTGTAATTAATAAAGACTCGATATTAAAAGCATTAAATTCAGATTTCAAAGATTTTGAAGATGCTTTACAAAACTATTCGGCGGAACTATATAAAGAAATTGATATTATTATAACACGAAATACCAAAGATTATAAAAACAGTTCGTTAGGTGTCATGACACCAGATAATTATTTAAAAATGAGGATTGCCAGTCGTTAACTGGGTAACTGTTGCACAACCATCATTTTTTAAAAATAAGCTACAAAAGGTATAAGTTTCAACCTCTTTTTAAAGTAATTTAAAAGAGGTTTATTTTTTAGTTGTAGTTAATTAAAGAATAGAGATTAAAAATATTAATCCGTCTACTTGTTGATAAATGTTGTAAACTTATTTTAGCTAAAGAAAATTAAAATTGGTTTATAGCGCTCATAGTCACTAAACGTTAGACAAGGGTGTTTAGTTTTATTGAAAAATTATAATTTTTTAAATTTATTTTTGAAAATAATTTACAATTTTTATAAAATTATTAAAAATTATTCAATAATTAACGGTATCTTTGTTTTTTATTAATACAATTTTTTATGAACGAAGGAACAATTAAGTTTTTCAATGAAGCAAAAGGCTTCGGATTTATTACTCCAAAAGATGGTGGTAATGACATATTTGTACATGCTACAGGTCTTAACGAATCAGTACGTGAGAATGACACGGTTACTTACTCTGTAGAAAACGGACAAAAAGGACCTACTGCAACTAATGTAAACGTTATCTAAGATATATTTTACTTTTTACAAATAAAGCCAATCTATTATAGATTGGCTTTTTTAGTTCTAGGTTTTAATGCATTTTTTTTTAAGTTTAAACATTTTCGAATTTTCGTAAGATTTTTTATATATTTGATTCCTTTTTAAGAGTATTGCCATTTAATATAACGGTGCAAAGTTATATTTCATTGTAGTTTTTAGTTAAATTTTTTTGACACTTTTATTAGAATTTTATTATTGATTTACTAAGGCCTCTATTTTAACTAAATAAAATAACTAAACAAAATATAATGAAAACTCATTTTTTTAAACAACTTAAAATAGTATTAGTATTATTCTCAATCCCCATTTTAATTCAAAGTTGTGCCGTTACAGGCCTCCCTAATGAGCCAATGAGTTTTAGAAAAGAAACGGCTAAAAACGGCTTGCTTGTAGGCTCTATTTCATTTCCCAAAGAAAAAGCAAGATTTAATGGTTATTTTATACGAGTAAGTGCGATAGATGCCGATGAAAAAACGGCTAAAAAAAATTCAACGGAAATACAAATAAGTCCAGAACAAATTTGGAAAATGAAACACAAAGGGCAATTAGATAATAAAACAACTTATTTATTTGCCATAGAGCGACCTGAAGGAAAATATGAAATCTCAAGTATCCGTTTATTCTCAAATAGTGGTATTGCAGCTTTACAAAGAACAAATTACACAGGAAGTTTTTCAATTCCTTTCGATGTTAAAAAAGGGGAAATTACTTATGTAGGTACTATTGTTTTTGATGAATATGCTGGTGAAAATGACACATTAGTATCCTATAAAAATAATTATCAACGAGATATTCTGGCTATAAAAACACTTCAACCATCTGTTGATTGGAGTAAAGCAATAAATGATACAAACCGAAAAATAGAATATAACAATAATAAAGTAAAAAGGTAAAAGTAAATCTTTATTTACTTTAACATCTCAAAAAAAACATTTAAAAAAATTATTTTTAAATGTTTTGTAAAAAATTTAGAAGCCTTTCACAAATCTAAAGCAATTGATAAAAGATTCGTGAAAGGCATTTTTTATTTAAACCTGAATCACCCCAAGATTGAAAGGTTTTTCAATAGGAGCATGGTTGGCTGCTTCAATTCCTAAAGAAATCCAATTTCTTGTTTCTAAAGGGTCTATAATTGCATCGGTCCATAAACGAGAAGCAGCATAGTAAGGCGAAACTTGTTCGTCGTAACGTGCTTTTATTTTATCAAATAATGCGGCCTCTTTTGCTTCATCAATAACTTCTCCCTTTGCTTTTAAAGAAGAGGCTTCAATTTGAGCCAATACCTTTGCCGCTTGTGTTCCCCCCATAACGGCTAATTCCGCACTAGGCCATGCAAAAATTAATCGTGGGTCGTAAGCTTTTCCACACATAGCATAATTTCCAGCACCGTAGGAATTCCCTACAATAACGGTAAATTTAGGTACTACAGAATTCGCCATGGCATTTACCATTTTAGCACCATCTTTGATGATACCACCATGTTCTGATTTAGAACCCACCATAAAACCGGTTACATCTTGTATAAAAACCAATGGAATTTTCTTTTGATTGCAATTCGCAATAAAACGGGTAGCTTTATCCGCTGAATCCGAATAAATAGCCCCTCCAAATTGCATTTCGCCTTTCGCATTTTTTACAACTTTGCGTTGATTGGCTACGATTCCTACAGCCCAACCATCGATGCGAGCATAGGCTGTAATTAAGGTTTTTCCATAATCGCCCTTATATTCATCAAATTCAGAATTGTCTACCAAACGTTTGATGATTTCGTACATATCGTATTGATCAGCTCGAGACTTTGGTAAAATACCATAAATATCTTTGGGCTCTAAAGCGGGTTTTTCGGATTTCACACGATTGTAACCTGCTTTGTCAAAAGCACCTATTTTACCCATGATGCTCTTTATTCGATTCAAAGCATCTTTATCGTCTTTAGCCTTATAATCGGTTACCCCTGAAATTTCGCAATGGGTTGTAGCACCACCAAGTGTTTCGTTGTCTATGGTTTCCCCAATGGCTGCTTTTACCAAATAACTTCCTGCTAAGAAAATACTTCCCGTTTTATCAACAATCATGGCCTCGTCACTCATGATTGGCAAATAGGCGCCACCCGCCACACAGCTTCCCATTACAGCTGCAATTTGGGTAATACCCATACTGCTCATGATCGCATTGTTTCTAAAAATTCTCCCGAAATGTTCTTTATCAGGAAATATTTCGTCTTGCATGGGTAAATAAACTCCCGCAGAGTCAACTAAATAGATAATAGGTAATCTGTTTTCGATAGCAATTTCTTGTGCTCTAAGGTTCTTTTTACCAGTGATAGGAAACCAAGCACCAGCTTTAACTGTTGCATCATTGGCTACAACTATACATTGTTTTCCTGAGATATAACCCATCTTAACAACGACACCTCCAGAAGGACACCCTCCATGTTCTTTGTACATTCCTTCTCCTGCAAAGGCTCCAATTTCAATACTCTTGGCTTTTTCATCTAATAAATAATCGATACGTTCTCGTGCCGTCATTTTACCTTCAGCATGTAATTTTTCAATGCGTTTTGTGCCACCTCCCAATTTTACTTGGGCAAATCGGTTTTTTAAATCGGAAAGTAATAGTTTGTTATGGTCTTCGTTTTTATTGAAATTAATATCCATTTGGGTTTTGTTGTTTATTGATTGGCTAAAATACAAAATCCATCTGAAAAATAAATTCTTTAGATGGATTTGAAATAAATTTAACTCCTGTTAAATCTTATTGTAGACTACTGTTGTCTTTTGCTTGCGCATCTCGTGTGTTTTTTTGTACCGTTATGGCTCCAAAAATAGAAAGTAAAAAGGAGAAGGCATAAAATCCTTTTTCACTTGGAAGTAAAGTGGCATTCCATAAACCTACTATTAATAAAATAATTGATAATATAGTGGCAAACCAACAAATTCCGTAATACAAATCGGTTACAGGAATGTTTTCCAAACGGTCTCTGACGCTTTTTTGCAAAGAGACTACTGCAAAGAGACCAAACATTAAAACCGTGAAGTAATACCCTTTTTCATTTAACAGCATTTCCGCTCTGAAAAGACCGATTAAGTAGCCAATCATTCCAGTTCCCAAGGCAATCCAAGATGCAGCAATAAATGCTCCTGATGGTTTTTGATACATAATTTTCAATTTATAGTTGATGTAATTTTATTTTTTGGAATCGTTTACCATGCGTTTTAAAATGGCCCATTGTCGCAAGGCGTCTTTTGCATCAATCGCTGGATAACCTAAAACCGTTTTTCCAGCTGCTACATCACCCGTTACCCCAGAGCCTGCTCCAATTATAGCGCCGTCTCCTATGGTAGTGTGGTCTTTGATAGAAGCGCTTCCACCAATAATTACACCGTTTCCAAGTGTAACCGAACCCGCTAATCCACTGTTGCCAGCCATGATGCAAAACATGCCCAATTTAGAATTGTGCCCGATTTGAACCAAATTATCAATCTTACAACCATTTCCTAAAACGGTTGAACTAAATTTACCTCGATCGATACAGGTATTAGCTCCAATTTCTACATTGTTCCCAATGATTACATTCCCAATTTGTGGTATCTTTACCAATCCTTTTTCAGGATCAGGACGAAAGCCAAAACCATCTGCACCAATGGTCGCATTTGGATGAATGATGCAATCATTTCCAATATGACAACGTTCTCTGACTACTGTACCAGACCAAACCGTAGTGTTTTTACCAATAGTACACTCGTCTAAAACAGTTACATTGGGATATAATATGGTATTGTCTCCAATCGTTACGTTTGGACCCACGTAACAATTTGCCCCAATTTTTACATCGTTACCTATTTGAGCGGTTGGATCAATGGTTGCAGTTGGATGAATGTTAGTGTTGAAAACAGGTGGAGGAGGAGCGAAGAGGGCTAATACTTGCGACATCGCTAAATCAGCATTCCTAACTTTAATAAAGGCTCTATTTGCTCCAGGTTCGATAGAAATATCTTCGTTAACAACAGCGACACAAGCTTTTGAAGTTGCCCATAATTTCTCATATTTTTTATTTCCAATGAATGATATTTCACTTTCATTAGCCACTTCTAATTGTTCGGGAGCCGTAATTTTTGTTGTTATAGCGCCCACAATAGTTCCGTGGAGCACCTCATTGATTTCTTCGATTGTAAATTGTTTCATTTATAAGTTTTATTGGTAAATTTTGACTAAAATATAAAAAGATTTTAGTTTTTTTAAATATTGTATAAAAAAATCCGAATTTCTATAGTTGAAATTCGGATTTTAAGGAATTGTAATTTCAAATTTTTATTCTTCCTTTTGCCCCATCATCATCAGATAGGCTTTTAAGAAATTATCGATATCACCATTCATAATGCCTTCCACATCACTAGATTCATATCCTGATCGAACATCTTTAACGAGCTTGTAGGGATGCATCACATAGTTACGAATTTGCGAACCCCATTCGATTTTCATTTTACCTGCTTCAATGTCAGCTCTTTGTGCCAATCGCTTGTTTAATTCGATTTCATACAACTGCGATTTCAACATTTGCATCGCTCGTTGGCGGTTGTCTTGTTGTGAACGTGTTTCGGAACACTGAATTTGAATTCCGGTTGGCTTGTGAAACAATTGTACTTTGGTTTCTACCTTGTTGACATTTTGTCCACCAGCACCACTCGAACGCGAAGTAATGATTTCGATATCCGCTGGATTGATTTCTACTTCAATAGAATCGTCTACTAAAGGATACACATAAACCGAAGCAAAAGAAGTATGACGTTTCGCATTACTATCAAAAGGAGAAATTCGGACCAAACGGTGTACTCCATTTTCACCTTTTAAATATCCAAAAGCAAATTCGCCTTCAAATTCTAAGGTTACGGTTTTAATCCCAGCAACATCGCCTTCTTGAAAGTTCAGCTCTTTGATTTTATACCCTTGTTTTTCACCCCACATTAAATACATTCGCATCAACATGGAAGCCCAATCACAACTTTCAGTTCCACCAGCACCAGCAGTAATCTGTAAAACGGCACTCATGCTATCGCCTTCATCGGAAAGCATGTTTCGAAACTCTAAATCTTCAATGTGATTTAAAGTTTGTTGGTAGTGATGCACCACTTCTTCTTCGGTTACATCCCCTTCTTTGAAGAAGTCCATCATAATCTGAAGTTCTTCCGCCAGTTCAACTCCTTTATCATAATCTGCTACCCATTTCTTTTTCGAACGTAGGTTTCGGATAATAATTTCGGCTTCTTTGGCGTTATTCCAAAAGTCGGGCGCGAAGGTTTTTTCTTCTTCGTTTGTTATTTCAATCGTTTTGGCATCAATGTCAAAGATACCTCCTTAACGCACCAAGGCGATCAATAATATCTCTGACTTGTTCTGTATTTATCATAAATATTGTAGTTTTACAGAACAAAAATAGCTATTCTTTTTTATTATATGGAAATTAATTTAGTAAGTGATACCGTAACCAAGCCTTCTGTAGAAATGTTAAACGTTATGTTTAATGCTAAAGTTGGCGATGATGTTTATAAACAAGACCCAACAGTCAATGAGTTAGAAGAAACTTTGGCGGATTTATTTGGCATGGAAGCTGCCTTATTTTTTCCTTCGGGAACAATGGCAAATCAGACGGCTATTAAGTTGCACACACAGCCTGGCGAACAAGTAATTTGTGATAAATACTCGCATATTTATCATTATGAAGCAGGAGGAGCGTCTTTTAATAGTGGTGTTTCTTGCTGTTTAGTTGACGGAGACCGCGGTATGATTACGGCAGATTTGGTTAAAAATGGGATCAATGACCCTGAATTTTATCACGCACCTTTAACTTCGTTAGTGAGTATTGAAAATACTACTAATAAAGGGGGAGGGGCTTGTTACGATTTACAGCCTTTGAAAGAAATCAAACAAGTTTGTTTGGAACATAATTTAAAATACCATTTGGATGGGGCACGCTTGTGGAATGCTTTAGTTGCCAAAAAGCAGCATCCAAAACAGTTTGGCGAATTGTTTGACACAATTTCAGTTTGTTTATCAAAAGGACTAGGTGCTCCTGTCGGTTCGGTTTTGTTAGGGAGCAAGCAAGATATGCATCGTGCATTGCGCATTAGAAAGATTTTTGGAGGCAATCTCCGCCAATCGGGATATTTAGCAGCAGCAGGCTTATTTGCATTGCAAAATAACATCAGCCGTTTAGAAATTGATCACAGAAGAGCAAAAGAGTTGGGTACTTTATTAGAAAAAATGCCTTGGGTTGCCAATGTAGCACCAGTGGAAACCAATATCTTAATATTTGGTTTGCAACCTTTCGTAGATGAAAAAGCCTTTATGGAAAAATTGAAACAAAAAGGTATTGCTATTAGTTCAATGGGACATGGAAAACTAAGAATTGTTACTCATTTAGATTACAAAGAAGTAATGCACGAATATGTTATGGAGGTTTTTTCCAAGCTAGAGTTTTAAGTTTTTCCTTTAAATAAGTCACGTTTTTAAAGAGATTTAGTTGTTTTTAACCACTAAATCCAGTAAGGATTTATACCCGGAACACCAAGATTTTTCCAATTACTAAAATTTTAAAAATCCGTGTTCCAAAAATCCGTACCCAACCACCTTCGCTTTAGCGAACTATTTTCCACAAAGAAAAACCCGTAATTAGCAGCGCTTCGCCCATGCGAATCTGTTTCATCCGCGTACCAAAATTTCAAAGATTTTCCCAATTAATTAAATTTCTAAAATCTGTGTTCCAAAATCCGTACCCATCCACCTTCGCTTTAGCGAACTATTTTCCACAAAGAAAAACCCGTAATTAGCAGTGTTTCACTAATGCGAATCTGTTTCATCCGCGTCCCAAAACTTCAAAGATCTTTCCAGTAAATTAAATTTCTAAAATCTGTGTTCCAAAAATCCGTACCCATCCACCTTCGCTTTAGCGAACTATTTTCCACAAAGAAAAATCCGTAATTAGCAGCGCTTCGCCTGTGCGAATCTGTTTCATCCGCGTACCAAAATTTCAAAGATTTTCCCAATTAATTAAATTTCTAAAATCTGTGTTCCAAAAAACCTGAAACCTGAAACTTGAAACAAAAAATCACTTAACCACAAAGCGCACCAAGATTTCTTTAATTAAATTTCTAAAATCTGTGTTCCAAAAAAACACAACTATTCAAAGCAATAAAACCTAACGTTCTATTGCTTTAAAAAAGTAATCAACCCATCAAAATACGTTTTTTGATCGTCGTAAAACGCCATATGACTTCCTTTTGAACAAAACAAATACGAACCTTTAGGTAAGATTTTTGAAATTGCTTCCATGTGGTTTGGATCCATAGTATCATATTTAGCCCCAATGACAAGAGTCGGGATTTTTATATTTTTTAAATCTGTTTTACGATCCCAATTTTCTAATTTTCCTGAAATTCCAAATTCACTTGGTCCTTGCATCGTAACATACAACGATTGATTCATTTTCGCAAAAGAACGATTTACCGGCTCTGGCCAGTCTTTTGAAGGGAAACGCAAAATGTGTTTTTCATAGAAATTAGGGAGGAGTAACTCCATATATCTAGGATTAGAAAAGTCTTTATTTGCCTCTAATTTCATGATTTCATCCAATACTTTCGGATCCATTTGTTTTGCCAAAACTTCATTAGCATATGTATCGTATTCGGGGCAGCTAGCCATCATGTTTGAAATGATTAATCCTTTCATGTTGTCTTGATATTTCAAACTGTACTCCATTGCTAAAATACCTCCCCACGAATGCCCCAATAAGTAAAAATTGGTATTGTCTAATTGCAAAGCTTTACGCACTTGTTCTACCTCTTCAACATATCTACCCAAATCCCACATTGTAGTATCGTTTGGATTGTCTGCATTTCCACACCCCAATTGATCATAATAAATAAATTCAATACCCTCTGCAGGTAAAAAATTTTCAAAACACTCAAAATACTCATGAGTAGCACCCGGACCTCCATTTAAAAGCAATACTTTTATTTTAGGATTGTTACCAACGCGTTTGGTCCAAACATTAAATGTTCCTTTTGGAGTAGTAATAGGGATTAATTTTACACCACCGGTTTGAATGCTATCAGCCGATTGTGCAAAATAGTCCTGTTGAGGCGTTACAGTTTCTTTTTGGCAACTAGTAAATAATGCTACAATTGCTACAAGCAGTAGGGTTTTTATTTGCTTTTTCATGATTTGTTGTTTTGAAATTAGAAATATTAGAATGCTTTAAAATAAAACACCCTAAAATACGACTAAGGCATTTTAGGGTGTGTTGATTTATTTTCCGTCACGGTCTACTTTGATTCGCTCTGGTCGATTCGCTAATTCCCAAGCTAAACCAAAAGCCAATTGGGCTCTTTTTGCTAATGCGTCATACTCAATTTTGTCTGGCGTATCGCTTGGTAAGTGATAATCGGCATGTACCCCATTGAAAAAGAAAATAGACGGGATACCTTTTTTTGCAAAATTGTAATGATCTGAACGGTAGTAAATTCTCTCAGGATCGTTTCTGTCGTTGTACTTGTAATCCAATTCCAATTGGGTATATTTATTATTTACCTCTTCATTAATGGTGTGCAATTCACTGCTCAATCTATCCGAGCCAATTACATAAATATAATTATTGGTATTCGGGTGTAACGTATCCCGTCTACCTATCATATCAATATTGATATCGGCAATTGTATTTTCTAGAGGGAATAGTGGATTTTCAGAGTAAAATCTTGAACCGTGTAAACCATGCTCTTCACCTGTAACGTGTAAAAATAAAATAGAACGTTTAGGTCCATGTCCTTTTTTCTCCGCTTCTTTAAAAGCTTGTGCAATTTCTAATAACGCAACTGTTCCCGAACCATCATCGTCAGCACCGTTATAAATTTCGCCGTTTTTCATTCCAACGTGATCGTAATGTGCTGAAATTACAAGGATTTCATCTGGTTTTTCCGAACCTTTAATAAAAGCCCAAATGTTTTCGGAATCATTGAGTTTAGGAGCAAATCCTCTTTTCATGAATTCAGAAGGAACTTTTTGATACCAATCGTTAGCACCTGGAGGAAAACTTATCCCCATTTTTTTGTATTCTTCAATAAGATAAAGCCCCGCTTTTTTTTGTCCAGGTTCTCCTGTATTTCTACCCTCCATTTCATCACCTGCAACGATATATAAGTGCTTGCTTAATTCATCAGCTTTAATGGTTGAAAGATAAGTGCCTGCATCTACTGGTTTTTTGGATGCCATTTGTGCTGTTGAGCAACTGCTTAGCAATAGCATCATGGCCATACCTGAAAACAATATTTTTTTCATAAAAAAGTTATTTTTGGTTTTTAAATAGGAAACAAATATAAAAAGTTAGTAGTACAAATGTATTTTTTATTACACATGGGCGCTAATTTTAACAAAAATTGCAATTTGTTTGTACTTTTTTCAAAAAGCTAATCTGTATCTTTGTATACCTCTCAAACTTGAACATGAAATTTACAATCGACAATACTTTTATCGACAACCTTCCAGCAGATAAAGACACAACTACTACTAGAAGACAAGTTTTTGACGCAGCGTATTCTTATGTTACTCCCAGAGTACCTTCGCATGCTAAATTGTTACATGTATCGGATGATATGGCTGACAGACTTGGTATTTCATCAGCAACGCAATCAGCTGCTTTTTTAAACTTGGTTTCGGGTAAAGAAGTTTTTCCCAATACAACACCTTATGCTATGGCTTATGCGGGACATCAATTTGGAAATTGGGCTGGACAATTGGGAGATGGTAGAGCCATTAATTTATTTGAGATTCTAAAGGATAACCAACGTTGGACGTTACAATTAAAAGGGGCTGGTGAAACACCCTATTCCCGTAATGCGGATGGTTTAGCTGTTTTACGTTCTTCAATACGTGAACATTTGTGTAGTGAGGCAATGTATCATTTAGGAGTACCCACAACTCGTTCTTTAGCATTGGTAGGTACGGGTGATAAAGTTTTACGGGATGTACTGTATAATGGAAATCCAGCGTATGAAGATGGGGCAGTAGTTTGTAGAGTAGCCCCAACATTTATTCGATTTGGAAATTTTCAATTGTTTGCAGCACGAAAAGACAGTAAAAATCTCAAGGCTTTGGCCGACTACACGATTCACTATTTTTATCCTGAAATTACGACAACGGGGAAAGAAAAATATTTGCAGTTTTATCAAGAAGTAGTGAATCGAACAGTGGAAATGGTTTTGCATTGGCAACGCGTAGGATTCGTACATGGAGTGATGAATACCGATAATATGTCAATTTTAGGTTTGACAATTGATTATGGCCCTTATGGTTGGTTAGAGGATTATGACCCAGATTGGACACCTAACACAACTGATGCAGAAGGAAGACGATACCGCTTTAGAAATCAGCCAGACATCGCACTCTGGAATTTAGTGCAATTAGGAAATGCGCTGTATCCATTAATTGAAGACCTGACTTCAATGGAATTGGTTTTGAATAGCTACAGTGCCAATTTTGATATAGCTTTTCCAAAGATGATGCAAGAAAAGCTTGGTTTGACATCAACTTATGATGAACATTTTCAAAACGAATTGATTGCGTTATTGGCCATTTCTGAAACGGATATGACCATTTTTTATCGCAATCTGTCTCAAGTTTCAAAAACGGATTCTTCAGAAGAAGCTTTTGATAAAATAACAACAGCTTTTTATCATCCCGATAAAATAACAACAGCTTTAAAGACTCGTTGGTTGGCTTGGATGATATTGTATTTGGAAAAAATTGCAGCAGAAACACGAACAGACGACGAACGAAAAACAGCTATGAATAAAGTCAACCCCAAATATGTGTTGCGTAATTACATGGCACAAATGGCAATTGAAGCTGCTGAGAAAGGAGTGTATGCTCTTATTGATGATTTGTATCGTTTACTTAAAAATCCATATGACGAACAACCTCAGAATGAAAAGTGGTTTGCCAAAAGACCAGATTGGGCAAGGAATAAAATAGGTTGCTCTATGTTATCTTGTAGCTCATAACATATAAAATAAACTTTAAACGTACTTAATTATATACCAATGAAAAACTGGAATTCCATTACCACAGAACAAGATGTTTTTGCCATTCTTGAAAAATCGATGGATACAACCCAAATTATTTTTAAGGATAGTGTTACTTGTGGCATTAGTGCTTACGCCAAAGAGCGTTTGATAAACGGAAGTGATCTGTTGACAGCTAAAGCTGATTTTAATTATTTGGATTTGCTTTCCTATAGAAGCGTTTCTAATTTTATTGCAGAGGAGCTAAACGTGATTCATCAATCGCCACAGATTATAGTTTTAAAAAATAAAGAAGTAGTGTATAAAACTTCTCATCACAGTATTCAAGCAGATGAGATTGCCAAACATTTATAAAGTAAAATCTTATACACATAGAAACCGTCTTGTTAGTGACGAGATTGTTTCAATAATACATGGTAAAACCTAATGTTTTGGCTAGCGCTAAGTTTTTCTTATAAATTTCTTCAGTAGCATAAATAGGGTCTCGGGTAGTAAAGTAGTGGTAGAAAAATTCAAAGTCAAAAGTAAAACTACCGATAGTGGTTTTATTAGCATATCCTGATACCCCTTTTGCTCCCGTAATATCGAGAAAATACTGAGCAGTTTCTTCTTCTAAGTTGAGTTGGGTAATATTAGAAAAGTGTAAAATTTTGTCCGTAAGTTTTGCTTCAAAAATTTCGGCGATTTCCTCAAAACTATATTTGAAATTATCAATTAGTAAATCATTGTGGTCGCCTTCAGTTAGAATATAAATAATCTTATAGTCGCTAAAATTTTTATCTTCATAAATTAAATTATTCAAGCTTTCTTCAAACGATTCAAAACTATTGTCAAAGGTTTTATAAACCGTTGTAATACCATATTTCATTGTGAACTTCTCTAATAGTGGAAGCACACTTTTAGGGGTAACTTTTGAAGAATAGACTTCATTTTGCAAACAAAATAGCTTAAACGAGTTCATTTTTTAATTGAGAAGCAAGGGGACTAACTTTTAGAAAACTCTTTTTAATTCTTCTTTTAGAAAGTTGATTGCAATAGTACTCGGCGCTTCGGTTTCTGTCATTTCTAACATTACAGCTTCTCTTAATTTATCGGCATTAGTTAGGTCTTCTCTAGCTGCATTTTTACGAATAATTTGTACCGTACTATTTTTAGCTTTTAAAACGATGTCCCAAGTTTCCGAAGTCAAATAAATTTGTTGGGTCAAATTGTGTTCGTATTCCGTTTGGATATGATGAATTAATAAAGTAGCATAATCATCTTTCGTTGGACTGATTGGAGCCACGCGAAGTAAAAGTTGTGCAGGATTAATGCGTTCTAAGAATAAAACCATTCGTTCATACGCTTGTAAACGAATTGGTAAGGCTTGTTTTTGATTTTCTCGCAGCAATTCAAATTTGCGTTTGCTTTCTTCGCTGTTGTAAAATTTTTGCATCATAACAAAAGCAACACCACCCGTAATTAAAGCTGGTAGGGTGTAAGCAGCAATTTCTAATAACTTATCTTCGATAATCATTTTTGTAGTTTTAAATGTGTCGCAAATTAAGATTAAAATAATTAAAATTCAAATAGGTTTAGGAACACAGGTTTGAGAAATTAAAGAAATGGATAAAATCAAATCTTAAATTCAAAAATGAGTTGCTCAATTTCTCTATGTTTTCTAAGTTAAGTAAAACGCCTAAAATCAACACAAAACAAATCTTTTGTGTCTGTATGTTTAAAAATTTCTTTCACTTTAAGCACAAAATAAAACTTGTATAAACACTTACCAAAGTGTATTTTTGTAAATTAGATAAAAGTTATTGCACATTATGAATGAAATGCAGCGTTATATAAGCCAATTGAACGAAGCACAACAAGCTCCCGTACTCCAAAAAGATGGCCCCATGATAGTGATTGCGGGAGCAGGATCTGGAAAAACTAGAGTATTGACGGTTCGTATCGCTAATTTGATGAGTCAAGGAGTAGATGCATTTAATATTTTAGCCTTAACTTTTACCAATAAAGCCGCACGTGAGATGAAAAAACGTATTGCGGATATTGTGGGGAATAACGAAGCAAAAAACCTTTGGATGGGGACATTCCACTCCGTTTTTGCAAAAATTTTGCGAAGTGAGGCCGATAAATTAGGTTATCCCTCTAATTTTACAATTTATGATACGCAAGATTCGGTTCGTTTAATCGGTTCGATTATTAAAGAAATGCAATTGGATAAGGATATCTACAAACCCAAGCAAATTTTAGGGAGAATTTCATCTTACAAAAACTCACTTATCACAGTAAAAGCTTATTTTAATAATCCTGAATTGCAGGAGGCTGATGCGATGAGCAAGAAACCACGTATGGGGGAAATTTACCAACAATATGTAGAGCGTTGTTTTAAATCTGGAGCTATGGATTTTGATGATTTATTGTTGAAAACCAATGAGTTATTAAATCGTTTCCCTGATGTCTTGGCGAAATATCAAGATCGATTCAGATACATTCTAGTAGATGAGTACCAAGATACCAACCATTCCCAATATTTAATTGTTCGTGCCTTGTCGGATAGATTCCAAAATATTTGTGTGGTAGGAGATGATGCACAAAGTATTTATGCGTTTCGTGGGGCTAACATCAACAATATTTTAAATTTTCAGAAAGATTACGAAAATGTACGGATGTACCGCTTGGAACAAAATTATCGTTCTTCAAAGAACATCGTTGAGGCAGCCAATAACGTCATTGATAAGAATAAAACAAAGTTAGATAAAATCGTATGGACATCCAATGATGATGGACCAAAGATAAAAGTGCACCGCAGTTTAACCGATGGGGAAGAAGGACGCTTTGTGGCGGCAACCATTTTCGAACAAAAAATGCAAAACCAAATGTTAAACGGCCAATTTGCGATTTTGTATCGTACCAATGCACAATCTCGTGCGATGGAAGATGCCTTGCGCAAACGCGATATTCCATATCGAATTTATGGGGGATTATCGTTTTATCAGCGTAAGGAAATAAAAGATGTTTTGGCCTATTTGCGTTTGGTGATTAACCCTAAAGATGAAGAAGCCTTAGTTCGTGTGATTAATTATCCTGCTAGAGGAATTGGAGATACCACGGTTGAGAAATTAACGGTTGCTGCCAATCATTATAAGCGTTCTATTTTTGAAGTAATGGAGCATATTGATAAAATTGATTTGAAATTGAATTCGGGTACCAAAACTAAGATTCAAGATTTTGTTACCATGATTAAGAGTTTTCAAGTAATCAATGAAAATCAAGATGCCTTTTTCTTGACCGAGCACGTTACAAAGAAAACAGGATTGGTCCAAGAACTAAAAAAAGACGGTACTCCAGAAGGTATTGCTAAAATTGAGAATATAGAAGAATTATTAAACGGTATTAAAGACTTCACGGAAGGTCAAAAAGAAATTGATGGTGCCAGAGGAGCATTAGCCGAATTTTTAGAAGATGTTGCCTTAGCAACCGATTTAGATAAAGACACAGGCGACGACGATAGAGTAGCACTTATGACGATTCACTTGGCAAAAGGATTAGAGTTCCCTCATGTATTCATTGTGGGATTGGAAGAGGATTTGTTCCCAAGTGCTATGAGTTTAAATACAAGAAGTGAACTAGAGGAAGAGCGTCGTTTGTTCTATGTAGCTTTAACACGTGCCGAACACCAAGCGTATTTAACATATGCGCAATCGCGTTACCGTTGGGGAAAATTAGTGGATAGTGAACCATCCCGTTTTATTGAAGAAATCAACGACCAATATTTAGAATATTTGAATCCAGTAGATTCGGGTTATCGTTACAAACCGGTTATGGATATTGATGTTTTTGGTGATATTGATAAATCGAAATTACGCTTGGCTAAACCTACAGCAGGAACACCACCTAAGTATTTAACGCAAGACCAACCTAGCCCAACCGCAAATATTAGACGTTTAAAACCGGTTTCTAGTAATTCAGGAAATTCAAATGCAGTCGATGCAAATTTAACTGTTGGAAATATTGTAATGCACGAACGCTTTGGAAAAGGGCAAATTGTAAATATAGAAGGAGTAGGAGCCGACAAGAAAGCCGAAATCCGCTTTGATGTGGGGGGATTAAAGAAATTGTTGTTGCGATTTGCGAAGTTGGAGGTGATTGGGTGAAAAGTTACGAGTTTAGAGTTTTTGGAACACAGATTTTATAAATTTTAGTGATTGAAATAATCTTGGTGTGCTTGTTGTTATCTTGGTGTACTTAGTGGTTAAGTTATTTTTTGTTTCAGGTTTTAAAGAAAAATTATGAATTATAACTACAATTTGATCCTTAGCTTTTATGTTTTATAGCAATTTTTTCACTAGATAGGAATGATTTTTGTCGGTTTAAGAAGAAACAAGAAAAGAAAACATTAAATAATTATTATAAAAGGGTTCGTCCTGTTAAAAATTTTGGTTTAAAAATTATGTTGTTTTTGATGGAATTAATTTTTTTATCTAAAGCATTTATTTGATGAGATGAATAAAGTAAGAGTAATTTAAATAATCAAGTAACTTGAAACTTGAAACAAAAATAACTTGAAACAAAAATACGATGTCAGAATTCATAAAAATATACGAAGACAAACCAAGCGAAGCGGCTATTAAAAAAGTGGTTGAGGTATTGCGAAATGGTGGCTTAGTAATTTATCCAACGGATACCGTTTATGGTTTAGGTTGCGATATTACCAATTCTCGTGCCTTGGAGAAAATTGCTAAAATAAAAGGAATCAAGTTAGAAAAAGCCAATTTTTCCTTTGTTTGTTCCGATTTAAGTAATCTATCCGATTATGTAAAGCAAATTGATACAGCAACTTTTAAAGTTTTGAAGCGTGCTTTACCGGGTCCCTATACCTTCATTTTACCAGGAAACAACGATTTACCAAAAGAATTCAGAAAGAAAAAAACAGTAGGAATTCGTGTTCCAGATAACAATATAGCACGTGAAATCGTAAAATTACTTGGAAATCCTATTGTGTCAACATCTATTCATGATGAAGATGAGGTGATTGAATATTCAACTGATCCCGAATTAATCTTCGAAAAATGGCAAAATAAAGTCGATCTAGTTATTGATGGGGGGTATGGTGATAATGTGGCTTCAACTATAATAGATTTAACAGGTTATGAGCCAGAGGTCATTCGAGAAGGAAAAGGGAGTTTGGATGTTTTATAAAGAATTCTTGTTGTGTCTTTATTCTTTGTCCTAAATTATATTAAAAAAGTGTAAGTGGGAAACATTTCTTCTAGCCCAACTTACACTTTTTTACGTTTTTACAAATACTTAATTTTACCTTCTTCTTCTTCTTCCAAAAAAACTGGTTCCCAAGTGAGATATATTGATACTAGATTTGGTTTTAGTATCAAAACTTGTTTCCAATTCTCTATTTTTAATCTCTTCTTTAGTTCCAAAACGAATTTTATTAAAGGTTTTCATTTTTTCTTGAAGTGCATCTTTTAAAATCACAATTTTTTCTTGAGTTTCCATGGCTTTTATTTTTTTTACAAATTTAGCTATTGCTACTAACATAAAAGGGTTGTTAACAGCAATTTCACTTTTTATAACACTTCAATGCTCGGTTGATGCGAATAAGGCCAACTTAGGTATGACTAAAGCGCTTTTGAATAAATACAAAAAAGATATCGTAGATAAAATTTAGAATAAATTGAGTACAAAAAAAACGCTTTCACTGAAAGCGTTTTTTTTGTGACCAAAATGAACTAATTATTTTCCTTCTAAATTTTTCATTTCTTTTTCAATCATGTCATAAAACTGATCAATTTTAGGCATGATGATAATACGAGTTCTTCTATTTTTAGCTCGGTTAGCTGGTGAATCATTTTCAACTAAAGGGACATATGAACTTCTTCCTGCAGGAATTAATTGTTTTGGATTTACAGCCAACTCTTTTTCTAAAACTCTAACAATTGAAGTTGCTCTCTTAACAGATAAATCCCAGTTGTCTAATAAAACAGCATTTTTAATTGGCACATTATCAGTGTGACCTTCCACCATACATTCAAAGTCGGGTTTGCTGTTGATTACTTTAGCTACTTTAGCTAGAACACCTTTAGCTTTATCACTCACTTCATAACTTCCCGATTTGAATAATAAATTGTCGGCAATTGAGATCATAACGACACCTTTTTCTACATTGATATTGATATCTGGATCGTCAATTCCAACTTCACGTTTTAGACTGGTAACTAAAGCAAGGGTAACACTATCTTTTTTAGTTAAAGCATCCTGTAAACGAGAAATTTTCAAATCTTTTTCTTTTAAACTTTCAAGAGATTTTTCTAAATTTTCAGCACCTTTGGTAGTTAACGTAGTTAAATTACCCATATTGTTGATTAAATCTGAATTGTTTTTCTTTAAGAAGTCAATTTGTTGAGCAAAAGCTTCTTTTTCCGTCAAACAAGTGTTTAATTTAACCGTTGCGGTGTTTAATAAATCTTGAATTTCTTTGTTTTTAGCTTCTAATTCGGTATATTTCTTTTTAGAAACACACGAACTTAACGAAATAGCAGCTACAGCGGCGAATAACATTACTCTTTTCATACTATAATTGTTTTTTACAAAATTAAATGGAAATTGTTAAAAAATAGCTTTTTTAAACCTAAACTATTGTTAAAATAATTTAGCAAATATCTTGCCATTCTCAATAAAATAACGGTAAACGACACTTTTTATTATGAAGTAATTTGATTTTTGAAGCATTCCTCTTTTTTTATAAAATTGATTTACAAGAGCATAAAAGGCGAAATGAGCCTTTAGTATAGCCCAAAAATGTTTGAATTTTCCTTTCATAATAAATTGTATTCCAGCAATACCATCTAAAATCAATCGTATGAAAAGTATAGGTAAGAGTTCCTTTTTTGGTAGATTTTTGGTCAGCATTAATAGCGAGTTTCTAAAGTTTAGAAAAGTTTTTCTAGGATTACCTTCATTAAGAGTTGCCCCACCTACATGATATACTACCGATTTTGAAGTGTATTTTATTTTGTAATTAAGATTAAAGGCGCGCCAACACAAATCAATTTCTTCTTGATGTGCAAAAAAATCATCATCAAAACCTCCTAATTTACGATATACTTCTTTTCTAATAAAGAAGCAGGCACCAGTTGCCCAAAAGATTTCGATTTCATCATCGTATTGCTTTTTGTCTTCTTCTATGGTATCAAAAATTCTTCCACGACAAAATGGATAGCCAAATTTATCAATAAAACCTCCAGCACCTCCAGCATATTCAAAATGGGTTTTCTTTTTAAAATCTAAAAGTTTAGGTTGAATAATAGCAGTTTCGGGTTGGGTTTCAAATAAATTTAAAATAGGAGTAAGCCAATTTTCGGTAACTTCTATATCCGAATTGACTAATGCGTAATATTCTTCTTCAACATACTTCAATGCTTCGTTATATCCTTTTGCAAAGCCAAAATTACCAGTGTTTTGAATTATTTTAACAGATGGAAACTGGTTTTGAATCACTTCAATAGAAGTGTCGGTAGAAGCATTATCAGCAACATAAATCGTAGCTTCATTTGAAAACGCAATTACCGAAGGTAAAAATTGTTCTAACAATCTCGCTCCGTTCCAATTTAATATGACAACTGCTATTTTTTTCAAGTGTTTTTTTGTTTCAGGTTTATTTTGTTTCAAGTCAAACATCGTTCGATTCGGCAAAGCCTCGGGATAAGTTGTTTGGAATTTCAACGAAAACATTAATTTATTCACCAACTTTCAACTTCCCTCATCCAGCTTCCCTCAATTAAAATCAGGAAGTTCTTTTAAGAAAACATATTTCTCATTTTCAAAATCCATTTGGCAAAAATAATGATTTAGTCCGTTGGTCACCATTAAATATTTTGCTTTCAAAACTAAGTTATAACGCGCAATTTGGTCAAATGTTTGTTGAGAAATAGGAACTTCTGGCGCTTTGCATTCGATTAATAAAAATATTTCTCCATTAGGTTGAAAAACCACACCATCATAACGTTTACTTAAATCGTTAATCTTGATTGATTTTTCAACGTTAATATAGGATTTTGGATACTTTTTATCTTGTAACAAAAATTGAATTACGTGTTGACGTACCCATTCTTCGGGCGTAAGAAGAATAAATTTTTTTCTAATTTCATCAAAAATAGACACTTTATTTTCACTATTTTTGAACCGAAAGGAATACGTTGGAAAATTCAAATTTTGCATAGTTCAAAATTAGTTAAATATTATAAACTGCCAACTATTTACGGACCACTGAATACTAAAATATGGAAGAAGTAATCCAAATTACTAAAGATATAAAAGCAGGAAACATTAAACCCATTTATTTTTTCATGGGTGATGAACCTTACTATATTGATAAACTAACGGAATTTATTGAGCAAAATATCTTGCAAGAACACGAACGCGATTTCAACCAAACGATTTTGTATGGTCGTGATGTTACCATGGAAGATGTGGTTGGAAATGCTAAACGTTATCCTATGATGGCTGATCGTCAAGTAGTGGTAGTTAGAGAAGCACAGGAGTTGTCACGTTATATTGATAAGTTAGAATCGTATGCCGAAAATCCGCAGCCAACAACCGTTTTAGTTTTTGCTTATAAGTACAAAACTTTAGACAAGCGTAAAAAAATCACTAAACTTTTAGACAAGGTAGGGGTAGTTTACGAAAGTAAAAAAATGTATGAAAACCAGGTTGGTGATTGGATTAAGCGCGTTTTATCAGGCCAAGGGTATAGCATCGAACCTAAAGCAGCTGCAATTCTTGTAGAATTTTTAGGAACGGATTTGTCTAAAATCAATAATGAATTAGAAAAATTAAAAATTATTCTGCCAAAAGGGCATACGTTTACCCCAAAGGATATTGAAGAGAATATTGGATTTAGTAAAGATTACAACAACTTCGAATTGCGAAAAGCTATTGGTGAAAAAGACCAATTGAAAGCTTATAAGATTGTAGATCACTTCTCACAAAATCCAAAAGATAATCCACTGGTTGTTACAACTGGATTGGTCTTTGGTTTCTTTTCACAATTGTTACAATATCACGGTTTAAAAGATAAATCGCAATTCAATGCAGCTAAAGTTTTAAAAGTGAGCCCCTATTTTGTGAAAGATTATGAAGTAGCATTCCGAAATTACCCAATGAAGAAAGTAAGTGCTATCGTTGCTGCTTTAAGAGATATTGATGTTAAAAGTAAAGGTGTAGGTGCTTCCTCTTTGTCGCAACATGATTTATTAAAGGAACTTTTGATAAAAATTTTCAATTAATACAAAGCATAAAAAGTTTTAAAATTTGTACCTTCGCAGTCCTAAATTTTACAAAATTTTAGTTAAAAACACTTAATTATGGGAATGAATAAAAATACAATTTTGGCTTGGGCAACTTTCATTATGATTTTAATGGGATTATTATTGATTGGCTTAGGAATTTATAGATATGCCGATGTAGCAGGTTGGGGATTCTCAGCTGTAGGTGTTGGTTTCTTTGCTATTGCTTGGGTTTTTAATGCCTTAAAAGGAAGAGTGTAAAAAAAAGTACAAAGTATAAAGATAAAAGTACAAAGTTTTAATAATCATATATCAAACATATAGTTTATGTCAGACGATAAGAAAGTCATTTTCTCCATGCAAAAAGTAAGCAAAGCTTACCAAGGAAGTGATAAGCAAGTATTAAAAAATATCTATTTGAGTTTCTTTTACGGGGCTAAAATTGGTATTTTAGGTTTAAATGGTTCAGGAAAATCTTCTTTGTTGAAGATTATTGCGGGAGTTGATAAAAACTATCAAGGTGATGTAGTTTTTGCTCCAGGATATTCAGTAGGATATTTAGAGCAAGAACCAAAATTAGACGAAACAAAAACAGTTATTGAAGTAGTTCGCGAAGGAGCTGCTGAAATCTTCGCATTATTAGAAGAATTCAACAAAATTAACGATGATTTTGGTTTACCTGAAGTTTATGAAGATGCAGATAAAATGCAAAAACTTATGGACCGTCAGGCTGAATTACAAGATCGAATTGATGCTTGTGGTGCGTGGGAAATAGACAATAAGTTAGAAATTGCAATGGATGCACTCCGCACACCTGAAGCCGATACACCAATTTCAGTATTGTCTGGTGGAGAAAAGCGTCGTGTAGCCTTATGTCGTTTGCTATTGCAACAACCTGATGTGTTGTTATTAGATGAGCCAACCAATCACTTGGATGCCGAATCGGTTCTTTGGTTAGAGCAACATCTGCAACAATATGCAGGAACAGTTATTGCAGTAACACACGATAGATATTTCTTAGATAACGTAGCAGGATGGATTTTAGAATTAGATAGAGGAGAAGGTATTCCATGGAAAGGAAATTATTCTTCTTGGTTAGATCAAAAATCAAAACGTATGGAGCAAGAAGAAAAAGTAGCTTCAAAACGTAGAAAAACACTAGAACGCGAGTTAGATTGGGTTCGCCAAGGAGCTAAAGGACGTCAAACTAAACAAAAAGCACGTCTACAGAATTATGATAAATTATTGAACGAAGACCAAAAAGAACTAGACGAAAAATTAGAAATCTATATTCCAAATGGACCACGTTTGGGAACGAATGTAATTGAAGCAAAAGGGGTTGCTAAAGCATTTGGTGATAAGTTATTGTATGACGATTTAAATTTTGTATTGCCACAAGCAGGAATTGTTGGAATTATTGGACCAAATGGTGCTGGTAAATCGACGATTTTTAGAATGATTATGGGAGAAGAAAAACCTGATGCTGGTTCGTTTACAATTGGTGATACCGTTAAAATCGCATATGTAGATCAATCCCACTCGAATATTGATGTGAATAAATCGATTTGGGAAAACTTCTGTGATGGCCAGGAATTAATCATGATGGGAGGAAGACAAGTAAACTCTAGAGCTTATTTATCTCGTTTTAATTTTGGTGGAAGTGATCAAAACAAAAAAGTAGCTACTTTATCAGGTGGTGAACGTAACCGTCTTCATTTAGCAATGACACTTAAAGAAGAAGGAAATGTATTGTTATTAGATGAGCCTACAAATGACCTAGACGTTAATACGTTAAGAGCACTCGAAGAAGGTTTAGAAAACTTTGCGGGTTGTGCTGTGATTATTTCACACGATAGATGGTTTTTGGACAGGGTTTGTACTCATATTTTAGCTTTTGAAGGCGATTCACAAGTGTATAGCTTTGAAGGAAGTTTTACAGAGTATGAAGAAAACAAGCGTAAACGCTTAGGAAAAGATGTAACGCCTACCCGAATTAAATACAAAAAATTAATCCGATAAACATTTGTAAAAAAATCCTGATTTATTCAGGATTTTTTTTATTTTAGTATTTCCTTAATTCCATTATTTTAAACCAGTTACATGATAACTTATAGTAGGGTTCTATTTGTTTTTGCACTTTGTATGAGTGTCGTCTTTGGAAGGGCTCAAAATGTTTCTAAATCAGACAACGAAGCCAAAGCTTTATTAAAACAAGCAGGACAAAGCTTTCTGAATCTAGATTCTAAACAATCACTAGATTTTGCAAAAGCCTCCTTAGAAATTGCTTTAAAGAACAATAATTTTTTATTAGCATCAAAAGCATATAATTTGATAGGGTTGAATTTTGATGAATTTTCAGATCCTCAAAAGGCAATTGATTTTTATAAGAAAGGGATTCAAATGGCCTTAAGAACGGATAATGACACTATAAAATCATGGTTATATAATAATTTAGGTAACGTTTATTGTTACAGGAAAATAGATTTTTTAAAAGGTATTGCGAATTATCGAGAAGGAATAAAATATTCCGAAAAAATGAACGATGCACAAGAAGTAGTCTTTTCTAAGCTCAATATCGGTAGCGCCTATTTTTCAATTCAAGAATTTGATAAAGGAATTATTTATTTAAAACCTATCGAACACTATATTGATAAAGAAGGGAGTATAGAAGCCAAAATTTCTATAAATTCTAATTTTGGACTTTACTACAGCGCATTGGGAGATTTTAAGAAATCTGAGAATTATTATTTAAAGGCACTTAAATTTTGTGATCAAAATGACGTTGAATTGATAAAATCAAATGTGTCAGTCGTTTATGATGATATTTCTAAATTGTACTTTAAATTAAAGGATTATGAAAAAGCCTATTTCTATCTTGCAAAACACGATGCATTACAAGATAAAATTTACAACGAAGATCGACTCAATGAAGTTAAAGTAGAAGGATTAAAGATTGATTATGCTGAAGTTAACAGGAAAATTGAAGAAATTGAAAAAGAGAAGCAAAATCAAGCTGAAAAATTAAAAACCAATACTTTTATAGTAGTTTTACTCATCATACTTTTCTTTGTGCTATTATTGTTATTGTTTTCACTTATCAGAAATAATAAAATCAAAGCTAAAGCTAATGTAGCTTTACAAAATGCAAATCAAGAATTGTTGATAGCGAAAGAAAAAGCAGAAGAAGCATCCCAATTAAAATCGCAATTTGTTTCCACTATAAGTCACGAATTGCGAACGCCTCTTTATGGTGTCGTGGGAATAACCGATATTATTTTAGAAGAACACAAAGAACTTCAGAATAGTCCTCATTTAAAATCATTAAAATTTTCAGCTAAATATTTATTATCCTTAGTGAATGATATTTTGAAAGTCTACAAGATCGAAGAAAATCAAGTGGTTTTAGAGGACGTAATTTTTAAATTGCAAGAACAAGTAGAAGTAATAAAAGATTCTCTTCGATTTTTGGCAATTAAGAATAACAACGACATAGAAATTGTTTATGACCCTTTGATTCCTGAATTTTTAGTTGGTGATAAAACTCGTTTGTCCCAGATTTTAATCAATCTTATAAGTAATTCTTTAAAATTTACTACCAACGGAAAAGTTGTTATCAAGGTAGAATTACTTGAACGTAAAGATTCAAAATGTATTTTACAATTTCAAATTATTGATAATGGGATTGGAATTGCTAAGCAAAATCAAGAGAAAGTATTTGAAAAATTTGTTCAAATTTATCGTAAAGAAGATGATTACCAAGGAACCGGACTAGGACTCACTATTGTTAAAAAAATGATCGAACTTTTTAAAGGAACGATTCTTTTAGAAAGTGAAGAGAACGTGGGTACCACTATTACTTTTACGATTGCATTTGATGCTGATATTACAAAAATTCCCTCACGTTCAAGTGCGTCTTATTTCCCTTTTTCTCCCGATAAAGCGTATAAAATTTTAATAGTTGAAGATAATAAAATCAATCAGGTAGTGACTAAGAAATTTTTAGAAAATCATGGTTTTATTTGTACCGTTGTTGAAAATGGATATGAGGCTATTGAATTAGTAAAAGAGACCTTATTTGATATTATATTGATGGACATTAATATGCCGTTAATTAATGGTTTTGAAACGTCTAAGTTGATGAGACAAAACGGGATAACTACACCAATTATTGCAATAACGGCTTTTGATAAGCAAGAAATTGAAGATAAAATTGATAATGCTCAAATTAATGAGGTGATCGTGAAACCGTTCGATAGTGAAAAACTTTTTGAGGTTTTGAATCGCTACATAAAATAAAAAGCGCTAATACCAGCGCTTTTTATTTTTTTTCGATGCTTCCGATTTTCTTGAGTTCGATTTCGGATTCATTTTATTTTTGTCTTTATTTCTCAAATCAGGTTTTGCGTCTGGATTTGGAACTTCTTCTTTCCAGGTATACGGATGGTCTGCCACCACTTTAACTTTCATTCGAATCAATTTTTCAATGTCCTGCCAGTATGGTTTTTCGTCTTTTCCACAAAAGGAAATGGCTAAGCCCGAATTTCCAGCTCTACCTGTTCGACCAATTCGATGAACATACGTTTCAGAAATATTCGGAATATCAAAATTAATTACAAACGGAAGTTGTTCAATATCAATACCTCTAGCGGCAATATCGGTTGCTACTAAAATATCAATCTCTTTGTTTTTAAATTGCTCGAGTACTCTCTGACGTGCATTTTGTGATTTATCACCATGAATGGCCTCTGCTTTGATACTTGCCTTTTTAAGTACTTTTACGATGTTATCAGCACCGTGCTTTGTTCGCGTAAAAACCAAAGCATTACTTAAACTTTCTTGAATTATTAACTGTTTTAATAATAATCTTTTATCATCTTTATTCACAAAATATACTTTTTGTGAAACGTTCTCAGCCGTACTAGATATTGGGGTAACCGAAATGTACTTTGGACGGGTTAAAAAGGTATCGGCCAATTCTCTTATAGCTAAAGGCATTGTAGCTGAAAACAATAATGTTTGTCGATTCTCAGGTGTTAATTTAATGATCTTTTTTACATCATTAATAAAGCCCATATCCAACATTTGATCTGCTTCATCCAAAATTAAATGATGCATATGATTCAAATCAATGAATCCTTGCTTGTGTAAGTCCAAAAGTCTTCCAGGTGTAGCGATTAAAACATCAACACCTGATTTTAGTTCGTTTACTTGTGGTACTTGATTAACTCCTCCAAAAATTACTAATGATTTTACATTGGTATATTTTCCATAAGTTTTGAAACTTTCGTCAATTTGAATTGCCAATTCTCTGGTAGGAGTTACAACTAATGTTCTTATGTGTTTGGCTTTCTTAGCAGAACCTACAATTCGATGAATTAAATTCAAAATAGGAATAGCGAAAGCTCCAGTTTTTCCTGTACCCGTTTGGGCGCAAGCCACTACGTCTTGTCCTAGTAAAATTTCAGGAATAGCTTGCTCTTGAATAGGGGTAGGGTTTGTGTAGCCTTCTTCCTCTAGCGCTTGTTGGATATTGTTAAATAGTTTTAAATCGTTAAATGTCATAAAATAAAATTAATCTTATCAAACTTTCGATAAGGCTACAAAGGTAGTGTTATTTTAATTAATGTATTTTGCTAAGTGTTTAGTCTTTACTTTTGATAAAATCTGTAATCATAGTAGCAATAAGTTTACCCGTTAAATGATTGTTTTTAGAAGTATCAAGTTCTGGAGCACCTTCACAGATGTGAAGGTAAGCAGCATTTTGTTGTTTCCCAAAGTAATATATATAATGACGAGCTTTATCAACACTAAAACCGCTCAATGTCATGGCACTGGAAGGAATATTTGGAATAGCATCTAAATCTAGCTCAATTCCGAAGGGTTCATTTTTTATAAAATCTAATGCCTTTTTGAGTTCTTCTTCAAAGTTTTTTTCTCTTTTAACTTCAATTTCTTCATACGTTACATATTTTACTCTTGTATTTAACTCTTTCAACGTATTAAAAACACTTTTGGAAACAAAATTCTCATGAAGGCCAAAAATGAAATATTTTTTTAAAAAACCATCTTCAAAGGCATAACTAAATCCGTTACCAGAATGCCTTCCTTCTAAAATTCTAAAATCAGTGTGAGCATCAAAATTTATTGCATTTACGGGTTTTCCCTTGGCCAATGCTAAACCTTTGATATTACCATATGCATTATTGTGTCCACCTCCGATTATTATTGGAATTTTCCCTGCATTAACAATTTGATGTACTACATGTGATACTTCTTTGTCAATTTTTTCAACTAATAGAAACAATTCCTTTCGTTCTTGTTTGTTTGATGCATCCAATTTTTTGGCCGCTTCAATCTCTGCAGCAATATTTAAGTGTCCTAAAACAATTAGGTTACTTCCTTTGCAAAATTTATTATGCTGAATATTAACCAAACTTTTCAACGTACTTTCATACGCTGAAGCTGTTCCAGGACGACCAAGGTTTGCTTTTACTCCCACATCTTCAGTGATACCAAAAAGTACAAACTTGGCATCTGAAGATCGAATAAATTCTATGGTATTCGTTTCTTTAGGAACTGTTATTATTTTTTCTCCATATTTGACTTCACCACTTCTATGGTTTGTTATTTTAGCTAATTCATTTTGATTGAGTAGAACGATATTTTCCATAAATAATGTTAAAAAAAGCAAATCAAATGTACTATAATTTAATAAAATTCGTTACAAGATTATGAAAATACTTTTTTAATTGTATTTTTGAATAACCAAATTATAATTAACCTATAAACTAATGGAAAACAAATCGAATAATTCAGGATTGAAAGCAGCAGTAGTAATTTTAGTATTATTACTTTTAGGAAGTATCGGATACATTATCAAGTTAACTACTGATAATAAAGAAACAGTAACAACGCTAACAACCGAGAAAGAAACACTAGCTGAAGAGTTAAAAGCTAAAATTGCCGAATATGATCTAATGATTTCGGACAACACTGCTTTAAAAGAAGAACTTCAAGCGGAACAAGCTAAAATGGTTGAACTTTTAGAACAAGTTGAAAAATCAAAAGGGGATTTGGCTGCCATGGCAAAATACAAAGCTTCTTATTTAAGATTAAAAGGAGAGATGGACAACCTTGTTGCTGAGAATAAACTTTTAAAAGAGCAAAATGTAACCCTTACTTCTTCATTAGATAGCACTACTGTGGTTTTAGAAGAGACTAAAAAGTTTAACGATACTTTATTGGTTCAGAATGAAGGATTAACTAAGACCGTAGAGAAAGGATCAAAATTAGCAGTTTTAAACTTAAAAGTTTTAGCTGTTAAAGAGAGAAGCTCAGGAAAACAAATTGAAACCGATAAAGCAGGAAGAGCTAATAAACTAAAAATAAGTTTTTTAATTGCTGAAAATCAAATTGCTAAAACGGGTAGTAGAGAGTATTATGTTCAGATTATTGACAGTAAAAACAATATCTTAGGTGAAAAAACTACAATACCTGCAGGAGATAAAACATTGACATACAGTTTTATCAGTACTGTTAAATATGAAAACAAAACGGTTCAAGTTAATGAAGAGCTTTCTGGTGAAGATTTTGCAGCAGGAACTTATTTCGTTAATGTTTTTGATAAGAATATGGAGTTGGTATCTAAAACAAGTTTTAACTTGAGATAATCCCAATCCAAATGGATAAAAAAGTTGCCCTAAAAGTAAGTTACTTTTGGGGCATTTTTTATTTAAAAGTTTTTTTATACTTTTGTTATTCCAAGGAAATGGTGTTCTTCCTTACCCAACCGCCTTAAAAAGCTGATGACGCCTGATTAAAAAATAATTTGATAATTTAATCAGGGATAATTGTGGCTATAACTAAACTAAAAATGTTTTTCAAAGATTTATCGAAATCCAATCCTAACTTTTCATCCAAGATAAGCATTTATGCATTTCTTTTAAAATGGACATTCATAAGTACGCTTATAGCGGTATTGGTTGGGAGTGCTTCTGCAGGGTTTTTGGTTTCATTAGATTGGGTAACAAATTATAGAGAAAAACACCCATTTATAATTGCATTTTTACCTTTAGCAGGTTTGTTCATTGGCTTGCTATACCATTATTATGGCAAAGAGGTTGAAGCGGGAAATAATTTAATTATTGAAAATATCCACAAACCGTTTGTTCGTATTCCCTTAAAAATGGCTCCTTTTGTATATGTGGGAACAATTATAACGCATTTATTTGGTGGATCTGCTGGACGAGAAGGAACGGCTTTGCAAATGGCTGCTTCTATTATGGATCAATTTTCAAAAGGGTTCAAGTTTAACCAAACCGAACGAAAAATACTTCTTATCGCAGCAGTTTCTGCTGGATTTGGATCTGTATTTGGAACTCCATTAGCAGGTGCTCTTTTTGGTTTGGAGTTTTTTTTAATAGGAAAAATAAATTATAAAGCAATTTTTCCTGCGTTTGTTGCGGCTATTTTAGCTGATTTAGTCACGAGAGCTTGGCATGTTCCTCATTCGCATTATCTTATTTCTGATTTTCCGGAATTATCGTTTTTATCAATTTTATATGCTATATTGGGAGGAATTGCGTTTGGATTGTGTGCCATGGCTTTTAGCAAAGCTATTCGATTCATGACTTTACAATTTAAATCAAGAATAAAATTTCCTCCATTTAGACCTTTAGTTGGTGGTATTATTGTTGCTTTAGCTGTTTTCTGTATTGGAACAACTAAATTCATTGGTTTAGGTATACCAACGATAGTTCAATCTTTTGAAGCGCAATTGCCAATATATGATTTTGCACTAAAAATGGCTTTTACGATACTAACATTAGCCGCAGGTTTTAAAGGAGGTGAAGTTACACCACTCTTTTTTATAGGTGCTACATTAGGAAGCGCACTCTCATTTTTTATACCGTTACCAACGGCTTTATTAGCAGGAATGGGATTTGTAGCAGTTTTTGCAGGAGCTACAAACACTCCTATCGCTTGTATGTTGATGGGGATTGAACTTTTCGGTATTGAAAGCGGAATTTATGTAGCTATTGCATGTATGGTTTCATATTTGGTTTCTGGTCATAATAGCATTTATGGCAAACAAATTGTTGGAGAACCAAAGCACGAAAACAACAAGCATCATAGAGGAATATCGATAAGTGAAATTAAATAAATTTCCCTTCAATCATTACTTTATCAATTAAGTTGGTTCCAAAAGCATAAGGCAATTGGTAAAAACTGGTGATGGGTTTTGTAATGATTATATTGGCTCTTTTCCCTTTTGTAATGCTTCCATGCGTTGCCGAAACTCCCATGGCATAAGCACCGTTGATAGTTGCAGCATTAATAGCTTCTTCTGGAGTCATTTTCATTTTAATGCATGCGGTTGCCACCACAAAATTCATATTTCCAGATGGTGTAGTTCCAGGATTGTAATCGCTTGCCAAAGCCAATGGTAATCCTGAGTTGATCATTTTTCGTGCTGGGGTATAGGGTATGCTAATAAAATAAGAACAACTTGGTAATGCTACCGGCATGGTCTTACTATTTTTTAATATTTCTATATCTTCATCAGTCACAATTTCTAAATGATCCACGGAAACTGCTTCGTTTTCAACACAAGCTTTAATTCCATCGATAGCGGTAAATTGGTTTACGTGGATTTTAGGTTCTAAACCGTATTTTTTCCCAGCTTCCATAATTTTTATGGTTTCATCAACTGAAAAATATCCAGTTTCTAAAAAGGCATCAATATAATCAGCTAAGTCTTCAGATGCAATTTTAGGTAACATTTCGTTAATTATCAAATCAATATACCCGGAATGATTCTCTTTATATTCAATTGGAAAAGCATGAGCCCCCAAAAAAGTTGCTTTTATCGCAATAGGATAATTCTCTTTTAAACGTTTAATAACTCGTAACATTTTCAATTCACCTTCCACTGTTAGTCCATAACCCGATTTGATTTCAACGGCACCCGTTCCTTGTTGCATGATTTCTTCTAAACGCAATTTGGATTGCTCGTAAAGTTCGTCTTCCGAAGTTTCGTTTAATTTTTTGGCCGAATTTAAGATGCCACCACCTCGATTGGCTATTTCTTCATAGGATAATCCATTGATTCTATCCACAAATTCTTGAACTCTATTTCCTGAATAAACAATATGGGTGTGACTATCAACCCATGTTGGTAATATTACCTGACCTGTCACATCAAAAATTGCTGCATCTGAAACTTTTGGACAAGCTTCCATCAAACCAAAATCGGTAATAACATTGTCTTCTATTAAAAGATAGGCATTGTCGATTTTAGGCAATACGGCCATATCGAAACCCGAAATTTTATCAATCCCAGTGGCTCTAATTTGTAATAGCTCTTTTATATTGATGAATAGCGTTTTCATTGAAAATAATTTTCTGTAAAAATACTTCTCAATTTTAAAAACTCCTATCTTTATATAAAATTTGTTTGTTTTGAGAAAAATTAAGTATAAGAAAGGAAGAAAAGTACAAGCTAGCGTTTTAGAATATACAGGTAGTCATAAAGATACCCCTACAGAAATACAATTGTTTGTCTATGATGCTGAAGATGTTACAGAATTTCATCAGCTTCAAGAATCAGATATTCAACATTCAATAGATTTTTCAAAGGTAAATTGGCTTAATATTCATGGTCTAAATGAACCCAATATTATTGCAAAAGTGGGTGAAACTTTTGGAGCCGATAATTTTATTATTGGAGATATTTTAAATACGACAAAGCGAACAAGGTTAGAGGAATATCATAATATTTTGTTTTTCAATGTGAAATCATTATTGCCCATTGAAAACTCTGATAATATCAATTATGAGCAAATTAGCTTTATATTAAAAGATACTATTTTACTATCGTTTCAAGAGAAACGAAGTGATTTTTTTAAGCATATCCGAGAACGAATTAGAACCAATTCGGGGGTAGTAAGAACCAAAAAAGCAGACTTTTTATTGTATTTATTATTGGATGCCATTATTGAAAATTTTTACATAACTATTGAAAGTGAAGAAGATCGGGTAGATGAAATTATTAATTTATCGAAGACAAGTACGAAACCAGAAGTCTTAGAATTGATTGAAAAGCATCGGGATAATTTTAATTTTTTAAAGCGTTCTATCATTCCATTGCGCGATTCATTATATTCGATTAAGAGCATGAAAGATGATGATGTTTTTAATGATATTCAGGCTGAAAACTATTCGTTTTTTTCAAGATTACATCAAAAGTGTTTGGAGCTTTTAGAACAAATTGAATCAGATTTAATTACACTAGATAGTGCCTCAAATTATTTTTTTTCGGCACAAAACCATAAGATGAATGAAGTGATGAAATCGTTAACAGTGGTTTCGATGTTTTTTTTACCCTTGACTTTTATTGTTGGTGTCTATGGTATGAACTTTAAGTATTTTCCGGAACTAGAGTGGGAAAATGGATATTTCATTATATGGGGTGTTATGATTTTAGTGGTGGTGTTTATGTTTGTCTATTTTAAAATGAAGAAATGGTTTTAGTTCTTAAAATTATTACTATATTATATTGTTAAAAATAAAATTTAGGTTTATCTTTGACAAGAATTCATAAATTCCGGAAAAATCATGTTTGAATTTCAACAGTACCTAGGTTTTTTACTTTTCTTAACCATTTTAACTATCGGTTTTTGGTTGATGATATTCTTAGTAGGATTTGTTCACTATTGGTTGGGCGGTGCTATCATGGAATTGATTAAAGAGAAAAGAGCAAAAAGACAAGCTGAACTAGAAAATTAATTTTTTAGTTTTAAAAATAAAAGTCTCGATGTAAATCGGGACTTTTTTGTTTTTAACACTTACCATTTCGGTAATTGATTTAAAAATATTTTTTAAATTGATAGGAGAGCGCAAAGGGTAATAATCTATTTATGATACTCCTTATAAAGGTAGCCAATTGAATGCTAGAATTAGTTGCCTATTTTTTTAAATAAAAAATAGCATTAGAATAAAAAAAGTCCCAATAATATCGGGACTTTTTAAAGTTTATGAAATGTCTTGAATTATGGTTTTCCCATATATTCCTCACCACCATTATCTTCTCTCGGTTGTCTATCTCTTTCGTTTTTCTGTTTGTTAAAACGGTAAGTAAACGTCAACATAACTTGTCTTTCTCTCCATTGCATTTCACTATAAGAACTTACAACATTAGGAATTTGCGTTTCCATGATTCTTTTTCTAGAATTAAACACATCACTCACATTAAAAGCAATAGTAGCTTTGTCTTTTAAAATATCTTTACTGAAAGCCAAGTTCATAGAAGCAATTCCTAAAGATTTTCCTTGAGCATTGGTTTGAGGTGCGATATAAGAACCGTTTGTTTGCCAATCGATTTTGTATGGCAAAGTAATTTTAGAGTTAATTCTAGCAAACCAAGTATACGCTACGTTGTCAAAATTTTGAATATCAATAACTCCATTTGGATCCACATAGCTGTAATCTCCTTGTGTTTCATTTCGGAAGGCATTAAAGTTACCGTTTAATCGCCACCATTTGTAAGGTGTATAATTTAAATTGAATTCAAAACCAGCTCTATATTCTTTTGCTAAGTTAATAGGAGAACTAAAGATTACAGGAATACCACCATCTACAATTCCAGAATTGATTCTTACAAATTGAAACGAATCGTTGGTTATATTAATGTAAGCAGAAGTATTAAAAGTCAATTTGTTCCATCTTTTTAAATACCCAATATCAAATGCATCCGTTAGAGAAGGGTCTAAATCTGGGTTTCCTCTAAAAATATTAATATTACTTGCTAAAGAAGATACAGGGTTTAAGAAACGACCTCTAGGACGATTAATCCTTTTACTGTAGCTTAAGCTAAATGAACTAGTTTCAGAAAATTCATAGTTTAAGGTAGCGGAAGGAAATAGATTATTGTATTTTTTAGTGTTGTAATCGTCCAAGGAAATCGAATTGACTTCGATGTTGCTATCCTCAAAACGCAATCCTAAGAAATAAGAAAATTTATTAATTTTAGACCCATATTGGGCATAAAAAGCATTTACATTTTCAACATATTCCAGTTCGTTTGAAAAGTTATTAGTATCTGGGGTAACCGCAAAATCAGTTAAGTTGTTTAAGAAACTTCCTCTATATCCTGCTTCAAATCTTCCATCCTTTCCAATTGGTAATACATAATCTGCTTGAAATAAATTTCTTTGTTGTTTATTTATGTTTGTTGTTAGATCAATATCTAAACTAGATGGATCTCCTAAAACTTGATCTGTAATTGTAGCAAATTCGTTTTCATTGTTTTTTGAAATGGCAATGTCTACATTAAGTTGGTGACCATCTTTCTTAAATTTTTTCACAAAATTAGAAGCGTATTCTATACTAAATTCGTCGCTTTTTTGATTGTTAAAACGATTTCTGATTGAAACAGGATTTAAATTAGCGTCAAAATTGTTAAAAAACACATTATCAGGATTTTTACCAGTATTTTCTCTAAAAGTTAAGGCATTTGTCCAAACTAATGATTTGGTTAGATTTAAATCAATACCAAAATTAGCATTGTATCCTTCGTATAATCGTTTATTGGTTCGTCTTTCGTAAACATAACCATTGGTTGTACCATCATTATTAAAATACTGTGCGTCTGTTAAAGAATTTCCTGGATTGTTTCTGTAGTTGTAACCAAAGTTTGAAAACAAATTAAAGGTATCTCCTTTTTTATTTAAGTTGGCACTCACACCATACGTTTCAGGATCTCCTACATTGGCCATGATAGAACCATTCAAACCGTTTGCTTTCCCTTTTCTAATTACAATATTGATAATTCCACCACCACCTTCAGCATCATAACGTGCCGATGGATTGGTAATAACTTCTACTTTTTCAACAGCATCAGCAGGCAATAATTTTAAAGCATCTGCGATATTGATTCCAGCTAAACCTGAAGGTCTTCCATCAATTAAAATTTTTACATTTTCATTTCCACGAAGTGCTACTGTTCCTTCAGCATCTACAGTAACAGAAGGCACGTTGTCTAACACATCACTAACCGTTCCTCCTTTTACCATCATGTCTTTACCAACGTTATAAACTCTTTTGTCTAACTTAATTTCAACGGTTGATCTTTCAGCTATGATGTTAATTTCGTTTAACTCAGCAACATCTGGAGCCAAAAAAATGGTTCCTAAATTAGTGTCCTCACTGAAAGATTTTTGCGCTATAGGAGCATTTTTAAATGAGATAAATTCGGCTCTAGCATTATAATTACCAGCTACAATGTCAAATTTGAAAACACCATTTTCATCTGTGATACCTCCCGACAATTGTTTAGTTGTAACATCTTCAAAAACAATAGTTGCATATTCCAAAGGAAGATTTGTTCCTTTTTCTAGGACTTTTCCTGAAATAGTGATTTTTTTACCTTCAGGTCTTTGAGCGTAAGTAGCCACACCAAATAGTAGCGATAGGGTCACGAAAAGAAATTTTTTCATCATCAATTTGTTATTTTATCAATAAGTGGACAAAAATAGCCTTTGGTTACACCTAACTTTCCTAATTCTTTGTTAAAACTACCCTAGCAAATCGTTAATCTTTTCTATAGGTCTCGCAATTATTGCTTTATCTCCAAAAACAACAATTGGTCTTTCAATTAACTTAGGATGAGTTAATAGAGCATCTATGATTTCGTCATCGTTCATTTCCTTTTCTCTATATTGTTCTTTCCAAATAGCTTCTTTTGTTCTGACCAATTCAATTGGTTTCATTTGAAGTTTTTCTAGGAGCGCAACAAGTTCTTCTTTCGTTAAAGGATGGTCTAAATAGCGTCTTATAGTAAAAGGTAGATTTAAAGTTTCTATTTCGCACAAACCTGCTCTCGATTTGCTGCATTTTGGATTGTGGTAAATGGTAATCATATCGTATTTTTTGTTTATTATTGCACAAAAGTAATAGTTTACAATATGTTTATAGCACAAGGTTTTAAAAAAGAAAATGATTTTTGGAAGTATCTCCTAGGTTCAATATTGGTTTTTTTAGGTTCTTTAGTAGGGCAAATTCCACTTGGATTAGCGGTTATAATAACTGGTTTTTCAACAAATAAGATGCCAACATCGGAGAAGGATCTCTATGCCATGTTTGATTCAAATTTGTTCTTGTTTTTAATATTAATATCTTTTGTTTTTGCTTTTTTAACGCTAATTTTTGTTGTAAAAAAAGGGCATCATCAGTCGTTTCTTTCTATTGTAACATCAAGGAATTCAATTGATTGGAAGCGCGTTTTTGTAGCCTTCACTATTTGGGCACTGTTTTCTTCAACGCTAATTGTAATTTCGTATTTTACTGACAGTTCTCAAATACAATTGCAGTTTAATTTAGTTCCATTTTTATTATTGGTATTAATTACGTTGGTTTTGATGCCCATTCAAACCACTACCGAAGAATTGGTTTTTAGAGGTTACTTAATGCAAGGTTTTTTTAATTTGTCAAAAAACAAATGGTTTCCTTTAGTGATGACATCTGTTATTTTTGGTGTCATGCATATTTTTAATCCAGAAGTTCAAAAAATGGGCTATCTCATTTTGGTGTATTACATTGGAACCGGTCTTTTTTTAGGGATTATTACTTTGATGGATGAGGGGACCGAATTGGCGATTGGTTTTCATGCAGCCAACAACATGACAGCGGCTTTGTTAATAACATCTGATTTTACAGTTTTTAAAACATACTCTGTTTTTAAAGATTTGTCAGAACCTTCTTTAGATTATGAAGCTTTTTTACCAGTATTTATTATATATCCAATTTTAATCTTTGTGTTTTCTAAAATTTACAAATGGAGCAGTTGGAAAGAAAAGTTACTAGGTAACCATCAAGAGGATTAAAATTAATTAGCTCACTTTTTTAATTTATTTAAACTTTTATCATCATGATACCTCATTATCGAAATATTCACAATCGTTTTAAAATTAACGGATTTCATATTGAAAAACAATCGTTGTTTCAATTGGCATATAGTTTAATTAAAGAAGGAGCTTCTTTTGAAAAAGAGTTTGGCGAGTTTTTATTGGATTGGATTGATGATAAGGAGACCATTGTTTTGACTACTTCTGGGACCACAGGGATGCCAAAGAATATCACTGTGAACAAACAAGCGATGGTTAATTCAGCTATTGCAACGGCCAACTTCTTTGATCTACGACCAGGGGATACCATCTTACATGCTTTACCATCACGATATATTGCTGGAAAAATGATGTTGGTTAGGGCAATAATTATTGGCTTAGAAATAGATTTGATAGCTCCTAACAGTCATTTAAATGATTTGTTACCTAATAAAAAGTATGACTTTACAGCTTTAGTTCCTCTTCAAGCTGAAAACAGTTTGGATAAGCTACATCAATTTAAGAAAATAATTATTGGAGGTGCTAAAGTTTCAGATGATTTAGCTTTAAAACTACAAACAATTCCATCTGATATTTACGAAACCTATGGCATGACTGAAACACTGACGCATATCGCGGCAAGAAAAATCGGAGAGCCTTTTTTTAATGTTTTGGAACACGCGTCCATATCCAAAGACGAGAGAGCTTGTTTGGTTATAGAAGCACCAACTATTACAGATGGAAAAATAATCACAAATGATATCGTTGAAATTCAAAATAACCGCCAATTTCAATGGTTAGGCCGTTATGATAATGTAATTAATAGTGGTGGTATAAAATTGTTTCCCGAACAAATTGAGGCTAAACTTGCCTCTCAAATTGGGGTCCCTTTTTTTATTGCTTCGGAACCGGATCCTATTTTAGGACATAAAGTTATTTTAGTCCTTGAATCAGATAAAGAAATTTCTTTGGATTCCCAGATATTTGACGGATTAGAAAAATTTGAAAAACCCAAAGCCACTTACTTGGTTTCCCATTTTGAAAGAACAGAAACTACTAAAATTAATAGAACGGAAACATTAAAAAAAATAAAAGTTAACGTATCCTAGACAGAAGTAATTCCATATCCAAAGCAGATTTTGAATTGTTGTTCCGTTACGTCTTCCTCAGAGAAATGCTTTTTAATATTAAATAGGCTATGAAAAAAATTGGTATTGCCCTTTTGATGAGTTTGTTTTTTCATTGTACTCATTCTCAGGAAACAAGTGTTGCGAAATCCATTTATGGTGTGCAAACAGGTTTTTTAGGTATTTGGGTTCACAATGAAACTAAATTAACATCCGAAATCGTATTAAGGTCTGAAATTGGTTTCGATACAGGTATTTGGGCAGGGAAATATTATGAAAAAACAGGATTTGTTTTTGCTCCTGTTCTTCGTGTTGAGCCTCGTTGGTATTATAATCTAGAAAAAAGACGTTCTAAATCTAAAAAAATTGATAAAAATAGTGGTAATTTCTTCTCGCTCGAAACTTATTACCATCCCGATTGGTTTGTAATTTCAAATAATGAATCCGTAAATATTATTACCGATATTGGGGTCGTACCAACATGGGGTATTAAAAGAACTTTAGGAAATCACTTTACTTATGAGACAGGTGTAGGACTGGGATATCGTTATTTTTTTGCAAAGCAAGCGGGTTATTTAGAAAACGAAGGGGAAATCGCAATTAATTTAAACCTTAGATTAGGATATTCTTTTTAAACCAACATTAAAAAAAAAAAAGAGAAAGATTTAATCTTTCTCTTCTAATTTTATAAAAAATTGGTTGTCATAGATTTGAAAACTTCTTTTTCGTAGTTTTTTTAGCTTTATTTTTTGGTTTTCAAGAGTTGGGTACAATCTCATTTTTTTACCTTCAAAATCAATGTCTATTGGCATATTAAAATCTTCATTTACATTTGACCAAGAATAATTTAGATAATCTCCAGTGACTTCATAATTTAAAACTGGGATTTTATTTGTATACAAATACTGATTGAAAATAGGGGTTAAATCCATTCCAGAAGCCTCATTGAAATAGGTAATAACGGTTTCCGTTGTAATTATTTTCTTTTTGTAAGTCTCAGTGTAATCATATAATAGTTTCCACCATTTTTCGTCATCTGCGATTACATGTCTCAGGGTATTTAACAGCAAAGAACCTTTATAATACATATCACCAGAACCTTCGTTATTGACGCCAAATTGACCAATAATAGGCTTGTCGTTTCTAATATTTCTAGCTTGACCATTTATGTATTTCATCGCATCATCATACCCTTTCATGCATTCTACAAATACGGTTTCAGAATACGTCGTAAATCCTTCATGAATCCACATGTCGGCGATATCCGTACTCGTGATGCTATTTCCAAACCATTCGTGCCCTGTTTCATGAATTGTGATGTAATCGAAAAACATCCCAACGCCTGTTCCCGATAAGTCAAAACCCATGTATCCTTTTTTGTATTTGTTGCCATAAGCTACGGCACTTTGATGTTCCATGCCTAAATAGGGCGTTTCCACTAATTTATACCCATCTTCCCAAAACGGATAACGACCAAATTTCGATTGAAAACATTCCATCATTGGTTTTACTTCTGCAAAATGTTCACGTGCTTTGGTTTCATTTTCTCTCAAAACATAGTAATCTAAATCTAAATCGGGCATTTTATCTTGAATGTGAACATAATCAGCAATATTTACCGTTATAGTGTAATTGTTGATTGGATTTTTAACCTCCCAATCCCATCGAGTATAACCATTCTTTAAATCTTCGGATCCTAAAAAACGACCGTTAGAAACGTTCATAACCCCGTTTGGAACCGCTACCTTAATAGATGCACCAAAGTCGGGTTCGTCACTTTGAGAATCTTTTACAGGATACCACAAACTAGCACCTGTTCCTTGTACTGCTACTCCAATAAAGTCTTTACCATTACTGTCTTTTTTGAAAACAAATCCGCCATCCCAAGGAGCATTTTTTGCGATTTTAGGGTTACCCGAATAATAAAATTGTAACTTGTGATTTGATTTTGAAGCTAATTTTTCAGGAAAAGCTATAAAAACAGCGTCATACTCGCGCTGGTATTGTAATTTTTTGGTATTCCAAACAATCGAATCTACTTTCATATTATCAAATAAATCCAATTGAATTTTTTGTGTTGGCACTAACACTTCAAACGTAATTTCATTAAATCCTTCGATGCTTTTTTGTTCTGGGTGTATCGTAATGTTCAAATCATAACGTTTCACATCATAAGAGGTTCTTTCAATTCGCAAACCACCTTGTAAAGAATCGCGACGTGTAAATTGGGCATTGATTTGCTGTATTCCTAATACTAATAGCACCACTAAAAAACTGTTTTTCATAAATTTTGATTTCAAAATCTAAATATAAGAGTTTAAATTTTATAATTTATAGAAATAAACTTGTATTCCTAATTTTTGCTAAAAGAGATGTTTTTAGCGTAGTAAAGGATAATGAATTGTTAAATATTTTTTAATCGCATGAAATAGTTTTAAATTTGATATTATTTATTAGAAATGAATCCATGTTCTCTTTTTTACATACTTGAAGTTCGAAGTTTAGTCACTTTGAACTACTTGCATGATGATTCATTTTTAAAAAGGGCTAAAGTCTTCATTAAATAATCCCTGTCAAGCCCAAGACAGGGAAATCTCCATTTTCTTATACAAAATAACTAATAATCATTTGCCTTTTGATGCTTTTGTGCCAAATTCAATTTTGAATTTGGTTGGGTATTTCTTAGGTTTCAATTAGGCATTTATCAAAAAAATAAAAAAATGAATCAAGACATAATATTGACAACAGGAATTTATGATTTAATTAAAGATTTACTCAGAAGAAAAAAAGTGACTCCGTTTGTGGAAGACCAATTGGTGGTGCAATTAAAACGTGCGAAACAAATTAGACGTAGCGAATTACCAGATAATGTAGTAACTATTGATTGCAAAGTCACAATTAAAGATCTTATAACTAATGAATTGCAAGATTTTAGTTTTGTAGCACCAGCAAAGGCTAAAAGAAGAAATAATACGGAATCCATTGTAGGAAATATTGGATTAGCTTTAGTTGGTAATAAAACTGGTGACCAAATAAAATGGGATTTTGGAACGGGTGAGCGAAATTTTGAAATAATTAAAGTGGAAAGATTTTAGTTCTAATCATATAAAAAACAATTAAATAAAAAGTGAGTTTCTAAAGTATGAAGCTCACTTTTTTAAAAGTTAGCTTCTTTTGTTATTGTCATTTTCTCTTTTGTAACGGGATGTTCAAAAGTTAAACTCGCTGCATGTAAATGCAAACGATGAGCTTTTTTTCCATACAAATCGTCACCAAGAATAGGTGTTTTTAAGCCCATTTCATGAGAAGCATGTACTCGTAATTGATGGGTTCTCCCCGTAATAGGATAGAAGTATACTAAGGTTTGATGATTTCGAATTTCAATTTTTTCCCATTTGGTTTGTGCTGGTTTTCCATGTTCGTAACAAACCAATTGTCTTGGTCGGTCGTCTAAGTCAACTCGTAAGGGTAAATCGATATACCCTTGTTGTTCTTCTAAAATTCCATCTAATAAAGCCACATAGCGTTTTTTAATGGTGCGTTTGATGAATTGACTTTGCAACTTTACGTAGGTTGCTTCATCTTTTGCAATCAACATCAATCCTGAAGTTGACATGTCCAAACGATGAACAATTAAAGGCCCCGTAGCATTTGGATATAAGCTTTTGACTCTTTGAAAAACCGAATCAGAAATTATCTTTCCTGGAACTGATAGAAATTCTGCAGGTTTGTTTATTACCGCTAAAAATTCATCTTCATAAACAAGCTCAATGTCTTTTCCTTCTGCAGGATTTTCTTGAAACGGATTCGCTTCCATATCCAAACCTTTCAGCATGTGCGATAGCAAAATAGGCTCACACTTACTTTTGCAAGCGGGATAAAATTGTTTGTGTTTTCTAATTTCTGATTTTGGCGATTGTCCCCACCAAAATTCAGCCATAGCGATAGGTTTTAAATGATGTTCGAAAGCATAATGTAACAACTTGGGTGCAGCACATTCTCCAGCGCCAGCAGGCGGGTTGTTGTTAAAGATTTCTCCTATGCTTTTTCGTTCCCCAAATTGGTTCAAAAAGGAATATTCAGCAAATAATTTTTGCTGTAAAGCACCCGATTTTTGGCGGCGTTCTTCTTTAAGTTGGTTAATCTCATCTAAAAGAAAATTGATTTCTTTTTGTGCCTTTTCCATTTGAAAATTCCAATATTTTGTCATCTTTTTGAGCAAAATACTTTCTTTTTTACTTTCTTCGGAGAGTTCCAATTCTAATTGCTCCATATCTGTCGGGGATAAATTGGCAAAAGAAATTCGTTTTTCATCACGCTCCACCTTCAATCTTTTGATTTTCGCTTTCTGATTTTGAATATCCGTTGAAGCTTCTTTTTTTATTAGTTCGAATTGTTTTTTGCAATTTTGAAGTTCGTTTGAATTTTCTAAAATCTCAATTTTACGATTCATAGCATTCAATACTTCTTCTTCTTTTCGGAAAAAACCATCTTCGTGTAACATATCAAAAATCGTAGGAACAAAATAGGGGAGGTGATTTACACCAGCTAATTTTCCAGAAAAAGCCCATAAATAACCTATTGCACCTTCTTGATTTTGACAGACTAAAACACCAAACATTTTTCCAATTATCAAGCCTTTCTGGTGTTCATCTAAACCAAAGTTATGCTCAAAGTCAGTTTGTGTCGCTAGATATTCTTGCAATTCATAAGCGGCAATACGGCTCAACTCATGTGGTTCATAATAAAATGGAAACGTAAACTTTTCAGGCAATGAAATTCCTGAAACATTGGTTTTGAAGGGTTGGAAAAGGGATCGTAACATGGAACAAAGATAAAAGAATTGTGGTCACAATCTATCATTTTAAAAAAGGACTCAGGAATAATGAGCAGGGTGGAAAAATAATTTAGAATGCAAATGGATTAAAACAAATTAAAGCAAAGTTGATTGAAAACATTCCTCTCGATTGGCATTCTTTTTGTATTTTTACAGTTCACTAAAAGCTATGAAAACTAAATTATCTTTTTTATTTCTTCTTTTTTCTTTGTTCTCATTCGGACAAGTGCCGCATTGCGGTTTTGATTTTACCTCGTATTTAGTAGTAAAAGCCCACGAGGAAGGAAAGTCCGATAATATTCCCGATTTAAAAATCACCTTAGTCAACGAAAAAGGCGAAGATGTTATTAACGAAAACAACAAATACAGTTGGAAATATGGCAATCAAGCGTTAGTTTTTGCAAGAAATCATTTAATAAGCAAGCCAAACGAACCCGAAAAATGGTTTTTCCCGTATGCTGGTGATACGTATTTGCTTTCGGTTACGAATACCTTTCCTGCGGAAGAATTCTATATCAAAATTCAAGATACTAAAGGAAAATTCAAAGAGCAATTAGTACAATTGCAAGCGTTTAACATGTATATTTTGTGTTCGAGTGAAAACGAACGCCAAGCCAGAACTTTCGGCCCTAGAAGTAATAATCCTATTGAAGTGATTTTGGTTAGAAAGTGATTAGTTCATGAAAAAACTTTTTATTTATTTGGCTGTTGTATTTTTTGTTTTATTCTTAATTTCAATTGTTAAGTTTAATTATGATAAAACAGAAACTATGTATTGGAATACCATTAGAATTCAATTTTCAATTCAAGCTATTTTGCTTTTATTTGCATCTATTGTTTTAATGATAATTCATTTTTTTATAAAAAAGTAGTTTTAAATGGCAAATTCAATAGATGTAAAATTCCAAGACCATTTCAAGCTCAATGTTTTATTTAAAGACTACATCCTTTTTGAAAATTTGTTACTTGAAAATAATATAGATTACTATCATAATAGTAATGAAAATTCTGATATTAGTGATGGAACTCGTTTCTTTTTGTTGGATAAAGATAGAATTATTATTGATCAACTACTTATTGATAATGAAATTATAGCCAGTACAGAAACTATTATGATTTCCGATTATAGAGTAGAGAGAATGGTTCAGAGATTTCATGTTTTAGTTTACTTACTTGTAGTTGGATTGCTTATTCTTATAATTTTTATTATCGATTTTTTAAAATAAAAAAACACCTCAAAAAGGTGTTTATTAAATTAGTTGCCATTGTTTACAGCAATAACTTTTAAAGTTTTGTTACCAGCAGGCAATTCCCAATCTACCTGATCGTTTACTTTAAAGCCAATAATCGCCACACTAAGCGGAACTAGAACGGAATATTTACTCTCTTTTATATTCGCTTGAGAAGGTAAAACAATTTGAAATTTCATTTGTTTTTGCGTACTCATATCTTCAATAATTACCTCCGAGTTAATTCGAATAACATCGTTTTCGATGGCATTATCTTCTACAATATTACCTCTGTCTAATTCTTGAGTTAACAGATTGATTTCTTTAGCACTCGTAGCAGATAGATTACTTTTAGTAATTTTTTTAAGCAGCTTATGATCGCTTGATGTAAATGTTGGTATTGGTTTCATATTATTTTAATTTAAGAATATTGTTTCTTTATCTAATGTTTTGCTTTTGGTTTCTGGATTGGTAAAATAGATTTCCTTAAAGTTTAAGTTGGTATTATGATGTACTCTTCTGTAAAAGGTTTCCGGTGTAATTTCATCCGGAAGTTCAAATCCACATGCTCCAATGAATTCGGCTACCGCTTTCAGGGTATTCTTGTGAAAATTTGCTACACGAACGCGCTTATCACTAATATCCAAACCTTTATAAAGCGATTTATCTTGGGTTGCGATTCCAACCGGACATTTTCCGCTGTCACACTGCAACGCTTGAATACAACCTAGCGCAAACATCATACCTCGCGCACTGTAACAAGCATCGGCTCCCAGAGACATATTTTTAGCAATATCAAAAGCCGAAATAATTTTACCTGACGCTAGTAATTTAATTTCGCTGCGTAAACCATAATCTAATAAGGATTTATGAGCAAATACTAAGGCATCCGATAACGCCATTCCCATATAATCGATAAACTCTAAAGGCGCTGCTCCAGTTCCGCCTTCAGCACCGTCAATAGTTATGAAATCAGGAAGGATATTGGTGCTTATCATGGCTTCTAATATTTCGGTAAACTCTTCTTTTTTACCGATACAAATCTTAAACCCAACCGGTTTTCCATTGGATAAGGTTCTCAATTTATGTATGAAATACAACAATTCAGTGGCATTCGAAAACGCTGTATGAGCGGATGGGGAATGAACTGTTGTATAGGGTTCTAAAGCTCTAATTTTGGCAATCTCTGGCGTGTTTTTTTCAGCAGGGAGTAAACCTCCATGTCCTGGTTTTGCTCCTTGAGATAGCTTTAGCTCTATCATTTTCACTTCTTTTAAATTCGCTTTTTCCACAAAAAGTGCGTCATTGAAATGCCCTCTACCATCCCTACAACCAAAATAGCCTGTTCCTATTTGCCAAATCAAATCGCCTCCTTTTAAATGGTAATCACTGATGCCGCCTTCTCCTGTATTGTGGGCAAAATTCCCCATTTTGGCCCCTTCGTTCAGAGAAGAAATGGCAGTTTTACTCAAGGCTCCATAACTCATCGCACTAATGTTGAAAATACTAGCACTATAGGGTTTTGAACATTGTGAATTTCCAATGGTTACTCGGAATTGACTAAAATCGTTCTTTTTAGGATAAATCGAATGTGCTGCCCATTCATATCCTATTCTATTAGGCTCGTCTTGCATGCCAAACGAAATGGTTTGCTTCTGATTCTTTGCTCTCTGATACACAATGGAACGTTGTCTTCTGTTAAATGGTTTTCCATCCAATTCGCCTTCAAAAAAGTATTGGCGAAATTCAGGACGAACGGATTCAAATAAGTAGCGTAAACGTCCTACTAATGGATAATTTCTGCGTACTGAATGCTTGGATTGCAAGCTATCAATGGTAACTAAAATTAACATGACGAAAGGAGCAGATAGAAAAACAGGATGCACTTTATAATACGCAACCAAAAAAAGAGTCCCAATGAAAAAGGATAATGTAACCAACCAAATGATATGGCGTGCATATAATTTTCCCAAAAGATTTTTTTGTGACATGATGCTGGAATTTTAAAAAAAAATAAGGATATCAGAAGATGCTTCTGATAGGATTAAATAAATGATTTAAGTAAAAATCCTCCGTCTGAGAATTAGGAATAGGGTAGACGGAGGCCTAATTGATAAAGGCCTTGCTGTGGGTAAATGCAATTACTTTTGTAACAGCATTTGAAATTAAAGTAATATTTGAAACTAGGTATTTCAAAAGAAATGAATTTAATTTGAGTACAAAGTTAAGGAAACTAATGAGATAAAAAAATTACTTCCATTTTATATTACACCCAATGCTCGGTTTCTGATCCGGATTGATACTTCTATTCATCACCACGCCATCAATTGCGCTTCGTAAATCAGAACCACTCAACGGAATACCATTTCCCGGTCGGCTATCGTCTAATTGTCCACGGTAAACCAATTTATCTCGATTGTCGAAAAGATAAAAATCAGGTGTACAAGCGGCATTGTAGGCTTTGGCTACTTCTTGTGTTTCATCATATAAATACGGAAATTCAAATCCGTTTTCAAAGGCAAATTCGGTCATTAATTCAGGAGCATCTTGCGGATATTTCACTACATCATTACTTGAAATCGCAACAAAACCAATTCCTTGCACACGATAATCGTTCACCACACGAATTACCTCTTCCATCACATGATGTACAAACGGACAATGATTGCAAATGAAGATTACGACTGTTCCTTTTTCACCTTTGCAATCTTCAAAAGTTTTAAAATCAGTAGCATTAGTATCTTTCAAATTGAAATCAGGAGCAATTGTGCCCAAAGGTAACATGTTGGAAGGAGTTTGAGCCATTATGTTTAGGATTTGAAATTTTAGAAATTAGCTTTTTATTTGGAATTTGTTTTTTGTCTTTTGGAATTTACATCAGTAATTATACGCACCAAATCTTTTATTGTTACAAAATGCGTCAATACTTTTTTTTGGAAAGGCATTTTCTTACTTTTGCACAACAACACAACACACTATGTACAAAAGCTTCATTCGTCCGTTACTTTTCTGTTTCGATCCAGAAAAAGTACATTATTTTACCTTTTCATTCATTCGTTTTCTGAATAAAATTCCAGGTTTTTCAAGTTTATTTCAAGCGCTTTACGAAGTAAAAGATGCGCGTTTAGAACGAGAAGTTTTCGGGATTAAATTCAAAAATCCAGTTGGATTAGCAGCAGGATTTGATAAAGATGCAAAGTTGTATAAAGAGTTATCAAATTTTGGATTCGGTTTTATCGAAATTGGAACGTTGACGCCTGTTGGACAAGAAGGAAATCCTAAAAAACGTTTGTTCCGTTTAAAAGAAGACAATGCGATTATCAACCGAATGGGGTTCAATAACGGCGGTGTTAAAGAAGCAGTCGAACGTTTGAAAAAAAACAAAGGCGTTTTAATCGGTGGAAACATTGGAAAAAATAAAGTCACGCCAAACGAAGAAGCGGTAAAGGATTACGAAATTTGTTTTGAAGCTTTGTTTCCATACGTAGATTATTTTGTGGTGAATGTGAGTTCGCCAAACACACCCAATCTACGTGAATTACAAGATAAAAAACCTTTGACCGACTTGCTGCAAACACTTCAAAATCAAAACGACACAAAACCAAAACCAAAACCAATTTTACTAAAAATCGCTCCCGATTTAACTGATGAGCAACTTTTAGATATCATTGATATCGTCAACGAGACCAAAATTGCAGGTGTAATTGCTACCAATACAACGATTTCTCGCGAAGGTTTACAATCGGAAAACAAATCCGAAATGGGCGGCTTATCTGGAAAACCATTAACGAAACGTGCTACAGAAGTGATTCGTTTTCTTTCGGAAAAAAGCAATAAGTCGTTTCCAATCATTGGAGTAGGAGGTATTCACACGGCAGAAGATGCGATTGAAAAATTGAACGCAGGTGCTAGTTTGGTTCAACTTTATACGGGTTTTATTTACGAAGGTCCTGCCTTAGTGAAAGCGATTAACAAAAAGATTTTAGCGCATCACGAATTGAACGAGTAAACCAATTAGCAATGCGATTCCGAAACTTAATAAAGTTCCGATAAGTACATATTCGGTGAGCTTTCGGTCTTTTGCGGCTTTTAAATCACCAAATCTAAAAATGGATTTTGCAGCTAATAAAAATCCGATAGCTTCAAAATGATGGGTTAAAAGGAAACAAAAAATGAACAATCGTTCTAAAATCCCAATATAATTTCCAGCATTTTCCAGCGAATTGTCTTTTGCGTTTTTCTCAGGCGTCCAAATGGATATGATATTTCGAATGATTACGGATGCAGGTTTTGTTAATACGACAATCCCCGTAACGATAATCCAAAAATTAGCGTTCAAAAGACTATAATCTATAGAAGCATTTGTGTAAAAAAAGGCAATCCCCACAAGGGTTATGAGGTGTAAGAATTGATCCAAAAGAAACCAGAAACGTTTGCTCTTTTTTGTCTGATATCGTAATTTAACATAATCGATTATCCCGTGCAGAACAGTTAATAGTAGTGCATACCAAAGAAAATCGCTTTCAAAGACAAGTGCAAAAGCTAAAATACCGTGAAGCAAAACATGAATATATAAGAAACTACTTTTATGTTTTTTGGCTTCTTTATCTAAAACCCAAGTAGTGGGTTGCAATAAAAAATCGCCAAGTAAATGTGCTAAAAGTAATTTTACGAATACAATCATTTTTCTAAAGTTTTAACTTTTTTTCTATAATAGTGTTCCACTTGCATTAATAATTCAAAATTTGAACGTTTTTGCCGTCTACTCACAGCGGCTTGATTGATACCCAGTTTTACGCCTATTTCTTCCTGTGAAAGATTCGGATTTTGAATCGCAACCAAAACAAATTCCGCCGATTGTTGCAACCAACTGTCCATAAATGATAAACTTAGTTTTAGCATCAAATTCAATTCTTCGTCAAAAGCCTCGTTGCCCGAATTTAGTACTAAATTTAATTTCTGTTTTTTTAAGGTTTCAAACGATTCTCCAGAGCGAATAAAAGCGGTTCCATTACTTTCTGTTATTTTTCTGGTTTTGTAGGTTTTATCTCCAAATCCTAAACTCATTCGCACATCTAAATCAATAGATTTGAAGAAGGCTTTGATTTGGAACGCAATCAATAAAGCATCTTCGGGATTTTTAATTTCCATTTGAAACTCATCACCACGGTAAATTTCCCAATCATTTGGAGCTTTTCCAAAAGTGAGCAATAAAGCTTTCAAATCATCTATCCATTTTTTAGATGAAAGCTTTCTCGATTTGATTATATCGGCTGTAAGTATCACAATCATAAGTCAAATGTACTAAAATATTTTTATAAAACTTAAATTATTACCAAAATACGTAATATTATAAATTATTACCAAAATACGTAATATTTTGAATTATTACCGAAAAGTGTAATAGTGTATTTTAAAGAATATAAAAAAACGATTTCGTAAAATAGAATACTTTATTATCTTTGAAGCTATGAACGAAATCAAAATTATCGAATGTCCGCGCGATGCCATGCAAGGTATCAAACCGTTTATTCCAACCGAGAGAAAAGTTAAATATATCCAATCGTTATTGCGAGTAGGCTTTGATACTATTGATTTTGGAAGTTTTGTTTCACCCAAAGCGATTCCGCAAATGCAAGACACCGTTGAAGTCTTAGCACAGTTGGATTTGTCTGCAACAAACAGTAAATTGTTGGCCATTATCGCTAATACACAAGGGGCTCAAAATGCTTCGATTCATAAAGAAATTCAATATTTAGGTTTCCCTTTTTCGATTTCGGAGAACTTTCAAATGCGAAATACACACAAAACAATTGCCGAAAGTTTGGTTACTTTACGAGAGATTTTAGAAATCGCAGATAAATCAAACAAAGAAGTTGTGACATACATTTCAATGGGCTTTGGAAATCCGTATGGCGATCCATGGAATGTTGAAATTGTGGGGGAATGGACCGAAAAATTAGCGAATATGGGGGTGAAAATCCTATCACTTTCCGATACCGTGGGAAGTTCGACTCCAGAAGTAATCGATTACTTGTTCTCTAATTTGATTCCGAAATATCCAAACATCGAATTTGGTGCGCATTTGCACACGACACCAGACAGATGGTTTGAAAAGATTGATGCCGCTTACAACGCAGGTTGTCGTCGTTATGATGGCGCGATTCAAGGTTTTGGTGGTTGTCCCATGGCAAAAGACGATTTGACAGGAAACATGCCTACGGAAAAATTACTGTCGTATTTCACAACAAAAAGAGAAAATACGAATACGAGTCCCATGAGCTTTGAAAGTGCTTATAACGAAGCAACAAAACTGTTTGGTGAATTTCATTAATTCGATTTTCTTCGTTTAAAAGCTTTATAAATTTCTACCCAAAGTACCGAAATACTTCCTACTAAAATACATAATCCTATTTGGGAAACAGTAACCATTTCAAACAAGAAGAAGTTAGAAAAGGCTGGAACAAACAATAACAATACGGTTAACAAAATGGTGATTCCAATAATCAATCCTACCAAATTATTTTTGTACCGAATCGTTTTGAAAATCGAATAATAGAACGAACGATTGGCTAATGTCAATACGATGTTGGAAGTAATTAAGGTTAAGAAAATCAAGGTTCTGGTGCCGTTTTCAGACATGTTTTCTCCAACCGCATATTGATAAATAAAGACCAATCCGAACGTAATGACTAATCCTTGAATGATACTAATCAATACTTCTTTTATGTTAAAGAAAGTTGTCGTTAGCGGTCTTGGTTTTTGTAACATCAAATTGTCTTCCATAGGTTCATTTTCGTAAATGATAGAGCAAGTTGGGCCCATAATAATCTCTAAGAAAATAATGTGAACCGGAGTAAAAATATTGGGATACACCCAACCCAAAGCTAATGGAATGAACACAATTAAAATAATCGGAATATGGATGGAAATAATGTACTGAATGGCTTTTTTTAGGTTGAGATAGATTTTTCTTCCCATAGCAATCGCATCAGTCATGCGTTCGAAATTGTCGTCTACCAGAATTAAATTCGCAGCTTGTTTCGCAATTTCGGTTCCCTTTTTACCCATTGCAATGCCAATGTGTGCTGACTTCAATGCGGGTCCGTCGTTTACACCATCACCCGTCATTGCTACAATTTGGTTGTTTGTTTTGAGTGCTTGAATAATTCTAAGTTTGGCTTCTGGAAACATTCTCGTGAAAATAGCCGTTTCCATTACTTTTTCTTGTAAAGTGGTTTCGTCCATTGCCATCAATTCGTCACCATTCAATACTTTATCCGCATTTTTAAACCCAACTTGTTTTGCGATGGTAGAAGTCGTTTCTGCATTATCGCCTGTAACGATTTTTACTTGAATTCCTGCTTTGTAAAATGTTTCAAAAACGGTTTGAATGTTGTGCTTTGGCGGATCGTAAAATGCCACTAATCCTTTGAAGTTGAATTTTAATGCTTGTTGGGTTGCTGGATAATTCGTTCCTTCAAAGTCAGAAACACCTACTCCTAAAACGCGGAATCCTTTTTTAGTCATGGTTTTCATCGCCTCTAAAATCTGATTTTTTTCCGGTTCAGTTAAATAACTCACTGCGATTAAAGCTTCAGGCGCACCTTTAGCCGCAATAATTTTTTTACCCGATTCGTTTTCAAAAACGTGGGTCATCATCGGTGGTTTTCCACCTAAAGGATATTCGTGAACCAATTTGAAATAAGGTCGCTCGTCCTCACTTTCAAAATTCGAATAGGCTTCATGAATCGCAATTTCCATCACATCAAACGGAATGGGTTCGCTCGACCACATGGCATATTTTAAGACTTCCTCTGCTTCCGGATTTAGTTTTTGAGAAGTTGCCACTATCGAATTGGATTTAAAAAGATACAATTCGGCTAAACTCATTCGGTTTTCGGTAATGGTTCCCGTTTTGTCGGTGCAAATTACGGTGGCACTTCCTAGGGTTTCCACTGTTTTTGTTTGTTTGGTAATGATGCCCATTTTCATCAAACGCCAAGCGCCTAGAGCCATAAATGTAGTAAACGCAACCGGAATTTCCTCTGGAATAACACTCATTGCCAAGGTTAATGCTTTCAGCAAACTATCTAAAACGATTCTGGAATTGTAATAATTAATTGCCCAAACAATAGCAAAAATAACCAAACCGATTACAGACATTTTGGTAACAAAATTTCCGATTTGAATTTGCAGAGGCGTTTTCTCTTCTTCAATTGCATTCAAACTAGAACCAATTTTTCCCAATTGGGTTTTACTTCCAATAGCGGTTACTTCACAAATTGCAAGTCCTGACGCTACAATCGTACCCTGAAAAACCTGCTTGTCTTCAGATGCATTCGATTTGAAAACCGATAAGGATTCACCTGTCAAGATTGATTCGTTGACCGAAAAATCGTTGGAAGAGAGAATTATTCCATCGGCAGGAATAAAAGCACCTTCTTCTAGTTGAATATAATCACCTATCACAATTTCTTCGGTTGGAATTTCGATTAATTGACTGTTTCGAATGACTTTACATTTTGGTTGGGTTAGTTTTTTTAAAGCTTCAATGGCATTACGACTTCTAGATTCTTGAAAAACCGAAATTGCCATAACAAAAATAATTGCAAAAGCCATGAAAATACCATCGCCGTAATCTCCTGTTATGAAATAAATACTGGTAGCGGTCAATAATAAAAGAAACATGGGTTCTTTTACAATATCTAAAATGGAGTTCAGAAAATGGTTTTTTTTCTGATGTTCGACGGAGTTGGTTCCGTGTTTTTTTGCGGATTCTAAAACTTCTAAATCGGATAGGCCTGTAATATTTTTTTTAGAATCGCTCATTGAAGATGAAAAATTAATATGCAAGTTACATAATTTATTCTTAAAAGAAATAGATTATTAGCCTAAGTTTTACTATATTTGCACGCAATTTAACAACAACTACAAATTGCAACATGAAAGCACACACAACTAAAATCGTTGGCGAAGGTCTTACTTACGACGATGTTTTGCTTATTCCAAATTATTCCGAAATTTTACCACGCGAAGTTAGTATTCAATCGAAGTTTTCGAGAAATATTACGTTGAATGTTCCTATCGTTTCCGCTGCAATGGATACCGTAACTGAAAGCTCTATGGCAATCGCGATGGCGCAAGAGGGAGGTATTGGTGTTCTCCACAAAAATATGACGATTGAACAACAAGCGGCTAAAGTAAAGAAAGTAAAACGTGCGGAAAGTGGCATGATTATCGATCCGGTTACGTTGCCTTTAACAGCTACTGTGGGTGATGCCAAAATGGCAATGAAAGAATTTAGTATTGGTGGAATTCCAGTAGTAGATGAAAACGGAATTTTAAAAGGAATCGTAACGAATAGAGATTTACGTTTCGAAAAAGTAAATACGCGTTCGATTTTAGAAGTAATGACTTCAGAAAAATTAGTAACTGCTGCTCAAGGGACAACCTTACAAGAAGCAGAGGGAATTTTGCAAGAAAACAAAATTGAAAAATTACCAGTAGTTGACAACCATAATAAATTAGTAGGTTTAATTACCTTTAGAGATATTACCAAACTTACCCAAAAACCAATTGCTAATAAAGATAAATTTGGTCGTTTACGTGTAGCTGCGGCTTTAGGTGTTACGGCTGATGCAGTAGATAGAGCAACTGCTTTAGTAACTGCTGGAGTTGACGCTGTAATTATTGATACCGCACACGGTCATACAAAAGGCGTAGTAGATGTGTTAAAAGCAGTAAAAGCAAAATTCCCTGATTTAGATGTGGTAGTGGGTAACATTGCTACTCCAGAAGCAGCATTATATTTAGCTCAAAACGGAGCTGATGCGGTGAAAGTTGGAATTGGTCCTGGTTCTATTTGTACAACACGAGTTGTAGCAGGTGTAGGATTTCCTCAATTTTCAGCTGTTTTAGAAGTGGCTGCAGCGTTAAAAGGTTCAGGAGTTCCTGTTATTGCTGATGGTGGAATTCGTTACACAGGTGATATCCCTAAAGCTATTGCTGCGGGTGCTGATTGTGTGATGTTAGGTTCTCTTTTAGCAGGTACAAAAGAATCACCAGGAGAAACCATTATTTTTGAAGGAAGAAAATTCAAATCGTATCGTGGAATGGGTTCTGTTGAGGCAATGCAAGAAGGTTCAAAAGACCGTTATTTCCAAGATGTAGAAGACGATGTGAAGAAATTAGTTCCAGAAGGAATTGTAGGTCGTGTGCCTTATAAAGGAGAATTAAATGAAAGTATGCAACAATTCATCGGAGGTTTAAGAGCCGGAATGGGCTATTGTGGTGCAAAAGATATTCCAACCTTACAAGAAACAGGGCGTTTCATTAGAATTACAGCTAGTGGTATTGGCGAAAGTCACCCACATAATGTAACCATTACAAAAGAAGCTCCGAATTATTCGAGATAATGTAAGTGGTCAGTGCTTAGTGAGTAGTGTTTACTAGAAATAGAAACCTGATAGTTGTAAGCTATCAGGTTTTTTTATCTATTTGAAATAAGAAAACGTTTCGTTGTTTTCGATTTTTAATAAACTTTCGTAAATCAATTTTATTACATTTTCTACATCTTCTTTATGTACCATTTCAACTGTGGTATGCATGTAACGAAGTGGTAACGAAATCAAGGCAGAGGCAACACCACCATTACTATATGCAAAAGCATCGGTGTCAGTTCCGGTAACTCTTGATGAAGCGTGACGTTGAAACGGAATTTTATGTTCAATTGCTGTATCCACAATCATTTCACGAAGAATATTTTGAGTCGCTGGGGCATAGGCAATTACAGGCCCTTTGCCCATTTTAAGATCTCCTTCAATTTTTTTATCAATCATTGGGGTAGAGGTGTCGTGACAAACATCAGTAACAATGGCTACGTTAGGTTTGATTCTTTGTGTAATCATTTCGGCACCACGAAGGCCAATTTCTTCTTGAACAGAATTTACAATATATAGTCCAAAAGGAAGCTTCTTTTTGTTTTCTTTTAATAATCGAGCAACTTCTGCAATCATAAATCCTCCCATACGATTATCGATGGCTCTACACACGAATTTGTCCTTGTTTAGAATTTCAAAATTATCGGGATAGGTAATAACACAACCTACATGTACCCCTAATGCTTCCACTTCTGCTTTGGTCGTACAGCCACAATCGATGAAAATATTGTCAATTCGTGCCCCTTCTTCTTTACCTCGTCCTCTTGTGTGAATGGCTGGCCAACCAAAAACACCTCTGACGATTCCTTTTTTGGTATGGATATTAACTCTTTTTGAAGGAGCAATCATGTGGTCGCTTCCTCCATTTCGAATTACATAGATCAAACCATCATCGGTTATGTAATTTACATACCACGAAATTTCATCGGCATGTCCTTCAATTACAACTTTGTAGGGTGCCTCCGGATTGATAACGCCTACCGCACTACCATAAGTATCTGTAATAAAGGTGTCTACATAAGGTTTTAAATAATTCATCCAAATTTTTTGACCTTCTGATTCGTATCCTGTAGGGGAAGCGTTGTTTAAATAATTTTCTAAAAAAGTCATAGACGACTTATTCAGTATCGATTTTACTTTCATTTTAAAAATTTTAGCTAAAATAATGAATTGTTGCAAGAATTAAACATAAAATTAATACTTTTGATTTACTTTTTGTTAGCAATCATTACAAAATAACCAATTTTAAACATGCCAAATAATTTCCTCTTTAGTGTATTCTTTTTATTGACTTTTTCTGTATTTGGTCAAAGTAAGAAAGATACCTTACAAATGACTACTCAAGATTCTTCTATTGTATATTCGATTGAGTTACGTGAAATAGTGTTTACCCCCGGGAATGTTTATAATTCAGATGAAGATAAAAAAGCAAAATTAATCTTAAAACGAAGAATTTTTAGAGTGTATCCTTATGCAAAGTTGACTGCGGATAAACTTACCCAACTAAATGCTACTATGGCTAAGTTGAAGACGAATAAAGAGAAAAAGAAGTATTTTAAAATTGTAGAAAAATATTTAGAAGACGAATTTGAACCCAAACTAAAAAAATTATCTCGTAAAGATGGTCAGATTTTAGTTAAACTAATTTATAGGCAAACAGGTCAGTCTACTTATGACTTAATTAAAGATTACAAAAGCGGTTGGAAAGCTTTTTGGGCCAACTCAACGGCGAGGCTTTTCAGCATCGATTTAAAAACGGAATATCAACCCTTTGAAGTAAATGAAGATTTTCAAATTGAAACCATTTTAAATGCGGCTTTTAATCAAAATCAATTAATGCGTCAAGAGCCTTCTAAGCCAATTAATTTTGACGAACTAAGTTCGTATTGGATATCCAAAATGAAATCATCTTCCATTAAAAACGCCAATTAAATTTAGAATTTGTTTTACCAGTTTAAGGCATTCACTTTGTATATTTGTATTCCAAAGTTAAACGAATATGAAAGATTTAAGTAACTACCGAAAATCATACGAAAAAAGCGAATTGTTAGAAAATCAAATTCCAGAAGACCCTATCAATCTTTTTCACAAATGGTTTTATGAAGCGGAGGAATTCAACGCAGCGGATGAAGTAAATGCGATGACAGTTTCAACTATTGGAACCGATGGATTCCCAAAATCGAGAGTTGTTTTACTTAAAAAGTTTAATGAAGAAGGTTTTGTTTTTTATACCAATTATAATTCTGAAAAAGGACAATCCATATTGAATAATCCCAATGTTTGTTTGTCTTTTTTTTGGCCTACAGTTGAGCGCCAAATTATTATTAAAGGTGTTGCTGAGAAATTAGAAGCCACCCTTTCCGACAATTATTTTGCTTCCCGACCCGATGGGAGTAAGTTAGGGGCAATTGTATCCCCGCAAAGTGAAGTCATTCCAAATCGCGAATTTTTAGAAAATAATTTGAAACAATTGGAAAAAGAATTTGAAGGAAAAGAGATTTTAAGACCGAAAAATTGGGGCGGTTTTTTAGTAAGACCGGTTTCTGTAGAATTTTGGCAAGGACGCCCCAATCGTTTGCATGATAGAATTCGTTACCAACTTCAAGAGGGTTTTGATTGGAAGATAGAACGTTTGTCTCCTTAAGGATTACATCTTTACAACAATAAATTCACTTCTACGATTTTTCTGATGTTCTTCTTCACTGCAAATGATACCATCGGAACAGTTGTTTATCAAATGGTTTTCTCCGTATCCTTTGGCATGGAGGCGGTCTCCAGCAATTCCTTTTTCTACCATGAATTCTAGTGTTGCTTTAGCTCTTTTATCCGATAAAATTTCATTATATTGGTGGGTTTGCCTGCTATCTGTATGCGACTTAATTTCGATTTTCATATTTGGATATGCTTTTAAAACTGCGATTATTTTTTCTAAATCTTCCGCAGCATCACTTCGGATATTCCATTTGTCTAAATCAAAATAGATTAGACTAATATCAAATACTTTAGCTAAGTCCGTTCCTTCTTTAATTTCATAAGTATTTTGTTTCAATTCTAAATGTATTTTTTCAGGGGCGTTATTGGCGATGAATATTTGTTCTTCCGTTTCATAATTTTCTTTTGAAACTCTTAGGATATATTTTGAACCACATTTCAATTTTAATTCATATCCTCCTGAAGGGGATGAAAATAGTTCGTTTACTACGTTCATGTCCTCATCAAACAAAGTAATTTTTGCATTGGGTATGGCCTTTTTGTTTTTGTAATCAACGATAGTTCCAATTAGGGGTTTATAGCATATTTTAAAACGGTAAATGTCATCAAATCCAAGACCACCTTCTCTGTTAGAAGTAAAAAAACCTACATCATTTTTTAGAACATAACCAAAGTCGTCACTACTGCTGTTTATGGGTTTGCCAATATTTTTTGGGATGCCAAAGGCGTTTTCTACCATTCGGGTTTCAAAAACATCAAGTCCTCCTAAACCGAGATGGCCATCAGAAGCAAAATATAGCGTGTTATTTTCAGCTACAAAAGGAAACGTTTCTCTACCCGGTGTATTTATAACAGCTCCTAGATTCTCTGGATTACCAAAATTTCCCTTTTCATCTATTTGTACTTTGTATAAATCCGACATTCCCAGACTACCCGGTCTGTTTGAAGCAAAAAAGAGTGTTTTTTCGTCGGGACTTAATGCGGGGTGTGCCGTACTATAATCATCACTACAAAAGGGGAGTTCTTTACAATTCGTCCATTTTCCGTCTACTAATTGTGCGCTATAAATTTTTTCTAAAATACTTACTTTATCACTGCTTTTTCTCTCCTTACCATTGTTATAATTGTTTCGGGTAAAATACATTGTTTTTCCATCTTTTGTAAAAACGGGAGAAGATTCATTGTACTTTGTATTGATTTCATTTGAAAAATTGGAAACTTGATTTAGCAATCCGTTCGTGTCTTTTGCAACAACAAACAAGTCGGTGAAATTTTGGTTTGTCCATTGGTGAATTTTAGCATGCGAATTTGCATCACTTCTTGAAGAAGTAAACACTATTTTGTCTTCATAAAAGGAAGGCCCATAGTCATAAAATTCCGAATTGAAATTGGTTTTTTCAATTTGATGTAATCCTGATACGGCTTCAATATCCGATAAGTAGTCTTTATTTAAGAGCGCAAGATTTTCTTTAGTTGCTATATTTTTTTCATAAAACATAGCCATGTATTGGTTAGATTCATCATATTGCTCTTGAGATTTCAGTGCATTGGCATATCTAAAGTAATATACAGCTTCAACTTCTTGATGCAAAGAAAATAAATGACGGTACCATTTTACCGCATTTTTTAAATCGCCATTAAAATAATAAGCATTCCCTATTTTTTGATACAAATCGACCGATTTATAGCCTTTTTCTGCTACACTTTCATAAATTTTAGCCGCATCAATAAATGCATTGGCTTCATATTTTCTATCTGCAGCCTTCAACCGATTGGGTTGACCGTATAAAAACAACAAAGTAAAACTTATAAAAAGCGTAAATTTAATTTTCATGATTTCAATTTTAAAAGAATCTAGGTGCCGTTATTTTTGTTTTCTTTAGGACCTCGAAGCGAAGAAATAACTCGTGAGAACCTGAGTTATATCGTTGCAAACGAGTGGTTTCTCTGTCATAACCATAACCTATAAACCATGAGTCAGAAATTTGAAAACCAACGAGGCCACTAAGTGCCGAATTCCACCTGTAGGCTGCTCCTAGAGTTAAGGTTTCAAAAAATAAAAAGTTTGCTGTAAGGTCCGTTTGTAGTGGTGCCCCTTCAACTACTTTAGTTAAAATAGCGGGCTTGAATTGTAAATTTTGATTCATTTGAAAAACGTGCCCAGCAATCAAGTAAAAATGCATTTTCTCCTTAGCAATGGTAATAGTATTATCATTGTATCTATAGGTTTCAAAAAAGTTTGGAATGGAGATGCCAATGTAATTTTTTTCAGAAGAGAGATAGAGTCCTGCTCCAATATTGGGGGAAAATTCAGTTGAAATAGCTTGAAATTGAGGATCCGTAGGATCGTATATAGTTAATTTATTCACATCCAAATGAAAGAGATTTGCAGTTGTTTTAATGCCAACCGCTAGTTTATAATTTTCAGCTATAGGAATAAAATAGGATACGTCAAAAGCTATTTCATTTTCTGAGGTTGGTCCAATATGATCGTTTGTAAAGGATAAACCTAATCCAAAGTTGGAATTTCTCAAAGGCGAACTTAACGAAAAGTTATTGGTTTTTGGCGCACCATCAAGACCCAACCATTGATTTCTATGCAGTAAAAAAGCCGAAATTGTTTCTCGAGAACCAGCATAAGCAGGATTAATCTGCGATGTATTGTACAGATATTGTGTATATTGAGAGTCTTGTTGACCGTAGCAAAAAACATTCAAGATTACATTTAAGATTAAATAGCGATAGGTATTTTTTTTTATCATACTTCGTAATCGTAACACTTTTAATTTGAGTTTTTAACTAGAAAAGAAAAACCAATTTTTACTTGTAAACCACTGCATTTGATACATAAATGAAATCTAATGTACTAAAATATTCTGCTTAAATTTAATGTTTTTGTCATTATTTAAAAATAAATGATTAACTTAATGGTCTAAACAAACGCTTTATGAAGAACTTAATTTTAATAAGACATTCAAAATCGAGTTGGGATATTCCGATAAAAGATATCGACAGATCATTGTCAATCAAAGGAATTAAAGATGCTCATTTGATGGCTTTTCACTTGATGAACGAATTGCCTAATTCTTATATCGTTTGGAGTAGTGTATCCAAAAGAACAACAGAAACCGCTTACATTTTTTCACAATATTTGAATATACCTCCCGAAACCATTCAATATTTAGACGATTTGTATACTTTTGAGGTCAAGAACTTAGAAAAAATGATAAATAAATGTGAAAATTTATATGATAATCTAATTCTTTTTGGACACAATGAAGCAATTACAAATTTTGTTAATAAATTTGGAGACCTTTACATTGAGAATGTTCCTACTACTGGGATAGTTTTCTTAGAATTTGATACTGATGACTGGAAAAATTTAAGTAAAGGAAAAACAACAAAAACATTATTTCCAAGCCAATTTAAAAATGATAAGTTCAAACAATAATTATATAGATAGAGAAAAAAGTTGGTTAACTTTTAATGCCCGTGTACTACAAGAAGCTAATGATGAGAGTGTTCCCCTCTTAGACCGCTTTCGGTTTTTAGGAATTTTTTCAAACAATTTAGATGAATTTTTTAGAGTTCGTTATGCCGCTATTAGACGTCTTAGTTTCGAGCAAATCGAAACAGAGAAAATTCTAGGGGTTCCAGCCGAGCAATTATTAAAGGAAATAACGGAGATTGTCATTGAACAACAATCGGAGAGCTTAAGGATTCTCAATGAAATTGAAAAAAAGTTAGAAAAGGAAAATATTTTTATCATAAGCGAAAATGACATTACCAAAGAGCAGGAAGAATTTATTCATGATTTTTTCATTCAGAAAGTAAGTCCCGCTGTTGTAACAATCATGTTAAATGACTTGGATGAATTTCCTATTTTAAAAGATACCTCGGGTTACTTAGCTGTTAAATTGATTATGAATTCTACTGCCGATGCTGCTTCGGAAGAAATCCGTTATGCCGTGGTAGAAATTCCAAATACAATCAATCGATTTGTGGTGCTTCCTTCGGTTAAAGAAAAACAATATATTATTCTTTTAGACGATGTTATACGTTATAATCTAAATAATATATTCAACATATTTGATTACAAAAGTATCTCCGCACACATGATTAAAATCACGCGTGATGCCCAATTGGAATTTGATAGCGATTTGAGTAAGAGTTTGATTGAAAAAATATCCTCTTCTGTAAAAGAGCGCCGTGTGGGAGAGCCAGTTCGATTTGTTTATGATCAAGCTATTGGTAAAGATACCCTCGATTTTTTCTTAAAAGGGATGAAAATTGACAGTTCTGACAGCGTAATTCCTGGTGGAAGATATCACAACAGACGTGATTATATGAGTTTTCCAAATCTAGGACGTTACGATTTACTCTACAGAGGTAACATGCCATTACCAATTCCGGGATTGTCATTAGAAGGTAGTATTTTAGAACGTATTAAAAAGAAGGACTATTTGTTATATGCGCCCTATCAATCTTTTTCATACATCATTAAATTTCTTCGAGAAGCTGCTTTAGATCCAAAAGTAGCTTCTATTAAAATTACTTTATACCGATTAGCAAAGAATTCCCAAATCGTTAGTTCTTTAATAAATGCCGCTAAGAATGGTAAAAAAGTAACAGTACAAATTGAACTACAAGCCCGTTTTGATGAAGAAAGTAATATTTCGTATTCCGAACAAATGCAAACAGAAGGTATTGAGCTTATTTTCGGAGTAAAAGGCTTGAAAGTACACAGTAAAATTTGTGTGATTGAAAGAGTTGAAGAAGGCAGGGTAAAACGATATGGTTTTATTTCTACAGGGAATTTCAATGAAAATTCGGCCAAAATTTATACGGATGTCACCCTTTTTACAAGTAATAACGAAATTTTAAAGGATGCCGCCAAAATTTTCGACTTTTTTGATGTGAATTATAGAGTGCATCGTTACAAACATCTAATTGTTTCCCCTCATTACACCCGAAGTCGTTTTAATAAATTGATTGAAAGAGAAATTTTGAATGCGCTCTCAGGTAAAGAAGCTTATATTAAATTAAAAATGAACAGTATCTCTGATTTTAAAATGACCGATAAACTGTATGAGGCAAGCAAAGCAGGGGTAAAAATTCAATTGATCATCAGAGGCATTTGTTGTTTGATTCCAGGGGTTAAAGGATTGAGTGAAAATATTGAAGCTATTAGTATCGTAGATAACTACTTAGAGCATTCTCGAATATATATTTTTGGTAATGCGGGTGACCCCGAAGTCTTTATTTCATCTGCCGATTTCATGACCCGAAATTTAGATGCTAGAGTAGAGGTGACTTGTCCAATATATGATCCAGAAATACGACAAGAGCTTATTGATACCTTCGAAATAGGTTGGAAAGCCAACGTAAAAGCGCGAATTCATGCTGCCGATTTGTTAAACCGTTATCGAAAGCGAGGGGATGAAAAACCGTTTAGAGCCCAACAAGAAATGTATACCTATTACCAAAACAAATTAGATGTCATTGCAGAAAATGTGCAATAAAGAAACGAGATGATTACAATAAAAAAATATGCAGCTATTGATATTGGTTCAAACGCCATGCGCTTATTGGTGACGAATATTGTAGAGCAAGAAGGACAACCACCACAATTTAACAAGAGTTCTTTAGTTCGTGTTCCTATTCGTTTAGGACAAGATGCTTTCACAGTGGGCGAAATCACCGAAGAGAATATCGATAGAATGATTGACGCCATGAAAGCTTTCAAGTTATTAATGAAAGTACATAAGGTAGAAAAATATCAAGCTTGTGCTACATCGGCCATGCGTGAGGCCTATAATGGGAGAGAAGTAGTCGAAATCATAAAAAAGAAAGCCGATATTAAAATTGATATTATTGATGGTAAAAAAGAAGCCGCTATCATTGCTGCGTCCGATTTAAAACAATTCATCAGCACCGATAAAGCGTATTTGTATGTAGATGTTGGGGGAGGAAGTACCGAATTTTCTTTGTTTTACGAAGGCAAAATTATCGCATCCAAATCGTTTAAAAACGGAACCGTTCGTTTGTTGAATAACATGGTAAACGAGGTCGTTTGGCATGAAATTGAAAAATGGATCAAAACCAATACCGTACCTTTTGAAGATATCACATTAATTGGTTCTGGGGGGAATATCAATAAACTGTTTAAATTATCTGAAAAGCAACAAGACAAACCACTTTCGTATGTATATGTAAGTTCGCAATACCAAAAATTGAACAGCATGACCTACGAGCAAAGAATTGCCGAAATGGGTTTAAATCCAGACCGTGCCGATGTAATTATTCCTGCAACAAGAATCTATCTGAATGCTATGAAATGGAGTGGCGCAAGACATATTTATGTACCAAAAATTGGATTATCCGATGGTATCGTGAAGGCAATGTATTATGGAAGAATTTGATACCTTTCCATTCCGTCATTTAGACGCATAGAGACGTAATCTCAATAGAAGAAACAATTCCTTTAGCGATAAAAGCGTTGGATTATTTTTCTATTGCTAGGGAGTAGCGCATCTGAAACAGCCCTGTTTTTATATTAGCTACTCCCAGAATTCATAGAGGAACTTTCAAAAATCAATTTGCAGCAGAAAGCCTAAAATTGCCTTAGAATATACCCAAAAAAGATGTTGTGATGACTAAGTCCTTATCATGCTGAACTCGTTTCAGCATCTTTTTTTTGTCATTCCGCCAAATAGAAACGTAAGTTCAGCGGAGCTAAATCTCCTACGAAGTAGGCGCTCTCTTTGTCATTCCGCCAAAATAGAAACGTAAGTTCAGCGGAGCTAAATCTCCTAACCAGTAGGCTCCCCACTTTTGTCATTCCGCCTATTAGGAATCTCCTACACAGTAGGCTAACTTTTAAGCGTAGCTTAAAACAACAGCCCATCACCCTTGACCCATAACCCATCACTCATCACCAAAAAAATCAACCCCAATTACGGTTTCCCTCATTTTTATCTCAATCCCTTTATTTACCTTAGCTCTCAATGGCACCTCCGTGTAACTAACGGGTATGAAAATCAGGTAGTTTTATGGGTTGTATAGGTGCTTTTTTTTTGGTATGTTTGAAAAGATACAATAAGCCTTATAGAATATGTTACTAGAACCGCGCAAAGCCTTAAACAAAGCCTTTTTAAAGATTAAACCGAATAGAACGGGTATTGAGTTATTTAAACAAAACTTAATTCTGCTTTTAGATAGTATTAAGGATAAAGAATCGGAGGAGTTTCACAAGAATTTGATTTCGGATTTCTTGAAGAATACTTATTATTCGCCGAATCATTTTATTAATACGAAAGGGCGAAACGATTTAGTGATTCATATTGGCAAAGAGGCTAAGAGTAATGTAGGCGTTATTATTGAAGCAAAAAGCCCAACGAATAAAGCCGAAATGCTTTCGCAAAAGAATATCAATAGCAAGGCATTGCAAGAAATGGTGTTGTATTTCTTACGTGAACGTATCACTCATAAAAATCTTGAAGTTAAAAATGTAGTGGCGACCAACGTTAACGAATGGTACATTTTTGATGCCCAATTGTTTGATAAACTTTTTGCTCAAAACAAAAGCTTAGTTAAACAATTTCAAGACTTTGAAGAAGGCAAATTATCTGGAACGAATACCGACTTTTTCTATAAAGAAATTGCCAAACCTTACATTGAAACTGTACTAGACAAATTAGAATATACCTATTTTGATTTGGCTTCGTATGACAAAATTTTAAGAAACGAAGACAAACTCGATGATGCGAAATTAATTGTCTTATACAAATTACTTTCGCCAGAGCATTTATTAAAATTGTCGTTTGCGAATGATAGTAATTCCTTAGATAAAAACTTTTATAACGAATTACTGCATTTAATTGGGTTAACCGAAACTAAAGAAGGAGGGAAGAAGTTAATTGAACGCCCAAAAGTAGGACAGCGAAATGCCGGTTCTTTATTAGAAAACGTGATTAACCAATTGGATAGTTTAGATAAATTATCACGTTTACCGAATGTAAAACAATATGGCGACACGCATGAAGAACGCTTGTTTACCGTTGGTTTGGAATTATGTATTACTTGGGTAAATCGTATTTTGTTTTTAAAGTTGTTAGAAGCGCAATTGATTAGTTACCATAAGGGCGATAAAAGCTATGCGTTTTTGCACAAAGATTTGTTGCACGATTACGATAATTTGAATGCGTTGTTCTTTATGGTTTTAGCAAAGAAACCAGAAGAACGAAACGACCGCGTAAAATCATTATTTGCCAAAGTGCCTTACTTAAATAGTTCGTTGTTTGAGCCTACCGAGTTAGAACATCAAACCTTGTTTATTTCGGGATTAGAGGATGATATCCAACTGCCTATTGTAAGCGGTACGGTGTTGAAAGATGCCAATGGTAAAAAACTAACGGGTACGCATAAAGCTATTGAGTATTTCTTTGACTTTTTAGACGCTTACGATTTTGCGAGTGAAGGCAGCGAGGAAATACAAGAAGACAACAAAACCTTAATCAATGCCTCGGTATTGGGATTGATTTTTGAAAAGATTAATGGCTATAAAGATGGTTCGTTTTACACGCCAAGTTTCATTACGATGTACATGTGTAAAGAAACCATACGCCGTGCGGTGGTGCAAAAATTTAACGAAACCAAAGGTTGGAACTGCGAAGACTTTGATGCCTTATACAACAAAATTGAAGACACTAAAGAAGCTAACGCCATTATTAACAGCGTAAAAATATGCGACCCTGCGGTGGGTTCTGGACACTTTTTGGTTTCGGCGCTGAATGAAATGATTGCCATTAAGCACGATTTAAAAGTGTTGGTAGACCGCGAAGGCAAACGCTTAAAAGAATACCAAGTAGATATTGTAAACGATGAGTTAATTGTAACCGATGAAGATGGTTTACCGTTTACCTATAACCCTAAAAGTAAAGAAAGCCAACGGGTACAAGAAACCTTGTTTCATGAAAAGCAAACTATTATTGAAAACTGTTTGTTTGGGGTAGATATTAACCCGAACTCCGTTAAAATTTGCCGTTTGCGTTTGTGGATTGAATTACTTAAAAATTCTTATTACCAGGTTGAAGTTCCCCCTTCGGGGGTTAGGGGGCTAGAAACCTTACCCAACATCGATATTAACATTAAATGCGGAAACTCATTAATTGCTCGTTTTGGATTGGATGCTGACTTGAAAGAAGCGTTGAAGAAATCAAATAAAACAATTGCTGACTACAAAAATGCAGTAAAAACGTATCATAATGCTTCTTCTAAAGAAGAGAAAAAAGCGATGGAAGATTTTATTTTATCAGTTAAACAAAACTTTTCTTCAGAAATACGTTTGAATGACCCATTAAGAACAAAACTTCAAAAATTATCGAGTGAGTTATATCACCGTTTTACAGGAACATTTTTATTTGAACCTGAAACGCCTTATGGTAAAAGTGAAAAGGATTTAGAGAAGAAACGTAAAGCTGAAAAAGAAAAATTAGAAAAAGAAATAGATAAAATTGAAAAGCACTTTGAAGAAGTGAAAAGCAACAAAATTTATGAAAATGCTTTTGAATGGCGCTTTGAGTTTCCTGAAGTATTAAACGACGATGGCGATTTTGTAGGCTTTGATGTAGTGATTGGGAATCCTCCCTATGGTGTATCATTATCTGAAAACGAAATTGATTATTATAGAAAAAAATATAGTTTAATTATTGGACATTCTGAGGTATATTACATGTTCATTGAACTGGGATTAAATAGAATACTAAGAAAAAACCAAATTTTATCATTTATCATTCCAAATGCTTGGCTGTCAAATAAATACGCTAAGGCATTGAGAGAATCTTTAATTAAAGATTATAATTTATTGGAAATTATAAATTTTAATCAAAAAATAATATTTGAAGATGCTCAGGTTGAAACTTGTATTGTTACTGTAAATAAATCTCATTCTAATAAATTACTAAATGTTGGGCAGTCAATTGATGACAAGTATGAATTTAATTCGGAAGTATGGTTAGAAAATGAAAATAGAGTTATAAATTTCTCTGAAAATTTTAAATTACAAGAATTATTATTAAAAATTTCTAGTACTAAAACAAAAATCTCTGATTTTTTTGATATTACAAATGGTTGTAAACCATACCAAGCTGGGTATGGTAAAAATTTAGAAAATAAACCATTTACGGTGAATGATGTAAAAAATAGAATTTATCATGCTGATAATAAAATTGATGATAATTATTATTTAGAATTAAAAGGAAAAGATATAATACCATATTTTACAAAAGAAACAGAGAAATATATTAAATGGGGTAATTGGTTAATGTCTCCTAAAGATAAAAAATATTATTTCCAACCTAAAATATTAATTAGACAAATAATTGGAAAATCTTTTATCGCTTCAATTGATAAAACAAATTCAATTGCCGATCAATCTCTATATATAATTATTCCTTTGACTGAAAATAATGAGATATCGTTAGAATTTTGTTTAGGAGTGATTAATTCAAAATTATATGGTTTTTATTTTAGGAAATTCTATTCAGAAGAAGATGATTTGTTTCCAAAAATAAAGGTTAATGAACTTAAATCATTACCCTTTTTAAAACCAAATGAAAAATTGATGTTAATTTTTACAGACAAAGTCGACCAAATTCTTTCGCTCAAAAAAGATAACCCAGAAGCCGATACTTCTGATTTAGAGCGTGAGATAGATTTTATGGTTTATGAATTGTATGGGTTGAGTGAGGAGGAGATTAGTATTGTGGAGGGGAGTTAGGTAATTTAATTATTTAAATAAACTTTTTCAAACAAATTGGTGGTAATTTTAAAATAAATATTAAGTATATAATTTATTAACAAACATAATAGCAAATGACAATTCAAGAAATTTTTAACGACATAACAAAACGACTCATAACCATTAAAGCTAGTGAGACAACAATTATGGCTTACAATTCTTTTTTAAATGAAAGTTCAAATTTGAATATAAAGCCTATAAGACACTTTATACAAATTGCAAGAAATCCAAATCCACAATTTCAAGGACTTGTTATTGAGTGTTTAATTGTAGATGAGCAAAGACTTTATGACATAGTAATAGGGACAGACAATATTGATATTAATTCAATTTGGATAAAAGACCTTATAAAAGTAGGTATTCAAACAATTCCTGTTATTTCAAAAACTAAGGAGAACGAACAAGAAATAGTTAAAAAAGAATACTTTGCGCAATTGCTTATTACTTATTCACCAGGAAATAATTATTTCTACAAAACAAACATTGAAAGGATTGGAGAACTCTACCAATTAGCATCATTATTAACTAATATGAGATAATCATGGCATTACTTCAAACAATAATTCAATTAGAGGCAATAGGTATTGTAGATTGGTGTTCAGTAAATTTTATGAATATTATTACCACTATTGCTGCAATAATCAATGCAATTTATGTTTTTTATACAATAAAAACATTTAGAGAAATTAGAAAACAAACAGACTTGCAATTGAAAGCTCATTTATCATTTGATACAAAAATCATTAAGGATGGTGAACTAACTAAACCTAATGTAAACAAAGACTATTTAGATTATTCTTTTGGTAATGACTGGAAGATTTCTATGCAGACAGCATTTCCAGAACTTTCTGATCCTGGTCTATTTGATGGTGTTTACTATTGTATTTCAATTGCAAACTATGGAAATACAGAAGTAAAACAGATTTCATTTGATATTGAAATTATAATTGAAAACTCAAAAAATATTGTTGAGATTAAAAAACTTACTGCCAAAGAATCAAAAAAGACAACTTTAAAAATAACAGAAATTCTTCGAAAAGGAGACTCTATTTCACTTCCTGTTTTTTCAATTGCTGCTTTTCCTATTTATACCGTTCTTATAACTGGAAAATATACCGATGTTCGTAATCAAGAATATAATATATCGGCAATAATTGATAAAAAAGAAAACATATACTTACAATAGTAAAACTAAACCCCCGCTCGTGCGCGAATCCTTTCGCGTTCGCTTAGTTAGTAATGAGATGGTTAATAGATGCTGAAACGAGTTCAGCATGACAAAAGGAGAGGAGATGCTGGAATGAGATGCTGAAATGAGTTCAGCATGACAAAAGGAGAGCTGCTGAAATCGAAGATACAACGAGGTTAAATGATCCCGAAGTTTCGGGACAGTATGACAAAAAAAGACAAATGAAAGTTATCAAAACGAATAAAAAAGCTAAAAATCAGTCTATTATAGTATATAAGTTACACCAACTCGATTGGTTGGAATATATTTCTATTGGCCTATGTTTGTGGTTTGTGTTTTATCCTAGACCTTATGACTATTTGTTACTATCGTTGTTGTTACTTCCTTTTGTGGGAATGTTTTTAAATGGTTTAAACAAGCCCAGTATTACTTCGTTAGTAGAAATTGATCGTGATTCAAAAGACGAGTATGATGTAGCGGATTTTATTGATTTACCTGCTTGGGCTATTGTAGTTCGTACTTTGTTAGATTATGAAACGGATTCTTTTGTAGCGGTTATTACTGCAGGTACGATTGCTTTTGTGGGGATTTGTTTGTTTTTGTTGGTTACGCATCAGCAAATTTCGGATTCGAATAAAGACAAGTGGTGGATTTATGGTTCTATAGTTTTTAGTTTTTTTATTTATAGTTATAGTGCTGTTGTGGCTGTGAATTGTACGTTTGATTATTCGGAACCTAAGGAATATCATACCGAGGTGATTGATAAGCGTATCAGTAGAAGTAGTAAAGGTAGAAGAACGTACTATGTTAAAGTAAAACCTTGGGGACACCACTATGACGCGGAGAGTATCACGGTTTCTTCCGAGGAATATGAGCAGTATCAGATTAATGATAAGGTGGAAGTGGAGTATAAGGAGGGGTTGTTGGGGATTCCTTGGTATTATTTGGATTGAGAAGTGAAAAGTAAAAAGTGAAAAGTAAAAAGTTAAAAGTGAGAAGTTAAAAGTGAGAAGGGATAAGGGAGGGCTTCACTTCGTGAAGCATCAGACTACTTTGTAGGAGATTTAGCTTCGCTGAACTTACGTTTCTATTCTGCGGAATGACAGCTTTGACTGCGTAAAGCGTGTGCCTAAGGTTAGGAGGTTCTTAGCGGGCTCGGAATGACAGGTGATAATTAATTTTAATTTTATATTTATGAGAAAAGTAATTTTATGTTTGGTTTTAGTATTTAGTAGTTTGAATTTGTTTGCTCAAGATTATACTTCTTTAGATGTGGGTTCTTTACAAAAGATGGAAGATTATGTAAAAGCAGAGCCAAAAGTTTTGGAGTGTGCTAACTTCTTATTGCAAACGCCTCATGAGAAAAATAATTTGAATCGTTTGTCTGCTACGCAATACATTTTAAAATGGATGGAAGGAACGGATTATACTTTTAATATTGATTCTAAGGCTGTAGAGCTAACCGATGGAAACAATGATTTGTTTGGCTTATATATGACTAGCATGCCAAAAGTGGTTTTGGAAAATAAAGACACCGAATTAGCGGCAGACGAAGTTCACAATAAAGTAGTGGAGTTGTTAGTTGCTTATTGTAAGAATGAGAAAAACAACATGAAACCGACTAAGAAATTGAAAAAGTTGATGAAGTAATTTAGTAGTTTTCATGAAGTATTTTTCGGTTCGCTTATCCATTCTTATTTTACCTTATGTATTGGTTTCCCTGCTTTTTATAATGGGGTACACTTTTTTGAATTGGTTCTTTTGTATTTATACGAAATGGGTGGCTATCAAAGAAATGTATATCGATTTTATATTTCCGATGCTCATTTCTATTTTGATAGTGTACTTTATTATTCGCCCCCGTTTGCATATACTAAAGTTGGCTCCAGGGAAAGACACTTTTGGAATACAGTTTTTAATTGCCTTATCATTGTGTATTCCAACAGTAGTTGCGCAACATTATATTGATAAAGCAACAGGAACCCTTACAAAAGTGCATCGCATAACAGAGATATCAAAGTTACCTGAATCGAAATATTATGATGTTACTATATTTTATTTAGATACGACTCATCTGGGAATGTATAAAACGTCTAGTGTTTCTGGAAAGTATGGTCAGTATTATAATTTTAAATTATATATTGCCATTCCTATGTTTAATACCGCTAAAGATACGAATGGTTTTGCCTGTAAATATTGGATAGGGGAATATTATTCCAAACAAATAAGAAATAGTTTGTCACCCGATGAAAAAGCTAGACTGGCAAAGGAATTTTTACGAGAATCAGAGCGTCAATTTAGAACTACTAATTTTTCCAATTTTACCTACTTAGAGAAGTTCCGTAAATCAGACGATTTAGAAGGTTATGAAGCTGCTATTGCTCGAGGTTTTTATGCGGATTCAAAAGATGTAATTGTATTTGCAAGGCGCCAAGAAGCATTTGAATCGCGATTAGGGACAACTTTTGAGTGGATATTTTATAGTTGGGGTATTGGTACCCTTGTAATTTCTTTGATTTTTTTGTTTGCTAAATTAAATCCAGCTCGTATTACAAAGTATAAGAAAGGGACTTTAAATACAAAATCTGATTTGGAGGATTTTCTCATTTTATTAGTTCCCCGAAAAGACTTTTTTACAACTCCTATATTGATTCATCTAAATGTATTGATTTTCCTTTTGTTGTTTTTCTTTGGCTTTGGTTTTATGCATGTTAAGGGTAGTGATTTGTTGCATTTTGGTGCTAATTTTAAACCTTTGGTTTTACAGGGTGAAATTTGGCGTTTGTTGAGTAGTATTTTTCTTCACGGTGGTTTTCTTCATTTACTTATGAATATGATGGCGCTATTTTTTGCGGGTCTCTTTTTGGAATCTTTGTTAGGTAAGTGGCGCTTGTTGTTGCTTTATATTGTAACTGGTATAGCGGCTAGTTTAGCTAGTTTTATTTGGTATGATGCTACAATTAGTGTGGGTGCTTCAGGGGCCATTTTTGGATTGTATGGTTATTTCATTGCGGCCATTATTTATCAATCGTTTCCTTATAAAATGCATTCGGGCTTTTTGTATAGTTTGTTAGCTTATGTTGGAATTAATTTGGTTATGGGGCTTATTGGAAGTGGCGGTATTGATAATGCAGCGCATATTGGGGGATTGGTAAGTGGTTTTTGTTATGGTGTTTTGTTTCCTGTGGAGAAGAAAAAATAGGTTGGGTGATTGTTAAACTTTACTGCGTAAAGCAAAAGCCTACGTTGTAGGAGTTTCCTATTTTGGCGGAATGACAGCTTGTACTTCGTAAAGCGAGTTAGGGTAGGAGATTTAGTTTCGCTGAGTTTACGTTTCTATTTGGTGGAATGAAAAGGTGTAATGATGTTTTCTAAAGATTTTAGGATCTTGTTCAAGGGCTACCAAAACAAGTTTCAATAAGCTACACATCCAAATCAAACGTCTTTCGCAACAAATCTAAAGCCGGATTAATTTGTTTTAAGCGTTCAAATTTTTCTTGTGGGGTGAAGGCGTATTTGTTTTCAGTAGTTTCATTTACAACGACTTCAATGGTAATATCGTGGTTGTGTAATTTGCCTCTTAAATACCCCATTAATTCATGACAACCCGATAAAAATTCCTCTTTCGTACTTTGGTTGGGAAGTTCTAACGTAATTTTTGTTCCGTCTAGTGTTGGATCATTCATTTGCATATACGTGGCCATCAAACGTTTTCCACTGTCTACCATTTTTTGAGCAAACTTATTCCATTGCAACAACATATCGGTTTCATTAAACGCTTCTGAAGGTAATTCTTCGCGATGTCTTTGAACGGTTTGTTGTTGGGCTTCCAATTCTTTTTTCGCTTTAATACTCGCTAAAGAAAGTGCCGAAACTTTGGTTGCTGTCGGATTTAAATGGGTTAAAACGGGTTTCGGAATTTCAGGAACAATTGGAGCAACTACTTCATTTTGAACTTGTGGAATTGATGAAACAACGGGTTCGATTACTTCGGGAGCTGTTTTTACAACAGGTTTAACTTCTTCAGTAGGAACTTGAGTTTTTAACGATGAAGCTTCTGAAATAGAGTAGGAGTTGTGCTTGTAATACGTAGCCGGAATGATAAATTTAGCTACTTTTTTTTTTCTCCATCAAAAGTGATAGAGGCCAATTGCATCAAACAAAGTTCAACTAAAAGACGTTGGTTTTGACTGACTTTATATTTCAAATCGCACTCATTGGCTAATTCAATTCCTTTCAATAAGAAATCGTGCATCGCTTTATGAGATTGAGCGGCATATAGACTTTGTGCATGTTCACCCGCTTCCAATAAAGATAAAGTCGCCGGATTTTTACAAACCAATAAATCTCTAAAATGAGATGCCAAGCCAGCAATAAAATGATGCCCATCAAAACCTTTCGCTAAAATGTCATTGTAAGCTAAAAGCAAATCTGGAATTTTATTTTCTAAAATTAAATCCGTGATTTTGATGTAATATTCAAAATCGAGTACGTTTAAATTTTCGGTAACCGCTTGTCTAGTAAGGTTTTTTCCACAATAAGAAACGACACGATCAAAAATAGACAAAGCATCACGCATTGCACCATCTGCTTTTTGAGCAATGATGTGAAGCGCATCATCTTCAAAGGTAATTCCTTGTTCTTTCGCAATTTCCGCTAGATGTTCTTTCGCATCTTTAACTGTAATTCTTTTGAAATCAAAAATTTGACAACGCGATAAAATCGTTGGAATAATTTTGTGTTTTTCAGTAGTCGCTAAGATGAAAATGGCATGTTTAGGGGGTTCTTCTAATGTTTTCAGGAAAGCATTAAAAGCCGCTTGCGAAAGCATGTGCACCTCGTCTATGATATAAACTTTATATTTTCCAGTTTGTGGAGGTATTCTCACTTGGTCGATAATGCTTCTGATATCATCAACACCGTTATTAGAAGCCGCATCCAATTCAAAAACATTGAATGAAAAGTCTTCATACGGATCATCATAACCTTCTTGATTAATTTTTCGAGCTAGGATTCGAGCACAAGTTGTTTTTCCAACCCCACGAGGTCCTGTAAATAATAAGGCTTGGGCGAGATGATTGGTTTCTATAGCATTCAACAACGTATTGGTAATAGCCTGTTGCCCCACAACATCTTTAAATGTTTGTGGACGGTATTTACGAGCCGATACGATAAATTGTTCCATAAATGCTATTGAAAGACAAATATAGGTTGGGAAATTCCAAAAAACAAATTCCAAAATCCAAATTGAGGGGAATCTTTATAAAAGTTATTCACAATTTGGTCCTAGTACATTAGAGTGTGGTGGAATGCTTGTCTTTTATCGAAAGTTTAGAAATAGCAGCCGCATTTTTATCCGATGAATTGGCAGCAGTTCCGGTAACAAAAACACCTTTTAAACCATATTTAGATACGATGCCATAAACGGTAGCTTCGTCATCGGGGTTCGAATTGCCTTCGTAATGGTAAATATGATGGATGCAATAATTTTCGGGATGCAAAATAATGTCTTGTTCATTTTGATTGAAATCAAATGTAAACCCTTTGTCTCTTAATTTTTGAAGTGCTTCGGAGACGGAAGCATAGTGATAAATAGTTGACATGAGAATTATGTATTATGATTTTGCGACCTATAAATTTACAAAATTTGTTGCATACTCAGCAAAAGTTTCTGTTAAACTATCCATTAATATTTTCTCAAACGATTTAAAATGTTGTAAGTTTGCACCGCAGACCGCCTTATCGTTCCCGATTTTCGGGAGAGGAAAGTCCGGACACCAAAGAGTAGCATAGTGGGTAACGCCCATCCATCGAAAGGTGAGGACAAGTGCAACAGAAAGTATGTACAGGTAATGCTGTAGTGAAACCAGGTAAACTCTATGCGGTGAAATGCCAAGTATATCAGCAGTTTCTGAGCAATCAGAATAAGGGCGACTCGTCCGATGTTGAAGGGTAGGCAGCTTGATCCCGATAGTAATATCGGGGCTAGATAAATGATAAGGCTCCATTCTTGGAGACAGAATCCGGCTTATAGGTCTGCTTTTTTATGCGATAGTGGTGATCACTTCTTCTGTATTCGCTGAAACTTCTAGATTTTTATTTTTTTCAATTTCAAACAATTCTTGTTCAACGTTGTTGTAATCTTTTATTACTTTTATCACTATCAAACAAAGTGGAATCGTGAAAAATTCGTTTGCTAAATTTATCTCAGTAGCACGAGTAATTTCTTCTAATGTTTCGGCGTTCAGATTCAAGCGCATTCCTATTCTTTCTAATAGCGAAGCAATTATCCATAAAGTCCACCAAATCCCAACAAAAGTTACATTTAGTCGTTTGACATAATCCGTTTTTACTTTTGATAAATAATTTTCAGTTTCAACGTAAAGTTCTTTCATTATTTGATAAGGTCTGAAAAAATTCATTATCGGAACAAACCAAGCTCCGGCAGCCCAACCTTCGGTGAATTCTAAATGTTTTACAACTTGATGGAGGTTGTAATAAGCTCTTCTAAACCAAAGAATAAAAAACACATAACAAAGGACATATACCCCTAACGTGATAAAAGCAATAATCCGTTGTCTAATATCATTTGATTCGGCCTCTTCTATAGTAAATCCTTCAATAGATTGCAACATCGTATACTGAAGCAGGTCTGAAATTATGGATATTATGTTTAAGACAAATAGTATTGCAAAAACAATAATTAAATTTTTAGCTCTTTGCGTATTATTCTTTAACATGATGTGATTTTTTAACCTTGATCTTCATTTTCTAATTCTTCTTCGATTTCGCTTTCAAATTCATAAAATGAAAAAACCGAACCGCCATAGGCTTTTGAAAATGAAAAATTAGATAAATGATCCAGTTTGGTATGTTTTGAATGCTCTACGATTAACATCCCTTCTTCATCCAAAAGTTCGTTTTCAAAAATTAGTTGAATGATTTTTTCAAAATGCTCTTGACTCAAATCATAAGGAGGGTCAGCAAAAATAATATCGTAACTTGTCTTGCTCTTTTCTAAAAATTTAAAAACATCACTTTTTATCGCACTAATGTCCAAATCGAGTTCGTTAGCCGTTTTCTTTATAAAATTCACACATCCCATATCGCCATCCACACTTGTTACAGGACCAGCACCTCGCGATGCAAATTCGTAACTGATGTTTCCCGTTCCAGAAAATAAATCCAAAACTTTCAATCCATGAAAATTAAAATAATTATTCAAAATATTGAACAACGATTCTTTACACATATCGGTTGTAGGACGAACAGGTAAGTTTTTTGGAGCAACAAGTCGTCGCCCTTTGTGTTTTCCAGAAATAATTCTCATGAATGATAGAGTATAAAGTGTTTTCTCAATTCAGCAGCTGAAACATTTAAGATAGCGGCTTTGTTGCTGACGTCAAGTAAATTGCAATTTCTAATGTATTTGTAAACAATCTTGAAAAAAGGATCCTCTGCTGTACAATTGCCTAAAAGTTGTACCGAAATGATTTCTGGGTTCAGTTGCAACTGTTCGCAGGTAAACAAAACATAATAAATAAAATCTTCTGCGGTTTGATATTGAAACGAATTAAAAAGCAACAATTGTTGATTTTTTACCACGACAATTTCAAAATGCGCTTGTTGAAGGTGAACAAAAACTTGTTTTTCTTCTTTATTTTTTGAGAGGTTTAGTAATTGTTTTACCAGAAAAGAGTTCGCATTTTGATATTCAAAGGTATCGTATTGGTCCAATAAAAAATTGTTGATATTTACAAAAGGTACATAAACATTATTCATTTCGTATGGAAAAATGATGTCATGTGTGAAAAAATCAGTTTCAAAAACTTTGGTGTTATACTGCAAGTAACTTGCTATAAAATGAGGATCAAATAGGGAGGAAGGAACAAAAGTATTCAGATTGTTATCATGAATAACCATGACTTCATCAAATGATTTTGTTAGAATAGGATAATCAACAAATGTGCGCCATAATTGCTCTTCAATTACTTTAGTTTTTTCAAAAGTAATAGACATGGTGTTAATTATCGTATTGGATAGTAAATCAAAGACACAAAAAGAAAGTCCATCCAAGGAAACCTGAATGGACAACTTTTTGTATGTTTTTTGTGTAATATCGTTATTCGTTACTACCATATTTTTTTGGCCAGTTTCCTGTAAGACTTACTTCATCTAACGAACCTAAAATAATTTGAGGACCATTGATTTCGTCAATTGATTCTACTTTATTTTCGTTTTTAATTAATTCAGGATCAAGATCTTTTAATAAGGCATTTTTATCAATAGTAGCTTGAAAAGTAGAAATATTCATGTCATTTCTATTTACTAATCCCGTTTTCATGATTACAGGAACTTCAAAATCGCCAACCTTAACAACATTTAATCTTTTATAACGATCTGAATTTTTAAATAAAGAGTCTTTTACAGATACCGTTCCTAATTTTTCAGTAATTACAATGTCTTTATAGAAACCACCAACTCCGTCAGCATCAACTTTAATACCAAAAGCAGCATTTTTAGCAGCATCTACAACTGAAGTATCTCTTCTTGAAATAATTTCAAATTGTCCTGTTTCAACAAAATTTACTAACTCTTCAAAAGTATCTGCATATTTTCCGTTTACTGATTTATAACCTGTTTGAAGTTTCTTAATATCAAGCATTGTTTTTACCGCAATCTCATAACGAGCTTCTTTTTCTTGCTTAAACTCAATAGGTTTCATAACTGATGCGTAAATAAGATAAGCTAAACCAAAGCAAACAACCCACAATACTACAGAGATTATTGGTTTTGCTCCAGAAGGTAAAAATTTATCTATAAGTTTTACTAAAACCACTGCTACAATGCAGGTAATTACGACGTACAATAATAATAATAACATTAGATTTATATTTTTTAGTTATATATAGGAATGCAAACTTACAATTTTTTTTTCTTCACAAAAGATTTTCTTGTAAAAATCATCTGTATATTTGAAAATTAATATTGGCCAAATCTATTTTTATGACTTACAAGCTGTTTTACAATTTATTACAAAAAAAATTTCCCCATCAACCCACTCAAAAACAAGATGTTTTTCTCCAAAAAATAGCTGATTTTGTTATGAATTCAACAACAGATGATGTTTTTGTGCTAAAAGGGTATGCAGGAACAGGTAAAACAACTATTATTGCTACTGTTATTAACAATTTGGCCGAAATTGACATGAAAGCGGTGCTTTTGGCTCCAACGGGTAGAGCAGCTAAAGTTATAGCCAATTATTCTGGAAAACAAGCCTTTACCATTCACAAACGTATTTATTTTCCTAAGAAAAATAAAGCGGGTGGCGTAAGTTTTACTTTGCAACAAAATAAATTTAAGAACACTCTTTTTATAGTAGATGAATCTTCTATGATTTCGGATAATAATCAGGATTCTAAAATGTATGAGAACGGTTCTTTGTTAGACGATTTGTTTTTTTATGTGGAAGCAGGGAAGAATTGTAAGCTTTTATTAATTGGTGACACTGCTCAGTTACCTCCTGTAAATATGAGCGTAAGCCCAGCTTTGGATATTGATTCTCTTTCGTTACACTATCAAAAAAATGTGCATCATATTGAATTCGACGAAGTGATGCGTCAAGCGGAACATTCCGGTATTTTATATAATGCTACACAATTGCGAGAATTATTACATTCACAATTTATGGATACTTTTCAATTTAAGTTAAAAGGATTCAAAGATATTGTCCGATTGCAAGATGGCTATGAAATTCAAGATGCGATCCATCAAGCGTACGACAATTATAGTATAGAAGATACCGTTTTTATTTTACGCTCTAACAAAAGAGCCAATCAGTACAACCAACAAATCAGAAGTGCTATTCTTGCCAAAGAAAGTGAAATTTCAACAGGCGATTATTTAATGGTGGTCAAGAATAATTATTTTTGGTTGAAAGAAAATTCAGAGGCAGGTTTTATTGCGAATGGCGATATTATAGAAATTCTTGAAATTAGAAAAATACAAGAATTATACGGATTCAAATTTGCAACAGTAAAAGTTAGAATGGTTGATTATCCAAATCAAATTCCCTTTGATACGGTGGTTATATTGGATACCATTATGAGCGAATCCCCTTCGTTGACGTATGAAGAGTCCAATAAATTATATCAAGAAGTTTTATTGGATTATGAAGAAGAACGCCTTCAATATAAAAAAATGCAAAAAGTAAAGGAAAATCCTTATTTCAATGCCCTTCAGGTGAAATTTTCGTATGCAATTACTTGTCACAAATCGCAAGGCGGACAATGGAAAACCGTTTTTGTAGAACAACCTTATTTACCTGATGGTATTGATGTTGATTATGTACGTTGGTTATATACAGCCATTACGCGTGCCGAAGAAAAATTATATTTAATCGGATTTAAGGACGAGTTTTTTGAAAATTAATACTTTTGTAATCAAACAAAAAACATCATGAAAATAATAGCTGTAATTCCCGCTCGATATGCATCCACTCGTTTCCCTGCAAAATTAATGCAAGATTTGGGAGGCAAAACCGTTATCCGTAGAACTTATGAAGCGGCTATTTCGACCCACTTATTTGATGATGTTTTTGTGGTAACAGATTCTGACCTAATTTATAAGGAAATTGTCTCGAATGGAGGTAAAGCCATCATGTCGATAAAAGCGCACGAAAGTGGTAGTGATAGAATTGCAGAAGCTGTTGAAAACATGGACGTTGATGTTGTAATCAATGTACAAGGTGATGAACCATTTATTAATAAAAATCCGTTAGAGAAGCTAATTCAAGTTTTCAGAAATGATGTTGAAAAGAAGGTTGATTTGGGTTCGTTAATGTTTGAAATTACCGATAAAGAAGAAATTAAAAATCCGAACAACGTAAAAGTGATTACCGACCAACAAGGTTTTGCGTTATACTTTTCACGATCGGTTATTCCTTTTCCTAGGGAAGAAAATGTGGGTGTTCGCTATATGAAACACATTGGAATATACGCTTTTAGAAAAGAAGCTTTGATGGATTTTTACCGTTTACCTATGTTATCTTTGGAAGCTTCTGAAAAATTAGAACAACTTCGTTACTTAGAATACGGAAAACGAATTAAAATGGTAGAAACTTCTCATGGAAGTATTGGAATTGATACACCAGAGGATTTGGAAAAAGCTAGAAAGTTATTGTAATTTTTTAATAGTAAACAATTCATTGTGTACCTCAATTTTGGGATACAACCGCACCGAATAATTGCTATTAAATTTACTTTTATACAAGGCATTCCTTCTTCTATCATTATAGTCTAAAGTCATGGTATTAAACAAGATAAAGCCATTAACATTAAGTAAAAAATTAATACGATTTATAAAAAAATCTTCAAATAAAAAATTGGGCATTGTCGTATCTTGAAAGATATCAATAATGATTAAATCATACTTTTCTTTGGTTTTTAATACAAAGGCAAACGCATCATCAATAACAATTGTAACGTTGTTGTAATTTCCTAATCCAAAATAGTTGTTCGCTAATTCAATTACGATAGGATCAATTTCAACCCCAGTAATTTGACCTTCAAATTTAATTTCTCTTTTAAGGGTTTCAATGACACTGCCACCAGCAACTCCTAAAACTAAAATAGACTTGAAATTCTGAATTCGTTCATAACCTATATATTTCAGTCCTTTTTTCAACACGCGTTGTAAACTACCAAAGGAGTAATTTGTGTTTTCAGAATCTAAAACCAAATACCCATTATTCCATGTAACTTCAAGATTTTTACTGTAAACCGATTTTCGTTCGTGAATTTTTAAAGGAAATAAAAAACTAAGTAAGCGCTTAATCATATAACTTTGTTTGTAATCGTAAATATAATTTTATTTTTGTCTCAAAATCGTCTTATATGAAACAAATTATATACAAATTCATCTTCTGTAAAGTTTTTGGTTGGAAAGTTGTTGGAACTATAGCGCCTGAAATAAAAAAATGTGTCTTAATAGCGGTTCCCCACACGAGTTGGTGGGATTTTTTTCTTGGCATTTTTTCACGCGGCATTTTAAATTTGGAAATAAATTATGTTGCTAAAAAAGAATTATTTGTGTTTCCTTTTAATTATTTTTTTACTTGGACAGGAGGTACCCCATTAAACCGCCAAAAAAATGAAAACAAAGTAGATACCATAGCTAAGATATTTCAAGAAAAAGAAGTTTTTAGATTGGCTATAGCCCCAGAAGGGACCAGAAAAAAGGTATCAGAGTGGAAAACAGGATTTTATTACATGGCGTTAAAAGCGAATGTTCCTATTGTTCCTGTAGCGTTTGATTATGGCAGAAAAGAAGTAGTGTATCATGAACCGTTCTATCCAACAGGAAATATTGATGCGGATTTAAAACAGCTAAAATTGTATTACAAAGGGGTAGTGGGTAAAATTCCTGAAAAGAGCTTTACGGCAATTTAAAAAGATATAGACGCTGGAGAAATTCAGCGTTTTTTTATGCTTTATAATTTTTAAACGTTCCGTTTTTGAAAAAAATTACAATTCTTTCAATCTCTTCTGCATTTTCAAGGGGAGGCTGAAACGAGTTTAAATCATCTTGCTCCGAAAAAAGGGATTGCGCTTCTTTTGTTGTTGATGAAAACAAATCAGGTTCGGCGGATGGAATTTCAGCCGCAGCAGAAGAAGAAGTCTTTTTGCTAGGGGCTGAAACATTTTGATCAGAAAGTTCCGATTTTGGAAAACTTCCAGCGCCATTTAAAATCCAATACAAATCTACTTCAGGAAATACTTCAACTACTTTTAAAACGAAATCCAAACTCGGTTTGTTTCTTCCAGAAAGGAGGTGAGATAAACTAGAACGTTGCACCCCGATTTTATCAGCAAATCCAGAAGCGGATAAACCATAGTAATCCAAGATAATTTCCAACCGTTTAATAAAATCGTCTATGTTTAACATTGTAAATAGGTATCCATATATTAACGTTACAAATGTAAATAAAATAGCACTATAAAACAAGTTTACAAATGTAAAACACGCAAATAAATATAAATTATCACATTATATAATAACTATTAAACTATTGATATAAAGTTATTTAGCTATTGCAATTTTATTTATTCGTTTTTGTAAACATTAAGCAAACCTCTATGAATAAGTACTGTTAATACCTGTTTACAGAAGTAAAAAGTAAAGCGCTTTACACTGTTTACATTTGTAAAAATAAAGTTGTTTACATTTGTAATCTAATATTGTTTTATGAATTATTTACAACTCGCAACCTCCTTTTTAGAAACGAGATTAAAAGGAAAATATATTACGCTCGATGCAATTACCCCAATTTTAAAATCTTTTGAAAACGTTTTTGAAGTTACATCTGCAGGTAAATCGGTTGAAGGTCGTGTGATTTACAAAGTTAAAATTGGCAACGGTCCGACTAAGATTTTAATGTGGTCGCAAATGCACGGAAACGAACCCACGACAACTAAAGGACTGTTTGATTTTTTTAATTTTTTGGCGGTGGAATCTGAGTTGGCGAAAAAAATCAAAGCGCAATATACTTTTGTATGTTTACCAATGTTAAATCCTGACGGTGCCTTTCATTATACGCGTGAGAATGCCAATAAAGTTGACTTAAATAGAGACGCTTTAAATGTATCACAACTCGAAATGAAAGTCTTACATGAGGTCTATGGTAGCTTTCAACCAGATTATTGTTACAATTTGCATGACCAACGTACTATTTTTGGTACGGATAACTATAATTTACCAGCAACCCTCTCTTTTTTGGCGCCTGCCTTTAATGAAGAAAGAGATTTTAACGATGTCCGAATGAAGGCGATTGTTAAAATAAACCTTATGAATAAGGTCCTGCAAGAGTTTATACCGGGCCAAGTAGGGCGTTTTGATGATAGTTATAATGTGAACTGTACAGGGGATTTTTTTACTACACAAAACACACCTACTATATTGTTTGAAGCGGGGCATTTTCAAGAGGATTACCAACGAGAAGAAAGTAGAAAATATGTTTTTATCTCACTTTTAAGTTCAGTATCAAGTCATAACGAAAACGTTATAGTTGATAATGAATTACAAGAATATTTGCATATTCCTCAAAATAATAAAAGATTTTACGATTTAATTTATAAAAATGTGAAAATTATTAACAATAGTGTTGAAAAAATAATTAACTTTGCCGCTCAATTTGAAGAGGTCTTGATACACAACGAAATACAATTCGTAGCTAGGATTTCAAAAGTTGAGGATTTGGAAGGATATTTTGGGCATTTAGAATTCGATTGCAAAGAAATGCTATTTAGTGCTGAAGGTTCAAATTTTCCAGAAATTGGAAAAAAAGCAGATTTTTTATTGAATAATTCTATTGAATATCGTAACGGTGTGAATATTATTTAATAAATTTGCGAATATATTTAATAAAAATTAAAATTTTAACATTTATTATAAGCACTTATGAGTAAGTTTCGATTAGATGAAGTTGATCATCAAATTTTAGACATGTTGATTGATAACACCAGAGTTCCTTTCACAGATATTGCAAAAAAATTGCTAATTTCTGCAGGAACCGTTCATGTTAGAGTAAAAAAGATGGAAGATGCTGGAATTATTCAAGGTTCATCATTGACTTTGGATTATGAAAAATTAGGCTATTCTTTTATTGCTTATGTGGGTGTTTTTTTACACAATACTTCACAAACAAAATTTGTTTTAGAACGTATTAATCAAATTCCATATGTTACAGTAGCGCATGTTACTACAGGGAAGTTTAATATTTTTTGTAAAATTAGAGCCAAAGATACCAAACATGCCAAAGAGGTTATTTTTATGATTGATGATATCGATGGGGTTTATAGAACAGAAACCATGATTTCTCTTGAAGAAAGTATCAACGATAAGAAAAGATTGATGCATACGATTTTTAAAGAACTTTAATATTTTAAGCCTCAGTATATTGAGGCTTTTTTATTTTTCAATTTTTATGAAACAGTTACAACCAAATGAATATGCAGCATATCAAATGAATTACATTCGTTTGGTACCCGAAGAAGATATAGTGAAAGGCCTTATTTCTCAAAAAGAGGAAATGTTGCATTTTTTTACTTCAATTCCTACTTTTAAACAGGAATATCGTTATGCTCCTAACAAATGGACAATTAAAGACATCATATTGCATTTGATAGATGCAGAACGTATTTTTGCTTATAGGGCTTTACGAATAGCTAGAAATGATGCTACTCCTTTACCTGGATTTGATGAAAATGATTATGTAATTAATGCAAAGGCTAATGAAAGAGATTTTGAGAGTTTATTGCATGAGTACAGCGCAGTTCGAAATGCAACCATAAGTTTGTTTGAGCATTTTACGGAATTAGAATTGAAAAAATTAGGAAATGCATCTCATTCAAGTGTTTCGGTAAGGGGAATCGGGTATTGTATTTTAGGGCACGAATTGCACCATAAAAACATTATAGTAGAACGTTATTTATAATAAAAAAAGGGAAATTCAATTTCCCTTTTTTTATGAATTAACCTTATATAAATTAATCTTCTTCGTCTTCATCTAAATCTTCAGCATCATTAGCCATGTCATCGTCTTCGTCATCTTCATCCTCGTCTTCTTCAATGTCTAATTCTTTTAAGCCTGCAATTTTGTCGACAACAACTTCTTCAACTATAATATCATCTTCTTCATAATTTTCAATACGATCAGATAATTTTGTACTTACTTTTACTAAAAAAATAGTATCAGATGTGCGAACTTCTACAGCCTCAATTGTCTCATTTTTAGCATTTTTGAATCGGATAATATCCGAATCATCATATCCATCAGGAAATTTCTCAACTAGCAAGGTTAAGATCTCATTTGTTAATTTAGCGTAATCAACAATAACTCTTTTCATTGGGTAGGTTTTATCTTGTATTTTGTCCAAATGTACTATCCTAAAACTATATTTTCAAACAAATTGAAATATTTTTTTCAACAAATTACCAGCCTAAAATATAAGCAAACATTAGGGGTGCAACTATCGTAGCGTCAGACTCTACAATGAATTTAGGAGTGGTAATATCTAGTTTTCCCCAAGTGATTTTCTCATTAGGAACTGCTCCTGAGTATGAACCGTAACTTGTTGTAGAATCAGATATTTGACAAAAATAGCTCCAAAACGGCACATCATGCATTTCCATGTCTTGATATAACATGGGTACTACACAAATAGGGAAGTCACCAGCAATACCACCACCAATTTGGAAAAAGCCAATTCCTTTACCAGCACAGTTTTTTGGATACCAATCCGCTAACCACATCATGTATTCGATTCCACTTTTCATTGTAGAAGGTTTGAAATCTCCTTTGATGCAATAAGAAGAGAAAATATTACCCATAGTACTGTCTTCCCATCCTGGAACAACTATTGGTAAGTTTTTTTCAGCAGCCGCTACCATCCACGAATCAGCAGGGTCAATTTCATAATATTGTTTTAAAACACCCGAGTTGATCATTTGATACATAAACTCATGTGGAAAATAACGCTCTCCTTTAGAATCAGCATTGTTCCAAATATCAAATAAGTGTTGTTGTAATCTTCTGAAAGCTTCTTCTTCTGGAATACAAGTATCGGTCACACGATTGTAATGGTTCTCCAATAAATCCCACTCTTCTTGAGGAGATAAGTCTCTGTAATTAGGGACTCTCTTATACGAATTATGGGCAACCAAATTCATGATGTCTTCTTCTAAATTAGCACCCGTACAAGAAATAATGTGTACTTTATCCTGACGAATCATTTCGGCTAATGATTTCCCCAATTCAGCTGTACTCATTGCTCCAGCTAAGGTAATCATCATTTTTCCGTTGTCTAATAAATGTTCTTCATATCCTTTTGCTGCATCTACTAAAGCAGCTGAGTTAAAGTGAAGATAATGTTTCTCTATAAACTGACTAATTGGTCCTTTGCTCATTATTTCTCGATTTATTGTTCTTTTCTTTTGTTGTATCCTAAAATTTCTAAAACGTCTTCCGCCTTTTGCTGTTCCGAAAATACTTCGGTCGCAATAATTCCGTTTTTATCTTTGTCAATTAAAATATGTTTCGGTTGTGGTAAAATACAATGGCTTAATCCGCCAAAACCACCAATCGTTTCTTGATAGGCTCCTGTGTTGAAAAAGCCGATATACAACGGTTTTTCTTTATTGTATTTTGGTAAATAAACGGCATTCATATGCTGTTCAGAGTTGTAATAATCATCACCGTCACATGTAAGGCCTCCTAATAGCACTCGTTCGTAGGTGTCGTTCCAACGATTAACTGCCATCATCACAAAACGTTTATTAATTGCCCAAGTATCAGGAAGGGTAGTGATGAAAGAGGAGTCAATCATGTTCCAATTTTCTCTGTCATTTTGCTTCTTTTGATAGAGTACTTGATAAATAGCACCTCCAGCTTCACCAACGGTAAACGAACCAAATTCTGTAAAGATATGTGGCACAGCAACTTCTGCATCATCACAAGCTATCTTGATTTGATTTAAGATTTCATCTACCATATATTGGTAATCATATTCAAAAGCCAATGAATTTTTAATCGGAAATCCGCCACCTATATTCAAACTGTCTAATGAAGGACATTCTTTTTTCAAAGCAATGTACACTTTCATACATTTAAGCAACTCATTCCAATAATAAGCCGTATCACGAATACCTGCGTTTATAAAAAAGTGAAGCATTTTAAGTTCTACTTTCTTATTATCTGCAATTTGTTTTCTGTAAAAAGGAACAATGTCTTTGTAACCAATACCCAAACGCGATGTGTAAAATTCAAATTTCGGTTCTTCTTCTGCCGCAATTCGAATTCCAATTTTAAATTTTCCATCAATTTCCTCTTGTAATAAGTCTAACTCTTCGAAGTTATCGATTACTGGGATTGTGTTTTTGTGTCCGTTGTTAATTAAACGAGCAATATTTGTTATGTATTGCGCTCTTTTAAATCCGTTGCATACAACAAACGTATTCTTGTTAATTTTTCCTTCTTCCATAAGTGTTTCAACAATATCTATGTCAAAAGCGGAAGAAGTCTCAATGTGAATGTTATTTTTTAAAGCTTCATTTAAAATAAACTGAAAATGAGAACTTTTTGTGCAATAACAATAAAAATATTTGGCGTCATAATCGTGCTTTTCCATGGCATTTCTAAACCACATTTTAGCGCGATTAATGTTCTGTGATATTTTAGGTAAATAGGTGAACTTTAACGGGGTTCCGTACTCTTCAACAAGCTTCATTAAATCAATACCATGAAACTGTAAATTATCTTTGTTTAGAGTAAATTCTTCTTGTGGGAAGTAAAAAGTTTGATTGATAAGGTCGTAATATCTTGTGTTCATTTTGAAAATTTAGATTAAATTAAAAAGATTTAATTAGCAATAATCAAAAATTTTCAAACTCTAATATTGGCAAAGCGAATCAGTAATTTTTCACTAAAAGCTTTTGATGTTTCAAAAATATCAATAATGTGAAAGCTAAAAATAGAAAAGAAGAGACGCCCAATTATAGAAATGTCTGTATTTCTATTATCAAGTGTTCTGTTGAAATCGGATTGTTTTTTATTTTCTTTCATTAGGGGGCAAAGTTAAAAAAATAAAATGGCTTACAAATAAAGAAAAATAAAAAAATAATTACAACAAATAATCTTCAAAAGCCTTGTATATCAATTTGTTATCAGATTCCTGGTTGATTTTACTTCTGCCTATTCCGTCTAGTAGTGCAAATTGGACTTTTCCAAACTCATTTTTTTTATCAAAAATGAGTAGTGCTATAATTTTCTCTATGTCGGTAGCTTCAAACACAATAGGTTCAAAAATATCATTAATGATATACTTTATTTCATGGTATTCTTCATTAGAAAGCAATCCTTTTTCTTTTGAAATGTAACTTTCTAAAATCATACCAGCAGCTATGGCCTCTCCGTGTAACAGTGTTTTTTTATCTTCAGATTCTAAAAAAAAGCTTTCTATACCATGCCCCAATGTATGTCCAAAATTTAAAGCTTTTCGAATTCCGTTTTCTGTTAAATCTTCACAAACAATAGTGTTTTTTATTTGAATGGATTGATGAATTAATTCGTTTAAATCATCAGTATTTAAGTTAGTTAAGTTTTTAAATTTATCCCAATACAGTTTGTCATAAATCAGACCGTGCTTCAGCATTTCTGCTAATCCAGAACGCATTTCTCTTTGTGGTAACGTGCTCAAAAAGGAAGGGTCAATGATTACGGCTTTGGGTTCGCGAATTATTCCAATTTGATTTTTTAAATTTCCTAAATCCACACCGTTTTTACCTCCAATAGAGGCATCCACCATAGCAAGTAAGGTTGTCGGAATGTTAATAAAATCGATCCCTCTTTTAAAGGTGCAAGCTACAAAACCGCCCAAATCGGTAATGACACCACCCCCTAAATTAAGAAGTATGCTTTTTCTGTCCGCTCCTAATTCCGATAAAGCACCCCAAACCTCAGTACAAGTTGTAATGTTTTTGTGTATTTCACCAACTTCCAATTCGATAATTTCGATTTCGATATCAGTGGCTAATTGGTTCAATAAATGAGGTAAACAATACTGCGAAGTGTTCTCGTCAACTAAAATAAAAATTCTAGAATAACTTGAGGCAGTTAGGTAAGAGGCTAGTTTTTCATAGCCTGTTTCATTAAAAAATACGGAATAATTAGTAGCTTGTATTGTTTGCATGAAAAAGTGTAAATTTTGACTGCAAAATACGTCATTTTTTATTTATTATTCGATAACTGTGGCGTATATTTGTATCACTTTATTTAAAACACAATGAATACACTATTTAATAATACAGAAGTCGCTTTTGCATTAAAAAGTGACACCGAATTGGAAAGGGCTTATTTTTTATTCAAACTAATTGATAGCCAACCTCTAGTTAAAATTGGTACTGCGGTTACCAATTTTGCATTAAAAGCCCACTTGCCAGTAGAAGGATTAATTCGTTCAACCGTTTTTGATCATTTTTGTGGAGGCGTTAATGAAGTGGATTGCCTTCGTGTAGTGGATAAAATGTATACGAAAGGCGTTTCTTCGGTTTTAGATTATTCCGTTGAAGGAAAAGAAGAAGAAGCGCAATTTGATGCTGCTTTAAACATGACTCTAAAGACAATTGAATTCGCTAAAGAAAGAGAAGCAATTCCCTTTGCGGTTTTTAAACCTACTGGATTTGGTCGATTGGCCTTGTACGAGAAAGTAGGCGAGAAAGCTTATTTAACTGAAAACGAACAAAAAGAATGGAACCGTGTTGTCGAACGCTTTGATATTGCATGCAAGACCGCATTTGAGAAAGATGTTTTGTTGTTAATCGATGCTGAAGAAAGTTGGATGCAGGACGCTGCTGATGCCATTGTAACCGACATGATGCGTAAATACAACAAACAAAAAGCTATTGTTTTCAATACCCTACAAATGTACCGTTGGGATCGTTTAGATTATTTGAAAAACCTTCACGAAGAAGCAATAAAAGACGGATTTTATATTGGGATGAAACTCGTTCGTGGTGCTTACATGGAAAAAGAAAATGAAAGAGCAGCTGAACGCGGTCAAAAATCCCCAATTTGTGTATCTAAAGAAGCTACCGATACGAATTATGATGCAGCTGTTTCTTACATGATTGATCATTTAGACAAAATGGCCGTTTTCGCAGGTACGCACAATGAGGAAAGTTCGTATAAATTAATGCAATTGATGCAAGAAAAAGGAATTGCAAAAAACGATAACCGTATTTTCTTCGGACAATTATTAGGAATGAGTGATAATATTAGCTTCAATTTAGCCGCTGAAGGTTACAATGTAGCAAAATATTTACCTTTCGGACCCGTTCGTGATGTAATGCCCTACTTAATTAGAAGAGCAGAAGAGAATACTTCTGTAGCAGGTCAAACAAGTAGAGAATTGACGCTTATCAAGAAAGAAAAGGAAAGAAGAAAATTATAAAGCGATAAGGAGGAAATCAATGGCAGGAAATAGTTTTGGAAAATTATTAAAATTAACCACTTTTGGTGAATCTCATGGAGAAGCCTTAGGAGGAATTTTAGATGGATGTCCTGCAGGGATTGATTTGGATTTCGACTTTGTTAGGTCGGAAATGCAAAGAAGAAAGCCAGGACAGTCTGCAATTGTTACCCAACGAAAAGAGGAGGACGAGGTACAATTTTTGTCTGGAATTTTTGAAGGAAAAACAACAGGAACTCCTATAGGTTTTATCATTCCCAATACCAATCAAAAGTCTAATGATTATACCGATATAAAAGATTCATATCGTCCTAGTCATGCGGATTATGTATATGAGAAAAAATACGGTATCCGTGATTATCGCGGAGGTGGAAGAAGTTCTGCTCGCGAGACAGCTTGTAGAGTAGTGGGGGGCGCTATTGCCAAACAAATTATTCCAGAAGTAAAGATCAATGCATTTGTATCCTCTGTTGGAGAAATTTTTATTGATAAACCCTATCAAGACCTGGATTTTTCTAAAATTGAAAGCAACCCTGTTCGCTGTCCTGACACCGCATCAGCCGAAAAAATGGAGCAATACATCAAAGAAATCAAAAAACAAGGGGATACGGTTGGAGGAACCATTACGTGTGTAATTCAAAACGTACCCATCGGACTTGGAGAACCTGTCTTTGATAAGTTGCATGCTGAATTAGGCAAAGCGATGTTGTCAATTAATGCCGTGAAAGGCTTTGAATTTGGAAGTGGTTTTTGTGGTGCCAAAATGAAAGGTAGCGACCACAACGATGCATACAATGCTGATGGTTCAACAAAAAGTAATTTATCAGGAGGCATCCAAGGAGGCATTTCAAACGGTATGGATATTTACTTTAGAGTAGCATTCAAGCCTGTTGCCACATTAATACAAAAACAAGAGGTATTAACCAATAGTGGAGAAATTAGAGAACAACACGGGAAAGGACGACACGATCCTTGTGTGGTACCAAGAGCCGTTCCCATTGTTGAGGCTATGGCAGCATTAGTAATAGCAGACTATTTTTTGCAAAACAAAATATACTTGTAATGAAAAACGACCAAAATTATTGGTCGTTTTTTTTCTTTTTATCACTATTCATCATCAAAATTACGGCGCTTACTAAGCCCAAACAGACCAATCCAAAAACAATAGACATGATAAAGGTGCCATTGCCGTGTGAATAAAGGGGTACGAATAAATTTGTCATACTTAAAAAGGTTAGAATTTAAACAAAGATACTAGTAACCTCTAATTTATTTCCTGATAATTATCATGTAAGTTTATTCCAGAAACTTTGCTTTCAATTCGGGTGTAGGAATCATGCAAGCTTCTTTTTTGCCATACCAGTTGTACCTATTTTTGGCTACATAGTCATAAACAGCGTCTCTTATTCCAGTAGGTAATATTTTGAAAACAGCGGCTAATGTAAAAATTCCACTTAATCCTTTCGCAATTTCTAAAGCTGCAGTTGATTTATAATAGTATGAAATACCCGGCTCGTATAAAACAATACTGTCGGTATGAATCGGATTAATCCCAATGTGTTTTAAGATTTTTTGACCCAATTCCGATTCCAGAGGAACAAACCGAAAGCGATCTTTTTTGTCATGCTTGATAACATATTGAACGGAGGAATCGCAAAGGTTGCAAACACCATCGAACAATATGATTTTCTTATCTTGTGGTAAGTCTTGTATTTCCATTTTTTAATTTCAAGTTCAAAATTGAGGAACACAGATTATTAAAATTTTAGAAATAATAACAATCTATGATCGGTGTAAAATAAAACGTATAAGTTTTTAACCTTATAGCTTCTAGTGAGCAAAAGTTCATAAAAGACTTTCTTTTTTAACTATAGATTTTAAAAAAGTAAAACGTCTTAGTGGAGCTCTAATCAATACAAAAATAAGCAAATAAACGCGGCCAAACACTGTAAAAATTAAACGGGTTGCACATATTCCAATTGCTCTAAACTCACCTTTGAAGTAAAAATACCGTAATTTACCGTCGCTTTGGATTTCTCAATAACATCGATAGTACCAATGGCTTTTCCGTCTTTCATTCGCACTCGATCCCCAACTTTTAAAACTACTTTTGGCTTATTTTCTTCTTCTATTTTAGCTTTGATTTTCTTTTCTTTTTTAACAGTGCGAATTTCCTCTACCTTAACTTTGACTTCTTCTGCTACCTTTTTCTGAATAACTTCTTTGACCTTTTTCTCTTTGGCTGAAAGCTTTCTGCGCTTCGAATTCTCAATTTCAACCATCTTTAAAAATTCGCCAATTAACGTCTTTTTGTCTTTGTTGTTGAAGTAACTCTCTGAAATATCATCAATCTTTTGTCCAATGTAAATCAAACGTTGGTTCGCATCATATAATTCTTGATAACGCTCTAATTTCTCTTGAATTTTAGCGTTAATGGTTTCCATTTTCTTACTTTCTTCACGCGCTTTGCTTTCCTCTTCTTTTAATGTTAAAGACGTTTTTTCTAATTTAGAACGTTCTTTTTGAAGGGTTGCTATAGTTTTATCAAAACGAACTTTTCCGCCTTCAATTTTCTTTTTCGCACGATTGATTAATCCAAATGGAATGCCGTTTTTTTGTGCTACTTCAAAGGTAAACGAACTTCCAGCCTGACCTAAAATCAATTTATACATGGGTTCTAAGGATTTCTCGTCAAACATCATGTTCGCATTCGATGCATAAGGCAATTCATTCGCCAGTATTTTTAAATTGCTGTAATGCGTTGTAATAATACCAAAAGCCTCACGAGCATAGAATTCTTCTAAAAAGGTTTCGGCTAAAGCTCCTCCTAATTCTGGATCCGAACCGGTTCCAAATTCATCAATTAGGAATAAGGTTTTTGCGTTACACTTTTTTAAGAAATAATTCATATTCTTCAATCGGTAACTATAGGTACTCAAATGATTTTCAATGGATTGGTTATCACCAATATCCGTTAAAATCCTATCGAATAAAAAGGTTTCACTGCGCTCGTGAACCGGAATCAAAATCCCACTTTGTAACATCAATTGTAACAATCCAACAGTTTTTAAGGAAATTGTTTTTCCACCCGCATTGGGTCCCGAAATCACAATAATACGGCTTTCGTTATGCAATTCAATGGTTTGGGGATAAGTAACGGCTTTCTTTTCCTTATTGTTCAAATATAAAATAGGATGGAAGGCTTCCCTAAAAAACATTCGTTTTTCTTCGATGATATTGGGAAGAATACCGTTGATTTTATTGGCATATTTCGCTTTTGCAGCTATTACATCAATGTCACTTAAAAAGTCTTGATAAGCGGCAATTGTTTCGATAAACGGACGAATTTCATTTGTCAAGCGCTTTAAAATGCGCATGATTTCTTCGCGTTCTTCGTATTCTAAATTATTCAGTTCTCGAGAATAACGTTGAGCTGCTTCAGGTTCGATGTAAGCGATGCTACCTGTTTTAGAACTTCCTAAAATAGCACCTTTTACTTTTCTTCTGTACATAGCTAAAACGGCTAAAACTCTGCGGTTTTCAACTACTGTTTCTTTGATATCATCCAAATAACCAAGCGAATTGTATTGACTCAGTGCCATGCCAAAACTTTGGTTAATTTTCCCACGTACCACATTAATATTTCGGCGAATATCTACTAAATCAGGGGAAGCATTATCTTTTATTATACCAAATTTATCTACCACTTCATCAATACGTTGGATAATTAACTTTACAACGTCAATTTGGGAAGCTTTTTGATATAGGGTGGGATAGTAATCTTCGAATTTCTTTAAAAATTGAATCAATGTAATTGCTGTTTCCGAAAGATTAGCAATTTTTTTGAAACTTCCCACTTCTAAGAAACTATCTTCTATGGCTAAAAACTTTAGTTCGTAGTTGATGTTTTCAAATCCGTGATTTGGAATCGCATTATTGTTGGTAAACGAAGATAAATATTCCGAAGTCTGCTTTAAGTTGATTAGCAAGGCTTCTTTGTCTTTAAACGGAGTTATCGCCATGGCTTTTGCTTCACCAATATCGGTATTGCAACGGCTGGCAATGGTTTCTAAAACCGTATTAAATTCTAAATCTTGAAGTGTTTTTTCTGTAATCGAAATCATTTTTCTTTTTCTGTAGGTCAAAGTTACAAAGTAATGAATCCATATTGCAATAGAAATTTATATTTTTGATAAAAATTATAAAATGTTTATCAAGAATCAGAGTTGGCAAGCTTTACTAAAAACGGAATTTCAAAAGCCTTATTTTAGAGATCTAATGGAACAAGTGGAGCATGAATACGCGACTTCAATATGTTTTCCTCCAAAAGAGCTAATTTTTTCAGCTTTTGAACAATTTGATTTTCAAGACATTAAGGTGGTTATTATTGGTCAAGACCCCTATCATGGATCTGGAGAAGCAAATGGTTTGTGTTTTTCAGTAAATGATGGAATTGCAATTCCTCCTTCCTTGAAAAATATTTTTACTGAAATCAATACCGAATACCATAAAATTCTTTTTCCAACATCAGGCAACTTAGAGTGTTGGGCCAAACAAGGTGTTTTGTTGTTAAACGCAACTTTAACCGTAAGAAAAGACGAAGCTAACAGTCATAAACACTTAAAATGGAACCTTTTTACCGACGCAGTAATTGACTTAATCAATCAAAATGCGGAAAATGTGGTATTTTTATTATGGGGCAGTTTTGCTCAAAAAAAGGGAAAACGAATTGACAAGAATAAGCATTTGATTTTAGAAAGCGGTCATCCATCTCCGCTTAGCGCTAATCGAGGCTTTTGGTTTGGAAACAATCATTTTCAATTAACCAATGCCTATTTGAAAGAAAAGGGTAAAGAGGTTATAAATTGGGAACTGTGATTCGAAATTTCAAATAAAGGCAATAGCAACATCTTTTTTATTATGCTTCAAAATATTCCTATATTTGGAGCAAATTATTAAACAAACTAATACGAGTATTTACCATGAAATTATTAGAAGGAAAAGTGGCCATCATCACAGGGGCTAGCCGTGGAATTGGTAGCGGAATAGCAAAAGTTTTTGCAGAACAAGGCGCTAATGTTGCTTTTACATATAGTTCATCTGTAGAATCCGCTATGGCTTTAGAAAATGAGTTAAACGCTTTAGGAATTAAAGCTAAAGGATATAAATCAAATGCTGCAGATTTTAACGAAGCACAAAAGTTGGTAGATGACGTAATTGCTGAATTCGGAACAATCGATGTGTTAATCAATAATGCGGGTATCACAAAAGACAACTTATTAATGCGCATGTCAGAAGAAGATTTTGATAAAGTAATCGAAATCAACTTAAAATCGGTTTTCAACATGACTAAGGCAGTTCAAAAAATCATGTTGAAGAATCGCAAAGGGTCTATCGTAAATATGAGTAGTGTTGTAGGCGTAAAAGGTAACGCAGGTCAGGCGAATTATGCTGCTTCAAAAGCAGGTATGAACGGATTTACGAAATCAATCGCATTAGAATTAGGGTCAAGAAACATCCGTTGCAACGCTATTGCTCCAGGTTTTATTGAAACTGAAATGACAGCGAAATTAAACGAAGATGTAGTCAAAGGTTGGCGTGATGCTATTCCATTAAAACGTGGTGGAACTCCTGAAGATGTAGCCAATGTATGTGTGTTCTTAGCATCTGACATGAGTGCCTATGTAACGGGACAAGTTATTAACGTTGATGGTGGAATGCTAACATAGGAGCTTAAAAGGTTAAAGTTTATAAGTTTAAAAGATAAGAAATGAGCGTTTTTAGTTTTGAAAGGTTAATTGCTTGGCAAAAGGGTAGAGAATTAGCTTTAATAATTTACAAGACTACAAAACAATTTCTTAAAGATGAAACTTTTGGTTTAACTAGTCAGATGCGAAGATGCTCAATATCTATTGCATCAAATTTAGCAGAAGGTTCTGGAAGAAATTCATATAAAGACAAAGCAAGATTTTCTGAAATAGCTTATGGTTCTTCTTTAGAATTATTAAATCAAGTTATTTTATGCTATGATTTTGAGTACTTAAATGAAAACGAATACTTATTAGTTCGAGAAAAAAATACAGAAGTTAATATGCTAATTGATGGTTTGTACAAATCACAAATGATGAAAGCGAATCAATACTCTTAACCTTCTAAACCTATAAACTTTTAAACTTATAATGACAACAGGCACAATTTTACTTCTTATTTTATCAGTACTAATTGCTGCTGGATTGTCGTTTTATCAATACTTGTATAAAGTCAAAAATCAGTCTAAATTGTACTGGTTTTTGGCTTTTTTGCGTTTTGTTAGTCTATTATCTGTTTTCTTATTACTGATTAATCCAATTGTTAGTCGGAAAATAACAGACATACAGAAAACACCTTTGCCAATAGTTGTAGACGATTCCAAATCGATTTCCGAATTAAAAGCTACTAAAGAAGCATCCGAATTATATTTAAAAATTGCTGAAAATAAGGCTATTTTAGAAAAATATGATGTACAATTGTTTTCGTTTGCTGAGGATTTTCAATCTTTAGAAAAATTGGATTTTAAAGGAAATCAATCGCATATTGATGGTGTTGCAAAAAATGTAAAGCAATTGTATAGGAATGCCAAATATCCCATAGTTCTTTTTACCGACGGAAATCAAACAATGGGTAACGATTATGTCTTTAGTTTTCAAGAAAATACCAGTGTTTTACCAATTGTTTTAGGGGATACCACTAAGGTGCTGGATTTGAAAATTAATCAAATCAATGTTAACAAATACGCTTTTTTAAAGAATAAATTTCCGGTTGAAGTATTTTTGCAATACAATGGAAATGAGACTATTACTTCAAATTTTTCCATTCAATCAGGAAATCAAACGGTTTACAAACAAGCGGTTACTTTTTCGAAAGACAAAAAAGCACAATCCGTAACCGTTTTATTAAATGCGGATAAAGTAGGTTTGTCAAAATACAAAGCAACTATTGCTGCTAGTGTAAAAGAAAAAAATAGCGTTAACAATACAAAGAATTTTGCAGTTGAAGTAATCGATCAAAAAAGCGAAATCGCATTAATTACAACCATCAATCATCCTGATTTAGGAGCTTTAAAGCGAAGTATTGAAACCAATCAACAACGAAAAGTTACTATTGTAAAGCCAAGTGAAATCAAATCGTTACAATCGTATAATGTTTTGATTTTGTACCAACCCAATCCAGCTTTTAAATCGGTTTTCGATCAAAATAAGATAGCACAAATCAATACGTTTGTGATTACCGGTACCGCAACCGATTTTACCTTTTTGAATCAGGTTCAAAACGATTTGAATTTTAAAATGACGAGTGCTAAAGAGGATTATTTAGCTACGTTTGAATCCAATTTTAATTTATTTGCTCAATCCAATATTGGATTTGAAAATTTCCCACCGTTGGAACATAATTTTGGTACAATTACGGCAAAAAACAATACTAATACACTGCTTTCAGCTAGAGTTCGAAATGTTCCAGTACAGCATCCAATGGTTACTTTTACCGAAAGCGGTGCTGAAAGAAAAGCATATTTATTAGGTGAAAATATTTGGAAATGGCGTTTGGAAAACCACTTGAACAAAAAGTCTTTTGAAGATTTTGATAGGTTTACAGATAAAATTATTCAGTTTTTAGTTTCAAATGCTTCAAAAAAGAACTTGAATGTTACTTACGAAAGTTTCTACAACTCTGGGGAAAGTATCGAAATTACAGCAGAATATTTCAATAAAAACTACGAATTTGACGAAAATGCACAATTGACAATTCAAGTCACCAATTCAAAAACAAAAGCGACCAAAAAATACGATTTTCTTAAAACGACTAATGCATACAAAGTAAATTTAGATGGATTAGATGCAGCCAATTATACCTTTAAAGTAACTGAAAAAGAATCCAACACCCATTTTTCGGGAAGTTTCGAAGTCTTAGATTTTGAAATTGAAAAACAATTTGTAAATCCTGATCAAAATAGATTGCTTCAATTAGCTAGTAATACAAATGGAAAAGTATATTACCCAAATCAATTAGACAAGGCTATACAAGATTTGATTGAAAATGAAAATTATCTTCCCATTCAAAAAGAAACCATCAAAAAATCACCTTTAATTGATTGGGTTTGGTTGCTAATAATTGCCATTTTAGCACTAACAATAGAATGGTTTTCAAGAAAGTACAACGGATTACCCTAACTTAATTTTAGCTTAATTTCAGTTTACGCAAGGACAAGCGTATACCTTTTCTTGTTACATTTGATGTAAATTTAAATGAAATGAGAAAGTTACTTCTTTTAATTGCTCTTTCCATCTCCCAATTTATAGTGGCTCAGGAGTGGAGTTATAATTTTGAGGATGCTAAAAAACAAGCCTCTGAGCAAGATAAAAACATAATTGTTGTTTTTTCTGGTTCTGATTGGTGTGCGCCTTGCATTAAGTTAGACAAAACCATTTGGCAATCCCAAATCTTTAAGAATGAAGCTGAAAAATCGTGGGTGGTTGTTCGTGCCGATTTTCCGAGAAAAAAAGCAAATGTATTATCTAAAGAACAAACCGAACACAATAGAAAATTAGCCGAAAAGTATAACGGTGAAGGTAGTTTTCCTTTGGTAGTAATTTTGGATAAAAACGGAAAAGTTCTAGGAAAAATGGGCTTTAAAAATGTTGCTCCTGAAGAGTATATCAAAATGATTCACGCAATTGACAAAAAATGAAAAAAATAGTCGTTTTTCTTTTGCTTACCCAATTAGGTTTAGCCCAGCAAATTTTCAAGAAAACGCAAAGTTTGTTAGGAAGTCCGTTTGAAATAACTGTGGTTGCTAAAGATACTGTAGAAGGAGATTATTTTACCGCTTTAGCCATTAATGAAGTGAAGCGAATAGAAAACTTAATTTCGGATTGGATTCCAACCACTCAAATTTCTCTGGTGAATCAGAATGCAGGCATTCAACCTGTAAAAGTAGACCAAGAAGTGTATGATTTGGTGGAACGCGCGATTAAGATTTCCAAACTGACTTCTGGAGCTTTTGATATTTCATATGCTTCAATGGATAAGATTTGGAAATTCGACGGAAGCATGAAAGAAATGCCATCGGAAGAAGCTATCAAAAAATCCGTTGAAAAAGTGGGCTATCAAAACATCATTCTAAATCCAAAGGATACAACAATTTTCCTTAAAAATAAAGGAATGAAATTAGGTCTTGGCGGAATTGGTCAAGGTTACATCGCTGACAAGATTAAAGTGTTACTTCAAATAAAAGGATGTAAATCAGGCTTAGTGAATGTTTCAGGCGACATCAATACTTGGGGTAAACAACCTGATGGACAAAGCTGGACCGTAGGTGTTGTCAATCCTATGAATAAAAATAAAGTGTTCGCTACTTTTCCTTTAGACGATGCTGCTGTGGAAACTTCTGGAAGTTATGAGAAGTTTGTTACGTTCAAGGGTAAACGCTATTCTCACATTATTGATCCACGAACAGGGTATCCAGCAAGCGGAATTGTAAGTGTTTCTGTTTTTGCAAAACAAACCGAAATCGCAGATGCTTTGGCTACCGGAATTTTCGTTTTAGGAGTCGAAGTAGGTTTGGATTTAATCAATCAACTAAACGGAATTGGTTGTATCATAGTAGATGATAAAGGCGTGATTCACACATCAAAAAATATAGACATTAAAAAATAGCAAGTATGAAAAAAGTCATTTTAATCGCAATAGTAGTTTTGGGATTCACCTCTTGCAACTCCGTAAAAGAATACGACAAACAATACATTAACGACCCTGATATGAAACTTTCGGCTAGAAGTTCAGAGCGTTTTGAAACTACGTTTCAAGTTTATCGTGAAGCGGCTTCGGGTGCTAATGGAGGAAAAACAGGTGGAGGTTGCGGATGTAATTAGGTGATGGGTAATTGGTGATGGGTAATAGGTAATGGGTAATTAATTTATGAAAAATATAAGTATAATAGTTTTTGTTTTTTTTACTACGTTGAGTTTTTCGCAAGAGAAAGATTCGACTGAAGTAGTCTATAAAAAACGTGTTTTAGAATCGATTGAAGTAGACTTTTTGATGAGCTACTACAAACAAGACGGAATTCACTCTGCCGTTTCGGGGGGTAATGGTATGGAGGAATTAACGAATATCACACCAACATTTGTGGTAGCTATTCCACTTAATGATGATGATGTATTAACGGTTGATGCTGGAATTTCGGCATATTCTTCTGCTTCGTCAGGAAATATCAATCCCTTTGATAGCAATACACCAAGTCCATGGCAAGCGAGTTCTGGGGCATCAGCTCAGGATGTTTTGACTTCTTTGGTTTTAAATTACAGCCACAGTTCGGATGACAGAAATACAATTTGGAACGGTCACGTGTCAGGTTCTATTGAGTATGATTATGCTTCGGTAGGCTTTGGTGGTGGTGTTTCAAAATTATTTAACGGAAAAAATTCAGAGGTTTCGGTTAACGCAAATGTTTACTTGGATACTTGGAGACCAATTTATCCCAAAGAATTACAAGATTTTGTTGATTATAACGGCATGAATGGTGGCATCTATGATGATTTTGTAATTACACCAGGTCAAATTTCTTCTGAAATATACAATCCTTCAAATTTCAAAGAACACGATCAAAAAAACAGAAATTCTTTTGCGTTGAGTTTGACGTTTTCTCAAGTGGTAACTAAAAAAATTCAAGGCTCTATTTTTATGGATGTCTTATACCAAAACGGTTTACTTTCAACCCCTTACCAACGTGTTTATTTTGCAGACAGAGGGGATTTCTTTATCAATGAGTTTCAATTAGCAGATGATATCGAGCGTTTACCAGACAATCGATTCAAGTTGCCAATTGGTACGCGATGGAATTTCTATTTGAATGAAAAATTTACTTTGAGAACCTATTATCGTTACTATTTTGATGATTGGGATATTTCATCGCATACGTTCAATATTGAAATTCCGTATAAGTTAACGGATAAGTTTACGGTTATTCCAATGTTCCGTTATTACTCCCAACAGCAATCGAAGTATTTTGCGCCATACGAAGGGCATACTTCTACTGAAGCGTTTTACACTTCCGATTATGATTTGTCAACCTTCACAGCCAATCAATATGGCTTTGGGTTGGGCTATACGGATATCTTTACCAATACAAAAATTTGGAAATTTGGTTTAAAAAATATCGATTTTAGATTCAATCATTACGATAGAAGTGACGGATTATCAGCAAATATTTTTACCTTCGGAGTAAAATTTGTTCAATAAAGTTCGGTAGCATGCATATTTTAATTGTTGAAGACGAAAAAGGAATTGTAGCTTTTCTAAAACAAGGCTTGGAAGAGGAAAATTACACCATTTCCACGGCTTATGATGGTGTGGAAGGCTTGAAAAAAGCACTTGAACTTCCTGTAGATTTAGTATTGCTCGATTGGATGTTGCCCAAAATGCAAGGTATTGACGTTTGTAAAAATATCCGTTTAGAGAAAAATAATTTGCCTATCATTTTCCTAACGGCAAAAGATACGGTACAAGAAACTATAGAAGGCTTAAAAGCAGGTGCTAACGATTATATCAAAAAACCGTTTTCGTTTGACGAACTGTTGGAGCGCATCAAAATTCACTTCCGAACAAAAGATGAAATAAAAGTATTAACTTTAGGAAATATTACGATTGACAAGTCTAAGTTTCAGGTTTTTGTTGACAATAAAGAAGTATCTTTGACACAAAGAGAATTTGAATTACTCGAATATCTAATTAAAAATAAAGGTAAGGTTTGCACCCGAACAAACATCATTGAAGACGTTTGGGACATTCATTTTGAATACGATACGGGAGTAATTGATGTGTTTATGAACTCCATCCGAAAGAAATTGAATTTGACTAAGGACCAAGATTTAATTAAAACCATTAGAGGAGTAGGGTACATCGCAAACGAAATTTAGCATGCCAAACACAGAAAAAGCCATCAAAGCGACTTATTTTAGTATCATTGGAAATTCTTTATTAGCTTTAATAAAAGGGATTACAGGATATTTTGGAAATTCGTACGCTATGATTGCTGATGCTATTGAATCTACAGCAGATGTTTTTGCCTCTTTTTTAGTGCTTTTCGGAATTAAATATTCGAACAAACCCGCTGATGAAAATCATCCTTATGGTCATGGAAGAGCCGAACCTTTGGTTACGTTCCTGGTGGTGGGTTTCTTAATTACTTCGGCTACTGTTATTGCTTACGAAAGTGTTCAAAACATACAAACGCCACACGAATTGCCGAAACCTTTTACGCTTTTAGTTCTCGGTGCTATTATTTTATGGAAAGAAGTTTCGTTTCAAATTGTTATGAAAAAGAGCATTGAAACCAACAGTAGTTCACTAAAAGCAGATGCTTGGCACCATAGAAGCGATGCCATTACTTCAGTTGCAGCTTTCATTGGAATTTCCATCGCACTCTATTTCGGGAAAGGGTATGAAGCTGCAGATGATTGGGCCGCTTTATTGGCTTCTGTATTTATCTTGTACAATTGTTATAAAATTTTCCGACCCGCTTTAGGCGAAGTTATGGACGAACATTTGTACCAAGATTTGGAGGTTGAAATTAAACGAATTTCTCAAACCGTTGAAGGGGTCATTTGTATTGAAAAATGCTTTATTAGAAAGGCCGGAATGAAATATCACGTAGACTTACATGTAATGGTTGATGGGAATAAATCAGTGAAAGAAGGTCATGATATTGCGCATCATTTAAAAGATACTTTACGAAAAGAACTTATGGAATTAGGTCATGTTTTGATACATATTGAGCCTAATTTTGAATCTATTACGCTTTAATTATGTTTTCATTTTCCTTTAAAAATAGAATTGCTTTCAACTACATTGTGAGTACTGCTTTGTTGATTTCGATGGTATTTCTAGTGATTTTTCAAATTGTAAAATACAGCGTTTACAATCATATCAATACCGATATTGCTGTTGAAGTGGAAAAACATCTAGAAGAGATTAGTTTGGATTCGCAAGAAACCTATTTGCTTCAAGTGGACCAATGGAGAGCTCGTGAACACAATACGGTTGATGTTAACCCTGTTTTTGTGCAGTTTTATGATAGCAACAACCAGTTAATTGATAAGTCGCCCAATTTGAAGAATTTAAATCTGAAATTATTTCCTATTGATAAAGACAATCAATATATGGATACCCAGTTAAATCAGAAACCCATTCGTCAAATTCAAGTCCCAGTGCTGCAAGAAAAGGCAATTATTGGACATTTGGTTGTAGCCATGTCGCTTGACGATGCCGAGATGGTAATAGGGAATTTGAGAAATATCTTATTGATTTCCATTCCTTTAATCTTAATAGTTTTGTATTTAATTGCCCGATTTTTTGCAGGAAGAAGCATACAACCCGTTAAAACCATTATCGAAACGTCTAGTCAAATTACTAAAGATAATTTAAATACGCGAATTCCATTGCCACAAAACAAAGACGAATTGTTTGTTTTATCCGAAAACATCAACAATCTTTTGAATCGAATAGAAGATGCGGTAGACCGTGAAAAACAGTTTACTTCAGATGCTTCACACGAATTAAGAACGCCACTTGCTGTTATCAAAGGAACAATGGAGGTTTTAATCCGAAAACCGAGAAACCAACACGAATATGAAGAGAAAATTCAGTTCTGTATTTCGGAAGTTGATCGCTTAAACCACATGGTGGACCAGTTGTTATTGTTGGCCCGATTTGAAAATCAAAAACAAAATGTGAAGCAAGAATCGATTTATTTGAATGCCTTAATTTTAGACAATTTAACACGGTTTTCAGATAAAACGGAAAGTAAAAAACTCAAAATAAAAACTGATTTTACAGACGATTATTATATTCAATCGGATAATTATTTGGTTTCCATTATTTTTAGTAATTTGATTTCAAATGCAATTAAATATTCTCAGGATAATGGCGAAATTGTATTGCAATTAGAGAAAACACCAACAGAAATCATCTTTACCGTTTCCGATAATGGAATTGGTATTTCTGAACAAGATGTGAATAAAATTTTCAATTCTTTTTATCGCTCCGATATTTCCAATCATCCAGAAATCAAAGGAACTGGAATTGGTTTATCAATTGTAAAGCGTTTATGTGATTTACTTAATGTTGAAATTAAAGTAAAAAGTAAATTAAATGAGGGTACTAGTTTTATCCTTAAATTTAAATAAATCTTAATTTTATATTAAGTAAATCTTAAGCATTTCTATATTTTAAACCAATACATTTGATTAAATTTTAATTTATGAAGTCATTTGTATTTGGACGAATAAAAAGTCTAAAATTTGCTTTGTATGGTATGTTTTTATTGATAAAAACAGAAGATGCAATAATTACTCAATCACTTATTTCACTGTTATTAATAGCTTCAGGCTTTTATGTGGGACTCTCCAAATTAGATTGGATTGTTCAGCTATTTTGTATGGCATTTGTATTGGCTATTGAAAGCTTAAACACTGCTATAGAAAAATTATGTGATTTTATTCATCCAGACTATCATCATAAAATAGGATTTATAAAAGATATTGCAGCTGGTGCTGTTTCTTTTGCTGTTGTAATTTCAATTGTCATTCTGTACTTAACTTATTCTTCTTATTTGTAATTATGAATCTAAAATCGCTTTACAATCGCTATTTGGTGGCTATTTGTTTTTTTATCGGGTATTTAATTTTGGCTACAATAACCAGAACTATTTTAGCTATCCTTTCAATTGATAAATTAGATTTATCCTTTTATACTTCATTCATTATTTTTGGTAAAGGTTTTCTTTTTGATATCGCTATCGGTTTTGCGTTTATAACATTTTACATCTTTTATTTAACAATTCTTCCTTCAAAATGGATTGGAAAAAAAATAGATATTGTATTAACATATTTGATACTTTTTCTTTTATTTTTCGTTATATTATTTTCTTCATTTTCAGAGTTTCCTTTTTGGGATGAATTCAATACAAGATTTAATTTTATTGCTGTTGATTATTTAATATATACTTATGAAGTTGTTGAGAATATAAATCAATCTTATCCAATACCCTCTATCGTTTTAGTTTTACTTTGTTGTATTTTATTAATTTTTTATTTGCTAAAGAAGAACGAAATTTTCAAACAAGTATTTAGTTCAAAACCAAAATTGTCAAACCGACTTTCAATCCTTTTTGTTTACTTACTTTTCCTTATCAGTTTGTTTTCAGTTTTAGAAAATAAATCCGCTGAATGGAGCTCCAATATTTATCAAAATGAACTATCTAAAAATGGTGTTTTTTCTTTTTTTGCTGCTTTTCGTTCCAACGAATTAGATTATGACTTATTTTACACAAAATTGGATGAAAAGTTGGCTTATAAAATTGTAAAGTCTGATTTAATAGCATCAGATGAAAAATTTAGTTCTGATAATTACGATGATATTTCGAGAGTTGTAACAGGTAAAATTAATGAAGTAACACCTAATATCATTCTAATTTGCATAGAAAGTTTAAGTGCTGATTTTTTGAGTGAATTTGGAAATGCTGAAAATTTAACTACTAATATCAACCAACTTGCAAATGAAGGAATTTTTTTTCAAAACATGTATGCAACTGGAACTAGAACGGTTAGAGGAATGGAAGCGTTAACATTGTGTGTACCTCCAACCCCAGGAAATAGTATCGTGAGAAGGCAAAATAATGACAACTTATTTTCTATTGCCACTATTTTAAAACAAAAAGGCTATCAACTTGATTTTATCTATGGAGGAGATGGTTATTTTGATAATATGAATACTTTTTTCGGAGGTCAAGGATTTAATATAATTGATAGAGATAGAGGAAATCCATTATCTGATAAAATAGTTACGACGAGAACAGCTATTCCAGATAACGAAGTTACATTTGAAAATGCTTGGGGGATTTGTGATGAGGATACTTACAAACAAGCACTAAAAAGAGCAGATTTTGAAGCTACTTCCAATCACCCTTTTTTTCAATTTATAATGACAACGTCAAATCATAAACCTTATACTTTTCCCGATAATAAAGTTAACTTAAAACAAGGAAGCCGTGAAGCAGCGGTGAAATATACCGATTATGCATTGGGACAATTTATAAAACAAGCAAAAACAAAGAAATGGTATTCAAACACTGTTTTTGTTATAGTGGCAGATCATTGTGCCAGTAGCGCTGGTAAATGGGAAATTAATGTAGATAAACATCACATACCTGCTATAATTTACAATTTAAACACCAAAAATGAAAAAGTTGATAAATTGGTTTCACAAATTGATTTAATGCCAACACTTTTTGGTTATTTAAATTGGAATTATACTTCCAGTTTCTTTGGTAAGGATATTTCAAAGATGAAAACTTCTGAGCAAAGAGCATTTTTAGGAAACTACAGAACTTTAGGATTGTTAGAAGGAATTACTTTTACTGAAATTAACGACCGAAAAAAAGTAAATCAATATGAATGGAATGCAAAAAATAAAATATTAGAACCAAAACGGATTCATAACGATTCCTCAAAAAACAAAACTATTTCCTATTATCAAATTGCAAGTGAACGATTTAAAAACGGAAAAATGGAAGTTAAATTGATTAATCAACATTAAGCAGTCCTTAAGGTATATCTTAATTTTATTCTTTACCTTTGTAGGGTAGTTAGATAACTCGATTAAAATGAACAAGCTAATAGCCCTTTTTTTAATTACTGTTTTTATGTGTGCCAACACATCGATAGGGCAGTTATTGAAAATTCCGAATTTAATCGAACATTATAATGAGCACAAAAACGAGTTGGCTACTACTTCAATTTCTTTTATCGATTTTCTAGAATTGCATTACTCTAAAAACGCAGAAAACAATCCAGAAGAACATCAAGATTTACCTTTTAAAACCTTTGAAATTGCTTCAACTGTTTTCGTATTGGTTAACAATTCTAATTTTCAAATTCAGCCTGTAAAAGCTGTAATTACAACCAAACAGAAGTATTTTTACCACCAGTCTTTCAAATCGCATTTAATTACGACTATTTGGTTACCTCCTAAAATAGCCTAACATTTTTTGTAAATAATCATTTTTATTGATGCTTATGTGTTTATCGGTTCGCCAGATAAATACTATTGTTTATTATAATTTTAATAAAATGTTAGAAAAAATAATTGCTTTTAGTTTGCGAAACAAACTAATTGTTCTCCTTTTTACATTAGGAGTTTTAGGTTACGGAATCTTTTCCGTTTTCCAAATTTCGATTGGTGCTGTTCCAGATATTACGAACAATCAAGTGCAAGTCATCACTACGTCACGAAATCTATCCACTCAAGATATCGAACAGTATATCACGTATCCCGTGGAATTAGAAATGGCGAATTTACCTGGTGTACAAGAAATTCGTTCGATTTCAAAATTTGGGTTGTCCGTAGTTACCATCGTTTTTGAAGAAGATATGGGAACCTATTTACCAAGACAATTGATCGCTGAAAAAATCAAAACCGCTTCTGAAAAAATCCCTCAAGGTTTTGGTACACCCGAAATGGGTCCAATTACAACAGGTTTAGGGGAAGTTTATCAATATACCCTAGAAGTGAAACCGGAATTCAAAGATCGTTACACCATTACCGATTTGCGTACCATTCAAGATTGGGTAGTAAAACGACAATTATCAGGAATAAAAGGGGTTGTAGAAATCAATACCTGGGGTGGGTACTTAAAACAATACGAAATTGCCATTCATTCTTCGAGTTTGAAAGCGATGAATATTTCGGTTAACGAACTTTTTGAAGCGATTGAAAAAAACAACAGCATTGCAGGTGGTTCGTATATCGAGAAAACGAATCAAAGTTATTTTATTCGAGGTGAAGGTCGTGTGACGAAATTAGAAGATATTGAAAATATAGTCGTTAAAAATGTAAACGGAAATCCAGTTTACGTTAAGAATATTGCAGCAGTAAAATTTGGTCATGCCAACCGTTTTGGAGCTATCACAGGAAATGGAGAAGGAGAGAAGGTGTTAGGTCAAGTGATGATGCTAAAAGGAGCTAATTCGAAACAAGTAATTGATGACGTAAAACATCGCGTAACAGAAATCGAGAAAACGTTACCAGACGGTGTTTACATCAACGGATTTTTAGAACGAAGTGAATTAGTAGGTAAAACTACTTTCACAGTTGCCGAAAACTTAATTTTAGGTTGTTTGATTGTAATCTTTGTAGTAGTGCTTTTACTTGGAAACTGGCGTTCAGGATTGGTAGTGGCTTCTGTAATTCCGCTGTGTTTACTATTCGCCATTTCGTTCATGAATATTTTTAAAATCGATGCCAACTTAATGAGTTTGGGGGCTATCGATTTTGGAATTATTATTGATGGAGCCGTAATTATTGTCGAATTTATTGCTTTTCAAATCGCTTCGAAATCAAGCACATTGGTGGGTTTGAGTAAGAAAGAGCGTCAAGATGAAATTGACCAAATCACCTATAAAAGTGCCTCAAAAATGATGAATTCGGCAATCTTCGGACAGTTGATCATCTTAATTGTATTCATTCCTATTTTATCGCTTTCTGGAGTAGAAGGTAAGATGTTCAAACCTATGGCAATGACGTTTAGTTTCGCCTTGATTGGAGCAATGTTATTCTGCTTTACCTACGTTCCTGTAGTGTCTTCCATGTTTTTAAAACCTAAAGAAGAAAATCCCAATTCATTTTCCAATCGTTTGATTAACAAATTGAATTCTTGGTATCTACCTGTAATTACTTGGGCTTTAGATAATACCAAAAAAGTAATTTATGGTGCTGTCGGACTATTGGTTTTAGCAATTGGCGTATTTACTTCAATTGGAGGCGAATTCATCCCCACATTAGACGAAGGGGATTTCGTGATTCAACCCGTTTTAAAAACGGGAACTTCCTTAACCAAAACAGTTGAAACCACAACCAAAATAGAAACAATCATTCTAAAGAATTTCCCCGAGGTTGATCAAGTAGTTACGCGAATTGGTGCTGCAGAAGTACCTACCGATCCTATGAGTATGGAGGAAAGTGATGTGATTGTGAAGCTGAAACCAAAATCAGAATGGGTTTCAGCTGCAACAAAAGACGAATTAGCCGATAAAATCAAAGCCGCTATCGAAAAACAAATTCCCAATATGGAAGTTGAATTTACACAACCTATCGAAATGCGATTCAATGAATTGATCTCAGGTTCTCGTTCGGATGTAGCCATTAAAATATTTGGTGAAGACCTTGATATTTTAGCCAAAAAAGCACACGAAATTGAAAAAGCAATTAAAAATGTTGAAGGGGCTTCAGATATTATTATTGAAAAAACAGAAGGTTTACCTCAAATGTTTGTACAATACGATAGAAGTAAGATAGCGCAATTTGGTTTGAATATTGCCGATTTGAATGACATGATTGCTTTAGGATTTGCAGGAAAAACAGCAGGAAATGTATTTGAAGGGGAAAAACGATTTGATTTGGTAGTTCGTTTAGACGAAAGCAATCGTAAAAACTTAGAAGACTTGCAAAATTTATATGTGACCACACCAAATGGCGAACAAATTCCGTTACGTGAATTAGCCAAAATAGAATACACGGAAGGTCCTGCCAAAATCTCAAGAGACAACACCAATCGTAGAATTGTAGTCGGAATCAACGTTCGTAACCGCGATTTACAAAGTGTTGTGGATGATGTGAAGAAAATTATTGCAACCAAAATTGATTTACCCGATGGTTATCGAGTAACGTATGGGGGGCAATTTGAAAATTTAGAAAGTGCAAAAGCCCGATTGTTAATTGCCGTTCCGGTTGCTCTATTTTTAATCTTCATCTTGTTGTACTTTGCTTTTGGCTCAGTAAAAGAAGCGTTGATGGTGTATTCTGCTATTCCATTATCAGCAGTGGGAGGTATTTTGTTCTTATGGATGCGCGATTTACCTTTTAGTATTTCAGCAGGAGTAGGATTTATTGCGCTGTTCGGAATTGCAGTGTTAAACGGAATCGTATTAATCGAACATTTTAAAGAATTGAAACACCAAGGTATGACGAATATGAACGAACTTATTTTAAAAGGAACAACCGACAGATTACGTCCCGTTTTATTAACTGCTTCGGCTGCAGCTCTTGGATTTTTACCCATGGCTATTTCGTCTTCAGCAGGAGCAGAGGTACAACGTCCTTTGGCAACAGTTGTCATTGGTGGATTGTTTACTGCAACTCTTTTAACCATGATTGTTTTGCCTATTTTATTTAAAATTTTTGATGAAAAGGAATTCAAAAAACCAAAATTTAAAAAGGGAAAAAAGGCAGCTCTTTTACTGATCTTTATGGTGTTGCCAATTATAGGTTTTTCACAACAAAAAAATCCTGAATTAGACGGTTTGGTTCAGAAAGCCATTTCAAACAATGCAGGAATTAAAGCAGGACAAGTGAAGATTGAAAAAGCAAAACAAGCTATAAAATTGGCCTATGATTTCGAAAAAACAAATGTGTATTATAGTTATGATCAAAACAACTTAGCTTTAAATGAGATGCCTTTGAAAGTCTTTGGTGCCCAACAAAAATTTGCTTTCCCAACGGTTTATGGTGCTAAAAAGAAATTATATAAAGCGGAATATGAAAAAGAGAAAACCGGATTTGAAATTCAGCAAAACCAGCTCAAATTAAAAATTTCACAGGTGTATTACCAAATTGTAAATGTGCAACACCAAGAAAAATTATACCGCTATTTGGATAGCTTGTACCAAAATTTTTCTAAAGCAAGCAATAGAAGATTTGAATTAGGCGAAACCAATTATTTAGAAAAAATTACAGCTGAAGCTAAATTTCGTCAGATCAAAACCAAATTGTCACAATTGGAAAAAGAAAAAAAAGCACAAGTAGAAGTGTTGCAATCTTTAGTCCAAAGTGAAGAAGAAATTGTAATTTCTAATCAACTATCCGAACCTATTTCAACTGTAACATTAAGTTCAAGTAAAGATTTGTATCTATCACATCTAGAATCGTTTACTAATATTTACAAATCAAATCAAAGTTTGCAAAAACAAAATTGGTTACCGGATTTGAATTTGGAATATTTTCAAGGAAAAAATAACGGCTTATCCCAATCCTTATATGGATTTCAAATTGGATTATCAGTACCCATCTTATTCAGCGGAAATAGTACCAAATCAAAAGTTGCCAAACTAGAAACACAAGCTTGGGAAGCCCAAAAGAAACAGGAAGAAACTAAAATAGATGCTTATATCAAACAAAAACAACAAGAAGTTGAACAGCAACAAGAAGCCATATCTTACTACAATGAGTATGGAAAAAAAGTATCAGAAGAAATCATAAAAGTAGCTGACAGCAGTTACAAACACGGCGAAATAGACTTTTTTCAATACATTTTAAGTTTAGAAAATGCCACAACCATTCAAGTGGATTACTTGGATGCCGTAATGCAATACAACACCACTATTTTAGATTTATATTACCTAAATATCGAAAACTAATGATAAAAAATAGCATTTTAATAGCACTAATCGGATTATTCATCTCTTGTAAAGAAGAAAAAACCGAGGTGGTCACACCAAACAACGGATTGATAACGGTTACTAAAGAACAATTTCAATCTTCTAAAATGGAGATTGCCACTTTGATGGAAAACGAATTTAATGTAACGGTTTCCGCTTCTGGAAAAATTGACGTTCCACCACAATATCGTGCTAAAATCACACCATTTATTGGTGGTTATGTAAAATCATCTTCCTTTCTCGTGGGAGATAAAGTGGCTAAAGGACAAGTTTTAGTAACCCTAGAAAACACAGAATACTTGGATATTCAAAAAGAGTATGTAGCAATTGCCGAACAAATCAATTACTTAAAATCTGAATTTGAGCGCCAAAAAACGTTATACAATGAGAAAATTACTTCGCAAAAAAACTATTTAAAAGCAGAAAGCGATTATCGTCAAGCTAAAGGAATGTATCAAGGTTTACGTGAGAAATTATTGCTATTGAATATCAATCCTACTAATGTTGAGAAAGGTAAATTTACTTCGGTAATAACTTTAAAAGCACCGATTTCAGGAGATATTACGGTAATGAATGCCAATGTAGGAATGTTTATGTCACCTTCTGATGTGATTATGGAAGTAGTGGATACCCAACATTTATTATTAAACTTAAACGTTTTTGAAAGCGATATTTTAAAAATTAAAGAAGGGCAAAACATTGAATTTACTATTCCTCAAGCTTCAAAAGAGGTGTACCATTCTAAAGTAAAAGCTGTAGGTAAATCGATTGAGAATAAAGACAGAAGCATCTCAGTTTTAGGTGTATTACAACCTGAATTAAAAGAAAAATTGCTATCAGGTATGTTTGTAGAAGCTAGTATTATTCTTACCACAAAGAAAGGATTAAGTGTGCCAAATGATGCTATTATCAAAGAAAATGATAAAAGTTTTGTGCTTTTACTTGTTAAGGAACAAAACAACCAGTTTAGTTTTCGTAAAACCTTAGTAGCAACAGGAGAAGTATCTGAACATCATACCGAGATTATTTCTGATGAAAACGTACATCAGGAATCAAAAATTTTGGTAAAAGGAGTCTTCGATTTAAATTAATTTAAGTACATTCAATCCAAATTTGAAATCAAATGCTAACTATTGATAATTATTTAGATAGTCATTACATTCACAGAAGCAATTGGCTTAGAGCAGCTGTTTTAGGGGCTAATGATGGAATCATTTCGATTTCAAGTTTGGCAGTTGGTGTGGCAGCTGCAAGTTCGGATAAAGAACCCATTTTATTGGCTACAATTGCTGGTTTGGTAGCAGGTGCATTATCGATGTCAGCTGGAGAATATGTATCTGTAAGTTCACAAACGGATACAGAGAAAGCAGATATTGATAGAGAAAAAAAAGAGTTGAATGAATCTCCAGAGGAAGAACTTCTAATTTTAGCACAGATTTATGAAAAAAGAGGACTAACCAAAGAAACTGCCGAACGGGTTGCTAAAGAATTAACGGCACACGATGCTTTAGGAACACATATCAGAGACGAATTAGGGATCAATGAAATAAGCCAAGCAAAACCTATTCAAGCAGCTTTTGCTTCAGGTACTGCTTTTACTGTTGGTGGTATTTTACCGCTTCTAGTTGTGCTTTTTTTACCTTTACAAGGAATGGAATATTGGTTGTATGGTTCGACTATTTTTTTCTTGGTTATTTTGGGGGCAACAGCCGCAAAAACAGGTGGTTCAAATGTAATCAAAGCCATTCTTCGTGTTACCATTTGGGGGACAATTGCAATGGTAATATCTGCTTTAGTGGGCTATCTATTTGGCGTTAGTGTTTAATTTTAAAATTTAAATAACATGAATGAAGCGCATTTACACATGGTCGTAAACCATTTTCCAATCATTGGTCTATTTTTTGGAATAGGAATATTAAGCTTTGGAATTTTAAAAAAGCAAACGATTTTAATTAATACAGCCTATGTCATGTTTATCATTTGTATGATTATGGCGAAAGCCACTATGATGACTGGTGAGGGAGCAGAAGAGATTGTAGAAGAATTAGGCATTTCACATGACATCATTCACATACATGAAGAGATTGCCGAAACGTTCATGAAAGTACTTTATGGATTAGGTATTTTAGCTATTTTAGGATTAATTGTCAATTTTAAAAAACAGGCAAAAGCAGCAATTGTTTCCTATATTGTTTTGATTTTAGCAATAGGTGCAGCGGTTTTGTCTAAAAATGTTGGAACTTCTGGAGGGGAAATTCGTCATACCGAAATCAGAGAAAACACCAGTAATAGTAGTACTCCAGACGCGAATTATCAAGAAGAATCACACAATGAAAACCATTAAACAAAATATAAAATTTCAAAAACATTTTGTTTATTCCAAAAATTAGTTGTTACATTTGCATTGTTAAAAAATAACAGAAATTATGTTTTTAAATCAATTACATCATCATCATCATTTGTTCCACGCTCAAGCGAGGTAGTGATGATATGTAATGAAATCATATAAAACTATTAACCCGTTTGAGTACATCAAACGGGTTTTTTGTTGTTAAGCATTTTTTAAAACCCCTTGGTGTACTTTTTTTAAAACTTTAAAGTGAAATAAAATGAACACCTTAAAAATTGCTATTCAAAAATCAGGACGTCTACACGATGAAAGTATTCAAATCTTAAAAGATTGCGGTATTTCAGTTTACAATGGTAACGACCAACTAAAAGTAACCGCTTCTAATTTTCCTTTAGAAGTCTATTATCTAAGAAACTCGGATATCCCTCAATATTTGATAGATGGCGTAGTCGACATTGCCATTGTAGGGGATAATTTATTGGTAGAAAAAGGACAGAACATTGAAATTGCGGAAAAGCTAGGTTTCTCAAAATGCAAAGTTTCGGTTGCAGTACCTAAAAATTTTAATTACAACACCATTCAAGATTTAAACGGATTACGAGTGGCAACTTCTTATCCCAAGACAGTAGTTGACTATTTTTCTTCAAAGGGAATTTCAGTAGACATTCACCAAATTTCTGGTTCTGTTGAAATTGCCCCCAATATTGGACTTTCGGATGCCATTGTAGATATTGTTTCCAGCGGCAGTACTTTATTCAAAAATGGATTAAAAGAGGTAGAAGTTATTCTTAAGAGCGAAGCCGTCTTGGCCGTATCACCTCAAATTTCTGAAGAAGCTAAAAAATTAGTTGTCAAACTACAATTTAGAATCCAAGCTGTTTTACGTTCCAGAAAATCAAAATACATTTTGATGAATGTTCCCAATGATAAGATTGCAGAGATTAGTCAAATTTTACCTGTATTGAAAAGTCCAACAGTAATGCCCTTAGCAGAAGAAGGTTGGAGCAGTGTACACTCGGTAATTGATGAGGATAAATTCTGGGAAGTTATCGACCAATTAAAAGAGGCTGGAGCCGAAGGTATATTGGTTTGCCCAATTGAAAAAATGGTATTGTAAAGGAATTAAACACATAAGCACATAGAAATTTTGATAATTAGAAATCTGAAAAAGTATTGCATTTTACACATTGCTATGTCATCTATCTAAAGTGAAACGTCTGGAGTTTTAGATTAAAAATAGAAACTATGAGGCTATGTGTTTCAAAAATTAAAAAATAGAATCATGAAAAAAATATACAACCCACAACCCGAAACTTGGTCAGATATTTGTAAAAGACCTACTCAAACCTTCACAGATGTTGAAGAAACGGTAAAGCAAATCTTTAAAGAAGTACAACAGAAAGGGGATAAAGCAATAGCAAAGTACACTTCTTTTTTTGATGGTGTAACTTTAGAAAATATTCAAGTAACTTCAGAAGAAATTGAAATAGCAAAAAAGGAAGTTTCAAACGAATTAAAAGAAGCCATTCAATTAGCCAAATCAAATATTGAACAGTTTCACGCCGCTCAAAAAACAGGTAAAATTGAGGTTGAAACAGCTATCGGGGTTACTTGTTGGCAAGAAAAAAGACCCATTCAAAAAGTTGGTTTATACATACCTGGAGGAACAGCTCCTTTATTTTCGACAGTTTTAATGTTAGCTGTTCCAGCAAAACTGGCAGGTTGTCAAGAAATTGTGATGTGTTCGCCTTCTGATAAAAATGGAAAAATAAATGCTGCTATTTTGTATGCTGCTGATTTGTGTGGCGTAACTAAAATTTATAAAGTTGGTGGAATTCAAGCTATTGCTGGTATGACATTCGGAACAGCAACCATTCCACAAGTCTATAAAATTTTCGGTCCTGGAAATCAATTTGTAACCATAGCTAAACAATTTGCAACACAGAACGGAGTTGCAATTGATATGCCAGCTGGACCAAGTGAGCTATTGGTTTATGCGGATGAAACCGCTATTCCAAGTTTTGTAGCTTCCGATTTGTTGAGTCAGGCCGAACACGGAAAAGATAGTCAGGTAATTTTAGTTACTACAAATAAAAACATCCTAAATGATGTAGAAGAAGAAGTATACAAACAGTTAAAAGAACTTCCAAGACAAGAGATTGCGCAAGTAGCCATCAACAATTCCAAATTGATATTTGTAGAAACGGAAAAAACAGCCTTATCTTTAATCAATGAATACGGTCCAGAACATTTTATCTTGTGTTCTCAAAATGAAGATTATTTTATAGACGGAATTCAGAACGCAGGATCAATTTTTATTGGTAATTACACCCCTGAAAGTGCAGGAGATTATGCTTCAGGAACAAATCACACGTTGCCTACAAATGGATACTCAAAAAGTTATAGCGGCGTCAATTTAGATAGTTTCTTGAAAGCCATGACCTTCCAAAAAATATCAAACGAAGGTATTCAAAATATTGGAAAAGCAATAGAAGTTATGGCAGAAGCCGAAGGTTTACAAGCACACAAAAACGCTGTATCATTACGACTAAAAAATAATTAAAACATATAGACATATAGATTTAAAATTAGTGAAATATGTGAACTATGTCAAGTAAAACGACTAAAATCAACACAAAAAAATAGCTAATGTGACTATGTGTTTAAAAATAAAGATATATGAATTTAGAAAACTTAATCCGAGAAAACGTAAAAAAACTGAGCCCTTATTCTTCAGCACGTGACGAGTTTGAGCAATTTACTAAACCTATGATATATTTGGATGCCAATGAAAATCCGTTTTCCAATGGAATGAATCGTTATCCAGATCCCCAACAGAAAGAGTTAAAAGCAATAATTGCAGATAGAAATAATGTACCTAAAGACAATGTTATTTTAGGAAACGGTAGTGATGAAGTCTTAGATTTAATTTTTAGAGCTTTTTGCGAACCGAATCGGGATAATATTATAACGTTGCCGCCGACTTATGGAATGTATGGTGTTTTGGCGAATATCAATGCCATTGAAAATAGAGAAGTACTGTTAAATGAAGCGTTTCAACCCAATGTTGACGCTATTTTAGAAGCTGTAGATGCAAATACAAAAATCATCTTTTTGTGCTCGCCAAACAATCCAACGGGAAATTCTTTTACGGATACTGCAGTGATTAAAATTTTAAATCAGTTCAAGGGTTTTGTAGTTTTAGATGAAGCTTATATTGATTTTTCTAAAGACGAGAGTTGGTTAAGCGTTTTAAAAGATTTTCCAAATCTTATCATTACACAAACATTGTCAAAAGCCTATGCTATGGCAGGTTTACGAATTGGAATTTTATATGCATCTAAAGAAATTATTTCCGTTTTAAATAAAATTAAGCCTCCTTATAACATCAACGGTTTGTCTCAGGAAACAGCGGTAAAGAAATTATTGCAAAGTACTATGCCGGCACAGGTAAAAAAAATAATAACCGAGAGAACTAAGTTAGTGAATGCCCTTTCCAAATGTAAATTTGTGGAGAAAATCTATCCTTCTGATGCCAATTTTATTTTAATTAAAGTCGATGATGCTAATTTTAGATACCAACAATTTATTGATAATGGGATAGTAGTTAGAAATCGAAGTACCCAACCGTTGTGCGAAAATTGTTTGCGAATTAGCGTTGGAACAAAAGAAGAAACCGAACAAATAGTAGAACTAATTAAAAACTTTGATGATGTCAAAAAAAGTATTGTTTATCGATAGAGATGGAACGTTAGCCTTAGAACCTGAAAATTACCAGTTGGATAGTTTGACAAAATTGGAATTTTATCCTAAGGTTTTCCAATTCATGAGTAAAATCGCTAAAGAATTAGACTTTGAATTGGCTATGGTAACCAATCAAGACGGTTTGGGAACAGCTAGTTTTCCTGAAGATACCTTTTGGCCAACCCAGAATTTTATTTTAAAAGCATTTGAAAATGAAGGGGTAACTTTCGACGAAATTTTCATTGACAGAAGTTTTCCTGAAGATAATGCCCCAACAAGAAAACCAAGAACTGGAATGTTAACTAAATATTTGAACAATCCGGAATATGATTTGGAAAATTCATTTGTAATTGGGGATAGAATCACCGATATAGAATTAGCAAAAAACTTAGGTTCGAAAGCTATTTTTATCAAAAACGAAGCAAATTTAGGTGGGAATGAAGTGGACACTGCTTGGGAAGTGTTACAAAATGTAATCGCTTTACAAACGACCAATTGGCAAAAAATCTATGAGTTTTTGAAATTAAATGAAAGAACAGCATCCCTTTCAAGAACAACTAATGAGACTGATATTGCCATCACATTAAATTTAGACGGAACAGGAAAAAGCAATATCAACACAGGAATTTCCTTTTTTAATCACATGTTGGATCAAATTGCCCGTCACGGTCAAATGGATTTAGACATTCAAGTAAAAGGGGATTTAGAAGTAGACGAACACCACACTATTGAAGACACTGCGATTGCTCTAGGGGAAGTTTTTGCTAAAGCATTAGGAAATAAGCTAGGCATTGAACGTTACGGATTTTGTTTGCCAATGGATGATTGTTTAGCACAAGCAGCTATCGATTTTGGTGGAAGAAATTGGTTGGTTTGGGAAGCCGAATTCAAACGTGAGATGATTGGTCAAATGCCAACAGAAATGTTTTTCCACTTCTTTAAATCGTTCACCGATGGTGCTAAAGCCAATCTAAATATCAAGGCAGAAGGTACAAACGAACACCACAAGATTGAAGCAATTTTCAAAGCCTTCGCAAAAGCTATTAAAGTGGCTGTCAAACGCGATACAGAGAAAATGATTTTGCCAAGTACTAAAGGAATGTTGTAGCCCCCTAACCCCCAAAGGGGGAATTAAAAGATTATGAAAAAGAATGTAAATACAGTGAGTCAAACTCCCCCTTTGGGGGCTGGGGGGCTAGCAATAATAGATTACGGAGCAGGAAATGTACAAAGCGTCTTATTCGCTTTGGAGCGACTTGGCTTTGAAGGAAATGTTACCAACGATTGGAATGCGATAAAAGCTGCAGATAAAGTAATTTTCCCAGGTGTAGGCGAGGCGAGTAGTGCCATGAAAATGTTGGAAGATAGTGGTTTAGATGTATTAATTCCAACGTTAAAACAACCCGTCTTAGGAATTTGTTTGGGCATGCAATTGATGTGCCAACATTCAGAGGAAGGAAACACGAATGGATTAGGAATTTTTGATGTCAATGTGGTGAAATTCTCTAACGAAGTAAAAGTTCCTCAAATGGGTTGGAACACGATTTACAACCTAAAATCGGCATTGTTTGATGGAATAAAAGAAAACGAGTTTATGTATTTGGTTCACAGTTATTATGCGCCATTATCGGAAAATACAATTGCTACAACAAATTATGAACTGGCATATAGCACCGCTTTACAACGTGATAATTTCTTCGGAGTACAATTTCACCCAGAAAAGAGTGGCATATTCGGAGAACAAATTTTGAAAAACTTTTTAAACCTTTAATTAAAAAAAGGAACACAGATTTCAGAAATACAAGAAATTTCAAAAATTTAATCTTAAACAATTGTAAGATTTTAAAGATTTCTCAAATTTTTACAATCCGTCATCCAAAAAATAAATAGAAAATGAGAATTATACCCGCAATTGATATTATAGAAGGAAAATGCGTCCGACTTTCTAAAGGCGATTATGATACGAAAAAAATTTATAACGAAAATCCTTTAGAGGTTGCCAAATCCTTTGAAGCTCACGGAATTGAATATTTACATTTGGTGGACTTAGACGGAGCCAAATCTAGTCAAATTGTAAATTACAAAGTATTAGAACAAATTGCTTCTAAAACAAAATTAAAAATTGATTTTGGTGGGGGATTAAAATCCGATGCCGATTTGAAAATTGCTTTTGAGAATGGTGCGAACCAAATTACAGGAGGCAGTATAGCAATCAAACAATCCGATGTGTTTAAAAGTTGGATTCAACAATATGGTGCTGATAAAATCATATTAGGAGCCGATGCAATGAACGAAAAAGTAGCCATATCAGGTTGGTTGGAAGAATCCCAAGAAGAATTAATTCCATTTATCCAAAGCTATCAAAAAGAAGGAATACAATACGTAATTTGTACCGATATTTCCAAAGATGGGATGTTAGAAGGCCCTAGTTTTGAATTGTATCAAAGAATATTAGAGCAAACAACAGATTTGAAATTAATCGCTTCTGGAGGTATTTCAACTTTTGAGGAATTACCCAAGTTAGCCGAATTAGGTTGCGAAGGCACCATCATAGGGAAAGCTATTTACGAAGGAAGAATAAGTTTAAAACAGTTAGAGAACTATATTATTAATAAGTGAAAAGTGGAAAGTGGAAAGTGGAAAGTGGAAAGTAAAAAGTAAAAAGTGAAAAGTAAAAAGTAAAAAGTGAAAAGTAAAAAGTAAAAAGTGAAAAGTAAAAAGTGGAAAGTCTGTAAAGCTAATCACTAATCGCTTATCACTAATCGCTTATCACTAATCACTAATCACTTATCACTAATCACTAATCACTTAACACTAATCACTAATCACTAATCACTTATCACTAATCACTAATCACTTATCACTAATCACTTATCACTAATCGCTCATCACTAATCACTTATCACTTATCACTAAATCATGCTTACAAAAAGAATCATTCCCTGCTTAGATATCAAAAACGGTCGAACCGTTAAAGGAGTCAATTTCTTGGATTTAAAAGACGCTGGGGATCCAGTAGAATTAGCCAAGAAATATGCGCAAACTGGTGCTGACGAACTTGTTTTTTTGGACATTTCGGCTACAGAAGAACGTCGTGCTACTTTAATTGACTTGGTGCGAAAAGTAGCCGCTGCAATCAATATTCCGTTTACTGTAGGTGGTGGTATTGCTTCCGTTGCTGATGTGGATGTTTTACTTCGCAATGGAGCAGATAAAATTTCGATTAATTCCTCAGCGGTAAAAAATCCAAATTTAATAAACGAAATTGCGGCAAAATACGGAAGTCAATGTGTCGTTGTGGCGATAGATGCCAAACAAATCGATGGCGATTGGATCGTTCATTTGGTAGGAGGGAAAGTTCCAACAGAATGGAATTTATTCGATTGGGCAAAGGAAGTAGAACAGCGTGGTGCAGGAGAAATCCTATTTACATCGATGAATAACGATGGTACAAAAAATGGCTTTGCTAACGAAGCTTTAGCGAAATTATCCGAAATCGTAAACATTCCTATCATCGCTTCTGGTGGTGCGGGAACTATGGAACATTTCGCTGAAACCTTTAGCAACGGAAAAGCCGATGCCGCTTTAGCCGCTAGTGTTTTTCACTATCAAGAAATTGAAATTCCAGCATTGAAACAGTTTTTAAAAAATCAAAATATTGCAGTAAGAATGTAAAATTAAACACATAGATACATAGAAAATTTTAAAAAAAACTATGTAACTATGTGTTTCAAAAAAATAAAAAACATGAAAGTAAACTTCAACAAAACCCCAGACAATCTTATCCCAGCCATAATCCAAGACAACGAAACCAAAAACGTCTTAATGCTGGGCTACATGAACCAAGAAGCATTAGATCAAACATTGGCTACTAACAAAGTAACCTTCTTCAGTCGCACCAAAAACCGATTGTGGACAAAAGGTGAGGAGAGTGGTAACTTTTTAGAATTGATCTCCATTAAAGAAGATTGTGATAACGATACCCTTTTAGTGAAAGTAAAACCCGTTGGTCCTACTTGCCACACAGGTTCAGATACGTGTTGGCAAGAAGCTAACAATCAGAATTTTGGGTTTTTATCAAAATTGGAAAATACCATTGCTACTCGTAAAGCAAATGCTGATGCTGAAAAGAGTTATGTCGCTTCTTTGTTTGCAAAAGGGATCAACAAAATAGCACAAAAAGTAGGTGAAGAAGCGGTTGAAGTGGTCATTGAAGCGAAAGACAATAACAACGATTTGTTCCTATCAGAAAGTGCCGATTTATTGTTTCACTACCTAATTTTATTACAGGCGAAAGGGTTTGAGTTGAAGGATGTAGTAGAGGTTTTGAAGGGAAGGGAGAAGTGATTTATTAGTTTCTTTGCCACCCATTTTCACGCTCATATTGTTTGGCTTTATAGGCTTGAATTTCATTTTGAATATTTTCATCTTCAGGATTCTCCTGTTCTTTTAAATACAGCTCTTTCAACTCTGGTTCGTTGGAATAATAATGATTGATTAAAACACTATTTGGCAATAAAAAGCATAATAATGATAATATGAATAAAACGGAAGTTCTAATTAATAAGTTTTTGTAATAGTTTTTTAAAACATCAGTTGATTTTGCATATAAAAGTATTGCAACTCCAATTAAAGGAACAGCTGTCAATGTTCCTATTAACAGCATTGGACTAGATCCAGGCCAATACATCAACTTAAATAAAATTCCAATAATACAAACAGAAAGTAACCAACCAAAAACTATTGAGATTCCAATATTTTGTGTTTTAAAATTTTTATCGCTTAAAAAATAAAATCCAAGCGGAAAATAACACAATGCTAGACCTAATAACGATAATACCATTAAAACTCCAGCTCCAGGCCAATGCATTAGCTTGAAAACTAGCGAAATAATAAATACGATTGATAATGTTTTTTCTGTTTTCATGATTCGTTACAAATTTAGGTAATACCTATTTCAACTTTTCGTTGTTTTCAAACTCTTTTAAAGTTTTACCACTTTTAAGTTTCCATTCCGTCAAACCATTTGCATTTCTTCCCATAACAATTACAGCAGCAGTTGATGGACTACTAAATATGTAATCTTCAGAGAACTCAAAATAATCACCTTTATTTACAAGTATTTGATCATCAATTAATTTATCTCTAAGTTTAATAAAATTTGAAGTTATAGAATTTACAACTGTAAAAGCAGCTTTCGAACCTTTAAAGACAACAAAGCCATCAGATGTAGGTTCACCTAATCCATCAGCTCCTCTTGCAGCTTTTATAAAAAAGACTTCTTGTTTTTGCTTTGACTTATACTCTCTTTTCTCTTCAAAAACTTTATGACCAAGAGTATTTACTAACATTTTAATATTCTCAATAAATTCTTCCATTTCTGCTCTATCTGACTCAGAAATCGATGATAATGTCGGAGTTATTGAGTTTTCTATTTTATATCTTTTTGAATTAATTGCAATATCATGTAATCTGTTTTCAAGATATTTTACGTGAGCTTTATTCAAATTTTCATCTTTACTAATAAAAATGATTGCTTCATTCCAAAAGTCTTTTTGATTTAAGTGTTGAGTTATTCTCTTTAAAATAGACTCAGCCTCACCAATATAAACCAAATCTTTTCCTTCTTCATCTTTTCCAAATAGCAGATAAACTCCTGTACTAATTAAGTCAATTCTGTCAGAACAATCTTTTACTTTAATTCTAGGAATTTTATATGCTTTACCAGACCAATTTGAAAGTTCGCAACTCATTCTTCCATTAGGCTCACCATCTATTAAAAATATTTTTATTGTCTTTCCGAATTTCATTTTACAAAATTTAATATCTTCAAATATACCCAAAGTCCTCCAAAAATTCTTACTTAAAATAAAAATTCAAGAAACGATTTCATGCAAGAAAAGGAGTAAAACCAAAAAATTTGAATGCCCATAAAACGTTTAATCTAACGCTTCCATTTGCTTTAAGTGCTGTTCTACTTGGAATTTATTAAAATTCTCCCATGCAGGTGGTGCTGTCGTTTTTTGTCCCCATAGGGCATCTATACACGTGTTGTTATCTTTGTATTTGTCCTGTAAAAGGGCTAGAATTTTAAAGAAAAAGGCATCGAGTTGATCGATTGCATGCAATTCCGCCTGTAAAATATTGCTTTCTTCAGCGGTGTCAAAAAGATGTAATACTTCTAAAACTGCTTGCTTTTCTTCGTCATTAATTTTGGTTTCAAAACCATGTTTCAAGGATTTAAAAACTAAATTATTCCAAACCACACTATCGTGTCCCCATGGAACATTTGGAAGATGTAAAGAGTGCTCGCAAATCAATACAATGGCTAATAATACATCGTTTAAATAACTCGATGGAAATTCGTCAAAACTTCGAAATTCAAAGCCACTTTGATACATTTTTTCCTGATTAAAATCAAGACCAATGTCTTCAAGTAAGGCATACCCCAGATTGGATTCAACTTGATCGCGCCACCAAATATTATCTTCTTTTGTAAATCGCAAAAGTTTTCGAAACGCATCAACTTTATAGGTTAGAATTTTTCCTTTTGCCATTACCTTGTTAAAGGTACCTAGTCCAGTGTACCGCGACATAGCATTTCGCATTGAGCCTCCAGCAAATTTTTCATTCAAATGATACTTTTTGCTAATTACGGCCATGATATCTGGACTGCCCAATGTGGCGATAAAAAAAGGTTCAAACCATTGTAGTAAATAGATCGCATTGCTGTGAATGGATTCAAAACCAGCATAATCTATAATTCTACTATTTTGAGTAAGGGTAGGCAGTGTAAGGTGAAAATGATAGGTTCCGTTATTAAATAAAACAAGATTTTCCTGGTTCGACATAAACCTATTGATTCCCATATTATAATTAGGAAAATGTAATTTTTCAGAGAGAATGCCTGATTCGTTAATTTTTTCAAGGAACAATTCTTTTGTTGCCTTAAGTTCCTCACACGAATCGGTTATGGTTCTATTTTCAAAATATTTTGTTACAAATTCAATCGAATCGCCATCAAAATTTACAGATCCCATAGGATTGTTTTTTTGAGTTAGCATACTCTGAATATTATAAGGTTGTTTTTCTAAAAAAACTTCAACAATTGATTTTCCTTGATATTCAGGATTATCTACTAAAGGTTGTGTGTGCGGTAATGTTTTGTGTTCAAAATTAAGGTCTAGTTTGTCAAGAGAATGACTGTTCATCATTCTGCTTACTTTGTAATTCTTTTTTTTATCAAAAGCGGTTTCCAAAAGTGTTGCTAAAGTTCCTTCTTTATAACAAGTTCTATAATCAATACTATAGCGTTCGCAACCCATTTTTTCTTGAATAAATGCGCCTGAAACGATGCTCGATGCCTCAAATTGCAGATACGTTTCATTTTCTAATCCTATTCCCCAATAATAATTATGCTTCTGATTTAATTTCATTTATTTAAAATGGCTTGGTAACGTAATTAATACTAATTTTAGTCATGATAATAGAAAACATGAGACGAATAGCGCTCATGATTCCACCAGTCTTTTCTTGCTTTTGAAAAATAGTTGTAATTTAATTTTCCTGCTTGAGATTGCAAGGGATAAATAACGTTGCCATTTTCACGATATGCTTTTCTTTTGCCAGTTTCTGGAACTATTGGTACGATATGCCCAGAAAGGCCTACAATTTTACGCTTGGCACAAATGATGCCAACGCCTCCTTCCGCATTCACTTTTTCTTGAATTTCATCAAGATTTGTCATTTTTTTCCAACCAAAGCTTGGACCCCATTTTTGAAACCAATCGTGAATGGCGCTAGAGTAGATAGGAAGTACCGTTTCATTGAAAACAGGAATAACATCTTCTCCGTTTTGTAACTTTATAATGGATTCTTCTGTCCACCAAACGGTTGGCAAATACACCTTAGAAAAATAACAAAAATCGAAAGAATACACATTACAATAGGTGTCTTCAATTGTGCGTTGATACCGTTCACTCTTGGAGACATCTAATTTGTCTATAAGTTTTCGAATACTTTCGCGTTTGGTAGTTGCATCTGTTACATCTCTAAAGGGGATACTGGAATCACACATAGGGTGAAATTTTGCTAAAGCAGTATCCAGTCGCGAATCGGGATGTACCAATAAAATGGCCTCTTTTATAAGTTTATCAGATTTAGCATCTTTGACAAACGTTAGTGTGCTGGTTGCTGTACTTTTCTTTTCCATTTTACTACGATTTCAGTCAAAAGCTAAATGGCGACAAATATACCTAACTTTTTACTAAAAATTCTTACCTTTATAAATAAAAAATAAAGATGCGATTTCATACAAGAAAATGGGTTAAACCCGAAGATTTAAATGCCAACGGAACCTTATTTGGCGGGAAATTATTGGCTTGGATAGACGAGGAAGCGGCTTTGTATTCTATTGTCCAATTGGAAAACCCTAAAGTGGTGACCAAGTTTATGAGTGAAATTAATTTTATGAGCGCTGCCAAACAAGGCGATATCGTAGAAATTGGCTTAGATGTAGTGCATTTTGGAAAATCGTCACTAGTATTGCGATGTGAAGTTCGTAACATGATGACACGCGAAAAAATCATAACGATTGAGAACATTACGATGGTCAATTTAGGCGAAGACGGAAAACCAAAACCACATGGTAAAACTCAAATCGAATTTATTGAAGACCGATTGAAAAAATAATTGTTTCTAAAAACACATAATCACATAGATTAAAATAAAACTATTGTGTCTTTGTGTTTAAACCTAATAGAATATGCTACAAAAGTCAACCTTAGAATTTCTAAACAAACTCAAAGAAAACAACGACCGCGATTGGTTTGCGGCAAATAAAAAAGCGTTTGATGCCGAACAAAAGTTAGCCAAATCATTTTTCACAGCGGTAGGCGAGCAGTTGGGAAAAATAGATAGCATCGAACGCATTCAGATTTTTAGAATTTATAGGGATGTGCGTTTTTCAAAAGATAAAGCACCCTATAAAAATCATTTTAGCGTTGGATTCACCCGAACAAAACCTTTGCTTCGTGGTGGTTACTATTTGCATATAGAACCTGGAGGAAGTTTTGTAGGTGGTGGTTTTTGGGAGCCTAATGCAGCTGATTTGCATCGCATTCGAAAAGAATTTGAAATGGATGATGACGAAATTAGAACGATTATAGCGGATGAGGCGTTCAAGAAATTCTTTGGCGAATTAAAAGGTGAGGAGTTAAAAACAGCTCCAAAAGGTTTCGATAAAACCCATCCTGCGATCGATTTGATTCGCAAAAAACAATATTTACTTACTCGAAGTTTTACAGACAAAGAAGTATTGGCCCCAAATTTTCAAGAAGAAGTCGTAGCTACTTTTCAAGCAATGCGTCCTTTCTTCGATTATATGAGCGATGTATTAAGTACGGATTTGAACGGGGAATCTTTGTATAATTAGGCCATTTTTCAACGTGCCAATTATTGTCTTCTATTGGCACATTGATTTAATGGCACAATACCCAATCGGCTCATTGCCACATTGGCTCATTAAATAATCTGAATTTGGCTTTTCAAACGCTCAATTAATAAATTCATCATGCGCTTGTTAAGGTTTGACGAATTTTGAATATATTCTTTGTATTCAGAAACAGTAAACAACCCAAAAACGATTCCTTTTAATGCATTACGAAATTTAATATCACGTTGAATAGCATTTTCAATATAATTTTCTTTTTTCTCTGGAGAAAGTGTAAAATACACCCCTTTTTGCTTCTGAGCGTAGTTCCTAAAAACTTCAATGAACAATTCATTTTGAAATTTCAAAATAGGGCGTAAGGTTTGATTTTGAAATTTCTCTTCAGAACTTGATTGCGCTGTAATCAAACCAATACTAGCCCCTCTAATTTCTAAAAGCGATTCATCTTTTGTTTTCATAGCAATAGGAATTATTTGTAATAAATGTAAAAAAAATAACCTCCAGTTTCTTGAAGGTCTATTTAAGTTATTAAGAATCAGTTGTTAATTACTGAGTGTGTTAGGTGTACTGATCGATTCAAATATTTCTAAATCAAAATAAGGCACTGATGCCATAACATGATCAAAAATATCTGCCATGATGTGCTCATAGTTCAACCAAGTTTTATCCTTTGAAAAACAATAAATTTCTAGCGGAATCCCGTTCTCTGTAGGTTGTAAATGACGCACCATCAAACTCATGTCCTTATTAATACCCGGATGCGATAAGATATACTGATTGATATACTTGCGAAACAAACCTAAATTGGTAAGATTTCTACCGTTAACAATCACACTCTTATCAATACTATTATTGGCATTATATTTATCGATATCGGCCTGGCGATGTTCAATGTAAGAAGTTAAATGTTGTATCTTTTTAAAGGTATCAATCTCTTCGGGTTGTATAAAACGGACAGATTGCGCTTTAATTAAAACATGGCGTTTTATCCTTCTACCATCTGAGTTAAGCATGCCACGCCAGTTTCTAAAACTATCAGAAATTAAACTGTACGTTGGAATGGTAGTAGTCGTATTATCAAAATTTCGAACTTTTACAGTAGCTAAATTAATTTCGATAACGTCTCCGTCTGCACCAAATTTTTCCATAGTAATCCAATCTCCAATGCGCACCATATCGTTAACCGATACTTGAATACTAGCCACAAATCCTAAGATGGTATCTTTAAAAATTAGAAAAATTAATGCCGAAATAGCTCCAAAAGTGGTTAATAGCGTTTTCATGTTGGTATCAAACATGATCAACACAAAAGAAGTGATACCAAAGGTCCACAACACAATCATAATTACTTGAATGTAACTATCTATAGGCTTGTCACTAAACCTTGGTTTGTGTTTTAAATAATCTTTTAAGGCATTAAAAATACTACGGGTTATCCATAGAGAAAGAATAATAATGTAGATTTTGACTCCTTTCTCAAAAAAATCTTCCCAATACGTAAATCGCTTTAAAATAACGGGTACCGTTTTGTAGATAAACAAAAGCGGCATTAAATGGGCTATATATTTTGCAGTCTTGTTAGCAACTAAAAAATCATCAAAACTGGATTTTGTTTTAGCTGCAATAATGGCAAGAAAAACAATAAACAGTTTTTTAAATATATAATCCAACACATACGAAACGAGTATTAAGATTATAATGTTAACCAACAAATTGAGATATAACGAAATATCTTCGCTAAAATCCATTTGACGGAATAATTGATATGCCCAGTTAAATATTTTCACTATTTATTTTGTAAATATTTTTTTTCAATGTAAAAGGTTCCAAATGGAAAAAGAGATGCTAAACAAATAATAAAGTATTTTTTAAAATCCCACTTTTGTTCCATTTTTAGCAGTGTCGCTAAAGCAATGTATGCTATAAATAAAATTCCATGTGCCATTCCAATAGGAAACAATAATGTTTTATATAAGCTAAATAAAAAGGGCTTTACCAATAACATATTCGTAAACAATAATAATAGTGAAACACCTTCTAATAAAGCAATTACCTTAAAAAATTTTATCATGATAAAGCAGAATAAATTACAAATCCATAAATAATGAAACGGAAAAATCGTAGTAAAGCAAATAAAAAGAAATGCTTTCTGGAGTAGTTAATCATTCCAGCGGCCAAACACGCAATAGCAAATGGTAAAGGCAATAAGGCGCCAACGGCAATCAAGAATCCGCCCCATTTTTGCATGTTTATGATGTGTTTCGTCATTTTTCCATACAAGTAGTGATTTATGGAAGGTATTGCCGCAATAGCCATTCCCATGAAATAAGCAATAACGCCACCTAAATATGATAAAATAGCCAAAATAGACAAATAGAGTAGTGGACTATCCGTGTTTTTTGTCCAAGCGATAAAAATATCGGGCGGAATTAATCCCAATACACTCTCAGAGGCTAAGAATACACCAAAAATAAAGAAATCACTGAAATTTTGAGTAATGTAAACAATCGCATCGTTTAGATTAATGACTTTGTAATTAACATAAAAAAGAATCGCTACAATGATTGCTGTAGGCAATATCGCACCTTTAACACCTTGCCATATAAAGGAATAAAATCCAGTATACTTGTAGTATTGATGTAGGAGTTTGTATTTTGGTTTTTTAACTCGGGACATGATTAAAATTTTGAACAAAAATATTGAATGGAAATTAGAAATGCGTTAATAAAAACAAAAAAAAATCGGTAATTGGATTACCGATTTATATTATGTAAAATAGCTCTTAAAAAGACCTAAAAAGCTAAAAAGGCTTTGTTGTATTCTTTTAAATCTAATAAATTGTTTTTCTTAGCCAAATCGGTTAATAAAGATAGAAAATAATCAAAACTTTCAACATTATTAGCATCGGAAATGTTAGCTTTAATTTCATTATCTTTGCTGTCTAAAGGTTCATCATCAGGAATGCCAATAAAGAAACCATTGTTGTTTTCTATGTGTTCGTAAGCTAATCGTAAAGCTTTAGTTACTACAGGATTATTTAATTCTAAAGTAATTTCTCTTAGTTTTTTCAAATCGGTTACAATCTCAGAAACTTCAAAATTTTCTTTAAACAATTCTTTCTGAATCTTTTCGATCAATTTTAGGGCTTGTCTGTTTTCCATGATACTTTTAATAAAGGAATGCAAAACTAAACTTTCTATTAATTTTACACAAACGTTTTCCTTAGTATTTTAATCCCTTTTAGGAATATTTATTATTAACATATAATATGCATTATGTAAAATAGAATATTCTAAAAATTACTTTATTAAAATACTTAATCTTCGTACCTTCGCTTTAATTAACGATGTACAAATGAAGAATCCAATTGCTGAACGTATAACCGATTTTTTAAAAAACTATCCTCCATTTTCTAGCCTTACGTATCAGAGTCTTCTAGAAATAGCAAAGGCTTGTCATGTGTTGTATTTAGAAAAGAATCAAACGTTATTCAAAATTAACGATACTACACATGCTTTTTTTTATGTTGTAGCATCTGGCGCTATTGGTTTGTCAGTAACTTCCGATGCGGATGATATTCTAATCGATAAATGTGATGAAGGCGATATTTTAGGCTTACGTCCATTTTTTGCCAAAAACAATTACTTGATGACAGCTAAAGCGCGTGAAGAAAGTATTGTTTACGCAATTCCTATTGAAAATTTCAAACCTTTTGTGGCTGCAAATTCTGAAGTTTTAAACTTTTTATTGGAAAGTTTTGCTTCCAATACCCGAAATCCTTACGATAAACATCACAAAGGAAAATTGGTTTCTGAAAATGTCATTTACAACGATCAAAGTTCTGAAATTCAATACTACCAACCGATTAAATATACTTCCAATCCCATAACGGCTTCTCCTACAGATATTGTCAAATTTGTAGCACAAACTATGGCAAGTAGCAAAATTGGAAGCATGATCATACACGAGAATAATAAACCCATAGGTATTGTCACAGACAAAGATTTGCGTTCTAAAATCGCTACAGGTCTATTCTCAATTGATGTCACTATTGATAAAATTATGTCATCTCCTGTCATTACTGTTGCTGATAACCTTTCCATCGCTGAAGCACAAATTATGATGTTAAAGCATAATGTCTCGCATTTATGTGTAACGCTGGATGGTACAAATGATTCCGAAATCACTGGAATTATCACCGAACACGATATTGTAGTGGCTCAGGCAAATAATCCAGGGGTTTTATTAAAACAATCTAAACGAGCACAAAAATCGGCCGATTTAAAAGAGATTCGAGAAAAATTAACGGATTTAATCCAACATTCTTTAGATAAAAATGTCCCTATTAGCCATATCACCTCAATCATTGGTGAAATCAATCTAGCCATTACAAAACGCGCAATTGAATTGGCTATAGATAAAATGGATGCCCCGCCTCCTGCCCAATTTGCGTGGATGAATATGGGAAGCCAAGGAAGAAAAGAACAATTGCTATTAACGGATCAGGATAATGCTATTGTCTTTGAAGATGTTCCTGAGGAAAAATACGATGCTGTTAAACAATACTTTTTAGAATTAGCGGAGAAAGTAACAAGAACTTTAAATAAAGTGGGGTACGAATTTTGTCCCGCACAAATGATGGCCAATAACCCATTGTGGTGCAAATCAGTCACCGATTGGCAACAACAATTCAAAGGATGGATTAATGCGCCTGGCGAAAAAGGAATTTTAATGTGTACGATTTTCTTTGATTATGATTTTGTTTATGGAAATGAAGACTTGGTCGATGCAATCAGCCATACCATTCATGAAGAAACGCATGACAACCAGTTGTTTTTTGCCTATTTGGGTGCGGATGCTTTGAAAAATCCTCCTCCTCTTGGGTTTTTCCGTCAATTCTTAGTGGAAAGCGATGGCGAACATAAAGATACATTCGATTTAAAAGGGAGAGCCTTAATGCCTTTAATTGACGCTGCAAGAATTTTATCGTTAAGCAAAGGTATTAAAAATGTAGCCAACACCATTTCTAGATACTCTAAATTAGCAGAATTAGAACCACAAAACGCTCCTGTATATGAAGCTTGTGCGGATGCTTTTGCTGAATTATTAAAGTTTAGAACTGAAGAAGGTTTAAAAAATGAAAGTGATGGTAGGTACTTGAATTTAAGCGAATTATCAAAGTTAGATAAAGTAAAACTTAAAAACGATTTTCAGCCCATTAACGATATTCAAGAAGTCATTAAAAACCGTTTCCAATTAACCTATTTTACCTAATATGAAGTTCAATTGGTTCAAGAAAATTATTAAAGATTATCCTAAATTTTGGGAAACCTATTTGTCTTATTTTGATGAGAATCAGAGTAAAGACAAACGCTATGTGGTTTTTGATTGCGAAACAACGGGATTGGATTCTGAAACGGATAGAATTCTTTCTATTGGAGCTGTTGCAATTCAAAACAATCAAATTATCGTGGGGGATTTTATGGAAGTTTTTTTACAACAAGATATCTTTAAACCTGAATCAGTTCCTATTCATGGAATTTTAAAGGAAGGAAAAGAAGAAAAAATTGTTGAAGCTGAAGCAGTTATTCGTTTTTTGGATTTTGTTAAAGATGCCACACTTGTTGGACATCATGTAGCCTTCGATATAGAAATGATCAACCAAGCCTTGGATCGATTAGAGGTAGGAAGATTGAAAAATCAAGTTATGGATACGGATGTAATGTATCAAAAGCTAAAATATTTACCCGAAGAGCAGCATGCATCGTTAGATGAATTGTGTGACATTTATAAAATTAAAAAATCAGACCGCCATACAGCCAGTGGCGATGCTTTTATAACTGCAATTTTGTTTTTAAAAATGAAAAAGCAACTAATGATTTGATAAGCCAATTATTTTTAAATATTGACCATGGTGACTAACCGATAAAGGTATTTTAGATTCTTTTTCAAAAGGTAAACCATTACCATCTTTTTCGTAAGTTTTTGATTCTAAATTCAAAATAAAATTAAAATCTTCTTTTTTGATAACAACAAACGAGTGTAAACAATTTCGTTCTATGCTTGTTTTTCCATAAAACTTTTTATTGTCATAAAACGTAACAGAATCTTTATTTTTATTTAATGCAACAACTGCTATTTTTTTTGGAAAGAAACCTTGTACATAAAATATTCGCTGTGAAGCTTTGTAAACACTTTCTTTTAAACTCCAAAGTGTCCAAACCATTTCATCTTTATTCGTAGCTTTTTGAATAAGATTTTGCTCAAAATCTGTAAATACTTTAGTTAGAAAACCTTTTCGTTTCCAATTACTTTCTTTTAAAGCAAGATCCAAATCAACTACATCGTTTCCAATCATTTTGTACTTAATTTTTCTTGTATTATTAAAATCGTTTGTTCCAAATCAAGCATTTTTTCCATCGATTCATTGTCTATTTCGATCGAAAAGGCTTCTTCAACATCTAAAACGATATCAACTAAGTTTGCCGAATTGATATTCAAATCGGTAATAAAATGAGTTTTTTCGTTGATAGCATTAAAAGCTGTTTCGTCTTTTACAAACGGTTTTACGATCGGTTTTAACTTTTCTATTATTTCTTCCTTATTCATAGTTTTATTTTTTATATTTTTTAAAAATAATACAACCATTTATATCGCCGAATCCAAAACTTGCTTTGGCAACTATATTTAATTCTTTTTGAACCATCATTTGCGGAATGCTCTCCTCTGAAATAATAGTTTTTATTGCTTCATTCAAATCTTCACAATTGATATTGGGAAAGATAAAACCATTATAAATTTGAAGTACTGTTGCCACAGATTCAACACTTCCTGAACCTGATAAACAATGGCCAACCATTGATTTCAGTGAATTTATTTGTGGAAAATCTGCTCCTCTTCTATTTAAAGCCTCACTCCAATTTTTAATTTCTAATGCATCTTTTGAAGTTGCGGTTAAGTGACCGTTTATAGCATCGATTTCATTCGGATTTACCATCGCATCTTGCAAAGCATCAGTTATACATTTTTGAACAGCAACAGAATTAGGAGCTGTCATTGTTCCCTCACCTCGTTGTCCGCCAGAATTTATATTTCCCCCTAAAATTTCAGCATATATTCGCGCTCCACGAGCTAAAGCAGTTTCCAATTCTTCAATTACTAATGCTCCTGCTCCACTACTTGGTACAAATCCAGAAGCGTTTGTACTCATTGGTCTTGAGCCTTTTTCAGGTTGCTCATTATATTTAAAAGTACAAACTTTCATGGCATCAAATCCGCCCCAAATGTAGGGGCCTGAATCACTTGTGCTACCAACCAACATTCGTTTGGCCTTTCCTTGTTGAATGCGCTCAAATCCCATCAAAATACTTTCAACTCCAGTTGTACATGCAGAAGAATTTGTACTTACTTGATTTCCTAAACCTAATTTTCCTCCTAAATATGCCGAAATTCCACTGTTCATAGTTTGTGATACGACTGTGCTCCCTAGTTTTCGAGTTTCAAAAGCATCTATTTTATAAATCGATGTTCTAAATATTTCAATTCCTGAAGTTCCAGCTCCGAAAATCGTTCCAGATTCCCAATCTGGATTTTCACTGTTGTTTTCAATAGTTAAACCAGCGTCTTTCCAGGCATCTAAACCAGCAATTACCCCATATAAAATACCTGTAGCGTTAAAATTTCTCAATTCTAGTTCGGTAAAATACTGCCTTTTGAGTTCATCAGAAATTTCTGGTGTTCCCGAAATCTGACAAGAAAACTTTAATCGTTCTAATTCAGCATCAAATCTAATCCCAGAAATTCCACTTTTAATCGCATTTGTAAACGCGTCTAGCCCTACTCCATTTGGAGCAACAATTCCTAAACCTGTTATAACGACTCTTTTTTTCAAACTTTATTTATATCTTTATAAACTCCAATTTTTTTAAGTTTAATGCCTTCTAAACAATCATTCCTGCTAAAGTTCCGGAACAAACTTCTTCCCTTTTCTCGTTTAGCATTTTTACGTTACACTTCAGTTTTCCAAATCGGAAATATACTTTTTCAGAAATAACGGTTACTTTTTCATTTGGAAATACAGGTTTTAAAAACTCGACTTCTGAGGAGGTAAATCCTATGTTTTGAATCTCTTTTCCCTCGTTTAAATAAATTCCTAAACAAACCAATCCTATTTGTGCCATTGTTTCCGTCAAAATAACACCAGGTGTTATAGGATTATTCTTAAAATGTCCTTTATAAAAATCTAAATTTGAATCAAAAGTAAAAGTTCCCTCTACACCATTCTCATTGATGACTATAAGATCATCAACAAACAAAAAAGGTTTAGCATAAGGCAATTTTGTTATGATTTCTTCTTTTGTCATTTTACCATTCTAATAAAACTCTTTGAGCTGTAAATCCTGGGCCAAAACTTAACATTACTCCTTTATCTCCCTTTTTTGGTTCATGCTCCATTATTCGTTCTAAAACGTATAAAACTGTAGCACTAGACATATTTCCATACAAACGAAGTACTTCTTTTGTATCATTAATATTTTTACCCAAACCGGAAAATAATCCTTCGATTAAGGTAACGATTTTTTTTCCACCAGGATGAAATATTAAATGATCAATATCGTTGATATTTAAGTGATTCCGTTCTAAAAATGGATGAATTATAGATGGAAAATGTGCTTCAATAGTATCTGGAACTTCAATGTCAAGTACCATTTTTAATCCTTTGTTTGTAAGTTCAAACCCCATCATGTGTTCCTTATCATAAAAATGATACATTGATTCATCTAATACCGTCGCGCCCTGATCATTTTCACAAGAAGAAAGCAAAACACAAGCTGCTCCATCACCAAAAATAGCCGCACTAACAATATTAGCCATAGAAAAATCATCGATTTGAAATGTAGCTGTTGGACTCTCAACAGTAATTACTACAGCTCTTTTATTTGGGTTAGATTTTAGAAAATTTTTTGCATAAATAATCCCAGAAACACCACCAACACAGCCCATTTCAGTGACAGGTAAGCGAACAATATCTTGACGTAAATGCAATTTATTAATCAAATAGGCATCTAAAGACGGGATCATTATTCCAGTGCAACTTACCGTAATAATATAATCGATGGTCTCTGGTTCCCAATTCGCTTTATTCAATGCTTTTTTTAATACTTTTTCCCCTAAAACAATCATTTCTCGAGCATAAATTGCATTGCGTTCTTCAAACGATAGCATCGAGAATACATCTTTTGGATCCATTATCGAATAGCGTTTGTCTACATTAGCACCTTCAAATATTTTTTTTACTTTCCTAACAAATCGCTCATCTTGATTAACCAACCAAGTATCTAAAAACGGAATAATATCTTTAGTCTCTCGAGAAAAATCGGGTAATTGGGTAGCAACATTTATTATTTTAACTGACATAAATATAGGTTTCAGATATTCGAATTTTAAGCATTTAGATTTTTTTAATGACCCACTGGTAACGAAATGCCCATTTCCAGTGAATGGTATAATTTTTAAATTGATTTTTTTTTGAAAAATCTATTAATTCTTGTTTTTTAAAACCTCGTAAAATAGAAATTAGGCCATCTTCTCTAGACATTCTGTTTAATCGAAATAAAAAACAAATCAATTGAAACGCTCGGTAGGCAATTATACTTCGATGCAGATCATTGATAACAATTCCTATTCTTGCTCTTTTATAAAATAATTGTAACAAATAGTTTATTTGATCATTTTTAAAATGATGTAACGTTAAAGTACACAATATAATATCATACTGTAATTGCATAAATGATTCACTAAAAATATCTTCACACTTATAGGTAATATTGGAATACGTTTCGGATAATTTGGCAGCATAATTAATAGTAAAGTCATTAGCATCGATCCCGATAAGATTGAATTTGTAATTGTTTTTAAGGCCAAAATCAGCTAAAGTTCGTAACATATCACCATTGCCACACCCTACGTCCACAATTGTAATTTCATCTTGTGTTGGAATTAATTTTTTAACCCCTTGTAAAGTTAACTGATTTCCACCAAGTAACTGATTTATTGAAGCAATTTTATCCAAAGCATCTCGAAGCTCTTCCCCCTGTAGACTGAAATCGTCCATGATTTCTGTTTCTTCCGTTCGATATTTAGTATTGATTTTGGTCGTCATGGGATACTTAAATTACAGAGGTCTTCCGTGTGTTTTTTTAATAATTATAGGTAATATGAAAGGAAAAACAATTAGTACATTCAGGGTTACTTGAGTTATATACGGATTTAATAATAGTTTGGATAAAAATTTTCCAAATTGAAGTCTTCTTTTGAACATTTTATCCCAAATTTCAACGTAACGGGTCTCCATATCAGGTCTAGTAATTTTATTTTGAAGAAAGTCTGAAACCAAATCACAGGCTATCTTCGCACTGTGAATTGCCATTGCCATCCCGTTTCCGCACAAAGGATGAATGAGCCCTGCCGAATCGCCTAACATGATAATATGGTTTTCAATTTTTGATTTATCTTCAAAAGATATTTGACTGATGGTTATAGGTTTATCGAAAACAAGGGTTGCTTCTTTCAATATTTTTTTAATTTTTTTATTTTGATAAAGTACGTTTTCTTGAAAATCAGTAATGTTTTTATATTTTTTAAACGATTCAAATTGAACCAAATAGCAAATATTAATGGTGTTATTTTCAACTTTTGAAATACCACAATAACCTCCATAGAAATTATGCAATCCAACTAAATCATTTGGAAAATTACCTTTATAATGTGCTTTTACCCCCAGCCAAGGTGATTTTTGTTGCATAAATCCACGCTTTAATTCCTTGTCTAGATTAGATCTTTTTCCAAAAGCACCTAATACTACTTTAGACTGAAAAACTTCATTAGATTGCGTTACAATAGAAAAATTATTTTCTGAAAATGCAACAGCCGTTACGGTATCAAAAACAATCGTTCCTCCCCTTTCGATTACTTTTTCTGCTAAATAAGCATCTAATTTGTAACGACTGATTCCAAACCCTCCCAAGGGTAATTTTGCTTCTATAATTTTACCTGAGTGTGTAGATAACTCCGTTTTATTTATTTGCGTGGGTTGGAGTGATTCTATTTGTAAACCTAATTTTTCCAAATAAGGTAAAACTTCATTAGATATGAATTCACCACAAACTTTATGTTTTGGATATTCATTTTTTTCAAAAACAACAACCTTAAAATTTCTGTTCAGTAAATCTATTGCAGCTGTTAAGCCAGCCAATCCACCGCCAATAATTGAAATTTCATTCGTTGTATTCATTTCACTAAATTAGGGATTTTAAAGTAAAAAAACACGAAAAGTTCGGAATTAACACCTGTTTAATAAAAAAAACTGCTCCATTACTGAAGCAGTTTTTAATAGGATTAAGGTGTCGAATTATTTTGGATCTAAAATAGCATTGATTCTAGCCAAACAATCTTCTAAATGATATCTATTTTCCGTTGTTGTCTGTAGTCCTTTTTTAATTTGTATAAGCGATTTAAGCGAAGTCAATTCGCCACGAACCAAAGCTCTTACATCCGATTGTGATACATTATAACTTTCTGATGAAGCATTGTTTCTAAATTCTTCTTTCATTAAAAATTCCATTCGTTCTAAATAAGCTCTTTGTAGATTTCTTCTGTAAACGGTTAGGTTTTGATTGGTATTTAATTCACTCCAAATCCCTACTCTTAATTCTTGTAAAAACACAACGGGTTTATAGCTATTTGGATCAATAACAGTCGCATTTTGAAGTCTGCCTAACGTTTCTAAACTCAAAATTTTATTCAAAACACGAACTTGTAATCCTCTAAATTTCTCCAGATATCCCGTATGAGCCGTATTCTTTAAAATAGATGTGTTAACGAGCCAAGTTGGGCTACTGAAGGCATTCTCTTGCAACCATTTTAGCGCTTCTTGTTGTTTTGCTTTGGGAACATTGTTGTAAACAGTACCCGATTGATTTGGTTTTTTATAGGTTTCATAAACCCCACCAATATTTGTAGCTACGTGACCTACATAACGGTTCCAAGTTCCCAACAATTCATCATACAACTCTTCTAAGTCTTCATAATTATTTGTTTTGGTACTGGTCCAATTTTCTAAATTTTCAGCTACAATTTTCAAGTTTTTTAAAGCATAGGTACTGGCTTTCATCGCATCATTTCCAATATCTTCGGTTTGTGAACTTGGATCAAAGCTACTGCCTTGACTTCCAAATTTATACGTAATATCGTTTGCTTTTTCTTCAATCCATTGATCTAAAACTTTAACTTCACTTTCAGGTGTTGTTGCATTAGGAATTTTTCGATACCCCCAGTTAACAGCATAATAATCATAAGGTCCCATTTGACGAATGAAACGAACATCTTTATCCCCTGGTTGCGCTATGTAATTGTAACGGGCATAATCCATTATACTCGCTGAAATTCCCATTTTTTTAGTAAAAGCTGGCTTTCTGTAATTTTCTACATCATAAGCACAACTGGCTCCCATATTATGAGGAAATCCCAATGCGTGTCCAATCTCATGGGCAATAACCATTTGCATCATTTCGCCCATATCTTCTTCTGAAGTAGCTAACGTTCTTGCTTTTTCATTCGCAGCGCCAGTTTCCAATAAATAACGATTTCTATAAGAACGCAAATGATTGTGGTACCAAATAATATCACTCTCTATAATTTCGCCAGTTCTTGGATCTGAAACACTTGGTCCTACGGCATTTCGAGTGGTGCTTGCTACATAACGAATGACAGAATAACGAATATCTTCGGGACTAAAATCAGGATCTTCTTCTTTTGTTGGTGCTTCTTTGCAAATAATCGCGTTTTTAAAACCTGCAGCTTCAAAAGGTTTTTGCCATTCTTCAACACCTGCTTTGATGTATTTTTTTAATTTTTCAGGTGTTGCAGGATCTAAATAATAAACAATGGGTTTAATAGGTTCTACTAATTCCCCACGATTATAAGCAGCTTCATCTTTTGGCTCCAAACGCCATCTTCTGATGTATGTTTTTCTATCGGATTTTAAAGCTTCACTAGAATAATCATACTGATTAACGGTAAACCATCCTACACGATTATCAAAAAGCCTAGGTTGCATCGGAACTTCGGGCAATAAAATCATGGATTGATTCATTTGTAAACTAATGGTTTCTGTATGCTGTAACATAGAAGGATTGGAAGCCACATAAGTAAAATCTTGAACGACTTCTATATTTTGTGGAAATGATTTTACAGAAGTAATGAAACTTCTCGAATCGTCTAAACTCCTTACTTTGTATGTTTCGCGCATTTGCGTTGATAACCCACTTAATGCTTTTACATCACTAGAATAAAATTTCGTGACATCAATTACAACTGCTGAAGAATCTTTTGCAAAGGCAACAATATCAAAAGCATATAAAGTTGGCTCGTAATTATTTGCCTTTACCGAAATATTGATAGGCAAACTATCGTTTGCAACAGAGGCAAATGATTTAACTTTAATTAAAACTTTATCTTGAAACTTCTCCCAAACAATCAGTTGCTCATGAGCCGATGAACCTGCATTTACATAACCGCCACCAAGTCCTGAAGGAAGTTTAGAAATTCTACTTACCAACAACATTTCTTTATTTAAAAGCGAATTTGGAATTTCAAAATAGTATTTATTTTCTACTTTGTGACTTTTAAATAAGCCATCATCTGAAATGGCTTGCTTGGTAATTACTTGATGGTAATCTTTAATTTTTGTCTCTTTCTTTTTTTCATTTTGCGCTTTAAGCAATTGCTCTTTTTCAGCCAATTCTTTTAGCTTTCTTTTAGATTGTGAATGCGTGGTGTTTACTTGAAAAAACAGCGCCACAAGTAATAGGAATGTTATTTTTTTCATATTTAATTTTTTTCAAACCAAATATAGTAAATAAAAAAAAACTGCTCCATTGCTGAAGCAGTTTTTAACCAATAAAACTAAAATCTAAAGCTTACCATTTTTTATTTCTTCCACTATTTCAGGATTCAATAAAGTGGAAATATCTCCAAAATTAGAGAAGTCTCCTTCAGCAATCTTTCTTAAAATTCTACGCATAATCTTACCAGAACGTGTCTTTGGTAAACCACTAACAAACTGTATTTTATCTAATTTAGCAATAGGCCCAATTTGGTCCGAAATCAACTGATTGATCTCATTGGCTAAGTTGGTTCGATCTCTACTCTCACCAGACTCCTTCAAAATAATAAAACCATACAAAGCATTTCCTTTGATGTCATGAGGGAATCCTACTATAGCACTTTCTGCTACTGCTGGATGTTCGTTGATAGCATCTTCAATTGGTGCCGTACCTAAATTATGACCTGAAACAATGATTACATCATCTACTCTACCGGTAATTCTATAATACCCCACTTCATCTCTCAAAGCCCCATCTCCAGTGAAATATTTACCAGGGAAGGCTGAAAAGTAGGTTTCTTTGTAACGTTGATGATCACCCCAAATAGTTCTTGCCATTGCAGGCCAAGGAAATTTAATACACAACGCACCCGTAACTTGATTGCCTTCAATTTCATTACGCAATTCATCCATTAAAACCGGTTGTATTCCGGGTAAAGGTAATGAGGCATAGGTTGGTTTTGTTGGCGTTACAAATGGAATTGGTGAAATCATAATTCCCCCTGTTTCAGTTTGCCACCAGGTATCAACCAAGGGACAACGCTTCCCTCCTACATGATCGTTGTACCAATGCCAAGCTTCTTCGTTGATCGGTTCTCCTACCGAACCAATTACTTTCAAGGTGTCCAATTGGAATCGTTGAACATAATCGATACTTTCTTTCGCTAACGCCCTAATAGCTGTAGGTGCGGTATAAAATTGATTTACTTGATGCTTCTCAATGACTTCCCAAAAACGACTAAAGTCTGGATACGAAGGAACGCCTTCAAAAATTACAGTTGTTGCTCCATTCAATAATGGACCATATAAAATATAGGAATGCCCCGTAATCCAACCAATGTCTGCTGTACACCAATACACATCATTTTCTTCATAATTGAAAACGTTTTTAAAAGTATATGCCGTATAGACCATATAACCCGCCGTTGTATGCAGCATTCCTTTTGGTTTTCCGGTCGAACCAGAAGTATATAAAATAAACAAAGGATCTTCTGCATCCATAATCGTTGCTACATGATTTCCTAAGGCTTCATCTAACAAAGGCTGTAACCATAAATCACGACCTTCTTTCATATTTACAGGTTCATTGGTGCGTTTCACCACTAAAACCTTTTCAACATAAGGAGATTTTTCCAAAGCTTCATCAATAATTCCTTTTAAATCAATAGTTTTATTACCACGATACCCTCCATCAGAAGTAATGACCATCTTACACTCAGAATCATTAATTCGAGCAGTTACAGCAGAAGCCGAAAATCCAGCAAATACAACCGAATGAATTGCACCAATTCGAGCACAAGCCAAAACAGCAACCGCTAATTCTGGAATCATAGGCAAGTAAATACACACCCTATCCCCTTTTTTAATGCCTTGCTCTTGTAAAACATTCGCCATTTTAGCCACACGAACGTATAATTCGTTATACGTGATGTGTTGGGCTTCCTCTTTAGGATCATTAGGCTCAAAAATAATAGCCGTTTTATCCCCTCTTTTAGCTAAATGTCTATCAATACAGTTTTTAGTGATATTTACTTTCGCATTCAAAAACCATTTGAATTGTGCTTCCTGCATATCAAATTCAAAAACTTTGTCCCATTTTTGATACCAAGTAAAGTTTTCATCAGCGATACGATCCCAAAACTTTCTAGGTTCACGTACCGATTTTTTATACATTTTAAAGTAATTCTCTAAATCTTTTATTTTATAATAACTCATTTTATAGCTTTATTTTATAATTGATAATGTAAATATAACCAATCTTTTTTAAGAATTTTATAATTTCTTGCAAAATAGATATAGCTATAAATTTAAAACTAAATCCAAAGTCAAATTACAATCCAAAACCATTTTTTAGTCGCAGTCTCGGTTTTTAGTCTCAGTAAAAAGCCTAGTGTACTTCGTGCCTGCTTCGTGCTCCTAGTGGCTAAAATCAGAAAATCAGAACATCCAGCTGTGTAATCTCGAAAGTTTTGGGATTGTGGAGCTTGGAGGATTCAATAGGAGTTTCATTGTTCGTGTTTCGCACGCAACGAAACTCTAGCTATTATAGAACGTTTTTATTTATTTACTATTTTTTGAGACCTTTCAGGAATTATTACCTTTTCGTTTAGGTCTAATATTTCATTATTCAATTTTTGGTCTTTTTCAATCTTGAATGTAAAGAACCAAGATTCTCCTTTATCAAATGAAACCAAAGCTATTCCCGCATTAATAATTACTATTTTTTTTTCATCTTCCATTTCTAAAGAAAAAGGAATTGAACATTGTAGTTGTCCGTTATGATTTAATATTTCTGAGTTTTCACCAAATGTAATGTTTGTAATTTTAGCATTTATAGACTCAATATTTTTATTCAGTTCTGTTAATAAATAAACAAAATCTTCTTTTGTTTTTAGGTATTCTATTAGTTTTGGGCTTGCATAATCTGAAAGTTTTGAAAAGTCTTTTGTCAAGAATAATTTTCGATATTCTAAAGTAGACATTTCAATTTTTTTTGAAAAATTTTGAGCACTAATTTGAAATGTGATGAATAAAATAAATATCAAATATTTCATTATATCTTTCGGTTTTTTAAATGTTGTACAACGTCAGACTATGAAAAAACCTCACAATCCTATTAACAAATATAGCTAAATACTTGTAAGAAAAACACAAATTTTGTTTATTTAATCATGCAACACATCCAAGGAATTTCCCGCCATCAACTACAAATGAGTAGTTTAGAAGACAAGATTACAGCTGATAATCTTGGCGATAGCCAAAATTCAAGTTCCTATAAAAACTAATTTTATGGGTAAGGGTATTAATGCCTAAAAGTGAAGGAAAACACACTAAAAAACCAATGAATAAACTTCATAAAAAAAGAGGAAACTACATCCTCTTCTAAATCTTTATCAAATCATATCGAAATCCCCATAGTGGATAGACAGTAATCGGTTCCGTTCAACAGGAGTTTCATTGTTGGCTTTGCACGCAACGAAACTCTAGCTATTAGCTGTTGTGTTTATTAATCCTCAATTCTTCGTATTTCTAAAATGTTAGACTTTTCATTTAAAATTACCATTAAAGAAATTGGCACAAAACCAGTTTTCTTTTCGAACGTTTCTCTAATAATTTCATTTTCAAAACGATAATTTGCAATTAATTTATCACTTTCAATATTGTTATTTGCATTCAATAAAAAATTATAGTTATCGTGAACAAAAAAGTCTTGACTATTTCTTATTTCATTAATAATTCTATTTCTGTCATTTTTAGAAATTTCTAATTTTGTGAATTGATAATATTCAGGCAAACCAGTGATTTTATTTCCAATAATTTTAAAATTATCATTTAGAGTAATTTCAGCAATTTTTAAATCTTCAATTGCGTCAGATTTAAAATAAAAATGAGATTCAAATGTCAAAAACAGAATTGGCGTAATAACTATTGATGCTAAAATAGAACCTATAATTATTCCAAGTTTTTTCTTCTGTAATTTTTTTAAAAAGATGAATATAAGATATGATAATATTAATAATATTACTGCAAAAATCATCATAACAAATACACCATAACCCATTTTTGATTTCTTTATTTGTTTTTAATACGCACGTTTTCAGAACATAACAGCTAACGTCAGACTGTGAAAAAACCTCACCATCCTATTAACAAATATAGCTAAATACTTGTAAGAAAAACACAAATTTTGTATATTTAATCATGCAACATATCCAAGGAATTTCTCGCCATCAACTCCAAATGAGTAGTTTAGAAGATAAGATTACATATGATAATCTTAGCAATAACCAAAATTCAAGTACCTATAAAACTAATTGTACGGGTAAGGGTATTAATGCCTAAAAGTGAAGGAAAACACACTAAAAAACCAATGAATACACTTCAAATAAAAAGAGGAAACTACATCCTCTTCTAAATCTTTATCAAATCATATCGAAATCCCCTTAGTGGATAGACAGTAATCAGTTCCGTTCAACAGGAGTTTCATTGTTCGTGCTTCGCACGCAACGAAACTCTAGCTATTATACCACGTTTTTCTTTATTTCTCTTTCGTATTCCGTGTCAAAACCAAGATAACTTATATCACTAAACTTTATAATTTCTATCTCATTCCATTTAGAATCTTCGTCAACTAAATGTAATTCTACTGAATCGCTTTTTACTGATAAAATTTTCCCAACGAAAAAATCATCTTCTTCACCGTAAATAAATATTGCTACAAATTCAGAAATTAGACTTTTTAGTGAACTTTCTAAATCTGTAAAATTTTTCAAATCAATATTGGTTATCAATCTCTCTGAATTATCATTTTTTAATTCTGCATAATCTTCTTCTTCCCAAGTTCTATATTTTTCAACGTCACTATTTTTTACAATAGTAAATCCGTCAAATTCTCCATCTTCTTCATCAAAATTAAGAAGCATGACTATTTCAGAGTTAGCTACTAAACATTTTCCGGTATAAACATCATCGACATTAGGTGCTAGGTCGATATCGATTATTAATTTTTGTTCTGCTAGTTCTTCCATTTGCAGTTTTCGTTTTTAAAATGTGGTATAACGTCAGACTGTGAAAAAACCTCACAATCCTATTAACAAATATAGCTAAATAGTTGTAAGAAAAACACAATTTTTGTATTTTTAATCATGCAA
>NZ_FRYK01000003.1 GCF_900148835.1 Flavobacterium cucumis | reverse complement strand
TTGCATGATTAAAAATACAAAAATTGTGTTTTTCTTACAACTATTTAGCTATATTTGTTAATAGGATTGTGAGGTTTTTTCACAGTCTGACGTTAGCAAACATTTAAAATATATCGTGTGAAAAAGACCTTTTTAATATTATTTGGAATTTTAACAAACATTATCTTTTCACAAGAAATAGAATCTGTATATAAATTTAAAATAGAAAAACAGAAAGGAATCTTCACACATTACGAATTAGATAGTTTAGCTCTCTATAAAAATGGAAATTTCCATCAAACTTATTTATACAATTATCATCAAATAAAGTATAAACAAATGAAAGGTGATTGGAAAATTGAAAATGGGAAACTTATATTGGATGTTAAAGAAGAAACTGATTATGGAAATGATATTATCTGGAAAAAGAGTTTTGCAGAATACAGATATAAAATTAAAGGAAAAAAATTATTACCACTAGCCACAACAATAACCCAAAAAAATGGAGAAAAAACTATTCATTATTATTTTCTTCCACCACAAAAATTAAAATTATCAACCAATTAAAAACGTTTGCTAACAGCGGTTCCTATTTAAAGCACCATAAAGTTATTCACAACTCTTAGTAAGAATTATATTTCGTCTATTTCTCGAGTTAATAATTCCCCTGCTCCCGCACAATTCCCATCATGTGGTAAGTAGCACATAGCAACATTTCCACTATTACTAAACGTTTCACCAATCAATCCCTCGGCAGACAATGGAAAAGGATACAAGAAAAATTATCAAAATCATATACAACTAGAATTGATGAAGTGATTACAATTAAGATTTAAAAGAATCGTTATATTTGAAAATAAATACATATTAAACTTTCGCCAATCTTGCCCAAAAGGCATAAAAGTAGTCTGAAAGTTTCGCCAATAAACAAGTTAGCAGCCATATTTTAAAAATGTGGTAATTCAAAAAAAGAGTATGAAAAAATTAATTTTCCTTATTTTAATATTGATAAATTTAAGTTGTAATGCACAAAAACAACAAACATTAGATTTTATTAAAAATGAAAGTGTTGGTGGACAACTTGATTTCTCAAAAATTGTAGAAAGAGATTACTCAAAAGCACCATTCATTCGTTTTGGTGATATTCTATATAATAAAAAAGATTTTGGAATACTAATGTGGGGAGCGAAAGTTAAATCACTTGGAATTGATTCTCTTGAAGAAGTAGAAAAGTTATGGGAAGAAATAAATAATCGAGCTTTAACTGAACCTGAAAAAAGAGCTTTGAAAATCGGTTTTGAAGCAAAAATTGAAAATTAATACGGCTGTTAACAGCGGTTCCTATTTAAAGCACCATAAAGTTATTCACAACTCTGAGTAAGAATTATATTTCGTCTATTTCTCGAGTTAATAATTCCCCCTACTCCCGCCCAATTCCCATCACGTGGTAAGTAGCACAAAGTAACATTCCCACCACCACTAAACGTTTCACCAATCAATCTCACAGCAGACAATGAAAAAGGATACAAGAAAATTATCAAAATCCTATACAACAAGAATAGATGAGATAATAACTATTAAGATTTAAAAGAATCGTTATATTTGAAATAAATACATATTAAACTTTCGCCAATCTTGCCAATTAGGTATGATACAGGTTTAAAAATTTCGCATATAAACAAGTTGTAACAAATTTTATAACCAACTAAATGACAAAGCTAACTTTTTTTATTTCATTTATCGTTTTGACTTCAACTTATTCATGTGGTCAAAATAAAATTAAAACTCCTATATCAGCTATGAATAAATTTGAAGAATTTATTTCAAAAGAAAAATTTTTACCTGATTCGAAAATATTTTATCCTGGAATTGGTGATGAAAAATTGAAACCAATATTAACCGAATTGATAAATGAATCGGCTAAAGATTTTCAAAATATTGCGATGAAAGGAATAGCGTCTGATAATTATTATCAGAATGCAATTGAAAAAGGCTTAAACAGATTTTCAAAAATATATTTAGAATTGGACACAGAAAATCGCGAAAGAATATGCACATATTTTGAAGAGCTTATGGATATTGTCGGATTAGAAAGCTCGGGTGGTTTACTTAATGAATTTATGTATGGGTTTGACTTTTCCGAATAAAAAAACTTGTTACAATAGCTAGAGTTTCGTTGGGCTTGCAAAGCCAACAATGAAACTCCTGTTGAACGGAACCGATTACTGTCTATCCACTATGGGGATTTCGATATGATTTGATAAAGATTTAGAAGAGGATGTAGTTTCCTCTTTTTTTATGAAGTGTATTCATTGGTTTTTTAGTGTGTTTTCCTTCACTTTTAGGCATTAATACCCTTACCCATAAAATTAGTTTTTATAGGAACTTGAATTTTGGCTATCGCCAAGATTATCATATGTAATCTTATCTTCTAAACTACTCATTTGAAGCTGATGGCTAGAAATTCCTTGGATGTGTTGCATGATTAAATATACAAAATTTGTGTTTTTCTTACAACTATTTAGCTATATTTGTTAATAGGATTGTGAGGTTTTTTCACAGTCTGACGTTATGTGCAATTATAGTAGACAATCATGACAGAATGGAAACCAATATCATTAAGTGAACTTTACAACCAAATCCAAAAGACGGAAGCGGATTTAAACGGTGAACTTTGGAACTTTTGGCAATTGATTAAAACCGAACCGACAAAGTGGACAGAGAAAGATTATGGAGACGAAGGAGGTGGATTTTGGGTAGTGGCAATTTGCGGGACAAAGGTTATTTGGTATAATGACATAGAAGATGGTTTCAATATTTCGGACTACAAAATATATGGACAAATTGAAGGGTATTATTGTAACCAGGACGAACTTAGTTGGGCGGTGACTCGACTATTTGATTTGGTAAAATTTGGTGGTGATGTAATTGGACAAGCTGGACCACCACAAAACTTGACATGAAAATAACTGCACATAATCGAGTAGACGGCTCCGCCAGAAACTGACGGAGTGCGCCTCTCAACTTAGCGAAGCGATATCTTGAAATACCTATAAAAAATAAACACTTATTTCAAACACCACCGAGTCCCGATAGCTATCGGGAGGTCACGTACTCGGCGGTTTACTGAAAATACGGGACAGGCTCCAAGAGATGGGTTAAGTTGTAAATGTAATTCGGTTAAAGAAACATACCCTCTTTTCTTCAAGCGTTGTAAAGTAATGGTGGTTCACACGACAACGAAGGACTTGGATGGATGCATATGCTATTGTTCGTTGGACTAATGCTAACATTTGGAATTTTATTAGCGACAATTTTTAAGAATAAAGAAGAAACATTGACTAATAAAACAAAAAATGTAATTTACTGCATTACTTCCATGTTGAATTATGATTTAATGCTTTTGTTTGCATAGATTGTTAAAATGAAATATTACATGATAGAATTTTTTGCTAGTTTATTGACCGCTTTAGTTGCACTAGAGCATTTGTACATTTTGTGGATTGAAATGTTTGCATGGGAAACCAAAGGTAAGAGGACTTTTAAAACTATTCCAGATGACTTATTTGCTCGAACAAAAGGAATGGCAGCCAATCAGGGGCTTTATAATGGATTTTTATCCGCAGGATTAATTTGGTCATTCTTGATTTCAGATGTAATTTGGGCGACAAATGTTCGATTATTCTTTCTCACATGTGTTGTGATTGCAGGGATATTCGGAGCAGTAACGACAACAAAGAAAATATTTTTCATCCAAGCATTACCCGCGATTTTAGCCTTATTGTTTGTTTTAATTGGGTTTATTTCAACATGATTGACTTAAGATACTCTAAAGAAAAAATCATTAATGCTCTTTTTAAGGTAGTAACATTTGATGCGTTAAGTAGCAACGCTGAATGTCTCCCTACTTTTGAGGAATTGGACACAATAGCATAAAATACAGTCATATAGCAATAATATTAAAAAATGAATATCAATCTAATTATTATCTTAAGTTTCATGTTATCATTTCTCATTTTTGGGAATTATGGAATCCACTTATATTTTAAAAACAAACGAAAACTTCTGTTTAAAAAAATTGGCCATCAAAAATTTTTAGAAATTAAAAACATAGAAACTGAAATTTATGCAGCTGGTAAATTATCTTCATCCTTTCAGCTGTTTACATGTGATGTAATCCTTTTTGATGAAAAACTCTTAATCATATTGAGAAAAAAAATTTTCAATATGCAGCAATCAATAATTCAAATAGCCAAAAATGAATATACGGAAAAACTAGATGGCGTTTCAAAAGTGTATTTATTAGAAAAGTACGAAACTTCGGAGCGTAAAATAAAAATTAAAGCAACTCAACATTTAATAGTAAAAGCCCACTTTGAAATAAATCTAAATTTTAAAGACAATTTTAACGAACTAAAAACAGTTTCAGAATTCATTAATGAGAAACTTAAATAAAATACTATTGTTCTTGCATTTTAAAGCATCTGTAAAGTCCCTCTATTAGCTGTAAAATTTTATCTTAAAATTATTCCATGAGTGTTGACGGGAAATTCCTTGAATGTGTAGCACTTACATTCAAAATTTGAAATGCACCATAAACTATTTTATTTTATATGTTAAGGTGATTTTGAGTTTTTTCGCAGTCTTCCATTGGCAACCATAATAAATCAATGGACCTCTCTAAAAAATTACCAACCAAAAATATTGACAAAATATGACAGATGAAAACACATTGCCCCTTTTAAACTCCATCCAAACCGACCTAAAAGCGGTGAAAGAATTGGTTTATGACAAATGTGGTTTTGACCTAACAAATCTGAAACAAAACCTTGAAAGTAAAGCATATGGCGCTTGTACGTTTGAACTTAATGGAAAGCTCATACAACAACGAATATCCAAAATAACACCAACAAAAACAGGACAATTTGTAACAATTTGGAAGCGAAATGATAAGGGAATTACAGAGCCGTTTAACATTTCAGACAATTTTGATTTTGTAATTATCACAGCAAGAAATGATGAAAACTTCGGTCAATTTATTTTTCCAAAAGCTGTTTTGGCTGAAAAAGGAATACTAACAAAAAACGGTAAAGAGGGAAAACGTGGAATTCGGGTTTATCCTCCTTGGGATATCCCAACAAATAAACAAGCGGAAAAAACACAAAATTGGCAAACAAACTATTTTTTAACCATCAAGAATAACGACGAAACCGACTTTGATTTGGCTAAAAAATTGTTAAGCTAGAAAATCTCAAGTGCTCCAATGATTCCTTTTTTACTTCATTTTAAACGATAAGAAATGTGTTATTGAAGTCCGTGTAGAGAAAAACAGCCCATAGCCGTTACCGCAACGTCTGATAGTCCTGAAAAAGCCTTTTTTGAAGCGTTAGAAAAAATGCAACGTGTTTTAGATATGACTTTAGATAAAATTAAAGAACATTAAAAATTAGGAATCCCGAGCCCACTCGGGATTTACTATTTTAAAACCTGACAGGTTTCGGAAACCTGTCAGGTTTGTATAAAATCTATTTCAAACTCGCTAAACTTTGTTCTAAAGTCGCAATTTTTGCTAAAGCGTCGGCTTCTTTTTTGCGTTCGTTGGCAATTACTTGTTCGGGTGCGCCGGCTACGAATTTCTCGTTAGACAATTTCCCTTGTACCGAGCGTAAGAACCCTTTGATGTAGTTTAACTCTTCGGTTAATTTTGCAATTTCAGCTTCTACATCGATGTTTCCTGTAATTGGAATAAAATATTCATTCGATTTCACACGGTACGATAAAGCTCCATCTACTTTATCAGAAACGTATTCTAAAGTCGTAACATTTCCTAACTTCTGAATCACCGAATCAAAATACGTTGATGCTTTTTCGTTGTTCACCACTTTTAATTCCATCGCATCTTTAAACGGAATGTTTTTGTCTTTACGAATCGTTCTAATTCCAGAAATAACTTCGGTTGCAAAATCAAAATCGGTAATCAATTTTGCGTCAAATGCTTTTGCTTTTGGCCACTCGCCTACTATCAACGCTTGTTCTGGCGTTCTTTCTGCAATATGATGCCAAATTTCCTCCGTTAAAAACGGCATGAACGGATGCAACAATTTCAAGTTCGCTTCTAACATTTCAATTGCTTTTTCAAATGTAGCGCGGTCGATGGGTTGCTGGTAACCTGGTTTGATCATTTCTAAGAACCACGAACAAAAATCGTCCCAAACCAATTTGTAAATTGCCATTAATGCGTCTGATAATCTGTATTTATCAAAATTATCTTCGATTTCGGCTAAGGTTTGTTGCAACTTCGATTCGTACCATTCAATCGCTACTTTAGACGATTCTGGTTGTGCAATTTCCGCTACTTCCCAACCTTTGATTAGTTTGAAAGCATTCCAAATTTTGTTAGAGAAACCTTTTCCTTGGTTGCATAATTCTTCGTCGAATAAAATATCATTTCCTGCCGAAGCACTCAATAACAATCCCACACGAACGCCATCAGCACCAAACTTTTCAATTAGTCCAAGTGGTTCAGGTGAATTCCCTAAAGATTTCGACATTTTACGACCTTGTTTGTCACGAACTAATCCCGTTAAATATACGTTTGAAAATGGTTTTTCGCCTGCATATTCGTAACCTGCAATAATCATACGCGCTACCCAGAAGAATAAAATATCGGGTCCCGTAACTAAATCATTGGTAGGATAATAATATTTAAAATCTTCACTTTCTGGATTTAAAACACCTCCAAAAACAGCCATTGGCCATAACCATGAAGAAAACCAAGTGTCTAAGGCGTCAGCGTCCTGACGTAAGTCAGCACTAGTTAGTGTTGCGTTGCCCGTTTTTGCTTTCGCAAGCTCAAGGGCTTTTTCGATGTTTTCAGCTACTACGAAATCTTCTTTTCCATCGCCAAAATAGTACGCCGGAATTTGTTGTCCCCACCACAACTGGCGTGAGATATTCCAATCGCGAATGTTGTTCAACCAATGCGCATAGGTATTGTTAAAACGGCTTGGATATAATTTGATTTCGTCTGATTCTAAAACGGCTTTGATAGCAGGTTTTACTAAATCTTCCATTTTTAAGAACCATTGGTCGGATAATCTTGGTTCGATTACCGCTTTCGTTCTTTCAGAAGTTCCTACTTTATTCAAATGTGTTTCGGTTTTGGCTAAGGCTCCAATCGATTCTAATTCTTTCGCAATTTCTTCACGAACTACAAATCTATCTTTTCCTTGATAATGCAATCCGAAAGAATTCAACGTCGCATCTTCGTTGAAAATATCGATGATTTCTAAATTGTGTTTATCCCCTAAAGTTTTATCGTTGGTATCGTGAGCAGGCGTAACTTTTAAACATCCTGTACCGAATTCTACATCTACATATTCGTCTTCGATGATAGGAATTACTCTACCACAAATTGGAACGATTGCTTTCTTTCCTTTTAAATGCGAAAAACGCTCGTCATTTGGATTGATACAGATTGCAGTATCTCCAAAAATCGTTTCAGGACGCGTAGTTGCCACGGTTAAGAAATCTTCCGAACCTTCGATTTTGTATTGGATGAAATATAATTTTCCTTGACGTTCTTCAAAGATTACTTCTTCGTCAGACAAAGTCGTTTTGGCTTCTGGATCCCAGTTTACCATTCGGTAACCGCGGTAAATCAATCCTTTGTTGTACAAATCTATAAACGAATGTATTACCGATGCTGACATATCGTCATCCATCGTAAACTTGGTACGACTCCAATCGCAAGAACACCCTAATTGTTTTAATTGCTCTAAGATGGTACCGCCGTATTTTTCGGTCCATTCCCAAGCGTGTTTTAGGAATTCTTCGCGCGTTAAATCGTTTTTATTGATGCCTTCTTCTTTTAACTTCGCTACTACTTTCGCTTCGGTTGCAATAGAGGCGTGGTCTGTTCCTGGCACCCAACAAGCGTTGAACCCTTTTAAACGCGCACGACGAATTAATACATCTTGAATGGTGTTATTCAACATGTGCCCCATATGCAAGACTCCCGTTACGTTTGGTGGCGGAATTACAATGGTGTACGGCGTTCTGTGGTCGGGTTTAGAGGTGAAATAATCGTTTTTCATCCAGTAGTCGTACCACTTTTGTTCTACTTCTTTAGCGTTGAATTGTGCAGGAATCATTATATCGTTTATTGTTTAATGTTAATGGTTTGTTGTTTAATTTTCTATGAAACAACAGTTGTAAAAAATCCTAAAGTTAGGTTTCTAGCTCCTATGGGAGCGGCACCTTGTAGAGCGGACAGCCGGAAAAATGGATTGCAAATACGTCCCGAACCATTCGCTTCTAAAATACCAGAACCTAACTTTGGTATGCTTTTTGTTTTATTACTTGCAAAAGTAACTATATCACGAAAATAAAAAAAATGTTAGGAGTAGTTTGTTGGTTACTTATATTTAATTAACTTTACAATAACCTATTAATTATAAAATGATGAAAAAATTACTTGTTTACTTAACTGTATTTGTTGGAATGGCCTCATTCGCTCAAACTGGTCCTAAAATTGAATTTAAAGAAGAAACCATTAACTATGGTGAAGTTGAAAAAGGTAAAGATGACGGAATTCGTATTTTTGAATTTACCAATACGGGGGATGCTCCTTTACTTATAAAAAATGCTAAATCAACATGCGGTTGTACGGTTCCAGAGTGGTCAAAAGAACCGATTGCTCCAGGAGGAAAAGGAAAAATAAAAGTACAATATAACATGAATCCGGGTCCGATAAGCAAGACCATTACTATTGAAAGTAATGCTGTTAACAAACCTAACGGAATGATTCCCTTACGAATTAAAGGAACTGTAATTGTGAAGGAAGAAGTGAGTCCGTTAATCAAAAAGAAAACATTTCCAAATTCTTAAAATAGAAAATTCCTATAATGGCCCCAAAGAGTTTCTTACTTTTTGGGGCCTTTTTTTATAATATTTTTTCAAGGGTGAATTCGAAATTTAAAATCTTTCCGTTTCGCACAACTGCTATCTTTATTTTCTTACCCGCTTCGGATTGAAAGAGTGTTGTAATTTTTTGTAGATTGAGATTGTAAGCTAGTTTATTATTAATACTTATTATTTTGTCTCCAACTTTCAATCCTGCCTTTGCGGCTGGTGAAGCTTCTCGTATGGCACAAACTTCGAAGGTTGGTTTTAATTCGAATCTAAAATTTGGTATAATTTGGCTTCTATCAGCCACGTAGCTTGTTTCACTATCTACACTGACAAATTTTGTAATCGAAAATTCTTTTTGAACCAACTCCAATCCAGAGTGTTGTACTTCCATTCCAGACATATTGTATTCGAAAGGAGCATCCAATAATTTATTTTTTTTAAAATAAAAGACTTTATTTTCATAATCGAGAAACCAATTAAATCGTTTGATGATATCTCCTCCTAAAGAACCATTTCGACCTTTCACTAGTGAAATCTGTTTAAAAAACAAACTATCTGGATAGGATACCAATGCCTCATTAACTTCAATATCCGAAAAACTAATTTTATTAACTCGGGAACGTTTTCCTTTAATATCCCCAGAAAGTCCCCTACCTAAATAATCTTGAATATAATAGCGATCACTTGAAATCGTTTTACTTTCAAACAACCACAAACCATCACTTAATCCCGTATCAAACAATAATTTTAATTGATATTCTTGCTTGTCTAAAGCTGTTTTAAGTTGGAGATAGGGTTTAAAGTTTTCAACCTCTACACTGCTTTTCTTAAACTTTTTTGCTCTTTTACGAATCGCTTTTTCTTTGTTTGCATGAAGGAAAATCAATTCTCTTTCATAATTAATTTCCACTAAATAATCTTTAAAAAAACTATAGCCTAAAATTCCGTTGATGGGTATCCCCAGTTTATTAACTAAGTTAATTTCTAAATTGGGAATAATAAGAATCTCAAAATTGCTATCTAGATATTCTTTAATCGTGAATTGATTTCCAGATGATAAAAAAGCCTCTATAGATTGACTTGTTCCAATTCCTTTAATGAATAGTCGTTTATCTTTGTCAACACGAATTGTATCTTCGACAGGATAACTAAACAATAAATTGGAGTCAGCCCCAGTATCAACAATCATTTTTAAAGGAATATTATTGAATACCGCATCAACAATAATTAAATTGTTACTTAATTCAAAAGGAATTTTTATCTTATCATTTTTAGAATTGAAAAACGTTTTACTTTGTCCAAAAGTGAATGCTATATTAAAAATCATTATTCTTAGCAAGAATACTTTAATCATAAGTTTTTTGTTCTAAGATACTAAAAACCCGAATACAAAATATGGGTTTAACATTTTTTAAAGCGTTGTTTCAATAATATCACAAAAAAAAATCGCAATTTTGCAATTATCAAAATAATCACATCATGCCAAAAGTTTCAAATAAAGGGCAACAAATGCCTGAATCTCCAATTAGAAAATTGGTTCCATACGCTGAAATAGCTAAGAAAAAAGGTCATAAAGTATATCATTTGAACATTGGACAACCCGATATTAAAACACCCGATGTTGCTTTACAAGCGGTTAAAAATGCTGCAATTTCAGTTTTAGAATACAGCCATTCTGCTGGTTTTGAAAGCTACAGAACCAAACTTTCTCAGTATTATAAGAATCAGGGATTGCAAATTGATACCCAAGACATCATTATAACTACTGGTGGTTCAGAAGCGCTTCTTTTTGCTATGGGAAGTACTATGGATGCTGGGGATGAAATCATTATTCCCGAACCTTTTTATGCCAATTACAACGGATTCTCAACTGCCTCTGGGGTAAATGTTATTCCTGTAATTTCAGGTATTGAAACAGGATTTGCCTTACCTCCTATCGAAGCTTTTGAGAAGTTGATCACGCCAAAAACCAAAGCCATTTTAATTTGTAATCCTGGTAACCCTACTGGTTATTTGTATTCACAAGAAGAGATTTTAAAACTTGCCGAGATTGTTAAGAAGCATGATTTGTTCTTAATTGCTGACGAAGTGTATCGTGAATTCACCTATGATGGTGATAAACATTTCTCTGTAATGAATGTTCCTGGTTTAGAAGAGCACGCTATTATGATTGACTCTGTTTCTAAACGTTACAGTATGTGTGGTGCTCGAATTGGTTGTATCGTTTCTAAGAACAAAGAAGTTATGACTACGGCTATGAAATTTGCACAAGCCCGCTTGAGTCCGCCAACCTACGCCCAAATTGCCAGTGAAGCTGCCTTAGAAACACCACAAAGTTATTTTGACGATGTAATTACCGAATACAAAGACCGCAGAGACACCTTGATTACTGAGTTAAATAAAATTGAAGGGGTTGTTGTTGCTAAACCTAAAGGTGCTTTTTACTGTATCGCAAAATTACCGATTGATAACGCCGATAAATTTGCACAATGGTTATTAGAATCTTATGATTTGAATGGCGAAACAGTTATGGTTGCTCCTGCTGCTGGTTTCTATTCCACTCCAAATGTCGGTTTGGACGAAGTTAGAATTGCCTATGTATTGAAAAAAGAAGACTTAATAAAATCGGTGCAAATTTTAAAAGAAGCAATAGCTGCCTACAATAAATTATAATACAGAAGAGCTAAAAAAAGAAGCCGTCCCAATTTGATATTGAGACGGCTTTTTTATTGTCCTAAAAACGCATTTATCGTTTTAACGAAAAGTGAGCTTTGAATTGTTTTTTCGTACCATTTTCATCATAATCTAGAGTAAACCAATAATCTGTAGAAGGAAGATCTTCTTGATTATAGGTTCCATCCCATCCTTCACTAGCATCGGTTGCACTTAGTTCTTTAACAAGCTTCCCATAGCGATCAAAAATATACAGTTTAGCATTTGTTTGATTTAAACCTGTAATATTCCATGTATCGTTATAACCATCACCATTTGGAGTGAAGAATTTTGGATAATCGATTACAAATATACTTTCTTCAATGTAAGTACATCCCTCGGCATCAAACACTTTAACTACATGAGGCCCTGCAGCAACACTAGTAAAGACATTTGAACTCTGAATAGCCCCTTCATCTAATTGATATAATAAAGTTCCTGTACCATCAGCTACGGTAACTGTTATTGTTGCGTTATCACTAAAATATTCACTTTGAACAACTGTCATCGCTGTAGCTGGGATTGTTGCTGTTACAACTGCTGTTGCCGAAGCTAAAGTAGGATCAGACGAACATCCAGTCAATACATTCGTTGCAATTACACTATAAGTACCTGCTTCATCAACTACTAAAGTTGCACTTGTTGCACCAGCGATAATCGTTCCATTGGTATCAAACCATTCAAAATCATAATCCGTATCGCTTAGACCCGTATTCAAAGTATAGGTTTGAAATACCTCTCCACTTGCAGTAACACAAATATTACCCGCCGCTATTACCGGAACTGGTAAAGGCGTTACATCAACTCTATAATCTGTATAACCTCCTTCACAATCTCCTAAACGAGTACGTACTCTATAAATTACATATCCTCCCTGATCAGAAGTAAGCGTATCATTGATGGCTTGTGGTGCAATTCCTGTACCTGCTTGAGCACCTGTTACATTTACAGCTGATAGTACTTGCCATACTAGTTCGGTACCTGCAATTACTGGAGAAACATCGATCATTAAGTCTGTTCCTTCACCACTACAAATGGTTTTATCTGCTAATGGAATTGGAGTTCCTGGAATTGGATTTACAGTGATTACTTCACTTTGTAGGATATTTCCAGTACAGCCATTACGAACCGCAGCAACTTCGAAAACAATTGTTCCTGATGCAAGAGGATCAGAAGTTACAACTTGAAAATCCAAAGCAAGTGTCGTTGATGAAGCTGTAACAGTTCCTGTTGTTACCCCACCTACTATAGTTGCCCCATTAGTTATAGCCGACCAAGTATAGGTAATTCCACTTACATTACCAACAATATCGACATGAACGTTGTTGGTGCCATTCGTTGCAGAACAAACCGAATTATCTGCAACAGTAACACTTTCAATCACCGGTATTGGATTAACCGTAATAACAATTGGATCAGAAGCAATACCATCACATCCATTAGCTCTTGGAACAATAATCATCGATATCGTTCCTACATTCTCCGAATTTGTTAAAGTAGCTATTTGATTGATATTGGTTTCATCTCCACTTGTTGTAGTTAAATAACTGCCTGAGATATTTGAAACAGAAGCACTCCAGTTGTAAGTTGTATTTGGTAAATTACTGTTTAAAACAAAATCTAATGTCGCTCCATCACAAACGGAATTGGTTACCGTGTAAGATAATGTTGGTCTTGGAGTAACATCAACTTGAACTAAAATAGGAGCTCCTGTACAACCATTTGAAATTGGTGTAACCGAATATTCAACTGTTCCATTACCCCCTGTTACGGTACTTAAGACATTAGAAATAACAGCTCCAGAACCATTAGTTGCCCCTGTCACATTCGTTTGACTAGTTACAACCCAGCTGAAAGTTGTACCACTTACTGAACTGCTCAAATTGATACTTGTAGCTGTACCTGAACATACTGTCTGCGTATTTGGTGTTGCAATTACATCCGGAATTGGATTTACAATCACAGTAGCACTTGTTCCAATATTTTGAACACATGTTAAAGTTCCTGTAGTAAATGAAACACTCTCTATTGTATAAACCGAATTTGAAGTTAAAACTGGTGTTATTAAATTTTGAGTTCCTGATGGTCCAAGGAAAATCGTTTGAACTGGTGAACCATCAAAAGTATAGCTTACTGTTGCATTTGGCGTACCTGTAAAAGTAACAATTCCTGTAGTTCCTTCACATGTAGCATTAGCACTAACAGCAGCTGTTGGTAAAGACAATACCGTAATGCTTTGAGAAGGTTGCGCACTTAAGTCTGTATAACAACCCAAATCAACTCCAACTAAATTATAAACAACAGAATTAGTAAGGACACTAGAATCAAATTGCAATTGTCCCGTATTATCTAAAGTTACTGTTGGTTGTGTAACACCGTCAATAGCGTAAGTTACAACAGCATTAGGAGTACCTGTTATTGTAATTAATGAGGTAGCACCACTACAAATTGGACTTTCAACGGTAAAAGATGCCGTAGGTGCTGAAGTTATTGTAACAGTTGTGCTAACTGGTGCTGGTGTACAACCGCCACTCGCTGGAATAGCATAGGATACCGTATACGTTCCTGGAGTACTTCCACTTGGTGTGATTGCTCCTGTAGTAGTATCTAAAATTAAGCCTGTTGCTGGCAGAGCACTATAGGTACCTCCTGTATAAGCACCAGTTCCTGTTAATCCTACAGCTTGACTTGTCGTTATTGTTTCACAATATGGTGATCCAGCATAATTTATAATAGCCGTTGGCAACGGTGTAATGGTAACTGTTGTCGTTACAGGTGCTGGTGTACAACCACCATTTGCTGGAATAGCATAAGATACGGTATACGTACCTGGAGTACTTCCACTTGGTGTAATAGCTCCAGTAGTAGCATCCAAAATTAAACCTGTTGCAGGTGCAGCACTAAAAACTCCTCCCGTGTAATTGTTGGTTCCTGTTAAAGTTACCGCTTGAGCAGTAGCATTATCATTACAATAAGGTGTAGCAGCATAACTAATTGAAGCTGTTGGAGCAGCTGTTATCGTAACAGTAGTCGATACTGGCGCTGGCGTACAACCGCCACTCGCTGGAATAGCATAAGATACGGTATACGTTCCTGGAGTACTTCCACTTGGTGTGATTGCTCCTGTAGTAGTATCTAAAATTAAGCCTGTTGCTGGCAGAGCACTATATGTACCTCCTGTATATGCACCTGTTCCTGTTAAGGTAACCGTTTGAGCGCTTGCATTATCATCACAATAAGGTGAAGCTGCATAGCTAATTGATGCTGTTGGTAGCGGTGTAATAGTAACTGTTGTAGTTACAGGAGCTGGTGTACAACCACCATTTGCTGGAATAGCATAAGATACGGTATAGGTGCCCGGAGTACTTCCACTTGGTGTAATAGCTCCTGTAGAAGCATCTAAAATTAAGCCTGTAGCAGGTACAGCACTAAAAACTCCTCCTGTGTAATTGTTGGTTCCTGTTAAAGTTACCGCTTGAGCAGTAGCATTATCATTACAATAAGGCGTAGCTGCATAACTAATTGAAGCCGTTGGAGCAGCTGTTATCGTAACAGTAGTTGATACTGGTGCTGGCGTACATCCGCCACTCGCTGGAATAGCGTAAGATACGGTATACGTACCTGGAGTACTTCCACTTGGTGTAATAGCTCCTGTGGTTGTATCTAAAATTAAGCCTGTTGCTGGCAGCACACTGTAAGTCCCTCCTGTATAAGCACCAGTTCCTGTTAAAGTAACTGTTTGAGCGATTGCATTATCATCACAATAAGGTGAAGCTGCATAGCTAATTGATGCTGTTGGTAGCGGTGTAATGGTAACTGTTGTCGTTACAGGAGCTGGTGTACAACCACCATTTGCTGGAATAGCATAAGATACGGTATACGTCCCCGGAGTACTTCCACTTGGTGTAATAGCTCCTGTAGAAGCATCTAAAATTAAGCCTGTAGCAGGTACAGCACTAAAAACACCTCCTGTGTAATTGTTGGTTCCTGTTAAAGTTACCGCTTGAGCAGTAGCATTATCATTACAATAAGGCGTAGCTGCATAACTAATTGAAGCCGTTGGAGCAGCTGTTATCGTAACTGTTGTTGGAGTTCCTGTTACTACACAAGCTCCAACAAATGAAGGTAAATAATTAATTGTATATGTGCCTGGTAAACTTGTACTTGGCGTAATTACTCCTGTCGCAACATCAATAGTTAATCCTGCAGGAGTTGCCGTATAATTTGTAGCTGATGCTGCCCCTGTTAATGTTGGTGAATATGTAGCTAAATCACTAGTACATAAAGGAGTTGTATAAGAAACTGAAGCCGTTCCAGGCGAACTAATAGTTACCGTAGTAGTAAAATCAATCGATGCGCAACCACCGCATGCTGGGTAAGTTAACGTTACGGTATATGTTCCTGGAGTACTTGTACTTGGTGTAATTACACCTGTTACAGGATCAATTGAAAGACCTGCAGGAGTTGCAGCATAAAATGGTGTGGCAGATGGACATAAACCTGTTCCACCACCTGTGATGGTAACAGTTGGTGAATAAGTTGCGCCATCTATCGTACAAAAATCTGATGGTGAATAACTTAAACTCCCTGTAACCTGGGTTGAAACCGTTATAACTGCACTTCCTGAAGGTGCTGGTGATGCGTTACAAACGGGTGTTGTATTCGTTGCAACATCTACTAAACTGTATGTGGTAGTTGCTGTTGGAGTTACCGTAACTGTTGCAACACCACCAGTTAATATCGTAGTAAAATTAGTTGTACCATCAGTATACGTTACCGTAGCATCTGGAGTTCCTGTGAAGGTTAAATCCGTTGAAGTTCCTGAACAAATATCTGCAGTCCCTGAAATAGTTACAGTTGGTAAAGCTATTACTGAAATTGTAGTTGATACCCCTGTTAAAGTTGTTGTTGTAACACCATCAAAAACACTTACGATTGTATAAACCGAATCTGCTGATAAAGGAGGAGTTGTTAAAACATACTGACCCGTAGCATCTATTGTTACTGTCTGATCAGGTCCGCCATCCACAGTATAAGTGATAACATTTCCTGGATCAGAAGTAAAAGTCACTGTTGCTGTAGATCCTTCACAAACACTACTACTTGAAGAGATACTCGCTAAAGGATTACAGTTGTATATTAAGGTTAAAAATTGATCTGCATTATTACACAAAGGATTTCCAACATTTTCTACTCTAATAAAAATATCTGTATTAACTGTTGGAGCGAAGGCAGTTGGATTTGGAATATAATTTGCATTTCCATCCCAACAATCCAATTGATCTGTGTAAAAGTAAACAACAAAATCAGCTGGAGATTCAGGAGCTACTAATGCTGGAATTAAAGATGTTAAATCAAATGGGCCACACCCAATATCTATAGTGGATGGTGGTGCATTTAGAACGGGTTCTGATGAAAATCTAATTTCTACACTGTCTGTTGCCACATCAGAACAGCCTGGACGAACTACTTCAACCGACCATACACCACTTTGATTAACGGTTAATGAATTTGTAGTCGTAGTTGCTTGAAGTGCACCGTCTAAAAACCAGGAATACGATGGCGTACCTGGTATACTTGGTGCTTGATTAAATGTAGCGGTTAAAGTATGGCTTGTTATCGTTGTAGAACAATAAAATTGATCCGAACCTAAATCTACTCCACAAACAATTTCACAATTGGTAGAACCCGAAGTTGGTGCTGTTGAATTGGTTTGAACTAGTTTAATAAAACCAGGATCCCCATTAAAATTTGTGATTAATATCGCATAAATTTGATTTGCAACTGCATTATTGATGGTCAACGATTCCACTGGAGCAGCAGAATAACTACAATCAATAATATTTCCAAAAGGATAAAAGTTAGGATTCGATGTATTATTTGGACAGGTAGGACAGTCGTTCATGTCAATCATGGTACAAAAGTCATCATTAGGACTAAACGGCCCCCAAGCGACGAAATCGACATCAAGACCTGTTCCTATTGGATTTCCTGCTGCATCAAATGCCGTGTTTTGAATGATATCGAATTCTAAAATACCTGGATCTTCTACTTGAAGATAAAACCAAGTTGCGTTGGGTTGAGAACCCAAACAAGCAATTTGAGAACTGTTGGGTTGCCCTACAGTATTCGGAAAAATCAAAGCTTGATCTCCAGAACAAAAAGGATCAGCTGTAGCACAAGTATTCCCTTGAGAAAAAGCAAAATTGATTATAAAATAAGCTACAAAAAATACTATTTTTTTCATAATAATTCTCGATTAGATTAGATAAAAGAATAGAAATTCCAATCCGAAATTTCTTCTCCTTTTTTTCCATTAATAATTACTCTCCATTTAAAACATTTCGTCATTAGTGTTAAATGACTAAAATCTTTAAATCCTTTACTTTTGTAAGTCTTATTATCAATTAATATGGAGAGGTCTTCTTTATATCTAGTCGCATTATCACTATTATGACAATCCTTAATTGAAATCACTTCAATTTTTATTGTAGTATTTTTTAAATCAAGTTTTGAAAAGTCCCATTCTCCTCTTGCTAATATGTCGCCACTTGTAATTACTGTCGGACTTTTAACAAAATTTAACTTATAATCGTAGATAGTTCTTTTTTCAATATTCTGCCCAATAGCGGTGAATAAAGACATAACAGCAAAAATTAGTAAAATTTTTTTCATTATTGTTAAATAGTTTTATAATTTGTTGAATAAAGCAAATTTAACAAAATTTTAAACTTAAGTGTTATTTTTTTTATAATTAACACTTTTAGAATTAAAAAAAAAAATTTATACCTATATTTGCGGTCTTTAAAAAGCGCATTAAATCTAACAAATAAAATGATACAAAACGAGGATTTTCAGGACGAAATAGGAAATGATCACATAGCAACAAGTGCACAAACTCCGTTAAGGGAAGATGCTTTTTCTATTTCTGATGATGAAAAAATTGAATTGATAAAAAAAGACGTAGAACATATTTTAAACACATTAGGTTTAGATTTAACAGATGACAGTTTAAAAGGTACACCAAATCGAGTAGCAAAAATGTTTGTTAAAGAGATTTTTGGTGGTCTTAATCCAAGTAAAAAACCTAGCTCTTCCACATTTGACAATAAATACAAGTATGGTGAAATGTTAGTTGAAAAAAACATTGTAGTGTATTCAACTTGCGAACACCATTTATTACCCATCGTAGGTCGCGCTCATGTGGCTTATATTTCTAACGGTACAGTTGTAGGGCTATCTAAAATGAACCGAATTGTAGATTATTATGCCAAAAGACCACAAGTACAAGAACGCTTGACGATTCAAATTGTTCAAGAATTACAAAAAGTATTAGGTACTGCTGATGTTGCTTGTGTAATTGATGCTAAACACCTTTGTGTAAATTCAAGAGGTATTCGCGATATTGAAAGCAGTACGGTTACAGCAGAATTTGGTGGAAAGTTCAAAGAAGACAAAGTAAGAAGAGAGTTTTTGGATTATATTAAGTTGGATACGCAGTTTTAATTAGGGAGTTGGGTGATGGAAGTTGGGAGTTTGTGCTAAACTTTCTTTAACGGTTGCCTTAGGTTATGAGATTCCTCGCAAGCTCGGAATGACAAAATCAAAAAACCTGAAACAATAATTTACAACTGAAAACTGAGATTGTCAACTGAAAACTAAACAATAGCCCTGATAGTAATGAAAAGCCCGGAGCAATAAAAATGTAGTTTTTGTTGTTTTAAAAATGCGACCTAAGAAGCACTTTTTAAAATATAGAAAAACAGCTTTTTATGCGAGGACTTGTAATGAATAGCAGGAATAGCTTCAAAAAAACAGTATAATGGAATTATATAAAAATCAAACGTTAAAAATATACAACACGCTATCGGGTGAGAAAGAAACCTTTACTCCTATTCATGAAGGAACTATTGGCATGTATGTTTGTGGCCCTACAGTTTACAGTAATGTACACTTAGGAAACGTTCGTACGTTTATGAGTTTTGATGTGATTTTCCGTTATTTACAACATTTAGGTTATAAAGTTAGATATGTAAGAAACATTACCGATGCGGGACATTTAACCGATGACGGTGATGTAGATAACGACCGTTTTGTGAAACAATCGCGCTTGGAGAAATTAGAACCTATGGAAATCGTTCAGAAATATACGGTGGATTTCCACAAAGTTTTGGATGCGTTTAATTTTCTTCCGCCAACGATTGAACCAACGGCAACGGGACATATCTTAGAGCAAATTGAGTTAACTCAAAAATTAATTGATAAGGGATTTGCTTACGAAAGCAATGGTTCGGTGTATTTTGATGTGTTTGCTTACAACCAAAAAGGACTGCAATATGGTGAATTGAGTAACCGTAACATTGAAGAACTTTTCGCTAATACGCGCGATTTAGACGGACAAAGTGAAAAGAAAAACCCACAAGATTTTGCCCTTTGGAAAAACGCTTCTCCAGCACACATTATGCGTTGGAACTCGCCTTGGGGTGAAGGTTTTCCAGGTTGGCACTTGGAGTGTACGGCTATGAGCACGAAATACTTAGGCGAAACCTTTGATATTCACGGCGGTGGAATGGATTTGAAATTCCCACATCATGAATGTGAAGTGGCGCAGGGAAAAGCATGTAACGGACATTCGCCTGTGAATTTTTGGATGCATACCAATATGTTAACTATGAATGGTTTGCGAATGAGTAAATCGACAGGAAATTATATTCTTCCGATGGAATTGGTTACGGGTGAAAATACGTTTTTTGAGAAACCTTTCCAACCCAATATTGTACGTTTTTGTTTCTTACAAGCGCACTACAGAAGCGTTTTAGATATTTCAAATGATGCCATGTTAGCAAGCGAAAAAGGATATACTCGTTTGATGGAATCCTACAAATTAATTCCAGTGTTGAAAGCAGGTACTACCTCTACTTTGGATATTGCAGCTTGGAAACAAAGTTGTTATGACGCGATGAACGACGATTTTAATACCCCTATTTTAATTGCACAATTGTTTGAAGGGGCACGTTACATCAATTTGGTAAACGATGGGAAAGAATCGTTAACAGCGGACGATATTCAACTATTAGAAAATACGATTTCAAGTTTCTTGTTTGATGTATTGGGAATTAGTAACGAAAATTCAGGAAATTCTAACACCACTGAAAAATTAAGCGGTGTGGTTGAAATGTTAATTGGGATGCGAAATGAAGCTAGAGCGAACAAAAACTTTGCTTTATCGGATCAAATTCGCGACCAATTATTAGCTTTAGGCATCCAATTAAAAGACGGAAAAGAAGGGACTAGTTTTACCTTTTAACAATACAAAGAATCTCAATTGAGGTTCTTTTTTTTAACCCATAATCATGTGTAGCCAACACCAATCGAAATATCCTAAAACACTAAAACAATGGGTGATTTATCCATTTGTTCTATTAGTTCGATTTTATCAGGTTGGGATTTCTCCTTTTACACCGGCTACATGTCGTTTTGAACCTACTTGCTCTACTTACACCATTCAAGCGTTGCAAAAGCATGGTTTAATTAAAGGTGGGTGGCTGGCATTAAAACGTATTTTTAGTTGTCATCCTTGGGGAAAAAGCGGTTATGATCCGGTGCCTTGATTTCAGATTTAAGATCAACGATTTTTGATTTTAGAAGTTTTTTTAAGAACACGGATAACACAGATTAAACGGATTTACACTGATTTCATTTGTGAGTATTTGTAGAAAGCTTTGTGACACTTTATATTACAAAATTAGCTCACAAAGACGTAGAGTTGTAACGATTTTAAAAATTTTCAAAATTTCTTCAATCTGTGTTCCTAATTATTGGTTTCAGGTTTCAAGTTTCAGGTTTGAGTTGATTTTTTAAATTGTCTTTGTACTTTCAAAATTTCTTATCGGATTTTTAACACGTTTCCCAAATTTATTATTTATTTTTACGCTTTAATCAGAAACAAAAATTATGATATACGCACTCAATATGGTTTGGAATCCTGCAGAAGGAATTGATTTAGGATTTTTCATGTTACGTTTTTACAGCCTTTCTTGGGTATTGGCTTTTGGATTAGGTTGGTATGTAATGAAACCTATTTTTCTGAGAGAAAACGAAACCGTGGAATCTTTAGACAAATTGTTTGTATATACTTTAGTCGCTACCATGTTGGGAGCACGATTAGGACACGTAATTTTTTATCAATCGGAATTGTTTTATGAAGATCCTTTGAGCATTTTATTACCAATTAGCACAAAGCCTTCGCTTCATTTCACTGGATTCGCTGGATTAGCGAGTCATGGAGCAGCAATTGGAATTATCGTAACCATGTTTTACATTCAAAGAAGAGTGATCAAGCGCTCTTTTTTTTGGATTTTGGATCGAATTGTAATTCCGGTTTCTCTAGGTGCTATTTTCATTCGTTTAGGGAATTTCATGAACTCTGAAATTATTGGAAAACCAACATCTGCCGATAGTTTTATGGCCATGAAATTTATTAAAGGGGAAGATTATTTGGGTCCATTAGGAGAACCTGCTATAAAAGCACAAACGAATATACAAGATGCCCAACAAGCTTTTAATGCTGTGGCAACTGATCCTCAATTCAAAACCATTTTAGATGCTTTCCCTTATCGATATCCAGCGCAATTGTATGAGGCGATAGGGTATGTTTTTGTTTTTGCTATTTTGCTATTTTTATATTGGAAAACGGAAGCAAGAAACAAAGCGGGTTACTTGTTAGGAATTTTTTTAATTCTATTGTGGTCCATTCGTTTTGTAGTGGAGTTTTTCAAAGACAGTCAAGGTGGATTTGAAAAATATCCTATATTCAATGCGTTGTCAACAGGACAATGGTTGAGTATCCCATTTGTGATCATTGGTTGCTACTTGGTATTTCGAGCTAAAGCGGATAAAACAGTATAGTTCTGAAATTTTTATTTCGAACTACGGGGATGATATTGGTTTAAAACTTCGGATAAGAATTTTCTATCTAAATGCACATAAACCTCTGTTGTGGTAATGGATTCGTGTCCTAACATCAACTGAATGGATCTCAAATCTGCCCCATTTTCGAGTAAATGCGTCGCAAATGAGTGTCTAAATGTATGTGGGCTAATGGTTTTATTGAGGTTTATTTTCACTGCCAAGTTTTTTATGATGGTAAAAACCATGGCTCGTGTGAGTTGGCGTCCTCTCCTGTTCAAAAAAAGCGTATCTTCAAATCCTTTTTGGATGCTATTAGATACACGAACAAAGTTGACATAATCTGTTATTAATTTGATGGTTGCCGCTTCAATAGGAACAAATCTTTGTTTGTTTCCTTTACCCGTTATTTTAATAAAACCCTCTTCAAAAAACAAATCCGAAATCTTAAGTGCTACCAGTTCTGAAACCCTTAGACCGCAACTGTAAAGTGTTTCGAGCATTACTTTATTTCTTTCACCTTCGGGCGTTGATAGGTCAATAGCAGCGATTAACGCATCAATTTCTTGCGTTGATAATGTGTCGGGGAGTTTTCTTCCTACTCTAGGGATTTCGATTAATTCTAATGGCGTATCTGTTCTATAATCTTCGAAAATTAAATAGTTAAAAAAACTCTTCAATCCAGAAATCAAACGGGCTTGACTTCTAGGATTTACAGTAGTGGCTATCTCATATATAAATTGTTGGATTACCTCCCCAGTAATGGTTATGGGCGACATTTTGATATCGTACTGTTTAAGAAATAAAACTAGCTTTTCAATATCGAAAGTATAATTTTCAATGGTGTTCTTAGAAAGACTGCGTTCTAAACGCAGGTAATTTTGATATTCTTTTATGTAGGATTGCCAGGTAGTCATTTTATCGTTAAACAAAATTTACAATTCTTTCTTTATAATCGTAATAAAAGCCGATTCATTTTTCTTAAAAGATGTAAAAAGTTCAAAAGATCTGTTGTTATCGTATAATACAACTTTTGCTGTATTAGGAACTATTGTACCTTCATTCATTGCTGTAATTTTAAATACATTATCAACAGAAAAATCCAAGGACACCAAAATTATTTTTTTATCATGCTTAATTTTATAATTTTCTAAAATCAACTTATCGTTATGATACAGGTTGATGATATCTCCATCCTCTTGTCCAACATCATAAATTTCGATCTTTGCTGATTTAGATTCCCAAAAAACATTTAAATTTTGATCTCTTGAAAGTTTATTAATTTTCAAGCTATCTAACAAGGCAATTGGGTTACTTTTCATTTTAACATCATCGTCTATTTTTTTAGACTTTTGAATTTTTTTGTTCACCTTGTTTGCCAAGTTATAAATTTTCTCACTTCCTACTAAAGCTACAGTCCCATCAATACATTTCTTATTGTTTTTATACAATCCTTTAAATGCGCCTTCAATTTTACTTGTATTGTTGACCAACTTCACTTTACCAGAAAAATTCACAAAACAAAAGGAACTTTCAGAAAACTTAGATTTGGTATATAAAATATCATTTTCTTTGAAGGTTAACATTTTATTTTTCTTATCGTATGTCCCTGATATGGAATTTTTAGTTTCATGAGCACCATCTAAATCTGTCACAGAATATCCTTTAATAACTCCCTTATTTTCTTCAAAAACTATTCTATATGTTATCAGTGTTTTATCGTTTCCATTTAATTTAATAGCTCCTAAGAATTCGTAATTATTTTGTGAATATGTTGAAAAAGAAATTGATAAAAAAATTAAGATTGATTTAATAAGAAAATTCATTTTGTTAACTAGATTTTTATATTTTTGTACAAATCTAAACATTTTTAATTATGAAAATTAAATTATTTTTAATGGCATTAATGCTAACTTTAGGAACTTTATCAGTATCCTATGCCTCTTTTCCAGTTCAAAGAACTACAAATGACAACGTAACTGTTGTTGAGAACAATGAAGAGGAATTATCATCTCCAGCTGCAGCTGCTGAAGGAAAAAGCCAAGTAGTTGCTTTAATTTTAGCTGCTTTAATCGGTGGATTAGGAATTCACAGATTCTATTTAGGTTACACATGGCAAGGTATTGTTCAATTACTTACTCTTGGTGGATGTGGTATTTGGGCTTTAATTGATTTAATTCGAATTATTACAGGTGATTTACAGCCTAAAAATGGTTCTTACACTACAACTCTATAATCTATTTTAATGCAATATATTCGTAAATTCATATTTTATACCATACACATTGTAACTATTGCCACCCCTTTTATCTTATGGTTATTACCTTCTGATTTTTTTGACAAAGGAGAAAGTGTATGTTTGTCTGTTAGACTAGCTGGTATTGAATGCTATGCTTGTGGTTTAACAAAAGCAACACTACACTTCGTGCATTTTGAATTTGAAGAAGCATGGAACTTTAATAAACTTTCGTTTATTGTTGTGCCGATGTTATTTCCGATGTGGGTGAAGTCTATTTACGATATTCAAGGCAAAAGAATGCCTGGAGTCATTGGAAGATTAATGTATGCAAAAGGAGCTTAACAGCTCCTTTTTTTGTTATTGCATTACCCCTTTATTAGGCAAACTAGATTATATATTTTTGTTCATTATCTGAAACTACTTTAAGATAATGAACAAAAAAAACCCGAGCAATGCTCGGGTTTAGCTTATTTGATTACAAATTAGAATTTGTAAACAACTCCAAATTCAATAGCTCTTAAATCAGCACCTAAACCAAAAGAATTTGTTTTTTCAGCACCGTTTCCACCATTATCATTAGTAGTATATCCTAAACCAGCCCAAGAAGCTTCAATAGCCCAGTTGCTTGATACAAAATAACTTAAACCTAAGCCTAAATTCACACCAATTTCACTTTCTTGAACATCAGCTAATTTATTGTCAATTGAGCTGTAATCTAATCCTAATTCTCCAAAAATTGAAAATTGAGAAGCTGGTGTCATGTAGTAACGACCAAATGCTCCAACTGTTAATGCAGCCTGATCAGCAGTATCACCAAAAGCATTTTCAGCTTTAAAAGTAGAATAACCTAACTTACCTCCAATTGCAATGTTCTCCGTTAAAAAGTAACCAATTTTAGGCTCAATTTCAAATCCTGAAGATTTGTTATCACCTGTTGACTGAGATCCGATTGAGAAAGCACCTGAAACAAACGTAGATCCTTTTCCAAATCCATTTCCTTCTTCTTGTGCATTAGCAAAGCCAAAAGCTAATAAAGCTACTGCAGATAATAAAACTTTTTTCATGTTTAGTTTAAATTTAAAGTTAATAGAACAAATTTATAGTATTTTTCTTTACATAGAAACTTGTTTTGTTAAATTATTAACATTTTTTTAGTGTGTTTGTTAGATTATAATTGATAATCAGAATGTTGATTCTACTAACTTTTTCTCAAATTTTAACAAAAAAGGGGGTAAACTTATTAACAAGTAAAAAACGAGGGAAAAAAGTAAGATCTACAAAACAGTTGTAAATGATAAAATTTTGATAAAAAAAGGATTTCGTTCAATAAATTGTTGAAATTTACGTTGTATTTTACGTATAACCTTTATTAATACCAAAACATTATGAAAAAAGGAGTTTTATTAGTAGTACTTTTATTTATTGGGTATGGTACTTCACAGGCACAACTATTAAAATTTGGAGTAAAAGGAGGATTAAACTTTTCTAATTACACAGGAGGAAACGTGGAAGGTTTTGATTTTAAAACCATAACCAGTTATCATGCTGGTATAGTTGCTGAAGTAAATCTATTTGAAAATTTTTCAATTCAACCCGAACTCCTCTACTCTACACAAGGTGCTGAATTGGAAGGTTTGGGCGAACAAATTAAAAATGAGTTGGGTTACATTTCCTTACCCGTATTAGCGAAATTCTACTTATCTAAAAACAAATTGAGTTTAGAATTAGGTCCACAAGCTTCGGTTTTAGTTAGTGAACGAAACGAAGTAAATTCGGAAGACAGTAATACTTTTGATTTTGGTGTTGCTGGAGGGTTAAGTTTCAAAATAACGGAAAACCTTTTTATCTCTGGTCGTTATATCGCAGGTTTAACGGAACCTAAACGCGATGCTGATGTAAAGAATTCAAATGTACAACTCTCAGTAGGGATTATGTTTTAAAAAAAGGAGATACCGCTTCTACAAAGTGAATAGATTTCACAATATTTTACTAAAACCATTCTTCAAACGAATGGTTTTTTTACTTTTACAAAAACAATTTTCATGAAGATTATCATTATAAATGGTCCAAACCTCAACCTGTTAGGCAAAAGAGAACCCGAAGTTTATGGCAATGAAACTTTTGAATCGTACTTTAAAAAACTTCAGCATCAGTTCCCCAATATTACATTAGAGTACTTCCAAAGTAATATTGAAGGAGAAATCATTTCAAAAATTCAAGATGTAGGTTTTAGTTATGCTGGTATTGTTCTAAATGCAGGTGCTTATACCCATACTTCCATCGGAATTGGTGATGCCGTTAAAGCGATTACAACTCCAGTTGTAGAGGTTCATATCTCGAATACTTTTTCAAGAGAGTCTTTCCGTCATCAGTCTTATATTTCACCAAATGCTAAAGGAGTTATTATTGGTTTTGGGATGGAGAGCTATGAGTTAGGGTTGAGGGCTTTTGAGTAGCGTTTTACTTATTTGTTACACAGAGATGTAGAGGCGTTGCACTTGGTTTATTACACAGAGATGCACAGAGGTAAATGAGATTCACGGAGGGTTATATATGCTTTGTGTTGGATGTGAGAGATGGAGAGAGAGTTGCACTTTGAAGTTACACCGAGATACACAGAGTTAAAAAAGAGATTCTCAGAGGTTTTATTTGCTTTGTGTTGAAAGAGAGATGGAGAGTCGTTGCACTTGGTTTGTTACACAGAGATGCACAGAGTAAAAAGAGATTCACGGAGGGTTTATGTGTTTTGTGTTGAATGTGAGAGATGGTGAGGGCGTTGCACTTGGAAATTACACCGAGATACACAGAGTAAAAAGAGATTCACGGAGATTTTTATATTCTTTGTGTTGAATTTGAGAGTTGGAGAGGGCGTTGCACTTTGAAGTTACACCGAGATTCACGGAGTAAAGAAGAGATTCTCAGAGGTCTTTATATACTTTGTGTTGAAAGAGAGATGGAGAGGGCGTTGCCTTTTTTTTAATTAAGAATATAAATAAAATGAAATACTTTTATGGAAATTGATAAGTTAACGGAACAAGTAATTGGTTTGGCTATTGAGGTTCATAGACATTTAGGCCCCGGATTATTGGAATCTGCTTATCAGGAGTGTTTGTATTATGAACTTAGTAAAGCTAATTTAAAAGTTGAACGAGAAAAAAAACTTCCCATAGCATACAAAGAAATTAAATTGGATCATGGATATCGAATTGATTTACTTATTGAAGACACATTAGTTGTTGAAATCAAAACAGTAGAAACTTTCACCGATGTTCATAAAGCTCAAATATTAACCTAATTGCGATTAGGGAATTACAATACAGGATTACTCATTAATTTTAATACTAAACTATTATCAAAAGGTATAAAAAGATTTTCTATGTAACAATGATTATCATTTAACGTCTAAAGTGAAACGCCTCGGTGTAGCTCTATAAAGACAAAGAAAATCAAAAAAAAGCTCTGTGAAGCTCTGTGTAATAAAACAAAACAACATGAAAAAACAAATTACGCTACTCTTATTATTATTAACATCAATCTCTTTTTCTCAAATAAAAGGAACCATCAAAGACAAAGATGGAAATCCGCTTCCTTTTGTAAATATTTATATTGAGAATACCTATGTAGGTACGACTTCAAATGAATTGGGAAAATACGAACTCAATACGACGGACAAAAACACGGTGCATTTGATTTTTCAATATTTAGGATACAAAACACAAAAACATATTTTAAACATCAGCAGTTTTCCTTTTGAATTTGATGTGACTTTACAAGAAGAAGATTTTCAATTAAAAGAAGTCGTAATTGTAAATGGTGAAAACCCTGCTAACGAAATTATTCGAAGTGCTATAACATCCAAAAAGAAAAATGCTGCTAAAACCGATAAGTTTGAAGCCGACTTTTATTCGAGAGGGATTTTTAGGGCGAAAGATATTCCTAAAAAATTTATGGGGGTAGAGATTGGCGATTTAGATGGAAATTTAGATACCACCCGAAGTGGTATAATTTACCAATCGGAAACGGTATCAAAAATAAAGTTCCAGAAGCCTGATAATTTAAGAGAAGAGATTATTGCTTCAAAAATAGCAGGTGATGATAATGGTTTTAGCTACAATACCGCTTTGAGTACCAATTATGATTTTTACGAAAACTATGTTAATTTAGGTATCAACATGGTCTCTCCTATTGCGGATAACGCTTTTAATTATTACAAATACAAATTAGAAAGTACATTTTACGACGATAAAAATCAGTTAATCAATAAGATTTTGGTAACGCCTAAGCGTGATAAAGAACCGGTATTTGAGGGTTATATATATATCGTTGAAGATTCATGGGCTATTTTCGGAATAGATCTTGACATTAAAGGTTATCGCATGCAAGAGCCGATTTTAGAAACCATGAAATTGACACAAAATTTCAGTTACAATTCGGAAAGTAAAATTTGGGCGAAGAACATACAAGCTTTGGATTTCCAAGCTGGTATTTTTGGAATGAAGTTTACTGGAAAATTTACGCACGTTTTCACAAATTACAACTTTAAAGACGCCTTCGAGAAGAAGACTTTTGGTAAAGAAATTGTCACTTTTGCCGAAAATGCAAATAAAAAAGAAGTATCGTATTGGGAAGAAAATCGTCCCGTTCCTTTAACGGAAGAAGAAACAACGAATTATGTAAAAAAGGACAGCATTCAAACCATCAGAAAATCACAAGTGTATTTGGATTCTATTGATGCCAAAGGGAATAAATTCAAACTATCAAAGGTCATTACCGGTTATACTTATAAGAATTCGTTTAAAAATTGGAATTTCAACTACCAAGGTTTGACCAATTTGAGTTCTCTGAGTTTTAATACCGTTCAAGGATATAATTTAGATAGCGGTTTTTCGTTCCGAAAATGGAATGAAGAAACAGGGAAATTCACTTCTATTTCGTCTACTTTTAATTATGGTTTTGCTGAAAATCGATTACGTTTAAATGGCCGTTTTTATCACCGATTCAACAACAGAAACAACGCCTACATTAGTTTAAGCGGTGGAAGTGCTATTAGTCAATTTAATCCGAATGAGCCGATTAGTAATTTAGTGAACGCTGTTGCCACTTTGTTCTTTAAGAACAATTTCATGAAATTGTATAACAAAGAGTTTGCTGAGCTTAACTACGGAATAGAAGTTGCCAATGGTCTTTTTGCTAGTGGTAAATTAGTCTACGAAAACCGACGTGCATTGTTTAACAATACGGATTATACCATCATTAAAAACGATGATTTGTATTTTTCCAATGATCCGTTACAACCTGATAATTATACTTCGGTGCCGTTTGAAAAGCATCACATTATGAAAGCAAGTTTAGGAACACGCATTCGTTTTGGACAAAAATACATTTCACGCCCTGACGGAAAGATTAACATCCAGAACGATAATTATCCTATATTGAGTTTTTACTATGAAAAAGCATTTGGTGCTTCAAATAGTAACTACCATTACGATTTAATCAGTGGAACGATTGATTATAACAAAACTGTTGGTAACAAAGGTGATTTTGGCTTACGTTTTAAAGCGGGTAAATTCTTTAATGCCGAGAATATTTCTTTTGTAGATTATAAACACTTCAACGGAAATCAAACGCATGTGAACTTATTGAATAATTCTTTGAATGCGTTTAACTTGTTGCCTTACTATAGTCACTCAACTAATGATGCCTATTTAGAAACGCATATTGAGCATAATTTTAAAGGTTACATTATGAATAAGATTCCGTTGTTGAACAAATTACAATGGAATTTAATTGGAGGATTTCATCAATTGAACATTCCCAACATGAAACCGTATCAAGAATTTACGGTTGGGTTTGACAATATTGGTTGGGGTAAACTTCGATTCCTACGTGTAGATTATGTAAGAAGTTACCAAAATGGATTTCAAGGTGATGGGGTGATGTTTGGGTTGAAATTCTAAGAAAATAATAAGAAGCACTTCTACATGGAGTGCTTTTTTACTTAAAAAACACATCATATCCAAAACGAAGCATCAGAATATGTAAAAAAACTAAAACAAATCGCTATGCGTACCTGTATCTAAAAGAAGTAGTATGAGTTCAGTATCGTTTTGTTTCCAAACTAAAAGCCAATCTGGCTTTATGTGACATTCCCAACAATCCTTGTAATTTCCTGATAATTTGTGTGGTTTGTATTTTTGTGGTAGCTTACCTTCTTTTTGAAGTAAATCAATTACTACTTGTAACAAAGACAAATCATAATTTCTCTTTTTACAAAGTTTTAAACTTTTGTCAAATTTGTTGGTTGTAGTTATTTTGTACATTAACCCAATACTTTTTTGAACAAATCCTCGCTATTTTTATATTTTTTCACTTTACCTTTCTTTTCATCTTCAAGCGCTTGATCTAAGCCTGAAACTTTTTTAAAAACTCCAAGTGAAAGAACATAATCTATCGTTTTTTTTGCAATTGGGTTTCTTGCATCGAATTTTAATGTTATTTCTGCCATGATTATAGTATTTTAATACAAATATACAAAAATCGTGCTAGTTAAATTAATTCTTTATTAAATGATAAATTATTTAAAAAACACATCATATCCAAAACGAAGTAACGCCAATCCTACCACAATTAAGAAAAAGATTCGGATAAATCCGTTGCCTTTTGAAATGGCTAACCTGGCGCCCAACCAAGAACCGGTCACATTACAAATTGCCATAGGAATGGCAATAGTCCATATGATTTTTCCTTTTAAGACAAATAAGGTAATAGAACCTATATTGGTTGCTAAATTGACCAATTTTGCATATATGTTGGCTTGTAAAAAATCGAATCCTAGAATTGCAATAAATGCCATTATTAACAAACTTCCTGTTCCTGGACCAATGAAACCGTCATAGAATCCCAGAAAAACACAGATGATACATCCGTAGAGGTAAGTCTGCTTTTTTGTTAATTTATCAATATGAAATTGTCCAAAATCTTTTTTAAAGTAGGTATACAACAGCAACAAAAGTAAAACCACAAAAAGTAAGGGTTTCATGAAGTCATTTTGCATTACATTGAGTAGACTCGAACCCAAATATGCAAATCCAAAAGAAATAACAGCCATTACAAGGAATAACTTCCAATTCACTTTTGCCGATTTCAAATAGTGATAAGTTGCCATACTCGTTCCGCTAAAGCCAGGAATTTTCAATGTCCCAATGATAGAGGCAACAGGCAAATTTGGTAATAAAATTAAAGCTGCTGGCGTTTGAATAAGTCCGCCACCCCCCACAATAGCGTCGATAAAACCAGCTATGAAGGAAGCGATGCAGAGAAAAAGGATGATGTAGGTTTCCATTTTTTAGTAATCAGTGTTCAGTTTTAGTGTTCAGTACTAAGATTTGCAAACTACTAACTCATTACTGAACACTAAGCACTGAACTATACTCTGACAATATTAGCTCCGATAGCTCTTAATCTTTCATCGATGCGCTCGTAACCTCTGTCGATTTGTTCGATATTTTGAATAGTTGAAGTTCCTTTTGCTGTTAATGCAGCAATTAATAAAGAAATTCCAGCTCTAATATCTGGTGAACTCATAGTAGTCGCTTTTAGTTGCGATTGGAAATTATGTCCCATTACCACCGCTCTATGTGGATCACATAACATAATTTTGGCACCCATATCAATTAATTTATCCACGAAGAACAAACGGCTTTCAAACATTTTTTGGTGAATTAGCACGTCTCCTTTAGCTTGTGTAGCTACGACCAAAACGATACTTAACAGATCGGGAGTAAATCCAGGCCACGGGGCATCTGCGATGGTCAAAATAGAACCGTCGATATCCGTCTTGATTTCGTATCCATCTTTATGAGCGGGAATGTAAATATCATCCCCTTTTCTTTCTAAAGTAATCCCTAATTTTCTAAATACGTTGGGAATTTGACCTAAGTTATCCCAACTCACATTTTTAATAGTAATTTCACTTCTTGTCATAGCTGCAAGACCAATCCAAGAACCGATTTCAATCATATCAGGTAAAATACGGTGTTCGCAACCGCCTAAACTTTCTACTCCTTCAATCGTTAATAAGTTTGACCCTACTCCGGTGATTTTTGCACCCATAGCGTTTAACATTTTACACAATTGTTGTAAGTAAGGCTCACAAGCTGCGTTATAAATTGTTGTTGTTCCTTCTGCTAAAACCGCTGCCATTACAATATTTGCTGTTCCCGTTACTGAAGCTTCGTCTAACAACATATACGTTCCTTGTAATCTTCCATCGATTTCCACTCCGTAGAAATGGTCTTCTCTTTCGTATCTAAATTTTGCTCCAAGATTAATAAAACCTTCAAAGTGCGTATCTAAACGACGACGTCCAATTTTATCGCCTCCTGGCTTTGGAATGTAGCCACAACCAAAACGTGCTAACAAAGGTCCTACAATCATAATCGAACCTCTTAAACTTCCCCCCTCTTTTTTGAAAGCATCAGTTTTTAGGTAGTTTACATTTACCTCATCGGCTTGAAAGGTATAATCACCAGGTCCATTTTTTTGAATCTTAACCCCTAAATTGCCTAAAAGGGTGATTAATTTATTAACATCAATAATGTCTGGAATATTGGTAATTCTCACTTTTTCAGAAGTTAACAACACAGGACATAATACTTGTAACGCCTCATTTTTAGCGCCTTGAGGTGTAATGTCTCCTTTTAATGCTTTTCCTCCTTCAATTTTAAATGTTCCCATGCAACTGCCTATTTTTTAAATGTATTCTTATTTTGATTGTTTTTATTTAAATGCCCTTTATTGTTGTTGTTTTTCTTCACAATTCCGGGTTTACTTGTACCAAACTGCGTTTTATTGGATACTTTCTTATTCACTTTCATCAAATCGTGTGTGTTCGAAAGTTCTTCATTGGATTTCGAAAGATTTAATTTCCCTCCCGAAAGTTCTAATAAATGTTCGAAAATTACTTCATCGGTTACGGTGTCTTTGTTCCAACTCAAATAACATTTTTTCATGTGATTGGCTATCACTAGGACCAAAGCATTTTTCAATTCGCTTTCTTCCCAACTATTCGCTACATCAATCATGTATTTGATGTTGTTTCCATAAAAACGATATTTCGGGAAATTTTGCGGGTATTTTAAACGTTCCGGTTTTTGTGTTAAAATATCTTTGGATGGAATTGGATAAGGCGAATCGACATCCAATTTAAAATCTGACATGATAAACAACTGGTCCCATAATTTATGTTGGAAATCTAGCACATCACGTAAATGTGGATTTAAGGAACCCATTACTGAGATGATATATTTTGCTGCTTTGTTTCGTTCTTCACGATCTTCAATAGCGGTAGCCTGATCGATTAACTTCTGTAAATGTCTTCCGTACTCAGGAATAATCAAATGCGGACGTTGCGAATTGTATTCTAAATAACTTACTTCTTCTTGCATGATTGTTTTATAATGAAATGATGCCTTCAATGTCTGAAACCTCAATATATTTATCAATTACACTTTGAGGATTTGGCATGTTCACGCTAATGGAAACACTTGTAAACTTGCCTGTTTTTGATTGTTGGGTTGTGATAACTGCTCCCATATTGTTAAAAGCGGCTTCCACTTTTGCGATACTGTGTAAATTGGAAGGCATGATAAATTTGTATAAATACTCTGAAGGCCAAAGTGTTGAATTCGTTAATTCTTCTTTTAATCGGATGTAAAATTCTTCTGTTTTCTTATCCATCATCATTTCGTATTAGGAAAAGCAAATATACTTTATTCTGTTTAGAATTGTATTGTAGTACCTTATAAATTTTAATGCCTAATTCTGTTTCATAACGAAGTCTAATGCGGATTCTGGATTTAAAGTTGATTAGCTTTTTAAAAAAACTTACTTTTGCGCCTTAGTATTTCAAGATGAATAAAGAAATTGTGGTTTTAATTGGTGGTCCAAGTTCTGGAAAAACCACCTTAATCGAGGCATTAAAAGAAAAAGGACACACTTGCTATCCTGAGGTTTCACGTGAAGTTATTCGTGAAGCACAAGAACAAGGCATTGAACAATTGTTTCTTGAAAAACCACTTTTATTTAGTGAATTACTGCTTGAAGGCCGAAAAAGACAATACAAAGAAGCTTTGAATGAAACAGCAAACATTGTTTTTTTAGATCGCGGCATTCCTGATGTCTTGGCTTATATGCATTATATTGGTGATTCGTATCCCTCTTTTTTTGACAAAGCTTGTCAAGACCACAAATATTCCGCCATTTTTGTTTTACCACCTTGGAAAGAAATTTATGTAAGTGATGCGGAGCGTTATGAAAACTACGAACAAGCCGTTTTGATTCACGAACATTTGATGGAAACTTATAAAAAATACGGTTATACCATTACAGAAGTTCCTAAAGACACGGTAGAAAATCGTGTTGAATTTATTATGAAACATCTTGTTAAATAATTTTTTTTGTATTTTAGTGTTTCTAAAAGCCTTTTCACATGTCGGAAGCCTTACAAATTCTTCAAAAATACTGGAAACACGATCGTTTTAGGGAACCTCAAGAAGCCATTATTCAATCGATTTTAGAGGGAAATGATACCTTTGCACTTTTACCAACTGGTGGCGGGAAATCGGTTTGTTTTCAAATTCCAGCGTTAATGCGGAATGGAATTTGCTTGGTGATTTCCCCATTAATTGCTTTGATGAAAGACCAAGTTCAGAATTTACAAAGCAAAAACATCAAAGCGATTGCCTTAACTGGTGGCGTTTCTCAAGACGACATAATTGCTATTTTAGACAATTGCCAATTCGGAAATTACAAATTCCTATACCTTTCACCCGAACGTTTGCAACATGATTGGATTGTTGAACGCTTGAAACAATTACCTATCAATCTTATTGCAATTGACGAAGCGCATTGTGTAAGTCAATGGGGGCACGATTTCAGACCGGCGTATTTGAAGATTTCGGCTTTAAAAACGCACTTTCCTTCTACTCCATTTTTAGCCTTAACTGCAACAGCCAACAAACGAGTTCAGGAAGATATTTGCATGCATTTAGCATTGGTTAACCCAAAAGTTTTCACGAAGTCATTTACTAGAGAAAATTTAGCGTATCATGTCATTAAAACCGAAGATAAATTATTCAAGATTCAGCAGATATTAACAAAAAATCCGCAATCTTCGATAATCTATGTTCGCAATCGAAAATCGTGTATTGAAACTTCGCAACAATTGAATCAATTGGGATTTACTTGTACGTTTTATCATGGAGGATTGCCCGCAAAAGAAAAAGAAAAGAACATGCAATCGTGGTTTGAAAACAAATCACAAGTTATTGTAGCCACAAACGCTTTTGGAATGGGGATCGACAAACCTGATGTAAAAACCGTAATTCACATTCAACTTCCAGAAAATCTAGAAAATTATTATCAAGAAGCGGGACGAGCAGGACGAAATGGCGAAAAAGCCTTCGGAATCATTGTTACGAATCCATCTGATATTGCTTACACTAAAGCCCAATTTATCGATGTTTTACCGGATAAAAAATTCGTAAAAGACGTTTACATCAAATTGAACAATTACTTTCAAATTGCTTACGGCGAAGGTTATAACGAAAGTTTTGCTTTCAATTTGAATCAGTTTTGTGCCCATTATCATTTTCCAGTAATCAAAGCATTCAATAGTTTGCAGTTTTTGGATCGTCAAGGTATTATTACTTTTCAAAGTGAATCCACTGAGAAAATAAGTTTGCAATTTATCATTCCGAGTAAAGAAGTTATCCGTTACATCAGTTTGCATCCACATGACGAACCTATTATTACAGCGATTTTAAGGACCTATTCTGGGATTTTTGATACAGAAACAACTATCAATCCTCATTTGATAGCCAAAAAAGCACAAGTAACACTTGATCAAGTTGATAAAGTCATTGATAAGCTTGCGACTAATCAATGCATTGTTTTGCATGCTAAAAACAATGATAGTTCGATTACTTTTAACGAAGCTCGAGAGGACGATTTGACCATCAATCGTGTAGCAAAGTTTTTAGAACATCAAAATAAATTAAAAGAAGCTCAATTTGATAGTGTGGTACATTATATAAGTAATGAAGACACTTGTAAAAATAAAATACTTCTTGCTTATTTTGATGAAATAGCGAAAGTGGATTGTGGCACTTGTTCGTATTGTACTGCTAAAAAAAAAGTCCAACCCGTTGAAATCACCCAATCGGTATTACAATTATTAGAAAATAAGGCGTTGACTTCAAGAGAAATTGAAAACCAACTGCACATTTCTACAGAAGCCACTATCTTTGCGATTCAAATATTATTAGAGCAAGGGCGCATCAAAATCAATACAAACAATCAATATTACCTTATATAATGGAAAAATTACGAATTGTGTTCATGGGAACACCCGATTTTGCTGTTGGGATTTTGGATACTATTTACAAAAACAACTACGATATTGTAGGGGTTATCACTGCTCCCGACAAACCAGCAGGTCGTGGACAAAAAGTAAGCATGAGTGCCGTTAAAGAATATGCCTTGGAAAAAAACTTACGCATATTACAACCTACCAATTTAAAATCGGAAGCATTTTTAGCCGATCTAAAAAGTTTGGATGCCAATTTACAAGTAGTGGTTGCCTTTAGAATGTTACCTGAAGTGGTTTGGAAAATGCCAAAACTAGGCACGTTCAATTTACACGCTTCTTTGTTACCAGAATATCGTGGCGCTGCCCCAATTAATTGGGCTGTCATTAATGGTGAAACTAAAACAGGCGTTACTACCTTCTTTATTGATGATAAAATTGACACTGGTGCGATGATTTTAAGTAAGGAAACAGCAATTGGAGCCAATGAAACTGCAGGTGAATTACACGATCGTTTGATGCATTTGGGAAGCGAAACGGTTTTAGAAACACTTCAATTAATTGAATCCGAAAAAGCAACAACTACTTTACAAGAGAATCAGCCTGAACCAAAAACAGCTTATAAATTAAACAAAGAGAATTGTAAAATTGATTGGTCGCAATCGGGAAAGACAATTTTTAATTTAATCAGAGGCTTGTCGCCTTATCCAGCTGCTTGGACATTTATTAAGGATGGCGAAAATGAGTGGAATGTAAAGGTTTACTCGGCTAGTTTTGAAGAAAAGGCACATACGGATACTATTGGAAAAATAACTACTACTAAAAAAGAACTTTTTGTAGCGGTACATGGAGGTGTTTTAAAAATTGAAAGTTTGCAATTTCCAGGAAAGAAAAGAATGGGAACGCATGAATTATTAAATGGCGTTAAGCTATCTGAAAACGCAATAGCTCTTTAAGCCCTGAAAACACTGTATTTGCGCCTAAAATTTAAAAAAACAAACAATGTTATTAACATTTAAATGAATTTATTAACATTTTAGTCGAAAATTAGCACGAAAACTTGCACGGCTCAATAATACCGCTAAATTTGCTACAAATAATTAAGTTTAACCAATTATAAATAACTTTAATCATGAACAAATCAGAATTAATCGATGCAATGGCAGCTTCTGCTGGAATTACAAAAGCAGCTGCTAAATTAGCTTTAGAATCATTTTTAAGCAATGTAGAAGGAACTTTACAAAAAGGTGGAAGAGTATCTTTAGTAGGTTTTGGTTCTTGGTCAGTATCTAAAAGAGCTGCAAGAGATGGAAGAAACCCTCAAACTGGTAAAACTATCAAAATTGCTGCTAAAAATGTAGTAAAATTTAAAGCTGGTGCTGAATTAGAAGGAGCAGTAAACAAATAATATTTTTGTTACAACAAAATAGAGAGTCCCGATGCAAATCGGGACTCTTTTTTTGCTTTTTGTCTAAAAAATTTGATTTTTTATACTTTTTTTGATAACTTTAGGAATTAAACATACCGAATATGATATCTATTTTACCGAAAAAAGGTCATTTGCTGATAGCAGAACCTACTACTTTAGGCGATATATCATTCAATCGCTCTGTGATTTTGTTAGCCGAACACAATGATGAAGGATCCATTGGTTTTATCTTAAACAAACCTTTGAGTTACACTATTAACGATCTCATTCCGGAGATTGATGCTTCATTTAAAATTTACAATGGCGGACCGGTAGAACAAGACAACTTGTACTTTATTCACAACATTCCAGAGGTCATTCCAAATAGTGTTGAAATTTCAAATGGTATTTATTGGGGTGGCGATTTTGAAACCACAAAACACTTGATCAATACGGGAAAAATTGGACGAAATAACATTCGTTTTTTTCTAGGTTACAGCGGTTGGAGTGTAAACCAACTTGAAATGGAACTGCAAGAAAATGCTTGGATTATAAATGAAAACACTTTGAAAAACAAGTTGTTATCAAAAGCAAGCAACCTATTTTGGAAAGAAAAAATAATTGAGCAAGGAGGCGAATACGTCTTGTTCTCAAATGCTCCTGAAAATCCAATTCTTAACTAAGTCGTATTTTAGCGTTCAATCTTTTTACAACCTCATGTGCCAATGCTGAAGTGTATTCTTTTTTGCGGTATTTTGTAATGGGTTGGACTCCTGAGATTACATTGGTTAAGAAGAGTTCGTCTGCTTTTTGCAAATCAAAAGGAGAAATAACCGCTTCCTTGACTTCAAGACCATCTATCTTTTTAAGCAATTCGAGTACCTGTTTGCGCATAATTCCGTTCAAACAACCCTCTGATATCGGTGGTGTTACAACTACATTATCCATTTTCATAAAGAGGTTACTTTGTAATGCTTCCACTACATTCTTATCATCATTTAAAACCAAACAATTGTCATAACCGTTTTCTTCTGCAAAAATACTTCCCGTAATTTGAAGCATTTTGTTGTTCGTTTTCAATGAAGAGAGCAATTGTTTAGTGATATAAAAATCTTTATAAAGTTCTACTTCATACTGCTCTTTTCCCGTAGTATATACTTCCGACTCTAAAGGAGCAGCGGTCACAATAAATTGTACTTTTCTCGATTTTGGCAGGTAAAAACCTTCCGCATCTCGGTAAACCGAAAAACGAATACGATAAGCACTAGCACCTGTTTGCGCTTGAACTAAATCTAAAATTTGGGATTCAAAATATTCCATAGTAAAGTTCATTGGAATCTCCATACGGCAAATGCGCATTGAAGCCATCAATCTAAAATAATGATCTTCTAGGAATAGTACTTGCTCGTTGAGTACCTTAATGGTTTCAAAAACACTATCTCCAAATAAAAAACCCCTATTATTTTCAACAGCAATAGCACTTTCTTGCTGAATATTTCCGTTAAAATTTATCATAAAAAAACCCGATTTTAAAATCGGGACAAATATAACTTATATAATTGAGTTTTTAAACGGAACCTAAGACATGTTTTAGGTCCGAAATTTGATTTTCCCAAAGCAACTTGGATTCATCTAATTCCTCTTCGTAAGCAAAGTCCGAAATCATAATGGAAACATCTTTTGTGATTTCGTCTTCTAGAATTTTTAACTCAAAAAAATAATCGGTCTCATTACCTTCTTCATCCAGCCATTTGAATTTAATTCGTTCGCCTGATTTTTTTGAAGCTAATTTTGCTTTTTCTTCGGAATCATCCCAGATAAAAGTAAAAAATTCTCCTCTTGAATTTACATTATCGGCAAACCATTCTGATAAACCTGAAGGAGTTGAAATATATTGATATAATAATTGAGGCGAGGATTGTATTGGGAATTCTAATTCGTATTTTACTTTTACACTCATAGTCTATTTTAATTTTCAGTTTGGAAATATATACAGAATTAATCGAATTAACAAAAAAATTATTTTAATTTATTTTGATGAAAAAATATTTGCAAACAAAATAATTAGTTTTATATTTGCACCCGCATTCAGCAAGGATGTGAGACCAACATTTGGCGAGGTAGCTCAGTTGGTTAGAGCGCAGGATTCATAACCCTGAGGTCACGGGTTCAACTCCCGTCTTCGCTACGAAAATTAAGTTTTTAAAAATCAACGGATTAGTGTTTACTAATCCGTTTTTTTATTTACATAAAGTACCAACAACCTGAAATTAGCTTCTAAAATCTTCAAAAAAATCATTTCGATAAATTAAAAGCAGTCGTGTTTTTAACTTCACCTATCATGAAAGAACTGTGTGTACTTCCAATATGTTGCAAACTCGTTAGTTTGGTAATCATGAACTCCCGATACTCATCCATGTCTTTTACGTGTACTTTTAAAATATAATCGTAGTCACCACTTACGTGAAAACATTCCAATACTTCGTCAAGCTTTACTACTTCGCTTTCAAAAGTAGTGACAAAATCTTTGGTGTGCTGGATCAATTTGATGTGGCAGAAAACAACAAAAGCTTTCTCTACCTTATTTCGATCTAAAAGAGCGACATACTTGTGGATTACACCTTCCCGCTCTAATTTTTTTATTCTTTCATAAACTGCGGTTACCGAAAGATTTAATACCATAGACAATTCTTTTGTTGTTTTCTTAGTGTCAGCTTGCAGTAATCCAAGAAGTTTTTTATCAATTGCGTCCATATTACAATTTTATTCCTATTACAATTATTAGTTTCAGTTAAAAAAATGCTATAAATCAATATTTATAGATTTATATTCTACAAATATATTAAAATAAAGTATAAAAAACTAATTTTAAAGAAAACTATTGAAAAATAAATAGGCATTTCAGAGATTTGATATTCTAAAAACAACTAAACTTCAAATTTATGGAAAAATTCAATCCTGCAGACAAAATTCAAGACCTTCAATATTTTGGTGAATTTGGTGGTGTGAATCCATCGATCTCTGACAGTTCTACTTATACCTTTCTTTCGGCTAAAACCATGTTTGACACCTTTGAAGGCAATGCCGAAGGTTGCTATTTGTATTCCCGTCATTCCTCTCCTAGTAATTTATATTTGGACAAAGCATTAGCAGCAATGGAAGGAACAGAATCCGCAAATGTATCAGCTTCTGGAATGGGGGCAATCACTCCTACCCTGTTGCAATTGTGTGGCAATGGAGATCATATTGTTTCTAGCCGCACTATTTATGGTGGTACGTATGCGTTTTTGAAAAATTTCGTACCGAGAATGGGTATTCAAACGACATTTGTAGACATTACAAAATTAGATGTAGTTGAAGCAGCGATTACTCCAAATACCAAGGTTTTATATTGCGAAACCGTGAGCAATCCATTATTGGAAGTAGCAGATATTGCTTCATTGGCTAAAATTGCTAAAAAACACCATATTAAATTGGTGGTTGACAACACCTTTTCTCCTTTGTCTGTTGCTCCTGCGAAGTTAGGAGCTGATATTGTAATTCATTCGCTTACAAAATACATCAACGGAAGTAGCGATACTGTGGGTGGTGTGGTATGTGCGTCACAAGATTTCATTAATAGTTTAAAAAATGTAAACGACGGTGCCAGCATGCTATTAGGTCCAACAATGGATAGTTTGCGTTCGGCATCGGTAATGAAAAACTTAAGAACCTTACACATTCGCATGAAACAGCACAGTCACAATGCGATGTATTTGGCCAACCGATTTGAAGCAGACGGTATTAAAACCGTTTATCCTGGATTGAAAAGTCACCCAAGCCATGAAATCTATAAAACAATGATTAATCCAGAATATGGATTTGGAGGCATGATGACCATTGATGTAGGAAGTTTAGACAAAGCGAATGCATTAATGGAACTGATGCAAGAACGTAACTTAGGGTATTTAGCTGTTAGTTTAGGATTTTATAAAACGCTATTCAGTGCGCCAGGAACATCAACATCATCGGAAATTCCTTTAGAAGAGCAGGCTGAAATGGGATTAACGGATGGTTTAATTCGTTTTTCTATAGGACTAGACAACAATATTGAAAGAACGTATCAAACGATGCGTGAATGCATGCAAGAGCTTTCTATTCTATAAATATCACAAAAAAATATATTTTGTAAAACCGCTTTTGTAGCGGTTTTTTTTATCTTTGAAAGAAACTTTACTATGAAAAAAATTATATTTAGCCTGCTTTTTTTAGTCAGTAGTTTCCTGATTCAAGCACAAACCGATCCTAGAATTTATGATATTATAGATCGAATTTCAGAGGAACGAATTAAAAACGACATTATCAAGTTGGCCAACTTTGGAACCCGAAACACCTTTAGCGATACTGTTTCTAACAAAAGAGGAATAGGTGCTGCCAGAAGGTGGATTAAAAATGAATTTGATGCCATCTCAAAAAAATGCAACACCTGCTTAGATGTTTTTTACCAAAAAGACTTTGTAACTACAAATGATGGCGAGCGCGTTCCAAAAGACACATGGATAGTAAATGTAGTTGCGGTTCAAAAAGGAACTAAATATCCCAACCGATATATCATTATGAGTGGTGATATTGACAGTCGTAATTCAGACACTATGGATTACTTAGGCGATGCCCCTGGAGCAAACGACAACGCTTCTGGAATGGCTGGAACCATTGAAGCGGCACGAGTTTTAAGTCAGTATCAATTTGAAAACAGCATTGTTTATGTTGGCCTATCAGGTGAAGAACAAGGTTTATTTGGTGGAAAAGGACTCGCAGAATACGCTGTGAAAAACAATTGGGAAATCATAGGAGTATTCAATAACGATATGATTGGAAACATAGAAGGGGTTAATGGTGTAATTGACAATCGTTCGTTTCGAATTTTTTCAGAGCCTACTCCTGCAAATGAATCGGATCGAACACGTAATTTGAGACGTTTTTATGGCGGTGAAGTAGATGGGAATTCAAGACAATTGGCTCGTTATATTGAGAAAACAACCAAAACGTATATGCCTGAAATGAATCCAATGTTAATCTACCGACTAGACCGTTTTGGTCGTGGAGGCCATCATCGTCCTTTTAATGATTTAGGTTTTGCTGGAATTCGCATCATGGAAACGAATGAAAATTACAACCGTCAACACCAAAATTTAAGAACCGAGAATGGAATCCAATATGGCGACGTAATCGAGGGTGTAAATTTTGAATATGCCAAAAAGTTAACTGCTGTTAATGCCATCAATTTAGCTTCTTTGGCTTGGGCGCCTCAAGCACCTTCTAATGTATTGATTGGAGGAATAGTAGAGCCCAACGTTAAACTTCGTTGGAAAAAAAGTGACGATGCCAATTGTATTGGTTATAAAATATACTGGAGAAGTACCACTGCACCACAATGGGAGTTTAGTAGGTTTGTAGGAGATGTAGACAACTTCGAATTAAAAGGCATCGTTATAGACAATTACTTTTTTGGAGTAGCAGCTGTAGGTAAAGATGGACACGAAAGTGTAGTTGTATTTCCACAAGACATTATAAGAGAGACTTTTAAGAAAAGATAAAAAAATGTATTCTGGAGGCATTTGTATAACAACTGACATTTCTCTATATTGCGAGACCAAACCTAACTAAATGAACAAAGAAATTAATAAAAATAAAGAATTAAATATTTGGGAAGCCTTAATTCCTGTAATTGTTTTAATTGGACTTTTAGCCTATAATGTATTAGTTGCTTACAACGGCGAAGACGATGATCCTCTTGCGGGTAGTAACCAATTTGTTTTGTTACTTGGTGCCGGTGTAGCAGTAATAGTGGGACTTTTGAATAAAGTTTCCTTTCACAGCATGATAGAAGAAGTGTCCAATAACATCAAATCAACTGCAGGAGCGATTCTGATTTTATTAATGGTAGGCGCATTAGCCGGAACTTGGTTGATTAGTGGCATTATTCCCTCAATGATATATTATGGATTACAGCTTTTGAGTCCAGCGGTATTTTTACCTGCCACTATGATTATTTGTTCTATTATTTCAATTGCAACAGGTAGTTCTTGGACCACATCTGCAACCGTGGGTATAGCACTTGTTGGGATTGGTGGTGCCATTGGATTTCCTGTTGGGATGGTAGCTGGAGCGGTTATTTCGGGAGCTTACTTTGGAGACAAACTTTCACCAATGTCAGACACTACTAATTTAGCACCTGCCATGGCTGGTACAGATTTGTTTACGCACATACGATACATGACATTGACAACGGTTCCTACCTTTATTATTTCATTGCTATTATTTGTAATTTTAGGATTAACCGTAGATATTCAAGGGAAAACCGATACCACACAAATGTTATTGGATATCGAAAAAGCATTTCATATAACCGGTTGGTTATTTCTTGTACCTGTTATTGTTATTGGATTAATATTCAAAAAAACAGAACCTTTGATAGCGCTTTTCATTGGAATATTATTAGGAGGATTATTTGCACTTCTTTTTCAGCCACAACTTCTTAATCAGCTGATGAACGTAGATGCTATGACTTTTAAGTCTGCCTATAAAGGAGTCATGAATGCTATAACAACAGAAACTGTAATTCCGACTGAAAATGAAAATTTAGTAAAACTATTCAAAGCAAAAGGGATGACCGGAATGCTTGGAACCATATGGTTGATTCTTTGTGCCATGGTTTTTGGTGGCGTAATGGATGCCATTGGAGCTTTATCAAGAATAAGCAAAGAGTTGCTAAAATTAGCCAAAACAACTTTAGGGCTATTTGCTTCAACAGTAGGGAGTTGTTTGGCACTCAATATTACCGCATCTGATCAATATTTAGCCATAGTAGTACCCGGTAAAATGTTTGCTAAAGCCTATGAGAAAAAGGGACTTGCACCTGAAAACCTAAGTAGAACCTTGGAAGATTCTGGAACAGTTACTTCTGTTTTAGTCCCTTGGAATACTTGTGGAGCATATCAATCCGGAACATTAGGTGTCGATACTTTTGACTATTTACCGTATGCCTTTTTCAATCTGATTAGTCCCGTGATGACTTTATTATTTGCTGCGTTTAACATTAAAATAAAACAATTGACTAACACTATTAAAAACTAAAATTGTTATAGTTTTAATTTATACTTAAATAAAATTTAACCATTACTTTAATTGAGTAATGGTTTTTTTATTTGTAAATTAGCAAGTGTAGAAATTTAAAAAACAAACACTTACAATTATAAATTAAAATTATTGAATATGGAAAACTCAAATGACATTAGCAAATGCCCATTTCATCAAAACCAAAAAGGATTGAGCGACGGTGTTAAAAATCACGATTGGTGGCCGAAATCATTGAATTTAGATATTTTGCACCAACACGACACTAAAACCAACCCACTAGGAGAAAACTTCAATTATGCAGAAGCATTCCAAAAGCTGGATTTAGAAGCCTTGAAAACCGATTTAAAAAACTTAATGACTGAAAGCCAAGATTGGTGGCCAGCTGATTGGGGACACTATGGTGGCTTATTTATTCGTATGGCATGGCATTCCGCTGGTACTTACAGAATTTCAGATGGTCGTGGTGGTTCGGGAACAGGGAATCTAAGATTTGCACCGCTAAACAGTTGGCCGGACAATGGGAATTTAGATAAGGCCAGAAGATTATTATGGCCCATTAAAAAGAAATACGGAAATAAAATTTCTTGGGCGGATTTGATGATTTTAGCGGGTAATATGGCTTATGAATCGATGGGATTAAAAACCTTTGGATTTGCTGGAGGTCGTGAAGACATTTGGCATCCTGAAAAAGATATTTACTGGGGAGCGGAAAGAGAATGGTTGGCTAAATCAGGAAGTAAAGGCACAAGATATTCAGGAGAAAGAGATTTAGAAAACCCGTTAGCAGCGGTAATGATGGGATTAATTTATGTCAACCCAGAAGGAGTTGACGGACAACCTGACCCACTAAAAACTGCACATGACGTTCGTGTTACCTTTCAAAGAATGGCGATGAACGATGAGGAAACAGTAGCCTTAACTGCAGGTGGACACACCGTAGGAAAAGCACATGGAAATGGAGACGCTTCTACTTTAGGTCCAGAACCTGAAGCTGGCGCAATTGAAAATCAAGGTTTTGGTTGGTTAAACCCAAAAGGTGGCGGCGCAAATGCTGTGACAAGTGGCTTAGAAGGTGCATGGACAACGCATCCAACTCGATGGGACAACGAATATTTCCACTTGCTATTAAACTACGATTGGGAATTGAAGAAAAGTCCAGCAGGTGCTTGGCAATGGGAACCCATCAACATTAAAGAAGAAGACAAACCTATTGATGCTCATAATCCAGGAGTTAAAAGAAATCCAATCATGACAGATGCCGATATGGCGATGAAAATGGATCCCGCTTACCGAGAAATTTCAGAACGTTTTTACAAAGACCCTGCCTATTTTTCGGATGTTTTCGCAAGAGCTTGGTTTAAATTAACGCATAGAGATTTAGGTCCAAATACGCGTTATTTAGGTGCTGATGCTCCAAAAGAAGATTTGATTTGGCAAGATCCAGTTCCAACAGTGGATTACACGTTAACTGATGCTGAGATTGAAGATTTAAAAGTAAAATTATTACATTCAGGATTAACGAGAACCGAATTAATCAATACGGCTTGGGACAGTGCGAGAACGTTCCGAGGTTCCGATTTTAGAGGAGGTGCAAATGGTGCTAGAATTCGTTTAGAACCACAAAGAAATTGGGTTGCTAACGAGCCTGAACGCTTACAAAAAGTCTTAAATAAATTAGTAGAAATCCAAGCAAATTTATCTAAAAAAGTAAGTTTGGCTGATTTAATCGTTCTAGGAGGAAGTGCGGCAATTGAACAAGCTGCAAAAGAAGGAGGATTTGACGTAAAAGTGCCATTCCATGCAGGAAGAGGTGATGCTTCACAAGAAATGACAGATATGGAATCATTCGAAGTGTTGGAGCCTACAAACGATGCTTTTAGAAACTTTATGAAAGCTAAATATGTAGTAGAACCTGAAGAATTAATGTTGGACAAAGCGCAGCTTTTAGGATTAACCGCTTCAGAAATGACTGCTTTAATTGGTGGAATGCGTGTGTTAGGAACCAACTATGGTGGAACCAAACATGGCGTTTTCACAGATAAAGAAGGCGTTTTAACTAATGATTTCTTTGTGAACTTAACTGATATGAATTATTCTTGGAAACCTGTTGGGGATAATCTTTACAATATCGTGAATAGAAAAACAGGAGTAACCAAATGGACAGCCACACGAGTAGATTTAATCTTTGGTTCAAATTCAATTCTACGTGCCTACGCTGAAGTATATGCACAAGACGATAACAAAGAAAAATTCGTAAAAGATTTCATCAGTGTTTGGTCAAAAGTAATGCATGCAGATCGATTTGATTTGAAATAAACTGCTTTTATAATCAAGTTAAAACCACCTAATATAGGTGGTTTTTTTTGTGTTATTATGCTAAAATTTGATAAAAAATCTTTCATAAGTTTTCTCTATTATTATATCTAAAAATATAATAAATATCATACTTTTTTACGCATTCAATTTGTACTTTTGCACCAAGAAAAATTAATCATTTTTAAATACAAAATCATGGCATTAGTAGGAAAAAAATTCCCAAACATTACAGTAGACGCAATCTCTTTTATGGGAGATAACTTAAGAATCAACGTTTTAGAAGAAGCGGTGAATAACAAGAAAAAAATAGTTTTATTTTGGTATCCTAAAGATTTTACTTTCGTGTGTCCAACAGAATTACATGCTTTTCAAGCTGCTTTACAAGAATTTGAAAATAGAAATACAATGGTAATTGGTGCTTCTTGTGATACAAACGAAGTACACTTTGCTTGGTTAAATACAGCTAAAGATAATGGTGGAATCGAAGGAGTAACATACCCACTTTTAGCTGATACGACAAGAAATTTAGCTGCTGCTTTGGATATATTAGATGCGGAATGGGTTTACAATGAAGACGTTAACGATGAAATTTTAGAAGGATCTAACGTTACTTTTAGAGCAACTTATTTAATTGACGAAGAAGGAAAAGTTTTCCATGAAAGCGTAAATGATATGCCATTAGGAAGAAACGTAAACGAGTACTTAAGATTAATCGATGCGTATACACACGTTCAAACTAAAGGAGAAGTTTGTCCAGCAAACTGGGAAGAAGGAAAAGAAGCTATGAACGCTGATAGAAAATCTACAGCTGCTTATTTAGCTTCTCACTAAAATAATATGGCAATAATCAATGTGTCAATTAGACAAAAATTGGCACATTGACTATTGTCTAATTGAAAATTTAAAAAAATGTTTACAGAAATAGAACAAGACAATTTGGCGGAAATTGTTGCATCAAACGAAACTGTTGTAGTGCAATATTCTGCATCATGGTGTGGGAACTGTCGTATAATGAAACCAAAATTTAAAATGATGGCTTCTCAAAACGAAGCTGTTCCTTTTGTAATGGTTGATGCTGAAAAATTTCCAGAATCGAGAAAACTAGCAAAAGTGGATAATTTACCAACTTTTGCAACTTTCAAAAATGGTGTTTTAGTGAATCAAACACAAACGAATAAAGCTGAAGTTTTAGCAGAATTGGTTCAAGAAGTATTGTAACGATATGTTGATTTTCCGATATTAGCTATTCGTATGTTTGAAAATCCTGTATCAGAAAATCTAAAATCTAAAAAAATGAAATTACCAATTATAAAGCAGTTAACCCAATTTATTGAAGATAACGATCAGGATTATTTAGTAGAAACGATCGAAGTATTAGAAAATCTTTGCGAAGTTTCATCCTTAAAAGATGAAGAACTAGATGTGATCGCAGAGCTGATTTCTAACATGTATGGTGCTCTTGAAGTACACCAAGCTGTTAAAGATGGTGCCGACAAGAAAACAGCACTAAATGACTTCATGAAACGAGTTTTAGGCTCAATTGATAAATAAATAAAACTCTCAAGAAATTGAGAGTTTTTATTTATACAACTTCTTTTTCAACCAAAACGCCACATTTACTAAAATAATTAAAGCAGGAACTTCAACTAGAGGTCCTATAACGCCCGCAAACGCTTGTCCGCTATTAATTCCGAAAACTCCGATAGAAACGGCTATGGCTAACTCAAAATTATTTCCGGAAGCCGTAAAAGACAACGCTACAGCATCACGATAAGTAGCCCCAATTTTCTTGGCCACAAAAAACATTAAGAAAAACATAATCGCGAAGAAAATTACTAATGGAATTGCAATACGAACTACATCCATTGGCAAATCGACAATCATTTCGCCTTTTAAGCTGAACATTACTACAATGGTAAAAAGCAAAGCAATCAATGTAATTGGCGAAACAATTGGTATGAATTGCTGATTGAAAAACGTATCGCCGATATACTTTTTAATCGTGAAACGACTAATAAGAGCTAGTGCAAAAGGAATGCCTAAATAAATTCCAACGGTTTTAGCGATTTCAGCTATGGTGATATTTAATTCCAATCCTTTTATACCGAACAAAGGTAGCATGACTTCCAGATAGAAGTAGGCATACAAACTGAAGAAAAAGACTTGCAACAAGCTATTAATTCCGATTAAACCAGCCGTTAATTCGCGATTTCCTTCGGCTAATTCATTCCAAACGATTACCATGGCGATACAAGGCGCAATTCCAATGATAATTAATCCAGTCATGTACTCAGGATAGTCTTTTAAAAAGAACGTTGCTAATAAAAACATTAAAAACGGACCAATAATCCAAGTAATGACAAACGATGCCGATAACAGCTTTGGTTTTTCAAACATCTGAGGTACTTTTGAAAAATCAATTTTAGTTAGCGGAGGATACATCATTAAAATCAATCCTATGGCTAACGGAACATTCGTTGTTCCTGATGAAAAGGAATTGATGAAATCCGCTGAATTGGGAATAAAATAACCAATTCCCACTCCAATTATCATCGCTAAGAAAATCCATATCGTTAAATAGCGGTCTAAAAAGTGTAATCTTTTTTTCATATTCTTATTTTATTTGGGAAAACACAAAATACATTTCACTAGCAATTTGCAAACTGCGTTCTGCATATTTTTCGTTCATCACTTCTGTTCCATCAAATGCTTTTGGATCGTCGTATTTGATTGGAAATCGAGCTTCTGCACCAAAAACCATAGGACATCCTTCATCAGCGTTACTACAAGTCATGATGGCTCCAAAATTAGCTTTCGGATTAAAATCATCGAAATAGGTTTTAGAAAAACAAATGATAGGATGTTGATTGATATCAAACTTCACCGCATAAACTGGATTTTGCTCTTGGCTTACCTTCTGAATTTGAAATCCTTGATTTACTAGCGTTTCACCCACTTTAGGAAACATTGCTGTTGCTTCCGTTCCACCAGAATAGCAAAATACATTCTTGATTCCGAATTGAAATGCCAGGGTTTGTGCCCAAATTTGAGACAAGTGACTTCTTCTCGAATTGTGTGTGCAAATAAAGTTCAATCGAATTTCGTCATTTGAATTGACTTTCTTTTGAATGTACTCCACTAAAGGTTGCAAAACGACCTTTCGTTCCTCTTCTACAGGAATTGCAGCAATTGTTTGGATGGTTTTGGTTAATTTTTCTAACATATACTTTAGTTAATAAGTTGTAACAAATATCCTAATAGCGACCCTCCTATCACGATAAAAGCACTATTTATTTTTTTGAATTTATATAAAATCGAAATACTTGCTATAGCAATTACGATCGTTCTCCAATCCGTTATCGTTTCGCTACCCATTGTAATACAAACCGAAATAATAATTGCCACCGATGCTACATTTACAGCATCTAAAAACGAGGAAAACAACTTTGAATTTCTCATTTTCTTAACCAATGGATTCAATAAAGCTACAAATGCAAAAGAGGGTAAAAAAATACCAACTGTAGCAACCAAAGCGCCATAAAATCCATTCATTTGATACCCAATAAAAGTTACGGATGAAAAGACAGGCCCTGGCGTAAATTGTCCAACAGCAATGGCATCGATTAATTCTTGTCGCGATAAGAGTCCGGTTGCGACCAATTCCGTATCTAAAAAAGCAAATAAGACATAACCGCTTCCATAGAGAATAGCCCCAATTTTTAAAAATATCCAAAATAATTTCGCATTAGTGGCTGACAAAATTGCCATCTGAGAAATAGGGAAAAAAGTCAAAGGGAAAAAACTATTTAAGGAAGTACTTTCTCTGTTGCCAACGTAAGAAAGAAACAAGGCTAAAAAACCAGCACCAAACATCAAATAAATTTCATATAAATTAAACAATGATGCAATTAAAACTAAAATTCCAATAATCGTTAATTCGGTTGTCTTGAAAGATCTTTTAGCCAATGGCAAAATAGCAAAAAGAATAATCGCAATTATAGCTGGTTTTATTCCATATATAAAGGGTGCAATTTCAGGAAGTTGTCCATATTCTTTATACAACCAAGCAAAAACACCAGTAATAAAAACGGCTGGTAAGATAAAGCATAATCCCGCTACTAGCAATCCTCTCCATCCGCCCTTCTCATGTCCGATATGAATGGCCATTTCTGTGCTGTTTGGTCCAGGAATTAAATTGGTTGCTCCTATTAAATCTAGAAAATGCTGCTCAGTAAGCCATTTTCGTTTTTCCACTACTTCCTTTTGCATCATCGCAATATGAGCAGCGGGGCCACCAAAACCGATAATTCCCAGTTTTAAAAAAAGTCTTGCAATGTCTTTTAATTCGGCTTTATTTTCCATTTTTTTTCAAACTATTTTTTCCTGTAGGAACAAAAAATAAAATTTTGAACAGTTTCAAAAGGAGTTTGATGATCTTCAGTAAAACAATTTTCTAATTCAAAATCATCTCCAAAAACGGCTTCCATTTTTTCCACCGTATATTGTGTTATGGGTAAACCACTACATTTCAGAGGTCCCTCTTCCGAGAAAGTTCCGATAATAAAGTGGGCGTTTTGACTGGTATTTGTCTTTACGTTTTTTTTATAAAGGGCTATATCATTCGCATCAGTAAAAAAATGAAAAGATGCCCTATCGTGCCATACATCAAATTTTTCATCCGATTGAAAATGCAAACTGTCGGAGACTATAAAAGTCACCTGCTTAGCCTTATCGCCTAATCGTATTTTAGCACGTTCAATGGCAGCATCAGAAATATCCAACAAGTACAAATTTGTGTAACCTAAATCCAATAAACTATCAATCAAATAACTGTCGCCACCACCAATATCGATGATTTTAGCATCTTTCGGTACTTTACAAGCTTGAATCAATTGAATTGAAGTTTGTGGTTCTTTTTGGTACCAACTCACTTCGTTCTCAGCTTTTGTTGTAAATACCGTTTCCCAATGTTGTTTTTTTTCTGACATACTATTATTTTAACTGCAAAGAGCGCAAGGATTTACGCTGCGTTCGCTAAGTTATTTCAACTTTTAGTTGATGTTTTTATGATTTCTTTGTAGAACTTCGTGAAAACTTTGAGATACTTTGTGGTACACCATTAACAACAGCCTGAATCAGGTGTGCAACATGAGGTTTGTTTTGGCTTCCACTCCCCTATTTTAACTTTCATTTTTTCTGGTGGAATTCCGCAATTGTCTTTAGCTAAGCAATCCGTTAATTTTGACCTTAATTGGAAGTTAGTTCCGTCGAAATCTAAACTAAATTTCCCTATAGTTTCCTTCATTTGGTATTCGACTTCGATTTCTAAATCAGGTATTTCTAACGTTTTTTCTGAAAGTTCAATAATATGAACCAATTTCTCAGGATGTAGTCTGTGGTCGTAATCATTTGCTTCCCAAAGTTGGAAATTCACCACTTCTTCTTTGCGAACGGTTCCGCCACAATCAATAAAATGTTTGGTTACTTTTCCAACTTCAGTAACGTGGAAATGATTTGGTACTAATTCGCCATTTGGCAATTGAAAAGCTATTGTAGACAGCTTTTTTAATTCGGATTTGATTTCGGATAATTTCATATTTTTTAGTAATTCGTGAAAAGTGATTAGCTAACAACATTTATTTTTTAACTTATGACGAATCATACCAAAGTGATTTTCGATTTTGTCTATAGTGTCTGGATTGATACAATAGCAAATAGCCGTTCCCTCTATGGTACCTTTGATAATGTTAGCGTTTTTAAGTTCTTTTAAGTGTTGAGAAACGGTTGGTTGGGCTAATGGCAACACTTCTACAATATCACCACAAATACAAGTATCAACTGTTAACAAATAGTCTACAATTGCAATACGTGCTGGATGTGACAAGGCTTTGAATAAACCTGCCATTTCGTTTTGTTCTATTGAAAAAGAATCTGATTTTGATGCACCCATAATTATTTAAATTTACTTGTATGATATTATTTAAAAACGGTTCTCGATACAATTTATTAAAGCAAAAATTAGCATTTTTACTTTAACAAATCACTCGAATTGACGTTTCAAGAATTATCACTATTATTATATTGCAATATTACGATAAACAAATATATTATACAATAAAAAATCCCGAAATTTCTTTCGGGATTTAAAATATTTAGAAAATTAGAGATTATTTACCTCCTTTTTCCATTTTAGCTTTTAATTCAGCAAGAATATCGTTATTATCACCTAAAGTAGATGTTTGAGCTGAACTATTTGATGTAGTTTCAACTGCAGCTTTAACGTTTTTCTCTTCTTCTTCTCTGAAGATAGCTGTATGAGAAGCTACTACTCTTTTGAATTCTTTATTGAATTCAATAACTTTAAAGTCAGCAGTATCTCCTTTTTTCAATTTTTTACCGTCTTCTTTTTCTAAGTGACGTGTAGGAATGAAAGCAACGATATCGTCACCAAATTCTACAGTAGCTCCTTTGTCAACGATTTCTGAAATTGTTCCGTTGTGGATTGTTCCAACAGCGAAAGCATCTTCATACTTATCCCAAGGATTTGGAGTTGTTTGTTTGTGACCTAAAGATAATTTACGACCTTCAACGTCTAATTCTAAAACAACTACATCTAACTTATCACCAACGTTTACGAATTCAGATGGGTGTTTGATTTTCTTAGTCCAAGATAAATCAGAGATATAAACTAAACCGTCAATACCTTCTTCTAACTCTACGAAAATTCCGAAGTTAGTAAAGTTTCTTACGATTCCAGTATGTTTAGAACCTACTGGATATTTAGCCGTGATATCAGTCCAAGGATCTTGAGTCATTTGTTTGATACCTAAAGACATTTTTCTTTCATCTCTATCAAGAGTTAAGATAACTGCCTCTACTTCATCACCAATTTTCATGAAATCTTGAGCACTTCTTAAGTGAGTAGACCAAGACATTTCAGAAACGTGGATTAAACCTTCAACACCTTCCGCAACTTCGATGAAAGCACCATAATCCGCTAAAACAACTACTTTACCTTTTACTTTATCACCAACTTTTAATTCAGCTCCTAAAGCATCCCATGGATGAGCGTGTAATTGTTTTAAACCTAATTGAATTCTTGTTTTCTCATCATCGAAATCAAGGATTACAACGTTTAATTTTTGGTCTAATTCTAATACTTCAGATGGGTGGTTGATTCTTGACCAAGATAAGTCAGTGATGTGGATTAATCCGTCTACACCTCCTAAATCAATGAAAACACCATAAGAAGTGATGTTTTTAACAACACCTTCTAATACTTGACCTTTTTCTAACTGACCGATAATTTCTTTTTTCTGAACTTCGATATCAGCTTCGATAAGTGCTTTGTGCGATACGACTACGTTTTTGAATTCGTGGTTGATTTTCACAACTTTGAATTCCATAGTTTTATTCACATATTGATCGTAATCACGGATTGGTTTTACATCAATTTGAGAACCTGGTAAGAATGCTTCGATTCCGAAAACGTCAACGATCATACCTCCTTTAGTTCTACATTTTACGAAACCATTAACGATTTCTCCTGACTCATTAGCTGCGATAACTCTATCCCATGCTTTGATCGTTCTAGCTTTTCTGTGAGATAATACTAACTGACCTGTTTTGTCTTCACGAACGTCGATTAATACTTCTACTTTATCACCAACTTTTAAGTTAGGATTGTAACGGAATTCGTTTAAAGAGATAACACCTTCAGATTTAGCGTTGATATCAACGATAGCATCTCTATCCGTAATTCTTACAACAACTCCTTCCACTACTTCCTCATCTCCTGTAGAAATGAAAGTTTTAGTTACTAGGTCTTCAAATTCTTGTAAGTTTTTCTCGTCAACTGCATCAATACCTTCTGCATAGTTGTGCCAGTTAAAATTCGCTAAAAACTCTTCTTGTGTTTTGTTAATTTCAGACATGCTGATTAAAAAATTTGTATGCCGTGCTCCTAGCGTTTCTTAAAGCGAAATAGAAAACAACAGCAGTGTTTTACATAAATATTTGACACCTAATGGAAACGCTATCCGCCAAAAGGTGCGCAAAATTACAACTATATTTTTGATTAACAAAACTTTAAAACTAAGTTTTAGCTGTTTTTCTAACATTTATTTATGTTTTGTAAGTGAGTTATTTTAAATACATTTGTAGAAATTTAAATAATTAAAATGAAAAAATTAACCTTAATTATCACATGTGCTATTTTAATGGTGTCATGTAACAATTTAAAAGATAATGAATTTCTTATCTCTGGAACTGCTAATGGTGTTGAAAATGGCAAAAAGGTATTTGTAGAAATTCAAACAGAAACTGGTTCGTTAGCTAAAGATACCGCTTTTGTTAAAGATGGAAAATTTGAATTAAAAGGAATTACAGAAGGAATTGACCTAGGGTTTGTTAGAATAGAGAATGAACAAATAAATCTTCCAATAATACTTGAAGAGGGGAAAATCGAAATTAACATTGTTAAGGATTCCCTACAAAAGTCAACCTTAGGAGGTACACCTAATAATGATAAGTTTCAGAAATTTAACGATGATTCTCGAACCATTTCTGATAGAGTGGTGAAATTTGAAAAAGACAATGGTCCCATTATGCAAAAAGCTCAAATGGAAAGAGACACCGTTACCATCAATAAACTAATGAAAGAATATTCAAAATTTCAAAATGAAATGAATGATTATTCTAAGAAATTTATAAAAGAGAATCCAGACGCCTTTTTATCTGTATTGTTATTAGAAAACTTTTTAATGAGACAATATTTAACTCCTGAAGAAGTAAAAGGGTACTATGAAAAACTAGATAAAAATTTATTAGATACCAAAAGTGCTAAAAAAATAAAATCATCATTAGAATTATTAAGCGCTGTAGTAGTTGGTAAAAAAGCTCCAGATTTTTCAGCACCATCTCCAGACGGAAAAATGATTTCTCTAAAAGAATCTTTAGGAAAAATTACCATTATTGATTTTTGGGCTTCTTGGTGTGGTCCTTGTAGAAAAGAAAATCCAAACGTAGTGGCACTTTACAATGAATTTCACCCTAAAGGTTTAAACATCATCGGCGTTTCTTTAGATAAAGACGCTGCAAAATGGAAAGAAGCTATTGCAAAAGACGGTTTGGTATGGCCTCATATTTCTAATCTTAAATTTTGGGACGAACCTATTGCTAAACTATACAATGTACAATCTATTCCTGCTACATTTTTAGTAGATGCAAAAGGAAATATTATTGCAAAAGACTTAAGAGGTGATGCGCTATACGCTAAAGTTAAAGAACTTTTAGAAGCAAAATAAGACCAATCTTACTATAATGAAAAAAATCTCCATTAGGAGATTTTTTTATGTTTTTCATTTACAGAACGTTATAAAATTGTAGCAAAAATAGTGGAAAATTACTTTGCAAGTATAAAAAACAATTCTATATTTGCAACCGCTTAGACAAATAAGCAAGATGGCTTGGGGAGATACTCAAGCGGCCAACGAGGGCGGACTGTAAATCCGCTGATTACATCTTCGCAGGTTCGAATCCTGCTCTCCCCACAAAACCGCCTTATTTTAAGGCGGTTTTTTTATAACCCTAATGCAACAGCTCTTGTGTTGGCTGCTGCTATTCCCTCTCTAATAATTTCTTGAAGTAATTCTTTATTAAAAACGGATAAAGCAGCTTCGGTTGTTCCGCCTTTCGAGGCAACACGTTGAATCCAGTCTTCATTAGACAATTTACTTCTATTTTGCAATTGTACCGAACCAGAGAACGTTTGACTTACCAAAAACTCTGCTTCTGAAGGTGAAAAACCCAAGGTAACAGCAGATGCAATCATTGCTTGCATAAAATAAAACACGTAAGCGGGTCCACTACCCGAAACCGCTGTAGCTGCATTTAGCATTTCTTCTTTTTCTATGTAAATTGATTTTCCTGTTGTATTGATTAGATTTTGAACTATGAAAAGTTCTTTTCTATCTACAACATTTGAAGCGCAAAAAACAGTCATTCCCTCACCTATTTGCGTTGGGATATTTGGCATAGAACGAACAATTTTAGCAACTCCTAATTCCCGCTGCATGGCTTCAATTGAAATTCCAGCCATAACAGATAATACAACATGCTCTGGATTTAGAAAAGGTTTAATTTCTACTGCTAATTGTTTAAAATCTTGAGGTTTTACCGCTAAAATTAAAATATCTGATTCGAAGATTTTGGGATTAGGTTCAGTAAAGAAATTCACAGCATCAATTCCAAAGGAATACTTTTCATCCACTGCCATTTTGTTTAAAACTAAAATATCGGAAGCTCCGACAAAGCCCGAACTCATAAAACTGTTGGCATAGGTTTGTCCCATGTTACCAAATCCGATAATCGCTATTTTCATTATGTAATTAAAAAAGAAACCCTGTCGTTTAGAGACAGGGTTTGTATTAAAATGCTATTTATTTTTTCTTTTGTTGCGCTGCTTTTTGAGCTTCTGCTTGCTCCATCATTTCGCGCATTTTTCTTTGGAATTTACTTTCCTTTTTCTCTTTTGTTTTATTCTCTTGAATTTGAGCGTGAATTTTATCTTCTTTCACGATGTAATTTTTGATTACTAACATAATTCCAATAGTAATTAAGTTAGAAACAAAGTAATACAAACTCAATCCAGATGCATAATTGTTAAAGAAGAACAACATCATTACAGGCGAAATGTAAATCATAATTTTCATGATTTTACCCATATCTGGCATACCTTCTTGTGGCGGCGTACTCATCGCTTGGTCACCCGTTGTCATTTTCATATAGAAGAAAATAGCGATAGAAGCCAAAATTGGGAATAAACTCACGTGACTTCCATAAAAGGGAATATGGAAAGGTAACTGAATTACCGCATCAAATGAAGATAAATCATCTGCCCATAAGAATGATTTTTGTCTTAAATCGAACATCGATGGGAAGAACTGAAACAACGCATAAAAAACTGGTAATTGCATCAACGCTGGTAAACATCCTGCCATAGGATTCACACCTGCTTTTGAATACAACTTCATTGTTTCTTGTTGTTTCTTCATTGGATTGTCTTTGAATTTCTCATTCAATTCAGCAATCTCAGGACGTAATACCTTCATTTTTGCTTGAGACAAGTAGGATTTGTACGTTACTGGCGACATGACAATACGAACTAAAATCGTAAATAAAATAATCGCCATTCCGTAACCAATTCCAATGCTAGAAATCAATCCGAAAACCGGGATAAAGATGTATCGGTTAATCCATCCGAAAATCCCCCAACCTAATGGCATGATTTCGTCTAGATTTCTTTCATAACCATTTAAGATTTCATATTTAGCTGGACCATAATACCAATTCATATTATAGTTTAACGCACCATTTTTAAATTCTAACGGTACTTGAGCAGTGAAATTTTTTGTAAAAACAGTATCTACTTTTTCATCATCAACTAAATTATCCGATTTGAATTTAGCTGTTTTAAACTTCGTATCAGTCAATAGAATCGAAGTGAATAAATGTTGTTTGAAAGCGATGTAAGAAACTTCATTTGCCTCATCTTCAGAATCCTTTGCAGCGTTTAAATAATCGTCTTTTCCGTCTTCGTATTCGAAAACTAACTCGGTATAACGATTTTCATACGAAACACTTTTCTCGTTTCTGTAAGATTTTAATTGCCATTCTAAATCCAATGGTTTTGAAGTATTCACTACTTTTTCCAACCCTTGTGAACGGATAGCAAAATCTAACATATATTCGTTAGGCTTCAACACATAACGGTATTCTAAAAACTGATCTGGACCCGCTTTTAACTGCATCGTTAAGACTTGATTTTTTCCTTCAGTCGTTACCTTAGGTTCAAAATACATGTCTTTTGTATGCAACGTTCTGTTGTCAGTTGTATTTAAAGCAATGTCTAAAGAAGCATTGTTATCTTTAATAATTTGAACTGCTTTTTTAGAATTTTTCTCGAATTGATCAAATCCTAAAACAGTTGCTTCTGTGATATAACCACCTTTATTTGAAATTTTAAGCGATAAAACTTCATTTTTAATTTCAGTTACAGCATCAGTTGCTGATGGAAGTGTTGCAGAATAGCCAAACGAACCTAATTGCGCTTGCGCTGCAACATTTTTAGTAGAATCTGCTACGGGTGTTGCGGCAACAGTTGAAGTTATGGTTTTGACTTCTTTGGCTTGTTTTTCAACTTGCTCTTTTTTCGCTTTTTCCTTTAATTCTTCTGGTGTTGGTGCATTTGAATATAACATCCAAATCAAAATTCCAGAAATCAATACAAATCCGATAATCGAATTAAGGTCTAATTTTTTTTCTTCCATCTACTTATTAGTGTTCAGTGTTCTTAATTGAACAGTTTATTTAGTTTTATGTTGTACAGCTGCGGCTACAAAACTCACAAAAAGTGGGTGTGGATTAGCTACTGTACTTTTATATTCAGGATGGTATTGAACGCCGATAAAGAAAGGATGTGTAGGAATTTCAACAATTTCTACCAACTTCGTATCTGGATTTACTCCTGAAGCTACTAATCCTGCTTTTTCTAATTCGTTTAAATACGCACCATTGAATTCGTAACGGTGACGGTGACGCTCCATAATCTCAGTTTTACCATAGATTTTATGTGCCAACGTGTTTTCCTTTATGCTACATTTCCATGCGCCTAAACGCATAGTTCCTCCTTTGTTTTCAATATTTTTTTGCTCTTCCATTAAGTTAATTACTGGATGAGTTGTATTTTCATTCATTTCGGTTGAATTGGCATCCGCATAACCTAAAATGTTACGAGAATATTCAATTACAGCCATTTGCATTCCCAAACAAATTCCGAAAAACGGAATGTTATTTTCTCTTGCATAACGAACCGTGTCAATTTTACCTTCAATTCCACGACCGCCAAAACCAGGTGCAACAAGTATACCATCTAAATCTTTCAACTGATTTTCTGCCGAATTGGCATCTAAATACTCAGAATGAATCGAAATGACATTTACTTTTGTCTCGTTTGCCGCTCCAGCATGAATAAACGCCTCTAAAATTGATTTGTAAGAATCTTGCAATTCCACATATTTTCCAACCAAACCAATGTTTACTTCGTGCTTTGGATTTTTCAATCTAAATAAGAACTCGTTCCAGTTGGTTAAATCTGGCGTATTTTTTTCAGGTAAATCTAATTTCTTCAACGCTACTCTATCCAATCCTTCTTCCAACATTAAATTGGGAACTTCATAAATAGTAGCCGCATCAATCGATTGAATTACCGCTTCTTTTTTCACATTACAAAACAATGCTAACTTCTGACGTAAATCTTGCGACAATTCGTGTTCGGTACGACACACTAAAATATCGGCTTTGATTCCGCTTTCCATTAAAGTTTTTACTGAATGCTGAGTTGGTTTCGTTTTCAATTCTCCGGCAGCAGCCAAATAAGGCACTAGCGTTAAATGAATTACGATTCCGTTATTTTCACCTAATTCCCAAATCAATTGTCTAACTGACTCGATATAAGGTAATGATTCAATATCGCCAACAGTTCCACCAATCTCTGTAATTACAATATCATAATCACCCGATTTTCCAAGCAACTGCATGCGTTCCTTGATTTCGTTTGTGATATGAGGTACTACCTGAACCGTTTTTCCTAAAAACTCTCCTCTACGTTCTTTTTCAATAACTGAAAGATAAACTCTTCCTGTAGTTACGTTGTTCGCTTGAGAAGTAGGAACGTTTAAAAAACGCTCGTAGTGACCTAAATCTAAATCCGTTTCGGCTCCGTCATCTGTTACATAACATTCTCCGTGTTCGTAAGGATTTAATGTTCCTGGGTCCACGTTGATGTAGGGGTCAAACTTTTGAATGGTCGTTCGGTATCCTCTGGCTTGCAATAATTTGGCTAACGAAGCTGCGATAATTCCTTTTCCTAAAGAAGAAGTCACACCTCCGGTAACAAAAATGTACTTAGTTTGGTTCATTGTGTTGTAGTTGTGTTGTTGTTGCGATAAATTTGATTTATCTGTAATAAAATCGCGCAAAGATAACACTAATTAGTCAATGTGCCAATTAGTGGATGTATCAATTTCGTAATTAAATTGTAAACAATTTATTTTTGTTTTGGAAAGTTTCTGCGAATGTTTCGAACGAGTTCTTCTAAGCCATTTAGCTTGAGTTCGTGGACCAATTTTAATTGTTCGCCTAATTGTCCTTTTGGGAAGCCTTTATTGGCATACCAAACCACATAATACTCCGGAAGGTCGATTAAGTAATAGCCTTCGTATTTACCAAAGGGCATTTTAGTGTGTGCGAGTTTGATGAGGAGTTCGTGGTTGGTCATTTTTTTTGAGAGGAAGAAATGGTAAGATTTTATATTTAATTACAATTAGTTAAATATTGTCTTTCTTCAAAATGCTTTAGAATCTCTCCTGTAACAGGATCAAGATGTAAAATCTCTTCATCCGAATAACAATCAAAAATTGCAATTGTGTTAAAAACAATCCAATAATATTCTTTCTTTCTTGAATCAAATTCTAACCTTAAATTAATCTTTCTTGCGGATTTTTTTAAATTTTGATTATCAATAATTTGATTAAGTTCAGTTCTATTAAGCCAATTTGATTTTTTATTCTCTAATAGAAATTTTGGAATTCTATCAATATCAATTTTTTCAACAAGATTGAGAATAGAGTCAAAATGTACATAAACCCTTTTATTGACGTAATCATATTCAAAATCTGGGTGTTTATAAATAAAGACAACCTGTTTTGCATTTAAAAATTTCCCTTTTGTTTGCCTGCCTTTTTTTAGTCTTGCCCATTTAATATTTCCTTTTCTATCTTGATATTGGTAAAAAGAATTCTCATCGAATTTAAAATAACTAAAAAAGTAATCTCCAACAGTTTCTCTGAGGTTATTTTCGGCTATTTTTATGATATCATCAGCCAAATAACTTTGACTTTTCAAAGTTATCGATACAAAGAATGACAATATTAAAAAAAATATCTTTTTATTCACATTAAAATATGATTTATTACTTCCAATTAAAAACAATCTCCTTTTTAATGTCCGGATGTAAGCTATAAAAAACAGGGCAAGTCATTGCGGTTCTTTCTAAGATGGTTTTTGTTTTTTCATCGGGATGGATGGAGAAATGGAAAGTTACGTGAATTTCCGTAATTCTTCTTGGTTCAGTTCCCATGATTTTGGTTACTTCTGCGGTGGAACCTGAAAAATCTACGCCTAAATCACGAGCTTTAATTCCCATAACGGTAAACATACAACTAGCTAATCCGTTGGCTACGGTGTCGGTTGGAGAAAAAGCCTCGCCTTTTCCGTTGTTGTCTAGCGGTGCATCAGAAATTATTTCTGAACCTGATTGTAAATGTATCGAAGAGGTGCGTAAATCACCTAAGTAAGTCACTTTTGAAGTTGCCATTATTGAACTTTTTTAATTGTTAAGTCGTTGTCATAATATAACAAAAAACACCCATTGTTGTTATTTGCACCATTTTCGATCGAATAGTCAAAGCTATTCCCTACATATTCCGTCTTGTACTTTGAAACGGAAGCTACAAATCCCTCCTCTTGACAAATACGTAATATAGTATCAAAAGTAATATCAAATCCTTTGATTGCAGCAGCATTAGGCGCAACGTTATTATCATTTTTAAATTCCTTAGCGAAAATAAAGTCTTCTGGTGTTTCAAGTACTTTGCTAGCTGAAGGATACATCATCTTTAGAGCTGTTAAATTTTTAATTGGGATTTCTATAAAATTAAGCGCGTCATAAACTTCAAAAACTACTAATTGAATGTCGTATTCTTTTTGTAAATTTTTTAAACTATTCGTGATAGCAAGAACTTTTCCCGAATTTTCTATTTCTAACAAAACAAAATTAGGTTTTCCTTTAACCAATTGTGTCTTAAGATGTGCTAGGTCTAATGCCCCTTTTTCATTGAAAACAGCATGCTTGATTTTGGGATAATTAGCCGTAAGATATTCTGTTGAAGAGGTTTTCTTTGTACTAATAATTGCCACTACATTAGCTTCCTTTTGTTTAAAATAAGAAAATAATTTATCTTTCAACCTGTCCTCAGAAGGAATAGCATAATACAAATTAGGTAGTGCCAATCCTTTTTCTTTAGAAAGAGGTGAAATTACAGGAATATCATATTTAGAAAGCAACTGAGCTGTATTTTCTACGTGAGAATTTTGAAATGGTCCAATTACTGCATCAACATTTGAAAAATCATGCTTAGCGATTATAGAAGCAATATTTGAAGAAAACTTGGAGCTTTCTACATCATATATTTTAACCGTAACTGGCAAACCTAAAACTTTAGCAGAATCTATTGCCATTAAGGCTCCCGCATAATAGTCGAGTGTTAAGTTTAAAAATTTATTGGTTTTTAAATGTTCTGTTTTTGATTTTAAAGAATCATTTTCGATCTTGTTTAAATTAAACGGAAGAAACATAACCAATTCTTTCTGTGTTGTTTTGTCAACCGTTAGCAATAAATCTTTTTTAATCTTGGCGGCAAAAATACTATCCCTAACCATCTTTTTTGATGGTAAATTTAAAACCATGCCTTCTTTAAGTCCGTCTTTTAAATTTGGATTTAAAACCAACAGTTCCTCTTGCGTTAAGTTTAACTTTTTTGTTAAGCTAAATAAGGTTTCTTTAGGTTGAACTTCGTACTGATTTTCAACAACATCATCTTTACGTTCCTGATTGGCTCTGATTTTTAAAACATCACCCACTTGTAATTCTGATCCAATTTGAGGATTTAATTTTTCTAATTCTTCAACTGAAATTCCGTATTTCGTAGCAATTCCATATTTGGTCTCTTTGGCCGCTACCGTATGCGAAAAACCCAAGGCAACTTTATCACTATTCGCATCTTTAACAACCTCTACTTTATCTTTTATAGTATTTTTTGTTTTTTTTGAACTTGATGGTTTTGAAACATAAATTTCTTGATCTGTTTTCAAACCTTCCGTCAACGCTTCCTTGTTCCATTTCTCTATATCAGAAACTTTTACTTTATATTTTTTTGCAATACTAAAAAGTGTTTCTTTTGGCTGCACTTTATGTAGCATTCCATTTGATTCGAAACCCGATTTAGGAATTATTAACACACTATTTTCCTGAACTCCATTTTTAGTATCCGGATTCCACTTGTAAATATCCGATGGGGTTACTTTATATTTCTTTGCAATGCTAAAAACAGTTTCTTTAGCCATTACTTTATGCTCTATGAAATTTTTTTTTTGGGCGAAAACCAAGGAATTGAAAAAGATAAATAACAGTAATAAAACTTTCATCAATAGTATTTTTAGTAATTATAAGTTAATCGAACAATCAATAAATCTTTATAAAGTGATTCATTATGATGCAAATTATAAAACTTCAATGCGTTTACAGCACTTGTTTCTACTTTAACGTAAACATAGTAACTCAAAGTATTAAAATTATAGAAAAAAGAAGCGTCAATTTGGCCATGATTTATTAACTCCATTACTTTCTCATCTCGCTCCTTACCATCTACAAACTTACCAACAACTAAATAATAACCATCTTTTGTGTCTTTTATATTCTCTATGACCTCAATGGCAACTAAATCCAAACTTTGAGAAAACACCTCTTGATTATCATTTACTTCAGGCTCTTTTTTCTTATCGGAATTTTTAACTTTCTCTTTATATCGCTTTAATTTTTCTAAAGCTAATTTATCATCAAATGCTCTTGATTCTTCACTGTAAAAGGTAGCTTTTCTTAATTTTTCTTTGATTACTAAATCTTTTTCAACCGCTAATTTTTCAATTTCATTAATCAAGGCATCATTTTGACTATTTACCATGTCTTGTTCGGCTTCAAGCTCATTTAACAAATCCGCTGTATCTGCTTTTTTTACTTTTCCACTTGCTAAATCTCTAGATTTTGCTTTATAAATCTTATTTTCTTCTAAGTTAATTTGCTTTACTTTATTCATGATTACAGCATAATTTGATCTGTTTTTAGCCAAATCTTGCTTTAATTCTTGAAGTAAGACGTTTGTTTCTTTTAAATTTTTATAGGAACTTTTCTCCAATTGTCTGGAAGTTTCTAAATCCGTAATTTCTTTATTTTTTAGTGCTTCAACATCTTGTTTCATGTTGTAAACCAATGAATCCAATTTATAAAGTAACACTTCTTGTACATTTCGATTGGCTTCTAAAACAAGTTTTAACTTCTCAGCCGAACCTTTTTCCTTTTCATCAATTTCTTCTAAGTTAACATTTAGGGAATTGACCTTAAGTACTTTTTGATCCATCTGCTTTTGCACGGCAACCAAATCTTGTAAATTTTCAACTTCAGCCGTTTTCGCATTTAATTTAGCTATTCCACTTTTGTTTTCCTCTTTCAATTTAGAATTTTCAATACTAACTGCCTTCGTTTTTTCTAAAGCAATTTGCTTTTCTGCCAAAGCAATCATAAGCTCTTCTTTACTATTTGAAGGTTGAAATTGTTTAAGGTTAATAGCTAATTTTGTGCCAATTTTTAATCCCGATACGATTTCAGGATTTTGAAGTTCTAGTTGGTCTATACTAATTCCATACTTTTTAGCAATTCCAAACTTAGTTTCTTGAGGAGCCACTACATGAAAAATAGATTCTTCGTTAATAACACGAACATTTCCATCTAAGGTTTTCTTTTTGTAAGGAATTTGGATTTGTTGTCCAATTCTAAGCCCATTTTCAAGTAAACTCGCGTTTAATTCATCCAAGTCTGAAACCGACACATTGTACAATCGGGCTATACTAAATAATGTCTCTTTAGGCTTAACCTCATGCAAAATGTTTTCATTTTGATAGGTTAAATTCCTACTTTTAGTAGCCAATGAAGCAACAAAGTTCTTGTTTAACTTAGGAATATTAATTGAATTTCCTGCCTTAAGATTTTCTATGGCTAGATTGGGATTAATCTGTCGTATTTCTTCAATAGTAACATTATACTTTAAAGCGATACCATAAAGCGTTTCTTTCTCTTTAACCTGATGTGAAATTAGATTGACAACCGAGACAAAAAGTACTTGATTTTCTTTTAATCCATTTGCTACATCTGGGTTCAATTCTTTAATTTCTTGTACAGAAATATTAAACTTTTTAGCAATTTGATTAATGGTTTCTCCTTTATTGACAACATACTTTACAAAAGATTCTTGTGCAATAGAGAGTTGAAAAAAAAATACCGTAATAATGATAGATAGGGAAAATTTCATTGATGTTAGTTTTTTGGCTCGCTAAAAATAGTAATTTTAAATTAATAAAATCACTTATTCCCATTCAATCGTTGCCGGTGGTTTTGAACTGATGTCATATACCACTCGGTTTACACCTCTAACATTATTTATAATTTCATTCGAAATTTTCATTAAAAACTCATAAGGTAAATGTACCCAGTCCGCTGTCATACCATCCGTAGATTCAACGGCACGTAACGCCACTACTTTTTCGTAGGTACGCTCATCACCCATTACTCCTACACTATTCACAGGTAATAATATGGCTCCAGCTTGCCAAACTTTATCATACAATCCGTGTTCTTTCAATCCGTTGATAAAAACGGCGTCTACTTCTTGTAAAATGGCTACCTTTTCTGGTGTAATATCGCCCAAAATACGAATCGCCAATCCTGGTCCTGGAAATGGATGACGACCTAATAATTCTTCGTCGATTCCTAAACTTCTTCCCACTCTACGTACCTCATCTTTAAATAACATTCGTAAAGGTTCTACCACTTGCAATTTCATAAAATCAGGTAATCCACCTACGTTATGATGCGATTTAATCGTTGCAGAAGGTCCACCCGTTGCTGAAACCGATTCGATAACATCCGGATAAATTGTACCTTGACCTAACCATTTTACATCGGTTAACTGGTGTGCTTCATCATCAAAAACTTCAATGAACGCTTTTCCAATGGCTTTACGTTTTGCTTCTGGATCATCTAACCCAGCTAACGCATCGTAAAAACGTTTAGAAGCATCAACTCCTTTTACATTTAATCCCATTCCCTTATATTGATCCAATACACTTTGGAATTCGTTTTTTCGTAATAATCCGTTGTTTACGAAAATACAATATAAGTTATCACCAATAGCTTTGTTTAATAATACCGCAGCAACCGTTGAATCTACACCACCTGATAACCCTAAAACTACTTTATCGTTTCCGATTTTCGTTTTCATCTCAGCAACCACTTCCTCTACGAAAGCGTTTGGTGTGAAATTTTGAGGCACTTGCGCAATTTTCACTAAGAAGTTTTCTAACATTTGTTTACCATCTGTTGAATGATATACTTCTGGGTGAAATTGAATCGCATAGGTCGTTTCACCTTCTATTTTATAAGCTGCGTTTTCTACGTCTTTGGTACTAGCAATCATCACACCATTGGTCGGTAATTTCTTGATAGAATCTGAATGACTCATCCAAACTTGACTGTTTGGACTCACTCCTTCTAAAAAAACTTCCCCTTCTTTGATATAGGAAAGATTCGCTCTTCCATATTCTCTTGTATTGGAAGCAGCTACTTCTCCCCCTGAAAAATGGGCTAAATATTGTGCTCCATAACAAACCGCTAACAACGGCATTTTGCCTCTAATTTGAGATAAATCTGGATGAAGTGCTTCTTCTGAACGAACCGAACACGGACTTCCGCCCAAGATTACGGCTTTGTATGATGATAAATCTGCTGGAATTTTATCGAATGGGAAAATCTCACAGAAAATGTTTAACTCTCTAACTCTTCGGGCAATTAATTGGGTATATTGCGAACCGAAATCTAAAATTAATACGTTGTGTTGCATTTTATTGTTGTTGTGTGTTTTTTGTTTCAGGTTTCAGGTTTCAAGTTACTTTTGTTCAACTTGAAACAAAAACAACTTGAAACTTGAAACAAATAATTTAATATTCAAACGTTCCGTACTCAGATGTGATCGTTAATTTCTTGCTATCTGATTGCTCTACTCTACCAACGATTTGGGCGTCGATGTTGAATGATTTTGAAATTTCGATGATATCTTGTGCTACTTCAGCTGGAACGTATAATTCCATACGGTGACCACAATTGAAAACTTGGTACATTTCTTTCCAATCGGTTTTTGATTGCTCTTGAATTAATTGGAACAAAGGTGGTACTGGAAATAAATTATCTTTAATCACATGAACGTTTTCTACGAAGTGAAGCACTTTTGTTTGCGCACCACCAGAGCAATGAACCATTCCGTGAATTTGATTTGAATTGTATTTTGATAATATCTTTTTGATTACTGGCGCATACGTTCTTGTTGGAGAAAGGACTAATTTTCCGGCGTCAATTGGACTATTTTTAACTGTATCTGTTAATTTAGTTTGACCTGAATATACCAATTCATTTGGGACTGAAGCATCAAAACTTTCAGGATATTTTTCAGCCAAATATTTCTCAAAAACATCATGACGCGCTGAAGTTAAACCGTTACTTCCCATTCCGCCATTATACTCTTTTTCGTAAGTAGCTTGTCCGAAAGAAGCCAATCCTACAATCACATCACCAGGTTGAATATTTGCATTATCAATTACGTCTTCACGTTTCATACGAGCTGTTACGGTTGAATCAACGATAATGGTACGAACTAAATCCCCTACATCAGCCGTTTCTCCTCCAGTGGAATGGATAGTAACGCCATGATTTTTCAATTCTGAAATCAATTCTTCTGTTCCGTTGATGATGGCTGAAATGACTTCACCAGGTATTAGATTTTTGTTTCTTCCGATAGTTGATGATAGTAGAATATTATCGGTTGCTCCGACACATAATAAATCATCAATATTCATGATTAAGGCATCTTGAGCAATTCCTTTCCAAACCGAAATATCACCTGTTTCTTTCCAATACATATAGGCTAAGGACGATTTTGTTCCTGCGCCATCCGCATGCATAATGATGCAATATTGGTCGTCGTTTGTTAAATAATCTGGGATGATTTTACAAAATGCTTGTGAAAATAAGCCTTTGTCGATGTTTTTGATAGCTTGGTGTACATCTTCTTTAGAAGCCGAAACTCCTCTTAAATTGTAGCGTTTGCTAGTATCCGAACTCATGAATGTGTGTGTTGTTGTTGTTGCGCAAAGATAGTTTTAAAATTTAGAATTTAGAAGTATGATTTTAGAATTTGTTATATTTTTATAACATAAATTCCATTCAATAATTCCGAAGAATTATTTGGCACTTCAACATTTTCAATTTTAAAAGTAGTGTAACATTCCTCTTTCATTTCAGAAACATCATGGGTAATCGTAATTTCTTCAATTGTTGCAGTAGTTTCGTTATTTAGGGTTATGACTATTGTGTTCCCAATAGGATTTTCAACATTTGGGAAAACCTGAATTAAATTCTGATTTGGAATAAAACTAAACGGAATTAGTTCGCCATCCAAATCTTCAATCAAAATTTGAGACGCTGTAAATGTCTCGTTTTCAAAAACATTTTCTGATGTTGTCGCATCTATAATTTCAACAAATAGAGACGTTGGTGTAGCAGTGTTTCCTTCGTTACATTTGTCGCAACTTAGCGTTAATAAAGCAATTAAGAGGAATAAAAATGGAATTGGTTTTTTCATTTGCTAAAATTTATTTGCTTAAAATTTCAATCGCAACACGTCTGTTTGCAGCAGCTTGTTCTTCATTTGCCTCAGGAATAGGATATAAAGGCTGAGACACTCCGAAACCTTTAGTAGAAATACGATGTTGTGGAATACCATTATAAACTAAAAATCGTTTAACTTGTTTCGCCCTATCAGCAGACAAATTACGATGATCTTTGTCTATGCAACAAATATGTCCTTGAATTTCAATTTTTAAATTGGGATTATTCTGCATAACAAACAATAAATCATAAAGCGCTCCTTGTGATTCTGGAAGTGTAGCAAAAGTATTTTGATAAAAATTAATATTTTTCAATACCACTTTAGTTCCTACTTTAGCCAACTTAATTTTTTCTTCCAAAGTTGCGTTTTCTGGAATTACGATTTCATTTTCTTCTTGTTTCCCCAAGATTTCGTTTTCTTTATCCAAATCTTTTTCAAGCAAATAGTGAATTATCGCTTTTCGATTTTGAGCTTTATTGTCTGAGGTCGCTCCTTTTTCTCCAAGAGAAATACTCTTAAAATCTTCGCGAATTTTAATTTTATCCTTTATTTGATCAAAAATATAGCTAACTCGTTTTTGTGAAAGTGTATCGTTATAGCCTGATGTTCCTACTTCATCAGTAGCACCTGTAATAGCTAAGATTTTCGAAGTTTTATTTGCTGAAATCCACTGCTGAAGTTTTATAAATTCCGACTTGTTTAGCTCAAATCTATTGGTTTCAAAATAGAACACAACTTCTTCTTGTGAAGAAACGAAATTCACAAACCCTATAAAAATTATTGAAAACAAAAACTTCATTTTTACTTTTTTACGAAGTAACAACAAATATAGCACATAGAAAAGTATGCCAAAACTAATTTTTGATAAATTGAATTTCGTCGTGATCAAAAAAAACAAAACCTGCTCAAAAAAGCAGGTTTTAATGTTTTTTTTAGAAAATTACTTTGTAAACAACAATTCTCTATATTTAGTTAGCGTCCACAATTCGTCGTCTACTAACAATTCTAATTTGTCAGCATGGTAACGAATTTCTTCAAAGTAAGGCTTTACTTTATCGCAGTAGGCATCAGCCATTTTTTCTGTACTAGTTAAAGCATTTGCTTTTTTACGTTCTTCAGTCATTTTTTCAACCTTAGAGTTGATTCCTTCTATATGTTCTGAAATTTCTTTGATTAACGAAATTTGCTCTTTTGCAATTTTCTCAAAATCTTTTCCAAAGATTTCTTTCAAACCTTTTACGTTTTCGATTAAGACATTTTGGTATTTAATGGCCGTTGGGACCACATGATTGCGAGCAATATCACCTAAAACACGCCCTTCGATTTGGATTTTTTTCACGTATTCTTCCAGTTCAATTTCATAACGCGATTCTACCTCAACATGATTCATTACCCCCATTTCAGCAAATACCTCAACCGCTTTTTTAGAAACTTTAGCTTTTAATGCTTGTGGCGTTGTTTTGTGATTGCTCAAGCCGCGCTTCTTTGCCTCTTTTTCCCAAGCTTCGCTGTAACCATCACCTTCAAAAAGAATGGCTTTAGTTTTCTTAATATATTCTCTTAAAACATTAAAAATTGCTTCATCTTTCTTTAAATCACTCTTCTCGATTAAAGCGTCTACTTCTTTTTTGAAATCTTTTAGTTGTTTCGCTACAATCGTATTTAAAGTCGTCATTGAAACCGCACAATTGGCAGAAGAACCAACCGCTCTGAATTCAAATTTATTCCCTGTGAAGGCAAATGGTGACGTTCTATTTCTATCGGTATTATCCAATAAAACGTCTGGCAATTTACCCACTACGTTTAATTTTAAATCGGTTTTTTCTTCTGGAGACAATTTCCCTTTCGATACCCCTTCTAAATCATCTAACACTTTTGAAAGAGCTTCACCAATGAAAACAGAAATAATCGCTGGTGGCGCTTCATTCGCTCCTAAACGATGGTCGTTGCTTGCAGAAGCAATTGAAGCTCTTAGTAATTCTTCGTAATCATGAACCGCTTTAATGGTATTAATGAAAAACGTCAAGAACTGTAAGTTACTCATTGGTGTTTTTCCTGGACTTAATAAATTTATACCCGTATCGGTTGCTAATGACCAATTGTTGTGTTTTCCAGATCCGTTTACGCCTTTGAACGGTTTTTCATGGAATAAAACTTTAAAATCATGACGTTCTGCCACTTTTTGCATTACGTCCATCAATAGCGAGTTATGGTCTACTGCTAAATTTGTCTCTTCGAAAATAGGAGCCAACTCAAATTGGTTCGGAGCCACCTCATTGTGACGTGTTTTCACAGGAATTCCTAACAACATACATTCGTTCTCTAAATCACGCATGTATTGTAAAACTCGAGTTGGAATCGAACCAAAATAATGATCCTCTAACTGTTGTCCTTTAGCAGAAGTATGTCCTAATAATGTTCTACCTGTAGCTAAAATATCTGGTCTAGAAGATGCCAAAGCACTGTCTACAAGGAAATATTCTTGTTCCCAACCTAAAGTTGGTGTTACTCTTTTAACATTTTTATCAAAGTATCGTGCAACATCAATTGCTGCAGAATCGATAGCATGTAACGCTCTTAATAAAGGCGTTTTATTATCTAAAGCTTCTCCTGTGTACGAGACGAAAACGGTTGGAATACATAGTGTGGTACCAAAAATAAAAGCAGGAGACGTTGGATCCCAAGCAGTATATCCTCTAGCCTCAAAAGTATTTCGAATTCCTCCATTTGGAAAAGAAGACGCATCGGGCTCTTGTTGTACCAATTGACTCCCTCCAAATTTTTCTACTGGATCACTTCCATCAAACGAAGTCTCAAAGAAAGCATCATGCTTTTCAGCTGTCGTTCCTGTTAAAGGCTGAAACCAATGCGTATAGTGAGTTACCCCTTTTGACAATGCCCATTCCTTCATTCCCAAAGCAATATAATCGGCAATTTTACGATCAATTTTAACGCCATCTGCTGCAGCTTTAACAGCTTTGTAAGCTTCTGGTGTCAAAAATTGTCGCATCGCTTTATCTCCAAAAACATTTGTACCAAAAATAGCTGATTTTCTGTCCAATTCTTCTACATGAACAGGTTTTCTGTCGGTTGCTCTTCCTAAAGCTTGAAAACGAAATGTTGACATAAGTTGTGTTGTGTTAAAGTTAAACCCTTGAAAAGTTATGCAAATATATAATTTTTTTAAATATTTTTACAAACACCCCCTATTTTTTTAGGGGTAACTATTTTTTTTACTATTTTTACACTATGAAAACAGTACATTTATATATGGTTATGTTGGGATGCACCCCAAAAGGCCGTTATACCGAACAACATGATATCTTTTTTGGGATTAGTAACAGTTTAAAAGAACTAATTCCAACGATGAAAGATTTTTGGCCAGAAGCAAAGGGAAGGATTCACATTGATGCTTGGCAAAAAGTAACTTCTGTTGATGGATTTGCAATTGAAGTCGTATCAAAAGAAAACGCATTCGAAAAAGAAGAACAACTTTTCTTTTTGAATCTAGGAGGATACAAAGAAGGGGAATTTGAAGAGTATCATTACAAAGTATTGGTGGTTGCCAAAACGAAAGCCGAAGCTATCAAGAAAGCGAAACAAACTACCTTTTACAAACATTGTGGTTTTAAAGGAGGCGAATCACATATTGACGATCAATACGGTATAGATGTTGACGATATTCACAATATAGAAGAGATTCTTTCCAATCAATTCAAATCACAGTATCGTTTAAAAATAACAAAAACCAATGGAATTTCAGAAGATGAAAAACACATTGGTTATGTAAAGATTGATAAAATAACGGATTTTTAAAACAAATACATTTTAAGATTATCCTGTTCTAAATTCTGTGAAGTCTTCTAGAACAGGATATCGTTAAAAGTTGGGTGATAAATTGTATTTCTTATAGAAATTATCTAAGGCTTCTAACACCTCATCTTCGGTATCTACCACTTTGATTAAGTTCATATCCTCAGGACTGGCATTTTTCATTTTGTCGATCATTACTGTTTTAATCCAATCCAACAAACCTGACCAAAATTCAGTACCTACTAAAATAATCGGAAATTTTCCAATTTTCTTGGTTTGAATTAAAGTAATAGCTTCAAATAATTCGTCTAAAGTTCCAAAACCTCCTGGCATGACTACGAACCCTTGTGAATATTTTACAAACATTACTTTTCTTACAAAGAAGTAATCAAAGTTCAAATTTTTATCTTTATCGATATATGGATTAAAGTGTTGCTCAAAAGGCAATTCGATGTTTAAACCTACCGATGTTCCTCCTCCATAGTGCGCTCCTTTGTTCCCTGCTTCCATGATACCAGGACCACCGCCAGTAATCACTCCATAACCCGCTTTACTAATTTTATACGCTATTTTTTCGGCTAATAAATAATATTTGTCTTCAGGTTTTGTTCTTGCCGAACCAAAAATCGATACACAAGGACCTATTCTTCCCATCGATTCGTAACCATTTACGAATTCCGACATGATTTTAAAAATCGCCCATGAATCATTGGTTCTTATTTCATTCCAAGTTTTTTGTTTGAATTTTTCTTGAATTCTGTGCTCTTCGTTTTCGTACTGATCTGCTGCCATAGTAATTTTAATTAATTTGTTTGTAAACAAACTATTACGATTAAATAATAAAGTTTTAGCAGTGTTGTTGTGTGTAGTAATTAGATTGCTAAGATAATTCTTTTTTCAAAAACTGCGCGGTATAACTTTTTTTATTTTTTATAATTTCCTCCGGAGTGCCTTTAGCCACAACTTCTCCGCCACCTTTTCCACCTTCGTAACCAATATCGATAATGTAGTCCGATAATTTTACAACATCTAAATTGTGTTCGATAATTAATACCGTATTTCCTTTATCAACTAATTTATTGATTACATCCATTAAAACGCGAATGTCTTCAAAATGCAATCCCGTTGTCGGTTCGTCTAAAATATAAAACGTGTTTCCAGTATCTTTTTTAGAGAGTTCCGTTGCTAATTTAATACGTTGTGCTTCACCACCAGAGAGTGTTGTACTTTGTTGACCTAATGTTATGTAACCCAATCCAACATCTTGAATGGTTTTTACTTTTCGATAAATCTTAGGAATATTTTCAAAAAAATCGACCGCTTCATCAACCGTCATGTTCAACACATCCGAAATCGATTTTCCTTTGTAACGAATTTCCAATGTTTCTCTGTTGAATCGTTTTCCCATACAGGTTTCACATTCCACATAAACATCAGGTAAAAAGCTCATTTCAATCGTTCGAACACCCGAGCCTTCACAAGTTTCACAACGTCCGCCTTTAACATTAAAACTAAATCTTCCTGGCTTGTAGCCACGAATCATTGCTTCAGGTGTTTGCGTGTACAAACTTCTAATTTCTGAAAAAACATCCGTATACGTCGCTGGATTGGAACGTGGGGTTCTTCCAATCGGACTTTGGTCGATATCAATTACTTTGTCAATATGCTCTAAACCTTCAATTTTCTTGTAAGGTTGTGGTTTCTTCACCGCATTGAAAAAATGCGCGTTTAGTATCGGATACAACGTTTCGTTAATCAATGTCGATTTTCCACTTCCTGAAACTCCAGTAACACAAACCAGTTTTCCTAGCGGAATTTCAATGGAAACATTTTTTAAATTATTCCCAGTAGCACCTGTTAATTTGAGGGATTTCCCATTGCCTTCTCTGCGCGATTTTGGAACTTCAATTTGCATTTTACCATTCATGTACTGTGCCGTAATGGTAGTTTCTTTCAACAATTCTTTTGGCGTTCCTTTACTGATGATTTGTCCACCAAAACGACCTGCTTTCGGACCAATATCAATCACATAATCGGCACGCTCAATCATGTCTTTGTCGTGTTCAACTACGATTACTGAATTTCCGATATCGCGCAAACTTTCTAATGATTTAATCAAGCGTTCGTTGTCTCTTTGGTGTAAACCAATACTAGGTTCGTCTAAAATATATAAAACCCCAACCAATTGCGAACCAATTTGCGTGGCCAATCGAATGCGTTGGGCTTCACCACCCGAAAGCGATTTTGAACTTCGGTTTAGTGATAAATAATTCAAACCAACATCCAATAAAAACTGCAATCGAGCCGTGATTTCTTTTACAACTTCAACCGCTATAACTTTTTGTTTTTCAGACAAATGATTATCTAAATCTGCAAACCATTCGGATAATTCGGCTACATCCATTTGGACTAACTCCCCGATATTTTTTCCGTTTAGTTTGAAATATAAGGATTCTTTTCTCAAGCGTGTTCCTTCACATTCTGGACAATCATTTTCGTCCATAAATTCTTTTGCCCAACGTTTGATACTTGCTGAATCGGAATTATCGTATTGATTTTTGATGAAATTCGAAATGCCTTCAAAATCGATTTTATAATCTTTAGTAATGCCCATAACCTTTGAAACGACTGAGAATTTTTCGTTTCCACCATACAAAATCATATCCATTGCTTCTTGCGGAATGGTTTCGATGGCATCGGTTATTTTGAAATCATATTTTTGTGCGATAATTTCCAATTGCTTGAAAATCCAAGAACTCTTATATTCGCCCAAAGGTGCAAAACCACCGTTTTTGATTGATGATTTCGGATTTGGGATAATTTTTTGTAAGTTGATTTCATTCACCGTTCCTAATCCATTACAACACGGACAAGCGCCTTTTGGAGAGTTGAATGAAAAATTATTGGGTTCCGGATTTGGATACGAAATTCCAGAAGACGGACACATTAAATTACGGCTATAAAAACGTACTTCTTGACTTTCTTGCTCGATGACCATCATAACATCTTCACCATGATACATCGCGGTTTTGATGCTTTCTGATATACGTTTATCGGTATCTTCCTCTAAATCAATCGCCAATCTATCAATTACGATTTCGATATCATGCGTTTTGTAACGATCGACTTTCATACCGTATTCTAAATCACGGATTTCGCCATTTACACGTACCTTCAAAAAGCCTTGCTTGGCAATTTGTTCAAACAATTCGCGGTAATGCCCTTTACGGGAACGTACAACCGGTGCTAAAATAGTAATACGTTTTCCATTAAAATCCTCTAAAAGCAACTGTTTGATTTGCTCATCGGAATACGAAACCATTTTTTCACCCGTGTTGTAACTGTAAGCATCAGCGCCACGAGCATACAACAAACGTAAAAAATCATAAATTTCCGTAATTGTTCCAACTGTAGAACGAGGGGATTTGCTTGTAGTTTTTTGCTCAATAGCAATCACAGGCGAAAGTCCGTCAATTTTATCTACATCTGGACGCTCTAATCCACCTAAGAACTGACGCGCATAAGCTGAAAAGGTTTCGATATACCTTCGTTGTCCTTCTGCATAAATCGTATCAAAAGCCAATGACGATTTTCCAGAACCTGACAAACCTGTAATAACAACAAGCTTTTCACGCGGAATGGATACGTCAATATTTTTAAGATTATGAGCTCTTGCTCCAATAATTTCGATAGTTTCTTCTGTGTGTTGCATGTTTTTTGGCAAAACGCAAAGATACTATTTTGAATGTAGAATAACTAATGTGTTTCAATTTAAATTGCTTTACAAAGCGGGCTCATAATCCATAATTGCCTCTCGTAACCAATCAGGAATTTCAATAGATTTACCTAGTGTTGTATCTATTAAAACCTGAATGCTTTTGCCTTTTGCGTGAATAACTTCATTGTTTTCTTTATCCAAACTGGTAATTAAATATTCTATTTCAAAACTCTTCTCACCTAATGAAGATGTTCTTAATTTGATCGTTGGTTTAGCAGCTGTTAATTTTAATTCTTTAAAATAATCGCATTCAATATGTGCAATTACGAACATGTGTTTGGTCCAATCCCATTTAGGACATGCTGTTGGCATATAGTAACCGCGACCCATTTGAAAATACTCAAAATAATATACATTATTAACATGATTTAATGGATCTAAATCATTCCAGCGAATGCTTAAAGGTATTGAAAATTTGAAATCTTGAAGGTGTATTGTAGCCATATGTAAATAGTAAATTATTCGATAATCATTGATTTTAATCGCATTCTGTATTTTTCCAAAATAAGTTGTTTGTAAATGAATCCAAGGAAGATTCCATCTTTTAAAACTGGTAACACTTTACAACCAGAAGTATCAAACTTTTCCATGATGGTTTCTAAGGTTTCGTCATAGAAAATAATTTCTTTAGGGGGTTGCATGATTTCTTCGACAACTGTATATTTTACTTTGAATTGAGAGAAAACAATTGGTCGAATTTCATCCAAATGAATAAGTCCAAGTAGTTTATTTTTTTCGTCTAAAACTGGAAAAAAATGTTCATCAGATTCCTGAATTTTTTGAACCAATTCCTCTAAACTATTACTCAAAGAAATTGCTTTAAAATCGGTTTGAATCAATTTGGCTACATCAATAGAATTCAAAATATTAGCATCGCGATTATCGGTAAACACCTCTCCTTTATCTGCTAAATTTTTGATGTCAAAAGAATGAGGTTCAAAACGTTTCGAAATTGCAAAACTAACTGACGAAACAATCATTAATGGGACCATTAAATTGTATCCCCCCGTAATTTCAGCAATAAGGAAAATCGCTGTTAGAGGTGCATGAAATAATCCACTTAAAATTCCAGCCATTCCAACCAGCGTAAAGTTTCCAATTGGCAACTTAGCAAAACCAACAATATTAAAAAAATAAGCCACACAAAATCCTAAATACGAACCAACAAAAAGGGAAGGCGCAAAATTTCCACCATTTCCACCAGCACCTAATGTCAAACTTGTAGCATATACTTTAATTAACATTGTAGCACCAACAAATAATAACAAAATCCACTTTGAATCTTCGAACCGCTGAAAAACAGTATTCTGAACCAAACGTTCTGGATTACTATCAGCTAAAAGTTTTATGCTTTCATATCCTTCACCAAATAATGAGGGAAACAAAAAAATCAAAACACCCAAAATTCCTGCTCCAAAAAGCGCTTTATTGATAAAATTAGATCGCAACCCACTGAAATAATGTTCGATTTTTCTAAAAGTTCGCGCATAATTTATCGAAACCAATCCGCTTAAAACACCTAATAAAATATAATAAGGTAAATTATGATAATCAAAAAATTGTACTTTTTTAAACGAAAACAAGATATCTTCATTCAACATTACAGTAGAAACTAAGGCTCCAGTAGCCGCACTAATCATAATCGGTATAAACGCTGTGATACTGATTTCGGCTAAAACTACTTCGATAGCAAACAAAACTCCTGCAATCGGTGCATTAAAAGCAGCACCTATTCCGGCAGCAACACCACAGGCTAATAAAAGCGTTCTGTCTTTATAACTTAAACGGTAATTTTGCGCATAATTACTTCCAAAAGCAGCTCCTGTAATGGTAATGGGTGACTCTAAACCAGCACTACCGCCCATACCAACAGTAAAGGAACTTGTGATGATTTGGGCAAACATTTGCTTTCTTGGCATAATCCCGCGTTTTTTTGCAACCGCATACATGATTTGGGCCGTACCTTTTTCAATAGAACCATCCAATACTTTTTTGACTATGATTACCGTAATAACAATTCCAATAATGGGAAGTGTACTATTACTGAAGGGTAAATGTAAAAAATCATCAAGCTGTTGTGACATTTTAAAAACCCAATGGGCAAACGTTTTTAAAATAATCACCGCTAAAGCCGAAGAAATCCCAACCAAAACACAGGACAAATAAATAAACTGTCTTGGAGTCAAAAGTGATTTTAAAAGAAAAATAAATCGCTCCAAACGTCTGAAGTTTTTATAAAAAAACGTTTTTATTGAAAAAGATTTATTTCTAGGCATTACTACTAATTTAAATGCGAAAATAAGTTTTAAAATCAGAAGTTAAAAATTAAGCCTCATTTAATTCTATAATTTTTTGTTGGCACGAGCGAATTAATTCCTCGAAAAACTGAAAAAATTCTGATTCAAACTCGAAATAAAAATCTTGAATTTCTACGATTGCTTCTTGCATATGTACACGGTGTTTAGTTTTATAATCCATCTGAAAAAGAATCATTTCTAAACCAGAAAGGGTGGCATAGCTTACCAACCAATTTCTTCCTATCATATAAGGCAACATCCCTTTAGCGCTGTCGGTAAGAAGTTCGTAATTCTCTTGCATCAATTGATAAAAGTCAGCAGCATAATTGTCTAGTTTTTCACTCGAATATTTACTCCAATTTTTTGCTAAGAAATGATCGTAAGCGATATCCATAATCACACCTGAATAGTGTCCGTATTTTTCGTGCAAACGATGCTTGCTTTTACGGTATATGGGATGTGTATCTGTAAAACTGTCGATGTGTCGGTGTAACAAAATACCTTTTTGAATAGCACTTGGATAATCTAAATATTTTGAACCTCGAATACTATCTGCCATGAAATTGCCAATTTTGACAAAATCATCTTCACCGGACAAATAGATATGAGCTAAAAAATTCATTTTGTAAGTTATTTTCGTAAATATATAAAAAAATATTTTGCGACTTTTCCACTTTGCGAGCTACATCTTAATATATTTGTATTTCAAATTACATTTAATCATGACTCTTATAAAATCAATATCAGGAATTCGGGGAACCATTGGCGGAAAAGTGGGTGATAATTTAACCCCAGTAGATGCGGTAAAATTTGCTTCTGCATACGGAACCTTCCTAAAACAAAACCTTGCAAAAGAGAAACTAAAAGTAGTAATTGGTCGAGATGCTAGAATTTCGGGACCCATGATTCATAATTTAGTAGTCAATACATTAGTTGGGTTAGGAATTGACGTTATCGATTTAGGCCTATCCACTACTCCAACAGTAGAAATTGCGGTTCCAATGGAAAAAGCCGATGGGGGAATTATCTTGACGGCTTCGCATAATCCAAAACAATGGAATGCCTTAAAGTTATTGAACGCTAAAGGAGAATTTTTAAGTGGTGCAGACGGAGCCAAAATCCTGGAAATTGCAGAAGCCGAAGCATTTGATTTTGCCGATGTAGATAGATTAGGAGACGTTACAGAAAACCATGCTTATATGGACATTCACATTGATGAAGTATTAGAATTGCCTCTGGTTGATGCTGAATTGGTAAAAACTAAAAAGTTCAAAGTAGTAGTTGATGGTGTCAATTCATCAGGAGGAATCATTATTCCGAATTTACTAGAGCAAATGGGCGTTGAAGTCGTAAAATTATACTGCGAACCAAACGGCCATTTCCCTCACAATCCGGAACCTTTGAAGGAACACCTGGGTGATATTTGCAAATTAGTTGTAGAAGAAAAAGCGGATTTTGGAATTGTAGTTGACCCAGACGTAGATCGATTGGCTTTCATTTCTAACGATGGCGAAATGTTTGGAGAAGAATATACGTTGGTAGCTGTTGCGGATTATGTTTTATCTAAAACTCCAGGAAATACCGTTTCAAATATGTCATCTTCTCGTGCTTTACACGATATTACCGAAAAACACGGTGGAACGTATCAAGCAAGTGCTGTTGGTGAAGTAAATGTAGTAGAATTAATGAAGAAAACCAACGCTATTATCGGAGGTGAAGGAAACGGGGGTATCATCTATCCATCATCTCATTATGGAAGAGATAGTATTGTGGGTGCCGCTTTATTTTTAACCTATTTAGCCAATCAAGATAAGACAGTTGCTGAAATTAGAGCGAGTTTTCCTCAATATTACATGAGTAAAAACAAAATTGAATTAACGCCACAAATTGATGTAGATAAGGTATTAGCTACGTTAACCGAAAAATACAAATCGGAAAACATTGCAACTATAGACGGAGTAAAAATTGATTTCCCAACAGAATGGGTACACTTGAGAAAATCAAATACCGAACCTATTATTCGAATTTACACCGAAGCTCCAACGCAAACCGAAGCTGATGTTTTAGCCGAAAGATTTGTTAAAGAACTCAAAGAAATAACCGGAATTTAAATAGTAAGCCAGAGTTTTACTCTGGCTTTTTTTCAAATCCTTTTCGAGTCATATCACCCCAAGAATGACTTCCTTTTATTTTTTGCCAATTCCCTTTCAAAGCAGCATAAATTAAAAAAGGGTGAAAAATAAAGGGTTCTAAAAGAGCTGCCCAAACTAATTTAAAAATATCTTTTTTGGATTCATATTTTTTGAAAGTTGCCTCTTCTGTGAAAATAGCTAATACAGAAAAAAACAAAGCAAAAGTGTAAACAAATAACGAGAGTAACCCAAAAAAACTCCAACTAAGAATACCATAATAAACCATCAATAAAGAAATCAGTAACCCCGTTAATTCAATTATAGGCGCTAAATATTCATAAAACAGCCAATAAGGATAACTTATCATTCCCAAAATTTTATATCTAGGATTAAAAAACATTTTACGATGAATCCATAATGTCTCCATAGTACCCCGAGTCCACCTACTTCTTTGTTTTCCTAATATTTCATAGGACTCTGGAGCTTCTGTCCAACACAAAGGATCTGGGATAAATTTAAGCGTATAAGGAAATTTATTTTCAATCATGTAGCGTCGCATTCGCACCACTAACTCCATATCTTCCCCAACAGTATTCGTATTATAACCGCCAACTTTTAGAATAATCTCTTTATCAAACATACCAAAAGCCCCACTAATCAATAACAACCCATCTAATTTTGCCCAAGCCATTCTGCCTAACACAAAAGCTCTCAAATATTCTAAAACCTGAATTCTAGCGATTAAATTTTTTGGAACGTTAACTTTAATTAATTTTCCAGATTTAACAATACAAGAATTTGCGATTCTAACCACTCCTCCTGTTGCTATTATTCGCTTATTTGTTGCTTCGAGAAAAGGTTTAGAAAGTTTTAAAAGAACATCTTTCTCAATAATGCAATCAACATCAATACAAACCACATAAGGGTTTTTTGAAAAATTAATCCCAGCATTAAGTGCATCTGCTTTACCTCCATTTTCTTTGTCAATGACAATTAACTTTGAAAAAGTAGGATTTGTTGAAATATAAACATTTTTCACCTGCTTGGTTGGAATACTTGCTACATAAACTTCATCACTTGGAATTAGTTCAAAGGCATCAACAAGAATAGCAATAGAATCATCTTTACTTCCATCATTAATTACTATAACATCAAAATTATTATACTGAATTGACAATAAAGATAAAACGTTTTCTCTAATGGTAAATCCTTCATTATATGCAGGTGCCAGAATAGAAATTCTTGGAGCATCTTGGAATGCTAATAACGATTTGTAAGGAATTAATCGATTAACTCTAAGATAATGTTTCAATGAAAATGCAGATACAATTGCCAAAACGATATAAGATAGCATAACTGTAAATGCAAATGCTAAAATAAAGTAGTTGAAAACGGTTATGTCTATATTTATCCAACCAAAGTCATTCATAAATTCAATTTATAAAATTCAACTATACGAGATGATAGCAATTGTATTGATTTGTTCTTTGAAGTTTTTAGATCTTCAATTTTACTGTTATATGAGATTTTATCACTTTTAATTACAGACAAAATCAAAACTTGTGACCATTCATCAAGATTATATTTGAAATTTCTTAACAAAACAAGTTCTGAAATACCCCTCAATTTAATTAATGCTAGAATAGATTCTGTAGCAATTTTTTTATCGCGATGTTGCACTAACTTTTCAATTTGAGCAATAGACTCAAAATCTTTTAAGGTGGATAAATCTCTTATTGCTTCTATTTTATGTTCCCAAAAACTGGATTTTAACTTATTACGGGAATAATCAACTAATCCCGATTTTTTGTAAAATTCATCAACTTTATCTTGCATATGCCCCGTATAACTCTTATGCAAATTGATACAGTATTTAATCGCAATTTTTTTGAAATATTTTTTTTTATAATTTGGATTCTTAAGCAACATTTGAACAGCTTCTTCATCATCATCAAACACAAATGGAAAAATACTGTTTTCAATTAAAAGAGTATACTCCTCTTTTAAGACTATTTTATTCAGCTTTGATTGTCTTTTTATTAAGGTAAAAACCAACAAAAAAATAGATCCGAATCCAAAAAAACCAATAAAAACAAGGATAATTTGGAATTCTAATTCAAGTTCTAAAAAGGAATAATAAAAGGATTTAACCATTAAAATATATACGTTAAATTAGCTTGTAAATTCAATCTATTTCTAAAATTATTGGGAGCATATTCCTCTATTTGATATTGAAAATTGGGTTGTAAAATCAAAGAACTATTTAGCTTGAACCGCGCTAAAAGTCCAATACGATAATCTACAACAGTTGTGAAATTATCGGTTGTGAAATAAAAATATGGTGCACTTCCATAAATAAATTCTAATTGTATATAGGAATCTTTTTCATCTAACTTTCTTTGAAAACTCAACAAATGTGCAAAATAACTATCACTATTATCCTGTTTTATAAAGTAACCCCGATAAGCAATTTTGTAGGATTGTATTAAATACCCAAAATGAGCCGTAATCATATTGATATTTTGTTCATCAAAAAAAAGGCTTTTCCCTCCTACAGAAGCGGATATCCTATCTTTCTCATGAAACAACTCAGAAGCAATTTTATAATTTGGAAACAACTCGCTATTAGAAATCGCAATGTTGGTATACAAGTAATTATTTTTGGAAATCTTTGGATACCAATCCATCTCAAACTGAACGGCATCTATGCTACCTAAAAAGGAATAATTGACCCTTCCCACTAAAGTATGCTTTTCAAATTTATGTCCGTACTCCAAACTTGTTAAATACCAAATTGGAAATTCTTCATTTAGCGTATTGGTCTGTAAATACCCAAGCATAACAAAATTCTTTTTTTTATTAGCTATTTCATTTCTAAGGTATTTAACAACTTCTTCATTTGTATCTGTAATTTGAATTTTTGACAACACATTTGAAGCGTTTTCCAACTGATTATTGTTGATGTAAGCAAGAACTTGCTGCTGATAATAAAAATTTTTATCGCTTAATCTCTCAATTCCAATATTACACAATGCAACAACTTCATCAGATGCTTTTCTGTTTTGTTGAATCAAAATTTTGAGCTTTAACACCTCCTCATCTTCGTTGTTTTGATCAAGTAACTTTACGCTTTGAAATGCTGCTTCATATTTTGAGTTCCAAAAATAAACTTGTGCTAATTTAAATTTCACAAGAGTTGAATTTGGATAATTGTCCTCTAATTTAATTAATTGTGCAATGCTTTCGTCATATTTTTTGGATTCAATCAATTTATTTATTGAAGAAAGCTCTTTTTCTTGAGCAAAACAAAAACCCGAAATAAATAATAGGTAACTAACGATAATTTTATTCAGCATCAATATAAAATTTTAAACTTTTAATAATCGTTCCATTCGCATTTGTAAAATATTAGGGCTAAAGGGCTTCGTAATAAAATCATCAGCTCCTAATTCTAATATCTCCATTTCAGTAGCCTCTACATTAGAAGCCGTCAAAACAATAACAGGTATTTTGTATTTACTTTTCATTTCAAAAACAATTTGTTTTCCTCCTGTAAAAGGCAAATTCAAGTCGGTAATAACCAATGACAGATCACTATAGTTCTCATTTAGAAAATGAAGCCCCTGTAAGCCATTATCAAAATCAAATACTTCATATCCTTTTGATTTTAAGAAAAAAACCAATGATTTTCTCAAAATATCGTCGTCTTCTATAATTACAATTTTCATAGCGCTACATTTTTAAGTTTAACAAGAATATCTTCTATTTGGTCCAATAAAGGTTTAAAAATAGTGATTCCGTTTGAAACAAAATCTTCGTCATCAGTTGATTCAATTTTTACTAATTCTTCCGTTGAAATGGAAAACATTCCAAACGAGGTTTTCATTTTGTGAGCATATAATCTAATCTCTTGAAATTTTTTTTCTAAGAATAAACCCTCAATACTCGATAAGAATTTTTCTAATTGCTCTTGAAATGAATTTATAATTTCATTTAATTGTTCCTTATCTTCCCCTATAAACTCCTTCAAAGAGGTCAAAGAAATCGACTCTTCTTTAGGCTCTGGTAGTGTAGGAATTGTATTTCCTGTAAAAGTTCGGTTTAAAACTTCAAACAATTCTTTTTTTGTAAAAGGTTTGGTTAAAAAATCATTCATTCCCAGTTTCAGACAAATCTCTTTTTCATAAATCAAAGCATTAGCAGTTAACGCAATAATTGGCATTTGTAATTTTAAATTCTCTCTTATATTTTTGGTAGTTTCAAATCCATCCATTATCGGCATTTGGAGATCCATAAAGACCAAATCAAAAGTATTTTTAGCTAATAAATCTAATCCTTCCTGTCCGTTATTAGCTATTAAAATAGTATAAGGTGTTGACTTAAAAATAGAAAGGATTAATTTTTGATTCAATTCATTGTCTTCACATAACAAAATCTTTTTTGGGCTTAAATCCAACAGTTCTACTTCTCCTTTAACATAAACGATTTTTTCATTCGTTTGGTTTATTTTAAATGGGATAACAAAAACAAAAGTTGTACCCTCATTCTCTTTACTTTCTACTCTAATTTTACCATTTTGAATTTCAACCAGTTCTTTTGTAATACTAAGCCCTAATCCTGTGCCGCCAAACTTTCTGGTTGTAGAGACTTCCGCTTGAGAAAATCGATCAAACATTGATTGCAATTTTTCCTGACTAATTCCGATACCCGTATCCGAAATTCTAAATTCTACATGACAAACTTGGTCTACTACATCCAAAAGTGATACTTTTAATTCCACTTTACCGTTTGCCGTAAATTTTATTGAGTTCCCTAATAAATTAATTAAAATTTGATTCAATCGATGTTTATCACCGATAAGGTTTGTGTAAACATCTGAATCAATTGAATACAAAAATTTTATTCCTTTTTCTTTGGCTTTTAGCTTTAAAACAGTAAAAGCATTAGAAATACATTCCTCTAATTGAAACGGAGCTTCATCGATTTTAATCATTCCAGCTTCAATCTTAGAAATATCTAAAATATCGTTTATAATGTGTAAAAGGCCGATACCCGCAACTTTAATGGAGTTTAAATATTCCAATTTAAGACTGTCTTTTTCCAATTCAAATAAAACGTCAGTAAACCCTAAAATGGCATTAATTGGCGTTCTAATTTCATGGCTAACATTCGCTATAAACCGGTCTTTTTGTTGGTTTAAAAATTCGGAAATCCGCTTAGACTTTTCTAATTCTTGTTGCCATCGAACTCTAGACGTTACATCCTGACAAATTAAAATTATCTTTATAATCGTATCATTATAGTCGGTAATCTTAACAAAATTGGCTTGAATCCATTTCTTTTGAGCTATACTAGATTGGTATTCTAGTAAAAAGTTCTTTTTTTCTATCAATTCTTCGATTGAATTATGTGATCTGTCTAAAGCAAAAAGAGTGTAAAAATCTAATCCAATTAATTTGTTTGCAGGCGCTCTAAGCAATCTACCAATAACTTCATTCGTACTCGTTATTACACCGTTTATATCAATCTCGATAATTCCATTATTATTAGAGATCGATTCATAAAAGGTTTTAAATTCACCAGAGGTTTTTTCAATTATTTTCTTAGACTCAATTTCTTTATGATCAATTATTTCTCTTAGTTCCGTAATAAGTTGTAGATTTCTTTTTCGAGCCTCTAAAAGAATCATTATTTGTTCTGTAATAATTTGGAGTGCTATCTTCTCTTTTTCAGAAATTTGTTTGGGCTTAATATCTGCTACACAAAGTGTTCCTATATTATACCCGTCGACTGATTGCAATGGTAAACCCGCATAAAAACGAATCCCATCTTCTGCAGTAACATTAGGATTATCTTTTAATAAATCATTCTTAGTAACATCTTCAACTACCCATAAATGATCTTTTTGAATGGTAAATTGACAAAAAGTAAGCTCTTTAGGTATTTCATTTGCTTCTATCCCAACTTTAGCTTTATACCATTGTCTTTTATCATCAATTAGGGAAATAAGTGCTATGGGGGTTTCACAAATGATTGAAGCCAATTGTGCTAATTTATCAAACTCTTCCTCCTTTAAAGTATCAATGATATTATAAGAGAGAAGCGCTTTTAATCTTTCTATTTCATTTTGCTTTATATCCATAAAAAAATCCTTAACTGAATAAAGATAAGGATTTTTTTTAACATAAAATATTTATTTTCCGTTGCCACGACCATTTCCATGATTTCCCTTCCCTTTATGATGGTGGTGTTTATGATGGTGTTTTTGTTTCTTTACTTTATACTTTGTTTTATGTGAATAATTATAGCGCTGGGGTCTATCTCCATAAAAATCCAATTCAATTTGAGTACTTCTACCAAGGTTAATTCCAATAAAAATAGAGGGAACTCTTGTACTTATTGACCATTTTCCATTACTAAAATAAATATAAGTGCCTCTTTGCATGTCATAATACATGTTTTGGTCTGGAAAATAGACATGTCTTGTTTTCGCTCTATAACCATGGGCAGGAGCCCAAGGCGGCGGTCCTTGAGAAAAAACATCAGTAGGTATCACCAACAAAAAGACTAAAATCAAAGTTCCTATAAGGGCTGAAATTCTTTTAGTTGCATTCATAATATTTCATTTTAATTAGTTTGTTAAAATGTAAATATACAATAATGTTGCCAAAATGATTCTTTTTTGTAAAAATGTTTCCTAATGGCAACTCCTGCTTCTATTTCACTATTATTTTTTGGGTAGTAGATTCAAAACCACTTGAAACTTTAACCAAATACATTCCAGCACTTAAATCCAATTTGATTTGGGTTTCGCTCTCCACGTTTTCAGTTTGTATTAATTGCCCCGTTATGGTATAAATTTCTATTTTTGATTTTCCTTGTAATCCTGAAACAATTAAATAATCAATTGCTGGATTAGGATACACCACAACCTTACTTTCTTCAGGAGAAACTGTTGACAAAGTAGCGGACCAAGGTTGTCCAAAATTTGCACCAAATATATAGTCGGCTAAACTAGGATAATCCACAAAAGGGTTTCGATTCATTTGCCAAGTGTAAATATAATTGTTACGATTCATTTCAAAATCATCACTAGGGTCTGTTGTATTCCAAGTTAATAGAGTAGCTAAATCGCCTATTATTTTATTACCCGAAGTGTCTGTAGGATTCCCATTAACCAAATTCAATCCATTGTAACGGACAGCCATATAAAATAAGGCTCTTGCAACATCGCCTCTCCATTTACCTTGCGTTCCAACGGGGCCATTGTAATCTAATGGACCAAAGTCTTTATTACTTTTTACCCCATTTTCTGTCCCATCTTCTGCATGAATATGATGTGCGTCTGCATGAGCGGCTAAAATATCATCAGCATTTGTTGGTAACCAAATACTAATACCATCTGCTGTTGAAGAAGTACCTCCTGAAAATCCTCCCCTAGATTGAGCAAAAACATGCTCTCTAACCCACTTTCCAGTCCCACTACTTTCCGTCTGCTGGTCTAATTTAGCTTTTGGAGCTTCCACATAATGCATCCAAACTTCATTACTGTTCGCTGGATTTTGGTCGGCTATTCTTAAAATATCCCATATATCACCATAACTGTGAGCTCTAACAACTGTTGGATTAGCAATAATATCTTGAAGCGCTTGCTTTAATGCATTACCCGATAACCCCTCTAATGAATCATAATAGCCTGATGGAATGGTGGGTGTTACTAATCCAAATGTAGGATTTAAAGGAGTTCCATAAGATTGTACAACAAAATTAGCATCATAAACTCGGTAAATAATATTGTTATTATTAGCTACATAACCAAATGGTAACGATTGAAAGACTAATTTCATTTCTTCATCTCCCTCATCTAAACCATCATCAATAACATTTATTCCTGTTTGACCAGTAGTTTGACCAACTGGAATAGAAACGGTTAATCCTCCAGAAAAATCAGTCATATTAAAATTTCCATTGTCTAATGTGAAATTGAAAATCAAAGGCTCATTTTGGACAGGTTGACTTGTTGTAAAAATAAAGTTAAATCCCTCTCCTTCTCTTATAGTTGAAGTGGATGTTGTAACCGATATCGTATTTAAAACAATTCCACTTCCATCGTTATTAACACCAGGAGTTGGTAATTTCACTTCATATGTACCATCGTTTTTTCTTTGTATAGAATGTATTAATCCCTGGCCATTCTCATTTTCATTAGTACAAACCGTAATGCCTAATATCGACATTAAATTTACAGGATTGGCATGTGAATTTAAAGATTTGTGCGCTACTGCATCAATCAAATTTGTTGTGGTGGCAATTGTTCCTGGTTGCACCGCAAATTGAAAATCTGCTGCATTTCCTAAATATAAAGCCACAACATCTGGACCGTTTTGAATTCTACCGTTTGAAAAAGTTCCCACAGGTGATGGTGTAACCAAACTATTTCCAAAATGAGCAATTCCATTGATATCTGTTGTAAACCCATCTAAATCATAAGCATAATAACAAGAAGAATTGGTTTCATTAAAAAAAACCAAAACATAACCGTCTAAAGAAAAATTTGGAGTAGTAGATTTTAATTCTACAAATTCATATTGATCCGTTCCATCCATGTCGGAATCAATCTCATTGATCACAACTGTTTGAGAAAAGCCAAAAAATCCAATAAAAAACAAGAAAAAACCAAGTAATTTTTTAATCATAACAATCTATTTTTATCAAAACTACGAATATAAAACCAACATTAGCCTAAGTTTTAAAATTTTAACCCTCGTTTTTGTGCTATTGTACGAGTATTTTTATATTTTCGAAATTTATAAGCAACCTATTGTAGGTTTGGTCATCTGAATAGTAAATTATTGTATCTCTTGAAACTTATATTACAACTTTCTTTTTTATTTTTCTCTCATTTGATGGTGGCACAACATTCATCAAAGATGGAGGTTAGGGTAAATTTAGAAGAAAAAACCCTTTTAATTAAACACGTTTTAACTTACAACAACGCTTCAAACGACACCTTAAAGCACATTGTTTTAAACGATTGGAACAACGCTTACTCCTCTAAAACATCTGCTTTAGCTAAAAGATTTTCAGATGAGTTTTCAAGAAGTTTTCATTTATCAAGCGAAAAAGAAAGAGGAAAAACCACAATCAATGCTATTGTGGATGATAATTTTAAAAATGTAGATTGGGAACGACCAAGAAATAGTATCGATTTAATTAAAGTTACCTTAAACGCTCCTATTCTTCCTTGTTCTATGGAAACTATTACGCTATTTTATTCGATTAAAATTCCGAATGCAAAATTCACTCGTTTTGGATTTTACGATGATGATAAATGGGTTTTAAAACATTGGTTTTTATCCCCAACACGCTACGAAAATAAGCATTTTATCTTGTACAGTAATGAAAATCTAGACGACATCTCCAATGCTTTATCCGATTATGAAATTACATTTGAAAATGCAGATAATTTAGCAATATCAAGTAATTTAGACTTTAAAAATCAAAAAACCTTAATTGGTATAAATACACATGAAGTTTCTTTAATTTTAGAAACGAAGAGCAGCTTCGAAAATTACAAGAACGAACTGATCACGGTTAGCTGTGGTTTACAAGAAAATAAAGTACGTGAAATTGAAAAAGCGATAATCATTGACAAAGTAACTCGTTTTGTGCACTCCAAACTTGGAAATTCACTTTCCTCAAAAATCTTGGTATCACAAGAAGACTATCTCAACCAGCCCTTTTATGGATTGAATCAATTACCAGGTTTTTTGAGTCCCTTTCCTGATGAATTTATGTTCGAATTGAAGTTTTTAAAAACCTTTTTAAACAATTATCTAAAAGATAACTTACAATTAAATCCAAGGAACGACCAATGGATTTATGATGGAATTCAAGTTTTTCTCATGATGAAATATATTGATGAACATTATCCAAACCTTAAAATGACAGGAAATTTAGCTCAGTTCAAAATTTTAAAATCCTATCATTTCATAAACCTCCCGTTCAATCAACAATACAATTATTTGTATATGTTAATGGCAAGAAAAAATCTAGATCAAGCTTTAAGCGAACCCAAAAACAAATTAATCAAATTTAATGAACAAATATCGAGCCGCTATAGAGCGGGACTTAGTTTGAATTATCTAGATCAGTACCTCGGTGATGGCATTGTGCTGTCGAGTATAAAAGAATTCATTCAAGCAAATCATTACACGGCATCCAATTCGCGTCAGTTTGAAACTATTTTAGAGAAAAATTCACCCAAAAAAATAGATTGGTTCTTCAGAAATACAGTTGAAACCAGAGAACTAATCGATTATAAATTTGGCAAAGTGACTAAAACACAAGATGCTATTACAATAAATATTATTAACAAAACCAAAACAAATGCCCCTATTTCACTTTATCAATTAAAAAACAATGAAGTAATCAATAAAATGTGGCTTACTAACATTACTAATGATTCTACAATAGTAATACCCAGATTGCAAGCAGATAAAATTGTACTGAATTACAATAATGAAGTTCCTGAATACAATTTGAGAAACAACTGGAAATCTTTGAAAGGTTTTTTCTTTAACAATCGCCCATTAAAATTCAATTTTTTCAAAGATTTAGAGGAACCTTATTACAATCAAGTTTTCTATGTCCCTGAAGTTGAATTTAACATCTATGATGGAATAGCTTTAGGAATGAGAATTAACAATAAATCCATATTAAATAAGCCTTTTACTTTTAGTTTTTCGCCAATGTATTCAAGTAATACCAATACTTTAGTAGGAAAAGTATCAGCAATGGTGGAAGACAATATTAGAGAAAAGGGAAAGCTTTATAATATTCGTTATTTTGTTTCGGGAAGTCGCTTTCATTACACAACTGATGCTTTTTATACCAATATTGTTCCCGTTATACAATTTCGATTTCGTGATGAAAATTTAAGAGTCAACAAAAACGAATTCATCCAACTTAGACAGGTTTATGTCAAAAGAGATAAATCACCATTAATCACAGATGCTAATACTGAAAATTACAATGTATTCAACGCTAGATATGGTAATTATCAATCAGAGGGGACCAAACACTTCTCTTTCACAAATGATTTACAAATAGCCAATTCGTTTGGAAAAGTTACTGCTGAAATTCATTACAGAAAGCTATTTGAAAACAACAGACAAATCAGTTTACGCTTTTTTGCAGGAGCATTTATGTTCAGAAGTACTAATTCCGATTATTTCAGTTTTGGATTAGACCGCCCAAACGATTATATGTTTGATTATAATTTATTAGGAAGAAGTGAAACAACTGGAATATATAGCCAACAATATGTTTATGCAGAGGGTGGATTCAAATCTAAATTGGATACCCGATTTGCTAATCAATGGATGACGACTCTTAATGGTACCTTTAATATTTGGAATTGGATTCAAGTTTATGGCGATGCGGGTATGTTTAAAAATCAGTATTCAAATCCAAAATTCGTGTTCGATTCTGGCCTACATCTTAATGTTGTTCCAGACTATTTCGAACTTTTTTTACCCATTTACTCCTCTAACGGACTCGAATTAAACACGAATAATTATGGCGAAAAAATTCGTTTTGTAGTCACACTGAGTCCAAAAACCTTAATTTCACTATTTACAAGAAAATGGTTTTGATAGTTTTTCAATTGTTTACTTAAGAATTCAATAACAAAAAAAGCTTTTTTAGTGAATTCATTGCGTTTTTAAAACCAAAACCTTTGATAATTTAACAATAATTAAAAAAATATACTACTAACTATTGTTTTATAATTCGTTTTAATTAAATTTGTTGCATACACAATTTTGCAAAAAAGCTTATGAAAACAGAATCAACATCGGAAATAGTTTCTTTTGAAGATTTCAAACAAGAAGTGATTAACGATTATAAAATAGCTCGAATCAGTAGAGAATGTAGTCTTCTTGGACGAAAAGAAGTACTAACAGGTAAAGCAAAATTCGGAATCTTTGGAGATGGTAAAGAAGTGCCGCAATTAGCATTAGCAAAAGCGTTTCAAAACGGAGATTTTCGTTCTGGATATTACCGCGACCAAACCTTTATGATGGCAATAGGCGCAATGAATATCGAGCAATTCTTTGCTGGATTATATGGTCACACCGATATTAATTTTGATCCAATGAGTGCTGGTCGTCAAATGGGCGGTCACTTTGCAACCCATTCCTTAGATGAAAACGGTAATTGGAAAAACTTAACCCAACAAAAGAACTCGAGTTCAGACATTTCTCCTACCGCTGGACAAATGCCGCGATTGTTAGGATTGGCTCAAGCTTCAAAAATATATCGAAATGTTTCCGGTATCAACCAAACGAACTTTTCTGAAAACGGAAATGAAGTCGCTTGGGGGACTATTGGAAATGCTTCCACTTCTGAAGGTTTATTCTTTGAAACTATTAATGCTGCTGGTGTTTTACAAGTTCCAATGGTCATGAGTGTTTGGGATGATGAATACGGAATTTCAGTCCATGCGCGTCATCAAACTACAAAAGAAAACATTTCGGAAATCTTAAAAGGTTTCCAACGTGATGAAGAAAATAACGGCTATGAAATCTTACGCGTAAAAGGTTGGGATTATCCTGCTTTAGTAGAAACATATCAAAAAGCATCGAAAATTGCACGTGAAGAACACGTACCCGTATTAGTTCATGTCCAAGAATTAACACAACCACAAGGTCATTCTACTTCTGGAAGTCACGAACGCTACAAAAATGCAGAACGTTTGGCTTGGGAAGCCGAATTTGATTGTTTAGCTAAAATGAAAACATGGTTGATTGAAAACAATATCGCTACTTTAGAAGAATTAGACGAAATCGACAATCAAATTAAAAAAGAAGTTTTAGAAGGTAAAAAAACAGCTTGGACCAATTTTACGGCTCCTATCAAAGCAGAACAACAGGAATTAGTTGGCTTATTAAATACTATCGCTTCACAAAGTGAAAACAAAGTATTTATCGAGAAGATAGCTAATGACGTTGCCGCAATTAAAGAACCGATACGTAAAGATATTTTAGTAGCTGCTCGTAAAGTGTTACGCATGATTATTAAAGAAAATTCTCGTGCTACCTTAGCTAGCTGGATAGCCAATTATACGGATAAAATTCAACCTAAGTTTAGCGCTAACTTGTTTTCACAATCAAGTATGGCAATTAAACACGTGAAAGATGTATCGCCAACTTACGATGTGGCTGCTGAAGAAGTAGATGCGCGGTTAATTTTAAGAGATAATTTTGATGCCATTTTCTCTAAATATCCTGAAACGTTAATTTTTGGTGAAGACTCTGGAAACATTGGTGATGTTAATCAAGGTTTGGAAGGCATGCAAGAAAAATACGGAGAGTTGCGCGTTGCAGATGTTGGAATTCGTGAAGCTACGATTTTAGGTCAAGGAATTGGAATGGCAATGAGAGGATTGCGTCCAATTGCTGAAATTCAATATTTAGATTATCTGTTGTATGCTATTCAAATCATGAGTGATGATTTAGCTACATTACAATACCGAACAGCGGGCCGTCAAAAAGCACCGTTAATCATTAGAACTAGAGGACACCGTTTAGAGGGTGTTTGGCATTCTGGTTCTCCAATGGGTATGATTATCAATGCCATCAGAGGAATTCACGTTTTGGTTCCAAGAAACATGACCAAAGCTGCAGGTTTTTATAATACACTATTAGAAACAGACGAACCTGCTTTAGTTGTAGAATGTTTGAACGGTTACCGTTTGAAAGAAAAAATGCCAACGAATTTGGGTGAATTCAAAACACCAATCGGAGTGGTTGAAACGATTAAGGAAGGAACTGACATTACATTGGTTTCTTACGGTTCAACTTTACGCTTAGTAGAACAAGCAGCAAATGAATTAGAGTCTGTTGGAATTAGCGCTGAAATTATAGATATCCAATCGTTATTACCTTTCGATATCGATCACGACATTGTAAAATCGGTAGCGAAAACAAATCGTTTACTAGTAATTGACGAAGACGTTCCTGGTGGAGCTAGTGCTTATATTTTACAAGAAATTGTGGAAAATCAAAATGCTTACAAACATTTAGATAGTGCTCCGCAAACCCTAACAGCTAAAGCACACCGCCCTGCTTATGGAACCGATGGTGATTACTTCTCAAAACCTTCTGCAGAAGACATTTTTGAAAGAGTATACGCGATTATGAATGAAGCAAACCCAACAAAATATCCAAGTTTATATTAAATAATTTGGTTATTTAAAAATTAATTAGCAATATTTGCATCATACAATTAAAAAAATGATTTCAATTTTAAACAATACTTGGTGGTGGTCTAACTTACGTCAAACGTCGTGAGCGAAACCTGCTATAGTATCATTTAAACCAATACATAGAAAAGGCTTGTCAATCACGACAAGCCTTTTTTTTTGCAACTAAAATAATTATGAAAAAGTATCAATTAAAATCCTATTACAAACAAATTCTTTCCGACACCATTACGCCGGTGAGTATTTACTTGAAAATTCGAGACAAATATCCAAACAGTATTCTTTTGGAGAGTTCTGATTATCATGCAAGTGATAATAGTTTCTCCTATATCTGTTTTCATCCAATTGCCTCTATAACCGTGGAAAACAATCAAATTGAGACCACTTTTCCTGATGGATTTTCAGAAATCATCCCCATCGACGCTACCGTTAACGTAGCTAGAGAGATTGAAACTTTTTCAAACCAATTTCAAACAGAAAAATCAGATTTCAAGTTTATTACACAAGGCTTATTTGGCTACATCGCTTATGATGCGATTCAACATTTTGAAAAAGTTTCTATTGCAAAAAAGGGAACAGAAAATGAAATTCCTGAGATTTATTATGCGGTATATCAAAATATTATTGCAATCAATCATTTTAAAAATGAAGCTTATATTTTTTGTCATAGCTTGGAAGGACTGAATAATATTCCCGAAATTGAACAACTCCTTCAAGCGAAGAACTTTGCTTCTTTTTCTTTTCAAAAATCAGGTAGTGGAACTTCTAATTTAACAGACGAAGATTTTAAAAACTATGTTTCATTAGCTAAGAAACACTGCTTACGTGGTGACGTATTTCAATTGGTTTTATCCAGAAGATTTTCACAAGATTTTAAAGGAGATGACTTCAATGTATACCGTGCTTTACGCAGTGTAAATCCTTCACCTTATCTATTCTATTTTGATTATGGAAATTTCAAAATATTCGGATCCTCTCCAGAAGCCCAATTGATTATCAAAAATAAAAATGCCGAAATTCATCCAATTGCGGGAACATTCAAGCGTACAGGAAACGACGAGCAGGATGCAGAATTAGCAAAAAAATTAGGAGAAGATGCTAAAGAAAACAGTGAACACGTTATGTTAGTAGACCTTGCAAGAAATGATTTAAGTAGAAGTTGTAACGAAGTGAAAGTGGAAAAATACAAAGAAGTTCAGTTTTTTTCTCACGTAATTCATTTGGTTTCTAAAGTTTCAGGAAGACTAAAAGAAAAACATTCGTTTATGGAGTTAGTTGCCAAAACATTTCCTGCAGGAACCTTAACCGGTGCCCCAAAAGTAAAAGCCATGCAGTTGATTGAAAGTATTGAAAAAACCAACAGAAGTTTCTACGGAGGTGCCATAGGAGTATTAGATTTTGATGGCAATTTCAATCACGCTATTATGATTCGCTCGTTTTTGAGTAAAAATCATACGTTACATTGTCAAGCCGGAGCAGGAATTGTAGAAAGTTCCTCTGAAGAAAATGAAATGCAAGAAGTATACAACAAATTAGGCGCTTTGCAAAAAGCCTTAGATTTAGCTGAAAACATATAAAATGGTTTCAAGTTTCAGGTTAATTAGAACTTGAAACTTGAAACAAAAAACTGAAAAAAAATATGAAAATAGCAGTTATCGATAATTACGATAGTTTTACCTACAATTTAGTCCACTATTTGGAAGATTTGAATGCTACAGTAACCGTTTTTAGAAACGATGAATTTGAATTACAAGAGTTGGAAAAATTTGATAAGATTCTACTTTCGCCCGGACCAGGAATACCTGATGAAGCAGGATTACTAAAAGACGTTATTAAGAAGTATGGTTCAACTAAAAGTATTTTCGGCGTTTGTTTGGGATTACAAGCTATTGGTGAAGTTTTTGGAGGACAATTAACCAATCTTGAAAAAGTATATCACGGTGTGGCTACTAAAGTCACTAAAACTGAAGATGATTTTATTTTCAACGACTTACCAAATACGTTTGAAGTAGGGCGCTACCACTCTTGGGTAGTTTCCAGCCAAAACCTTCCAACCGATTTGATCATCACTTCCACTGATGATAACGGTCAAATTATGTCTATGAAGCATGCCTATTACAATATTAGAGGCGTACAGTATCATCCAGAGAGTGTATTAACACCTCATGGGAAAAAGATTTTAGAGAATTGGCTTTTGAATTAGGAAGAAATAATAAGTAATAAGTCAATAAAAGCAATCCAATGAAAAATATATTAAATAGATTAATCAATCACGAAATCTTGACCAAAGAAGAAGCTAAAGAAGTTTTAGTTAACATTTCTTCGGGAAATTACAACCAAAGCCAAATCGCATCCTTCATGACTGTTTATATGATGAGAAGTATCACTATTGAAGAGTTGGCAGGGTTTCGTGAGGCATTATTGGAATTATGCCTACCAGTAGATTTTTCAGCTTACAACACTATTGATTTGTGTGGTACAGGAGGTGATGGAAAAGATACTTTTAACATTTCTACTTTAGCTTCATTTATTGTTGCTGGCGCTGGAATTAAAGTTGCAAAACACGGAAATTATGGCGTCTCATCTATCTCAGGCTCGAGTAATGTGATGGAAAAAATGGGCGTTAAATTTACTAATGATTTTGATTTTCTTACTAAATCCATAGAAGAGACCAATATTGCAATTTTACATGCTCCTCTCTTCCATCCAGCTATGAAAAATGTGGGACCTATCCGTAAAGAATTGGGTGTAAAAACTTTTTTCAATATATTAGGTCCTATGGTAAACCCATCATTTCCAAAAAACCAAATGGTAGGTGTTTTTAGTTTAGAATTGGCGAGAATGTACGCCTATTTATATCAGAACACCTCTACCAACTACTCTATTTTACACGGATTAAGTGGTTTTGATGAAATCTCATTAACCGATGAAGTAAAAATTATTTCAAATGCGTCTGAAAAAATTCTAAAACCAACAGATTTCAAGCTTTCACAACACACCTTAGAAATGATATCGGGTGGGAAAACCATCGAAGAATCCGCAAAAATTTTCTATACTATTATTTCTGGTAAAGGAACAAAAGCACAAGAAAATGTGGTTTGTGCTAATGCTGCTATCGCGATTCAAACCGTAGAAAAATCAAATTATGATGAAGCTTTAGCAAAAGCACAAGAAAGTTTAGCCAGCAGAAAAGCATTTGAAAAGCTAAAAAAATTAATAGAAATCAGTAACTAAAGTAGTACAGCTAAACCAAGGCGAGGACTAAAAAAACAAGATTCCGCTCCATCAGACACAAAAAATATAAACTATGAACATTTTAGATAAAATAATTACCGATAAAAAAAGAGAGGTAATCTTAAAGAAAAGCATCATCCCAGTCGCACAATTAGAAGCTGCAGCTTTGTTCAACTCTCGAACTTATTCTTTGAGTAAATTGTTAAAAAACAGTGCTTCAGGTATTATAGCAGAACACAAGCGTCGATCTCCATCTAAAGCTGTAATAAATAATAGTCATACTGTAGAAGATGTGGTTTTAGGATACCAAAATGCGGGAGTATGTGGGATCTCTATATTAACAGATACGAAATATTTTGGAGGTAGCTTAGAGGATTTATTATTAGCAAAAGCTACTGTCAATATCCCATTATTGCGAAAAGAATTTATAATAGACGAATATCAAATTTTAGAGGCTAAAGCACATGGAGCAGATGTAATTTTATTAATTGCTGCTGTTTTAACCCGGGAAGAAATTAAAACACTATCTGAATTTGCTCAAAGTTTAGGATTAGAAGTCTTATTAGAAGTTCATAATTTAGAAGAATTAGAAAAATCGATCATGCCAAGTTTGGATATGATTGGGGTAAACAATCGAAATTTAAAAACTTTTGAAGTGCGTTTGGATTACAGTAAAGAACTTGCATCAAAAATTCCAGACGAATTTGTAAAAGTTTCGGAAAGCGGAATTAGTTCAGTTGAGGCGGTAAAAGAATTGCAACAATATGGATATCAAGGATTTTTAATGGGAGAACACTTTATGAAAACTGAAAATCCAGGTTTAGAAGCGCAAAATTTTATAAAAGAATTAAGGGTATGATAAAAGTGCAACTAAAGATTTGCGGTATGAAGTATGCCGATAATATTCAAGATATTATCGCTTTAAATCCTGAATACATTGGATTCATTTTTTGGGAAAAATCAAGCCGCAATATGACGATAAAAACCCTACCTGAAATTCCCAATACCATTAAAAAAGTTGGTGTATTTGTTGATGCAACAATTGAGGAAATAGGTTTAAAAATAGATCAATATCAGCTTGATATCATTCAACTTCACGGTAATGAAAGTGTGGGATTTTGTGAAGCTTTAAAACAATACAACATCAAAATAATAAAAGCTTTTTCCGTTGATAACTATTTTGATTTCAGCACCTTAAAAAGATACACACCCCATGTTGATTATTTCCTTTTTGATACCAAAGGAAAGTTACCAGGGGGAAATGGCATAATTTTCAATTGGAAAATATTAGAAAATTACACCTATGAAAAGCCTTTCTTCTTAAGCGGTGGAATAGGAAAAACTGAAATTGATGCTATAAAAAGTTTCTTAAAAACAGATGTGGCCAAAAGATGTGTCTCAATTGATGTGAATAGTCGATTTGAAACAAGACCTGGCTACAAGAGCGAAACAAAACTGAGAAAATTTAAAAAATTGCTATATGAAAACTAAGTATAATGTTGACGAAAACGGGTTTTACGGCCAATTTGGAGGTGCTTTTATTCCTGAAATGTTGTATCCCAATGTAGAAGAATTAAAAGAAAACTATTTAAAGATTATGGCCGAATCTTCTTTTCAAGAAGAATTCAATGATTTATTGCAACAATTTGTTGGACGACCTACTCCGCTGTATTTTGCCAAACGCTTATCCGAAAAATACAACACTAAAATCTACTTGAAGCGAGAAGATTTATGTCACACTGGAGCACACAAAATTAACAACACGATCGGACAAATTTTAGTAGCAAAACGTTTAGGCAAAACCCGAATCATTGCGGAGACTGGTGCTGGCCAACACGGAGTTGCTACTGCTACGGTTTGTGCTTTAATGGGATTGGAATGCATTGTCTATATGGGCGAAGTTGATATTAAAAGGCAAGCGCCAAATGTAGCGCGCATGAAAATGTTGGGCGCAGAAGTTCGTCCCGCAACTTCAGGTTCGAAAACACTGAAAGATGCTACTAACGAAGCAATTCGCGACTGGATTAACAACCCGATTGATACGTTTTACATCATTGGCTCTGTAGTGGGTCCACATCCATATCCAGATATGGTGGCACGTTTTCAAAGTGTAATTTCTAAAGAAATTAAAACCCAACTTTTAGCTCAAGAAGGCAAAGAAAATCCAGATTATGTAATTGCATGTGTGGGTGGTGGTAGTAATGCAGCTGGGGCTTTTTACGAATTTTTAGAGGAAGAAGCGGTAAAACTTATTGCAGTGGAAGCAGCTGGACATGGCGTTGATTCTGGTGAAAGTGCAGCAACTTCCGTTTTAGGAAAAATTGGGATTATTCATGGAAGTAAAACTTTATTAATGCAAACGGAAGACGGACAAATCACAGAACCCTACTCTATTTCTGCTGGATTAGATTATCCGGGAGTTGGGCCACTTCATGCCCATTTACATGACACAAGCAGAGCCGAGTTTATTGCCATTACGGATTCTGAAGCGATGCAATCCGGATTAGAAATATCAAAAACAGAAGGAATTATTCCAGCAATTGAAACAGCTCATGCCTTTTCGGTTTTAGATAAAAAACAATTCCTACCAACTGATATCGTAGTCATCAACTTATCGGGAAGAGGCGATAAAGATTTGAATACTTATATTGATTATTTTAAGTTTAGTGAATAGTAATAAGTGAAAAGTGATTAGCCAAAATAAATAACATGAACAGAATCAACCAAAAATTACAAGAAGATAAAAAACTGCTTTCGATTTATTTCACAGCAGGATTTCCAAAACTAAACGACACGGTAACCATAATTCAAGAATTAGAGAAAAATGGCGTGGACATGATTGAAATTGGTTTACCCTTTTCCGATCCCTTAGCTGACGGTCCAACTATTCAAGAAAGTTCTACAATTGCCATTGAAAACGGCATGACGACTTCACTCCTATTCGAGCAATTGAAAGACATTCGAAAATCGGTTCAAATCCCTTTGATAATTATGGGTTATTTTAATCCGATGATGCAATTCGGAATAGAGCAATTTTGTCAAAAATGTGCCGAAGTAGGAATTGATGGCTTAATCATTCCTGATTTACCCTTATATGTTTACGAAACCGAATACAAAGCTATTTTCGAAAAATACCATTTGAAAAACATCTTTTTGATTTCGCCCCAAACTTCGGTTGAGCGCATTCAACAAATCGATGCCATTTCAGATAGTTTTATTTACATGGTGAGTTCGGCTGCCGTTACAGGAAGTCAATCTGGTTTTGGTTCTGAACAAATGGAGTATTTCAAACGAATTTCCAATTTAAGTTTGAAAAACCCACAAATTGTTGGTTTTGGAATTAAAGACGAAGAATCATTTCAACAAGCTACGCAACATCAAAAAGGAGCGATTATTGGAAGTGCTTTTATCAACTTCTTGAAGGAAAATCCGATTTCAGACATTTTAAAATTTATCAATAAAATTAAATAAAATTAAGAAAGTTCATAGTAATTTTTTGTAAATTGTAACTTTTTGTAAAAGTAATCGTATAATTACAAAACCAACTGACAACTATGAACTTTCTTGAACATTACGAGCCACTACTCAAGGCTTTTTGGTACATTGCGTTACCGGTGAGTATCTTTTTTCTATTACAAACCATTTCCACTTTCATTGGATTGAGCGGTTCTGAAACCGATGCCGATACTGATGGAGGGGATGGCGACATGCCATTTGAATTGTTTACCCTTCGCAACTTAATCAACTTTTTATTGGGATTTAGTTGGACTGGAATTTCGTTTTATCAATCAATTGAAAACAAAACAATGCTAATTGGAATTTCGGTTTTAGTCGGAATTCTTTTTGTGGCTGTTTTCTTTTTTTTAATCAAACAAATTTTAAAACTTTCGGAAGACAATAGCTTCAAAATTGAAAATACTATTAATAAAACAGCTGAAGTATATTTAACCATTCCCGAAGCTAAATCAGGGAAAGGAAAAATTCAAATCAGTGTGAATGGTTCGTTTCATGAATTGGACGCTATCACCAATTCATCTGAAAAATTGGCGTCAGGCAGTGCTGTAAAAGTAGTAGCTGTAGCGCACAATTTAGTTATTGTAGAAAAAATCTAATCCTTTATTTATATGACACAAATCATTATTATTGTAGTAGCCGCTTTTGTGCTATTCGTTACTTTCGTGACCTTAATTTCGCGTTACAAAAGATGTCCTTCAGACAAAATTTTAGTTATTTATGGAAAAACGGGTGGCACATCAGCTAAGTGTGTTCACGGTGGCGGAGCTTTTATTTGGCCAGTAATTCAGGATTATTCATTTTTAGATTTAAAACCAATTTCAATTGAAGCGAATTTAACTAATGCGCTTTCTCGTCAAAATATTCGTGTAGATGTTCCGTGTCGATTTACTATCGCAATTTCAACAGAAACAGATAGTATGAATACAGCTGCTGAGCGTTTATTAGGTTTAGCACCAGAGCAAATTCAGGAATTGGCAAAAGATATATTATTTGGACAATTGCGCTTGGTTATCGCAACCATGACAATTGAAGAAATCAACTCGGATAGAGATAAATTCTTAGATAACATTTCGAAAAACGTAGATTCGGAACTAAAGAAAATTGGTTTAAAGTTAATCAACGTTAACGTTACCGATATCAAAGACGAGTCAGGTTATATCGAGGCTTTAGGAAAAGAAGCAGCTGCAAAAGCGATTAACGAAGCGAAAATTTCGGTTGCTGAGCAAGAGAAAATTGGGGAAACTGGTAAAGCAATGGCGGATCGTGAAAAAGACGTTCAAATTGCGGAAACACATAGAGATCGTGACGTTAAAATTGCGATTACCAATAAAGATAGAGAAGTAAGTATTGCGGCTGCCTTCAAAGATGAAAGTATCGGAAAAGCAGAAGCACAAAGAGATACACGTGTTGCTACTTCAGAAGCAAATGCAATTGCAATTCAAGGAGAAAATGAGGCAAAAATTGCCATTGCACAATCGGAAGCTGCTAGACGTGAAAAAGAAGCAGAGGCCTTACGCATTGCTTTAGCATCTGAGAAAGTACAACAAGCAAAAGCATTAGAAGAATCGTATGTTGCCGAACAAAAAGCAGAAGCGGCTCGTGCTGAAAGAGAACGTTCCACACAAAATGCGAATATTGTAATTCCGGCAGAAATTGCGAAACAAAAAGCCGTTATTGATGCACAAGCTGAAGCGGAGAGAATTAGAGTACAAGCAAAAGGAGAAGCCGATGCGATTTTTGCAAAAATGGAAGCTGAAGCAAAAGGTTTGTATGAAATCTTAACGAAACAAGCAGAAGGTTACCGAGAAGTCGTAAGTGCTGCTGGTGGTGATCCAACAAAAGCCTTCCAATTGTTATTAATTGAAAAATTACCAGAATTGGTTAAAACTCAAGTGGAAGCCGTTAAAAACATCAAGATTGATAAAATCACGGTTTGGGATTCTGGAAATAATACCGATGGCAATGGTTCGACTGCGAATTTCGTTTCTGGAATGATGAAAACCGTTCCGCCATTAAACGATTTATTTAATATGGCTGGGTTAAATTTACCCACGTATTTAAAGGGTGAAGATATGCCAAAAGATGCTTCAAGTTCTACGGAAGTTATTCCAACTGAAGAAGTAAAATAATTTTAGAACTTATAATATTAAATCCCAAATTTGTAATGAATTTGGGATTTTTTTATACCTCATTTATCTTGTAAAAACCAAAGTATTCCCTTTACTTAAATTGGCATCAAAAGCATAACCTTCATAGTTAAAACCTTTCAAATCTTCAATGGTTTCAGCATTCGTATCGATTATGTAGCGCACCATTAAACCTCTTGCTTTTTTGGCGAAGAAACTAATCATTTTCAATTTTCCGTCTTTGTAATCTTTGAATTCTGGAGTAATGACTGGAACTTTTAATGCTTTAGTGTCAACCGCACTAAAATATTCGTTGCTAGCTAAATTTAGAAATAATTCCTCTTTAGAAAGTTCTTTGTTTAAAGTATCCGTTATGGTTTTCTTCCAGAATTCGTATAGATTTTTCTTGGTTCCAATAGCAATAGAAGTTCCCATTTCTAAGCGATAGGGTTGCATTAAATCTAAAGGTTTTAGAAGTCCGTACAAACCCGAAAGGATGCGCAATTTTTCTTGTAAAACAGCTACTTTTTCTGCTGGTAACGAATACACATCTAATCCTGTATAAACATCCCCATCAAAAGCATACACCGCTGGGCGAGCATTTTCAGGAGAAAAAGGAATACTCCATTCTTGATTGCGTTGCCAATTTAATTCGGCTAACTTTTCAGAAATATCCATAAGCGCCATCAATTGCTTAGGCTTTTGTTTTTTTAAAGTTTTTTGAATGGTTTCGGATTTTGATAAAAAATCGGGTTCGGTATAGTTAGAAATTGGTAAAGGGCTCTCGTAGTTTAGCGATTTTGCTGGCGATATAACAATTTTCATGATTTATTTTTTCTGTTTTTCAAAAATACGAAAATATTCAACTTTTGGTTTATCCTATTAATAAGAAATAACTATGGCAGGATAAGATTTTCTTAAAATAGAAATTCTGGAAAACAAAAAAGCCTTGCAAATGCAAGGCTTTTTGTGATCGCGCCAGGATTCGAACCTGGGACCTACTCATTAGAAGTGAGTTGCTCTATCCAGCTGAGCTACGCAACCTAAAATTATTATCGTCGGGGTGGCAGGATTCGAACCTGCGGCCTCCTGCTCCCAAAGCAGGCGCGATAACCGGGCTACGCTACACCCCGCAAAATCAAAAAAGCGGAGAGACAGGGACTCGAACCCTGGCGACGGTTACCCGTCGACAGATTAGCAATCTGCTCCGTTACCACTCCGGCACCTCTCCTATTTTCTTGTAAGAACTTATCTTTTTTGCGGTTGCAAATGTATACTTTCATTCTTAATTATACAACAATTTCAACAGTTTTTTTAAATATATTTTTCAATTCTATAAAAAAACGCTTACAATCAACACGATAGCATTTTACTAAAATCAATATAAAATTAGTAATATCAAAATAATAAAGGACTGCAAGCTAGAATATCAACAAAAAGCTTACCGCAATTCGAATAAAAATAGTAAATTCGCAATTCAAATAAAAAACCTATTTATCATGAATAAAAAAGTAGTTATTGTTTCTGCCGTTAGAACTCCAATAGGAAGTTTCATGGGAGCTTTATCTAGTGTACCTGCTACAAAATTAGGTGCTGCTGCCATTAAAGGCGCTTTAAATAAAATCAATTTAGACCCTGCATTAGTTGACGAAGTATTAATGGGTAATGTTGTTCAAGCTGGAAACGGACAAGCGCCTGCTAGACAAGCTGCTTTATATGCTGGTTTATCAGAAAGTGTAGCTTGTACTACTGTGAATAAAGTTTGCGCAAGCGGGATGAAAGCTGTAATGCAAGGTGCGCAAGCTATCATGGCAGGTGATGCTGAAATCGTAGTTGCCGGGGGTATGGAAAACATGAGTTTGATTCCTCATTATGTTCACTTAAGAAATGGCGTAAAATTTGGACCAACCTCTTTAGTGGATGGAATGCAGAAAGACGGACTTACTGATGCTTATGACAACAACGCTATGGGGGTTTGTGCGGACTTATGTGCGTCAGAACACAATATCTCAAGAGAAGAGCAAGATAACTTCGCCATTCAATCCTATGAGCGTTCAGCAGCTGCTTGGGAAGCGGGTAAATTCGATACGGAAATTGTTTCTGTCGAAGTACCTCAAAGAAGAGGAGATGCTATTATTGTTACTAAAGACGAAGAATTTACTAATGTAAAATTAGACAAAATTCCTTCATTAGCCCCTGTATTTACTAAAGACGGAACGGTAACTGCTGCCAATGCCTCAACTATTAATGATGGTGCTGCAGCTTTAGTACTTATGAGTGAAGAGAAAGCACAATCGCTAGGATTAAAACCTTTAGCTTATATTAAATCTTATGCGGATGCGGCGCAAGAACCAAAATGGTTTACTACAGCACCAGCAAAAGCATTACCAAAAGCATTAGACAAAGCGGGAATCGCAATCTCGGATGTCGATTTCTTCGAATTTAACGAAGCCTTTTCGGTTGTAGGATTAGCGAATGCAAAAATTTTAGGACTAGATAATAGCAAAATTAATGTTAACGGTGGAGCCGTTTCTTTAGGTCATCCTCTAGGATGTTCTGGAGCGAGAATTATCGTTACTTTAATAAGTGTATTAAACCAAAATAATGCTAAGATTGGTGCAGCTGCTATCTGTAATGGTGGTGGAGGTGCATCTGCTATTGTAATTGAAAGAGCATAATTTATAACTTTTATGAATGGTGAATTTTGATTTTTAACTACATTTGTAATTAAATTCTTAATTCACCATTTTTATTCTGACCCAACATGTTTGGAATTTGTAATTTAGCCATAGTACCCGTTAGAGCAGAAGCCAGTGATAAAAGCGAACAAGTGACGCAATTGTTGTTTGGTGAGCACTTCAAAATTTTAGAAATGACCGCCAAATGGATTCAGGTGGAATTGGCATTTGACAATTATATTGGATGGATAGACGCGAAACAATATCAAACCATTTCAGAAGAACAATATGGTATCTTAAATGACATTCCAATAGTACTAAATGCAGATTTAGTGGAATACATTACTACTCCAAATAATCAATTAACTTCTATCACATTAGGCGCTTCATTATCCTTTTTAGATAATGAAGAAATCAATACCAATAAATATAGTTTTGAAGGTATTAAAATTTGTGGTCAAAAGCCAAAATCAGAATTGGTTAAAACGGCATTCATGTATTTGAATAGCCCTTATTTATGGGGTGGGAAAACGCCTTTTGGAATTGATTGTTCTGGTTTTACGCAAATGGTTTATAAATTAAACGGTTACTCGCTTTTAAGAGACGCATCGCAACAAGCGAGTCAAGGAGAAGCTTTAAGTTTTATTGAAGAGAGCGAACCTGGTGACTTGGCTTTTTTTGATAATGAAGAAGGAAACATCATACACGTAGGCATTATGATGGAAAATAATTATATCATACATGCCTCTGGAAAAGTTCGTATAGATCGTTTAGATCATCTAGGGATCTACAATGCTGAAGTAAACAGACATACCCATAAACTTAGGGTAATCAAAAAAATCATCTAATACTATTTACCTCTCCTCTAAACTTAATAATAATAGTTGGGCTGTAGCTTCATTGGTTGCCAAAGGTACATTGTGTACATCACAAATTCTGATTAACATATTGATATCGGCTTCATGAGCATGACTGGAATTCGGATCTTTAAAAAACAACACCATTTTTGTTTTTCCTTCTGCCACACGAGCAGCAATTTGAGCATCTCCCCCTAGAGGTCCAGAAAGCATCTTCTTTACTTTAAATCCCGCTTTTTCGGCTCTACTTCCAGTGGTACCAGTTGCAATGATTTTGATGTTTTCTTTTAAAAGAAGGTTTTTATTTTTATTTAAAAACTGAACCATGTCGGCTTTTTTACCATCATGGGCTATTATTGCGATTTCCATTGTACTAAATTTCTAAACAAATATAAAATAAAAAATCCCAAAACATTTTTTTGTTATGGGATTTAGAATTATTTATTCATGATATGATAAGCAATTAATCCATCAATAGGTCTACGCAATACATTTCCAATTTGGATCTTGCGCTTCGATAGGATTTCGGTTAGTTCATCTTTTAAATAAAAAGCTATTGAACCAACAAAATGAACAGGAACTTCCTTACAATTGTCAAATTGTTCTATATAATTTTCTACAAAACTCTCCATTTCTTTACGGATGAACTTTTGACAAAATTCGGTATCTTTATGCTTAATTAGAAACTTTGCAAAAGTAGCTAAATACGCATTTGGATTAGGCTCTTTGTACAAATTGTGTTTGATATAATCGGCATCTACATTATACTCTTCTTCAAACTCTACTGCCAACTCTTTAGGCATTTTATTAAAATAATACCCTCTTAATAAATGGCGCCCAAAACGATTTCCTGAGCAATCATCCATTGCAATATACCCTAATGATTGTACTTTTTGATGCAACACTTTTCCATCAAAATAACTGCAATTTGAACCGGTACCTAAAATACAAACAATCGCTTCACTATCCTTAGGTGTAGTAGCATAAACAGCAGCATAAGTATCTTCATGAACTACAACTGTAGCGTTTTTAAAATAATATTGAAAAACATCAGAGAGAAACGTTTTCATTCTGTCCGTTCCACAACCAGCGCCATAAAAGAACAAATGGGTTGCTTTGTGCTTGTTGTGAGAAATATCAAATTTATCATCTAAGCGAGCTATAATTTCTTCTCTATCTAAAACTTCTGGATTTAGACCTAAAGTTTGTGTTGTGAATAGTACTTTTCCGTTATCATCAATAGCAATCCAATCGGCTTTGGTAGATCCACTGTCAACTAATAATTTCATATTTTTAGCGTATAAAAAAAGAGCAAAGAAAATAACCCTATTTATTTATAATTCTTTGCTCTTTGCTTTTTATTTTAAACCAGCTACATGAACTGATAAATCAATTAATTTACTTGAATATCCGTATTCGTTATCATACCAAGATACCAATTTGAAAAAAGTTGAATTTAATCCAATCCCTGCTTTTGCATCAACTACAGAAGTTCTTGCGTCTCCTACGAAATCTTGAGAAACAACATCGTCTTCTGTAAAACCTAAAATTCCTTTCATTTCATTTTCAGATGCCTTTTTCAAGACAGACATAATTTCTTCGTAAGATGTCTCTTTAGCTAATTTAACTGTTAAATCTACAACTGATACATCTACGGTTGGCACACGAAACGACATTCCTGTCAATTTTCCGTTTAAAGCTGGAATCACTTTTCCAACAGCTTTAGCTGCTCCAGTTGAAGATGGAATAATATTTACACTAGCTGCGCGTCCCCCTCTCCAATCTTTTCGCGATGGTCCATCTGCCGTTAATTGCGTAGCTGTAGTAGCATGAACTGTAGTCATTAACCCTTCTACTATTCCAAAATTATCATGAATTACTTTTGCTAATGGCGCCAAACAGTTGGTTGTACAAGAAGCATTAGACACAATGGTATCCGTAGCTTTTACTTCGTTGTGATTTACCCCCATTACAAACATAGGAGCATCGGCAGAAGGAGCAGAAATAACCACCTTTTTAGCTCCACCATCAATATGAGCCTGAGCCGTTTCTAAAGTTGTGAAAATTCCGGTACACTCAGCAACTACATCAACAGCTACCGCTTTATCATCCCATCCAATAAGTTTTGGATCTTTCTGAGCAGTAACTCGAATCCATTTATCGTTAACAAACAATTTGCCGTCTTTCACTTCTACTTTACCATTAAAACGACCATGAACCGAATCATATTTTAATAAATAAGCTAAATGTTCAACATCTAATAAATCATTTATAGCAACAACTTCTACATTATCTCTATTGAACGTTTCTCTGAAAACAATTCTCCCGATTCTTCCGAATCCGTTAATTCCTAATTTTACTTTTGACATTTTATTATCTTTAATTTACATTTTATTATGATGATACGATATCAGATACTTTAACCAATTCCATATCGATTTCACTTTGTCCTTTAATAGCTTGTTCTAAAGGTGTTAAGGTTACTTTATCTTGATTTAGACCAACCATAAAATTTGATTTTCCTTCCAATAAAGTTTCTACCGCTTTCACCCCTAATCTTGAGGCTAGAACTCTATCGAAACAAGATGGGGAACCTCCTCGTTGCATATGTCCCAAAACCGAAACACGAACGTCATATTCTGGCATATTCTCTTCGATATAGTCTTTCAACTCAAAAACATTTTTACCAATTTTATCCCCTTCAGAAACTACGACGATACTTGAAGTTTTTCCCGAGTCCTTACTTCTTTTTAATGATTCTACTAAACGCTCTAAACCAAAATCTTCTTCGGGAATTAAAATTTCCTCTGCTCCTGCCCCAATTCCGGCGTTTAATGCTATATGTCCAGCATCTCTACCCATTACTTCAACAAAAAATAATCTGTTGTGCGAATTTGCTGTATCTCTTATTTTATCAATAGCATCAATAACTGTGTTTAATGCGGTATCGTATCCTAACGTGTGACTTGTACCATAAATATCATTATCAATTGTACCTGGTATTCCAATCACTGGAAACTTATATTCCTCATTAAAAATTTCTGCTCCAGTGAAACTACCATCTCCACCAATTACTACAAAAGAGTCAATTCCTGCGGCAGTCAAATTATCATAAGCTAACTTTCGTCCTTCTTTTGTTCGAAAATCTGCCGAACGCGCTGATTTTAAAATAGTTCCCCCTTTATTGATGATATTTTTCACATCACGCGGTCCCATATCTTTAAAGTCCCCCTCAATCATTCCTTGATACCCTCTGTAAATACCAACACATTCTACATTGTAATAAGCGCAAGCTCTAACTACTGCACGAATGGCAGCATTCATTCCAGGTGAATCACCACCTGATGTTAAAACACCAATTTTTTTAATTTTTGAAGTCATTTAATTGATTATTTATGTAAAGTTAACAAACGAAAATTGAAAAAAATAAGCTTTTTGCCAACTATTTAATTTTAGTTGCAAATTCAAACGTTTTCGTTAATAACTTTTTATTTTTATTATTAAAAATTGAAGAATTAATCGATTTCAGGAACTTTTAGAGGTTCTTCTTTTGTTCCTTCTGATTTGATTTTCTTTCTTTCGTTTATGAAATCAGAAAATTCTAAGTTGGGTTCTGAATCTGGAATTTGGTCATTAGTATTGTTAGATTCAGATGTGGCTTTTTTCTTTGTAAATATTTTTCGGAACATTTCTTTAAAATCATCGAATTCAACATTATAGGACACTCCTAGCCCTTGCGTATATCCAATGCTTTCCAAAATATAATTGACATCATTTTCCCTGTTAAACACTTTTGCATTAAGAGTACCGTCTTCATTTAATCGAATTAATACTTCCAAATTACCTACTACAACTGACTCGGTCACACCTCCGACAGGAACTCCAACTTTTCCGTTAATAGTAATTCTATCGTTGATTCGCGTATTAATTGTAACCCCTACGCGATCCGAAACCTCATTCAAACGATTCCCTTGAGAATAATCGAATCCGAATTGAAGTTTGCTGTCTTCATCTGCAAAAAGATCATTTATAATAGAGTTGGCACGCTCAAAAAGAGGTCCATAAGCTGCATTTCCTGCAGTTTCTGCAGTAACAAAAGAACCTGTTGACAACAAAGCAAAAGCTTGGGTTTGTCGGGTATCTTTATCTTGAAGCTTGTACTCTATTTCACTCTTTAGCACCGAACTTACATTTGGGAAATTAATATTAAAATCGGGCTGTGGATTACTCAAATTCCCATTCAATAAAATTGAAACATTGGTATCTACCTTTCTATTAATAGAGGCACTTTCAAGTAAAACAGAAGGATTCGCCGTCGTTTTATAAACCGCTTCTAAATCCAAAATAGCATCCATTGGCTCTCCTTCCCATCGAATAGTTCCTCCTTTTTCAACAATAAACTTTTTGTCGATTAAGCCTCCATATTTGAAATTATATTCCCCTTCTTGAATCTGGAAGTCACCAAACATTTCAAATTTTCCAAGCGTATTGATATTCATTTGCATGGAACCATACCCTCTTCCTCTCATTGCGTGACCAGAAGATCGATCTAAAATAATTTCAATTTCGGCATCAGTGTCGATATCAAAATTAAAATCCAATTCAATTCCTTGGTACTTATTAACATTAGCAATATCATTTTCTGTTACTTTTTGATAATCTTCTTTTTTAATGAATCGAATAAAAGAATTATCCCCTATATCCTCACTGTCGTTAACAGGAATTTTTATGGAAGTACCAGGTTCTGATTCTCCAGCAACCTTAATATTAATTGCATTGATTTCTCCAGTAATACTAGCCCTACCTTTCATAAAAGCCGTACCGTAATAATAAGCTCCTTCAGCATCTTTGGTATCAAGTGCTAAAATATTTTCGGAATTCAAATTCAAATCGAGTTGCCATTCACTCAGCTTATTATGTCTGATAGTTCCATCCAACACTCCTTTTGTTTTGTATTTAGTATCGGTTACTTGGATTTTCCTCAAACTGAATTGGTGCTCTGTTAGGTCTAAAATGGCATTTTTTTCAAAAGCATAATCTACATTTAAATAAGGGACAAGCAGTCCAGAATCATTTAAATATAGCCTACCATCAATTTCTGGGCTAGAGAGCGAACCTGCAATATTTACTCTTCCTGTTGCGTTTCCTCTAACATTTGAAACGATTGAGCCTAACAAAGGACCAAAAGGGGCTAAATTAAATTCATCTAAACCTGCTTCTAAATCTAAGCTAGACTGGAGTTTGTTAAAATTAATATTTCCATTTAAGAAAAAACGGTCTTCCCCCTCTTGTTTTAAATTAGAATTGACTTTAAATTGATTAAAACTCTCGTTTCCTTTTATTTGAAAATCCAAATCACCTAATAAAAAAGAATTAATTTTTAACGCCTCTATTGCTACACTTGAAGAAGGATCGTAAACTGCACCATTCTGTTTGAATTTCACAAAACCATCCAATTTCCCTTGAAAAGATAAATTTTCTAATGATGGTGTAATTTTTTCCAAATCAACATCAACAAAATTCAGTTCTAAATCTTTATACGTAGAATCCTTGAGTTTTCCGAAAAACGCCATCTTTTGATTGTTGTGTGATAAGCTAATTTTTTGAAAATCAAAATTCTTAAAATTCTTATCAAAGACAATCTTATTATCATTGGTTTCTAATTCATTGATGAACCACAAATAATCTTTAAATTTTATTTCAGATTTTTTAAATCCTACGATAGACTGTTTATCAGCATTAATCGTATGATATAAATTCAAATCATAACTGTCTTGACTCTTGTTTCCTCCTTTAAACTCTGAACGAACAAACAACGTATCGTTTAAAGTAACATTAATAAGGTTAAAATCTGCAATCTTATAGTTGCTATTTTTTATAGAATCAATGGTGATATAAGCGTTGTAAATTGGATTTTTATTATCAATATCAATCTTTATTTTTTGGATAATGTTATCATATGCTACGATGTTAGGCGAGTTAAAATCAAACTCAAATCGCCCTTCGTCTGCATTGATTTTTCCTTTAACTTGTGTGTTTTCTGATATTGAAACATCGGGCACAAAAACTTCAACAATTTTATCGTAAATGGTAAAATTAAAATCTAAAAACTGCCCTTTCTGTAGTTTATTAGGGGAATAATTAGCATACAAACTTCCTACTGCATTCTCAACAATTTTTTTAACCTCTTTTACTTTAAAATTACCAATAATTTCACCATTGATGATATCGGGTGAAACCACTTTAATCGTTCGAACATCTTCACTATCAAATGTCGAAGTAATTTTAAAATCATCAAAATAATAAGCATCTCTACCATTTTGATACGACACATCTTGAATAAACAATTCCCCCTTTAAATCATCAAATGATTTTCCTTTGGCTTTCAGAGTAATATCACCTTTAAAGATTGAAATAGAATCACTTGTAACAAAATTAAGTTCGTGTAAATCTACATAATCTACTTGAGCTTTGAAATCATAGTTGTTAGCTGCTTTGTTTAAATCGATAACACCATCAAAATCCATTCTTAGATTTGGATCATTACTGTTAAAATATCCTTTGTAATAAGGCATTTTCATACTACCATCCACAGTAATATTTTGATAGTTATAACCATTAAAATAAAACTTCTGAATTTCGCCTTTTACGGCAGTGTTTAATAATTTTTGGGTAAAACCTCTTCCGTCAACTTCAAAATTTACGGTTGCTTTACCAATATCTTGTATACCTAATAAAGTACCCAAATCAAAATCATTTAGAGCAATCGTACCTTGATAGAGTGCATTATCGATAAAATCAATATTTTGCATAGCCAAATTGCTCTCTAATTCGCCTAATTTAGAAATTAAATAAACATTAGCATTAATCTTTTTTTGTGTTAATGCCACATCACCAATAATAGTTACCGTACCCAGTTTGTCCAAAGTAGATGGTAAACTTTTACCCAAAATTCTTGGTAAAATTGCGATTAATCTTGGATAACTAGACGTTAATCTATCAAAGTTACCTTTCATGTAGAAGGATTGCCCTTTTTTACCAAATAAATTCTGAAAATTGATACTTCCAATGATTTCAGATTGATTTTTATCAACCAACTTTAAGTTGTGTGTTGTAAAGTTGTTTAAAGTTCCCTTTAAATGGGTATCAACATAAAAAACATTGTCTTTTCCAAATTCATTATAAAAATAATTCAAATCGTTAGATGCTATTGAAGCTTTATCAAATTGAACATCAAAAACAACTTTATTATTAAAATCGGAAAAATCTTTTCTTTTATATTTCAACTCAACTCTTCCAACCATTTCGGATTCAGCAGTTTTCATAGTTAATCCTGCCAATAAAATATTTTGTTTGGTATAGGTAAAATCGGTTGTAATATTTTCTACAAATAATCCTCTGTGATCTATAAAAGAAAGTCTGTTAATAAAAGTAGTAACATTCGCCCCTTTAATGAAAAAATCTTTAATATTACCGTTAAGCTCTTTAAAATCGAGCATTTTTGGAGTTTTTAAATTGTAATCCGTGTATTGAAAGCGACTCTTAAAAACCAGCATCGAATTCGCTTTCATTCTAAACTTACCTGATGATGGCGAACCGTCATCAAATGCTTCAATGAATTTATCTAAGTTGGTATAATCTTCATTTTTATAGTTTACAATGCGAACATCCAATCCATGTAATACCACATTTTTCAAATATGGATGACCTGGGTCATACATTTTTTTCAAACTTAAGATAGAGGTATTTAATTTCTTAATGTAAAACAAGGTATCTTGATGATGATCTAAAACCAAAACATCACCTAATTTCACACTTAAAAAAGGGGTAACAGCAACTTTACCTATGGTAATATTTGTCCCAAATGACTTATTAAGACTGTCTGTAGCATATTTTCCTAGAGCCGTTTGCACAAAAGGTAAAGACAAAAGAAAACCCAATAGTAAAAACAGCAATAAAATTGCGATTAGAGAACGAAATAGTATTTTTTTAAATTTTTTGATACGTTCTTTTGTTTTAAATTTGCTACAAATTAATTGATTTAGAGTATAACCCAACAAAAATAAGGAATTTTGTAGGATAATTACAATATCTTCAATTCAAATTTCATGCCTAAAATGTCAGAAAGAAAAATATATACTTTAGCTATCGAAAGTTCGTGTGACGATACCTCTGCTGCCGTACTTTGTAACGATGTTGTTTTGTCAAATATTGTGGCCCGACAGGCCATTCATGAAGAATATGGTGGTGTCGTTCCAGAATTAGCTTCGAGAGCACACCAACAAAACATTGTTCCTGTTGTAGATGTGGCAATTAAGAAAGCGGGTATCACCAAAAACGACTTGAATTGTATCGCTTTTACACAGGGTCCCGGTTTAATGGGTTCGCTTCTAGTGGGAGGATCTTTTGCAAAATCGATGAGTATGGCTTTGGATATTCCGTTGGTAGCGGTGAATCATATGAAGGCGCATATTTTAGCTCATTTTATTAAGGAAGAAGGCTATGACAAACCTACTTTTCCTTTTTTAGCCTTAACGATATCAGGCGGACATACCCAAATAGTAAAAGTAAATAGCTTCTTTGATTTAGAAATTATTGGAGAAACTACAGATGATGCCGTGGGAGAGGCTTTCGATAAATCGGCTAAAATTTTAGGACTTCCCTATCCTGGCGGACCATTGATTGATAAATTTGCACAAGAAGGAAATCCCAAAGCGTTTCCGTTCACCAAACCAAAAGTGGATGGTTTAAACTTTAGTTTCAGTGGTTTAAAAACCCAAATTTTATACTTCATCCAAAAAAATGTAGCGCTTAATCCCAATTTTATTGAAGAAAACAAAGCGGATATTTGTGCTTCAATACAATATACTATCATCAATATTTTGATGGATAAATTGAAATTAGCTGTTGCTGAAACGAGTATCACTCAAATTGCAATTGGTGGAGGTGTTTCGGCAAATTCAGGAATTCGAACTACATTAAAAGAAGCAGAAAAAAAATACGGTTGGAAATCCTACATTCCAAAATTCGAATACACAACCGATAACGCGGCAATGATTGGAATTGTAGGGTATTATAACTATTTAGAAGAAAACTTTAGTCTGGCGGATGTGACTTCAAAAGCACGAATTGAATTTTAAAGCATGAAAAAAATATTTTTTCTACTCTTAATTTCCCTAACAACTTTTGGTCAAAAAAAACCGGAAGATTTTGGTTATAAGCATTTAACCTATGGGTATAAAAAACTAACTATTGATTTGCTAATTCAATCAAAAAAAGGAGAAGAAAATATTCAAAAACCTCTGTTTTTTTGGTGTCAAGGTAGTATGCCTCAACCATTATTAAAGTATGATGAAACTGGTTTGTATGGAACTTTTCCATTTGATGTAAACGATTTTTTAGATGAATTTCATGTAGTTGTAGTTGGAAAACCCGGAGTTCCAGTAGTTTCAGATGTAAAAGATTTAAAAAAAAATTATCAGTATTTAGTTGGAAACGATAGTGTTCCTAAAACATATTCAGATAACCATTATTTAGATTATTATGTTGAAAGAAATGATTTTCTCATTAAAAAACTATTTAAAGAAAAATGGGTTTCAAAAAATAAACTAGTGCTAGCAGGTCATTCTGAAGGAAGTACAATTGCTGCCAAATTAGCAACTAAAAATAAAAAAGTTACACATCTTATTTATTCTGGTGGTAATCCATATGGGAGGATTTTAAACATTTTACAAGAACAAATATTCAAATTCAAAGATTATGATGCAATAAAATATTGGAAAGTTGTTGTAGCAAATAAAGACAATTTGGATTACAATGGTGGTGATACTTACAAAGCTACTTATGATTTTTCTCAACCATCAGCTAAGTATCTTAAAAAACTTAAAATTCCAGTTTTAATAACTTATGGCACTAAAGATTGGAATGCACCCTACAACGATTTGTTACAAGTAGAAAGTATTCAACTACATTTAAAAAATTTAGAATTCAAAACCTATTTCGATGTAGAACATAATTTTTTCCCAGTTAATGAAAATGGAGAACCAAACTATGAAATTTATAACTGGGAGAACGTTGGAAAAGATTGGAAAAACTGGTTAGATAAAAATTAAAAAAATATGCAACTATTTTATAATCCCGATATCAAGCAAGGGGCTGACACTTTCTTTTTTGACAAAGAAGAAAGTAAACATATTAGTAAAGTGTTACGCAAAAAAGAAGGCGATTCTATTTATATCACTAATGGAAAAGGGTTTTTATTTGAATCTGTTATAACTTTATCTTCTGAAAAAAAATGTGAAGTTAAAATCACAAAAGAAATCTCTCAAGAACCAGATGTTTTTTATACCCATATTGCGGTGGCTCCTACTAAAATGAATGACCGGTTGGAATGGTTTTTAGAAAAAGCAACCGAAATCGGTATTCACGAAATCACGCCGATTATTTGCGATCATTCCGAACGAAAAGTGTATAAAACTGATCGCGCGGAAAAAATTATTCAAGCGGCAATGAAACAATCGCTACATTATTACATTCCAAAAATTAATGAGCCGATTTCGTTCTCCCAATTCGTAAAGTCAAACATCGATGGACAAAAATTCATCGCACATTGTGAAGAAACCGATAAAAAATCATTTAAAAACGAGGTCAAAAAAGACGAGAAAATCACTATATTAATAGGTCCAGAAGGTGATTTTTCTACAAAAGAAATCAATTTGGCTACAGAAAATCATTTTATTCCTGTAACTTTGGGAAACACAAGATTACGAACAGAAACTGCAGCTTTAGTAGCTTGTCATACAATTGCCTTGATAAATGAATAAAATTTTAGTTGTTTTAGTATTGGTTTGGAACTTGGGATTTACCCAAGAAATCGCTGTTGTTAAATATTCAGGTGGTGGTGATTGGTATGCAAATCCGACTTCTTTACCTAATTTGGCCAAATTTTGCAATCAAAATATCAATACCAAAATCAACACCAAAATTGCAACAGTGGCTGTTGGAAGTTCCGAAATTTTCTCCTATCCCTATGTTCATATGACAGGACATGGAAATGTAGTTTTAAGTGCAAACGATGTTATTAATCTTCGTAATTATTTATTATCGGGTGGTTTTTTGCACATTGACGACAATTATGGGATGAACGAATATATCCGAAAAGAAATCCAGAAAATATTTCCAGATAATCCGTTAACAGAAATTCCTGCTAATCATATTTTATTCCAAGAACCTTTCAATTTTCCGGGTGGATTGCCTAAAATTCACGAACACGATAATCAAAAACCCCAAGCCTTCGGCGTTTTCATTGACGGTAGAATCGTGTTACTTTTCACATACGAAACCGACTTAGGGGATGGTTGGGAAGACCCTGAAGTCCATAACAACCCTCAGAATGTTAGGGATAAAGCCTTAAAGATGGGGGCAAATATTTTAAATTACGCATTCCAATTTTAAACGCAAAATTTAAGAAAAAACAAAAACATCTTGAAATCCTTATTTCATTGAGTTTTTTTCTTTTTTATTAATAATTTTTTAAATATTTCTTAATTTTTTGGTAAAATATTTTTTTTATATTTTTTTTTTATCCTAATATTGTGCCATTATTAACCAAATTAAATAATTTAACTAATTATGAAAAAATTAATTTTTTCTGCCTTTTCATTAATGTTGCTTTTCTCTTGTAGCAACGATGAAAACGCTAATGGTACACAAGACACAGCTGCAACAGAAGCACATCACAGAGGTTGTGCCTCTCATGAAATTCATGAAAGACAATTGCGTGAAAACCCGTTATTAGCTCAAAAAATGGCTGAGATTGAACAAATTACAGACAGAGCTATTGCTGAGGGTAGAATCGTTAATGGTGTTTTAGAAATTCCTGTTGTATTCAATGTATTATACAGAACAGCTTCTGAGAACATTTCATTAGCTCAATTACAATCTCAAATCGACGTATTGAATGAAGATTTTCAAGGCATTAATGCAGATTACAATTCAAGCAACCCTTACAACAGTGTGAGAGGTGCTCTTAACGTAAGATTTGTTCTTGACAATGTAGTAAGAAAATCTACAACTAAAACGTCTTGGGGGACCCGTGATGCTATGAAAAATTCTAGACAAGGAGGTATTAACCCAACTTCTCCAACTACAAAATTGAACTATTGGGTTTGTACAATTGGTGGTGGAATTTTAGGATATGCTCAATTCCCTGGAGGTTCTTCTGCAACTGATGGAGTTGTTGTTGATTCAAGATATACAGGAAGAGTAGGTACTGCTACTGCTCCTTTCAACTTAGGAAGAACAGCTACTCACGAAGTAGGACACTGGATGAATTTAAGACACATTTGGGGTGATGCTACTTGTGGTTCTGATTTAGTTGCAGACACACCTACTCACAATGCTCCAAACAGTGGCGTTCCTGCTGTAGGTCACAGAAGTACTTGTTCAGGACAACCGCTTGAAATGTATATGAACTACATGGATTATACAGATGATAGAGGAATGTATATGTTCTCATCTGGTCAAGCTTCTAGAATGGCAGCTATTTTCAGCACATCTGGACCTAGAAGTTCATTTAGATAATATAATTTATTATTTGATATTAAAACTCGCTATTTTAGCGAGTTTTTTTTTATATTAGCTAAAACAAAAAGTATGAATTCGAAAGAAATTTCACTTGGTATTATAAAAGCAGTAGCATTTCTTATTACGGCAGCATTGACGTTATTATTTCTCTATAAAATTACCTCCGTAATACTATATTGTATCTTATCCATTATAATTTCTTTATTACTTAGACCATTAGTACTCTTTTTAAAAAGAAAATTCAAATTTAAAAATACCCTAGCTGTAATTAGTTCTCTATTCCTAGCATTTCTGGTTGTATCTGGTTTTATACTTCTTTTCATCCCTCTTATCTTATCACAAGGAGAAAATCTTTCCTTGTTAGATATTGATTCTTTGGAAAAGAATTACAGTCTTCTTTTAGAAAACATCATCACTTTTTTAGATGCTTACAACATAAACACCAAACAACTTATCCAAAGCAGCAAACTTTCCTCCTTTACTACTTTCGAATTTATTCCAAATTTTTTAAATAGTTTTCTGAGTACTTTAGGAAATTTTAGCATGGGATTTGCTTCGGTTTTATTCATCACCTTTTTTATTTTAAAAGAAAGCGATGCGATTTACCTAAATTTTAAAAAATTGTTACCCGAAAATCAAAAAGAGAAAATAGTTAACTCAATTCATGCCATAAACAAGATGTTATCTCGGTATTTTCTGGGGTTACTGCTTCAATTAAGTATCATAATGGTACTATACTTAATTGTTTTTTTGATTTTTGGCGTTGAAAATGCATTGATAATAGCTTTATTGTGTGCCATTTTTAATATTGTGCCTTACATCGGCCCTCTAATAGCATCTGTTATTGCTGGGTTGTTAATTATGATAAGTGGTATTGGAACTGGTGCTGATTTTGCCACTGAAACACTTCCCACAGCAATTTATGTTTTAATCGGAATGTCGGTTGTTCAAGTTATCGATAATAATTTGAGTTCGCCCATTATATTTTCAAAAAGTACTAACTCACATCCTTTAGAAATTTTTTTAATCATTTTGATTGCAGGAATTTTATTTGGTGTAACCGGAATGATTATAGCAGTTCCTTTTTACACTTCTTTAAAAGTAATTGGAAAAGAATTCTTACCTGAAAACAAATTTATTAAAGCCCTCACAAAAAACTTATAATTTTGAATATTGAAAGAATTTTAAAATCTGATATACAAGATTTTATAAACAAAAACATAAACCTAGATATTACAAAGCTGGCCTTTAAAAAAAATCCTTTTCCTGATGTTGATTACACCACCTTAATTAACCAAATTATTGCTAAAAAAAAAGCAAAAGAAAAATTACCTACATGGTTTGCTAATCCAGCTATAATTTTTCCCGAAAAAATTTCGATTGAACAAACATCTTCTGAAATTACAGCAAAATATAAAGCAAGTTTGGTTTCAGGAAATAACTTAATTGACTGTACTGGAGGTTTTGGAATTGACGACTACTATTTTTCAAAACAGTTTAACAAAGTAATCCATTGTGAAATAAATGCGGAACTTTCTTTAATTGTTGCCCATAATTTCAGAGCACTTCATGTGGAGAATGTATCATGTGTAATTGGTGACAGCACCTCTATTTTAAAAAACCGCAACCAAAAGTTTGACTGTATTTATGTAGATCCCTCTAGAAGAAATGATGCAAAGGGAAAGGTTTTTATGCTGAAAGACTGTCTTCCAAATGTAGTAGAATTACAAAATTTTTATGAAGAGTACTCAGAAACTTTACTCATTAAAACCGCTCCAATTTTAGACATTACAGCTGGATTAAGCGAATTGAAAAATGTAACAACAATTTATATTGTAGCTGTTGAAAATGAAGTTAAAGAATTGTTATGGCTAATTGAAAAAGGAAATTCTAAAAACCCAATGATTAAAGCTGTTACTATTGACAAAGGTATAGTTTATTCAACGGAAATTGTTCTTTTAAAAAACTATCACGCTACTTTCAGCTTACCTCAACAGTATCTTTATGAGCCCAATGCTTCTTTACTTAAATCGGGCTATTTTAATGCGATTTCAGAATTGTTTGGGGTTGCTAAATTACACCAACATTCGCATCTTTACACCTCAAATGAAAATAAAGAATTTCAAGGAAGAAAATTTAAAATTATTCAAGAAATCAAATATCAGAAACAAGAAATGAAGCAATATATTCAAAATCAGAAAATGAACATTTCAACTCGAAATTTCCCTTTAAAACCAGAAGAAATAAAGAAAAAATTTAAAATTCAAGATGGCGGAATCACCTATGCTTTTTTTACAACCAATTTGAATAACGAAAAAATAGTTTTACTTTGCGAAAAAATTTAAATTTCATGAAAAACATTCTTTTTCTTTTTCTTTTAATACCATTATTTTCTTCAGCTCAAAGTCAAGATTGCATCTATGATGTAAATGAAAAAACAGATAGTACATCGCTTAAGGTAACGCCACAAAAACTACTCCATGAACGTCTTTTTGGAAATTCAAAAGAGTTTATATTTTTCAACTTAATAAATGAATCTGGGACACCAATGCTGGTTGTACAACAAATTCAGAAAAATAATGCCTTCATTCCTGTAAACTGCTTGGATAAAAAATCAAAAATTATATTTCAATTGGCTAACGGAAAGATTGTTACACTAGTGCATTCTGATTTAGAAAGCTGTAGTCAATTAAACTACGACTCTGAAACAAAAGATAATATCCGAATTTTAACGGGTTATTTTTACTTTACACCATCAAACTACGAAGAGTTAAGTAAAAGTTCGATCTCGCTTATGCGAATTCAGTTTATTAGTGAAACAAAAGATTATGTAGTTGCATCAGAATATTTTTCTGAGACATTTAATACCAAAACAAATCCAAAAGACTATTTCATTGATTATTTAAAATGTGTACAGTAAAGGCAAACATTATGCCTCTTCTGTGAAAGTCTGTGCTTTCGAATACACACGCCATTTATCAATACATTCCATAAAATCTTGTGGAATAGGTGAATCAAATCGTAAAAATTCTTTTGTAATAGGATGTTCAAACCCTAACGTTTTAGCGTGAAGCGCTTGTCTTGGTAATACTTTAAAGCAATTATCAACAAACTGTTTGTATTTAGTAAATGTAGTCCCTTTTAATATCGAATCGCCACCATATCGCTCGTCATTAAAAAGGGTATGGCCTATGTGTTTCATGTGAACACGAATTTGATGCGTTCTTCCCGTTTCTAGTTGACAAGAAACTAAAGTAACGTAGCCAAATCGCTCTAAAACTTTATAATGTGTAACAGCTGGTTTACCTTTTTCTTCATCAGAATGAACTGCCATTTGCATTCGATTGGTATCATGACGACCAATGTTGCCTTCTACAGTTCCTTCATCTTCTTCTACATTTCCCCAAACCAATGCAATATATTCTCTTTCCGAAGTCTTCTCAGCAAATTGCTTGGTAAGATAAGCCATTGCGAAATCGGTTTTAGCAACTACTAATAAACCCGAAGTATCTTTATCGATTCGATGAACCAAACCCGGCCTTTCTGAACTATTCATCGGTAAATTTTCGAAATGATAAGCCAACGCATTGACTAAGGTTCCCGAATAATTTCCATGCCCTGGATGCACTACCATGCCAGCGGGTTTATTAACGACCAACAATTGATCATCTTCATACACAATATCCAACGGAATATTCTCCGGCGTAAGCAATTGTTCGTAAGTTGGGTGTGCCAATACTAATCGTACAATGTCACCCGATTTTACTTTATAATTCGATTTTACAGGAACATCATTCACTAAAATCGAACCTTTCTCTGCTGCTTGTTGAATTTTATTTCGGGTTGTATTTTCAATCATGTTCATCAAAAACTTATCCACACGCAAGGCTGATTGCCCTTTGCTTGCTTCAAAACGATGATGTTCGTATAACTCGTCTTCGAGTTCGGTTCCTACATTATAATCCGCCATCTTCTTCTTTAAATTCTACTGGTTCTGTAACATTTTCTTCTACAGGTGGTAAAGTATCCGCAGGCTCTTCAGAACTGAATGTTTCACCATTAAACACTTCTTTACCATCTCCTAATACAAAGTCTAGCGTAGAATTTTTCTTTACCTTATCACCAGCTCTCAAACGTCTCCCATCTTGAAAAATTTGCAATACTATATCTTTTGCTATATGAGGTTTGTAGGTAATTTTTCCTTCTTTTAATGTTAATGATTTTATAGTTGCCGAAATTTGTCGGAACGTTTTGTCTTTGAATTCTGGAATGGTAATATCAGTAAATTCTCCTGCATTCAGTTTTACATAAATTTTACGACCGTCTTTTACCAAACTACCTGCTTTAGGATCTTGCTCTAAAATTGTAAAGGGAGGAAAATCAGCATTAAATTCTACCGTATCTAATAAAAACACCTCTAAATCCAGTTCGTTTAGTTTTTCCTCAGCAATTTCAATTTTCATCTTAGACAAATCAGGCACTTTAATTTCTTGGCCATGATTCGTTCTAAAATCTAAAAATTGGATTATCAAAAATGTGAAAACTACTACAATAGCTATCGCTATGGCAACTTGAATAAAAAAAACCCTACTTGTTAAAAATTTAAATAAACTCATATAAAATGATATTTTGACAAAGATATAAAATTCAAAAAGAAATCACGATGCATTTCATTTTCATTTCATAACGCTACTAGAACGATAATTTTGAAAAAATATTTTTTTGGTTAAGAAACAAAAGAACGTAAAATCTGAATAAATAATGTAATTTTGTGTATCACTTTTAGAATTTCAAAATGAAAAACGTTGCCATCATTATGGGAGGTTACTCTAGCGAGTATAAAATTTCGTTAACAAGCGGAAATGTTGTGTTTAACAATATTAATCGCGCTAAATTTAATCCATACCGTATTCATATTTTCAAAGAAAAATGGGTATATGTTAATGAGAATAACAGTGAATTTCCAATTGATAAAAGCGATTTTTCAGTAACGATTAATGACTCAAAAATCAATTTTGATGTGGTTTTTAATGCTATTCATGGAACGCCGGGAGAAGATGGTTTGATGCAAGCCTATTTTGAGTTACTAAATATTCCTCAAACTTCTTGTGATTATTACCAAGCGGCATTAACATTCAACAAACGCGATATGTTGTCCGTTTTAAAACCTTACGGAATCAAGACAGCGGAATCGTATTATTTGAATTTGGGTGATGAGATTAATGTGGACACTATTTTGGCGAAAGTTGGCTTACCTTGTTTCGTAAAACCAAATAAATCAGGGTCGAGTTTCGGAATTTCGAAAGTAAAAACTAGAGAAGAATTTCTTCCAGCTATCGAAAATGCTTATAAAGAAGACGACGAAATCATCATAGAAAGTTTCTTGGACGGAACTGAAGTTTCGGTTGGTGTGATTAATTATAAAGGAACAGTTACGGTTTTACCAATCACCGAAATCGTATCCGAAAACGATTTTTTTGATTACGAAGCGAAATATTTAGGCAAATCAAAAGAAATTACGCCAGCCAGAATTTCGGAAGAATTAAAAATAAAAATCGAAACGGTTGCCAAAAGAGCGTACGAAGTATTGAAAATGAAAGGTTTTTCGAGAAGTGAATTCATTATCGTAAACAATGAACCTTATATGTTAGAAATGAATACGATTCCAGGTTTAACTACCGAAAGTATTTTACCTCAACAAGCGAGAGAAGCTGGAATTTCATTACCTGAATTGTTTGAAAATGCTATTGAATTGGCTTTAAAGAAGTAAATTTATGATAAATTACCAAGAACATATCGAAATAAAACCTGAAGTTCGTTTTGGGAAACCAATCATAAAAGGAACTCGAATTTCAGTTTATGATGTTTTAAATTGGCTAGCTAATGGAATGAATATCAATGAAATAATAACTGATTTCCCAGAATTAACCGAAGATAAGATAAAATCTTGTTTGGCATACGCTGCTGACAAAGAACATAAAGTTAGGGTAGCATCGTGAGCTTATTGTTTGACCAAAATATATCCTTTAGGATAATTCAAAAAATCAAAGAAGATTTCCCTAATTCTAAACAGGTAAGAGAATTAGGATTAGAAGGATTTTCTGATCATGAAATTTGGAAGTTTGCCAAAGAAAACAATTATACAATCGTTACTTTTGATAGTGATTTTTTTGAAATATCGAATTTAAAAGGTCATCCTCCAAAAATTATATGGCTTAGGACTGGAAATACCACTACTAAAAATATCATTGAAATCCTTCAACAAAAAAAAGAAATTATAATCGATTTTATTTCAAATCCATTGTATATTGAAATAAGTTGTCTTGAAATAAACTAACTATGAAAAAAGCAATATTTCCGGGTTCGTTTGACCCTATTACTAACGGACATTCCGATATAATCAAAAGAGGCGTTTCTTTGTTTGATGAAGTCATTGTAGCGATTGGTGTCAATGCCGAAAAAAAATACATGTTTTCCTTAGAAGACCGAAAACGTTTTATAGAAGAAGCTTTTAAAGATGAACCTAAAGTAAAAGTCATTACATATTCAGGTTTAACGATTGATTTGTGCAAAAAAGAAAAAGCAGAATTCATTTTACGTGGATTACGAAACCCAGCCGACTTTGAATTTGAAAAAGCTATTGCACATACGAATCGTGTCATGTCCAAAATTGAAACGGTTTTCTTATTAACAGCTGCTCGAACTTCGTTTATTTCTTCGAGTATTGTGCGTGATGTATTGCGAAATGGTGGTGATATTTCGCAGTTAGTTCCAGAATCGGTTTTGGATAAAAAATAAATTAGCTTTCAAACACAATCAATTTCTCTTGAATAATTAAATTCGAAAAGTGGAATTCTGCTTTGATCCATTCCATGGTTTTGGGTTGGTAAATAAAAACGTGTGTGAAATCATCCTTGTAATACCAATTTTCGAAAGGCTTTTGGTTGTTGAAAACTTCGGTTTTACAGTATAATTTCCCTTTCGGAAGTAATAAACTTTTTAGTAATTCAAATTCTTTGTAAGGTTGATGAAAATGTTCCATTACTTCGCAACACGAAACGTAATCGTATTTTTGATTTAAAAGCGATACATCATTCGCAAAAAACAAATCGTAATTCTGTACTTGATAGCCTTTATCCGTCAACATTTTGGCAATTACCGGACCTGTTCCTGAACCGAAATCCAAACCTTTTGCTTCTGGATAAAAATCTTGTAAAACCGCATTTACTATAGGAGAAACAAACGCTTGATAGCGCTCATCATAAATATCATTATTGTGTTTTTCGTAGTGTTCTTTCTCTTCTTCAGCAGTTAAAAAAGTATGTTTTGGCCTAAAAATACCATCGCAAGTATCACATTTATAAAACAAATGCTTTGCCTTTTCGCAGAAAAGCGTTGAAGTGGAATTACAAAGTGGGCAAGTTGGAGAAATCATTTTATTCGCTTAATCTAATTTCTATATCCATTCTTTCATGTAAAACCCTCACCACTTCAATTTCATTGGCTTTAGTTATTCTAAAAAATATCAAATGTGACTTAACTTTTGAACATCGATAATCTTTTCTCACAGTTCCAAAATCACGAGCCATTTGAAAATTTGCTGCTATATATTCTATTTCATCAAAAATTAAATTATAGTAACGGTCTGCTAGTTCTAAAGACCAATTTTCAGCGGTGTAAATCCAAATTCTATTAATGTCGTCTAGCGCCTGTTCGCTTAGAATATAATTCGACATTATTTTTGAAAGTTTGCTTTAAGTTGTTCTAAATTTTTGTTACGATCAAAATTTTTAATTTTTGCGCTTTTTTCTCCAATTTTAAGCTCATTTATTAATGATTTCGACTTGTTTTCTTCTTGTTCAAAAACTCTCAAAGCAGCTCTAACCACCTCACTAACAGAACTATATTTTCCCGTAGCCATTTGTTCATTGATGAAATTTTCAAAATATTCACCTAATAATATAGAAGTATTTCGTGCCATAACTTTTTTATCAAATATACCAAGAATTGGTATTTATTGCAAATGATTTTAAATAATTATTAAAAACTTTACTCCTCCTCTTTCTTTATCACCTTTCTCGCTACTTCAATTTTATACTTCTTCCCTTTCATTTTTTCATCTTTGATGTTTTGCAATAACGATTTTACTTTTGAATATTTCACCGCTACAAACGAAATAAAATCTTTGACTTCGATTAATCCAATATCATCTTTTTCCAATTTTCCTTTTTGCGAAAAGAAACCTACAATATCAATTTTATTCAACTTGTTTTTCTTTCCTCCACTGATGTAAAGCGTTTGATATAAAGGCGCTTTTGGTAATGATTTGGCATTAGAAACATCTAATCTACGTTTGCCATAATCAAAATAATCTACTTTCTTTTCGGTTTCGTTTACCAAAACATAAGCGGTTCCGGTGGCTAACATACGAGCGGTTCTACCGTTTCGGTGTGTGAATTCGTCCTCTTTAGCAGGTAAATGGTAATGAATTACGTGATTCATTTCAGGAATATCCAAACCACGTGCCCCTAAATCAGTTGTGATTAAATACGAAACACTACCATTTCTGAACTGAATTAAAGCACGCTCGCGTTCGTCTTGGTCTAATCCACCATGATAAAACGTAGAAATAATGCCTTTTTGAGTCAACATGTCATGAATGCGTTCCACTGCTTCTCTATGGTTACAAAAAATAATCGCTGCTTCGGAATTCAAAGAACAAATCAATTGAAACAACGAATCGATTTTATCCTTAGATTTCGAAAAAACAATGCGAATATCTAAATTGTCATTTTGCTTTTCTTTCGGAATAAAATCCAATACTTTCGGATTAACAACTTTAGTATATTTTGGAATTTCCACACCTGAAGTCGCTGAAACTAAAACACGTTTGTTTGCTTTAGTAATTTTTCCAATGATATAAGACATTTCTTCATGGAAACCCAATTGTAACGATTTGTCAAATTCGTCTAGAACATAGGTTTTTACATTTTCGGTAGCAAAACTTCCTCGTTCTATATGATCGGCAATTCTTCCTGGTGTTCCAATTAACAATGCTGGCGGATTGCTTAAGTTTTTGAATTCCGTCTCTATCGAGTGCCCTCCATAACACGTATTGACTTTATAATGCGTTCCCATTTTTTTCCAAACTTGTTCAATTTGTAAACCTAATTCGCGTGATGGTACTAAAATTAAGCATTGCACCCCTTTTACTTCTTCATCTAATAATTTAAGAATGGGCAATAAAAAGGCTAACGTTTTCCCCGAACCTGTTGGAGAAAGCAATAACACATTATCTTCATTCAAAATAGCCTTTTGGGCTGCTTCTTGCATTTTGTTTAAACTTTGAATACCAAGATTCAATAGTACATTGTTGGAATAGGGATTTTGACTCATGCGGCAAAGATAGTGATGATTGTTGATTGATGCTTATCGATTCGTAAATTAACCCGTTTATACTATTAAATAAAACAAAATCAAAGAATTTTAAACCACATAGAAACATAGGAAAAAAGAATTGGATAGCCCAAAATTTGGGTTCAGATAAACTATATAAACTATATAAAGAGTGAAACGACTCAACTCTATCAACAATTAACCTATGTTTCTATGTGTTTCAAGTAAAAAACTTTATTTTTGAAAATCAAATACAATTCAACTATGCGTTTTTTACAAATAAGTTTACTTTTCTTATCGATTTCTGCGTTTTCTCAAAACAATTTTACCACGCCTTTTGAACGTGGCAATGGCAATCAATCTACTACTTATGAAGAATGTATTGCGTTTTATGAAAAATTAGACGCAAGTTATGCCAACATCCAAATGATTCAAAAAGGCACCACCGATAGCGGAAAACCATTGCATTTGGTACTTTTTTCAAGCGAAGGCAAATTTGATTTTGACGAATATTTTACTAAAAACAAAGCCGTAATATTAATCAACAACGGCATTCACGCGGGGGAACCTGACGGAATTGATGCTACGATGATGTTGATGCGCGATTTAGCCATGGGAAAAATCAAAACGGCTAAAAACACCTTAATTGCTGCAATTCCAGTGTATAGTGTGGGTGGGATGTTGAATCGAAATTCGCATTCAAGAGCCAATCAAAACGGCCCAGAAGAATATGGTTTTAGAGGAAACGGTAGAAATTACGATTTGAATCGCGATTTTATCAAATCGGATACTAAAAATTCGAGAAGTTTTCAAAAATTGTTTACCGAGTTAAATCCTGATATTTTCCTTGATAATCACGTTTCTAATGGTGCGGATTATCAATATACGTTTACTTGTATTGCTACTCAACACGAACGTTTGGGAAACAAATTAGGCAATTATTTCATCAACGAATTGTATCCTTCCGTGGTGAAAGACATGAACAAAAAGAAAATCGATGTGGTTCCGTATGTCAATGTACATAGTACCACGCCTGATAAAGGTTTCGAACAATTTACCGATACTCCACGTTATGCAACAGGTTATTCGACTTTATTCCATACGTTAGGATTTGTTCCAGAAACACACATGTTGAAAATATATAAAGAACGTGTAAAAGTGACGTATGAATTTATGGTCAGCACGATTAATTTCGCCGATGTGAATTGGCAAAAAATCAAACAAATGCGAAAAGAAGCATTGAACGAATATCAAGTTGGGATGCAATATCCGATGGATTGGGCAATTGATTCAACGAAAGTTTCTTATATTGATTTTAAAGGCTATCAAGGCGGTTACAAACCAAGCGATATTTCAGGAAAAGACCGTTTGTTTTACGACAAAAGCAAACCGTTTACCAAGAAAATTCCGTTTTATGGGAATTATAAACCTACGAAATTTGTAAACATTCCTAAAGCGTATATTATTCCGCAATCGCAATGGCAAGTGTTGGATATTTTGAAATTGAACAATATGAATTCAGAACGTCTTCAAAAAGATACGATTATTGAAGTAGAATCGTATAAAATTGAAAGCTATCAAACTTCAAAATCGCCTTACGAAGGGCATTACACACACTACAATACGAAAGTTTCTAAATCGACCCAAAAAATAAAATTTTTCATGGGTGATTATATGTTTTACACGAATCAACCAGGCGTGAAATATTTAGTGGAAACTTTAGAACCAGAAGCCGTAGACAGTTATTTCAATTGGAACTTCTTTGATCCTATTTTACAACAAAAAGAGTATTTTTCGAGTTATGTTTTTGAAGATTTGGCGAAAGAATTCTTGGATAAAAATCCAAAAATCAAAGCCGAATTAGAACAGAAGAAACAAAACGACAAAGCTTTCGCTGAAAATGGTGCAGCGCAATTGGATTGGGTTTATAGACAATCACCTTATTATGAGAAAGCGCATTTGCAGTATCCGGTTTATAGAGTTAACTAAAATAAATCTATGAAAAACATTTTAAATTTTCTTTTGATAATATTCATAAATCAAATTCATTCGCAGATTGATGTTGAACTATATTTTTTTAATGAATGCAACAATAAAATTGAAAAATTAAATTTTGAATTAACTAACCTTGATAACCAAAAAGAATTTATTTCATCAAATTTTAAAACTTCTGTTGATACTATTGGAAATTATATTCTGAGTTCTCATTTAATAGATGGTGATTTTAGAATTTCAATCAATACTTCATTAAAAATTAATAACTCAGTAAAATTTATTGATACTATTACAATTCCTAAAACACGTTTTGTAACTAGTCTAGAACTCCATTCCAAATATTGGAATTATTATAATTGTGACATTTTATGCAATGGAAAAATTATCGATTATTTCTCTAATGGAAATAAAAGATTGGAAGGGGTCTTCAAAAACGGAAAACCTCTAGAAATCATATATTATTCCGATAAAAAAGGAATTATTGAATTAAAAGAAACCTATGAATTTGGAAAATTAAATGTTATCACAAATGAATATTTTGATAAAGAAGGCAACCTCTATGAATACCAAAAAATCAAATACAGAAAAGGTAAAAAAACAATTAAAACGTTTAATTCAAAAAACAAACTTATTAAAACTGAATATGAGAATTACAGCGTTTTAAAATAAGAACAGAGAAAAACTAATAATATCCAATTTATAAAACATTTCTAATCTTTGATTCAATTTCAGGAATCGAATTTGCAAAATATTCCCTACCAGAATTTATAATGGCTTTGGTATTATAAAATTCAAAAATTCCGGCTACATTTCGTGGTATTTCAACTAAAACATCGGGCGGATTCTTTTCTAAAATAAGATTAGAAATATGATTGGTCAAGGTTACTAAACTATTGTTGACCAAGAATAAGTAATTGATATTTTTATTAATTCTGTAAATAGATTTACTTGCTTTCTGATTCTGTTTTGCTAGTTGTTCTAATTCAGAATAATACACGATATCATCGGTAACTCCTGCATTTACATTAACCGCTATTACAATATCATTTTCAACTCGTTTTGCCGTGTTTATTGGAATGTTATTTACAACGCCACCATCAATAAAAACGGAATCTCCAATAGTTAGTGGTGTAAAAATCGTTGGAATAGAAATAGAAGCTCTTATAGCATTAAATAAGCTTCCTTTATCAAACACTACTTCTCTACCATTGGCAATATCAAAAGCGGTTGCCGTATATTTTATTGGTAAATCTTCAATATTAACATCGGTAATAAATTCTCTAATTTCATTAAAAACGCGTTCTCCTTTAACCAATCCTTGTGTTGAAAAACTAAAATCTATCAATCTAAAAATCTTAGTTCTGTTTACTTTCAACATCCATTGCTTGAATTCTTCTAGTTTTCCTACAGCGTAAATTCCGCCAATTAAAGCACCCACAGAAGTTCCTGAAATGGAAGCAATATTTACGTTTAATTTCAATAATTCTTCAATAACTCCAATATGAGCAATTCCTCTTGCACCGCCACCTGAAAGAACTAAAGTAATATCTTTTTTCATTGAATTGGAAATCTGATTATGGAAAAACTTGTATTAAAAATAGTAAATAAATTTTACAAATTGAAACGCAATAAAAAAGTCACCCTTTCGGATGACTTTTCTTTCACAATTACATTACAAATAAATCCATTAATTCCATCCACCACCAAGCGCTTTGTATAAATTAATTACAGTAAGCATTTGATTTTTACGAGTTTCGATTAAGTCTGTTTTTGCTTCCAAAGCATCTCGCTGTGTAAGTAAAACTTCCATGTAATCTGCCCTTGCTGATTGAAATAATTGATTTGCAATATCGATAGACTGATTTAAAGCTTCAACTTGGTTATTTTTCAAGTTAAATGAATTCTCTAAATTTTCAATCTTAGACATTTGATTAATAACTTCTGTATAAGCTCTTAAAATTGTTTGTTCGTATTCATAAACAGCCTGAATTTGTTTTGCTGAAGCTGTTTTATACGTTGCTTTAATTGCATTTCTATTTACTAATGGCATAATTGCATCTCCTACAATAGAATACAACAACGATTCTGGAGAATTTAATAAATACTTAGGATTAAATGCTTCATAACCAATACCCGCTTTTAATCCAAACTGCGGATAAAAATTAGCTTTAGCAACTTTAATATTCAATTTAGCAGCTTCTAATTCTAATTGCGCTTGTTTGATATCAGGTCTGTTTTCTAATAAATCTGAAGGTAAACCTACATTTACAAATTTTGGAGTTGTAGCCATGAAATTGCTAGCATCTCTTAAAACTGGTTGAGGAGTTCTACCCACTAAAAAGTTGATTTTATTTTCTACTTCAACAATTTCCTGTTTTAGATTGTAAATTTCACTTTGGTTTTTTTGAACCTCAGCTTCAAAACGTTTAACCGCTAAAAGTGTTGTTCTTGCCGACTCTTTTAATAATTTTACTATTTCTAAAGCATTTTTTTGAATTTCAATATTTTGCTCTAGGTTTTTCAATTGCGCATCTAAAGCAATCAATTCGTAATAAGAGTTAGCAACCTCAGCAACTAAATTAGTAACTAAATAGTTCTTCCCTTCTTGAGAAGCCATATATTCCATTACAGCAGCTTTTTTAGAATTACGAAGTTTTTTCCAAACGTCTAATTCCCAAGTACTGTATAAACCAAATTTGTAGTTTGTTAATGGCTCAGGAAATTTCTCATCTTCTCTGATGTTTAAATTTTCTTCTACTGAACCATTTCTAGTAAACTTACCAACTTTATCTAAATCGGCACCAGCACCTAAACCAACACTTGGTAAATACTCCCCTTTTCTAGCTTGAATTTCATTTTGAGCCATATTTACTTTTTGCATCAAAATATTCAATTCTTTATTATTAACTAATGTAGAATCGATTAAGCTTAGTAAATATTTATCTTCAAAAAAATCTTTCCATCTTACTTTTCCAGAATTATCACTTTGAGTTACTTTTTCCGAATAATTAGTTGGCAAAGTAATATTACTTTCTTGTGTAGCTACTTTTGGAATTCCACAAGAATGTAGTATTAGGATGGAACATCCTAATACTACTGCTTTTAATAAATTATTTCTTTTCATTTTTGTGTTTATCAGAATCAATATAGTGGTAATCTTCTGTTAACGGAGTAAAGTCTTCGTTTTTAATCATTTTTCTTCCTTCAGCTAATTTGGCAAAAATGTAGTACAACCCAGGAATTAATAAAACTCCAAAAATGGTTCCGAATAACATTCCTCCAAGTGCAGCTGTACCGATAGTTCTGTTACCAATTGCACCAGCACCTGTTGCTTTTACTAATGGAATTAATCCGGCAATAAATGCGAAAGATGTCATCAAGATTGGTCTAAAACGAACTTTAGCTCCTTCAATTGCCGCATCAAAGATTGACATTCCTTGTTGGGTTTTCTGGACAGCAAACTCAACAATTAAAACGGCATTCTTACCGAGTAATCCAACAAGCATTACTAGTCCTACTTGCGCATAAATATCATTTGCTAAACCAAATAGTTTTAACAAGAAGAATGTTCCAAAAATTCCGGCAGGTAAAGAAAGAACAACCGCAAATGGTAAAATAAAACTTTCATACTGAGCCGATAATACAAAGTAAACGAAGATTAATACAATTCCGAAAATAAGAATTGCCTCATTTCCTCTTTGAGCCTCGTCAAAAGTTAATCCTTCCCAAGCTACATCATATCCATTTGGAAGTGTTTGTTTGGCTACTTCATTAATAACTTTGATTGATTCTCCAGTTGTATAACCTTTTGCAGGAACCGCTCTAATTGTTGCCGAATTGTATAAATTATAACGTGTAATTTCATTTGGACCTTGACGTTTTTTCAAAGTCATAAATGCAGAATACGGAACCATTTCTCCTTTATCATTTTTTACATAGTATTGTAACAAATCATTAGGATTTCTTCTGAATGAAGGATCTGCCTGAGTATATACTCTGAAATAATTATTAAAACGAATAAAACCTTGCTCAAATGTACTACCAATTAAGATATTTAAGTTTTCCATTGCAGTTCCAATAGAAACACCTTTTTGCATTGCTTTTTGGTTATCAATAATGATTTCGTACTGAGGGTAATTTGCCGCATAAAAAGTAAACAATCCTGTTAACTCTTTACGTTTTCCTAAATCATCCATGAATTGTTTATTGATTTTATCAAATGAATAATAATCCCCACTATTCGTTTTATCTAATAAACGGAATGATAATCCTCCTGCTGCACCATATCCTGGAACCGCTGGTGGTTCAAAATATTCAATTACAGCTCCAAAGTCTTTAGTTTCTTTTTCTAATTCTTCAATAACTTCATGAACCGAATTCTTTCTTTCAGACCATGGTTTTAAGTTGATGATACATGTACCAGCATTAGAACCCCTACCTTCAGTAAGAATTTCATAACCCGCTAACGAAGAAACCGATTGCACCCCTTCTACATGCTCAGCAATAGATTGTAATTTTCTAGAAACCGCATTAGTAGTTTCTAGAGTCGATCCTGGAGGCGTTTGAATAATGGCATAAATCATACCTTGATCTTCTCCTGGAATAAACCCTGAAGGTAATGTTTCGCTTACTAAAATTGTAGAAACGGCAAATCCTCCTAATGCTAAAAACGTAACAAGTCTTCTGTCAACAATCTTAGTTAGAATGTTTGTATATTTTCCCGTTAGTTTTTCAAACAATCTATTAAATGCATCAATAAACATGTTAATAGGTGTTTTCTTTCTAGGTTTACCATGGTTATTTTTAAGAATCATTGCACATAAAACAGGAGTTAAAGTAAGTGCAACAACCCCAGAAAGTACAATAGAAGATGCCATGGTAATAGCAAACTGTCTATAGAATACCCCAACAGGTCCCGACATAAAGGCTACTGGAATAAATACGGAGGTCATTAATAACGTAATCGCTACAACGGCTCCACCAATTTCTCCCAATACTCTTTGTACGGCTTTAAATGGTCCAATATGATCTTCCTCCATCTTGAGGTGGACGGCCTCGACGACGACTATCGCATCATCTACTACGACCCCAATTGCAAGAACTAAGGCAAATAATGTAATTAAGTTGATGGTTAGCCCAAACATCTTCATAAAGATAAAGGCTCCAATTAATGAAATTGGTACAGCAATAATTGGAATAAGCGTTGAACGCCAATCTCCCAAGAAAATAAATACAACGATTGCAACTAATACAAAGGCTTCACCTAAAGTATGGATAACCTTTTCAATAGAGGCGTCTAAGAAGCTCGAAACGTCATAACTAACCTCATATTTCATTCCAGGAGGGAAAGCTCCTTTTAATTCTTCTAATTTGTGTTTAACACCTTCAATTACTTCAGATGCATTACTACCATATACTTGTTTTAATTGAATAGCCGCAGAAGGGTGTCCGTCTTTGTTAGAGTAAATATCGAAAAATTCACTTCCAAATTGAACTTTTCCAATATCCTTAATCTTGACAATCTCACCTTCAGCATTAGCTCTTACAATTATATTCTCATATTCTTCGGGTTTATTAAACCTTCCTTTGTATACCAATACATATTCTAATGACTGTGCTTTTATACCGGTAGCCTGACCTAAACGTCCAGGTCTACCAATAAGACTTTGCTCAGCCATCGCTTTCATAACTTCGTCAGTAGAAACATTATAAGCACGCATTCTATCAGGATTTAACCAAATACGCATTGCGTAATTACGGTTACCTAAGATTTGAGCGGTAGAAATCCCTTTAATACGTTGGATTTCAGGAATAATATTTACATTGGCATAGTTATACAAAAACTTTTCATCTGCATGTTTATCCTCACTATATAAGTTAATGTACATCAACATACTCGGCTGTACAACTTGTACAATAACCCCTTCAAGCTGAACAAGTTCTGGCAAGGTATTGATTACTTTGTCTACACGGTTTTTAACGTTAACTACCGCTTCATTAGGATCTGTTCCTAAATCAAATAAAATTTGGATTGTAGCTTCACCGGCACTGGTTGCATCAGAAACAATATAACGCATTCCTGGTACACCATTAATTGCTCTTTCTAATGGAATTAATGACGATTTTTCTAATACTTCGGCACTTGCTCCTGGATAAGCTAGTGTAATTAAAACCCTTGGAGGTGCAATTTCAGGGAACTGAGAAATTGGCAACGTTTTAATTGACAATAACCCTAAAAATATTATTATGAGCGATACAACGATCGCCATAACAGGTCGTTTGATAAAATTCTTAAACATGATAGTTCTTTTTTTAGAGATTATTCAGCATAAAGATGTAATGAAGAAAACACTTTATTAGGTGTTTGATAGTCAACATGAATTTTTTGACCATTCTTCACTTTTCGTAATCCATCTAAAAGAATCTTATCACCTACGGTAAGTCCACTTTTAACAATAAACAAGTATGGAATTTCTTCCTCTGAAACTGTTATTTCTCTTTGAACTACTGTATTATTTTTATCGATAACAAAAACAAACTTTTTATCTAGAACTTCAAAAGTTGCTTTTTGTGGTATTAACAATGCTTTTTTATAGTCATTTCTAACTATAATATTTCCTGTTTCACCATGTCTTAAAATTTTGTTTGGATTGTTAAATGTTGCTCTAAAAGCAATATTTCCTGTTTCGTTATTAAATTCACCCTCGATAGTTTCAACAACTCCTTCTTGGTTAAAAATAGCTCCATTAGCCATTTCTAAGTTTACTTTAATCATTTCTCCTTTTGACTTCTTAGTAACATAGTTCAAGTATTCAGCCTCTGGGACATTAAAATAAACCCACATTTTACTGTTGTCAGAAAGTGTCGTTAATAAATCTCCTTCATCTAACAAACTACCTTCTCTTGCTTCTAAGTGATTCATAATTCCTGAGAAAGGAGCTCTAATATCGGTAAAACCTAAATGAGTTTGTGCCAAACTAACTTCTGCATTTGCTTTTGATAATCTAGCTTTAGCTAAAGCCAATTCGTTTTTAGAAACGACATTTTTTTCTGCTAAAGTTTTTGTATTTTGATATTCTATAAGTGCAGATTCTGCTTCTGCCTTTGATTTAGCTAATTCTGCCTCATAAACATTTGGCATAATTCTAAACATTTTTTGACCCTTTGTTACAAACTGTCCTTCGTCTACAAAAATGTTTTGTAGATAACCTCTTTCTAAAGCTCTTAATTCGATATGGCGAATTGAGTGAATTTGGGCAACATATTTTCGATCAACAATTGTATCTTTTTCAAGCGGGTTTGAAACTAAAAATTTTGCTTCTTCTTCCTTTACTTCTTCTTTGTGTCCACAACTAGATAGTAATAAGATACTACCTAAGCTTAAAAGCATAAAAATTCTTTTAGCCATTTTATTTTAATAATTTGAATTAATATTTATTTTGTAATGAATTGTAAAAAACACAGAAAATCTTTTATTGAAATTCTGTAACAACCTGAAAATAAATTTTAAATCAAATCCTGTAGACGCAATAGTAAATATTAAGTGGTGTAAGTGTAGATAGATAATCTATATACTTGCAAGGCGCAAATCTATTTTGAATAAATTGTGAATTATTTTCTGAAACTTTAGTATCAAAAAAGTTTGCAAAAAAATTAAAATTTTTGGAATATTTAGAATAAGAGTATTCTTCTTCCTCTAATTCATATTCAATAACTTCTATTTTTCCTTGATTTGTTTCAAAATTATTTTCTGTTTTTTTATAAAACAGAGGAAAATCGAAATCTTGTTGAAAAATAGAACTGTTTTCAGATATAGAAAAATCAGTTTGTGAAAAATCGTTGGAACTTGCAAAAGCAATATTTCCAATGATACTAAATATTATAAAGTAAAAATATTTAAACAGATTCTTCTTCATTTCGGTACAAATGTATAAAAACATTTGAATTACACATCTTAAATTTTCTTTAAAAACTATTGTGAATTAATTCGTTCTCAAACAACAGTTTAATATTCTCGTAAGAGTTCTCTAATAAAAACTTAATATCCTTCGGATTTACCCATTCTACGCGCTCTATTCCTTCGTCAAGTTGTCCTTGTGGAACACCTTCAAATTTAGTTCGCATTTCAAACCATTGGGTAATTTTTAATTTATAACGACCATTTCGTTTAAAAATATGGTAGGTTCTTTGCAATTTTTCAGTGATGGCTAATCCGGTAACGCCTGTTTCTTCTTCAACTTCACGAATAGCCGTTTCCTCAATAGTTTCATTTTTTTCGGTTCCACCTTTTGGTAAATCCCATTTCCCATTTCTGAAAATAAAAAGTACATCACCATTCTTATTAAAAACCAATCCTCCTCCCGCTTTTTCAACCGGAAGTTTTGCTCTAAGCGTTTTCATTATCAGCTTTTCATCTGGATGATATAAAAATGCTTTCTGAATTTTATTCTGAAATATTTTTACAATCAGCTTTTTAATATCAACACTTTCCAACAAAAAAAGTTTGAAATCGGTTTCCTTTTGAACCTGATTTGTTAAAAAAAGTGGCTTATCGTTCACAAAAACTTTATACATTTGCAATATGATTTTTAATAACAACACAGCACAACAAACAGCCGAATTGCTTTTACAAATAAACGCAATTAAATTAAATTCTAAAAATCCTTTTACATGGGCTTCAGGCTGGAAGTCTCCGATTTATTGTGATAACCGCATAATTCTTTCATTTCCAGCGGTTAGAAACTATGTACGCGATGAATTTGCGAAACATATTGAAGACAAATTTGGCAAACCGGATGTCATTGCGGGCGTTGCAACAGGCGCTATTGGCATTGGTATACTTGTCGCAGAAGCAATGGGACTGCCTTTTGTATACGTTCGTCCAGAACCCAAAAAACACGGAAGACAAAACCAAGTAGAAGGTTTCTTGCAAAAAGGACAAAATGTAGTTGTCGTAGAAGATTTGATTTCGACTGGCGGAAGCAGTTTGTTAGCCGTTGAAGCTTTACGCAACGAAGGTGCTAATATCAAAGGAATGGCAGCCATTTTTACCTATGGCTTTCCAGTATCAAAAGAACGCTTTGAAGCAGCTAATTTGGATGTTTTTACCCTAAGTAATTACGAAAGCTTATTACAAAAAGCAGTAGACAAACAATATGTTTCCGAAAACGAATTGGAAACATTAAGCGCTTGGAATGCTAATCCTGCTGAGTGGAATGCAGAAGTTTAGTTTCATCCTTTTAAACTCTTAACCTTTTAAACTTATAAACAAAAAGATATGAACTTAGAAAGTCCAAAAGTAAACGTAGCAAAATCGGCTGAATATTTATTCAACGCTTTAAACGACGTAAAGAATTTCGAAAAATTAATGCCTGAAAATATAGCAAAATTTGAAGTAATTGACGAAAATTGCTTTGAATTTGGCTTAAAAGGAATGCCAGAAATTAAATTGGTAAAAAAAGGAGGAACTCCAAATTCGCAAATCGTTTTAGGAGCTGCTTCAAGTAAATTGCCTTTTACTTTAACTGGAAACTTAAACGCTATTGATGCTGATAATACTGAAGTTCAATTAGCTTTTGAAGGCGATTTTAATCCAATGATGGCGATGATGATCAAAGGACCAATCACAAAATTCATCGAGACATTGGCTCAAAATATGGGAAAATTGTAGTTTCCTGAATAACTTATTGAACACGAATTGCATGATTTATGTAATTCGTGTTTTTTTATGTTCTAAAGTTCTCGATACAATTTTACATTTCAAAAACTAAGGTTTTTAAAATATAAAATCACTCGAAGTGACGATAATATTTATCACTTGTTTATTAGTAATTGAGTTAAAAAGAAAAACATTATAAAAAGTGAAATGAAAACGAAATTCCACCTGCGTCACTTCGAGTGTTTTGTATTTGGAAAGCCTCAGATTTCCGAATACAAAATGTATCGAGAACTGTAGAAGGAAAATCGTTGCTATAGTTCTCGATACAATTTTTAAAAGCAAAAATTAGCATTTTTTCTTTTAAAAATCACTCGAAGTGACGGTAATAGTTATGCTTGTTTTAAAGCCTCAACCAACAAATCAATATCTTCTTTTGTATTGAAATGACTGAAAGAAATTCGTAAACTTGGTTTTTTTGTCTCTTCTGGTGATAAAAATTCGGCTAAAACGTGCGATGGTTTAATACTTCCGCTTTGACAAGCACTTCCGCGTGAAACTGCTATTCCTTTCATATCCAACGTAAATAATAACATTGAAGTCTTTTCTTCCGATAAAGGCAATTGAACATTTAAAAGGTTATAAAACGTATTTTCTCCATTAATTTTCACTTCTGGAAATACTTTTTTCAATTCCGAAATACAATACTCTTTTAAATCGAAAATATATTGTGTATCGCTTTCTAAATTCGCGTAAGCTAATTCTAAAGCTTTTGCCATTCCTACGACTTGATGTACGGCTTCAGTTCCAGCACGCATGCCTTTTTCTTGTTCGCCACCAAAAATCATGGGCTGTAGCATCGAATTTTTTTTCAAATAGGCAAACCCAATTCCTTTTGGACCATGAAATTTATGAGCACTTGCTACTAAAAAATCAATTCCTAACTCTTGCACATCTAAATTTGTTTTTCCGATAGATTGTACCGTATCGCAATGAAAAAGAGCTTTTGCATACATGCATAAGTCTGAAACACGTTTGATATCTAAAATCGTTCCTATTTCGTTATTTACGTGTATTAATGACACTAGTGTTGGAACTTCCGAATGTAATTGAGCTGCCAAATCATGGTAATCGATGTTTCCGTTGGGTAAAATAGAAATGTATTCGACTAGAATTCCGAATTCCTTTGCTAGATGTTCGACAGTGTGTAATGTTGCGTGATGCTCAATTTTAGTTGTGATAATGCGTTTGATTTCCAAATCTTTCACAGCACTGGTTAAAATCCAATTTGTAGCTTCAGTGGCACTTGACGTAAAAATAATTTCAGAAGCTTGAGCATTTAGTAATTTCGCAATGGATTTACGCGATGATTCCAACAACGTCTTGGCGCTTCGACCAAAACTATGGGTAGAAGATGGGTTTCCAAAATCGTTTTGAAGCACGTTCATCATGGCAGTAATTACTTCTGGATGAATGGGCGTAGTTGCGGCGTTATCTAAATACACTTTTTTCATTTGAGGTTTTCAATTGTTTTTTATTGGTCAAATGTAATTCGCACATGAAAATTGGTAAAAAAACTAAAAATCTGGAAGTGCTCATTTCATAGTGCAAAGATACAAATCATTTTATTTTACAAATCTTAAATTCAATTCGTATTGAAATTAACAAAGTTTAGTTAATTAATAAATTAAAACCTTTATTTTTGTTGCACAAATTCGATTAATCCATGAAAAAATTTCTAGTATTAGTAGCCTCAGTATTTATGCTACAAGCCTGTGATGATGGCGATATTAAATTAGAATCTTTTAATTTTGATACGGTAGCGGTACAAGATTGCACCAGTAATGATTTAATTTTCAAAATTAATGGGGATGAAATGTTGTTAATTAATATTCCGGAATCGGAATTTCCTACTGAAGAAACGCCTGATGGAAATCCAAAGATTATCAACATCACATCGAACGATCAAATAATTTATCGAATTTATTCTGGAAATGTAACACAAGCTAGTATTTGTGATTTAATACCTCCTGCAACTCCCATTGTAGAACAAGAATGGAATGCTACAGGAGGAACGATTGAAATTATTACTAATACATTATTTGCTACAGATGGTGTAACGCAGACTGGACTAACGCACAACATCCGATTTATCAATGTTAATTTTTCTGGAGCTTCAAATTCATTCAGTTTTACTGAATATATTTTTGGTAACTACGAGATTACCTTTTAGTAGCTTATTTTAAAAAGCAAACGGACTATTCAATATAGAATAGTCCGTTTTTTTATATCATAGTACTTTAGAATTCGAATTCTTTTCCATCATCAGCTAAAAGAACATTTTTAAAAATGGTTTGTGCTTCAGTTTTGAAAGGTTCGATAGAACCATATCTTGTGGAATAATGTCCTAAAATCAGTTGCTTTACATTGGCTAATTTCGCAATTTTAGCCGCTTCTTTTGCTGTTGCATGTTTGGTTTTTTCGGTGTATTGCATTTCAGAATCTAAAAAGGTAGATTCATGGTACAACACATCGACATCTTTTATAATGGGAACAATAGCTTCATCATACAAAGTATCGCTACAAAAAGCATAACTCATTGGTGCATCTGGTGGAAACGAAAGCAATTCATTTGCAATCACTTCTCCTGAATCTAACGTAACATTACCACCAGATTTGATTTTGTCGAAATAGACTTTTTCAATTTTGTATTTGGCAACCGCTTCAACATTCAAATGACGTTTTCCTAACTTTTCTTGAAACAAAAATCCGTTAGTATACACCCGATGATTTAAGGGAATCGTTTTTACCATTACCGTTTCGTCTTCAAAAATAACTTCACTTGCTGTAGATTCTAATTCGTGGAAATACAAATTGTATCCCGTAAACGAACCTGAAGCCCGCAATTGCAATAAAATAATTTCTTTAATTCCTTTTGGACCATACACGTGCAAATCATTTTCGCGATTTAACAACATAAAAGTCGAAATCAAACCAATTAATCCATAAAAATGATCGCCGTGTAAATGCGAAATAAAAATATGATTAATGCGAGAAAACTTGATTTTATGCTTGCGCAATTGCACCTGCGTCCCTTCACCACAATCGATTAAGAACATATGATTTTTTATGTCTAAAACTTGTGATGTGGGATTCGTTATGGTTCTTGGAGTGGCTGCGTAACAACCGAGTATTTGTAGTTTCAAGGTTAAAAAGTTTCAGGTTTCAAGTTTCAGGTTTCAAGTTTTTCTTCCAACTTCCATCACCCAGCATCCATCATTAAAATCCCAAATCGCGTTCAATTTCGTCCATTTCAATCATATCGTGGGCTTCTAAGACAGAAGGAACTACGTTTAAATAATTGGGAACTTTATTAAAATCAACCGTGTCAGTAACGATAATCATTGATTTTTTTGTCTTTTTGTGGTTTTTGGCTAAGTCTTTAAAATGCGCTAAATCGGCATTGGAAATAGCTTTATCTTGCGATACATCCAAAATCAAATTTTGACCTTGAAATGCATGATATTCATTAGTTAACTTTTCCACAAAAGCTTCCACATTGTTGTGGGTATCTTTAATTATTGTAGTATGTCCTTTTTGATCGACTTTCATTTGTTGAATTCTGATTTTATGCTAAGATACTTATTTTTTAAATTTCTTAAATAGTAAATAAGAAATTATTATTAATACGACTATAAGGAATAAGTAAATTATAAAATTTGGGTTTTCTTTATTATCAATTTTTACTTTTTTTGAATTTTCTTCTTTGATTGTTAAATCATTAACTTCACTTTTATTAATAAGCTCATGTTTTTCAATCGCATTTAATCTATCTTCAACAAATTTTTTATCAAAACCATAGTCAATAGCCATTTTATAAAGTTCTTTGTATTGACTTGATTTTTTTCCAAGTAAATAATCAATGTTAGCTAAATCAAATAGTAAAATAGCAATTGATTTATCTTTCGCCTTTATAAATGACATTCTTTCATTTAACTGAAAATAAATTTGAAATCTCAAAGAACTTAAATTATTTTTAGTTAAATCAGTATTAGGAAATGATTCAAAACTAAAATCAGTATTTATAATATTTTGACTTGAAAAATTTAAACCATTTACCTTCGCTTTTAAAATATTGACATGAATCCACTCAGAACCATTATGAGATTTAGTATTAATTTTAATTGCCTTTTCAATCCATTTTAAAGCATTTATATTATCTCCAGTCAATTCATAGATTGTTCCTAAATTGGAAGCTGTAGAATATCTATTAGGATGTGATTTTTCAATCTCATTATATAATTTTATTGCTTCATTATACTTTTTTTGAAGAATTAAAACAACTCCTACATCGGATAAATAATCAATATCTTTTGTTTCTTTATATAATTTTCTTAAGTCCTTAATTATTGCTTCAAAATCTTGTTTATAAAAATCATGTCCTTTAGGAATGTCCATATATTCACTATCTTGATATAATAAAACCCCATTTTTCAATTCTAAAGTTTCTCCATTCAGACAGCCAAAACTAAATTGTGTTTGAAATATAAAAATGAATATAAACAATCTAAAAAGACTTTTCATAAGTACTAATTCTTAATCTTACTTGCCAATAAATAAATTACCGCCATTCGTACCGCAACTCCATTTTCCACTTGTTCTAAAATTACCGATTGTTGTGAATCGGCAACATCTGAAGTGATTTCCACTCCTCTATTAATTGGACCAGGGTGCATGATTACAATTTCTTTATTTAGCGAATCTAATAATTCTTTGGTAACGCCATATTGTTGGGTATATTCTCTTGTGGTTGGGAAATAACTAACATCCAAACGTTCGTTTTGAACGCGAAGCATATTCGCCACATCTGCCCATTCTAAAGCCTTACGAAGATTATGTTCCACCGTAACTCCAAGTGATTCAATGTATTTTGGAATCAATGTTTTTGGTCCGCAGACTTTAACCTCGGCACCTTGCATTTGAAGAGCAAAGATATTGGATAACGCTACTCTCGAGTGTAAAATATCCCCTACGATCACGATTTTCTTTCCGCCTACATCACCTAATTTTTCCCTAATTGTAAAACTATCCAATAAGGCTTGTGTTGGGTGTTCGTGAGCACCATCTCCTGCATTTACAACACTTGCTCCAATATTTTGCGACAAAAAATGAGCCGCCCCTGGACTACTGTGACGCATCACCACCATATCCACTTTCATGGCTAAAATATTATTCACCGTATCAATCAATGTTTCTCCTTTTTTTACCGACGATTGGGCCGCTGAGAAACTCATAACATCTGCTGAAAGACGCTTTTGTGCTAATTCGAAAGATAATTTGGTTCTCGTACTGTTCTCGAAGAAAATGTTGGCAATCGTAACATCTCGTAAAGAGGGTACTTTTTTAATAGGACGATTGATCACTTCTTTGAAATGGTCTGCCGTTTCGAAAATTAAATCAATATCTTGTTTGGTAATGTATTTTATTCCGATTAAATGATTTACTGATAATTCTTTCATTGTTTTGGATATTCTGATTGTTCGGATATTCTGATTTCTGATATAATTATTTCGGACGTCTAAAAATCCGAAAATCTGCATTCAATTATGCTATTTCGTTACCAAGTATACTGCATCTTCCCCATCATTTTCTTGCCATTTTACAATTACTTTTTCATTGTTTATAGCATCCACTTGTCTTCCTCTGTAATCGGGTTGAATTGGTAAATGACGACTGAATCTTCTGTCGATTAGCGTTAAAAGTTCTACTTCTGATGGTCTTCCAAAAGATTGTATTGCAGTTAAAGCCGCATTTATACTTCTTCCGGTATATAAAACGTCATCAATGAAGACTACTTTTTTATCTTCAACTAAAAAATCGATTTGGGTTTTGTTGGCTTCTAAAGGTTTTTCACCTCTTCTAAAATCATCACGAAAGAACGTAATGTCTAAAAAACCTAATTCAATGTTGGAAATATTGTAATCGGATTCCAGAATTTGTTTAATTCTTTCGGCCAAATATTTACCTCTTGGTTGTAATCCTATTAAAACAGTTTTGGAAAAATCTAAATGATTTTCAATTAGTTGACAAGCTAATCGATGTAGTATAATGTGAACTTCTTTTGAAGTGAGCAAAACTTTTTGACTCATAGTGTGTTGTTTGTACAAATTTAGAATTTATATTTCTAATAACAATCGTATTGTAAAGAAAAGAGAATATTCATATTTAAACAAAATATTTTTGCCACGGATTATATGATTTAAAGGGATTAATATTAGAGAAAAAAAGTGATAATCTGTGTAATCTGCGGCTTTTGAATAAAAAAAATCCCGTTACTAAAATTAGCAACGGGATTCCTATTTAAGAATACATTTTCTTTCTCAATTCTTTGATTTTATCATCTTCTAAATACTCATCAAAGGTCATGTATCGGTCAATCGCACCATTTGGTGTTAATTCTAAAACTCTGTTGGCAACCGTTTGTGCAAACTCGTGGTCATGAGTGGTAAATAAAACCGAACCTTTGAAATTTTTCAACGAATTATTAAACGCTGTAATGGATTCAAGATCCAAATGGTTTGTTGGTTCGTCTAGCATTAAAACGTTGGCTCTAATCATCATCATTCTAGACAGCATACAACGTACTTTTTCTCCTCCCGATAAAACATTACATTTTTTCAAAGCTTCTTCACCAGAGAAAATCATTTTACCTAAAAATCCACGAACATAAACTTCGTCACGCTCTTCTTCTGTTTTAGCCCATTGACGTAACCAATCCACTAAATTTAAATCTACACCATCAAAAAACTCATGATTTTCAACTGGTAAGTATGATTGCGTTGTTGTAATTCCCCAATCAAATGTTCCTGCATCTGGATTCATTTTATTATTCAAAATCTCATAAAAAGCAGTAGTTGCTCTTGAATCTTTTGAGAAAACAACAATCTTATCTCCTTTAGCCATGTTTAAATCTACATTTTTAAACAATACTTCTCCTTCAACTGATGCTGCTAAATTTTGTACATTTAAAATCTGATCTCCAGCTTCTCTTTCGGTTTCGAAAATGATCGCAGGATATCTTCTGCTTGAAGGTTTAATCTCGTCTAAATTTAATTTTTCAATCATTTTTTTTCGAGAAGTTGCTTGTTTCGACTTAGCAACGTTTGCACTAAAACGACGAATAAACTCTTCTAGTTCCGCTTTTTTCTCTTCTGCTTTCTTATTTTGTTGCGCTTTCTGACGAGCTGCTAATTGTGAAGACTCGTACCAAAACGTATAATTTCCCGAATAATGTGTGATTTTACCAAAATCGATATCCGAAATATGCGTACAAACGGCATCTAGAAAGTGACGGTCATGAGATACCACTAAAACGGTATTTTCATAATTCGCTAAGAAATTTTCTAACCAACCTATGGTTTCAAAATCTAAATCATTTGTAGGCTCATCCATTATCAAAACATCTGGGTTACCAAACAAGGCTTGTGCTAATAACACACGAACTTTTAGTTTACCATCCAAATCTCCCATTAATGTGTAATGATGTTCTGCTCCAATTTCTAAGTTTGACAACATCGTTGCTGCATCACTTTCAGCATTCCATCCATTCATTTCATCAAACTGCAATTGCAATTCTCCAATTCTGTTAGCATTTTCGTCCGTGTAATCCGCATAAAGCGCATCCATTTCCGTTTTGATGGCATGAAGTACTTTGTTTCCCATCAAAACCGTCTCTAAAACAGTGTGTTCGTCAAATAAATTGTGATTTTGGTTTAAAACCGACATACGTTTACCTGGCTCTAGAATAACCCTACCCGAAGTAGGCTCCATATCACCAGCTATAATTTTCATGAAAGTAGATTTCCCAGCGCCATTGGCACCAATTATTCCATAACAATTACCTTGAGTGAACGTTGTATTTACTTCATCGAATAAAATTCGTTTACCAAATTGAACCGATAAATTTGAAACTGTTAACATTTTTACTTTTTTTTAAAACTGTTGCAAAATTACTAAAATAAGTAGATTTTTGCTTACATTATAAAGAATAATATTAAGTTTATTTTAACTGAACCTTAACAAGCTAATCTAATAATTACTAATATTTTTGTTTTCGATAATAAACTTCATCATTGAATGACCCAAAACTATTTTAAATACATAACCTTATCATTTTCAGCAATTTTACTTTCGCTTACCTCTTGTAAAAGAGACTTTGCTTCAGATGATTATGTTGCTTACTTTGGAGGTGAAATCATAAATCCCCAAGACAAATATGTGATTTTCATGAAAGACAATGAAGTTGTGGATACTATTTTTTTAGACAAACAAAATAGATTCATACACAAATTTGATTCTTTAGCACCTGGTTTGTATACCTTTAAACACCATCCTGAATATCAATATGTTTATTTTGATAAAAACGATAGTCTTATGGTACGTCTGAATACTTTTGATTTTGATAATTCAGTAGTTTTTTGTGGAAGAGGTGATGAAAAGAATAATTTTTTAATGGAATTGTATCTTAAAAACGAATCCGATAAAGAATTAATGTATGATACTTTTGATAGAAATGTTAAACAGTTCATCAAAAATATAGATTCAAGTTATGCTATAAGAAAATCTTTTTATCTCAAGAAAAAAGCAGAAATTGGTTGGGGTGAAGATTTCGATTTAATTGCCAAATCAAGTTTAGATTTTCATCACATAACCAAAAAAGAAATTTATCCATATGCACACCAATTTAGAACTGGTGAAAACATTAGAAAATCTTTACCTGAAGACTATTACAGCCATCGAAAAAATGTAGATTTTAACAATGAGGTTTTAACGACCTATTCCCCATATGTTCGATATGTAAGTGTCATGTTGAACAATCTTTCATTACAGAATAATAGAAAAGATTTAAATGAAAACTCTTTAGACAACAATATTACTAAGTTAAATATTTCCGATACTTTAATCAAAAATCAAAGGGTAAAAAATAATGTTCTTAAAAATGTAGCTTTGATGTATTTGTTAGAGGACCAAAACATGTACAATAATCAAAAATTTATTGAACGTTATTTGGCATTGTCTACTGATGAAAAGCAAGAACAAGAAATTAAGGAGATTTATAACGCTGTTCAGAATTTAAAAATTGGAAATATACTACCCGAGATAAAATTGATTGATAAAAACAATCAAAATGTTTTGGTTTCGGATAGAAAAAAACCTGCTGTTTTGTTTTTTTGGACAACTCTTGCAGAATCACACTTGCTTTCGTCTCACAAGAAAGCAGCTGAATTCAAAGCAAAATATCCCAACTATGACTTTATAGCGATCAACGTTAATGACACCGAATATAAATGGAAAGAAGCTCTTAAGAAATATAATTTAAATCAATTTACAGAACTTCATTCAACTGATTTTGAATCGATCAGAAAAAAATGGGTGATTACAAAAATTCACCGGGTGATTATTGTTAATGCTGATGGCACTATAAAGAACGGTTTTACCAATTTCTTTGATGTTAACTTCGAAGAAAATTTAAAATAAATTATAGATTGTTGTGGTTAACTATTTGTAATGAAAAAAGCGTTCTATTATTAGAACGCTTTTTGATTTTAATACCTGTAGAACTTATTTATTCCCTTTCTCGTAATCTGCAATAAACTGAGCAATTCCGATATCTGTTAATGGATGTTTTAACAATCCTGTAATAGATGATAAAGGACCTGTCATAACATCAGCACCAATTTTAGCACAGTTAATCACATGCATTGTGTGACGCACAGAAGCCGCTAAAATTTGAGTTTCAAATCCGTAGTTATCATAAATTTGACGAATTTCATCAATTAAATTTAAACCGTCTGTAGAAACATCATCTAATCTTCCTAAGAAAGGAGAACAATAAGTTGCTCCCGCTTTTGCAGCCAATAAAGCTTGTCCAGCAGAGAAAATCAAAGTAACATTAGTTTTAATTCCTTTATCAGAAAAATATTTACAAGCTTTAACCCCTTCTTTAGTCATAGGCAATTTCACTACAATTTGCTCATGCAATTCTGCTAACTCTTCACCTTCTCTAATCATTCCTTCTAAATCCATTGCATTAACTTCTGCACTTACATCACCGTCAACAATGTTACAAATGTCTACGTAGTGTTTTAGGATATTGTTTTTTCCGGTAATGCCTTCTTTAGCCATTAGCGATGGGTTTGTAGTAACGCCATCTAAAATTCCTAATTCTTGTGCTTCTTTAATTTGTTCTAAATTAGCTGTGTCAATAAAAAATTTCATCTTTTTTAAATTTTAAGTATTGTGTGTTGTTTTGAAATGCAAAAGTAAGAAATCAAAACCACATTAAAATGATAAAATAAAAAAACCGCTCCAAAAATGAAGCGGTTTAGTAGAAGCAAAAAGAGATTACGCTTTTACATTTGAAGTTGATTTAACAGCCAAATTGTAAATAACCAATCCAAATCCAATTTTATTAATAGCATCTGCAATGTTGTAGGCAACATCCACACTTCCTTTACCCAAGAAGCTTGTATACCATCCCTCTGTTCCTAACATGTAACCTAATGGGTAGATAGCCCATCCCACTAGTACAAACCAACACAAAATTTTATGAGAAGCTAAAACATCACCACCTGCAGCAACTGCTAATTTTGATGCTTCACCTAACCAAATTTCATAAACAATCCAAAAATAAGCAACACCTGAGATGAATCCCCATAATGCAGCCTGATTACTAAAAATTGTTTCCCCAAAATAACCGGTAACTAACATAATAATTGATAGAAAAATCATTTTCCACAATAAATTCTGTTTTGCACCTGCAACTTTTAAAATTAAATAAAACTCAAGACACATTAATGGTACCGTTAATACCCAATCAACATATCTAAAAAAAGTTGGTGATTCTTGAAAAGCATTCCAATAATCACGCATGTAGAAATAATGAACCGCGGCAATAAAAGTAATCAAACCTGACACTAATACTGATGTGCGCCACTTTTTATCAAATTGACTTAATGATAAAAAGAAAAATGCAGAAGCAGCCATCATAGCCATACTCCCAATAAAGAATGTAAAACCAACATAATCATTTGGTAGCATCTTAGCTACACTAGCTGAAAAAAACATAAAATTTGACATAATAAATAGTTTTTATTGATTTGTTTAAGTAAATTTACTAAAGATTAAACGAAATAAAAAATATTTTGTTTAAATTTTTAAAAAAAATATTGAACAAAAAAATAAAAAAATGTATAAAGTACAGCAAATATCGGTCTTGACAAGCTTTTTAGCACTTTGGCTAACATCTTATTTATCAGACGATAACCAAGTTATTCTGGGATTTTTACTAATTTTTACCTTTGGAATTTTACATGGAGCTAATGATTTGGTGTTAATAAATCATTTGGAAACTAAAAAAAAGTATACTTTCATAAAAATATTGACTTCCTACGTAACAGTAGTCTTGATTTCTGTATTTCTGTTTACTAAAATTCCAATATTAGCATTGCTATTATTTATATTAGTAAGTGCTTATCACTTTGGAGAACAACACTGGCATCATTTAATTAAGGATTGTAATAAAAAACTAATTAAAATGTTTCAGTTAGTATATGGACTTGAAATTCTAATGTTATTATTTGTTTTTAATCAGGAGGAAGTAATTGAGATTATCAATAAGATAGCTCAAGTTAAACTATCAAATAATTTAATTATTAATGCATTCCTTATTATAACAACCTTATTACTAGTAACTACTGTAATAATTTATAGGAAATCGCATTTAATAAAAAAGTGGGGTGTGGAGCAATTATTTTATCTTTTCTTACTATGTATTCTATTTAAATCCTCGAATTTAATATGGAGTTTTGCCATTTACTTTATTTTTTGGCATAGTATCCCATCTATTTATGAACAAATTGTGTTCTTATATGGAAAGTATAACCTTCAAAATTTTGTAAGATACTTAAAAACCGCTTTTTTTTATTGGTTATTTTCTATCATGGGTATAGGAATATTATTCTTTACAGCGAAAGATATGATCATCTTTGATGCTTTATTTTTCTCATTCTTGGCCTCAATAACGTTTCCACATGTATTGGTAATTGTAAAAATGTATGAAAAATAAAACGGTTTGATTTAATTCTTCAAATTCAATTTCATCAAGATATCTGTTTGCTCATCATCTCCTAATTTAAAAAAATGTCTATCAAATGCTTCAAAACCATTTTTCTTATAGAAACGGATTGCCCGTAGGTTTTCTTCCCAAACGCCCAACCAAACATAATCAACTTTTTTCTGCTTGGCTACATCAATAGCCTTATCGAACAACAATTGTCCTACGATTTTACCGTGAAACTCTTTGGAAACATAAATTCGTTCTATTTCTAACGCTTTATTGTCTTTTAATTCGGTTTGCGAATCGCCATAATTAAGTTTCAAATAACCAATTACTTCCTGATCAAAAATCGCAAAATAAAATACCGAATTTTTATTACTGAGTTCCGTTATTAATCTTTCGACAGAAAAGCTTTCCTCCAAATATTTTTGCATGTTTTCTTCTGAATTACTTTCCGAAAAAGTTTCAAAAAAAGTTTTTCTTCCAATTTTTTGAAGCTTTTCAATGTCTTGTAATTCGGCTTTTATGATAGAGATGTTTAGCATGATTAAATATTTTATGAGAACGATATTAATTTAGAAGCTGAAACAAGTTCAGGTTGACAACTTCTTTCACCCTTCACCCATCCCCTTTTACCAATCTACAACTTATAATGATTCATCAACATTTTTTCATACACCGTATCCGGCAAAATGCGTTTTAAAACAATAGAAAACTTTTGCATGAAAGCCCCAACTTTATAATGCACTTTTGGTTTTTCTGTTTGAATAATAGCAAAAATTGCTTCTGCCATTTCGTTTGGATTACTTCCGCTATCCACGTGCGAATCCATTTCTTTTAAGGTGTTTCCGTAAGGAACTTCATAAGCTGAACCTTTTACCACTGGCGCATGATAACGACCTGCAGCAATGTTCGTTGCGAAATCACCTGGAGCCACATTGGTAATTTGGATTCCAAAGGATTTTACTTCCATTCGTAAAGCTTCAGTAATTAATTCAAGAGCGCCTTTTGAAGCGGAATAAATGCCACGATAAGGCAATCCCATATAACCAGCAATTGAAGTAATATTAATGATTAAACCCGATTTTTGTTCTCGCATTTGAGGTAAAACTGCTTTCATCACTTCAATTGGACCAAATAAATTCGTCTCAAAATTGTTTCTGATTTCTTCTGTTGGGATTTCTTCAATTGGTCCCGTAATTCCTACTCCTGCATTATTAATTACAATATCCAATCGTCCAGATTTCTGGATAACTTCAGCTACACAATTAAAAATACTTTGCTTATCGCGAACATCTAAAGCTACTAATGGAAATATTGAATTCGTGATTTTTTCAGGATTTCGGCTTGTGCCATATACCACAAAACCTTTCTGGTGCAAAAACTCGCCAATTGATTTTCCAATTCCTGATGAACCACCTGTAATTAATACTACTTTACTCATTTTTCTGTGAATTATAGTGCGAAAATACGGCTTTATATTATTTCAAGGAAATTCCTAACCCAACTTTCTCCGAAAGCAATACTTTTCCTTTTTCGATGGTACTTCCAAAAGCGATGTCGTTAGCAATTAAATTCGCGCCATCTAAATCTACATAATCCACTAACGGAACCAAAACAGCTCCAGCTGAAATTCCAACGGTAGATTCCGTCATGCAGCCTATCATGATTTTGAAATCGTTTGCTCGAGCTTCTTTGATTAGTTGTAAAGCTGGAGTCAATCCACCCGTTTTGACTAATTTAATGTTGATAGTTTTATAATGCGATTTTAAATCGGAAAGTTTTGTTTTTTCTTGGTAATCTTCATCTGCCATCCAATTCGCAAATTTGGAAGCATTCAAATGAGAATAATTTGAAATTCCAGTTTTCATGGGTTGTTCCATATAAGTAAATTGAGCTGATAACGGATTTTCTTCCAATTTCTGACATTCGGAAATAGAGAAGCTTCCATTCGCATCTAAAGCGATTTCTTTTTCGCAATTCAACAATACATCCAACGCTTTTTCATCGTAATGATTCCATTTTACTTTGAATTTATTCCAATCTGATTTTGCGATTTTTTGCAATTGTTCTTCAATTGGTGCAACACTTATCGTGATGGAAGATTCGGTTAATTGCTTTATTTTAATCGAATTTAATTCTAAGAAACTCTTATTTTCTAACTTCCCAAATAAATCCCAATACGCACAATCTAAAGCAGAGCGTAAAAAAGAATGTAGCTTTAAACTTTCTAAAAAAGCATAAAATTCGGAAGGATGCTTTATGGATTGTTTTTCGATTTGAGCTTGAATTTCGACTAATTTCTGAGTGAAATCGGCTAAATTAATTCCGTAGTAATCAATTGCGGTGCATTCGCCATAACCTGTCTTTCCGTTTTTGGAAAGCGATATAATTAAGGCTTCTCTAAACGAGTAACTTCCATAACTAATTGAAAATGTTTCTTTTAATTGTAAGCGAACAATTTGCCAAGTGATTTGCATAGGAATTAGAATTGGAGTAAAAATAAAAAATCCCGAACAATCGGGACTACAATTCATAAGAAACAAAAAATGGCAAGCGACCTACATCGCACCGCTACAACCACATACCTTTGCTGTGTTCCCACCCTGGAGGAGTCTGCAGGAGCTGGTCGTGTAGGACTTGCCGGTGCAAATATACAACCTTTTTATATTTCTGCAAGGCAATTGTGAGTATAAAAAATGATTGTATATTTACGATATAAAATAATTCAACCATGTTAAAAGTTAAGCTATTCGCTTTCATAGTATTAGGAATTGTTTCTACCTCATGTAAAGACGATGAAAATGCATTAAAAAATTTATTTTCAATTGAAAATCCTACTATAAAACCTATTCTTAAGCTAGAAGAAAGCATTGATTTGGTTCTTCAAAACAAAGAAAATAAAACAATCGATTCTGTTGTTTACTATATTAACGAAGTTAAAATTGGTTCGGTAAAAGGAAATGAAAAATTATCTTTTGCATTAAACAATCAGAAATTAGGCAACCAAACGATTAAGGCTTTAGTTTATTTTGAAGGACAAAATATTGATATCACTTCTGGATTTTCAATTTACGCTAATGCCGAACCAAAGATTTTGAATTATAAAATTGTCAATACATATCCGCATGACATTAATGCTTACACGCAAGGTTTTGAATTTTATAATGGCGTATTATTAGAAGGAACTGGTCAATACAAAGAATCAACTTTAAGAAAAACCGATTATAAAACTGGAAAAGTAACCGAACAAATTAAGTTAGAAGACAAATATTTTGGCGAAGGAATTACAGTTTTAAAAGACAAAATCTATCAACTAACATGGCAAGAAAAAACAGGTTTCGTTTATGATGCGAAAACTTTTAAATTAGAAAAAACGTTTTCATTTGAAACCGAAGGATGGGGAATTACCAATGACGGAGAAAAATTATACATGAGTGATGGAACTGAAAAAATCTACATTTTAAATCCAGAAACCTTAAAAGTTGAAGATTATATTAACGTTTATACAAATGGTGCTAAGATTGAAGCCGTTAATGAATTGGAATGGGTTAATGGAAAAATTTGGGCAAATGTGTATCAAAAAGATGCTATTGCTATTATAAATCCTAAGAATGGTTCTATCGAAGCTATTATTAATCTAAGCGAATTAAAAACAAAGGTTACAAAACATGCAGAAATAGATGTTTTAAATGGAATTGCTTACAATCCTGCAACAAAAACGTATTTTGTAACGGGTAAAAATTGGGATAAAACTTTTGAAATTATTGTTGAGTAAATTTACTCAAAGTTTATAAAAAAGTCTCAATTTGAATATGCCCCAAAAAGTTAGATACTATTTGGGGCATTTTTATTTTTAAATTTTACTCGTAATAATTTCGAACCATTTTTTAGCAATTCTAAATTCTTCTCCGATGATGAAATTTTTTGCATCGGCATGAAAGAATACCAAATTAATTTCTCTATGATTGCTTAATGTTAAGTACAATGCTAATTTGTTGATTTCATGGTTGTTTTTAGGAGTATTTCCATGTTTGTCAAACTGAACTAAAGTACATTTTTTAACTTCTCTTAAATCAACAACCTCATTAACTTGCTTATCGTCTGCTTTTCTAAAGTATGCTAACATATCGCCTTTTAATCCAATTCCTGAATTGTTTGCCCAAAAATCGGTATCTGAGAACTTAGTATTTTTATCTGATGATAATTCGTTTAAGGTATTTAATAATTGATTTTTTCTTTTTCTAACATTGTTATTGATGATGAAAATAGGAATAATGATTAATGAAAAAAATACGATTCCTATTAGAGTGTTGGTAATATCCATTTTGAATTTATTTTAAATTAAGTGTATAATAAGATTTCCCAAGTATACTATTTACAAGGGATTAACGAAACTTAAAATAAATTTTACCAAAAATAATGAAACGGAAAAATGATTCTAGATGTGTTTAAAAACAGATGTAAAAGGTTCTTCTTAACAAAGAAAACTTCAAAACTATTTTTATTAAATATTTCTAATTGAACGAAGGAAGTTGGTAATAAAAACGAAGGAATTTGTTTTCTAGCAATTTCCGTTGAACCCGAATAATTTTGACTCGTTTTTAATGAAATCGATTCTTTTTGAATTCCTTCTTGATTAAAATCAATTTTTCCTTGACTAAAATGAAGCGAAATTTCTTTTGTAGATTCCTTTTTTATCGGTTGAGAAATAGCCGAAGTATCATTACTATGTAACAACAGATAACCGAATACGAAAATGGTTAAAGCGGTAACAATATAATGAGCGACTCTTTTCAATTGGTTTATTTTTGCAAATGTAAATATAAATGAACTACTTAACTAATTTAGATACAATTTCAGAAACGGGCAAAATAGCTTTGGTATCTTCAATACTTGGTCCAGCTACCCAAACGGTTTTATAAGTTACTTGTGTAGCTGCTTTTTCGGTAGCTTTCATTCCAATATAAAAGCGAATCATTTTGACCCATTTTTTAAGACTCTTATTTTTATTTAGAAGTGTTTCTAACCACGTTTGTTTGGTTCCTACTTTTTGAACATAAGGGGTGTTAATCACCGTACAAGGCGTACCTGAGATACGTTCTGTCATTACAATATCTTTTGCACCATAATCGACGCATGCTTGCTTGTAATCTTGTGAAACACCAGATTCAATTGATGCAATAAACGGACTTCCTACAGAAACGCCTACAGCCCCGAAACTTAACATTTTATCTAAATCGGTCTTACTACCTACTCCACCAGCAGAAATTACGGGTAATGATGTGTTTTCATTTAATTGCTTAATTAAAGTTTCCGGATCAATATTACCTCGATGTCCACCAGCTTGATTGTTCACTGCTACAAGTGCATCCGCACCTAAACTTTCTACTTTTTTGGCGAAAGCTAAATCCGTAACATCACAAAAAACTTTGATTCCTGCTTTATGAGCTTCTATGATTGTTTCTTCTGGAGAACCCAATGATGTCAGGATAAAATCCACTTTTTCTTCACACAAAATACGCAATTGTTCTTTGTATTTTACATTGGATTTATTGACTATTAAATTGAATCCGAAACTTCCTCCTGAAACTTTAGCGGCTTTTAATTCTTGTATTGCAGTTTTTAATTCTTCTAAAGTTCTATAATTTAAAGCAGGAATACAACCTGCAACACCACTTTTCATCCCTTCAATAACCATTCTAGTATTGGAAACTAAAAACATAGGTGCCATGATTACTGGATGTGTAATTTGCAAAAGCGAAGTAAGTGCTTGTTTTTTCATTATATTATATCTTTTTTGAATTTCAAATATAGTAAAAAATACTATGCATGCATATAAAAATTATTATTTTGTTCTACAAACGCTATTTTGTGAAAACATTTGTTAAAAATCATAATAAAAACTTAATTATTATACAATCACTACGAATTTAAATAAATTTGGTTCATAACCATTGTTAAATTAAATTATGATAAAAAAATTAACCTTATTAAGTTGTTTGCTTTTACTCTTTAGTGCAAGTGATGTTACTGCTCAAAGAAAGAAAAAAGTTAAGAAAGGTCAGGTAACAGAAGCTCCTGCAGAGGCAAAAAAACCTGACAACAAAAAGGAACCAAAACCTTACAAAAAAGTCATTGACACTACTGCTGTTACACAAAACGGTTTAATTGATGTTCACAAAGTAGGTGACAAATACTTATTTGAAATTGCCGATTCTTTGATTGGTAAAGAAATTATGACAATTACCCGTTATTCTAAAACTCCAGCAGGAGGTGGGATTTTTGGAGGCGAGGAAGTAAATCGTCAAGTGATAAAATTTGAAAAAGGTTTAAATCACAACATCTTAGTGCGTTCCGTTACTTATGTTATTGCAACTCCAGATGAAGACAAACCTATTACGAAAGCTGTAAAAAATTCAAGCGCTGATCCTATCATTGGTAATTATGATGTTTTAGCATACAAAAAAGATGCAAACGGAAAAGAGAATGTAGGATATGTTATTGATATGACTGCTGCTTTTGATTCTGATTTACAAACTTTTTCTCTTGGATCAATTGATAAACAAATGCTTAAAGTTCAGGCCTTCCAAAAAGACCGCTCTTTTATTCAAACCATTAAAAGTTTCCCAATTAATACCGAAATCAGAACTGTAAAAACATATACCACAGTTCCGAGACAAATTTCGCTAACGCCAACACCAAGAATTGGGACTGATTTACCTGCTGGTGTAGATGCTGGTGTAGTTACTTTTGAATTTAATACTTCTATGATTTTGTTACCACAAAAACCAATGAGAAAGAGAGCTTTTGATAAGCGTGTTGGTTATTTTGCTAATGATTATGATGTATTTGAGGAGGATTCTCAAAAAGCAGACAAAGAAGTTTTTGCTGTAAGATGGCGATTAGAGCCTAAAAACGAAGAAGATGCAGAAAAACAAAAAAGAGGTGAATTAATTGAGCCTAAAAAACCAATTGTTTATTATTTAGATCCTGCAACACCAGATAAATGGAAACCTTACATCAAACAAGGTATTGATGATTGGCAAGAAGCTTTTGAATTTGCAGGTTGGAAAAACGCTATTCGTGGTGAATATTGGCCTGAAAATAATCCAGAAATGAGTTTAGAAGATGCTCGTTTTTCAGTGTTACGTTATTTTGCTGCTGATATACAAAATGCATACGGACCAAATGTACACGACCCTAGAACGGGAGAAATTTTAGAAAGTCACATTGGATGGTATCATAACATCATGAGTTTATTGCGTGATTGGTACCTGATACAAACTGCAGCTGTAGATCCTGCTGCAAGAAATATCAAGTTTGATGATAAACTAATGGGCGAATTAATTCGTTTCGTTGCGGCTCACGAAGTGGGACATACTTTGGGATTACGTCACAATATGGGTGCAAGTTTTGCTACTCCAGTAGAAATGTTAAGAGATCCTGAATTCCAAAAGAAAAACGGTCACACCTCTTCTATCATGGATTATGCTCGTTTCAACTATGTTGCACAACCAGAAGATGGCGTTAAAGATTTATTTCCTAAAATTGGAGATTATGACAAATGGGCTATTAAATGGGGTTATTCTTACTTCAAAGATGCAAAAGATGAAGATAGTGAGAAAGCCTTGTTAAATGAAATGACCAAAGACGCTTATAAAAATCGTCGTTTGTGGTTTGGTACCGAAACAAATCCATACGATCCTCGTTATCAAACAGAAGACTTAGGAGATAATGCGATGAAAGCTTCTGAATACGGAATCAAAAACTTAAAAAGAATTTTACCTAATCTTATCGTTTGGAGTAAGGAAAACGGGGAAGATTATGATGAATTGAACGGATTGTATAACTCATTAACAGGTCAGTTCAGACGTTATATGGGGCATGTTACTAAAAATGTGGGTGGTATCTACGAAACACCAAAAACATATGACATGGAAGGAAATAAATATGAAGTGGTCCCTTCTACAATTCAAAATGAAGCAGTAGCTTTCTTAAACGATCAATTGTTTAAAACACCAATGTGGTTATTGGATCAAAATGTTTTGTCAAAAATTAAACCTGAAAATGGTGTTGAAGCAATTAAATCTATTCAAGATGGAACACTTTCTAGCTTGTTAGCTGGAGATCGATTAGTTAGATTGTTAGAAACTTCGTCTCAAAACAAAGCAAACTATTCTGTAGACGAATTGATGAGCGATTTGAGAAGAGGTATTTTCTCTGAATTGAGAAGTAACACAGCTGTTGATATTTATCGTAGAAATTTACAAAAACTGTTTGTTTCAAAATTAATCGAAACCATGTCTAGCGAAAAAACAAATGTAACTTTCTTTGGTGGAAGAAGAATTGTTTTAGCAGATACCGATATCCCATCTATTGCTCGTGGTCAATTAAACGAGTTAAAAAATCAGTTAAAAACAGCTGCGGCAGTTTCTACAGATCGTTTAACTAAATTCCATTTAAATGATTTAGTAGCAAGAATTGAAAATGCAATGAAGCCTAAATAATTTAGGATATTAATAAACAACAAAAAGGGATAACATTTCAGTTATCCCTTTTTTATTGTAGGCTATTAAAAATTATTTTTTAAAATTAGAAATTCCTTCTTCTAACCATTTTTTGTATTCATCAACATTTGGTGTATAACCAATTTGCTGCGTGATATCCTTTCCGTCACTATCTAAAATAATGTAATAAGGTTGTGCGTTATTTTTATATCGTGTAATTTGATAATCACTCCATTTGTTACCAATGGTCACTATTTCTTTACCTGTTTCTTTGGAAACGTATTGTTCTTCTTTAGGTAATTCGCGTTTGTCATCAACGTACAACGAAACTAAAACTACTTTATCCTTTAAAATAGCTAAGATTTCTGGCTTCGACCAAACAAAATCTTCCATTTTTCTACAATTTACGCAAGCATGACCCGTGAAATCTAATAAAATAGGTTTTCCAACTTTCTTTGCATAGGCTAAACCGTGTTCATAGTCATGAAAAGCGATAATTCCATGTGGTCCTGAATGAGCATTCTCTGGAAGTGCAACAGCTGCTGTGGTATTACCTACAGAAGCTCCTACTCCATTCGGACTTTCACTATAGGTCATTGGTGGCGGAAATCCTGAAATAATTTTTAAAGGAGCACCCCATAACCCTGGAATTAGATAAATCGTAAATATCGATACAAAAATTGCCATAAACAATCTTCCAACAGATAAATGAGTCATTGGACTATCATGTGGTAGCGTTAATTTTCCAAACAAATACAATGCCCAAGCTCCAAAAATAGCAATCCAAATAGCCAAAAACACTTCTCTTTCTAATAAATGGGCTTGCACTACCAAATCGGCATTCGACAAAAATTTAAACGCTAATGCTAACTCCAAAAATCCTAATGAAACTTTAACGGTATTTAACCAGCCACCTGATTTTGGCAATGAATTCATCCAGCCTGGGAACATTGCAAACAACATAAACGGTAAAGCTAAAGCTGACGAGAATCCTAACATTCCAATAATTGGCGCTAAACCTCCTTTGGATGCTGCTTCTACTAATAAAGTACCTACAATTGGACCTGTACATGAGAACGATACAATTGCCAGTGCCAATGCCATAAACAAGATTCCTATAAATCCTCCTCTATCCGCTTGTTGGTCAACCTTATTGGCCCAAGAATTTGGTAAAACAATTTCAAACGCTCCTAAAAATGAAGCTGCAAAGAACACTAATAATCCGAAGAAAATTAAATTAAACCAAACGTTTGTAGAAAGCGCGTTTAAAGAATCTGCTCCAAAAATTCCAGTTACTAAAGACCCTAAAATTACATAAATTAGTATAATTGATATACCGTATAAAATTGCATTTTTCTTTCCTTCAGCCTTAGTTTTGCTTTGCTTGGTAAAGAAACTTACCGTCATTGGAATCATTGGAAAAACGCAGGGTGTTAACAAAGCTGCAAATCCCCCTAAGAAAGCCAAAAAGAAAATAGACCATAATCCTTTTTCTTCCGTTTTTGGAGTCGAAGTTGTCGTAATTTCTTTTGTTGGTTTTTCTGGTACTACTACTGAAGCGGTTGTTGTATCAATAATAACAGTTGCTGTATCGGCTGTAACAACATTTGATGGCACAACTTCTTCTACCTTAATTTCAGGCAGTTTAAAAGTAAACGTAGCATCTTGCTGAATACATTGTTCCTTACAAACTTGGTATTCCACATAAACTTTTACCTCTTTTAGTTTGGGATTGGTAACTTTTATGATTTGTTTGAACTGAGCCGTTTTAGCAAAGTAATATTCGTCAACTTCAAAAATATCGTTGTATACTTTTTTATAGGGACTTTCTTTGGTTTTCCCAACTAAATCAAAGTTACCCTTAGCATTTTTGTAATCAAAGACTGTTGGAAGTGGTCCGTTTTCTGGTGTAAATTGCGAATACATGTGCCACTCATTTTCGATAGTAGCATCCATAATCAATTCAAATTCAGTGGCAGATTTTTGAACAACTTTCGTCTTCCATTGAACTGGATTTAAAATTTGTGCATTTCCAAAAAATCCAAAAATTAAGGCGATTAAGGCAAAATATTTTCTCATTCTTCTAAGGTGATTTTAATACAGTTTTGTGTTTTTTCTTTTAATAAAAATCGATTATCAGCTCGCTTTCCAATTACCCAAACAATTTGGTCTTCCGAACATAATAACCATTGGCTTTTTTTATCTAAAAGTGAATATTTTTCATCTTTGAAATACTTACTCAATTTCTTTTTTCCATTCATTCCAGAGGGATAAAAATAATCTCCTTCTTTCCACTTTCGAATGGTCAATGGAAACTTAAGTTTGCTTTCATCTACAAATATACAATTGGAATGTCGTTCCATTGTGTTAACTCCTTTATAAAACCTAAGTTTTAAGGGAATATTAACTTTACTATCCAAAGATTCAATACTAAAAACTACAGCCTTATCTGTTGGTTTTCTCTCGGAAAGGATTAATTTCTCACGGTCTTTCAACACAACATGGGTCTCTGAAAACACTTGCTTTCCTGATTGTGCATGCACCAAATCATAAAGATCATTCCAAGCCGAAAAGCCATAATTTTTAAGCCATTGGTACAAATACGCTTTGTGATTTTGGAATTGAAGCAATGGTTTCAAATGAATTACCAATTGACTTTCCTTCTTTTCAACAACCTTTTCATAAACCATGTTTGAAGCATCTTCAACCAAACGCTCTGATTCTTGCAAATGGTGTAAGGTATTTTGAAAAGAATCTAAAAATCCCGTATTCAATTCTTTTAATATGGGAACAATGTCGTGACGCAATTTATTTCTAAAATACTTATCCGATGTATTGGTGGAATCCTCTCGCCATTTAATGTTATTTTCTTTAGCATAATTTTCAATTTCTTCACGTGAAAAAGGCAACAACGGACGAATAATGTTTTCATTTTGAGCTGGAATTCCCGTTAATCCTTCTAAGCCAGTTCCTCTAGTAAAATTGATTAAAAACGTTTCTACGTTATCATCCAAATGATGTGCCGTTAAAACATAATCAAATCCAAATGAAATAATTTCTTGAAACCAATCATAACGCAACTTTCGAGCGGCTAATTGAATGGATAGTTTATTTTCTTTAGCAAAATCGATTGTATCAAACGTCTTGATAAAATAAGGAATGTCGCTATCTTGACATATTTCTCTAACTAACATTTCATCTCCATCACTTTCTTTTCCTCGCAGTTGGAAATTGCAATGTACTACGCCAATAGTAAACCTCAACTTATAAAACAAATCCAACAAAACCATACTATCAATGCCGCCACTAACCGCTAAGAGCATTTTTTTTCCTTTTAGTTGAGGAAAATTTTGTGTGATATGATTTTGGAGTTTTGTAAGCATTATCAAAAGTAATTAGTAAAAAGGGAATAGGGATTAGTTTTCTGATAATTTATTCATTAATAAATTTAGCATTTTTTCGATTTCAATAGTCAAATTATTAATTTCTTTACAATCTTCCCTTGAAATAAAAACTAAATTTATTGCGATTTCTATTTGGGTTTGACATTCAAACAAAGAACCTCTTGAAATCTGCAAAAATCTTGAATAATCTTTTTTATAATTTCTGCCATACCTTCAGCTCTATTTGAAGGAATAGCGACTAAACTTTTCCTAATTTGTGAAATTAACCCAAACTTTTCACTTTTAGGGATTTTTGATGTTGGAGAATAAACCGATGTAACCCAACTCATCGATTTTTGCCAAACTATTAAATCTCTATAACTTTTCATGTTTATTGTTTTTTACTTTTCCATAATCCCTTATAACTTTTCGTTAGCTTAAAACCTCAAACATCGCTTTTGCTTTCAACAAACATTCTTCATACTCATTCTCAGGAAAGGCTTGAGATGTTATGGCACTACCTACTGAAAAAGACAAATACTGCTTTTTTGAATTGTATAAAATACTTCGAATGACTACATTAAAATCAAAATCGCCATTTGGAGTAAAATAACCCACTGCTCCACTGTACAATCCGCGTTTTGTTTCTTCCAATGTTTCTATGATTTGCATGGCTGAGATCTTTGGCGCACCCGTCATGCTCCCCATAGGAAAAGTAGTTCTTAGAATTTCAATGGGAGATGTTGTATTTTCTACTTCGGATACAACTGTAGAAATCATTTGATGTACTTGCTTAAAAGTATAAATCGCACACAATTCTTCTACTTGAACGCTTCCTTTTGTTGCGGTATGCGATAAATCATTTCGAACTAAATCGACAATCATGATGTTTTCAGAACGCTCTTTTTCGTTTTGAGCTAAATCAAATTTTAATTGTTTGTCTTGCTCTAAATCGAAACTTCTTCTGGCCGTGCCTTTAATGGGTTGGGAAATGACTTTATTTCCTTCTTTTCTTAAATAACGTTCAGGTGAAGCGGAAAGTAAATAGTGAACATTATTCTTGAAATACACCGCAAATGGTGAATCGGAAATTGCATTCAGTTTTTGATAGATTTCCAAAGGTTCGATTTGAGCATTTTCGGCAAAAAATTCCATGCAGAAATTCGCTTCATAGATGTCGCCACGGTGAATGTGTTCGAGCATTTTGGAAACTTTGGAAAGGTAATTTTCTTTTGAAATTCTCTGATTTATTGTAATTTCTCGCAAAATCGCAAAGTCGCAAAGTTCTGTTGAAATAATAGCATTGAAATCCGTTTCTATTTCATCATCACACAATCTCAAATACTGGATTTCGACTTCATTATCTTTTATTAAAAACAACTTTTTGGGTTGAAAGAAAAACAAATCTGGGAATTCTAATCCGTCGAAATTGTTAGAATGTAAAGCTTCGGTATCGTTTTTTAAATCATAAGATAAATAGCCAAACAACCAATCTTTGGCTTGACTTTGATACTGATACAAATCTTGAAAGGCATTTTCGTAATCAGTTTTAATTGAAGTAAAAGCATCAACTGCTAAAACTGCATCGTAACTCGAATACTTTTGATGATACTGGTTCGAATCTAAAAAAACAACTTCTCTGTATTGGTTGGCCCAAATTAAAAGTTGTTTTTTAAAAACTAACGCATTAGTGATTTTCTTAGAAAATATGGCTCTCAAGGTTAATAAATTAAGAAATCAAAAATACGACATTAAATCTTAAAAGAAAACCCATTCTTTCGAATGGGTTTTCTTTTTTTTTTAAATTCTTAATCAATCAACTCTATTGTCATATTACATCCGTTAGCAATAAGAAAAGCACTGTTTCCATTCCCATTTCCACCACCATTTTGAAAATAGACCGGGGTACCTGCAAGAGATACTGTCTGACCAGCTGTCAAATTCACAATAACATTAGCACTCAAAGAAATTCTCTCGTTTACATTTGGATTTAACCTTGTGACACTCAATGAAGCTGGTATTACATTATTACCTAGAAGTAAATTATATGTTAAATCAACCTCTCTATTACTATTGTTCAATAAAGTTAATCTATATGAGATTCTATATCTTCCAGTGGTTAAAATTGTAAAACCTGTATTACTAACTGTAATATTTGATGATGCATTAGTTGAACCAAATGAAACACTATTTGTTCCGTTTGAAATAATACGATTTACATTATTATAAATATCAGCATATGCTTTTAGACCTGGAGAATTTGTCCAACTAGCTCTACCAGTTGCGTCAGAAGTTAACACTCTACCAGCGCCTTGTGTACCATCTACTATTTTAACAGAACCGTTAATGTGCAAACGTTCATCTGGAGTATTTGTTCCTATACCCACTCTATTGTTAGTATTTGTTGAACTTCCTAAAATTATAGAATTGGATTGTGTTGCAATTGCTTGATATCCAATAGCAGTTGCATTTTGTGCACTTGCATTCGCTTCATTTCCTAAAGCAGTCGCTTGTTGACCTGTTGCTCTTGAACTTGTTCCGAGTGCTAAAGCATTGTTTGTATTCGAAACAGAATTTACCCCAAAACTGTAGGATTGAAAACCTGATGCGGCTGCATTGGTTCCAAAAGATAATGTGTTGTTAGCTGTTGCGCTAGATTGAAAACCTATAGCTGTAGCTTGAAAACCTGAAGCGTTAGAAGCCTGTCCAATAGCAATTGCTTGATTACTGGTTGAAGATCTTGCTCCTGAACCAATTGCAATTGAATGATTATCATTTGCAAGAGCACCTACTCCGAAAGCGATGCCCCCATTTGGATGGAATCTACCAACTTGTTGGTTATTCACTCTAAAATGCAAGGGTTGATAATTTGTACTTCCAAGAAATTCACTTCCCGTTGTTAAAGTATTTCCATTTAAACCCCATCCTGAAGTGGGTGTAGTCGGAATAGTGGATTGTGACAAAGCACTCCAAGAACCTCCTTGCCAAAAATAGAATCCAGGAGTTACATCATTTTGAGTAGCCAAGTTGTAAACCATTAAGCTTAAGGCTGGGTTTGGAATCGTAACATTGTCTGTAGTTGATGTTAGATTGACTCTAGGAATCAACAAACCAGCATTAGTACTTCTAATATCTAACATTGAAGAGGGATCTGGAGCAGTTGTACCAATTCCTATTTGAGCATGAGAAACAATTGAAGTAAATACAAAAAACAGAAGTAATTTCTTAATCATATTTTATTTTTTTTGCAAAATTAAACCTTAACTACCTAATTAAAAAGCCTGATACACTGTTTAACAATTATTTATAACAATGTATATGTACTTACGTAAAAAATAGAAAATCAGTTTTTGAGAAAGCTACTTAAATTACATGACCAAAAATCATAACAATTTCTAGTTCCTACTTTTGTTTAATATAAACTTCAGTAGCTCCCAAACCATATTTTTGATAGTTCGCATCTTGGAACGAAATGGTATCATATCGCCCCAACATAAAATCTAATTCGGCTTTCAAAACACCTTCACCTACGCCATGAATAAGTACCACTTTTGGCAACCGATTTTTGATTGCAAAATCGAGTTGCCGTTTTGCTGTTTCTACTTGTAACGTTAAAATATCATAGTTGCTCATTCCACGTTTTGAAGGCACTAACTTTTCAATGTGCAAATCCACTTCTAAGACAAATTCATCCTTACGAGAACGCTTTTCCTTGACAAAATTGCGCTTTTTTGGCTCTTCTTTATCTTTTAAAACAGAACCTAAACTTTGAGTAGAGAAAAAACCACTTAACTCATTGGAATTATTTATTTTAACTAATTCGTTGACAAAAAATGTCATCACAAATTTATCAGTTGTTTCCACTGAAATTTCATTGTTTTGAACCTTAATTACTACTCCGGAGATGTCGTCGTCTAAAACCGCAACCTTATCTCCTATTTCAAATTTCTGTGCCATTTTCTTCTTCGTTTTCTCCATCATTTTTAGATGGAATTTTCTTCATTAATCTAAATAATCCAAACATAAAAACAGCCATTGCTCCTATCATAATAAATCGATTTGGAGCTGGTTTTGATTGTTCCATCATGGCAAAAATTCCGACCGCTGCGAACACCAAAATGTATAAAAATTGTTTCATAATTTTCTCTTTAAATAAAGTTTTCAAAAGTAGTGCTTTTAAAATTAGTATTTGTTTTTGAACTTTTTTTTGTAAACTTGTGGAACAATTTTTAACCACAAAAAAGCATTATGGAAGAACACATGTTACCTTGTATGAACAAACAACTTTTTGGAGTTGAATGTCCAGGTTGCGGAACACAAAGAGCCATTGCTTTTTTATTAGAAGGTGAATTTTGGGAAGCTTTTAAAATGTTTCCTGCGATTTATACATTAGGTTTGTTTTTTATTCTTTTGGGATTTCATCTTTTTGATAAAAAAAGAAACTACTATAAATTAGTTATTGCAAGCGCCGTTTTAAATGGAGCCGTATTACTAATAGCTTATTTTATCAAAATATATTCTAATACCGTAACCAATTAAACTTTATATTTTATGGAAAATCAAAAATTACCTAATGCTACCGCTGTCCTAATTTTAGGAATCTTCTCTATTTTAACCTGTTGTTGTTATGGAATCATTAGTATTATCCTTGGAGCTATTGGATTAGTTTTAGCCAATAAAGATGCTAAACTATATGCTGAAAACCCAAGTGTATACACTAACTACAACAATTTAAAAATAGGAAAAATCTTAAGTATTATCGGAATTGCATTAGGAGTTATTTATTTAATTTATGTAATCTTTTTATTCTCAACTTTAGGAATGGAGGGTATTGAACAAATGCAACAAGAAATGATGAGAAGATACGGAAGTTAATACTATCGAATAAAATCTACAATTTAAAAAGAACGCTATCAAACAGTTAGCGTTCTTTTTTTATTTAATAACAACTCATTAACAACTCGTTTACAACACTTTTTTTGAGTTTGGCACAGCAATTGAAATTCCATAATCAAGCAACCGTTTTGGAAACGAATTTTAAAATGAAGTTGCCCAACTTTTAAATTGTTGTATTATGAAATCGATGATTCACGAATTCCGAAAACTAAATCTGTATTTCATGAGTAAAAAAATTACACTTTTAGTAGTAGCCAGTATCGTTCTGGTAGGAAACTTGGCATTAGCGTCAGAAAGCTCTGTTTTTTCTGACAATACAAACAGAAGAGGGTATTACATCGATTATCGAGATGCCGAACCTATCATTTTTAAAGAACGAGGTATTGAGTTTATGTTGTTTCCAAATGGAGAATTTGATTTCAACACAAGACCTACTGGTATAAGATATCATGTAAACAGAACTAATGGCGCTCCAAGAACTCGAGAATATTATGGTCCATCTGAGAGAGGGGTTCGCATTGAGCACGATAACTTTGGTAGAGTAAGACGCGTAGGAAATGTGTATATCAACTATGATGCTTTTGGTAGAGTAAAACGCATTGGAACGATTTACATGACTTACAATAGTTTTGCGGTAACAAAAGTGGGTAACATGCGAATTGTTTACGACAGAAGAGGACGAATAGTAAATGTATATGGTTTTATTAACCATGGAAACAACGGCTATCTTTACAACCCAAGAGGTACTCATTATAATGGCGGAAACGGTGGTTATGACTACGGAGACGATTACGATGATGATTTCGGAAGCGACGAAGACTATTATTACTACAGAAAAGACGGTTCTAAAGCGAAAATGTCTGATGATGATGTAAAAGAAATCAAAAAAGAAATTTTTGAAATGAAGAAAAAATAAAAATTGGTTGGTTAAGTTTGTTTTTAAATCCTGCGGATTCTAAGAAGATGATGCAGGATTTTTTATGTTCAAACGTAAAGTCAAATTCAAAAATCAATTTAAAAAAATAACTTAACTGAACTTTTAAACTTTTTTAAAGACATAGATTAATAGCTATACTTTGTGAGTAATTTTAGTCGTTTAACTTTACATAATAAACATAGAAAACAAACTTGAATAACTTATTGGTTTTAAAAAAAATGTGCCATAGCGTCTTTGTGTGCAATTATTATTTGAATATTCTCTTAAAAACAGACATCATTACAAAATTAATATCTGAAGAAATCTTCAAATAATAACTCAATCCTAAGTAGAAAATAGTCACTAAAATGGATTTCAAGATTATATTTACAAAAGGATGAAAATTGAAATCCCAATAATAAAACACTCCAAAAGTAATTATTGCCAAAACTAACGAGACAATCGTATTTCTAGTAAACGGAAATAGCCTCATTTTAAGCACAACAAACAGTAATTTAGACAAACTATATAACGTAATGGAAATTAAGGTTGCTATAGCTGCTCCATTCAAGCCGTATAACGGAATAAAAATCATATTTAAGGAAACCGTAAGAAAAACTAGGAACAATCCTAAAAACAATACTGCTCTATAATATTTCGAATTAAAAATAATCGAATTGTTATTTCCTAAAATCAAATCGAAATACTTAGAAATTCCGATTAAGAAAACGACAGCAATTCCTTCGCTATATCCTTTCGGCAAAACCGTGTACAATTGATTGCTATTAACTAAAATCCCAACTAAAATCAAACCACCAATAACCTGAAGCGTAATCGAAGACTTTTTATACAATTCGTTTAATTCCTCATGCTTATTTTCACTCATTAATTTTGCTGTAATGGGATAAGTAATCTGGTGCATGGCGCGACTTGGTACTGCAATCACTGTTGCAATAAATATAGCAACCGAATAAAAAGCGATATTATCGATATTGATGTAAAAATTCAGCATGAATTTATCGACATCTAACAACATATTAGCAACACTTCCAGACAAGATAATAAAAAAACAATACGTTAGAATTGCTTTGTAATTGTCTGGAAAAACCAATTTTAAATGTGGTAATTTCACTTTCATTGCGTAAAAAAACATGGTTAAAAGCGATAAAAAGTAAATTCCCATCAAAGCAAAAACAAATTGTTGTGGCGAAATCACATTAAAATAAACCGCGAATAAAAAGATAGAAATCAGGATTCGAAGTAGCACTTCTTTTACAAAACTCCCATAAACCGATTGCATATGTACTTTTACCCAAGCATAAAAAATCTCAAAATAACCCATACAAAGCCCGATTACAGGAATTTGCCACACATAATCGTAAACAATTGAATTTTTCTGCGATAATAATTCGGCAATTTGATGATAGCCTAAATAGCCAATCAAACTTATGGGAAGTACAATTAATAAAGGTAAAACCAAAACAAAGGTTAGAAATTGTGATTTTTTCTCTTCCGTTTCATACTCATTATAAAATTTCACCAAGGTATTATGAACTCCAAACGCCATCAAAGGCATCATAATATTGGCTGCTGACAAAATGAAACCGACCAAACCATAAAAGGTATCCCCCAAAAATTGTCCATACATAAATAACGTATTAATCGCGCCAATTCCAAAACCGATATAGGTTATGATGGTGTTTTTAATCGATTGCTTGATGACAATTCCCATGTTTTAGTGAAAAGTGATTAGTGATTCGTGATTAGCCGTTTGGCTAATTTTTCGGTCAATGATTTTCTACTGTATTGTTGTAAACCAACCGGATACACTTTCAAATTATTTTGTTGATATTGCTCGAAAAAAGTCAGAATTTGTGCTTTTAAAGCTTCTAATTCATCATATTTGAAGAAAGTTCCGGTATTTGTTTCTTTAATTATTTGAGCAAAATCAGCTTTTTCTGGTCCGATGGCGATAATTGGTCGCTCTGAAACCATATATTCGAATAATTTTCCAGGAATAATACACTTGGTCTCTTCTGAATCAATTTCAATTAATAACAATACTTGTGAACTTCTTTGTTCAATTATAGCTTCATCGTGAGGCAGATAACCTAAATGATTTACATATCGCTCCAACCTAAATTCTTTAATTGCCTGAAGTACCTCAGCACTTACCGCTCCTATCAATTTTAATTGGAACTGTTTTTTGAATTCTGGATTTTCTTTGGTTAATTCTTTCAAAGCTTTCCATAAAATTCTTGGATTTCTAGCCGATAAAAACGAACCGATGTGTGCCAAAGTGAATTTTTCATCCAAAGGCTTTTTGATTACTCTTTCCACGTCATAACCATTTGTAATTACTTCAATAGGTTTTGATGTAATTGTTTCAAATTCGGCTTTTGTCGTCGGAGAAGTTACTATAAGTTGGTCGCAAGTCGTCATAACTTCTTTCTCCAAATCTTTATGCTTTTTGGCAGCCCACGAACTCAATTTTAATTGTTTATGATAGCCAATCGTTGTCCAAGGATCTCGAAAATCAGCCATCCAAGTGATGTTGAGCTCTTTTTTCAATTGCAAACCAATCAAATGCAAACTATGTGGCGGACCAGTCGTTATTATCGTATCGATTTGATGTTCTTGAAGATATTGTTTCAAAAACTTAACCGAAGGTTTCACCCAAAATACTCTCGCATCTGGAATAAAAACATTACCACGAATCCAAAGCATTGCTTTTTCAACAAACGACTGCTTTTTCTGATTTGGAATGATTCCAGAACTGATTTTTTTAGTCTTATTTTTTGAAAAAACCGAAGCCAATCCATAGGGTTCAAAAATGGGTTGTTTGATGATAATCGCTTTATCAGAAACATCACTCAATAATTTCTCATCAAGCAAAGGATATGTAGGATTTTCTGGAATATAAACGTGAGGTTCAATGTTAAAATCGGGTAAATATTTAACGAATTTTAACCAACGCTGTACGCCTGGACCTCCTGCTGGTGGCCAGTAATACGATATGATGAGTATTTTTTTGGTTTTCAAAATTCAGTTATGATTCAATATTGTCATTTAATTTTCCTAATTCTTCTAAATCTAGTTGATCCTTGAGTCTGTTCGTTGCTTTTTTTGCAATGACTAGATTTTTATAATCAATAAAACTAACAGGAATGTCGCCTAACATTACAATTGTAGCATCAGACAAAAGAGAATCAAATGATTTATCCTCCAAACCCTTAATGGAAGTCATGACATCTAAACGAAGTCCAAAGTCTAATGTAAAATCGGTCCAGCCTGGAATAAATTGCATCGTTTCAATAGATTCAAAATCTCCTATACCAATTTCAACAAACGCTTTTCTAAGATTTTTTCTATTTTCAATCGAATCTTCTATTAAAATATCTAAATCTCCGGTATTTCGGTTATATCCATAAATGTTAACCGCAAAACCACCAATGGTGATGTACTTTACCTTATGCTTTTGAAAAGATTTCCAAATATTTAAAATTTGTGCAATCATTTCTTAATGGGATAAATTTTGGGAGCATTTTTTAAAGAATAAGAAAGCTCAATAATAGCCATCAATCGTTCTAATCGTTCTATGTAAGAGAGCGATTTTACTTCAGCTATTCGCTTAGCTTCTAACTTTTCGGGTTTATCGTGATTCAATTTTGCCTCCATTTTCTTTGACAGATATTCTTTCAAATTTACAAAATATTCAAGTTCAAAAATCAAAAATCGTTAATCTTGAATCTTTTTCTTTAGCTCAAAATAAACTCCAGCTCCAATCAATAAAAGCATTCCGATTGAACTCATTAATGCGATGGTGCTACCTGTTTTTACCACTTGAGGTTCAAATTTGAATTCGATAGTGTGTTTTCCTGCTGGAATTTGCAAACCTCTTAGAACGTAGTTTGCTCTTAACATTGAATCTTTTTCCCCATTAATATAGACATTCCATCCATTTTCGTAATACATTTCAGAGAAAATAGCTATTCCTTCATTAAAATTATTTGAAATATATTTTAAATAATTAGGCTTATAGCTTACTAATTTAATTTGAGCAAGTGAATCAACTACATAATCTTTTTTAAATACTGGTTTAAAAAATGTTCCAAAATCATAATTACTAATTACAGCCTCTTTTTTATTATCCAAACTATCCAAAGCTTTCATTTCTTCATTGGCAGAATTCACAAACCTAATTTTCTCTACAAACCAAGCATTTCCATTCGCTGCAGGATTTGCTAAAGCTAATTTTTGTCCGTTTTCATCGGATTGGATAACGTATTTAACGTTTAACATGTTTAATACACGAACGTTATTTTTAGCGATTTGGTAGTCGAACAATTGTTGCATTCTTCTTGGTTTCGCAGCATGATAACCTCCAATCGATTTATGGAAATACGATGTTCTAGCGCTGCTCATTCCTCCTTCTACTTCAAAAACTCGGAAATGTGTTGTATCGGCTAGAATTCTTTGGTCGGCTTCTGTTGGTTCAAATGGCATATCGACTTCTCTTGCGCTTTTGAATTGATCGGGATTGTTGTTTACATAACGTTTGTCTACCATAAACAAATCGAAAACCATTAAAACTCCAACCGCAATAATCGCCGTAGTTTCCTTCATCATATTTTTTACGAAAAGGAATAAAACAGCAAAAGTTAATTCCACGAACAACATCGAACGCAAAACATCCGAGGTATATAGTGCTTCACGGTCTAATTTTAAAGTTCGGATGAATTCGTCTCCATAGGCTTGCGCATACACTGCATCGTTTGCAGATGAGAAATTAAACATTCCTTTAATGAGGAATAATACGACTAAAAGTCCGAAAGTGATAGCTCCTGATTTCCAAAGGGCGTTCCATTTTGCTTTTTCATCTTGTTTGAAAAATTGGTACAATCCAATAATAGCTAAAGCAGGAACACACAATTCTAAAATCACTTGAATAGACGAAACCGCTCTAAATTTGTCATATAATGGAACATAATTAATAAAGAAATCCGTCAAAATACTGAAATTCTTACCCCAAGAAAGTAATAATGAAAATACTGCTCCAGCTAAAAATAAGTATTTGATATTTCGTTTTTCCACAAAAAATGCCATTACGAATAAGAAAAACACTACTACTCCTATGTAAGCTGGTGCCGCAACAATAGGCTGTGCTCCCCAATACGCTGGAGCGTGTTCCACAAAACCTTGAACTTGGTCAGCTGGATAACCTTGCGCCACAAAGTTTTGATACGTTTCCGATTCAATTCCCAAATTTTCATTGTTAGAACCTCCAAAAAGTCCTGGTGCAATCAAGTTTAAACTTTCTGCAATTCCGTAACTATATTCCGTGATATATTCATACGACATCGCATTGCTATCCGTTTTAGGGGAACCGTCAGGATTAAAAGTTAATTCGCTGTTACTTCTGGTAGAAAATTTAGCATATTCTGATGTTGCCATCAAGTTGGTTGCATTAGCACCGATAGCTAAAATTGCAGCAATAATAAATACCCCAATTCCTTTACCTAACTCTTTGAATTCTTTATTTTTGATTGCAATTACTACATAATAAACTGCAATAATGACTAACAATAACAGTAAATAATAGGTCATTTGGAAGTGATTGGCATTGATTTCTAAAGCTGCTGCCACCATGGTTAACGCACCTCCAATAATATACTTTCTTTGAAACACCAATAAAACTCCAGCCACAACCATTGGCATGTAAGCAATAGCATGGGCTTTAGCATTGTGTCCAACACCTAAAATAATAATCAAATAGGTTGATAATCCAAAAGCTAATGCACCAAAAAAGGCTTTTAATGGATCTACTTTCAAAACCATTAACAACACATAAAAACCTAAGAAATAAAGAAATAAATAATCTGCTGGTCTTGGTAAAAAACGTAAAGCATCATCGAGCATTCCAATAACATCATTTGGATATTTAGCTCCTAATTGATAGGTTGGCATTCCACCAAAAGCGCTATTCGTCCAATAGGGTTCCTCACTAGTTTCTTTTCTAAAATCAATTTGTTCTTTTGCCATTCCGGTGTATTGCACGATATCGGATTGGAAAATTTTATCTCCTTTTAAAACGGGATAAAAATAAAACAACGAAACTAAGATAAATCCAACAACAACTAATAAATGGGGATAAAATGCTTTTATGTTCTTCATATTATTGTTAATAAATAAAGGTGCTAAAGTAACTAAAAAAAGGATATTGTAATAATATCCTTTTGGGTAATGTTGATAAACGTAGAATTATTTCACCTCTTCATAATCGATGTATTCTCCTACTTCCTTTTTGGGTTTTGGTGTATTTTTTGTCGATTGAGAAGTGTTATTGTATTGTTCTTGTTGTTGTCTGTACTGTTCTTGCATTTTTTCTTGCATTTTATTGACCGCCTTTTGCATTAAAATTGGGGCAAAAATTCGCATTAAAAACTTAAACAAATAATAAAACAGAATAATATAAAAGAGTGTTTTTATAAAACCTGTAAGTGAAGCCATCTCCATGCTAATAAAATTTAAAATTCAAAAATACTGATATTGGTTGGGAAAACTTCAAAATTGTTTCATAAAATTATGATAAAATAACTATTTTTGGACATAAATCTTTTTTTATGAAATCAATTCAGGTATTTCTTATACTACTTTTAGGTACTACTTCACAAACTTCATTTGGACAATTTACCGATGAAATTAACTCCAATCGTCCTGGAAAGTCGATGATGGCATTTGCTGTTGGAAAAAAAATTTTCCAAGTTGAAACAGGTGTAAATTATGTTTCAGAAGACCATGAAATTTTAGGTTACAAATCAAATGGTTTCATGGGGGAACTAGTACTTCGTTATGGCGTTTGGAAGGAAGAATTAGAAATAATTGGAGAACTTCAATATCAAAATGACAAATTAACTTCAGGCTTTTTTGAAGAAAAGAGAAATGGTTTCAAACAACTCACCTTAGGAGCGAAATATTTAATTTACGACCCTTTCAAGAACTATGAAGAAAAAGTTAACATTTACAGTTGGAAAGCCAATCAAAAATTCAAATGGCGTCAATTTATTCCAGCGTTCTCATTATATGCAGGAGCTAATTTTAATGTTGGAGAGAACCCATTTAACTATGCCCCAGCTACCATAGAAGAACCTACAGTGAGTCCAAAAGTAACAGCAATTGCTCAAAATCACTTTGGAGGAAGATGGGTATTTGTTACCAATTTAACCTATGACAAAATAGGAACTGATTTTGCAAGTTTAAATTACATCATAACTTTAATTAGAGGTTTCAATTCAAAATGGTCTGGATTTATTGAAAACCAAGGCTACAAAGGAGATTATTACAGTGACAGTGTCTTTAGATTAGGTGCTGCATTTTTGTTTGATAATCATATGCAAGTGGATGCCTCAATAGGAAAAAACATCAAAGACACCCCTGGGTTATTTAATGCCGGAATAGGTTTTTCATGGCGATTTGCAGATCAATATGAAGAAGTAAAAATCATGAAAAATAATGGCAGTAAAATGGATAAAAAAATGAATAAAAAAGCCGAAAAAGAAGCAAAAAAAAGAAAAGATACCGTTGAATAAAATGATTGAAATAAGAGAAGCTGTTACCAAAAAAGAGATGAAAGAATTCATCATGTTTTCTTTCGAATTGTATAAAAATAATCCGTATTGGATCCCCCCCATAATTGCAGATGAACTAGAAACGTTTGACAAAACTAAAAACCCTGCCTTTCAAACAGCGGAAGCCCATTTCTACCTTGCTTATAGAAACAATAAAATAGTAGGAAAAGTGGCCGCTATAATAAACTGGGAAGAGGTTAACTTACTTGAAAAGAGAAAAGTTAGATTTGGTTGGTTTGACGTTATTGATGATATCGAAGTCACTAAAGCACTATTACTTAAAGTAGAAGAATTAGGCCAAAAACACCATATGAATCACATGGAAGGCCCAATGGGGTTTTCTAACTTAGACAAAGTAGGAATTTTAAGCGAAGGATTTGACCAAATTGGTAATATGATAACTTGGTATAGTTTGCCTTATTATATTACACACTTTGAACAACTGGGCTTTAAAAAAGAAAAGGAATACATTGAAAGTGATTTTTCTTTTCAAGGGATAAACCCAGAACCTTTTCAGAAAGCGAGTCAATTAATAAAAAAAAGATATGAACTTCGAAGTTTAAACTTTACCAAAACAAAAGACATTATGCCTTATGTAGACAAGATGTTTGATTTGTTTAATGAAACGTATTCGAAACTACAGTCTTTTGTTCCCATAAACGATATACAAAAAGCGTATTTTAAAAAGAAGTATATTAGTTTTATCAATCCAGAGTTCATCAAATTCATTTTAGATAAAAATGACAATATGATTGCATTTGCTATTGTAATGCCTGGTTTTGCTAAAGCTCTTAAAAAGGCTAATGGTAAGTTATTTCCTTTTGGGTTTTATCATTTATTACAAGCTCGCAAGCACTCAAAAGAGGTGGTTTTTTATCTAATTGGAATAACACCCGAATATCAAAGTAAAGGGGTAACAGCGATCATTTTTGACGAATATTATAAAATATGTTTAGCAAAAGGAATTGAAACCTGCATTAGAACTCCTGAGTTAGAGGAAAATCATGCCATCCATAATTTGTGGAAACATTTTAATTCTAAAATCACGAAGAGAAGAAGAACATACATGAAAAACATTTAACTAAAAATTAAAAAGCCCTATAAGTTTAATTTATAGGGCTTTGCATTATTTATTTAAGGTATTTTTTTTATGTTTGATTCCTTAAGGTTATTCATTTTCAAAACTGCATCAAAATCACTAAAATCAACTTGGGTTGACATTCTATTAGATAAATAGCCTGGAATAATTACAATTCTGAACGTTTGATTTTGTGTCCAACTAAAATCTAAGTTTGTTAATGGGAAATTAGCATCTAGAAAAAGAGTAACATCATTTTGTGTAAAATCAAAGTTGTAATCTAATTCGCCTCCATTATCAAAATAATACGTTTGAGGCATTAATCGCCAAACATCTTGACCACCAACTACATCATATAGATGGTAAACTAAAATCATGTCAGACGCATAAATTGGAGTACCAAGATCAACAAAAGTACTAAATCCATTGCCTGTACTAAAGGAACGAGTAACTTCAAAAACTTCACTTATTGTATCATTATCAATATCATCTCTAACTTCGTTAACTGTACAACTTTGTAGTGTTATCATCCCGATAAAAGCTATCAATAGGGTAATTTTTTTCATGATTTTTATAGTTTATATTATTTCTTATTACCTAAATACCAATTGTTGTGCCAAACTTTAATCCAATTTTAAATTTGTATCTTTGAATCTCCAAAAAGACAACAAAAATGGGAAGAAATAATCCAAAAAACATCAAAGCGCATAACGATAAATTACACAAAGAACAGGCAAAAGAAAAAGCAAAAAAGAATACTCGTGCCGAAAAATTAAAAGAAATCACCAGAAAATTCAACGAATCTAAATCGTAATTTATGTCGAATTGCTACTGTGGAAATGCTGCTCTCTTTCAAGATTGTTGTGAACCTTTTATCAAAGGAGTAACAAATGCTCCAACTGCCGAAAAATTAATGCGTTCTCGTTACAGCGCTTTTGCAACAGGTGACGCTGATTATTTAGTAAACACTACTCATATTTCAAAAAGACGCTACCACAACAAAAAAGACATTTTAGCTTGGAGTCAAGCTAACAAATGGCTAAAATTAGAAGTTTTAGCTTCAACCAAAACTACAGTAACTTTCAAAGCGTATTTTTTAGACGAAAATTTAAAAGCACAAGTGCATTATGAACATTCAACTTTTAAATTCGAAAATGATAAATGGTTTTACGTGGATGGAGAATATTAAATTGTTTTCTTAATTGGAATCCGAATTTCTTCTTCAGAATCAGGACTATTGCTTTTATACTTTTCCCCTAAAATTTCAAAATGTGGTCGATTATCTAATTCATATTCCGAATTAGGCAACCAAACACCAAAAATATAAGCAAAAGTTTCTCTTGCTTTAGAAGCATCACCTACATGATTAAAAACAGCATACAAACCTTCTTCTACAAATAATGTTTGCATTCCTTCAGGAACAAAATCAAAATTTGAAACAGGAATTGCAGCCCATTTTACAAATTCGGTTTGGGGATTGAAATCAAAATTTTCTGGATTGATTTGAATATTAAACAAATCCGCACCTATCACATTTTGAATTTCATATCGCCTAGGCATAAATTTTTCCCATAATTCACCTATTCGATAATCAGAATACGAAAATCGACTATTCATTCCGATGAATTTTGTAGTTGGAAAGGTTTTGATTATTGGTTTCATATTTTATAAAATGTATCTTCTTTCCATTTTAATGGATTTTGTTCTATATAATTTTGAATGGTATCAAATGATTTTGAATTCCTAATAATGTGATCATGAAATCGGGATTGCCAAGCGAAATTGGGATTGATTTGTCTGCATTCGAATGAACATCGCCCTTTGTACCAACGAATGATTTTTGAGATCGAATTGCACAACATCGGATTTTTATCACCTGAAAATCCACCCGTTCCACCCTGTAGAGACGCGATTAATCGCGTCTCTACTATATTATTGTTTACATTATGATTATCAGACGCGATTAATCGCGTCTCTACGGATGTTTGGGAATTATCAATAATCAAAACCCCATGAACATGATTTGGCATCACCACAAAATTTCCCAATTGAACCATTGGAAAATGATTGGGAATTTCACACCAAAATTTCTCTGCCAATTTTCCGATTTCGGATAATTGCATTTTTTGATTTTGAATTTGTCCAAAAAAATGGTGTCGGTTTTGGGTGCAAATGGTGATAAAATAGGCTCCGTTATTGGAATAATCCCATATTTGTAGACGCGCAGCAGGAATGCGGTATTTGTTTTGAAATTTATTTTGCATGGCATATAATAGTATATCGTTTAACGAAATAAAGAAAATATTTTGAAAAATCGAAATGATTTTGATTTTTTTTGAATACATTCAAAAAAAAGAGACGCGATAAATCGCGTCTCTACAGGATATATTTTTTAAAATATTACATATTTCTTCGGTACTGGCCGCCCACCTCGAATAATGCGCTGGTGATTTGTCCTAACGAACATACTTTAGCGGCATCCATCAATTTTTCAAAAATATTCTGATTTTGAATCGCAGCTTCTTGAATAATTGAAATTTGATTTTCAACCTCTTTTGCTTTGGCTTGATGTAAATTCTCTAATGTTTTGATTTGGAATTGCTTCTCCTCTTCTGTTGCACGAATCACTTCTGCTGGAATAACGGTTGGCGAACCTTTTGAACTTAAGAAGGTATTAACTCCAATTATTGGGAATTCTCCTGTATGCTTCAACGTTTCGTAATACAACGATTCTTCTTGAATTTTACTTCTTTGGTACATCGTTTCCATTGCACCGAGAACTCCGCCTCTTTCGGTAATTCTATCAAATTCTTGTAAAACCGCTTCTTCCACTAAATCGGTTAATTCTTCAATAATGAAAGAACCTTGGATTGGATTTTCGTTTTTCGCTAAACCTAATTCTTTATTGATAATCAACTGAATCGCCATTGCACGACGCACTGATTCTTCTGTTGGAGTCGTAATGGCTTCATCATAAGCATTCGTGTGTAACGAATTACAGTTATCGTAAATCGCATATAACGCTTGTAAAGTCGTACGAATATCATTGAAATCAATCTCTTGAGCATGTAACGAACGTCCTGATGTTTGAATGTGGTATTTCAACATTTGGGCTCTTTCGTTGGCACCGTATTTGTTTTTTAAGGCTTTTGCCCAAATCTTACGTGCCACACGACCAATAACCGCATATTCAGGATCAATTCCGTTAGAGAAGAAGAATGATAAATTCGGACCGAAGTCGTTGATATTCATTCCTCTACTTAGATAATATTCTACGTAAGTAAATCCATTTGCTAATGTAAACGCTAACTGCGTGATTGGATTGGCTCCTGCCTCTGCTATGTGGTAACCTGAAATTGAAACTGAATAGAAGTTACGCACATTTTGTTGAATGAAATATTCTTGAACATCTCCCATTAAACGCAATGCAAATTCTGTCGAGAAAATACACGTATTTTGCGCTTGATCTTCTTTTAAAATATCCGCTTGAACAGTACCACGAACTTGTGCTAAAGTTTTTACTTTAATATCTTGATATATAGCAGCTGGCAATACTTGGTCTCCTGTTAGACCTAACAATAATAAACCTAAACCATCATTTCCTTCTGGTAATTCACCATTGTATCTTGGCCTTTCTAAACCTTTATCGTCGTAAAGTTCTTTTTTCTTTTTCTCAACTTCCGCTACTAAACCGTTCTCTTTGATATATTTCTCACAGTTTTGGTCAATAGCCGCATTCATAAAAAATCCTAACAACATTGGTGCAGGACCATTGATGGTCATGGAAACTGAGGTCGCTGGGTGACTCAAATCGAAACCTGAATATAATTTCTTAGCATCATCTAAACAACAAATCGAAACTCCTGCATTTCCGATTTTGCCATAAATATCTGGTCTGTGGTCTGGGTCATTTCCATATAACGTTACCGAGTCGAAAGCGGTTGACAAACGTTTTGCTGGCATTCCCAAAGAAACATAATGGAAACGACGATTCGTTCTTTCTGGACCACCTTCTCCTGCAAACATACGCGTTGGGTCTTCACCTTCACGTTTAAATGGATATAATCCAGACGCAAATGGGAATTCTCCTGGTACGTTTTCTTGTAAATTCCATTTTAAGATATCACCCCAAGCTTGGTATTTTGGTAACGCCACTTTTGGAATTTGAGAATGTGATAATGATTCGGTATGCGTTTCAATTTTGATTTCTTTATCACGAACTTTAAAAGAGTATACCGGATTTTTATATTTATTTACTTTTTCTTCCCAAGTCAATAAAATTTCCCAATTGTATGGGTCTAAATTCATTTTTACTCGGTCGAATTCTTTTAATAATAAGCCTAAAAACTCTTTGTTGTTTTCGTTAATCTGTAAAGAACTTTCAATAATTCCAACTTTATCAATTTGAGGTAAATTACCATTCACTGACTCGATGGTTTTGAAAATTCCGTATAATTTTTGCGCTACTTCTACTTGCGTTAAAGCAGTTTCGTCATATTTTCTATTGTTTTCTGCAATTTCCGATAAATAACGGGTTCTGTGTGGTGGAATAACGAAGATCTTCTCACTCATTTCACGCGTGATTTCGAAAGTCGATTTTAAATCCGCTCCTGTTTTGGCTACAATCTTATCCATGATAGATTTGTAAAGCGTATTCATTCCTGGATCATTGAATTGGGAAGCGATAGTACCAAAAATTGGCATCTTATCGGTATCTACATCCCAAAGATTATGATTGCGTTGGTATTGTTTTTTCACATCGCGAATCGCATCTAAAGCCCCACGTTTATCGAATTTATTTAACGCTACTAAATCAGCGAAATCCAACATATCGATTTTCTCTAACTGTGTTGCCGCACCAAATTCAGGCGTCATTACATACAAAGAAACGTCTGAATGGTCAAGGATTTCAGTATCCGATTGTCCAATTCCTGAAGTTTCTAAAATGATTAAATCATATTTAGCTGCTTTCAACACTTGAATCGCTTCGGCTACATATTTTGATAACGCTAAATTTGATTGACGAGTCGCTAACGAACGCATATAAACACGAGAATTGTTAATCGCATTCATACGAATTCTATCTCCTAACAAAGCGCCACCTGTTTTACGTTTTGATGGATCCACTGAAATTAATCCGATAGTTTTTTCAGGGAAATCTATTAAGAAACGACGCACTAATTCGTCTACTAAAGATGATTTTCCTGCTCCACCTGTTCCGGTGATACCTAATACGGGAATCTTAGAAGTTTCATTAGCAGTGTGAATTTTATCTAAAGTTTCTTTTGCAATTTCAGGAAAGTTTTCAGCTGCCGAAATTACACGAGCAATCGCTCTTGGATTTTTCTCTTCTAAATGATCGGCTTCTCCATTCAACACATCTCCCACAGGAAAATCTGCTTTTTGAACTAAGTCGTTAATCATACCTTGTAATCCCATGGCACGACCATCGTCTGGCGAATAAATTTTAGTGATTCCGTAGGCATGTAACTCTTCAATTTCAGAAGGAAGAATTACTCCACCTCCACCACCAAATATTTTGATATGAGCCGCTCCTTTTTCTTTAAGCAAATCATACATGTATTTAAAATATTCATTATGCCCCCCTTGATAAGAAGTCATCGCAATGGCATTTGCATCTTCTTGAATAGCGGTATTTACAACTTCTTCCACACTTCTATCATGTCCAAGGTGAATCACCTCAACACCCGTAGCTTGAATAATTCTACGCATGATATTAATGGCCGCATCGTGTCCATCAAAAAGTGACGCTGCGGTCACAATTCTTACTTTATTTTTAGGAATATAAGGAGTTTGTAGTTCCATATGTAATTTTTGTTCGTTTTAAAGGGTGCAATTTACGAATTTAATAATTTTATTTCGTTCAAATTTTTGAATTAATTGTGATAAAAATTGGCACTATCTTTGTCTATTCGTAAGCAAAATAGAAAACATGAAAAAAATCGTATTAAGTTTAATTGTTTTTGGTGTATTCGGATGTGCCGAAATGCAACAAGTATTAGATCAACTACCTCAAGGAACAGGAATTTTGAGTCAGGCTGAAATTGGAAATGGTTTAAAAGAAGCTTTAAATAATGGAATTACTAAACAAGTTTCGAAGTTAACCGCTACCGATGGTTTTTTTAAAAATGAAGCAGTAAAAATTTTATTACCTGAAGAATTACAAACCGTCGATAAAAAACTGCGTCAAATAGGTATGAGTAAATTAGCTGACGAAGGTCTGAAACTGATGAATCGTGCTGCCGAAGATGCCGTTAAAGAAGCAACTCCAATTTTCGTTGATGCTGTTAAACAAATGACGTTTAACGATGCTAAAAACATTTTGATGGGTAATGAAAATTCGGCAACTACGTATTTACAAAACACCACTTCTACCTCGTTGTATGCAAAATTTAATCCCGTGATTAAAAACTCATACACTAAAGTTGGAGCGGATAAAATATGGAATCAAATGATCACCAGATACAATGCTATTCCATTGGTTAAAAAGGTGAATCCTGATTTAACAGATTATACAACTAACAAAGCAATGGATGGTGTTTTCAAGATGATATCGGTAGAAGAAAAAAATATTCGAACAAATTTAACTGCAAGAAGTTCTGATTTATTAAGAAGAGTCTTTGCTTTACAAGATAAAAAATAATTTTTTGTCACTCATTATTTACAAAGAAAACGTTTTCGTAAAAATTTAATAATCAATAACATAAGTATAACATAAACTTAACATTGCATTACAGAAAATCGCACGATATTTGCAAAGTAATAAGTTGAGAGATTCTCATTTGGTTAGGGTTAGTTAAAAAAATCACTCCGATGTAAATCGGAGTTTTTTGTTTTAAAAAATTTAGATTCGTTTCTTCAAATACCCAATAACCGTTTCATTAAAAACAACTGGCTGGTCCACATTCACCACATGTCCACAGTTTTGAATAACGAAAAGTTCGGCGGTTTTAACATGGTTGGCAACGACTTGTTTTACCGAGGGTAAAAACATATAATCCTCCTCCCCCATAACATATAGGGTAGGAATATTCAATTCTTTTTGACGGAACCACCTTAATACGGGATTGATTTCAGCAGTAAGTTTGAACCATTTAATAAATTCTTTCTGATACAGTTTTTTGGCTTCGTTGATGAATAACAAACGGGATTGTTTGTGGTTTTTTTTCGGCATGATCACAAAAGCAAAAAAACGATACAAAACCAAATACGGCAAAACATATTTAAACAGATTTCCCAATCGCATCAAGATTTGCGAACGGAAGTTCATTTTTAAAATAGCCCCCCCTAAAATCATACTTTTCACACGTTCGGGATGTATTTCTGCTAATTGACGAATAACGATAGAACCTAGAGAAATTCCTACGAAATGAGCATTTTCAATTTTTAGAAAATCAATTACCTCAACAATATCCTCCGCAATTGCTTTAAACGTATATTTTTGTTTGAAAGCTGTCTTTAATTGTTCCTTTGAGCCGCCATGCCCCCTTAAATCCAAAAGTAACACGTTAAAATGCTTTTGAAAATCACGAATTTGCTTGAACCAAATAGACGAACTTCCTCCTGCTCCATGAACAAAAGTCACCCATTCGGTACTGGTTTCGTTTTTATAAATTGTATATGAAATCAAAAATTAAAATTTTATCAAATGTACTACATTTCATTCCACCAAAAAACTAAACAAATTTTAAATTTTGGAGTGTAGTAATTTGAAATAATCAAATGCTTTTAACAAACGGCTTCCATACCAAGAAAACATTTCGCCATCCACAAAAACCGTTTTGGCATGATGGGTAAAACGTCCTATTTCAAAAGCATGTTCGTCTTTAAACGGAAAGGGTTCGGATGACAAAAACACATAATCAGGATCACCTTCTAAACGAATTTTCTTTAACTCGACTTCAGGATAACGCTCTTCTTTGCTTGTATAAATATTCTCGAAATGATTCAATTGCAATAATTCATTAATAAAAGTATCATTTCCTGCCACCATGTGTGGGTTGGCCCAAATAAAATAAGCGGCTTTCTTTACGGGTTTATCTTTGATAAACTGTTGAAAATCTTGGTAAGCGAAATTGATCTTATCGATCCATTTACGGGATTCGGTTCTTTTGTTGAAAAGTTGACCAAAATCATGAATCATTTGTAAGTTGTCTTCAATGGTGAGAATATCCGTAACCCAAACCGGACAAATTTGGGATAATTCTTCAACGATTTCTTTGGTGTTTTCCTCTTTATTACAAATGATTATATCGGGTTGAAGTGCTTTTATTTTATCGAATTTGATGGTTTTGGTACCGCCTACAATCGTCTTTAGTGCTTTTAAATGAAACGGATGCATACAGAATTTAGTAATTCCAACAATATGCTCCTCTAAACCTAAATCATATAACAATTCGGTTTGCGAAGGCACCAACGAAACGATTCGTAAAGGTGTTTTTTTGAAAGTGTGTTGGGTTCCTAATTGATCGGCGAGTTGCATGTTTTCAAAATTCAGCGTTCAATATTCAAAATTTACCCTAAAATGGTTTGCATTTCTTGTTGCAATTTCAACGCTTCTTCCCTAGCCTTTTCTGCAAAATTCACTCCGTTAGAAGCGTAAATAACTCCTCTTGAAGAATTAATCAACAAGCCAACATTAGTATTCATGCCATATTTGCAAACTTCTGCTAAACTTCCGCCTTGAGCGCCAACACCGGGAACTAAAAAGAAACTATCAGGAACTATTTTTCGAATTTCCGTGAAATATTCGGCTTTAGTTGCACCCACTACGTACATTAAATTATGCGCGTTTTTCCAAAGTTTTGAAGTTTCTAAAACTACTTTATACAGCTCTTTTCCTTCCACATTTTGCGTTTGGAAATCGAAAGCGCCTTCGTTTGAAGTTAAGGCCAACATAATCGTGTGCTTGTCCTCAAAAGCTAGAAAAGGTTCAACCGAATCTTTTCCCATATAAGGCGCCACCGTTACCGAATCGAAATTTAAATCCTTAAAAAAAGCTCTTGCATACATCGAAGAAGTATTGCCAATATCGCCACGTTTGGCATCTGCAATAGTGAAAATTTCAGGATATCTTTTGTTGATATAATTAATCGTTTTTTCTAGCGATTGCCAACCTTTGATGCCATAAGCTTCGTAAAAAGCTGTGTTTGGTTTGTACGAAACACATAAATCATGAGTCGCATCGATTATAGCTTTGTTGAATTCGAATATAGGATCTTCGGTTTGTAGTAAATGTTCGGGAATTTTATTTAAATCGACATCCAAACCAATGCAAAGAAATGATTTTTTAGTTCGGATTTGAGTAGTTAGTTGTTCTGTTGTCATGTTGTTGTTGTTTAGACGCAAAATTGCAAAATATTTTTGATTTAGATCATAAAAAAAGCCTCAATAAATGAGGCTTATATCTTAGAAAACTTCGCTTTCTTTTAATTTTTCGGTATTGGCTACCAATTGTAATTCTTCAATCATTTTGTGAAGATTTCCATTCATAAAACCATCTAAATCAAAGATACTTAAACCAATTCTATGATCAGTAATTCTTCCTTGAGCGTAGTTGTAAGTACGAATTTTAGCTGAACGGTCACCCGAACTAACCTGTGAATTTCGCGTTTTCGCATCTTCTTCTTGCTTTTTTGCTAATTCCATTTCATACAAGCGCGAACGTAAAACGGTTAAGGCTTTGTCTTTGTTTTTATGTTGCGATTTTTCGTCCTGACATTGTGCCACCAAACCAGTTGGAATGTGCGTCATACGAACCGCTGATTTCGTAGTATTTACCGATTGTCCGCCAGGTCCAGACGAACAGAAAAAGTCAATTCGAACGTCATTCATGTCGATTTGTACGTCAAATTCTTCTGCTTCTGGCAATACCATTACCGTTGCTGCTGAAGTATGTACTCGACCTTGAGTTTCGGTTTGTGGAACACGTTGTACACGGTGTACTCCTGCTTCGTATTTTAAAGTCCCGTAAACATCCTCCCCTGTTACTTCAAAAATTACCTCTTTGAAACCTCCAGACGTTCCTTCACTTACATCCACTACAGATGTTCTCCAGCCTTTAGCGTCACAATATTTAGTATACATACGATACAAATCTCCAGCAAAAATAGAAGCTTCATCACCACCTGTACCCGCACGGATTTCCACCATTACGTTTTTCGCATCTTCTGGATCTTTAGGAATCAACATATATTTGATTTCCTCTTCTAACTGAGGCAAACGTTCTTTTGCTTCGTCCAATTGCATTTTGGCCATCTCCACCATTTCGGCATCCGAACCATCCGCTATAATTTCGTTCGCTTCTTTGATATTACCGTCAAGATTAATGTATTCTTCACGCTTTTCAACCAAAGCTTTAAGATCTTTGTATTCTTTATTTAATTGTACATAACGTTTTTGATCAGCAATAACATCAGGCTGAATAATCAAATCCGACACTTCGTCAAAACGTTGTTTTACATATTGTAATCTATCTAACATAGCTGTTATTTATTTTTGGCGTGCAAAGTTACAATTTTAGTTTTAAGTATAAAAGTTTAAATTTACAAAGTTAGATGTAAAGCATTTACACTGAAAAACAAAGAGTTAGTTATTTTATTTAAAATAAATCTAAATAAGTTTTGTGTTTTACAAATCACTTTATAAATTTGCATTATTATTTTAATTAAATCTAAATAAAATGCATAAAATAGTATTACCACTAATCGTATTATCTTCATGGGTTGGATTTAGTCAAGAAAAGACAGATTCAACTAAAGTTTTAAAAGAGTATACTGTTGAAGCAATTCGCGAAAACAAATACAAAAGAGAAAGTAGTACCACAGTTTCAAAAATGCCTTTAAAAGACATTGAGAATCCACAAGTATACAATTCTATTCCAGCCAATCTATTGAAAGAACAAGTAGTTACCAACTTTAATGATGCCATTAAAAACGCTACTGGTGTAACTCGCCTTTGGGAATCTACTGGAAGAAATGGTGATGGAGCTGAATATTATGCAATGCGTGGTTTTGCAGTGCAACCAACAATGACAAACGGTTTACCATCATTGACAAACACAACAATTGACCCAATAAATATTGACAATGTAGAGGTAATTAAAGGTCCTTCAGGAACCCTTTTCGGAAGCAGTGTTATTTCTTATGGTGGGTTAATTAATGTGGTTACAAAAAAACCTTATCAAACTTTTGGTGGCGAAATTAGCTATAACAATGGAACCTATGGTAGTAATCGTGTTACTACTGACATAAATATTCCTTTAAAGAATAAAGCTGCCGTTAGAATAAATTCTGCTTACACAACAGAAGAATCGTTCCAAGATGCCGGATTTTCAAACTCCTTCTTTCTTGCTCCTTCTCTAAAATATGAAGTTAGTGATAAATTAACTTTTCTTGTAAATACAGAGTTTTTTAAGAATACATCAGCAAAACAAAGCATGTTGTTCTTAACTCGAAACCTACCGCTTTCATTTGATAGCATGAGTTTATTTGATAAAAATTATAAAAAATCTTTTACTTCAAATGATTTAATCATAAACAATGACTCGTTCAACATGCAAATGCAAGCCTTGTACAAGCTTTCTGAAAATTGGACTTCTCAAACCGTTTTATCAAAAAGTACTACAAAAACAAATGGTTACTACCAATATTTATTTGATGCTGCAAATGGTGATGAATTCACGCGTTATATTTCTAAAGCAGACGGTACATTTTATACCACCGATATCCAACAAAATTTCATAGGTGATTTCAAAATAGGGAACATGAGAAACCGTTTAGTAGCCGGTGTAGATTACTACAATTCAAGGTTGTTGAATGGAGGAACAGGTTGGACAGACTATGGTGTTGTATCTTTGATTAATGGAACCGATACAAATGGAGTTGATACAAACGGTAATCCAATTGCAACCGTTTTAACTCAAGCTGGTGTTGATAATGCTCTTGTAGGAAGTTTTGCTGGAAATACTGAAGCCAACCAAGAAGTCATGAGTGCTTATGTTTCTGATGTACTCAATATAACTAATAAATTATCGGTAATGGGAAGTTTGCGTTTGGATTATTTTGACGGAAAAACATCACAATACGATAGTAATAAAACGGAAGGACAAGTTGCTTTATCTCCAAAATTTGGTGCTGTTTATCAAATTGTTGAAAATAAAGTTTCAGTATTTGGTAATTATATGAATGGTTTCCAAAACGTGGCTCCAACAACTGTGGCTAATGTTGATGGTAGCAATCCAAGAATAAAAGAGTTTGATCCAGAACAAGCCAATCAGATTGAGGTAGGTTTGAAAACAAGTTTATATAAAGACATTATTTCAGCTTCGGTAAGTTACTACGACATTCGTGTGAAAGACCGCGTAATTACTGATCCAAATAACATTAACAACTCGATTCAAGGGGGGGAAGTAGAAAGTAAAGGAGTTGAAGTGAGTGTTGTAGCAAATCCATTTAAAGTATTAAATGTTATTGCTGGTTTCAGTCAAAACAAAGCTAAAGTAACTAGAGAAACACTTAACGCTGGCTATTTAGGACTTCGCCCAGAAGAAGCAGGTCCTGAAACTTTAGTGAATTTTTGGGCAAACTATACGATTTCAGAAGGCGAATTAAAAGGTTTTGGTATTGGCTTTGGTGGGAATTATGCTAGTGAATACAAAACGTTAAACAGAGCCAATATAGGCACCTTCGCATTACCAGATTATACCGTATTAAACTCGGCACTATCTTATGATAATGATACATTTAATGTGACTCTAAAATTGAATAATCTATTAAATGAAAAATATTATTCAGGTTGGTCAACGGTTACGCCACAACGTTTACGTAGTATTACTGCTGGTGTGACATACAAATTTTAGTGGCTGTTATATTATTATGTTAAAATTATTGCCGTTGATTAAAGGATTATAAAGGTTTTTTAAAAATTTTAAAAATAATAATCCGTGAAAATCTTTGTAATCTGTGACTTAATAAGAATATGTATTACGTAGATTAAAAATCATTTTAGTTTATTTTCTGTTTAGTTTAAAGCAAGCTCCTCATTTCGATGAGGAGTTTTTATCGTTATCACATGAAAAAATCAAGTTTCAAAAAAGGGATTCTAAAATTACATCTTTGGTTAGGTTTATCCACAGGTTTAATTGTTTTTATCATTTCGATTACAGGTGCTATTTATGTGTTTCAAGAAGAAATTACGAATTACCTTCGAAAAGATGCTATTTACCATCACGAATCCAATATCGCTAACAAACAACCGCTTTCGCTTAAAGTGTTAGAGCAAAAAGTAGATGCTTTTACCAATGAAAAATATCCCATTCACTGGGTAACGGTTCCTATTGATAAAAGCCGAAGCTACATTTTCTATTACTACGAAAGAAATCCAGAAGGTTGGAATTTTTACGAAGAGTATGTCGTTTACAAATCGGTGTATGTGAATCCGTTTACGGGCGAAATCCGTGGCGTTTACGATGAAACAGCTGATTTTTTCAACATCATCAAATCGATTCACTTCAGTTTTATGCTGAAAACCGATTGGGGAACGTATGTTTGTGGCATCCCAACATTGATTTTCTTATTCATGCTGATTTCGGGGATTATTTTGTGGTGGCCTAAAAACAAAAACGCCAGAAAACAACGTTTTGCTTTTAATTGGAAAAACGTAAAAAGTTGGAAACGCAAAAACTACGATTTGCATAATATTTTAGGATTTTACGTTTCGTCATTAGCTTTTGTGGTTGCCTTTACGGGATTATTCTATGCCTTTTTCTTCATTCAAGCGATTTTATACTTCGTCTTTTCGGGCGGAAGCACAACGTATCCTGATTTTTCGCACATACAAACCAAAGCGCCTATCGAAATGCGTAATGAACACACATTAGATAAAATTGGTAAAAAGGTCGAAGAATTATACCCAGATGCATTTCAATACAGTTTGGATTTTGGCTATGAACATTTAGACGACCACGAACATCCGAATTATGATGTATTTGTGAAGCAACTCTCCTACTCCTATCATGTGAATCACAGTTTGATTTTTGATGAAAACTCGGGAGAATTGTTGCACCAACATTCGCATCACGATAAAAACTTGGGCGAAAAAGCCGTAGCTGCAAATTACGATATTCACATTGGCGCTATTTTTGGCATTTGGAGCAAGATTTTAGCGTTGATAATTAGTTTAGTTTGTGCGTCATTACCGGTTACAGGATTCTTTATTTGGTGGGGAAAACGAAATAAAAAATAAAGTTATGTGTTGCAATTATTCCATTTTAAAACAAACCCAAAACGGCATGCTGATTTTCTTGAAAGGTTGTGGCAATTACCAATTAACCTTCAATAACCTCAACTTTAGCCTTACCGAAGACGAATTAATTGCGTTTGCAAATTACCTAAAACGTATTGATATCGACTATTGGGAAAAGGAATACGAACACTCCATTTATAAAAAGAAAATTCCCATACCAACGTTGCAAAGCAATTTCATCATTCTCATTAATCGATTAGAATTGTATGAATTACTCGTACTCATCAACTTCGAAAACACAAACGAAATGTTAAGTTATAACGATTTAAAAAATGGAATATTTTGGAATTAAAGCTCACTTAGGTGGGCTTTTTTTGTTATTTAACCGATTAAAATTTCATTTGATAACTTGTAAGATTTTTTTATTATTTTTGGAAGAAGATAAATCTGATATTTGTCAGACAAATAAACGAGTTATGCCTTATTACAAACCATTAACTACTTAAAATGGGTAAATCTGAAATATTATATGAACCGTTGCCAATTGGCAGAATTGGAATAAAAAAAAGCACTGAAGAAGTTATTATCACAAATGACTTTTCAGGTTTTGCACAAATGCTTGAAGAATATATTTGTTTAGGAGCAACGAAAATTATAATGCCAAGTTCATCACCAGAAATTTCGACTTTAAATCAAATGCCAATACTCTTGAGTAAAAGAATTAAGATTGTTAATGATGAAAAAGAAATAGAAACTGTAAATAGACTTCTACATAACTTACGCAAAGAGTTTCGTGTTGAAATAACCGAAGAAACAAACTTTCTCAAATTTCCCAAAAACACTTCTAGAGAAATCATTACGCACATCGATAGAATTCACCTAGATATTAAAAGATTAGCCATGGAATTTAATCACAATATTCAAATTCCGTTAAACCATGAGTTATCCTTAAAATCTTTATCTTTTCTACGAACAAAAATTTATGACTCAACTTCTAGAATAATACTTGCACAACTAGAAGCTATTCTAAATTACTATGAAAAAGTAGAGTTTGAATCATTTGGTCCGCAAAAAAATGATTTACCATCGGAATTGATGACTATATTTGATAAGCTAATAAATGATGAAAACTATTTGTTATATTCTGATTCCATTACTGAGTTATCTTCTCCATTAACTCGAGAAAGTGCAAAACTTAAATTGAAAGAATTATCAAGAATTATTGCCACAAAAAGTTACACAGGTAAAGCTTGGGATTACTTTACAAAAACTATAAATGCTTGGAAAGGAATTCCCCTACCCGAATCAAAGGATTTAGCTAACTTAATTAACGGTGACAACCTTCCCGCATTAGTCAATTTAAATACCGCAAAAAATAGAGCGCTGGAAATATGGAACAATACTAATTTAAATGCACAACCGTTACGACGAGATGGCTTACCATTAGGTGATAATGATATCTTATGGTTGCCTCCTATTGGCAAAATAGAAGTAAGAGCTGAAGATGACAGGACCCGTAGCTTTGGAACAGTCAAAGCGCTTAAAGAAGCATTGGATAAGTTTCAAATTGAGTTGGAAAAAGATAATAAAAAAAGAAAAAAAACATAACTGCAGTTTTGCGGAATATGGCTTAAGTGTTTAATGGAAAGATATTTCTGTATATTTAGCTTAAGTCCAAATGGAATGGTTTAGGGCAATATAAACCCAAACCTAGCAAAGCCGGCAAATCGTAAAAAAGTTATTCACTACTACTCGCCAATACTAAAGCATAAAAAATCCCGATTTCCCTCGGGATTTACTCTTTATTCCATTCTCCTTTCTCTTATCTCTTAAAAAAACTTTTCAACCTACCATTTGAATTTCAATTCGTTATAAATTTTATTTAAAATAAATCTAAATAAACTTTGTGGTTTCATTTTCACACTATACATTTGTATCGTTATTTTAATTAAATCCAAATAAGATGTATAAGCACATTTTAAAAACTATAGTTCTATTGTCTGCACTTCAGGCTGTTTCACAAGAAAATCTTAACGATGTAAGTGAATATAACTTTACAGAAAACGATACTGTAAAAAAATTAAAAGAAGTAGTTATCGAAGCCAAAAACACACCTTCAAAATCTTCCGTAAACAGAGCTGGAATCAAAGAAAAAGACTTACCGCAAGCCATTCAAGTTATTGGAACAGAAATTATCCAACAACAACAATCGGTTCGTTTGAGTGATGTGGTTAAAAATGCTAATGGCGTTTACGTGGGTTCAGCTCGTGGTGGCGCTCAGGAATCTTTTTGGTCAAGAGGTTACGATATGTCGGCCAACAACATGTTTAAAAACGGTTTTCGTTTCAACAGCGGTTCTATTCCAGAAGTTTCTTCATTAGAAAAAGTGGAAATTCTAAAAGGAAGTGCTGCACTTTTATATGGAAATGTAGCTCCTGGTGGAATTATGAACATGGTAACCAAATCGCCAAATTTCAAAACCGGTGGCGAATTCACTATGCAAGCGGGAAGTTATAATTTCTTCAAACCTTCGGCTGATGTGTATGGTGCTTTTAATAATTCGATTGCATATCGTTTTAATGGTTCATATGAAAATTCAGAAAGTTTTAGAGCCTATGTAACCAAAGAACGCTACTACGTAAACCCATCTTTACTTTTTAAACTGAGTGAAGAAACCGAAATTACGCTTCAAGCCGATTATTTAAGCGACGATTGGACACCCGATTTTGGGACAGGATCTATTGGAAAAGAAATTGCTGATGTACCAAGAAACGCTTATTTAGGCGCAAAATGGTCAAACGGAAGCACGAAACAAGCTACCGCTTCTATATTAGTAAATCATGAACTCAACGAAGACTGGAAACTTAATTTTAATTCTTCTTTCCAGGATTACGACCGAGAGTCTATTGGAACAGAACGCATTCAACCTGCAGCAAATGGCGATTGGAACCGTCCGTATGGAAGAAATAAAGCCGTAGAACAAATTTTTGCGAACCAAATTAGTTTACAAGGCAACTTTAAAACCGGTAAAATCAAACATCAATTGTTTACGGGTATCGATACTGAAATTTCATATACCGATGCGTATACATTTCGCTTTTTCAATCCAACTACTGGAGCAACGGTAACAACATATGGAGATCCTGTAAACATCTTTGATCCTTCTTTATACGACTCCACTTATGATGGTCCCGTTTTACCCTCGGAAATAACCCGAATCGTAAAAACAGAAACCACTCGTTTTGGAATTTATGCACAAGATTTGATTTCTTTCAATGAAAAATTCAAAGCCTTGTTAGGAATTCGCTATTCGTACCAAGAAGCTAAACCTGTAACTTATGCTGGTGGTACAGAAACTGAAGGAATCATCAAAAACGACAGAGCTTTCTCACCAAAAGTAGGATTGATTTACCAACCTACAAAAAGCATTACTTTATTCTCAAGTTACTCCAACTCGTTTACACCAAATAATGGAATAGACATCAATAACGAAGCTTTAGAACCATCAATCATTGACCAAATTGAAGCCGGAATTAAAAACGAATTCTGGAAAGGAAAATTAACAACAAACGTAACACTATATCAAATCGTAAACAGCAATTTAGTGCAAACGGCAGAATTTGACGCCAACGGAAACATCAACACAAATCCAAACCTTAAAGCATTAAGCGGAGAAACTACCAGCAAAGGAATCGAATTGGATATTACGTACAAGCCTATGGCCGATTTCAACATTATGGCAGGTTACAGCTACAACGACATGCGTTATACCAAAACAACAGGGTTAACGGGAAGCTTTATCGAATGGGATCGTTTAGCAAGAACACCACAACATACGGCTAACTTAAGTTTCTTTTATACCGTTCCAACAGGAATATTCAAGAATGTAGCTATTGGTGCTATTGGAAATTATATTGGAGACAGATTTGGTGGTTGGAACAATCAAATAGATCCAACACGACCAAATGGAATTTGGGATAGAGAGATTCCAGTAAATGGGTACACAACTATTGATTTGTCATTAGGTTACAACTGGAAGCAGTTTTCGTTTCTTTGCAAATTATCGAATATCACAAACGAGTTAAACTACACCTTGCACGAAAATTACAGTGTAAATCCAATTGCACCTAGACAGATTTTAACTTCGCTACGTTATAAATTTTAAGCATTCAATTAGAACAAAAAATGAAACAACAAAAATTAGTTAGAGACATTCACCGCGATTTTGGCTACTTCTATGTAGGATTGATTATTTCGTTTGCCTTTTCTGGAATTTTAATGAACCACAGAGAACATTGGCATCCTGAAAAATACACCATCGAAACCAAAAACATCAAAGTACAATTGCCCGAAGAAAGCCAAATTACAGAAGAATTTGCTGAAAACTTAGGAAAACAATTAGGCATCGATGATAAAATACGTCGCCACAATGTAAAGAAAGGCACGTTTAAAATTTCATTTGAAAAGCACGATGTAGAAATCGACATGAAAACGGGAAAAGGCGAAATTGTAGCTTTCAAAAAAACACCGATTATCAGCCAAACGATGAAGTTGCATAAAACTACATCCAACTGGTGGATTTACTACTCTGACATTTTTGGAATCTCCTTAATATTAATTGCCATTACGGGAACTTTAATGGTTACTCACGGCAAAAACACCTTTAAGAAGCGAGGTTGGAAACTAGCCGTTGCTGGAATTATTTTCCCTATCTTAGTTTTAATTATTTTGAGTTAACAAACGAAAAGGTTCACGAAAGTGAGCCTTTTTTGTTTTTAATAATTATTCCATAAATGATTAAACATAGTATCTTTGAAGCTAGAAAAATCAAACAAAAATGAAATTATTCTCCTTTAAACTACTACTTTTTTTATCACTTAATAGCTTTTTCTCATTTTCGCAAGATCAAGAATGTATTTTATATTTTAAGGATGGAACTGCTATTGAAGGATACGGAATGCTTAAAATTGTTAATATTTTAGATCCTAAAGAAAAAATAAAATTTAGATTGACAAAAGAAGAAAAAGGTGATTTTTGGGATTTCGAAGATATTTCTAAAATTACTTTTATTGGCTTTGAAATGACTAAAACTTTTGAATATATAAAAACAAGCAAATACGAATATCCTAAATTACTAGAAATTTTAGTTGATGGCGAAGTTAAACTTTATCGAAGTCCAGAAACTATCACCTATAAATAATATTTTGAAAATAATGATCTAAGCAAAAACCCTTTCCCTAAAACTTCTGAAAAAATTGTACAAAGCAATTATTTAAAAAGAGATAATGAAGAAATTGCAACTTGTATTGATTGCTATCCTTTAAAAAGTTGGGCAAAACAAGTTTCTGAATATCTTTCAAATTGTGAAACATTAGTACATGACCTCAAAAAACATAAATACACTTTTGCTGAACTTGAAGATGCCATTATTTTTTATAATGATTTTTGTACAGAATGATATAAGATAGTTTTACGAAAGTGCGCTTATTTGTCACAGAAATTATGAATATTTTTTAAATAGAAGCTAGCTAAGCTTTAGCCAATCTTGCAAATATGCTAGTTAAATAGTTTCGCACATATGTATCTAACTCGTGAACTCTAAACACTGTAGAAAAAAATGAAAAAATTAAAAACAATAATTTTAACACTTGTCATGGGAATATTTGGAAACTTATTTGGGCAAAACAAACACATAGAAAATTTTGAATTTTTCAATAGGAATGAGAATGAAATTATACAATTCATTGTCGTGGACATAGGATTAAATGAAATTGCACCAATCAATTCTAAACCAAATATTTTAAAAATTTCATTTCAAATGAAGCGGGTAAATGAAGCGGGACTGTCTTCCTCAAAGGAAGAACTTAACGTTTTTGGAGAAATTGAAGATAAATTAATTGAAAAACTAACCAAAGACGAATTATTTGTAGGTCGAATAACTTCAAATGGACTTAGAGATTTTTATTTTTACACTAAAGACAATAAAATTCAAGCAACTTTTGAAGAAATTTTAAAGAAATACAATCAATTTAAATACACTATCAATTTTGAAGTTGACGAAAATTGGAATAAATATTTTCAACTTTTATATCCAAATGAGGAAGAGTTTCAAAAGATTGGAAACAGAAGCGTGTTAGATAATTTAGAGGAAGGTGGTGACAATTTAACTCTAGAACGAGAAGTATTTCATTGGATATACTTTAAAACCGAAAACGATAGAGAAAATTTTATTAAAGAAATTGAAAAATTGAATTTTAGTATTGTTACAAAAAGTAAAATAAAAGATGCTTTTCCTTTTCAATTACAAATTAAACGTGTTGACAAAGTTGATGAAGAAAGTGTTAATCAATACGTTATCCAACTTTGGAAACTCGCTCCAAAATATAACGGAAGTTACGATGGCTGGGAAACTAGTATTGAAACAACGAATAAATAAAAAATTACTTTACCAACACGAGTATCACGCTCATAAATACAAAGCAAAGCTAATAATACAACGGTCAAATGCAATATGCTCACGCCAACCATAAAAAAATCCCGAGCTAACTCGGGATTCTTCTTTATTATTTCTTAACCGGAATATTTTGTAAAATTTCCAATACAAACTTCCAATATTTTTGAGCAGAAGAAATACTAGCTCTTTCATCTGGGCTGTGTGCACCGTGAATGGTAGGTCCAAAAGAAATCATGTCCATGTTAGGATAATTGGTTCCTAAAATACCACATTCTAATCCAGCGTGACAAGCTACCACATTTGGTTTTGCACCGTTTTGTTTTTCGTAAATAGAGGTCAATACATCTAAAATTTCAGAGTTTACGTTGGGTGTCCAACCTGGGTAACTTCCTCCAAATTCTACTTCGCAACCAAACAATTCGTAAGCCGAACGCAAAGCGTTTGCTAAATCAAATTTAGAAGTCTCCACAGACGAACGCGTTAAATTCTGAATCGAAATTTCGCCATCTTTTACAATTACTCGCGCAATATTATTTGATGTTTCTACTAAATCCGCCATATCAGCTGACATTCTGTAAACACCGTTGTGCGCAGTATAAATCGCTCTTAACAAGCCTTCTTGAACACCTAAATCCATCACTTTTGCTGGTGTAGAATCGCTTTTAACAATCTCAATCGTTAAATTCGGTTCCATTGTTTTGAACTCGGCTTTGATTTCGTTGATGATTTCTTGCATATCAAAAACAAAAGCTTCGTCATAAATCGCAGCGATAATAACTTTTGCAACACTTTCTCTTGGAATCGCATTACGTAAACTTCCACCAGAAATTTCAGAAATTTGTAAACCAAAATTCTCAAATCCGTCAAATAACAAACGGTTCATGATTTTGTTTGCATTTCCTAATCCTTTATGAATATCCATTCCCGAGTGACCGCCTTTTAAGCCTTTCACGGTAATGGTATAACCCACCGAACCTTCTGGCGTTTCTTCTTCATTATAGCTTCTTGTAGCCGTTACATCTACTCCACCCGCACATCCGATGTCGATTTCATCGTCTTCTTCGGTATCTAAATTCAATAAAATTTCTCCGTCCAACATGCCGCCTTGTAAGCCCATTGCTCCTGTCATTCCAGTTTCTTCGTCAATTGTGAATAACGCTTCAATTGCTGGATGAGGAATATCAGTACTTTCTAAAATCGCCATGATTGTTGCTACTCCTAAACCGTTATCAGCACCAAGCGTAGTACCTTTAGCACGAACCCAGTCACCATCAACATACATTTCAATGCCTTGTGTATCGAAATCGAAATTAGTATCGTTGTTTTTTTGGTGTACCATATCCAAATGCGATTGCATTACGATAGTTTTGCGGTTTTCCATTCCTGGAGTCGCAGGTTTTTTGATAATCACATTCCCAACATGATCTTTCACTGTTGGCAATCCTAATTTTTGTCCGAATTCCATCATGAACGCAATCACACGCTCTTCTTTCTTAGACGGACGCGGTACGGCATTCAAATCGGCAAATTTGTTCCAAAGTGCTTTTGGCTCTAAATTTCTTATTTCTTGGCTCATTTTTGTTTCAGGTTTAAAGTTTCATGTTTGTGTTAAATATTACACAGCACAAATATAGTCAGACTTTTAAAATTATTTGGGATATTTAGTTGTATTCTGTGAGGTATTGAAAACGGATAAAACATAAACCGTTTTCTCTTTTTCATCAATGCAATAAAGAATGATATAAGCAAAAATTTTAATGGGTAATCCGTGATAATCTTTATATCGAATTTGAAAAAAGGGATTCTTTGCAATTGATTCACTATATTCATCCACAATCTGAAAGAAATAAGCTCCTAAATCTTCTCTCTTTGATTCATAATATTCAACTGCTTCTTGAATATCAACAATTGCTCGAGGTTCAATTACGATTTTATAACTCATTTATTAGTTTTCAAACGAATTTGCTTTTTCGCCTCTTCCCAAGGAACAAAATTTTCCTTTTTTGAGGTCGCTCTTCTTTCATCTAAAACTACTTTCATTTCTTCAGAAACAGTAACATCATTAACTACCGTTTCGTAATTAAATTTTTCAATCAGTTTCATAAAGAAAGCCAACTCGTTATCCGGAATATTTAAAGTTATTTTTGTCATTATTCCTCATTTAAATAACAAATTTACAAAAAAAGAAATGTGCGATTCTATATTATTAGTTAATTTTATGGCAAATATTAATGCGTGAAAAGAAAATTCATCCTTCCTGTATTCTTACTTATTCAAATCATCGTTGTGAAAACGATTGGTTTGTTTCCTGATTTTGTAGAAAATGGGTACAGCAAAGGTTTTTATCCAAAATTGGCTTTTGTATCGAGAAAAGTGTTAGGTTGGTTGCCGTTTTCATTTGGTGATGTCATTTATTTTATTCTGATTTTACTTTTATTCCGTTGGATTTGGAAACACCGAATCGGCTTTTTCAAGGAATGGAAGGATAACGGATTAGCAATTTTGAGTTGGGTTTCGGTGTTTTACTTTTTCTTTCATTTGCTTTGGGGAATGAACTATTACCGCATTCCGTTGCATGAAAAATTGAATATTGAAAAAGAATATTCGGTAGATCAATTGAAAGTATTTATTGAAAAAATGTTGGTAAAAACCAATGCATTACAATTACAAATCACTAAAAATGATTCGGTTGCCGTTGTGATTCCGTATTCGCATGATGAGATTTACAATTTGGCTTTGAAAGGCTATGAAAATATACCGAGTGATTTACAAGAATTCCGTTACGAAGTAAAAAGTATTAAATCGTCGCTGTTTAGTTATCCGTTGAGTTATATGGGTTTTGGTGGTTATTTGAATCCGTTTACCAATGAAGCGCAAGTGAATTATTTAAAACCGAAATACACTTCACCATTAACCACTTGCCACGAAATGGCACATCAAACCGGAATTGGTAGCGAAAGCGAATGCAATTTCATCGGATTTGTAACGGCCGCCAAAAATGAAGATTTGTATTTCCAATATTCGGCTTATAGTTTTGCCTTACGTTATGCGCTACATAATTTGGAGATGATACAAGAAGGAAGTTCGGAATCTTATTTGAAAAGAATCAACAAAGGCGTTTTGAAAAACTTTGAAGAAAACAGAGCCTTTTGGAAGGAATACCAAACGCCCATCAATACCTTTTTTGAATATTTCTACGACAATTTCCTAAAAGCCAACCAACAAAAAGACGGTATGGAAGGCTATAGTAAGTTTGTAGGATTAGTGATTGGTTATAAAGGAGTTGGCAGTGTTCCGTGATTAGTTGGCAGTAACTGAACACTAAAAACTGAACACTGACACTTATAACTCATCACTCGTAAAACTCACTTGATTTCTCTTCTTGTAAGGACGCATAATCAAACGCGCTTCTCTGTCAAAACGGATGTAATTATAGACCCAGTTTAAGAATACGACCGCTTTATTTTTGAATCCGATTAACGAAAACAAATGCACAAACATCCAAACAAACCAGGCGAAAACGCCACTGAATTTGAATTTTGGTAAATCGACAACGGCTTTATTTCTACCTATAGTAGCCATAGAACCTTTATCTTTGTATTCGAAAAGTTTGGGTGCTTTTTTATTAATAATTCTAATCAAGTTATCGGCTAATAATCGTCCTTGTTGCATCGCAGGTTGTGCCATCATCGGATGTCCTTGCGGATATTGTTCTGAAGTCATTACAGCAATATCGCCAATTGCAAAGAGATTATCATAACCTTCTACTTGATTATATTGGTTCACCTTGATACGGTTAACATTTTTGATAAAACTATCCGCTTTTAAACCATGAGGTAAGGCACCTTGTACTCCAGCTGTCCAAATCACAGTTGCAGAATCAAACGATAAATCGGAATTGGTGGTTACGGTTTTTCCATCGTAACCTGTTACACGAACGTTTTTCCAAACACTTACTCCCAAATCCAAAAGGAAATTTTCTGCTTTTTCTGAAGCATTTTCGCTCATCGAATCTAAAATACGATTGCTTCCTTGAACTAGATTGATTTCCATTTTTCGAACATCTAAATCGGGATAATCTTTTGGCAATATGGCTTTTTTCATTTCGGCTAAAGCCCCTGCTAGCTCTACTCCAGTTGGTCCACCTCCTACTAAAACGAAATTCATCAAACTATGACGTTCGTCAATATCATTAGTAAGCAAAGCTTGTTCAAAATTCTCTAAAATCAAACTGCGAATGTTTAACGATTGCGGAATCGTTTTCATCGCCATACTATTACGCTCGATTTCTTTATTCCCAAAATAATTGGTTTTCGAACCCGTAGCAATGACTAAATAATCAAATTTTAATTCCCCAATATCAGCATATATCGTATTGTTTTCGGTATTAATTTCACGAACCTCACCCAATCGGAAATAAAAATCTTTATATTCCTGAACGATTTTCCTTATGGGATAAGCAATCGAATCGGGTTCTAAACCGCCCGTTGCCACTTGATACATTAAAGGTTGGAAATTATGATAATTGTGTTTGTCTAATAAAACAACTTGTACGTTTTTATTGCGAAGTTTTTTCGCTAAAGATATTCCTGCAAAGCCACCACCTATGATGACAATTCTTGGAAAACTACTACGAGGTATGTTCATTGTTACTTTTCTAGTACCTCAAAGGTAATAAATTTCAAGCTCAAGTTCAAAATTAAGAACAAATTCAAATACGAGTACAATTTGCTTTATTTTAAAAATCATTTTTGAATTTGACTTTTGATATTTGAACTTGCCCTTGTACTTAAATTTCATTTTCGCTAAACTTGTAACAAAATTTGCTAAACAACTACTTATTGCATATGAAATCAGAATCGGAAGCACTTTTCGTAAAACAACTCAAAGAGAATCAGAATATAATTCACAAAATTTGTCGATTATATACTTCTGATGAGGATGCGCACAACGATTTATTTCAGGAGATTACGATTCAGTTATGGAAGGCGTTTCCCAACTTTAGAGGGGATTCCAAATTTACTACTTGGGCCTATCGCGTGGGATTAAACACCGCTATTACTTTATACCGAAAAAAGAAACGAACCATTGACACTATTGAGTTTGATAGTACATTTCATAAGGTAACCCAAGATGATTACAACTTTGAAGAAGAAGAAAAATTAAAGCTTTTATACAGTGCTATAAGTGAATTAAACGACATTGAAAAAGCCTTAGTTTTCTTGTATTTAGAAGATAAAGATTATACCGAAATTTCAGAAACGTTGGGGATTAGTGAAGTGAATGCACGAGTAAAGATGAATCGTGTAAAAGGGAAATTAAAAAAAATATTAAATCCGTAAATATGGATGAATTAGAATTATTAAAAAAAGACTGGAAAAAGCGAGAAGGCTCTTTTCATCAAATAAGTGAAAAGGAAATTTATGGAATGCTACATAAAGGGTCGTCTTCAATCGTGAAGTGGATCATGATAATTAGTGTTTTAGAACTCCTTTTGTGGTTAAGTATCACTTTTTTTACTGCAGACGATCAGTATTTAGAAACGCTTGAATTATATCATTTGGATACATTTATGCCAATTATGTCCATAATAAGTTATGGCGTAATTATCTTTTTTATCTTTTTGTTTTTCAAAAACTACAAAGCAATAAACACTACAGACAATGTGAAACAATTGATGCAAAACATTTTAAAAACTCGAAAAACAGTCAAGTATTATGTTTGGTACAATTTAGGAATGATTGCAATTTCAATGATAATTGTTTTTATATTTCAATTCTTGTACGATCCATCTATAAAAAAAGTAATAGACAACGCCTCTTCAAACGTTGACCCAAATACTTTTTTCTGCATTATGCTTTTAGTTTATGCTGCCGTTATCATTATATTCATAGGATTATTTTGGTTATTCTACCGATTACTCTACGGAATTTTATTACACAGACTTCAAAAAAATTATAACGAACTGAAAAAAATTGACTTTTAATGAAATATATCATTTTAATTACGACCCTTTTTACTTCCTTATTTTCTTATTCTCAAAAGTTAGAAAATAGTTTATTGTGGAAAATTTCTGGAAACGGACTAAAAGCCGATTCCTATTTGTATGGAACTATTCACATCACATGCGATGCTTCTTTGGATGAAAATACAATAAAAGCATTGGATAAAACCCAACAGTTGTATTTAGAATTAGACATGGATGATAAATCAATGCAAATGCAAATGATGAAATACATGATGATGAAAGATGGTACCAAATTATCAACACTACTAAATGAAGACGATTTTAGAGCGGTAGATGATTTTTTAAAAAAACACATGAGCATGTCGGCAAAAATGTTTGATGGTTTCAAACCTTTTATTGTTAGTACTATGCTGTATCCAAAAATGATAGATTGTTCGTTTCAATCGGTTGAAAGCGAATTAATGCGAGTAACTAAAGAACAAAACGAAGAGATTTACGGATTAGAAACCGTTGAAGATCAAATGAACGTTTTTGATACCATATCCTATGAAATTCAAGCTCAAGAATTGGTTAAAATGGCAAAAAGTGATTTAGAAAAAGATAAAGCAGAATTAGCCAAAATGATGGAAGTATATAAAAATAAAGACATTGAAGGAATGCTTGAAATGTTAGACGATTCTGAAAATAAAATTACTTCTGAAAATCAAGACGTTTTATTGAATAACCGAAACCAAAATTGGATTCCGTTAATGGTAAAAACCATGAAAGAAAAACCTACTTTTTTTGGGGTGGGTGCTGCACATCTAGCAGGTGAAAAAGGCGTAATAAAATTATTGCGCAAACAAGGTTTTAAAGTCGAAGCTGTTAAATAAAATCACAAGTAACCAAAAAAATATCCCCAAATATCAAATGAAATTTGGGGATATTTATATAATTTAGTTGCAAACTACTCTACATTTTGCACGTTAGCTTCTGCAATTTTCTTGTAAGTTCCGTTAATTAATTTCTCACGAATAGCTTCAAATGCGGATAACGTTTCATTGATATCAGCAATGGTGTGAGATGCAGTAGGAATCATTCTCAATAAGATAATTCCCTTTGGAATTACAGGATACACTACAATAGAAAGGAAAATTCCATAATTTTCACGTAAATCATTCACCATAACCATAGCTTCTGGAATAGAACCTTCTAAATATACGGGAGTTACACAAGTATTAGTATCTCCAATGTTAAAGCCTCGCTCTTTTAATCCATTTTGTAATGCATTAACATTTTCCCATAATTTATCTTTTAAACCTGGATTATCGCGCAACAGTTGAAGACGCTTTAAAGCTCCAATAGTTTGAATCATTGGCAATGCCTTTGCAAACATTTGAGAACGTAAATTATATTTCAAATAATCAATCACATCTTTATCTGCTGCTAGAAAAGCACCAATACTTGCCATTGACTTAGCAAATGTAGAAAAATACACATCTATTCCGTCTTGACATCCTTGTTCTTCTCCTGCTCCTGCTCCAGTTTTTCCAAGTGTCCCAAAACCATGTGCATCGTCTACAAGTAAACGGAAATTGTATTTTTCTTTTAAAGCTACAATTTCTTTCAATTTACCTTGTTGCCCTCGCATTCCAAAAACGCCTTCAGTAATAAATAAAATACCACCTCCAGTCTCTTCAGCCATTTTAGTTGCACGTTGTAGGTTTTTCTCCATACTCTCTAAATCATTGTGCTTGTAAGTAAATCGTTTACCCATATGCAAACGTACTCCATCAATGATACAAGCATGAGCATCTACATCATAAACAATAATATCATTTTTCGTAACTAATGCATCAATACAAGACATGATACCTTGATACCCAAAATTCAATAAATAAGCCGACTCTTTATTAACAAAAGCAGCTAATTCATTCTCTAATTGTTCGTGATAATTCGTATGACCACTCATCATACGAGCCCCCATTGGATAGGCCGCTCCAAATTGCTTAGCTGCTTCTTCATCAGCTTTTCTAACCTCTGGATGATTTGCTAATCCTAGATAATCATTAATACTCCAATTTAAAATTTCTTTCCCATGAAACATCATTCTTGGGCCTAATTCTCCTTCTAATTTTGGAAATACATAATATCCTTCTGCTTGTGAAGCCCATTTTCCTAACGGACCTTTATTGTTTTGAATTCTTTCGAATAAATCTTTTACCATGATATATAATTGGTGTTAAAAACGCAGCAAAAATAGGAAGAAAAAACTTTTTAACGAACGTTAAATCCTAACTTTTTAAATTAATTTAAAAAAAAACTTGTTTATTGCAGAAATGGACTTACATTTGCACCGAACGACACAGAAATGTGGTTACACGTTCATTTAAAAAGTCGGGGGCTCCACCTCGACTTTTTTGCTTTTACCCCCTTTTCTTTTTAAGTTAAGTCATAAAAAAAAGATGCAATTAAAACATTACATCTTTACATAGGAATACTCTTCAATAGAAAATTTCATAAAAGTCTTCTAATGAAGAGCAATAAACATTTTTTTATTTATATACCGATTCTTTTTTAAAGTGCTTAGCTAATAAATAATAAACCACGGCTCTATACTTATTTTTATTCGATTTTCCATATTGCTCTATGACAGCCTCAATTCCTTTATCTAAATCAGGACTATCTTTTAATCCTAATTTCTTGATAAGAAAATTATTTTTTACAGTTTCCAATTCTTTAGAGTCTGAACCTGATACTGTTGAAGAATCTGGATTATAAATTGAAGGACCACACCCAATTACTACCTTAGTCAAAAAATCCATATCGGCAGTAACACCACACTTTTCTTTCAAATCAGCGGCATACTTGGTAATTAATTCATCTCTTTTACTCATAATTTTATTATTTTTTAGTTGTTAACACTCAAATTTAAAGTTTTCTTTTTTAAAAACATATTTTTTTTGCTATTTTTTAATGAATTCTTTTCTTTTACAGTAAAGATGACACATTAAATTTATACCATTTAATAAAAACAATTTGAGACATAAACTTTAAAGAAATTAACTTAATTGGCTAAAAAATGCCAACAAAATTCCATTATTCACTTTCTCAGGCGTGAAAATTTCTAGAATACTTGGTTTTTCGTTTTGGTTTAGAAATGCTGAGTATTGTTGCTGTAGTGAAGTTTCATCATTCGCTTCAAAATAATCCAATCCATACATATTAGCTAAATGGGAGGCGTTTAATTGATGCGAAGTTTCGAAATACCTATTAAACGTTTCTGTTTCTTGATGCCCTGGTAGAATTCTGAAAATGCCACCACCACTATTGTTTAACAAAATGATTTTGAAGTTTTTTGGAATGTAATTGTTCCATAAAGCATTACTGTCGTACAAAAAACTAATATCGCCTGTAATCAAGATCGTCGGCAAATCAGACGCTAAAGCAGCTCCAATGGCTGTTGAAGTACTACCATCAATTCCACTGGTACCACGGTTGCAAAAAACTTGTAAACTGCTGTCTAAATCAAACAACTGCAAATAACGTATCGCCGAACTATTACTAACTTGTAACTGACTATTAGTTGGCAGGTTTTGACAAATAAAATCAAACACTTTAAAATCCGAAAACGGGATTTTTGCTGTATATTCTTCCTGTTTCGTTACTCTATCTTTCCAAATGGTGGCAATACTTGATTTATAGGAACTTTCCATTGTATCTACAGTCAATAACTGATTCAAAAACGTATTGATTTTAGTTTCATAATGAAAGGTAAGCGCCCCAAAAGTATCATATGCACGTAATTCATCCACATGCCAATGGTGTACTGGTTTATATTTTCGTAAAAACGCTTTGATACGTTTCGAAACGACCATTCCTCCAAAAGTTAAAAGAATTTCAGGTTGAAACGCTTTGAAATCTTCATCGTCAAATGGTGTAATCAACGTATCAATTTGATTAATGAATGTAGGATGATGTAAATTCGATGTTTTTTCAGTCAATACCACCACACTTGGGTCATGCGCTAAAATATCTAAATACTTTTGTTCTAAAGAATTTGGAAACAACTCTCCTACTAAAACCAATTTCTTAGTGGCTTTGTTCCAAGTTTCTTTTGTGTTATTACCGAGAGAAAAATGTTTGTCTTCAGTAATAAATTCGATAATTTCGGGGTTTACTTGTAATTCCGTAACCGTTTCATACAAAGGTTCTTCAAAAGGAGCATTGATGTGTACTGGACCTTTTTGGGTAACCGCAACATGCAATGCCATTTGAATGTGATGGTCGTTTTCAGCCGAAGCATCTTCTCGCAAATTAGCATTGTATAAACAATGATTTCCCATTACATTTTCCTGACGAATGGTTTGTCCGTCGCCAATATCAATCTTACTTTGAGGCCTATCTGCCGAAACAACGACTAAAGGAATTTGACTATAAAATGCTTCTGCCACTGCAGGATAATAATTCAACACCGCAGAACCTGAAGTACAAACAACAGCTACAGGCTTCTGAATTTGTTGGGCAATTCCCAAAGCAAAAAATGCAGCACATCGCTCATCAGCTATACTGTAACATTTAAAATATGGATTATTAGTAAATCCAATAGTCAAAGGTGCATTACGAGAACCAGGTGAAATTACGATATGTTGGACTCCTTTTTGTTGGCAAATTTCAATAATGCTTTGCGCTAAAGGAATTTTTGGATACATCATTTTTAAAAAAAATAACTGAACTACAAAGTTACGAAGTTGAAAAGGTTTTTAGTACTTTTACCCTTATAATTTCTTAACGAAATGGAGATAAAAATTAGAGACTATCAAACACAAGATTGCCCAGCCATTTTAGACATCATCAATGATGCTATTTTGAATTCGACTGCCTTATATGATTATAACGTGCGAACCTTAGCCACTCAAGAAGCTATTTTTGATGAAAAATTACAAAAAGGTTTCCCAGTAATTGTAGCCGAATTGAACAATGAAGTAATAGGTTTTGGTTTTTATAGTGAATTCCGATTTAGAGAAGCGTATAAATTCACAGTAGAACATTCGGTTTATGCGAATAAGAATTGTATTGGCAAAGGCATTGGCAAGCTACTACTAACCGAATTAATTGAAAGAGCAAAAAAACAAAACCTTCATACGATGATTGGTGTTATCGATTCTGAAAATACGAATAGCATCGATTTTCATAAGAAATTTGGTTTCGAAGAAGTTGGATTCCTTAAAGAAACAGGATTTAAGTTTAACAGATGGTTACATTCGGTATTTGTTCAAAAGATATTATAAAAAAAGTGTTCAGTATTCTAAAAAAGAACAAACTGAACACTATATACTGAACACTGAATACTGAATACTAAATTATTTCCCTTCAATCCAATTTACGATTTCAGCATCGGTTGGCAATGTTCTTGGAGAAACTACTTTAGCTAATTCACCATTTTCATTGATTAAGTATTTTTGGAAATTCCATTGTACTTCACTGTCTTCTAATCCGTTTTTAGCTTTTTGCGTTAAGAATTGGTACACCGGATGCATGTCTCCTCCTTTTACCGAAATTTTAGCCATCATAGGAAACGAAACACCATAATTTTGTTGACAGAAAGTAGCAATTTCAGCATTACTTCCTGGTTCTTGTGCTCCAAAATTATTCGCTGGAAAACCTACAATTACGAAGTTTTTGTCTTTGTATTTCTCGTAGATTGCTTGTAATTGTTCGTATTGCGGTGTTAAACCACATTCAGAAGCGGTGTTAACTACTAAGATTTTCTTTCCTTTTAAGGTGGAAAAATCAAAAGTATCGCCACTCAAATCTTCTACTTTAAACTGGTAAATGGTTTCTTTTGCCATAGGGGTTGTGATTGCTGTTTGAGTAGTCGTTTGTTTTTTTTGTGCCTGATTTTGACAGCTAAAAAACAATGCTGCTACTGAAAACAAGGTTACTAATTTCTTCATCTTTTTTATTTCAAAGTTAAATTTTAAATTAAGTTTAACATGCTAAACATAAGTTAAAAAAGAAATAATTTGTATTTTGTAACAAATTGAAATTCTATGCGAAACAGAACTATTACACTATTTGAATTTTCTGAGGACAATGAAAAACTAATAAACTTTAGTAACAATTTAGCTACTGAAATAAACAGTAATTTACTCCTCGTCCATCAAACCGATTGCTTGATTCCTTCTTTCACCGATTCAGAAACCAAAAAAAAAATTTTGGAAGTTGAAAAAAAAGAAGCTATTGCAAAAATAAACGAAATCATCGATTTAAAAACTCATGATATTGAATGTGAAATTACGGAAAAAAACGTTGTGAATTACTTAGAAAGCCTTCATGATTCGTCGGTTTGTGATTGGGTAATTGTAAAACAAAAAGAAAAAGAAGAATTTGAGCGTTTTTTCACGAAAAGCACCATCTTAAAAATTATTGAAGAAACAAATTCGCTTTTGATTGCATTACCTCAAGATTTCAGCTACAACATGCCCGAAACCTTATATTTTGCTTCGCATCCCAAGTTTGAAATTAATCATTCGCAACTAGAACATTTACTGAACTCATTGAAAAATCAGGTCAAAAAAATTGTTTTTTTCACTCACATTGATGACGAAGATGATTATTTTGAAATAGAAACCCACTTGAAATCATTAGAAGAGTTATATCAAAAATACAATACATCCACAAAAATTATTGTTGGAAATTTTGCCAATTCGGATTTCAAAAACCAAATGGATTTTACTTCTGGCTTTTTAGTAGTACAAAAAGGACCAAGAAATCTTTTTGATTTGTTTTTCAGAAGATTATCCATCGATAATTTGATTAAAAAAGCCGCTTTTCCTTTAATAATAATTCCAAAATAATACACATGAGTTTAACGATAGAAAATTTTTTGTTTGTAGGCTCGATTCTTTTATTGATAAGTATTCTTGCTGGTAAAACTTCGTATAAATTTGGGGTTCCCACCTTAGTCTTATTCTTAGCAATCGGAATGTTATCAGGTTCGGAAGGTATTGGAGGAATTCATTTTGATAATCCAGAATATGCACAGTTTATTGGGATTGTATCGCTTAACTTTATCTTGTTTTCGGGTGGTTTGGACACCAACTGGACAGCGGTAAAACCCATCCTAAAAGAGGGCTTGGTGCTTTCCACAGTCGGGGTTTTATTGACTGCTTTTTCATTAGGAGCTTTTGTTTGGGCAGTTACCGATTTTACTATTTTCGAAAGTTTATTATTAGGCTCTATTGTCTCCTCAACAGATGCAGCAGCCGTATTTTCGATTTTAAGATCAAAAAGTTTAGCACTGAAGCACAATTTGAGACCTACATTAGAATTAGAAAGCGGAAGTAACGACCCAATGGCATATGTTTTAACCATAGCCTTTTTGAGTTTAGTAGTCAATCAGGATAAAGAAGTGTATGATTTGATTCCACTATTTTTAAAACAAATGAGTATCGGAGCCATTGCCGGATTTTTATTTGGAAAATTAAGCAAACTCATCATTAACAAAATCAGTTTAGACTTCGAAGGACTATACCCTATTTTAGTTATAGCCTTAATGTTTTTAACGTTCTCAGCAACTGATGCTATTGGAGGAAATGGGTTCTTGGCCATTTATTTTTGTGCGGTTTACTTAGGTAATCAAGATTTAATTCACAAAAAAGCTATTTTAAAAATGTTTGATGGTTTGGCTTGGTTAATGCAAATTGTATTATTCTTGACACTCGGATTACTAGTTTATCCTTCTCATGTGTATGATGTTTTTGGAATAGGATTATTAATTTCATTATTCTTAATTCTTGTCGCACGACCATTAAGTGTTTTCATAAGTACCATTCCTTTTAAAATGCGATTGAAACAAAAGTTATATATTTCTTGGGTAGGTCTAAGAGGTGCGGTTCCAATTGTATTTGCTACTTATCCTCTAATTGCAGGAATTGACAAAGCCGATATGATTTTTAACATCGTATTTTTCATTTCGTTAAGTTCGATTTTATTTCAAGGAACTACTTTATCGGTTGTAGCTAAATGGTTGAAAGTATCTATGCCTGAAAACATAAAACCAATTCGTCCAAACGAAGCTTTAATCCTAGAAATTCCGAAAAACGTTTTCGAACAAATTGAAATTTCACCAAACAGTTCCATTATTGGTAAAAAGATTGTCGATTTAGCATTTCCTAAAACTTCTGTAATCACCATGATTAAAAGAGATAACAAATATTTGACTCCAAGTGGTGCCACTGAAATTAAGGCCAAAGACTTGCTAAACGTAATTTCATCCAATGAAAATGAAATAGAGAAAATCAAAACGATTCTTAAATAAAAAAGAGGCTGTTCAAATTATGAACAGCCTCTTTTCTTCATTATAGTATCATAGTATCTTATTTCTTGTAATACTTCTTATAGGGAAAATAAGCCAATGCTGAAATAATAGCAACCACAATAGCGATATAAATATAATACGTAACACTTTGTTTTTCACCTGAAGCATAACTGTGTAAACCGCTCAAATGAAAATTCACACCAAAATACGTCATTACAATCGAGGCGAAAGCAAAAACACTCATAACATTATAAATCCACCTACCTCTTAATGCGGGTACAAAACGTGCGTGAATTACAAATGCATATACCATAATACTGATTAAAGCCCAAGTTTCTTTTGGGTCCCAACCCCAATAACGTCCCCAACTTTCGTTAGCCCATTGCCCTCCTAGGAAGTTTCCGATGGTTAACATGACCAAACCAACGGTTAACGCCATTTCGTTTATATAAGTGATTTCGTCGATGCTTAATTTCATTCGCTCTTTGTTCTTTTCATTGGTAAAAATCATCAAGAATAAAGCCACTAGACCTAAAACCATCGCTAAAGTAAATGGTCCGTAGCTCGCTACAATGACTGCAACGTGAATCATTAACCAATACGAATTTAAAACGGGTTGTAAGTTCCCGATAGATGGATCCATCCAATTCCAATGCGCAATCATCAAAATCATTGCAGTTACAAATGCTGTTGAAGCTACAGTAAGTTTCGAATCCTTTCCGAAAGCCAATCCAAAGAACATTGTTGCCCAAGCCACATAAATCATACTTTCATAAGCATCACTCCATGGTGCATGACCTGAAATGTACCATCTTACAATTAATCCTACTAAATGCAAGATGAAAAACAAACCAATTAATCCATGAAACCCGTTGATAATCATTCGGATTGCTTTTGAATCTTTAAAAATTTGTACGATACAGAAAGCCAGCATTAAAACTCCAGCCAACATGTACAAATAATACAATCTTTTGAAGACATCATATTTATTGTATGCTATTTCAGAACTGATTTTACTTTCCGAAAGCATTACAGCTTTTCCATATTTCTTTTGGTATTCTGTTAGTCCTTTCAAAAGACTGTTGGGTAATTCATAATTTTTACTTTCGGATGCTTTTTCTAAAGCATTTAAGTAGAAGGGCATTACATTTTTAATCGAATCTAGAGCCGTACCTGTTGGTTCATTTGCTTCTAAAAACGAAACCCATTTGTTAGATTTATCACCGGGAATTGGAAATACTTTCAAAATTTGTCCACTCAAAGCCGAATACAAAAGATTAACTTTCTTATCTGCTTCAATAAAATCTTTTTGGAATTGGTTTGGAACAGGTTCTTTATAAGCCGATTCTAAAAATTGAGCCAATTTGTAATTTCCTGTTTCATCAAAAAAGGCAATCAAAGGTGCGTATTTCGCTTCTTTTTCAACACCAATTAACTTACGAATACTATCATTTCCTCTTTTTAAATAGATGATTGGCAAAGAATACCAATACTGAGGATACTGCGTCATCGATAAAAACGCTTGATCCGAATTCATACCTTCATACGTATCGCTTTTGGATACTTTACGAAGTAATTCTGATGAAAACGTATTGATAGGCTTCATTCGCCCGTTATCCTGTATCACCACTTTACCAAATTCACTTGCGTGTTCTGAGGTAATTTCATATTTTTTCAATAACTTCAGAATTTCTTCTTTGCTGGGTTGGTGATTATGTTGTTGCGCAAAAGTTAAAGTGGAGAATAAAATCAAAAATAGACTTAATAAACGAGCTTTCTTAGCTTTAACTTTCATCACTTTTTCTTTCAAACTTGCAAAACGACTACTTTTTGTAAATAATATGGCCATCAGACCAAAGTACAATAAGAAATATCCAATGTAAGTAATCCAAGTTCCCCAGAAATCGTGACTTACAGAAAGATTAGTTCCTTTTTCGTCAGGATCAAATCCGGCTTGAAAGAATCGGTAACCTCCATAATCTAAAATATGATTCATGAAAATACTGTCTTTAAATGTTTTTCCAGATGCTTTATCTGTAATTTCAACCTTACTCTTGTAGGCCGAATAACTATTTTCAGTTCCTGGGTATTTATCAGCGATGAAATCGTCTAGTTTAACAGAAAAAGGAGTGTTGTAAATTTTACTTCCAAAGAAAAGAGTAAATTCTAAATCACCAATTTTGACGCTTTGCGGAATGCCTTGTTTTCCTCTGGAACCAACCAATGTCACAATTTCTTCTTTTCCTTGTGTTTTGATTTTTACTTTCAACGCATCGTCGGTTTGTTTGTCTTTGAAATCATTATTCGATTTAAAAGTCAATTCTCCTTTAATTGCTGGCTCTGGAAATACAAACTGAGCACCACCAATATTATATAAAGATCGAAGCATTAAGGGTTGAATAGAATCTTTTACCACTTTTCCTTTCAATTGATCCGCCATTCGCATAAAATCTCCTTCAAAAGGAGTTTGAATGGTGTACGCTTCACTAATTTTAGTAATATTGATAGCCCCTTCAGTATACTTGTTAAAGGCAAAAAGAACGTTATGTAAATTTTGTACTTCCCCTTCTTTTATATAATGTTCGTGACGCGTTCCTCCACTCGACTCAACCATTTTCAACAGCAGTTGTCCGGTTTCTGATGGAACAACGGTTTCGGTAGCATTCATAATGAATTCTTGATGTTCTACTTCAAATGGAATGCCACTAAAATCACCTCCCATCGAAAAATCATTACTAGCAAACGTATTTAAAAAAGCATCTTCTTTGATTTCTGGCGCTAAATACAACCCTTTTTCAAAGGTTTTGCGACGCATCTGTCCTTCGTGATCCCCATCAACCAAAACCGTTAAATAAGGTTTATCGGAATAAATCATATTAGCTGATTCGCCCTCTCTAATAGGCATCATTCCTTCATAACTAATATAACGTGTTACAAAAGCTCCAACAATAATCAAAATAAAGGATAGGTGTAAAATTAGGGTTGCCCAATTTTCTTTTTTATGCAATTGATAACGTTTGATGTTACCTAGGAAGTTGATGATGAAAAACACCATAATAACTTCAAACCAAACGGCATTATAAACCACAACTCTTGCTGTATCAGTATTATAAGCGTCTTCAATAAAAGTTCCAGCAGCCATAGCAACGGCAAAAAGAATAAATAAAACGGCCATTAAGCGAGTGGAAGATAACAGGGATAATATTTTTTTCTCCATGAGATATATAGGAATACGTTTTTATAAATTGCCACAAATGTACTCAAAAACAAAAACTTTTCCGCTAAGTTTAACAAAGGTTTGATTATTTTAGAATGATTTGAATCAGTATAACATTTTTACCTCTTTAACATCAAAAAAGCAAATCGAGTCATCTTCAAGAAGTACCGCTAATTTCCCATCTTGAGTAACTTCCTGAATTTTACCTACAAAACGACTTCCTGTGACCGATTCAAATGCAGAAACAACATTTCTCTTAAACAAGATTTGATGGTAAACATCCCAAAAATGAGTTGCTCCCAATACAGATATTTGTTTTAAATTGAATTCCAGTCGCTGCACTATTGCTTGTAACAGCGAATCCCTATTAAAAATGGTGTTTTCTAATAAGTATAAAGATGATGCTTGAGGTAGATTTTCAAAATGAGATTGGTTTATATTTAACCCAATCCCAATTATCGATTGTACTTCATTTGCGTTTTTAAAACTATTTTCTATTAAAATGCCGCCAATTTTTTTATTTTCTGCCAAAATGTCGTTAGGCCATTTGATTACAAAATTTAAATTACTAACGCTTTTTAAAGCCTCAACAACACTTATAGCAACTATGATATTCAACGTAAAAAGACTCGATAATAGTTTTCCTTTTTGTTGGTATAAAACACTAAATGTTAGGTTTTTACCCGCATCCGAACTCCAACCTGACCCCCGTTGACCTTTCCCTTCATATTGCGATTCAGTACTCACAACCGTAAAATTGTCGCATTTTTTTTCTAGAGCAAGTCCCTTTAAAAAACGGTTCGTAGAATCTATGGCATCGAGTTTGATAATTCTCATAATACAGTGACAAAATTTAATCTTATGTTAAGGTTCAAAAATAATGACAAAAAATGATACCTTTGCATAAATAGAAAAATAATAAATGGCGAAGAAGCAGATTAATAATGATGATTTATTAGCTAATATCATCAAAGGAATTGAAGAAGTAAAAGGAGAAAATATTGATATTCTTGATTTGAGAGAAATTGACAATACGGTTTGTGATTACTTTGTAATTTGTAATGGAAATTCAAACACACAAGTAAATGCAATAGTAGGATCAATTCAAAAAATAGTTTCCAAAGAACTAAAAGACAAACCTTGGCATGTTGAAGGTGCCGAAAATGGGGAATGGGTTTTAATGGACTACGTAAACATCGTAGTTCATGTTTTCCAAAAACACATCCGCGAATACTACCGCATTGAGAGTTTATGGGGTGATGCAAAAATCACTACCATCGAAACCAAATATTAAAATTTATTATGGCACAAAATAGCAATTCTAACTTTAAGTTTAGTCCATGGATGAGTATTGGACTAGTTATATTAATTTTTTTTGGTATCAATTTTTTCTCTAATGGATTAGATTTAAGCAATCCAGGAAAAACAAGTATTTCTAAATTCAATGAATTTTTGAATGCTGGAGAGGTAGATAAAGTTATTTTTACCAATACTAAAGCTACTGTATTTCTTAAAAAAGAAGCTTTAAAAAACAAAGTACACGATAAAGTAAAAAATGATATCACAGGTAAATTAAATACTAAAGGACCTCACTATCATTTTGAAATTGGAGATCTACGAACTTTCCAAGAGAGTTTGGCGAAAGCAGATGCAGAAAAGAAAATAAATTTCTATGAGAAAGAACCTGAAAGCTTTTTAGGAGATTTGATAATTGGCATTATCCCTATCTTATTATTAGTTGTGCTTTGGATTTTCATGATGAGAAGAATGTCTGGTGGTTCTGGTGGTGGCGGAGGTCAAATCTTTAGTATCGGAAAATCAAAAGCGAAATTATTTGATGAAAAAAACGATACGCGTGTTACTTTTGAAAACGTTGCAGGATTAGAGGGTGCTAAAGAAGAAATACAAGAAATTGTTGAATTCCTTAAAAATCCTGAAAAATATACTTCAATTGGAGGTAAAATTCCTAAAGGGGCGTTATTAGTAGGACCTCCTGGAACAGGTAAAACATTATTAGCAAAAGCAGTTGCTGGTGAAGCCAAAGTTCCATTTTTCTCTTTATCAGGTTCTGATTTTGTAGAAATGTTTGTAGGAGTTGGAGCATCACGTGTACGCGATTTATTCAAACAAGCTAAGGAGAAATCCCCATCTATAATATTTATTGATGAGATTGATGCCGTTGGTAGAGCTCGTGGAAAAAACAACATGACAGGCGCAAATGACGAAAGAGAAAACACCTTAAATCAGTTATTAACGGAAATGGATGGTTTTGGAACGAACTCAAACGTTATTGTTTTGGCAGCAACCAATCGTGCGGATGTATTAGATAAAGCATTATTGCGTGCAGGTCGTTTTGACAGACAAATCTATGTTGATTTACCAGACATTAGAGAACGTAAGGAAATTTTCGAAGTACATTTAAAACCTTTGAAAAAGTCAGAAGAATTAGATACTGAATTTTTAGCAAAACAAACTCCTGGATTCTCGGGTGCAGATATCGCAAACGTTTGTAACGAGGCAGCTTTAATCGCAGCTCGTAAAGACAAAAAAGCTGTTGACAAACAAGATTTCTTAGACGCTGTAGATCGAATTGTAGGGGGATTAGAAAAGAAAAATAAAATTGTAACCCCTGCTGAAAAGCGTGCTATTGCCATTCATGAAGCTGGTCACGCTACAGTTAGTTGGATGTTAGAACACGCTGCCCCACTTGTAAAAGTAACCATTGTTCCTCGTGGACAGAGTTTAGGTGCGGCATGGTACCTTCCTGAAGAAAGACTAATTGTAAGACCCGATCAAATGCTAGATGAAATGTGTGCAACTATGGGAGGAAGAGCTGCTGAAAAAGTAATTTTTAACGAAATTTCAACAGGAGCTTTAAGCGATTTAGAGAAGGTAACTCGTCAAGCAAGAGCCATGGTAACCATTTATGGTTTGAATGACAAGCTTGGAAACATTACTTACTATGATTCGACTGGACAATCTGATTATAATTTTTCAAAACCTTATTCTGAGGAAACGGCTAAAGTTATTGATTCTGAAATTTCAAAACTAATCGAAGAACAATACCAAAGAGCAATTCACATATTGGAAACCAATAAAGAAAAATTAACACAATTAGCCGATATCTTGATAGAAAAAGAGGTAATCTTCAAGGATGATTTAGAAACTATTTTTGGATTAAGACCTTTTGACAAGCAAGAGGAAGTTATAGTAGCAGAATAAGTACTTATCAACAAGTACATCTTAATAAAAAACTCAGTTATTTGACCATATAACTGAGTTTTTTTTTATCTTTGATTTTTACTATCTAAATTACCTACTTAAATTAGATGAATAGTCTTTTTAGAAAAATTTTTGGAACATTAGGAGAAGAGGTCGATGACGTTAAAAAAAGCGAAGTCAGAAGTCCTTACACACCTGATATTTCACTTCCTATCGAAGAACAATTTACTTTACATTTCAAAAAAAATGGAGGTAAGTTTATTTATTGCGAAAATTTAGATGAAATATCAGAAAATTTTGAAAATATTTTAGCTGAAAACGATTGGTTTGAAAAAGAGGCCTTGTGTTTTGATTCCAGACTTTTCAAACTTCTAGAAGAAAATAAACTGGCTCCAAGCGAAAATTACAAAGCTACTTTTTTTCTAACCGCATGTGAAAATTTGATAGCGGATGAAGGCTCTATTCTTTTTTCCTCCAACCAATTGAAACACTACAAGCCAAACGAACTTCCAACGAACATGATTGTATTTGCTACTACAAGTCAATTTGTTTCTAGCAAAGGAGATGGGTTAAGGCGTATTAAAAATTCTCACGAAAAATCATACCCTACTAACATTACCACAATTAAATATTTTGAAGAAGTAAAAGAACAAGATTTTCTTCATTATGGTAGTTGTCACAAGAATCTTTACTTACTTCTTTTAGAAGATTTATAATAATGAACGAAACGCTTAAAAGAGCATTATCAGGAGCCGTATATATTATTTTACTACTAGGCTGCATCGACCACTCTCAAGAAAGTTTAGCCATTCTTTTTAGTGTTTTTATGATAATTGGAGTGTATGAGTTTTGTAAAATGACCTCCTTAAACATATTTTTTTGCATACCACTCGCAGCAATTTCCTATTATTTTTTATGGAATGCCCATCAAGATATCTTACTTAAGACCATTATTGTTGCGTTATCAATAGTGATTTCAATAAAACTATTATTGTATTTATTCAATTCAAAAAAAACAAATTTCAAAACGGCAACTCGTTATCTTTTGTTAATAGGGTACATCATTATTCCTTTTATAACCATCAACTATATTGCAATAGGAAAAAGCGGTTACAACCCAAAAATCCTAATTTCTATTTTAATTCTCATTTGGGCCAACGATACATTTGCTTATTTGGTTGGCAAAACTTTTGGCAAAAACAAATTATTTCCTAGTGTTTCGCCCAAAAAAACAATCGAAGGATTTTTAGGAGGTATGCTGTTCACCGTTATTTCAAGTGTTTTGTTGTCAAAATTTTACATCGAATCAAACATTTTGTACATTTGGATAGTAATTGCAATTATCGTTAGTGTTTTTAGTACACTTGGAGATTTAATTCAATCCAAATTTAAACGTGTCGCTGGAATTAAAGACAGTGGAAAAATTATGCCTGGTCATGGCGGAATTTTAGACCGTTTAGATAGTATCATATTTGTTATTCCTTTCATAAATTTGTTTTATTTAATTTTATATTATGTTTCATAAAGAAGGTTCAAAAATCATTTTCATTACACTACTGGTAGTGGTAGGTATTATTTTTATGGCGGACGCATTCCTTACCATAGAATGGCTAAAATCTGTGTTATATATTTTGGCATTAGCCATCTTAGTTTTGGTATTGCAATTTTTTAGAAATCCAAAGAGAATTGCCGATAATAGTGACAACCACATACTTGCACCTGTTGACGGTAAAGTAGTAGTCATTGAAGAAGTTTATGAACCTGAATATTTTAAAGACAAACGCTTGATGGTTTCCATTTTTATGTCGCCTATTAATGTTCATGTTACGCGTTATTGTGTGAATGGTATTGTAAAGTATAGCAAATATCATCCTGGTAAATATTTAGTAGCTTGGCACCCAAAAGCTAGTGAAGAAAATGAAAGAACAACTGTTGTCATCAACAATAGAGTATATGGGGAAATCCTTTATCGCCAAATTGCGGGTGCTTTAGCAAGACGAATTGTAAATTATGCGCAAGAAGGGATGCGTGTTGTTCAAGGAAAAGATGCTGGTTTTATCAAATTCGGATCTAGAGTTGATATTTATTTACCTATTGGAACCGAAATCAATGTAAAATTAGGAGACAAGGCTATTGGTAACAAAACAGTCATAAGTAAAAAAGCATAAGAATGAACAATAAGGATATAAATACTTTGTTTGACGAAGCATTTGCTAATGCACAGTTAATTCCTCAAGAATCTGTGCCACAAGACATGCAACTAGTATTATATGGTCTTTATAAACAAGCAACATCAGAAACATCAAATCCGTTACTATTTCAAAATCCTCAGGACTTAAGAAATGCATTTAAATTAAACGCATGGATGCAAGTTAAACATCTTACTCCTGACGAAGCAAAAACCGAATACATCAAGATTATTAATAACTTAATGATAGAACGTAACCTCTGAAAACCATTACTATGAAAAAGACATTATTAATTTTAATTTGTATTACTACAACCCTACTGAGTTGTAAAAAGGAAAATGAATTAATTGAAGTCAAAATTCCTGATCCAGAAACACCCATAACTAATTCTGTTTATGGAAATCCTGCAGATGTTAAAGTAGATGAAGGGGGTATTTTTAAAATGAAAGGTTTAAAATATGCATATGATGATTTAGCACCTTTCATTGATGGCAAAACCATGGAAATTCATTATTCAAAACATCATTTAGGTTATGCAAATAAATTAAACAAAGCAATAGCGGGAACCGATTTAGAAACAAAAACTATAGAGGAAATTCTAACCAAATTGGATCCAAAAAACAGTGCCGTTAGAAACAATGCAGGAGGGTACTACAACCACAACTTATTTTTTGAGATCTTAAATCCTAAAGGTGGTGGAAATCCAGAAGAAAAATTAAACGATGCGTTAACAACAGCGTTTGGCTCTTTTGATGAATTTCAGAAAAAAATTACGGAAACCGCATCCAATCAATTTGGTAGTGGATGGGCTTGGTTAATCGTTACTCCAGACGGAAAACTAGCGATTACAAGTACCGCTAATCAAGACAATCCTTTGATGCCAAATGCAGAAATTAAAGGAACTCCCATACTTGCTATTGATATCTGGGAACATGCCTATTATCTTAATTACCAAAACAAACGAAACGAATACCTAACAGCGATTTTTAATGTTTTTGATTGGAACGTTATCAATTCAAAATATGAAGATGCTTTATCTAAAATATAAAAGTAAAAAGTCCCGAAATCGGGACTTTTTTTATTTTTCAAACTCTTTTAAAGTATTAATGATAATCGCAACACAATCTCTTAGTTGTTCTTCTGTCATTACTAACGGCGGAGCAAAACGAATGATGTTTCCGTGAGTTGGTTTTGCTAATAAACCGTTTTCCGCTAAACGTACACAAATATTCCAAGCAGTGTCGCTTTCTTCAGTGTCGTTAATAACAACGGCATTCAACAATCCTTTTCCTCTTACCAAAGTAGCAATATTTGAAGTTTCTATGAATTTACCCAATTCGTCACGAAATATTTTACCTAATTTTCTAGCGTTTTGAGCTAAGTTCTCTTCAGCCACAACTTCCAAAGCAGCCATAGCCACCGCAGCTGCTACTGGATTACCTCCAAAAGTAGAACCATGCTGTCCTGGCTTAATCACATTCATAATGCTATCATTTGCCAAAACCGCCGAAACAGGATAAGCACCGCCTGATAATGCTTTTCCTAAAATTAAAATATCAGGTTGGGTATACGTTTCTTGTTTTTCACATTTTGCTTCACAAGTACAATTTCCACAAACCGCTAATAACGAACCCGTTCTTGCAATTCCTGTTTGTACTTCGTCAGCAATGAATAAAACGTTATTGGCTTGACAGATTGCTTTAGCTCTTTTAATAAAATCTTCTGATGGCGTATAAACACCAGCTTCACCTTGAATAGGTTCTACTAAGAATCCTGCAATATTTTTTGATGAATTCACAGCTTTTTCTAAAGCCTCAATATCATCATAGGGAATACTAATAAATCCTGCTGTATAAGGTCCGAAGTTTTTACGCGCATTTTCATCGTTTGAAAACGAAATAATCGTAGTAGTTCTTCCGTGGAAGTTACCATCACAAACGATAATTTGTGCTTCGTTTTCATTGATTCCTTTTTGCTCGTAAGCCCATTTTCTACACAATTTCAAAGTCGTTTCTACTGCTTCAGCTCCTGTGTTCATGGGTAAAACTTTATCAAATCCGAAATAGTGGGTTACAAATTGCTCGTAAACACCTAATTTATCATTGTAAAATGCTCTTGATGTTAACGTTAACGTTTGGGCTTGTTGCACCATGGCACCCACAATTTTTGGATGACAATGTCCTTGATTAACCGCAGAATAAGCCGAAAGAAAATCGTAATATTTCTTTCCCTCTACATCCCAAACATAAACGCCTTCTCCTCTACTCAAAACAACCGGCAGTGGATGATAATTGTGTGCACCGTATTTTTCTTCCAATGCAATTGCTTCAGCCGTCCCTAAGTTTTGGGACATTTTTTCTAAAACTGACATAAAATTTTGTTGTTGATTGTTACATCGCAATTCCTTCTTAGTGGTGAGAAATCAACCGTTTAGCAAAAGTAGTAAATTTTGTTGGAAGATGGAAGTTGGATGCTGGAAGAAAAAACTCCAAACTCCCTAATTCCAAATTCCATCGCTCAACTAAAACATTTCCAATAACGTCGAAACCGTATTCCAGTTTCTAATCGTAGCGACAACGTTTAATTTTTTCTCGATATATTTTTGATCTAATCTAGTTTTTCCAGCTCCTACTGCGTATTTGATGTAAATTCTGCTTTTATCAATCGTAGCGTCATCGGGTTTGAATTGACTAATTTTTAAGTCGTTGATGGCGCTTCCTTGTAATTCTTTCGAAAGAAAAGCCACATACAACTTCTTAGTATCGCTCTCTTTTTCTATAAGATACGGATTGTTTTTATAACACGCTTCCAAATCTTCTTTACTAATAACCACCACAGGAACTTCCAACCCTAATTCTTTGAAAATTTCTTGTTTGATTTTAAACCCAACACTCGCGCCATGTTCTTCTTCTGAATCTACAAAAACGTTTCCCGATTGAATATAAGTGCGTACATTTTGAAATCCCGCGCTTTCTAAAAGCTTTTTCAAAACGTCCATTTTAATCATGTTGTGTCCGGAAACATTAATTCCGCGAAGTAGCGCTAAATGGGTTTTCATGGTAATAATTTGTTGCAAAAATAGAATTTCCTACTTAATTCGGTTCAAAATATCGTTCATCATTTCAATTTGTACTTTTTGAATTTCAATTAACTCTTGCTGTTGATGCATAACCAAATGATCAATTTTATCATCTAACATTCGAATTTCTAACTCTGATTTCAAATTTATCATGTAATCTTTCTTAGCACGTTCACGATCTTTTTCTTCTTGACGGTTTTGGCTCATCATTATAACTGGTGCTTGCAATGCTGCAATACAAGACAATATCAAATTCAATAAAATAAAGGGATACGGATCAAATTCTTTATTCGTAAAAATAATCACATTAGAACCAATCCAAATCGAAATGAAAATAAAAAATGCAATGATAAAAGTCCAACTACCGCCAAAAGAAGCTACTTTATCTGCGATAATCTGACCGTAATTCCTAGTATCGACTTCCTCTTCTACTTAAGCTACAAATGAAGTATCATCACCTAAAGACCGAACTACATCTTTTTCTAATTTTGATAATTGACTAATTTCGCTTCGTAAAAATTTTGAAATATACTTTTCGCGATATACATTCAATTCTTGTACAGAAATGGAATCATTCACATCAAAATCAGGGAAATCTTCTAAAATTAAGTTTAAAATGGAGGTTCTAATTGTTTTGCCCGAAACTCTATCTTTTTCTGGAAATTCAATATTGGAAATAGCACTTGTAAAAGTTGTATTGCTTCTCATAATTCAAAATCATTTTAGCTAATTTACGATTAAATCAATTGAATTCTACAACTATTAATTTTAAAAATAGTAGAAATCAAAAAAATCTTATCAAATCCACTCAACAATTCTTATTTTTGCCTCATGGGAAAAAAGAGAACAGAAAAAATCGTATTCGAAAACGTAAAAATCCTTGATGCAGGTGCAAAAGGTGTATCGGTAGCTAAAGCTCCTGATGGTAAAGTAATATTTCTTCCAAATGTAGTGCCAGGCGATGTGGTAGACGTACAAACCATGAAGAAAAGAAAAGCCTACTACGAAGGTAAAGCTATAAAAATCCATGAATTTTCAGAACATAGAATTGAACCGGTTTGCGACCATTTTGGTGCTTGTGGTGGTTGTAAATGGCAAAACATGAAGTATAGCCAACAATTGTTCTATAAAAATCAAGAAGTATACAACAATTTAAAGCGAATTGGTAAAATTGAATTGCCAGAATTCGAGCCCATATTAGGTTCAGAAAAGCAATTATTCTACCGAAATAAAATGGAATTTGGTTTCTCGAATGCGCGTTGGATGACCGATGCAGAAATTCAATCGGGAGCCGAATTTGACAATAAAAATGCACTTGGATTTCATATTCCAAGAATGTGGGATAAGATTTTAGATATTGAGAAATGTCATTTACAAGAAGATCCATCTAACGAAATTCGTAACGAAATTAAACGATTTGCTAACGAAAACAACTTAACGTTCTTCAATGCTAGAGCTGTGGAAGGTTTATTGCGAACATTGATGATTCGTACCGCTTCAACTGGAGAACTTATGGTGTTGATTCAGTTTTTTGAAAATGATAAAAACGGCATCGAATTAATGATGAATTTCTTAGTGGAGCGTTTTCCTCAAATTACGTCGTTACAATATGTTATCAATCAGAAATTGAATGACACGTTGTATGATCAAGACATTATTTTGTTCAAAGGGCGCGATTACATTTTGGAAGAAATGGAAGGCTTGCATTTTAGTATTAATGCAAAATCGTTCTATCAAACCAATTCGGATCAAGCGTATGAATTGTACAAAATCACGAGAGAATTTGCTGGATTAACTGGAAACGAAACCGTTTACGATTTATATACAGGAACCGGAACCATTGCCCAATTCGTATCTAAAAAAGCGAAAAAAGTAATTGGTGTAGAGGCCGTTCCAGAAGCGATTATAGATGCAAAAGCCAATGCCGAACGCAATAACATTACGAATTGTGAGTTTTATGTTGGGGATATGAAAAACGTTTTCAACGACGAATTCATCAACCAACACGGACAACCCGACGTTATCATCACCGATCCTCCAAGAGACGGAATGCACAAAGACGTAGTAGAAATGTTATTAAAAACGGATGTACCAAAAATTGTGTATGTTAGTTGTAATTCAGCAACACAAGCACGTGATTTGGCTTTGATGGACGAAAAATACAAAGTAGTTCGTGTGCGCCCAGTGGATATGTTCCCGCAAACGCATCATGTGGAAAACGTGGTTCTTTTAGAAAAACGATAATTAAATTTAAACCACATAGAAACATAGAAAAGCATTTTTTTTTGAGATAAACATAGCATTTCATTTACACAAAGCTATGAAAACTATGAAAAGTTTCACGTCTCAACTCATTTTGAAAAACTATATATCTATGTTGTAAAATAAAAAATCTATGAAAAAAATAGTTTTTATAACCCTATCCTTGCTTTTATCACTTTCTTTTTGGAACTGTGAAAAAGATGATATTTGTGCCGAAGGAACACCTGTAACACCAAGATTAATCATTGAATTTTACGATGCCGGTAATCCTACTGTTTTGAAGAATGTTACGAATCTTAGGGTTGAAGAATTCGGAACAGGTGAAGGTGTTGTATTTAATGAAAGTTTAGAAGATACAAATGAGGCTAGATATTTATCAAACGGAAATAAAATTGCAATCCCTTTAAAAACGTTTGCTGAAATCTCTGAATTTGATTTTAAATTCAATTACGGCGATGCTACTGAAAATAATGATGTAATTTCATTTACTTATGGTAAAGAAGATATTTACATTTCTCGCGCATGTGGTTACAAAACAATTTTTAACTCAACTGAAAATAGCCCTAGTGCTTTTCCTGTTGCAGGATATTGGATTCAAAATATCGAAGTAATTCAACCTAATATAGAAACCGAAAATGAAGTACATGTTAAGATATATTTTTAGTCTGACCTTGTTGTGTGTTTCATTATTAGGAAATGCACAAACCAAAGACACTGCAAAAGTTATGTATCCTGAACGCTATGGATTACGTTTGGGTGCTGATTTACATAAAATTGCCCGTTCGTTTTACGAAAAAAACTATCGTGGTTTTGAAGTAGTGGGAGATTATCGTTTAACCAAGCGTTTTTACATCGCTGGAGAACTTGGAAACGAAGACAAAACCGTAGACGATGATCGTTTAAACTTTACCACAAAAGGAACGTATTTTAAAGTGGGTTTTGATTACAACTCGTTTGAAAACTGGCTCGACATGGAAAACATGATTTATGTAGGAATGCGATATGGTGTAAGTAGTTTCAGCCACACCTTGAACAACTATAAAATTTATGACCCAACCAACTATTACGGAGAAAATATTGTTCTTTCAGGAGAAGAATTTAGTGGCTTAAATGCAAGTTGGTTAGAAGTTATCGGTGGTATCAAAGCGGAGTTATTTAACAATGTATACTTAGGTTTCTCTGTACGATTACACTATTTGGTTTCCAACAAAAAACCAGATGGATTTGACAATCTTTTCATACCTGGTTACAACCGAACGTATGATGGAAAATTTGGAGCAGGATTTAACTATACCTTAAGTTATTTCATTCCTATTTACAAGAAGAATAAAACGACAAACGAGAAAAAATAGAATGAAAATTAAATTTCTAGTTCTTGCTATATTATTCAGTTTAAATTCATTAAGTCAAAATTCAAAACTTAGTATAGAATTAAATTATCCAATACCATTTGACAATAATTTTATTGCAGAAAATTATAAAAGCATAATTGATGTTGGTCTAAAATACCGTTTCATTAATTCAAAAGTCATCAATGTTGGTGTTGCATTCAATGGAGGGGTTTTATATTTTGATAACAAAAGTTACTTTCAAGATTATAAAGTAACCAACTATATGCTTCAACCTAAAATATTTGGTGAATTTAATGTTCAGAAATTTCAACCTTTTATTGGCTTAGGATATACTTCAATGATCTTTGATTACAAAGGAAGCAATAATGGATTTGATATCAGTAATAAAAGTGATACACAAAGTGGGATTGATTTTAATATTGGCTTAAAATACATAGCGATGAAAAATCTTTTTGTTCAAATTCAATATGATTATATCATACTAAATGTCGGTGATGAAATTCCTAGAACAAAATACAACACTAATGTAAATTTATTAAAGATTGGAGTTGGATACCAATTTAATTAACATTAGCTGTAAGTGCTGGAAAATACACTTACAATAACTGTAATAATGCTAAAATAATTAAATGAGATATTTAAGAATTACTGGAATTCGAATCCTATTAAGCTTTTTTTTAGCCAATATGGCAATTGCCTTGTTGTTTGAAAATCCGAGTTATAACTTTCCAAAAATCCTATTGCATTTATTATTTATGGGATTAGCCTACTACGGATTAACACTTTATGTCAATAATAAGAAAAAATAATCTTAACAAAAAATCCAGAGCCTACATAGACTGCCCCAAAAAGTTAGACACTATTTGGGGACAGTGCAACACTCGCGATTTTACTATCCAACTTCTTTCACACCTTTTATAAAAAGCCACTTCATATAGATTTTTTCACCATCATGGGTTTTAACGGCTTGAAATTTTGGAGCCAAAATCAACGACACCATAAAAGCAGTTCCTGCAATCCACAATCCCTGTAAGTGTGAATAATTCATGACTAATAAATAAGCCGGAATATAAAACACACTAAATCCTAAGAAGTTATATAAGAATGATTTTACTTTTTTATTCATTGTTTATAATGTTTAATTGTTAAATCGATAAATTGTTGAATCGTTAAAATGACTTTTCACTTTTCACTTTTCACTTTTTACTTTTCACTTTTTACTTTTCACTTTACTCATCAGTATTCATATATTTTCCTTTCTTACTACCCTCATACATTTCGTATTTCACCAATCGTGCTTCAAGCTTACCATTGAAAAGTTTAATTTTTCTACTCGGTTTCAAACCTACGAATTTCAATGCTTCTAAATTAGCTGTGATGAACCAAGCGTTGGTATTTGGATAATTTTGTTTCAAGGTATCACCAATTTCTCTGTAAAAACGCTCCATATCAATATCCAAACGCTCTCCATAAGGCGGATTGAACACCATATGTAACGGACCTTCGGTTTCTTTTTTAGAATCGAAGAAATTTTCGTTGGTAATAGTAATGTATTCGTCTAAATTGGCATTTCTAACATTATCTTTTGCTTTTGTAACCGCACTTGGCGCTTTGTCATATCCTTTAATCGTATAATGAAATTCACGTGTTTTCTTTAATAACGATTCTAAAATGTTATCAAACAATTCGGCATCCCAATCGGTCCATTTCTCAAAAGCAAACTCTTTTCGATTGATATTCGCTGGAATATTACAAGCAATCATCGCTGCTTCGGCTAAAATAGTTCCCGAACCACACATTGGATCTAAGAAATGACTTTTCCCTTCCCAACCCGATAAAATCAACATTCCTGCTGCTAAAACTTCGTTGATAGGCGCAATATTGGTCGCACTTCTGTACCCTCTGTGATGTAAAGAAGCACCCGAAGTATCCAAAGAAACGGTTACGGTGTCTCGATCTATATGTATATGTATTTGTAAATCAGGAAAATCCTTATCGATGCTTGGGCGTTTGCCATTCAACTCACGAAATTGATCTACAATGGCATCTTTGGTTTTCAACGCAACAAACTGACTGTGATTGAAATGCTCCGAGTGTAAGGTAGTTTCTACTAAAAACGTTTGGTGTTCGTTCAAATACTCCGACCAATCCATTTTTTTGATACCCTCATATAAACTTTTATCGTTATAAGCTTTAAAAGTGTGAATGGGTTTCAAGATTTTTAAAGCAGTTCTTAAAGCCAAGTTCGCTTTGTACATAAACCCCTTATCCCCCATAAAACTCACCACTCGTGTTCCTATCTCTATTTTTTGAGCACCTAAAAGTTGTAATTCTTTGGCTAATATTTCTTCAAAACCAAAAAAAGTTTTAGCCGTCATTTTAAAATTTTCCATTATCTTTTTTTTTAAAATAGTAATTCCCTTTTCCTTACTATTGTTTTTCAATTGATCCCATAAACAGAAATCAATGTGTTTATTAATTGAATTATCGTGCAAAAATACACTAAATTTGCAAGTTCAAAGATATCAATCTCGTTTTAAATGTCAGATAACAACAACAAACAACAAACTAAAAACAACCAACCTACTTCAAACTGGTTCGAATCTTGGTTCGACACCCAATATTACCACATCTTATACAAAGAACGCAATGACGAAGAAGCGCAATTGTTAATGGACAATTTGACGAATTATTTAAACCTTCCCGAAGATGCCAAAATCTTAGATTTAGCCTGTGGAAAAGGACGTCATGCGATTTACTTAAATTCGCTCGGATTTGAAGTAACTGGCGTTGATTTATCAGAAAACAGTATCAAAGAAGCATCTGAGTTTGCTAATGATAAGCTGCATTTCAAAGTACATGATATGCGCGAAACCTGTAACGAAAAATACGATGCCATATTCAATTTATTTACCAGTTTTGGCTATTTCGAAGACAATGCCGATAATTACAAAACTATCAAAGCCATTCATAACAGTTTAACCGAAACCGGTTTTGGAGTAATCGACTTCATGAATGTGGATTATGTAATAGAAAATTTAGTGGCTGATGAAATAAAATCAGTGGATGGAATTGATTTTCACATCCAACGCTATTACAAAGACGATCACATTTTTAAAGAAATTTCATTCGAAGATAACGGAGAAAAATTTCATTTTACAGAAAAAGTGCAAGCCCTTCGTTTGGAAGATTTTGAAAGAATAATGGAGGAGGCAGGCATTTATCTCTTAGACATATTTGGCGATTACAAATTGCGAAAATTCTATAAAAACCAATCGGAACGTTTAATCATGATTTTTAAATAATGCAATATATCATTACTTTTTCGGCCGTAATTATTGGCTTTTTATTCGCGTTACTTTTAAAACCACAAAAAAAGAAAAACATCAAATTGTTATTGGCTTTTAGTGGTGCATTTTTGCTTTCGTTAACTGTTTTACACTTACTCCCCGAATTATTCAGTGAAGGGCATCACCATATTCACGAAGGAGAATCCCATCATGAGACTTTACCAGTAGGCGTTTTCATCATGATAGGAATTCTATTCCAAATCTTATTAGAATTTTTTTCAAAAGGAGCCGAACACGGTCATGTTCACGTGCATACCGACGAACACAATGAATTGCATCAGATCCCTTGGTTGTTGTTCATCAGTTTATGTCTCCATGCCCTATTAGAAGGGTTCCCTATTCACAATAATCACAACTTAGCATACGGAATTGCGGTGCACCACTTACCTATCGCTATTATTTTAACGTTATTTTTCGTGAATGCGAAAATGAATAAAATGATGGTTTTTGCTTTTATGTTTGCTTTTGCCTTGATGACTCCTATAGGTACGTTTTTAGCTGAACAAATGCATTTTGCTCAACATTACGCTAAAGAAATTTCGGCTATAGTAGTGGGAATTTTATTTCATATTTCCTCTACCATCATTTTTGAAAGTAATGAAGGCCATAAATTCAATTTGGCAAAAATCACCATGATTGTCATAGGATTTTTATTGGCATTTTTGATGGAGATGGGACATTCGCATTAATATTACTTTGCAACAAAAAAATAAGTAGTTTTTACTTAAATTTGAAAAACATTTAAATTAATAAACATGGGAATTTTTTCTGCCTTACTTGGAAATGCAGGTGCTGTAAATCAAGAAACTTTAATGAAAGATTACGGCAAATTACTAATCACAGGTGAAGAAATTGAATTGGGTTTCAAATTGATTCGCGATACCTTTATTTTCACCAATAAACGATTAATATTAATTGAAAAGCAAGGAATTACTGGCAGTAAAATTGAATATAAATCTATTACCTACAAGAGTATTTCGCGTTTTAGTGTAGAAACGGCAGGCACTTTCGACTTAGAAGCAGAATTAAAAATTTGGGTTTCTAGCGAAGCACATCCAAGTGTGGTGAAACAATTTAATAAATCTGTTAATGTATATGATGTACAAAATGTTTTGGCACATCATGTTTTAAAATAATCGCATGAATTTCACCAAAACCACCGAACAAACTTCCAATTACGAACATTTAGAAAAAATGTCGGTGAAGGATTTGTTGGCAAATATTAACAAGGAAGATAGGACCGTACCGTTAGCTGTTGAAAAAGCATTGCCTCAAATTGAAAAATTAGTGACTGAAATTGTATCGAAAATGAAACAAGGCGGTCGTTTGTTTTACATAGGCGCTGGAACTTCGGGACGTTTAGGAATAGTCGATGCTTCAGAATGTCCCCCTACATTTGGAGTTCCGTTTGATTGGGTTATCGGAATTATTGCAGGTGGTGATACAGCAATAAGAAAAGCCGTAGAATTTGCCGAAGACAACCGAGAACAAGCTTGGAAAGATTTACAACAATGGCACATCAATGAAAACGATGTTGTGGTTGGAATTGCCGCTTCAGGGACCACACCTTATGTAATTGGCGGTTTAGAAATGTGTAATCAAAACAACATCAGCACAGGAAGTATTAGTTGTAATGCGGAAAGTCCGTTATCAAAAACGGCAAAATTTCCTATTGATGTGGTCGTAGGTCCAGAATTCGTAACCGGAAGTTCTCGCATGAAAGCAGGAACGGCTCAGAAATTAGTTTTAAACATGATTTCGACTACAACCATGATTCAACTAGGACGTGTAAAAGGCAATAAGATGGTAGATATGCAATTGAGTAACACCAAATTAATCGACAGAGGAACTCGGATGATTATGGAAGAAATTCCAGTGAGTTATGAAGAAGCTGGAAAACTTTTAGAAACACACAGAAGTGTCAGAAATGCAGTGAATTTTTATAATAACAACAAATAAAAAAACATGAAATATTTACTTTTAATACTATCCCTACTTAACTTTTCACTTTCTTTTTCTCAAGAAATAGTTTTTAAAAATAGGGATTTTTATCAAAATGAAGAAAAACTTACTAATTCTGAAATTAAAGAAAAATTAGCTGAAGATATAACAGCGTTAGCATATTATAAAACGGCTAAAACCAAAAGTACCGTTGGAGGTTTATTGCTTGGATTTGGATTAGGATTTATGTTAACAGATGCAATTGTTGGAGGAAACACCTATAACTATAAATTCCCGGGAGCTCCAACATTCATTGGCTTAGGTGCGATTGTTATTTCTATCCCTGTTTTATCAGGTAGGGAAAAACTCTTGAATAAGAGTGTTGATACCTACAACGCAAATATAAAATCGAAATTAGACAATTCTGACAATGCTCTTGAACTAAATATAGTTAGTAACAATAGTGGCTTTGGAATTCAATTAAATTTTTAAATCTATACAAGATGAAACAATTTTTTTTAACAATTACCATAGTAAGCTTTTCGTTATCTTTCGCACAAAAATTAGAATACACAAACGGGAAAATTTTTCAAAATGGAGAACAATTATCTTCTTTTGAAACTAAAAAAGCGATGGAAACCGATTTAAAGGCTTTACATGTTTTCAAAAAAGCAAAAACAAAAGAATCTGTTGGAGGCTTTATTTTGGGTTTGGGCTTAGGCGGAACTGTTGCTGATTTAGTTATGGGATTAACTTCAGAAGTAAAATATCCGAGTGCTCTTACTTATGCAGGTGTTGGTTTAATGGCGATTTCCATCCCTATTTTATCTGGAAAAAAGAAAATGGTTCAAGAAAGTATCGATATGTATAATTCTGGTTTACAAGATCAAAAGAAAAGTTTAGGCGACAATTTCGAATTCAATATCGTAAATAATTCTAATGGTCTTGGACTTCAAATTAATTTCTAATGGCTACAGATAAAAATATACTCGTTAAAGGCATTAAATATCTCGGAGGTGCTTTGCCTTTATTATTTCTTGGCCCAATCGTTATTAATAACGCATTTACCAACGAAAAACATCCGTATTATCCTTACGTATTGGCTTTAGGGATTGTGATCGCTTTTGCAGCCATTTTTTTAATTTACAAAGGAATTAATACCATGGTGAAAAGCTTGTTTGATGGCGATAGAAAAGGGTAATAATAGGTGAAACGTTAACAACATTTTTAATGTCGAAACTTCAAAAAACTCAAATTAGTAAAACGTATCTGTGTAGCGCTCGCAACATAAAATAAGAGATAAAGAAGTCCGTGAAACGCTATGCAATAACAAGTTAAAATATGAAATCAAAAACACTATATTCTTGTTGCAGTTTACTACTCCTTAGCTTGCTAACTTCATGTTACCAACAAGAGCGTAATTGTAACCATTTTAAAACAGGAAAATTTAGATCCGAAACCGAAATCGAAGGCAAAAAATTCACGAGTACGTTTGAACGAAACGATTCGATTCAAATCGAAATGTATGAAGGAAAAATTGACACCTTTAAAGTACGTTGGACAAACGATTGCGAATATATCATTCAAAACATCAACCCAAAAAACCGCGAAGAAAGAAAGGCAATTCAAATGAAAATTTTGACAACCAAAGACAATACTTACACTTTTGAATATTCTTTTGTGGGCGATTCAAAAAAACAACGCGGTACCGTAACAAAAACAAATTAATCCCGTATAACAAGATTTAAAACATAAATAAAATGGAAGTATTTTTAAACCCTGATGCTTGGATAGCCCTTTTAACCCTAACATTTTTAGAAATTATTTTAGGTATCGATAACATCATCTTTATTTCAATCGTAACTGGAAAATTACCAGAAGAAAAGCGAAAAAAAGCCACACGAATTGGATTATTTTTAGCCATGTTCATGCGCATCGCATTACTTTTTGGAATCACCATTTTAATTGCAATGAAAGCACCTTGGTTTAGTTTTGATTTTGGTTGGTTCTCAGCTGAAATTACAGGTCAAGCTCTAATTTTATTATTAGGAGGATTATTTCTTATCTATAAAAGCACCAAAGAAATTCATGAAAAGGTAGATCACAAAGGCGAAGAAGAAAAAGAATTAAAAACGTCAGCTACAAAATCATTTGGAAGTGTTATTGGACAAATTCTTCTTATCGATTTGATTTTCTCTGTTGACAGTATCTTAACCGCTGTGGGAATGACTAATGGTATTGAAGGGGCATTAGTTATCATGGTTACTGCAGTAGTAATTTCAGTTGGTGTTATGATGTTGTTTGCCGTACCTGTTGGAAATTTCGTAAACGCAAATCCATCAATTCAAATCTTAGGTTTAGCCTTCTTAATCCTAATTGGATTTATGCTAATTACGGAAAGTATGCACTTATCTAATGCCGAACTAGTTGGACAACATGTAGGTGCAGTTCCAAAAGGCTATTTGTATTTTGCTATTGCTTTTTCATTAGCTGTAGAATTTATAAATATGAAAATGCGTAAGAAAGCGAATTAGAATTCGGAACAAATAGTTAGTATTCCTATTCAAAATACAATAAAAAATGGTGACTTCGAAAACCTTAGTGACCATTTTTATTTTTATTACTATTAGGGTTAGTTTAGATTTGTATTACTATAAAGATATATTATAATTTAATAAAGTCTAAAAAATCATTTTTTAATTGATTTGCGGTTTGTACTACTATTAAGTCATTAAAATTATTAAAATTATTAAAATTATTAAAATTATTAAAATTATTAAAATTATTAAAATTATTAAAATTATTAAAATTATTAAAATTATTAAAATTATTTGTCTTAAAAATAATTAAGAAATCATTCTCGAAATATGCTTTCGATAGAACTTCGCTTTTATTAAAAGTTTTACTTTTTAAAGATGTACACTCATATCTTATAATCTTATTCTCGCTGAAATAATAAACTTCATTAAAAACATTTTCACTTAAATTGTGCGTGTAAACAACTTTTAGAAGTTTATCATTAATGTAAAAACCATCAATATGAAAACTTCCAATCTTTTTATAAAAAAACACAAATTTCTTTTTTTTAATTATTCCTGAACTTTGATAAGTTTTATATTCATTTGGTTTCAAACTATTTATTGATGAACAAATTGAATCAATTAGTAAAAGTTTTGAAGTGTTAGCGTCTTGCCCATATAATGAGGAAGCAAATACAAAAAATAAAAGTAAAATGCATTTCATCAATTATTGTTTTTAAGACAATCCTGTAATTCTTCCTTCGTTATCAATATCAATACGTTCTGCGTTGGGAATCGCTGGTAAGCCTGGCATTCGCATAACGTCTCCTAAAAGCGGCACCACAAATCCAGCACCTGAAGAAATTTCAAACTCGCGAACCGTAATATCAAAATTCGCAGGACGACCGATTAATTTTTCATTATCGGAAAAACTCGCTGGGGTTTTGGCCATACAAATCGAAAAGTGACCAAATCCTAAATCGTTAATCATTTTCAATTGCGTTTTCGATTTTGGAGAAAACTCAACCGAATTCGCCCCATAAATGGTTTTGGCAACTACATTAATTTTATGTTCAATAGAATCCGAAGATTGGTACAACGGTTTATAATTCGCAGTTCCTTTTTCAATTTCTGCTATTACTTTTTGTGCCACTTCAGCCGAACCTTTTCCACCATGAGCAAAGGCCGTACTTACAATTGCAGTAACTCCTTTAGTCGCACACAATTCTTTCAGTTTATCATATTCCGCTTGTGTATCATCTGGAAAAGCATTGATACAAACCACAGGATTCAATCCAAATTGTTGCATGTTTTCAATGTGTCTTTCCAAATTGCAAAAGCCTTTTTCAATTGCGCTTACGTTTTCCGTTTTAAAATCTTCCGCTACTAAACCTGCATGATGTTTAATGGCTCTAATTGTTGCTACTAAAACAACAGCATCGGGTTTTAAACCGCTTTGCTCGCATTTAATATGCAAGAATTTTTCAGCACCTAAATCAGCTCCAAAACCTGCTTCTGTTACTACGTAATCTCCTAATGACAAGCCCATTTTGGTCGCAATTGCCGTATTCGTTCCTTGCGCAATACTAGCAAATGGCCCTCCGTGTAAAATGGCTGGATTTCCATCAATCGTTTGTACTAAATTAGGCTTAATAGCGTCTTTTAATAAAGTTGCCATGGCTCCTACTACATTCAAATCTCTAGCAAAAATAGCTTTCCCATCTACTGTTTTCCCAACAAATATATTTCCTAATCGAAATTTCAAATCTTCTAAATCTTTTGCCAAACATAAAATCGCCATGACTTCAGAAGCGGGAGTAATATTGAAACCATCTTCACGCATAGTTCCATTTGCTTTCGCTCCTACTCCAATAATGATTTGACGTAAAGAACGGTCGTTCATGTCCATTACACGCTTCCATGCAATCGATTTTGGATCAAGATTTAAAGAATATTTCGAGTTTTGTAAATTGTTATCAATCACTGCCGAAAGCAAGTTATTTGCCTTTTCAATTGCGGAAAAATCACCAGTAAAATGCAAATTGATGTCTTCCATTGGCAACACTTGTACATAACCACCACCAGCAGCACCACCTTTTAAACCAAAAACAGGTCCAAGTGAAGGCTCACGTAAAACAGCAATCGCTTTTTTACCAATGTAATTCAAACCATCCGTCAAACCGATTGACATAGTAGTTTTTCCTTCTCCATATTTCGTTGGCGACATAGCCGAAACTAAAATTAGTTTCCCTTTTGGGTTTTCTTGTTGTAAGTGTAGTGGTAATTTGGCTTTGTACTTGCCGTAAAATTCTAAATCGTCTTCTGAGATGTTGATTTTTTTAGCAATATCTTTTATGTGAGACATCGTTGCATTTTGCGCAATTTCAATATCTGATGGAAATGTTGACATGTTGTTATGTATTAATTTAGGACGAAGTTAAATTTTTAAATTCGAATGAAAAATGATAAAAATCAATAAAATCATGTAACAATTTGAAACATGATGTATCAAAAGGTAAATTTAAACAAAAACAACATGAAAACGCAATCATTTTTAATGGCATTAGCCATGGTCTTTATTACACAAATTTCAAATGGTCAAAAAGCATTTACGGTAAATGTAAAAGGAAAAGGAGAACCTATTTTATTGTTCCCAGGATTTGGATGTACGGGCGAACTTTGGGAAGAAACCGTTACAGAATTATCAAAAACTAACGAATGTCACATTTTTACTTTTGCTGGATTTGGGAATGTTTCCCCAATCGAAACACCATGGCTAACAACCATTAAAGAGGAAATTATAAAATATGTAAAAGAAGAAAAATTAGAAAAACCCACTTTGATGGGACATAGTTTAGGCGGAACACTAAGCCTTTGGTTAGCTGCTACCGAAACAGCTATGTTCAAAAAAGCAATTTTAGTGGATGCGCTTCCAGGATCTGCTGCTTTAATGATTCCTAATTATAAGGGAGAAAAAATACCTTATGATAACCCACAAAGCAATGCGATGCTTAAAATGAGTAAGACTGAATTCGACTCTATGAATTCTCAATCCGTTTCGTATATGTGCTTGAATAAAAACAAACACGAAACCATTAACAAATGGATGTGTTTAGCCGACAGAAAAACCTATGTTTATGGATATATCGATATGCTTAATTTAGATTTGAGAAAAGATATTGCAAAAATTAAAATTCCTGTTGTAATTTTAGCGGCATCATCTCCAAACTTAGAAATGGTTAAAAACACTTATACCAAGCAATATGAAAATTTACCAAGTGTAGTCATACATTATGCTGAAAATGCAGCTCACTTTGTAATGTATGATCAACCCGAATGGTTTTTAAAAAATGTCAAACTAACACTGAACTAAAGTGGATAAAAAGCAACAGTTCAATATCATTTATCAAGAACACTATCCAAAAGTATTCCGACTTTGTAAAGGTTACTTCCAAGGGGATACTGCTCTTGCTGACGATGCCTCTCAAGAAGTTTTTATTAAAATTTGGGAAAAACTAGATACGTTTCGAAAGGAAGCAAACATTAGCACTTGGATATACAGAATAGCCGTCAACACCTGTTTGTTACATCTCAGAAAGAAAAAATCAAAGAAAGAATTTAACACCGATTCGTTTCCCATAATTCCTTCGGAAAATTATTCAGAAGAAAAAGATGTACAACTAAAAAAGATGTACGATTGCATTCAAAAACTAGATGAAACAGGTAAAATAATTATCCTTATGATTTTAGAAGGATTTGATTATGAAAAAATTTCGGATGTTACAGGAATCAAAGAAGAATCTTTACGAGTTCGTATTCACCGAATCAAAAAAAATTTAACTCAATGTGTACAACAATGAAAACATTCGAAAATTTACAAGATATTTGGAATGCCCAAAGTATTTCAAATCACAAAAAAAATACAGCTGAATTGATTGTAATGGCAGAAGAACATTCCAAAAAGATACAATTAAATCACATTGGCACTCTAGTAATTATTGGCATCACAACATTAATTTTGATTACCTATTTTATTTGGATAGGAAGCTATTCTTTTTCCTTTTTTACATTAGGATTAGCACTAATGATAAGCTCAATGTTAATTCGTATTCTAATTGAAGGGGTTAGTATAAGAAAATTTGAGTCTCTAAATACTTCATTACCCTTAGTTGATTACTGTAAAAAAGCAACTGCTTTTTATGAGTGGAGAAAAAAAATTCATTATGTCGTTACTCCTATTATCTATATGGTTTACTTATTAGGCTTTTCACTATTAATCCCAACATTCAAAACGGAATTTTCAACTCCATTCTTCATATACCTAGTGGTTAGTGGTTATGGATTTTTAATAGGTTTTGCCTTTTTCTTAAGAAAAAAATTAAAAAATGAAATGGAAATTTTAGCGTTTTTGAAAAATATCCAATAAGCAAAAAAGCCTTTCAAATTGAAAGGCTTTTCGTTATTCCAAAGACAACGTAATTTGTCCGTCGTCGTCTAATTCTATATTGAAATCTTGAATATCGTTTCCTTCATCTGTAGCATCGTTAATTGGAATTTCTGGTTCTTCCAAAACTTCTTCATAAGGCAGAGGATCCAACATATTGATTTGCTTAATTTTATCCGCAGTTAATTGATTCCCTAACGCTTTAATTCCTTTTACTGCTATGAATTGCTCTAAATCGACTACCTGATTTTCCTTTTGAACGCCTTTGACTTTCGCAAAAACAACTTCCGCTACTGGACGCCAATCGGTAGCTACAATCTCCAATTGTGATTTTTCGTGTTCGGTTATGAAAATTTCCTCTTTGTTTTCGTTTTCAATTAAGAAACGTTTCACAAAATAACGTTCTTTTTCGCCATCAAAATAAATACACGAAATCGGTTTATTTGGATTCCATTTTTCCAAAACAATCATATCTTCTTCAAAATGGGTAGAAAGCTCTGGTATTATCGTTTTCAGTTTTCCTGATTGATTGATAATTAATAAGCGGTCATTGGGTTTAAATTCGCCTAATAACTCCCCTCTTCCATCTACATTCAAACGTTGCACCGTATCATCAAACCAAACTTTTCTGGGACGTAGTGTAGAAATCCCTTTTTCTTTGAGTTCTATTTTTTTGATTGGATGTTTGGTTACTGTATTTCCGCGTGAAGCCCTTCCTTTGATTGCAATTTCAGAGAAATCGACATCCCATTTCAGTTTTTTCACACTTCCTACTTGACGCAATAAAATAGTCACCACTTCTGCTTCTCCATTTGGATTCGCTGAAAAATAGGACACCATCGATCCTGATTTTTCTTGTGTTAAATCATAGAATTTGTCACGAGTTACCCCAGAAACATTGAAACGCTTGATAAAAGTTGAACCGTTTTTACCATCACGATACATCATGTTGTAAATGGTACGTTTATCGTTTTTATCAAAAACAGCAACGTGTATAATGTCTTTACCGATGAACTTTTTATCATCAATTTTCGTTACCATCATTTTTCCATCGCGTAAGAAAACGATAATGTCATCTATATCGGAACATTCGCCCACGTATTCGTCTTTTTTCAAGCCCATTCCTACGAAACCTTCTTCTCTATTCACATAGAACTTTTGGTTACGCAATACTACTTTCGTCGCTTGAATATTATCGAAATTACGTAATTCGGTTAAGCGTTCTCTTCCTTTTCCGTATTTGTCTTTTAAATTGGTGAAATAATCTACCGCGTAATCAATCAAATGATCTAAATGGTATTTCACTTGCTCGATTTCGGCTTCCAATTTCGCAATCGCATCGTCAGCTTTATCCGAGTCAAATCGTGTGATACGAATCATTGGAATTTGCGTCAAACGTTGCAAATCATCGTCTTCAATTTCGCGGATTAAAATGGTTTTGAAAGGCTCAAATCGGTCGTACATGTAGTTGTAAAGCGAATCTCTATCCGAATACAATTTGAAGTCGATATACATCTCTTCACGAATGAAAATCTTTTCTAAATTCGCAAAATGCCACTTGCCTTCAAGTTCGTCTAATTGAATTTCCAATTCGCGTTTTAGAATATTCAAAGTACGATTCGTAGAAATCTTCAAAATATCGGAAACGCCAATAAATAAAGGCTTATTGCAATTTTCAATCACACAACCTAGAGGCGCAATAGACAATTCACAATCGGTGAACGCATATAACGCATCAATCATTTTGTCTGGTGAAGTTCCGGGTTGTAAATGGATTAAGATTTCAACCTCAGCAGCGGTATTGTCTTCAATTTTCTTGATCTTGATTTTTCCTTTTTCATTGGCTTTCAAGATACTATCAATCAATTTGGTCGTATCGGTTGAAAATGGAATTTGGGTAATCACCAACGTATTTTTATCTAAAGGTGCAATTCTAGCTCTCACACGAACACGAGAACCTCGCATTCCATCATTATAGTTAGAAACATCGGCAATTCCGGCTGTTGGAAAATCTGGGAATAAAGTGAATGGTTTTCCTTTTAAAATTTTAATTGACGCATCAATTAACTCAATGAAATTATGAGGTAAAACCTTAGTCGATAAACCTACGGCAATACCTTCACCACCTTGCGCTAACAATAATGGGAATTTTACGGGTAAATGAATCGGTTCGTTTTTACGACCATCGTAGCTCAATTGCCATTGGGTAACTTTTGGCGAGAACAACACATCGTGGCCAAATTTTGAAATCCGTGCTTCAATGTAACGTGGAGCTGCGGCTCCGTCACCGGTTAGAATATTCCCCCAGTTTCCTTGACAATCAATCAACAAATCTTTTTGTCCGATGTTCACCATTGCGTCGCCAATACTCGCATCTCCGTGTGGATGATACTGCATGGTGTGTCCGATGATATTCGCCACTTTGTTATAACGACCGTCATCCAACTCTTTCATGGAATGCATAATACGACGTTGTACCGGTTTAAAACCGTCTTCAATCGCAGGAACGGCACGCTCTAAAATTACATAGGAAGCGTAATCCAAGAACCAATCCTTGTACATTCCTGTAACTTTCGTAATGGTATCCTCTGGATTTTCGTTGTTTTCGTAAAAATGATGTCCCGTTGACAAATGAATATCTTCAAAACCTTCCTCTTTTTGAGGCTGGTCTTGATGCTCTAAATTGTCGTCTTCTGGGATGATGTTATCTTCTTCGTCTTTCATGATTTTGTAGCACTATGTTACTCAAAGTTTACACAAAGTTTCACAATGTTTAAAATTTATTCTTTTTTCTGTAATAATTACAAATATCTAATTCTATACTTAACCGAATTCAATTCCGTAGACAGTGATTGTGGAATTCTTGGTTTTGATATTACAATCAACAACTACTTCTTTCATGTTTTTGTATCACTATGTTACTCAAAGTTTACACTAAGTTTCACAATGTTTATATTTCTACTTTGTTTTTTTTTGTTTTTTTAGCACTATGATTCTCAAAGTTTTTTACGAAGTAACTCAATGTTTTAAAATTAATTTGTGTGACTTTGTGCTTTACATTGTGATACTTTGTGTACCAAAAAACAATGTTATAATATTAATCTTTTTATACCGTCTTTTAATGATTTCTTATAAAAATTTAAAAGCAATCCTAATCTGCATTCCGATAGTTTCATGTAAGTTAAACATTGAGCAGTATGTTCAATAGTAAAATCTTCAACTACTTTCAATTCAACTATAACTTTATTATTTACTAGAATATCTACTCGGTAACCACAATCCATTTTTATATCTTCATAAATAACTGGAAATGGACATTCTTGTTTAACTTCTAATCCGCATTTTGTTAACTCATAAGCTAAACATTCTCTATACACTTTTTCCAACAATCCTGAACCTAACTTTGTATGAACTTTGTAGGCACAATCTAAAATTATTCGGCTTATTTCGTTTTCTTCAGTCATATTTTATCATATCTCAATGTTACACTATGTTTTTCAATAAGTTTCACAATGCTTAAAATTCCTTTGAGTGACTTTGTGCCTTACATTGTGAAACTTTGTGCTACGCTTACTTCTCTACCACATCCAACTCCACTTTCAAATTGTTGATGATGAACTCTTGTCGGTCTGGGGTGTTTTTACCCATGTAGAACTCTAACAAGGTTTCAATCGTGGTGGCTTTATCTAACATGACAGGATCTAAACGAATGTCTTGCCCTATGAAATGCTTAAACTCATCTGGCGAAATCTCCCCTAATCCTTTGAATCGGGTGATTTCTGGTTTTGGTTTTAGTTTTTCGATGGCGTTAACGCGTTCTTCTTCACTGTAACAGTAAATCGTTTCCTTTTTATTTCGCACACGAAATAAAGGCGTTTGTAAAATATACAAGTGTCCGTCTTTGATTAACTCAGGAAAAAACTGTAAGAAAAACGTAATCAACAACAAGCGAATGTGCATCCCATCCACATCGGCATCAGTTGCGATTACGATGTTGTTGTAGCGCAAATCTTCCATCGATTCTTCAATGTCTAATGCGGCCTGCAATAAATTGAATTCTTCGTTTTCGTACACGATTTTTTTCGTCATTCCATACGAATTCAAGGGCTTTCCACGTAAACTGAAAACCGCTTGTGTATTTACATCGCGACTTTTGGTAATCGAACCCGAAGCCGAATCTCCCTCGGTAATAAAAAGCGTACTTTCTAAACTTCTAGGATTTTTAGCATCGGTTAAATGCACACGGCAATCACGTAATTTTTTATTGTGTAAACTTGCTTTTTTAGCGCGTTCTTTAGCTAATTTACGAATTCCTGAAAGTTCTTTACGTTCACGTTCGGCTTGCAAAATCTTACGAAGTAACGCATCGGCAACTTCTGGATTTTTATGTAAGAAGTTATCTAAATTCGTTTTGATGAAATCATTTACAAACGTACGAACCGTTGGACCATTTGGACCGATATCGGTAGAACCTAATTTAGTTTTCGTTTGTGATTCGAATACGGGTTCTTCAACCTTAACCGAAACTGCAGACACAATTGATTTACGAATATCAGAAGCTTCGAAAGGTTTGTTGTAAAACTCTTTGATGGTTTTTACAATCGCCTCACGAAAAGCACCTAAATGGGTTCCTCCTTGTGTAGTGTTTTGTCCATTTACGAACGAATGGTATTCTTCAGAATATTGAGATTTACTGTGCGTAATTGCGACTTCGATATCGTCTCCTTCCAAGTGAATGATAGGATATACCATATCTTCTGCCGAAATATTTTCTTCTAATAAATCTTTCAATCCATAGTCCGAAACGTATTTTTCACCATTGTAATAAATCGTTAAACCACGATTCAAATAACAATAGTTTTTGAGCATTTTAATGATGTACTCGTTTCGGTATTTGTAATTTTTGAAAATCGTATCATCAGCAACGAAAGAAACTTTGGTTCCTTTTCGTTTAGTAGTTTCTTGAATATCTTCTTCAAGTGTTAGATTTCCAGCTGAGAATTCGGCTGCTTTTTGTTGGTTATCACGAACGGATTCTACACGGAAATAATTTGAAAGCGCATTCACGGCTTTTGTTCCGACACCATTTAAACCAACAGATTTCTTAAAGGCTTTAGAATCGTACTTTCCTCCTGTGTTCATTTTGGAAACTACATCGACTACTTTTCCTAACGGAATGCCTCGACCGTAATCGCGAACGGTTACCAATTTATCTTTGATAGTGACTTCAATGGTTTTTCCGGCACCCATAACGAATTCATCGATACAGTTGTCCATTACTTCCTTTAACAGAATGTAAATACCATCATCAGGCGATGAACCGTCACCTAATTTTCCGATATACATACCCGGACGCATACGAATGTGCTCTTTCCAATCGAGCGAACGTATGTTGTCTTCGGTATATTGATTTTGCTCTAACATAGACAGATTTTGGATTTTGTGCAATATAGCATTTATCTCCAAAGTTTAGAAGCGAAAAACCGAGAAGTTATTGACAAAATATGGTTAAGAAGATAGAAAAAAGAGTTAAGAAAAAAGACTTTCTAATTACTCATAATGTCTAAAAATTCCACTATCCGAAATTGTCCAAAGAGCAGCTTTTTGATTGGCTGCTTTTAAGGCTTGGTTTGCCCAAGAATTGCAAGTGTAAAATAATGAATAACTTCCGTTTGCTTCGTAAAAAACATCGTGTTTTCCGTAAACGGCATCGGTTTCAATTTTTAGGAAATCGCCTGATTTGATTTGGAAAGATTCGTTAATAAATGCAATTAACTTTTTATAATTTTCTAACGAAATTTGAATCTTTTTGCAAGATTGATTCTCTTTCAAATTTTTATAAAACGTTACATGCATTGCTGACGAACTCAATCCTGAAACCGCTTTTAAAGCTGTACTTGTTTTTAAATCTGCCCAAGTTGGTGTTTCTAAATAAAAACCTTTATCGCCCCAGCCTAAAGCTACATATTGATACGTAGTATCTTTTGATTTTGTTTCTTCAAATTTGAGTTGGTTTGACCAATCGTGATGTTCATTTTTAATTGGCAAAACGATATCGGTATGCACACCGTTTGTTAGAATGTAAATGGGAATTTCTTTTTGATTTTCAACCAAATCTTCGTTTACAGAAATAAAAGACAATAACGTTACGATTAACAAATACGTGACCAATGATAAAATGAAAATCACTATGTATTTCAGCAGCTTTTTGATAATTTTCATTTTGCAATTTTCTTGTATTTTGATTCATAACCAAAGTTTTTAACTTCAAAAAATCTTTTAAATTCAGATCTTGATGGAAAAATCACATACGTTGTCGAATCTAACTGTTTGGATTTTACTTTAGTTATAGAATCCATTTTTCTTAAATCATCATCCGAATACAAATACTTAATTACCAATTTATCTTTATTCAAATAAACCAATTTAGATTGCCAATAAATGGAATCTTTATCACTTATAACCAACTTACCATTAATCCGTTTCGCTTTTTGTTTATCAGAAAAGATAAAAAAAGTATCTATTTCCTTTTTTGAAAATTCAATAGAATCTCCAATAATTTTATCTTCTAAAAAAGTCGTTTCATTTTTGAACCTATATTTACCATTATCGCTCACAATTTCATCAGCAATTGAATCTAAACTATTTTTATGGATTCGAAATTTAAAAAAACTTTCTTTAGCAATCATTTTTTTGGAAACATTCAAATAGATGGAATCTTCATTTACATACAATCCTAAATATTTATTTGGAATTGAATTTAACTCTGAATCATTGATAGGCTGTGGTTCTTGATAATAATATGTGTTACCAATAGGGTATTCTGCTGCTCGTTCTTTGCAAGAAGCATAAAATAGCATTATTGCCGATAAAATTAAGAGATTTTTCATGATAGTTTGTTTTGATTCCAAAGGCAAATTTTGTGCCACAAAAAAACCGCTGAAAAGCTTTCAACGGTTTCTTTATTTTCTATATTCTCAGAAATTACACATTAAAACGGAAATGCATTACATCACCATCTTTCACAATGTATTCTTTACCTTCTACTCTTAATTTTCCTGCTTCTTTTACTTTTGCTTCTGAACCGTAGTTAGAAAAATCTTCAAAAGCAATTACTTCTGCACGGATGAATCCTTTTTCAAAATCAGTGTGGATAACTCCTGCTGCTTTTGGTGCTGTATCACCGATGTTGATTGTCCAAGCGCGAACTTCTTTAACACCAGCCGTGAAATAGGTTTGTAATTTTAATAATTTGTAAGCGGCACGAATTAACACTGCCGAACCTGGCTCTGTCAAGCCCATATCTTCTAGGAACACTTGACGCTCTTCGTAGCTTTCTAATTCGGTAATATCCGCTTCTGCTCCTACTGAAAGAATAATCACTTCAGCATTTTCATCTTTTACTAATTCACGAACTTGGTCTACATACTTGTTGCCGTTTACTGCCGAAGCTTCGTCAACGTTACAAACGTATAAAACTGGCTTTGTTGTAATTAATTGGAATTCTTCCATCATCTCCACCTCATCTTGATTTTGAGGAATTACCGTACGAGCAGATTTTCCCGCTAATAAGGTTTCACGAATTCTATCTAACAACGCTTTTTCAGCTTGTGCTTCTTTATTTCCCGTTTTAGCTGCACGATTGGTTTTTTCCAAACGTTTTTCAACGGTTTCTAAGTCTTTTAATTGCAATTCGATATCGATAGTTTCTTTATCACGAATTGGATTTACATTTCCATCAACGTGTACGATATTATCGTTATCAAAACAACGTAAAACGTGAATAATAGCATTACATTCTCTAATATTTCCTAAGAATTGATTTCCTAAACCTTCTCCTTTACTTGCTCCTTTTACCAAACCTGCAATATCTACGATATCTACCGTTGCCATTTGAACACGCTCTGGTTTTACCAATTCCTCTAAACGAGCAATTCGTGGATCTGGAACGTTTACTACTCCAATATTAGGTTCTATAGTACAAAACGGAAAGTTAGCACTTTGCGCTTTTGCGTTTGATAAACAATTAAATAAAGTTGATTTTCCAACATTTGGTAATCCTACAATTCCTGCTTTCATATCTATTTTGATATTTTTTTATTAAGTGATATGTAACGCAAAGCGTTTCATTCTGAATGTAATTTTTAAAAGTGCGCAAATATACTCTAATCCGGATTAGTATCAAAGTATTAAATAAAAGGTCTTTGTTGTAAAATCAATTCATTTATTACTAGGGATATCACTCTCCGCTTCAACCTCGTTATATTCCTTACCCAATTGATCAATAATTAATTTTTCTTCATTTGTAGCAACAAAACCAGATGCAACATCCCAGTAATTGGTAAAGAAGGAGGACTTCTTATTGATTAACGATTTGTCTTTGAATATGTTTTTATCACTATACTCAAATAATTTTTTATCTAAATCGGTTACCACCATGTGATTTTTCACTTCAATGCGCACTTCTTTCTTCTTAATCCTTTTTTCAAAACCGATAACTTCCTTAGAGTTTACTAAATAATACAGATTATCAAATTCTCTAAAAGTATTTTTAAATTCAAGTTTATATACTTTTCTAGTAGCAAAGAAATTCTCCTTGTATTTCTGTAATCGTTCAGGTGAAACAGAAGAACTAAGTTCTAAAATGATTCTCTTTTTAGTATCGTATCGAATGGAAAAAGAAGATAAAATCCCTTTTGAATCATCTAAAGGAACTATTTTAATAACTAATTCATCTTCATTTGCTGAAAAGGTCTTGACATAAAATTCATATTTCTTCCTAGCACCAGCATCGAGTACCTCATCTAGATACTTAAATTGATAGTAATTTTCAATTATGTTGTTTAAATTATAACCTAAAATGTCAGCATAAAAATTACCTTCAATAAACCCAATAGCTCTATTTTGCTCTACTAAAATATCGGTCTTGATATTTCTAATAGTACCTAAAATTTGAAAATTAATTAATCCATCATTAAAAAAAACAATTTGGTCATCTTGTTTATAAAATTCTCTGAGATAGACTTTTAAATTAATTGGCAAAGAAATTCTACTTCTAGAATTAGCGACCAAACCTCTCAAAATTTCTTGAGGATGTTCTCGTGTAACAACATAATCTTCCAATTGCTCTACTATAGGCTCTAGGTAAACAATATTATTTTTTTTGTTTAAAGCAGTATATTTTACCACCATCCTCTTATATGAACCGTGAAGAAATTCCAAATCAGAAGGTCGTGACAAATTAACTATACAATTACCTTCTTTATTCGTTAAAAAGCTTTGACCACTTTTTACAGCAGTAATGGTTACCTCATCAATGGGTTGATCAGTATCAAAATCTTTAACAATAACAGCAAATTCTAAAGTTTGAGAGTACAGGAAATGACAAAAGAATAAGAACGTGAGGGAAATTTTTTTTATCATGGAACATTATTTAAAAAGTCAAAAACAATTCCGATTTGGGATAAAATTGCTTTTTAAACTAGTTTTCAAGTATAAATTTAAACAAAAAAGAGAACTTTCTGTTGAAAACTCTCTTTTTTTTGATGTTGTGACGATTACTCGTTGTGTAAAAAAGATTGTCTATTCAGCAAAGTCGCTTCGCTTTCTACATGATTATCATCAGGAACACAACAATCCACAGGACAAACTGCCGCACATTGTGGCTCTTCATGAAAACCTTTACACTCTGTACATTTTCCTGGAACAATATAGTAAATATCATCTGAAATAGGACGTTGAACGGCATCGGCGTCAACCTCTGTTCCGTCAGGTAAAATTACTTTTCCACTTAGTTTTGTACCATCTTTCCATCTCCAATCATCTGCACCTTCATAAATTGCTGTATTGGGACATTCAGGCTCGCAAGCTCCACAGTTGATACATTCGTCTGTTATAATAATTGCCATGTTAGTAACGGTATTAAGAAATTAGAATTCAGAAAAACGTGATATTCTAATATTATGATTAATTTTGCGCTACAAAAATACAATGTAAACCAAACATAAACAAGTTACAAATGTCACAAAGTGAAATAAAATCGAGTTTTGTTGAATTAGGGAATTTCTTACGTCAATTTTCTGAAGAGGGAAACGTTAAATCGGCATCGGTTTTACACAATGATTTGTTCTTCGATGACTTTGCCAACTTGATTGCTCTTTCACAATCACACAATGGTTGGTTTACACCAGAGCAAGTACAATTTAGCGTACAATCTTGGGCGAAAGCTTTAACAGAAGAAAACTTAAATCAGTGGCTTTCTAACTATGATTTTTCAAAAATTAAACCGAAAAAAGTAGGCTTAATTTTAGCTGGAAATATTCCGTTGGTAGGCTTTCATGATTTTCTTTCGGTATTGATTTCGGAACATGATGTATTGGTAAAAACCTCTTCAAATGACCAACATTTATTAAAATTTTTAGCGAAATACTTAATTTCGATTCAGCCTAAACTAAACTCTAAAATAACGTTTGCAGAAGGAAAACTAGAAGGTTTTGATGCAGTAATTGCCACAGGAAGTAATAACACCGCTCGTTATTTTGAATTTTATTTCAAAGACAAACCAAGCATCATTCGCAAAAACAGAAACTCAGTTGCCGTTTTAGATGGAACAGAATCGCATGAAGATTTAGTAAACTTAGGCAAGGATATTTTTAGATATTTTGGATTAGGATGTCGCAATGTCTCTAAAATTTTTGTTCCTAAAGGTTACAATTTTGACACTTTCTTCAATGCGATGTATGAATATCGTGATGTGATTCAGTACGAAAAATATGCGAACAACTACGATTACAACAAAGCCGTTTTCTTAATGAGTAATTTTCAATTATTAGATAATGCGTTTTTAACGATTAAAGAAGATGTGAGCTACGCCTCGCCTATTTCATCTGTCTTTTATGAATGCTATGAAGATTTAGAAGAAATTCAATTCCGATTAAATGCTGATGCAGAGCAAATTCAATGTGTGGTTTCTAAAAACTTAATTCCAAATTCAGTGGCTTTTGGTCAAACCCAACAACCTAAACTCTGGGATTATGCTGATAATGTGGATACTTTAGCGTTTTTAAATAGTTTGTAACATGAAAATTTCAAAAATTATCAAAATTCAAAAAGAGAAAGAAATACACAAACACGAACCCAATTTTAATTTGGAGGCTAAAGTAAATTCAAATCGAAAAACGTTAAAAAAGAAGAAATAAAATTGCGAAATCGTTTTTGTTAATAACATCTCATAATTATTGTAGTATTTAAAACTGTTTTTTATTAAAGATTTACGAAATTTGACTTTTAAATAAATAACTACAACTACAATGAAAAAACACAACTACAGTGCTGGTCCATGTATACTTCCGCAAGAAGTATTCGAAAAATCGGCACAAGCTATTTTAGATTTCAACAACTCCGGATTATCTATTTTAGAAATTTCACACCGCAGTAAGGATTTTGTAGCCGTGATGGACGAAGCAAGAGCTCTAGTTTTAGAACTTTTAGGATTAGAAGGAAAAGGATACGAAGTATTGTTTTTAGGCGGTGGCGCGAGCATGCAATTTTTAATGGCTCCCTATAACTTAATGAAAGTTAACGGAAAAGCAGCTTACTTAGATACCGGAACTTGGGCTAGTGGTGCTATTAAAGAAGCAAAGCATTTTGGAGAAACGGTAGTAGTAGCTTCATCAAAATCTGAAAATTACAATCATATCCCAAAAAGCTATATCATTCCTGCTGATGCAGATTATTTTCATTGTACAAGTAACAATACAATTTTTGGGACGCAAATGAAATCGTTTCCAGAAGTAAATGTTCCATTAGTATGTGATATGAGTTCGGATATTTTTTCTCGTGTTTTAGATTTTTCAAAATTTGACTTAATTTATGCTGGAGCACAAAAAAATATGGGGCCAGCAGGTGCAACACTAGTAGTTGTAAAAACGGAAATCTTAGGAAAAACTGGAAGAACAATTCCAAGCATATTAGACTATCAACAACACGTTTCTAAAGAAAGTATGTACAATACACCACCCGTATTTCCAGTTTATGCATCACTTTTAACTTTACAATGGTTGAAAAAACTAGGTGGAATTTCGGCTATTGAAAAAATCAACGAAACAAAAGCAAATTTACTTTACACTGAAATAGATCGCAATCCATTATTTAAAGGAACGGCAGCTAAAGAAGATAGAAGTAACATGAATGCAACCTTTCTATTAAATGATAAAGTACACCAAGAAAAATTTGATGCGATGTGGAAAGCGGCTGGTATTTCTGGTTTAGCTGGACATCGTTCGGTTGGTGGTTATAGAGCTTCCATGTATAATGCAATGCCAATTGAAAGTGTTCAGGTTTTGGTGGATGTAATGCAACAATTAGAGAGTAAAATTTAGTAATTAGTGACTAGCAAATAGTAACTAGCATAAAAAATAAAAATAAAATGAAAGTTTTAGCAAACGACGGAATTTCAAAAAGCGGAATTAAAGCTTTAGAAAAAGGAGGTTTTGAAGTAATTACAACAAAAGTAGCACAAGAACAAGTCGCTAATTTTATCAATACACATGATGTTAAAGTGTTGTTAGTTCGTAGTGCCACAAAAGTGAGAAAAGACATTATTGATGCTTGTCCAGGATTAAAAATCATTGGTCGTGGTGGTGTTGGAATGGATAATATTGACGTAGCTTATGCTCGTGAAAAAGGGTTACATGTAATCAACACACCTGCTTCATCGTCTGAAAGCGTGGCTGAATTGGTTTTTGCACATCTCTTTACTGGTGTTCGTTTCTTACACGATGCAAATAGAAACATGCCATTAGAAGGCGATACCAATTTTGACGGATTGAAAAAAGCATACGCCAACGGTATTGAACTTAGAGGAAAAACATTAGGAATTATTGGTTTTGGTCGTATTGGTCAAGCAGTTGCAAAAATGGCTTTAGGATTAGGCATGAAGGTAATTGCTGCTGATAAATATGTGAATGAAGCGGTAATCCGTGTGGATTTCTACAATGGACAATTCATCAATGTTGAAATTGTTACAGAATCATTAGAAGACGTAATCAAACATTCTGATTTTATCACCTTACATGTGCCTGCTCAAGATGGTTACGTACTTGATAAAGAGGAATTTCAATTAATGAAGGAAAATGTTGGAATTGTAAATTGTGCTCGTGGTGGAGTCATTAATGAAGTAGCATTAATCGAAGCATTGGACAATGAAAAAGTTTTATTTGCTGGTTTAGATGTATTTGAAAACGAACCAAATCCAGAAATTCAAATTTTAATGCACCCAAAAATTTCATTAACACCTCATATAGGTGCTGCTACTTTAGAAGCACAAGACAGAATTGGAACAGAATTAGCAGAGCAAATCATTAGTCTTTTAAAAAACAATTAATTTTTGTAACTTAGTAAGCTAAACTAAAACTATAAAATTATGTTTGACCAACTATCAGAATTAGTAAAACAATTTGGAGGCGATGCTGTCGTAAATAACCCAGCCGTGCCAAATGAACAAAATGATGCGGTAATACAAGAGGCTGGAGGTTCAATCCTCACAGGCTTAAAGGACATGGTTGCTAATGGAAATATTAACAATTTAACTGAAATTTTAAGTGGTAAAGCTGCAATTGATGGAAATAATCCTGTAGTACAGCAATTAACCGAAAAAGTAACCGGAAACTTAGGGGAGAAATTTGGTCTCTCTTCTGATGCTGCGGGTAGTGTTGCTGGAGGTTTAATCCCTCAAATTTTGGGAGGATTAATTAATAAAGCCAAAGACCCGAACCAACCTGGATTTAACATGAGCGATTTAGTAAGTGCTATTTCTGATGGAAAAGGAGGTGGTTTAATGGAAGCTGTTTCTAAATATGGTGGCCAATTTGGTTTAGATCAAAATAATGACGGAAAAGTTGATATGGGAGATGCTATGGCTGCTGTATCGAAAAAAGGAGGTTTAGGCGGACTTTTAGGAAAACTTTTTGGTAAGTAATAGCAATAAAACATTCAAAAGCATCGGTAAATCCGGTGCTTTTTTTTATCTTTATACTTTCAAAAGCAAAAATTATGAAACGTATTATTTTACTTTTGTCTGCTTTGCTTTTTGTTCTGATAGGCTGTACCATTACTCAGGACAAAAAAAGCTTTGATGATAAACCAAAACTAGAAAGCGACACTATTCGCATAGCCAATGAAGAATTAGAATATGAGGTCTTAATTTTTGATGTTGGTTTTTCGTCTTGGTTCAATAGTTTTGCAAAACCAAGAAATTACTACTCGCAATCCTATTTGGAAGCTAGAAATATATTTTGGGTATTGGAGTGGAACAGAAGAGCCATGCAACCTATGCAATATAACCCCAATCTTTATGAAATGACAATTAATTATGATAGCAGTACCAACTATGGTTATGAAGTAAATTATATGCTTTACAATTACTTAGTCTATTTTCAATTAACTAAAAACCAAAAGTTAGGAGGCTTCACTCCAAGAATCTAATCATATGAACAAACTAAAAGAACGTTGGAACATATCATCTAACTGGCAGTTAACAATAATTTTTATCGTATTTGCCATTACAGGATCAAGTGCTGCCTATCTATCTAAACCGCTAACAAACTTCTTGGGCATAACTAAAGAAAACTTATCGCTTTGGCTCTATTGGCCAATTCGGCTTTTAATAATTTTCCCCGCTTATCAAGTTCTTCTTGTAATTATTGGCGCAATTTTTGGTCAATTTGATTTTTTCTGGGAATTCGAAAAAAAAATGTTAAATCGCATGAAACTTGGTTTCATAGGAAAATATGTAGATTCAAAATTAAAAAAGGAGCAATAGCTCCTTTTTTAATTTTGTTCCTTACCTCCTTTTATGACGTAAGTATAAAACCAAGTTATGGTAAATGTTGGTATAAAATCAATAAAGGGGACTAATTCTTCAATAAAACCGAATACCCCAGCTAATTTCCCAACTGCTCCTTTAAACATCACAATCAGGAGTATTCCAGAAATTGGCGCCCAAATAAAATCAATTGCTTCTCCAAAAACAGGGACCAAATAGGATAACATTCCTATTCCATCAAACAATAAACTCAAAATTAATTTTGAGTTTTTATCGTTCTTTACAGGTTCCGCTATATTGTTCACTACTGTTGTCATTTTATGTTATGTATATACTTAACGAATATACAAAACAAATGCCAAACTACTCTTTGTGAATCATTTTATAAAAATCATCACGAAATTCTTTTTGATTAAAAACACCTCCATATTGCAAAGTTGAGGTATAACTACTTTCATCTTTAATACCGCGGCTTGAAACACACAGGTGCGTAGCTTCCATTACAACAATTACATTGTCCGTTTCTAAAACTGTTTTCAATTCCATAAAAATCTGCATAATCATGCGTTCTTGAACTTGTGGTCGCTTAGCATAATAATCTACAATTCTGTTTAGTTTTGATAGCCCTATAACTTTCCCTGACGAAACATAACCGATATGTGCTTTCCCTACAATAGGTAAAAAATGATGCTCGCAAGTAGAATTAAAACTAATATTTGCCTCCACAAGCATTTTGTCATACTGGTAAGAATTGTCAAAAACAGAAATTTTGGGTTTGTTTGCAGGATTTAATCCTGAGAAAATTTCTTGTACAAACATCTTGGCCACGCGATGTGGTGTTCCTTGCAAACTGTCATCAGTTAAATCCAAACCCAATTCTTTCATGATGATTTCAAAATGGTGTTCAATAACTTCCATTTTTTGAGCATCTGATCTATCAAAAGCATCTGATCTCAGTGGAGTTTCAACCGATGTCATTTGGTGATTATCACCTATAATATCAAATATCTCTTTTTCTATAGTTGTATTCATAACAATTTTTCCTTTCTATTTTAACTTCGATTTATAATAGGTACGTAACTTTTCTAATTTAGGTGCAATAACCATTTGACAATAACCTTGACCAGAATTTTGATTGTAATAATTCTGATGATAATCTTCTGCAGGATAAAAAACAGTAGCAGATGAAACTTTAGTCACAATCTTTTTTTCGTATAATTTTTCCTTCTCCAACAATTGAATGTAGTTGTCCGCTTTTGTTTTTTGAGCCTCCGAATGATAAAATATTTCACTTCTGTATTGGGTTCCCACATCAGCACCTTGGCGATTCAACGTGGTAGGATCATGAGTCCCAAAGAAAATTTCTAACAAATCCTCATAAGCCACTTCATTTGGATTAAATGTTATTTGTATGGCTTCCGCATGACCTGTTTCACCTGTACAAATTTCCTTGTATGTAGGATTTATGGTCTTACCTCCTATATACCCCGAAACTACTTTTTCAACTCCTTTAACTTCTAGAAAAACGGCTTCAGTACACCAAAAACAGCCTCCAGCAAATGTTGCAACTTCCATACCTTCTTTTACTTTTATTTTTACAGGTTCTTTAAATTCTTCTTCAACAATCGGTTTCTCTTTAGCTATGCAAGAACTAAAAATAAAACACAATACCAATACTATTTCTTTTCTCATAAAATCAATTTATTGTTTTGTTTAACAAATTTACATAAAAATTAAACACAAATCCTAATTTAACTAAAATTTATTATTTCAATTACGCGAATAGTTATAGAATAGTTTTTTTATTCGGCAAAATTCTTTGTTTCTTTGTACAAATGTTCCGTTATGATCACAACCAGAAATCTACATAAATATTATGATACACTTCATGTTCTAAAAGGAGTGGATTTACATATCAAGAGGGGTGAAATTGTTTCCATCGTGGGAGCTTCAGGAGCCGGAAAAACGACATTGTTACAAATTTTAGGTACTCTCGATTTACCTTCTAAAGAGCAAGATACTACACTTGAAATCAATGGTATATCTGTGTTAAATCTAAAAGACAAGGAACTATCAAAATTTAGAAATCAACATTTGGGGTTTATCTTCCAATTCCATCAATTACTACCCGAATTTACAGCGCTAGAAAATGTTTGTATTCCCGGTTTTATTGCTAATAGAAATAAAAAAGAAGTCGAAAATGAAGCCAAAAAACTACTGTATTATCTAGGTCTAGGGGAAAGAATATTTCACAAACCTAGCGAACTTTCTGGAGGAGAGCAACAGCGAGTTGCAGTGGCTAGAGCTTTGATTAACAAACCTGCCGTTATTTTTGCCGACGAACCTTCAGGAAATTTAGATACCAATACGGCACAAAATTTACACCAACTTTTCTTCAAACTTCGTGATGAGTTTGGTCAGACATTTGTAATTGTAACACACAACGAAGAACTTGCTAATATGGCAGATAGAAAACTTACGATGGTAAATGGAAACATAGTAAATTTTTAATGCCGTTCTCTAAAATGGAACCGATTGACTAACGCAATGTTTGAATCGAAATGACACCATTAGAATTAAAAGAATTTCTTGACGAAAAAGTCGAACGATATAACAATCCCAATTTTATTGAAAGCGATCCTATTCAAATACCTCACTTATATTCTGTAAAGGAAGATATTGAAATTTCAGGTTTTCTTGCCGCAACTATTGCTTGGGGAAATCGTAAAATGATTATCAATAATTCTAAGAAAATGATGGATTTGATGGGAAATTCTCCTTATGATTTTATTATGTCTCATAATAATGATGATTTAGTTAGACTAGAATCTTTTGTTCACCGAACTTTTAATGGACAAGATTTTTCTGTATTTATTAAAAGCTTAAAAAATATATATGAAAATCACGGTGGATTAGAATCCATATTTGATAAACATCAAGGAAAAGATTCAATGCAAAATGCTATCACTGAATTTAAAAAGATATTCTTTGAAATACCTCATCTTAATAGAACTGAAAAACATGTATCTGACCCAAGTAAAAATTCTTCTAGTAAAAGAATAAATATGTGGCTTCGATGGAATTGTAGAAAAGATAATAATGGTGTTGATTTGGGGATTTGGAAATCTATTTCCCCTTCTAAATTATCATGCCCGTTAGATGTACATTCAGGAAATGTGGCTAGAAAATTAAGTTTATTAACTCGCAAACAAAATGATGCTAAAGCGTTGGCTGAATTAGATGAAAATTTAAGAAAATTAGATGCAACGGACCCTGTAAAATATGATTTTGCTCTTTTTGGATTGGGCGTATTTGAAGGTTTTTAAATATCCTTTTGCTTGCTCCAAAATCCAAAAAAGTAAACGTTCTTCACAAGGCATAAGTACTCCAAAATTCAATCCAAAAAGATTCCGTACCTTTGCCAACAATTTTATTTACGCATATGAAAACTTTCCTAGAATTCGATTTACCAAAATCATTACAAAAAGCATTAGACGAATTAGGTTTTGTTCACGCTACGCCTATTCAAGAAAAATCGCATTCGGTAATTCTTTCAGGAAGAGACATGATGGGAATTGCACAAACAGGTACCGGAAAAACATTCGCCTATTTGTTACCAATTTTAAAACAATGGAAATTTCAAAATAACGAATCGCCAAGAGTAGTTATTTTAGTTCCAACGCGTGAATTAGTTGTACAAGTTGCAGAAGAAGTTGAAAAACTTACAAAATACATGAGTGTACGAACGCTAGGTATTTATGGTGGTGTGAATATCAATACACAACGAAAAGCATTAGCGGAAGGCGTTGATATTTTAGTAGGAACACCCGGTCGTGTAATGGATTTAGGATTGGATGGTGTATTGCGATTCGATGAATTACAAAAATTAGTAATCGACGAATTTGACGAAATCCTAAACTTAGGTTTCCGTGCCCAATTGACTTCAATTTTATCAATGATGCGTGGCAAAAAACAAAACATCTTATTTTCGGCAACCATGACTGAAGAAGTAGATGCCATGTTAGATGAATATTTCGAATTTCCTGAGGAAGTTTCCTTGGCACAAAGTGGAACTCCCTTAGAACAAATTGAACAAATTGTATATCAAGTTCCGAATTTCTTGACCAAATTAAACCTGTTGAAACATTTGGTTCGTGAAACCGAAGGAATGGATCGCGTGTTGATTTTCGTAAACAACAAACGTATCGTAGAATTAGTTTCAGAAACCTTAGAAAGTGAATTTCCTGAGCAATTTGGAGTAATTCACTCAAACAAATCGCAAAATTACCGTTTGAATACGATGGCAGCTTTTCAGGCAGGCGAATTAAGAGGTTTGGTTACCACAGATATCATGGCGCGTGGTTTGGATATTTCCGATATCACCCATGTTATTAACTTACAATTTACCGAAGAACCAGAAAAATACATGCACCGTATCGGTAGAACCGGTCGTGCTGACAAAACAGGTATTGCCATAAGTTTGATTTCACCAAGTGAAGTGGAACCAAAAATTGAGGTAGAATTATTAATGAATACCGAGATTAAAGAACTCCCTATCCCAGAAGATTTAAAAATAGAAGAACGCTATTTGGACTTCGAAAAGGAAAAGAAAAAAATGAAGTTCTTACTAAAAACACCTAAAAAAGAAGGTGGAGAGGCTTTTCATAAGAAAAAAGAAAAAAATACTAAAGTTAACCTAGGCGGTCCAGGAAAACGAACGCCAAGAAAAACAGAATCCAGAAACCGTGCGGTTGAGAGAAAACGTGCGGAGAAGAAAAAGAAAAGATAATATTTTAGTGATCAGTGTTCAGTTTTTAGTTGGCAGTAAAATCCGCGTAAATTTCTCCAATCCGTGTCATCTGCGTTCCAAAAAAACACCACCCAACATTTTCTGAATTCTAATTTCTAAATTCTAAATGGAATTTCGTACTTTTGACAAATTCTAATAGTAAATGCAGTTCAAACATCCAGAAATTCTCTACTTCCTTTTTCTGTTGGTCATACCAATTTTGGTGCATTTATTTCAATTACGACGTTTTAAAAAAGAATATTTTACAAACGTAAAGCTCCTTAAAGAACTTCAAATTCAAACCCGAAAAAGTTCTAAAATCAAGAAATGGTTATTGTTGGCAACACGTTTGTTGTTGTTAGCTTGTTTGATTATTGCTTTTGCCCAACCTTTTTTTGACGCCAAAGACACTACAAACAAAGGAAACGAACTCATCATTTTATTAGACAACTCGTTCTCCATGCAAGCCAAAGGAGCGAGGGGCGAATTACTAAAACGCAGCATTCAAGATTTATTAGAAGAATTACCAGAAAACCAACAATTCTCATTACTTACCAATTCTGATGTTTTTTGGGATACCGATATCAAAGCCATTCAAAAAGAATTGCAGAATTTAAACTATTCGGCAATGCCATTTCGGCTGGATTATCTGATTAATCAAGTGGAAACCAAAAAGAAAAATACTAAGAAAGACTACGTTATCATTACCGATGCAATTCAATCCGAAAGCAAAAAAGCATTGGATTTAGTAGAAAACAATGTAGTATATTTCATCCAACCTGAAGCGCAAAACAAAACCAACATAAGCATTGATAACGTTGCAATTTCACAAGTTTTAGATCAATTTTACGAATTGAAAATCACGCTTCAAGCTTTTGGAGAAACAGAAAATGAAGTGCCTCTTTCAGTTTTTAGCAACAACAAGGCAATTGCCAAAACCATTGCAAAATTTGAAAATCAAAAGACAGAAATTGCAATCACCATTCCAAAAAACGATTTTCACGGAAACATAAGTATCGAAGATAATAGCTTAAGCTACGATAACGATTATTATTTGAGCATTTCAAAACCAGAAAAAGCAAATGTAATTGCAATCGGGAGTTCAGATAAAAACAATTTCTTAAGTCGCATTTTTACAGCTGATGAATTCAATTTTAAAAGTACGGAATTGGCTACTTTAGATTACAATCAAATCGAAAATCAAGATGCAATTGTGTTAAACGAATTAGAAGATTTGCCAGTTGCTTTAGGAACAACATTGAAATCTTTTTACCAAAAAGGTGGTAATATCGTTTTGATTCCGAATGCGAAAAACACGCCGAGTTCATTAAATGCTTTCGTGAAAAACTTCGGTGGATTAAGCTATTCCCAACTTTCAACTTCTGAAAAGCAAATCACGAAAATCAACTTTAATCATCCGTTATACCAAACAGTTTTTGAGAAAAAAGTGAGTAATTTCCAATATCCAAATGTAAAAGAAAGTTTCACTTTATCAGGAATTACGAATATTTTACAATATGACGATAATTCGGTTTTCGTAGGTTCAACTACGAATCGGTTGGGAACGTTTTACGCGTTTTCGGCTCCGATAAACAAACAAAACAGTAATTTCCAAAATGCCCCTTTGATTGTTCCCACCTTTTACAACATGGGACAAAATCAAGGAAAAACAGGAATTAACGCATACACCATTGGAGAAAACGAAAACCTAATTTTAGAAACCATTTTAACCAAAGACGAAGTTGTTTCGATTCAAAAAGAAAGCTACAGTTTTATTCCAATGCAACAAATTTTGAATACCAAATGCAAACTGTCTTTTGGTGATTATCCAGAAGAAGCCGGGAATTTTGATGTCATAAAAGCAAACAATTCACTAAAGAAAATCAGTTTCAATTATCCAAGAACAGAAAGTGATTTAACGCAAGTTTCAAATGCCAATTTTGAAAATTTCACAAAAGTAAACAACATAGCCACCGTTCTAAACGACATTGCTTCCGAACGTACAAGCAATGAAATTTGGAAATGGTTTATCATTGCAACACTACTATTTTTAATAACAGAACTACTAATCCAAAAATTTGTAAAATGACGCAAGTTATTCTAAAACAAGCCAAAATTATAGACCCTTCAAGTCCGTATCACAACAAAGTGATGGACATCAAAATTGAAAATGACACGATAACGCAAATAGAAAAAGAAATCGCAGCTCCTTCAGGTTTTGAAGTAGTGAATATATCCAATTTACACGTTTCTAAAGGTTGGATGGACAGCTCTGTTTCCTTCGGAGAACCTGGCTATGAAGAGCGTGAAACTATTGAAAACGGACTAAAAGTAGCCGCTAAAAGTGGCTTTACAGCGATAGCCTTACAACCCAATTCAAACCCAACAATTGACAATCAAGCGCAAGTGCGATTTGTATTAGACAGAGCAAAAAACCACGCTACAACTTTATATCCCATCGGAGCTTTAACCAAAGGAAGTGAAGGAACAGATTTAGCAGAACTATTTGATATGAAAAACGCAGGCGCTATTGCATTTGGAGATTATAAAAAAGCCTTACAAAACGCCAACCTTCAAAAAATTGCCTTACAATATGTGCAAGATTTCGACGCAATGGTTATCGCATTTTCTCAAGACAGTACTTTAAAAGGAATTGGAATTGCTAATGAAGGCGCCGTCAGCACCAAATTAGGTATGAAAGGAATTCCTGCTTTGGCTGAAGAATTACAGGTAGCACGCAACTTATTTTTATTAGAATATACAGGAGGAAAACTACATATCCCAACTATTTCCACGCAAGGAAGTATCAAATTAATCAAAGATGCCAAAGCAAAAGGAATACAAATAACTTGTAGTGTTGCCGTTCATAATTTAGTATTAAACGAAGAAGTATTAATGGGATTTGATACCCGATACAAAGTTTCGCCCCCATTACGCGATGAAGCAACTAGAAAAGCTTTAGTAGAAGCTGTTTTGGATGGGACTATTGATTGCATTACTTCTGATCATAATCCGCTAGATATAGAGCACAAAAAATTAGAGTTCGATTTAGCTAAAGACGGAACAATTGGTTTAGAGAGTGCTTTTAGTGCTTTATTAACGGTTTTACCAATGGAAGTTGTAATAGAAAAACTAAATGCGATCAAAAGGGTTTTAAATTTAGAAAACCCAACTATAGCAACCAATAATCAAGCAGCTATTTCCCTTTTCACTACAACAGACAATTGGACATTTGGAAAAGAAAATATCCTTTCAAAATCTAAAAATTCGGCTTTCTTAGGACAAAAAATGAAAGGAAGAGCAATTGGAATTTATAACAACGGACAATTAATAATAAACTCTTAAAATAATGTAAGATGAAGGAAATCGAACAAGGTAAACAAATCGCTTGGATAAGTTATATCACTATAGTAGGCACAATCATTGCAATATTTATGAACAACGAAACAAAAAATTCTTTTGCAAGTTTTCATATCCGTCAAGCACTAGGAATTTTTCTAACATTCTTTTTATTAGGTTATCCTATTGGATATTTTGATAGTTGGATGGTTTCTGCTTCTTTTTGGACATTCATCTTTATTTTATGGTTATTCGGATTTATGAACGCTTTAAATGGTGAACAGAAACCAGTCCCTTTTCTAGGTGAATTCTATCAAAACGTATTCAAAAGTTTTTAATTTTTTTAAAACTCATAAACTCTTATAATAAGAATGAATTTACACTATCTCATACAAGAACCAAAAATAAAAAATGATAAGAATCCTTTAATACTATTGTTGCATGGTTATGGAAGCAACGAAGAAGATTTATTTTCTTTTGCTAGTGAATTACCACAAGACCATTATGTAATATCGGTTCGTGCTCCATATGATTTACAACCTTACGGACACGCTTGGTATGCGATTCATTTTGATGCAGACGAAAATAAATTTTCGGATAATGTACAAGCGAAACAGTCGGTTGAGTTAATTGCAGGTTTTATTGACGAAATCGTAAAACAATATCCAATCGATGCAAAAAATGTAACGTTAATTGGTTTCAGCCAAGGTGCCATTTTAAGTTATGCCACTGCCCTAACCTATCCTCAGAAAGTTTCAAAAGTAGTAGCGTTAAGCGGTTACTTTAATCAAGAAATTATACCTGAAGTTATTGAGACTAATGCCATTTCACATTTAAAATTCTTTGTTTCACATGGTTCGGTTGATCAAGTAATTCCCGTAGAATGGGCAAGAAAAGCAAAACCAGCTTTAGAAAATTTAGGGTTAGAAGTAGAATACCATGAATATCCTGTGGGGCATGGTGTGGCACCTCAAAATTTCTTTGATTTTAAAAATTGGTTACAACAAAAATAATAAAAGCTCTGAACGAACTTCAGAGCTTTTATTCAACCAACTAAACTAAACATTATGAGAATTATGATTTTGGAGTTACAACAGTATCCACTACGTGAATAACTCCATTTTTTTGATTCACATCGGCAATAGTAACTTTTGCACTATTTCCATTTTCGTCAGTAATATATAATTCTTTACCTTTCATCCAAGCTGTTAATGTACCACCACTAACTGTTTTTAAAGTAGCTTTTCCGTTTCCTTTTTTAATAGCAGCATCAATATCTTTAGCATTCATTTTTCCTGCTACAACATGATACGTTAAAATAGTCTGTAACGTTTTTAAATTTTCTGGTTTTAACAAGGTTTCAACTGTTCCAGCAGGTAATTTAGCAAACGCAGCATTGGTTGGGGCAAAAACAGTAAAAGGACCATCAGACATTAAAACATCAACCAATCCTGCCGCTTTTACAGCTGCTACTAATGTAGTATGGTCTTTTGAGTTAACCGCATTTTCTACAATGTTTTTACTTGGATACATAGGAGCCCCTCCTACTTCAACCGTTTTCTCTTTTGTTTGCGCATTAGAGATTGTTCCAAATAATAAACCGAAAGCAACTACAGAAGCAGCAAAAAATTTGTTCGTTTTCATAATATGTATTTTTTTTAAGTTTTATAATGACATTTACGCTAGAAATTACTTTTTGGTTTTTTTAAAATAAAAAAATGCTGTAGAGTAATGAAATTACTTTTTTAGCCAATTATTCGTTACTTTTGTTATTCAAAAAAAAAATTAAAGCTATGGCATCAATTACACTAGGAGGAAATCCTATTCACACAAATGGCGAATTGCCTGCAGTAGGTTCGAAAGCTGCTGATTTTAATTTAGTAAAAAACGACTTAGGAAATGCATCACTTGCTGATTTTACAGGATCAAAAGTGGTATTAAACATTTTTCCAAGTGTTGATACAGGAACATGCGCTGCTTCGGTAAGAAAATTTAATGAAAAAGCAAGCGCTTTAGCAAACACAAAAGTGTTATGCATTTCAAGAGATTTACCATTTGCTCAAAAACGTTTTTGTGGGGCTGAAGGTTTAGATAACGTAATCAACTTATCCGATTTCAAAGACGGTAGTTTTGGAAAAAACTATGGGTTAGAAATTACTGACGGTCCTTTAGCTGGTTTACACTCTCGTGTAGTAATCGTTTTAGATGAAAATGGTACTATTTTACACACAGAGCAAGTAAAAGAAATTGCAGACGAGCCAAATTATGATGCCGCTTTAGCTGTATTGTAAAAAGTACAACTGTCCTAAAATTATTAATTTGATTTTAGGACAGTCTTTTTAACTACCATACAAATGAAATTCAAAAAAGACGAAACCCTTTTTACAGGACGATTAAAAAGTATCGTTTTTGCAGTTAAAGGAGCAAAACAATTAGTTACTACTGAGCACAGCATCATGGTGCAATCTATAATAGTAATAATTATGATTATAGCAGGATGCTACTTTGGTATAAATCGGTATGAGTGGATGATGCAAATTCTTGTTTTCGGATTGGTATTAAGTATTGAAGGTTTAAACACCGCTGTAGAAAAAATAGCAGATTTTGTTCATCCTGATTTTCATGAACGCATTGGTTTTATCAAAGACATTGCTGCTGGCGCTGTATTCTTTGCAGCCATAACAGCCATCATCATCGGTTGCATTATTTATTTTCCATATTTGTTTTAATTTAGCTACTTTTGTACAAATTGTTGCGTTTACATGGCTAAAAAAACAACTAAAGATTCCGTAAATTCTCCTTCTGAAATCAAAGAAAAATTTTCTTGGCGTTTAAATCGTCAACAGAAATTTGTTCTGGGTATTTTATTGATTTTCTTTTCTGTAGCATTATTGTTGTCTTTTATTTCTTATTTTTTGACAGGAAATAATGATCAAAATATCGTTACCGAATTAACGAACCGAAATGTAAAAGCCGAAAATTGGTTAGGTAAATTTGGTGCTTATCTAGCAGACTTCTTCCTTTACAAAGGTTTCGGAGTAGCTTCTTTTTTATTTGTAAGAGTCCTTTTTTTAATGGGTGCCTACTTAGTATTAGACATGGCTTTATCAAAGCTAAAAAGAAGTATTTTTTGGGATTTATATCTAATTATTTTCGTGGCTGTCATTTTTGGTTTTTTCTGGGAATATATGCCTCAACTGGGAGGAACGGTTGGATATGAAATGAATCTATACATTCAAGATTATATTGGCAAAACAGGAACACTTTTAGTCCTTTTGTTTGGAATAGTCCTTTTCTTAGTTTTCAAAATTAAAATGTCGCCCGAAAGTTTTACAAAAGTTTTTGAAAAGCCACAATCAGAGCTAAATGAAGATACCGTAGCTGAAAGTACTATTACGCCATCAGAGGAGCATTCAATAATGCTAGAGGATGAAGAAATCCATTCGGAAATAGCATTAGCGCCACAAACTAATTCCAAAAAAGACTTTGTCTTGAGAGAAGACGAAGAAAAAATGGGAAATTTCGAGTTGAAAACCTATCCGTCAAATTTCGAAATCAATAAAGAAGCTTTAAAACCAACAATAGCATCAGCATCTGAATTGACATTAGACCCAAAATCTAAATCTGAAACATCCGAAATAAAAGATTTTTCAATTGAAGACAAAAGTATTCCGAAAGAAGATTTTGTAAATGAAGACGCTTTCGTAATTGAAAAAGTAGCGGAAGAAGAGGTTATTGAAGAAAACTTGGCTGCCAAATTAGTACAAGACTTTGGTCTTTTTGACCCAACATTAGAATTGTCAAATTACCAATTTCCTCCTATCGATTTATTAAAAGAATATTCTTCAGGTGGTATTACGATCAATCAAGCCGAATTAGAAGAAAACAAAAATAGAATTGTTGATACTTTAAAAAATTACAGTATTGGTATTTCACAAATTAAAGCCACAGTTGGCCCCACAGTTACTTTATACGAAATCGTACCCGAAGCAGGTATTCGTATTTCTAAGATCAAAAATTTAGAAGACGATATTGCCTTATCTCTAGCAGCTTTGGGCATTCGAATCATTGCGCCGATTCCAGGTAAAGGAACTATTGGCATTGAAGTTCCTAACAACAATCCAACCATGGTTTCCATGAAGAGTGTAATAGCTTCTCCAAAGTTTCAAACCGCTGAAATGGAATTACCAATTGCCTTAGGAAAAACCATTTCAAACGAAACATTTGTGGTAGATTTGGCCAAAATGCCCCATTTACTTATGGCTGGTGCTACAGGACAAGGAAAGTCTGTTGGATTAAATGCTGTATTAACCTCATTATTGTATAAAAAACATCCTGCCGAAGTAAAATTCGTTTTGGTGGATCCGAAAAAAGTTGAGCTTACGCTTTTCAATAAAATTGAACGCCACTATTTGGCGAAACTTCCTGATGGTGGAGATGCTATTATCACTGATAACACAAAAGTAATCAACACTTTAAATTCTTTATGTATTGAAATGGACAACCGTTATTCTTTATTAAAAGATGCGATGGTTCGTAACATCAAAGAGTACAACGAAAAATTTAGAAATCGCAAATTAAATCCAGAAAATGGGCACCGCTTTTTACCTTATATTGTTTTAGTAGTAGACGAGTTTGCTGACTTAATTATGACTGCAGGTAAAGAGGTGGAAACCCCTATTGCTCGTTTGGCACAATTAGCCCGTGCTATTGGAATTCATTTAATAGTTGCTACGCAACGTCCTTCGGTAAACGTTATTACAGGGATGATAAAGGCCAACTTCCCAGCCCGAATTGCATTTCGGGTAACATCAAAAATTGATTCAAGAACGATTTTAGATTCTGGAGGTGCTGATCAATTAATAGGTCGAGGTGATTTATTATATACGCAAGGAAATGAAATTGTGCGAGTACAATGCGCCTTTGTAGACACACCTGAAGTAGATAAAATTTGTGATTTCATCGGAGCACAAAAAGCTTATCCAGAAGCGTATTTACTTCCAGAATATGTGGGTGAAGAAAGTGGCATAAAACTTGATATAGACATATCCGAAAGGGATTCTTTGTTTAGAGAAGCCGCAGAAGTAATTGTAACAGCACAACAAGGAAGTGCTTCTTTAATACAACGAAAATTAAAATTAGGCTACAACAGAGCAGGCCGCTTGATTGATCAATTAGAAGCTGCTGGAATTGTAGGCCCTTTTGAAGGCAGCAAGGCCCGATCGGTTTTAATACCAGATTTAACTACTCTAGAACATTTTTTAAATAATGAATAAAAGTAAATAAAATGACACGTTTTTTTCAAGTTACAATCGCACTACTTCTAGGTTTTTCAATACAAGCTCAAGATGCTAAAAAAGCTAAGGAATTACTAGATGAAGTTTCTTCTAAAGTTAAATCCTATGACAATATTGTGATTGATTTTAAATACGCCCTACATAATCCAAAAGAAAATATTAACCAAGAAAGCAAAGGTAATGTAGCGCTTCAAGGGAATTTATACAATCTTAGCTTTATGGGAGTTACTAAAATATTTGATGGAAAAAAAGTTTATACAATCGTTCCAGAAGATGAAGAAATTACCGTGGCTAATTTTGATGCTAATGATGAAAATGCCATAACCCCAAATAAGATGTTGACCTTTTTTAATTCGGGTTATCGATATGCTTGGGATATTCTTCAAAATGTGAAAGGAAGAAAAATTCAATATGTAAAATTGATACCCAATAGTAGTAAAGACCAACGAAAAGAAATTTTAATTGGTATTGACGTTCAAACCAAACATATTTACACAGTTATTGAAGTAGGTAAAAATGGAACAAAAACTACTTTAACTGTTAATTCTTTTAAAACAAATCAGCCATTATCGAAAAATCATTTTACCTTTACCAAGTCAAAATACCCTAATTATTACATCAATAAATTAGACTAATTTCGTTCGGGTGAAAATATTAGATAAATACATCATTAAATCTTTCATGATTACATTTACTTCGGTATTTGTAATCTTGTTTTTTATATTCGTTTTACAAGGAATTTGGCTTTTCATTGCTGAACTGGCTGGTAAAGATTTGGACTTTTTTACTATAATTAAATTTTTATCTTTTTACGCTCCTACAATCGTACCTATGGTTTTACCATTATCGGTTTTACTCGCTTCTATTATGACTTTTGGTAGTTTTGCTGAGAATTATGAATTCGCTGCTATGAAATCTTCAGGTATTTCGCTTCAACGCGCCATGAAAATGTTAACCATTAGCATTGGATTTTTATCTATAATTGCTTTTTTCTTTGCTAACAATGTAATTCCTGATGCACAATTTCGATTCATAAATTTGCGAAAAAATATTGTACAGCAAAAACCTGCAATGGCTATTGTAGAGGGTCAGTTTGAAACCATAGGTACCTCTAACATTAAAGTAGACAAAAAATCAGGAGATAATGGTGAAATTTTAGAAGGAGTAACCATGCACGTGAAAAACAATAAAATGGGGCTTGGTGCCAATACTATCATTAAAGCCAAAAGAGGATTGCTAGTTAGTGAAGACAATTCTAATTATTTACAATTAGAATTATACGATGGGTATTACTATGAAGACATTCATCCAAAAAAATATGAGGAACGTAAGCGATTACCGTTTGCTAAAAGTAGTTTTAAAAAATATGTCATCAATATCGATTTAACCAAGCTGAATCAAACGGACTTGGAAAACGGTGACATTACCTCTGAAAAAATGTTAACCGTAACCGAATTAAAATATACTGTAGATTCTTTACAAAAAAACTACAACAAAGACATGGTTTCTTATGCAGATAACATTATTCAAAGAAATAATGATGTTTTTAGAGAGCGACCAAAAGTTGAAAAGACAGCCAAAACAAACAAAACAGAAGATTTATTAACTATTTTTTCTGAAGCAGATAAAAGAAGGATTATTGAGACTGCTAAAAATAATATTTCAAGTATATCCTTTAATATTCAAAACAATAAAATTGAATTAGAAAGCAAATCAAAAAGCATAAACAATCATTGGTTAGCCATTTATGAAAAATTTATAATTGCATATTCTTGCTTGTTAATGTTTTTTATTGGAGCACCACTAGGAGCAATTATTCGTAAAGGAGGTTTAGGGCTACCTATCGTATTTGCTATGCTGATTTTTATTACATTCCATTTTATAAACACCTTTGGAAGAAAACTGGCTCAAGAAGATAGTATCCCAGCAATTCTAGGATCTTCAATGTCATCTTTGGTATTAACCCCATTTGCCATACTTTTAACCTATAGAGCCACGAATGACATTGGAATCATGATCAACTTTGATTGGATAACTGACCCATTTGTAAAATTATTTTCAAAAATAACTCAAAACAAAAACGACAACAACTAATACAGCATCATGTCTAAAAACATACAACTAAACACGATTGAAGAAGCTATTGAAGACATCCGTCAAGGAAAAGTAATTATAGTAGTAGATGATGAAGATAGAGAAAATGAAGGTGACTTCTTGGCTGCAGCCGAAAAAGTAACACCAGAAATGATTAACTTCATGGCAACCCATGGTAGGGGATTAATTTGCGCACCATTAACAGAGTCACGTTGTAAGGAACTAGACCTGCATGCTATGGTACGTAACAACACGGATCACATGGAAACTGCTTTCACTGTTTCTGTCGACTTAAAAGGAAACGGAGTATCAACAGGTATTTCAGCATCTGATAGAGCGAAAACAATTCAAGCTTTGATAGATCCCGAAACAAAACCTTTTGATTTAGCACGCCCAGGACATATTTTCCCGCTAATTGCTAAACAAGGTGGTGTTTTGAGAAGAACCGGGCACACCGAGGCCGCTATAGATTTTGCTCGTTTAGCAGGATTCAAACCTGCAGGAGTAATTGTTGAAATCATGAATGAAGATGGAACGATGGCACGTTTGCCTGAACTTGTTGAAGTAGCTAAAAAATTCGATCTAAAGTTGGTTTCTATTGAAGATTTAGTGGCTTACCGCATGCAACACGATAGTTTGATTCAAAAGAAAGAGGACTTTGATGTTCAAACTCGTTTTGGAACTTTTAGAATGCGTGCCTATTTACAAACCACTAACAAACAAGTTCATATTGCATTGACAAAAGGAACTTGGAATTCAGGAGAACCCGTATTAACCCGTATTAATACAACTCAGGTTAATAATGATATTTTAGGCACGCTAACTAGTGACAATGACAAAAAACTAGATGATATTTTCAACAAAATAAATGAAGCTGAAAAAGGGGCCATAATTTTTATCAATCAGGAAGTAAAATCACTAGAATTATTGGACCGAATTACTGAATTAAAAACGCTACAAAACCAAGGAGAAATGAGAGCTCCACAAATTAAAATGGACAGTAAAGACTTTGGAATCGGAGCACAAATACTTCATGATTTAGATATTTCTAAAATTGAACTATTATCAAACAGTTCGGCTCAAACCAAACGAGTAGGTATGATTGGATATGGTCTTGAAATTACAGAATATGTAAGTTATTAAGAATAAAAAGGTCTAGTTTAAAACTAGACCTTTTTATTTACTAAAATAGTACGCATCGTAAATGATTTATTTTCTGTTTCAAAAAATTCTTTCTCAGGATTACTGTCTTTGGTTATACCACATCCAACATAAATATTGACTGCGTGCGCTTCGACTTGTAAACAACGTAAATTCACAAATAAATCCGTATTTTTATTCATATTCCATTCCCCTAAAAAGCCAGTATAATAGGCTCTGTCATAGCGCTCATTCGATAAAATAAACGCTTTCGATTCCTCTTTTGGCAAACCACATACTGCTGGAGTGGGATGTAAATCTTCCACAATTTCACTTGGAGTATAATCATTAGTTAACTCCCCAGAAATTATTGATTTAATATGCGCTAAATTTCCTGCTTGAACGGTGTTACTTTCAGAAACCTCAAAATGTTTGACCTTACCTTCAATACTTTGGACTATAAAATCTGTAACTATTTGTTGTTCCTCAACCTCTTTCTTACTCCATGTAATATTTTCTGAGTAAAGTTGGGTTCCAGCTAAAGCTACAGTTTCAAAGTGACTGTCATTTATTTGTATTAATTGCTCTGGTGTAGCCCCCATCCACAAACCTACTTTAGGGTGAAAAAACAGGTAACGAAAAGCATTTGGATAAGTGAAAATTAAATTTTTGAACGTTGCAATTTCTGAAATAAATGCTTTTATAACTATCTTCCTCGAGAGTACAACTTTTTGAAAAATTCCATCCTCAATACTTTCAATACCTCTAGCTACTAATTTTTCAAAAGCTTCTTTCTCCGTGTTGTTGAATTCATAAGTAGCTTTTCTTAAAATTGTGTCTTCGGAAAAAGCCAAACTACCTGAACTAAAACAGTCCTTTTTAAATGGAATTACAATTTTATTTCCTTTTTCGAAAGGAAAAAAAACAAAACCTTTTTGTCCATTAAAAGTAACCAATTCGTCCGTGTGCTGAACAATTAAATTCCAATCAAATGAATTGGGTTTTAAATAACAAACAAACGGAAGTTTTAGGTTTAGTTGCTTTTGTATGACATCCAAAAGTTGTATCATGACCTTCTTGATAATACCATATTGGTAAGCTTACAAAGTGAAATTAATTTCCCTTCTTCATCCACAATTCTAATTTCCCATAAATGCAAACTCGCCCCTTTGTGAATGATTTTTGCTGTAGCAGTAACCATTCCTTCACGCTTACTTTTCAAATGATTGGCTGAAATCTCAATACCTCTAACTTCTTGTTTTTCGGGATTTACAAACATAAGAGAAGCAGCGCTTCCAACACTTTCTGCTAATGCTACTGATGCACCTCCATGTAATAAACCCATCGGTTGATGCACTCTAGGATTTACAGGCATAGTTGCTGTAAGAAAATCTTCCCCTGCATCTGTATATACAATTTCTAAAGTATTCATTAAAGTATTTTTGCTCCAATCGTTACACAATTGTAGCATTTTCTCTCTATCAAAAATCATAATTATATTTTTTGTAAAATTAATCATTCCAAATAGAATATTTTAGTAGAATTAACGTTTTAATAAGTATTTTTATGCCTGAGCAAAATAAATAATTACTTTTACAAAAATTCCATTTTCATGTATCGCTATTTACTTTTACTTTTGGTTTTAACAATCTCACTAACATCATGTCGTAATGATTTTGAATTTGAATCAAATGTGGGAAACCTAGCTTTTTCTAAAGACACTGTTTACTTAGATACTGTTTTCACCAATACTAGTTCTAGCACCTATACGCTTAAGGTTTACAATAAGAGTGATAAAAACATCTCCATTCCAACAATTAAACTTGCAAATGAAACCACCTCAAAATATAGATTGATGGTAGACGGCATGGCGGGACAAATTTTTGAAAATGTTGAACTATTAGCAAAAGACAGTCTTTTTATTTTTATTTCGGTCACTGCTCAAGTAGCGGATACTAATCCTTCCGATTTTTTGTATACCGATCAAATATTATTTGGGGAAGAAACCCATCCAAATCATCAAAAAGTGGAATTGGTTACCTTAATTCAAGATGCTTATTTTATTTATCCTGGCAGGATTCAAAATCCAGATGAAACCTATACATACGACGAACTTAATTTAGGAATTGATGAAGATGGAAATCCAATTAGGATTAGGGGTAGATTTCTAGAAGAAACCAATCCAATTAATGGAGATGAATTGCATTGGAACAATACCAAACCTTATGTCATTTATGGTTATGCTGCTGTTCCTTCAAACAAAACATTAATAGTTGATGCAGGTGCAAGAATTCATTTTCATTCCGAGTCTGGTTTAATTGTTGCCAATAATGCCTCTATACATGTGAATGGATCAAACTCCACTACGGCTACTTTGGAAAATGAAGTAATTTTTGAAGGGGATCGACTAGAGCCCAACTTTTCTGAAACTCCTGGTCAATGGGGCACTATTTGGTTAACACAAGGAAGCACTAATAATCAATTTTCAAATCTTACCATAAAAAATGCAACCGTTGGAATTTTAGTGTCAGGAAATGATGGTACTTCAACACCTACACTTGTTATGGAAAACACACAGATTTACAATTGTTCTAATGTTGGAATTTTAGCTCGAACAGGAAATATAGAAGGTCGAAATGTAGTGATCAATAATTGTGGTCAAGCTTCATTTGCTGGAACATTTGGAGGAAGTTATGATTTTACCCATTGTACTTTTGCGAATTATTGGCCAACATCTAATCAAACGTGTGTAGTCCTAAGCAATGAAAATCTTAGTGAAACAAGTGAAACAGCCTTAACAAAAGCCAGCTTCAAAAATTGTTTGCTTTATGGCTCAAATAATTTTAGTTTATCGTTAATAAAAGTAGGTAGTGTATTCAACTATAATTTCAATCATTGTTTGATAAAGTTTATTGATTTTAGTAATCAATTTTCAAACAATCCTCTTTATAATTTTTCTAATTCAAGTTTGTTTGAAGATTGTTTGATTGCTGTTAACCAAATTTCCAATACACCCGATTTTAAAGACGCTCGTAATAATGAATTGATTATAGGAGAAAACTCAGCCGCCAAAGGAATGGGAAATTATACCTACTCTACTTTTAATGATATTTTGAACAATTCTAGGACTAATCCATCTGACATAGGAGCTTATAATTTTATTGTATTTGATTAAAATTTAATTTATTTCATACATTTGCATTCCCACATCTTCCTAAAATTTCAATCTGCATTAATTTTGGTTAACTTTGTACCTCAATTTACCCTATGAAATTTTTATTCTTTTTTTTATTACTTACAAACAGCTTTGCCCAAGTAGGTATAGGAACAACGACGATTGAGCCAAGTGTATTACTCAAATTAGAGAGTTCTAATCAAGCATTTGTCACTACGCGAGTTACTACATCAGAGATGAACGCCATTTCTAATCCCCTAGAGGGTTCATTTGTTTTTAATGTTACAGAACAAGTACCATACGTATATATTAATAATGTATGGACAAAATTTGAAAGTAACAGAACTCCCGCTCTTTTTCTGAGACGTAACTCAGGGACATTTACAACTTCAACTACAAGCGAGTTCCAACTTCCTTTGAACAATAGCAATATAGTAGAAAATGACCCTGCCGTTTTCAGTGTTAATAATACTAATGGTAGAGTAACTATACTGAAAGATGGAATTTATTTATTTGCTTCAACTTTAAGCACCTCAAATTTGAATGCTGGTAATAAAAAATTTTATCTAAAACTCTATAAAAATAATATTGCAGTAGGAAATCTTTCTGCTACGAGTTTTAATTTCCCTTCTAACGATTTCTGGGGCGGAAATGGTGTAATTATGATAAATGCGAATGCAAATGATGTTTTTGATTTACGCTATTTTTTGAATGAAAACGGGACAACCAAAACCATTGCGATAGTAACCTATAACATCACAAAACTAAGATAATGAAAAAAATTATTACTTTTTTACTAATCATCAACTCATTAGTTACATACGCTCAAGTTGGAATAGGAACAACAACTCCCAGTTCTAGCTCTATATTAGAATTAGAAAGTTCAACTCAAACTTTTGTTCCTCCCAGAATGACAGGAGCTCAAATGTATGCAATACCTTCTCCATTAAATGGCTCTATAGTATATAATACCACCGAAGATGCCATGTATGTAAAAACTGCTGCTGGTTGGCAAAGTATGTTTTTCGTAAACAATGATGTTATTCTTTTAAATAGAGAATTTAGTGCTGGAAACAATGCGCTCTCAACAGGAAATAACACGTATTACGATTTACCAATAAATGCGGCAAGTATTATTCAAAACGAACCCCTAACATATGAAGTTATAGGAAATGGAACCATCCGAATTTTAAAAACAGGTGTTTACTCAATTGTAGCTGGACTAACCACATCAAATCTGCCTATAGGCAATGTGAAACACATTATTGCCGTTTATAAAAACGGTTTACTGTATAATTATTTAGCAAGAGGAATTGTTAATAATCCTACTGTTGACGAATTTGGATTTAGTGGATCTTCAGGAATTACGGTTAATGCTGGAGACATCATCAGGATTCAGTACGTTTTAAACAACAATGGAACTCCTTTAGACGCTAAATACATCAATATTGGTATTACCCGATTAAAATAAAAAAATAAATTAATATGAATGAAGCTGTTCAAAAAAAGAACAGCTTTTTTTGTTTAATGCGCTTTTAAAACTTTGAACTTCTAACTTTTTAGAATAAATTTGCACTTTCAAAACAACAACACAACGTACGGACAAGTCGCGACTTGTCCGTACAAATAAAAAACACAACTACAATGATTCATTTCTTCGGAAACCAATCCAACACCGTTTTTGCGGTTCAAACGCAAAACGAATTATCGACTGAAGACATCAACAAATTAAATTGGCTTTTTGGCAACGCACATAAAATAGAAAAATCCGTATTGTCGGATTTTTTTGTTGGACCACGTGCCGCTATGATTACCCCTTGGAGTACAAATGCGGTAGAAATTACGCAAAACATGGGTATCTCTGGCATAATTCGTATTGAGGAATTTGAAAAGGTAACTGCTGATTTTAATGATTTCGACCCAATGCTGTCGCAAAAGTATTCGGAATTACATCAAGAAATTTATACAATTAATATCCAACCAGAACCGATTTTGGATATCGAAGATATTGACGCTTACAACAAATCAGAAGGTTTAGCGCTAAGCCCAGAAGAGGTTGAGTATTTAAATAACCTTTCTACTAAATTAGGTAGAAAGTTAACCGATTCTGAAATTTTTGCGTTCTCACAAGCGAATTCTGAGCACTGTCGTCACAAAATTTTCAACGGAACCTTTGTGATTGATGGAGAAGAAAAACCAACTTCTCTATTCAAATTAATCAAGAAAACATCAGAAACAAATCCAAACGATATTGTTTCTGCTTATAAAGATAACGTAGCTTTTGTAAAAGGTCCGAAAGTAACACAATTCGCTCCAAAAAGCGCGGACAAACCAGATTTCTATCAAGAAAAGGAATTTGATTCGGTTCTTTCCTTAAAAGCAGAAACGCACAATTTCCCTACAACGGTTGAGCCATTCAATGGAGCGGCAACGGGTTCAGGAGGAGAAATTCGTGACCGTTTAGCTGGCGGACAAGGTTCATTACCATTAGCGGGAACTGCGGTTTATATGACTTCATACTCACGTTTGGCAGAAGAACGTCCATGGGAAAACGGAATGGAAGAAAGACCTTGGTTGTACCAAACTCCAATGGATATTTTAATTAAAGCATCCAACGGAGCTTCAGATTTTGGAAATAAATTTGGACAACCTCTAATTACGGGTTCTATTTTGACTTTCGAGCACGAAGAAAACAATCGTAAAATTGGTTACGATAAAGTCATCATGCAAGCGGGTGGTATTGGTTACGGAAAATTAGATCAAGCAATTAAAAAGAAACCTACTGTTGGCGATAAAATCGTTATTTTAGGGGGTGAAAATTATAGAATTGGAATGGGCGGAGCTGCAGTTTCGTCTGCAGATACTGGTGCTTTTGGTTCAGGAATTGAATTAAATGCCATCCAACGTTCGAATCCAGAAATGCAAAAACGTGCTGCCAATGCTATTCGTGGTTTGGTAGAGAGCGATAATAATCCGATTGTTTCAATTCACGATCATGGTGCTGGTGGACATTTGAACTGTCTTTCAGAATTAGTAGAAGAAACCGGAGGATTAATCGATTTAGATAAACTACCAGTTGGTGACCCTACGCTTTCAGCTAAAGAAATCATCGGAAACGAATCACAAGAAAGAATGGGATTGGTTATTGGTGAAAAAGATATTGAAACCTTACAACGAATTGCCGATAGAGAGCGTTCTCCTATGTATCAGGTAGGTGATGTTACAAACGACCATCGATTTACTTTCGAATCAAAATCTACAGGTGTAAAACCAATGGATTATGCCTTAGAAGATTTCTTCGGAAGTTCGCCAAAAACCATTATGACGGATAAAACCGTTGTAACCAATTATTCAGATTTAGAATATTCAAAAGAAAATATAGCAAGCTATTTAAGTCAAGTTTTACAATTAGAAGCTGTTGCTTGTAAAGATTGGTTAACCAATAAAGTTGACCGTTGTGTAGGTGGACGCGTGGCAAAACAACAATGTGTTGGTCCCTTACAATTGCCTCTAAACAATGTCGGAGTAATGGCTTTGGATTTCAAAGGAAAAGAAGGAATTGCTACTTCTATTGGACACTCACCTATTTCGGCTTTAGTGAATCCGGTGGCAGGTTCAAGAACGGCTATCGCTGAAGCGTTATCAAATATCGTTTGGGCACCTTTAAAAGACGGTTTACAATCGGTTTCGTTATCCGCGAACTGGATGTGGGCTTGTAAAAATGAAGGTGAAGATGCTCGTTTATATGAAGCTGTAAAAGGATGTTCGGATTTTGCTATTGAATTGGGAATCAATATTCCAACAGGGAAAGATTCGCTTTCTATGAAACAAAAATATCCAAATGATGAAGTAATTGCACCAGGAACGGTTATTATTTCAGCAGCTGGAAATTGTTCTAACATTACAAAAGTAGTAGAACCCGTTTTACAACGAAATGGCGGAAACATATACTACATCAACTTATCGCAAGATTCATTTAAATTAGGAGGAAGTTCGTTCGCTCAGGTGTTGAATAAAATTGGAAATGACGTTCCAACAATTCAAAACTCGGAATTCTTCAAAAAAGCGTTTAACGTTTTACAAGATTTAATCAAAGACAGAAAAATTAAAGCAGGACACGATATTGGAAGCGGTGGTTTAATCACAACTTTATTAGAAATGTGTTTCGCAGATGATAAATTAGGAGCATTAATCGACTTGACTTCTTTAGGAGAAAAAGATACGGTTAAAGCCTTATTTAATGAGAATATCGGAGTTGTTTTCCAAGCGAATGCTGAAGTGGAAGCAATTTTTGCCCAACATAATATAGAGATTTTCAAAATTGGTTCAGCTATCGATGGCGATGCATTTACGGTTATCAACGGTGAAGATAGTTTGACATTCAGTATTTCAACTTTAAGAGATACTTGGTACAAAACATCTTTCCTATTAGATTCAAAACAATCTAAAAACGGAATGGCACAAGAACGTTTTGATAATTACAAAAATCAGAAATTACAATTCACATTCCCATCACATTTTGATGGAAAATTACCTGTTATTGATACTTCAAAACCAAGACCAAAAGCAGCTATTATTCGTGAGAAAGGAAGTAATTCCGAACGCGAAATGGCAAATGCTATGTACTTAGCAGGATTTGATGTAAAAGATGTGCACATGACCGATTTAATTTCGGGAAGAGAAACTTTGGAAGACATTCAATTCATTGGAGCTGTTGGAGGATTCTCAAATTCCGATGTTCTAGGTTCGGCAAAAGGTTGGGCTGGAGCGTTTTTATACAATGAAAAAGCAAATACAGCTTTGAAAAACTTCTACAAACGCGAAGACACACTTTCAGTCGGAATTTGTAATGGTTGTCAGTTATTAATGGAATTAGAATTGATCAATCCAGAACACGAAGTTCACGGAAAAATGCACCATAATACTTCGAACAAACACGAAAGTGGTTTTACTTCGGTAACGGTTCAGAAGAATAATTCAGTGATGTTATCCACTTTAGAAGGAACAACTTTAGGCGTTTGGATTTCACATGGAGAAGGAAAATTTAAATTACCTTATTCTGAAGATAAATATAATATTGTGGCAAAATATGCATACGAAGGTTATCCAGCCAATCCAAACGGTTCTGATTTCAATACCGCAATGATGTGTGATACAACAGGAAGACATTTAGTAATGATGCCACACATTGAGCGTTCTACTTTCCCTTGGAACTGGGCACATTATCCAGAAAGAGGACAGAAAGACGAAGTTTCACCATGGTTAGAAGCGTTTGTGAATGCCAGAAAATGGATTGAAAATAAAAAATAATTTACCTAAACTTTATAAAAAAGCATCTTTTAATAAAGGTGCTTTTTTTGTACTATTGTGTCAAAATAAAAGAATATGTGGTTTGTCATTTTAAGCGTAATTTGTAGCGTAACTGTTGGGATATTTTTAAAAGTAGCCAAACAATATCAATTGAATATTTTTCAAATCATTACTTTTAATTATTTTTCGGCGTTACTACTCACCTATTTTACATACCAACCCGAATTAACTTTCAAAGAAAAAACAATTCCTTATGCCCTATTTATTGGATTAGCCATTATTTTACCTATTGTCTTTTTAATTCAAGCCAAATCTATTAAAGAAGTAGGAATCGTAAAAACCGACATTGCCCAAAGATTGTCTTTATTTATTCCTTTAGCAGCCTCATACTTTTTATTTAATGAAACGTTTAGCCGACTAAAAATAATAGGATTTGTTATTGGATTTTCTGCCATATTTTTCACATTAAATAAAAAATCAGAGCATAAATCGGATAATTGGGTATATCCTTTACTAGTTTTATTGGGTTTTGGAGTCATCGATATTTTGTTTAAAAAAGTCGCTGTCTTTAAAGATTTTAGCTTTACTACTTCGCTTTTCATCATTTTTAGTGGGGCTTTTATAATCTCATTATTATTTCTTATAGGTAAAATACTTGCGCAAAAGGAAGTTTTAAGATTTAAAAACCTACTGTGGGGATTGGCTTTAGGAGTACTAAATTTTGGAAATATTCTCTTTTACTTAAAGGCACACAAAGCATTATCCGAAAACCCATCCACTGTTTTTGCGGGAATGAATATGGGGGTAATAATTCTTGGAAGTATTGCCGGTATCGTAATTTTTAAAGAAAAAATGACCAAATGGAATTATTTTGGCCTAACATTAGCCATAATTTCAATAATTGTGATAACAATTTCTCAATTAATGTAAAAAAATAGTAGGTAAGCATAGTATTTTTATTATTATTAATAATATAAGAACAAGATTATCAATTATTTAAAAAAATTGCATAATTAATTTTATTTTTATACTTTGCATTAAATAATAATTGCGAATTATGAACAATATTACACGCTTATTTGACTTTCCTTACCACCAATTAGAAAAGTATAATTTAAATGATGCTTTAGTTACTAAATATGGAGACACTTGGGTAAAAACTTCTACTCAAGAATATTTAGAAAAAGCAAACGCAATCTCAAGAGGTTTACTTCGATTAGGCGTAAATAAAAATGATAAAATTGCTATCATTTCGTCTAACAATAGAACAGAATGGCACATAACCGATATAGGCGTTTTGCAAACTGGTGCACAAACAGTTCCTATGTATCCTACAATTTCTGCGGAAGACTATGAATACATTTTAAATCACTCAGAATCACAAATTGTTTTTGTTTCTGATGTTGAAGTTTACGAAAAATTACAAAGTATCAAAGCTAACGTCCCTTCACTAAAAGAGGTCTATTCTTATAATGATATCTCTGGATGTAAAAGTTGGAAAGAAATTTTAGAATTAGGAGCTGACAATGCCAATCAAGACGTTGTAGAGGATCGAAAAAATAATGTTACTACAACAGATTTAGCAACTATTATTTATACCTCCGGAACTACTGGTAGGCCTAAAGGTGTTATGCTAACGCATCAAAACATTGTTTCTGATGTGTTGATGAGTGCTCCTAGAGTTCCTCTAAGAGCAGGCAGTACTAGGGCGTTGAGTTTTTTACCTATTTGTCATATTTTCGAGAGAATGTTGACATATTTATACCAGTATTATGGTATTTCAATATATTTTGCAGAAAGTATTGAAAAAATTTCAGACAATTTAAAAGAGGTAAAACCACACGTTATGTCAGTTGTTCCTCGCTTGTTAGAAAAAGTGTATGATAAAATTTATGCTAAAGGTGCTGATTTAACTGGTATAAAAAAAGCCCTTTTCTTCTGGGCTTTGAATTTAGGTATGGATTACAAACCATACAAACAAAATGGCGCATTCTATGAGTTCAAGTTGAAAATTGCTCGCAAACTAATTTTCTCCAAATGGCAAGAAGGTCTCGGTGGTGAATTAGAATTATTAGTTTCGGGAAGTGCTGCTCTACAATCTCGTTTAACAAAAGTATTTTGTGCGGCTAACATTCCTGTAATGGAAGGTTATGGTTTAACGGAAACTTCTCCTGTTATTTCAGTAAACGACATGAGAAATGGTGGATTTAGAGTAGGAACGGTTGGAAAAGTTTTAGATGGTGTTGAAGTTAAAATCGCAGATGATGGTGAAATCTTATGTAAAGGACCAAACGTGATGATTGGATATTACAAAGACGAAACACAAACTGCAGATGTTTTAAAAGATGGATATTTCCATACCGGTGATATTGGAGAGATAGATGCTGATGGTTTCCTAAAAATTACAGACCGTAAAAAAGAAATGTTCAAAACTTCCGGCGGAAAATATGTAGCACCTCAAATTTTGGAAAACACGTTCAAACAATCTCGTTTTATTGAACAAATAATGGTGATTGGAGATGGTGAAAAAATGCCTGCGGCTTTTATACAACCTAATTTTGAGTTTGTTAAAGAATGGGCATCAAGACATAATCTTAATTTTAACACAAATGAAGAACTATGTACCAATAAAATGGTAATTGACAGAATTCAAGAAGAAATCGATTTTGCTAATGAAAAATTCGGAAATTGGGAAAAAGTAAAACGATTTGAACTAACACCTGATGTATGGTCAATTGTAGATGGTCACTTAACTCCGACAATGAAATTAAGAAGAAAAATCATCAAAGAAAAATATGCTGATTTGTATCAAAAAATTTACGGATAGAAATAATAAAACCCACGATTTGTGGGTTTTACTGTTTTAAAATGTTAAATTTTGAAAAAAACTTAAAAAATACTATGCATGCATAGTATTTTTTTTTATATTTGAAAAAAAGTTTCTGATTTAATCAACTATATGAAAGACAAAACAATTGATTATGCATTAAGAACAACTTGGCAAGCCGTTGCAAGAATGTATAATGAAGAAGCTGCAAAATATGGCGCTACAATGGCAACAGGTTTTGCCCTTCTTAGCATTGATAGAGAAAAAGGGTCACCCTCTACGACACTCGGTCCGAAAATGGGAATGGAAGCAACTAGCTTAACACGAACCTTAAAATCAATGGAAGAAAGAGGGTTGATTACACGAAAAAAGAATCCTACTGACGGTAGAGGCGTTATCATTCAACTTACTAAAGAAGGAAAAGAGAAAAGAGAATTATCAAAAGAAACCGTATTACGATTTAATGAAATCGTAAAGCAATATGTTAGTGAAGAAAAACTTCAAAATTTCATGGAAGTTGCCGAAATCATTAACGAATTAATTTCAGAAAAAAAGATTTATAACGAAAAATAAAACAACAAACCTATCAACATGAAACGTAATATTAGAAAAGTTGCTGTTATTGGTTCCGGTATTATGGGAAGTGGAATCGCTTGCCATTTTGCTAATATTGGTGTGGAAGTCTTATTATTAGACATCGCTCCAAACGAACTAACCGAAGCCGAACAGAAAAAAGGACTAACTCTTGAAAGTAAAGCCGTTAGAAACCGATTAGTAAATGATCATTTAGCTAACGCTTTAAAATCGAAGCCCGCTCCTATTTATCATCCAAGTTTTGCTTCAAGAATTACAACGGGTAATACTACCGATGATATGTCGAAAATTGCAACTGCAGATTGGATTATCGAAGTTGTTGTTGAACGTTTAGACATCAAGAAAATTGTTTTCGAACAAGTTGATAAATATAGAAAACCAGGAACTTTAGTAACTTCAAATACTTCTGGTATTCCTATTCAATTTATGAGCGAAGGAAGAAGCGAAGATTTCCAACAACATTTTTGTGGAACGCACTTCTTTAACCCTGCGCGTTACTTAAAATTATTTGAAATTATACCTGGACCAAAAACATCTCAAGACGTATTAGATTTCTTGAATGGTTATGGTGAAAAATTCTTAGGGAAAACTTCAGTTATTGCAAAAGATACTCCTGCTTTTATTGGAAATAGAATTGGAATCTTCGGAATCCAAAGCTTATTTCACCAAGTAAAAGAAATGGGATTAACTGTTGAAGAAGTTGATAAACTAACAGGTCCAGTAATTGGTCGTCCAAAATCAGCTACTTTTAGAACGGTTGATGTTGTAGGTTTAGATACTTTAGTTCATGTGGCAAATGGTATTTATGAAAATTGTCCAAACGACGAAGCGCATGAATTATTTAAACTTCCAGAATTTGTTAACAAAATGATGGAAAACAAATGGTTAGGAAGTAAAACCGGACAAGGTTTCTACAAAAAAGAAGGAAAAGACATTCTGACTTTAGACTTAGATACATTAGAATACAGAGCAAATAAAAAAGCTTCTTTCGCAACTTTAGAATTAACCAAAACGATTGAAAAACCAATCGATAGATTCAAAGTTTTAGTTACTGGAAAAGACAAAGCTGGAGATTTCTACAGAAAAAACTTCGCTTCGATGTTCCAATATTGTTCAAACAGAATTCCTGAAATCACTGACGCTTTCTATAAAATCGACGATGCAATGAAAGCTGGATTCGGTTGGGAAAATGGTCCATTCGAAATTTGGGATGCTATCGGTGTTGAAAAAGGAATCGAATTAATGAAAGCGGAAGGTTTCCAACCTGCTTCATGGGTAACGGATATGGTAGCTTCTGGTGTTACTTCTTTCTATTCGATTAAAGATGGAGCAACACACTTCTACTCTATCACAAATAAAAAAGTAGAAAAAGTTCCAGGTCAGGATGCTTTCATCATCTTGAATAACATTCGCGAAAGCAAAAAAATATGGAACAACAGCGATGCAATCATTACTGATTTAGGGGATGGTATCATCAACTTAGAATTTACTTCAAAAATGAATTCAATCGGTGCTGGTGTTTTACAAGGAATCAACAAAGCAATTGATATCGCTGAAAAAGATTACAACGGTTTAGTAATTGGAAATCAAGGTGCTAATTTCTCTGTTGGTGCTAATTTAGGAATGATTTTCATGATGGCTGTCGAACAAGAGTATGACGAATTAAACATGGCAATCAAAATGTTCCAAGATACGATGATGCGTTGTCGTTATTCTGCAATTCCAGTTATCGCTGCTCCTCACGGAATGACATTAGGTGGTGGTTGCGAATTAACCATGCACGCTGATAGAGCCGTTGCAGCCGCAGAAACATATATCGGATTAGTAGAATTTGGTGTTGGCGTAATTCCTGGTGGTGGTGGTTCTAAAGAAATGGCTTTGAGAGCATCTGATTTATTCCGTAAAAACGATGTTGAATTAAATGTTTTACAAGAATATTTCTTAACCGTAGGAATGGCAAAAGTTGCTACATCAGCTTACGAAGGTTTTGATACTGGCGTTTTACAAAAAGGAAGAGATATCGTTGTGGTAAACAAAGACCGTCAAATCGCTACAGCTAAACAAGTAGCATTACAAATGGCAGAACAAGGTTACACACAACCAGTAAGAAGAAAAGATATCAAAGTATTAGGTAAACAAGCTTTAGGTATGTTCTTAGTAGGAACAGACCAAATGGAAGCCGGTAAATACATTTCTGAACACGATAAAAAAATCGCTAACAAATTAGCTTATGTAATGGCTGGTGGCGATTTATCAGAGGCAACTTTAGTTTCTGAACAATATTTATTGGATTTAGAAAGAGAAGCATTTTTATCTTTAACTGGAGAAAGAAAATCTTTAGAAAGAATTCAGCACATGTTAACCAAAGGGAAACCATTAAGAAATTAGTATAAAGTAATAAGAATTAAGTATTAAGACCTATGCATAATTTTGAAAAATTAAAGATTTGGCAAAAAGCAATGGACGTAGCAGTTGAAGTTTACAAAGTTTCACTTTTACTCCCAATTGATGAGAAATTTAATCTAATTCATCAAATTAAGAAATGTGCCGTTTCTATCCCATCAAATATTGCAGAAGGTTCTGGAAGAAATTCTAATAAAGAATTCATTCAATTTTTAGGAATTGCAAATGGTTCTACATTTGAGCTTATCACACAACTAATTTTAGCAAAACGATTAAGTTTAGTTGATGAAGAAATAATACAACCAATTATTAATCAGTTAGTAGAAATTAGTAACATGAGTTTTTCTTTCCAAAAATCTCTTAAAGAAAATTAATAAAACGATTGGAAAGTCTTAATACTTAATACTCCAATCTTAATACAAATAAATATGAAAACAGCATATATAGTAAAAGGATATAGAACAGCAGTTGGAAAAGCTCCAAAAGGGGTATTCCGATTCAAAAGACCTGACGAATTAGCAGCTGAAACCATCGAACACATGATGAAAGAGTTGCCTGATTTCGACAAAACACGCATTGATGACGTGATGGTAGGAAATGCAATGCCAGAAGCTGAGCAAGGTTTAAACGTTGGGCGTTTAATTTCATTAATGGGATTAAAAATTACGGATGTTCCTGGAGTTACAGTAAACAGATATTGTGCTTCTGGAGTTGAAACTATTGCAATGGCAACAGCTAAAATTCAGTCAGGAATGGCAGATTGTATCATTGCAGGTGGTGCCGAAAGTATGAGTTACATTCCAATGGGAGGTTACAAACCAACACCAGATTACAAAGTGGCTGCTGCAGGTCACGAAGATTATTACTGGGGAATGGGATTAACGGCTGAAGCTGTTGCAAAACAATTTAATGTTTCTCGTGCTGACCAAGATGAGTTTGCTTATCAATCGCATTTAAAAGCTTTAAAAGCTCAGGCAGAAGGTAAATTCGATAAACAAATTGCTCCTATTACAGTAGAACAAACGTTTATCAATGAAAATGGTAAGAAAGAAACAAAATCATACGTAGTGAATAAAGACGAAGGTCCAAGAGCAGGAACTTCTGTAGAAGCTTTAGCAGGATTACGTCCTGTATTCGCTGCTGATGGTTCGGTTACCGCTGGAAACTCTTCACAAATGAGTGATGGTGCAGCTTTCGTTTTAATCATGAGCGAAGAAATGGTGAAAGAATTAAACTTAGAACCAATTGCAAGAATGGTAAGCTATGCTGCTTCAGGTGTAGAACCAAGAATCATGGGAATTGGACCAGTTACAGCCATTCCAAAAGCATTAAAACAAGCGGGATTAAAGCAAGACCAAATCGATTTAATTGAGTTAAACGAAGCTTTCGCAGCACAATCATTAGCTGTAGTGAGAGAATTAGGTTTAAATCCTGAAATCGTAAACGTTAACGGTGGAGCTATCGCTTTAGGTCACCCACTAGGTTGTACGGGTGCCAAACTATCCGTTCAATTGTTTGACGAAATGCGCTTAAGAAACAGCAAATATGGAATCGTTTCAATGTGTGTTGGAACTGGTCAAGGTGCAGCTGGAGTTTTTGAATTTTTGAAGTAAAGCCCCCTAACCCCCAAAGGGGGAATATGGATTGTGGTTATACATTATACTGAAATACTAAAAAAAATTATATTGTAAAATTTAAACCCTATTGACCCCTAATAGGTTCCCCCTTTGGGGGATAGGGGGCTAATTATGTCAGATATTATCAGAGGAGGACAATTCCTAGTAAAAGAAACTAAATGCGAAGACATCTTCACACCAGAAGACTTCAACGAAGAACAAATTATGATGCGTGATTCGGTAATCGAATTCGTAGACAAAGAGTTATGGCCAAACAAAGAGCGCTTTGAAAAGAAAGATTATGCACTTACTGAAGAAGTAATGCGTAAAGCCGGAGAGCTTGGTTATTTAAGCGTTGCCGTTCCTGCTGCTTACGGTGGAATGGAAATGGGATTCATCAATACTGTTTTGGTATGTGATTACATATCAGGTGCAACGGGTTCGTTTTCAACTGCTTTTGGAGCGCACACTGGAATTGGAACTATGCCAATTACGTTATACGGAACTGAAGAACAAAAACAAAAATATGTTCCAAAATTAGCTTCAGGGGAATGGTTTGGTGCTTACTGTTTAACGGAACCAGGAGCTGGATCAGATGCAAATTCAGGAAAAACAAAAGCGGTTCTTTCTGAAGACGGAACACACTATAAAATCACTGGAGGAAAAATGTGGATTTCAAATGCTGGATTCTGTAATGTATTTATCGTTTTCGCTCGTATCGAAGATGATAAAAACATCACAGGTTTTATCGTTGAAAATGATCCATCAAACGGAATTTCTTTAGGAGATGAAGAACACAAATTAGGTATTCGCTCTTCTTCTACTCGTCAGGTTTTCTTTAATGAAACGAAAGTACCAGTAGAGAATATGTTAGCAGGTCGTGGTGAAGGGTTCAAAATTGCAATGAATGCTTTGAATGTTGGACGTATTAAATTAGCTGCTGCTTGTTTAGAAGCACAAAGAAGAACAATTACTGGAGCAGTAAACTATGCTAATGAAAGAGTTCAATTTAAAACGCCAATTTCAAGTTTTGGAGCAATTCAAGCTAAAATTGCTGAAATGGCAACAAATGCTTATGCAGGTGAAAGTGCTACGTATAGAGCTGCTGCAGATATTGAAAACAGAATCAACATTAGAGTTAGTGAAGGAAATTCGCACCAAGAAGCTGAATTAAAAGGTGTTGAAGAATTCGCTATCGAATGTTCAATCTTAAAAGTAGCCGTTTCTGAAGATGTTCAAGCATGTACAGATGAAGGAATTCAAATTTTTGGTGGAATGGGATTCTCAGAAGACGCTCCAATGGAAAGTGCTTGGAGAGATGCTCGTATCGCAAGAATTTACGAAGGAACTAACGAAATCAACAGAATGTTATCCGTTGGTATGTTAGTGAAAAAAGCAATGAAAGGTCACGTTGATTTATTAGGTCCAGCGATGGCTGTAGCTGAAGAGTTAATGGGAATTCCATCTTTCGATGTTCCAGATTATTCAGAATTATTTGCTGAAGAAAAAGAAATGATTGCTAAATTGAAAAAAGTATTCTTAATGGTTGCAGGTGCAGCAGTGCAAAAATACGGACCAGAATTAGAATCACACCAACAATTATTAATGGCTGCTTCTGATATCTTAATCGAAATCTACATGGCTGAAAGTACTATTCTTAGAACAGAGAAATTAGCTAAAAAAGAAGGCGAAGACAAAGTTCAGGAGCAAATTGCTATGGCAAAATTATACTTATATCATGCAGTAGATATCGTAAACCAAAAAGGAAAAGAAGGAATCGTTTCTTTTGCTGAAGGCGACGAACAACGTATGATGTTAATGGGATTAAAACGTTTTACAAAATATACGAACATGCCAAATGTAATTGGACTTCGTGAAAAAATTGCTGCAAAAATTATTAGCGAAAATAAATACGCTTTTTAATAACAGCAATATAATTGGTTTAGTTTGTTTAAAAAAACCATTCGTTAAGGCGAATGGTTTTTTTGCTTTTAGCAATACATAAAAAATTTAATCTGCTATTGAATTTGATGGTATTGCAATTGTATCGGGATTAACAACTTTAGGTCGTGAAATAGGCTTTGGTTTGTTAACAACTTTTTGCTTCACTGGCAAATAAAATTCAGTTATCCATTTAGACGGTTTTCTCTCATTTGGTAAACTTACTCTGTATACTTCTATATAATGTCCAGTTTCATCAACATTAACTTGACTCTTTTTAACAAAATCGAGTGCTTTCTTCCATGCTTTTTCACTGTGCGAATAATCTCCCGTTAAAGTTGCTTTCACAGCAAGAAATTCTTCAAAACTTGCACCCGAAATCTCACTCCCTTCTGTGGTCAAAATCTGTTCTTCAACGGGAACACACATTGCAAAAACAATTGTGCCATTCGAATTTTTTCTATTTTTATAGTCGATAAAAGGTAAACCCGTCACTCTAATTTCATTTTTCTTTACAAAAGAAAGCATGTTCTGTAACATTTCTTTAGATTTCTTTTGAAAATCACTGCTTTTGCAAGTATCAATTTGTTGTATGTAGTTAGTAGCTTGTTTCGTTACAACACCGTTTACAGCTACAGTAAAAGTATTTAATTCTTTAACTAAGTAATTTTCAATATTAACCAATCCTTTTTCTAATTGTTCCCCTAAAACACGGTCTACACCTCCACTTAAAATACTCTCTAATTTTAATTTAAAATCAAGATTCCCTTTTAAATTCCAAGTAACCATTGTGCCCTTTTCAGAAGTTTTTAACTTAAAGTAAGACTCATTTTCTTGTTGATTTAATATTAGTGTCTGCGAAAGAGAATCTTCTTGAACGGATTTTATATTAGAAAAGACCGCTTGGTTTTGTTCCCAAGGACTCCAATAAGAAGATAAAGTACTATCCGTTATAAAATCAAAAACAACCTCTTTGGAAATCTTTATTTGCTTCGTTCTTGAAACACGAAATTCACTTGGCTGTGTAACTACAAAAATCAAAAAAGCCACACTCAATAAAGCTAATAAAAGAAATATATATTTTAAAATTTTCATTTGTATTCGTTTTATAATTCAAATATAAAATTAATCTTTCATGATAAATTTAATCAGAAACAGTAAGCCAATAAAAAAAATGAAACCTAAAAACACCCAATAAACCCCTTTGTAAAAAGGTTTTAAAACTTTTAAATCTTTGCGATATACCACTATCATTGTTGCAACAAAAGCGATTAAAAAGAATATTGCAAAATATACTTGTCCTGTTGAAAACATATTGAAAATTTTTACAAAAGTAGCGATTAAATAGTTTCTAATTTTTTAAATTTAGTGAAAAATATAATACAATTATGCAAAAACAATTAAAAGCAGTAAAAATATTTCACGAAACCTATGGTTTGGGAATAAGTGAAGAAATGAAAGCAGATTTAGGAACATTAAAAAACGAACTTCGCTTTAATTTAATGAAAGAAGAAAATGAAGAATATTTAGAAGCTGTTCGAAACAATGATATTATTGAAGTTGCAGATGCGCTGGGAGATATGTTGTACATTTTATGCGGCACTATCTTAGAGCATGGGCTCCAACATAAAATAGAGGAAGTTTTTGATGAAATTCAGCGTTCTAACATGAGTAAACTTGGAAATGATGGCAAACCCATCTACCGTGAGGATGGAAAAGTTATGAAAGGACCTAATTACTTCAAACCCAACTTTGAAAATATTTTAAAATAAAAAAGTTGCCTAAGTGTATAGCAAAGGCAACTTTTAATTTCAATTTAGCTTTCACTTATATCTTAACAGTCCAACCAAAAGTATCATCTGCTAATTTATATTGAATATTTGTCAATTTTTCTTTAATTTCAAGTGCTATAGCGTTTTCTAGTTTAGGTAACTCATAATAGGTTCCTAAATAGGAGAAACCAACTATTGGGTTAATCACCGCAGCTGTTCCAGCGCCAAAAATCTCTTTTAACGAACCATTTTTTGCTGCCTCAACTAGTTCGTCTACTAAAACAGAACGAACTTCAACATCAATATTTTCTCGTTTTGCTAATTCAATAACACTTTTACGGGTAACACCATCCAAGATTCTTTCACTTGTAGGAGCCGTTAAAAGGGTATCATTAATTCTAAAGAAAACATTCATAGTCCCTGCCTCTTCTAATTTGGTGTGTGTAGCGTCGTCTGTCCATATTATCTGTTGAAAACCTTGCTCGTTGGCTAATTTTGTTGGATAAAACTGAGCGGAATAATTACCTGCTGCTTTAGCCGCTCCAATTCCACCATTTGCTGCCCTACTGTAATGTTCTGCAATAAGAACTTTTACCTCTCCTGAATAATACGATTTTGCAGGTGATAATATAATCATAAAACGATATTCTTGAGATGGTGCCGCAATAACTCCATGACCTGTAGCAATCATAAAAGGACGAATATATAACGTGTTCCCTTTCCCTTTCCTAACCCACTCACGATCTACTTCAAGAAGTTTTTTTAACCCTCCCAGAAAAACAGTTTCAGGTACTTCTGGCATCGCCATTCTTGTCGCACTTTTATTAAAACGCTTGTAATTTTCATCTGGACGAAACAACCAAACAGCATCTTGTTGATCTTTGTAAGCTTTCATTCCTTCAAAAATGGCCTGTCCATAATGAAAAACTTTGGCAGAAGGATCTATCATAAATGGTGCATAAGGTACTATAGAAGGCATTTGCCAAGCACCATTTTTGTAATCACAAACCAACATGTGATCGGTAAAAATATTACCAAATGTAAGATTCTCAAAATCTACTTGGTTAATTTTCGATGAAGTTACCAAATTAATTTCAACCTCATTTAAAGTTTTTAATTCCATCAAGTGTGTATTGTTATGTATTATAGGTTTAGTAAAAAAACGCCCTTTTTTACTAATAAATTGCAAATTTAATAAAAAAAAGATGGCTAACTTTAATTAATCAAAAAATAAAAAAAATCTAACAATTACTTCTTTTTTACTTAGAAATAAAAAGTATACGATAAAACACTATTAATAATTCACATAAAAAACACTGAAAAATCAAAAATATAGCTATTTTTGTTAAACAAACTATCCTAAGATGAAAAAAACGATTACACTATTCTTTCTAGCAATTTTATTTGCTAACTGTGAACAAAAAAAAGAAACCACTCCTGAAATAGCGAAAGTTGATTATGCCATTTTTGGTGATTCTATCACTGCAGAAAATGCGTTATCCAATTCTGAGATGATGGAAAAATTTTCAACATTAAAAGAAGGCGATACCCTAGAAGTAAAATTTAAAACTGAGATTAACGAAGTTTGTCAAAAGAAAGGTTGTTGGATGACCTTAGAATTATCAGATGATAAAGAAGCTTTTGTGAAATTTGAAGATTACAGTTTTTTTGTACCAAAAAATGCACAAAACAAAGAAGTTATTGTTAATGGGAAAGCCTTTGTTAACATTGAAAGCATTGATGCTTTAAAGCACTATGCTAAAGATGCAGGAAAATCACAAGCAGCAATTGATAGTATTGTAGCGCCAAAAACAACTTATTCTTTCTTAGCAAACGGAGTTTTAATTGCAAAATAATGAAAACGGTATTTTCTCTCCTTTTTCCAATATTTTTATTGCTTTCTTGTAATAAGAAAAATGAAACCATTTCAAATGACACCATAACTTCTGAAAAAAAATCTACAGCAAAGGAAGAGGCATTTGAAATGTATGAAATGTCTGAAATGGCAGCTTTGATGGAACAAATGTATGTGGATAACAAACGTTTAAAAGAACGTATTTTGAAGGGCGATACGATTGGCAAATTTCCACAGCATTTTATGAAAATTCATGAAGCAGTAATGACCGATGAATCAGACAAAGATTTATTTTTTAAAGAGCAAGCGGCAAAATTTATAAAAGCACAAGAATTAATTTATGAAGACCCAAAAAATGCCAAAGCACATTTTAATAACGGGATAAATGCATGTATCAGTTGTCATGAAGTTAAATGTGGTGGTCCCATACCTAAAATTAAAAAACTATACATCAAATAAATCAATCGATCTAGAATCAAATAAGGTTTAAGAACTAGGAAACGAATTCTTGAACCTTTTTTTTTAATTAGTAATGAAAAGAGAAATTATCATAACACAAGATGGCTCCACCACCATTCGAATTCCTGAATGGGACGAGAACTATCATTCTACGCATGGCGCCATTCAGGAAGCCAAACATGTATTTATCAAAAACGGATTGAATCTCTTTCACCATAAAGACTCCATTTCGATTTTGGAGATTGGTTTTGGAACAGGACTTAATGCCTTTATTACTTTTTTAGAAACACAAGATAAAAAAAACATCAATTACGTTGGCGTTGAGGCCTATCCTATTTCAAAAGAAGAAATTTTGCAATTGAATTATGTTTCCGAATTAAATGCCTTATTGCATGAGAAAATTTTCCAAACCTTACATTCCTCATCTTGGGAAGAAATGCAAACAATTGCAGAAAATTTCACCTTAACCAAACGAAAACAATTTTTTCAAGACATCGACGATGAAAATCAATTCGACTTGATATATTTTGATGCTTTTGGATTTCAATTACAACCCGAACTTTGGAGTGAATCTATTTTTAAAAAAATGTATGATGCATTAAAAACAAACGGAATTCTTGTTACCTATGCCTGCAGGACCCCTATAAAAAATGCGATGCTTAATGCAGGATTTAAAGTTGAAAAATTACCAGGAGCACCTGGAAAACGAGAAATGTTACGCGCCAAAAAATAATCACATTTAGCTTTTTTTTAAGACTACAAAATAAATTTTTAATCTTTTTTTAATTAAATTTACATCATGTTCTTACCAAGTAACAAACTCAAAAAAGAATTATTATGCCCCGAGCTATGTTTTCTTACACCAAATCAATTCTTGAAAGAGTAAGTTTTGACGCAAAATTATTTTGTAAAGAATTAGAAAAAGCCGTTAAAAACTTACTTCCTTATGAAATTGACCAATTGAGAGAGTGGCTTCTAAAATTCACCGAAGAAAAGCCCGAATTAAGACAATGTTTAATTTATATCAACTAAAATAAAGTCCCACAATCGTGGGACTTTTCTATTATTTTTTAAACTTTGGACTAATTATTTCTATATCACTAAACGCTATTGCTCCTCTAACAACTCCTGATATCACGTCACGCAATGCATTTATAATGTGAATTTTTAATTCGTTCTTAGGATAAATTAAACTAACCTCTCTAGCCGGTTTTGGATCTTTAAACGGACGCAACTTAGCTTTGTTCTTTTCGTTTAAATCTAAAGTATGCAAATAGGGCAACAAAGTGGTACCCAATCCCTCATCAGCAAGTTTAATGAGCGTTTCAAAACTTCCACTTTCCAATTGAAAATGACTATCTACAATATATTTATTGTTCTTACACAAATTTAAAATTCCATTTCTAAAACAATGACCATCTTGTAAAAGCAAAATAGAATCCAAATCTAAATCTTCTGTTGTAATCTCCTTTTTATCAAAACTAGCATGTTTCTCTGGCACATAAGCAACAAAAGGTTCGTAATACAAAACGATTTCTTTTAAATTATCTTCTTCAAGTGGAGTTGCAGCAATAGCACAGTCCAAATGACCATTTTTAAGCTTCTTAATAATTTCCTCCGTTGTTTGCTCCTCTATGATCAAACTTACTTTGGGATATTTCTTTATAAAATTATTAAGAAACATTGGCAATAAAGTAGGCATCACCGTTGGAATAATCCCAACTTTAAATTCGCCACCAATATAGCCTTTCTGTTGATCCACGATGTCTTTTATCCTACCCGCCTCATTAACCGTGTTTTTTGCTTGATTCACAATTTTTTCACCCACTTCTGTTAACATGATAGGCTTCTTACTCCTATCAAAAATTAAAACATCTAGTTCATCTTCTAATTTCTGAATTTGCATACTCAATGTGGGTTGGGTTACAAAGCATTTTTCTGCAGCTAAAGTAAAATTTTTATACTCTGCAACGGCTAAAACATAAGAGAGTTGTGTAATGGTCATTATATTGATTATTTTGATACAAATATAAAAACAATCAATTTAACTTATAAGACAAAACTTAAAAATTTACAAATTTATTGACATACACGAATTTGCTTTTGTTGAATAGTAAACACAAACCAAGTACGCATTAGCATTGGCAAATCCTTTTGAAAAAGTAACTCTCAAAACTTTTTTATAAAAAAATTAAGAAATGTTTCAAACCGAAATGGTATCTTCGCTCCATGAAATTGTTAGTAAATATCTTTTTATTTGTTTTCATTACTTTTCTATCTACACCCACCTTAATCGGAATGATAGATGAGAAAGCGGATACTTCTTGCTTTTACACTATGTGTGAAGAAGAAGAAAATCACGCCCCTTTTAATGAAGTAAAATCGATAACCCCTACTAACGACTCTGTATTTAATTTTTCTTTCGGTAGGCTAACAAAACTTAACGTTCTCGTTGATTTCAATCTGAAATGTTTCGATAATTTAGCGCATCAAATTTTTTCACCACCTCCAAATTTCGTGTAATACATTTTCTTCTTTCTTCAAAACGCCCTTTAATTTAGGTGCGGAATATTAATGTATTATATAAATTTCATGAATAACCATTCTATGTTTTCCAATGTAAGAGGTGATCTTGCAGCTGGACTTGTTGTTTTTTTAGTAGCGTTACCTTTATGTTTGGGTATAGCTTTAGCCTCAGGAGCACCATTATTCTCAGGTATTGTTTCGGGTGTAATTGGAGGTATTATCGTTGGTTTTTTAAGTAATTCTTCATTGAGTGTAACGGGTCCTGCCGCAGGATTAACAGCTATTGTATTAGCGGCAATTACAGATCTAGGGGGATTTGATATCTTTTTAGTAGCTGTAATTTTAGCTGGATTAATTCAGGTTTCATTAGGTTTTTTACGCGCAGGAAGTTTTTCTAATTATTTTCCAACAAGCGTTATCGAAGGAATGTTAGCTGCAATTGGAATTATCATCATTCTAAAACAAATACCCCATGCTTTTGGTCATGATGTAGACAATGAAGGTGACTTCTTTTATATTGAAAAATCAGGTCATACCACTTTTGATACTTTAATAGAGTCTATCAATTACATTCATACTGGAGCCTTAATTATTGCCTTATTATCATTGGTTATTTTAATTACTTGGGAAAGAGTTCCAGCTTTAAAAAATATAAAAGTAATTCCAGGCGCATTAGTAGTCGTAGTAATTAGTATTTTACTGAATGAGTTTTTTATTCAGTCAGGTTCTAGTTTAGCCATTACCACACAAAATCATTTAGTTAGTCTACCTACTTTTACAGAAATAAAGAATGGATTTGCGCTTCCTAATTTCGCTTCCTTAACCAATGAAAAAGTTTGGATTGTAGCGGTAACAATTGCAGTAGTAGCCTCCATAGAAACCTTATTGTGTATAGAAGCTACCGACAAGTTAGATCCTTATAAAAGATTTACAGATACCAATCGCGAACTAAAAGCTCAAGGTGTTGGAAACATATTAAGCGGTTTACTCGGAGGATTACCCATGACTTCTGTAGTGGTTCGCTCTTCAGCAAATATTAATTCAGGTGGTAGAACTAAATTATCAACCATTTTTCATGGATTGCTATTATTCACTTTTGCGCTCTCTATTCCGTTTATACTAAACAAAATTCCTTTGGCTGCATTAGCTGCAGTTTTATTGATGGTAGGGTATAAATTGGCAAAACCAAGCGTTTTTGTACATTTGTGGAACAATGGTTATACACAGTTTATTCCTTTTGTAATCACCGTAATAGCAGTTGTACGTATCGATTTATTAAAAGGAGTTGGAATAGGATTAGCAACAAGTATCATCTTTATTTTATATCAAAATTTAAAGATTGCTTATTCTTTTAAAAAAGAATCCTTCAAAGATGGCGATGTCATTACCATTAAATTGGCACAAGAAGTTTCCTTTTTAAATAAGGCGGCTATAAAGAATACCCTAGCTAGCATTCCCGTTGGGTCTCAGCTAATCATAGATGCTTCTAATACAAAGTATATCGACTTTGATGTAGTTGAATTGATAAAGGATTTTAGAGATGTAAAAGCAGAAGATAAAGATATTCATTTAACATTAAAAGGGTTTAAAGAACAATACAATTTAGACAATACGGAGTTTAAACACGTAAAAATAAAAGAACATAAAGAAGAAAAATAAAACCATATGAAAGCACATAATAAAGAAACCCAAGCGCAAATGACGCCACGAAAAGCGTTACAATTTTTACAAGAAGGAAATAGTCGTTTCATTAATAATTTAAAAGCAAATAGAAATTTACTTGAACAAGCAAACGAAACTCGTGATGGGCAATGGCCATTCGCTACTATATTAAGTTGCATTGACAGTAGAACTTCCGCTGAACTAATTTTCGATCAAGGATTAGGTGATATTTTCTCTGTAAGAATCGCAGGAAATATTGTGAATACCGATATCCTGGGAAGTATGGAATTTGCTTGTAAAGTTGCAGGTTCTAAATTGATTGTAGTCCTAGGACATTCTAAATGTGGTGCCGTTAAAGGTGCTTGTGACCATGTTGAAATGGGTAATTTAACAGAATTACTTTCAAAAATCCAACCTGCTGTTTACCAAGAGAAAGATACCTTAGAGAACAGAACTTCTAAAAATGGTGAATTTGTTGAAAATGTTGCAGAAATCAATGTAAAAAGAAATGTAAAAAACATCATTGAAAGAAGCTTTGTTTTAGAACAAATGCTAGAGGAAGGCCAAATCGGAATCGTGGGTGCTATGCACGATATCGAATCAGGAAGAGTAATTTTCTACGATGATGTTATGTACATTAAAGACGATTCGAATCCTGAGTTTACAGTTGCCGATTTAAGACATTAATACAAAACAATTAATCATGAGAAGCTATCAATTCAAACTATTTATCTAGAATTGATAGCTTTTTTATTTTACATTTGATACGCTAAAAAAATGATAATGACCGATTTTTATAAAAAAATAATTGAGAACAATAAAAAATGGGTTGAAAACAAACTAGCCATAAGCCCAGATTATTTTAAAAATTTAGCCGAAGGCCAAAACCCTCCCTTATTATGGATTGGTTGTTCTGATAGTCGTGTACCCGCAAACGAAATTATTGGGGCTGAACCAGGCGAAGTTTTCGTACATCGCAACATAGCGAATATGGTGGTACACTCCGACATGAATATGTTAAGCGTACTCGATTACGCGGTTAACGCCTTAAAAGTAAAACATGTCATTGTATGTGGCCATTATGGTTGTGGTGGTGTTAAAGCTGCAATGGGAAATACTTCAATCGGAATTATTGACAATTGGATTCGACATATAAAAGACACTTATCGATTTCATCAACATGAATTAGATGCTATAGAAGATGAAAAAGAACGCTTCAATAAGTTTGTTGAAATCAATGTGAAAGAGCAAGTTATGGATTTAGCTAAAACATCTATAGTTCAAAACGCTTGGAAAAACGGACAAGAATTATCGCTACACGGCTGGGTATATGGTCTTAACGACGGCTACGTTACCGATTTGGGAGTAAACTTTAGTTGTGATACGGACTTAGATGATGTTTACCAATTAAAATTTTAAAGCTATAAAAAACGCTCAATTGAATGATCAACTGAGCGTTTTTCTTTCAATTATTCTTCCATTTCAATCTGAAAACTATTCAAAAACGATACTGACTTTTCAATATCATAATGTAAAATCCTATCTTCAGACACAAAAGAAACTTCATCTCTATACGATTTTACAAAACTTTCAATAAACTCACTAGACTTCAAAGGTCTTCTAAATTCTAACGCTTGTGAGCCATTTAACAATTCGATTGCTAAAATACGTTCTACATTTTCAACAATACGCAATGTCTTGGTGGCTGCGTTAGCCCCCATGCTCACATGATCTTCTTGCCCATTTGAAGAAACAATACTATCAATACTTGCTGGCGTTGCCAACTGTTTGTTCTGACTAGCGATACTTGCCGCTGTATACTGTGGAATCATAAAACCTGAATTCAAACCAGGATCATTTACTAAAAAGGCAGGCAAATTTCTCAATCCAGAAATCAATTGATAGGTTCTTCTTTCCGAAATACTTCCTAATTCTGACAATGCTATACCTAAGAAATCTAAAGCTAAAGCCAAGGGTTGTCCATGAAAATTACCCCCCGAAAGGATCGTGTCTTCACCAACAAAAATATTTGGATTATCAGTAACCGAGTTGATTTCGGTACGGAACACTTTCATCACATAATCAATCGCGTCTTTCGAAGCACCGTGCACTTGTGGAATACATCTAAAAGAATATGGATCTTGAACATGTACTTTAGGTTGTGCAATAATTTCACTATCCTCCAACAAATTGCGCATTCTCTCTGCCGTTTGCACTTGACCTTTGTGAGGACGAACCAAGTGAATCAAATCTGTAAAAGGTTCGATTCGTCCATCAAAACCTTCTAAGGAAATCGCCCCTACTACATCTGCTAAATACGAAATTTTAGCTGCTTTAATCAAGCAATACACCCCGTAAGCACTCATAAACTGCGTTCCGTTTAACAAAGCCAATCCTTCTTTCGATTGTAAAACGATGGGTTCCCAACCAAATTTCGCTAGTACTTTTGAAGCCGGCTGTCTGAAGCCATCTACATACACTTCACCTTCACCTAATAATGGCAAGGATAAATGGGCTAACGGAGCTAAATCTCCAGAAGCTCCTAAAGAACCCTGTGTATAAATTACTGGAAAAATAGCATTGTTGTAAAAATCAATCAAACGCTGTACCGTTACCAATTGAACACCCGAATGACCATAGCTTAAGGATTGGATTTTCAACAACAACATGATTTTCACAATTTCATGTGGCACTTCTTCTCCTGTTCCACAAGCATGTGATTTTACCAAATTTTCTTGAAGTTTTGATAAATTTTCATTTGAAATCTTTACATTACACAACGACCCAAAACCAGTATTGATTCCGTAAATTGGAGTAGAATTCGATTGCATTTTATCATCTAAATACTTCCTACATTTTTCAATATTTACGACAGCTTCTTCAGACAAGGCAAGTTGTTTTTCTTGAAAAACAATCTCGTTAATTTTTTCAATCGATAGTAAATCGGAACTAATATAATGTATGGTTTCCATTCGGTTTGTTTTAAAAGTCCAAAATTCCACAAACAATTGTTAAAATGCAAGATTATTTATTAATATTAACACAAAATAAATACTTCACAAATTTTAAAGGATTTAAGGATACATTTTTAAGAATTTTCAATAAATTAGCATCCTCTAATAATACAACATCAAATCATGAAAAATACAGCGTTAACGCACATTCACGAAAGTTTAGGAGCTAAAATGGTTCCATTTGCAGGTTACAATATGCCTGTACAATATGAAGGAGTAAATGCAGAGCACGAAACCGTTAGAAATGGCGTTGGTGTTTTCGACGTTTCGCACATGGGAGAATTTTTCTTAAAAGGAGAAAATGCATTGGCCCTAATCCAGAAAGTAACTTCAAATGATGCCTCTAAATTAGCAGATGGAAAAGCACAATATTCTTGTTTACCAAATAACGAAGGAGGAATTGTAGACGATTTAATCGTTTATAAAATAGAAGACAATCACTACTTACTTGTTGTAAATGCATCAAATATCGAAAAAGATTGGAATTGGATTTCATCACACAATGATTTAGGAGTTGAAATGACTAATGCTTCAGACAGTTATTCCTTATTAGCTATTCAAGGGCCAAAGGCTGCTGAAGCGATGCAATCCTTAACAGCTATTGATTTGTCTAGTATGGGCTATTACACGTTTCAAATTGGAGTTTTCGCAGGAAAAAGTGATGTAATTGTTTCGGCTACAGGTTATACGGGTTCGGGAGGATTTGAAATTTACTTCAAAAACGAAGATGCGGAATACATTTGGAACAAAGTTTTTGAAGCGGGTGCAGCATTTGGAATCAAACCAATTGGATTAGCAGCGCGTGATACCTTACGTTTAGAAATGGGATTCTGTTTGTACGGAAACGACATCAATGATACCACTTCGCCATTAGAAGCAGGTTTAGGTTGGATTACCAAATTCGATAAAGAATTTACGAATTCAGAAAACTTGAAAAAACAAAAAGAAGCAGGTGTTTCTCGTAAATTAGTTGGCTTTGAAATGATCGAAAGAGGAATTCCTCGTCACGATTACGAAATTGCTGATGCAAACGGAAATGTAGTTGGAATTGTAACTTCTGGAACACAATCACCATCTATGGGAATTGCTATCGGAATGGGATATGTACCAACGGCTTTAGCTACACCAGATTCTGAAATTTACATCAGAATTAGAAATAAAGATATTAAAGCGAAAGTGGTTAAAATGCCATTTTATAAAAAGTAGTCAAGGGCAAGAACAAGTACAAATTTGAAAATTGAAATTGACCTTGAATTTGAACTTGAAATTATTATTTTTGCAACCTGAAACTTGAAACTTTAAACCAAAAAAGAAATGGGAAGAGCGTTTGAATTTAGAAAAGCCCGTAAAATGAAACGTTGGTCAGCAATGGCAAAAACGTTTACTCGTATAGGAAAAGATATTGTAATGGCCGTTAAAGAAGGCGGACCAAATCCTGAAACCAACTCCCGTTTAAGAGCGGTGATTCAGAATGCGAAGGCAGCGAATATGCCTAAAGATAACGTAGAACGCGCTATTAAAAAAGCATCGGATAAAGACACGGCTAACTTTAAAGAAGTGTTGTTTGAAGGGTATGCACCTCACGGAATTGCGATTTTAATTGAAACGGCTACGGATAACAATAACAGAACGGTTGCTAACATTAGAAGTTACTTCAACAAATGCAACGGAACGTTTGGAACACAAGGTTCGGTTGAATTTATGTTTGATCATACTTGTAATTTTAGAATTCCAGCTGAAGGACAAGATGTGGAAGAATTAGAATTAGAAATGATTGATTTTGGTGTAGAAGAAATCTTTGCTGACGAAGACGGTATTTTAATGTACGCTCCTTTTGAAAGTTTTGGTGCTATCCAAAAAGAATTAGAATCAAGAGGTATTGAAATCTTATCTTCTGGATTTGAAAGAATACCGCAAATAACAAAAGAATTAACACCCGACCAAGTAGCGGATGTTGAAAAACTATTAGAAAAAATTGAAGAAGACGATGACGTAATGAACGTATATCATACAATGCAAGAAAGCGCTGAGTAATCCTTTTTCTATCTTATATACGAAATCCTCGCAAGAAATTGTGAGGATTTTTTTATTCATCTTAAATTTAAAATAAAACTGAAAATTATCACAAATTAAGAATTGTAATAATTTTATTATATTGCAATTAAATATGTTTAACATGTTATATAAATATAAATATAATTATGAAACAAAAATTTAATAGAAATACTTGGTTTAGAAAAAAAGATTCTACAATTGAATTTACTGGTAAACTAAATTCATTTAATGTTAAAGATGTTTGTTCAGCAATTAATATGTTTAAAGAATCATCAAATCAAGACTTAACATTAGATTTTTCTAAAGTGATGCAAGCATATCCTAATGGTGTCTTACCTATAATTTCATCAATTACAGAAATTAGAGATGAAGGTTATAATGTTTATGTAAAACTACCTCATAATGAAAATGTAAGAAGACTTTTTAGAAGTGTTAATTGGGCACATTATTTAGCTCCTAGTCAATTTGAAAAATCAGAGGCTATGCATGACAGACATCTTGTTACAAGAAATTTTAAAGATGAAAAAGAGCAATTTCAAATAGTTAATGATTTCATGGATGTAGTCTTGAGAAGTATGGAGTTACCAAAAGATATAATTTCAGGTTTAGAATGGTCAGTAAATGAAATAACCGATAATGTACTAAATCATTCTAAAAGTAAAAATGGGGGCTTTGTTCAAGCTAGTACATATCCGACAAACGGTGTTATAGCTTTTGCTGTTGCTGATTCTGGTAGAGGAATACTAGAATCACTTAAAGAAGGGTTTCCATCATTGAGAACAGATACTCAAGCTATAGGAGAAGCGATGAAAGCTGGTGTTACGCGGAATCCTAAATACGGCCAAGGTAATGGTTTGGCTGGATCTTTAAGAGTTACAACACTAACTGGTGGTTCGTTAGAAATAACAAGTGGTAAAGCAAGAGTTATAAGTACATCTAATGAAACAACCAGAAATGATAGAAGAGATTTTCAATACTATCAGGGAACATTAGTATGTGGACAAATTAACGTTACAAATGATTTTTCCATATCAAAAGCATTGAACTTTGGTATGGATGAGAATTATGAGCCAGGCAATGTAATTGATTATCATTATGAAATGGAAGATCAAGACTGTTTAATTCTATCAATGAAAAAAGAAACTACTGGATTTGGAACTAGACGTTCAGGAAAACAAATTAATACCAAAATCAACAATCTAATTAAAGCAAAACCTAACTATCCTTTAGTAATTGATTGGGAAGGTGTACCGGTAATTTCAAGTAGTTTTGCTGATGAAATGGTTGGTAAGTTATTTATTAAATTAGGAGCAATTTCGTTTTCATCAATTATTAGAAATATTAATATGGAGCCGTTAATCAGAAATTTACTCGATAAAGCTATTTCTCAAAGACTAACACAATCTAATGATGAAGATGAATAAAACGCGATAGCGTAAAATTAAATTCCCGATAGCGCGGAATTGCATTCCGTGCCCACAAAGCATGACTCACTAAAAACAAAACCCAATATTTTTACTTCAGATAGTACAAAAATCAATAAGCGACACATTAAAATTAATGCGTCGCTTTTATTTAACCAAATTAACCCCAGAATATGTCTTCGGCATCTTGATCTTCTGAAAATAACCAAACTTGGACAATTTTGCCATCTACAACTTCAAACAAGTCAATTCCGTTCATAGCTATCGTTTTTTCTCCAATCTTACCACTAAAATGTACGGGAAATGAAACTAAATTTGCATTAACCATCATGGCTCCTGCTGGTTTAACAACTAATGAACCTTGGGTTGCTGTCATCATATCACCTAACATTTTACCAATGGCTTCTAATCCATTTTTTGTGCCTGCATATTGGTGATTACCCGGTTGGTGCCATTTTGCATTTGGACTAAAATAAGAAAATGCTGTTGGAATATCACCTTTCGAAAGGGCTATTGAATACGCCGCTACTACTTCTTTTGCTTTCATGTTTTTAATTTCAATTAACTATTAAGGAAATCCTGAGTGTTTTTAACATCGGCATAAAAGAAAGCTAACGCACTTAAAAACGCATTGTGAGCATCTTCTGCTTTTACGGTTTTACCGTTAATTTCTAAATTTCTTGAAGCACAAGCGTCTCCAATTACGGTACATTCAAATTCAAAGTCTTTAGCTGCTCTCACTGTAGCATCAACACACATATGCGTCATCATCCCTACAACTACAAGTTCTGTAATACTTTTAGATTTTAAGTAATCTAAAAGATCCGTATCTCTAAAACTGTTTGGGTAATATTTTGTGATTACTTTTTCTCCGTCTTCTGGTTTTACATTTTCGTGAATTTCTTGACCTTTGGTTTCTGGTAAAAAAAACACTGAACCCGGAGCTACTGCAAGATGTTGTATGTGAACAATTGGTAAATTTTCATTTCTGAATTTTGACAAAACTAGTTTGGCATTTTCACTTGCTGGCAAAGAACCTACTAATTCCATTGCTCCATTTTCGAAATAGTCATTTTGAATGTCTATTATAATTAATGCTTTGCTCATAATTTTATTTTTTATTAATGTTATTTGTGCAAAGATAGAAAGTTACTTACCTTTGCACAAGTACCTACAAATTAGTTAGGTACTCACTAAAAAGTTAGAATTATTGATTATCAATGGAAAAAAAATTAAAAACACATCCCGCTTATGATGAAAGATGTCCAGTTAGAGCTTCTTTAGCACTCTTAAGTGGCAAATGGACGTTAATGATATTGTTCCAAATCAACAAAAATACAGTTCGATATGGCGAATTGAAAAGATCTGTTACAGGTATCAGTGAAAAAATGTTGATACAAGAGTTGAATATGCTTGTTGAAAACAAATTGGTTAGCAAAAAAGTCTATCCTCAAATTCCTCCAAAAGTAGAATATCAATTAACCGAGTTAGGCTTGAAAACTTTGCCAATAGTAGACCAACTGGCTGAATTTGGTTTAGAGAACTTAGTTTAAATAAAGCACGAACCTCTAAGTCGGGTTTTACACCCTGCTTTCTCTTAAAAAAACAAAATCCAATCCTTTTTTTCGTAAATTAGTAATAAAAAAATATGGCAGACAATTTTGTATCGTTACATCGCATAGTAACGGCTTCACCTGAAAAGGTGTATCGCGCATTTACAGATAAAAATGCAATGGCTTCGTGGATTCCACCGTATGGTTTTTTGTGTGAAGTTCACAGTATGGAGGTAAAAATTGGAGGTAGTTTTAAAATGTCGTTTATCAATTTTACAACCGGTAACGGACATTCTTTTGGTGGGAAATATTTAGATATCAAACCCAACGAATTTTTAAAATACACTGATACTTTTGATGACCCCAACTTACCAGGCGAAATGACAACTTCGGTTTGGTTAAAAGCAGTTTCGTGTGGTACAGAAATCAAAATACTTCAGGAAAACATTCCAGCTATGATTCCTACTGAGATGTGTTACTTGGGTTGGCAAGAATCCTTAGAAAAACTAAAGAAATTAGTAGAACCTAATATTCCAGATAATTGATTTTTAAATAGTTACGAGTAAATCATTTTTTTCGCATCATTACGCTAGTCTTTCGTAATTGCTGCGTGGCTTTGTATTTGAATCGTTGATTGTAAATAAACCATCCGCCAAGAGCTCCTAAAATACTTCCAATAGTGATATCTAAAAAGCGTGCAGATACAATGATTTCGGTATTCGCAGTAAACGAACTTCCTATTTCGGCTAATAAAATGGTCATGGGTGTTATAAAAATAATCGCCAATGCATAATTTTTAACGATTAACACTTCTACTAAGTATTGCAACACAAAAATTGTAATACAAACACTTAATGGCGTATTACAAAATAATAATAGCAACCAGCAAAGTCCAATTCCTATAAAAGTCCCAACGATACGATGAAGCATACGCTCCCAAACGTGTTGTTTTGAAATTCCTTGTAAAATTGCAAGGCAAGAAATAGGAATCCAATATGGGTTTTGCATTTCAAGCAAATGCCCTATAAGTAACGAAATAGCAATAAAGATTCCGATAACAATCGAGTCAATTAATGAAACAAATTTTCCTTTCTTAATTTGAATGCCAAAGATTTCTGGTGTTTGTCCTTTTTTAATCGTAAGCCATCCGTGACCAAAGGCTAAAAAACAAGCCAACATTGTTCCCAAAAATAAAAACCCAATTTTTTCAGGAATGATCTCTAAATTATAACGCTGACAACTTGCCATAGAAGCTATCATGATAAAGAAAAAATTACCAGGCGGTTTAATTTTAAAATAGGTAGTAACCAAATGAATACCCATTGCGAAAAAACCAAGAACAACTGCTGAAACGTATGGGTTAAAACTAAAACTAAGCCCAATTCCAAGTGAAAATACAAATCCTAAAGAACAAACTAACAGGGTTAGCATTCGACTCCCAAAGGAAAGATTAGGCTGATAATATAAAATAACCAAACCTCCTAAACTTACCAATAAGCCTTTTTCTAAATTTTCAAAATAGAATCCCAAAAAAAGAGGAATTCCAACACAAAGTGATGCTAAAAATGGAATATGTCGTGAGCGCTTACTTTCCTTAAGTTCAAAAAAAGAATTTATGCCCTTAATAACTGAGATTAGCAACAATTTAAAATTACGCATTCTAAAAATTTTCAAAAAAGTAAAGTTAGCTGTTTTGCAATGCAACGTTGCATGTATTTAACAGTTTTAACAAAAAAACAATCACACATATTGAATCTTTAGAAAAATTAATAACCTAAGTTCACTACTGCCTGTTAATTAATTTCAATGAATTGTTTGGATGCCCAACTCAAATAGGGATAGTCCATTTATTATTATGTCTCATATCGCTATTTTTTATGCTTAAAGTATTCATTTTTTTAGCTGTACAGTCCTCTTAATGACCATATGTCTTTAAAAAAGCACAGACAATAAACACATATCGTTTTCAATCAACGTTGAATAATGAAATCGTCTAAATGATTACTCGAAATAAAAAAATTTCAAGACATTTGTGCTACCCAAACTAACAATAAAAGAGTTTTAAAAAAATAAAAAACAGTAAAAGGAATCTTGGGTACACAAAAACAGTAAAAAATACTACAAAATCAATGAAACAACTACTCCTACTCCTTTTTTTAAGCTTCCTATCGTGTAAGTCTGATGATAAAAAGCCACTACTTTTACCCACAAAACAAAATGATTTCGCCCCCACTTTAAATATCAAAAAAGAAACAAAAACCGCAACTTCTGATAGCAGTACATTTGTTCCTTTCCTAGAAAAATTTCTCGTAGAAAGAGCATTTCAAGAAGAGCGCACCAACAAGACCATTTCTGTTGAAGAACTTTTTCAATCAGAAAAAGGTTTTATTCCGTTTTTACACACTGATACCCTATCCCTCTTTGAAACAAAACTAGAAGGAACCCTCAAACAAGATATCGCCCTAGTTGACTTTGATAGGAATGAAAATTGGCTGTATGAATTTGAGCATAATGAAGACGAATGGACATTAAAAAACCTAAAGAAAATCAATAAAAGGAATTTATCTGACAAGGAATTTATTTCATTTTTAATTTTATTTTCTAATGATAGTGTTTTTCAGAAAAAGCATATTGTATTTCCTTTAAACAGAAAAATGCTCGATAATGACTACGAGGTTGTTTCTGAAAAAACAACTTTAGAACAATGGAAGTATTTTAATTTAAACCAGGAGATGGGAAGTTTGGTTCTATTACCAAACATCAAAAAAAGAAACGCTTTCAGAAACATTTACTACAGAGGAAAATACAACGGCATTTGGGTGAAATATACCTTCCAAAAAATTAAAAACGAGTGGTTTTTAATAAAAACGGAAGATTACTCCACTTAAAATAAAAAAAAGGGATAATTTTTAAAAATTATCCCTTGTGTTATTTTTACACGGTTTTAAAAAAGTGGCTTAAAATTACACACTAACCGTTTTATTGAATTGTTTTTGCTTTCTCTGGTTGACCTACTATTTCATAAGTAATCTTTAAAATATTTTTGGTGTTTTCATCTGAAGGTTTCAATTTGTAAGCCTTCTCAAAAAACGGAAGTCCTTTAGTAAACTGTTCCTTTCTTTTCGACATCAAAGCATCATATTTCTTTTTGTCTGCCGTTGAGTTGTTAATTTCATCAACCAATTTCATATCGTCTTTAACAAAAGCATACCCTTGATTAAAATACAAATTGAATTGTGTCTCTAGTAAATCCTTATCGTCTGGCAAAAGTGCTCTAGCTTCCGTAATTACACGATCAAACTTTTCTTTATCATTAATGTTATTTTGTGCGTACAAAATAGACAATATCTTTAGAATTTCTGGTTTTGAAGAACTTACTTTTTCATCTCTCGGTTTCTCGTACAAGCCCATACCTACATACTTAGTTCTCAATTCTTTTGACCCTAGATCTTCTTCTTTTCCACTTGCTTTACTAACTGCATAATAAACCGTTCCATTTTTAAAATAATCACTTTCATAAAACTCTTCATAAAGCTTTTGAGCCAATACGTAATCTTGTGCTTGAGTTGCTAAAATGGCAGCATTTTGAAGCGATTTCCCTTCACCAATTGGATCGAGTTTATAAAGCGAATAAAAAACTTCTGATGCCTCTTTAAATTTTGAACTACCATTTAAAGTCATTGCAAATGAAGAAATACCTTGTCTAAAGCGATTTTTATCTTCTATCAATTTATCGGTATGAACTTTCTTTCCTGACTTTCTCTCATATTCAATTGTTTCATCAACTGTAGCAATATACTGCGGTATAAAACTATCAGTATATACCTTTTGTTGGTCTTGAACAGCAGGTTTTTCACCTTTTGAAAAAAGTTCCAATACCGGATAGGAAACTTTGTACAATTTAGCATATACTTTATCCGATTCTTCTGTAGCTACTGCTTCTAATGCCTCACTAGCCGATTTGTATTCCACTAAATCTTTATCGGAGATAGTCGTTTTACTATAAATTTTCTTCAAGGTCTTTAACTCATCTTTTTGAGCAAAGGATGCAATCGACAACAATAATGTTGCGCTTAAAATTAACTTTTTCATATCTTTTTAAAACTTTGGTTAAACAAAAGCCCAAAGTAAATTGGGCTCTTATAAATTTTATTCTTCTGATGGTGCAACATCTGTGCCAATTTCAGCATCAGTAGCACCTCCTTTCTCATCAAGGTCTGTTTCTTCATCTTCACGAAGTACTTTAGTAACTGCCGCAATAGAGTCATTCCCTTTAATATTAATAAGTCGAACACCTTGTGTTGCTCTTCCCATTACTCTTAAATCAGAAACCATCATTCGTATTGTTAATCCCGATTTATTGATAATCATCAAATCATCAGCATCAGTAACATTATTTATAGCAATTAAAGCACCTGTTTTTTCTGTAATATTAAGGGTTTTCACACCTTTTCCACCTCGGTTTGTAATACGATACACATCTTCACCATCTTCATCTACCAACTTAGTACGCTTTCCATAACCGTTTTCGGTCACAACCAATATTTGAGAATCAGCAATATGATCTTTATCGATAGATACCATTCCAATAACTTCATCTTTATCATCGGCAAGAGTAATACCTCTAACACCAGAAGCTGTTCTTCCCATCGGACGGGTCTTCTCTTCTTCAAAACGAACTAGTTTTCCTGATTTAACCGCTAATAAAACCTGACTGTTTCCAGTAGTTAATTTTGCTTCGATCAATTCATCGTCCTCCTTAATGGTTATGGCATTAATTCCATTTTGACGTGGACGTGAATATTGTTCTAAAGATGTTTTCTTAACTTGACCTTGTTTCGTAGCCATAATCACATAGTGACTATTGATATAGTCTTGGTCTTTTAAGTCTTGTGTACAAATAAAGGCTTTCACCTTATCATCACTTTCAATATTAATCAAGTTTTGAATAGCACGTCCTTTACTTACTTTCGTTCCTTCCGGAATTTCATAAACACGCATCCAATAACATTTTCCTTTTTGAGTAAAGAACATTAAATATTGATGATTGGTTGCTACAAATAAATGCTCTAAGAAATCTTGATCTCTTGTTCCTGCTGATTTTTGCCCAACTCCACCTCTATTTTGAGTTTTATATTCTGATAAAGAAGTACGTTTGATATATCCTGCATGAGAAATCGTAATTACAACACTTTCATCCGCAATCAAATCTTCTATACTCACATCACCTCCCGAATATTCAATTTGTGAACGACGCGCATCACCATATTTATCACGAATTTCAACCAATTCATCTTTGATTACTTGCATTCTCATTTCTTTACTTGCAAGTAATTCTTTTAAGTAGGAAATCAATTTCATTATTTCCTCATATTCTGCGCGTAATTTATCTTGTTCAAGACCAGTTAATTGTCTCAAACGCATTTCAACAATAGCACGAGCTTGAATTTCTGATAACTTGAAACGCTCAATCAATTTGGTTCTTGCCTCATCGCCATCTTTAGATGCTCTAATAATTTTGATAACCTCATCAATATTATCCGATGCAATAATCAAACCTTCTAAGATATGTGCTCTTTCTTCTGCTTTTCTTAAATCAAATTGGGCTCTACGAACCACTACATCATGACGATGCTCCACAAAATGATAAATCAAATCTTTAAGATTTAACATTTGAGGACGACCATTCACCAACGCAATATTATTAACACTAAAAGAAGATTGCAATTGCGTATACTTGTATAACGTATTCAAAACTACATTCGGAACGGCATCGCGTTTCAATTCATATACCACTCGCATTCCATTTCTATCCGATTCATCACGAATATTAGAAATACCCTCAATTTTTTTCTCATTAACCAAGTCGGCCGTATGCTTAATCATATTTGCCTTATTCACTTGGTAAGGAATCTCTGTTACAATAATTGCTTCTTTTCCATTTACCTCTTCAAAACCTACTTTAGCACGCATAACAATACGTCCTCTTCCCGTTTTGAAGGCTTCTCTTACACCTTCATAACCATAAATAATTCCTCCAGTTGGAAAATCAGGAGCTTTAACGTAATTGATTAATTCGTCTATCTCAATATCATTATTATCGATGTAAGCTAACGTTCCATCAATTACTTCTGTTAGATTGTGAGGCGCCATGTTAGTTGCCATACCAACCGCAATACCCGAAGCCCCATTAATTAATAAAGTAGGAACTTTAGTAGGCATAACCGTTGGTTCTTGCAAAGTGTCGTCAAAATTCAATTGAAAATCAACTGTTTCTTTATCAATATCTGCCAACATTTCCTCTGAAATCTTCTTCATTCTGGCTTCAGTATAACGCATAGCTGCTGGACTATCGCCATCAACAGACCCAAAGTTACCTTGACCATCCACCATCAAGTAACGCAAGCTCCACTCTTGAGCCATACGCACCATTGCATCATATACTGAAGTATCCCCATGTGGGTGATATTTACCTAAAACTTCTCCAACAATTCTAGCAGACTTTTTGTGTGCCCTGTTCGAAAGAACTCCTAATTCATACATCCCGAATAAAACTCTTCGGTGTACAGGCTTTAAACCATCTCTAACATCAGGAAGTGCTCTTGACACAATAACTGACATCGAATAATCGATGTAAGCTGATTTCATTTCATCCTCAATGTTAATAGGAATTAACTTTTCTCCTTCTGACATAAGTATTTATATTAAAATTATCTATTAGTACTAAAACGTGCCAATATACGGCTTTTTGAGATTTTAATAGTGTTTTAAACTAACTTATTTCTACTTTTTATTAACAATTTTATTTACAGATTGATAATAAATCCTAATGCAATTTCTTTCTTTTCTCAAATATTTTTTGTCATTTAGCAATCAACTTCAAGTGTAAGGTATGATTTTTGCACTTTCTTATAAAATTTTGTACTTTTACTAATATTACTAATGCTATGGACGATAATTTTTCACCACGAGTTAAAGACGTAATCACCTACAGCAAAGAAGAAGCGCTTCGGCTAGGTCACGACTTTATTGGTACAGAACATTTAATGCTTGGGATACTAAGAGATGGCAACGGAAAAGCAATCAATATTTTAAATAATTTAGCTGTTGATTTATCGCATCTAAGAAAAAAAGTTGAAATCTTAAGCCCTGCCAATCCTAATAGCATTCAAAATATTGATAAAAAAAACTTGCACCTTACACGTCAAGCCGAGCGTGCATTGAAGACTACTTTCTTGGAAGCAAAACTTTTTAATAACTCCGAAATTAGTACTGCACATTTGTTGTTGTGTATTTTACGCAATGAAAATGACCCTACAACCAAATTATTGAACAAAATCAAAATCGATTACGAAACCGTTAAAGAACAATATACAGCCATGATGACAAACGAAGACGATTATTTAGAAAATTTGCCAAGAGCAGAGTCATTTAATGACGACTCCGGACAAGATGACAGTTTAAAAGACAGCGGTTTTAATAATCCAACTTCGGGAAACAAAACCAATAAAAAATCCAAAACCCCTGTTTTAGATAATTTTGGTCGTGATTTAACAGAAATGGCTGAAGAAGGAAAATTAGATCCTGTTGTAGGACGTGAAAAAGAAATCGAACGTGTTTCCCAAATCTTAAGCCGTAGAAAGAAAAATAACCCGCTCTTAATTGGAGAACCTGGAGTAGGTAAATCAGCTATAGCAGAAGGTTTGGCTTTACGTATCATCAAGAAAAAAGTATCTCGTAACTTATTCAACAAACGTGTTGTGACACTTGATTTAGCAAGTTTAGTGGCTGGCACCAAATACCGCGGACAATTCGAAGAGCGAATGAAAGCGGTTATGAATGAATTGGAGAAAAACGACGATATCATCTTATTCATAGATGAGATTCACACGATTGTAGGTGCGGGTGGCGCAACGGGTTCGCTTGATGCTTCTAACATGTTCAAACCAGCATTAGCCAGAGGTGAAATTCAATGTGTAGGAGCAACAACTCTCGACGAGTATCGCCAATACATCGAAAAAGATGGCGCACTAGAAAGACGTTTCCAAAAGGTGATTGTAGAACCAACATCTGTTGAAGAAACCATTACGATCTTAAATAACATCAAACCAAAATACGAAGATCATCACAATGTAATTTATACTCCAGAAGCTATTGAAGCTTGTGTAAAATTAACAAACCGATACATGACAGACCGTTTTCTTCCAGACAAAGCAATTGATGCTTTAGACGAAGCTGGTTCTCGTGTTCATATCATTAATATCGATGTCCCAAAACAAATTCTGGAATTAGAAAAGAAATTAGAAGAAGTTCGGGAACTTAAAAACACCGTTGTAAAAAAACAGAAATACGAAGAAGCAGCCAAACTTCGCGATGATGAAAAACGCATCGAAAAAGATTTGGCTATTGCCCAAGAACAATGGGAAGAAGATTCTAAAAACAACAAAGTAACCGTTACTGAAGACAATGTAGCCGATGTGGTTTCAATGATGACTGGAATTCCAGTAAATCGTATTGCACAAACAGAAAGCAATAAACTCGCACATTTACCAGAATTAATCAAAGGTAAAGTAATTGGTCAAGATGAAGCGGTTTTAAAAATTGCTAAATCCATCCAAAGAAATCGTGCTGGATTAAAAGACCCAAACAAACCAATTGGTTCCTTTATTTTCTTAGGACAAACGGGTGTTGGAAAAACACAATTAGCAAAAGTAATTGCAAAAGAATTGTTCGACTCTGAAGATGCCTTAGTTCGTATTGACATGAGTGAATACATGGAGAAATTTGCAATCTCACGTTTGGTGGGAGCGCCTCCAGGTTATGTTGGTTACGAAGAAGGAGGACAATTAACCGAAAAAGTTAGAAGAAAACCTTATTGCGTTGTACTTTTAGACGAAGTCGAAAAAGCACATCCCGATGTATTCAACATGATGCTTCAAGTTTTAGATGACGGTCATTTAACGGATAGCTTAGGTCGCAAAATCGACTTTAGAAATACGATTATCATTATGACCTCTAACGTTGGAGCGCGTCAATTGAAAGATTTTGGTACGGGAGTTGGATTTGGAACTGCTGCAAAACAAGCACAGACGGAAGAACACTCAAAAGGAATTATTGAAAACGCTCTGAAAAAAGCATTTGCTCCTGAATTCTTAAATCGTATTGATGATGTAATCGTTTTCAATGCTCTAGAAAAACACGATATTGATAAAATCATCGATATTGAAATGGATAAATTATATTTAAGAGTTAAAGACTTAGGTTATACATTAAAACTATCCGAAGCAGCAAAAGATTACATAGCTGAAAAAGGGTTTGATAAACAATTTGGTGCACGACCGCTAAAAAGAGCCATTCAGAAATATGTGGAAGATGCACTAGCAGAAGAAATCATCACACACAAAATTCATGAAGGAGATCAAATTTTCATGGACCTAGATGAAACCGCACAAGAACTCAAAATAGAAATCAAAAAATTAGAAGAACCAAGCGCATAGCTTGGTTTTTTTATCTAGTGATTTTGTATTTGTATTAAAAAAAGTACTACATTAGTTTTATAATTCTCAATTAAAATATGCAAGACAAAGTTATCGTGGGTAGCGAAGAATGGTGCTCCTTTCCTAGTTTAGGAATTCCAACCATTAAGGCACGTGTAGACTCAGGGGCTAAAACTTCTGCTTTACATGCTGTTAACATCGTTACATTTGAAAAAAACAGTGAAAAGTGGGTGAAATTTGACATCAATCCCATACAAAATAACGTTAAAGCCGTAATTCATTGCGAGGCACCTCTAGTCGATAAAAGAGTCGTAAAAAGTTCTAGTGGTTTTAGAGAACAACGCTATGTAATCAAAACCAAACTAGAAATAGGAGAAAAAACATGGGAAATTGAAGTTACTCTAACCAATAGAGATTCTATGGGTTTCCGAATGTTATTAGGTCGTGAAGCCATGTCGGGACGCATTTTAGTTGACCCTGAAAAACGTTATTTATTAGGCCAACCCACTACTGAAAAACTTAAAGAATATTACTACGCAAGTAGCGAAACAAAAAAAGGATTAAGAATAGGATTGTTAGCTAGCAATCCTGAATTGTACAGTAACAAACGTATACTAGAAGCAGGAGAATTGAGAGGTCATGAAATGCACTTCTTAAATTTAAAATATTGCTACATGAAATTGGATGCGACAAATCCGGAAATTCATTATCGTGGCGGAAAAGTCTTGAATGATTTTGATGCTGTAATTCCGAGAATTCGCCCAAGTATGACTTATTATGGCTGTGCGCTTACGCGACAGTTTGAAGCGTTAAAAGTATTTGCTTTAAACAATGCTTCAGCTATCACCCAATCGAGAGATAAATTATTCTCATTGCAATTGCTTTTAAATCATGGTGTTGATATTCCTACTACCGGTTTTGCCAATTCCCCTTTAGATACAGATGATTTGATCAAAATGGTTGGGGGTTCACCATTGATTGTGAAGTTATTAGAAGGCACACAAGGAAAAGGTGTCGTTTTGGCAGAAACAAAAAAAGCTGCTGAGTCGGTTATTAATGCATTCAAGAGTTTGAATGCCAACATCTTAGTTCAAGAATTTATCAAAGAGGCAAACGGGAAAGACTTACGTCTTTTTGTGGTAGACGGAAAAGTAGTAGCTGCCATGCAAAGAGAAGCAGCTCCGGGTGAATTTAGAGCCAACATTCACATGGGAGGCACTGCTTCTGTAGTCAAAATCACTTCGGAGGAAAAGAAAATTGCCATAAAGGCTGCAAAAGCGATGAACTTGAAAGTAGCGGGAGTTGATATTATTCGTTCCTCTAAAGGGCCCTTATTGTTAGAGGTAAATTCTTCACCAGGTTTAGAAGGAATCGAGGGCGCTACGCAAAAAGACATTGCTGGCGAAATGATTAAAGCAATTGAGAAAAACTTTAAGTGGAAATAGACAAAAGAAAATACCAAATACATAAATCCGATTTGTAAAAGCAGATCGGATTTTTTAATCATTGAAAATCAATTACCAAAATAATAAATTATCGAAATTTGTTTTTTTTACAAGTTTCGATAATTAATTACTATCTTTGAAATATGGAAAATTATACAAATCGAAAAGAATACATAGATAAATTATTTTCATACAAAGATAAAGATCTTATCAAAGTTGTTAGTGGCTTGAGAAGATCTGGTAAATCTACTTTATTGGAACTATACAGAGAACAACTTTTAAAAAAAGGAATTGAACAAAAACAAATTCAATTTTACAATTTTGAGTTACCTGAAAATTATGTCAATAAAAGTTGGGACACAATATACTTTGAAATTAAAACGAAACTTGTAGAAAACAAACCAAATTATATTTTCTTAGACGAAGTTCAGAATATCCCATCATTTGAAAAATTAGTAGATGGCCTTTTTGCAACACAAAATGTTGATGTTTACATTACAGGTTCTAACGCCTATTTGTTAAGTAGCGAATTAGCCACTTTATTAAGTGGTCGTTATATAGAAATTTCTATATTACCATTTTCTTTTAATGAATATTTAACAGCAAGAAATATTGATACAAAAAATAAGTATTTGAATTATGAGACTTTATTTTTTGATTATATAAATGAAACATCGCTACCAAAAGGAATAGAACTTCGTGATGCTGGATTTGACAAAATTTATGAATATTTAGAAGCAATTTATAAAACTATTGTTGAAAAAGACATTACCCAGCGCCATAAAATTAATGATAAAAGAGCATTTGAAAATATTTTAAAATTTGTAGCATCAAATATTGGTAACGCATTATCGCCTAACAACATATCAACTACTTTAAAGCAAGACGGACAAAGTATCCATCACGCAACTGTGGAAAAATATATAGATTATTTGGTAGGAAGTTTTGTATTTTATAAAGTAAATAGATTTGACTTAAAAGGGAGAAAACAACTCGCTACACAAGAAAAATATTATTTAGTAGATATGGGACTTCTGAATATATTGGTTGGTAAAGAACGGACAACAGAAAGAGGACACATTTTAGAAAACATAGTGTATTTAGAACTACTTCGAAGAGGAAATAAAATTTGGACTGGCACAACCAGAAACAGTGAAGTTGATTTTGTATGTAAAACAAAAACAGGAGCAATTGCATATTATCAAGTAGCATGGCAAATAACTAGTGATAAAACAATAGAACGAGAATTTAGTTCATTAGAAAAAATTAAGGATAACTATCCAAAATTTCTCCTTACAACTGATGATTTTACTCAGAGCAGAAGTGGTATAATTCATCTCAATGTTTTTAATTGGCTCTTAAATTCGAACGAAAACATATAAGACATTTCTTTATCGCTAAATATAAAATCCGATTTGTAAAAGTAGGTCGGATTTTTTGTTGATAAAAAGTTAAACAATTAAAATCTGTAAGTAAAATGAATATATTTGATGAAAAACAACTATGCATTTCAAATTTTCAAAAGCATTATTTTCTTTATTAATTCTTATATTACTTTCAAGTTGTAACAAATTAAGGCCTAACGTCTTTATTTTGAATGGAAGAATAGAGGGAAATTATTCTGGTTATATTTATCTTAACTATAATTCAATCAAGGATAGTTGTCTAGTAAAAAATAATGAATTTAAATTTGAAGGAAGAATACCTTCTATGACAAGTGCTATGATAGGTACCCAAGGAAGAACTTCAGCTATGGAGAAAGACTTTTTTATTGAAGAAGGCGAACTATTTATAATTCTTGAAATTCAAAACAAAAAGATTAGAGAAACTGAATTAGACTGGATTGTTTTTAAATCAATAAAAGGTAGTAAGACTGCTGATTTACAAAAGGAATACGAAAATTATCAAGCTAAATTTGAAAAAGATAAAAATTGGCAATCAAAAAAATATTCAAAAATAAACCAAATCATTTCTGAGAACCCAAAAAATAAATATAGCGCTAGTCTAATTCTTAGTGAATCTTGGAATCCAGATGCAAACATTTTAAAATTGAGAAAAATGTATGAAAAACTGGATGTGGCGCATCAAGATACATCTTCAATAAACATTTTAAAAAGTAATTTATACCAAGAAGAAATTTCAATGATTGGAAATCCCATTTCTGACTTTGAACTTCCAAATGAAAATGGAAAACTATTGCAAACTAAAAATTATAGAGGTAAAATCTTATTTATTGATTTTTGGGCTTCTTGGTGTGAACCATGTAGAAAACAAATGCCTGAAATTAAAAATATTTATAACCAATTTAAAAATCAGAATTTTAAAATACTTGCGGTTTCACTTGATGCTGATAAAGACAAACATAAATGGTTAAAAGCAATTATAAAGGAAAAATCAACATGGGATAACGTAATAGAAACTGAAGAATTTGATGGAAAAGTAGCTAAAATGTATAATATTCAATCCATACCTTCAAACATTTTAGTTGACGAAAAAGGTATAATCATAGATCAAAATATATCACCTGAACAATTAAAAAAACACCTTACAAAACTTTTTGAACAAAAATAAAGATCATATTTTAGCCTATACCTATTTATGCCTCTTCAATTGAGAAAATAAAAAAAAAGACCAAATCCCAGTCCACCACAACTCCTATTTTTTACTACATCTCTTACAAACATCCTATTTTATCTGACTAAAAATCACTATATTTGGTTGTAATTAAGATGCTTCATGAAAAAATATTTCGACAATCTTACTGAAGCTTTACAAAACTTCCTCATCGAAGTGGGCGAACTCTCCTACTTTGCAGGACGCTTTTTCAAAGAATTTTGGAAACCGCCTTACGAATTCAAAGAATTGTTACGTCAATGTTTTTATATCGGAAATCGTTCCTTGTTGTTGGTAAGTGTTACGGGGTTTATTATTGGTTTGGTATTTACACTACAATCGCGCCCTACGTTGCAAGAATTTGGTGCCGTTTCTTGGATGGCATCTATGGTGAGTGTTTCTATTATTCGTGAAATTGGTCCTATCATCACCGCTTTAATTTGCGCCGGAAGAATTGGCTCAGGAATTGGTGCCGAATTAGGTTCCATGAAAGTAACCGAACAAATTGATGCCATGGAAGTTTCGGGAACCAATCCTTTTAAATATTTAGTTATTACCCGAATTTTAGCGACTACATTGATGTTGCCACTATTAGTAATCGTGGGCGATTTTATTGCAATTTACGGATCGTTTTTAGTGGAAAACATCAAAGGTAATGTGTCGTTTACCTTATATTTCAACCAGGTTTTTAATATTTTAGAATACAGCGATATTGTACCGGCTACTATCAAAACCTTCTTTTTTGGGTTTGCAATTGGTTTAGTAGGTTGCTACAAAGGCTACAACTGTAAAAAAGGTACGGCTGGCGTAGGAAAAGCAGCGAATGCAGCGGTGGTTTATACCTCTATGTTACTTTTTATTATTGACTTTGTAGCGGTTTTTGTAACGAATATTTTTTACGATTTATAGCTATGACAACTCCAACAAAAAAAGCGATTATCACCATCAAAGACTTGCACAAGCAATTTGGCAGCAATGTGGTTTTGAATGGTTTCGATTTGGAACTCTTTGAAGGAGAAAATTTAGTGGTGATGGGAAAATCGGGTTCAGGAAAATCGGTGATGATTAAATGTGTGATTGGCTTAGAACAACCCAATAGCGGTTCGATTTTAGTTATGAATCAAAAGATCAACAAACTTGAACAAGAAGCATTAGACGAATTGCGTACCGAAATAGGATTTTTATTTCAAGGAAGCGCCTTATACGACTCGATGTCCGTTCGCGAAAATTTAGAGTTTCCATTACGGCGTCATACCAAAAAGTTTGGCGTTATTGAAGATACAACACCTTTGGTTATGGAAGCCTTAGAAAGCGTTGGTTTAGCACACGCCATCGATTTGATGCCGAACGAACTTTCGGGCGGTATGAAACGAAGAATTGCTTTGGCCAGAACCTTGATTTTAAAACCCAAAATCATCTTATACGACGAACCCACAACAGGCTTAGACCCAATTACATCAAAAGAAATTGTGCTTTTGATGAATTCGATTCAGAAACAATACAACACCTCATCGATCATCATTACACACGATGTAGATTGCGCAAAAGTCATCGCCAATCGGATGATTTTATTGATTGATGGTGTGAATTATATAGAAGGAACGTTTGACGAATTAGCCAGTTCAACCGATCCAAAAGTACAAGCATTTTTTAAATAGTTTTAGCAATGGAAAAATCAAATTCACAAAAAATACAACTCGGAATCTTTGTAATCATAGGTACTTTGGTTTTCTTAGCGGCCATTTATTTCATAGGAAACAAACAAAATTTGTTTGGCAATACCTCACATTTAAAAGCTGTCTTCGTTAATGTCAATGGATTGCAATTAGGGAATAATGTTCGCTATGCAGGAATTGATATTGGTACAGTAAAAGAAATCGAAATGATAAACGACACAACGATTAGTGTAAACATGATAATTGATACTAAAATCATGTCACACATTAAGAAAAATGCTATTGCGACGATAAGTTCGGATGGTTTAGTAGGCAACATGATTATTAATATTATTCCAGGAAAAGGGGAGGCTTCAAAAGTAATGAGTGGAGATACGATTAAATCCTTTAGTCGAATTGGAACCGATGCCATGTTAGAAACCTTAAATGTCACGAATGAAAATGCGGCCATACTAACAGCAGATTTACTGAAAATAACACAAGAAATCACGCAAGGTAAAGGAACAGTAGGTATGTTGATTCGGGACTCTGTTATGGCACAAGATTTGAAAACGACTATGAATTATCTCAAACAAACATCAAAAGGAACCGCTGAAACGGTAGCCAATTTAAATACATTAATTAACGAATTAAACCGAAAAGATAATGTTATAGGCACGTTAAACGATACCATTGTTGCCAATAGCGTAAAAAAAATTATCGTTAATTTAGAAAAATCCAGTAGTGAAATTGATAAAGTAGTGACGAATTTAAATGCAACCATTACCAATATAAAAGATGGCAATGGTGCTCTAAATTATCTTTCTAACAATCCTAAATTGGTGAAACAAATTGACTCTACAATGACCAATATCAACAAAGCGAGCATTAAATTAAATGAAGATTTAGAAGCTTTGAAACACAATTTCTTGTTTAGAGGCTATTTTAAAAAGCTAGAAAAAGAGAAAGCTAAAAAGAAAACTAATTAAAAAAGGCTGTCATTTTTAAGTGACAGCCTTTCATAATAGTTATTGAATTATCGGTGATATTCAGTAAAAAGTTCTCCAGTTACACCACTATCATTAATTAACGTCTTAATTTTCATAAAATTAGCATTCAAAACCACTACTTTCGACATTTCGCCATCAATTTCTAAGTCATTTGTGATTTCATCATAATAATAATCTCCTGTTGTTGAAGCTGCTTCAATTGGCGTTGTTTCAGAATAACTCATTGCAGGAATTGAAACGGTTAAACTACCACTAATAATGTTACTAGCATAAGTACCATCTGTTTTGAACTCCATAGTTCCTTCAGATTCACCCTCTAAATTGGCATTCATTCCATTATAATTAGCAGTTCCATACATTAACCCTAATTGCCAAACACCTTCAATGCTTGCATTTGTTTCGTCATTATCGTCATCTCCACTACATCCATTTAAAAATAAAATTGACAATAATAAAAAAGTCACCTTTAAAGAATTACTTAAAAATTTCATATTGTTTTGTTTAGTTAGTTATAATTTCGCTTTTACTAAATTCAAGACCAATTCAAATTGTTCTTTTTTAGACAGACTCGAATTATCTACTTCTACAGCATCTTCTGCTTTTACAAGTGGAGAATCGGCTCTGTGAGTGTCAATATAATCACGCTCTTCTACATTCTGAAGTACATCTTCATAAGTAATGTGTTGTCCTTTTTCAACTAATTCGTCAAAACGACGTTGCGCTCTGGTTTTCGAACTTGCCGTCATGAATAATTTTAATTCAGCATCAGGGAAAACTACCGTTCCAATGTCTCTCCCATCCATTACAACGCCTCTATCTTTACCCATTTCTTGTTGTTGTTCGACTAATTTGGCACGAACTTCTGAAATTTCGGCAACCTTACTCACCATACGTGAAACTTCAATAGTTCTAATTTGCCTTTCGATATTTTCGTTATTCAAGTACATTTCAGCAAACCCTAAAGCAGGATTGAATTGAAACCGCAAATTGATATTTGGTAATTGAGCAATCAAACCTGCTTTATCTAAATGGGTTTCTGAAACCAAGTTATGTTGCATCGCAAAATAAGCTACTGCGCGATACATGGCTCCAGTATCTACATAAACGTAACCTAATGTTGCAGCCAATTGCTTAGCCAATGTACTTTTTCCCGTTGACGAAAAACCGTCTATTGCTATGGTAATTTTTTTCATATATTTTGCCACGAATGCGCGAATTACTTTTTAATGTAAGTCGCTGAATTTTGTGTTTTTAAATTTTTAATAGTGATAAATTCATCTGTAAAATACCTATTTCGATACGCTATGATTTCATAAATCGACTCTCTATTTAAGTAGATTGTATCGTTTTTTACAATCATAGCATCAAAAGAAATAACATCTCCAAACTCATATGAATTCTTTTTGTAAATCTTCCAAGTTGAATCTCGTAAATCACTTTCATCAACTTTACATGACAACACTAAAAAGCAGAAAATTGAAAAAAACAACAATCTCATTTCACTTTTCACTTTTCACTTTTCACTTTTCACTTTTTACTTTTTACTTTTTACTTTTTACTTTTTACTTTTTACTCTATTCTACTCCAAATCTATCATCAATCCAAACAAACTCGTATTCGCTGCTACAGTATATCTAGAATACGAATAGTCGAATTTCACTTTTCCAAAACGAATACCAAATCCAACAGAAATTCCTGAAAAATTACGTTGGTCTACAATTCGTAATTCTTCTCCCCTTCTAAAATTGTATCCCACTCGAAGGTTAAAACCCTTTTCAGGAAACAGTTCGGCCCCTAAAATTACATGACGCAAAGCGTTATTAAAGAACGATACTTTTTCTTCTTGCGAACTCCCGTCTAAACCACCCGTTGTTCTATTTGGATTAGAAAAAGCAATATTCCACTGTTGCAAATTCTCTAAAGTAACATGCCAACGAATGGGAACATTTTCCAATAATTGAGAAATACCCGCATCAATAGCAAGTGGTAACCTTTCATTGGTATCTTGATAAGGCTTAATTTGAAAACCTAAATTACGAACCGTGAAACCATAATTAATGTCGTTATCATAATCGACATACAAAAATCCTAAATCAATAGCTGTTCCCCAAGAATTATAACTTTCTAACGTTGACGAAATCAACTTTACATTAGCACCGACAAACATATCGGTCCAGGGAATGTTGTAAGCATAACCTAGGGATAAAGCAGCTTCACTTCCGGTGAAATCAGCTGTCAAATTTCCGAGTTCATCTCTTCCTTCAAAAGTCCCATAATTAATGTAATTGATTCCCGCATGAAAGGTCTGTAAATGACGGTCATAAGTGTAAGCATAAGCAGCTGTTCCGTAAGACACTTCACCATAATAATTCCCATAATTTACCGATAATCGTTTGTGCATATCGGCATTAATTGTGGCAGGATTATAAAACGCTTGGTTGACATCAAAATCCACCACTGTTACCGTTTTTCCACCTAAAGCGGCTTGTCTTGGCGATTGGGCTAAGTTCAAAAACTGATATACTGCGCTACCTCCTATTTGGCTAAAAGCTGTAGCCGATAGTAGAGAAGCAAATAGAAATACGAGTTTTCTTAGCATTTTGTGTGTTAATCTTACTTATAACGCAACTGCGAAGATAAAATTATATCGGTTAGGAAACAAAAAAAGAACTCCCAATAAGTGATTTATTGAGAGTTCCTCTTTATGTAATTTTATTATTATTTTTTAACTTCTAAAACCTTAGCATTTTTTACCTTTTGGTTCGTAATCGCTATATCTAAAACCTCACTCATTCGATCCACATAATGAAAGGTCAATCCTTCAATGTAATCTGCTTTGATTTCTTCAATATCACGTTTGTTTTCCTTACACAAAATGATTTCTTTAATATTTGCTCTCTTAGCTGCTAAAATCTTTTCTTTGATTCCACCCACAGGCAGTACTTTTCCACGTAACGTAATTTCTCCGGTCATCGCAATATTCTTCTTGACGCGTTTTTGAGTAAAAGAAGATACCATAGAAGTCAACATGGCAATTCCTGCACTTGGTCCATCTTTTGGAGTGGCCCCTTCTGGTACATGGATGTGAATATTATAATTATTTAAAACTTCAGGATTAATACCCAAATCCTCAGCATTAGCACGAATGTATTCTAAAGCAATAGTAACCGACTCTTTCATAACGGTCCCTAAATTTCCAGTCATCGCCATAGCACCTTTTCCTTTAGAAATTAAGGATTCAATAAACAAAATATCACCCCCTACTGATGTCCAAGCTAAACCTGTAACAACTCCCGCAACATCGTTATTTTCGTATTTATCGCGCTCCATTCTAGGTGATTTTAATACTTCTAAAATATCGGTATCGGTAATTTTTACATTGTAAGGCTCTTCCATTGCAATAGATTTTGCCGCATGACGTACCATTTGCGCAATTTTCTTTTCTAAACCACGTACACCCGACTCCCGTGTATACCCCACAACGATTTTCTCTAATTGCTTTTTACCAATTTGTAAATCTTTAGCCGTTAAGCCGTGTTCTTTTAATTGTTTTGGCAATAAATGTGTTTTGGCTATCTCTATTTTTTCTTCAATCGTATAGCCTGTCATTTCAATGATTTCCATACGGTCACGAAGTGCTGGCTGAATGGTTGACAAACTATTTGAAGTGGCAATGAACATTACCTTAGATAAATCATAACCCAACTCTAGGAAATTATCATGAAACTCTTTGTTTTGCTCTGGATCTAAAACCTCTAGCAAAGCCGAAGATGGATCACCGTTATGACTTGATGATAATTTGTCAATCTCGTCTAAAACAAATACAGGATTTGACGTTTTCGCTTTTTTAATATTTTGAAGAATTCGTCCCGGCATCGCTCCAATATACGTTTTTCGATGACCTCTAATTTCCGCCTCATCACGTAAACCTCCAAGCGACATTCGGATATATTCTCTCCCTAAAGCTTCTGCAATTGACTTTCCAATAGATGTTTTACCAACACCAGGAGGTCCATACAAACACAAAATAGGGGATTTCATATCGTTTCGCAGTTTTAAAACCGCCAAGTGCTCAATGATGCGCTGCTTTACCTCTTCCAAACCATAATGATCGCGATCTAAAATTTTCTGAGCGCGTTTTAAATCAAAATTATCTTTGGTAAATTCATTCCAAGGCAATTCTAAAAACAACTCAATATAGTTGCGTTGAATACCGAAGTCTGGCGAATTTGGATTGGTGCGTTGTAGCTTTGCCAATTCTTTTTCGAAATGATTTGCTGTTTTATCATCCCATTTTTTCTTTTTCCCTTTCGCACGCATTTCTTCAATTTCAGCTTCATAGGAAACACCACCCAATTCTTCTTGAATGGTTTTCATTTGTTGCTGTAGGAAATATTCTCGTTGTTGTTGGTCCAAATCAAAACGAACTTTTGATTGAATATCATTGCGAACTTCTAATTTTTGAAGCTCTAAATTCATATAGCGCAACGTTTCTAATGCTCTATCCTTTAAATTTGGAATAGAAAGTAATTCTTGTTTTTCTTCTACCGAAAGATTCATGTTAGAAGAAACAAAATTGATTAAGAAAGGGTTACTCTCGATATTTTTAATAGCAAAAGTAGCTTCTGTTGGAATATTCGGACTCTCCTTGATAATTTGGATAGCCAATTCCTTAATGGATTCTACAATCGCTTTAAACTCCACATCTTTGGTCTCTGGGCGTTCCTCTGAAACTTCTTTAATTGTGGCGCGTAGATAGGGTTCTTCTTGTGTAAAATCGGCCACTTCAAAACGCTTTTTCCCTTGCAAAATTACGGTTGTATTGCCATCAGGCATTTTTAAAACACGCATGATGCGGGCTACAGTTCCAACGTGATGCACATCATTTGGAGTTGGTTCTTCTACGTTTTCATCAATTTGTGCCACCACACCAATGATTTTCCCTTTGGCATTAGCATCATTAATTAATTTAATCGATTTGTCTCTTCCTGCTGTAATAGGAATAACCACACCTGGAAATAAAACAGTATTTCGTAAAGGTAAAATGGCAATATCGTCAGGCAACGCCTCGTTATTCATTTCTTCTTCATCCTCAGGGGTCATCAACGGAATCAATTCCGCATCTGGATCCATTTCTTGAAGTGACAAATTGTCAAGTGCTAGTATTTTTTGATTCGGCATAATAATATTTATGGTCTTTTTGTCAGTAATTCTTTTTTGAAACTGTATTCAAAGTTACACATTAAGGCAGTATTCTATTGATAATCAAATCATAAAATAATTTTAAATAGCAATTTCAAGTCTTATAAGTCAATTTGTATGCCATAAAAAAAGTCCCAAAGAAATTTTTGAGACTTTATAGGGTAAAAAAGGAAATACTATTGTTTTGTAAAAATAATATCAATGTCAGCATTCAAATAAACAGGGTCTCCAGTAGAAGTAACCCCAACAATTTCACCATCATTAATACTTAGTGTTAATGTTGAACCAGAAACTGTGAAAATATCGGTAAATTGTTCTCCTGCTTCGGTATAGGTTAATGACAATTGATCTCCACTTAAAGACCAAGTTCCGTTAATATCTGGATCAACAAAACAAGTAATCGTCTCATCAGTTCCATTAGTCGTTATGTCAATTCCTTTTGAATTAGCCGTAAAAGTATTATCGGGATTTAGAAGAATATAATTACCATCAAAACATGTTGTTTCATTAAGTTGATTAGAAGAAGCCGTTCCATCCTGATTTAAATCTGTAGGAACAGAAGTATTGAATGCAGTAATGAAATACGACCCAACAACAGATGAATTTCCTGAAACGTCAATCGCTGGATCCAATGGCTCGTTTTCACAGGAAAGCAACAAAAGTGTAGTTAATAGGATTGAAAAAGAAGCTAAGGTGTATTTAATATGTTTCATAATTATTGTTTTATCAAATATAAAAATATATTTTATTTTTTTGGAACACGTAACAACAAAAGTAACCCAACTACAAAAAATAAAATCAAAAATAAGATGGCATTTTGGATTTTTCCCGTAACATCAGCAATATAACCATAGGTAAACATTCCGATTACGATACCTATTTTCTCTGCAACATCATAAAAACTAAAAAACGAAGTCGTATCTACTGTATTTTCAGGAATAAATTTAGAATACGTGGAACGTGATAAGGATTGTATACCTCCCATCACCAATCCCACAAAAGCAGCAGCAATGTAGAAATCATTTGGAGTAACTACGAAATAGGCATAGGTACAAATTAAAATCCAAGAGAAATTGATAAAAATTAGCACTTTTATATTTCCAAATTTTGCCGATGCTTTTGAAGTGAACCAAGCACCCAAAACTGCAATCAATTGAATTAATAAAATACTAACTATCAACCCCATAGTTCGCTTACTATCACTACCCCACTGTACCTCTTTTTCTCCAAAATAAGCCGCGATAATCATGATAGTTTGCACAGCCATACTGTATACAAAAAAAGCGGCTAAATAACGTTTTAATGGTTTTAATTCTTTCAACTGATGCCAAACCTTACGCAATTCTTTAAATCCATTAAAAACCACGTTTCGATGTAACTTATTAGTATTCTTTGTATTAGGTAAATAATAATAGGAATACTGACTGAAACCTATCCACCATAACCCAACAAAAAGAAAGGAATATCGCATCATTTGGAGTTTCTGGTCATCTTCTACTAACATCACCATAGCCAAACAAATCAGCAATAAAAGAACACTTCCAAGGTATCCCAAACTAAATCCTTTGGCACTGATTTTGTCCTGCTGTTCTTTGTGAGCCACGTCGGGCAAATACGAATTATAAAAAACCAAACTCCCCCAAAAACCTATCAAAGCAAGCAAATACGAAATCAAACTCAAAACAACCGTATCCAGAGAAAAAAAGTATAACGACATACAAGAAATAGCTCCTACGTAACAGAAAAGTTTCAAGAAAAACTTTTTATTTCCCATATAATCAGCGATTCCTGATAGCAAAGGTGAAATAAAAGCAATGATTAAAAAACCTAACGCTGTAACATAACTTATTAAAGCCTCACTTCGTATGGAAAATCCAAATAAAACAATTTCTTCAATGTTTTTTTGACGAAATAAAGCGCCGTAATATAAAGGAAAAATGGTTGAAGAAATCACCAAAGCATATACCGAATTGGCCCAGTCATAAAATGCCCAAGCATTTAGTAGTTTTGAATCTCCTTTTTCAAGTTGCTGCATAATAATGGTCTTTAAATAAAAAATCCCGACAATGTCGGGATTCAAATATAATAGTATTTTTTGAATTATTTAAAAGTTACTCCAAACTTAGCTGCCTCTGCTTTAGCTTGAGGAATTAAAGCGGTCAATTCTTTAATACGGGTTTCGTTACTAGGGTGCGTACTCAAAATTTCTGGTGGCGCTTGTCCTCCAGAATTTGCAGACATTCGTTCCCAAACTTTAACGGCATTTATCGGATCATATCCTGCAATTGCCATCAATGTTAATCCGATCATATCGGCTTCACTTTCATGTGAACGACTAAAAGGCAACATACCACCAACTTGAGAACCTACTCCATAAGCTTGCATAATCAAAGCCTGTGTTTGAGGGTCTTTATTTCCAACAGCAACTTGTGTGCCTACAGCACCTAATTGCTGTAAAAGTCCTGCACTCATTCGCTGTTGTCCGTGATTTGCCAAGGCATGTGCTACTTCATGCCCCATAACAGCAGCTATTCCTGCATCATCCTTACAAATTGGTAAAATTCCTGTGTAAAAAACAATTTTTCCACCGGGCATACACCATGCGTTTACTTCCTTGCTGTCTACCAATTTGTATTCCCATGCATATCCTTCTAAATAATCAGCATGACCATTAGCAGTCAACCATCTTTCAGAAGCCGTTTTTATTTTAGTTCCAATAGTTTCTATTCTTTTTGCGTCTGCTGTTCCTTTAACAACTTTATTCTCAGATAAAAACTGATTGTACTGTTGGAAAGCTGACGGAAAAATTTGACTATTTGGAACTAAAGCCATTGTACTTTTCCCAGTGAACGGGTTTTTAGCACAAGATACTACAAGTACTAAAATTGCAAAAGCAATAAATTTTAATTTGAAATTCATAACTGAAAATTTTTTACAAAAATACAATTTTATAAGTTAGCAACTTAACCCTAGATGTGTTTTGTTCCTGTAAAGAAACTTATTATTATTTATAATTTAACTTTATTTTATAATCCACATGCACTTCCAAATTTACATAAGTTGTAACTTGCGCAAAATTTATGAACATGTCTAAAAAGAAACAAAAGCAATCACAAGTTATCGAAATCCCGAAAGCCATTTTGTTGACCGCAAAACTACTACAGGCAATATCGCCAAGTTTGACCACTAAATTTGCTGCTAAACTTTTTACAACCCCAATTCGACATAAATTACCAAAAAGAGAATTACATATGGAACGTGAAAGCGTTCAAAAAAGTATACCTGTTACCGAAATAAATAAAGAAATTGTGGTATACGAATATGGTAAAAGTGATAAAAAAGTTCTTTTAGTTCATGGTTGGTCCGGTAGAGGAACTCAGTTAGTAAAAATTGCTGATGAGTTACTAAAAATGGGTTACATGACCATAAGTTTTGATGCACCTGCACATGGTAAATCAAAAGGCAATTATTCAATAATGACTGAATTTATAGCCTCAATTTTAGAGTTGGAAAAACAATATGGTAAGTTTGAATATGCCATTGGACATTCGCTTGGTGGGATGTCGGTTTTAAATGCAATCAAGCAAAATCTTCAAGTTAAGAAAGCTATAACTATCGGAGCTGGCGATATTATTCAAGATATTATTGATGATTTTATCAAAAAATTAGAATTACAACCAGAATACGGAATCAAATTAAGAGATCATTTCGAAAAACGCTTTGCTGGAAAAATGGATGATTATTCAGCATACAAAGCTGCAAAAGAAATTAAAATCCCAGTACTAATTCTTCACGATCAAGAAGATGATGATGTTTCTGTTAAAGCGGCTCATCATATTCACGAACATTTAAATGGTTCCGAACTTATGATTACCAATGGACTTGGACATCGAAAAATACTTGGAGATGAAATGGTAATAAAAAGAATCATGGATTTTATATCCAAATAAAATGTAATCCAATTTCGTTTCTGAAAAAAGGCTTAATATTTCCAAGATCGCTCACGATCTAATTTTGTTCTTTCTTCTAATTCTTCTGCAGGAATAACCTTCAATAAAGAAGGATGTTGTTCTATAGCATACTCAATCATTTCTACTACTTCATCAACAGTTGCATGATCATAATCAATTTTTAACGGCTCTTTAATTACGAAAGATTGTAGAATTCCTTTCTTTTTAATTCGCAATCCTTTTCTATCAAACGAACGACGGAATCCATCAATAACTATAGGAACCACTATAGGACGATGCTGTAAAATTATGTGAGCCGTACCTTTACGAACGGGTTTAAATGAACGAGTCGTACCTTGTGGGAAAGTAATTACCCAACCATCCTCTAGCGCAACTTTTATATTCTCAGTATCATTAGGATTAACCTCTTTTTTTTCTGTTACATCCTTACCTTTTTGTCGCCAAGTTCGTTCCACTGTTATCGCACCTGCATAAGCAAATATTCTAGGTAAAATACCTTCTGTCATGGTCTCTTTTGCAGCTACATAATACATGTTTAATTTGGGATTCCACAAATAAAAAACATTATTAATATTGTTCTCTCTACCTTTTAAACTGGCATTAAAAACATGAAACATAGCAACAACATCTGCAAAGTAGGTTTGATGATTTGATATAAATAAAACATTTGTATCGGGTAAACTTCTAATAATTTCAGACCCTTCAATTTGCAATTGATTGAACCCTTTGTAACGCCTATGAGTAATAATCCCCGCAACACGAATTAACCACTTCTTTAAAAATAATATATGTCCGAAAGGATTTCTCTTAAATAATCCCATAATAATTAACTTTATTAACAAAACAAGATGGCAAAAGTAATAAAATCAAAGATTTTTAAAAGAAAAAAAGAAGAAAATCACAATTTTAATCTTTACCAAGCATATAATTTAAACCCAGTTAAATTAATGCACTTTTAATCGTTTCTTTTAATTCACTCATCATCATAGCTGTAGCTCCCCAAACCACATATTTATCTACCATGAAAGCAGGAACTTCTATATCCGTTGCATAAGAGGTAGACATTTTAACTTTTGTAATACTCTTATCATCTAAGAAATCTACAATCGAAAATTCAAGCACACGCTTTACTTCATCTAAATCAGGAATAAAAGTTAACTCTTCTGATGAAATGCCCATAAATGGGGCTACTAAAAAATTACTTGGGGGAATATAAATCTCACTAAACGACTTAATTATCTTTACCTTGTGTGGAGGAACACCAACTTCTTCATGCGTTTCTCGCAATGCTGTTTCCTCTAAATTAACATCATATTCTTCAACTTTCCCTCCAGGAAATCCAATTTGTGAGGAATGAACGCCAGGATAGGTGTTTCGCACAATTAGAGCCAAATGTGTAACCTCATTTTTTGGATAAAAAAGCATTAAAACTGCAGCTTTTCTAGGGTTTTTATCCATATAATTCTCCTCTTTCAAATAAGAAATACGCTCTAATGGTGCCATTTTTGCATGAGCATCAGTAGAAAGAAGGGTTTCTTTTTCTATCTTTGGAATATATTTAATAAAATCTGTGAAAAGCATATCAATTATTTTTTTCAAAACTAAAGATAATTATTTTTTTACAGGAAAAATAACATTTTTTAAAATACTATGTTTAGTAAAGAAGAAGCAATTAAAATAAAAAAAGACTTTTGGATAGCATTCGCCTCTGAATATCCTCGCAAATGGTTATTATACAACACCAAAATTAAAGATGTAACTTTCAAATTTTATGTAGACAATAAAAAAGCTCAAGTTATACTAGATATAGAACCAAAAGACGAAGAAAAACGTAAAGTATATTATGAGAAAGTAGAATCGTTAAAGACCATACTACTAGAGGATTATCTTGAAGATGTTATTTTTGAACGAAACTTCTATCTAGAAACAGGAAAAATTATCAGTCGTGTTTGGGTAGAAAAAACTGGAATAAGTATTAATAATAAAGATACTTGGCCCCAAATTTTTGAATTCTTTGCCGAAAAAATGGATGCATTTGAAAGCTTTTTCTATGAGAATGAAGATTATATTAAAGATCTAGAAATAAATACATAATTCAAATACTTTGTAAATTCGTTAACATTTTATTTGAAAAAGTACAATTAAATTTGAAAAAATGTTAGCTATGAAATCGCTATTATTAATAAGTTTGCTAACCAAACACCAATTAAAAAAAGCGACACCATATGTGATCACAAAAAAATAAAATTTACACATATGAAAAAATTATTTTTATTATTTGCAATTGTATGTTTACAAGCATGCCAATCTCAAAACAAAGAAACGAAAACTATGAATTCAAATTCCAAAAAAACGGAGACCGAATGGAAAGCCCAACTTACTCCTGAACAATATGAAGTATTAAGAAATAAAGGAACCGAAAGAGCTTTCACAGGAGAATATTGGGACCATTTTGAAAAGGGTAAATATGTTTGTGCCGGTTGTGGGAATGATTTGTTTACCTCAGATACCAAGTTTGATTCTCACTGTGGTTGGCCTTCATTTGATAAAGCAATCAAAGGCTCTGTTATATACAAACAAGATTTAAGTTTTGGAATGATTAGAACAGAAGTTTTGTGCGCAAAATGCGATGGTCATTTAGGGCATATCTTTGATGATGGTCCTAAAGAAACTACTGGTCAACGCTACTGTATGAACTCCGTTTCAATAAAATTTGTTCCAGAAAAAAAATAACATTCATGCTAATAGAAAGTATAAAAATTAATCTTAACGAAAATATTGCGCTCCTTCGTCAACTCACTAACGACGAGTTCACACAAAAAAATCCCGAATTAAGCAATGCAACTATAGGCGAACATATGCGTCACATTATAGAACTCATAGGTTGCCTATTAGAAAATTATGATTTGGGAATAATTAATTACGACGATAGAAAACGAGATTTACTTCTTCAAACGGATAAAAATGAAGCTATAACAATCATTCAAAAATATCTTGTAGCAATAGAAAAACCAAACAAAAAACTTTCATTGGCCTATAACTATTTTAGTAGTAGTGAGCTATTGGAAACCAATTATTTCAGAGAATTAGTTTATAATTTAGAACACAGCATTCATCATCAGGCATTGATAAAAGTGGCTTTACATAATTTACCCCATATTAAAATTTCCAATTCTTTTGGAGTAGCTCCATCAACTATCGAATTTCGAAAACAATGTGCACAGTAACTTATGTTCCTAAATTTGATGGTTGTATCATTACATCAAATAGAGATGAAAAAATCGCAAGAGAGCGGGCGCTATCTCCTCAAAAACATTCAATAAACAATAAGACTTTAATATTTCCAAAAGACCCTAAAGCTGGAGGCACATGGATAGCACACAACGAAAATAAAATTATTGTATTACTCAATGGTGCGCAAGAAAAACACATCCCCAAACCCCTATATAGAAAAAGTAGAGGTTTAATCGTTTTGGATCTTATGACAGCCGAAAATACATTCAACTTTTGGAAAACTATTGATTTAGATGATATCGAACCTTTCACTATTGTACTTTTTGAAGACAATAAACTAATCGAATTACAATGGAATGAAGTTTACAAAAAAACAACTATTCTCAACAAACAAGAATTTCACATTTGGTCCTCTGCAACGCTGTATTCAAAAGAAATAAGAGAACAAAGAAAAAATTGGTTTCACCAGTTCATAAAAACTGAAAAAAAAATATCCCCTGAGCAAATTTTTAATTTTCATCAATTTACTGAAGCCAACAATAAAGAGTTTGGTCTCCAAATTAACCGTAACGATATGTTAAAAACTATTAGCATTACACAATGTGTAGTTTCAGAAAACCAAATTCAAATGTCTTATCTTGACTTACTGTAAATATGATAAAAATAAAACTATTCTTTCATAAACTTATACATTGGGAATATTGGCCTTATCAGGTCGTCTATTTACCCGTCTACTTTCAATACTTATATTATGCTTTCAGAACAAAATCATTCTTTTTCTTCAACGCATCTAATCCAACAATAAAAAATGGCGGATTTTTTATGGAATCAAAAAAAGAAATTTACGATTTGATTCCTACTGATTATTATCCAAAAACCATTTTGATTCATCCAAATGAAACGCTAAATAGCATTTTAGAAAAAATAAACATTGCGAACATTATTTTTCCACTAATTGCCAAACCTGATATCGGTCTAAGAGGTACTGCTGTAAAAAAATTATACAACACAGAAGAATTACAGGATTACCTCAAAAAAGCAAAATTTGAAGTGCTACTGCAAGAATTAATTCCTTTTGAAAACGAAATTGGATTATTTTATGTAAAACTTCCAAACCAACCGGGAAAAATAACCGGAATTGTATCAAAAGAATTTATGATCCTAAAAGGAAACGGAAAAAATACACTTCGTGAATTAATTCATCAAAACAAACGCTATCTTATTCAACTAAAAGCACTTGAAGAAGAATACAAAGACAAACTAAACGCTGTTTTAAAAATAGGGGAAACTATTAATTTAGTCCCTTATGGAAATCATTGTCGTGGTACAAAATTCGTAGATGCTAGTCACGAAATAACCGCTGAAATGATAGAAAGTTTCAATAGGATTTGCAACCAAATTGATGGATTTCACTTTGGCCGAATGGACATTATGTATAAATCTTATGAAGACTTAGCTAAAGGGAAAAATTTTCAAATTGTAGAAATCAACGGAGCTATAAGTGAACCCACACACATGTACGACCCAAAACACAGCATATGGTTTGGTTGGAAAGAACTTACTCGCCATTTTCATTACATGTATTTAATTAGCAAGAACAACCACAAAAATGGAGCTAAATACCTAACATTCAAAGAAGGCGTCCAAGAATTTAAAAACCACCACAAACATTACGATACCATTTTAGAATTTTAAAAAATTATTTAGACAGAACTATACGCACTTTTTTTACTTAAAATACTCTATTCTCCGGGCAGAAACAAATTTATTAATACAAGCAAACTCGCGAACACCAAAATCAACTAAAACTCATAAGAGTTGAATAATATCCTATTAAAGTTCCATTAAGATTTTATGCTGGAAACTAAACTAAATAATACGCTTGCCAAAAGTTTAGATACTTCTGGCGAACAAGTCTAAACAAACCTCAAATTTATAAAAAAGTTACTCTAAGAGGATTCTAATTGCATAGTCACGTAGGGACGACATTTAGAAACAAAACCAATAACACCTTTCAAAAGTTATAAAGCTACAGCTGAACTAACTAAACTCATAATCCAAACAAACGTAGCTTTTCAAAAAGTAGTAAAGTAAACTACATTGAGACAACGCTGTTTCATAGTTCCACACGCTAATACCTATCACCTTACCAAAAGTTAAAAGACTTCAGCCGTACTAACCAAGTAGGATTCTTCAATTCTAATGACACCAAACAACAAAACCACCCTTTAGCGGTGGTTTTTCAGTCCCAGAGTTATGGGATTATGGATAACAAAAAACCCCTCATCGATAGATGAAGGGTTTTCAAAAGAAAGGCGGCGACATACTCTCCCACATAAATGCAGTACCATCTGCGCAGTCGGG
>NZ_FRYK01000012.1 GCF_900148835.1 Flavobacterium cucumis | reverse complement strand
AAAGGCGGATTTTTTTGGAACACGGATTGTAATAATTGGAAAAATCTTTAAAATTTTAATTGAGTATAAATCTTTAAAATTTGGAACGCGGATGAAACGGGTTTGCTTAGCAAAACGCGGATGGTGACGGATTCGCTAAAGCGAAGGCAGATGAGGACGGATTTTTTTGGAACACGGATTGGAGAAATTTAAATAATCCTCGTGTGCTTAGTGTAAATCCTTTGTGCGCTTAGTGGTTAAGTAGTTTTTGTTTCAAGTTTCAAGTTTCAGGTTTCAAGTTTCAGGTTTCAAGTAAGTGGATATCCAAATAAAAAGTATAGTTAAAGTTAAGCCGCTATTATTGAAAATTTTATTTGTTTATTTAAACTTTCGTAATGCTTCAAATTCTTTTAGAGAATCTAAACAAGGATTAAAAGAAATAAAAAATTGCTGAATTTCTTTATAATCAGTTTTTTGGTTTATTACTTCTTTAGTAATTGGGTTTAAGTTTCCTTTTTTTCTTATAAACACTTGACCAACAAATTCATCACAACTAGTAAAATCGGATAATAAATAACTTTTATATTTACTATTAAGTTTATCCAAAATGACCTTACTTTCCCCTGTATCTTTGTTTAATAAAGAGACTGAATAAACAACATTATCATTTAATTCTAAACTTATAGAATCTATAATATATTCATTTGAAGTACAATGTAATTCTTTATTTTTAGCATTAATTATAATTTTCTGATAATCAATGGATTCACAACTTGTGATTGAAGCTAACAAAAAACAAATTAGAATATTGTATCTAATTGCCATACTTTTTTCTAATTTAATATTGTTGATTTTGAGCGTATTTAATAACTTTTTTAGTACGAGGCTCATTTTTAAACTGTTATTATTTTAAATTATTGTTTAGTTTTTTACCTATCTGCAAACTTTTCTCTTTTTTTATCTCAAATATAGACAATTCCATTTTTAATTTCTTTTGCCATTTTTAATGTATTTTTAATACTTACAGCATCTATTATTAACTATTTATTATAAATTATATTAATCACGTAATTATAATATTCGAGACTACAAATAAATGAAATCACTAAATAAATCATAAAGATTATTAATGGTAATCCCTTTATTTTGATTACTTTTCTAAAAAAAAACCAAAAGAAAACATATGAAAATGCGGAAAAAATAAATGTTAATAAAAGACAAAATAGTAAAGTTTCAATCGTAAAGGCAAAAAATGTTTTGTATTTAAAATTTGAGATTAACTGTTCTTCACTGGGACTTAATGGTCTCAAAGAAATAAAATATAAAAGAAAGCTAAGTACAATATTCAATGAAATATAAAGTATTGCTTTAAATGTGAGTTTCATTTTTTTCAATGTTCCGTTGGGACTTGGTTTCATAATAGTTGTCTGTATAAAAATACAATTGGATCATATTACTACCAAAAATATAAAATAAACAGATTCAAGTCGATCGATATATGAAAAAAGGGTTAAGTTATTATTTGTTTCAAGTTTCTTGGAACACGGATTGGAGAAATTATAGAAATTTTTGAAATTTTAATTGGAAGGAATTTTTAAAATTTAGAACGCCGATGACGCGGGTTTGCTTTGGCAAAACGCGGATGGTTACGGATTCGCTAAAGCGAAGTCGGATAGTGACGGATTTTTTTTGGAACACGGATTGGAGAAATTTAAATAATCCTCGTGTGCTTAGTGTAAATCCTTTGTGCGCTTAGTGGTTAGGTGGTTTTTGTTTCAAGTTTCAGGTTTCAGGTTTCAAGTTTTTGGGGAACACGGATTTTATAAATTTTTATCATCTTTAAAATTTAGAACGCGGATGACACGGATTTAACGGATGATCGCGGATGTATTAGTGTTTCTTTGCGGTTAAATAAGGATTCGCTAAAGCGAA
>NZ_FRYK01000002.1 GCF_900148835.1 Flavobacterium cucumis | reverse complement strand
AGGGTCCTAGAAGATGACTAGGTCGATAGGCTATAGATGTAAAGGCAGTAATGTCATAGTCGAGTAGTACTAATAACCCGTTAGCTTATGTACAATTCTGCGCCTTCGGGCGCAGGGCAACTTTCTTTTAAATTTATTTATCTCAGTATGTTAAGATATTGTTCAATGGATAATTATCGTAAGGTAATTAACGATTGAAAAATTGCTCAAAGCAATTTAACCTCTTAAGGTGGTTATTGCGTCGGGGCTCACCTCTTCCCATTCCGAACAGAGAAGTTAAGCCCGACTGCGCAGATGGTACTGCATTTATGTGGGAGAGTATGTCGCCGCCTTTCTTTTGAAAACCCTTCATCTATCGATGAGGGGTTTTTTGTTACTAATAATCCCATACCTCTGGGACTGAAAAACCACCGCTAAAGGGTGGTTTTTATTGGTTTGAATTCTTGAAATAGTTGCAATGTATATTTATCGGACAATAATCACATTTTGGATTGGTTGGTCGGCAAATTTCTCTGCCTAAAAAAGAGAAAGCCATTCCAATTTCGCTCCAAATTTCATATGGGAGTTGTTGCATTAATAGTTTTTCGATTTTATTTCCGTCTTCATATTTTGGTGTTAAACCAATTCTTGGTGCAACTCTAATAACATGTAAGTCAACTATTATGCCTTCTGCTTTTTGATTGGTTTCTCTCAATATTACATTTGCAGATTTTCTTCCAATACCTTTGAAATTAATTAATTCTTTTAAGTTTGTTGGGATATTATTGTCAGTTTTTAAAAGTTTGGCTAATTCATATATCCAAGTTGTTTTTGTTGGATAATTTTTAACCTTTGTAAGGTAAGGGGCTATCTCTTCAATGCTTGAATTCGATATGCTTTCCAGATTAGGATATTTTTCAAAAAAAGGAATAGTGATATTGTTAATATTGGCATCTGAATCTTGAGCGGACAAAATCACCATTATCAGTAATTGATAGGTTTTTTTATAATCTAAAGGATGTTTTCTTCCTTTATATTTATCAATTAATGGCTCTAGATTTTCTTTCCAATTTTCAAATAACATTTTTATTTTAAAAGTAATAAAAAAAGGAGTTCAACTTGATTATTGAACTCCTTTTGTGAATTATTTATTTTAACTATTTTACTAAACCTCTTGAAATTACAATTCTTTGGATTTCTGAAGTTCCTTCGTAAATTTGAGTGATTTTTGCATCACGCATCATTCTTTCTACGTGGTATTCGCTTACGTAACCATTTCCACCGTGAATTTGTACGGCTTCGTTTGCTACTTCTAATGCGATTTCTGAAGCATATAATTTTGCCATAGCACCAGAATGAGCAATATCTTCTCCATTATCTTTTTCAGTTGCGGCTTTGTGAATTAACAATCTAGCACATGTAATTTTTACATGCATATCAGCTAATTTGAAAGCAATTGCTTGGTGGTTGAAAATTGGTTTCCCAAAAGCAACTCGTTCTTGCGAATATTTTAATGCTAATTCGTATGCTCCTTGTGCAATTCCTAACGCTTGAGATGCAATTCCAATACGTCCTCCGTTTAAAGTTGACATGGCGAAAGCGAATCCAAATCCGTCAGCACCGATTCTATTTTCTTTTGGAACTTTTACATCGTTAAACAATAAAGTATGTGTGTCTGATCCACGGATTCCCATTTTCTTTTCTTTTGGCCCCACTTCAAAACCTGGCATTCCTTTTTCAACAATAAGAACGTTAATTCCTTTGTGTCCTTTAGAGGCATCCGTTTGAGCTATTACTAAATAAGTAGAAGCTGTTCCACCATTCGTAATCCAGTTTTTAGTTCCATTTACTAAATAATGGTCACCCATATCGATAGCAGTAGTTCTTTGCGACGTAGCATCTGAACCTGCCTCTGGCTCGGATAAACAGAATGCTCCAATTTTTTCTCCTTTAGCTAACGGAGTTAAGTATTTTATTTTTTGTTCTTCTGAACCGTATTTTTCTAAACCAGCACAAACCAACGAGTTGTTTACCGACATGATAACCGCTGCAGAAGCATCCACTTTTGCAATTTCTTCCATCGCTAAAACATAAGATAAACTATCTAATCCAGCTCCACCGTATTTTGGATCCACCATCATACCCATGAAACCAAGTTCGGCCATCATTTTTACTTGTTCGGTTGGAAATTTTGAATGTTCATCTCTTTCAATAACTCCAGGTAATAATTCTGTTTGAGCAAAATCTCGCGCTGCTTGCTGAATCATTAAATGCTCTTCGGTTAATTTAAAATCCATATTATTTAGATGTAATGTTTGATTATTTTGTAATTTCAGGAACCAAATGTAAAGATTAATTAGCAAATTTTCAATAACAATTTGTAATTTTAACCCATGTTTAAAGAAAACTATAACGTTATCGGAGTTATGTCAGGCACATCGTTAGATGGAGTTGATTTAGCTTACATAAAATTCAATTATTCAGGCCATTGGACGTTTGAAATTTTTCAATCTGAAACGATTTCATACTCTGAAAAATGGTTAAATAAATTGAAAAATGCTATTCATTTTAATAAGACAGCGTTAGAAGAATTGAACGTTGCTTATACCCAACTTCTAGCTACGATAATTTCTGATTTTATTTCTAAGAATAATTTGACTGAAATTGATGCCGTTTGTAGTCATGGTCATACTATTCTGCACCAGCCTCAAAATGGATTTACACTTCAAATAGGAAATCTTCCATTAATACGCGTTTTGGTAAATCAGACCATAGTTTGTGATTTTAGAGTCCAAGATGTCCAATTAGGAGGGCAAGGCGCACCATTAGTTCCTATTGGGGATGAATTGCTTTTTTCTGAATATGATTATTGTTTGAATTTAGGCGGCTTTTCGAATGTATCATTTAATGAAAATGGAAATCGAATTGCATTTGATATTTCTCCGGTGAATACCGTTTTGAATTTCTATGCGAATGAATTGGGTTTGCCGTATGATACTGCTGGAAATTTAGCAAAATTAGGAAACGTTAAAAGAGATTTATTGCAAAAATTGAATGATTTGGATTTTTACAAAGCACCGTATCCAAAATCACTTGGAATGGAATTCGTTAATACTGAAATTTTTCCTTTAATGAACACTTTTTCAATTGATACTATAGATAAACTTTGCACTTTTGTGGAGCATATTGCTATTCAAATTGCAAAAATTTGTTCGAAGCCGTATGCGAAATTATTTATAACGGGTGGAGGTGTTTATAATCAATTTCTAATTGATAGATTGTGTAATTATTTGCCTACAACAAAAGTGGTAATTCCAGAGGATACAACCATTCAATTTAAAGAAGCTTTGATTTTTGCATTTTTGGGGGTTTTAAAATTAAGAAATGAAATTAATGTATTGTCTTCAGTGACAGGTGCTAGTAAAAATCATTCTTCGGGTGTCGTATTTTATTAAATGTTATAAAAAACTAAAAAAAGGTGTTTAGGCTTTAGTGCTTCAACAGATTATGTATATTTGTAAAACAGAAAATTTAACCAACACAATGAAAGATTTATTAAAGAAATTTGAAGAAAAAGAACCAGAAATAGTATTTAATTGGAAAGATCCCGAAACAGAAGCAGAAGGATGGACGGTAATTAACTCATTAAGAGGTGGTGCTGCTGGTGGTGGAACTCGTATGCGTAAGGGATTAGATATGAATGAAGTACTTTCATTAGCTAAAACAATGGAAGTTAAGTTTTCCGTTTCAGGACCAGCAATTGGTGGTGCTAAATCGGGAATTAATTTTGACCCAAACGATCCTAGAAAAAAAGGGGTTTTGGAAAGATGGTATAAAGCTGTTTCTCCCTTATTAAAAAATTATTACGGGACTGGTGGCGATTTAAATGTAGATGAAATTCACGAAGTTATACCAATGACGGAAGATTGTGGTGTTTGGCATCCACAAGAAGGTGTTTTTAATGGTCATTTCAAACCAACTGAAGCGGATAAAATCAATAGAATTGGACAATTACGACAAGGGGTTGTTAAAGTAATTGAAAACCCGAATTTTTCACCTGATGTAAATAGAAAATATACAGTTGCCGACATGATTACAGGTTATGGTGTTGCCGAAGCGGCTCGTCATTATTATGACATTTATGGAGGAAGCATTGTGGGTAAAAAAGCTATCGTTCAAGGTTTTGGAAACGTAGGTTCTGCAGCCGCCTTTTATTTAGCTCAAATGGGTGCGAAAGTAGTTGGAATCATCGACAGAGATGGAGGTGTTATCAACGAAAACGGATTTTCTTTTGAAGAAATTAAAGATTTATTCCTTAAAAAAGACGGAAATAAATTAGTTGCGGATAAGATGATTCCTTTTGCAGAAATCAATGAGAAAATTTGGTCAATTGGAGCCCAAGTTTTCGCTCCATGTGCAGCTTCAAGATTGGTTACTAAGGAACAAGTAGATAAGATGGTGGCTTCTGGATTAGAAGTGATTTCAAGTGGTGCTAATGTCCCTTTTGCTGATAAAGAAATTTTCTTTGGTCCAATTATGGAAGAGACGGATAAAAAAGTGAGTTTAATTCCTGACTTCATTGCAAACTGTGGAATGGCAAGAGTTTTTGCTTATTTCATGGAGAAAAAAGTGCAAATGACAGACGAGGCAATTTTCTCAGATACTTCAAACACAATAAAAAATGCAATTCAAAAAGCACATACTTTAAATTCTGAAAAGAAGAATATTAGTGCTACCGCTTTTGAAATTGCTCTAAAACAACTAGTATAATTAATTTAAAAAATGGAAATAGTAATTATTGCGGTCTTTATTTTAGGATATTTAGGGATTGCTTTTGAACACAGTGTTAAGGTTGATAAATTGATCCCCGCATTAGGAATGATGGCTATTTTATGGGCTTTAATTGCTGTAAACCACTTGGAGGTTTTTGAAATTATTCCTGGGGTGGGTAAAGAAAGTCATCACGTTGAAAGTGTTTTATTACACCATTTGGGTAAAACAGCTGAGATTTTGTTTTTCTTAATGGGGGCTATGACTATTGTTGAGATTATTGATTATTTTGATGGTTTTTCGACAATTAAAACGTTTATTAAAACAAAAAGTAAGATAAAGCTTTTGTGGTTGTTTTCTACTTTAGCTTTTGTTTTGTCGGCAATTATCGACAACTTGACAGCTACAATTGTACTAATAACAATTTTACAAAAAATTATTAAGGAAAGAGAAATAAGACTTTGGTTTGCAGGTCTTATTGTTATTGCTGCAAATGCTGGGGGGGCTTGGTCTCCGATTGGAGATGTTACAACAACGATGCTTTGGATTGCTAATAAAGTAACCCCTACTCAATTAGTTGCTCATGTTTTATTACCATCCATTGCATGTTACGCAATACCTTCGTTAATTGCATCTAGATTAAAGATTTTTAAAGGACATATCGATAGTGATTTGAGTGAAGACACTTCTCCTAAGTCAAAATATGGTTCTACTATGTTTTATTTAGGATTGGGTGGAATTTTATTTGTTCCTATTTTTAAAACATTCACTCATTTACCTCCTTATGTTGGGATGATGCTTTCTTTGGCGATTATTTCTGCTGTGGCAGAGTATCTTAGTAATTATGAATTTTCTATAGCAGGTGCTACTTCAGGTCATGGTATTAATGAACCACAACATAGTCCAGTTCATAAATCACTTTCAAAAATTGAAATGCCAAGTATTTTATTTTTCTTAGGAATTTTGATGGCAGTGGCTGCTTTAGAATCATTAGGAATGTTATATGAGTTTGCTGGAATTTTAGAAAAGGGAGTTCCAATGTTAGGAACAGAACACGGCACAACTGTATTATCAGATTTAGTAGTGTTATTATTGGGTGCTGGTTCAGCAATTATAGACAATGTACCTTTAGTTGCTGCGAGTATTGGAATGTTTTCAATGGGATTAGATGCTCCTGAGTGGCACTTCATTGCATATGCAGCCGGTACTGGTGGAAGTATTTTAGTAATAGGTTCTGCAGCTGGTGTAGTGGCAATGGGTATGGAAAAAATTGATTTTTTCTGGTATCTTAAAAAGATTGGAGGTCTTGCTTTGCTTGGGTTTTTAGCTGGAAGTGCTGTTTTTATTCTTTTGAGAGATTTTTTGCTTAATGCTCATTAACAATAATTAAATTTTATTTTCGTTTTTATTATAAAATAGGTATACAATATGAGTTTATTTCTTCAAGCCGATAGTCTTGCTATTTCTAGTCAAATTGCTTCTGAAGTGCAGTCATCAGAAAAAACACTCTCCGTGTGGAGTTTGTTAACTAGTGGTGGAATAGGAGGGCAAATTATAATGATAGTTTTATTTGCGCTTTTGTTTGCAGCTTTGTTTCTTTATTTTGAAAGATTAATGGCAATAAACAATGCTTCCAAGATTGATGCTAATTTTATGAATAATATAAAAATGAATATTATGTCGGGAAAAATTGACGCAGCTAAAATGTTATGTGCTCAAACCAATTCCCCTGTAGCACGATTAATCGAGAAGGGAATCTCACGAATTGGAAAACCTTTAGAAGATATTAATACCGCAATTGAGAATGCAGGCAATTTAGAGTTATATAAGTTAGAGAAAAATACCAGTATGTTGGCAACTATTTCTGGAGCAGGTCCTATGATTGGTTTTCTTGGAACTGTTCTTGGTATGATTCTTGCCTTTCATGAAATGGCTAGTGGAGGTGGTCAAATAGAAGTTGGGGCTTTAGCTGAAGGAATTTACACAGCAATGACTACAACAGTTGTTGGATTGGTTGTTGGAATTATTGCTTATGTGGGATATAACCATTTAGTGGTTAGAACTAATAAAGTCGTAAATCAAATGGAGGCAAATGCTGTTGATTTCTTAGACTTATTAAATGAGCCAGTATAATGAAACTAGGAAAAACAAGAAATAAAGTTTCAACAGAATTCAACATGTCGTCAATGACAGACATTGTGTTTTTGTTACTTATATTTTTTATGCTTACTTCCACAATGGTAACTACTAATGCGTTGGATTTGGTTTTGCCTAAAGCCAAAGGGAAAACGGATAGTAATAAAAGTACATCTGTAAGTATAGATAAAGATTTAAACTTTTTTATTGATACAGAAAAGGTAAACGAAGCCGATTTGGAAAATCAACTATTGGCTTTGTTTGCTAATTCTGAAAATAAGGCCATCGTTTTACGTGCTGAAAAGTCGGTACCACATGAGAAGGTTGTTCAGGTTATGGATATAGCCTATCGTAATCAAATCAAAATGGTTGTTGCTGTCAGCCCAAAATAAACCATAATGAAATTTTTAGAATCACCCGAGGAGAAAAAATCATTTGCTATCACAAGTATCATTTTTGTGATTATGTTCTTGTTGTTTTTTTTCTACATGGGTCTAAAATATATGGATCCACCACCTGAAAATGGAATCGCTATTAACTTTGGGACTAGCGAAACAGGTAGCGGTGAAATGCAACCTGCTGAGCCTGTTCAATCTGCTCCAGAGAAAGCGCAATCAAAGCCTGTTCCGGTTGATGAAGATAATGTGTTGACACAAGATGATGAGGCGCCGATTACACTTCCAAAAAAAGAAAAGACAAAACCTGTAACTAAGCCTGCTGAGTCCAAACCTACAGAGCCAACCAATAGTGCTTTAAATAGTATTATTAAAGGCCCTAAGCGAGATGGTGCTTCTCAATCAGGTCATGGAGATGATGAAGAAGGTGGCGATAAAGGGAATCTTAACGGTAGTTTGTATGCCAATAGTTTTTATGGAAATGGTACTGGTGATGGTACTGGTACTGGTAAAGGAACTGGTTGGGGATTAGCGGGAAGAAAGTTAGCAGGAAATAGTAAGCGTATTCAAGATTGTAATGAGTCTGGTAAAGTAGTGGTTAAAATTTGGGTAAACCGTCAAGGGAATGTTATTCGTGCAGAAAGAACCCAAGGAACTACTAATACGAATCCTTGTTTGGTTAATCCCGCATTAGAAACGGCAAGAACTTTTAGATGGCAACCAGATACCAATGCGCCAGAAACGCAAATTGGTTTTGTGGTAGTGAATTTCCAAGTAGGAGAATAATAATTCTTTGTTATCCCATTCAAAATGACGTATCAAGAAACGACAACATGGTTATTTAACCAGTTACCTATGTTTCAAATGCAAGGCGCTTCAGCCTATAAAAAAGATTTGACAAATACTTTGTTGTTGGTAGAACATTTGCAACATCCCGAAACTAAATTTAAATCGATTCATGTGGCGGGTACTAATGGTAAAGGTTCTACGTCATCTATGATTGCTTCAATTCTTCAAGAGGCAGGATACAAAGTAGGATTGTATACTTCACCTCATTTAAAAGATTTTCGTGAACGCATCCGTATTAATGGTGAAATGATTTCCGAAGATTTTGTAGTGGATTTTATTTTGGAAAATAAGTTGTTTTTTGAAGCGAATCAATTAAGTTTTTTTGAAATGACTGTTGGTTTAGCCTTCGATTATTTTGCCAAAGAGCAAGTCGATATAGCAGTGATTGAAGTTGGGATGGGAGGAAGATTAGATTCTACCAATGTGATTACGCCTTTGGTTTCTATAATTACGAATATTGGTTTTGATCATACTCAATTTTTAGGTGATACATTATCAAAAATAGCTACTGAAAAAGCTGGAATTATCAAATCGAATATTCCAGTAGTGATTGGTGAATATTCAGAAGAAACAAAAGCAGTTTTTATTGCTAAAGCAAAATTTGAAAATGCTCCAATTTACTTCGCTCAAGATAATCCAGAAGTTGCTTACGATTGTGCATTGTTAGGAGATTATCAAGTGCATAACAAAAAAACCGTTCTAAAGGCTATTGAAGTTTTACAATCACAATTAAATGTAAGTAAAAATCATATTAAGTTAGGATTGAAAAATGTTATTCAAAATACAGGATTACTCGGTAGATGGCAAATTTTGACACAACAACCTTTCACCGTTTGTGATACAGCTCACAACAGTCACGGGTTAAAAATAGTGTTGAATCAAATTGAAAAACATTCTTTTGAAAATCTTCATATGGTTTTAGGTGTCGTAAATGACAAAGATTTAGATTCGATTTTACCCTTATTTCCAAAAAATGCAAAATATTATTTCTGTAAGCCTAATGTTCCTCGCGGATTGGATGTTGAAGAATTAATGTTAAAGGCAAGTGGTTTTGGTTTGTTTGGAGAAGTATTTAATTCGGTATCAGAAGCTTATGTTGAGGCTGTGAATTCAGCTAAAGAATCTGATTTTATCTATATAGGAGGAAGTACGTTTGTTGTTGCAGAAATTGTGTAATTTTTTTTCAAAAGTACTTGCAGATACAAATAATACTTGTATATTTGCACTCGCAATACGGTATTAGTATTGTGTCTTATTGGGGCGATTAGCTCAGCTGGTTCAGAGCACCTCGTTTACACCGAGGGGGTCGGGGGTTCGAACCCCTCATCGCCCACAAAATTAAATCCTACAGAAGTGTAGGATTTTTTGTTTTTAAGATCATTGGTCAAGATTTAAGGTGGTTCAGATGCATTCCGATTTTATCGGGAGGGGGTTTTAACCTCTTTTCGAAAACGGAACAAAATTGCCTACAAAATTAAGTTCTATAGAAATTTAAGGTTTGTATTAATAATTGATTGGAATCTAAGCATATTTAGAGTGCTTACTTTCTTTCAGCAGATTAGAACAAACTGAAGGTAAGATCTCTACTTTAAAATTATAGTAGTCTGTCAAGTTGAAAGAATACTACGATAGTTGTTTTGCTTTAAGAAACATCATAAAAGATCTAAGGTTTTTTCAAGTTCCATTCCTCTAGAACCTTTTATTAAAATGAAATTTTTAAAAATTTTATTTTCGAGTAAGTACTTTGAAAAAGAAATAAAATCTTCAAAGAAGAAAATATGGTTGCTTTTTATTTTGTTTGAATAGAAATGTTTGCCAATACAATATGAGGTTAAATAAGGTTGTTGTTCTAATAATTCAATGATTTTCTTGTGCTCAGATAGACTTTCAATACCTAGCTCAAACATATCGCCAAGAATAGCTGTTTTGTTTTTTTTCTCTATTTGAATTAAATTAGTTATTGCTGCTAACATGCTACTCGGATTGGCGTTGTATGCATCTAAAATAATTTCATTATCGTTTTTTTTAATGAGTTGTGAGCGGTTGTTTTCTGGAATATAATTTTCAATAGCTTCTTTGATTAATTCATCAGCTACTTTAAAGTAATTTCCAATTGTTATTGCAGCATTTATATTGTTTGCGTTGTAAATTCCTATTAAATTGGATTTTATAGTGAATCCGTTGTAATTTACGTTGACCATTGGATTTGCTTCAACATTATCAATTTGAATATCTCCAATACTTTTTGTTGAAAAAGTATATTTTCTTAGCTTGCTTGTTTTTTCTTCTTGAATCGAGTCGTCAAGATTTACAAAAGCAATTTTATTTTCTTCTTGGATGTAATTATACATTTCGCATTTGCCTTTTATTACACCTTCTATGCCTCCAAAGCCTTCTAAGTGAGCTTTTCCGAAATTGGTTATATAACCATAATCAGGTTGTGCTATTTTGCATAAAAATTCAATTTCTTTTTGATGATTTGCACCCATTTCTACTATGCCTATTTGGGTGTTGCTTTTTAATCTGAGAAGTGTAAGAGGTACACCGATGTGATTATTTAGGTTTCCAATTGTAGCGATTGTATTAAACTTTTTTGAAAGAACAGTATGTATTAGCTCTTTTGTAGTTGTTTTTCCATTACTACCGGTTAAGGCTATAATTGGTGTTTTTAGCTGATTTCTGTGAAATTTAGCTAGTTCTTGTAGTGCTAAAAGAGAATTTTCTACTAATAGCATACGATCATCTATTTTGTACTCAGGATTGTCAATTACTACATACTTGGCTCCTTTAGCTAGTGCCTCATATGCAAATGTATTTGCGTCAAAATTTTCCCCTTTCAAAGCTATAAATAGGGAGTTTTTTTCAATTTTTCTCGTATCAATACATACATTAGAGCATTTTAAAAATAGAGAATGTAATGCTTTAATATTCATTTCATGTAAAATTTAATAAGTAGCTAAATTATAAAAAAAGCCCTTTTGTCGAAAAGGGCTTAGTATGGTATTTTAAAAAAATGTTATTGTTTAGGGTTTCCTCTAGCAGATTTTTTGTTAGATTTTGGTCCTACTTTTGACATAGCACATCTAAATCCAATGAAATCAGTTGCCATATCTTGAGGGAAAAATCTTCTTGATGCTGGATCTAACCAATAAGCTCTATCTCTCCAAGATCCTCCTTTGTAAACTCTTACATTGTCGTCTATTAAAGTCGTTCTTTTTTCTGATTTGTCATATTGTTTTATGATTTTTTTCTCAGAACTAGTTGAATCTACTACTGAAGAAATTTTATGTTTAGGTGCTTCATACATTCTGAATTTCTCTTCTTCACCTTCAGTTTTTTCTTCATCATTACTATTGAATTTGAAATAGCGAGTAGATTGTCTGTCTCCATCTCTATAATTTCTGTTGTCTGATGTAGAGAATTGAGTTCTTAAATATGTTTCGTTTTCGTCCACTGGAACTTGTGCAATTTGTCCAGGGAAATTTCTTGCCATTATCCTACCGTTACTCAAAGTATCGTATGTGATATTGTCAGCAGTTACTAACTCAACTGTACCATCTTCTCCAATTTTATTTTTAGTGTAAACGTTTCCTCTAAAGTAATTGAAGTCATTAGCCTCATCATCAACCACAGGTCTGTAAACGTCTTGAACCCATTCTGCAACGTTTCCAGCCATATCATATAAACCAAAATCGTTAGGATTGTAGCTTTTCACTTTATTTGTAATATCAGCTCCGTCATCAGACCAACCTGCAATTCCTCCGTAGTCTCCTTTTCCTTGTTTAAAGTTGGCTAATTGATCGCCTCTGCTTTGTCTTTTGCCAGAACGAGTGTATTGACCAGACCAAGGGTATTTTTTTTGTCCTTTGTAAATATTAAATTCTCTATTTCCTACTAGTGCAAGTGCTGCGTATTCCCATTCTGCCTCAGTTGGTAATCTGTATTCAGGTAAAATTAAACCAGAACTTCTTTGAGCGTAAACGTTTTGAGATGAGTCGTTAACTCTTTTATTACTTCTTCCTCCTTTGATAACGATATCTTCATTACCTCCCATTGCATTGGATGGAGCATTTAAGTAAGTTTCAGTACTAAAATTTGCTTCAGCTGAAACGTCATTAATTTTAGCGTCTTTTTTTAGGTATCCTTCACGTTCAAGAATATTTTCATTTACACGATCAGTTCTCCATTTACTAAACTCTGTAGCTTGAATCCAATTTACACCTACCACTGGGTAATCCGCATATGCAGGATGTCTTAAATAGTTGTTGGTCATGGTTTCGTTATAACCAAGGCGGTTTCTCCAAACCAATGTGTCAGGAATTGCACCGTAATAAATGTTTTTATAATTTTCTTCAGTTGGAGGGAAAACAGTTTTCATCCAATATAAGTATTCAGAATACATTTTATTGGTAACTTCATGTTCGTCCATGAAAAAAGATTGAACGTGTTGCTGATTTGGGCTATTATTCCAATCATGCATCACATCGTCTTGTACTTTACCCATTGTAAATGTACCACCTTCTACAGGTACCATTCCAGGAGGAGTTTCTTGCTTTTTGAACTTGTCATTAAACTGAAAACCACCTTTCTTGTCGTTGATTTTCCAGCCAGTAGCTGTTGAAGCTCCACTCGTACTTCCTTTTTTGCTACAACCAGTAAAACTAACCACTAGCGCTAATATTACCAGCGATTTTAGAGCCATAATTTTCTTAATTTTCATACTTTAGTAGGTAATAAATTTAGTGTCGCAAGATAATAATTAACTATTAATATGCAACATGTTTTTAAAAAATTATAAAAAAAAATTAAAGAAATGTTAATTTCTTTCTTCTATAACGCTTTTGTTAAGTTTTTATTGTGAAAAACAGTGCAATATGAAAATTATTTTTTCTCTTTGTAATATTAATAATTTATTTGCGTTCTTATTTCGATGAAAAAACTACTTTCTTATTTTTTATTTTTTTATTTTTCCTCATTTGTTGCACAACAGAAAGAGCGTATTACAATTAATTGGAAATTAACAGCTCCTTTTAATATTGGTGAATATAGCCTAAAAACACCTCAATTTGATTTTCAATATTTTGATTTTGATATTTCTCAAAAGCGTATTTTATATAAAAGGATATTGAAAGTTTCGTCTAATATTGATCCGAATAGTCTTGAAATTAGCAATATAGCATATGAGTCTATATCTGAAATTGAGTTAGGAGATTTGGATTCATCCAAAATTCCTTCAACTATAAGTGCATCACTTCAGATAAGTAAAGCAAGAGATGAATTGAAGACAGTTTTGGTTATTAGTCCTTTGATTAAGGATTCCTTTGGTTTTAAGAAACTAGTCTCATTTAGCTATTCTTATTCTACAAGCAATGCTAATCGTTTTACAGCTAGTAATCAAGTGATGTCAATCAACAATTCTGTTTTGGCTTCAGGTTCATGGTATAAATTTTATGTTGAGAAATCAGGTGTATATAAAATCACTAAATCTTTTTTGCAAAGTTTGGGTTTCGATGTGAATTCTGATCCCAGAAATATTAGTATTTATGGGAATGGTGGTAGAATGTTACCATTGTTAAATTCTGTTCCATATCCGAATGATTTGGTAGAGAATGCGATACAAGTTGTTGGCGAAGAAGATGGTGTTTTTGACAATAATGATTATATCTTGTTTTATGCTGAAGGAGTTGATACATGGAATACAGAGAGCTTAACTAGTCTTAATCTTTTTTCTGAAAAATCCTATTACTATGTTACGAGTAGTTCAAATGGAGGGAAGCGAATTGCAACGGCAGTTCAGCCATCTGGTGTTGCCTCTGTGGTTTTTTCTAATTTTGATGATGTTCGTTATCACGAAAAAGATTTAGTAAATCCTGGAAAAGTAGGAAGAAGATGGTTTGGTGAGCAATTTAATATACAAAATTCTCAGAATTTTGATTTTATAATTCCTAATTTGGATACTTCTTTTCCTGTTTCTTATCGTATCAATACAGCTTCAAAATCTTTTGGTTTGTCTTCTTTTGGTATTAAAATAAACAATCAAAATGTGGGAAGTATTAATTATACAATACCCTTAGTAGCTTCAAGTGGTGTTGAAGGATATGAATCTGCAATTTCTGGTGTATTTAATACCAATACAAATACAATTTCTGTAGAACTTACTTATGACAATGGTGGTGTTCCTAGTTCAAATGGTTTTTTAGATTTTATTGAGTTGAGAATGAAGCGAAATTTAGTAGGTTACAACAAACAGTTTTTGTTTTCAAATAATGAAGCTCAAAATAACATCGGCATAGGGCAATATAATCTAACAAATGCTTCTGGAATAGCTCAGGTATGGGACGTAACAGATTTGTATGATGTTACTAAGTATGTAAATAATTCAGGAACTAATTTTTCTTTTAAAGTTGATCTGGGTACGACTAGAAAGTATGTAGCTCTTGATTTGGCCGATACTTATGTTCCGTTGAAGGAATCGAATAGTGTTGTTTTTAATCAAGATATAAAAGGAACTATTTTTAGTGATAATTCGGGTAATTTTCAGGATATTGATTATTTAATTGTAACGCCTCGTTTTTTAGTAAGCCAAGCCGAGACTTTAGCTAATTTCCATCGGAATAATTCGGGTTTGGTTGTTAAAGTAGTTGCTTTAGAAAATATTTATCAAGAGTTTTCTTCAGGGAAACCAGACGTTGCAGCTATTCGTAATTTTGTTAAATATGTATATTGGAATGCATCTAGTCCAGATAAAAGACTGAAATATTTAAATCTTTTTGGTGATGCTTCTTATGATTATAAGAATAGAATTCCGAATAATACTAATATTGTTCCGGTTTTTCATGGTTTTAATCCAAATGCACCTCAAACAAATAATACTTCTAATTTTTCATTATTTTCATCATTTATGTCTGATGATTTCTATGGTCTAATGGATGACAATGAAGGTACAATGGTTAATGTTTTTGACGGTATTGATATAGCGGTTGGACGTATGCTGGTATCTTCAACGAATCAAGCCTCTGATATGGTTAACAAAGTGATTGAGTATCATGATGAGCAATCCTTTGGTAGATGGAGAAACAATTATGTTATTTATTCTGATGATGCTGATGATGCTTCGGATGCGGGCTTACAATTTGATTTAGATGGATTAGCAAATACACTAACAACACAAAAACCATTTGTTAATGTAAAAAAAATACATACAGATTCTTATGTTCAGCAAGTTGCGGCTGGAGGAGAGCGATATCCTGAAGCAAAAAGTGATTTTTTAGATGCTTTAGCTTTAGGGGCTTTAGTTTTTAATTATTATGGACATGGTAATGAGGAGTTTTTGGGGAGAGAACGACTATTTGAAAAACTGGATGCTCAAAATTTGACCAATAGATATCGTTATCCTTTGTTTATTACGATTACATGTGAATTCACTCGTTTTGATGACCCTAACAGATTTACTGGAGGTGAGTTTATGTTTTGGAACAAGTCTGGAGGAGCTATAGGTTTGATAGCAACAACTAGACAAATTGGGGTTACGACAGGTTCTGTAATGAATAATCTTTTGACAGAAGATTTATATGCATTCGGCTCAACTGATTATCCATCCATTGGTGAGGCGCTGAGAAGGACTAAAATTAATACTGGATCGGATAATAAGAGAGTGGTTTTTTGTATTGGTGATCCTGCTTTGAAGTTAGCTATTCCTAAATCGAAAGTGGTTCTTACTGAAGTAAATGGTGTTTCTACATCACAACCTCTACCTGTGCTTCAGGCATTGAGTTTGGTTAGAATCGCAGGTGAATTGAGGGACGAAAATGAAAATTTGATTTCCGATTATAATGGAGACTTGGCAGTTCAAATTTTCGATAAAGATATAAACAGATCAACTTTAGGAAATAATGGTGCTGTAAATTCTGGAGGTTTGATAATTATGAATTTTTCGACTTTAGGGGAGACCGTCTTTAGAGGTAATGTTTCAGTAATTAATGGAAAGTTTGAGTTTAGTTTTGTAGTGCCTCAAGATATTAGAGTTCCAATTGGTAATGGTAAAATTAGTTTCTATGCGAAACGTAATTTTCAAGGCCTAGAAAACCAAACAGGATTTGATCAGTCTATACAAATAGGTGGGGTAAATGTTAATGCTGCAAGCGATACAAATCCTCCAACGGTCAGATTGCATATGAATGACGAAAGTTTTGTTTCAGGAGGAATAACTAATTGTTCACCGATCCTATTAGCTTTTTTACAAGATGAGAATGGAATTAATACGGCAAGTGGTATAGGACACGATATCGTGGCAATTTTAGATGGAGATGAAACAAATCCATATGTCTTAAATGAATATTATGAGACAGAGAATGATGATTATACCCGTGGTTTTGTTCGATTCCCGTTTAGAGATTTATCGCCTGGGGTGCATACCATATTGTTTAAGGCTTGGGATGTCTATAACAATCTGGTTACTTCGGAAATTCAATTTAATGCCATTTGCTCTGATGAAGGTCTTGAAATTGATAAGGTTTTGAATTATCCAAATCCATTCGTAAATTATACCGAATTTTGGTTTCATCATAACATGCCTTTTGAACCTTTAGATGTTCAAGTTCAAATTTTAACGGTTTCTGGGAAGGTGGTTAAGACCATAAATCAGCAGGTAATAACTGATGGTTTCTTAAGCAGAGAAATTGTATGGGATGGTCGAGATGATTTTGGAGATAAAATTGGAAAAGGAGTCTATGTTTACAAGTTGCGAGTTAAATCTTTAAATACGGGTAAATCTGTTGAAAAATATGAGAAACTTGTAATACTCTAAGAATATACTATATTTGTCAAATTAATTTCTATGTATAAAATGAAAAAAATTGCTTTTTTATTAACTATTTTTCTTGTTGTTTATTCAACGAAAGCTCAGGAAAACAGAGCAATTACCACAGGAGTTCCTTTTTTATTAATTGCTGCAGATGCTAGATCAGCAGGAATGGCTGATATGGGGGTTGCAACTTCTGCGGATGCTTATTCACAGCAATATAACCCTTCAAAATATGCGTTTTCTTTACAAGAACAAGGATTTTCTGTGAGTTATACGCCTTATTTGACAAGTATAGCAAATGATATTTCACTCGGTCAAATTACTTATTTTAATAGAATTAATGAGAGAAGTGCTTTTGCTGGATCCTTGCGTTTTTTTGGATTAGGAGATATTCAGTTAACAGATGCGATTGGAACTCCCTTGACAACTGTTAGTCCGAATGAGTTTGCTTTAGATGGTTCTTATTCTTTAAAATTGAGTGAACGATTTGCAATGGGAATTGGAGCAAGGTATATTAGATCGAATTTAAAAATAGCTAGTGATAATACTGATGCAACGCCAGCATCATCATTTGCAGTAGATGTTTCGGGTTATTATCAATCGGAAGAATTGGCGTATGATGATTTTAATGGAAGATGGAGAGCAGGCTTTAATTTTCAAAATTTAGGCCCTAAAATTAATTATGACAATGGTAATTCAACAGATGATAGCTCAAATTTTTTGCCAGCAAACATGCGATTGGGCGGTGGGTTTGATTTTATTTTTGATGACTACAATAAGATTGGTGTAACAGCTGAAGTTACTAAACTTTTGGTTCCTACCCCGCCATTAAGAGTGGAGGAATTTGATTCAAATGGTGATGGAGATTTTGATGATGCAGGAGATGTTTCATCATCGGATGCAATAGCTGCAAATAATCTTGCAAATTCTGAATATAGAAAAATAAGTTGGACTGATGGAATTTTCAAATCATTTGGAGATGCGCCTGGGGGGATGTCGGAAGAATTAAAAGAGTTTACATGGGCATTAGGAGCAGAATATTCTTATCAAGATTCTTTTGCATTACGTTTGGGTTATTTTAATGAAAATGAGCTAAAAGGAGCTAGGAAGTTTTTTTCTCTTGGTGCGGGTTTTAAATATAATGTTGTTAAGGTTGATATTTCCTACTTGTTTTCTGCTTCAAAAGTTAGAAACCCTTTAGAGAATACGTTGCGATTTTCTCTGACATTTAATTTTGGAGATAATTATGATGAATTATAAATAGAAAATAAATTAACTAACAATCCAAATTCTTGCATTTAGAATTTGGATTTTTTTTCCTTACATATGAAGCAAATTTCAATAAATGCTACCATTTCGGTGCTATCAAAAGAAGAATTATCTCAAGAAGAAAAAAAATTAATGTCTTGTGCTATTGAGGCTAGAAGTAAAGCTTATGCACCCTATTCCAATTTTACAGTTGGAGCTGCTATTCTTTTAGATAATGACGAAATAATTCAAGGTTCTAACCAAGAAAATGCAGCTTATCCATCGGGTTTGTGTGCAGAACGGGTAGCCATTTTTTATGCAGGCGCTACTTACCCAAATGCTAAAATCGTAAAAATGTTTATCACGGCTTCTCCTAAGGATAGAGATTTAGAAGAGCCTATTCCGCCTTGTGGAAGTTGTCGTCAGTCGATTGCTGAATACGAGTTTAAACAAGATTTGCCAATAGTTATTTTCTTTATGGGTGCAAAGGGTGATATTTACAAGTCAGATTCTTTGAAGAATTTATTGCCATTGGTTTTTGATAAGAATCACCTATAACGATTTCGTAACTTTTTTTATCGATTTTGTTATAAAAAATACAAAAATCGTAGAATTTAATTTTTTCAATAAGGTTCTATGTAGTATTTTTGCTTTTCGTAAAATTGCGAATAATTACATCGTATTATTTGTAATTCAATTGTATTAAAACAAACTAAAAATGAAACCAATTACAAGAGAAGTTTACTTAAAATGGTATGAGGATATGCTATTTTGGAGAAAGTTTGAAGATAAACTTGCTGCTGTTTATATCCAACAAAAAGTTAGAGGATTTTTGCATTTATACAATGGACAAGAAGCTGTTTTAGCTGGAGCTTTACATGCAATGGACTTGTCTAAAGATAAAATGATTACTGCTTACCGTAATCATGTTCAGCCAATTGGAATGGGTGTTGATCCAAGAAAAGTAATGGCTGAATTGTACGGAAAGGCTACGGGTACTTCAAAAGGGATGGGTGGATCGATGCACATTTTTTCTAAAGAACATGGTTTTTATGGTGGACACGGTATCGTTGGAGCGCAAATTCCAGTAGGTGCTGGTATTGCTTTTGCAGATAAATATTTTGAAACTGGAGGTGTTACTTTGACTTATTTTGGAGATGGTGCTGCTCGTCAAGGTTCTCTACATGAAGCGTTCAATATGGCGATGAATTGGAAATTGCCAGTTGTTTTCATTTGTGAAAATAATGGATATGCTATGGGAACTTCTGTTGAAAGAACTGCAAATCATACCGATATTTGGAAACTTGGTTTAGGTTATGAAATGCCTTGTGGACCAGTTGATGGGATGAATCCAGTAAAAGTGGCAGAAGCAATGCACGAAGCCATGGAGAGAGCACGTCGTGGTGACGGCCCCACTTTCTTAGAAATGAAAACGTACCGTTACAGAGGACATTCAATGTCTGATGCACAGTTATATAGAACAAAAGATGAGGTTGAGGAGTACAAAAAAATCGACCCTATAACTCAAGTTTTAGATATTATCAAGGAAAATGGGTATGCTACAGATGCTGAAATCGAAGTAATCGATCAAAGAGTAGCGGATTTAGTGGCTGAATGTGAAAAATTCGCTGAAGAATCTCCATTTCCTGAAGCACAACAGTTATATGATGTAGTGTACGAACAAGAGAATTATCCTTTCATTCCACATAAATTATAAGAACTATGGCACAAATAATAACAATGCCCCGTTTGAGTGATACGATGACTGAAGGAGTTGTAGCAACTTGGTTAAAAAAAGTAGGTGAAACAATCAAAACAGGTGATATTCTTGCCGAAATTGAAACAGATAAAGCTACAATGGAATTCGAATCTTTCTATGACGGTGTTTTATTACACATCGGAATTCAAGAAGGTCAATCGGCTCCAGTAGATTCTTTGTTAGCAATTATTGGATCGGCAGGTGAAGATATTTCTGCGTTATTGAATGGTGGAACAGCGACTGAAACTAAAGAAGAAAAATTAGTTGAAGAAGCAAAACCAATTTCTGAAGCATTAGAAATTCCAGCTGGTGTAAAAGTAGTGACCATGCCTCGTTTATCAGATACAATGACAACAGGAACCGTTGCAACTTGGTTAAAAAAAGTAGGAGATACTGTAAAAGAAGGTGATATATTAGCTGAAATCGAAACGGATAAAGCTACAATGGAATTCGAATCTTTCAACTCAGGAACTTTATTATATATCGGAGTTCAAGAAGGTGATTCTGCTCCAGTAGATACAATTTTAGCTATTTTAGGTCCAGCAGGAACTGATGTTTCAGGAATTGCGGCTAATTATAAAGTTGGTGCTGTTGTTGAAGCTCCAAAAGCAGAAGAAGTAAAAGAAGCTGCTCAAGCAGTTGTAGTAACAGAACAAGCTACTTTAGGTAGAGTTTTTGCTTCTCCATTAGCTAAAAAAATTGCTCAAGATAAAGGAATCAATTTGTCTCAAGTAAAGGGGTCAGGTGAAAATGGAAGAATTGTAAAATCGGATGTGGAGAATTTCTCTCCATCAGCAGTTGCAACTCCATCTCAAGCCGTTGCAGAAGCTACAAATGCAGTTGCAGCAGTTAAACCATTTGTTCCAGCAGGAGAAGTATTCCAAGAAGAAATCAAAAATTCGCAAATGCGTAAAACCATTGCGAGACGATTATCAGAATCTAAATTTACCGCACCGCATTACTATTTAACAATCGAGTTAGATATGGACAATGCAATTGCTTCAAGAAATATGATTAACGGATTACCAGATACGAAAGTTTCTTTCAATGATATGGTAATCAAAGCAAGTGCTATGGCATTGAAAAAACATCCTCAAGTAAATTCTCAATGGAGAGATGATGCTATGGTAATCAATCACCACGTGAACATTGGAGTAGCAGTAGCAGTTGAGGACGGATTAATGGTTCCAGTATTGAAATTTACAGACCAAATGAGTTTAACTCAAATTGGTGCAAATGTGAAAGACTTAGCTGGAAAAGCAAAATCTAAAAAAATTCAACCAGCAGAAATGGAAGGAAGTACATTTACGATTTCTAATTTAGGAATGTTCGGAATTCAATCATTCACTTCAATTATCAATCAACCAAATTCAGCTATTTTATCTGTTGGTGCTATTATTGAAAAACCAGTAGTTAAAAACGGACAAATCGTAGTTGGAAATACAATGACAGTTACTTTAGCTTGCGACCACAGAACAGTGGACGGAGCAACAGGAGCTCAATTCTTACAAACGTTCAAAGCGTTTATGGAAAATCCAGTAACGATGTTAGCCTAATAAGTGTTAAATTTATCATACAAAATCCCGATTTACTCGGGATTTTTTTATTTTTACTTAAAACTAAAAACTATGAAAAAAATCGTATTCCTAATTTCTTTCGTTGGATTATCATTGCATGCACAAACCAATGTTACTTCTAAGAATATTTCAAAAGTAAACTATCAAGTTGCTGAAGAAAATGTAATTAAAACTTTGTCTTATTTAACTTCTGATGAACTAGAAGGAAGAGATTCGGGTAGTGAAGGAATTGAAAAAGCAGCAGTTTATTTGGAAAATTTACTTCAAGAAAACGGAATAAAACCTTATTTCAAAACCTATCGCGATACGTTATCAAATTTTGATAAGCCTGCTTTCAATATTGTAGGCTATATCGAAGGAACGGATAAAAAATTAAAAAATGAGTTCGTTGTAATCGGGGCACATTATGATCATATTGGAATGTTGCAAAATGGTGTGAATGGTGATGTAATTGTAAATGGAGCTAATGATAACGCAACAGGAACCACAGCGGTTACTGAAGTAGCTAAGTATTTTGCGAAATTCAAAAATAACAAGCGAAGTGTACTTTTTGTATTCTTTTCTGCCGAGGAAAAAGGCCTTTTAGGGTCAAAGCATTTGGCTGCTAAATTGAAAGAACAAAAAATGGACCTGTATTTCATGTTCAATTTTGAAATGATTGGAGTGCCAATGAAAGACAAAGGAATGGATTTCTATTTGACTGGTTTTGGTAAATCTAATATGGCAACCACAATGAATGAATATGCAGGAGAAAAGTTAGTAGGATATTTACCAATTGAAACCAAATATATGTTGTTTAGAGCTTCTGACAATTATCCGTTTTTCACTGAATTTAATGTTCCAGCTCAGACGGTGTCTACTTTTGATTTTGAAAATTTTCAATTCTATCACCAACCAGATGATGAGTTTGAATTGATGGATACCAAACACATGACGACTGTAATTTCCAAAACAATTCCAGTTTTAGAAAAAATGATAAATGCCTCAAAAAAAGAAATCAAATTAAATGAAAAGTAAAAACATCATTATAACGGGAACTTCGCGTGGAATAGGTTACGAATTAGCCTTGCAATTTGCAAATGCCGGACATCAAGTATTAGCTCTTTCTAGAAAAACACCAAAAGCGTTAATCGAAAATCCAAACATTACTTGCCTGTCAATTGATATTTCAAATCCAGATGAGGTAATACAAGTAGAAAAATTTATTACGCAAACTTGGAAAAAGGTTGATGTTTTGATTCACAATGCTGGAAGTTTGTTAAATAAACCTTTTACGCAAATTACATCAGAAGAATTTCAAAATATATACAAAGTCAATGTTTTTGCAGTTGCGGAATTGACAAGAATATCTATTCCCTTTATGGAAAAAGGCAGTCATGTAGTAACGATTAGTTCTATGGGAGGCATTCAAGGAAGTATGAAATTCGCTGGTTTAGCTGCATATTCATCAAGTAAAGGAGCCGTGATTACGTTGTCGGAATTATTAGCTGAAGAATATAAAGAAAAAGGAATTGCTTTTAATGTTCTGGCACTTGGAGCGGTCAATACAGAAATGTTACAAGAAGCTTTTCCAGGATATCAAGCGCCACTTTCAGCAAAAGAAATGGCAGATTATATTTTCGATTTCGCTTTAACTGGAAACAAATATTATAACGGTAAAGTATTGCAAGTTTCATCTTCAACGCCTTAAAATTGAGCGACGTTTTAAAAAAGTATTTACCTGAACACGCAGTTCATCATTGTTTTGAGTTAATCAAAGCGAATCATGTGCATCTTAAAATCGTCAACGAACGTCAAACACGTCATGGCGATTATCGGAAAGATGCTCAAGGCTTTCATTTAATTACTGTGAATGCCAGTTTGAATAAATACCGATTTTTAATAACTCTAATTCACGAAATCGCCCATTTGGTAGCATTTGAAAAATATGGTCGAAACATAAAACCGCATGGAGAAGAATGGAAACTTACATTTCAACGTTTGATGGTGCCGTTTATTCGACCTGAAATATTCCCAAATCTATTGTTGCCATTACTTGCTAAACATTTTAGAAATCCAAAAGCAAGTAGCGATACTGATGCAAAATTAGCCATTGCATTAAAGCAATTTGACCAAAAAGAAACCGATAAAAATTATATCTTTGAAATTCCGATGGGAAGTCATTTTAGAATTCACAATGGAAAAATTTTCAAAAAAATTGCATTGCGAGTTAAGCGATACGAATGTTTAGAAATAAGTTCTGGACGATTGTATCTGTTTCAACCTAATGCTGAAGTGGAATTGTTGCCGAATAATACGTAGCAACAAAAAAAGTACAAAATGAATAAAAATTATTACGCAATTATAATGGCTGGTGGAGTTGGTTCTCGATTTTGGCCAGTGAGCACAACCGAGTTTCCTAAGCAATTTCACGATATGTTAGGGACGGGCGAAACGTTAATTCAAAAGACTTTCACAAGATTGTCTCAGATTATTCCTAAAGAAAATATTTTGATTCTTACGAACGAGGTTTACAATGACATCGTTTTAGAGCAATTACCCATGATTCAACAAGAGCAAATTGTTTTAGAACCAGCTATGAGAAATACAGCACCTTGTATTCTATATGCTTCTTTAAAAATAAAAAAACAAAATCCTGATGCCATTATGGTGGTTGCGCCTTCGGATCATTGGATTGAAGATGAAGTACAGTTTTGTTCTAATCTTCAATACACTTTTGATTTTTGTGAGCGCGATGAGAACTTAATGACCTTGGGAATTTTACCAACGTTTGCTAATACGGGTTACGGTTATATTGAATTCGATAAATTAGATTCACGTCCTATAAAAAAGGTAAAACAATTCAGAGAAAAGCCAGATTATGCAACTGCAAGAAAGTTTATTCAAAGCCGAAATTTCCTCTGGAATGCGGGGATTTTCGTTTGGAGTGCAAAATCAGTTTTAAAAGCGTATAAGGAGTTTCAGCCTGTGATGTATGATCATTTTATGAATGGATATGAGGCCTTAAATACACCAAAAGAGGAAGCTTTTATAAAAGATAATTATCCATTAGCACAAAATATTTCGGTAGATTATGCCATTCTAGAAAAGGCACAAAATGTTTACGTGCTACCTGCAACTTTCGATTGGAATGATTTAGGGACTTGGGGATCGTTATATGATAAATTACCAAAAGACGAACAAGAAAATGCTGTCGTAAATGCTTCCGTTTATTTAGAGAATGCCACTAATAATATCATTAGAACTGAAGGGAAAAAGCTTGTTGTAATTGACGGTTTGACCGATTATATTATAGTAGATAAAGACGATGTTTTGTTGATTTATCCAAAAAATAAGGAGCAAAACATTAAGCAAATAGTTTCTAAATTGAACGAGTAGTTGATGGAAAACGGTAAAGAAAATCCTAGAAAAAGCATGCTTCAAGGTATTACATTATTTTTAAAAGAGACTTTTAATATTTTTGATGATACTGATGTTAATGCGACAATTGATGATGTAAAAGCGGGGATTCCTATTAAAGGCCAAACTGCATGGGTTTTAATCTTTTCGATTTTAATCGCGTCTGCGGGATTAAATACAAGTTCGTCTGCTGTTGTTATTGGTGCCATGTTGATTTCACCTTTAATGGGGCCTATTATGGGAATAGGGTTGTCATTAGGAATTAATGATATTTTTTTACTCCGAAAAGCGGTCAAAAATTTCGGAATTATGGTGGCTTTGAGTTTGATTACATCTTTTTTATATTTTAGCATTCCTGTCTTCCAAAATGAAACACCCGAATTAATCGCTAGAACTGGTCCTGATGTAAGAGATGTTATTATTGCTTTCTCTGGAGGTTTGGCATTAATTATTGCATTTAGTAGGCGTTCTAAAGCGATAACTACCATATCTGGAGTTGCTATTGCTACTGCTTTGATGCCCCCTTTGTGTACTGCGGGTTTTGGTTTAGCAACCGGGAAGTGGCATTTTTTTGGAGGAGCAATGTTTTTATTTTCAATTAATACTATTTTTATTGCTACCGCAACATTTGTAATCGTTAGATTTTTGAAGTTTCCTTTTGAGCAATATCTTGATTCTAAGAGGGAAAAAATCATTTCAAATGTTATTTATATCTCAGCTTTTGTAATTTTAATACCGAGTATTTTTTTCTTCTATAAATTATATAGACAGTCTGACTTTAACCAAACTATAAGTCATTTTATTCAAGAACAAAAAGAGAAAAAAGGCGTCTTGATTTTTGATATTGAAAAAGACTATTCTCAAAAAGAAATTTCATTTGCGATTATTGGCAATAAGGTAAATCAAAGTGATTTAAATGATTTAAAAGTTAATTTATCAAAGAAAGGATATGAGAACGTAAAAATTAACCTCATTAAGAATTATCAAGAAAGTGATGGGAATAAAAGTTTGAATGAGGATGAGAAGATTTTATTAACTTCTCAAAAAATTGCTAATAATCAATATCCAATTGCTTCCGTATTCGAGGAGATAAGCAAAGAGATACACGCAATTGACACTAGTATTGTTGAGGTTTCTTATGGTAGAATTTTAAAATCAAATTTTGATAAAATAGATACAATTCCCACCTTTTATATTAAATGGAGAACCGAAACTGAAAATGTCTCACTAAGAAATGATCAAATACAAAATTGGTTAAGAGTGAAAACAAGTAATTCAAAGTTAAAAGTTCAAGCTATTCAATAACATCGTCTTCTAAATACATTTTTCGAACACGTTTGAATAATTCAGAAGAATACACAAAATCAGTAACAGCTTCGTTGTCGGTTTTAAAGATTTCTTTGTTTGAACCTTCCCATTCCAATAATCCATTTTTTAAGAAAACAATTTTCTCTCCTATTTCCATAACGGAGTTCATGTCGTGCGTATTAATCACGGTAGTGATATTATATTCTTGAGTGATTTCCTGAATCAAATTGTCAATTACAATTGCCGTTTTTGGATCCAAACCTGAATTTGGTTCATCACAAAACAGATATTTTGGATTGTTTACAATAGCTCTGGCAATGGCAACACGTTTTTGCATTCCTCCAGAAATTTCTGAGGGTCTTTTGTGATGTGCATTGACTAAGTGAACCCTATCGATTACAAAATCAACACGCTCTTTAATTTCTTTTGTCGATTTATTGGTAAACATTTTTAATGGAAATCCAATGTTTTCTTCAACGGTCATACTGTCAAAAAGAGCACTTCCTTGAAATACCATTCCGATTTCGGTTCTTAACTCACGTCTTTCGTCGTTTGAAAGTTCGGAATAAATTCTACCGTCAAAAGAAATGGTCCCGCTATCAGGGGTGTGAATTCCTAATAACGATTTTAAGAAAACGGTTTTTCCAGAACCACTTTGTCCAATGATTAGATTGGTCATTCCAGCTTCAAAGCGAGTAGAAACTCCTTTTAATACGGTTTGTTCACCAAATTTTTTTACAATATTTTTTACCTCAATCATTAGCTTAAAAGAAGTTGTGTTAATATAAAATTCATTAAAATGATAACTACCGATGTCCAAACGAAAGAAACGGTACTTGCTTTACCCACTTCTAAAGCACCGCCTTTCATGTAATACCCATGGAAGGAAGGAATCGTAGCTAAAATGAAAGCAAAAACAATGGTTTTAATAAAAGCATAAGCAATATGAAATGGTATAAACTCCGCTTGAAGTCCGGTTGTGAATTCGAAACTAGTAGTAAATCCACCATAAACAGCAGCCATCCAACCACCAAAAACTCCTAAAAACATACTCATTCCAATCACAAATGGATATAACAGTAGGGCAATTATTTTAGGGAAAACCAAATAATTTAAGGAATTAACCCCCATAACTTCTAAGGCATCAATTTGTTCCGTAACGCGCATCGTTCCGATACTAGAAGTAATGAACGAACCCATTTTACCTGCCATGATGATCGAAATAAAAGTTGGGGCGAACTCTAATATAACTGATTGACGTGTTGCAAATCCAATTAAAAATTTAGGAATTAACGGATTCGTTAAGTTTAATGCTGTTTGAATAGCCACAACACCACCAACGAAAAATGATATGAAAGATACAATTCCAAGCGAATCGATAATTAAATCATCAACTTCTTTAAAGATTAATTGTTTCATGGCCGACCATTTAGTAGGCTTGTTGAAAATTTCTTTCAACATAATGAAGTATTTTCCTATTTGCGATAAGTAGCGAATGAGCATCATTTTTATAGTGTTCAGTATTCAGTTTCTAGTAAGCAGTAAAAATACAATTTTACAATCAATTTCTTATACTTCTTTTAATCTAACTTATGTCCCAAGTATTCTATTGCTCTTTCAAGAATTTCATCTCGACCTTCTTGAATGCCTTTAATTGTTTGATTAACTTCAATATCTATTTTAACTCCTTTTCTTTGAGCAATAGTTCCATCTGGATAATAAATTCCAGTTCCTGAGAAAAATGATTTATAATCACCAATAAATTTAGTAAAACTTAAATTTCCATCAGCACCTGCAGTTTGACTTCCTATTGTTATCACATTATTTGCAGTTTGTAGGCACATTACAGAAAATTCCGCCCTACTTTGGGTTTCCTCGTTTACCAACAAAACAACTTTTCCTTTATAAAAATCCTTATTCTTTTTTCCAGTCATACCATTTTGTTTCCAAATAAATTTTCCAGGATATTTTAAATCAGGAATACTTATTTTAACAAAGTCTTTCTTTTCTGAATTTAAATAGTTAGAAATCAAATATGGAATAAAGTTAGGATAATTTCTAATGTCGATAATAATGGCTTTAGTGTTTTCAAAAGTTTTCATCATTTGATCTACATCTTTCATTTCTAGGGTTGACATATCTACATATCCAATATTGTTTTCAATTATTTTGTATTTTTCTTTTTTATAATTCGTTTTAAAAATTAAATCAAAAGGATATCGATGAATAGTTTTGTTGTACTTTTTACCATTTCGTTCTATGTAAAAAACTAAACTATCAGTATTCCCGTTTGCAATTGTATAGTATGTATCTCTTGTTTTACTTTTCGGATTTGAACCATGAATATATTTTAATTTTTCCGCAATAATGTCTTTAATTGATTTATCATTGATTTTTTCAATAATATCACCTATTTGTAAGTTATTGATTTTTGATAATGAATCATTGTAAAAGCCAGTCACAATTGCTTTGTTCTCGATAATTTTTAATTTTGCTGGTATGAATTTTGATCCAAAAAAATCTATTGTAAATTTAGTTTTAAAAAGGCCATGACCATCATCTAGCTTAACGACTGTTTCCAACATAGCTAAGTGATACTCCATTTCTGATTTTGAATCAATGAATCTGGGTATCATCTCTAATAAGACTTTATCCCAGTTTTGATCTGTTAAATATTTATATGGATAAAAATATTCTATAGTATTCCAATATTTAAACAAGCTTAGCAATCGAAAATTTCTACTTGGATACTCAAAATCTTTGTATTCTGGCTCATTTCCAACTACAATATTACCATTGCTAGCAGCAGATATGTAGTAGCTTTTTCCTTGAAACCTATTATTCTCTATATACTTTAATTTTTTTGTTAGTTCATCAGAAAATACATTCCGGTCTTGGGTCCAAGAAAGATTAAAATTTTTATCAAATGAATGTTTTGAATTAATGGTTTTACAAGTTTTACATTCTTTAATATCTCCTAAACTATCAATCCAATCAATATAGATTTTGGATATTTCTTGAGTATTTTTAGCCTTTTCAATTTTAGGTAAAATGGTTAATAAATGCTCATCCCAGTTAAAACTCCCTTTGGCTACATTTGGATGATAATATTTGAGAAATCCCCATACTTTACATAGATTATAAAAGTTTTTTATTTCATTCTCATTTGGTTTTGAGTTCTCAATGTTTTGTCCTTGTATTAGACTTGACCAGCTAAATACAGAAAACAAAACTACGATATGTTTTATTTTCATTCGTTAATTTTTAAAGCTTGTTAATTTTAACCACACCAATAAAAAAGTCTAACTTGTTTGTGATTTTTATTTTCTCTTTTTTCTTTACAGATTTTTTGTCCTCGCTTAAATTTAAGATTTTTTTCTTCAAATGGAAGCAATCCAATTTCAAATCTTCTTTTGTTTATAGCTACAAATTTATTAGTATCTTCTGTTTGATGCCATTCATTGTAGTATTCGTCTATATTGCTGAATTTAGATTGAAAATCCATTATTGAGGCATAGATTTCAGGTTGTAAGTTTCCTTTAAATACTTCGTTTTTTAATAACTGATTATAACTTTTGTCTCTTGGATAGGAATAATAGTGAAGTAAAATAAGTTTAGCTTTATTGTTTCCAAACGAATAGTCGTAATTTGGTTTATTCGATAAACTTTTAATGCCTAGATAATTCAAATCGATGTTTCTTTCTTCTGGGAATCCATATTTTGTAATTAGTGGAATTAATTTTACATCAACAATATCTGAAATAATACTATCATATTTCTTCCAATAAATATCCTTGTTTTTTGAATCATAAGTGCTCAACGAATCCAAGTAATATATTTTCCACTTATTGTCTAAATTGGATAATTTGTTGATAGAATCAAGTAATGCATAATTGATGCTTTCCTTGTATTTCTTATTTAATATTTTAAATTGGGATTTTATGAATTTATCAAGATTATGTTTAGAAATATAATTTCCAATTAAACTATCATTAGTTAAATATTCAGGAATCAATCCTCTTTCAAATCCTTTTTTTAGTGAGTTTTTAAAGAATTTTATATCGTTTTCAATTGTTGCTACTTGCATAGCTGTAAAACAGTTTTTTGCTATTGGTTTTACATTAATTGAAAAAGCTTTTTTGTAATGTAGAAGCGCTTCTGAATAATTTTCTTTTAAAATAAAAGATTCGGCTTGATTTACACTTAAAGAATAGTTTAAATAAAGATTTGATTTGTCTTTTCTGGTGCTAGAGGTTAATAAAGTTGTTACTAAAAATACTAATATATATATCATTGATTTAATTTTTAAACTCAATCCCAACTTTATATGTGTTTTGTCTTTTAATCATATAATCATATTTTTTCCATAAAGCAGTTTCACCTTCATGAAGATATCTAAAATAAGGTATAATTTTGTTGTCTTTTGAAACTCCAATTGTGGTTATTCCAGGAGGATAATCAAATCCTAATGCTTGATAGTCTTCTTTAGAAAGATTTTTAATGGTAACGAAAATACCATTTGTAGGAAATTCAAATTCTTCTTCTTCTGAAAGTTCTAAAATAGCATAATCATCATCAATTTGACATGAAACTAAGAGGTTTTTTTTAAATATTTTTTCATTTGGAACTTCATAAATAGAATCAACAGTATAAAAATTTACTTGAATAGGGCTAAACTTAGCATTTCTTCTTTTATTAGTTTTTTTAGTTTCTAGGTTTTCCAGAACTTTATAATCATTGGTGTAAATCTTTAATTTTTGAATAATATTGCTTTGTTTTTTTTCATTTGGAAAATAAAGTGCAATTTCTATGTTACTACCAATTGAACTACTTTTTCCAAAGTTTTCAGGTAGAATATTTCTTGATGAAATCTTCGGAAATAATGATTCTGTTCTCTTTTTAGTTTTAGAAGACACAATTATTTCAATATCTTTCAATTCTTCAAGTTTTTCTTCTAGAAATAAAGTGTCTTGATTTGTTATATTATCAAATGTTTTTAGTTTATATTTTACATGTCTTATTAAAATTGAAGCGTTTAAGTCTACTTCTTTTATTGTAACACTTCCTAAACTATCTGTAATATATTTAGGAGAATTGTTAACAATTAGTAACGCATCTGTAATTGGAGATTTTAAAGTAGAAGCAACTGTGATTTTTTTTTGAGAAAAAACATTACTGACAAAAAGAAGTGTAAATAAGATAATATTTTTCATTTACTAAGAATTAAAACAACTTCTCTTTCATCTTCTTCCAACGATATTTTCTAACAAATTTTGCTTGTTCAGGTGTGACCAACATAGTTTTATTTTCTCTTTTTGCTTTCCAAAAACCTTTGATGTAATCTAAAAATAATAAAGGTTTTCCTTTTCGCATGGCTAGTTTTAAAGAAGCAACGGCTGTGATGAAAAAGCCATAACCTAAGGTATAAAAAGCTTCTCCTTGTTTGAATCTTGCAGCTTGATTGTAGCTAGCACCTGTAGGTTTTAGGTGTTTTACGTGTAAACTTTCATCAGTTACCACTTTCCAATGGTAAAATTTACAAAGTAATTCGTCAACGGTATCCCAACCCATTTGCGGTTTTAATCCGTCAATTTGTTTGAAGGTTTCTTTTCGATACGCTTTCAATGCGCCACGAATATGATTTTTATCGGTTAAGTTCTCTAAAACCCAATTCCCATTTTTTTCGATGTAACAAAAGCCACCAACCATTCCAATTCTCTTATTCGATTGGAAATGTTTGATAATGGTTTCGAAGTAATTCTTTGGAAAAATCAAATCAGCATCTGCTTTTACAATGATATCGTAATTGTCGTCGATGTTTTTTTCTCCTTCATGGAATGCTTGAATCACTTTACTTCCAGGTAAATGAATAGCATCCGATTTTTTATTCACTAAAGTAATAAATGGATATTTGGAAGCAAATTCAGAAACAATTTCCGGAGTTTTATCGGTAGAATTATCATTCACCACTACAATTTTTGTTGCTAAAACAGTTTGTTCTACTAACGATTGCAAAGTTAAGCTCATAAAAGCTTCTTCATTGTAGGCAGGAATGATAATGTAATATTTCATTTGGCTTGTCACTTTTTACTTATCACTTTTCACTCTTTCTGCGTAAACCAAATAATATCTCGGTGTAAACCATCTCAACAAAGGTCTAAAACCAATTTTTTTAACGGGATGTGTGAATTTCACTCGGTCAACAATTTTAAAGCCTGCTTTTTCAAGCAGCCAATCCAATTGCCAATCTTCAAATTCGTGGTAGTGTCTGTCCCACATGTCTGTTTTACTCCTGTAAGCAGAAGAAAACCACAAACGCAAAGGAATTGAAATTAAAACTTTGTCTGCTTTTACGTTTTGTAAAACCGTATAGGGATTTAGTAAATGTTCGAAAATCTCAAAACCTGTAAACACATCGTATTTTTCTGTTTGAAGTGCCGATTGATTGTTGTCAATGTCTTCTCCATGTGTGTTGATAACTGTATAACCATTATCTACCATAATTTTTGAAAAAGGATTAGGAACGCCTAAATCAAAAATAGTTTCAGAAGTTTTGATATGTTTTTTTAGAAAATCTAAAGTGATATTGAATCGTTTGCTCGGATATGTTTTTTCGTACATTATAAATTTGTTTAGCTTCGCTCAGTTCGGCATTGCCTTGAGTCAAGTTTAAAGTTTCAAGTTGAAAACAGTTGGTAAAATTAGCAATTTAACTTGAAACCTAAAACTTTAAACTTGGGACAAAAAATTATATTTTATACACCATAGCATTGATATTCATTCCGGAACCAACCGATGCAAAAATAATTACATCACCTTTGCTAAGTTCTTGGTTTTCTAATTTGCCTTTCATCATTAAATCGAAAAGGGTAGGAACCGTGGCAACACTAGAATTTCCTAATTTATGAATACTCATTGGCATAATACCTTCTGGTGGGGATTGCTTATATTGTTTGAAAAATCGATGAATAATAGCTTCGTCCATTTTTTCATTAGCTTGATGAATCAATACTTTTTTGACTTTTTCTATTGGAACGCCACTCTTTTCTAAACACGATGCCATTGCTTTCGGAACATTACTAAGAGCAAATTCATAAATTTTTCTTCCGTGCATTTTAATGTAACGCACATCTGGGTCATGGTCTTTGTTGAAAGAATTTCCAAAAAACAAATAATAAGCTTCGTCATAAGTAAATGAAGCGGTTTCGTGTGCCAAAATTCCGCCTTCGTCATCGCTTGCTTCTACTATTGTAGCCCCAGCGCCATCGGAATAAATCATGGAATCTCGGTCGTGTAAATCAACCACTCTTGATAAAGTTTCGGCACCGATTACCAAGCATTTTTTAGCCATTCCCGCTTTGATAAAGGCATAAGCTTGTATAACTCCTTCTACCCAGCCAGGGCAACCAAAAAGAATATCATAAGCAACACATTTTGGATTTTTAATTTTTAATCCATGTTTTACTCTAGTGGCTAAACTTGGTAAAATATCCGATTGAATGGCTCCTTTTTTTACATCACCAAAATTGTGTGCTAAAATGATATAATCTAAGGTTTCTCTGTCAATTTTAGCATCTTCAATTGCTTTTTCTGCAGCGATTAATGCAATATCTGAAGTGCATAAATCATCTGTTACATAACGGCGTTCGTGAATTCCTGTAATTTCTAAGAATTTTTGAGCAACGACATCATTTGGATAAGGAAACGGAGTTCCGTCATCATTTAAAAAAGTGTGTTGGGCAAAATCGATATTGGAAACTACTTCGGTAGGAATATAGCTTCCTGAACCTGTTATTTTGATATTCATTCTATTGTTCTTTTGTACACCTAAATTACAAATAATTGTTTGTTAATAATTTGATAAACTAATGGTTTTTGCCATTTTTGTGAATATCGTAGTGAAATAGGTTTAAAAAAGTGAAATTCTAAAATTAACTGCCATTAATTGAATTTTATCTTCATTATAGTCGCCATACTCAACGCTTGCGTTTTCATTTGTTCGGCATATTTTCCTGCGAAATGCTCATCAATAGTTGAATTGAAATGTGTTAGCCAAGTTTCAAAGTGTTCTTTAGTAAAAGCATGTTTGTCATGAACCTCTTTATGAATAGAAAACATATTGTTGTAATAACCTCCTTTTAAGAATAAAGATTGTTCCCAAAAAGTTGCTAGAATATCAAAATGTGCTTCTAAATGTTGGTCAACAGATGTTACTTTGGTAAAGAAAAAATTAATTGAATCATCGGATAAAAGTTTGTCGTAAAACTTTCTCATGATAAGTAAAATATCTTCTTGAGTTTCAATGTCTTTCATTTTTAGATTTTATGATTGCACAAATTTACAACAATACTTTTTGAAGCAATTGACTTTTATCATGTTTAAAAAAATCCCAAAAACCTGAATTGGAATTTGGGATTTTTAACTATTGAAAATTTATTTTTTTACATGTAAGCCTCAATTGGAGCACATGAACAAACTAAATTTCTATCGCCATACGCTTCGTCAATACGACGAACTGTTGGCCAAAATTTATTCTCAGCAATGTAATCCAATGCATAAGCAGCTTGTTCTCTTGTATAAGGGAAAACCCATTCGTTAGCTGTAACCATAGCTAAAGTATGAGGTGCATTTCTTAAAATGTTATTGGCATCATCTTTTGAAGAAGCTTCAATTTCTTTACGAATTGAAATCATCGCATCACAAAAACGATCTAATTCCGCTAAATCTTCTGATTCAGTTGGTTCAATCATTAAGGTTCCAGCTACTGGGAAAGAAACCGTTGGAGCATGGAAACCATAATCCATTAAACGTTTTGCGATATCCGTTACTTTGATTCCTTTTTCTTCGAAAGCTCTACAATCTAAAATCATTTCGTGAGCCGCTCTTCCCATTTCTCCAGAATATAATACTGGATAATGTGCTTCTAAACGCGCTTTCATATAATTTGCATTTAAGATAGCATATTTAGTAGCGTTAGTTAAGCCTTCAGCACCTAACATTGTGATGTAGCCATAAGAAATCAAACAAACTAAAGCTGAGCCATAAGGCGCAGAAGAAATCGCTGTGATTGCTTGACTTCCTCCTGTTGGAATAACTGGATTTGTTGGTAAGAATGGAACTAATTTTTCGTTCACACAAATTGGTCCAACACCAGGTCCACCACCACCGTGAGGGATAGCAAACGTTTTGTGTAAGTTTAAGTGACAAACATCAGCACCAATAGTAGCAGGATTCGTTAATCCAACTTGTGCATTCATGTTCGCACCATCCATATACACTAAACCACCATTTTCATGAATGATATTTGTAATTTCGATGATAGCACTTTCAAAAACTCCGTGAGTTGATGGATACGTTACCATCAAACAAGATAAGTTGTCTTTATGTAAGATTGCTTTTGCTCTCAAATCTTCTACATCGATATTACCATTATCCATGGTTTTAGTTACGATGATTTCCATTCCTGCCATAGCAGCAGAAGCTGGATTCGTTCCGTGAGCAGAAGCTGGAATTAAACACACATTTCTGTGGTTATCGCCTCTTGATTGGTGATAAGCACGAATCGCCATCAAACCAGCGTATTCACCTTGAGCACCTGAATTTGGTTGTAACGTTGTTCCTTGGAAACCAGTTACTACATTCAATTGTTGCTCTAATTTTTTCAACATGATTTGGTAACCTTCTGCTTGTTCAATTGGTGCAAAAGGGTGAATGCTGTTCCAGTTTGCCATAGATAAAGGTAACATTTCAGCAGCAGCATTTAATTTCATCGTACAAGAACCTAACGAAATCATTGAGTGGTTCAACGATAAATCTTTACGTTCTAATTTTTTGATGTAACGCATCAATTGCGATTCTGAATGATGGTTATTGAAAACATCATATTGTAAGAAAGTTGATTTTCTCACTAAATTTTCAGGAACCATTACTTCATTTGCTAATTGATTTACTGTAAATGTATCTTTTCCAGTAGCTTCAGCAAAAATTGCAATAATTTGATTGATGTCATTTACAGAAGTCGTTTCGTTGAATGAAATCGAAATCGTTTCAGCATCTGGATAGAAGAAGTTTACTTCGTGTTTTTCAGCAATCGCTTTTACTTTAGCTGCATCGGCTTTTACTAAAATTGTATCGAAGAAAGCAGAGTTTGTTTGGTAAACCCCTAATTTATTTAAAGCGTCAGCAGTAGTAACAGCAGAAGCATGAACTTTATCAGCAATATATTGTAAACCTTTTGGTCCATGATACACCGCATACATTCCAGCCATAACCGCTAATAAAACTTGAGCAGTACAGATGTTTGAAGTTGCTTTTTCACGTTTGATGTGTTGCTCGCGAGTTCCTAACGCCATACGTAATGCACGGTTTCCGTTCGCATCGATAGAAACACCGATGATTCTTCCTGGCATCGAACGTTTGAATTCTTCTTTTGTTGCGAAATAACCAGCGTGTGGCCCACCGTAACCCATTGGAATACCAAAACGTTGTGTAGTTCCAACTACAACTGCAGCGCCCATTTCACCTGGAGGCGTTAATTTTGCTAATGATAAAATATCAGCAGCAACTGCTACTTTGATTTCGTTTTCTGTAGCTTTTGCAATGAATCCCGCATAGTCATAAACTTGACCGTATTTTCCTGGATATTGTAAAATAGCACCAAAGAAATCAGTTGAGAAATCAAAAGTTTCATGATTTCCAACTACTAATTCAATATTTAATGGAGTTGAACGCGTTTGTAAAACTGATAAAGTTTGTGGTAAAATTTCTTCTGAAACGAAGAATTTCGACACATTATTTTTCTTTTGATCGCGTGTTCTTACATCGAATAACAATGCCATTGCTTCCGCAGCAGCTGTTCCTTCATCAAGTAACGATGCATTTGCGATTTCCATTCCGGTTAATTCGATAACTGTAGTTTGGAAATTCAAAATTGCTTCTAAACGACCTTGCGCAATTTCCGCTTGATAAGGTGTGTAAGCTGTGTACCATCCAGGGTTTTCAAAAATATTTCTCTGAATAACCGCAGGAACGATCGCTGGGTGATATCCTAAGCCAATGTATGATTTGAATACTTTATTTTTCTTTCCTAATTCTTGAATGTGAGTTAAATACTCATACTCTGTCATAGGAGCGTCTAAATTTAAGTCGTTTTTTAAACGAATATCATCTGGAATTGTTTCAAAAATTAATTGGTCTAAAGATTCTACACCAACCGTTTTAAACATGTGATTTAAGTCACTTTCACGTGGCCCTAAATGTCTCAAAGCGAATGCATCTGTTCTCATTTATTAAAAATGTGTATGTGTGTTATTATGTGTTGTTTTGGACAACAAAAGTAATTATTAATCTTGTATTTTTTTGTTTTTAAAATGTGAAATTTTGTAATTTTATCAACTAATTTCAAGTCTTATTAACAGATTGATTAATTTTGTTGAATGGTGGTTTTTAAGAAAATTCTCGATTTTTACATCAATAGTAGTTTGCATGTAGCATTATCAGCTTTTGCTTTAGTGTCGATGACGCAATATTTCTTCGGTATTGACGGCGATTTTTCGGTAGCTTTATTCGCTTTTTTTGGGACAGTAGTGGGTTATAATTTTGTGAAGTATGATGCCATAGCAAGGTTAAACAGAACCGAAATCAAAAAAGAACTCAAAGCTATCGTTTTTTTGAGTTTTATTTCGTTGTTGGCTTGTTTTTATTTTTTCTTGCAATTGAGTTGGGCAACAAAACTAAGTGCTTTTGCTTTTTTTGGACTGACTCTTTTATACACATTACCTTTTTTTCCAAACAAACAAAACGCTCGAAATTGGAAAGGCGTAAAAATCTACATCGTTGGAATTACTTGGGTTGGAGTAACTGTGATTTTGCCTTTGGTAGAAGCTGGAATTCCTTTTTCTATGGATGTTCTTTTAATGGCGATGCAACGTTTTTTATTAGTTTTCTCAATAGTTTTGGTGTTTGATATTGTAGATGTAAAACATGACGATATTCAATTACAAACCGTTCCCCAAAAAATAGGAGTGGAGCTGACGAAAAGACTAGGTTATCTCCTGTTGTTTTTACTCTTGATTTTAGAATTTTTCTATACCAATAATCATCACTTTTTACCATTCTTTTTCAAACTTTTGGTTTGCGGAACGATTGCTATTTTTCTCTTTTTTGCGAATGAAAACCGTTCGAGATATTATGCATCATTTTGGTTAGAAAGCGTTCCGATTTTGTGGTGGTTGGTTTTGGTGGTTTTCTGATAGTTCTTTTAAAATAGCATTTCGATAAATTATGAATTTAATTAGATGATTTTTTAAGAGTAATTTGTCAAATAGCTTTCCAACAAAACCAAACGGAGTTTCATAATCTAAAATATCAGTCATTATAGTTTGGTTTTCTTTTTGGGTAAAAAAATGTTGATGTTTGAAGTTTTTAAAATGCCCTTTTAATTGTTCGTCAACGAAATAGTTCGGAAAATCCATTTTAGTAATCATGCTTTGATGATTAAGATTAATACCAAAATGTTTTCCTTTCCAAGTTACAGTTTCTCCTTTGTTAATTAATCCTGAAGTTCTTCCTGCAATTGCTTTTTCATTTGTTTTACTAGCTGAATATTGGTGGATGTCGATATTTCTGCAATTATCAAAAACAATTTCAATTGGAGCTTTGATTTTTGTGGTGATTTTTATTTGTGTCATTGTTTTCTATTTTATAAATCAAGCCAAAAAATATTGATGTTAGTGAATAGGCTAGAACGGTGTTTTCTTCTCTATTATTGAAAATGATAACGAAGGATATAATAATTCCAATTGTACAAAAACCTAGTAATATAGGCTTTATGTAAATAGGTTTTATGCCTTTTTTATCCAATATGTAATATGTAATTCCAAGAATGATATAAGTTGGTAGTGAAAAAAATAATCCAAATATTACTGTAATTGGATAGACAGAAGTTAGATTGAATAAAGTTTCTATATCAGTATAATAGTAATTTATTATAACTGAAAGTATTGGCGCAACTAGTAAAGTTGAAAACCAATGTTTAATTAAGTAACTCCAATTCATAATTTTATAATTTATAATGACCTATCAAATTATTAATAAAAAGAATAGTATTCACCACTGCAAAAAGCACAAATAGCGTATTCATAAAATAGCTTCCAACTTTAAATAATTTTCTTTTAGGAATATCATACATTGGATAATAAGCAATTTGAGTGGCTACTTTCCCAACCCAATACGCAGTAATTAATCCTGTTAATGCCACAGCCAATGCAGATTGTCCTTTTAATTCATTTGTAAATAAAATTGCAATTAATCCGAAAGAGAAATTTAAACCTTGTATATATCTTCCGTAGGTTTTTGCAATTTCTTGATTTAATGGTTTTAGTTGTTTCACATCGTTATACCAATCAAAAACTTGATGGCGAATGTAAGGGTAAATTAAAGCTGTAAATATTTGACCAATTCCGCTTGTGATAATTAGCCAATTTGGGATGTTATAGTTCATGATTTTATTTGTTTTTTATTTTCAACGCTAATTTCAGAGCCAACTGCAAGCATGACTGAAATTGGTTTTTGATTGTTTAGAAATTCAAACGCTTCACCATAAGTTTTTTTGAAATCAATATCTAAATAATGATTTGTTACTTTGTATTGCTGCCATCTTGGATGTTTAACTTCATATTCAAATGTTTTTTCATGGTTTACTTTAGTGTAACCATAGTAATGTTCGGTTATAAATTCAGCCTCAGAATTTGCTTCAATTTCAGTTGGAGTTTTTTCAGTTTCAACTAAAATGGTGTTCCATTTGTTTTTTGTTTTCCATTGATAAACGTAATCTACTTTTTTTAGCTTGTTTTCAGTAATTGAGTGATTCATTTGTAATGTTTGATAATGTTCTTTGTAGATTGTATTTGCTACAATTGTTAGTGCTGGTTTTGGGACAATTTCTTTAATAAAAACAACACCGCGTTTCCATTCACTATTTTCAAAACGTTTTACATAAAATCGTAAATTGACTTCTTCAAAATTGATATGAAACGGAATTTTCAATCCCAATAATTTTACATTCTCAAACATAAATCCAACTAAACTTATGTAACATTTTCCATTCCAAATATCTATCTCTGTTCCTTTTGGAATGTATTGTTCTAAGATTTTAGCATCAACTTCATAATTGAATAATGCTAAGTTTTTCCATTGTGCGGTTAAGAAGCTCATGTTAGTTATTTTTTTGTTGAATAAATAATAATTGAAATATAAATACAAAGCACCAATGGAGTAAAAATTAACGGCCAAGTCAGAGCATCTATATAGTTTACATTCACGTTATAATACCACAAACTAAAAAATGTGGTTACTAGTAGAAAATATATTTTTATGTGAATATTTTCTTTATGGTTTTTCCAGAAAAAGATTCCAACAATTATTTGTAGTAAACCTGTTAACATTGTTGAATATGCCGCAAAATATAAACTGATTGGTTCTACAATTCCCAAAACCCCAAGGAATAAAGGAATTATTATTGCGATTGAATTAGTTAATTTTAAATTTTTCATAGTATTTATTATTTTAAACTTTCAGAAATAATTGAAAGTTTTGATTAAAAAAAAAGTTACTTCATGATTTTAACAACTAATTTTGCCAACCAATTGTCTTTGTATTCTGTGATTTTATCCAGAACGTTATCGGCTTTTAATACGAAATCGTACAATTTTGTGGTTTGATCGACGAAATGTCTTTCTGCTTCTGTACCATCCGATTTGATTGTAGAAACTTCTTTTAAAACTTTCAAAGCGGGTTTGATTTCACGTTTGCTTCTTTCTCTTGAAATTTTTACGGCTAATTCATCTAAATCTTTTTCGGCGGTGAAAAATTCACGTCTTTCGCCTGCTTTGTATTCTTTGTAAACGATGCCCCAATCCATTAACGCCCTTAAATTCATAGAAGCATTTCCGCGCGAAATTTGTAATTCTTCCATAATGTCTTCCATTGAAACGGGTTCGTGCGAAACCATCAACAACGCATGAATCTGTGCCATGGTTTTGTTAATGCCCCATTGAGAACCTAAAGCTCCCCAAGTTTGTACGAATTTATTTTTTGCTTCTTTGAATTCCATTTTTTAGAATTATTTCATTTTAACAGGACAAAGTTAAGTAAAAGTTTTTAAAGTTTCAAAAAAAAATGAAAGTTTGTTTTTAAAAGAAACTTCGGTTTCTAAATATCTAAAATTCTAATAATCTAAATCAACCCAGCTCTCTTCAAAAGTGCCTCCACTTTCGGTTCCTGACCTCTGAATTTTTTATACAATTCCATTGGTAATTCGGTACCGCCTTTTGAAAGTACGTTGTCTTTGAATTTGGTTGCTACTTCTTTATTGAAAATCCCTTTTTCTTGGAAATACGCAAACGCATCGGCATCTAAAACTTCCGCCCATTTGTAGCTGTAATAGCCAGAAGAATAACCACCTTGAAAAATATGCGAGAACGAAGTACTCATACAATTTTCAGCTACATCTGGATATAAACTTGTGCCTTCCATAGCTTGTTTTTCAAAGGCTTTCACATCGTCAATAGTTTGCGATTTTCCGTGATAGGTCATATCTAAAATTCCGAAACTCAATTGTCTTAAAGTAGCCATTCCTTCTAAGAAACTCGCACTTTCTTTGATTTTTTCTACGTATTGTTGCGGAATAATTTCACCCGTTTCGTAATGTTTCGCAAACAAAGCCAACGCTTCAGGTTCGTAACACCAGTTTTCCATCACTTGACTTGGTAATTCCACAAAATCCCAATACACTGAAGTTCCCGATAAACTTGGATAAGTTGTATTCGCTAACATGCCGTGTAAAGCGTGCCCAAATTCGTGAAACAATGTTGTTACTTCGTTGAAAGTCAATAACGATGGTTTTGTTTCGGTTGGCGGTGTGAAATTACAAACGATTGAAACATGTGGTCGTTCGTTGATTCCGTTCTTATTATATTGTGGTTTGTAGGATGTCATCCAAGCGCCGTTTCGTTTTCCTTTTCTCGGGAAGAAATCCGAATAGAAAATAGCAACTAATTGTCCTTCAAAGTCTAATACTTCAAAAGTCTGAACATCTTTATGATACTTATCAATATCAAAAACTTCTTTAAACGTGATTCCGAATAATTTTTCTGCAATCGTGAAAGCACCATTCAATACATTTTCTAATTTGAAATAGGGTTTCAATAACTCATCATCTAAACTGAATAATTTTTGTTTCAATTTTTCCGAATAATAAGCGCCATCCCATTTTTCTAATTGGTCAATTCCGTCAAACTCTTTGGCAAAAGCAGTTAATTCAGCAAATTCTTTTAGAGCTGCTGGTTTTGCTTTTTCCAACAAATCATTCAAAAACGATTGTACTTTTTCTGGATTTTGTGCCATTCGTTCTTCTAAAACAAAATGTGCATGCGATTGATACCCCAATAAATTAGCACGTTTGTGACGTAATTCTACAATGCGTTTTACGTTTTCTTGATTATCGAATTCGTTATCTTGAAATGCTTTTTTTCCAGCAGCAATAGCGATTTCTTTTCGCAGTTCCCGATTTTCGACATAAGTTACAAAAGGTAAATAACTTGGGAAATCTAAAGTAAAAACCCAACCTTTCAAGTTTTTCGATTTTGCCAAACTTGCCGCCATTTCTTTAGCGCCATCAGGTAAACCTTTTAAATCGGCTTCTTTGGTAATGTGTAATTGATAGTTATTGGTTTCTGCCAAAACATTTTCTCCGAAAGTCAGTTTGATTTTGGCTAATTCGGTATCAATTTCGCGTAGTTTTAATTTATCTTCTTCATTCAGTAAAGCTCCATTTCTAGAAAAACCTTTGAATTTTTTATCTAATAATGTTGCTTGTTCAGTAGTTAATGTCAAAGTGTCTTTTTGATCATAAATGGCTTTGACACGTTTGAATAAGTCTTCGTTCAAAGCAATATCATTACTAAAAGATGTAAGTAAAGGTGAAACTTCTTGTGCGATTTTTTGCATTTCATCACAAGTTTCCGCCGAATTCAAATTGAAGAAAATATTAGATAAACGATCCAATTGTTCGCCTGAATAATCTAAAGCTTCAATTGTATTCGAAAAAGTAGGTGTTTCTGTGTTTTTTACAATGCTATCGATTTCAGTACGAGCAAGTTCGATTGTTTTTTCAAAAGCTTCTTTGTAATCTGAAAGGTTAATCTTACTAAAAGGTGCTGTATTGTGCTTTGTTGTAAATTTTTTTAAAAAAAGTGTCATAAAAATTTGTTTTTACCGATAAAGTGTATAATTTTGTCGATGAAACGATGTCGAAACATCCTTTTTGTCCCAAATCAGAGAGAGAGTAGAATTTTTTTATAGTTGTCACTTAATTGTGAGTAGAAACCCCAAATGATTCATTTGGGGTTTTCTGTTTTATTTTAATCCTTCCGAAGCTTTTAAGACGGCTTGTTTTAATCCTTCTTTGTAAGTAATGATTTTGTCTAACACGCATTTGTCATTACTTCCTATAATTTGTGCTGCTAAGATTCCGGCATTTTTAGCTCCGTTTAAGGCAACTGTTGCTACAGGAACTCCACCAGGCATTTGTAAAATCGATAAAACCGAATCCCAACCATCAATAGAATTACTAGATTTCACTGGAACACCAATAACAGGAAGCGGCGACATAGAAGCAACCATTCCAGGTAGATGAGCCGCACCACCAGCACCAGCAATAATTACTGAAATGCCTCTTTCGTGTGCATTTTTACTGAAATCAAATAATTTTTCAGGTGTACGATGAGCCGAAACAATATCTACTTCGGTTTCGATATCAAATCCTTTTAATATGTCGATGGCTTCTTGCATTACCGGCATGTCCGAAATGCTGCCCATTATTATGGCTACTTTCATAATTAGCCCCCTAACCCCCAAAGGGGGAATTCCTACTAGGGGTGAGTAGGGTTTATTTTTTTTGTTAGTTTTATTCTTAAAATTAAAATTGTTAAAAAACAAATTATATAATTTAAAATGAAATTTTTAAAATTTGAACCGTGTAATAAATCAATCCCATTACAATTGTCACTGAATGCTAGTTGATTATAATAATTTAGTGGAAATCCAATTTTTAAATTAGGAGAAGTTCTATTTATAGTATTAAAAACCAAAGAAAACAGAAAAGATATAAACGACAAAATACAAAACAAAATTGTCGAATAAAAAATAATATGTAAAATCTTTTTTGTCATTTTCAATTCGGTTTTAAATTCCCCCTTTGGGGGTTAGGGGGCTACTAATAACTCTAATTGAATTCTTCACTTCCTCTGCAATTCTTCTTGCTTCTGTCATGTCTTCATTTACAATTGTAACGTGTCCCATTTTTCGGAAAGGGCGTGTTTCTCTTTTTCCGTAAATGTGAGGTGTTACGCCATTAATTGCCATGATTTTTTCTATGTTTTCGTAAACTACTTGTCCAGAAAAACCTTCTTCACCTACCAAATTTACCATAATTCCGGCAACTTTACTATCGGTATTTCCTAAAGGTAAGTTTAAAATCGCACGTAAATGATTTTCAAATTGCGAAGTATAACTCGCTTCAATCGAATAATGTCCAGAATTATGCGGGCGAGGAGCGACTTCGTTTACTAAAATTTCATCATTTTCCGTTTGGAACATTTCTACTGCTAACAATCCAACATGATGAAACGCTTCTGAAACTTTCAAAGCAACTTCGGTAGCTTTTTGTGCTACTTTTTCATCAATACGTGCTGGACAAATTACATATTCTACTTGATTGGCCTCAGGATGAAATTCCATTTCTACCACTGGATAGGTTTTTACTTCTCCAGAAACCGAACGCGCTACAATCACCGCCAACTCATTTTTAAATGGAACCATTTCTTCAGCAATACATTCTACATCGGGTAATTTTACCAAGTCTAATGCAGAGCGACAAATTTTAACACCATTTCCATCATATCCAAACTGCGCACATTTCCAAACGAATGGGAATTCTAATTCGTCTTTTGCTAAAGCATTTCTTAAGTCGTTTAAATCAACAAATCGTTGATGTGGCGAAGTAGGAATGTCGTTTGAAACGTAATAATCTTTTTGTTTTCCTTTGTTTTGAATTAAACGTAAAGTTTTTGGTGAAGGGTAAATTGGTAATCCTTCTTCTTCCAATTTATCTAAAGCGTCTAGATTTACATTTTCGATTTCGATGGTTAATAAGTTGACCATTTTACCAAACTGGTACACCGTATCAAAATCCATTAAACTGCCTTTGTAAAATCCGTTGCAACTGTATCGTGCTGGTGCTTCTTCACTTGGTTCTAAAACTAAAGTTTGGATGTCGAATTTTCGAGTTTCAGTCAAAAGCATTTTCCCTAATTGACCGCCTCCTAAAATTCCTAATTTAAAATCAGAAGAAAAATAATTCATTTCGTCGTAGTTATTGTTTTTTATTTGTCTCATGCGGTCGCTTCGCTCGAGTCATGTGTGTTGTTGTTTGCGCAAAGATAAGAGTAAGAATTTAGAATTCAGAATTTAGAATTCAGAAAATACTACTTGTTGAGTTTTTTCAAGAGGTTTCTCGTCGCCGCTTGGTAAGCCGCAGAATGATTCGAATAATCTTGTTCAATTATCATTTTTAATTCTTCGTGAACCCAATCGTATTTCTTGCCTAAAACAAAAAGTGCTTTCATAGCATACACTTTTGCTGCTACTTTTTCGTCTTGAATTAAACGGTCAATCAGGGCTTCTATTAAATTGTGTTCTTGTTCTTGTGTGAGAGAAATGCCGTTTTTTCGATGATTACTTTTGGTAAGAAAATAAGCGATTTTAGTCGCTGGTCGCAATGCTGAATCATCTTTTATTTTTGGAAGAATAGCGCAGAAATCTTCTATATAAGGAACAAATTGTTTTAATTTCTTTTCACAAACTAAATCTAAACTCCAAAACGCTTTTACATGTAATTCATTTTTGATGTCAAAAGCTAGTTCAATCATTTCGCTAAGATTTTTTTCATCTTTCATAGCAAAATTACTCACCATTTTTCGGCTAACAACATGGCAAGTACTTGCTTCGATTTTCTGATACATTTGGCTTTTCATTTGGTAAATATATCAAATTTGCAAAAAAGTTGAAATACTTTGTAGCTATTCATTTGACTTTCTTAAATTTGTTGTTTATTTCTAAAGCTAACTAAAAGTGATACAACTACACGATAAAAAATTTGAAGTTTTTATCTCGGGAGAGGAAATTAACTTCGCCATCGAAAACATGGTAAAACAAATTGAAGACGATTTTTGCGATGATGTGCCTGTTTTTATTGGAGTGTTGAATGGCGCTTTCATGGTAGTAGCTGATTTATTAAAAAAATACAGTCATAATTGCGAAGTTTCGTTTGTAAAAATGGCTTCGTATGAAGGAACGCAAACTACAAATGAAGTAAAAGAACTGATTGGTTTGAACCAAAGCTTAGAAGGTCGTTCTGTAATTATCGTGGAAGACATTGTAGATACCGGAAATACGATTGAAGAATTAAAGACAATTATGAAACAACACAATGTGAAGCATTTCAAAATTGCTACTTTATTTCTAAAACCAGAAGCCTACACAAAAGATATTAAATTAGATTATGTAGGGATTCGAATTCCTAATAAATTTATTGTAGGATATGGTTTAGACTACGATGGTTTGGGTAGGAATTTAAAAGACATCTACCAACTTTCAGAATAGATTTTAAACTTGAAAATAAACAAATAACAACTAATAACAAACGAGATAAAAATGATCAATATCGTATTATTTGGTAAACCAGGAGCAGGGAAAGGAACGCAAGCCGATTTTTTAAAGCACAAATACAATTTAGTACATTTATCTACAGGTGATATTTTTAGATTTAATATAAAAAATGATACAGAATTAGGAAGATTAGCCAAAACGTTTATGGATAAAGGGGATTTAGTTCCTGATGAAGTAACTATAAAAATGTTGCAAAGCGAAGTGGATAAAAATCCTCAAGCTGCAGGTTTTTTATTTGATGGTTTTCCAAGAACAATTGCGCAAGCAGAAGCTTTAGATGAGTTTTTAGCAGATAAAAATCAAGAAATTACGGCTACAGTTGCTTTAGAAGCTAATGATGAAATCTTAGTGCAACGTTTATTAGAAAGAGGAAAAACTTCAGGAAGACCTGATGATCAAGATGAAGAAAAAATTAGAAATCGTTATCAAGAATACAATGAAAAAACTGCGCCGTTAATGGATTATTATAAAGCGCAAAATAAATTTTATGCAGTTGATGGAATAGGAACTATCGAAGAAGTCACGGAAAGATTGAGTTTGGTTTTAGATACCTTTTAATATACAAACAAGCCGATGAGATAAATTTCGGGCTTTCGATTTTTTTTTCGATATTTGCAAACAGAAAAGGAGCTATTTCCGTAATTTGGGATTTTAGCTCTTTTTTTATAATTTTAACTATGGAAATTTTAATCATACTCTTTTTGATTCTCCTTAATGGAGTTTTTTCGATGTCAGAAATCGCTTTGATATCAGCGCGTAAAAATAGATTAGAAACAGCGGCTAAGAAGGGAAATAAAAATGCTAAAGTGGCATTGGATTTGGCTAATTCACCCAACGAATTTTTATCAACTGTTCAAATTGGAATTACTCTAATTGGAATTTTAACGGGTATTTATTCAGGAGATAAAATTACTACTGATGTGCAGCATTTTATTGCGGGTTTTGAAGATTTGGAGGCCTATTCAGAATCGATATCAGTTGGAATTGTTGTCGTAGTTCTTACCTTTTTCTCTTTAGTTTTAGGCGAGTTATTGCCAAAAAGAATTGGATTAAACTTCCCAGAAGGAATTGCCAAAGCTGTTGCAGTTCCAATGAAGTTGGTTTCAACCATCACGATGCCCTTTATATGGTTGTTGACTACATCTACTGAATTTTTATTGAAAATTTTTCAAATTAAGCCAACTGCAGATGGAAAGGTTACAGAAGAGGAAATTAAGGCAATTATTAAAGAAGGTACAGAAGTTGGTGAAGTTCAGGAAATAGAACAAGATATAGTAGAGCGTGTTTTTCATATTGGCGATAGAAAAGTTAATTCGTTAATGACGCATCGAAATTCAATCGTTTATTTGTCTTATGAAGATTCTGTTGAAGAAATTAAAGCAAAAGTTTTAGACGAACTGCATTCGGTTTATCCTGTTTGTGAAGATAATTTAGATGATGTTGAAGGAATAGTTTCACTAAAAGATTTATTTGCTAGTTTTGAGCAAGGAAATTTTGATTTAAAGAAAATAAAACAAGAACCGGTTTATTTTATTGAGCATACTTCTGCTTATAAAGCATTGGAAAATTTTAAAATATCAAAAGTACATTATGCTTTAGTTACAGATGAGCATGGTGTTTTTCAGGGGATTATTACTTTAAATGATATTTTAGAAGCATTGGTGGGAGATGCAGCTGATTTTTATGAAGATGAATTCAAATTAGTGGCTAGAGAAGATGGTTCGTGGTTAGTTGATGGACATTATTCACTTCACGATTTTTTAACTTATTTTGATATGGATGAGTTGATTGGAGATTATGAAGTTACAACCGTAAGTGGATTAATCATAACAGAATTAGGAATAATTCCAAAACAAGGACAAAAGTTAATTTGGAACAAACTAGAGTTTGAAGTTATCGATATGGACGGTGTTAAAATTGATAAAGTTTTAATTACCAATTTAAAAGAATAATAATTAGGAATTCAGTGTTTGGTGTTTAGGAATTACTTCTAGATAGTACACATTAAGAATCATAAATTGTCATCAGAATAAATTTTTAGATTTTAAAATCGCGAAACACTTAGCTTTGATGACTGAACACTAAAAAAGATGACAGAGGGAAATTTTGTAGACTACGTAAAAATATATGTTTCTTCCGGAAAAGGAGGGAAAGGGTCTTCGCATTTACACAGAGAAAAATTTATTGAAAAAGGTGGGCCTGATGGTGGAGATGGTGGTCGTGGAGGACACGTATATATAAAGGGAAATAAAAATCTCTGGACTTTATTCCACTTAAAATTTTTGAAACACGTTCGTGCGGGTCATGGAGGTGATGGAGGAAGCTCAAGAAGTACAGGACATGATGGTGAAGATAGGTATATCGAGGTGCCACTTGGAACGGTTGTAAAAGATCAGGAAACAGGTGATGTTTTGTTTGAAATTACAGGACATGATGAGGTGAGAATTTTAGCAGAAGGAGGAAAAGGAGGTTTAGGAAATTGGCACTTTAGAAGTGCTACTAATCAAACACCTCGTTATGCTCAGCCTGGTATGCCTGTAAAAGAGGTTGATGTTACATTAGAATTAAAAGTTCTAGCAGATGTTGGTTTAGTAGGTTTTCCTAATGCAGGAAAATCAACTTTGCTTTCTGTTCTAACTTCGGCTAAACCTAAAATCGCGGATTATCCATTTACTACTTTAAAGCCAAATTTAGGTATTGTCGCTTACAGAGATTTTCAATCCTTTGTAATGGCTGATATACCTGGAATTATTGAGGGTGCAGCAGAAGGAAAAGGTTTAGGGCATTACTTCTTACGACATATTGAACGTAATTCGACTTTGTTGTTTTTAGTTCCTGCAGATGCCGATGATATTAAGAAGGAATACGAAATTCTGTTAGATGAATTGCGTCGTTACAATCCAGAAATGTTAGATAAAGATCGTTTGGTAGTAATTTCAAAATGTGATATGTTGGACGATGAATTAAAAGTAGAATTGAAAAATCAATTGGATAAAGAATTAAAAGGAACTCCTTATATGTTTATTTCATCTGTTGCACAACAAGGTTTACAAGAGTTGAAGGATAAATTGTGGCAAATGTTGAATGCTGAAGAAAAATAAAAGTATCTCAGAAAGTTAGAAAAAGCACCTCCATTTGAAGGTGCTTTTTTGTTTTTAATGCAATTATTATAATTAAAAGTTAAAATTGCTTCAATCTAAACTGATTTTGAAATGATAATTTTAACGAAATCGTATTTTTGAGTATATTCGCCACACAAATCAAAAGAACACAGATTTATTATGAAAAAATTATTATTATTTATCATTTCTACAATAATGCTTGTGCCGGCTTCGGTAAAGGCAGATGAAGGAATGTGGTTTTTAATGTTCATTGAGCGTTTAAATCACCGCGACATGCAAAAAATGGGCTTGCAATTAACAGCCGATGAAATTTATAGCATCAACAATCACAGTTTAAAAGATGCTATTGTACAATTCAATGGAGGATGTACTGCTGAGATGATTTCTAAAGACGGATTAGTTTTAACAAATCATCATTGTGGATATGATGCTATTGCAGAATTATCTTCAGCGGATAAAAATTATTTGAAAAATGGATATTGGGCTAAAAATAGAGCTGAGGAATTGAAACCTTCGAGTTTATATGTGCGTTTCTTCGTGCGTATGGATGACTGTTCAAAAAGAATTTTGTCTGTAGTTAATCCAAGTATGAGTGAGGCAGATAGAGAGAAAGCTATCAACGCTGAAATCGCTAAAATTGAAAAAGAAAATAATGAAGGCGGAAAATATACCGTTTCTGTTCGTCCATTTTTCCAAGGGAATGAATATTACTATTTTGTTTACCAAGATTATAAAGACGTTCGTTTAGTAGGAACGCCACCGGAAAGTTTAGGGAAATTTGGTGGAGATACAGACAACTGGGAGTGGCCTCGTCACACTGCTGATTTCTCTTTATTCAGAGTTTATGCTGATGCAAATGGAAATCCAGCGGATTATTCAACCAACAACGTTCCATTAAAACCAAAACATCATTTACCAGTGAATATTGGTGGCGTTAAAGAAAATGACTTTGCTATGATTTTAGGTTATCCTGGTAGAACAAATCGTTGGATGCCAGCAGGTGGAATTGAGCAAAACGTAAAATTTGCTTACCCAGCTTGGGTAGAAGGTTCAAAAGTAGGTATGGACAACATGAAAAAATACATGGTTCAGTCTGATGCTTTAAACTTAATTTATGCTTCAAAATTTGCTGGTGTAGCTAATTATTGGAAAAACCGTCAAGGAATGATTGATGCACTAACTAAGTTTGGTACAGCTAAAACAAAAGCAGCTCAAGAGGCTAAATTCCATAAATGGGCTAATAAACCTGAGAATAAATCAAAATATGGTAATGTAGTTCCTACAATCAACAAATATTATGCTTTAACAAATGAAAAATCGCGTCATGATAACTATATGATGCAATTGTTTAGAACTTCTGCTTTTGGAACAGTGAGCAGAGGTTTAGGAAGACAGTTGGAAAACTATGCTAAAGCAGATGCAACTAAGAGAGCGCAAATGGCTCCAGCTATTTTAGAAATGGCTCAAGGAATGCACAGTGAATTACATATTCCAGCTGAAAAAGACATTTTAACAGCTCAATTAAATTTATATACTAAAAAAGCAGGATATAAATTAGCTCCTATGGTTGAGAAATTAGCCGCAGAAAATAATGGAGACTTTACAAAATATGTAAATGCAGCATTCGATTTAAGTATTTTTACTTCCGTTGATAGAGTAAAAGCTTTCTTAGATTTACCATCTGAAGAATTACTTAAAAACGATCCACTTTATGTATTGACGAATGATTTGTTAAATCACTATACTTTTAGAAGTGAAGAATTGATTCAATCTCAAAACGATTTTGGTGCTTCTTTCCGTTTATTAGTTGAAGGTTTGAGAGAATCTAAAATTGGTGAAATTAAATATCCAGATGCAAACTCTACATTACGTTTAACTTATGGGAAAGTTCGTTCTTTACCAGCAGACAAACGTAATGATGCCACAATTAACAACTACACTACCTTAGCAGGTCAAGTTAAAAAATACAAGAAAGGTGATTTAGAATTTGATTTACCAGAAAGAGTATTACAAATGAACGCCGCTAAAGACTTTGGTCGTTATGCTGATAAAGATGGTTCTTTACACGTAAATTTCTTAACGGACAACGATATTACAGGTGGAAATTCAGGTTCGCCAGTATTAAACGGAAAAGGTGAGTTAATCGGTTTAGCATTTGATGGAAACATCGAAGCTATGGCTGGTGACGTAATCTTTGACAAAAAATTACAAAGAACAATCAACGTTGATATTCGTTACGTTTTATGGGTAATTGAGAATTTCTCAGGAGCGAAACACATTGTGGATGAAATGACTGTTGTTAAGTAATTTCCAAATCAATATAAATAGAAACGTCCCGATTAAATCGGGACTTTTTTTATGGCTTACTTTTGAATGCTTAGTTTCGTATTTGTTGAATGACTCGAGAATTCTGGAGCATACATGCTTTGAATAGTTGCAATTCCGTCATTAAATATTCCTGAATTATTTACTCTAACATCATATTCAAAAACGTAAGTTCCAGTTTTAATTTTATCAAAAAAGAAATGAGTTGCAACATCTTTTGTACTTCGGTAATAACTAATGCCATTTTTCCATTCGTATTTCGAAATTACATCAACAGGTTCAAAACAAGCTGCTCTTAAATCTTTCAAATGAACAAATTCTAAATCATTTTCGGTTTTTATTATGATTCGAATAGTAATTAAATCACCAATTTTTACATTTTCAGAATTTATGTCGACAAGTTTTTCTCCTTCTGAAGTTTTGATTTTTTTATAAAGTTTTTTTGTAATCGATAGCGCTGAGGTACTATCCGATTTTATTGCTTCTAAATCTTCAAAATATTGCAAATATAAGCCGCCAAAACCAGCTACATCCGATTTGTTTTCAACGGATATTTGTCCAATTTCTTTTGAAATTTCATCAGGTTTCCAATTCATTTTTATGTAACCCGTATTTGCATCTTTATCTTTTTCGGATAATTTTTTTGATAATACTTTTTCGTTTCCAATTTTAAATTTGGTATTATCTTTTATACTTGTCCAGTCGGTTCCTTGTAATAATAGCGCATAAATGGCTTCGGTTGTGGCTTTTGTTGTAGGCCAATGTTTTAATTGTTTTTGTTTTAACAGCCAAACTTTCATTTCATCTACAAACTTTTTGTCTTTTTCTATTTCAGAAAAAGCTTCTATTAGTAAAGCTTGAGTTTCTATAGCCGATTGGTACCAATAATAGCCATTTTTATTTTCAATCCAATACATGCCAAAATCATCATTTCGAGCTACTGTTTCTTTTAAATTTGAAATGATTTTCTCTGCGAATTTTTTATCACCAAATCGATTCATCGTTAAAGCTAATAATCCTTTTTGGTATAAAGAATAATTTAACCAATTGGCTTTAAACTCTACTTTTTGAATGTTAATAATAGAATCAATTTTTTTAGAAATTGGAAACTCTTCTAAATAGAAACTTCTGGCATATAAATAATGTAAATTTGAATAAATGAAATAATTTATACGATCATTTTTAAGCGTACTTTGACTAATATATTTACTATCTAAATAAGGAATTGCTTTTGATGTAATATTTTTAAATTCCGATTTTTTTTCAGGAAATAGTTTGCTTAAATGTCCAAATCCAGAAACAATATGTTGGGAGATGAAAATATTTTCCTCTCCGCCATCAAACCATGCAAATCCGCCAGAAGCTAATTGCTTTTCTTCCATTTTTTTAATGGTCTTGTCTTGTGATTCTTTCATGGTGTTCAAATCCATTAAAAGCGCCAAACGTTTGTTTTTTAGTTCTTCACTTTCGACATCTAATAACCATGGCGTTTCATTTAAAACAATAGATTTTAATTCTTCGTTTTGAGTAAGTTTTGAAACCGCTTTTGGATTGTTTTTCCATGACTCAAACAAAGAAGCTATTTTGGGATTACTTGAAATAATTTCAGTAGCGATAAAGTTTCCATAATATCTTGAGAAAATTTGTTCGGCACATTCATGTTCGTATTCCATTAAATAGGGTAAGGATTGAAGTGCAAGCCATGTTGGGTTTGAAGTATATTCTAAAGTAAATAAATGGTTTTTTAAAGTTTTAGAATCATTGTTTGTAAGGTTATCAAATACATATTCTTTTTTAGAATTTCCTTTAACCCAAATCGGAATACTTTCCGTAAGTAAAACTTTATTACTCATTACGGGTAAAATATTTTCTTCACCATCAGAAAAATTACCTGATTTGGCTACGATTTTATATTGTAATCCTTGAACACCTTCAGGAATTGTAATTGTCCAACTTACAGGAACACTTTCTTTTGAGTTACAATTAAATGCTTTTACATTGGAATTATTTTTTGCAATTGCATCAATCGGTTGCATATTGGTTGCATCAAATAGCAATAACATAGCATTACCAGATTTTACTTCATGAGTTAAATTGACCACTTTTGCTGTTAACGTAATTTCATCTTTTTCCCTAACAAATCGCGGCATATTAGTTTGAATCATAACATCTTTTTGTGAAATAATACTCGATTCAAAATAGCCAGATTCCGAATTTTTATTATGACCTAATAGGCGTAATTTCCATTTGGTTAAGGATTCGGGAGTGGTAAATTGGAAAGAAAATTCCCCATTACGATCTGTTTTAATATGAGGATAAAAGAAAGCCGTTTCGTTAAAATTACTTCTCGTTTTAACTTGCGCTAACTCTTTAATAGCGTTTTTCGTAGTAATTAAAATAACTCCATTTGCACCTTTTGAACCATAGATAGATGTTGCAGCTGCATCTTTTAAAATATTTAATGATTCAATATTATTTGGGTCTATATTCAAAGCATCTCCAGAAACAGGAACGCCATCAATAATATATAGTGGATTTTTGTTTCCGTTTACAGAACCAAAGCCTCTAATCATAATTCTTCCATTTGATAGCGTGTCATTTTTTACGGAAACTCCTGCAATTTTACCTCTTAGTGCCTGAGATAAATAACCGTCATCGTCAAATGAGTTTTCACGATTATAAGATGTGGCTGTTCCTACGTGAGCTTCTTTTGTCGTTTTTCCATATCCTGTAACAACAACTTCTGATCCAGAGACTACATCATCATTTAAGCTAATTTCTAGATTTTTTGCTTGTTCTATAGTTATTTCTTCTGATTTTTTACCTGTATAACTGACTACAATAATTTCTCCTTTAGCCGCCTCAATAGAAAATTCTCCATCAAAATCGGTTGTAGTGCCTCTGTTGGTTCCTTTGATGTGTACATTTGCTCCTGCAATAGGTCCAAGTTCATCTTGTACAATTCCAGAAATTAACTTTGCATTTTTTGGTATTCCAAAATAATAATAGATTTTTTTCTGATAATTTTTTTGAACAGTATAATTTTTTGGGTCGCTAAAATAAAATCCAAACCAGTATAGTTCTGGGTCTCTTTCATAAATTGCAAAGTAATTTTTTTGGATTTTAAAATTGTAGAAATTTAAATTAACAGATTCATTATAGTTTTTCATTACTGGAGTTCTATGATATGAATTATACTCTCTAAAACTTAGGCTATTCCAAAAGTCATTTGAAAATTGATCTAAGGAGCTATCATACATACTTGCAAGAATTTCGGTTTCAAGTTTTTGATTGATTACTTTAAATGACCAATTTTCAATGCTTCCTGGTTCAATTTTGTTTCTTATGCTTTCAATTTCAAATTGCAATGTGTTTTCTATACTTTCACTATTAATTTGATAGAATTTTTCATAGCCATCATTTTCCCAAACACTTGAAAAATGAAAAGTGAGATTGTTTTTAAATGTACTGTTTTTATCAAATTTGAAAATTCCTTTGCCGTTAACTAATTGAATGGTTTTTACTTCATTAACTGGGTTTTCATCAACATAAAAACGAGAAGTTATATATAAGTTCGGAATTATAGAATGTATTTCAATAGTGTATTGTTTTGATTCAGGTTCCGAAATATCTTTATATGTAAATAACTCTTTTTCTGAATAAGGATGTTGTTTTGATTTTACATTAAATACTGTTTCATCTGAGATTAAATTGTTTTTAATATCATAAGCTTCTGCGATAATTTTGAATTCTGTATTTCTATAGCTTTTTAAAAAGTCTAATGTTATTTCTTTAGCTATTTTGGTGTCAAAAGGAATTGTTTTTATTAATACCTCTTGTTGCTCTGTATCAGAGTTCTCATAAGGTTCGTGAGGAAACAATTTTTGAAATTCGTCTCTTGGAATAACTTGAATTTCTGGTATTGGATTTTCTCTGTTTTTTAAGAATTTTTTGTTTTTCAGCTCATAAATTTTAAGACTTCCTTTAGCTTCAATTGGAAAATTATTCAAAGTAGTTGTAGTGATTTGAATTTTATTTAAATCTTCAACAAATAACTCTCGTTGTACTGAAAGATTTAGTTGTAGCATTTCTTGACTAACTCGTACTGTTTTTGAAGCCTCTCTAGTTTCTCCTTGAATATCAGTTACATCAACTTTTATTGTGTAAGTTAATGAATTTATTTCCTCGTTAGAAATGGATGGTTCTGTTGCTGAAAATAAAATTTTGAAATTTCCGTTTTCATCCGTTTTAGTGTCTGAAATTATATAATTTTCTTGATGTGGAATGCTTCTCGTTTTGCTGTAGCCGCTTTTTGTAATTGAATAAGTAACTTTAGCATTAGTTAGATTGTTGCCTGCTAACGCTTTTGCATTACCTGTTATTTTAATGGAATCACCAATAGTGTAATTTTCTTTAATTTCATCAAAAGTTACCTCAAATGTTGGGCGTTTGTATTCCTCTACTTTGAAATCAAAATCGGTGTAACTTTCAAAATCAACATTATCCCAAAATTTATGTTCTTCTTCTTTTTTATCGTAGTATTTTGAATCTTGCTTATAATCATCTGGTTCGTCAATTTCTATGCTAAATGATCCCGTTAAGGTGTTTTTTGGAATATCAAATTCTCCTGAAAAACTACCATATTCATTTGTTTGAACATCAAATTCTTTTAAAATTGTGTTATTCACATCTCTAATAGATACTTGTACAGTAACAAAAGGAACAACACTTTTTACCTTGTCTTTTTTTTGTATAATTATACCTTTATAATACATTTTTTGTCCTGGCCTGTAAATAGAACGGTCAAAATAAACCATTGCTTTTGCTTCCCAATTTTCATAGTCATCTTCAAATTCTTCAGAAGGATCAATTAAGAAATCTCTATCATAATTTATGTTTAATGAATCAGCATTTGATATTATAGAAACTTCAGAATTATACTTGTAGTCTTTTTTTCTTTTTTTGTGTTTTAAGAAAGCACTTCCGTTTGTATTGGTTTTAGTTTTTTCATCTTCACTTGATATCAATACATTTTCTAATGGCTTACCAGTTTTTCTATCATAAATATAAAAGGTGTCTTTGTTGTTTTCATCATCTTCAATTACATACATGTTTGTTACTGTAATTTTATCATAAGCATATACTTTTTCTTTAGAAACAGAATCGTTTTTTGTTTCAACGTAAACTAAGTAATTACCAAGGTTTAATTTTTCTAATAAAATTTCAGTTGAATATTCAAAATAGTCGTGCTTATTAGGGAGTTTGATTTTTTGTGATTTTAATGGTTTGTTATTTTTAACAAAAGTTTGAATAATCGAGTCTTTATTCATCCATTTTTCAGAAGTTGAATAGTAATAATTTTTAAAAACATAATTCCATTTTTGAGGGAACTCAAAATAGGAGATAGTTATGGAATCAACATTCTTAAAATTTATAAAAGCTCTTGTATTTTGTTCAGAATAACTGGTTTTTGGAATCGAAACTGATAATGATTTTTTTAGAATTTCAAGTTTAATATTTTCAGCTTCAGCAAGAGCATTAATGTTAACTTTTGTGTTTAAAATTGTATCAACAAGCGCTAAGGCATTATTATATAAATTAATTTCACCATTTTTAAAGGTTTTCGTTTGATAATATTTTAATCTTTCAATTCGTAAAAATTGTTTTAGAAAAATATTGGTTGTTGATTTTTCTATATCTTCAACTTTGTCAAGATAATATTCTTCATTCCAAATAGATTCTCTAACATATTTCAGTCTTTCAAAGTAAGCAAAATCTAATTTTTCATAATTATTTTGTTCTAAATAATATTTTTCATTATTCTGTAAAAATGAAATTAATTTTCTAAAGTTTTTGTCTTGTAATTTTTTTGTATCGTATTTCACAAAAACTTCTGGTTTATCATAAAAAGTTTCTAATTCTTTTTCAAAATCACTAGATTTTTTTTGTTTCCATGAAGTAATTTTAGACTTTAAATAGTTGCCTTTTTTTTGAGCTAGAAAATCATAAATAGAGTAATTTTTTATATCTACACTTGGTGAAATATCAAAAATAGCATTATAAATTTTAATATTTGTTTCTCTTAATTCCTTTTCATTTACCAATAGATGCTCATAATATTGATTAATTTCTTTACTAAAATCAATAACAGTCCATGTTAAAAAATCTTTGCTTTTTTTTGTTTCTATGTTGGTTCTGTTTTTGATGATACCATAATTATTTTTATAGTAATCTTCTAAAATGGTTATGTATATAAAACTTAAAAGAGCTTTTGAAACAGGTTTCGCTTCATTAATTTCTTTCTGAACATTATTTATGATTATAGTTTGTGCTTTTTCATCAAAAACTTGTTCGAATTTTGATTGATAAAAAAAACATTTTATGATTTGAATTTCATCCTTTTTACGCTTTGCTTTTTTATAAATTTCTTCAACCCTTTCTTGAGCGGATTTTATTTTACCTTCGAGCTCAAACTGATATACCTCTTTCCATTTATCTTCGTATTGAGCAAATAAATTAAAGGAATTAATTAAAATTAATAGGAATACTATTTTACGCATAATATAATGTTTTTAATAATAGAGTTTAGAAATCAGTAAATGGTTGGGAATTTATGAAAATAAATTATTTGTAAGTAAAATTAACTAAAATCAATTTAGTATTTTTGAAAGATGAAAACTATCCAAATCTTTTTTCTAATATTTTCGTTTTCAGTCTTTTCACAATCAACGTTTGAAAAGGCAGAAAAATTGTTTTTTCAAAAAAAATATAATGAGGCAAAACCACTACTTCTGTCGCATCTAAAATCACAGTCTAATCATATTAAGACTATGGAATATTTGGGCGATATTGGAGGTTTTCTAAACAATTGGGAAGAAGGTCAATATTACTACAAAAAGCTAATTGAAATACATCCTAAAAATGCAGAATATTGGTACAAATATGGTGGTTCTCTAGGTATGTTGGCACGATCTGCTAATAAATTTAAAGCATTAGGAATGGTTGATGATATTGAAAAAGCTTTCAATACAGCAGCAAACTTAGATAAAAAGCATATTGGTGCACGCTGGGCATTGGTTATGCTATACTTGGAATTACCGGGAATAATTGGCGGAAGCGAGAAAAAAGCTCAAAAATATGCCGATGAATTAATGGTACTTTCAAAAGTCGATGGTTATTTAGCAAAAGGATATATTGATGTGTATTTCAGTCGCTATGCGAAAGCGGAAATCCATTATAAAAAAGCACACGAAATTGGTAATTCAAAAACTACTTTCGAAAAATTATATGACTTATATTTAAATAAGTTAAAAGATAAAGCAAAAGCGAATAAGTTAAAAACTGAATTCGAGAAAAAATAATAAAAATCAAATTCCAAATTCCAATTCGGCTCACGTTTGGAATTTGGATTTTTAAATATTGGAATTTCAAAATGCGTACACATTTCATAGCAATAGGCGGAGCAGCGATGCACAACTTAGCATTGGCCTTACACAATAAGGGATATCACGTAACAGGTAGTGATGATGCTATTTTCGAACCATCCAAATCACGTTTAGAGAAAAAAGGGTTGTTGCCAGCAGAAGAAGGTTGGTTTCCTGAAAAAATCACAACCGATATCGAAGCAATTATTTTAGGAATGCATGCAAAAGCTGATAATCCTGAATTATTGAAAGCACAAGAATTAGGGTTGAAAATATATTCGTATCCCGAATTTTTATACGAGCAATCTAAAAACAAAACCCGAGTGGTGATTGGTGGTTCACATGGAAAAACGACAATTACTTCGATGATTTTACACGTAATGCATTATCACAATATCGAAGTGGATTATATGGTGGGAGCCCAATTAGAAGGTTTTGATACGATGGTGCATTTAACCGAAGACAATGATTTTATTGTTTTGGAAGGTGATGAATATTTAACTTCTCCAATAGATTTGCGACCAAAATTCCATTTGTATCAACCGAATATTGCTTTGTTGTCGGGAATTGCTTGGGATCATATCAATGTGTTTCCAACGTTTGATAATTATGTAGAACAATTTAGAATTTTTGCCAACCAAATCACGCGTGGCGGAATTTTAGTCTATAACGAAGAAGACGAAGCAGTAAAAGCAGTAGCCGAAGGAACCGAAAATCCAATCCGAAAAATTGCGTATCAAACTCCAAGTTACACCGTTGAAAACGGAACTACGTTATTAGATACGCCAGAAGGTCCTATGCCAATTGAAGTTTTCGGCGCACATAATCTAAGTAACTTAGCTGGCGCCAAATGGATTTGCCAATGCATGGGTGTGGACGAAGCTGAATTTTACGAAGCCATCGCCAGTTTCAAAGGTGCTTCTAAACGTTTAGAAAAAATTGCCGAAAGTGCTAATAAAGTTGCGTATAAAGATTTTGCACACTCACCAAGTAAAGTTTCAGCTACCACAAAAGCGGTAAAAGCTCAATATCCAGATAGAAAAGTAATCGCTTGTTTAGAATTGCACACCTACAGCAGTTTAAATGCTGAGTTCTTAAAAGAATACCAAGGTGCTTTAGACGCGGCCGATGTTGCCGTTGTTTTCTATTCACCAGATGCGGTTAAAATCAAACGTTTGGAGGAAGTAACTTATGACCAAATTGCACAATCGTTCCAAAGAGAAGATTTAATCATTTACACCAATCCAACCGAGTTCAAAGACTTTTTATTCAGTCAAAATTTAGAAAATTCAGCTTTATTATTAATGAGTTCAGGAAATTACGGCGGATTGAATTTTGATGAGGTAAAAGGGTTAATCAATTAGTCAATATGCTAATTAGTCAATGTGTCAATTTTTCTCGAGATATAATTGGCACATTGAAAATTGTCTAATTACTGTATTTATAATGTCCCACAATTTTCCAATCAAGCAAACAATCTTCTAAAACTTGTCCGCTTCCTACGTTGTGGACAATCATAGGGTTACCATTTTCTGATTTGATATGCGTTACTATACCAATATGGGGTAGTTTATCTCCAATCATCCAAGTAACCAAATCACCTGTTTTGTAATCTTTAGGATTTTGTGTAATCGGTAAAGTTGTTCCTTTTCGTGAAAAGAAAACTTCTAAATTAGGAACTCTTCGGTGGTCGATGTTTTTATCAGTAGATTTCATTCCCCATTTTTTTAAATTCGGATACAAAGAAAAATTAGCTTTCATATCTTCATGAACTTCTTTCTGTAAATCTATTCCTAATTTTCGATACGCACGAATCACCACATCAGTACAAACCCCAGTTTTTGCAGGAACATCACCATTTGGATATTTTATCCCAACATAAGCCGGCGTGTAAACCACTTCAGGATCAATTATTGAAATCGCTGCATTGGATAACTTTTCATAGAAATCGGTTGGGTTTTCAATGAGTTGAGTTTTGGGTTTTGATTCAGATACGTTTTCTGCAAAAGTTTCAGATTTTTTACATCCAAAAGAAAAGCAGATTAAAAGTAGAGGAATAAATAGTTTCATATTTTTGCATTTTATTATTTCAAACGCAATTTTTGAGCCATTTATTTTGAAGGTTTTAAAAACCACATAGAAACATAGAAAAATAAGAATTTCATAGTCAATAAATTGATTCATTTAGTTTCTCTGTAACCTATCTAAAATAAAATGCCTAATTAAATGAAAAGCAAACCTATGTTTCTATGTGGTAAAAGTTTAGATTTTTTTTATTTTTTAGAATTTTTAATTAGCTTTGTTTTTATAAACGCCAAAATAAAATTTTATGTACACGCCAATCAACCAATGGGCTGAAGACGATCGCCCACGTGAAAAATTTCTTCTAAAAGGTAAATCTACCTTATCTGATTCCGAATTACTCGCTATTTTAATTGGTTCCGGTTCTCGAAATGAGAGTGCGGTGCAACTGTGTCAACGCATTTTAGCTTCCTCTGAAAACAATCTGAATACTTTAGGAAAAATGTCGGTTGCCCAACTCATGCAATTTAAAGGAATTGGTGAAGCTAAAGCTATTTCTATCGCCGCCGCTTTAGAATTAGGTAGAAGACGAAGAGCTGAGGAAGCTGTCGAACTCAAAAAAATCACTTCCAGCAAAGCGGTTTTCGATATTATGCAACCCATCATTGGTGAATTGCCTCATGAAGAATTTTGGGTATTGTATCTCAATAATTCCAATAAAGTCATCTACAAAGCCCAACTCTCAAAAGGCGGAATTACAGGAACAGTTGTTGATATTCGCATAATCTTCAAAATAGCATTCGAACAAAATGCAACTGGTTTAATTCTGTCACATAATCATCCCTCAGGAAAATTAATTGCTAGTGAAGCCGATTTGAAAATCACTAAGCGCATCAAAGAAGCAGGACAAACATTAGAAATTCAAGTTTTAGATCACATCATCATTACCGAAAATGGCTATTTGAGTTTTCAGGATGAAGGGATTTTTTGATTTTTTTTGAAACACATAGTCACATAGTTTTTTTATTATGACAAAAAAGGATATTGATAATTTGTGGTTTCAGATAATTGGAGCGGCAATTGAAGTGCATAAAAATTTGGGAGCGGGTTTGTTAGAATCGGTTTATCATGAATGTATGAAAGAAGAGTTGCGATTGAGGAAAATAAATTTTCACACAGAGAAAATAGTGCCAATTATTTACAAAGGAAATCAGTTAGAAGCTAATTTAAGATGCGATTTGTATATCGAAAACCTTATTGTAGTAGAATTAAAATCTACTGTAGAAGTGCATAAAGTTTTTGATTCTCAAATTTTGACTTATATGAATTTACTCAATGCTCCAAAAGGAATTTTGATAAATTTTTATTGTAAAAATATTTTCAAAGAAGGACAAAAAACATTCGTAAATGAAATCTACAGAAATTTACCATAAAGCTATGCTTATCTATTGTCAGAGTGAAACGGCTTTTACACGCTAACATAAACTTATGTGGCTATGTGTTTAAAAAAAACAATTAAACACATAGGCACATAGTTCTTAATTAATTTTTCCTTAGCGAACTTTGCGAAAAAACTTAACGCTCTTTGCGTTTAAACCAATAATTATGGAAATTTTAAGAATTCTTAATTTTTTATCTAATCGATAAGCCGTATTTTTATCAAAAATTAAAATATTATGAAAAACATAAAACTTTTAGTAGCGACACTTTTGGTAACTCTTACTGCTTCGGCGCAGTTTACACAAAAAGCTTTACCTTATGCTTATAATGCTTTGGAGCCATTTGTAGATGCACAAACTATGGAAATTCATTACAGCAAGCATCATGCAGCTTATGTTAAAAATCTAAATACAGCATTAGCAGGAACTGCGGATGAAAAATTAAGCTTGAATGAAATTTTTGCAAAGATTTCTACTATGCCAGTAGCAGTTCGTAATAACGGTGGCGGACATTATAACCATGAGTTGTTTTGGTCAGTTTTAACACCTGAGAAAAACACTAAAATGTCGGCTGAGTTAGAAAAAGCGGTAAATGAAACTTTTGGAAGTTTAGACGGATTGAAAGAAAAATTGAATGCAGCAGGAGCAAGTCGTTTTGGTTCAGGTTGGGCTTGGTTGGTTGTGACTAAAGAAGGAAAATTAGTAGTGAGTTCAACTCCAAATCAAGATAATCCATTAATGGATGTTGCTGAAGTGAAAGGAACACCAATTTTCGGAATTGATGTTTGGGAGCATGCTTATTATTTAAAATATCAAAACAAAAGAGGTGATTATTTATCGGCTTTGTGGAGTGTGGTGAATTGGACTGAAGTGAGTAAAAGATATGCTGCTGCAATTAAACAATAGCGATGTTTTACAATAAAAGCAATATATTAAAACCTTGTTACTTTTTTTGAAGCAAGGTTTTCTTCTTGTTTTTCGAATATGAGATTTGCATTTTAATACCGTATAATTAGAAGAATGATTAGTACTAAAAACATACGATTTTCTTACAATAAAACACAGGAGTTTATTTTTCCTGATTTGTATTGTGAAGCTGGCAATACTATTTTAATAACAGGAGATTCTGGTAAAGGGAAAACTACGTATTTGCATATTTTAGCAGGTTTGTTAAAGCCAAAAACAGGTGAAATCGAAATCGATAAAACCAATATTGTATTACTTTCTGAAAAAGCAACTGATACATTTCGCGGAAAGCACATTGGTGTAGTTTTTCAAAAATCCCATTTTATTGGTGCTTTAACCGTTTTAGAAAATTTAGAAATGGCAAGTTGGTTAGCTACGGGGAAAAAACATACGAAGCGAGCTAAGAAATTATTAGAACAATTGGGAATTGAAAACCAGGCGTTTAAATTGCCTTCGCAGTTAAGTATTGGGCAACAACAACGTGTTTCAATTGCCCGCGCGTTGATGAACGAACCAAAAGTCTTGTTAGCAGATGAACCCACATCTAGTTTAGACGATAAAAATGCGGAAAAAGTAATCGAATTGCTAACTTTTTTATCAAAAGAATACAAAGCAGCTTTACTAATCGTTACGCACGACAACCGAATTAAAGAACGATTTATCAATAAAATTACCTTGATATGATAGCAAAATTAGCATGGAAAAATATATGGTTCAAACCATTAAATACCATCTTGAGTGTTGTTTTGCTAACCTCTAGTGTTGCAATTATTACGACTTTAGTTTTGGTCGAAAAACAATTTGAAGAGAAATTCTCAAGCAATATAGATGGAGTAGATTTGGTAATGGGAGCGCAAGGAAGTCCGTTGCAATTGATATTATCTTCGGTTTACCAGGTAGATTCTCCAACAGGAAATATTAGCTATGATTCGGCAAAAGTTTGGATGCAACATCCGTTTGTTCAAAAAGCTATTCCATTAGCTTTTGGGGATAATTATCGGGGTTATAAAATCTTAGGAACAACACCTGATTATTTAGAAAAATATGGTGCAGAAATTTCAGAAGGAAAGCTTTTCGAAAAGAATTTCGAAGTTGTGATCGGTAGTGATATCGCTCAAAAATTAAGTTTAAAAATTGGAGATGCGTTTTTCGGTTCTCATGGTGATGCTGCGGAAGGAGAAGTTCATGATCATTACGAATACAAAGTTGTCGGAATTGCAAAACCAACAGGAAAAGTAGTAGATAATTTGATTCTGTGCACAATTCCAAGTGTTTGGCAAATGCACGGAAGTCATGGTGAAGAAGAAAATCCCGCTCATGGAGAAGAAGGTCATGTTCATATAGAAGGAGAAGAACATCACAAAGAAGCGGATATGACTCTAGATGAACCTGGAATGGAAATCACAGCTGTTTTACTAAAATTCCGCAATAAAATGGGAATTGTAACCTGGCCAAGAATCATTGCGCAAAATACTAAAATGCAAGTTGCTTCTCCTGCAATTGAAGTGAATCGTTTGTTTTCCTTATTTGGAATTGGGATTTCAGCCCTGCAATATTTGGCATATGGAATCATGCTGATTTCTGGGATTTCTATTTTTATAGCTCTATATAATACATTGAAAGAACGCGAAAACGAATTTGCCTTAATGCGTGTGAACGGAGCCAAAAGATTACAGCTTTTAAAAGTTGTAATGATTGAAAGTTTGCTTTTATGTGTGGTTGGATTTATTTTTGGTACGATTTTAGGGAGAGTAGGATTAAGTGTGTTGTCCAACTCAGCCGAAGAAGATTTCAAAATGAGTTTTGATCCATACGAATTTATATGGGAAAAAGAAGGGACTTTATTTTTACTAACTATATTTGTAGGCTTTATTGCAGCATTAATTCCTGCCGTAAAAGCTTATAATTTAAACATTTCAAAAACATTAACCAATGCGTAATTACATTAAATTAAGTTTAGCTTTCGTGGTATTCATATCATTAATGAGCTTCACAGATTCTAAGACTACAACTCTAAAATCTACTTTTGATACCTCTGTAGCTAACGATACTTTAACATGGAAAATTTTGGGTGACATTAAATATACTAGAAAAAAACATGCTACTTATGGAGAAGTGGAATTTCCACAAGTAAATATGAAGTTAAAAGCGATGCAAAAGAAAACGGTTTACATGAGTGGTTTTATAGTGCCAATCGATAATAAAAGCTATGCTTTGAGTAAAAACGTTTTTGCTGCTTGTTTCTTTTGTGGGAAATCTGGACCTGAAACTATTGCTGGTATTAAATTTAAAGGGGCAACCCCAAAATTAAAAACCGATACTTACGTTACTTTAAAAGGAACTTTTAGGTATAATGAGACTGATGTTGAGGATTGGATTTACCATATCGAAGACGCCGTAATCATATCTCAAAGTAATTAATTTTGAAGCCCAATCATTTGGATTTTTTAATGGTTTGTAACTACTATATGCTATATAAGATGTTGCTCCCATCGGGGTTGTAACAATCATAAGGACAAGAAATCTATAGTAAATTAAAACTTTCTCGAAATTCAAAATTGATGACAATTTGTGAAATTTGTGGTTAAAAATAAAATGAAATCATTTCATCATAAAAAACATCTCTTTTTCGATTTAGATCATACCCTTTGGGATTTTGATAAAAATTCAGGCTTTGCATTTGATGCCATTTTCAAACAACAAGGTTTTGATATTGAATTATCGGATTTTCTCAATATTTATATTCCAAGAAATCAATATTATTGGAAATTGTATCAAGACAATCAGATTTCACATAATGATTTACGTTATTATCGCTTAAAAGATGTTTTTGATGCATTACAATTTGAAGTTTCTGATAAAATGATACATCATTTATCGGAACAGTACATCGAGTATCTACCTAAGTACAATCATCTTTTTGATGGTGCTATTGAGCTGTTAGATTATTTAAAACCTAAATATCAATTGCATATAATTACCAATGGTTTTGCATCGGTACAAGCCAGAAAAATAAAGAATTCAAAAATTGATCATTATTTTGAAAGCATAACAAATTCCGAAATGGCAGGAGTAAAAAAACCACATAAAAACATATTTGATTTTGCTTTATCTTTGGCAAATGCCTCAAAAGAAGAGAGTTTAATGATAGGTGATAGTTATGAGGCTGATATCATTGGTGCTCAAGCAGCTGGGATAGAAGCTGTTTTTTTTAATGAACATAATTTACAGGTAGATTATCCGGTTTTTCAAGTAAAGCATCTATTAGATTTAAAAAATGTATTGTAGTTATGAAGAAATTAGTTTTATTAATTGTTTTATTGGTTAATTGTCTTTCTTTTGCTCAAGAAAGTTATAAATACGCTATCATCCCAAAAAAATTCAATTTTTTTAAAGAGGAAAATAAATATGACTTAAACGTGATAACTAAATCTTTCTTTGAAAACCAAGGCTTTGAAGTGTATTTCAACAGTGATATTTTACCTGATGAATTATCTGAGAATCGATGTGCATCAATTTATGTAGATGCTTTCGAAGAGAGTTCTCTTTTTTTAACTAAAGTATATTTTGAAGTTAAGGATTGTTCCAATAATGTTCTTATAAAAAGTGAATTAGGTACTAGTAGAGAAAAGGATTACAAGAAAGCATTTAATGAAGCTTTTGGTAAGGCTCTAAATTCCATTAAGAGTAAACTGGATTTTAAAAAATCTGATTCTAATAAGGACTTGATTTTAAAATCTGGAAAAGAGGTTGTTTCAAAATCAAAGGAACTTCCATACCGTCTTTTTGCAATTACAACATCCACGGGGTATAAATTAGTAAATGAAAAGCCCGAAACTGTTTTTTTACTATATAAAACTTCTGATAATTTCGTTTTTTTAGCTATTAAAGGAGAAATTAAAGGTGTTTTTATAAAGAAAAATGATCAATGGTTATTTGAACATTATGAGGGAGAGAATTTAATTTCAGAAGTAGTGGACGTCAAGTTTTAAAAATGGAATATGAAGTTAATACCCGTATTTATCCTTCCAACGATTCTTTAAAAACTGACGTAATTCTTTTTCACGCGCGTTTTCACCAGGTTCAAAGAATTTAGTTTCCGAAATTTCGGTTGGTAAAAATTCTTGTTCGGCAAAGTTGTTTGGGAAGTCGTGCGCGTATTTGTATTCTTCTCCGTAGCCTAATTCCTTCATTAATTTAGTTGGTGCGTTTCGTAAATGAATGGGAACTGATAAATCTCCAGTTTGTTTCACCATTTGTTGCGCTTTTCCGATGGCTATATAACTTGCATTGCTTTTAGGCGATGTTGCTAAATAAATAGCACACTGACTCAAAATAATTCGACTTTCAGGGTAACCAATGGTGGTTACGGCTTGAAACGTATTATTTGCCATAATCAAAGCTGTTGGATTCGCATTTCCTATATCTTCACTGGCTAAAATTAGCATTCTTCGGGCGATGAATTTTACATCTTCGCCACCTTCAATCATTCGGGCTAACCAATACACCGCGCCATTTGGGTCACTTCCACGAATTGATTTGATGAATGCGGAAACAATATCATAATGTTGTTCACCCGTTTTGTCATACAACACTGTGTTTTTTTGCACCAATTGCATTACTTTTTCATTTGTAATTTCAATGGTATCGCTTTCGGTTGCATTAATTACCAATTCAAAAATATTCAATAACTTTCTACCATCACCACCCGAAAGTCGCAATAAAGCTTCGGTTTCTTTTAATTGGATATTTTTATTTTGAAGTTCTACATCGGTTTTCATTGCACGATGCAATAAGGCTTCTAAATCGTCTTTGGTAAACGCGTTCAAAACATAAACCTGACATCTTGACAATAAAGCGGGAATGACTTCAAAACTAGGATTTTCAGTCGTCGCACCAATCAATGTTACCCAACCTTTTTCCACTGCTGCCAACAAAGAATCTTGTTGTGATTTGCTAAAACGATGAATCTCATCAATAAATAAAATGGGATTTTTGGCTGTAAATAAACCACTGCTTTGTTTCGCTTTTTCAATTACCTCACGAATGTCTTTCACGCCAGAATGTATCGCACTCAGTTGGTAAAACGGACGTTTGCTTTCTTGTGCCATGATTTGAGCTAAGGTGGTTTTTCCAGTTCCTGGTGGTCCCCATAAAATCAAACTTGGAATTAATCCTTTGGCAATTTGTTGCGTTAATGAACCCTCAGGTCCAACTAAATGCAATTGGCTGATGTAATCCGATAATTGTTGTGGGCGAATGCGTTCGGCTAATGGTTGATTCATGTCGTAAAATTACAATTTTATGACAAATGTGCATAGAAATATTTTTGGCTTTATCTTTGAATTCAAATCAATATGGAAAAACAGCACGATAATCCTTTTCAGTTTACAAAAGCGGTCATTTTATTGCCGTTATTTTTTGTATTGACTTTATGGTCGGTTTTTTGGTACGAATTGCAATTTCAAGATAACTTGTCGCATTTTGGAATTTATCCAAGAGAAGTTTATGGATTAAAAGGAATTTTATTTAGTCCATTTTTGCATGGTGATATTGAACATTTAGCTAATAATTCCGTTGCCTTATTAGTGATGTTGCCAATATTGAGGTATTTCTACAAAGAACAATCGTTTGTTGTGTTGTTTTTGGGAATTCTTTTTTCAGGATTGGGAACTTGGTTGTTAGGAAGGCCAAGTTACCACATTGGCGCCAGCGGATTAATCTATGTTTTAGTAAGTTTTATTTTCTTCAAAGGAATCTTTACCAAATATTACCGATTAGTTGCTTTGTCATTCACCATTGTAATTTTATATGGTGGAAGTGTTTGGTACATGTTTCCGAATGTGAAAGAAGGTATTTCTTGGGAAGGGCATTTAGCAGGATTTTTTGTTGGATTAGCCTTGGCTTTAGTTTTAAAAACACCCCAATTTTCTAAACCTTTTTTCTACGAATGGGAAAAACCCGATTTCAATCCAGAACTCGATCCGTTTATGAAAAATTTTGACGAAAAAGGAAATTTTTCTCCACCACCAAAACCAGAAGAAGTTATTCGAGAATATTTTAATTCTTCAATGAAAGTGGTGTATGAGTTTTTGGGTGGGAAAAAATGAGTCAATGTGGCAATGAGTTAATTAGCCAATTAAATTGATTTACTCAAAAACTATTGGCACATTGTCACATTGAAAAATCGACTAATTAAGTCTCTGTCTCAAGGCTTCATACAAAAAAGCACCGCAAGCCACAGAAACATTCAACGATTCGATAGTTCCAAACATTGGTAATTTTGCTTTTTCATCTACAATTTTCAATACTGAAGGATTAACACCTCTATCTTCGCTACCCATAATGATTGCAACACCTTCGTTGAAGTTGATGTCGTAAATATGTTGGTCTGTTTTTTCAGTGGCAGCAACGGTCTTGATTCCGCTCCCTTGCAAATAGAAAATAGCATCTTTTATGTGATCAACTTTGCAAATTGGGACATTAAAAACTGCTCCAGCCGAAGTTTTAACCGTATCACCATTCACAGGAGCTGAACCTTGTTTTTGTATGATGATTCCATCAACGCCTGTGCATTCTGCTGTTCTAATGATAGCGCCAAAGTTACGTGCATCTGACAATTGATCTAAAATTAGGAATAAAGGTTTTTTACCACTTTCAATAACACTTTCAACCATAGTTTCTAATGAAACAAAAGAAATAGGAGCAATGGTTGCCACAGCACCTTGGTGATTGTTTGGCGTTAATCGGTTTAGTTTTTCAACGGGAACGTATGAGAAGTTGATGTTATTTCTTTTCATTGTTTTCATCAAATCTTGCATCAAGTCGCCTTGTGCATCTTTTTGAACGAATACTTTATCAATTTCCTTTTTAGCGTTAATTGCTTCAATTATTGCTCTAATCCCGAATATTTGGTTGTCTTTTTCCATGGGGTAAAGATAAAGAAAAACCATCACTTAAAAAGTGATGGTTTTAGAAATATAACTAATTCAATAAAAAATTTAATTTTACCACCCAGGGTTTTGTTGATCAGCTAAGGTAGGATTAACATTTATTTCAATTTGTGGTATTGGCCATAAAAATTTGAAATCAGAACCAGGAATTGCAGCTACTCCAAGAGCTCCTGTGTATGGTGATCCAAGTGTGTAATCAGCTGCTGGAGGGTTTCCATTTGCTATTTTTGCAGGTATTCCATCAATAGGATGCATGTCGTCTCCTTGAAGTCTATGTATATCTCCCCATCGTCTACCTTCCATTAAAAATTCGATTCTCCTCTCTTTTAAGATAGCTCCAACTAAAGCAGTTGCATTTGTGAAGCTAGTGCTAGTATAGGCTTGAGTTGTTACATCAGCTAAAGATCTGTTTCTTACTTGGTTTAAAAGATTTAGTGATGCTGTAAGGTCTGGAGAAGATTTTCTAGCTTGTGCTTCAGCCATGTTTAGAAGTACTTCTGCATATCGTATTACCGGTGATGCATCTGTATAATTAGTCTCATCTTTGTATTTGTATGTGTACTTTCTACCAGATGAAGTGTGTACCATTACTCCTTCTTCTCTTCTTTTATCATCCGCTAACCAAGATGGATCTCTCCAAATTATTGGACTAATAGCAACCAACAATCTTCTTTTGTACTGTGAAGCTAATGCGCCATTTACTCCTGGGTTAACCGCTGCTGAGTGTTTTATTGAGAAAATTGACTCTGTATTGGAGTAACTGTTGGTGAATGGACCATCAGGAGTAGGAGTTAAGGTATAAGATGTTAATTTGTTTCCTTCTGTAATTACATTGTCCCAATCTCTCTTATGTAAATAAACTCTTGTTTTAAATGCAATTGCAGCATTTTTTGAAGCATAATTTAAATTGGTTGAGGTTATAAGGTTTTCAGCTTCATTTAAGTCTGCTATAACTTTATCATAACACTCTGATACAGAATTTCTAGGTTTTAGTAATTCAGAATCAATTTCTGTTTGAGTGTCAACACCTACTTCTCTATAAGGTATTCCTTGATGATTACCTCCTGGACTGAATTGATAAGGTCTAGCAAAATGAATTAACAATTCAAAGTGAGTTATTGCTCTTAAAAATTTAGCTTGTCCTATATAATTATCGCCAATAGCGCTGCTTATTATACCTGAATTAACAGCATTAGTAACTCCTTCAATAACTAAATTGCATCGATTTATTAATCGATAACCATCAACCCAATAATAAACATTATTTGCTGTAGTTGCATCATATGTTCCAGTATAAGTTAGTTGGTAGAAAGTTGCAGTATTAACTACGTCTTCGCCTCTGTTGTCATTTTGTTGAACGAAAGCTGCTCCCCAAATATATCCACGACCTCCATTAGGAGCGGTTGAATTGTATTGGCCTACAGCTGCGGCATTGTACATGCCGTTTACTGAATTCTCTATCAAAGACGGAGTAGAAAAGGCGTCATTTACAGAAATATTGTTGATTGGTGAAAGATCTAGTAAAGAATCTTCTGAACACGAAGTTAGAATAAGTCCAATTATCGAAATATAGACTATTTTTTTTATATTTTTCATTTTCATTTTTTTTATAGTTTAACATTCAATCCCATTGATATAATTTTAGCTCTAGGAGTTCCATTCAAGTCAACACCCCCAGTTTCCATTTCAGGGTTTAAACCGTTATACTTTGTGAAAATTAGCATATTTTGAGCTTGAATAAAAAATCTAAAGTTAGAGACGCGAATTTTGTCTGTAAGGCTTTTAGGTAGATTATATCCCAAGGAAATATTATCTAAGCTAATAAAATCACCATCTTCCAAGAATCTCGAAGTAGCATGGCCAGTTAGGTTAGTAAATGTGTTAGTACTAGCCCATAATCTAGGAGTAATACCATCTCCTGGATTATCAACGCTTTGCCATCTTCCTAAAATATCCGTGCTGTTATTGTTTAAATTTTGTGTCATTAATTCTCTTGCAGTGGAATTGAATATTTTATTTCCACCACTAAAACGAACTAGAAATGACAAATCTAAGTTTTTATATCGGAAGGTATTTGTTATACCTCCAAAGTATGTAGGCAAAGTATTGCCTAGGATTACTTTATCTGTATTGAAGTTTAATGTAGCTGATTGAGAAATATCGCTTGGGTTATTTGGATCGAAAACTCTGTAAGTTTGAGTGCTTAAGTTTCCTTGAACTAAGGAGCCGTCAGCTTTGTAATATACTGGATTTCCATTTGCAGGGTTAACTCCCCAGTATTTAATTCCATATATTGAATTTAAAGATTCACCTTCTCTTATGATTAGGTTTGGTGCAATATTTACATCAGTAAAAGTGCCTCCTAAAATATCTTGACCATTCGGTAACGATGTCACTTTATTTTTGTCAAGAGTTAAATTTGCATTTATATTCCAACTAAATTTTTCTTTATCAATAGCGTTTAAATTTACGTTAAACTCATATCCTCTATTGTACATTGATCCAATATTTTGTCTTATTATATTGCTAGGGATACCTAAGGTAGGAGCAACAGGGACTTGAAGTATTAATCCGTCAATATCATTATTGTAGTAATCGGCTGTAATGGAAAGTCTATTGTTGAAAAAAGCTAAGTCAATACCAAAGTCGGTTTTAGAACTTGTTTCCCATAATAAAGCGTCATTTCCAAATTGTGTAAAGGCTATACCATTACTTGATGCATAAGGAGATGCTGAGGTTAGGCCTAGATATGGGTAAGAACCGATATCTGTATTTCCAACTTCTGAATAAGACCCTCTTAATTTTAGTTCATTTATGTGTTTGTTTAAGTTGGAAAAAAATGATTCTTTGGCAATGTTCCAACCTGCAGAAAAACCTGTAAAATTATTCCATCTAGTTTCAGGGCTTAATTTCGAAATTCCATCTCTTCTTATAGATGCCTGAAAAAAATATTTTTCTTCAAAATTATAATTTAATCTTCCAATATATGACATGATTCCTGATTCAGTGACACTACCTCCAGATTCTTGTGTTTCATATGAGCCAGTAACTAAGTTTTGATTGTAAAAAGAATCAAGTAACCCTTTACCTCTTCCAAAGAATGATTTGTTTGTTTCCTTTTGATATTCTGCAACTGCAGTTATGGTAACGTTATGTTTTTCGAAAAATGTTTTATTGTAATTTATTATATGTTGCCAATTCCATCTTGTTAGATCCGTGTTATCGTTTTGAATATAACCTCTAAAGCCTTCACCATCTCCATGAATAGGATTCCAATATAAGAAACCATTTGTTGATGCTTTATCAACTGCAATTTGCATTCTGTAATTTACACTTTCAGATATTTTTGCAGATGCAAACGTGTTTATTAATGTTCTGTTTACTTCAGATTTGAAACGATTGTTGTCTAAAACGTAAACAATATTTGATATGTTATCACCAACTGGATCGGTATTGTCCCATTGTCCTACAAAACTATTGTTGTTAGTTCCTCCAGCTAAATTATAACCAGTAGGGTGGTTTGGATTATATATTGGAGTGTTTGGAAGTTGTCTTATTGCATTAAACATGTTTCCAGAAAGTGAACTTCTACCTGTATTTAGCCCAGAATATGAAGTTCTTGTTAAAGCTACATTTCCTCCGATCTTCATCCATTTATTAACGTCATGTTCAAGGTTAGTTCTCAGAGTGTAACGATCCATGGAATTGGATTTTGCTACTCCATCTTGTTCAGTATATCCAAAAGATAGATAGTAACGTGTATTATCACTGCCTCCATTGAATGATAAATTATGATCAATTTGTGCAGCGCTATTGTTTAAAACGGCATCTTGCCAATCAGTATCATATGTATTACCTATTGCCCATGGCGCTTGAGATCGATTGGTTCTTTTTTCATTTGCGATAGTTAAAAAATCACTAGTCTTTAATAAATCAAAGGTTTTAATTGCGCTTGCAAAACCTATTGTATTATTGTAATTTACTTCTAATGAGCCTTTTTTTCCCTTTTTTGTTGTTATAATAATTACTCCATTAGCAGCTCTAGAACCATAAATTGCTGTTGCAGCACCATCCTTTAAAATTTCGAAAGATTCAATGTCGGATGGGTTGATGTCTCCAAGGGCATTGTTGCTTGCTTGACCTCCTAAATCACCAGTATAGATTGGCATTCCATCAACAATAATTAGGGGGTAAGTTCCACTTCCAATTGAAGCAATTCCCCTAATTCTAATTCTAGGTGCTTCTCCAATTATACCATTACTAGTTGTTACTTGTACACCTGAAGCTCTACCGGCTAATTGACTATCAAAACTAGGGGTAACCAAATTTTGAATATCTTTTGCTTGAATTTTAGAAATAGATCCAGTTACTTCACTTCTTTTTTGAACTCCATAACCAACAACAACAACTTCGGCTAGTTGAGCTGCGTCATCTAACATTTTGACATTAATGTTGTTTGACGTGATTAAGATTTCTTGTGTTTTCATGCCAAGATAGCTGAATATAAGAACTTCAGAATTATTGGCTTTAATAACGTATTTTCCATTAAAGTCAGTTTGAACACCGTTTTTTGTTCCTTTTACTTGAACAGCAGCACCAATTATTGGTTCGCCATTACTGTCAGAAACTGTTCCGGAAACTGTCATGGTTTGGGCAAAAATCATTTGTCCAAACAACACTATAAAAAGTGTTAAAAGTCCTAAAATTTTAGATTTCATATTTTTGTTTTAAGTTAGTTTGTGTCAAATATCTAAAAAAAATGTTAATTTTTAAATTAAAAACATTTTTTTTTTAAAAAATAGTTTTAAAACTAATATGAAATATTGAATTGTTGAGTTTTATGTCTTGTTTGTTAGTACTCCCGTTGGCGTAAACCAAATTAAAAAACCCATTTTGGGTAAATAATCCAAATCCAAATCCAAATCCAAATAATTGATCTTCTACATTTGAGGTCTTGTCTTGGAAATATCCGAAATCGGTAATAGAATGTAAATATAAATTTGAGGCAATCAAATAACGATATTCGGCTAAAATTCCTGAGTAAGCATTGGCTTGCAAACTATTTTCATTAAAACCTCTAATCGAATTGATTCCTCCGAATCGAAAAAGCTCATTAATCACATAATCATCGCTTTGTAAATAGAAAGTCTGATTTCTTAAATAAATGCTATTTTTTGAATTTAGGTTAAAGTTGTAATTCAAGTCTAATTGGGTGAAAAACTGACTTGTTTTTTTAGATGTAATGTTTCGATTACCCAAGCCTGTTTTTAAGTATATTCTTGCTTTTTCTGGAAAGATGAAATTTTCGTTGTTAAAATCTGTATATTCAAAGCTTGTTGTTATGAAGGTATTGGTAAAGTCATTCAAACGAAATGAATTTGAATTTTGTATATCAATAGAAGTGGATTTTTGGTAGCCAATAAAAGCTTTTGTATTGTAATTGAAATAGTAGCCTAGATTTAAGTCGGTAATTGTATTCTGAAAAGTTGAGTCTTGTTTAAAAATTCTCAAATTTGCTTTAATTCCAATCGGGGTTTTAAAAATATATGGTAATTCGGTTCCAATATTAAAGGAAGTTTGTCGGTTCCCATCGTTTTTCCAATATAGATTGAATTTTTCTCCAGTGTTTAGAATGTTTTGTAATTTCAAATCCAAATATCCGTTAAAAGTCAATTTGTTTTGGTTATCGTTTGAAAATCCAATAAATCCATCAAATTTATTTGGTTTTGATTTTTCAATGTAAACAAAAATCTTTGTCGAATCTTGGGTGAATAAGATTTCAGGATATTTGAGTTGGTTTACAAATTGTAGCTGTTTAAAGGTGTCATTAATTTGTTTTAAATTGTCCTTATTAAAAGTTGCTTTCTTGGCTTTTTTTGTAATTGCTTTTTTTATTCCTGTTGGAAATTTTTCGTAACCGACAATAATAATATCTGTAATGTTTCTTTTTGAGTTTAGCTTTAGTTGTAAATCTGAAATTAAACTATTTTTAATTCTTCGTTGATTTGCTAGTTTTAAATTTGCTAATGCATAACCCTTTTTTTCTAATAGGTTTATTTTGGTTTTCATGAAATTTTCAATTTCATTACTTATGATAGTTATGGTATCATTCTTTAATTGTAAAAGTGATTTTTCTTCGGCAGCAAGATTACCAGTGTGTATGGTTATGTTTTTTATTGAATTGCCTAAGGAATATTTGAAGATAAAACTACTGTCGTTTGTTTTTTTTTGTTCTAGCAGTATCCAATCAAAAAAGCCTTGATTGGTTAGTTTGTTTTCAAATCTTTTTTGTTCTTCCAAAATTTGTACAACCGAAACGTGTTTGGATTTGTACTCTATGCTGTCGATGGTGCTGTTTTCTTTTTTAGATATTCCCTCTATTTTTAAATAGAAATTTTGTCCCAGCGAAATTTGGAAATAAAAGCATACAATTAAAAGAATAATAAATTTCATAACTGTAAAGAAACGAAAAAATGCAAAATAAATTTTATTGGTTCAAGTCTGATATTCTTCATTTTTTGTAACATCATATAAATCAAATCACTACTAAAAGGTAATTGTATTGAAAATTAATAAATTATGATTTGGAAAGTAAAAAATAATTCTTACATTTGCAACCCCGTAAAAAGCGGGAATTTTAAACAGTAAAAATTTTTAGTATTTAATTATGCCAACAATTCAACAATTAGTAAGAACAGGGAGAACCCAAATAACTAAGAAGAGTAAATCGGCTGCTTTAGATTCTTGTCCTCAAAGAAGAGGTGTTTGTACTCGTGTTTACACAACAACTCCTAAAAAACCAAACTCAGCAATGAGAAAGGTGGCTAGGGTTCGTTTAACAAACGGTAACGAGGTGAATGCATACATTCCTGGAGAAGGTCACAATCTACAAGAGCACTCGATAGTATTAGTTAGAGGTGGAAGAGTAAAAGATTTACCAGGTGTGCGTTACCACATCGTGCGTGGAGCATTAGATACTGCTGGTGTTGCAGGAAGAACACAACGTAGATCTAAGTATGGAGCAAAACGTCCAAAACCAGGACAAGCACCTGCACCAACTGGAAAGAAAAAGTAATTTAAAATCTTTTAAAGAAAAGACATGAGAAAAAGAGCGGCCAAAAAAAGACCCCTTTTACCGGATCCAAAATTTAACGATCAGTTAGTAACACGTTTTGTGAATAACTTAATGTGGGATGGTAAAAAATCAACAGCTTTTAAAGTTTTTTATGATGCATTAGAAATCGTTGAAACTAAAAAGCAAGATGCAGAAAAATCTGCTTTAGAGATTTGGAAAGATGCATTAACAAATGTTATGCCTCACGTAGAAGTTCGTTCACGTAGAGTGGGTGGAGCTACATTTCAAATTCCAATGCAAATTCGTCCAGATAGAAAAATTTCTTACGCTATCAAATGGATGATTCTATATGCAAGAAGAAGAAATGAAAAATCAATGGCAGGTAAATTAGCTTCTGAAATCTTAGCTGCGGCTAAAGAAGAAGGTGCTGCTGTTAAGAAAAGAATGGATACTCACAAAATGGCAGATGCTAATAAAGCATTCTCTCACTTTAGATTTTAATTCGTATAGAAATGGCTAGAGATTTAAAATATACAAGAAATATAGGAATTGCTGCTCACATTGATGCTGGTAAAACAACAACAACTGAGCGTATCTTATTCTATACAGGGAAATCGCACAAAATTGGTGAGGTACATGATGGTGCTGCAACAATGGACTGGATGGCGCAAGAGCAAGAAAGAGGTATTACTATTACTTCTGCTGCAACAACTTGTGAGTGGAATTTTCCAACAAATCAGGGCAAAGTTGTGCCTGAGTCTAAATCGTATCATTTTAACATTATTGATACACCTGGTCACGTTGACTTTACAGTAGAGGTAAACCGTTCGTTACGTGTATTAGATGGTTTAGTTTTCTTATTTAGTGCGGTTGATGGTGTTGAGCCACAATCTGAAACAAACTGGAGATTAGCTGATCAATATAGAGTTCCTCGAATGGGGTTCGTTAATAAAATGGACCGTCAAGGTTCTAACTTCTTGGGAGTATGTCAGCAAGTTAAAGATATGTTGAAATCAAATGCAGTTGCAATCACTTTGCCAATTGGAGAAGAGGCTGATTTCAGAGGAGTTGTAGACTTAGTTAAAAATCAAGCTATTGTATGGCATGATGAAACTCAAGGTGCAACTTTCGATATTATTGACATCCCAGCTGATATGGTTGATGAAGTGAAGCAGTATCGTTCAATTTTGATTGAAGAGATTGCTACTTACGACGAGAACTTACTTGAGAAGTATATGGAGGATGAAAACTCAATTACTGAGGAAGAAATCAACAATGCTTTAAGAGCTGCTACAATCGACATGGCTATCATTCCTATGATTGCTGGATCTTCTTTTAAAAATAAAGGAGTTCAATTTATGTTAGATGCAGTTTGTAAGTATTTACCATCTCCGTTAGATAAAGAAGGTATCGAAGGTATTCATCCTGATGATGCTGATTTGTTAGAAGAAGATCAAAAGAAAATTATCCGTCGTCCTGATACTAAAGAGCCTTTTGCGGCTTTAGCATTCAAAATCGCTACAGACCCTTATGTTGGTCGTTTAGCTTTCTTTCGTGCTTATTCAGGTCGTTTAGATGCTGGTTCTTATATATTGAATACGCGTTCTGGAAACAAAGAGCGTATTTCTCGTATCTATCAAATGCATGCTAACAAACAAAATCCAATCGAATATATTGAGGCTGGAGATATTGGAGCTGCTGTAGGATTTAAAGATATCAAGACTGGAGATACAATGTGTGATGAAAAACACCCAATTATTCTTGAGTCAATGAAATTCCCTGATCCTGTAATTGGTATTGCGATTGAGCCTAAAACAAAAGCTGATGTAGATAAAATGGGTATGGCTTTAGCTAAGTTAGCTGAGGAAGATCCTACATTTACAGTTAGAACGGATGAGGCATCAGGTCAAACGATTATTTCAGGTATGGGTGAGTTACACTTAGATATTCTTGTAGATCGTATGAAACGTGAATTTAAAGTTGAGGTTAACCAAGGTGAGCCACAAGTAGAATATAAAGAAGCGTTTACTAAAGCGGCACAACACAGAGAAGTTTATAAAAAACAATCGGGAGGTCGTGGTAAATTTGGTGATATTGTATTCCGTTTAGAACCTGCTGATTTAGTTGACGGTAAAGCTCCTATGGGATTACAGTTTGTTAATGAAGTAAAAGGGGGTAACGTACCAAAAGAATATATTCCTGCTGTAGAAAAAGGATTTAGGGAAGCTATGAAGCAAGGTCCTTTAGCTGGTTATGCAGTAGATAGTTTAAAAGTTACTTTATTAGATGGTTCATTCCACCCTGTAGATTCTGATGCTTTGTCATTTGAATTAGCAGCTAAAATGGGTTATAAAGAAGTAGCTAAAGCTGCAGGAGCTGTTATTCTTGAACCAATCATGAAAATCGAAGTTATTACTCCGGAAGAAAATATGGGGGATATCGTAGGTGACCTGAACCGTCGTAGAGGACAAGTAAATGATATGGGTGATAGAAATGGTGCAAAAACAATCAAAGCTAATGTTCCTTTATCAGAAATGTTTGGTTATGTTACTACATTAAGAACATTATCATCTGGTAGAGCTACATCTACAATGGAGTTTTCTCACTATGAAGAAACACCTTCTAACATTTCAGAAGCTGTAATCAAAAAAGCAAAAGGTAACGCTTAATTTTTAAAGAGATGAGTCAAAAAATCAGAATAAAATTAAAATCTTACGATCACATGTTGGTTGATAAATCGGCAGAAAAGATTGTAAAAACTGTAAAAAGTACAGGTGCTGTGGTAACGGGACCAATCCCATTACCTACTCACAAAAAGATTTTTACTGTATTACGTTCTCCACACGTTAATAAAAAATCAAGAGAGCAATTCGAATTAAGTTCATACAAGAGGTTGTTGGATATCTACAGTTCTTCTTCTAAAACTATCGATGCTTTAATGAAATTAGAATTACCTTCAGGAGTTGAAGTAGAAATCAAAGTGTGATGAACACCATTGCAAAAAAGCAATGATATACTATAAAAACCGTTAATGTGAAAGCATTACGGTTTTTTTTCTTATCATTTTGAGTTAGTAAAATCTCTTTTTTTGAGTAAATTTTGCTTAACTATTTATTTTTGCGATAATTAAAAAATAATTTATATATTTGCACCCTCAAAATGAGTAGTGTGCGAATACTATTTGTATTATAAATAAGAGTTTAATTAATAATTAGTTTAATATGTCTGGGTTAATCGGAAGAAAAATTGGCATGACTAGCATCTTTGATGAGAACGGGAAAAATATTCCTTGTACAGTTATCGAGTGTGGTCCATGCGTTGTTACCCAAGTCAGAACCAATGAAGTAGACGGATATTCTGCTATTCAGTTAGGTTTCGATGACAAAGCTGAAAAGCGTTCAATTAAAGCTGAGTTAGGTCACTTTAAAAAAGCGGGAACAGCTGCGAAGAAAAAAGTCGTTGAATTCAAAGGTTTTGAAGAGGAGTACAAATTAGGCGATGTAATCGCTGTTGACTTATTCGCTGAAGGTGAATTTGTTGATGTTGTTGGTGTATCAAAAGGAAAAGGATTCCAAGGGGTTGTAAAACGTCATGGTTTTGGAGGTGTTGGACAGGCTACGCATGGTCAGCATAATCGTTTGAGAGCGCCTGGTTCTGTAGGAGCTTCGTCTTATCCATCAAGAGTATTCAAGGGAATGCGTATGGCTGGAAGAACTGGAGGAGAAAATGTAACAGTACAAAACCTTAGAGTTTTAAAGGTGGTTGGTGAGAAAAATCTTTTAGTAGTAAAAGGTTGTGTTCCTGGTCATAAAAACTCTTATGTAATCATTCAGAAGTAATGGAAGTAAAAGTTTTAGATATCAACGGAAAAGAAACTGGGAGAAAAGTTCAACTTTCTGATTCAGTTTTCGCAATTGAGCCTAATAAACATGCTGTTTACTTAGATGTAAAGCAATATTTGGCTAATCAAAGACAAGGTACTCACAAAGCAAAAGAGAGAGCTGAGGTTGCGGGTAGTACTCGTAAAATTAAAAAGCAAAAAGGGACAGGTACGGCTCGTGCTGGATCTGCTAAAAATCCATTGTTTAAAGGTGGGGGTACAGTTTTTGGACCAAGACCAAGAAGCTATTCATTTAAATTGAACAAAAACTTAAAAAGATTAGCTCGTAAATCAGCATTATCTTTAAAAGTAAATGAGTCAAATTTAGTGGTAGTTGAAGATTTTACATTTGAAACACCAAACACTAAAAATTTCATTAACGTATTGAAAGCTTTAGGGTTAGAGAATAAAAAATCTTTATTTGTGTTGGGCGATACAAATAAAAACGTATATTTGTCGTCACGCAATTTAAAGGCGTCTAGCGTTGTAACCACTTCAGAATTAAGTACTTATGCAATTTTAAATGCAAAAAGTTTGGTTCTTTTAGAAGGTGCTGTAGATGGAATTGAAGCTAATTTAAGTAAATAATAAGATTATGAGCATCATAATTAAGCCTATTATAACTGAGAAAATAACTAAAGATGGTGAAATTTTTAACCGTTTTGGTTTTGTAGTTGCAAAAACTGCTAATAAAATTCAAATCAAAAATGCTATTGAAGCTACTTTTGGTGTGAATGTTGTTGCAGTTAATACTATGAACTACAGAGCTGATAGAAGTGTTAAATATACTAAAAGTGGTTTAATCAGTGGAAAAACAAATGCTTACAAGAAAGCAGTTGTTCAAGTTCAAGAGGGAGAAACAATAGATTTTTATACTAATATCTAATAGAAAATGTCAGTTAGAAAATTAAAACCTATTACCCCGGGTCAGCGATTTAGAGTTGTTAATAGCTTTGACACTATTACAACTGATAAGCCGGAGCGTTCTTTGATCGCACCGAAAAAAAACTCTGGAGGTAGAAATAGTCAAGGAAAAATGACCATGCGTTATACAGGCGGTGGTCACAAACAAAAGTATCGTATCATTGATTTTAAAAGAACTAAAGTTGGTATTCCGGCTACAGTAAAAACAATCGAGTATGATCCAAATCGTTCCGCTTTTATTTCGTTATTGTACTATGCAGATGGAGCTAAAACTTACATCATAGCTCAAAATGGATTACAAGTTGGACAAACCGTAGTTTCTGGTGAAGAAGCATCTCCGGAAATTGGAAATGCTATGCCTTTAAGTAAAATTCCTCTAGGAACTGTTATTTCGTGTATCGAATTAAGACCAGGTCAAGGAGCTGTAATCGCTCGTTCGGCAGGAACTTTTGCTCAGTTGATGGCTAGAGATGGAAAATATGCAACAATTAAAATGCCTTCTGGAGAAACAAGATTGATCTTGTTGACATGTATGGCTACAATTGGAGCTGTTTCTAACTCAGACCACCAATTAATCGTATCAGGTAAAGCTGGTAGATCAAGATGGTTAGGTAGAAGACCTAGAACAAGACCAGTAGCAATGAACCCAGTTGATCACCCAATGGGAGGTGGAGAAGGACGTTCATCTGGAGGTCACCCACGTTCAAGAAAAGGTTTACCTGCTAAAGGTTATAGAACTCGTTCTAAAGTTAACCCGAGTAATAAGTATATTGTAGAACGTAGAAAGAAATAATTAGATAGACATGGCACGTTCATTAAAAAAAGGACCATTCGTACACTATAAATTAGAGAAGAAAGTTCAAGAAAATATCGCAGGAGGTAATAAAGGTGTTGTTAAGACTTGGTCAAGAGCATCAATGATTACTCCTGATTTTGTTGGGCAAACTATCGCAGTTCACAATGGTCGTCAATTTGTTCCAGTTTATGTAACTGAGAACATGGTAGGACACAAATTAGGAGAGTTTTCACCAACAAGATCTTTTAGAGGTCATGCTGGGGCTAAAAATAAAGGTAAAAAATAATAGGAAGCTATGGGAGTTCGTAAAAGAGAAAGAGCAGAGCAGACTAAGGAAGCAAAAAAACAAGTTGCTTTTGCTAAATTAAATAACTGTCCAACTTCACCTAGAAAAATGCGTTTAGTAGCAGATTTAGTAAGAGGTCAGAAAGTTGAATTAGCTCTTAATATATTAAGATTTAGTCAAAAAGAAGCTTCAAGAAAATTAGAGAAATTGTTATTATCTGCCATAAATAATTATGTACAGAAAAACGAAGATGCTAATTTAGAAGAAGCAGGCTTATTTGTAAAAACGATTACAGTAGATGGTGGTATGATGTTAAAAAGACTTCGTCCAGCTCCACAAGGTCGTGCACACAGAATTAGAAAGCGTTCTAACCACGTAACAATCGTGTTAGGATCAAATAATAACACACAAAGCAATTAATAAACAGTATGGGACAAAAGACAAATCCAATCGGAAATAGACTTGGTATCATCAGAGGATGGGACTCAAACTGGTATGGAGGAAATGACTACGGTGATAAAATCGCTGAAGATGCTAAAATCCGTAAGTATATCCATGCACGTTTATCTAAAGCTAGTGTATCTAAAATAATTATCGAGAGAACTTTAAAACTTGTAACCGTTACTATCACTACTGCTAGACCTGGTATCATTATCGGAAAAGGTGGTCAAGAGGTAGACAAGTTAAAAGAAGAACTTAAGAAAATTACTGACAAAGAAGTTCAAATCAACATCTTTGAAATTAAAAGACCTGAATTAGATGCTTATTTAGTAGCTACAAGTATCGCTCGTCAAATTGAAAGTAGAATTTCATACAGACGTGCAATCAAAATGGCTATTGCTGCTGCAATGCGTATGAACGCAGAAGGTATTAAAGTGCAAATTTCTGGTCGTTTGAATGGAGCTGAAATGGCTCGTTCAGAAAACTTCAAAGAAGGAAGAATTCCATTGTCAACTTTCAGAGCTGATATTGATTATTCATTAGGTGAAGCGCATACTACTTATGGTAGAATGGGTATCAAAGTGTGGATAATGAAAGGTGAGGTTTATGGAAAAAGAGATCTTTCTCCGTTAGTAGGAATGGACAAACAAAAGTCTAAACCTTCAGGATCTTCTGCTCCTAAGAGAGATGGTAAACCAAACGCACGCAAAAGAAAGTAATTATTTAAACTAAAGAAAAATGTTACAGCCTAAAAGAACAAAATACCGTAAGGTACAGAAAGGTAGAATGAAAGGCGTTTCTCAAAGAGGACACGAGCTTTCAAATGGAATGTTTGGTATTAAATCTTTAGATTCTTCATTTATTACTTCTCGTCAAATTGAAGCAGCTCGTATTGCAGCAACACGTTTCATGAAAAGAGAGGGTCAATTATGGATCAAAATATTTCCAGATAAGCCTATTACAAAGAAACCATTAGAAGTACGTATGGGTAAAGGTAAAGGTGCAGTTGAATATTGGGCTGCAGTTGTTAAACCTGGTAAAATTATGTTTGAAGTTGGAGGCGTGCCTCTATCAGTTGCTAAAGAAGCATTACGCTTAGCAGCTCAAAAACTTCCTGTTAAAACTAAGTTTATCGTTGCTAGAGATTTCGAAGCATAATCAAAATTTATTATGAAACAATCAGAAATTAAAAATCTATCTGCAGCTGAGTTACAAGAACAACTTAGTCAGTTAAAGAAAACGTATACCGACCTAAAAAATGCTCATGCAATATCTCCAATTCAAAATCCTCTTCAGTTAAGAACTTTAAGGAGATCAGTTGCGAGATTACACACAGAGTTAACTAAAAGAGAGTTACAATAATTGTACACTAGCTGAAAGATGGAAAAAAGAAATTTAAGAAAAGAGAGAATTGGTGTGGTGACTTCAAACAAAATGGAGAAATCTATTGTTGTGTCACAAACTACAAAAGTGAAACACCCATTATACGGTAAGTTCGTGTTGAAAACTAAGAAATATGTAGCGCACGACGAAACAAACGATTGTAACATTGGAGATACTGTAAGAATTATGGAGACACGTCCATTGAGTAAATCTAAGTGTTGGAGATTAGTTGAAATCATTGAAAGAGCGAAGTAATTATGGTACAACAAGAGTCAAGATTAAAAGTAGCAGATAACACAGGAGCGAAAGAAGTTCTTACGATCCGTGTTTTAGGAGGAACGAAACGTCGTTATGCCTCTGTTGGTGACAAAATTGTAGTTTCAATTAAAGATGCAACTCCAAACGGAAACGTTAAAAAAGGAGCGGTATCAACTGCAGTAGTTGTACGTACCAAAAAAGAAGTGAGAAGAGCTGATGGATCTTACATCCGTTTTGACGATAACGCATGTGTATTGTTAAACGCTGCAGGAGAAATGAGAGGAACTCGTGTTTTTGGTCCGGTTGCCAGAGAACTTCGTGAAAAACAATTCATGAAAATTGTATCATTAGCACCTGAAGTGCTTTAATTCTTATACAAATGATAAAGCTAAAAATTAAATCAGGAGATATCGTAAGAGTTATTGCTGGAGACCACAAAGGTTCTGAAGGTAAAGTTCTTAGAGTTCTTCGTGAGAAAAACAAAGCGGTTGTTGAAGGAGTTAACATGGTTTCGAAACATACAAAACCAAGTGCTAAAAACCCTCAAGGAGGAATCGTTAAGAAAGAAGCTCCTATTCATGTGTCTAACTTGTCTTTAATTGATCCTAAGTCAAAAGAAGTGACTAAAGTTGGTTTCAAGCAAGAAGGAGATAAGAAAGTGAGATTTTCAAAAAAATCTAATCAAGTACTATAGTTATGGCATATATTCCTAGACTAAAAGAAGAATATAAGGGTAGAGTTATTGCTGCTCTTACAGAAGAGTTCGGTTACAAAAATGTAATGCAAGTTCCTAAACTTGAAAAAATTGTTGTAAGCCGTGGAGTTGGTGCAGCTGTATCTGATAAAAAATTAGTAGATTACGCTGTTGAAGAATTAACAAAAATTACTGGGCAAAAAGCAGTTGCTACTATTTCTAAAAAAGACGTTGCGTCTTTCAAATTAAGAAAAGGTATGCCAATTGGTGCTAAAGTAACCTTACGCGGAGAAAGAATGTATGAATTCTTAGATAGATTGATTACTTCATCTTTACCACGTGTTAGAGACTTCAGCGGAATCAAATCAACTGGATTTGATGGTAGAGGAAACTACAATTTAGGAGTGTTAGAACAAATCATTTTCCCAGAAATTGATATTGATAAAGTAAATAAAATTGCTGGTTTTGATATTACTTTTGTAACTTCGGCTGAAACTGATAAAGAAGCAAAAGCATTATTAGCGGAATTAGGATTACCTTTTAAAAAGAATTAAGACATGGCTAAAGAATCAATGAAAGCCCGTGAGGTGAAAAGAATTGCATTAGTAGAAAAGTATGCTGAGAAAAGAAAAGCTTTAAAAGAAGCTGGTGATTTCGAAGGTTTACAAAAGTTACCAAAAAATTCTTGTCCAGTTAGAGTGCACAATCGTTGTAAATTAACAGGTAGACCAAGAGGTTATATGCGTCAGTTTGGTATTTCTCGTGTAACATTCCGTGAAATGGCAAATCAAGGATTAATTCCAGGTGTTAAAAAAGCATCTTGGTAATTCCAAAAAAAGTTATTACTTTTGCAATCCAAAAATAAGTTTAATTGGTTAAAGGTTCAATCCGCTGAGGGCGGATTGAAAACCATAGCCGCAAATCTATACATATGTATACAGATCCAATTGCAGATTATCTAACTCGTGTTAGAAATGCAGTAAGAGCCAATCACAAAGTGGTTGAAATTCCTGCTTCTAATATGAAGAAAGAAATCACAAAGATTTTATTCGATCAAGGATATATCTTAAGTTACAAATTTGATGACACTACCGTACAAGGTACAATTAAAATTGCACTTAAATATGATAAAGACACGAAAGAGTCTGTAATCAAAGATATCCAAAGAATTAGTAAACCAGGTTTACGTAAATATGCTGGTTCATCAGACTTACCAAGAATCTTGAATGGTTTAGGTATTGCTATTGTTTCTACATCAAAAGGATTGATGACTGGAAAACAAGCGAAGCAATTAAATGTTGGTGGCGAGGTTATTTGTTACGTATATTAATAAAAAGACGAGACAATGTCAAGAATAGGTAAAAATCCAATTGCAATTCCAGCTGGAGTAACTGTAGAGGTTAAAGATGCTGTAGTTACAGTAAAAGGAAAATTAGGCGAGCTTACTCAAGAATTTTCTGATGTAACCGTAAAAATCGAAGATAACCAAGTTATCGTTGAACGTTCATCAGATCACAAAGATGAGAGAGCGAAACACGGACTTTATCGTTCATTAATCAATAATATGATTATTGGAGTTTCTGAGGGCTTTACAAAACAATTAGAACTAGTGGGTGTAGGTTATAGAGCATCTAATCAAGGTCAAAAACTTGATTTAGCTTTAGGATTTTCTCACAATATAGTACTAGAAGTTGTAAAAGAAGTAGTAGTAGAAACTATTTCAGAAAAAGGTAAAAATCCGATAGTGAAATTATCATCATTCGACAAACAATTATTAGGTCAAGTAGCTGCGAAGATCAGAGGTTTCCGCAAACCTGAGCCGTATAAAGGAAAAGGAGTTAAGTTTGTAGGAGAAGAACTAAGAAGAAAAGCAGGTAAATCAGCTTAAAAATTAAGACTATGTCATTAACGAAATCTGAAAGAAGACAAAGAATTAAGTTCAGAATCAGAAAGATTGTAAGCGGAACAGCTGCTCAACCAAGACTTTCTGTGTTCAGAAGTAATAAAGAAATCTATGCTCAAATCATAGATGATGTAAACGGTACAACTTTAGTAGCTGCTTCATCGAGAGATAAAGGGGTTGCTCAAGGAACTGCTGTTGAAACTGCAAAAGCAGTTGGTAAATTAGTTGCTGAAAAAGCACTTAAGGCTGGTATTTCAACAATCTCTTTTGATAGAGGTGGGTATTTATATCATGGACGTGTGAAATCATTAGCTGAAGGCGCTAGAGAAGCTGGACTTAAATTCTAAGAAATTATGTATCATAATTATAAAAACGTAGAGATTGTAAAACCAGGAGGTCTTGAATTAAAAGATCGTTTGGTGAGTGTAAATCGTGTTACTAAAGTTACTAAAGGAGGTAGAGCATTTGGTTTTTCTGCTATCGTAGTAGTTGGTGATGAAAACGGTGTAGTTGGTCATGGATTAGGAAAATCTAAAGATGTTTCTGAAGCTATTGCTAAGGCAGTGGAAGATGCAAAGAAAAATTTAGTTAGAATTCCACTTCAAGGACAATCTGTACCTCATGAGCAAAAAGGTAAATTTGGTGGTGCTAGAGTATTCTTAATGCCTGCTTCACACGGTACTGGGGTTATTGCTGGTGGTGCTGTTCGTGCGGTATTGGAATCTGTAGGTGTTCACGATGTATTATCTAAATCGCAAGGTTCATCTAACCCTCACAATGTGGTAAAAGCAACTTTTGATGCTTTATTACAAATGAGAAGTGCTGCTACTGTAGCTAAACAAAGAGGAGTATCTTTAGAAAAAGTATTCAAAGGTTAATTAACAGGAAATCATGGCAAAATTAATAGTAAAACAAGTAAGAAGTAAAATCAATTGTCCTCTTGATCAAAAGAGAACTTTGGAAGCTTTAGGTCTTCGTAAAATGGGACAAGTTGTTGAGCATGATGCAAATCCTGCTATCCTTGGAATGGTAAATAAAGTAAAACACTTAGTTTCTGTAGAAGAAACTAAATAACACTATACAGTTATGAATTTAAGTAACTTACAACCAGCTGAAGGTTCAGTACACAACCAAAATAAAAGAGTAGGTAGAGGAGAAGGTTCTGGTAAAGGTGGTACTGCTGCACGTGGTCACAAAGGAGCAAAGTCTCGTTCTGGATACTCTAAGAAAATTGGTTTTGAGGGTGGTCAAATGCCACTTCAAAGACGTGTTCCTAAGTTTGGTTTCAAGAACATTAATAGAGTAGAATATCAAGGTATCAATCTTGATTCGTTACAATTATTAGTAGATAATGGTGTTGTAACTGATACAGTTGATTTTTCTGTATTTGTTGACACGCGTTTGGCTACAAAAAATAGCTTAGTAAAGATTTTAGGAAGAGGTGAGCTAAAAACAAAACTTAAAGTGAGTGCTCACAAATTTACAGCATCAGCTAAAGCTGCAATTGAAGCAGCTGGTGGCGAGGCTGTAACTTTATAATCCTTTAGTAAAATGAAGAAATTTATAGATTCATTCATCAACGTTTGGAAAATCGAAGAGTTAAAAAATCGTATTTTATTAACTCTTGGGTTGTTATTAGTGTATCGTTTTGGTGCACAAGTTACCCTTCCGGGGATTGATGCTACTAAATTGACAAATCTTACAAACCAAACTAATGAAGGTATTGGATGGTTAATCAATGTATTTACAGGAGGTGCTTTTTCGCAAGCTTCTGTATTTGCGTTGGGTATTATGCCTTATATTTCTGCATCTATTGTTGTTCAATTAATGGGGATAGCTGTTCCTTATTTACAAAAGCTTCAAAAAGATGGTGAAAGTGGTAGAAAAAAAATCAATCAAATTACTAGATGGTTAACAATTGTAATTACTTTGGTTCAAGGGCCTGGTTATATTTACAATTTATACAATACTTTACCTAGGGAAGCTTTTCTTTTAGGTTCAGGTTCATTTCCGTTTTTATTTTCTTCGGTTTTAATCTTAGTTACAGGTACAATATTTGCAATGTGGTTAGGAGAAAAAATTACTGATAAAGGTATTGGAAATGGTATTTCTTTGTTGATCATGGTTGGTATTATTGCAAGAATGCCTCAAGCTTTTATTCAAGAGTTTTCGTCTAGGACATCACAGTCAAATGGTGGTATTATGATGATTGTTATTGAGTTGATATTATGGTTTTTGGTTATTATAGCATGTATCTTATTGGTAATGGCTGTAAGAAAGATCCCTGTTCAGTACGCGAGACGTACAGTTTCGGGTGACTTTGAGCAAGATATGTTAGGCGGCAATAATCGTCAGTTTATTCCTTTGAAGTTGAATGCTTCTGGGGTTATGCCTATTATTTTTGCTCAAGCTATTATGTTTATTCCAGCAGCTGTTTCTGGTTTATCAAAATCAGAAGGAGCAATTTCTTTAGCATCTATGTTTAACGACCCATTTGGTTTGGTATATAATATTGTTTTTGCTTTGTTAATTGTAATTTTTACGTATTTTTACACCGCAATTACTGTACCAACAAATAAGATGGCTGATGATTTAAAGAGAAGTGGTGGTTTCATACCGGGTGTTAAGCCAGGTGTTGAAACAGGAGACTACCTAGATAAGATAATGTCCTTAATAACATTTCCTGGGTCCTTATTTCTTGCATTAATAGCTGTGTTCCCAGCTGTTGCAGTAAGTTTGTTAGGTGTTCAAGGTGCTTGGGGGTATTTTTATGGAGGTACTTCTTTGTTAATCATGGTTGGAGTTGCAATAGATACTATTCAACAAATAAATTCTTATTTATTGAATAAACACTATGATGGTTTGATGAAAAGTGGTAAAAATAGAAAAGCAGTAGCTTAATTTTTATGGCAAAACAATCAGCAATAGAACAAGACGGAACAATTATAGAGGCATTGTCAAATGCTATGTTTCGTGTAGAGTTAGAGAATGGACATGTTGTAATTGCTCATATTTCTGGTAAGATGCGTATGCATTATATTAAATTATTACCAGGAGACAAGGTGAAACTTGAAATGAGTCCTTATGATTTGTCTAAAGCAAGAATTACTTATAGATACTAAAGCTATTAAAATGAAAGTAAGAGCATCAGTTAAAAAGAGAAGTGCCGAGTGCATTATTGTACGTAGAAAAGGAAGATTATACGTTATTAACAAAAAGAATCCTAGATTTAAACAAAGACAAGGATAATTATGGCAAGAATTGCAGGGGTAGATATACCTAAACAAAAAAGAGGAATCATTGCTTTAACATACATTTTTGGTATTGGTAAAAGCAGAGCTAAAGATATTTTAGCTAAAGCTCAAGTGAGCGAAGATAAGAAAGTTCAAGATTGGAATGATGACGAAATCGGAGCTATCCGTGATGCGGTATCATATTACAAAATTGAAGGAGAATTGCGTTCAGAAGTTCAATTAAACATTAAGCGTTTAATGGATATTGGATGTCAAAGAGGTATTCGTCACAGAGCTGGACTTCCATTAAGAGGTCAAAGAACAAAAAACAACTCTAGAACTAGAAAAGGTAAGAGAAAAACTGTTGCTAACAAGAAAAAAGCAACTAAATAATACGTAATAATATGGCTAAAGCAACTGCAAAAAAACGTAAAGTTATCGTTGAATCTTCGGGAGAAGCACATATTAATGCTACTTTTAACAACATCATCATTTCTTTAACAAACAAGAAAGGTGAAGTAATTTCTTGGTCTTCAGCTGGTAAAATGGGCTTTAGAGGTTCTAAGAAGAATACTCCTTATGCAGCTCAAATGGCAGCAGAAGATTGTAGTAAAGTAGCTCTTGAAGCTGGACTAAAAAAAGTGAAAGTATATGTGAAAGGTCCAGGAAATGGTAGAGAATCTGCTATTAGATCTATCCATAATTCTGGAGTTGAAGTTACTGAAATTATTGATGTAACTCCAATGCCACATAACGGATGTCGTCCTCCGAAAAGAAGAAGAGTATAATTTAAGTATAACACGGGTAGGTTTAAAATTATCGAAGGATATAGACCTGAATTCATAATTCCTACCTTTTTTAATTTTTTAAAATGGCAAGATATACTGGTCCAAAAACAAAGATTGCTCGTAAATTTGGCGAAGCAATATTCGGAGATGACAAAGCCTTCGAAAAAAGAAATTACCCTCCTGGGCAACATGGTTTAGCAAAAAAGAGAGGTAAGAAATCTGAATATGCTGTTCAGTTAATGGAAAAGCAAAAAGCTAAATATACTTATGGTATTTTAGAGAAACAATTCAGAAACTTATTTAAAAAAGCATCTGCTGCATCTGGAGTTACAGGTGAAATTTTATTACAGTTGTGTGAAGCGCGTTTAGATAATGTTGTTTACAGAATGGGTATAGCTCCATCTCGTAGAGCTGCTCGTCAAATTGTATCTCACAGACATATCACTGTAAATGGTGAAGTTGTTAATGTACCTTCTTACCACTTAAAAGCTGGTGATAAAGTTGCTGTACGTGAAAAATCAAAATCTCTTGAAGCTATTGATCGTTCTTTAGCTGCATCTTCTCAAGTTTATGAGTGGATTACATGGAATAATGATACCAAAGAGGGAACTTTTGTTTCTGTACCTCAAAGACTTCAAATTCCTGAAAATATTAAAGAACAACTAATCGTTGAGTTGTATAACAAATAATAATTGACATTAGTCGAAATATGGCAATATTTAATTTTCAAAAGCCCGATAAAGTTATCATGATCGATTCTACGGATTTCGAAGGTAAATTTGAATTTAGACCTTTGGAACCTGGTTACGGATTGACTGTTGGTAATGCACTTAGAAGAGTTTTGCTTTCTTCGCTAGAAGGTTATGCAATTACATCAGTAAGAATAGAAGGAGTGGAACATGAATTCTCTACTATTCCTGGTGTTGTTGAAGATGTTACTGAGATTATCTTGAATCTTAAACAAGTACGTTTTAAACGTCAAATTGAAGATATCGATAATGAATCTGTTTCTATCGCTCTTTCAGGTAAAGAAAAAATTACAGCAGGTGATTTTCAAAAATTCATCTCTGGTTTTCAAGTTTTAAATCCGGATTTAGTAATCTGTAATTTAGACAGCAAGACAAATATCAATATGGAACTTTCTATTGAAAAAGGTAGAGGATATGTTCCAGCTGAAGAGAACAAAAAATCAAATGCTCCAATTGGTACAATTTTTACAGATTCTATTTACACACCTGTAAAGAATGTTAAGTATACAATTGAGAATTTCCGTGTGGAACAAAAAACGGATTATGAAAAATTAGTTTTTGAAATCATTACTGATGGATCTATACATCCTAAAGATGCATTGACTGAAGCTGCTAAGACGTTAATACACCACTTCATGTTGTTCTCTGATGAAAGAATTACTCTTGAGGCAGATGAAATTGCACAAACAGAATCTTATGACGAGGAATCTCTTCATATGAGACAACTATTGAAAACTAAATTGGTTGATATGGATTTATCTGTTAGAGCATTAAATTGTTTAAAAGCGGCTGAAGTTGATACATTAGGTGATCTAGTATCTTTCAACAAGAACGACTTAATGAAGTTCCGTAATTTTGGTAAAAAATCTTTAACAGAATTAGATGAGTTAGTAGCTAATAAGAACCTAACTTTTGGAATGGATTTAACTAAATATAAGTTAGATAAAGAATAATTGCTTCATATTTTGCGCTCCGAAAGGATTGATGCAAGATGAAGATAAATAAAAGACGTCATGAGACACGGAAAAAAATTCAATCATTTAAGTAGACAAAAAGGGCATAGAGCTGCTATGTTAGCAAACATGGCTTGTTCTTTAATCGAGCATAAACGTATCAACACTACTGTGGCTAAAGCAAAAGCTTTAAAGCAATTTGTTGAACCATTAGTTACAAAATCGAAAGAAGATACTACTCATAACCGTCGTATTTGTTTCTCTTACTTAAGAAACAAATATGCAGTTACTGAGCTTTTCAGGGAAGTTGCTGCTAAAGTAGGTGACCGTCCAGGAGGATATACACGTATCATCAAGTTAGGTAACCGTTTAGGAGATAACGCAGATATGGCAATGATTGAGTTAGTAGATTTTAACACCTTGTACAGTGGTGGTAAAAAAGAAGTTAAGAAAACAACTCGTCGTGGAAAAGCGAAAAAAGCTGAAGGTGCTGCACCAGAAGCTCCAGCTGCAGAAACTTCTGAAAATAATGAAGCTACAGAATAATCATGAAAGTATTCATGTAAAAATAATAAGGATAGACTTTTTTAAGTTTATCCTTTTTTTTTGGTTTTACGAATCAAACATTTTCTTAAGATAACTTTTATAACTAAATTTGCATATTCAACAACACAACACAATGAAATACAACAATCGTTCTAAGGCCGTTTTGCTTCTAAAAGACGGAACAATTTTTTATGGAAAATCAATAGGAATTGAAGGAATTACTTTTGGTGAAGTCGCTTTTAATACTGGAACAACAGGTTATCAAGAAATTTTTACTGATCCTTCTTACTTTGGTCAAATCATGGTTACTACTAATGCTCATATTGGAAATTATGGTGTAAATGATAAAGAAGTAGAGTCTGATTCCGTTAAAATTTCCGGATTAGTTTGTAAAAACTTCAGTTTTAATTATTCTCGAGTAGATGCTTCTGAAAGTTTGTTTGATTATTTAAGCAAACAAAATCTTATCGTAATTTCAGATGTTGATACAAGAGCATTAGTAAGTTACATCAGAGATAACGGAGCTATGAATGCGGTTATTTGTACAGATGGAACTCCAATCGAAGAATTAAAAGAAAGATTAGCACATGTTCCAGATATGAATGGTTTGGAATTAGCTTCAAAAGTTTCTACTAAGGAACCTTACTTCTTTGGTGAAGAAACAGCAAAATATAAAATTTCAGCTTTAGATTTAGGAATTAAAACCAATATCCTTAGAAACTTAGCGAAGAGAGATTGCTACATCAAAGTTTTCCCATACAATGCCTCATTTGTGGATTTAAAAGCATTCAATCCAGACGGTTATTTCTTGTCAAACGGTCCTGGAGATCCAGAACCTTTGGAAACCGCTCAAGAAGTTGCTAAACAAATTTTAAACGAAAATAAACCGTTATTCGGAATTTGTTTAGGGCACCAAATTATAGGATTGGCAAACGGAATTTCAACTTATAAAATGTTCAACGGACACCGCGGAATCAATCATCCAGTTAAAAATGTGATTACTGGAAAAGGCGAAATTACTTCTCAAAATCATGGTTTTGCTATCGTAAGAGAAGAATTGGACAAGCATCCTGATTTCGAGTTGACACACGAACATTTGAATGATGGAACTGTGGCTGGAATGCGAATGAAATCTAAAAACTGTTTCTCAGTACAATATCACCCAGAAGCGAGTCCTGGGCCACATGATTCAAGTTATTTATTTGACCAATTTATTGAAAATATAAAAACTGCTGGTAACTAAAACGTTATCGTTTATAAGTTTTTTTGAGTTTTTCAACATCATTATGGTTTAAATTATAAATTTGTTATTATTCACAAGATAGTAACTTAAAAAAGAATAAAATGAGTATAATTATCAAAGTTCACGCTAGACAGATTTTAGATTCGCGTGGAAATCCAACAATAGAAGTTGATGTAGTTACAGATAACGGAATTTTAGGAAGAGCAGCTGTTCCAAGTGGTGCTTCTACTGGTGAACATGAAGCAGTGGAACTTCGTGATGGTGGTAAAACTTTCATGGGGAAAGGTGTTTTAAAAGCAGTTGAAAACGTAAATACAAAAATAGCTGAAGCAATTGTAGGAATGTCGGTTTTCGAGCAAAATTTAATCGACAAAATGATGATTGAATTAGACGGAACAGCAAATAAATCGAACTTAGGGGCAAATGCCATTTTAGGAGTTTCTCTGGCGGTGGCAAAAGCTGCAGCTAACGAATTAGGAATGCCTTTATATCGTTATGTTGGTGGTGTTTCTGCAAATACGTTGCCAGTTCCAATGATGAACATAATCAATGGTGGTTCGCATTCTGATGCTCCAATTGCGTTTCAAGAATTTATGATTATGCCTGTTAAGGCTAAAGATTTCACTCATGCAATGCAAATGGGAACTGAAATTTTCCACAACTTGAAAAAAGTATTACACGATAGACATTTATCTACCGCTGTAGGTGATGAAGGAGGATTTGCTCCAAATTTAGCTGGTGGAACTGAAGACGCTTTAGATTCAATCAAATTAGCGGTTACCAATGCAGGTTATACTTTTGGCGATGATGTAATGATAGCTTTAGATTGTGCAGCCTCTGAATTTTATGTAAACGGAAAATATGATTACACTAAATTTGAAGGTGAAACAGGAAAAATTAGAACATCTGAAGAGCAAGCGGAATATTTAGCAGAATTAGCAGCTAATTATCCAATTATTTCAATTGAAGACGGAATGTATGAAGACGATTGGGAAGGTTGGAAATTATTAACGGAGAAAATCGGTGATAAAGTACAATTAGTAGGCGATGATTTATTCGTAACCAATGTGGAAAGATTGTCTCGTGGAATTAGCCAAGGTATTGCAAATTCTATTTTGATAAAAGTAAACCAAATTGGAACTTTAACTGAAACAATTGCAGCTGTAAATATGGCTCATAATGCAGGATATACTTCGGTAATGTCACACCGTTCTGGAGAAACAGAAGATAACACAATTGCTGATTTAGCTGTGGCTTTAAACTGTGGACAAATCAAAACTGGTTCAGCTTCTCGTTCTGATCGTATGGCAAAATACAATCAATTATTAAGAATTGAAGAAGAATTAGCTGATGTAGCTTATTTTCCTGGTATGAATGCTTTTAAAGTTAAAAGATAATACTGCAATATATTATTCATAAAAATGTCTTGAAACTTCCGGATTGTTTTCGTGTGTATTAATTTAACCCTTTCAGAATGAAAATTTTGAAAGGGTTTTTCATGTATATTATTTAACCATAAATTATAATAAATTTCTTTATTGTTTGATTATTATTTGTTAAATTCGCAATTCACATTAATTTTATCATAAAATACCACATAAATAATATGTCAAAAACTGCAATATTAGAGCTTGATGGCAAAAAGTATGAGTTCCCTGTAATCGTAGGGACTGAGAATGAGGTTGCTATCGACATAGACAAGTTGCGAAGTGCATCTGGTGCTATTACAATTGATCCTGGTTATAAGAATTCAGGTTCATGTACAAGTGAGATTACTTTTTTAGATGGTGAAGAAGGGATTTTGCGTTACAGAGGATATTCAATTGAGGAATTGGCTGATAAAGCTGATTTCTTAGAAGTTTCTTATTTGTTGATTTTTGGAGAACTTCCAACAGCAGCACAATTGGAAAAATTTGAAAACGATATCCGTAAATATACTTTGGTTAATGAGGAAATGAAAAACATCATAGATGGTTTTCCAAAAACGGCTCATCCAATGGGTGTTTTAGCTTCTTTAACAAGTGCTTTAACGGCTTTTAATCCAAAATCAGTTAATCCTCATAATGAAAAAGAAATGTATGAGGCTGTTTGTAAGACAATGGGTAAATTCCTTGTAATTGCAACTTGGACTTATAGAAAAACAATGGGATATCCATTAAATTATTATGACAATACAAAAGGTTATGTTGAGAATTTCATGCGTTTAATGTTTGAATTGCCAACAGGACCTTATAAAGCAGATAAAAAAGTAATTGATGCATTAGATAAGTTATTCATTCTACATGCAGACCACGAGCAAAACTGTTCAACTTCTACAGTAAGAATTGTTGGTTCTTCTCATGCGGGTTTATTTGCTTCTATTTCTGCAGGTGTTTCTGCGCTATGGGGTCCATTGCATGGTGGTGCTAACCAAGCTGTTCTGGAAATGCTACAAGAAATTCACAATAATGGGGGAGATGTAGCTAAGTTTGTTTTAAAAGCAAAAGATAAAGACGATCCATTCCGTTTAATGGGATTTGGGCATAGAGTTTACAAAAATTTTGATCCAAGAGCAACAATTATTAAGAAAGCGGCTGATGATGTATTAACTGCATTAGGTGTTGATGATCCGTTACTAGATATTGCAAAACAATTAGAAAAAGTAGCATTGGAAGACGAATACTTCAAATCAAGAAACTTATATCCAAACGTAGATTTCTACTCGGGAATCATCTATCGTGCTATGGGAATCCCTGTTGAAATGTTTACCGTCTTATTTGCTATTGGTCGTTTACCGGGTTGGATTGCACAATGGAAAGAAATGAGAATCAATAAAGAACCAATTGGTCGTCCAAGACAAGTATATACTGGTTATCCACTACGTTCTTTTAAAGAAGTAAAAGATAGATAGTTTATAAAAAATCCCACTGAAAAGTGGGATTTTTTTTACTCGGTGGATTTTTGTTCCTCTACTTTTGTGGTTAATTCTTCTGTTTTATTTTCAACAGTATCATTTGTGTTTTGAAGAGATTCTTTTAATTTATGTGCTTTTTCTTCAACCCACTCAGCTGCTTCAGCTGTTTTCTCTTTTGCAGTTTCTAAAACTTCTGCAACTTTTTCATTAACTTTTAATTCTTCTAATTTTTGAGTTGCTTTTTCAGTAACATCTTCAACGGTCTCTTTAATATCTTCTGCGACATCCGCTGCCTTTTCTGTTACGTTTTCCACAATTTCGTTTAGGTTTTCTTTTGCTGTTTCTGCTTTCTCCTTAGCTTTTCCAAAAAGAGAATTAAAAAAATTTGATAGTCCCATAATTCATTTGTTTTTAGTTTACTCAAATTTAATCATTTAAAAGGGAATTGAACATATTTTAAATGAATTTATAACTGCTGTAGGATAAAAATTATCATTTCCTTTTTCTATATTTGCCAAAAGCCAAAAGCTATGTTACGACTAAATGTAAAAAATGAAACCTCTCGATTGAGGGCCGTGGTGTTAGGTACCGCTATCAGTAACGGACCAACACCCACCATTGATGAAGCCTATGACCCTAAATCATTAGAGCATATTAAAGCCGGAACCTATCCAGTAGAAGAAGATATGGTAAAGGAAATGGAAGCTTTTAATACAGTTTTCCAAAAATATGATGTTCAAGTCTTTAGACCTCAAATTATTGAGGATTATAATCAAATTTTTGCCAGAGATATCGGATTTGTTATTGACGATATTTTTATTAAAGCTAATATTTTACCTGATAGAGAACGTGAATTGAATGCTATTCAATACGTAATCGATCAAATAGACCCAAAGAAAGTGGTTCGTCCTCCAGAAGAAGTTCATATTGAAGGGGGTGATGTAATGCCATGGAATGATTATATTTTTGTAGGGACTTATAAAGGTTCAGATTATAAAGATTACATCACAGCTAGAACTAATATACAAGGAGTTAACTATCTTAAGGAAATGTTTCCAAATAAAATTGTTAAAGAATTTGATTTGGTAAAATCTAAAATTGAACCCCGAGATAATGCTTTACACTTAGATTGTTGCTTTCAACCTGTAGGAACTAACAAAGGAATCATTTATAAAAGTGGTTTTCGTGAAGAGGCAGATTATATGTTTTTAGTGAATTTATTCGGTAAAGAGAATTTATTCCATATCGAAAGAGAAGAGATGTATCACATGAATTCCAATGTGTTTTCTATTGCTCCAGATGTAGTAGTTTCAGAAAAGAATTTTACTAGATTAAATAATTGGTTACGTGAAAACGGATTTACAGTAGAAGAAATTCCTTATGCAGAAATTGCAAAACAAGAAGGGTTGTTAAGATGTTCAACCTTGCCTTTAATTCGAGATTAAAAACTTTGTTTCAAGTTGTAAAACCTGAAACCTGAAACTTCAAACATAAATAAAACATGAACCAAACAACTAACTCCATATTGATGATTCGTCCGGTAGCATTCCGTATGAACGAACAAACAGCGGTGAACAATTACTACCAAAAAGTAATGGATAATTTAACACCTGCTTCAGTAAACGCAAAGGCACAAGAAGAGTTTGATACTTTTGTGCAAAAACTTAAGATGATAGGCTTAAATGTGGTGGTGATTGAAGACACCTTAAGTCCAGATACGCCAGATAGTATTTTTCCAAACAACTGGATATCATTTCACGAGAATGGAGATGTAGTTTTATATCCTATGTTTGCTGAAAATCGTCGTTTAGAAAGAAGAGAAGATATTTTAGATACCTTAGAAGAAAAGGGATTCGTAATTAACGAAATTATGGATTATACTTCGGCTGAAGAAGATGATGTTTTTTTAGAAGGAACTGGAAGTATCGTTTTAGATAGAGCTAATGGAAAAGCCTATTGCGCTTTATCTCCAAGAGCAGATGAAGAATTGTTTATTGAATTTTGTGAAGATTTCGAATTTACCCCTGTAATTTTTGAGGCTTTCCAAACGGTCAACGGAGAAAGAAAACATATTTATCATACTAACGTAATTATGTGTGTGGGCGAGAGTTTTGCGGTTATTTGTGCAGATTGTATAGATGACAAAAAAGAACGTAAAATGGTTTTAGATAGCTTGAAAGGTGATGAAAAAGAAGTAATTCTTATTACAGAAGACCAAGTGAATAACTTCGCTGGTAATATGTTGGAAGTAAAAGGTAATGACGATAGAAGATATTTAATCATGAGTGCTTCAGCACACCAAAGTTTAACTAAAAAGCAAATCGCACAATTAGAAGAACATGTAACGATAGTAAGTTCAAGTTTAGATACTGTTGAAGCTTGTGGCGGCGGCAGTGCACGTTGTATGATGGCGGAAATTTTCTTGCCAAAAGCTTAATGCATTTTGCTTGAACGGATGATTTTAAAAAACCTGATTCTAAATAAATGACATCAGGTTTTTTATTTAGTGATATTCCGAATCATACCGCCAAAAATAAAAAAATGAAAGGGAACTAAACTGTACCAATATAATCTTCCTAAAAGTCCTTTAGGTCTAAAAGTGGCAATTTGATGTAGTTTATTCTCGCGATCAATTCTGAATTCTAACCAAGCCTCGCCTGGAAGTCGCATCTCGGCATAAAGGAGCAGTCTTTTTTCTTCCCTGTTGGCTACTAAAACACGCCAAAAATCAAGTGCGTCCCCGTTATCCAAATGTGTAGGGTGTGTTCTGCCTCTTCTTAATCCAACACCTCCAAAGAGTTTGTCTAAGAGCCCGCGAATTTTCCACATCCAATTTCCGTAATACCAACCTTTGTCACCACCGATAGACCAAATATTATCTAATGTTTGTTCAATATTTGTTACCGATTTGATTTTGTGATCTTTTAGACAACCATAAGTAGGAATCTGAATAAATTCTGAAAAATTTTCTTTAAATCTACTACTTACCAAACTGTCTTTCCAGCTTGAAATCACTAGATTTTGTTCGATTTTTAGAAAAGCTAATTTTATAGCATCTACATAAGTAATAGGCTTTATCCCTAATGCTTTTTGAAGATTATTGTTTTGACAAACGACCTCCATCTTCATGCTGTCAACTAAGTTTACGGCTAATTTATATGATGTAGCCGTTACAAAATATAGCCAGTAAGAGGAAAGTTTAGGTGACATTATAGGAAGCGTAAAAATCCAAAGTTTAATTCCTCTAGTTTTGGAATACAAAAGCATCATTTCTTTATAGGTAATTATATTTGGTCCACCAATATCATAGGATTTATTATAGTGTTCGGTCTTACGTAGTATTCCAGTTAAATAATGAATAACATCTCGAATAGCTATAGGTTGGCATTTGGTTAAAACCCATTTTGGAGTTATCATGACAGGTAATTTTTCGCATAAATCACGGATGATTTCAAAGGAAGAACTTCCCGATCCTACAATTATTCCTGCTCGAAGTACCGTAGTGTTGAAGTTGCCTTCAAATAAAATATCTTCTACATTTTTTCTTGATTGCAAATGTTTAGAAAGTTCAGGATTGTTTACAATACCGCTTAAATAAATAACTTGTTCTACTCCAATTTTATTCATGTATAAATTGAAGTTTTGAGCCGATTTTACTTCCATTACATCAAAGTTGGAAGTAGATGACGTCATAGAATGAATCAAATAATAAGCAACATCAATCTTTTTAGGGAGGTTATTGAAGTTGATTTGATGTAAAAAATCAACTTCCCAAATCGTCACTTTTTCAAGAGTGATTTGATCTAAACCAAGTCGATTCCTATCACGAACACAACAAATAACTTCATGGCCAAGAGCTAGGAGTTCAGGGAGTAATCTTCTGCCTACATAACCATTTGCACCAGTTAATAGAATTCGCATACAATTGAAATTTCATTAAATTTAATGAAAAAAAATAAGCTAATGCGAACCTTGATAAAAATTAAGATTTGTTTATACAATTTTAAAAATAGTAACTACACCATTAGCGATATACTGCACACCAATTGCAATTACAATGAATCCAATAACTCTTGAAATGGCAACTATTCCAGATGATCCTAAAATTCTTGATATATAATGTGCACTCTTAAGAATTAAAAAGATACAAAAAGCTACGGCTAAGATTGCTAAACAAGTAGCAACTTTTTGTGCTACTTCTGTATGTTCTTGATACATTGCAATTAATAATGACATAGATCCAGGTCCAGCTAGCATTGGAATTGCTAATGGTGATAATGCAATATCATTACGTTGCATAGCATCTGATGCTACTTTTTTGTTAACGCCTCTTTTTTTGCTAAAGTTTCCAGTTAACAATGCAAACCCTGATGTTACAATTACGATTCCACCTGCAATTCGAAGTGCATCAATACTAATTCCAAAAAAAACTAAGGCATATTTTCCAATAAAGTAAGAAATTGTTAAAATGATAAACACATTGATGCCTGTCCAAAGTGAGATTCTTGAACGTTCTTGTTTGGAATCATCTTGTGTTAGTCCTACAAAAATTGGTACCGCTCCAAGCGGATTTAAGACAGAAAATAAAGCGGCGAAAACATAAATAAATAAATCCATAGTTTTTTTACAAAGATAATTGCGCTTTTTTGAAAGCATATTAAAATAACGTAATCTCAAAGTTATACTTATTATTTTAATTTCCGATATCTAAAAAACTTTTATTTATTTTAAATGAGTTGAGAAGGATTAAAATTAATATGCATCTAATGGTGAATATGGCATATTTTTATTTTTTTCAAATTCAATTTTCTCAAAAAATTTATGCACACTTTTACTGTTTTTGGAAAAGTCTATACTGATGTAATGTTGGTCTACATGAATTGTAATAGTATTCCCAGGTTTAAAAAAGACCAATTTGTAATATGGGATTACTAATGCATACACATCTAATCGCGATTGGAAGCCCACAATAATACCCTTTGGACGAAGTTCTATGTTGCAAAACTTTACAGATTCATTAACATGCAATAAATCATAAATTTCTTGACTGCATCGGGTTATGAAAAGTTTCGGAGAGCCTATACCTCCTTTTTTCAAGTTTTCTAATAATGAATAAGGCTTTCCAACTAAAGCATTAATTTGTTTGATGTTTTTTGGATTGTTGTAGGAGATGTTAAAAAGCATTTTTATTTAAAATTACATTAAATTTTTCTTCGTATTTAGACTTTAGTAAATTTTTATTATTTGTTTATTTATCGTAACTTTAAACTTCTTAAAAGCACTACAGATGAAAACACTAGTATTGGGAGCTTCTACTAATAAAGAGCGTTATTCCTACAAAGCTATTCATAGCCTGGTAGATAAGAGTCACCAAGTAGTAGCTATTGGTGCCAAAAAGGGTATGGCATTTGATATTCCAATAGAAACGGAAAAACTCGACTTTCATGCCGTTGATACCGTGACGCTATATCTTAATCCAAAAGCGCAAGTTGACTATTACGATTATATTCTTTCTTTAAAACCAAGACGCGTTATTTTTAATCCAGGAACTGAAAATTCTGAATTTTATAAAATATTAGAAGCTAACAATATTCAATATGAAGTAGCTTGTACCTTGGTTTTATTAGCAACCAATCAATATTAAAATTTAGTTTGACTAGTGGCTGGTTTACTAATTAGTAGCAAGCCTATAAAAGTAATGATTCCGTTTACGATAATTAATTCGTTATCAATCACATAATCTCCAAAAAATGCTGTCGAATTTTTGGTTAACAAAAAACAAATCAGTGGAGAAATAACACAGACGATTGGGACTAATTTATCGTGAACAGTTTTTGATTTCATGAATAAACCAAAAGCATACAATCCTAAAAGCGGTCCATACGTGTAACTAGCCACTTTAAAAATCATTGTTACTACTGATTTATCATTTAGTGAATTGAAGATAATTATTACTATAAACATTAAGAATGAAAATCCAATATGAACCAAATAACGTTTTCTGACTACGTTAGGTTTGTTTTGGTTTTCCGCTTTATCCATTCCAAGGAAATCTACGCAAAATGAAGTTGTCAAAGCAGTCAAAGCAGAGTCAGTGGTAGCAAAAGTAGCAGCTGTTAATCCTAATAAAAAAACCACTGCGGGAACCATATTCAAATGATTAAAAGCAATTTCAGGAAAAAGTAAATCGGTGCGTTTTACCCCGTCAACCATTGGAACCGAAATGCCATTTTTCTCTGCATATAAATATAATAAAGCACCAACACTCAAGAAAAAAATATTGATGATTACAAAAATTCCGGTAAACGTGAACATGTTTTTTTGCGCTTCGCCAATGTTAGCGCAACTCAAGTTTTTTTGCATCAGGTCTTGATCTAATCCTACCATTGCTATGGTTACGAAGATTCCTCCTAGAATTTGTTTTATTACATAATTCCCTTTCAAGTAATCTTCATAGAAAAATACTTTTGAATAGTTACTATTTTTTACAGTTTCAAATGCATCTATAAAACTTAAATCTAAGCTATCGCAAATAAAAATGATGGTTAAAAAAACAGATAAAACTAAGAAAAAGGTTTGTAAAGTATCGGTAATAATAATAGTTTTTAAACCGCCACGATAGGTGTAGGCGAATATAAGTGCAAGCGAAATCAAAACTGTAACCCCAAAAGAAATTCCAAAATCATCAAAAACAAAGCGTTGCAATACAATTACAACCAAATACAAACGAAATGCCGAACCAATAGTTCTACTAATCAAGAAAATGGTAGCTGCTGTTTTGTAACTCACAACACCTAATCGTTGTTCGATATAACTGTAAATCGAAGTTAGATTCATTCGGTAGTATAAAGGAAGTAATACGGTTGCGATGATTATAAAACCTATGGCGTTTCCGAGAACAAACTGAAAATATTTAAACTGAAAATCAGGATTCCCAACTTCACCAGGAACGGAAATAAAAGTTACACCAGAAAGCGCAGTACCAATCATTCCAAAAGCAACTAAATACCATTTTGCATTTTTATTGGCTTTAAAAAAAGCATCATTACTACTGTCTTTTTTAGTAACAACATTCGAAATTAAAATCAGAATTCCGAAGTAGATTATAATAATGGTTAAAATAGTTCCTGACGTCATATTTTGGTTTTTGAATGTGCTAAAATAACAAAAAGATAGAAGTTTGTCGTAACAAGACAAAAGAAAGTTCTTTTTTAAATATTTTTGGAAACTCCTAATTACCAACCGCAATCTCCTAACTTTTTTTTACTTTTGCTAAATGGAATTACCATCTAAATTACTAGAAAACGCGGTTAATGAAATGTCTCAATTACCAGGAATTGGTAAACGGACTGCATTGCGTTTACTTTTGCATTTATTAAAACAACCAGTTGAACAAACCGAATTATTATCTTCTGCTTTAACGGCAATGCGAAATGATATTCAATTTTGCAAAGCGTGTCATACGATTGCTGATGATGAAATTTGTGGTATTTGTTCAAATCCTTCTCGTGACAAATCCATTATTTGTGTGGTAGAGGATGTTCGAGATGTTATGGCTATTGAAAATACGGGAATGTTTAAGGGGGTTTATCATGTTTTAGGGGGTAAAATCTCTCCAATTGAAGGTATAGGGCCGAGTCAGTTAAAAATTACTTCATTGGTTGATAAGGTGAAAGGAGGGAATATTTCTGAAATAATTTTCGCATTGAGTTCTACAATGGAAGGCGACACAACTAATTTTTATATTTATAGACAGATAAAAGATTGTGAGCTGAAAACTTCAACCATAGCAAGAGGAATTGCAGTTGGTGATGAATTGGAATATGCTGACGAAGTCACTCTAGGTCGGAGTTTACTTAATAGAATACCTTTTGAAACCTCAATAAAACAATAATCTTTCAATTCTCAATCAATTTGAAGGAATAGCTTCTTTATTTTAATTGTAAAAACTATATTTGTTTCCTAAATTAGGCTAATTGTTTGATCGTCAAAAGCACGAAACCATTTTGTTAGCTTTATTACGTTTTGTATCTTATGAAAAAAACAGTTTTTGTATTACTAATAACTTCCTTTTTTGTCTCTTGTATTCCAAACAAAGATTTGATATATCTCCAAGAAAAGAATACAGATAAGGATGCGATAGAAATAAAGCAAGAAGTCTCTAAGCCTTATAGAGCTCAAGTAAATGACATGCTATCCATCACAATAAAAGCTATTGATCAAAAGTTGGTAAGCATGTTTACCATTTCATCAGATCAAAATCAAGCAAATTCTCAACAAGCACTTTATTTTAATGGATATACTGTTGATGATCATGGCAATATTCGTGTTCCTGTACTCGGAGAACTAAACGTATTGGGATACACTATGGAGGAGATTCGAAATACAATTGAAAAGAAGTTGCTCGATGATTACTTTAAGACCGAAGCGAATATATTTGTAACGGTAAAATTAGCAGGACTACGCTATACTATTAACGGCGAGGTAGGTTCGCCTGGTACAAATGTTCTTTATCAAGATAAAGTTACGATAATGGAAGCTATTGCTAATTCTGGAGATATAACGCTCACGGGAAATCGAAAAGAAGTTCAAGTAATAAGAAAGTTTCCACACGGATTCGAAACCCATTACTTGGATTTAACGGATGCTAAAACGATGGACTCGCCTTATTTTTATGTACAACCTAATGATTATATAATTGTAAAGCCATTAAAACAAAAATCATGGGGAACTGGAACTACAGGAGTACAAACTATCACTACAGTAGTTTCTGCATTAACATTGGTTACGACAGTTATTTTATTAAGTAAAAATCTTTAAAAGATATGTTAGAAACTAGAGATTTCAATTTCCTTGAATCCCAAAATAATTTTGATTTCAAAGGATTTTTTCTAAAAGTTATAAGTTATTGGAAATGGTTTTTGGTTTCATTATTGATCTCTTTTTCAATAGCTTATAATGTTAATATAAGAAAGGAAAAAATCTACGGGATGGAGTCTTTAATCGTTGTAGAAGATCAAAATAATCCTTTTTTTACATCGAATACAAGCTTGGTTTTTAATTGGGGAGGAACTTCAGATAAAGTACAAACTATTATTACAGCTTTAAAATCAAGATCACATAATGAGGTAGTAGTTGATAAACTTCAGTATTATATTAAATACTTAAAACAAGGAGAATATTTTTTTCAAGATGCATATGGTGAAGTACCCTTTTATGTCAAAATAGACAAAAGTAAAGGGCAACTTTTTGGAAGACCTATCAAAATAAAGTTTTTAAGTCCAACCCAATATGAGCTTAGTGTTGCTTTTGATGAAAGCACAGTAGTACCTTTAATGCATTATGCAGACTTATCAGTAAGTGAATTTAAAGTACAAAATAAAGAATTTAAGCAAATTTTTAAAGTTGGACAAAATATAAAGCTGCCTTTTCTGCACTTAGAATTACTTGTACATCCTGAGGCATTTGATTATGTTGGATCAGAATATTATGTGCAGTTTGATGATTTTAATGCTACAGTTGCTGCTTATAAGAGCATTGATGTTGCTGCTGATGCAAAAGCTTTATCTGTTGTCAGGCTTCAATTAGAGGGGCCAAATAAACACAGATTGGTAGAGTATTTAAATGTTACAGTAGATGTACTAAGGAAAAATCAGTTAGATAGCAAAAATCTTTTTGCGAATAACACCATTAATTTTATTGATAGTACTTTGGTTCAAATGGAAGGGCAAATAAAAGAAGCAGAGGGTGAATTAAAAGAATTTAGGAAAGGTAAAAATATACTTGGACTAGAAGAAGGAAGCAGTATGCTGTCGGAAAAATTGTCTTCTTATGATTTGCAAAAAGATGAAATTGATAGAAAGTTAGCCTATTATAATTTATTAAAAAATTATTTAATAAAAAGTACTGATTATTCAAAATTACCTGCTCCAACAGTTGCAGGAATTGAAGATCCTAATATCATTGGAAATGTTTCTCGATTGATTCAATTGTCTACTGAGCGCTCAAAAATGGCTTATGCTGTTAAAAACAAAGACATGTTTTCTGATTTTGATAGCGATATAGAGGCAGTCAAAAGCGTATTGTTAGAGAATATTGCCAGTTCAAAAAGTGCTTTGCTGATAGATCTTTCTATCGTAAATAAAAACTTGAGTATTGCAGAAGGTCAAGCAAGTTTGTTACCCGAACAAAAACAGGAACATCTTAAAATAACTCGTAAATACAATTTAAAGGATAAAATTTACAGTACTTTTTTAGAGAAAAGAAGTGAAGCTGAAATTGTTAAAGCGGCAAATATTTCAGATATCAATTTTTTGGATAAAGCTAAAGATGTTGGAGGAGGCTTACGTGGACCAAAGACAAGTATTAATTACATTTTAGCGGCTTTTTTAGGTTTTTTCATTCCTTTGATGGTAGTCTTTTTAATGACTTTACTAGACAATAATATCAATACTATTGAAGATATTCAAAAATTGACCAAAATTCCTGTAATAGGTGTGGTGGGTAAAAAGAATACCCTGAATAATTTATCCGTTTTTGAAAAACCAAAATCACCTCTTTCAGAATCATTTAGGGCTATTCGTTCTTCATTGCAATTTCTCTATAAAAAACAGAATAGACAAGGAGCAAAGACATTAATGTTAACATCCTCTGTCAGTGGAGAAGGGAAGACTTTTTGTTCTATAAATTTAGCTACGGTTTTTGCTATGAGCGATAAGAAAACTGTTATTCTAGGATTGGATTTAAGGAAGCCAAGAATTTTTGGTGATTTTAATATTGATAATATAGTAGGAGTAGTAAACTATTTAATTGGTCAGAAATCAATTGATGAGGTCATTCAAAAAACCCATATTCCTAATCTTGATGTTATACCATCAGGTCCAATTCCTCCCAATCCCTCTGAACTTCTTATGGGTGAAACCATGGGTGAGATGATCGCCGCTTTAAAGTTGCAATACGATTATATTATTCTCGATACACCTCCCGTTGGTTTGGTATCCGATGCTTTAGAATTGGCTCATTTTTGCGACGCTACTTTATATATAACCAGACAAGGTTTTACCAAAAAAGGGATGTTGAGCGTTGTGAACGAAAAACATAAAAGAGGAGAGTTACATAATATCAGTATTTTATTGAATGGGTTTAAGAATACTGCAAAATATGGCTACAACTACGGGTATGGTTATGGAGCTTATGGAGAAGGATACTATAATGACAGGGAAGAACCAAAAGGATGGAAAAAAATAATTCAAAAAATTAAAAGTAAAATTTAAAGTAAAAATGAATCAAATTGTTGATAAGAAAATATTAATAACGGGTGGTGCGGGTTTTATAGGATCTAATTTATGTGATTATTTTTTAAAGCGTAATAAAGTAATATGTCTAGATAATTTTGCTACAGGTTTCAAACATAATATCAATAGGTTTTTAAGTCATCCTAATTTTACACTAATTGAAGGTGATATTAGAGATTTTGAGACTTGTGAAAAGGCGGTTTTAGGAGTTGATTTTGTGTTGCATCAAGCTGCTTTGGGGAGTGTTCCTCGTTCTATTAACGATCCCATTACTTCTAATGATGTGAATGTTTCAGGTTTTTTAAACATGTTAACAGCTGCGCGAAATGCAAATGTTAAACGTTTCATTTATGCAGCAAGTTCTTCGACTTATGGGGATTCAGAGCGTTTGCCTAAGATTGAGGAGCATATTGGAAAACCGCTTTCTCCTTACGCAGTTACTAAATATGTTAACGAATTGTATGCAGATGTATTTAGTAAGACTTATGGAATAGAAACTATTGGACTACGCTATTTTAATGTTTTTGGAAGAAATCAGGATCCTAATGGTGCTTATGCAGCTGTAATTCCTAAATTTGTAGCGCAACTCTTGGCGCATCAAAGCCCTGTGATTAATGGAGATGGTAATTATTCTAGAGATTTTACTTATATTGATAATGTTATTCAAATGAATGAATTAGCCATGGTAACCACGGATAAAGAAGCTGTAAATACGGTTTATAATACTGCTTTTGGAGAAAGAACTACTTTGAATGAGTTGGTTAGTGCTTTAAAGGAGTTTTTATCGGTTTATGATCCTGAGATTGCTACTGTTCCTGTGATTCATGGACAAAATAGAGTGGGGGATATACCGCATTCGTTAGCTAGTGTAGATAAAGCGAAACGATTACTAGGTTATGATCCAAAATTTTCGATGCGAGAGGGGTTGAAGGAAGCTGTTAAATGGTATTGGGAAACGAGAAAAATTTAGTTCTGTTTGTTGTGATGGTTTTTATATACTAAGCTTCAGGGTGTTCTAAGTTTTTGGTTTCAAGTTTCAGGTTTCAAGTTTCAGGTTTTTAGGAACAGAGATTGGAGAAATTTGGGGAATTTTTAAAATTTGGAACGCGGATGACACCGATTTAACGGATGTTCTCGGGTTTTTCTTTGGTTTGCTTTGTGGTTAAATAGGCTTCGCTAAAGTGAAAGCGGATGATGATGGATTTTTTTGAAACACGGCTTGGGGGGAAATTTTGGGAATGGAAATGATCTTGAGGTGGTTTCAAGTTTCAAGTTTCAGGTTTCAAGTTTCAGGTTTCAAGTTTCAGGTTTCAAGTTTCAGGTTTTTGGAACACGGATTGGAGGGATTTTGGGAATTTTTAAAATTTTAATTGGGGAGGAATCTTTAGAATTTGCACGCGGATGATGCGGATTTGCATTGGCAAAACGCTGATGGTGACGGATTCGCTAAAGCGAAGGGGATGGTGACGGATTTTTTTGGAACACGGATAAGAGGAATTTTGGGAATGGAAATGATCTTGAGGTGGTTTCAAGTTTAAGGTTTCAGGTTTCAAGTTTCAGGTTTAGGTTTCAAGTTTTGGGAGTTGGTTGAAAGTTGTGTGATGGTGATTTGATTCTTTGTTTGGCTTGCTATTGTTGTTGGATGAGAAATTTAAGATTTAGTTAAAAATATATAATTAGTGTCGTAATGGCAGTGGTCTAGCTGTCGTTTTTTTAAAAATTTGGTTTATGAATATTAAAAATATTTGTTGTATTGGTGCGGGGTATGTTGGGGGACCAACGATGGCAGTTATTGCACAAAAGTGTCCACACATAAAAGTGACTGTAGTTGATTTGAATGAAGCTAGGATACAGGCTTGGAATGATTTGGATTTGTCTAAATTGCCAGTCTATGAGCCGGGTTTAGATGCTGTTGTGAGTGAGGCTAGAGGGCGCAATTTGTTTTTTTCTACGGAAGTAGATAAGGCTATTGAAGAAGCGGAAATGATTTTTATTTCAGTAAATACACCTACTAAAACGTATGGTGTTGGTAAAGGAATGGCGGCTGATTTGAAATATATTGAATTGTGTGCTCGTCAAATTGCTCGCGTAGCTAAAACGGATAAGATTGTAGTTGAAAAATCTACATTGCCTGTTAGAACGGCTAGTGCGATTAAAGAAATTTTGGATCATACTGGAAATGGTGTGAATTTTCAAATTTTATCGAATCCAGAGTTTTTAGCTGAAGGAACTGCTATTGCAGATTTGTTTGCTCCTGATCGTGTTTTGATTGGTGGTGATACTACGACTGAAGGACAGCATGCGATTCAGGCTTTGGTAGATGTGTATGCGAATTGGGTTCCTAAAGAGCGCATTTTAACTACAAATGTTTGGTCTTCTGAATTGTCAAAATTAACGGCAAATGCTTTTTTAGCGCAACGCGTATCTTCTATCAATGCATTGAGTGAGTTGTGTGAAAAAACAGGAGCAGATGTTAATGAGGTGGCAAGAGCTATTGGGATGGATAGTAGAATAGGGCCTAAATTTTTAAAAGCGTCTGTTGGTTTTGGAGGTTCTTGTTTTCAAAAGGATATTCTGAATTTGGTTTATATTGCTAAATCGTATGGGTTGCATGAGGTTGCGGATTATTGGGAACAGGTTATCATCATGAATGATCATCAAAAAAGACGTTTTGCTAAAAATATTATTAAGACTTTATACAATACGGTTTCTGGAAAGAAAATTGCTTTCTTGGGTTGGGCGTTCAAAAAAGACACCAACGATACTCGTGAATCAGCGGCTATTTATGTTGCGGATGATTTGTTGAGTGAACAAGCATCAATTAGTGTTTTTGATCCTAAGGTGGAAGCGACTCAGATTCTATTTGATTTGAATTATTTAGAAACGCGTTCTGAAAGTGATAATAAAAACGGGGTTCAGGTAGCTGTCGATCCGTATGAAGCGTGTCATAATGCTCATGCGATTGCTGTGCTTACGGAATGGGATGCGTTTAAAACGTATGATTGGCAAAAAATATATGATAATATGTTGAAGCCTGCCTTTGTTTTTGATGGTAGAAATGTTTTGAACGGGGAGGAATTGGAAAGGATTGGTTTTGTTTATCAAGGGATTGGGAGTTAGGGTTTCAAGTTTCAGGTTTCAGGTTTCAGGTTTTTTGGAACGCGGATGATGCGGATTTGCATTGGCAAAACGCTGATGGTGACGGATTCGCTAAAGCGAAGGGGATGGTGACGGATTTTTTGGAACACGGATTGGGGGGGATTTTGAGAATGGAAATCATCTTGAGGTGGTTTCAGGTTTCAGGTTTCAGGTTTCAGGTTTTTTGGAACGCGGATGATGCGGATTTACATTGGCAAAACGCTGATGGTGACGGATTTGCTAAAGCGAAGGGGATGGTGACGGATTTTTGGAACACGGATTGGGGGAATTTTGGGGATTGAAATCATCTTGAGGTGGTTTCAGGTTTCAGGTTTTAGGTTTCAAGTTTCAGGTTTCAAGTTTCAGGTTTTTTGGAACACGGATTGGGGGAATTTTAGAAATCTTTAGAATTTGCACGCGGATGATATGGATTTGCGTTGGCAAAACGCTGATGGTGACGGATTCGCTAAAGCGAAGGAGGTGGTGACGGATTTTTTGGAACTCGGATTGGGGGAATTTTGAGAATGGAAATCATCTTGAGGTGGTTTCAGGTTTCAAGTTTCAGGTTTCAGGTTTCAGGTTTTTTGGAACACGGATTGGAGGAATTTTAGAAATCTTTAGAATTTGCACGCGGATGATGCGGATTTACATTGGCAAAACGCTGATGGTGACGGATTCGCTAAAGCGAAAGCTGATGGTGACGGATTTTAGGAACACGGATTTTAGAAATTTTTAGAATTTTAATTAGGGAGGAATCTTTAAAATTTGGAACACGGATGACACTGATTTAACCGATGGTCTCGGCTTTTTCTTAGTTTAGCTTTGTGGTTAAATAGTGTTCGCTAAAGCAAAGGCGGATGTTGTCGGATTTTTTTGGAATACGGATTTGAGAAATTTGAGAAATCTTTTATTGGCTTTTATAAGTGCAATAAGAGATTTTTTTTAGTATTAATGTTTTGTGTTTTGAGGATGTTTTTGGGTTTTTTTATACTTTGGAGGAATAAATTTCGTTTTTATAGTTCTCAATAGTTTTTGCCTTTGTAAATTTGAGGTTTTAAAAAAATATTGTTAAGGAGAAGTGATGGCTGTTGAACTTATTTATTAATGAGGATGGAACAGTGTTTTGGTTTAAGATGTAAAAGGTTTATACCCAGTAGGGTACTTAATATAAATATAAAATGGTATTAGAAGTGTTAGTTAAAATGATTGTTGCATCTCAAAAAAGGAGTGTTTAATGGGAGCGAATCATCTTATTACGACAACGCCTCGTGTGGCGGTTATTGGACTTGGATATGTTGGGTTGCCTTTGGCAAGACTGTTTGCTACAAAATATCCTGTAGTTGGATTTGATATTAATTTGCAACGCATTCAACAACTGAATGCTGGAATAGATGTTACTTTAGAAGTAGAAGCCAATTTGTTACAATCAGTTTTGGTTGACTCTAGTGTGGTGATGGAAGGTGTTGGGCCTGATGCGGTAGGTTTGTATTGTTCGAACCAATTGGAGGATATCGCTAGTTGTAATTATTATATAGTAACCGTTCCTACTCCAGTGGATAAGCACAATCGTCCTGATTTAACTCCGTTGTACAAGGCTAGTGAAACGGTGGGGAAGGTGTTGCAAAAAGGGGATATTGTCATTTATGAATCTACGGTATATCCGGGGGTAACGGAGGAGGAGTGTGTTCCTGTTTTGGAGCGTATATCGGGATTGAAGTTTAACGAAGATTTTTTTGCGGGGTATTCGCCAGAGCGCATTAATCCGGGAGATAAGGAGCATACGGTTGATAAGATATTAAAAGTTACGGCAGGATCCACTCCAGAAGTGGGGCAAAAAGTGGATGCATTGTATCGCAGTATTATTACGGCAGGTACTCATTTGGCTCCGACCATAAAAGTGGCAGAGGCGGCTAAAGTGATTGAGAATTCGCAGCGTGATATTAACATTGCGTTTGTTAATGAGTTGGCTAAGATTTTTAATATTTTGGATATTGACACCCATGCGGTACTTGAAGCTGCTGGAACGAAATGGAATTTTTTACCCTTTAAGCCAGGATTGGTAGGGGGGCATTGTATAGGGGTTGATCCGTATTATTTGGCACAGAAAGCGCAAGAACACGGGTATCATCCTGAGATTATTTTGGCGGGTCGTCGTTTGAATGATAGTATGGGGGAGTATGTGGCGTCACAGATCATCAAAACGATGATTAAGAAGAATATTAAGGTGAACGGTGCTCAGATTTTGATGTTGGGCATCACTTTCAAAGAGAATTGTCCCGATGTTCGCAATACGAAAATAGTAGATGTTATCAAAGCTTTGGAGAGCTATAGTGTTCAAGTGACTGTTTATGACCCGTGGGCGAATCCTGATGAAGTACGACACGAATATGGTTTAATTTGTCATGCTGAACTTGACGCAGCATCTAAATTTGATGCCCTTGTTTTAGGGGTTGCACATACTGTTTTCACTTCTTTGGATTTAGAACCTCTGAAGAATGAAAATGCGGTGGTGTATGATGTGAAGGGGGTATTGGGGATGAATGTTGATGGGAAGTTGTAAGTTTGTGTAACCTGTTAGATTAGTTTTATATTTTTTGGTATTTATGTTATAAATACAAAAAAATCATTAAATTAAATTTTGTGATTACAAATGCTAATAACTAGTTATTAAAATAATTTTTGACTAATCGTTCTGCTTTAACTTTTGGACTAAAAACTTATTTTACCTTAATGGTATTGCTTTTCTTTAAAAGAAAAGAGATGCTTAATATTGAGATTTCATAGATGAATATATTAAAATTTTTTAAAGCGGATGATATTCGAACAAGACTAGCTCAAAAGAACATCCTATTTTTGTTTGTAAATAAGTTATTTGCTGCTATTATTTCTCTTCAGCTTATTCCTGCTACAATTGGATATGTGAATCCTAAACAGTATGGTATTTGGATTGCATTAAGTTCATTGGTGTCCTGGATGGTATATTTTGACTTTGGTTTAACTCATGGGTTTAGAAATGGCTTTGCAAGTTCAAAAGCAAAAGGCGACTTGCCTTTAGCTAAACAATATATAGCCACAAGTTATGCTTTGTTATCACTCATTTTTTTTAGTATAATGATGTTATGTTTGATTGTAAATCAATGGTTAAGTTGGAGCTATATTTTGGGGGTAGACAACTCATTAGATGTTACTTTGCATTGGGTTTTTGTTTTGTTAGTAGTCTTTTTTTCGATTCAGATGGTTTTTAACTTATTTACGACTCTATTATTAGCTGACCAAAAGCCAGCATTTTCCGCTGCAATTGTTACTTTAGGACAATTTTTTGCATTAATAGTAGTTTATTTATTTACATTATTTTCAGAAGGGAACCTTATTTATTTGGCATTCGCAATGATAGGAGTACCAACAATTACTTTAGTTATTATTTCATTTTTTTTCTTTAATACTAAATTTAAAGACTATAGCCCTTCAATAAGTAACATTAACTGGAGTTTGTCAAAAGACATTCTAGGATTGGGTGGGAAGTTTTTTGTAATTCAGCTTTCAATGTTATTTGTTTTTCAGTTTGCTAATTTTGTAATAATAAGGATTATGGGTGCCGAAGCAGTAACGAATTATACGGTTGTTTATCGTTATTTTAGCATAATCTATATTGTAATGGGTATTATTTTTTTGCCTTTTTGGTCGGCATTTACTGATGCCTATACTAAAAATGAGCTTTCTTGGATGAAACTCACTTATAGAAAATTGTCAAAAATTTGGAGTTTAACCATTTTAATATTTGTTATTTTATTTTTTTTCTCACCTTTTGTATATAAGTATTGGCTAGCAAAAGATTTGGAGATTAGTTTTAAATTGTCTTTAGCAATGGGTTTTAATATGATTATTTTATCTCGAGCTAATTTATATATGATGTGTTTGAATGGAATTGGAAAAGTAGTAGTACAAATGATTGTATATCTAATTTTTGCATTTATTTCAATACCGTTGATGTTTTTTTTTACAGGTCATTGGGGGTATTATGGAATTATAACGGTAACATCTTTGGTCTATTTGTGTCAAGCAATTATTGGGCACATTCAACTTGATAAGATTTTAAAAGGAAGAGATAATGGGATTTGGAGTAAGTAAAAATATTGAACCAGCGGATAATGAAAAGTACACTTCTTTTGGTTCGATATACTATTTTTTTGTGTTTTTCATGTTTGTTTTAGCTCCAACTTCTTCAAATGGTACTTTACCAGGACTGGATGAGATAATTGTAAGTTGGACTATTTTGTGTGTTACAATTTTTATAGGAATTATTAAGTTCTCAAATTTAAACTTAAGTCATTTCATTGTTTTTGCAATTACAATTGTCTATATGATAATTATAACAATAATTTCAAATCGATTTGACCCCTCTGCACAATTTTCAATATCTAGATTAGCACCAGTAGTCTGTTTTCTTGGTTTGAGTATGCTTCAAGTTAATACAACTATATCCATAAGAATAGTTAAGTTACTTGTTCACGTTTTTATGATTATTTTTTTAGTTTGGAATCTTCTAATTATTGTTGATAATCCTTCAATAAAAGAGTTTACAATTTCTAAGTATACACAACTTTACGAAGAAGCAACTTCAAATATGTTTATAAAAAATAGACCCGTGATGTCTTTTGGTATTTACACATTTGCAAGTTATTTCTATTTTCTTTTCTTTTTTATTAACAAGATTTTGTTTAAAATAACAAATAATAAAATATATTATGTTTACATGATATTACTTCTAATTGTAAATATAATGTTGGTATCTAATACAGCTTTTGTCTTTTCTATTATAATGTCTTATTATGTTTTTAAATCTAGTAAAAGTAACAATTTAAAAATTCTTTTTATTTTGTTGATCATCGCAACTATTTATAAAGTTTTATTAAATGTTGAGTTGATTGAATATTATTTTGAGAGTTTTAACAGTGAAGCAAATGGTTTTAGAGGGAGATATACTAATTCTGGGACTCTTAATTTGAATTTAAAGTATTTAGAAGACAATTTTCATATAGGTTTTAATATTGTAAATAATTTAACTTACTCTGATTCGGGTTATTTAGTGTATTATACTATGGGAGGTTTCTTGTTTATGGGCGCTATGTACTTTTCTTTGTATAAGTTTGCTAAAAACAATTTTTCTATAGATTTCTTATATTTTTTATTTCCTACAATTCTTTTTGAGTTTGCTTTACCAGTTATCATATATTATAAATTTATTTACGCTTCAATTTTTTTGGCTATAAGCTATAAATCAATTATGATTCACTCAAAAAAAAATAATTAATGACCATGCAAACACTTTTTTTATGTGGAATTTATCCCCAACCCCATAAGGTTGACATTTTTAAGAATAGTAAAAGGGGATATCAGTTTGCGGCACAAAATTTACAGGAAGCATTAGTTGAAGGATTTATTCAAAATAAAATCAATATTTCGATTGTTACGATTCCTTTTTTAAGTACATTTCCGTTAGGTTATAGAAAGCCAATTGTTAAATATGATTTTTCAAAGTTTAATGGTATTGTATCAACTAAATGTACATCGTTTGTAAATATTCCATTTTTGCAACAGTTTTTGAGCACTGCTAAAAAGGATGTTTTCGAATGGTGTCGTTCACATAATGGTAACAAACATATTCTTGTTTATTCGTTAAATTCTAATTTAATGGATATCGCTATTAAAGCTAAAAAAAGATTTAAAGATGTTGAGTTAACTGTAATTGTTCCAGATTTACCCGAATATATGGGTAGTAACCCCATTTATAATGCTCTTGGATTGAAAGAAAGGAATATAAAATGGATATATAACAATATTTCTTATTTCAATAATTTTGTTTTGTTAAGTGAAGCCATGTCTGTGCCTTTGGGGTTAGATAATCATGAGTTTGTTGTGATGGAGGGTATCTTTAATTCTAATTCACAGGTTATTGAGAATTTTGAATTTGAAGCAGACACAAAAGTTGTGTTATACACTGGAGCATTGTCACAAAAGTATGGAATTGATAATTTAATAGAAGCATTTTTATTAATTCCAGATTCTAGTTATCGCTTGGTAATTTGCGGTGATGGAGATGCTAAAGAGATGGTACAAGAAAAGGCTTTAACAGATAATAGAATACTTTATTTAGGTAAGGTTTCCCATGAGTCAATACTAGCTATTCAAAAAAAAGCATCGCTATTGGTAAACCCAAGAACTCCAGAAGGCGAGTATACTAAGTTTTCTTTTCCTTCCAAGACAATGGAATATTTTGCTTCAGGTAGACCCGTACTTATGTATAAATTACCGGGTGTGCCTATTGAATATTTTGATTATTGTTATACATTAGATGAACTTACAATTGATGCACTTTCCAAGAAAATTTCTTACATATTATCATTACCAACTGAAGTTAACGAAAGAATTGGTAGAAAAGCAAGTGATTTTATTTTGAGAGAAAAAAATCCTAAAAATCAGGTTATTAAGATAGTTGAATTGATAAATAGAGCATGATTGCTAATTTAATAGATTTTATACTATGTTAGCCTTAAAAAAATAAAAAGATTAATTTTGAAGAATATTTGAATTTGTGAATATGAAAATACAAAATAAAATCCTCCTAATCACAGGTGGCACCGGTTCTTTCGGAACTGCGGTCCTTAATCGTTTTTTAACGACAGACCATTTTAAAGAGATTCGTATTTTTTCTCGAGATGAGAAGAAACAAGACGACATGCGTAATTTGTATAAGACTGATAAAATTAAATATTACATAGGTGATGTTAGGGATTATTCCTCTGTTGAGCCTGCTACACGTGGTGTGGATTATGTTTTTCATGCGGCTGCTTTAAAGCAAGTACCTTCGTGCGAATTTTTCCCAATGCAAGCTGTTAAAACAAATGTTGAGGGAACTCAAAATGTTATTCGAGCTGCAGCAAGTAATGGTGTTCAAAAAGTTATTTGTTTGTCCACAGACAAGGCTGCTTATCCTATCAATGCGATGGGAATTTCTAAAGCGATGATGGAGAAAGTTGCGGTAGCAGAATCGAGAAATTTGACGGATACGGTGGTTTGTTTAACGCGTTATGGCAATGTTATGGCATCGCGTGGTTCCGTGATTCCTTTATTTTTGAATCAAATTCAAAAAGGAGAACCTATAACGATTACAGATCCAAATATGTCTCGTTTTTTTATGTCGCTCGACGATGCTGTGGATTTGGTTTTATTTGCTTTTGAGAATGGGAATTCTGGTGATTTGTTTGTGAATAAAGCTCCAGCAGGAACTATAGGGGATTTAGCAAAGGCTTTAATTACGTTAACAGGAAAGGATGTTCCTATTAAGGTAATTGGGACACGTCATGGTGAAAAATTGTACGAAACTCTTTGTACTAGGGAAGAGATGATGAAAGCTGAGGACATGGGGAATTTTTATCGTGTACCAGCGGATAATCGTGATTTGAATTATGCAAAGTATTTCTCTGAAGGGGAAGAAGATGTTTCTAGAATAGAGGATTATCATTCGCACAACACCAATCAAAAAGATGTCGAAGGTCTGAAGAAGCTTATTTCTACATTGCCACTGATACGAAAAGAGGTTTTTGGTGAAGATGTGGAACAGCTACATGGTTAATAGATTAAAACACTAAAAAATCATGATTCCGAAACTCATTCCTGGAGGTTCCCATTCTGACATTAGAGGAACACTTACTTTTAATAATGATTTTGATGCGACTTCCATCAAAAGAATGTATACCATCGAAAATGCAGATGTATATTCCATTAGAGGATGGCAAGGGCATAAGATTGAACAACGTTGGTTTTCAGCAATCAATGGGACTTTTAAAATTCAAATACTATCCATTGATTATTTTGAAAAAGGATTAAAAGACTTAAAACCTTATTGCTTTGTATTGAAGGCTGATAAAATGGATATTTTGCATGTTCCAGCAGGGTTTGTAAGTAGTATTCAAGCACAGGAAGTTGGTGCTAAATTGCTCGTCTTAGCAGATTATAAGGTGGGTGAAGTCGACGATGAATTTAGATTTGAATATCATCCCGATGATTTTTTAACAATAGAATAGTTTATGAAAATATTGATAACTGGAGCCACTGGTTTCGTTGGTAAAAACTTAGTTGCACAATTGAACAACATTAAAGCAGGAAAGGCGAAACATCCTGTTTTAGGAACTGATTTACACATCATTGAATACAAGCGGGATTCCGATTTTTCGGTTTTAGAAGAAGCTTGTAAAGATGTTGATTTTGTTTTTCATTTAGCCGGAGTAAATCGCCCAATAGAGCAAAGTGAGTTTATGATTGGTAACTTTGGCTTTACTACAGCCCTATTAGAAAAACTGAAAGAGAACAATAACAATTGTCCCATCGTACTTGCTTCTTCCACTCAAGCTGAGCTGGATAATCCTTACGGCATCAGCAAAAAAGCAGGAGAAGATGCTGTAAGGTCTCATTTTTCTCCACAGGAACGCGGAGAAAAGGCACTTATTTATCGCTTTCCCAATATTTTTGGAAAATGGTGTAAACCCAATTACAACAGTGCGGTAGCTACTTTTTGTAATAACATTGCAAATGATTTACCCATTTCTGTCAACGACCCGAATGTAGAAATGACTTTAGTTTATATAGATGATGTAGTAGAAGAGTTAATAGGTGCATTAACGAATGAAGCAACCAGAAATGGTGATTTTTGCATTGTCCCAACTGTTCATCAGCTGAAACTTGGACAAATTGTCGACTTACTATATGGTTTTAAAGAGCAACGCGAAAATTTAACTGTGCCGAATGTCACACATAACGCTTTTGAAAAGAAATTATACGCTACCTATTTGAGTTATTTACCAGCAGAGAAATTTTCCTATCCTCTAAAAATGAATATCGACCAAAGAGGAAGTTTTACCGAAATTATTCGAACACCCGAAAGGGGACAGTTTTCAGTAAATATTTCAAAACCAGGAATCACAAAAGGTCAACATTGGCACCATACAAAAAACGAAAAATTTGTGGTTGTTAGTGGAAAAGGTCTCATTCAATTGAGAAAAGTTGGAAAAGATGAAAATGGCAATGATTTCCCAGTTAACGAATTTTATGTGAGTGGCGAAAAAATTGAAGTGGTAGAAATGATTCCAGGTTATACCCACAACATTATCAATCTTTCAGAAACAGAAGATATGGTTACTTTTATGTGGGCAAATGAAAGTTTCGATCCAAATCGCCCCGACACTTTTTTTGAGGAAGTATAAATTATCATTGCAGATCTAGAAAAAACACAGTATGAAAAAATTAAAAGTCTTAACCGTTGTAGGTACACGTCCGGAAATAATTCGTTTATCAAGAGTATTAATTGCATTGGATCAATCTGAAGCAATCGAACACATTTTAGTGCACACTGGTCAGAACTATGACTATGAGCTTAACGAAGTGTTTTTTGAAGATTTAGGCTTGCGCAAGCCAAATCATTTTCTCAATGCAGCAGGTTCGAATGCTACTACTACGGCGGGACAAATTTTAATCAACATTGATCCAGTGTTGGAAAAAGAAAAGCCCGATGCCTTTTTAGTACTTGGAGATACCAATTCTTGTTTGTGTGCAATAGCTGCGAAGAAAAGGCATATTCCTATTTTTCACATGGAGGCTGGGAATCGTTGTTTTGATCAAAGAGTTCCTGAAGAAACGAATCGTAAAATTGTAGATCATGTATCGGATATCAATTTAACCTATTCAGATATAGCACGTGAGTATTTATTGCGAGAAGGATTATCAGCGGACAGGGTTATCAAAACAGGTTCTCCTATGTTTGAGGTACTACATCACTATTTACCACAAATTGAAGCTTCAACTGTTTTAGAAAAATTAAATTTAGAAGAAGGGAAGTTCTTTGTGGTATCTTCTCATAGAGAGGAAAACATCAATAACGAGAAAAATTTCACAAACCTAATGGCTACTTTAAATCAGGTAGCGGAAAAATATAAATTTCCAATCATTGTTTCAACTCATCCAAGAACTAGAAACATGATTGAGAAAATGAAAATTGAAATGCGTCCTGAAATTCAATTCTTGAAACCGCTTGGTTTTCACGATTACAATGCCTTGCAAAAACAAGCGTATGCTGTATTGTCAGATTCAGGAACTATTTCAGAAGAGTCTTCTATTTTAAATTTCAGAGCACTTAATATTCGCCAAGCACATGAGCGTCCGGAGGCTATGGAAGAAGCCTCTGTAATGATGGTTGGACTGTCTCCCGAACGAATTTTGCAAGGTTTAACACAAGTATTGCGACAAGAAGTGGGATTAGCACGAAATTTTAGACCCGTTGCAGATTATTCGATGCCGAATGTTTCCGAGAAAGTGGTTAGAATTATTATTTCTTATACGGATTATATAAAAAGGACTGTTTGGCATGAAGGGTAATAATGTTTGCGTAGTTACAGCTCAAAAATTTCCAAGCGGTTTAGCATCCAATAATAGAATCTTATCCTACAGTAAAGGTTTGAAAGAGTTAGATTATAATGTCGATGTTTTAACTTTAGCATATTCCTCTGATAGGAGAGGGATAATTTCAGGAGTAAAATATTTTAATTTGGGTGCAAATTTAAGATTTAAAATTTTTACAATATTATTTGGTATTTTGAAGGTTTGTATTAAAATTTTAAAAAACAAATACGATTTTTTAATCTTAGTCTCCAATAACGCTTTCTTGATATCACTTTTGTTTTTAGTCTGTAAAATTAAAAATATTACATATATCCAAGAAAAAAGTGAATTTCCTTTTGTGTTGAATTACAGAGGTTTTTTAAAAAAGAAAATAGCTGATTTTTACATTAACTATATTTATAGGTTGTTTGATGGGATGATTGTTATGACCCAGCCCTTATTGGAGTATTTTAAGGGTAAAACAAATAAAAAGTGTAAGATGTTTTTGATGCCCATGACAGTTGATGTTGATAGATTTAAAAACGTAGATAGAACTGATGAATATTCAAATTGTATTACCTATTGTGGTTATATGGGAGGGAATAAAGATGGAGTGAAAAATTTAATTGAAGCTTTTTCTTTGATTCAGGAACAGCATCCTTCGATACAATTATTATTATTAGGAACAGCAACAGACTCTGAATTTAAAGAAATTGTGGATTATGCAAATGCTATTGCGCCAAATCGCGTTATTTTTAAAGGTCAAGTTTCGAGAGATGAAATACCATTTTATTTAGTTAACTCTAAGATTTTGGCACTTGCTAGACCAAGTAGTTTACAATCTTCTGGAGGATTTCCGACAAAATTAGGAGAATACTTATCTACAAAAAAGCCAGTGATTGTAACTGCTGTTGGAGATATTCCTAAATATTTAAAAAGTAGAGAAAATGCATTTTTAGTTGCGCCAGATGATAACAGCTTGTTTGCTAATGAGTTGTCCTATATGCTCAATAATTATGATAAAGCATTAGCTATAGCTACAAAAGGTTATGATTTAACTTTAAGTGTTTTCAATTACAGACAACAATCTGTTAATTTGAGAGCCTTTTTAAAAGCATTTAAAAAATGAGAATATTAATAGCTGGAGATTATTGCCCAACAGGAAGAACAAAAGAATATCTTGTGAACGAAAACTATAAAGATTTATTCAATGGATATGAAAATATAGTTAAAGGAGTAGATTATGCGATAGTAAACTTTGAATGTCCTGTTACAACATCCAATACAAAAATTGAAAAAACTGGTCCGTGCTTAAAAACGGAAGATATTAATGCTTTAAAGGCGCTAAAATATGCAGGTTTTAATTTGTTAACACTAGCGAATAATCATATACAAGATTATTCGGGTCAAGGTGTTTTAGATACCATGAATCATGCACAAGATTTAGGATTCGATTTTGTAGGTGCTGGAAAAGACAGATTTGAATCCTCAAGACCTTTTATATCAAATATCAACGGAATAAAAGTAGGGTTTTTAAATATTGCTGAAAATGAATTTTGCGGAGCAACTGATACTGTACCAGGAGCATATACTTTTGATTTTATTGAAAATACCAAGGCAATTCAGAATTTAAGAGGACAGGTAGATAAATTGATAGTTATTTATCACGGAGGTAGAGAGCATTATCAATTACCTACGCCAGAACAAAGAAAGCGATTTAGATATTTTATTGAAATTGGTGCAGATGCAGTTGTGGGTCATCATACGCACTGTGTCAGTGGTAACGAAATATACGAAGGTAAACCAATTGTTTATAGTCTAGGGAATTTCATTTTTGATTATAAAAAGAAATATCAAAAAGGGATTTGGACAGAAGGAATGAGTGTTATTTTGTCTTTAAAAGAAAAAGAAAAGAATTTCGAAATAGAATTAATTCCTCATTTTCAGGGTCGTCAAAAAAATAGTGCCCTTACCCTTTTAAAAGGTCAAGAGAAATTAGATTTTTTAGAGAAATTAGATTTGTTGAGTAAGAAAATTTCTGATGATAAATCCTTTTTTGAAGAATGGTATAACTATTTAAAAACACAAGAAGTTTTTTATCTATCAAGTATTTACATAAAAAACTTGTTGATTAGGGTATTGTTTTTTAAAAAATTACTTCCAATTAGTTTGTTAAGATCTAAACATAATAAATTAATTTTAAATTTAATGAGATGTGAAGCACATCATGAAATTTCAAAAGAGATTCTAAATTCTAAAAAATAGACTATGAAAATTGCGATCCTATATAATAAATCAGAAAAGCTACATTCGACTAATTGGAGTTTAGAATGGGAGGATTATTGCAAAAAGAATAATTTAGAGTATAGCGTTATAAATCCTTATGAAATAGGTGTAGTTCTTATTTTGATGCAATTTGACATTGTGCTTTGGCATTATAGTAATTATTCGTTTAAGGATATGCTTATGGCGAAGAATATATTAAACACGTTAGCGTTTCATGGAAAAAAAGTATTTCCATCTTTTAATGATGCTTGGCATTTTGATGATAAATTATCAGAGACCTATTTGTTAGAAAGTATTCATGCTCCAATTCCTAAATCATTTTATTATTTTGATATTGAAGCTTTAAAGAGGGCTATACAAAATAAAGAAATTTCATTTCCTATTGTTGCTAAACTCAGAAATGGTTCAGGATCGCATAATGTAAAAAAGATAGATGCTGCGAAAGAATTGCTTGATTATGGTAAGAAAATGTTTTCCTCTGGGATAAGTAGCGCTCCAAGTTTGCTTTACAAAGCCTCATCTAATATTCAATCTTCAAAAAGTTTAAAGACATTTATTAGTAGGGCTAAAAGAATTCCTGAATTTTTGAGATCTTTAGCTAATGCTAAAAAGTTTAATGTAGAGCGAGGATATGTTTATTTACAAGAATTTATTCCCAATGATGGCTATGATTTGAAAATTGTTGTTGTAGGAGATAAACTTTCCTTTATAGGGAGGAATATTCGCCAAGGAGAATTTAGAGCATCAGGAGGTGGTGATTTGTTTTACGATCGTACAAAAGTTACTAAAAATGTAATTGACTCGGCTTTCAAAACTTCTGATAAGCTAGGATTTGAATGTATGGGATATGATTATGTTGTTGATAGTAAATCAGGTGAAGGTAAAATTATTGAAATTAGTTACGGATTTTCTCATCATGCTGTTTTAGCAGCAGATGGTTACTTTAACAGAGAAGGAGTGTGGTTTGATAATGCGTTTAATGTTCCAAATGAGATTTTGAAACGATTGATTATCAAATCGAAAAATCAATAATTATTTTTTTGATGCTTTTATTTTAATTGTTATCACTTAAATAACATTAATTAGTTGAAAAACAGTTTGTTTTCAAAATGGAATCATTTTATGTCCATTAAAATCTGTGTTGGTCACGATTGACATATTTTGGTAAGCATATGTTGAGGGATTAGTACATCTGCATATTGCCAATTTTTATTGAAAGAAATTTAAAATAAATAAATTACTACATCGTATAAAATGACTACCTCTAAACTCATTCGTATTACTACTGTACCCATATCGTTAAAAACGTTGTTAAAAGGACAACATCGTTTCATGACACAACAAGGATTTGATGTCTTGGGGGTGTCGAGTTCAGGTAAGGAGTTGCAAGATGTAGCTCAAAATGAAAATGTTTGTGTGGCTGCTTTAGAAATGACTCGAACCATTTCGCCTATTAATGATTTAAAATCCTTGTGGGAATTTTATAAATTATGTAAACGAGAGCGTCCTACCATTGTACATTCACATACACCTAAAGCGGGTATTGTAGGGATGTTAGGTGCGAAATTAGCAGGTGTTCCTGTGCGTTTGCACACGGTAGCAGGATTGCCCTTAATGGAAGCAACTGGAATAAAGCGAAGCTTGTTAGATTTTGTAGAAAAACTGACCTATCGTTGTGCTACTAAGGTATATCCTAATTCTACTGGATTATACGATTTTATTTTAGCTAATAACTATACTAAAAAAGAAAAATTAAAGGTTATCGCCAATGGCTCATCTAACGGAATAGACACCCATTATTTTGATCCCGCTTTATTTAGTGAAGTTCAAAAACTGGAATTGAAGCAATCGTTACTTTTACAACCTAACGATTTTGTTTTTGTTTTTGTAGGGCGCTTGGTAGGTGATAAGGGAATCAATGAGTTAATTTCAGGATTTACTCATTTGAAACCTGAAACTTTAAGCTTGAAGCTTTTATTGGTAGGATCGTTAGAGGGTGAATTAGATCCTTTACAATCCGAAACATTAAAAGCAATCGAAACTAATCCAAATATAATTTCTGTTGGTTTTCAGTCGGACGTTCGTCCTTATTTTGCTATCAGTGATTGTTTGGTTTTTCCTAGTTATCGTGAAGGATTTCCTAATGTGGTGATGCAAGCGGGGGCAATGGGGCTTCCTTCAATTGTTACGGATATCAATGGATGTAATGAGATCATTATTGAAGGTGAAAACGGAACTATCATACCCGTGAAAAATGTAGCGGCAATTGTGCAAGCCATGCAAAAAATGTGTTCTGATATAGCGTATTATAACCAACTACGACAAAATGCGAGGCGAATGATACAATCGCGTTATGAACAGCGAGTGGTTTGGGATGCTTTGTTAGAGGAGTATAAAAGGTTGTTATTGGAAATTGAGTAGGGTTTTGGTTTTAAGTTTTAGGATTCAAGTTTTTTAGGAACACGGATTGGGGAAATTATAGAAATTTTAATTTGGGAGGAATGGTTAAAATTTGGAACGCGGATGACACGGGTTTGCTTTGGCAAAACGCGGATGGTGACGGATTCGCTAAAGCGAAGGTGGATGGTGACGGATTTTTGGGAACACGGATTGGGGGAATTTTAGAAATATCTGCGTGGTTTCAAGTTTCAGGTTTCAAGTTTTTTGGAACACAGATTGGAGAAATTTGAGAAATTTTTAAAATTTGAAATTTGGAACGCGGATGACGCTGATTTAACGGATGGTCGCGGGTTTTTCTTTGGCTTGCTTTGCTCCCGATAGCTATCGGGATTACAGTTGAATAGGGTTCGCTAAAGCGAAGGAGGGTGGTGACGGATTTTTGGGAACACGGATTTTGAAAATTTTAATTGGAGATAAATCTTTAAAATTTGGAACGCGGATGACACGGGTTTGCTTTGGCAAAACGCGGATAGTGACGGATTCGCTAAAGCGATGGTGGATGGTGGCGGATTTTTTGGAACACGGATTTTAAAAATGGGGGTAATTTAAAAAATCTTTGTGTTGCTTTGCATAAATTAGTATATCTAGACACGTGGCATTGCATTACAAGACAATCGAAGAATTTAATAATCAAAACAACATTTATAAAAATGCCGCTTAACTTTAATTGTACTTTTTGTTTGCATATCCAGTAAGTCCGTTATTCATTGTAGTTACTTTAGGTTTGTTTTTAGGAAATAAGCTAATTTTTTTTATTTAAGTTATAGTGATTTTTTATCTTAGCCATTGTAACTATCTTTATCTTTACATTTAGTAGTAGTTTATGCAAGAAAATTTAGAAAATATAGGAAGTAATTTATCCGAGATCATAAAAAGTATTATTTCTACTTCACGAAAAAACATATATCAAAAGGTAAATCAACAACTTATCCTAACGTATTGGCAAATTGGAAGTGAAATAGTTGCGGCGGAACAAAAGAATAAAATAGACAGTACTACTTCAAGACAAATTATATTGAGGTTGTCGAAAATATTAACCAATGAAATAGGTAAAGGATTTTCAAGGGCTAACTTGTTTAATATGCGAAAATTTTACATTACCTATCCAGACGTCCAGTCACTGACTGGACATTTGTCATGGACGCATATTTGTGAGTTGTTAATCATAGAAGATAACGATAAGCGAAGTTTTTATGAAAAGGAAAGTGTAAATTCTTCGTGGTCTGTTCGTGAATTAAAAAGGCAAATTAACAGTTCGTTGTATGAGAGACTTTTGCTTTCCCAAGGAAAAAATAATAAAGAAAAAGTATTACAATTAGCTCAAAAAGGTCAAGAACTCAGCCAGCCAGAAGATTTGATAAAAGACCCTTATGTTTTTGAATTCCTTGGAATCCCAGAAAACAAACCTTTGCTCGAAAAAGAGTTTGAAGCTAAACTCATTCGGCATATAGAAGAATTTTTATTAGAATTAGGTAGAGGGTTTATGTTTGTTGGATCGCAACAAAGAATTACCATTAATAACACGCATTATTATGTAGATATGGTATTTTACAACAAGATATTAAGAAGCTACATTCTTATCGAACTGAAAACAACAAAACTTAATATTGCTGATGGTGGTCAATTAAATACATACCTTAATTATTACAGAACAGAAATAAATGAATCTGATGATAATCCACCGATAGGTATCATTCTGTGTGCTGAAAAAGATGAAATTACAGCAGAATATATATTAGATGGATTTCAAAATAAAGTATTTGCTTCAAAATATGTAACCATACTTCCTGATAAAAAAACGTTAGTTGAGGAGGTGGAACATGTTTTAAAAGAAGATGTAACAAAATTGCCATAATGTACAAAAACTACCTTAAACGCCTCTTTGATTTTACAGTCGCCTTATTTGGTTTGTTACTGTTAAGTCCGTTATTTATTTTGGTTACTATTGGATTATTTTTTGCCACCCAAGGGAAGCCTTTTTTCTTTCAAACCCGCCCAGGTAAAAATGAAAAGCTGTTTCGAATTGTGAAGTTCAAGACCATGAATGAAAAAAAAGATAGTGAGGGGAACTTGTTATCCGATGCGGAGCGTTTGACTACAATTGGTCGTTTTGTACGTAAAACCTCTTTAGATGAGATACCGCAATTGTTGAATGTTTTGAAAGGCGATATGAGTTTGATAGGGCCGAGGCCTTTGTTGGTTCAGTACCTGCCTTTATATAATGCAGTGCAAAAAAAGCGTCATGATGTTCGTCCTGGAATTACAGGTTGGGCACAAGTGAATGGTAGAAATGCAATCAGTTGGGAGCAGAAGTTTGCCTATGATGTTTGGTATGTTGAACATTGTTCTTTGCTTTTAGATTTGAAGATTTTACTGAAAACTATTCAGAAGGTTGTTCAGTCGGAAGGTATCAATGCGAATCAAGGAGTCACTATGGAGCCGTTTAGAGGAAATTCTAATCTGCTTGTTTTTGGTGCTGGAGGTCATGCCAAGGTGGTGGTGGATTGCATAGAGGTAGAAGGGAAGCATTCCATTAAGGCTGTTTTAGACGATGCAGAAGTTTCTCAGTTTATAGGGGGTTATGATGTTGATTTACGAAATAAAAATAGTGATTATGTATCTTTTGATGCAATTGTTGCTATTGGAAATCCATTGCATCGAGAAGGTTTGGTACAACAACTTAAAACTAATTTTATTATGACAATTCATCCAAGTGCCGTAGTATCGAATCATGCTGAATTAGGAGTAGGGTGTCAAGTTTTTGCGACAGCGGTTATAAATGCTGGGGCAAAAATTGGCAATCATTGTATTGTTAATACAGGTGCTATAGTAGAACATGATTGTGAATTAGAGGATTATGTGCATGTAGCTCCCAATGCTACTTTAGGAGGGAATGTTAAAGTAGGCGCAAAAACGCATATAGGGATAGGGGCTAGTATCAAGCAAAATGTAGTTATTGGTAAAAGTGTTATCGTTGGAGCTGGTGCTGTAGTATTAGATGATCTTCCTGATAACTGTACGGCGGTGGGTGTTCCTGCTAAAATTATAAAATTTCATTAATCCGCATTTGCGGATTTTTTTTGGTTTCAGTTTTTTTAGGAACACGGATTGGAGAAATTTTAGGAATTTTTAAAATTTTAATAGGGGAGATCTTTAAAATTTGGAACGCGGATGAAACGGGTTTGCTTTGACAAAACGCGGATGGTGACGGATTCGCTAAAGCGAAGGCCGATGGTGGCGGATTTTTTGTAACACGGATTGGGGGAATTTGAGAAATCTTTGAGTGGTTTCAGGTTTCAAGTTTCAGGTTTCAAGTTTTTGGAACACGGATTAGAGAAATTTTGGTGGTTTTTAAAATTTTAATTGAGGAGGAATCTTTGAAATTTGGAACGCGGATGACGCTGATTTAACGGATGGTCGCGGGTTTTTCTTTGGCTTGCTTTGTGGTTAAATTGAGTTCGCTAAAGCGAAGGCGGATGGTGACGGATTTTTTAGGAACACAGATTTTAGAAATTTTAGAAATTAGAAAAATTTTTGCTTGGTTTCAGTTTTTTTAGGAACATGGATTGGAGAAATTTTGGTGGTTTTTAAAATTTTAATTGGGGAGGAATCTTTGAAATTTGGAACGCGGATGACACGGGTTTGCTTTGACAAAACGCGGATGGTGACGGATTCGCTAAAGCGAAGGCCGATGGTGGCGGATTTTTGGGAACACGGATTGGGGGAATTTGAGAAATCTTTGAGTGGTTTCAAGTTTCAGGTTTCAGGTTTCAAGTTTTTGGAACATGGATTGGAGAAATTATAGAAATTTTAGAGTTTTAATTTGGGAGGAATCTTTGAAATTTGGAACGTGGATGAAACGGATTTAACGAATGGTCGCGGGTTTTTCTTTGGCTTGCTTTGTGGTTAAATATAGTTCGCTAAAGCGAAGGCGGATGGTGACGGATTTTTTAGGAACACAGATTTTAGAAATTTTAGAAATTTTAGAAAAATCTTTGCTTGGTTTCAGTTTTTTTAGGAACACGGATTGGAGAAATTTTAGGAATTTTTAAAATTTTAATTGTGGAGGAATGGTTAAAATTTGGAACGCGGATGACACGGGTTTGCTTTGACAAAACGCGGATGGTGACGGATTCGCTAAAGCGAAGGCGGATGGTGACGGATTTTTTAGGAACACGGATTGGGGGAATTTGAGAAATCTTTGAGTGGTTTCAGGTTTCAAGTTTCAGGTTTTTTTGGAACACGGATTAGAGAAATTTTGGGAATTTTTAAAATTTGGAACGCGGATGAGGCTGATTTAACGGATGGTCGCGAGTTTTTTTTTGCTTTGTGGTTAAGTGATGGTTTGTTTTAGAACTCGGATGATAGGGTTTTCATGTGCTGATGATGTGTTTTTTTAGATCTTGCCTAAAATAAGTTTATAAATTTATGTGTGAAATTAAAGTAGCTTTACAACTCATTTTTTTTATGGAATTGTTTTTTAAGATAAATTTTAAAACAATATTTTCAAAGTAAGATTAATATCTATATTTGGCAATTGGCATAATGCAATATAACCTATTATTCTAGTAATAGATTACATTGCATTGTAGTATTCTGGTATATTATTTATTAGAAATTTGTTCCGTTTGGTTGGTAAACATATTTAAATGTAAAATATCTTGTTAACGAAGTAGCTTCTGGATTTGCTGGAGCATCTTTGTAATAGCTAATAATTTCCATTTTAGCATATTTTCCATCGTGCGTTTTTACAACAAATACTTTTCCTGCAATTGGAGTAACTAAGTTTGTTGCTCCATCATAATTGTACCATCCATTACCACTTCCTGTTGGAATCGCGTAAGTATTTGTACCATCTTGATTGAAAGTTGAAGCATTTGGAATTGTAGTAACTGCATCTAAAGTATTAGAAATAATGCTTACAGCTCCATTACCTGTGCGAGTTGGCTCATCTGTAATTCCAATGGATGTACCACCATTTACAATAATTGTTGTGCCACGAAATGCAATATCCCATGTATCATTTGTTACAACTGCGTTTTGCGAGAAACTAAATTTTGTGAATTCCCCTCCAACTGGTGTACCCATTCCACCTGTTTGAGGTGCATATAAATTTGAGAATGTTTTGGTTTCTAAATTTGCTGTTCCTGATGTGTTATCATCGTCATTAGAACAAGCGGTAAAGAAACTAAAAACTGAAAGTAGTAAAACTGATTTAAAAAAATTTGATTTGGTCATAATTATAAAATTTATTGATTAATTGTTTTAAAATTGATATTGAATTCTTGTAAATAATTGTCTTCCTGATACATTTGGAATATTCCTTTCATCTTTATAATCAAACAAGTTGTTTACTCCAAATTGAGCTGAAAAACGATATTTAAAATCTTTATTTATGGTCAGATTGGTTAAAAAATAACCTTTGACAAATTCATCGTATTTATCTAAAATGGCATTGTTGTTTGAGTCGAAAATTCCGTATTTACTTCTATAAAAAACACGAGCATTAATTGATGTTTCAATTGATGGGATATGATAATTTAGTTTGATATTTGCTGTATGTTTTGAACGATTGTATAGTCCGAAATAGTCACTAGCTTTTAGCCTGAAAGAGGACAATGTTATTGGGTCTCTTGCGAAAATTTCGCCTCGTTCAATTTTATCTACTATGGTTTGGTCTTTAGCAATCAAGTATTGGTAACCTGAACTTATTGAGAAATTGGAATTCATTTTATATGTTCCGTTTAATTCTAAACCATAAGTAAAAATTTTGTCAATATTGAAATAAGAAAAAACATTTTGACCGTTTGTTCTTTGTGCAATTGCTCTTGTGTCAATTAAATTTTCTATGGTATTGTAAAAAAAATTATAATCAACAGAAAGCTTATTTTTTTTGTAGTATCCACCAAAATTGATGTTTATGGAACTTTCTGGTTTAAGCGGATTTGAAAAATCGTAACCGTTTGTAAATAATATTTGCCCTTGACTTTGTAATTCAGCAAGCTTTTCTGCTGCTACATTATAGCCTAAAACAGTGTAACCCACGGATGAATTGGTGAAATCAAAATACAATTGTCTTAAATCGGGCGCTTTGTAGCCATAACCTATAGCGGTTTTTAAAGAAAAGTGTTCATTCCATTTATAATTTAACCCAATTTTTGGACTAAATTGTGATTGATATTGATGATGGTTATCATAACGAAAACCTACCAATATATTCCATTTTTCTTTTAAGAACCATTCGAATTGACTAAATAAATACTCCGAATTTAAGGTTACTTTCTCTTCAAAATAGGTTCTTTCTAGCGTTTCGTAATTTACACCAATTCCGGTTGTAAGTGTGTTTTTATCTATTTTGTAATGTGATCGGATTTCAGGTCTATAAAACCATTGGTTAAAATTACTTTCTTCAAACAGTTCATTGTTTTCATCTTTTAAAAATTCATCTGCTTTATAGTTCGTTGCATATACATCATAAACTAATTTGAATTTCTCAGAAACGGCATGATTTAATAAAATAGAATTATTCCATTCTTTAATTTTACTTTTTCCTCTGAATTTATCTGTTCCAACTTCTGTTTTATAATCCTGGTTTTGATTGTAAATTCTCGAGTTTAGTAATAAATTCAACTTGTTAGAAAAATTAATTTTTACTTTTGGTTGAATAGTAAAATTTGAATAGGGTTCAACTGTTTGAACAAAGTTACTTTCCGAAAGATTATAACCGTCTGTTTTAAAATAATTCCCAAACAATTCGAATCCGATTTTTTTCTTACCAAATTCAAGTGAAGTTGCAATATCATGCGTATTGAATGTAGCTAGTTTGTAGTTGATATTGCCTTTTAATTGTTCTGTAGTTATAGTTTTCTTTGTAATAATATTTACAACTCCAGCTAATGCTTCTGAACCGTACAAACTTGACGAAGCCCCTTTTACAATTTCAATTTTTTCGATGTTGTTAACCGAAATTCTGCTTAAATCCAAAGTTCCTGCACTTCTTCCAAAAAGGGGTTGACCATCAATTAAAATCATAACATAGGCTGCATCTAAACCCTGCATTTGAATACCTTCGCCACCACCAAAATCAGGTACAGTAATTAAACCTGTTTGCTCTTGAATAATTTCATTTAAACGGCTTAAGCCTGACTTGCGAATACTTTCGCCAGTTATAATTTGTGTTGGCAAAGGTAGTGTTGCAACGTTTCTTTCGGTTCTTGTTCCTGTTATAATAACTTCTTTAAGATGACTCGTTTTAATAGAATCATTCTCAACTTGAGCTATTAAAAATTGACTACAAGAAATGAAAAATAGTATGCCTATGTTTTTTTTGAATTGCATTATTTTGAAACTATAAAACTGTCAATTACTGTATTGATTTCCTCTTGGCTTGCGTCTCTTTTTAATTTACTTAAGTGCATGTATAATGGTTTTCCATCAATATCACTTTTTAGTTTTATGTCTTTGTTTTTTGCAAATTCAGCATTCCATTTTGTGCGAACTTTTTTCCAAAACTCTTGGTTTTCAACCCACCATTTTTGAGCCGCTTCACATTTTGAATCATCTACTTTTGTGTAGGTGTTATGACCTTTTTCTTGAGCTAAAACATAGTCATTACCTTTTTCGTCTCTAATAATTTTATCGTTGTCCTGGTCGTGAATCCAGCCATTCTTGATAATTTCGTGTACGTTAGTTCTTTTTGTAATGTTGTAATCGCTTCTTTGCGTATATTCTCTTCTTGGAAGTGGTGCGTTTGTAGTGTTTTCCCAATAGTGGCGTCCATCTGCATGAATCCATGAAGCACTTCCTTCATATCTAGGTTTATCGTCAACTTCATATACTTTTTGTGTCCATTGCCCTATTACTTTATCTTTTGGAAGTGATTTAAATTTCCAATCTTCAAAGCCGTTGTAGTCATACAATTTTGTGTTTTCAAATAACCAATCTTGTCTCCAGTGCTTTACAATGTGACCTTTTCCAACAATTAATAAATGCTGAATTGAAATTTTGTTAGACTCATCTTCAATCAATTGTGCCCATTCTAAAGCGGTTTCATGCTTTACTTTAGACGCTTTGTAATTTGCAGAATCTTTAGGGTAGTTGAACGTTTCCGCAAATTTGAATTTGATTTCATAGCAACCACACATTGCTTTAATCGATTTAATGTCTTCAGTTTTTTGAGCGTAAGTTGAAACTGATAAAAACAAAATTGTAAGTAATAAATAGTTCTTCATTTTTAGTATTTTAAATTAGACTGATTCTAAACAGTGCAAATTTATAATATTATTTAGAATAAATCCAAATAATATATTTATTATTTTTAATTATTCTAAATAGTGTTGAAATATGTTCTTAAACGTATTGAAATAGTAAATGGAAGTATGAATCAACTGATTCCGTTTCTTGTTCAAGTTAAGGGTAGAATTGGTTTTGGTCTGTTTTTAGGAACACAGATTGGAGGAATTTTAATAATTTAAAATAATCTTGGCGCACTTTGCGGTTAAATCTTGGTGTGCTTTGTGGTTAAATTTTGGAACACAGATTGTGGAAATTTGAGAAATTTGAGAATTTTTTTTGTGGATAAATCTTTAAAATTTGGAACGCGGATGACGCAGATTTGCTTTGGCAAAACGCAGATGGTGACGGATTCGCTAAAGCGAAGGGGGATTGGGACGGATTTTTTGGAACACGGATTTTAGAAATTTTAGAAATTTTAATTGGGGATGAATCTTTAAAATTTGGAACGCGGATGACACGGGTTTGCTTTGGCAAAACGCGGATGGTGACGGATTCGCTAAAGCGATGGTGGATGGTGGCGGATTTTTTGGAACACGGATTTTAGAAATGGGGTAATTTAAAAAATCTTTGTGTTGCTTTGCGTAAATTAGTATATCTAGACACGGTGCATTAAATTACAAAACAATTCGAAGAATTTAATAATCAAAACAGTATTTACAAAAATATCGCTTAATTTAAACTGTAATTTTTATTTGCATATCCATGGTAACTAATCCATCAAGAGTTTGGGTTTCCGACATAACTTATATCCAAACTAAAGAAGGATTTTTATACCTAACAACAATTATTGATTTATACGACCGAAAAATGATTGGTTGGAGTTTAAGTAACGGAATGAATACCGAAGAAACAACTCTTGCAGCTTGGAAAATGGCAATAAGAAACCGAAACGTTCAGAAAGAATTAATTTTTCACTCTGATAGAGGCGTTCAATATGCAAATAAGAAATTTGCCAATACAATTGAATCTTATGGCGTGATTAGAAGCATGAGTAGAAAAGGAAACTGCTGGGATAATGCAGTAGCTGAGAGCTTCTTTAAATCATTAAAAACAGAATTAATTTACGGTAATAAACTCATAGATAAAGAACAAATGGAACTAGAAATCTTTGAATACATAGAAATCTGGTACAACAAAAAAAGAAGACACGGTGCGCTGAATTACAAAACAATCGAAGAATTTAATAATCAAAACAACATTTACAAAAATGTCGCTTAACTTAAACTGTACTTTTTATTTGCATATCCATAAGGTACTTTCTAAGTATTTTACTTACGTAGATGAGGTTACTGATGAATGGAAAAAAAGAGCAATGATTGAAACCTATATCAATGGCGAATATGGCAAAAGACAGCTATTTGAATGAATAAAAAAATCCTAAGTTCAATACTTAGGATTTTTTGTTTTATAGCCTTACCCTTTCAGCATTCACAACCTCAATACGGCTCATTTAAGACCTTTTAAATCGTTTGAATGATTGTGTGTTGGTTTAGATTTTTGGTGTGGTTTATGGGCTTTGTAATGACTTTGTGGATTTAGGCGAAACGGTTAGGAATCGCCTCAATTTTTATTTTATTGATTTTACATAATTACTTTAATCTATAGAAATAAATTATTTTTTTATTTTTTTTAATTATATAATCTCCTATTGATACAACTTTTATTTTCTCGTTGTTACTAATTAATAAACCTTCGTTTAAATAACTAAAATTTTGATGTGCTGGGACATTATAATAACTTATTAAATCTTTATTTTCTAATAATTGATTTTTTTCATAAATCAATATCCCGTCTGATTTATAAACCATAAGTTGTTGAATATCTCCATTTATATCATATTTAGCTTTACTTCTTAATGAATATTTAATATCATTAAGGATAAAAAAAGATTCTTCAGAATAATCATATATATTATTTTGTACTTCAACCCCTGTTAATATTTCAATAAATACTATTTTATTTTGAGCATTACATCCCGTAAAAAATAATATTATTGATAATAAAAATATAAAATTAGTTAACTTTTTGACTTGTTGGATATTCATTGCCTACTCTTTTTTCAATTATTACTCTTATATGCCCTGGATTACTTTGACTTTTATTTGCTTGTGTTTGGATAGCACTTAAAACATTATTTGTTTCTGTATTAGATGTATTTGTGCTAGAATTATTATTATTAACAATACCAAAACACCCCTCAGAAGCTGCAACCTTACTACTTCCATTGTAATCATAATTTCCACCTACATGTATCATAACTCCTGCTGCAACGTCATCTTCATTTCTATATCCCATATTTACTGAAGTTTGGTTAGGTTCTGCATGAACAACCTCCGAACCTTTCTGAGTTAACTTTAAAGCTTCAGTACCATTCCCTTTTGGGTATCCTCCATTCATTACGTTACCTGTAAAATGATTTAAATTACCATCTTTTGGTTCAAAAGCAACATTTGAAGCTGTATTACTACCTGGATTTTCTACCGTCCAAGCATCTCTTGTTACAGAAAATTCCATCTTAAAATTTGAATCTTCTGTATCAGTAACTACAACTTTATATAAATCTACTTTAGTTGTTACACCTCCACTATAACCCAAAACTCTTTGGTCAGTAGTTTGTCCTGTTTTCTGCTTAGTAATTCTAATGATAGGATAATCTTCTGGAGCCATCCCATCAGGGTCAGTAAACCTTAAAGGATTATTAAAACAATAATTAAATGGACTAAATCTACGCATTAGTTCTGCTTTCGGGTCAATATTTATCCATCTACCTAAAGCAGGGTCATAATTCCTTGCTCCGTAATCGTACATGTTAAGCCCTAGTTCGTCTTGCAACTCCTTACCGTTATACTTATACTTATACGCCTTTGTGAAACTTGACTTTACCACATAAAGCACCTCAACTTTTTATCAAATAAGAACGTTCCAACCTCATTTTCTGAATAACGAAAATAAGGTTAATCTTAATGTTTTCCTAGCATTTAGGCATAAAAAAGCCGAATCAGTTTTGACTCGGCTTATTAATGATTAATTTTTCTCTAGTTTAATTAAGCGGCATCCCACAAAATTCTAATTTCTTCGCACATCACTTCAATTTCTTTTATTTTTTTTGAAACATCTACAGGTGAAGAAACTATACCTTCTCCAAAAACATCTATCGAAAGACATAGCTCAGGCAAAACTTTTTCCCCTTTTTTAGCAATCTCAGTTTCTAAATATTTGTGAAGTGCACTTGCAACATAAAGTTGCTGGCTTCTGTCAAACTTGTCGCCTTTAGCAATATGAGTCTTAACTGCGCCTAAATACTTAATCCCATCAATTTCAATCTCTATAATCAAATCAGGAGAAATAATTACTTCAACTCCCTTCATGAAAATGGACTTACTTTGAACATTCTTCAAAATTTTATAATCATAATTTTTTAGAACTGCTGGAATTTTAAAACTAACAAACCTTTGAAGAGCTTCTAATGAAACTATCCTATCATTAATTTGTCTTTTTTTTGTTAATTTCCTCAGTTTTAACTCTTCAATTCCATCTAAAACTGGCTGAATATCACCTTTAGAAGCAAATGCTTTTTTAATTCTTGCTTTTGCTAATTGGTAATAAGCAATTTTAAAAGTGTTAGGAGTTTTCTGTTGATTAACAATGCTTTTCTTTTTGGATTCAGTTCCTTTAGAAAAGACGGCTAGCTGGTTTAGTGAAATATTACATCCTCTCATAACAACTAACCTTTAGGTGGAAATTTATCGTTTCCGTAACTGTTCTTTTCTCTAATTTTCCCATTAACTCCGTGAATTAATAGTTCTGAACTATTGTTACTAGCTACTTTTTTTCCAATTTCAATAGCTTCTTTTTGAGTACTTACATTCCTGTAAGCTTTTTGGCTACCCTCAGATTTTACAGCCCATCCGTCTGCATTTTTTACAACATGTACATTTTTTTTCATGTCTTCTTAAATTTAAATTGTTAAACATTTTTTAAAAAAACTTGGATAATTCAAAAGTTAATGTACATTTGCAGTGCAAAACCAAATCACTTTAACTTCTCATACCCAAGTTTAAATTAAACTTTTGAGAAAAATCAATCAGTTTTTCATTGCAAAAACTGAGCCAAAGTTGTATTATATATAATTAACTGCCTTATTGGCGGTTTTTTTTATTAATGTCAGTGACATTTAGTCAATTGGGAAATAACTGTTTATCAATTCCCGTTCGTTTTTAGCATCCGATTTGATGTATTTCTCCGTTGTTCCAATCCATTTATGACCTGCGAGTTCTTGCGTTTGCTCCAATGTCAATTTACGTTCGTTTAACCAATTGCAAATAACGCTCATACGGATAGTTTGTGGATTGAGTTTCCTGTCAGGGAACAAACACTTCAACGGTTCAATTATCGACCCAACGCCATCAACGGTAAAAGGTTTTCCTAGTTTGTTTAATACCAGTATATCGGTTCTCATCATCAGCATTTTTGGTCTAACCTCATCAATATACTTGGCTAACGGAATAATTTGTTTTGGTTTGAGTTCTAGCGTTCTTCGATTGAGATTCTTTGAAGCTTTAACGTAGATTGTTCCGTTATCCAAATCAATATCTTTTAGCTCCAGTCGTATTAGTTCCTCGCTGGATAAACCTTGATAAATCAGTAATCCCAAAAGAACTTGATTACGTAATTCTAAAAACCAATAACGGTTTTCTCTTTGGAGTAGTAGCTCCAATTCTTCGCTAGAAAATAAATCTTGTGTTTGAATGGCTTGATTACTATTTCTTTTGATGTTTAGTTTCTTGCAAGGGTGGTCACTTCGTTGCCCTGTAATTATCAAATAATCGTAATACTTTTTTATGGCGGATAGGATTCGGATTCTGTATTGTGGATTGGATTGTTTTTGGTTTACCCGTTCCATGTAGTTAACCACTTCTTTAAACTTGTAACGCTTGGCTTTTGGATTGGTTTTAATAAAATGATTGATGGTGTACAAATAGCTTTCAGCGGTTTTGGTGGTCAACATTTCGTTTAAAAACATTTCTAACGTTGGTGTTTTCATAGGCAAAAATTAAAAGGTTGTTGTTGGTTTTCGTTTTTTGTTTTTGATGGCATACAAATACGTGGTATTGATTTGTGAATGCCCCAAAAACCTGCGTATAAAATCGATTCCTGCGTTGTTTTCTGCTAAATGGAACGCAATACTATGCCTTAGACAATGAAGCGTTATTTCCTTTTGAATCAGCTCGTAATTATTGGTGCTTTCAATTAGATTCTTTAGCGTATCATTGAGATGCTCCCCACTCATTCGTTTGCCTTTGTTGTTGATGAAAAAAGCATCTTCCAATTGGGGTTTTCCTTCTAATCGCTCGTAGCGTTCTTCGGTGATGTATTTTCTTAAATGGCTTATCACATTATCACTCATGGGAACTTCTCTACGTTTGGAATTTTTACCTTTTCTAACAATTAGCATTCCTGTGGATAGTTGCACATCTTTTACATCTAGCGAGTGAATTTCAGACCTTCTAAGACCACAACCATACGCAACCGATAACAATGCCTTTTCAAGTTCGTTTTGTGCGCTCCTGTACAGTATTTGAACCTCAGCAACCGAAATAATATTTCTTGGTTTCTCGTTTGCTCCGCTGTAGCTTGGAATGTAAAACGCTTTTTCAATTTGGTTGCTTTCTAAAAGGTTTAGCACAAACAATCCCAATACGAACAAATGAAATTTGATTGACTTTTCAGAAAGTGTGCCTTCGGCTCTTAGTTTGGGTCTTGTGATTAGATAATCAAAATATTGGATTGAGATTTCAGAGCTAACCTCTTTGATTTTGGTGATTCCGTTTTGTTCCAACCATGCTAAAAATTCAGATACCACACTTTGATACATTTTGCTTTTGCCTTGTTTGTAGTTTCTAACTCTAACAAAACTTTCAAACTCGTTGTAAAGGTTTGTAAATGCTGGTGTTTGTATCGTTTTTTTCATCTTAATTTCTTTTGGTTAAAAACATCATTTGAAAATTGTTCTATAGGCGCACTTTTGAAAACGAGGAACGCTAGCGTTATATAGGCTGTGGTTACTGGGCTTCACGTGTTTTTTTTGCGTTTCTAAAAAGCGAACAGCTGTTTGTTTAAGTCCTCTTTGATTTTGGCTTTTAGCTTTTCCATGTTGTCCCAATAGCAAACTTGGTATTTAAAACCTTTGTTCACCGAACCTTCCACCGCTTGAATGTATTCTAGTTCTTGTAAGGTTTGAAAGTATTTGTTTGCTGATGTTTTGCTCATGTTCAAATCTTGCCTTACTTCACGAATGCAGAAACGGTGCGTTGTTCCGTTGGGTTGGCTTTTCACGTAGCCTTTCAATCGTTCAAAGAATTGTCTTGTGCTTTTATCCAATTCATCCACTTTGATTACAATACTGCTGAAAAATATTTCAACGGCTTTTTGAATGTCTTCTTTAGTAGCGATTAGCCTGCCTTTGTCATCCGTTTTACGTTGGAACTGGTGCAAGATTGTAATCTGAGAAACAAAGTTTTGGAACTGGCTGTTTAGTCGTCTTAACATCTTAGCTTCAAGAGGCAACATGAGTTTATCCGCATACGGATTCACCACTTCGTAACTCTTTAGCACCCGCATTGCATTTCTTAGTAGTTGTTTGGCTTGTTGCTCCGATTCTGAGCTACTAATTCCTGCGATTTTCATGTTTTGTTGCTTTATGATTCTTAGGGTTTGTTCCTGTGATTCATCCACACCCAAGACCACCGAACGGCTCATATTATCATAATACACCTCAGCTTTAGTGGTGGCGGTCAGACTTGAAAAATGGGCTTGTACTTGTTTCATCTTGCCTCGTGTTTGCCCAAACATATCTTTTACCACCGTTGAGCTACTCAGGAATTTAGCGGATTGCATTTCTCTAAAAGCAAATTGTGCCTCTTCGTCCAATCCATCAAAATCCTGTATCAAAATCAGTTTATTCATCAGCTCTTTTTCCCTGTAGTGGTACAATGATTTACTTGTGATTCTCGTTAGATTCATAACGTCTTCCTGTGGCATGCATTCTGCAATTGAATTAAGCAAATGACTTTTACCTTCGCCCGATGTTCCTTGAATCAGCGCATGCAACAAATACGGCATTTTGTAACTGCTGGCTAAAATGAAAAGTAATTTTCTGTTTTCTTCTTCTCCAACGATTCCCGATTGTTCCAAAAGTTTATCGATATTCTCCAATAAGCGTTTATTAGAAAGGAATTGCACCGCTTTTTCGTTGGCTTGGGGTGTTAGTTCCATTTCAGAAAATTTGTCCGTTATCGGGTTAATTTCAGCATCAAAAAGCGATTCCCTGTACTCTTCCAATAGGTCGGTTAACTGAATCAAATCCGCTTCTAGTAGATTGATGTCGAAACCTTGCTTTTCGGATAGCTCCCTGCATTGGTTCTGAACACTCACAAAGTCGTACAAATCAATTTTCAATCGGGTTTTCTTTTGATTGTGGTGGTTTACAATTTGGAGCGTTACTCTTAGATTTCCCAAGTCCATTGGCAACTGACCAATAACAAAAAATTCACCTGTTTTACCCTTGAATCCAATTTTAAAATCGTTTATGATTTCCAATGAATTACTTTGTAAATCCGCTTTTGAATCATTGATTAATTGTAGGATTCCATCAGCACCATAATTAAGCCACATGGTATTTAAGTTTTCGCCATCAGGTAACTGAATCATGGTAATTGGCAACTCAGGGCGTAATGCGTGTAATTTTGATTTGATATTTTCCATAGTGCTTAATTTTTAATGATGATGATTTCTTCCAATTCGTGCAATGTTTTGATAGCTTCCAAATGCTGTGGAAATAGTTCCCCGTTATGTAGTGCCATGACCGAATCCCTGTTCTCCAATATCTTGCTTTGTAAAAGGCTGGCACAATCCAAAACCGTTGGAACTAAATACAATCGTTTGGTTAATGGTGGCGGATAGTTTGGATAAATCCCTTCGTTGTTGAGGTATTCTTCTTGTTGGGTTTCCATATCAAAACGTATCGCAAAAAGATTAACAACCTCGTTTTTTTGATTCAGTAGCGGAAACACAACACTATACCTACCAAACACTGTGTAAGCGGTCATTCCTTCTTTACTTACTCCAGCGTTACTTTTTTGGATTACTCCCAATGCCTCGTAATTGTCTTTTAACTCTTGGCTTATATTGTGGTGAAACTGACCCGAATTAAAACCAATACGTAAATCGGTATAATCCAACCCTAAGCTTTTAAGGTATTCTTTTGGCTTTACCGCCTTTGGCATTCTAAGTCCCATTTCAAAGGATTTAAACAAGGTATCGAGTGTTTCCATAAGCTTTATTTTTTAAAGGTTTGACGTAAAATTTTGGACATAAGAATCCTGCTTCGGGTATTTCACCGAACCTATAATCTGATAAATTAATTATGATTTTTCTTAGTTGAATTGTTTAGCTATACAATCAACTTTATTGAAACTTAAACCTCGCTGTAGCTAGGAGTTAGGTTAGATGTTTCGTTTTTCTTGGATTTCCTTTTACAAATATACAGGCTAAAAATGAGACTAAAAAACGGGCAAAAATGCACTTTTATTGAATTTTCAATCGATTTTTTTCGTTTTTTGTAACTTTTACATAAGTTATTAAAAATCAATACTTTAAAAATATCTGAATTGTTTAATTTGGCTATTTTTTTCATTTCTTGAATAATCTGCAAAAAACCATTAAAAATGACCTGAATTTTTACGAATAATTTTTTGACATATTTTCTAAAAACACCTGTAACGTATTCAAATTAAATAATTTAGCAAATTAACACCCAATTTAAGCGTATAATTATACACTTAAATACAGGTTACTAATCTCCGTTTCACGAATTCCTAAGTAAATTTTGGTTGTTGATACGCTCGCATGATTGAACAATTGAGATAATAACAACAACGCTTGGTCACTATATTTATTCACTTCCCAAATTCTACGACCTAGTGTTTTTCTCATAAAGTGGGAGCTATATTGTCCTTTTATCTTGTAAGTAGAAAATATGTCTTTTAGTTTTGAGTTCACGTATTGGATTGAAAATGGTTTATCCCCGAAGCGGTTCACGAACATTAAATCATTTTCTTTGGCTCCTAGTTGAATAAACAAACGATTAAGAATTGTTTTCAACTCAGGGTTAATGGTTACTTTACGTGTTTTCTTGGTTTTCTTTTCAGTGATGGTAAAATAATCTTGGTCTAAAACCTGATTCCAACGTAATTGAAGTAAATCCGATATACGTAAACCGATGTAACTACCCGTTGCAATCAATAGCGCAAATTTCAATTCACCATCACGCTCCAATTTCAATACTAGTGATTGCATCTTTTCCCACTCTAAAAAATCACTCGTTGTTTTTTGTCCTTTTAATGCCATAATTTTACAATTTTAGTTTCACTTTTATTAGTTTTCTATCCTTAGTGAAAGTGGTCGTTTTACCAACCTTTGCGAACCCTTGATTTTACTGGTTTTTTTCTTCAACCTTCACTTCTTTGAAATAGTGAAACAAATATCCAGGGAAATTTTGGATTAAAAAAGGAAAAAACCAGGAATCCTGGATTTTCCTGGGCTTGCGAGATTTTGGGTCATTTTTAGGCATAAAAAAACGAAGCGTTAACTTCGTTCTTTTCGTTGAAACATTTTTGATAATTCCAACATTTCCCTTTCGTTGAAATTGCCGACTTTAAAAACAACTGGTTTTGTTGGTTGTGTGCGAAGCACCCTTTTTAATTGTTTGAGTGTTATAGTAATTTTCATATTCTGTATTTACTAATAAATATCTCGAATTTTGATTTCTAAATTTTTCCTAGAAAATTTTTGAGCGACTTTATGGACACTATAATACATAAGTAAGTATTCACATAGTTAGGCGGTAAAATCTAAAAAACGCATTTCCCAATTTTTGAATTCGTTTACAGGGGGGAAGGGCTGTTTTTAGATACGAGGGGTTGGATTTGTGTATTTCAAACCTTTAGCTTTTAGGTGCTAGTGACAGTGAAAATGGGATGTCAATAGATGCTTTAAAAGGGCTGGCGGGCTGGGTCTACTTCCCGTAGGGGTTGAGATGGATTCCCTTCGGGTGGTTGAAATGAGTACTTCTTTTGAGTTGATATGAAGACTTATTTCAAGTTGAATATATGTTGGCTTCGCCAATTTCTTTTAGTTGATGTATGGACTTATTTTAAGTTGAATATGAGTTGGCTCCGCCATTTCCTTTAGTTGATATTGTTTCTTTTCAATAAATAAATTTAAGTTGAAGTAAATCTTCATTTCAAGTTGAAATCCAATTTTTATTAAAAGATAAATTCAACAAAAAACTTAATTTCCTTAATAAATAGTATTATATATATTCTTATTATTAATTTAATATATAATCTAATATAGGGTTACTGTAGGACGTTTTTAACCGTGCTGTGGGACAACTATATTGTGCTTGGGGACACTACTTTTGTCCTGTGGGACATGATATTGTCCTCTAGGACAAACCAAATTACTAAATCTGTCCTGTGGGACAATTCAGAAAAAAATGCATTTCAACTTGACAGCAAAGACTTTTTGGAGTAAGTTAGTCAAACAATAAAAAAACGCATCTCAACCACCATTTTGTTGTCCAAAATCATTGACTTATTCAATAATTAGGACTAAATTTAAGCATAATCAACTTTTGATTGTCTTGGGTGCTGGGGTTCAACAGTAGGCATACTGCCCAGCTTTCCTAACCAAGTAAAAAAGCAGGGAATAACAATTAGGAAATACAAACATTAAAAATGAAACCTAGTGAAAACATCAAACAAAATTTTACCCAAGTAAACGATTCATTAAGAAGAATCTCGGTAAAAAAAATCAATTCAACACAAAAAATCTTTTTCAGCTACATTATAGGCTGGCAAAAAAAAGGCAAAACGCTAACAGCAAAAAATAAATATATTGCTGACCAATTAGGACTAACAGAAAGCGGTATAAGAAAAACTATTTCAACTTCAAAGAAATTCGATTTTTTTTCAAGCATACAGCTAGGCAACAAAAAAGGTGAAAACGGCTACACTTCAACGCATGAAATTAAAATTGACGTTGATAAATTTGAAAAATATCTCAAATTAAATCGTTCGAAAACCGCATTTTATGAAAACTTAAATGAACCCGAAAACGAACCTGATGAGGTAGAAGAACCAAATCAACCTGAAGAACAAACAACAGTTGAAAATAAAGTTCCTGAAGAAATTTTAATCGATGATTCAAACCAAGCCGACAATGATTTGTTAAAGGAAAAATTAAGAGAAAAATATAATTTCTTTTTCAAGAATAGTAATGAAGATACCACACTAATATCAACTAAGTATCACATTTTAACCAACAATTATTTCAAAGATAAATTAACACCTGAAGGAATTAATGGTTTAATTCAAGTTTATAATCGAAATAGATTTGAGCTTTTTTGGAGCGACATACATGTAATAAAAGAAGGATTACGTGCTAGCGGACGTTTATAAAATAATAAAGAATCCTAACTTTTAACGGTTAGGATTTCTTGTTTTTACTATTAAAAAACGGCATTTCTGAATCATACATCAATGCCGTTTATTTTTTTGCGAACTAGTTAACTAATCCTATTTTAATTTAGGATTTTTGAATGGTTGTATTGTTAAAGATGAAACATTACCCTATTTCCTGAAGCTATTCAATTAAGATACTTATAAAGTCTAAATACAAACATAAAAGCACCCATAAGAACAAATAATAACCAGTATTTTTTAACTGATACAAACTGCTCTTTATTTGAATTTTTAATCGCAAACCCAAATATAACTCCCAATAAAGGGATTAATAATCTAACTATTTCCATATTCATTAATTAAAAAAGCATTTTAATTTCTCTATATATCATAATAATACCAATAATTACAAATCCGAATCCAGCAAGAAATCCTTTAAACTTCATTGATTTATCAAATGAATTCATATTGTTCACATATTCTTTATTTAGTCTCTTTTTTAGATTTACCAAATATAAAATTCCAATAACGAAACTTGTAATCCCTATAAGTAGATTCTTATAATCCATCCCTATTTATTTTGTTTTTTTTCATTTGCTTCAATAACCCTAGGAATAGCATTAGATTTCAAATTAACATTTTGTTTCAAAATTTCTTTCGTTGCATTTTCTACACCTGGTATTTTATCAATTTTATGAGTTAAAATTTCCGCTCCACCTTCAATAGCAAGATTCATTAATGCTTTACCTTCGTTATTTTCCTTAAAGTCTAAACCTATTTCAATTACACTTCCTATTGTCGAAACAATGTTGCCAGTTGCAGCAAGAGGAATTCCGACTTCTGCACCAACAACAGAAACTGTTAATCCGTATCCTACCAATGCTGTGCCATCACCCCAATCTTGCATTCCTGATGCAACTTCTCTTAAACCTGAATCTCCTTGTAAAGACCTAACCTTAGCATCCATTTTGTGACCAAAATTAGTTAATTGTTCGGATAAGCTCGGTTCTGTTATTGTTGCTGGTTTATTATTATCTATAGAAACAGATTTTCCAACTGCTTTACTATTAGAATTTACTTTATAATATCCTTGAAAAGAACCATCTTTAGGAGAAAAATGTTCGTATGATTTTTTACTACTATCCCAAAAATAAGTGCCCGTATCATCAATAAATTGAGGAATTCCATTTTTTGGTGGTTCTGGAGCCATTCCATCGGGGTCAATAAAAAACACAGGGTTATCAAAAGCATAGTTATACGGACTATGTCTTCTCATTTTCTCCGCCAACGGGTCAATATTCATCCATCTACCTAAAGCTGGGTCATAATTCCTTGCTCCGTAATCGTACATGTTAAGTCCTAGTTCATCTTGCAGTTCTTTACCATTGTACTTATACTGATAATTCCCAGTTTGTCCTGCTGGTAACAAAGCTACGTTATTTCCATTTGCAGGCGGTATAAATTGATAATGGTCGCTGTTATACTGGGCGTGTTTTAACCCAAATGGGTAATAATGGCTTTCTTCTAAAATGGTTAACTGCGTTTGTGAAGCTTGGGTTGTAGTGGCATAACTCAAACGGTTGTTCCCCAAATGGTCTTTATATTGGTATACATAATTGTAGGTAGGAACAGCACCACTTACCACATTTACATACCCCTCCGCATGAGGAAAGAACTGCAAGTTTCCATTCTCATACTGATAACCCGATTGGTAATGATGTGTGGTTATAACACTGTTCTCGCTCACAATTTTACTCACTTTTTGGCCCGTAGCATTGTAAATGTATTTAATATTTCCAAGAGTACCAAATTGAATCTCCGTTGGCAAACTCAAATGGTTGTACTTGATTAACGTGATGTTCTTGTTTTGATCTTTAGTCATGTTGCCATAAACATCATAGCTATAATCATCATCCGTATTGATTCCATCTTTAAATCCGTCATCGGAAGGAGAACCATCAACTACTTTCTTCAATTGGTTTTTGTTGTCAGCATCATAAGTATACACCAAATCATCAATTTCATGAGCATAGTTATTATCATCCATTCCGCCATTACGCTGTAAACTTACTATATTCCCGTTTTTATCATAAGATAATTTCTCTAAATAACTGTCTACATAAACAGAAGATCCAGGTTTACTATAATTAGCTTCCAACAAACGATTCAATTTATCATACTGATAAGCATACTTTCTCAAAATATTGTCACTGCCACTTCTCCAAAACGTTTCGGAGATGTTGCCATTGAACAAGGGTGTTACGCCTTCATTGTAATGAATCTTAAAAGCAAACAAATCATTATCGGTGTTTAAATTAGCCACATCGTTAATCTCTTTTAACCAACCTCTAATGTTGTACTTATAATCTACTTTTTGTAATCCTGTTGCTCCTGTAGTGTTTGAACCGCCTACATTCTTACTAATCAGTTGCCCAAGTTCATCATAGGTATTTTTCGCAATCAATTCTTCGCTTTGCGAATTTATCTTATGCTTGTGCAACACCAATTTGTCTTGCGCAGAATAGCTAAAAGTTTCTGTGGTAGTTACTACCGCTGCATTACTGTTGTATTTGTGTTTGGTAACGCTTTTTAGTACTTTTCCTGCCCAGTCTAGTTGGGTGTCAACTTCTGTGTAACCGCCTAAAAAGTTGGTTGTTCTGACACGAATAGGTCGGTATTTGGCATCGTACAACGTATAGGTAGTTTCAGAAGAAGTACTTCCCACAGCATCTAGTACTTTTACCCAAGAACCTGTTGGCATGCCTTTAACAGCTGTTGTTGCTGGTTGTCCTTCTACTGTTACTGGGAATGATGGTCCGCTAGCAAAAGTATAATCATCATAATAATTCTTGGTTAAAATTTCATTTTGTGTCAAAGTAAATGGATTACCACCACTATTCACGCTTGTTTGATTTGTGTATCGAGTAACGTCAGTTACAGTTGCATTTTTCCAACCCGTTTGTGTTACTCTTCCAAAAACATCATACTGGGTAATCATCCAACCTGTGGTTTGTGTCCCATAGGGATCAAATGCAGGACCTGTAGCAACTGGACGATCGAGTTTGTCATACACAATAAATTCCCAATCTTTACCCGGTAATTTTTTTTCTACCAAACGGTTTCTACTGTCATACTTGTATTGGTAACCTAAATTATCTAATTTGGTTTGAGAAGCATCACCTTCCGCTAAGGGCGGAATAACATAAGTTAGGTTGCCAAATTGATCATAGATATAATACGTATCATGCTTGGCTTCACTTTCAATTAATTGATTATCTATTCTAATATCTGCATAGGTTCTCTTTAAAACCACCTGACCTTCTTTGTTTTTGAACTCTTCTGTGGTATTGTTTTTACCAGAAACCCAATTCTCGTCTTTGGTAATCGTTTTGTACAATTGATTCAAAGCATAATATCCAGTTTGAACAAGTGAGGGTTCGTACACTCCATTTGATTCATCCAAAGCAGTTACTTTGAAGAACTTGACTTCTTCAAATCCATTGGTTTGATAGTCAAATTTAATTTCCTTTCCATCGCCCATTTTCCAAACATTTCCTGGTGCAGCTTGTTTCAGTACACGATTTAAGGGCGAACTCTCCAATTGTTTTTCACTAAAAGGATTCGTTGTAGCTTCAAAAAAGGGATTGCCTGTTTGTGAAGCACTAGGACTAGCATAAAAATTTAAGAGTGTTCCTTCGAGCGCAGATATAAAATTTTGTGAAGCACCCGTGTTTACATAAGGTAAAAATTCTTTGGTTTGCCTGCCATATTGGTCATAGGCAATGTGCGTAACAATGTCTTTCCCTGTATTGGATTGTTTATGGGCTACTTGCTGAATGGGTCTGCCCAATCCATCAAAATAACGCACCTGAATCACAGCATTAGCGGGGTCGGTTGGGTCTAGAGTCCCTTGCGAAGTAGGTTTTTTATAAGTCGTCGACTTAACATAATTTTGATCGGTACTTTGTCCTAAAGCAAGAACAGGAAGTAACACTACCAAGTATAATATTCTTTTCATAAATAGCTTGCTTTAGTTTTGCGTTCTGTAATGGTATTGGTTTTCGCTTAAAATATTCCCTTGAGCATCTTTTACAAACTGCAAACGGTTAAAACTATCGTAGTGATAGGTTTGTTTATCGCCCTTAGGATCGGTTACCGTACTAATTCCTACTAAAGGTTTGTAGGTGTAAGTGGTTACCATAGCATTGGGTAAAACAGTTCGCAAATTGTTTAAAGCTGATATTAAGCCTTGTTCATCAGCACCGTTTGAAAGGGTTTGTAAATTGGAGACATACCCTTGAACACTAGCATAAGTAGCATTCTCAATCTTAGCAATAGGTTGGGTTTTATTATAACCCCAGATGTAAATGATTTTAACACCACCAACTTGTTCGATTTCTATAGGATTCCCATTTGTATTATCTAAAATGGTATACTTAATTCTGTCTTCCACTGGAAGATTTCCTTTAGCCGTTTTAATAATCTCAGGTGCTAATAAATTGTTACCCCAATTTTTATATTGGGTTTCTGTGGTTGATAATAACTGATTCTCTTTAAACGTTTTAGTAATAAGTGGTATTTCAAGAATTCTCTTGTCTTTCAATACTTGATTATTCAAATCTGAAGCATAATTGTACTCCGTTTTTTGCATTTGATTATTACTATCTTTCTGTTCTACACTAGCAATATTATAATGATGATCATAATTATATTTGTAATTAATCGCAGCGATAATTTCATCACTATTTGTCATGTAATCAACAGTTGTACTCGATAATAAATCTAGAGTTCCACCTGTTAAGTGATATGTTTTATAATGAACCACAACACCTGGACCATATTCTAATGAGTAATTCGCGTAAGTAATAATTGGTAGTCTAACCATTCTCTTATTTTTTGAATAAGTTAGAGAATTTACTGTAAGGTCTTCGTTAATAAGTAATCGAATAGGAATTGGAGTAAAAATATTAGGAATAGAGTAACCACCTTCTATAATCTGGTCTCCAAAAAGGTACTTGTTGGTAACTTTTTTTACAGGAGAATACCCAGTTGCAGACTTTAAAAAATAGGTTGTCTCTAATTCTTTACCTCTAAGCCATTCATTGTCAGTAGGCATATGATAAGGAAATTCATAATATAGACCTGAGTCAGGAGTCATCGAAAATTCATGTACCGTTTTGCCGATGTTAGCGTTTTTATCTCCATAATATTCTGTAACAAATGCATAACCTACTGAATTTCCTTGATAGGTAGATAATGGTTTTCCAGGCAAACAGCCATAGGGTTCAGTGACGTTAAAACCTTCCTCTGAATATCTAGTATTTAATGATAAAAAGTTAGGAAGCCCAAGAAGTTGACCGCTAGTAATTCCTGTATTTGGATTACTATATCCATAGGATTTAACTAAAGATATTTGGTCATCAGAATCTCTATATTCGATCTTTTTAATTCTTTTTCCACCGGCAAATACCATTTCATTCGGACTTTCTAATTCTTCATTCCAAAAAATATCTACACCAAACCCATGTCCCATTTGAATAGGATCATGATAAGGGTCTAGAGGTGTAACTTTTAGTTCATATGTTCCTGGTCTCAATGTTATTGTTCTTTCACCTAAAAACATTTGAAAAGTCTGATTATTTTCAATATGTCTTACAGAAACTAAAAATTTACATTCATATGTATTATTAGGATAACCACAACCTACAGTATCATCAAATCGTACACGATAACTTGAACTTCCTATCTTATTATTCCCAACACTAAATTGTTTAACATACGATCCATTTTGAAAATTACTACTATAACTTAAATGGGTTAACCATGCCGTTTTGTTTACAATTGGATTTGGGGATAGAAAAATTAATTTTCTAGGAAATGTATTTAAAACCTTATTATGTTCATAATGAAAAGAAGTAGTTCCTCCCTCTGGTAAAATGATTTTTTTTAACAACCCTGCTTCAGCTTTTACAGTGTCAACTGTTCTACCACCTAACTCAGAATTATAAAATTTTAGAAAACCACCATTGTTCTTCCCATTGTAATATCCCCAGATGTCCTGCGAAGTAGAATGTCTGTTTGGTAGTATTTGATTGCTATACTCAAATTGGTGACTGGGTAATACTTTATTATCTGATACATTTATCTGTTGTATACTTTTTAAAAATAGTCTTTTTGCTGCTTCTGGTTCAGAATTCTTTAAAAAACTAAGTTGATTGTTATCGTCGGGACTTGTTGTATAGTTATAGCTAAACTTATATTCTTTCGTAATTTTATTTTTGAAATCACTGATTATTATTTTTTCTAAAAAATTAGAATTTCTTAAATCTTGTCTTGTTGTTGTTGAATAAATACAATCTACTTTACCACCTTCATATACAATCTCTTCTAATCTGTATTGATCACTTCTGATTTCGCTCATATAACTTTTGTATTCGCTCGTCATGGTTGGAAAACCACCTTCTGGTGAGCTCGAAGTATTATACTCGAGTACATCCGCAGATTTACTGTAATAAATGATTTGCTCTTGACTGCCATAATGAAAACTTATTTGTTTTCCTAAATTGGTTTCAATATCCATTAAATGCCAAGTGTTGTAATAAGACGTATTATTTTCATTATTAATAGCAGGTCTAGTATTGACTTCTCCAATAACGATACTTCTTGATACATTGTCTTTATCAGCGGCAAATCGTGTTCCGTCCTTAGATTTCCCATAATAGTACGTATTTCCTTTACCGTCTTTTAAAACAAAACTTTTAATTTGTCCATTCTCTATGGCATAATTAATATCAATATCACCAAATTTCTGTATTACAGGTTTGCCGTCATTTTGATCAAAAACAAACTTTCCACTCAAGCCGTTTGCATTAAAAAAAAATTGATCGGGGGTAAAATCATAACTTGGGTTATTAATGTAAGTCTGTCGTATATTATGTCTAAGAGTTGGATTATTAAAAAACTCCTCTTTCGATGTATTGTTATTTAAAAATCCATATGCATCCTCATCTGATAATCCTCTGGTCTGTCTTGATATTGAACCTCCATAATTTAAATTCCAACCCAAACCTACTCTTGAGGCAATTTCACCTACATTAATTCCTCTAGAATGGTAATCTACAGTAATAGGAATACTTAGATCTTTTACACTTATTTGAAAAATTGGTATCGAAATATTAGGCACTCCTGTATACAGCGATATTGGCACTTCTGTGAATTTTGAAAAAGAAGACGCTTCAGGACTAGGTGGTATTATTTTAGGCATTTCTTGTGCAAAAACACTACTTACAACAAAACAAATAATTGGTAGTATAATTTTTTTTCTCATCTTACTTTTTTATCACTTTAACACTATCTTTACTCACATCCGTTTTTACCTCGATGATATACACCCCTTGGGAGAGTCCGCTCAGACCAACAGGAACGGTTCGCTCACCAGCTATTTGAATCGTTTGAATCAAACGACCGTTAATGTCAAAAACCGTAACAAAACCTTCCTTGTATTCATAACCTACCACAATATTGCTGTACGATACCGCTGGATTAGGAAAAGCTTCAATCAATTGGCGTTCTTTCTCCTTCTTTTCTTTGTCTTTGAGTTTCACGATCCAAAAATCACTACCCCCTTTCATTGAGTTTTTGTCTCTAGAAATGGTGCCACTAGAGGTGCCTGCTAAAATGTAACCCCCATCGCGTGTTTCAAAAAGCTTCTTCAGCACTTCATCTCCATTACTCCCCACGGTTTGTGTCCAAACTTCCTCGCCCTTAGCATTTATTTTTAATGCCAAGTAATCGCTAATGCCTTCTTGGTTTTTACTTGGTTTCGCAATCGCTTTGCCTAAAACTTTTGGTGCATCACCAGCGCCTTTCTCTGACTGGGCATAACCGCCAATCAAGTAACTTCCATCTGGATTCTCTACAATGGATGTTAAGGCATCAAACTTCCCGTAATCATACGTTTCTTGCCACAGCACATTACCTATGTTATCCAATTTCACCACCCAAAAATCAGTACCGTTTCTACTCGATTTTGTTTTGCTATCGGTAGCGCCCGAGTTGGAACTTCCTCCCAGAATAAATCCATGGTCTTTGGTTTGGGTAAGTACGGCTAAATTATCGTCTTTGTCTCCGCCTAAGGTGCGTTGCCACAGTACTTCACCATCAGGATTTAATTGTACCACCCAATAATCGCCTAAGCCACTGTTGCTTTCTGTTTTGTCTCCTGATACAGGCGAATTGGAATACCCTCCTAAAATATATCCCCCATCAGTAGTTTGCTCTATACTCTTAAGCTCGTCATAGTATTTTCCTCCTAAGGTTTTGTCCCATTGCTTTTCGCCATCCTTATTGAGCTTAATAACCCAATAATCCAAGCTCCCCCAAGCATCTTCCGATTTACCAAATGGGTCTACTATTCCCTTAGCATCGGCTTGGGATTTGGAAGAACTGGAAGAACCACCAAGGATGTAACCTCCCTCTTTGGTTTGGGCAATGCGCAACAGTTTCTCTTGCCCTGTACCGCCAATAGTGCGTTGCCACATTTCGTTTCCTTTGGCATCTAACTTTATCACCCAAAAATCAGACAGCCCTTTGCTATCTTCTTTTTTGTCGAATCCTTTATTTGAATACGATTCTCCTGCTAAGATGAAACCGCCATCAGCAGTAATGGTAACACTGTGTAAAATATCCATTTGACTTCCTCCGTAACTTTTCTGCCATTCGGGAGTGCCACGTTCGTCCATTTTCCAAATCCAATAATCCAAATCCCCTTTATTAATATCGGTTTTATTACCGTTTTTATCGGATATGGAGCTCCCTGCTAAAATAAAACCATAATCGGGTGTTGGAATGGCGTCATATAAATATTCCGCATGTTTGCCTCCATAGGAGCGCTCCCAAAGAATGTCTTGACCAAACAAAAGACTGGGGAAAAACAACAGTGCCATTGCTTTTACAACGGTTGTTGTTAAAGAGTAGTTGTGTGTCATTTAATGAAATTTAAATTAAATGGCTAAAAATCTGACAAAAAAAATGATAAAAAAAATTAAATGAAAACTTTAACATAAAGTAAACTTTCAATATACGTTATGTTAAACTTGTTTGTCTTTGAGGTAATTAAGACTGATTAGGAGATAGAGTAGGGCTAAAGTTAGGATATTGGAAATTAATTTTTATATTAGTACAGGTGGTTAGCTAACTAAATCGGCATTTTAGTGCCAGTCTTAAAATTAAAATTGAACTACAAAAACTCGAGTATAAGCTATTCTAATTTTTGCACAATAAAGCAGACTCTTTTAAAGACTTAAAAGAGGATTAATTTTATAATCTTGGGGATTGTCTCAGAAAAACCGTAGTTGAGAAACATGATTTGCCGATGAAAGCATTTCATTTTTATTCTGTTTTAGGATACGCCCCTAAGGTTACTTGTGTTCTTTGTTCTTGATACACTGGAACAACACCAGCAGGATAAATATTTGTGCTGCCTACTTGTACAATCATTGTAAGATAAACCCTGTCACCAGGACTATATCTGGAAATAGCGTCATTCAAAGTTTGTGGACTATATACGTTGTGTGGCCCTATTTTGGTCATTAAACTACCTGCTAGAATATTGTTTTGATGTAATACGCCACCCAATGTTATTGGTCCTATGATTACACCATTAACGTTCTGCCAGCTTCCACTATATCCGTTTGTCATGTACAAATTATTCTGAAATGAAATGCCATCAATAGCACCTAATGAAGCTTTAAATTTTACTTCTTCAGAAACTAATACAGGTTGGGTAACTGTATGTTGAAGAGATATTATTTTTGTTTGGTTCCAATTCTGAGTCATACTTGCCATTTCACTGCTATTTAACACTCTTCTGAAAGAATTATTTCCACTTCCTGATTGATTACCCCATCTTACTCCATGTGCTAAAAAGCCTACATAGTCATTTTTACCTAAAGCAGCAAGAGCAGCATCAATATTTGGTGTTAAATTTGGGTTATTACTTTTAAGTTCCTCTATATATTTTAGGTGTAATTCTTGTAAAGCTAGATTCCCATCAGCTTTAGCTTTTTCTGCTGCATTTGCATGATTTTGAATTGCTTCTTGTTGAGTTAAACTGGGGAAAAAAGTACTCTCAAATTGTTTGATCATTTGATCATCTGCATCGTACATTTCTATTGTTGTATTCGCGATGCTATTTGATGAATATTGTTGGTTTACTTGCTGGTCAAAAGACGATTTAATTGATTTTTTACTACTTCCCAATCCTAAAAATGACCAACCACTTGAACGTTGGCTAACGCTACTTTGATAAGCTTCACTTAAAAACTGGTCGATAATTGCTGTTGCATTTATGTTAGCACTGATTGAACTTTTTTTAGAATCTCTAAATTTATAGCTAACTAATATTTGTCCATTTCCACCAGCAATTACATTTTTAATATATTCTGTTGGATTATCAATAACAATATTTTTTAAAGTACCCCCAGTTGTAATCCATGTATTAGGCATCCTTTTCGAATACACAATTTCGCTTCCAACTTCTACAATTACTTCTAATTCAGTCAAAGATATTATCTCAGCATTGTAACGGGTATTATACTCATTAATAAGTTGCTGTTGAGGGATAATTAAGCTTGCTTCATACTGATTAGCCATTGCGATTAACTGGTTAGAAATTACAGGAAGTAAATTAGAGTTCATTAGGGGAAATCCCAAGTTGTTCTTTGCAATTTGTGGATAAAATGCTTGAATTGTGGTATTCTTGCTAATTGTTGCAATAATTGCTGCTTTTTGACTTTCATTTGGAAGCGACAAGTCTTGTGTTACTGGAATTATCATTGAGCGGATGTTTTGGTCATCTTGATATGTTTCACGCCCTTGATTATCTAAATATTTTATTTTGTTCAATTCCAGTTTGAAGTTTGGTAATATGAATATCCGAGGTTTTGTAGTACCAGTAGAATTTTCATAGAATCCATGTGAAGTATATGGATAATAACGACTAGAGTTGTCGATTGCAATATAGTTTTCTACATCAAATCGAATAGAATTTGGAGTTACTTGGGCAAATGTTGCTATTGTGTAAAATCCAATGGCTACAAAAATTAAATTGATGTTTTTCATAATTCGATTATTTAAAAGTTACAACTATTTTTTTATTGGGCGTGCTATTTGGTGTTTCAGTTCCATAAAAAGCTTTTTTTAATTTTAAGTAAGCCGTGGCGCTATTTTGAACATTACAGTTGTCAATGTTAGCATTTGTACCAACCAAAATACATCCTTGAATTTCGCTTGTATAGTTTCCCATATGTATTTGAACTCCAGTTCTGTTTGGTACATTGTCAAGTTGAATTCTCCAGCCATCTTTTTTGTCATATCTTAAAATTCCATTGTATGATCCATTTGGAATGCAGCTAATGTTGTTTGAATTATCTGCCCAAGGCAGTTCTAATGTGTAACAAAGAACATCATTATTAGTTATTAGATAACCCATTGTACAGTTATTCGATGAAAATTGTCTTTCAATTGTTACTGTAAAATTGTCTTGGGAATAACCAATTGATGAAAAGAAAACCATTATCAATGCTGTGAATTTTATTGATTTCATATTTTCTTGCTTTTGGTGTTTGTCAGTTTTTTTTATTACTCTAGGAAGAGATTTCAAAAAATCTAAAAATCCTATTAACAAATATAGTTAAATAGCTGCAATAAAAATACAAATTTTATGTTTTTAAAGATGTATTATATTCAAAAATAAAATACTTTATTATCTATAAATGAGTGTTTTACAATATTGTTTGCCTTTGCTAATCCAGTTCGTTTTACGCTGTTCTTTTTGTTTCAAACTAGCAAATTGAATATCAATTACTTTAAAAAAAGATGCCTCAGTAACCTGTTTTTTTCCATTGATTATGTCCACTCTTATCATATAAATCCTCCCCCTCAGATAAAGCCCCACAACCCAAGCAACAATCAAATCTGTAATTTCATACCATTCCTCCAAATAGAGTAGTGGTAAGCAAAAAGTACATGAGAGGTTTTTAGGGCTTAATCTAGGGAAGTCGGGCTATTATACAATTCTACATACTAAAAAAAGATATCTAGTTTTTTTCTTGTTTATGTTGGTTTCCTTGACTTGAATTATATACAAAAGTATTTTTGTAACAACTTGTTAACTATTGATTTAGGAATATTTAATGCATTGTTTAGTGTAAAAAAAAACTCTCACACAAATTCGGATGAGAGTTTTAGATGAGTTTTATTCTTTTATTATTTTTCCTTTTTGTTGAAATCCATTTTCATCCGTGATTACATAGAAATAAATTCCCTTATTTTGTTTTTCAAGACTAATATTCTGGTCGATTTTTGAGTTTTTAATTATCTCCACACCGTTACTATCATATATCGTTACTTTATGATTTTTCAAATCTTTTCCTTCAAAAGTGATTGTTGCATTTGTAGGATTTGGAGCGATTTTAATATCTGTTGCTTGTCTGAACAGACCATTGTAATTGATCCCTTGGCATTCTGGAAATAAATTACCATAAATATCTGCATTAGGGATTGCACATCTAAAATTTTTAGATATTACACTTGTGCAATTTTGGTAAATTGCTTCAACTGTAGCATCAGTTATTCTATTGTCTATAGATGCAGCAACTATTCTTACTCTTGTTGCTTGTGGTGGATAATACTGAACTGAACCATCTTGTCTTGTAATTGTCCAGGAATAAGTTGTACCTGTAGGATAGTTACCACTAACACTTAGGTGGACTGTATCGGATCCGCTTTGAGTGCCATCTACATATTCGTCTAAAATTCCTAGTGTAAAGCTACATAAATCTCCAGTGCTACTGCCAACTGTTACGGTTTTCATGTCTGAACAAGCGCTTATACCGTCTTTGTATTTTGTAACATAAACATTTGCAGTGCCAGAGGCTCCTGTAACACCTTTCAAAATTACAGTAGGAGTTCCCTGACCGGATAAAATAGTTAATTTAGTTGATGGTGATACCACCCAAACGTATGTCCATCCTGTTCCGGTTCCTGCAGGAACACTAAATGAAACACCAGAACTTACTGGGACGTTAGAAGGCTAATTAGTTGAACCACATCCGGATGCAACTTGTCCGAAAGTAAAAGAAACAATTAAAAACAAAATGAAAGTGAAGATTTTTTTCATATATTTAATATTTATTGATTGCCTACTATTATTTTCGGGTTTCTGTTCGGCTTATTTTCCCCGCTACAAATAATCTATATCTTACACCTGTTTGATTTACTTCTTTGGTAAACTGTAAGTTTAAATTTATATCAAGGTTAGATGTAAGATTATCAGTAACTTATTAATGACTTATCAAATATATCTTTTTTTTATCATTTGAGTATTATTGCACTTTTGATTTCTTCTTTTTAAGTTACACAATAATCTCTATTTCTTTCCCATCCATCGTTTATACCCATTCCTCCCCTCATAAATCCTAACCCGCAGATAAAGCCCCACACCCCACACAGCAACAAAACCTATAATTTCATACCATTCCATTTCTCAAAAATAGAATAGAATAGAGAAATGAAGTAGTGCTAAAATGTTTTAATGCTTAATTAACAATAAGTTATGCGGATTTGACAACTTTAAAAATTGAAAATAATGATGTGTTTTTTTCTAACTCATTATGATTTATTTGGAGTTCATGGAACGCGAAAGGATTTGCGTACCAGCGGGGTAAAACCGTGGTTAGCAAATGTGCTTAATTTATAATATTTGATATAAAATAGTTTGCAAATTGAAAACTTTTGTTATATTTGCCATATGAAAATCCTTGTAAAGAAAACAATTTTATATTACATCAAAAAATATCCAATGGCAGAAACACAATTGCTAATTTGGTATAATGAGTTTTCTAAACATGAATTTAATAATTTCAATGAGGTTAAGAATGTTTATGGTAATGCAAGCATAGTAAACAATAGCCGCATTGTTTTCAACATTAAAGGAAATGATTTTAGGTTGATTGTTTCCGCGAATTTTTTACAAGCTGCTTGCTATGTAATTTGGTTTGGAACGCATAAAGAATATGACAAAATCAATGTTGAAACAATTGCTTTTGACACAACAATTTTAACAAACAAAATGATTTAATTATGAACTGGAAAGTATTAAAAACAGAAGACGATTATAACAAAGCTTCAATACGAATGATGGAGATATTTAACGCAGAACCTAATACTCCTGAAAGTGATGAATTGGATTTGCTTATTGTTTTAGTCAAAGATTATGATGAAAAGCATTATCAATTACCTCAGTTAGACGCTTTGGAAGTAATCAAATATAAAATGCAGGAAATGGGAATAAAGGCAAAAGATCTTGAACCAATTATTGGAAGCAAAGGTCACGTTTCTGCAATTTTATCAGGCAAAAGAGAAATCACTTTAAAAATGGCGCAGAAGCTAAAAGATTATTTTAAAATTCCTGCAGAAGTCTTTTTACACAGTGCGTAAATAGCATTTTTGCTAACTAGTAAATACCATCAAATATAAACAACTTTTTTATCATTTGTAAAATAAAATAGAGGCTGAGGCATCTATTTCTTTTCTTTACAATTATCATTTCGTTTATACCCATTCCTCCCCTCATAAATCCTACCTCTCAAATAAAGACCCACAACCCACACAGCAACTAAACCTAAAATTTTATACCATTCCATTTCTCAAAAATAGAATAGAATAGAGAAATGAAGTAGTGCTAAAATGTTTTAATTCTTAATTAACAAGAAGTTATGCGGATTTGACAACTCTAAAATTAAAATGAAACCAATTGTTTTTTGGCTTGTGATGATTTATTTGGAGTTCATGGAACTCGAAAGGATTCGCACACCAGCGGGGGAACCGTTGGCATATTACTAGTCAAAACTTTCACCAAACAACCAATTTTTCTCTTCTTTGTCAGATAATGTTAATCTAATACTTTTCCTTATTTTTTCTTTTTCTACTTCCGTTAAAATATTTATTTGATTATTATCATCTAAAATTTCATTTAATGTATTCTCTCCAATATTTAAAAAATACTGAAAATTATCATCCTTCACAAGCTCAAGAATCACTTTAAATATTGTAGTTTTTTGCCTTGGATCCATTTCAGAAAAAATGCAACCATCGTGCGCTAAAAAATTCAGTAAATTTTTGTTTAATAAATATAATAGAACATCATAACAAAATATTTTTACCTCTCCAACGCCCTGGGAGCCTTCTTTTGGAATGTGAGAGTTGATATTGAAAAGATACTTAGCAGAAGGAGCTTCTTCAATTTTAAATGAGCCACCTTGATTATCGTAAAATTGCTTTACTAAATCTCTGAATATTTTCTCTATTTCATTATGTTCCTTTTGGTTTTTATCAAGATAGACAATGCTTTCTTGTTTTAAAACTGCATTCCTAACATCCAAATTACTTTTGTCCTTTTTAAAATCACTTAGTATATTTTCATATTTTTCTAAATCATTTTTTTGATTTTCAAGAGTTTTAATTCTATCTTTAATACTATCGCGTTCTTCTAGTGCACCACTATTATTTAAGTCTTTTAAAATAGAATCTCTTTCAGTAGAAATAATTTCTTTATCAGCCTGAAGTTTTATTAATAAAAGTTTTAACTCATTAATTTCAATTGTTAACCTTTTTTTTCTATTGCTGATTAAATTTTTATGAAATTCCTGTGCTTCTTCCAGCTTTTTTGTAACCATTTCTTTGAAAAAGAAATTAGCTTCACTAAAAATATTTTCAATTTTTGAATTATCAATATTGGTGTTTTTTGAATCTTCTAAGCTAAGTTCTTTTCTTTTTAAAATTTTATCATTAAAAAACATTTTATTTCTAATTTCATTTAACTGTGCTGTTAGGTCATCAGCTTTTTGTTTTAACAAATCAAAGTTTTCAGCTATAATGAAGTTTTTTAATTGTCCTTCTAACTTAATAATTTCATCTTTTAAATCATTTATATTAGAACTATCTAGTGCCTTTTTATATTCTTGAATTGTAGTTTTAGCTTTCTCTAATTTTTCTAACTTGTTTTTTACAGAGAAACTTTCTTCAACCAATTTCAAATCTAATTTAAGTAAGAATAGATTAACATACCTTTGGTAGTAGTCTTCAATAGGTCGAGCCTGTTGTGTTAAAATATTGCTGTAATAACCTGTCTCGCTGCTATGTTTTCTTGCAAAACAATTTAAAATTTGTTTAAAAGATGGTTTTGCCTCTTCATTACCAAGAAATAATTTATTTAATTCTTTAGGAAAATTTGTTTGAGTATTTTTTTTACCATCTAAATAATATTCTTTTTGTGAAAAGTTCTTTTTTATGATGTGTTCTTTACCTTTATGAATAAAGGAAAGTTCAAAATCTCCATATTTAGACAAAAATTCTTTAAGTTTTATTTCTGATTTTGATTTAAACTTTGAACCAAATAAGTAATGAATTAAAGACAATGACATACTTTTGCCGATACCATTAATTGACTTTTTTTGCTCTTTAGTCAATTGAGTACCAACAACAATATTTAAACCTTTTTCAAAGTTTATTGTTTTAAATTTTGGATTACTAGACGTTAATTTTAATAATTGCATTGTTCTCCATTACTTTATTTGTTATATATAGAAAATCAACAGACAGTATCAATTTTTCTATTGTTATTTTTTTATAGTATCTTTTATTGAACTCATCAAATAAGTCATCTAAAGTCATCTCTTTTTCTTTTAATATTTCAATAATTAAAGCTGAAATACTTAATAGACTGTCAACTGGCTGTATTGTTTTTGTAGGTAATATCATTTTTTTAAACCAATATCACAAATTTCAAAAAAGAAAGAAATTATAATCCAACTAATAGACATTGAATTAAAATCTTTAATATCTATCTTACTTTCCAAGCTAGTATGTAAATTACTGATAATTTTATTAAAATCTATCTTATGAATTTGACATAAATCGCTTAACTCTGCTAATGTTTTCCTCTCCAATTCTATTTTAGATACTTTTGACAATAATAAGTCAAATAAAATTTGTTTATATAAATCATCAACTAAAAATTTTCTCAAATCATCTAAAATATTGTCTTCATTATTTACTAAACTTATGTAATCTAAACCTTTATTAATCTCACTTTCTATTCGACTATTTAGGTTGTTCAATTTAATTTTATCATTTGTATCAATTGTCCCAAAATCGTCATCATAGTTTGGTTTTTTATTTGTAAAATTTTTAATTAAATGCTTAAAAACAAGATTTAAAACAATTTCATCAGTGTATTTTTCAGTATTCTTTTTGAAATATTTATTGTTTAATTCTATTAATTTTGAAGTTTCCAGACTTTCAATTTTCTTAATTAAATCGGTGTAATCAAATAAACAATCATTTAAATCAACACCATATTTTTTTTTGTATTCCTCAATCGTGTCTTTATTAGGTTTTGATTTGTCTAATAGATAAAATATTTTAATTGAGTAACCTTCATATTTCTCAAACTTTAGTGCATTAAAAGTATTATCAATTTTTTCTCTAGTTCTAGTCGTTGTAATTTGCAATGCTAGTTTTTCAGTTTTATCAACTAAATCTATACAAGAATTATTTTGACTGTCAAAATTTTCATTTTCGTAATTTTTATCATAAACGAATTTAAACACATCTCTAAAATAGTTTTCTCCGTGAATATTTAAACCATATTCATTGATTAATTGACGCTGTTCAATATCATATCTTGTTATGGCTAATACTCGACTAATACTATTAAATGCTTCCTGTCTTAAATCAATCATTGTTTTATTTCTATTTTAAAAAAAGTTTTATTGACTTTGCAAAGATACAAATGTTGCAGGATAATTAATTTATTCTAATTTCACACTTACTTTTCAAAGTTAGTTTTTCCGTTTGTGCAGTCGGCTTTTACACTGAGCGATAACTTATATATCCGAGACAAACCTTCTCATATACACCCAAAATCGAGTAGATTGACGAAGCTTTGTTTCCCTTTATATTATAATCAAATATATTTATTTTTTCTTACAAATCATCCTGAATTGATAAGTTCTTAAACAAAAAAATAGATACCTAAGCACCTATTTTTTCTTCCTCCATCTATCATTCCGTTTATACCCATTCCGCTCCTCATAAATCCTACCCCTTAGATAAAGACCCACAAACCACATAACAACTAAACCTAAAATTTTATACCATTCCATTCCTCAAAAATAGAACAGTGCTTTGAGAATACTAGTATTCTCAAAGCAGTTACACCCGAATTGACAAGAAGTTATCCCAATTTGATAAGTAAAAAAGAACTTTAAAAATTATTAAAATACTCGTCAAATTTTGTAACAATTAAACTGAAAGTATAGTAGTTCAATTCAATAGAAGTTTCATTTTAAATTTGTACAACAAAAGATATTCAAGAAAAATAAAAGCATTTTAAAATTGTGTTTTAATTGTAAATTTTGGCATATCATAGAGTATTGATTTTACAATTCTATTGGTGAAACGAAGTTTTCTAAGTTGAATCTTGTAATTTTGATATTCTTCGTAATTTATTCTTGGATCAAAAACAATGTCGTCTATTATTTCTAATGGATTGAACAAATAAGGATATATGTTAATTTTTGCTCTTTGAGGTTTAAATTTGGTATTAATTATTAATCGTACTTCATTTTCATGCTTGAAAGGTAATCTTTTAAATAAGAGAGATTGAATCATGCCCTTACCTGTTGGCTCAATTAACCAATGTATTGCATTTTTATCTAAATGTTGACAAAGTTTAGTTGTTGAATAGTATTGTACTTTTCCTAAAAAACAACTAAAATCGTTAATTTGATTTCCTGTATCAATAAACAATGATTTTAATAATTTCCTTGGTGTTGTAGTAATTCTTGCACCATTTTTATTTGGAGAATATATTCGCCACATGGCATCACTTTCACGAGTTTGTGTCCAACATTGTCCATAAAAATTGTCTCTGAAACCAATACAAATATCTCTTTCGTCTTCAGTTTTTTGATTAATGAAAGAACTCATTATGTGATTTTCAAATGGATCTTCCCAAAGTTTTGGACTGACTAGGACATTCTGATGAGTTCTGAAAATCTCAAATAATCTTTCTACGGTTAGAAATCTAAATATGGGTTTGTCAATATCTTCCTCTTTAAAATTTAAAAAGTTTTTCTCCATAATAAGTATGCTGAAATATTGTTGCTAACTATCAATTAATTTTATTTTTGTCTACATTTTTACTGGTAATGACGCTTTTATGAAGGGCTACATATTTATCGTAAATCTCTTTCTTTTGCTTATGTGTAAGAATTCCAACTTCGGATTCTTTTTTTGCACCTTCCCATTCTAGTTTCAAAAGAAACTGTGTTAGTTCGATAAGACGTTCAATTGTTTCAGATGGATCTTTGTCAGACTTAAGCATCACTTCATTTGTCAATAAGATAATTTGATTGTCCCAGTAATCATCCATTGGATTTAGATACAACCTAATTAAATATTTAAGTGAATCTGATTCTTTGTGAAGTTCCCAATACTGCTCATAAGAAAGTTTTGAAATTCGATTACTATAACTGGTGGCTAATGCACAGAATCTTGAAATACTCTCTCTTAATTCTTGTATATATTTAATTCTTGATGCGGTTACTGAATTAATAAAAGTAGTTTTTTTAGAATTATTAAAAGTAATGTAGAGGTTTATCGAACCAACTATAAAAGTTAAACCAATTCCAACTAATGTAACTATTTCTATATTTGTCATGCTTTATTATTTTTTTCTCTTTTTAATTCGTCATTTTTCATTTGTTTCACAAGCTCTTCAATTTTTTCATCAGTAAATCCCATTTTTAACTTGTATTCCTTATAATAGGAAGTTAATGTAGAATCTAAATTTTCTGATTGTTCAATGAAATCGCAGAAATATTTCAACATTTCCTTTCTTCCCAGTTCTGAGTAGCTTTTTTGAATCTCTATTTTAAAGTATTTGTGTACTAGATAGTTTCTTTTCTCTAAAATAGTTTCTAAATCCCTAATCGTTTTTTCAGAAAGTTGGTAGCTATTTTTAACATCGTTAATATATTTACCCATTGTTTTTTTTGAGTTTTCAATCGCGTCTATTATTTCTCTTACTTCTTTATTAGTTTTTACCTTATTTTTAAATATTCCATCAAGCCACAACATTGTTGAGAATGTCTCTTCTAAAATTTGACCAAAATAGATAGCAAGTCCAAAATATGCGTAAATGGTCTTATGTTTTCCATCTTCATTTTCACTTTCATATTCTTCTAAGGCAGTTTCGTATCGAGTCATTTTATATTACGGTTAACAAATTTATAATATAAGACATTTAATGATTTTTTAGATTATTTAAATTTCTTATCACTAAAGTAGTAAATAACTCAATTTAACAATCGGGTATAAATACTTATTTTTCAAAAACTTAATTAAAATAGAATCATTTTCGATTTTCCGTAAACTCAATTAATAAAAAAAGATGCATATGCATCTTTTTTTATTAATTGAAATATTTACAAACTAACAAATGAATTTATTCATTTTCTGCTTTATATTTCTGAATATCGAATTCAAAACCAAATAAATCTTTCGGATGTACATTTAGTGCTAATGCAAATTTAGCCAAGGTTTTTATGGTCAAATTTCTTTTTCCTTGCTCATATTTACTCACTTCTCCTGAATCAATTCCAGTTATAAACTCAATATCATGTTGAGTTTGTTTATTTTTAATTCTGATTTCAGTCAATTTATTTCCTATGTGTTTTTGTAAGTCTTTGCTAATGTCCATGTTTACTTCATTTAGAAGCAAATTGCATTATTTTAACAAAAATACTATTGGGATATATCCCACTATTTAAAAAAGTTTGATATATTTGCTTTTAATTACATAGTAAGATGTAATTTTGCGATTCTTCAAAAAACATTGAAGCATTCGCTTAGAATCTCGTTTCAGAAAACTGGTAATTTTTAACACACGAGATAATAAGTATGATGCTCACGTCCTGCGGCGTGGGCTCTCTTATTCGTGTGTAGGGTATACCAGTACCTCTGAAACGTTTAAGTTGAGTTCCACGCTTTTTTTATTTCCCCAATCGATACTCACTTCATTCTAAGCACTGCTTTATTTTCAAAAAGTTTCGCAATAGGTCTCATCAATTAATTTTTTAGTTAGTGGGAAAGATGCCGCTCAACCTTGGCTGCAACAAGCACGAGCGGCATACTTTCCGTAACCCTTAAAACAAGTAGCCTATGGTATAAAAACAAGAAAAAGCTCAGCCACAAAAATCTTTGCGTCTCTGCGACTTTGCGAGCAAACCAAAAAGCGAAGCGTCAAAAATCAATGCATAAGTGGCAAAAAAAGAGTCTTAGCAACTCAAAAAAAGTCCCCTAAACCGTCGGCAAACAAGCTAGAGGACCAGAATAAACAAAACCAATGTTTCATTTAACCAACACAAAAGTATGAATAAAAATGCATTCTTTAGGTATTGGGCAACCCAACTTATGCCCAATCTCATCATCGCTTTACTGGTGTTAACCACCATGACTACACAAGCACAAAACAACAGTATTAAAGGCACGGTATCCGACCATTTAGGACCTTTAGCAGGAGTAACTATCACCATTAAAGGTGCTAAAGCGGGTGCTTTAACCGATTTTAGTGGCAATTTTCAAATCCAAGCCCAAGTAAACGATGTCCTGGTTTTTTCCTTCATTGGTTATCAAACTCAGGAAGTGCTCCTTACTTCTACAAATCCCATACAGGTAAAACTACAAGAAGCTACTACAACACTCAAAGAAATCACCATAAACGCTGGATATTATAACGTAAAAGAAAAAGAACGCACTGGAAGTATCGCCAAAGTAAAAGCCAAAGAAATAGCCCAACAACCTGTGGCCAATCCGCTTGCGGCGATGCAAGGAAGAATGACGGGGGTGTACATCACACAAGAATCGGGAACCGCAGGAGGAGGTTTCAATATTAGAATCAGAGGAACCAATAGTATACGAGCCGAAGGTAACGAGCCCTTGTATATTGTGAACGGTATGCCTTATGCTTCGCAAACGCTGGGCAATACTACTTTAATCTCTGGAATATTACCCAATACCAACAATCCGTTGAACACCATCAATCCAGCAGACATTGAAAGCATCGAAGTATTAAAAGATGCCGATGCTACCGCTATTTATGGTTCGAGAGGCGCCAATGGTGTGGTCTTAATTACCACCAAAAAAGGAAAACAAGGAAAGACACAATTTACAGGACAAGCCTTTACAACCGTAGGAACGATCACCCGAAAACTGGATTTGCTAAACACCAATGCATATGTAGCGATGCGGCAACAAGCATTTGCTAATGATGGTATTAGTACCTTGCCTGTTGATGCTTATGATAGTAACGGTACTTGGGATAGCAACCGTTATACCGATTGGCAAAAAGAACTTATTGGGGGCACTGCAATCATTAACAATTTGCAAGGTACTTTATCAGGCGGTAGTGGTCAAACCCAATATCTTATTGGTGGAACGTTAAGGAATGAAACCACAGTATTTCCTGGAGAGAACGATTACAAGCGAGGGGTTATAAACACCAATATCAATCACCTATCAGACGATGCTAAATTCAATTTGCAGTTTAGTGCCAATTACAGTGCTGATAAAAACACCTTGCCAGGAGTAGATCTTACGCGATTTGCCTATACATTAGCCCCTAATGCTCCCGCCTTGTATCAGGAAGATGGGAGCTTGAATTGGGAGAACGGTACTTTTGACAATCCTCTTGGGTTTTTAAATGCTACTTATCGATCCAATACCAATACGTTGCTTTCAAATCTTCAATTGGGATACAAATTGTTGCCTACATTGGAGTTGAAATCCAATCTCGGGTATACCGATACGCGCATCATGGAACGCAGAACTATCCCAACCACCGCGTATAATCCGTTTGATGTAATAACAAATGATAGGGCTACTTTATACCTAAACAACAGTAACCGTCAATCTTGGATTATAGAACCGCAGCTTCATTGGAGCAACCAATGGAGTGCTTTGAAAATCGATGCCTTAATGGGTACTACCTTTCAAAAAGACTTGGCGCAGCAATTGGTGCAATCGGGTTCTGGGTTTACCAGTAATGCGCTAATCAATACTTTAGCCGCTGCTAGCAACCGAGAAGTGCTAAATCACGATGAAATCCTTTATAAATACCATGCGTTTTTTGGGAGGTTGAATTTGAATTGGGACGAAAAGTACCTTTTAAACCTAACCGGAAGACGAGATGGTTCCAGTCGTTTTGGTCCTGGAAATCGCTTTGCCAATTTTGGAGCCATTGGAGCTGCGTGGGTGTTTTCAAATGAAAATTTTATAAAAAATCATGTTCCTGTTATCAGTTTTGGAAAACTAAGAGGCAGTATAGGAACTACGGGTAATGACCAAATAGGAGACTATCAATTTTTAGATACGTATAGCATTACTGCGAATAATTATCAGGGAATAATAGGACTACAACCCACACGCTTGTTTAATCCAAATTTTGGTTGGGAAACCAATAAAAAAATGGAGTTAGCATTAGAACTAGGGCTTTGGCAGGATCGTATTTTTGTAACCACTGCCTATTTTTCAAATCGTTCCGACAATCAGTTGGTAGGCGTGCCACTTCCTGGCACAACGGGTTTCCCTTCCATACAAGCAAATTTTGATGCCACTGTGCAAAATACGGGAATTGAAATTGACGTAAGAACCGTAAACATTAGTAAGAATAATTTCAAATGGACAACTACCTTCAACTTTACACAACCCAAAAACGAATTAATAGCCTTTAAAAATTTAGCAGGTTCCACCTATGCCAATACATTAGTTGTAGGACAGCCATTAAACATTATAAAGCTTTACAACCTTACCGGAATTGATGCAGGGAGTGGCGTTTACCAATTTCAAGATTACGATAACGATGGTCAACTATCAGCACCAAATGACCGTCAAGTGGTTGGTAATTTGAATCCAGAGTGGTTTGGTGGTCTGGGCAATCAGCTAAGCTATAAAAAGTGGGAATTGGATTTTCTTTTTCAATTTGTGAAACAAGAAGGACGAAATTTTGGGTATTTCTTTTCTGCGCCGGGTAGTTTTTCCAATCAACCTTCTGAGGTGGTCAACAATTGGGCAACTAATGGTGCTGGTGCGGTATCGCAACTTTACACATCGGGTGCTAATCCAGCAGCAGTGCAAGCTTTTTCTTATTATAGGGATAGTAATGGCATTCTTAGTGATGCTTCATTTGTGCGACTAAAAAGCGTTAGCTTGTCCTACAATTTACCTAAAATAGGTTCTGGTTCTTTTTCGGGTCGTATTTATTTGCAAGGACAAAACCTTTTGACTTTTACCCAATATCGCGGTGCCGACCCTGAAAATCAAACCTCAGGATTTCTCCCTCCATTAAAACAATGGACGCTTGGTATCCAATTCAATTTATAATCTTAAAAAAAATAAAAATATGAAAACATTATTTAAACTGTACTGTTTTGTATTCCTTTTACTAATGGTAGTAACGAGTTGTGAAAGTTTTACTGAAATTGAGGTGCCCCAATCGCAACTTACAGGGCCTGCGGTTTTTGAAGATGTCAATACGGCAAATGCAGCACTGGTGAATGCCTACGCCCGACTTCGTGAAGAAGGCATGGTAACGGGCACAGCCTTTGGCCTTTCCCATTTGTTGGGAAATTATGCCGACGAACTCACCTTTTATGGAAGCAATACTTCTTTTCAAAGTTTTAATAATCACACGTTAGTACCTAGTAATTCTTTTCTGGCTACCCTTTGGAATACGAGTTACAGCCAATTGTATGCTCTTAATTCGATTATAGAAGGATTGGATAACACAAGTGCTATTGCAGAAGAAGACAAGGAGAAGCTTAAGGGGGAAGCCCTATTTTTAAGAGCCTACATTCATTTTTACTTGACCAATTGCTTTGGAGAAATTCCCTACATTACCACTACAAACTATTTACAAAATGCAACAGTATCTAAGAACAGTATTGCTGAGGTTAATCAAAATATTGTACAAGATTTAGAAGATGCAATAGCTTTGTTGCCTTTAAATTATCCATCATCAGAGCGCGTTAGAGCCAATAAATACGTAGCAAAAGCTATGTTGGCGCGTCAGCATTTGTATTTGGGCAATTGGGAACAAGCTGAATCAGCGGCAACAGCCGTACTAAATAGTGGCGTTTATACTTGGGAATTGAATGTGGCAAACGTATTTTTAAAAGAGAATCCTGGCATTATATGGGCTTTGCACCCTGGAATTGCAGGATTAAATACCAAAGATGCAAGAACATTTGTTTTCTCAATAGGTCCGCCTACAAGGCCAGCTTTATCACAAGATTTAATCAATGAATTTGAACTTAATGATACGAGAAGGACCAATTGGACAAGAACGATAACAAATGGGAGTCAATCTTGGTATCATGCTTACAAATACAAGAAAACTTTAAATACGGGTACCTCACAAGAGTATACAATTTTGTTTCGTTTGGCAGAGTTGTATTTGATTCGCGCTGAGGCAAGAGCAGAACAGGATAATACGACTGCGGCATTGGAAGATCTTAATAAAGTGAGAAATCGAGCAGGACTTGCAAATAGTATCGCTGTAACAAAAGCGCAAATTCTAGCGGCTGTATTGCAAGAAAGAAAAATGGAGTTGTTCACTGAGCAAGGACATCGTTGGTTGGATTTAAAGCGAACAGGAAATGCAGCAGCGGTATTAAGTCCTATCAAACCCAACTGGCAAAACACCCATATTGTTTTTCCACTTCCAGAAGCTGAGCTCCTTTTGAATTCCAATCTATTACCCCAAAATACAGGATACTAAATGAGAAATTTTGCCATACAAAGTATCGTTTTCATTTTGGTTTTGGGCTGTCAAATGGTGTTTGGACAAAGTACAAAAAAGGTACTTAGGGAGCAGGATTACAAACTATGGCATACACTCGAGGATGAAAGTATGGCTCCAAATGGGAATTGGATTGCTTTCAAATTGCAGTATGAGAATGCGAATGACACATTGGTGCTAAGAGCAAGTAAAGGCGATAAGCAGTTTATTTTTCCGCAGTATTTCAATGGTCAATTTAGCTTCGATTCCAACTGGTTTAGCTGTCAGAATGATAGGGATGAGGTAGTACTTTTCGATCTTGAAAAGGAAACGAAAGACGAATTTAAAAAGGTAAAGAAATATCAGTTAGACGCCAGTGGTAATCGCATTGGCATCCTAACCCATACAGACACTTTGCTTTTACAACAAGTAAAAACCAAAAAGCGCCAATATCTTTCCAATGTTAAAGCATTTGAGTTTAGTTCTAAGGGGGATATCGTGGTGGTCAAGGATACATCGGTAGTGCTTTTCACTACCGATAATCCTTTGGTTGCGATAATCATTGCGCACAATTCATTGGGTTTTAAAAATGTAATTTGGAATCAAGATAAAGGAGTGGCTTTTTTTGAAAATCAAGAAACCGTTGCTACAGCCAATCAAAATCATGCTATTGGGTATTACGATATAGCAACCCAAAAGCTGTACACCCTAAATACCGATGATTTTCCGGAATTACGAGATAAAAGTATTGTAAAGCCTTTTGGTCAAAAAGGCATGCTGTTGGAACCCCATGAAGACAAAGTATTTTTTTACTTGAATGCCCGTGAGAAGGCCAAGAGGGAAGAGGTGAAAATGGAGGTTTGGGAATATGATTCGCCGCTTGAATACCCGTCACAAATTACAGAAGGTGCTTTTGAGACTCAAAACAAATTAGCCGTTTGGTGGCCGCAAAAAAATAAAATTCGTGTATTGGCTACAAATGATAGGCCAAGAACCATAGTTTGTCCGGATAGCAATTATATTATTAGCTTTAACCCAATAGCTTATGAACCCCAATTTGAACTTTCGGGGCCAGTTGATCTTTACTTAACCGACTTAAAAACAAATGAAACGGTATTGTTACTGAAAAAACAATCTCAAAAAGTACAGACCTTTGGTGCATCATCACAAGGGAGCTACTTGCATTACTATAGGGATCAGAATTGGTGGGTATATGATATGCACAAGAAAACCCATACTAACATTACGAAAAAGTTACCCTATACCGTAGAAAATTACAAACAAGACGAAGCAGGTCCAAAATATGCTTTTGGTTGTGCGGGATGGTCATCAGACAATCGACATGTTTTTATTTATGATGAATATGACATTTGGAAAATAACCCCCGATGGAAAAGAGCGAACGAGAATAACAAATGGAAGAGCAACTGCAACCAAATTTAGGGTTGAAGACGATTTGTATGTAAGTCAATCCTTTCGCGGAAGTATTGAATTCTTAACGCATACATTTGATAAAAGGGAGGGCATAATCGTATCGGCATTTGATAAAAATAAAAACTGGGGCTATTACTTTTGGAGCGAAACAAAAGGATTAAAAAAAGTGCATCACAACACTTCAAAATCGAGTAAAATCAAAACTACTGCAAAAAATCAGGAAATGATTTGGATAGAAGAAGCTTGTAATGTGCCACCAAGGATTGTGTGGCAATCCAATAGAGATAAAAATTCAAAAGTTATTTATCAGTCCAACAAGCAGTATGATCGATTTGAATCAAGAAAGGCAGAATTAATTCACTATGTCAATACCCGTGGCGATTCCTTACAAGGCGTTTTGTATTATCCTGTAGGGTATGATGAAGCTAAAAAGTATCCCATGATTACCTACATTTATGAAAAATTGTCCCATCGCTTGCATCAATATGAATATCCAACCCTTTATAACAGAGGTGGTTTTGCTGTGGCCAATTATATTCATGACGGTTATTTTGTGTTATTACCCGACATAGTGTATGAAGTTGGGAATCCCGGAATAGCAGCAAAAGATTGTGTGGTAAGTGCTGTGAACGAAGTTTTAAAAAGAAAGGTAGTGGATGAAAATCGCATTGGTCTATATGGGCATTCCTTTGGCGGGTATCAAGTAGCGTCGATTATTACGCAAACGGATCTTTTTAAAGCGGCTGTAGTGGGTTCTGGTGTTACGGACTTAAATAATCTGTATGTTCAGATGAATTGGTCTTGGAACCGAACCCAAGCTTGGCGATTTGAATCGCAGCAGATGCGAATGGGATCCAATCCTTTTGAAAATAGTGAAGGTTACAAAAATAATTCACCCATTGCTAATGTTACTAAAATTAGTACCCCTGTTTTGATTTGGACTGGAAAGGAAGATTATAATGTAGATTGGAACCAAAGTATTTATCTTCATATGGCTTTAAGGCGTTTGCAGAAGAAAAATAGATTGCTGTTGTTTCCAAAAGAAGGACACACCATTAATTCACCTGAAAATCAAGTATTGCTTACGCATGAAATTAAAAAATGGTTTGAGGTTCACCTAAAACAATAAAGCAACAATGCCGGAATAAATACCGTTCCGGCATTGTCTTTTTAAATACAGAACGCAACTTATTGTTTTCTGTAAAGAGGTTCAGGACAAGACATTGCTTTGTGGTTAAATAGGGTTCGCTAAAGCGATGGCAGATCATGACGGATTTTTTAGGAACACAGATTTTAGAAATTAGAAAAATCTTTGCTTGGTTTCAGTTTTTTAGGAACACGGATTGGAGAAATTATAGAAATTTTAGAGTTTTAATTGGGGAGGAATGGTTAAAATTTGGAGCGCTGATGAAGCATGGTCGTAGATTTTTCTTTCTTTAGCTTTGTGGTTAAATAGGGTTCGCTAAAGCGAAGGCGGATGGTGGCGGATTTTTTGGAACACAGATTTTAGAAATGGGAGTAATTTAAAAAATCTTTGTTTGGTTTTAGGTTTCAAGTTTCAGGTTTCAAGTTTTTTTGGAACACGGATTAAGGGAATTTGAGTAATTTTTATAATCCTTTGTATACTTTGATTAATGTTATGTTGTGTTGACACGGTCTTTTATGACTCCTATGTTTTAAGTTATTACACGTGAAATTATCAGTGATACTGAACATAATTTCAATTTGTTTTATTGACTGTCTTTGTTGATTTACAATAAATTCAATTTGTTAAATTTATTTATTGCTTCTGTTCGGTTTTGTACGTGCAGTTTTTTGTAGATGTTTTGTACGTGTTTTTTTATTGTTTCTAAACTTACGCTTAATTGTTCAGCTACTTCTTTGTACTGAAATCCTAAGGCTAAATTGGAAAGAATTTCTTGTTCTCTCTTGGTTAAATTTAATAGCATTGCTTTTTCTGTGACATCATCCTGCATGTAGTTGATTACTTTTCTGGCAATGAATGGACTCATTGGTGATCCGCCTGCAAAGAGTTCGTCTAATGCCGTCATCATAGTTTCTAAGGAACTGTTTTTTAATATATAGCCGTCGGCTCCCGATTTAATTGCTGCAAAAACCTTTTCATCATCATCGTGCATGGAACAAATTAGGCACAGTGAATTGGGATATAATTGTTTTATTTTAACGATATGATTTGTAATCAATCCGTCAGGTAGACTAATATCTAACCAAAATAAATCGGGGAATAATTCTGGGAGATTTTTGGTAAGGTCCTTAATTTTTGAGAAAGAACCAATACATTCCATTTCAGGGTTTTTATCAATTTCGGAGACAATAACTTCTCGAAATGAAGTATCGTCCTCTAATATTACAATTTTTTTCATCCGAACAGGTTAATTAGATTTTAAAAAATAATAGTATTATAATTTTTCATTTTGATTTTCAAAGTTTAGGGGGACTTGTAAAATTACGGTAGTTCCTATGTCTGATGATTCAAAGGTTACTTTTCCTTTTACACCATCCAATCGATACTTCAAGTTATTTATGCCTTCACCAAAACCATTTTTAAGATTTTCTACCACGTTAAATCCTTTTCCATCATCTTTAATGCTTATTTTTAATTCCTTATCAAATGTAACGTTGCAACTAACTTTTGTCGCTTCTGCATGTTTTATTACGTTATGAAAGCATTCTTTTACTGATAAATACATTTGTTTTCTGTTGTGACTAGGAATAGAGACTTTTGGTATATCTATAGGTAATAACATACTAAATGAGATTGGGGTTTCTTTAAAAAGAATATTGCCTTGTTTTTGAATAAAAAGTAAAAGGTTTTCAAGATTATTGTGTTCGGCATTTAGTTCCCAAATTACCTCTGTTAACTTTTCACTTACTTTTTTGGTACTTTTGATAATGGTATCAGCATCGGCTTTGATTTTTTCAATATCATCTTGACTTTTTATTCGGTTTCCTAATAAGCTAATGGTTGAGATGCCAGCACCTAAATCATCGTGAAGATCTGCTGAAATACGGCGTCTTTCTTGCTCAGCAATTTCAAGCTTCAAGAAGGTTTCTCTTAATATTTTTTGAGAGGCTTGCTTTTTTTTATAAAATAAAAACCAAATCAAAGAAAACGTAGCAACAAATAGTAATGAGGAAATTAGGATGATATACCTGCTTTTTTGTTGCGCCTTTTCTTTTTCATTTTGTTGTTTTAAAAGTGTTGCTTTCTTTTCATATTCATGTTGCATTACCGTTTGCAAACTTTTCTTCTCGTTTTCTTCATTATTGATACTGTCACGGTAGCTTATGAACAATTTATAATGTTCGTAGGCTTCTTTATAATTAAATAATGCACTATCCGCTTTGGCTAAATTATTGTAACTACTTTTGATAAGTGTTCTTACGCCTAATTTTTTTGATAAAGCTAAAGTTTGTTGTAGGTATTTTTTGGAAGCCGTTGGATTTTTAAGTTGGAGTTCGGACATTCCTAATCCTAAATAAGAATAAGCAATTCCTTTTTTATTGCCCAGTTTTTCTCTTATGGTTAAGGCTTTCAAATAAATTTCTTTTGCTTTTTTGGCATTCCCTTGGTAGAGATAAGCACTGGCCAGATTTCCATAAGCTGTTCCCATACCGCTTAAGTTTTGCTCTTTTTCATAAATTTGAAGCGCTTTAGTATGGTACTCAATGGCCGATTGGTATTTTTTTTGGTCAATGTATAGGATGCCTATATTTGTATGTACATCAGCAATTCCCAATGTATCATTTGCTTCTTTAAAATAGTTCAAAGCAGTTTTGTATTTTATCAGGGCATCATCAAGTTTTTCCTGTTGCCAAAATACAGTTGCTATATTAGAATAGGCGTTGGCAATTCCTTTTTTGTCTTTTAGTTTTTCTTTTACGCTTAAAGAATTATAATAATATTTCAAAGCTTCAGGATATTTTCCTTGGCTTTCATAAACCAATCCAATATTGTTAAGACAACGGGCTTCACTTTTACGATCTTTAAATTTTTTAAAAAACTTTAATGCTTGCTTATAATTATAAAGGGCCTCTTCAAAATTATTGAGATAATGATGTGTTGCTGCCATGTTTAGATATCCATCCGCAATACCTTTCTCATTATTCAGCTGTTTTTGAACGGCTAAATATTTTTTATTGTAAAGTAAAGTAATGCTATCATTAGGAGGACTTAAGCTTTGATAATAGTCGGCATAATTAAGAAGTATTTCTGCTTTGTAGAACAAGAATTTTTTATGTTCGGGTGATCCGACTTTAGTTTGATTGAGATTTTTTTGGACTAATTTCTCTAACTGCTGATTGTAGTATAGCTGGATTGTATTATCATCGGATTCTTGAATGAAATCATTCAAAATTTCACAGCGTATTGAATCATGAGCTGCTGTTTTTAGTTGGGTTTCTAGTTGCGATACTTGACTAAAAGTAAAAATAGGCACTAATAAAAATAAAATTACAACGCATTTTAAACGAGCAGTATATTTCATTTTAAGTTGTTGTATTATCTGAATTTTCATTTTACTTATGTTTAAAATCCGTTTCTAAATTAGCCGTTTACAAGCTTTTCGAATAAACTTTCCTCTTTAGGTTTGTGTTGCTCCAAATGTTCTAATGCCATTTTATAGCCGGCACTGCAATCTTCCGCACAATGATTGATGTACGATTCGTAAATGGGTTGGGCAATAGCATCATTGGGTGGTAATAAAAGTGCAAGTGCGGGCAAGTATTCACAAAAGAAGGTTTGCCCAAAAGTGGTGGTAATGGCTTTTTTAATTACTTCGTCTAGACCTTGAGGTTGGTAGGCAATAAGCCCAAAAACTGCGTACATGTTGGTGTAATAATCTTTGGGTTGAAGTGCCTCCAAAGCATAATGATACAGCATTTTAAAAGCGGGTTCATATTTTAATTTGCCAAAAGTTTCCAAAAGTTGTGCTGACACCTTTTCTTTTAAACGATGGTTGACAACACACGCTTCATATAGCAATTCAGCTTCTGTTTTGCTACCTTGTTCTTGTATGATTTGCAACAAAAAATAGGCTTCGGCACGAGCGTAATCTGCCACAAAGGCCTCTGCTAAAGTGTGAACAGCAGTTCCTTTTAAACTTTGAAACTCGAAGGCTTTTTGTTCCAGAGTTTCATGCGTTGTGGCTGGATTGTGATAATAGACTAAAAAAGGATGCATGGTTGCTTGATGTAATTTTAAGTTAATTCAACTGTTTGTATTGATGAAGTTTGTCTCCTGTTCCTTAAAAGATTTTAAGCTAACTAAAATGATGATTAGTAATTTTATGCTTACGAGAAGTAAACCTATATTTTTTTAATTCAATTTCTCACATGGACTACTTTTTAATTACTTTGAAGCTTTCAGTTTTTTCACCTGAAACCACATTAACTTCATAAACTCCTAATGGTAATTGTGCTACTTGTACCTCAATACTATTATCATTTCCTTCGAGCGTTAGTAACTTTTGGCCCAAAAGATTCGTCATTGTTATATTATTGATTTGATTTTGTGATTCGATATAAAATGTGTCTTCAATTGGATTTGGATAATACTTTAGCGTTGTCATTTTGGGATCATCAATACTTAAAGGAGTTGAATTTGCTAGTATTCTTGCTATTCGTCTTCTATCGGCACTGTTGTAAGTAGTAAAATTACCGGCTACAATAGCTTTTTCATTTGAAGGAATTAGAATGGAAAATATAGGTCCACTAGGTCCGCTACCTGGAGAAAAACCACTGTCTAAACTACCGTCTTGATTAATTCTAGCTAATTGAGTTATAGGCAATCCGTTGTAAACATAGAAACCTCCTCCGATTAGAATTTTATTGTCAGATTGTATAGCAATGCTTAAAACATAATTTGAAGTTCCAGTTCCTGTATTAAATGAGTTGTCAATGCTCCCATCAGGATTAATTCTTGTAAAATTATTTACATTAGTCCCGTTATAATTTGAAAAATAGCCACCTACTAAAATTTTGTTATCCGATTGTACAACCATTTTGTGTACGTAGCCATTAAACCCTGTGCCCGAGTTAAAAGATGTATCTAAAGTACCATCACTATTGAGTTTAGCAATATTACCCGTACTAACTGAATTATAAGATGTAAAATTACCACCTATTAGAATTTTACCATCGGAAAGTGTTACAATTGATAAGATATCCAAATTACTTCCAACTCCTAAATTAAATGTTGCGTCTAAGCTTCCATTGGAATTCAATCGTTCAATTCTCCTAAACATATTGTCATATTGAGTAGCAATTAATATCTTTCCATCGGATTGTAAGGCCATATTGTAAATGTAATTACTCGAAATTGTACTATTAGTAAAACTACTATCTAAACTTCCATCTGAATTTAAACGTATTATTTTAGAAACTGGAATGTTGTTATAAAATTCAAAAGCGCCGCAGATTAATATTTTACCATCAGGTTGAACTATTATAGAATTAACAGAATTATTGGCTCCAATGCCACCTGCATTAAAACTATTATCAAGACTTCCATCCGAATTTAGTCGAGCAATTCTATTTTGGGTAACACCATTGTAAGAAGAAAAAGTACCACCAATTAGTATTTTCCCATCAGGTTGTAGTGCTGTTGTTTCTATATTAGCATCTGTACCTAATCCTACATCAAAAGTAGCATCAAGACTTCCGTCTTGTGCTAAAGCAACTTCAAGTGTTACTAATGTAATACAACTGAAAAGTATTTTTTTAATCATGTTAATTTAGTTTAATTATTTATTTTTCAATTTATCAATCAATTTTAAAAGCGGTTCACGGTTTTTAGCTTCGTGGTAAAACTTGGGTAGTTTTTCCAAAAGTGTAAAATGGGAGCGGTCTTTGTGTTCACGAAGTTTAGCACCGATGTATTGTTCTAAATAGAGTAAATGCGCTTCGTTGTAAGCAAAAAAGAAGTCGTTTTTAAAAGGGGCCAAATACCAAGTTTCCACATCAAAATAAGCACTAGCATCAGCCTTGTAGTTAGCGGTATAGCCCAGATGGGTTAACAAAGTGTCTTTTACATCGTGAAAACCACAATGCGTGCAAGTGAGTTTGGCTTTCTTTTCTTCATAGTTAACGGTTGCCAATGCTTTTTTTTGGCATTTTGGACACGCTACAGCTACTTCCTCTTGGAAGTCTTTGAGTCGGAAATTTTGGTCTTGGAAGCGTTCTTGCATTTAATGTGTTTTTTTCAAGCGTTCTTCTTCAGCTAATTTACAATAATAGTAAATTTCATCAACGAGTTTAGGAATGCTATTGTTCAAAAATTTCAAATCATCCAAATTATTAGGACGTTGATTTGGCTTGGCTTTTAGGTCGGATTTGTATAACGCAAGGGTTTGTAAAATAAGTGTGAATTGTCGTTTCATTTCCGTATAGTGCCAACTGTCTTCATTGAGGACAGCTTTGAGCCAAATGGGAAATTGCTTTTCATAAACCTTACCTTTTTCCATGAGTTGAGCTACTTTTATGAGTTGCTCATTTGTGTTCCCATCATTTTTGATTACAGTACTTCTAAGGTCTAACAAGTAGTTTTTTACTTGGTATAAGCTGTCGATGTGGCTTTTGTTTTGGGCAAACATGATACTCGTAAAAAGTAATACAAAAACAAAGCTAACTTTCATTTTCTTAATCATACCAATATCCTTTTTCTATTTTATAGCCTGCTTTTTTGAAGGCTTTTATTAATTCATCTGCCAAATATTCATTTTGTCGTAACGATACAAAGTGGGTGCGAAACAAATCCTTGGTTGTACTTGATTTCGTGTAATTACCATCGTCAAAATATTCTTTTCGGATGAGGGTTACTTTATCGGGTGTGGTTTCAAAAAAGATTCCCATGTCTTTGGTTACTGCTATTACATCTTTGAGTGCAACTATTTGCTGGTCGAGGTAATATCCTTTTTCAAATCCAAAATGGTGTTTGGTGGTGTAATAGAGGGTATCGTTTTTGATGACAAACGGCTCGGTTACTTCTAAGGAATCGATGTCCATTTGTAATAATCCTATTTCATTGCCCAATGTATCCACCTCTGTGAACACCATTTTGCGTGCCTCGTTTTCCTGTTGCAAAGTTTTTTGAAGGATTTGGGTGATGGTGGTGGTTTGGGAGTAGGAGATTGAAATCAACAAACAGGCAAAGTACTTAAATATTTTTCTCATCATTTATAGTTTTAAAAAAGTGCTGTTAATCTGAATCCTATTTGAGTTGATTGCTTTGGAAACCCAAAATATCTAGAAATTTTTTCATCAGGTTCTTCTTTATTAGGATCAGAAAAAGAGGATATTTTGTAATAAGCTCCAATCCCCATTTGACCCCATCTGAACATGACCTCAGGCTGAATATTATGAGCTAAAATTGGTTTGGTATCTACTATTACATCAGAAAAATCGGAAGTATCATATTGATCTTTCTTTCCTATTAAATAACCCAATTCATAATTTAGTTTAAAAATGATGTGGTCTTTGAATAAAGCAATGGTGGGTCCTGCGTTTACTGCTAGATAAAGATTGCTATAATCATGAAGTGTGATCTCAGAAGTTGAAGTATCAAAAAGCTGAAATAATTCATTTTGTTGAAAATAACCAACACCAATTCCTACATTAAACCATCTACCAAGATATCCATAATTAAATGTACCATTAATTGGATGATTTATTTGTGTATGCTCTTCATCATTTGAAATGGACAATGGCAAACCAGAGTAATTTACTGAAAAATAATTAGCACCAAGATCTATACTCTGTTTGTAACGTTTTCTACCTTTGATTTTTTTATCTGCTTCCCATGTTCCTTGTATCCAATTTCCATTATAAAGATACAAAGTCCCTGCTCCATTTCTTTTGCCATCCAAGACCAATCCTTCATAGCGGTCGCCGTTTGTATATTCAATTTTAGCATTGCCTGTGAAAGCATCTTCTTCATAATCTCCGATGTATTTACTTCCATCCTTTAAAGTCGTTTTGATTTCCCCAGTGTAAATATTATTACCTTTAAAAGTTCCTTTAAAATAATCTCCATTGGTTTTTGTTAATTCACCATCCCATCGAACATCATTTCCCCATGAGCCCCAATAATAATTTCCATTAGCATATTTCATAGAACCTCTTCCATTTTTGTAACCCTTACGCCATTCTCCATCATAGACGTCTCCATTTTTGTAGGTCATTTTACCGTTGCCGTCTTGTAAAGAACTTCCAAGTTCTCCAACATATTTACCGTCTTCAAATTTAATTTCAAAAGTGCCTGTTTCACTTGGTGCTCTGTTTGCAATTTTACCTGAATAAATACTACCATCTGGGAAATATATTTTACCTTGATAAATGTCTCCATCTTTAAAGTCACCATCAAAAATAATTTTACTGCCGTTATTGTAGCTTACAGTTAATTTTCCTTTGTTAAATTCGCCGTTACGGAATTGACCTTCATAAACTTCAATAGCACTCGAAAAAAGTTTACCCTCTCCATCATACCTATTATTTTTCCAGTAACCTGTATATATGATAACATTATTTGCTTTTAATAAATCCCCAAAACCACTTATGTTTCCCTCTTTCCAATTTCCCTCGTACTTTTCTCCATTTTGATAATAATATATTCCTTTACCTTCTTGTAATCCATTCGACCAATTTCCTTCATATCGCTCGCCATTTGGAAATTTTAATGTTCCCCTTCCAGAGAAAACACCGTCTTTCCATTCTCCTTCATAGGTTTCGCCATTAGAATAGGTGCAGGTTCCTTTGCCAGTAAAATCATTTTCAATGAATTCACCTGAGTAAGTGTTGCCTAGTTCATCTTTGAATATTTTTTGCGAGAAACAAAAAAACGGGATAATTAAAAGTATATATATTGATATTTTTTTCATGATTAGTGGGTGTAAATGTTAAAAAATGGAATGTCGACTAATATGGAAAAATTGAATCTTCCTACCCCAAAGTTATTTTCGACTGTTGAATTGTTTTGTGTAAACTCTTTTAGATTTTTGATGTAGCTATAATGCAGTCCTAAACTTATTGGCGTTTTTTGTATATTGTAGTAAATCCCTAAGCCTGGTGCAAAGAACTGTTCAATCTTTACATCTTGATTTTCAATTTCAGTATCATTAAATCGAGCATTAACCATTGTTCCTAAATCTATTACACTAAAAAACGCAGAAAAATTCGCCCTTTTTTTATCACTTGTCGAAATAGTAAAACCAATTGGGGCTGTTAAACCAAAGTTTCCACGATCTCTATTGCCGTTTATGTAAGCTCGTTCTATACCACCTGATAAACCAACATATCCATTGATTGAGATATTAAAACTTGATTTACGCTTGATTGATGAGCTGCCAATAGGTAGTGTATAAGATTCTAAAATCTTCCTAACGTCTTCTGATTTTTCTACCATTGCAATTTCTGATAAAAAGGTTAAACCTCTCAGGTCTTCGAGGTTCATTGTTTCTTTTAGCATGAAATACGTATTAATCAGTGCTGTTTGATAATCTTTATTTAAGATAGCTTCATAAATACTTAAAAAAGAATTTAGATAAGTAAAAGTTATATTGTCAATCTTCAAATAATCGTTGATGATTTTAGTATTTAGAAAAACATTAATGCTTTTTGTTATATTGGTACTGTAAGTAATGAAATCTTCAGTAGTTTTTAGATTAAAGTCTTTACTTTTAAGTAGTTCGTAAGTGCTATTTAATTGGTTAAAAAGAGAACCAAAACTTTGAACCATTTCAACAAACTGAATTGGATTTTCAGTGTAAGGTTTGAAAATAGGATCATCTTTTAATTGTTCATATAGCAAACCATAAAAATATCTAGCAACCAATTCCTTATCATTTTTAGTATTTAAAAAATTCAAATCATTAGATGGATTTACCCAAATGGTAGCTGCACCTTGTTTGTTTTGTAAAGCTATTGATAAGATATTCAAACGCTTTAATGCAAGCTGTAAATCTTGGTTAATTATCTCATTAGAATTGGATAAATTTTCAATTATTTGTTGAATAGAGTAACCTTCTTTTGTTTGTGTTGCTATATGATAACCGATATTGTAAAAATCTTTTTGTGTTGGATTTAGACCTGTAAGAGAAGGAATGTTTTTGGGTATTTCCGCAATATCTTTCTTTACCAGATTTTTCAGTATGTTAAAATCTAATGCATAAGTAGTTGTATTAGAGTTTTTGTCTGTAATTTCATTAATTAACTGCATTGAATTAGGAAAAAGACTTTTGACTGTTTGTAAATCTTTTATTTTTTGAAATGATTTATTTGTAGCCATACTGATTAGCTCTGCTGTAAATCTATCTGCTAAAAAGTCTGATGTTCCTTTGATTATTAGTGTTTGCCAGCTTGGTTGACTAGTTGCGGATGCACTAAAATCTGCAATATCAAATTGTACAGATTCAAAATTATTCGAATCATTTTTTTTACCTCCAGTCCCATTTTTATTTGTTAATGGTTTAGGATATGGAAAAAAATCATTGGACAAAAAAGGGTTACTATTGAATGCATTGAATTCGTCAAGATTTAAATTGTATTGAGATAAAATAGAATTAATTTCATTCTTTAATTTTATGTAATCTAAGTTTCTATTTCTATGTTGCTCATAAATTTCCTTTAGCTTCAGTGCATCCAAATAAGTATTTTGTTGTGCAGAAACTGTATTGCATATAAAACATATGATGATTATAAATATTTGCTTTTCCATAATTTATCGTTATTTTAAATAAATAGGCCCTTCACCTTTAACTATTTTAAAATCTCCACTTTTATTCATCAAATAAGCAGTCCAAATACCATCGTTATATTTTGGGTCGTCCCAACCTTTTGAATTTAGATAGTGTATTTTGGCATAATCATATGTTTTTTCTATGTAGATTTCTTTAAGTTTATTAATAGTGTTTTCATTGAGACTGCTTGTGCTGAGCGAATTAATATATATGTCAATTCCATGGAATAATATAGTATTACCTTTAGAATTCAAAAAATTCCCACTAATGGTCGCAACAACTTTTTTTTCTTTTATTGAATAAATTTCTTGTGAACAAGAATAAGCAGGACCAGTGCTAACTAACTTTAGTATGAATGGTAAATCCCTATCATAAAAAAATTCCAGTTCATTCCCCTCTCCAGAACTCAAAATAATATTTCCTTTTCTGTCAATAAGAGCTTGTTCGTGTGTAAATGTTTCATTACCACATTGGCCTGTAGTTCTATTGCCTTTTGTTATTGTCACAATGGCATATTCGCATCCAGCTTCAAAAGAACTTGTATTACGCATAATAGCTTCAACAAATTGAGGCTGAATTTTCCAATGATCATTTTTGCCATTTTTATCTTTAAATCCTATCAGTCCTGATGTTTCATCTTTTACAGGAGTCCACAATGGAAATTTTTCAATATTATTTTTGGCTTTCTTTTTTGTTTCTATTATTAGATTGTTAGATTTCTGTTTTGGCGCGACCAAAACCATTTCATTGTCTTTCGCTTTTTGTATTTGGATAGCTACTTGTTTTTTTTGGTCGGCAATCAATTTAGTTTGTTGTTGTTTTCGTTGTTCAGCTTGTTGGGCTCTTTTTTGAGCCGCTAGTTTGTCGGCTTCTAGTTTTTCTTTGCGTTCTTTTTCTAGTTTTTCATGGCAAATAGAGCATACTCTATCAATGCAGGAGACTGTGTTTTTACCTTGTAATTGTTGAGCATAGACACATCCGGGGGCACATTTTAAATGACCATCTTGTGCATACAATAGACTACTTACTGATATTCCTATCAAAAGGAAAAATATTTTTATTGTTTTCATTTTTTTGCAAATTAATTTATTTAATTTCAACAGCTTCTGATTCTACAAAACCTTTGTTATTGCAATAATCATTGTAGGGTTTATTTACCCTTTTGGTATCAACACAACCTCTTAAAAATTCTAGTTGTTGTCTTATTTCTCCATTGGATATCACTTTCTGCATGGGGTAATTTTTTTCGTGATCCCAATACGAAATGACACCATTGGATTCCGCTTTGTTTACCGTATAAAATTCTGTTGGAATAATGTATTCTCCAGCAAACTCTTTAGGTATTTTAAAATGTAAATCGGTTGCTTTTCCTGTTTTAGTATCCGTATCGTATTCATAAATGGGTAAATAAATGACGTAGCCATAGCACAATTCATGGGTGCAATAGCCAGCACCTTCTTTATTAAGGCGTAAGTGAATTTTGTAGAACACTTTGTTTCCCACCACTTTTGTTTTTTCTAACTGAAATTGTACTGGTTTGTCTCCTCTAAGATAGCGCCATTCGCTGTGGTTTTTTTGTGCGTTTAATTTGCTAGCTACTAAAATCCCTAAGAAAAGAAATAGTATTTTAATTGTTTTCATAGTTATAAGTTTTATGAGTTAATTGATTAAATCAAGTACATGATTTCAATAATCTAGGAAATCATTTTTTAAGAATAATTGGATGAGTACTTTTTTTCAGAAACCATAGAGCGATGTAGTGGCTTCTGACATCTTAGGTTTTATGACTTTTATAGCTTTGAAAGTGGCGTAAAGAAGTAAGGATTTTACTTGAATAATTCTTCTGCTAGAGTTACAATGACGATTTTGTCTGGACTTCTTACCGAAGCTTTATCCGTTTCATACTCTTTTTTGACAGCTTCAAAATCGTTAGGTAGTTTATTTCCTCTACGATTACTTCCGTAATTGTTTGGAATTATAAAATCCATTATGGTATTAGCATTAGCGTCTTTTTCTTTTACAGCATTTCTAAAAATTTGAACTTTTTTGTTGTCAAACATTACTTTTTTGCCACCACTACAATAGTAAGCGTCACCATTGATGATGTTGCTCATATATACTGTTTTTGAATGCGGGTCGTAGGCTTTAAAATAAAAATAGCCTTTATCATCACAAGATAATTGTGCTTGAATTTTGTTAGATACTGTTAAAAAAACAGTTACTATCATTAGCATTTTAACATTGTTGCGCATAAATTTTTTCATATATTTTTATTTTAGTATCAAATTTATTATTTTTGATAGTGTCATAAAATCCCTATTTGTAGTGATTTTTAATGAATTATGTCTATGGAGAAACTCAAATATGATGATATGAAGAAAACTTGGTACGAGATTGCTCGTTACCAAGACAAAGCGATGGATATTGAATATGAGTTGGAAATTCACAAGAAATTGCTTGATATTTTTCATATAGGAGACTACTACTATTACATTTGTAATCTTTTTAAGGTTGAGTTTGAGTTTTTGAGTGATAATGTAAAAAAAGTTTTAAAACTCAATGAAACATCAGATTTTTCTGTTGAATATATTTTTGATAACATTCATCCTGGTGATAAAAATAGATTTATAGCTTTCGAACAGAAAGTAACTTCGTTTTTTAATGGATTATCACCAGATTTGGTAATGAAGTATAAGGTAAGTTATGATTACCGAATAAAGTGTTCGGATGGGACTTATAAATGGATTTTGCAACAGGTTACCACCATTCAAAGTGATGAAAACGGGGCTGTAATTCGCGTTCTAGGAGTTCATACTGATGTTACCCATTTGAAGCCAGACAACATTCCATCGGGGCTTTCTTTTATAGGTTTAGATGGAGCTCCTTCCTATATTAACGTTGCGGTAGATGAAGTAATTGATATTCCTCCAGAGCCTATGCTTTTAACTATCCGTGAGAAAGAGATTCTAAAGTTAATTGTTAATGGGAATACAAGTAATGAAATTGCAGCAATTTTATTCATTAGTAAACATACAGTTGATAGTCATAGAAAAAATATATTAAGAAAGACTAATTGTAGGACAAATTCTGAATTGTTGTTTAGAGCAGTTACACAAAACATACTTTAATTTGATATAGTGGAGGTAAATAGATACTTTGTTTAGCTTTGTGAGTAAGTTAATGTTGTCTCAAGTTTTTTGGAATACAGATAGACATAGGCTTTTTTAGCTTTGTGTTGAATTTGAAGTGGAGGGTTTAAAAAAGAGCATTTAGGCGTTTCACTTGTTTTTAGGATTTAGATGGTGGCGGATTTTTGGGAACACGGATTTGGGAAATTTTGGGAGTTTTTAAAATTTGGAACGCGGATGACACGGGTTTGCTTTGGCAAAACGCGGATGGTGACGGATTCGCTAAAGCGAAGGCGGATGGTGACGGATTTTTTGGAACACAGATTAGAGAAATTTTAATTGAGGAGGAATCTTTGAAATTTGGAACGCGGATGACGCGGATTTAACGGATGGTCGCGGGTTTTTGTTTGGCTTGCTTTGTTTTTAATTTGGATTCGCTAAAGCGAAGGCTGGTGGTGACGGATTTTTAGGAACACAGATTAGAGAAATTTGAGAAATCTTTACGTGGTTTCAGGTTTCAAGTTCCAGGTTTTTTAGGAACACAGATTGTAATAATTTGAGAAATCTTTAAAATTTAAAATTTGGAACGCGGATGACGCTGATTTACTTTTGCAAAACGCGGATGGTGACGGATTCACTAAAGCGAAGGCGGATGGTGGCGGATTTTTTGGAATACAGATCTTAAAAATTTTAGAAATTAGAAAAATCTTTGTATGGTTTCAAGTTTCAGGTTTTCGGTTTTTTTGGAACACAGATTGGAGGAATTTTGGGAATTTTTAAAAATTTAATTGGGGAGGAATGGTTAAAATTTGGAACGTGGATGAAACATATTTAACGGATGGTCGCGGGTTTTTCTTTGGCTTGTTTTGTGGTTAAATAGGGTTTACTAAAGCGAAGAGGGATGGTGGTGGATTTTTTAGGAATACAGATCTTAAAAATTTTAGAAATTAGAAAAATCTTTGTGTGGTTTCAAGTTTCAAGTTTCAGGTTTTTTTGGAACACAGATTAGTGAAATTTTGGGAATTTTTAAAATTTTAATTTGGGGAGAAGTTTTTAAAATTTTAGAAATTAGAAAAACCTTTGTGGTGTTTTGAGTAAAAGTTGTGTGATTATAAATAAATTTTTTAAACTTTTTCTGATAGGATTTTTAGATGTATTGTCAAAAAAGTTTTTATCCAAGTAATTAGCGCTAACTTGAATTACAAGTTTCATCAAGACTGATTTTGAACCAAATGGGATCATCAGTTTTTCCATTACATTCGTAATTAAATTAATTGTTTTTAAGTTATCAATTGTTATACTATATTGCTCTTCAAGAGTCAAAAAATCCATCGCTTTTTTCTCTCTTAAAGCAAGAATTCTCATCTCTAATGCTTTTTTTTGATTGATAGCTTTCATATCGTAACATTTTATTTTTAGCGGTATCATTTTGAAAAATTGGGACTAGTAGTTGTATCTCTTTTTTAATTGTTTGGCCTCTATATTATATTTAATTATTTTATCTGGGCTTTATGATTTTCAATTGTTTGAATATACTATAGTTGAAGCCAATTTTATATCGAAATCTTATCGATTATCTTACGGATAATAAAATTACTAACAGGAGTTTTGATCCATTTTTCTTTAAAAGTATAGAGCAGAATGGCTATAAAGAAATAGATGAAGCCTACAGCAAGAAAGCCGTAATACTTAGCTCCTAAATAATCGCCCAGGAAAAGCGCTAATGCAATATTCATAAAAAGTAAAACAACAACAGCAACAATAGTCATAGCCAATTTCACCGCTAAATTAGAAACGATATCTGAAAGTTTATAAACAGCTTCGCTTTTTATTAATTCTAGTGATGTTTTACTATAAGTTGCTGCTTTTTCAAGCAGGTTTTCAATTGTTGCCGTGTTGTTTTTCATTTTAATTTAAATTTTGTTTGGTGTAACCATAGTTTTTACATCGTCTACTAAACCATCGTATTTGCCAGAAGCTTCATCATATAAACCTTCAAATTTATTCTTTAGTTCATCTGCGTAGTCCTGACCTTTAGCCATGATTTTTTTTCTGGTTTTAGAACCTTTAGCTGGGGCAAACAAAACCCCCAATAGAACGCCAACTCCAACCCCTAATAATAGCCCTAAAGCTGTTTTTCCTGATTCCATAATTTCTATTTTTAAATTTAATCTATATTTTTTTTCCTTGAATAAGTCGAAATAAAACAGCGATGACTGCGATGACTAATAAGATGTGAATAATTGATCCAGCACTATAAGCAAAATAACCTACAGCCCATAGAATGACCAAAATCACTGCAATTGTATACAATAAATTACTCATTTTCCTTAATTTTTATTGTTAACGGTTAAATCTTTTAGTGCATTCCCTAATTCTGACATATCCGAGTTAAATTCTCGTTTGAATGATTCCCAATCGGTTTGATTGTTTTCATAATCTGAGATTTTATTTTTTAATGTCTCATTACGTTCTTCCAGAGCATCAATGTTTTTTTTGTAATTAGCATCAAATGTAGTTCCCGATTTATTCATTGCTTTTTTGAGTGCTACAATACGGGTTTCGTTTTCAGTAATACTTTTGTAAGCTTCAGCTTTATACGCTTGCCATTCTGCATCGTTAGCTTTTGTTATGGCGTCATTGTTAATGTCATTAGTAACATTATCCAGATTTTCCTCTGCTTCTTGAACGTTTTCAATAGCATCTGCTTCTTTTTCTGTGTTGGATTTACAACTTGTAAATACATTTCCTACCATAAACACTGCTATAGCAAGACCTAAAATTAATTTGTTCATTTTATTGATTTTAATAGTTTATACGTTTTTTTTTGAGTTTTTGTAACTTTACTTTTGATCTTCTCGAAGTAATTTGAAGTTTCAATTTTAAAAGCGGTATCTAATTCCTAAAGCAATATCGGGTCCGAAACTATCTTCTCTGAAATCATTCGAATTAAAATATATTTCTGGTCTAAAATCTAATGAAAGTTGTAATGGAATATCAAAATTATATTCGATACCAATATCACCAGCCACTAAAGCAAATGTTCCCTTATCGTTATTGTCATTATTGTCGGTACTCCAAGTTCCTAATCCACCACCAAGACCTGCATACCAATTGAAGCCTCCCTCGATATTCCAAATCCATTGATACAATCCTACTAATTTTAGGGCGTCTACCTGGTTACTGTTTCTCCATCCCAAATCAAATTCTAATCTATTGTTAGCGGCTAGTTTTCTTTGATAGGATATTTCACCCCCAAATCCGTCATTGTCTCCTAAACGTAACCCTAGTGCGTTTTTTGAAGTATTTTGTGCTTGAGTACTAAATGATAATCCGATTAACATACTAGCGACTAAAATTATTTTTTTCATGACTGAGTATTTATTATTGTTTATAATGTAAAGGTGGTTACTAAATACTATTTTTATGTTATAGAATTTTAAAGAATAGTTATACAATTCCTAGATATTACTATTGATTTCATATTTTTTCATAAGGAGTCTTCCTCTCCAAATTCGTTTGTTTTTCTTCTTTTTTTCTGTCTGGGTTTTGTTGAATTTTCTTTTGAACTTTGTCGCTCTGTTTTTTTTTATCGCTTTTTTTAGAAGCAATAATTTGCTTTTTTTTAGTTGTCATAGCTCTATTAATTAAATTACAATCGTTTGATTTTTACTTTTCTTTTTGGAGTAACTTTTCTGTTTCACCGTAGTTTTTTCTTTCTGAGTAAGATGTTTTTCCATTATTAAACGAGCCATCAAATAGCTTACTGTTGATTCTGCTCCTTGATTTAAATTGATATAAGTATCTTCTAAACCGTCATAACAACCACCCGTGCGGGGATTGTAGATAATTTGATGCAAATGATTTTTGCCTAAAAACCAATCAAATGCTACCTCCATTTTTTCCAAATAGACATCTTCTTTGAAAATTTCATAAAACTTATTTAAGGCAATTATGGTATAAGCCACATCTATGGGTTGTTCGCCACCTATTGGTGCCGTTATTGAATTGCTATCATTTTTCAACCAGCCTTTGTTTGAAATCACTTTAATGACCTCATTAGCGAATATTTTTGACAATAAAAATTCAAAGGATGTTTTAGCAATTATTTTATAATTTTCGTTTTTAGTTGTTGAATAAGCACACAACAAAGCTTCTGGTAAAATGCTATTCCCATAAGTTAGATAACTTTCAAACCAATGCCAGTTTTCGCTATTTTCATGTTTATACATTTGAACCAACTTATCCGATAAATCTTTTAAGAGCAACACATTATTTTCTGAAGGGTGTTGCAAATGATTATAATAAATTCCTTTGATAATGAATGCCATTGCTCTAGGAGAGTGAATTTTACAGACGTTGATCAGGGCTAATTGCAACGTTTCTTTAGCACTTTTTACTAATTTAATGGGTAAAACAGGACTAATTGAGAGTAAATAACCTAATGCCCATATAGCTCTGCCATTAGCATCGGCAAGATTTTCTGAATTTTGTTTTGTAAACTTTTTATGCTCATCAACATAATTTAAGAAATAGCCCTCAGGTTGCAGGCAAAATTTAATAAAGTGGAAATATGTATAAATAAATGCTAAATCGTTTTGATCTTTTTTTTGTATGAAGTGTTCACAAATGGCTATTAACGCTCTGGCGTTATCATCTAGAGTGTAACCTGATTTGATGTTGGGCTGATTGATAATGGAAAATTGAATCATACCAAAATCAGTAGTTAATTTTTTAAAATGACTCAGGTTAATGGGTGGAATTTTATAATTTAAATCTAATCTATTATTGCTAACGTTTTGAAATAAAACAGCATGTGAAATAGCCGTATTTTCCCAAGCGGTTGGTGCCAGTTTATGAATTCCATTAGATGAAATTGTAGCTCTCATTTGCTCGTTTTCTAGTAGATGGTTGACCTGTTTAGCTAGTTGTTCACTATTTTCAAAATCTATAATTATCCCTGTTCCATCACTCAATACTTCAATGGCATGTGGAATTGGTGTTGAAATGATAGGACAACCACAACTAATTGCATAAGAAAAAGTTCCTGAAACTGCTTGATTTCTGTCTTTTGATGTGAACAAATAGACATCCGTTAATTGCAAATATTCTAGTAGATCATGTAAAGGTAAATATTGATTGATGAATGCTGCATTTTTATTTAATTGTAACTGATTAATTCTAGCTTCTAAACTTAATCGATATTTTTCACCTTCCTTTTTTACAATATTGGGGTGTGTTTTTCCTATTATTAAAAAGAGCACCTCAGGATTTTTTTTTACGATAATTTGGAGGGCTTCAATTGAAGTTTCAATACATTTTCCGGAACTTAACAATCCAAAAGTTGCTAATACTTTTCTACCCACTATATTAAATTTTTCTTTGAGCATATCTTTATCAGAATGTTGTACTAAATGTGTTCCATGTGGAATTACAGAAACTTTATTGGGATTTATTTGATAATCTTTTACTACTATTTTTAGAGAATTTTTAGTCATCACAATAAAAGAATCTACATAGGTATTCATGTTTTGAACCATTTGTAGTAACCTATCATCTGGATTAGGCAAAACGGTATGAAAAACTATAATTATGGGTTTGTTGATGTCCTGTAAAAGCTGAATAAAATCCTTTTCATTTGATTTAAAAAGTCCGAACTCGTGTTGGATTAAAACCATTGAAATAGCATTATTTTCATTACATTCTTTAGCTAGTTCTTTATATGAATTAGAATTATCGGTTTCTAATACCGTTTTTACTTCCTTTGTATATTTATATTTTTCAAGGGAGGTTTCTAAAGCACAAATTGTAATATTAAAAGAAGCTGTAAATTTATTATTTAGTGCAATAATTAAGTCTTGGGAATATGTAGCAATTCCACATTCACGAGGTGGATAAGAAGTAATAAATAAAATTTCGGGAGTTTTTTTTATAATTTTCATAGTAAGAAATTTTAATTTAGTAGTATTTTAAATGACGTAATAATTCTGTCAATAATTCGGATAGTGAAACAGTAGCACAACCAATTCGAGAATCGGCAGCACCGTAATAAATATGTAAGGTGTCGTCTTGAATAATTGTTCCTGTAGGAAAACAAACGTTATTAACCTCTCCTTTAATTTCCCAAATTAATTCAGGACCAAAAAGGGGATAGGGCAATCGGACTATTTCATTTTTAGGATTTTCTAATTCTAACAAGGCTGCACATGCACAGTACACATACCCTTTTACGGTATCATGAACACCATGATAAATTAGTAACCAACCTTCTTTTGTTTCTATTGGTGGACAGCCTGCGCCTATGTAACTAATTTCATGCTCAAATTTTGGCGCTAACACTATATTATCTTTAAATTTTAAAAGATAGTTTTGCCAAAAGTCTGTATTCAACTCGCTTATTTTCTCGATACTAACAATTTGTATATCTGGCTTTATACGATGTAAGAAACATAATTTTCCATTGATTTTTCTCGGAAAAAAAACAACATTTTTATCCCAAACTAGTACTTTTTTTCCTTTGCGTTCTCTAATTTGATCGTGCTCATTGTATCGAATGTATTTTTCATTTATTTTACCTTTAGTCTCGGCCAATCGTTTAAACTCGTGAAACATGATTTGAGGTACTATGATGCCTTTCTTTTCCCAATGAACAAGGTCTTTAGAAGTGGCTAATGCTCCTAAAGCATTTACGCCATCATACGCACAATAGGAGAAATAAAACACATCGTCAATTAAAACAATTCTTCCATCTTCTATGCCGTGTTCTTCGTAATCAAATTGAGGAAATATGAGCGGTACATCGGTACGTTCCAAAATTTCAAAAGGACTTTTGAATTTTGCATAACCTATGCTGGAATAATTTCTTTTTGCAACCGCACGATAAAAAACATGAATATGATCTGCATGTTTTATTACTGCCGGATTTAACACCCCTTCCCATTCAAAACCTAAAGTTCTTTTTTCTAAAACAATCCCCTCTTTTTTTACTTTAATCATGGCTTAATTATTTTATAATAAAATGATTATATGTGTATTATAAAGAACGATTAATTATTTTTAAAAAAGTTACAGAACTATTTTATTAAATTATATAATTCGCATGTTCTTTAATTTGAAATAAAAAATGTCAACCATTATGGATTGACATTTTAGTTCTACTACTTTAACTAAGTGCTACAATTATTCTTTAGCCTCTTGATTTTCTCGGCTTTTAGCTCCAATCCTATTCATCTTAAACATAGGAGAGAATTTTAACTTAATAGAAGCAATCTGATTGTTATCTTCTGACGACAGACCTTCTTTTTCAACCGTATTTTTTCTACTATCCAAGGCTTCAAAAAGTAATTTTACTTCATCGTAATCTTCACGAGTGAAATCGCTTTTATTTTGTTTATAGGATTCGAAAAAGTTTTCATAAACCGATAAAATGTTGTCTTTATTTACCCAATTAAAACTCATATCCGAGCCAATTTTACCAGCTCCAAATAATCGATCCCTTAACAATTGGGAAGAATTATTATTCGCATTGTTTTCCTTCATTATTGCTTCTGATTCTTTAACAGTAATAACAGAATATTTAATATCATTATATTTTGTATTTGAGGCATTCACTTTTTCTTGTAATGACTCTTTGTCGTCTTGATTCAGGTTCAATAGCACTTCATTTGCGCTTGTGTTTTTAGTTTGGTAATCCGCTTCAATTTGATCCCAATTTGTTTGACGACTCTCTGCAGACAATGTAGCTATTGAATCGATATAGTTTTCTAATTCGTCTATCTTTTTGTCAGCCACTTCTTTTTCTTTGTTAGTACATGAAACTATTCCTAAAAGTACTACAGATAAAGCTCCTAATTTTAATACACTTTTTTTCATAATTTTTATATTTTAATATTCTTATAAAAGTACTTGAATGCTCCACCTTATTAGTTATATAATTTTTGGTTTTTGTTGTATAGTTCTGTTAGTAGGTTTTAGGAATAAAAAAGACTGCCAAGTTTAAATTGACAGCCTTTCCTACATAAAAACCCCACCCAAATTTTAATAATTTGTTTTTAACTCTACTCTTCTGTTTTTAGCTTTTCCTAGCGATGTAGTATTTGTTGCTACAGGTTTTGTTTCTCCAAATCCAATTGAAATTATCCTAGCATCTGAAATTCCTTTTCCTATTAAGTATTCGCGAACCGATTCTGAGCGTTTTTTAGAAAGCGTCATGTTAAACTCTTCTGCACCTACACTATCTGTGTGTCCTTCAATAGTTAGAATAGCTCCTTCATATTTGTATAATATTTTCGACAATTCGTCTAATTGAGATAGTGAAGCCACTTTTAATTTATCTGAGTTATTTTCAAAGAAAATTTTACTTCCGATATAAGTAATTCTTACAATATCAGCTTTAGCAATTTCGGGACAGCCTTTATTTACAGATGTTCCTTTTGTATTTGGACATTTATCATCTATATCTGCTATTCCATCGCCATCTGCATCAGGACATCCGTTTAAACTGATTATTCCTTTTGTATCGGGACATCGATCTAGGTCGTCTGTTACACCATCGTAGTCGCTATCTATTGGGCAACCCAATTTATCTACTTTTGTACCTAGTTTAGTATTCGCACATTTGTCATCTATGTCTGCAACTCCATCTCTATCAGCATCTGGGCATCCTAATAGGGTACTGATTCCTGCTTGATCTGGACATCGATCTTTAGCATCTTCAACTCCATCATTGTCTTTGTCTGGGCAGCCATTTAGTATTTTTGAACCTGAAATATCAGGACATGCATCTAAATAATCTGCAATTCCATCAGAATCGCTATCAATAGGACAGCCTGTCTTATCTACTTTTACATTTGTAGGGGTATCTGGGCAGTTATCTTTTTTGTCTGCAACCCCGTCATTATCTGTGTCTTGAGTATCACCTAAGTTGAAAGTTAATCCAACCATATGTGTTAAGTAAGCGTCTTTTTTCTTAAAATCTCCATCAGCATTATCAATACCATCTCTTCTGTCTTTATTAGAGAATAAAAATGACTCTTGTAAGTTTAACATAATGGATGGTGACAGTCGGAAATTGATTCCACCCCCTGCACTTGGTAATATATAATCATAATTTTCTGTGTGAAAATTCAATTGATTGTCGAATAAGATTGCACCTGCTCCAACAAAGACATAAGGTCTTATGACATATTCTGGAGCCACAATGTTGAAACGCAAGTTTAACGCAATAGCATTAAAATCCGATTTAAAACCAGCTGATGTTCCAGTGTTATAACCAATTGTTCCTTTTGATAATAATAGATTAGCATCGAATAATTTGCCTAAATATCTGGAGACTGAAATACCCCCAAAACCATATGTGGTGTTATTTGTTTTGTACCAATCCCTTCCCAAATCTCCGTTATATTGCGTAACACCTCCATGAAGGCCTATATTCCATTTTTTCTCTTCTGTTTGTCCACTTGATGCAAATGTACAAGCAATACATATGCATAGAAATAGTAATTTTTTCATAATGTAGTTTGTTTAAATTATTCATACAAATATCATTTGCTTATCTTATAATTGTGTTACATAACTTTCATCAAAAGTTGTTATATTCATAGGTTTTTTAATAAAAACTTTTTGAAGATTATTTGAAAAGCATTGCTGCCATTTTTATTATTTTTTTATAATTGTAAATTTGAGACTTTACAATTATTATTAAATTGTATTGATTGAGGTGTGGAATTGTATTTGAAAAAAAAGGTTCAACTATAATTAAAATGTCAAATCCGATTCTTATTAATTTATACACTTTTAATAGACTGTCCTCTGATTTTTTTTAGTTCTAGAAAAGTTATTCTCCAATATTTTCAATTGGGCATCGGGATTTGTTTTTTAATTGCTTAAAATGCGAAGGAGAAAATCCGGTGACTTTTTTAAATTGACTTGATAAATGAGCAACGCTACTATAATTCATCTTCCAAGCGATTTGAGTTATATTTAGTTCGTTGTAAATCATCAATTCTTTTACACGTTCAATTTTGTGTGAAATTATAAATTGTTCAATGGTGATTCCTTGATTTTCTGAAAATAAATTAGCTAAGTAAGTATAATTGTGATTTAATTTTTCGGATAAATAATCTGAAAAATTAATTTTCATGGTTACATCAGAATAATGTACCATTTGAACAATTATAGTTTTGATTCTTTCAATTAAAATCGATTTTTTGTCATCAATTAATTCTAAACCGGATGAGTACAATCCTTGGGCCAATAATAACCTTTTTTGTAAAGAAATATCTTCCCTAATTTCAATTTCACCTAAATCAATCACAATTAAGTGAAGACCTAATTTTTTCAATTCGTCTCTAACCGTAATTTTACAACGGTTGCTTACCATGTGTTTGATATAAAGTTTCAAAGTTATTGCTTTAATAATTAAATCAAAGTTGAAACTTTTATAAGGAAGTTTGTGGTACTTTACCGTAAATAAGTTACACAATTCAGATGTTTTCCAGTGCGATTCTTTTTTTATGTCTCAATTTTTTGAAGAAACTGGGTGTTAATCCTGTTACTTTTTTGAATTGTTTAGATAAATGCGCTACGCTACTGTAGTTCATTAGATAGGAGATTTGAGTTAAATTTAATTCATTATAAAGCAATAATTCTTTTACTCGTTCAATTTTGTGGGATATAATAAAGTGTTCAATTGTAATTCCTTTTACTTCAGAGAATATTTTTGAGATGTGTGTGTACTCTAAACCCAATTTTTCACTTATATAATCTGAATAATTTATTTTAGGAATTTCATCGGTATAATGAACCATTTCAATGATGATGTTCTTAATTTTTTCTATCAACATTGCTTTTTTATCGTCCATGAGTTCTAATCCAAACTTTAAAAGCAGATGATGTAAATCTTCACGTTGTTGTTCTGTTAAATCCTCTATTGTTTCAACCATACCTAAATCTAGAACAGCATTTTGAATACCAATTTTTTTCAAGGCCTCTTTTACCACCATTTTACAGCGGAGACTAACCATATACTTAATATAAAGTTTCATTTATTGTCCGCTATTTTTGATTAACTAGTTACTAATTATTGTTTCTTTACTCTTCGTAACCACTTTTAATAATGGTAGATAGCATTTTAAATTGAACATTCGCATTAAAGCAATGTTTTGCATGTGCGGGGATAATAATTCCTTGGCCTAAAGTAAGTTTATGGGGAACTTCATTAATTATGATTTCGGCTGTACCATCAATAATCTGGATGTAATTATCAAAGGGTGAAGTTTTTTCGGCAAGTTCTTCCCCTGCATCAAAAGAAGAAACAGTTATATTTCCTGTTAATTTTTTTAATATAGTTTTACTCAGAACCGCATTTGGAATGTATTGTATGATTTCTACAACAATATGCGATTTTTCTTTTTCTAATTCTGAAAGTTCCATTTTGTCAAAAACATTCTATAATTCAATTTCCGCAATAAGCGATTGTGTTGAAAAAGAAATATTTACAGACAAAGGTGGTGATAAAAATTGGTTAAACAAATCAAAATTATCAAAACTTATTTTCTATAAAATCTATAACTAATCATGAAAGTAAATTATATAATAGTGTAACAATTGACAAGTTGTTAAGAAGTAATTTCGCACTTAACAATTTAAATAAATTAGATATGAAAAATCATGGTAGGTTTTTAGCTTTGGTATTATGCATTGGATTACTTGCGACTTCTTGTAATAGCGATGATAGTAATGAAGGGGAAACACTCGCTCCTTTGGCTGGTAAATGGAATATTAATAAAATTGGTACCACAATTTTGGGTACAGAAACTTTGATGGATGCCCCACAAAATCAGACGGGATGTGATAAAGATTTTATGGATCTTAAAATAGATAATACCGTAATTGAAGGGGATTATGATTCAACGATTAGTGATTGTGCAGTAGTGATGGATAATGGTATTTATTCAAGATCGCATAATAATTTAACTAGAGTTATAGATGGTGTTACAAAGGTTCAGGATATTGTTAACTTAACCCTTCATGAATTAAAACTGAAGGACAGCAATGGAAATATTGAGGTTTATATTAGATAACTTTGCTGTTTATGCAAAATATGGAGCTAGTTTTTAAACTGGTTCCATATTTTTTTTAAATACACTAAATTAATGTAATCTTTATTTAAAAAACAATTAGCTATTTTTAAACTAACGAGTTACAGCATAAAATAGTAAGACTAATTGTTGATTGAAGTTTCTAAAGCTTTTTCAATCTTTGTTTTGTAGTATTTTAGTAGTACATGAGATGTTAACGATTGCGTGACAACTGTTGTGGGTTGCTTTGTTTGCTATAAAAAAAATTATTCTAGGTTGATTACCAAAGAACATCCTCCTCTGTATGGCATCCATTCGCCGCTTTTGTTGTAATCTTTTGCGTCTTCATAACGGGTGTTGGTTGTAAGGTCGTAGCCTTTGTAAAAACTTTGGACGTTTCCTCCTCCTGCAAAAATTTCCAAGCCTAATCGTTCTGATAATTTGAATAGATACCCTACGCTAACTCCCATTCTGTAGTGAAGTCCTTTTTGGTAGTAATTGGTATTTTGGTATTGCGGTTTTTGGAGTTCGAAGATACCGCCTCCGATGTGACCTCCTACATAAAAACCGGTGGCACCCGATTTGAAATAGTATCTAAATTCGGGAGTGATCATTAAGAATCGCAATGGGGCATCATTGTATTGATTGAACAAGGAGCCTATGGCATCTATTTGAAAGCTGGTGTGTTTGCCAAGAATTTTTTCATATCCAACAGCAGGAAAACCGGCAAGTGTAGTGGCATTTACAGCAATTCTATCTTGTCCAAAAGTGATTATGGCGAAGCAAAAAAGTAAAGTAAGAAATCTGTATTTCATTTGGTAGGAATTTATTGGGTATAAAAGTATCATTATTTTTGAAAAGTAGCTTCAATTATCTTGAAATTGGGATTTTTTTGTGTAGTGCAACTTTAATGGGGTTGCTCAACGTTACATAATATTTAGCACAAAAGTTGCACAATGTTTTGTAATGCGTAGCACTTCGTTTCAATAGATTTTATTAGAGAGGACATAAATTTTACTAGGTTTTATTTTCTTTTGATGTGCGTTTTGCTTTGTTGTTTTTGGGGTTACAAAACCAAGCGCGATATGCATTCTTGAAAACGTGATTTGTTTTGAAGTTTTGCCTCACTTTTTTCTTTACTTTGTAGTTTCGTAATCAAACCCATTATACTTGATACTAAAACGTATTTTTGATTTTATTTTTGCGCTCATAGCCTTGTTGTTGTGTGGTGGGATTATGCTTTTTATTTATGTTGGTGCAAGTTTAGATACTTCATCTAACGGTTTGTTTTTTCAGACACGAATTGGTCAGTTTGGTCGGTCTTTTACTATTATAAAATTTAAAACCTTTCATTCGCAATCTAGAAAAGTAACTCGATTTGGGTATTTTCTTAGAGCTACTAAATTGGATGAATTACCACAACTTTGGAATGTTTTAGTAGGAGAGATGAGCGTCGTTGGGCCTCGACCTGATGTCCCAGGATATTATGATCGATTGGAGGGCGATGCTCGTAAAATTTTAGCACTTAAGCCTGGTCTCACCTGTGAGGCGAGTCTCAAATATGCCCATGAAGAAGTCTTGTTAGCAAGTAAGGAGGCTCCTTTAGTTTATAATGACACTGTAATTTTTCCTGATAAAGTGAGGATGAATTTGGCGTATTATTACGATCGTACTTTTTGGGGTGATGTAATTATTGTGTGGAAAACTGTATTGCGAAGTTTTTAGTTTCTAGTTGCTTTTACTTGAATTTTAATAAAACAATTCTAAATTGTTAATTTTTTTTCTTCAATTACGTAAAACCGTACCTAAAATATGGTATTAATTTCTATTTTTGTTGAAATTTAAAGTCATGACTTCATTTTCAAAAATATGGTTGTCGTCCCCTCATATGGGAGGAGGGGAACAAAAATTCGTACAACAAGCTTTTGATAGCAATTGGGTTGCCCCCCTTGGACCTAATGTGACGGGTTTCGAAACTGATTTACAGGCATATTTAGGTAATGAGCATCAAGTGGCAGCTTTGAGTTCGGGAACGGCTGCGTTGCATTTGGCTTTATTGTTATTGGGTGTACAAGCGGGAGATGAGGTGCTTTGTCAGAGTATGACTTTTTCAGCTTCAGCTAATCCGATACGTTATGTAGGTGCTACTCCTGTATTTATTGACAGTGAAAATGAGACTTGGAATCTATGTCCGATTGCATTAGAAGCAGCACTATTGGATAGGATTGCAAATGGAAAAACGCCCAAAGCCATCATTGTTGTTCATTTGTATGGGATGCCGGCTAAAATGACAGAGATTTTAGCACTTTCTAAGAAGTACGCCATTCCTTTGATAGAAGATAGTGCGGAAGCATTAGGGAGTTCGTACAAAGGGCAAAAGTGTGGTACCTTTGGAGCTCTTAGTATTTTGTCCTTCAATGGAAATAAAATTATAACTACCTCAGGAGGAGGTGCTTTGGTGACTTCTGATTTGAAAGTAAAGGAGAGAGCTATTTTTTTAGCGACCCAAGCAAGAGATGAAGCGCCCCATTATCAGCATAGTGAGGTGGGTTATAATTATCGCATGAGTAATATTTGTGCGGGAATAGGCAGGGGGCAAATGGAAGTTTTAGATGCCCATGTAGCTTTGAGACGAAAAGCCCATCAGTTTTACAAAGATTTTTTTGACAGACAAGAGGGAACTCAAGTGTTACACGAGCCCAATATGGATTTCTACTCTAATCATTGGTTAAGTGCTGTTGTTTTGAATTCGTTTGAGGAGCGAGAGGCTTTGCGATTGGCGTTTGAAGCACAGGCTATTGAAACGCGACCTTTATGGAAACCTATGCACTTACAGCCCGTTTTTGAAAAGTATGCGTTTTATGGAGGTACCACTGCGGCTGATTTATTTGCTAAAGGATTGTGCCTGCCATCGGGATCAAATTTAACGGACTCAGATTTTGAGCGTATTGCGCAAGTTTTAATTTCTTTTTTTGAAAAATAATTTCGAATTCTTTTTTGTTTATGCCAAAATTTAAATTGACAAAAGCCACTATCAAGTCTAGCTTTCAAAACAATGCTAGACGTGTTTCTAGGCGTTATTTGCCCCGATGGACTATTTTTGCCATAGATATTGCATTGCTTAATTTTGCGAGTTTAGTTTACTATTTGATTATTGTTAACTTAAATGTGGATTTTTATCCAACGTTGACCATAGCGGAGCGTTTTGGATTGCAAATTGTGATTTATACTTTGTTTTTTTACAAGTTTAAAACCTATTCTGGAATTGTTCGGCACTCCACTTTATATGATGGGTTTAATTTGTTTAAGGCTACTTTTTGTGCTTTGTTAACACTTACCCTTTTTAATTATTCTAGTTTGTATTTTTACGGGACGAAGATTTATTTGATGCCTGGGTTGCTCATGCATTTTTTCATAACCTTTATCTTTTTGATTTCGTTCAGAATTCTCATCAAAGTAGCTTATCAGGTTTATGTAGAATTGGGTAAGTCAACACGATATGAGAAGGTGGTAGTATTTGGAACGGATGATAAAGCGGTCGCTTTGGCGAATGCCTTATTAATGGATGTGGATCAAAAGTATAAATTGGTCGCTTTTATAGAGCCGAATAAAAATAATTTTTTCTTGAATGAGACCTTATTAAATTTACCTGTACTTGCTTACAAGAAAACATTTTTTAAAAGCATGAGTGGTTTAGGAGCTACTACTTTGATTTTGACACCTCATGCAGAGTCTAATGAGCAACGGGATCGCATTATACATAAATGTTTGGAGCGAGGTATTAAATTATTAACGGTTCCTTTGATTTCTGATTGGGAGGATGTTAAGAATATTGCTAAGAAAATCAAGACTTTTGAAATACAAGATTTGTTAGAGCGCAAGCCCATTGAATTGGCTACTGATAATATTTCCTCAACAATTTCGGATCAAGTGGTTTTGGTAACTGGAGCTGCGGGTTCGATAGGAAGTGAGATTGTTCGGCAGTTATTATTGTTTGAACCTAAAGCAATTTTATTATTAGATCAGGCTGAAACCCCTTTGCATGAACTTGATTTAGAGTTGAAAAAAAGCACTAAAATTTTATGTTTGTCTATATTAGCCGATATTCGAGATAAGAAACAATTGGAGTACGTTTTTAGGGAGTATCAACCTAATTTGGTTTTTCATGCTGCGGCATATAAGCATGTGCCTCTTATGGAGGGTAATCCTATACAGGCGGTGCAAACGAATGTTATAGGAACTAAAAATTTAGCGGATTTGGCGGTTGCTTATGGCGTGTCTCGATTTGTAATGGTGTCTACAGATAAGGCTGTAAATCCAACAAATGTTATGGGAGCTAGTAAGCGTATAGCTGAGAAGTATGTACAGTCGTATGCTTTAGATTTTAATTCAAATATAAAATTAACTACAAAGTTTATCACCACCCGTTTTGGAAATGTGTTGGGTTCAAACGGTTCGGTAGTCCCCCTTTTCGAAAAACAGATTACCACTGGGGGGCCCGTTACAGTTACGCATCCTGAGGTTTTGCGTTATTTTATGACGATACCTGAGGCTTGTCAATTGGTTTTAGAAGCAGGAGCAATGGGTAACGGAGGTGAAATCTATATCTTTGATATGGGGCAACCCGTTCGAATAGTAGATTTAGCTGAAAAAATGATTCGTTTAGCAGGTTTTGTACCCTATAAAGATATTGCGATCCAATTTACGGGATTGCGACCAGGAGAAAAATTGTATGAAGAGTTGCTGCATGATTCGTCGACTACTTTGCCTACCCATCATGAAAAAATCATGGTATGTAGAGATAGTTGTACTGATTTTAATGGAATTAAAGTTGATATTGAAGATTTGGTTGCCATTGCCGAGCAAGGAAACGTTTATGACTTAGTTGCCGCTATGAAACAGATTGTTCCTGAATTTAAGAGTAAGAATTCGGCTTTTGAGCAATTGGATGTCTAATATATTTTCCTTTCTCTAACATTATTCTTATATTTGCCAAAAATTCCTACAGTATGAAATTTGTGAAAATCTGTTCTTTTTTATGGGTGCTAGTGGTATTAATAATGACTTCGTGTGCCTCTAAAAAAGACTTTTTGTATCTACAAAGTACTGCTGCATCGACAGCTACTGAATCGGTTTCTAGTTACGAAACTACAATTCAACCGGATGATGTGCTCTTGTTGTTGATTGCTTCAGAAAATGCAGAAGTATCCGCTCCCTATAATTTGAAAGCGTATAGTATTTTAAATACAACCGAAGCGGGTACAATTGGTCGTGAGCAGATGCAAACATACATTGTTGACAAGCAAGGACATATCGATTTTCCATTGTTGGGAATGATTAAAGTTGGGGGACTTACTAAAGCGCAAGCGATAGCACTTTTGAAAGACAAATTAAAAGATCATGTTAAAGATGCTGTTATTAATTTGCGCATTTTAAATTATAAGGTGACGGTTTTGGGAGAAGTGAACAAGCCGGGTGCTATAACGATTTCAAGTGAGCGAATTACGTTGTTAGAAGCTCTTGGTATGGCAGGCGATTTAACTATTTATGGGAATCGTAAAAATCTTTTAATCGTTCGTGAAGTGGATGGAGTTAAAACTATGAATCGTGTAGATATTACGCAAAGTGATTTTTTAACCTCTCCTTTCTATTATTTAACCCAAAATGATGTTGTTTATGTGGAGCCTAATAAAACGCGTATAAACTCATCTGTCATTGGTCCTAATGTTACTGTTGGTATTTCCATAGTTTCTTTAATCATTACTGTAATTGTATTAGTTACCCGATAATATGCAAAATCAAGAACATTACACTTCGTATTCCACTCATCAAGATTTTAACCTAAGAGAAGATGTAGAAAGTTATCTCTATCATTGGAAATGGTTTTTATTGGTTGGGATACTTTCCTTGACTGTAGCCTACTTGTATTTGCGTTATGCTGTACCTCAATACAAGGCTGCTACTACTATCATGGTGAAGGATGATAAAAAAGGCGGGTTAGCTTCTGAATTGGCTACTTTTTCGGACTTAGGTATGATGTCGGGAATGACGAATAATGTGGATAATGAAATAGAAGTCATAAAATCTCGAACGCTTATAGCTTCTTCTATTAAAGCACTTCGTTTGGGTGTGGTTTATAAAACTAACGGAAGAGTTAAGCAAGCGGAGTTGTATAAAAATAAGCCTATAACTGTAACTTTTTTAAAAACAACCCCTGTTTTTTTAGAAAAGACAAGAAAGTTTACTATCGAATCTAAAGACGCTACTACTTTTATTTTATCTGATAAGGAGCGTTCCTTGATAGGTGAATTTAAGTACAATTCAATTGTTTCTTTTGAAGAAGGATGTGCTTTACAGGTGGTTAAAGATACAAAATGGAAGTCTAATGCATCCTTTGATATTGATGTTGAGCATATTCCATTATCGGATTTGGTTGAAAGTTATAAAACACGTTTGACCGTTTCTCCATTTGGGAAGAATACAAGTGTGGTTGAGTTGTCTTTTGTAGATCCGATTGCGGAAAAGGCAGAGGATTTTTTGGACATGTTGGTTACAAATTACAACAATGATGCAATTGCGGATAAAAAATTCATTTCTGAAAATACGGCTCAATTTATTGAGTCGCGATTGAATTTGATTAGTGAAGAATTAAAAGACGTTGAAACCGATGTAGAGCGTTTCAAAAAATCGAATCGTGTAACGGATTTGGTTTCAGAGTCAGGTTTGTTTATAGAGAATGCGAGTGAGTTTGAAAAGCGAGAGATTGAAACAGAGACCCAATTAAAAGTAGTAGCCTCAATGTTAGGTTACGTAAATGCGGCTTCAAATGCGGATTTGATTCCAGCGAATGTGCTTCCTACACAAGAAGGAGCAGCTACCTTAATAGGAGAATACAATCAATTGATTTTAGAGCGTAATCGTTTGTTGAAAACGGCTGGTGAACAGAATGCTTTGGTTCTAAATCTAGAGAACAAAATAGAGTCTTTACGTGCTAATATCGTTTCTGCTTTGCAAAGTATGCGAACGGCATTAGAGATCAAAAGAAAAGATTTGGCCTACCAGAATAATGTTTTGGGCGGGAAAATAGCACAAATTCCGACTCAGGAGAAGTTGTTCCGAGATATTAGTAGAAAACAAACTATTAAAGAATCTTTGTATTTGTATTTGCTTCAAAAAAGAGAGGAAACGGCTATTTCTTTAGCTGTAACAGCTCCAAATGCTAAGATTATTGATATTGCTATCGCTTCTAAAATTCCGGTTTCCCCTAAGAGTTCTATTGTTTATTTAGGAGCGCTTTTGGTTGGGCTACTTATCCCTTTTGGATGTATTTATGTTTCGAAATTATTAGATACTAAAGTAAAATCACGTGCTGATGTTGAAGCTGCTACCTCTATGCCTTATATTGGAGATGTGCCTAAGTCTGATGCAGATGAAAAAGTGATTCAAACCAATAGTAGAACAAGTGTAGCGGAAGGATTGCGAATTATTCGTACTAATTTAGAGTTCTTATTGAATAATGTTCAAGATGGTGTTGCTAAAATTATCTTTTTAACTTCTACTTTTCCGGGTGAAGGAAAAACTTTTGTTTCGGTTAATATAGCGGCGACTATAGCTTTGTCGGGTAAAAGAGTTTTGCTCGTGGGTATGGATATTCGAAATCCTAAATTGGATGAATATTTTACACTTCCCAACTCAGGAATTACCAGCTATTTTTCTTCAAAAGAAGGTTTGGAACTGGAATCTTTTATAACAACAATTGAGGGGTATGATCATTTCCATGTTTTGCCAGCGGGAATTATACCACCTAATCCAGCAGAGTTGTTGATGAGTAAGAAGGTAGGTTCTTTTTTTGAAAAATTGAGAAAGCAATATGATTATATCATTGTAGATACAGCTCCAGTGAGTTTGGTAACTGATACGCTACTTATTTCAAAATATGCAGATGCGTTTTTATACGTAGTGCGCTCTAAAGTTTTGGATAAACGCATGTTATCACTTCCTGAAAAACTTTATCAGGAGAAGAAGTTACCAAATATGGCTATTTTATTAAACGATACGGATCACAAAAAGGGTTATGGGTATGGGTATGGAGTGAAGACGGTACAAAAAAATATTTTCGAGCGGTTTTTATCGTTTTTATTAAGAAAATAGGTTTTTTTTCGCAGCTTTCTACTTTTTTTTACTATTTTCCTCTATTTTGTACTTGTGAATAAAAGGATTTACAAGTATAAAAAAGTTATTTTTTTGTGTCTAGTGGGTTTCTATTTTATTTGATACCGTTTTTATTAGCACTTCAAAATTTTATAAAGATTGCGAAAAAAACCTGTTTTTTTCTATTACTTGCATCAATTCTTTTTGGTTTTTTATGACAATTTTGTTTTGAAAGGCCTTGATGTGATTTAAATGGTGGATATCTGATCCTACAAAATCATACATTTGATGGTTTAGCAGATAGTTTGCAATTTCCGCTACCTCTTTTCCATAATAGCCTACTGTTGCCAATAAGTTCAATTGAAATAAGCAGCCCGCTTTTTTTAATTTGTCAAAATTGCTTCTGCTTTCATGGTAGTAGGTGTACCGCTCAGGGTGCGCTAAAATTAACTGATACCCTTTTAATTGGAGTTCAAACAAAAAATCAAATAATTGAAGGGGTGCATTTAAGTAAGACATTTCAACTAAAAGCAAATTGTCTTTTAGTGTTAAAAGTTTGTCTTCCTGTACTTGCAGGATTATATTTTCATCTAGAAAATATTCAGAAGCGGCTTTTATTTGTAAATCTTTACTTAGAGTAGGTAAGTTTGTTTTAACATTAGTAACTGCTGCTTGAATGCTTTGAGTGGTATTATTCCACACATTTTTCATTGTATGCGGTGTTGCGATGCATTGGCTAAATCCCAATTCTTTCATTGCTTCGAGAAGTTGTTTGGTTTCAGATAAGTTTTGGGCACCGTCATCAATTCCAGGAAGGAAGTGAGCGTGGATGTCAACGTAATTCGTAGGGATTAGGTCTTTTAAAAGTGGTTTGCTTTTGAATAGGGATAACATGATTTGGAATTTGTGCAAAATTAAGGTTTTTTTTCTGTTTTTCAAGTTTCGGGTTTTTTGGAACACGGATCTTGAAAATTTTAGAAATTTTTAAAATTTTAATTTGGGGAAATCTTTAAAATTTGGAACGCGGATGACGCTGGTTTGCTTTGGCAAAACGCTGATGGTGACGGATTCGCTAAAGCGAAGGGGATTGGGGCGGATTTTTTGGAACAGGGATTGGGGAAATCTTTAAAATTTGGAACGCGGATGACGCAGGTTTGCTCTGGCAAAACGCTGATGGTGACGGATTCGCTAAAGTGAAGGGGATTGGGGCGGATTTTTTGGAACAGGGATTAGGGAAATTTTGGGAATTTTCAGAATTTTAATTTGGGAGGAATCTTTATAATCTTTTGTGCACTTTAATTAATTTAAAGTCTTGTGGATGCTTTTCTTGTGTAACTTTTATGGTTTTGAAAAATAGTTGTGTTTTGGCAGGCGGATGGAGTAGGGTTAGTGGGTGATTTTGGGTTTATTTGATAGGGTGAAATTTTGAGTAACAATTTAAGGGCAAAGCGTATTAGAGTGTAAAAACCTTAAAAAAAATAAGAAACAGACCTGTAATGCTTTTATTTTTACTTTTATTGAATTTCAAATTAGAATTAGACTACCTGATATTTTTTTATTATCTTCATATTGCAAAAGCAATGTCTTTTTAATTCTGTTATCATTTAAAAAAAAAGCTGTGTGAAAGAACAAAATAGTTTAGATTCTTTATTTCACTATAATCCTTTACCTAATTTGGTTTATGATAGTGAAACTTATGAAATTTTGGAGGTAAATCAGGCTGCTATAGCTTTTTATGGTTACACTCGTTTGGAGTTATTATCTATGAATCTTAAAGATTTGCGTCCAGAAACAGAAGTTCCTAAACTTTATAAAGCTTTATCTAAGGTGGGTGTTACTACCGAGAACATAAATTTTGGAATTTTTGTTCATAAGAAGAAAAATGGTATGACTGTTTTGGTAGAGGTAAATGGTTATAAAGTTGTTTTTCAGAATCGTAATTGTATTTTAGTAACTTATCTAGATATAACAGAAAAGAAAAAAGAAGAACACCACTTAAAACTTCTCGAAAGTGTTATCAAGAACGCGAATGATGCCGTTATAATTACTGAAGCGATTCCAGTTGATGATTCAGGTCCTCGGATTTTGTATGTTAATCAGGCTTTTTCAAAGATGACAGGTTACACAGTGGATGAAGTTATTGGACAACCACCCAAGTTTTTGCATGGTCCCGATTCTGAAAAGGAGGAATTGGATAAACTCACTCAAGCCATGCAAGATTGGAAACCATGTGAAATTACGGTTTTAAATTACAAGAAGAACGGTGAGGAATTTTGGAATCAAGTTTCTGTTTCTCCTGTAGCTGATGAAGAAGGTCAATTTACCCATTGGATAGCAATTATAAGAGATGTCACGTTGGCTAAGAACGAACAAATCAAAAAAGATCTCTTAGCTAAAGTTACTACAGTTTTCAATCAGTCTCCTGATTTTTTATCGTCATTATTGCATTTATGTGAATTGTTGGTTGCATTTGGTAAGTTTAATTTTTGTGAAGTTTGGGTTCCGAATATAAAAGGAACAGCACTTCGATTAAGTGGTTCTTTTACGAACGATAGTATAGGTGAAAAATTTTATAGTAAAGCGAAGCACATTGAAGAGATTTCTTTTGAGGAAGGGTTGTTAGGTGCCGTTTGGAACAGTAAAACTATGCTTTTGTGGCATGGTCCAACCTTGAAGACAAGTTTTGTTAGAAAAGAAGCAGCGGCTGAGGCAGGAATTCATAGTGTTTTAGGAATTCCGTTGACTCACTTAGGACGGATGGTTGGTGTTTTAGTTATAGGAACTCAGGAATCAGAGACTAAAATAAAAAAATATGAGCCCATTTTTAATGATTTAGAACAATTCATAGGTTCTGAGCTCAATAGGAAGCAATTAGAAAGTGATTATGTAGAGTTGTTTAAAGCACTTCCTGATTTGATTTGTTTGATGGATTTTGAGGGGACTTTTCTTAAAATTAATCAATCGGGTTGTGATTTGTTGGAATATACAGAAAAAGAGCTAGTGGGTATCGCTTCCGATGTTTTTATTCATCCTTCCGATGTGGATGTTTTGAGTGATACCTTGCAAAAATTAAAACCTAACCAAACCATTTTTCAGTTTGAAAATCGCTACTTAACAAGATCGGGTAAGATTATTTGGTTGCGATGGCATTGTAATATAATGGAGGAAGAAAAGGTGATTTATGCTTCTGCCAAAAACAGTACGGAAGAAAAAAAATCCCATCAGTTGTATGAGGAAGCTTCACAAATGGCTAAAATTGGGAGTTGGGAACTTGAATTAAACCATCATAATGATACTGATTTTATGTACTGGTCCCCAATGGTCAAATCGATTTTAGAAGTGGCACCAGATTTTGTAGCGACGCTTTCTGGAGGGTTTGATTTTTTTGAAACAGCTAGTAGGCAAAGAATTGTTACTGCAGTAGCGGATCTTATTGCGACAGGAATTGAATTTGACGAAGAGTTGCTGTTAATTACTAAAACGGGTAAAGAAAGGTGGATACGTTGTATTGGGAATAGTGAACGGGTGAATGGTGTTTGTACAAAGATTTTCGGAAGCTTTCAAGACATCCACAAAATCAAGACTACTACTCTTCAATTGGAAGAAATTTTAGGAAGTATTTCAGACGCTTTTTATGCATTAGATCGCAATTGGAACATTACTTATTTTAATAAAGAAGCCGAAAATTTACTTTTAGAAAAAAGAGTTGCTGTTGTTGGTAAGAATTTTTGGGAGGTATTTCCATTAGTTTTGGGGACTTCTCTTGAAGCTGTTTATCGAAGTGTTGCAAAATCGGGTAGTGCTCAGAATTTGGAATATCGATATCCAGCTGATGATCGGTGGTATGAAGTGCATGTGTATCCTTCAAACGGTGGGATTTCTTGTTATTTTAAAAATATAGATGAGCGAAAAAGAGCAGCTGAAATCCTTAAAAAAGAGTATGAAGATAAAATTAAGATATTAGAGAGCATTGGGGATGCTTTTTTTACATTGAACTCCAATTTTGAGGTTACCTATTGGAATCAGACAGCGGAACGTATACTAAACATAAAAAGGGAAACTATTTTGGGGAAAAATCTATGGAGTTTATTTCCTGATGCAGTTCATTTGCCTTCATTTAGCAATTACAAAGAAGTACTGAGAACACGTAAACCAATGACTTTTGAGGATTATTATGGTGTATGGTTGGAGGTTAATGCTTATCCCTCTGATGAAGGGATTTCTGTTTTTTTTCGAGATATTACATTAAAAAAAGAAGCAGATCAACGTTTGTTGTTAGCATTTGAGGAAAAAAATCGAATTTTAGAGAGTATTGGAGATGCTTTTTTTGCACTGGATACGAATTGGATTGTTACTTATTGGAACAAAGAAGCTGAAAAAGTATTAGGGTTACAACGAGAGGCTATTGTTGGTAAAAATTTGTGGGATATATATGTTGATGCAGTGGATTCTGATTTTTACAGGTATTATCATAAAGCGATGGCTACTTCAGAAAATGTCAGTTTTGAAGCGTATTATCCTACATTAGATAAATGGTTTGAAGTTTCTGCTTATCCAAGTTCGGAGGGTCTTTCGATTTATTTTAAAGATATAACATTAAGAAAGCGAACTGATATTAAAGTTTTACAAGCCAATGAACGTTTTGAAAAAGTAACACAAGCTACTACAGACGCGATATGGGATTGGGATTTAGAAACCGATATTCTTTACAGAGGGAATGGTTTTGAAAAATTATTTGGCATAGAAGTGTCTAAAAACCTCAAGAGTGATGAGTTTTGGAACGATCATTTTTTTCCTGAGGATTTGGAAGTAATTAAAAAAAGTTTACAACAAAGTTTAGATGACCCTAATTGTGAATTTTGGGAAATGGAATACCGAATTTGTCATGCCAGTGGAGCGATTAAATCGGTTTTTGATAAAGGGATGATTATTCGAAACGAATCGGGTAAAGCAATACGAATGGTGGGTGCAATTAATGATATTAGTGATTATAAAAAGCACGAACAAGAGCTTCGTTATTTGAATAATATGCTTAAAACCCATATTCAAGAACTAGAATTAACCAATGAACAGTTAGAACAATTTGCTTATGTGGCTTCACATGATTTGCAAGAGCCGTTGCGAATGATTTCTAGTTTTTTAACCTTGTTACAATTGAAATATCATACACAATTGGATGAGAAAGCGAATCAGTATATCAATTTTGCAAACGAAGGAGCCAAAAAAATGAAGCAAATTCTTATGGATTTGTTAGAATACTCTAAGATAGGAGCGGCTTCGAGAACATCTGAAGCGATTGATATGTTTGATTTTTTTGAAGAATATAAATTTTTGAGAAGAGAGATTATGCATGAAAATAAGGTTCTTATTAACTATGTTGGTCCAGCTAAAATTAATAGTTATAGAACACCGCTAGTTCAAATTATTTACAATTTATTAGATAATGCTATAAAATATGCGAAACCCAATGTACCACCACAAATTCAAGTTTCAATAGAGGAAAGATCGGGGCGTTATTATTTCGAAGTATGTGATAATGGTGTTGGAATTGCATCCGAATATTTCAGTAAAATTTTTGTTATTTTTCAACGATTGGAGCACGAAAAAAAGCATGAAGGAACCGGTATTGGTTTGGCGGTAGTGAAAAAAGTAATTGAATCGTTAGGAGGTAAGATTGGATTGACTTCTGAAGTAGGAGCGGGTACCACGTTTTATTTTTCTTTAGCGATTCCTTAGTTTTTCAAACGTGTTTTTGGAACACGGATTTTTAAAATTTTAGGAATTGGAAAAATCTTTGTGTGATTTCATGTTTCAAGTTTCAGGTTTTTTGGGAACACAGATTGGGGAAATTTTGGAAATTTTTAAAATTTGGAACGCGGATGACACGGATTTGATGGATGGTTACGGATTTTTCTTTGTTTAGCTTTGTAATTAAATAAGGTTCGCTAAAGCGAAGGCGGATGGTGACGGATTTTGGAACACAGATCTTGAAAATTTTAGAAATTTTAATTGGGGGAGGAATCTTTGAAATTTGGAACGCGGATGACACGGATTTGCTTTGGCAAAACGCTGATGATGACGGATTTGCTAAAGCGAAGGCGGATGGTTACGGATTTTAGGAACACGGATTTTGAAAATTTTTACAATTTTAATTGGGGGAGGAATCTTTGAAATTTGGAACGCGGATGACACGGATTTGATGGATGGTTACGGATTTTTCTTTGTTTAACTTTGTGGTTAAATAGGGTTCGCTAAAGCGAAGGCGGATGTTGACGGATTTTTAGGAACACGGATTTGGGAAATTTAGGAATGGAAAAAATTATGGTGGTAAAGTGATTGTTTTTTTAGATTTTGGATGTTAAGTTCTTGGGCACGGAATCATTTTTAAAGAACTACAATGTTTACTATATTTGAAAAATAAAAACAAGTTGCATAGATGAAACCTTATATAGAGATAGCAGGAAGAAAAATTGGTCAGGATTATCCTCCTTTGGTGATTGCCGAAATTGGGATTAATCATGAAGGTTCGTTAGCAGTAGCCAAAGAAATGGTTGATGCTGCTTATAGTGCTGGAGTTGAAGTTGTGAAGCATCAAACGCATATTGTGGCTGACGAAATGAGTGGTGCTGCTAAGAAAGTCATACCTGGTAATGCCAATGTTTCCATTTATGAAATTATGGAACGATGTGCTTTAAATGAATCCGATGAATTAGCGTTGAAAGATTATGTGGAAAGTAGAGGGATGATTTTTATTTCTACTCCTTTTTCACGCGCAGCAGCGGAACGGTTGCGAAAATTTGATATTCCAGCTTATAAAATTGGATCAGGGGAGTGTAATAATTATCCGTTATTGGAGCATATTGCTTCTTTTGGGAAGCCTGTTATTTTGAGTACAGGTATGAATACTATCGCAAGTATTCAAAAAGCAGTAGCTATTTTTGACAAGCATCAAGTGCCTGTGGCTTTACTGCATACTACTAATTTATATCCTACTCCAATTCATTTGGTTCGTTTTGGGGCCATGATGGAAATGCATCAGGCTTTTCCTGATAAAGTATTTGGGTTATCTGATCATACACTAAACAACAATGCTTGTTTGGGAGCAGTAGCTTTAGGGGCTTCCATATTGGAACGTCATTTTACGGACCATATGGGTCGAACAGGACCCGATATTGTGTGTAGTATGGATGCACAAGCTTGTCGCGAATTGCGAGTTGCTTCTGCTGAAATTGCTCTGATGCGAGGAGGGACTAAAAATCCTGCTAAAGAAGAGCAAGTAACTATCGATTTTGCTTTTGCGACTGTTTGTTCTATTGCTTCCATTGAAAAGGGAGCGTTATTAACCAAAGAGAATATTTGGGTAAAGCGTCCTGGAACGGGAAAGATTCTGGCGGAACATTTTGATTCTTTATTAGGAAAAAGAGCGACTAGGTATATTGCTGCGGATGAACAATTAGATTTTGGGGATTTTGCGTAAGATTAACGTTTTTAATTCGTTATTTCTAGATTGTAATTTGAAGTGTGGTCTCGTGAAGTAAAACGAAGACGAGACTCTTTTAAAGAAAACAAATTAATCTCAATTTCGCTTCATATGACAAACAAAATGTATTAAAAAAACACATTTTAAATCCTTAACCAAATATCCTATATTTGCAACACGATAGTTGTAACAAAATGTCCAAAAAAATCCTATTTCTTACTGGTACACGTGCTGATTTTGGTAAAATGAAGTCCCTTATTCAAACTTTGGTAGTTCATCCAGAATTTGAGCCTTTTATTTTTGTGACGGGTATGCATTTGCAAAAAGAATACGGTTATACAGTGTTAGAGGTTGAGCGTTGTGGTTTTTTGAATCTGCACACTTTTGAAAATCATACACATGAAACTACGATGGATTTAACTTTGGCTAAGACTATTGAAGGACTTTCTGCTTATGTGAAATCTTGTAAGCCTGATATGATCGTGATTCATGGTGATCGGGTTGAAGCTTTGGCAGGAGCTATCGTGGGGAGTTTAAATAATATTTTAGTTGCTCATGTTGAAGGAGGAGAAGTTTCGGGCACGATTGATGAATTACTTCGTCATTCGACTAGTAAAATGAGTCATGTGCATTTTGTTGCAAATCAACAAGCAAAGAAGCGATTGATTCAAATGGGAGAATTAGAGGATGCTATTTTTATCATTGGATCACCTGATGTAGATATTATGTTTTCTGACACACTTCCCGAGCTTACAACCGTCAAAGAATATTATGAGATTGCCTATGATGCGTATGCAGTAGCCATGTTTCATCCAGTGACAACAGAAGCTACATTCATGCAAGACTATGCAGCTAATTTTGTAGAAGCTTTATTAACGGATCATCACAATTATGTGGTGGTATATCCCAATAATGATTTGGGAAGCCAAACCATTTTGAAATCCTATGAAAAGCTTAGCAATAATTCTCGATTTCGTATTTTTCCATCGTTGCGTTTCGAATATTTTTTAACATTATTGAAAAATGCCCAGTTTGTTATTGGGAATAGTAGTGCTGGAATACGTGAGGCTCCGTATTATGGATTGCCTATTATCAACATTGGGACACGTCAGCAAAATAGAGCGTTGCATGCAGACATTATCAATGTGGATTATTCCACAGCAAGTATAACAGCAGCTTTGCGTAATATTGCTATTCATAAAACACAACCAACAGAAAGCGATTTTGGTAAAGGAAATAGTGCTGAATTATTTTTGAAATCCCTTTTACAACCAGCCATTTGGCAACTCAATCATCAAAAACAATTTAGAGATATTTAAATGTTCTTCAATTCCCTATCCTTTGCTATTTTTTTACCCATCGTATTTTTACTGTATTGGTTTGTTTTCAATAAAAACAAAACCACACAAAATGCGGTATTGATTGTAGCGAGTTATTATTTCTACTCGTGTTGGGATTGGCGTTTTTTATTCTTATTAGTATTTTCTACTTTGCTGGATTATTTCAGTGCTATCATGATGGAGGACAGTACTTCTGATAAAAGACGAAAGTTGTGGTTGTGGTTGACTATTGGAATAAACTTAGGATTTTTAGGTGTTTTTAAATATTACGATTTCTTTGCCCAGTCGTTTGCCGATTTGTTAACGGGTTTTGGATTTCAAACGAATCCTGTTTTGTTGCAGTTGATCTTACCTGTTGGAATATCCTTTTACACCTTTCATGGATTGTCTTATGTAATTGATATTTACTACAAACGTATTACTGCAGAACGTAATTTTATAGATTATTCCCTGTTTGTAAGTTATTTTCCGCTATTGGTAGCGGGACCAATTGAAAGAGCTACCCATTTATTACCTCAGGTAAAGATTAAGCGCCATTTTAATTTTGAAAAGGCTAAAGAAGGGATATATCAAATTCTTTGGGGTTTAGTAAAAAAAGTAGTGATAGCGGATAGTTGTGCTACATATGCCAATGCTGTTTTTGATAATTATGAATCGATGAATTCGTTGTCTTTGGCATTAGGTGCGGTTTATTTTGCCTTTCAGATTTATGGCGATTTTTCAGGGTATTCGGATATCGCTTTGGGAACTTCAAAATTATTTGGTATCGATTTATTAAAGAATTTCAATTATCCCTATTTTTCAAGAGATATTGCCGAGTTTTGGCGTCGTTGGCACATTTCGTTGTCGTCTTGGTTTCGCGATTATTTGTACATTCCGTTAGGCGGAAGTCAAGGCGGTATATGGATGAAAGTGCGAAACACTTTTATCATCTTCTTAGTGAGCGGGTTTTGGCATGGTGCTAACTGGACTTTTATTGTGTGGGGGTTTTTGAATGCGATGTATTTTTTGCCTTTATTACTACAAAATAAGAATCGTTCTAATATGGGTGAAATCGTGATGGGTTGGGATTTCAATAGTGTGAAAACCATCCTAAATATTTTAGGTACCTTTATTTTGACTACCCTAGCATGGATTTTTTTCAGAGCACGATCGATTTCGGAAGCACTTGGATATATTCAAAAAATGGTGACTGATTTTCAGTTTGATTCGCAGTATTTGAGTAATGAACGGTACAATTTTGAATTGGTATTTTTAGTCCTTGTTTTTGTTTTGGTGGAATGGTTCAATCGTTCCAAAATTGAACCTTTGTCGGGAAAAGCAAGTTGGATAAAAGTGACTTTGGCAATTATTGCTTTGTTAGCTTTAGGGGTATATTCCGATTATAAAGCATTTATTTATTTTCAATTCTAATGAAACAGTTTTTATTATTTATCGGAAAAATTATTTTAGTGCTTTTGCTTTCTGCGATTGCATTGGATTTTATTTATACCCTAGTATTTGCGCAATCTGATACTCGGAATAAGGTGGAAAATGTGATCAACTCTAAACCACAAAAGTATGATGTAATTGTTTTAGGAACCTCAAGAGCCAATAACCATTTTGTATCGGAGTTGTTTGAAAAAGAGGGCTTGAAAACCTTTAATTATGGTATGAGTGGTTCGCATTTATTTGAAACGTCATTGCTGTTGAAATTAATGGTAGAACGCGGATGGAAAATAAAAAATGTTATCGTGGAGACCGATTTGAATTTGTCTAATGAAAAGCGTGATGATGGAACTTTCGGTCGTTTCATGCCGTTTCTTCATCAATCGAAAACCATTACGGAGCATTTTAAAAATGAAAATGATTTTACAGAATTGTATTATATTCCGTTTTATCGTTATATTCGATTTGATGCAAAAGTAGGGTTTCGGGCTTGGTATAAAACTTTGATTAATGAACCTACTAATATCTTGCATCATAAAGGGTATTATCCGCTTGGGTTTAATCCGAAGGCCAACATGAAAAATAATATTGAAGGTTTAGTGCCTTTACGTAATCGGTATTACGAAGAAATTAAGCAAATTTGTAAGGCAAATGATATCCATTTGATTGCGGTAACGACTCCTATGTGTGCGAATGTAAAGGGAATGGATTATTTTAAAAAGGTAAAAGCGTTGTATCCGGAAATTAAGGAATTTGAACATGTAGTAGAAGGAGATGAATATTTTTCTTCATGTGGTCACTTGAATGACAAAGGGGCGAGGTTGTTTACGGCTACAATTATTAAAGCGTTAGATTTTAAAAATGAGTGAAACCAAACGAAAAATAATGCTTCTTTTTCCCGATGGTGTTGGGATACGAAATTATTTGTATTCCCATGTGTTTAAAGGAAGAGAAGCTGATTTGTTTTTATTTCATGCGTTTGATTCTAAGGCAGAAAAGGAAGTAACAGCAATCACAAAAATTCAAAGTACTCTTACTATTCCTAAATATTCAGAATCCTTAAAAGAAAAGTTTCTCAGAGAGTTAATTTGTTTGGTTCGTTTGAAGCACAATGCTAAACTCGTAAATAATCCTACTATTTTAACCAATTGGAACACCAATCATAAAGGTTTTTTAAAGAAGTTATTTTATAAATCTATCGAATTAGCATCGTATGGATTTTCGAGTTATCAACGTATCTTAAAACTTGAAAAAAGGTATCAAGAAGCCATTAGAAATTCGAATTTTTATGATGAAGTGCGAGAAATTCTAATTGCTACTGCGCCTAAAAAAATATTTTGTTCCCATCAACGAGGTGTTCAATGTGCCCCTATTTTTGCTGCTGCAAAAGATTTAGGAATTGAAACCATTACAGTAATTTATTCATGGGACAATTTGCCAAAAGCAAGAATGGCGTTACAAGCAAACAAGTATTTGGTTTGGTCAGATTATATGAAACAGGAATTAAAAATGTATTATCCTGAAATTAAAGAACCACAAATTTTTGTAACAGGAACACCTCAATTTGAATGTTATCACCAGCCTGAAAACATAATTCCGAAAGAAGTTTTTTATGAAAGATATAATTTAGATATCCACAAAAAAATTATTTGTTATTCAGGTGATGATGTTAAAACTTGTCCAGATGATCCTCAATACTTGGATGATTTAGCAGACGAGTTAGTAAAAAATAATTTAGATTCTGAATACCAAATATTGTTGAGGCGTTGTCCAGTAGATATTTCAGGGAGATTTGAGACAATTGTTGCGAAATATCCTAATTTAATAAAGCAGGCGCCTCCTTTATGGCATTTTGAACCCAATGGTAGTTGGACTACCATTTATCCGTTACCTGAAGATGTAAAATTATTGGTTTCAACGGTTTATTATAGCGAAGTAGTTGTTAATTTAGGTTCTACAATGGCGTTTGATTTTGGGATGTTTGAAAAGCCTTGTATTTATATCAATTATGATCAAAAGTATAAAGTGGATGTAAATTGGTCGGTACACAATATATATAATTTTCAACATTTTAAAAGTATGCCAAGCACTGACGTTGTTAAGTGGTGGACAAAAAAAGAAGAATTATCCAATTTACTCTTTGATTTGCAATATAATGAGGTTACTCATCGTTGGATAAAAACTATACTTGAAGATTTTAAACATTCATCTAGAAACATTACTAATGTAATTCATAACTAAATGCACATCTGTTTCCTAACCAACGAATATCCAAAAACAGGCTTTCCTCATGGTGGAGTAGGTAGTTTTGTAAAAACTTTGGCAGCAGCTTTGGTAGCTAAAGGAAATCAAGTTACCGTTGTAGGATTGAATTATGTGCCTTCTGATGAAACCGAAAATGTTGATGGTGTGAACGTAATTCGAATTCGAAAAAGTAAAGTAAAAGGATTGGCTTGGTATTTTAATTCGAGAAGAATAGCGAAAACTATTGCAGCAATTCACAGCAAAAATCCTATACATATAATAGAAGGAGCCGAGTTGGCTTTTGCTTTTTTACCTAAGATTAAAGGGATTTCCTATGTGATTCGGCTGCATGGAGGGCATCATTTTTTTGCAGAAGCGGAAAATAGAGGCATTGCTAAATGGAAAGGATTTCAAGAAAAACGCTCTTTTGCTAAGGCAGATGCTTTTGTAGCTGTTTCTCGTTATGTTAAAAGTCATACGGCCAAGTATTTGAGTTATCATAATAAGCCTATAGAAGTTATTTTTAATCCAATTAATCATGATTTGTTTCATCCCATTGCTATGTTACAAGATGCTAACAACATTACTTTTGCGGGTACTATTTGTGAGAAGAAAGGTGTTCGGCAATTGCTACAAGCTTTTCGATTAGTAAAAGAACACTTTCCTAATGCTGTTTTGAACTTATATGGAAGGGATTGGTTTTTTCCAGACGGGCGTTCTTACATTAAAATGTTGCAAGAGACCGTATTACCTGAGTTAGGTGTTTTTTCAAAAGATGTTCACTTTCATGGTGCTATTGCTTTTGATGCGATACCGGGTGTTTATGCAAAGGCTGCGGTTTGTGTGTTTCCTTCCCACATGGAAACTTTAGGATTAGTTGCCCCAGAGGCAATGGCGATGGAAAAAGTTGTCATTTTCACAGCATTAGGTCCGGGTCAGGAAGTAATAGTTGATGGACAAACTGGTTTTCTTTGCAATCCACATGATACTGCTGATCTAGCAAGCAAAATAATGTATGTTTTAAAGCATCAAGAAGCAGTCGTTAGTATCGGAAAGCAGGCAAGAATTTCCGTTATGAAACAATTTGAAAAAGAGGCTGTTTTGACAAAAAATCTTAGGTTTTATGGAAGTATTGTAACAGCGCTTTAAATAATCGTTTTAGTTGTAATTTTTTTGGAGTTATAAAATTTCTTGTGTACCAAGTGTAAGTGTTAAACTGTTGTAAAGGCTTTCACTATTTATTTCGTCTTTTAAGAGATAAAGCGATACGCCCAAATCAATTGACTTTTCTGCAACTTTTACATCGGAATATCCTGTTAGTACTATTACGGGGGTATTAGGGGATTTTTCTAAAACAGATTGAACTAATTCTAAACCATTTTTATCAGGAAGCGATAAGTCTAATATAACAACATCAACCGACTTTGGTTGGTTTTGAATGTAACTATCAAAATCTGAAAAACGTATAAAACGAGTAATTGTGATTTTATTGACTTTTTCAGATATGTATTCTTGCAGTAGAAAAAAGTCACCTTCATTATCTTCTATAACTGCAAGGTTATAATTTTGTGTGTCTTTAAACATATTAATTTTTACCCGATAGCATTACGGTTTGAAACCAAAATTTACTCAATATTTTGATGGTTTCGAAAAAGTCGTTAATGTCGGTAGGTTTAGTAATGAAACAATTGGCATAATTTTCATACGTTTTATTGATGTCAACAGATGCCGATGAAGTCGTTAAGATAATGACGGGGATGTGTTTTGTTTTTTCGTTATTTTTTATTTGGTAGAGTACTTCATGGCCATTTAATAGCGGCAAATTAATATCTAATAATATGATGTCTGGATATGCATTTTTTGGTTTTTGATCGGTTTCAATGCCCAAATAATTCAATGCCTCTTTTCCGTTTTTAACTACATTTAAATTGGAATCTATTTGACACTCTTCAAATGCTTCCGCCGTTAAAACAATATCTCCTTCGTTGTCCTCCACCAGTAAGATTTCAAATTTCTTCATGTTTTAATGTGTTTATGTTTTTAATTTTATCTAAAGGTATACTTTTTATTGATTACTAATAAAAAAAAATAATGAATTGTATTTTATTTAGTTTTTTTCTAATTAATTTTTAGGAAGTGTAAAATAAAAGACACTACCTTGATTTACTTCTGATTCTAACCATATTTTGCCCCCTAGATTTTCAATCAATTTTTTAACAATGGCCAACCCTATTCCGCTTCCCGTTTGTATTTCAGTTGGATGAACTCTTTGAAACAGTACAAATATTTTTTCAAAGTAAGATTTGTCAATTCCTAAACCATTGTCTTTAACAGCAAAACCCCACATTTTATCGCCAGCATTGAATTCGGATATTTCGATAGTTGACGCAACATTATCTCTTGAATATTTAATTGCATTCCCTATTAAATTTTGAAAAATTTGTGAAATAGGAGAACGATAGCCCTTTATTTCAGGTAAATTTTGAAACGATATTTGAATTTCTTTTGTTTCAATGGTTGCCTTGTTGTATGCAATAATTTGATCGATCACCTCACTTACTTTTATTTTTTCAGGTTTATCTGAATGTTTTCCTGCTTTTGAGAACTCTAAGATGTCTAAGATAATGTTTTTCATTCTTTTGGCGCCATCTACAGCAAAGAAGATGTATTTTCTTCCTTTTTCATCTAGTAAATGGTCGTATTTTTTTTCCAGTTGGGTTAAAAAGTTGGTTATCATTCGCAAGGGTTCTTGTAAATCATGCGATATAATATAAGCAAAGTATTCTAGCTCTTTATTTACATTCGCCAATTCTTGAGCACGGTCATTCAATACCTGATTTAAGTTCTCTAGATCCTTCGTTTTTTCCGCTACCAATTTTTTGAGTACTAAAGGTTGTTCGGCCAAGTGACGAATAAAAAGAGTTAAGATTAAGCATAATAATAGTCCTTGAAGCGAGAATTCAAGAGCTCTTTTATGGTGTACGGGATTGTTTAGTTTTACATACAGAAACCATTCGCCAGAAGAAAGATAAGTCTTGTGGTAAATGTCTTTTTTGGTATCGATTTTATTATTAAAAAAAGTCTTTATTTCACTGTCTTCAGTGCTGTTTTTGACAATTTGATAGGTGAAATTTTTGTTTAGCCCTTTTTCATCCATTTTAATGGTTTCTAGTAAGGTTTCAAGTCTGATTAAGATAACAGCAAAACCCCAAAGTTTGTTGTTTTTATAGATAGGTTCACGACCTAGAATTCCTTTGCCTCCTTGCACTAAATTAATGGGACCTTCAAAATAAATTTTGTTATGTTTTACCGCATTTTCAATGGCATCTAAATGCTCTTTTTCCGTTTTAATATCAAAACCGATAGCAGCTTCGTTTCCTTTAATGGGGTATGTTTTTAAGATTTTAGTTCCTTCAACAATTTGCAAAGCATCAATAAATTTATTTTCAGACAGCAGGTCTTTAGCGACAGTTTCAAAGTTTTCTTCATATAAATTTTTTTCAACTAAAAAAGCAACAATTTTAGTAGCGTTGTAGCTATAATTGATAGCGCTATTTAATTGGTTTTTTATGTGAGTGGCTTCTTCTTTTGCTATATTGAATTGGTTGTCTTTTTCAATACAAAAAATTTTGTAAGCAATAGATTGTGTAATTGCTAGCAATATGATGAAAGCTAAGAGTGCTAATTGGTTTGGTCCATAACCAAACGATAGATTGATTTTTTTCATTTTTTTGGTAGTGTAAAATAAAAGGTGCTTCCTTTTCCGAATTCTGAATCTACCCAAATTGTACCGCCTAAATTTTCAATTTGTTTTTTTACTATAGCCAGTCCGATTCCGGTACCACTGAATTCGTTTTTAGTGTGAAGTCTTTGAAAAATTTCAAAGATTTTTTGTTGGAATTCCTTTTGGATTCCGATTCCGTTATCTTCTACACTAAAAAGCCAGTGACTTTCTTTGTCATGAGCAACAACTTTTATTATAGGCTTTGTTTGTGGGGTTTTATATTTAAGGGCATTTCCAATTAAATTGTGAAAAATTTGCATTATTGGTGTTTTGAATGAATGGATAACAGGCAAATCCTGATATTGAATTTTAGCCTTAGTTTCTTCAACCGTTTTATTATTTATTTTCCAAATATCGTTAATTATTGCTTTTATATCGATGCTTTCCATTTCAATATCGGCATCTTTTCCAATTTTTGAGTATTCTAGGATGTCTAAAATGATATTTCGCATTCTCAGAGCGCCATCTACAGCAAACTGAATATATTGTTTTCCTTTATCGTCGAGTTGGTTGTAATATTTTTTCTCAAGTTGTGTTAAAAAACTGGTTATCATTCGCAAAGGTTCTTGCAAGTCGTGAGACGCTATATTGGCAAACTGTTCTAATTCTTCATTCGAGCTAATTAGTTCTTTGGTTTGTGCTTCTAATTTTTTATTTAAGAGTTTTAAGGATTCTTCTTGTTTTTTTCTTTCCGTAATGTCTTGGATGGCACCGACAATACGGGTTGCCATTCCAAATTTGTCTCTTATGAGTACACATCGGTTTACTACATACGCATAGGTTCCATCTGCTCTTTTATAACGATATTCTGCTTCCCAATTTTTGATTTCAGCATTGGCTATTGCTTTTTTAAGTGATGCTACAACACCCGTTGCATCCTCAGGATGCATTGATGATTCGATTAGTTGTATGACATTTGAATTGTAAGTTTTTCTTGGGATTTCGTGTCCAAATAATTTTCTAAAACCTCTTCCTCTGTATAAGAGATTTATTTCCATGTTCCAATCCCAGATGGCGTCATTGGTTGCGGAAGTTGATTTTTCAAAGCGTTCGTTGGAGGCGATTATTTCTTCTTCGTATTTTTTTGTTTTAGTAATATCTTTGAAATATACTGACAAACCAGAATCTGAAGGATAAATATTGATGTCAAGCCAAGCATTTAAATCCTCAAAATAGTCTTGAAAAGCAATGTTTTTATCTTTTTTCATGTTTTGAAAACGCTTCTCTTGATATTTTTTCCCAATTAATTTAGCACAAGCTTCCCAAAAGTTCTTTCCAATTACATAATTCCGGTTGTATCCTGTTACTCTCTCGGATTCTTTATTCCAGTAGGTGATGATCCAATTATTGTCTACCGTAAAAAAAGCATCACCAATACTTTCTAGAATGTTATTGCGTTCGTTTAACGAATTCTCTAGTTCTTTTTTCGAGTTGGTTCTTTGAATTTTTGTAGTAAGATTTACAGCAATATTAAACAAGAATGATGTTTCACTGATGTTCCATTTGCGTTCTAAATTATTATCGATAAAGACAATGCCGCCATATAAAGCGTTGTTTATCATTATGGGAAGAATGATAACTGACTTTAGTTTTTTTGTCGTTGCTTTTCCATTCAACAGTTCGGCATTGGAACCAAAATAAGTTACCCCTCTTTGTAACGTTTTGTAGATAGACGTTTCTTTATTAATCTCTTTTAATGTTGGAAATTTCTTGGAATTTTTTTTTCCATTTTTTAACCATTCAAACTTTTGAATGTATAGGATTTTGTTTCTTTTTTTGTTTTCATGGATTTCTAAAAATTGAACACCATCTGCATTCATTATTTTAGCTGTTGTTTCTAAAATATTGTTGATGGATTGTTTCCAATCTTCTGTTTGTAATAGTTCGGTATTGATTTGAGTTATAGCTGCTAGATAGTTGTTTTTTTTAGCTAAATCTAATTCGTTGTTTTTTTGTTTTTCAATATTTTGAATACTACCAAATATTTTTTTACATTCCTTTTTAGTATTCATTTCAGATTGGGCGATGCATCTAATCCATTTCAAGTTGCCGTCTTTGGTTTTAATTTGAAATTCGGTATCAAATTTATTTCCTGAGTGAATTAATTTCTGAATCAGATTGTTTATTTTGGCTTTGTCTTCGTTGTGAAAGAATTGGATGAATTCATCAAAAGTGACTTCGTCTTCACGATCTAAATCGAAAAGATCTTTGATGACGTTTGACAAATAAATATGTTGCTCCTTTTTTTCAAAAGAAAATTCCCAACTTCCAATTTCGGCTAGTTTGGCGGTTTCACTAAACAATTTTTGAAGTTCAATGATGTCTGTAATGTGTCTTCCATAAGCAAATGCTAATTTTTCATCGCCAAAGGGGTCTGATGAACTCCAAGAAATCCATTTATAATCACCATTTTTTGTGCGATATCGATTGACAAAATTAAAAGCATTTCTAAAACCATTTATTGTTTTTTTATATTCTTTCTTAGAAGCTATTAAATCTTCTTGATGGATAAAGTTTGAGAAGGGTTGAGACGTAATCTCCTCTTCTGCATATCCAAGAAGTTTACAAAAAGCGGGATTTACTTTGGTAAAGTAACCCTCTTGATTGACTGTGGCAATGATATCGGGAGCACTTTGAAACATCAAGAAATGCATTTCTTCTTGGTGTTTTCTCTTTATTTCGGTGTTGAGCAGGTTTCCTAAATTTAGTAGCGGATCCGTTTTGGTAAAATCCTTCGCTATGTTTTCATTAGCATAAACGATTAAAACCCCTTCAAAATTAGAATTGTGTGTAATAGGTAATCCTAGAGCCGTAATATTTTTTTGAGTGTTTTGCGATGGATTGTTTTCATGGTTTGTTTTTTCAAACCTGTTTTCAATTTCACCTGTTTCCCAGACACGACCGGGTAAACCATCTCCTTTTTTATATATTTTTATTTTTTTATTTAAGATGTGATTTTTGTTTTCGGGTCTACTTTCAGCACAAACTTGTTTTAAAACGTTATTTTGATTGTCCAATAGCCACAATTCTGCACCTAAGAATTCGCCATAGGTAATTAAAAAACGCAAAGCATCTCTTAGAAGCTCCTTTAGTTTTTTATTTTGGCTGAATAAAATTGAGAATTGGTTTTGTGCTGTTTTTTGAATTTCTATGATTTTTTTTTCGGAAGTATCCCGAATCACTCCAATCATTTTTAAAGGCGCACCTAATTCATTTCGTATGATTATGGAAGACTCTTCAACATAAGCATACGACCCGTCTTTTCGTCTTAGTCTAAATTCGTTTGTCCATTGATTTTGATTGGGATTGTGAAGGTATTCAAACCATGAATCTTTGGTTCTTTCACTATCAATAGGGTGCATGATTTCGGAAAGATCGTGATTTCGAAACTTTTTGTTAGTTATTTCATAGCCAAAGATTCTTGAAAAACTTTCTCCCCAGTGAAACTCATCTTGAACGACATCCCATTCATAGATGATATCTTTGGTAATTTTGTTAAGTAATTCGAATCTTTCGTTACTTCGTTGTAGGGTTTGTTGGGTATTAATTAAATTAGAGACTTCAAGGCTGTTTATGACAATGCCTCCAACAGCGGGATCGTTTAATAAATTTGTTCCTGTAGATTGAACCCAACACCATGTATTGTCTTTCTTTTTAAATCGATAAGGAGAAGATTGAATACGTCCAGATGCTAAAATTTGTTGGAATTCACTTTGAATTAATGGTACATCGTCTGGATGGATGAAATCAAATCCATTATAACCAATTAAATCTTTCTCGGTGTAACCGAGAATATTTAAATGATTGGGACTTATAAAAGTGTAATTGCCAATTGTGTCAAGAACAGCTGTTAGGTCTGCACCATGTTGCACAAGTGCTTTGTATCTTTTTTCACTATCGCTTATTTTATTTTCGTTGATTACTTTTTCAGTAATGTCTTTAAGTGCTATAATGGTATTTTCTTCTTCATTGTCATGAAGCGATAGTTTGGCAATGCTGTATTCTAAGATAATTTCATCGATTTTATTTTCTTTCGCTTTTCTCATTTTTTTTTTAAGTGTTTGGAGCGGATTTTAGCTTTCTGACTTTCTTTTGATATGTAAGGTAAGCGTTTTTTTATTGTCTTTTGTTGGATTGATTTGATTGAGAATCTGAGCCTTTAGTTCTTCATTAGTATAATTTAGTTTTGAAGCATAAGACTTGATAAGTTCATCAAAGGCATTATTTTCTTTAAATATCTCTAATTTTTTGGTTAGTACTACAAGACTTTCTGGAGCAAATTGAATAATATCTTCTATTGATTTGTTTAATTTTTTTTGTTTTTCAAGCAAACTATTTCTTTGTGTTAAATCAATCCCTATTCCGTAAAAGCATTTCATTCCTTTGTAATAAAATGTTGAAGAGATAAACAACATGGGTTTGGTTTTCTTAGATTTGGTTAAGAATTCGGTTTCTATTTCTCCATAGCCTACTTTTTCAACAAATTGCGTGTGTGCTATTAGCTCCTCTTCATTTTTTTTATCAAAAAAATCGATAGGTTTTAATTTTTTCATCTCCTCATGCGTATATCCACTCAATTGTAAGAGTTTTTCATTCCATAATAAGAATTTTCTATTTTCATCAAAAATAAAAATCACATTCGGAAGTTTTTCAATTATTTCTTTGTTTAAATTTTTCTCTTCCTCTAAGTTTTTTAGAATGTTTTTTTCATTTGTAATATCAATAAGAAGGCCGCTGAGGGTCTTAGGTTTATTATTTGAACTTATTACACTTACACGATCTTGAAGCCAAATGTATTGACCATCTTTTTTCAGCATGCGATATTCGAAAACGTGATCACGACCTTTTAAGGTTTCACTGTGGCAAAAATTAAGGGCAAAGTCTAAGTCATCGGGATGGATTTTGTTTTGCCAAAAGTTTCTTTCTTCAAGCCATTCGTTAGGAGTATATCCTAAGATTTTCTCTACTTGTTTGCTTACATAAGTAAATTCAAAAGTGTTTGCATCAGCTTCCCATAATATTCCATCAATAGTTGAAGATATTACCTCTAGTCGAGATTTTACTGTATGGAGTTTTTCTGTTGTTTTTACAAAATCCGTTATATCTTGAAAAACGCCAATAATTTTATAAGGTTGGTCGTCTTTATCTTTTAGCAGTTTTCCAGATGACAGGATGTGTTTGATTGTTCCATTTTTTGTGACAAATCGTTTTTTAATACTGTATTCTTTGTTTTGATTTATTGCTTCATTCATTTCTTGAAGCGCAGCTTCTCTATCATCTGGATGGATAACACTCATTCCAAATTCAAAGGAAACTTTAAAACTTTGCGGTACATATTCTAATATCAAGAATACGCCATCAGACCAATAGAGTTCTTGTGTAGTTAAATCGAGTTCCCAACTTCCTGTTTTTGCAATTGCTTCTGTTTGTTCTAGAAGTAATTTTGCTTTGCTTTCTTCAGGATTACTTTTTTTGTTGTGCATGGAAAAAAAACTATTAAAATAATGCTAATAAGCAAGTTGGCTTGCTGTTCTCTTTTGTAAATATAATACAATTTTAATTTTTTTATCACTATTGTACTCTTTTTTTTGCACTCATTTTATTGGGTGCCAGCGCTATTGGATAAACATCGTTTGTTGTTTGTGCTTTGTCTTTTTGGATTGTTTTTTCACAGATGATTCCTTAATCTGCTTTCGAGCAGCTGAAAAATTTTTTCTTTTAATGTGTTGATAAAAAGGGGGTGTTTGTTTGGAATTGGGCCATTTTTTAAAAACACACTTATTCTCATTTTAAGTACACTTATCAAATTTAGATTGAATACCACTTTAAATAGTCACAACTTTGATTAACAATTTAAGAAAAAGAGATGTCTATGTTCCCCTAAAAATACGAAATTATGAATCTGAAATTATCCCCACATCCGTTACTTTTCGTGTTTTTACTTTTATTCTTTGTAAAAGTAAGTTCTTTTGCACAATGTGTAGATTCTAACGTGCGTCCTTCGGATAATTTTACATTAACTACTTGGTCACCGAGATGTTTTGGTGGTAATGATGGGGAAATTCGTATCGCTAACATTTCATCTATTTTAGGTTCGGCTGATTTTACAAATTCGTTATTTACTGTTCGTGTTTTGTCTGGGCCAGGTGCTCCTATGCATTTTGTTATTCCATCAAATGCTTCAAATTTTACCATTTCGGGTTTAGTTGCTGGAAATTATGTGGTTGATATCATGGATGCTTGTGGTGGAAATAGTTCAGATAAAGCGATTAGCGTTATTAATCCGAGCACCAATTCAGCGATTTTGAGAACTGAAATCTTAATGAAAGATAGGTTTGCAGACCCATCAAGTTCAACTTGTGGAGCACTTTTAAAATATAAAGTAAGTACATTGTCTACAGGGACTGGAGGGAGTTTAACCTATGTTTTTACAAATAATTTGGGAGCAACAATGTCTTTCACTAATACTATTACGCAATCCAATCCGCTGCCAGGCTTTAGTTGGGCTACCTTTGATATTGTTTTGCCCTTTTCCTTTTTTAATAATAGTGACTTACAATATGCTGTATCTAATTTATGCGGATCACTTGTTGGGGGTAATGTAACATTTCCCTCTGTTCAAGACATAGTATTTGATACGCCGAGAATTAAAGATGCGAGCAATCCTAATGCTATTTGTTCTATGGGGTTTGATTTAAAATTTTTTAGAAATAACACTACTAATCCCGTACAAATTTCTGTGGTTGAGCGAGATCAACCCAATGCAGTAGCTTTAAATATTTACAACCAACCTATAGTGCCTCAACTAGTAGATTTGACTCATGTGAATATGGTAGCAGCTGGTGGTTCTGTTCCAGTGAGTTTAGGTTTACGCTTTGATGTTGATTATGTGGTTACACTGGTTGATGCTTGTGGGGTTACTATACAACAAGAGTTAAAACAACAAAGTGTTCCTTTTCAACCTTCAGTGAGTTGTGGTGCCGGTTATGTTTTTTATGATTATTTTCCTTATTTTGACGATGTTACCTATTTGAATTTTAACGAATTGCCTATATCGAGTTTGGCTGTGGGTCCTTTAACAGTAACTTTTAATTCAGGACCAGCAGAATACACAACACAATCAGGTGATGGTGTAGCTGTTACTACATCAAATGCAATTCAGTATCCTTATTCTATAGTTTTGCCTTCTGCTAACCTGTCCACTTTGTTGACCTATGATAACAGTTTTGCATTTGCTCCTGGTACCTATAATTTTACAGTTACAGATGCTTGTGGGAAAACCAATACTTTTGATTATACTACAACCTGTGCAAGAAACACTACAATAACTCATGCGCTAAATTATTGTGGGGATGTTAATGAAATGGTTGAAGTTTATATAACGATGCCTAAAAATTTAGCAGGTAAAAATGTTACGATTTATAATTCGGATGGTTCTGTAGCTTTGAATGGTACTGTAACTTCAGGTGCTCCTTTTTATTTTTTTCACTCGGGAGGTAACAACATCTCAATAAAAGCAAGTTTGCCAAACAATCAGGATTATTTTTTTAGATATGGAGGTGTAAGCGCTCTTGATGCCCCTTCAGGACCAATTCAATTAGGAGGTTTGAATGCTTTACCAAGATTGGTTGGAGGGTATCTTTATGAATACAAGTTTAGAACTGAATTAATACCTTTTCATTTTTCCTCTATCGATGCTTGTCACACGACGGTTGATTTAGTAGCAACAGGAGGTGGGGCTCCTTATGAGTTTGCTTTGTTAGATGCTTCTGGTTCTACTCTATTAGCGCCTTATCAAACATCTGCTACGTTTACAAATCTTGTAGGAGGAGTAACTTATACTGCAAAAGTGAAAGATGCATGTGGTAGAGAATTTTCGCAACAGTTTTTGGTGTATGAGGCACCAGATGCTGCCATCGCAAACGTAGTTCAGCCTACTTGTTTATCCGATTTTGGTGCTGTAACTTTTTCAGGTTTGCCTACAAATTGGAAAATTGAAGAAACGACAACCAATACCATCTATACAGGAGTTACTCCAACATTTACGGTTGATCAACTTTTGGCCGGTAGCTATCATTTTATTTTTACTGATAATGCAACGCAGTGTTCCAATAGTAATGCCATTACCGTTGTTTTTCAAGCTCCAGTTTGTCCAATTGCAAGTGATGATTTGGTTTTGTATACTAATGGAACCCCGGTTTATTTTGATGTAAGTTTAAATGATGTTCAAGGGGCATTAGTGGATCCATCAACTGTTCAACTTGTAGCGCCATCAACTGCTATTAATTTGATTTTGAATTCGCTTGGAGAAATAAAAGGTTTGGATATCCCTAACGAGGGAACTTGGTCTGTAAATAGTGGGAATGGAATGGTTGGTTTTATTCCTTTTTCAAGTTTTACAGGAACACCAACTGCGATTAATTATACCATCAAAGATTTCAATGGTACAGTAAGTAATCAAGCCTCTATTACTTTTGACGCCATGCCTATTGCAACAAATGATGCTTTAGCGTATACAGCAGGAGTATCTACTTCTTTACTTGTTTTACAAAATGATATACAAGGAGATTTAGTGGATCCTCAAACCATAGCTTTGGTTTATGCAAATGGTACAACAAATGAAATCCTTGTTGCTAATGAAGGCGTTTGGACCGTAAACACTTTAACAGGAACGATTGATTTTACTCCTGTGTTGGGTTTCACTGGCGTGCCACAACCACAATATTATACCGTTAAGGATTATCAGGGAAATGTATCAAATGCTGCTTTGATTAGTTTATCCTTATACGTACCTGTTTGCGAATTTGAAGTAAGTTGCCCTGTTTTTACAGCTACTTCGGTTTCTTGTGCTTCAGCAATTCCCACAGCAACAGTGTTAACTATAGCGGAATTTGAGGCGCTTGGAAATGGGGGTGGTATTATTTCGGGAAGTGATTGTGGTATTGTTGAAATTATTGCTGAAAATGTAGGGGAGTTGTCATGTGGGACTCTTATAACACGCACCTATACTATAACATTGTATGAAGATACTAATTCTAATGGAAGTAGAGAAACGAATGAAACTTCAGTTTTAGAAGTTTTTACATGCTCTCAAATATTTGAGATAGTGGATACAATTGCTCCTGTTTTTTCAGCGGATTATGAAACCGTTTTGAATTTAGATACTATTGATGCAATTCCGTCTTCTGATTTAATTTTTGCAACAGATACCTGCGGTGATGTTGCGATGTCGTATGATGAGATTATTGAGGAAGGATTGTGTGTTGGTAGTTACAAAGTTGTTAGAAAATGGGTTGCTGTTGATTTGTGTGGAAATGAAAGTTTCTTTACTCAAATTGTACAAATTCAGGATCAGGTTGCTCCCGTTTTTTCTTCGCAGATTGTTCCGAATTTATACATTAGTTGTAACGAAATTCCTAGTGTACCTGAAGTTATTGCACTTGATGATTTGAGTAATGTTACTATTCGATATGAAGAAACAACTATTGGTGGCGATTGTACTAGTCTTAATAAGGTGATTAGAACTTGGAGTGCAACTGATGAATGTGGTAATGTTTCAGAATTAACACAAACCTTGCACGTAGCATGTGATGTGAAAGTATATAATGCTTTATCTCCAGATGGTGACGGAAAAAATGATTTGTTATTATTAGAAGGAATTGAATGTTATCCGAATAATTCAATTACGATCTTTAATCGTTATGGAGAAAAAGTTTTTGAAGTATCAGGATATGATAATCGAAGTAATGTTTTTAATGGTACCTCTACAGCAATGTCAAATACTAATACAACATTACCAACAGGTACTTATTTTTATGTGTTGAATTATGAATATGGATTTGAAACAAGTGAAGGTGTTTCTCGTAAGGAGCAATCCGGTTATTTGTATATTAAAAAAGAGTAAAGAATTAAAGATAAATTTCGTGGGGAAATTTAGGGGACTCACAGCCAGAGGGAGTGTAACAGCTCCTTCGGGCGCGTGAGCAACAAAAATCGCTACGAGAATTGCAGCAGAAACAAGAGATTAAAATATTAAAAGTAAATTTCGTGGGGAAATTTAGGGGACTCACAGCCAGAGGGAGTGTAACAGCTCCTTCGGGCGCGTGAGCAACAAAAATCGCTACGAGAATTACAGAAGAGAAATAACAAGAGAATTAAAATATTAAAAATAAATTTCGTGGGGAAATTTAGGGGACTCACAGCCAGAGGGAGTGTAACAGCTCCTTCGGGCGCGTAAGCAACAAAAATCGCTACGAGAATTGCAGCAGAAACAAGAGATTAAAATATTAAAAGTAAATTTCGTGGGGAAATTTAGGGGACTCACAGCCAGAGGGAGTGTAACAGCTCCTTCGGGCGCGTGAGCAACAAAAATCGCTACGAGAATTACAGAAGAGAAATAACAAGAGAATTAAAATATTAAAAATAAATTTCGTGGGGAAATTTAGGGGACTCACAGCCAGAGGGAGTGTAACAGCTCCTTCGGGCGCGTGAGCAACAAAAATCGCTACGAGAATTACAGAAGAGAAGCAGCAAGAGAATTAAAATATTAAAAATAAATTTCGTGGGGAAATTTAGGGGACTCACAGCCAGAGGGAGTGTAACAACTCCTTCAGGCGCGTGAGCAACTAAACTACCACGATTTTGTAAAACCTTTAAATTATTTCCCCCATGAATTACATCCCCCGATTTAGAGCGATGGTATTGCTAATGTTTTTAGGATTACCTTTTGTACTCATAGGACAGCAAGATCCTTTGTACACAAACTATATGTATAATCCCATAGTTTTTAATCCAGCTTATGCTGGTACAAGGGAAGTGGTTAGTTTTTTCGGTCATCACCGTTCCCAATGGGTAGGACTCGACGGTGCGCCTGTAACGAGTTCGTTTTCGATGCAGACCCCTTTAGGATATTCCAATTTAGGATTAGGAGTCTCCTTCTTAAACGAAGAGATTGGTCCGTCTGTAGATAATACGATTGGGATTGATATATCGTATAAGTTTGATTTGCCGATGGATTCAAAATTGTCTTTTGGAATTAAAGCTTCAGGACATTTATTAAACATAGATTATTCTAAGTTATTGATTGATGACCCTACAGATCCGCAATATCAGAACAATATAGACAACCGATTTTCTCCTAATATTGGTGCAGGAGTTTATTGGTATACCGATCGGTTTTATTTAGGTTTTTCAATTCCTAATTTTTTAGAAACCAGTCATTATGATGACAATTCTACCTCATTAGTTGAGGAGCGATTGCATTATTATTTTATGGCAGGACATGTGTTTGATTTGAATGAGCATATACAATTTAAGCCTGCATTATTATCAAAGTTTAGAGCTGGTTTTCCAATGCAATTGGATTTGACCTCTAATTTTCTTTTGTTTGAAAAATTGACTTTGGGAATTGCCTATCGTTTGGAATCGTCATTTAGCGGTTTGGTGGGTTTTCAAGTTTCCGACCAGATTTTTTTAGGTTATTCTTATGATGCTGAAACGTCTAAATTAGCCAACTATAATTCAGGGTCGCACGAGTTGTTTTTAAGGTTTGAAATTTTCAATTCATCAAATAAAATATATTCGCCAAGATTTTTTTGATTTGGAATTTGTTTTATCTCATTCAAAGACTATTTCGAATGTAAATGAGTGTGGATATTTTCTTAATTTAAGGTTAATATGCAATTGAGATCCAATTATTTTTGGGTATATTTGAGATTAGATAGTATGGTGGATTATAAATAGAAATTATTTATTGTTATTACTATTAGCAATTTTAGCTTGTTTTTTGTGATAGCAGTAATACAAAAAAATAGGCATTTCATAAATTTTAGAAAAATGAGTATAGCAACACAAGAAGCATTGCGTTCAAGAGTTTTGGATGCGTATCAAATTCTAGACACCTTACCAGAGGCCATGTATGATGATATTACAGCTATAGCTTCTGCTATCTGTAACATGCCTATTTCTTTAATAAGCTTAGTTGACGATAAAAGACAATTTTTTAAATCTCATCACGGAATTGATTTAACAGGAACACCAATAGAATATTCCGTTTGTTATCACGCTATTATGTCAGATGCTGATTTTTTTGCGGTTAATGATTTAAGGATAGATGAGCGATTTAGGAACAATCCACTTGTTACACAAGCTCCTAATTTGGTTTCTTATTATGGCGTTCCACTATCTAACGATCAAGGAATTTCTTTTGGTACTTTGTGTGTATTGAGTAATAATGAAGTTTTACTTTTAGGAGAAGAGCAAAAAGAAGCGTTGAAAAAGTTGTCTAGACAAGTGGTTTATTTATTAGAACTTAGAAAAAAGAATCTACTGTTGGAATCCTATCAGCAATTAGTTGATACTTATGCTGCAGATATTGAAGACTTTGCTTATACAGCAGCACATGATTTGCGATCGCCACTACGTTCTATAACTTCTTTTTTAAAGCTTATAGAATCGGGCCGTCCAGAGGAATGGTCTGAAAAAGAAATGAAGTATTTTAAGTTTGTTTTTGATAATGTGGGCAGAATGGACGCGCTTATAGTAGCTTTATTGAATTTTGCAAAATCGGATAAAGATTTAGAGGATGTGGAAAGCATCAATTTAGAGGATTTTGTTCCTGAAATTTTTAATTCCCTTTGTAAAGAGGAACTCGTAAATGCGCCAAAATTGATTCATAATACACTTCCAACGATTGAAAAATCTAAATTAGCTTTGACATTAATTTTTAGTAATTTAATCGAGAATGCATTGAAGTATCAAAAGCCAAATGTTGTTCCAGAAGTTAGCATTCAATACTCACAAACTTTGGATCAACACGTTTTTGATGTTTCTGATAATGGAATTGGTATTGAAGAGTCGCATTTTGAAACCATTTTGAAACCCTTCAGAAGACTGCATGCGCAATCAGAATTTGCAGGAACTGGGCTAGGTCTTGCGACAGTTAAGAAGCATATTGATAGGCTTAAAGGAACAATCACTGTTCGTTCTCAAAAAGATATTGGCACTACTTTTACTATTGCATTTCCTAAATAAGTTTGTTTGATGAAATTGTAAAAAAATATACAACTCATTAAGAATTTCGTTTTTCCAGGTCTTAAATACTATCTTTTGCAATTGTAACTCTAAGGTGCTACATTTGCAAAACATGGAACTTATGAAAGCGTCATTGTAATTGAAAAAATTAAAAATTTGTAATCCCTTAAATTTATTTATTAAAACACATTATATCTAATGGGTTAAATAAATTATTTCTAAAATTCGGTTTTAATTTTTTTTTGTGTACCTTAGTTTCTGTTTATGAATAGTATCTAATCAATGAAGTTAGTAAAAGCCTTCGTACTAGAAGAAAATGAAGAAAGCCTTCAGCAACTCAAAAAGTTTGCCGAGGACAACGCCATTATAATTACACTTTGCGGTTTTTCAGATTCTATTAAGAATGGTATTAGTCAGATAAAAGAGGAAAAGCCTGAATTACTTTTTATGAATCCAACGGCATCCAATTTAGCTGATTTTGGATTTTTAAAAGAGTTGAACTTTAATCTCCCAAAGATCATTTTTATTTCAGATGAAAAAGCGTTAGCTTATGATGCTTATCGATTTAATGCGATTGATTTTTTATTGAAACCTCTTGAGTTTAATGATTTGATAGTTTCTGTGTATAAGGCAATTAAAACCATTGAAATGGAGGTGAGTTTTCAAAATCAAAAATTGTTTCAAATCAATGCGATTAATACGGCATCACATTCTAGTGAGTTTCTTGCTATTTCTTTTGTGGATAAGATTGAGTTAATTAAAATTGATGAAATTGTTTTTTGCAAGGCAGAAGGTTCCTATACAGAATTTTATATGAAAAATGGGGCTAGGTTTTTGTCTAGTAAAAATCTTGGTGAATACAAAGATATATTGCCTATTGCTTATTTCTTTAGAATACATCATTCTTATGTTATAAACATAAAGCATATTGTTAAGATTAATAAAAAGGATGGTCTTTATTGTGAGTTTACAAATGGTATTTCATTGCCAATTGCGAAAAGAAGACAAGAAGAGTTTGTTAGATTTATAAAATTGTAAAAGAAGGTTAATTAAACATAAGAATATGACTAAGCGTTTAAAGAGCATAATGATAATTGATGATAATGAATTCGATTGTTACATTACTTCAAAGTTGATTAATAGTCACGATGATACGATTGACATTATGGAATTTAATTCCTCGGTTACGGCATTGCAATATTTACAAGAATTCCAGAACGATACCCAAAAATTGCCCAATCTTATTTTCTTAGATATTTATATGCCATTAATGGATGGTTTTGAATTTATAGAGCATTTTAATCAATTTTCTAAAGTTTTAACCGATTATACAAAAATTTGTATTGTGTCTTCTACCATTGATGATTATTATATCAATAAAGCTAAGCTCGATGCCAATGTGCTTTTTACTAGTAAGCCTATTTCAAAAGAGTTTATAGCGTCCTTGATTTTTTAATTCGTCAAAATTATATAACTGTGCCCCTTCTTTTTTAGGTAATATGATAGTATCAAATTCAAATGAATATGAAACTTTTTAAATATATTTCTTCTGATTTTAAAAAGTATAAAAAGTATGGAGGTAATTTTATTACCATAGTGTTTTTTACACAAGGTTTTTGGGCTATTTTACAGTACAGGGTTGCCAATGAAGTTTTCAAAATGAAAATACCATTGATAAAACAAATTCTACAAATTGGATGTTTGTTTTGGCAAAAAATTGTTGAAATAACTACTGGGATATCTATACCGGCTTCTGTTCAAGTTGGACATTCTTTTTATATTGGACATTTTGGGGGTATTATTATGAATGCAAGGACAATCATAGGAGATAATTGCAATGTCTCACAAGGAGTTACTATTGGTGTTTCAGGACAAAGAAATGATAGAGGTGTTCCTGTTGTTGGAAATAATGTCTACATAGGAGCTAATGCAGTTTTAGTAGGTAATATTGTTGTAGAAGATAATGTATTGATAGGAGCCAATTCACTTATTAATAAAAACGTTTCACGGAATGCAGTTATGTTAGGAGTACCAGCTGTTGCTATTTCAACAAATGGTTCAGAAGGATATATATAAATAGAAATTTAATTTAAATTGTAATTTTCTATATTTTTGATCTTGTAAATTTAATAATTTGAAACTTTTAATTATTTCATCTGCTCCCGTAATAGTTATAAATAATAAATCTTATTTGTATGCTCCTTATGAAAAGGAGATGCAACTGTGGTCAAAACATGTTTGTGAGATTCAATTTTGTTGTCCCGTTTGGTACGAGGATAAAACATTGTTAATAACACCTATAACATTTCCAATTGTTCCTACTATAGTTTTACAAGAATTTGATATTAAAACGTTTTTAAGTACACTAAAAGCGATTCCTAAAGTATTTAAGATTAGTATACAGCTTTTCAAAGCCTTTAAAGAAGCTGATTACATTCATCTTCGTTGTCCAGGAAATATGGGGTTGATCGCTGCTTTTGTTCAGTTGTTTTATCCAAAGAAAAAGAAAACAGTTAAATATGCTGGGAATTGGGACCCCAAAAGTAGCCAGCCTTTTACGTATCGTTTGCAGAAATGGATTTTATCTAATCCTTTTTTAACGCGAAATACGCAAGTCTTGGTTTATGGTGATTGGGAAGGAAGCTCAAAAAATGTGAGGTCTTTTTTTACAGCCACCTATAGCGAAAGTGAAATTCAGAATTCAGAATTTAGAATTCAGGACAAGTTGTCACTTCGAGTGGCGTTGAGAACTCATGAAATCCCATTCAAGTTTTTGTTTGTTGGTACACTTTCACCTGGAAAGCAACCTTTATTTGCTATTCAATTGGTTGAAGAGTTATATAAGAAAGGGAAAAATGTGAGTCTTGACCTATATGGGGAAGGTGTTTTGCGACAGGATTTAGAATCGTACATTATTCAAAATAATTTAGCACATATCGTAGCTTTAAAGGGGAATCAAACAAAGGAAGTTGTTTTGAAAGCTTATCAAACCAGCCATTTTTTAATCTTACCCTCAAAAAGCGAGGGATGGCCTAAAGTAGTTGCTGAAGCCATGTTTTGGGGGTGTTTTCCTATAGCAACTGCTGTTTCTTGTGTGCCTTTTATGTTGGATTATGGCAAAAGAGGAATAGTTTTAAAAGAAGACTTAACCGCTGATGTATTGCAATTAGAAGCTGTTTTTATTAATCCTGAAGTTTATGACCATGTTGTTTTGGAAGCCATGAAATGGTCTCGTCAATTCACTACTGATGTGTTTGAATCGGAAATAAAGAAATTGCTTTTAACCTGATCCAATATTTTTTTACAAAATAAAGATTTACTACTGTAGTTTTCTTTTCCTATTTTTACTGTTTTAATTCTATAAAAAAAATTAATACCATTGATTCTTTCAAAAGAAATACGTGTAGTTCAATTAATTGACAGTTTAGAACCAGGAGGAGCCGAACGTATGGCTGTTAATCTTGCAAATGAATTGGTTAATAGTGTTGCTTTTTCTGGATTGGTAACAACTAGATTAGAAGGCCAACTTAAAAATGCAATTGTAGCAGATGTAAATTATCTTTTCTTAAAAAGATCAAGAGTTGTTGATTTTGCAGCGTTATTTCGTTTACGACGTTATGTTAGGAAAAATAAAATAACTATCATTCATGCGCACGGAAGTTCCTTTTTTTTTGCTGTTCTTTTAAAAATGCTTCTTCCGTCTCTTCACGTTTTTTGGCATGATCATTTTGGGAATCGTAGTTCCAATGCTAACTCTTTTTTCTTGTTACGATTTTGCTCCTTTTTTTTTAAAGGTGTTTTTACGGTTAACGAATCGCTTAAAATATGGGCTGAGCAAAAATTGTTTTGTTCTCAAGTGAAATTTATTCCTAATTTTTCAGTTTCTGATCCATCTCCAGTAGGGAAAACATTTTTGAAAGGAGAACCGCATAAAAAGATTGTTTTTTTGGCAAATCTGCATCAACCTAAAAATCATATATTAGCTTTAAAAGCTTTTTTAGAAAGTGAAATTGCTAGTAAAGGATGGACACTTCACTTGGTTGGAAAAGATAAAGAAGATGCTTATTCTAAGGAATTGAAAATCTTTATTCAAGAACATGCAATGCAAAGTCATATCTATATTTATGGTTCTTGTGATGATATTTCATTTGTTTTGCAACAAGCTAAAATTGGAATTTTAGTTTCAAGTTATGAAGCTTTTCCATTATCTTTATTGGAATATGGATTGGCAGGATTAACTGTTATTTGTTCCGATGTTGGATATTGTAGTGCTATTATACAAAATGATTTTTCTGGAAGATTAATTCCACCTAATGATGAAATGGCATTGAAAGAGGCTTTTATAGCGATTTCAAATCAACCGGAGAAAAATCAAATCATGGCTAAAAATTTGAATACTTTTGTTCAATCAACATTCACTCCTGAAGCGGTAATGCCCAAGATCTGTTTTAGCTATCAAAAAAGCATATGAGTAAAAACGAAACTTTTAATTATGTACAACTTGTTTTTATCCATTTAATTATTGGATTGGCTATATTTTTTGTGCCAGTTGTTTCAAAAATATACGCTATTTTAATTATTTTGGTAGGATATCGTTATGTGATTTTAAGAAAAAATGCCAACAATGAAGCTTTATATGTTGCTGCCTACTTGGTGGCAGCTGAGGTTTTTTTAAGAATGACAGAAGGGAATTTTTTTGAACAGTTTGCAAAATATGGTGTTATCGGAATATTGATTATCGGGATGTTTTATAGAGGATTTTCCAAAAATGCTGTCTTGTATTGGGTTTTTGGGTTGTTACTTATTCCGGGGGTAATGGTTTCTTTTTTTACCTTGAATTTTGAAACCGATATAAGAAAAGCAATTACATTTAATATCATTGGTCCGGTAACTTTAGCGATTTGCGCTATCTATTGTTACGAAAGAAGGATGACATATAAACAAATGATTTCGTTGTTGGATACCTTTACATATCCTTTAATGGCTACTTTAGTGTATATGTTTCTCTACACACCTAGTATAAAAGATGTGGTAACGAATACTGAGTCGAATTTTGAAACTTCGGGGGGGTTTGGACCCAATCAAGTGTCCACAATACTTGGTTTTGGAATTTTTTTGTTTTTTGTTAAAATTGTTTTGAACTCTAAAACCACGATTATTCGATATATCAATATTCTTTTTTTTATAGTAATTACCTTTAGAGGGATCGTTACATTTTCTAGAGGGGGTATTATCACCGGTTTTGTGATGATTATTGTAGTGGTGTTGCTCATACTTTGGTATACAAAATCACATGCTAAAACTAAAGTTATTGGTTTGGTAGTCTTTGGTGTATTTTCTTTGGTTGGAATTTGGTTATATAGTTCTGTGCAGACTAGTGGTTTGATTGATAAACGTTATGCAAATCAAGATGCAAGAGGTAGGGAGAAAGTGAGCAAATTAACAGGAAGAGAGCGCTTGATAGCATCGGAATTTAAAATGTTTTTGGATAACCCTGTTTTGGGAATAGGAGTGGGTAAAAACAAGGAGTATCGTTTAGAGACAACTGGAGTAGATGCTGCTTCTCACAATGAAATTACTCGAATGTTAGCCGAGCACGGTTTGTTTGGGCTCCTCGCCTTAGTCATATTGCTGTTTACTCCGTTTTTCTTGTATTTGAATAATAGGCAAAATATTTTTGTAATTTCTTTTCTTGTTTTTTGGTTGCTAACCATTAATCATGCCGCCATGCGTTTAGCGGCTCCTGCTTTTGTTTATGCACTTTCACTTTTGAAAGTTAACTTTATTGATGAAAATGAAACTTCTTTATCTAGGGAATCAGCTGTCTAAACACGGTTTTAATAAGACTACAATTGATACTTTAAGTGAGCAATTGCGGACTCTTGGTTTTACGGTTTATTGTGCTTCTGATAAGAGAAATGCGGTGTTGCGATTATTCCGAATGGTATTGGCGATTTTTAAGTATAGGAATACAGTTTCGTACTTGATTATTGACACCTATAGTACTTCCGCTTTTTGGTATGCTTTTATTTGTAGTCAATTGGCTCGATTTTTCAAAATACGATATCTTCCGATTTTACATGGTGGTAATTTGCCAAATAGATTAAAGAATAATCCACGCATTTCAAAAATGATATTTGATAATGCTTATCAAAATGTTGCCCCATCTAATTATTTGAAAAGTATATTTGAGAGCGAAGGTTTTAAGAATGTTATACTCATTCCCAATTCAATTGAAATCAAAAAATATGTTTACAAAGAAAGAGCGCAATTGGCCCCAAAATTACTTTGGGTCAGGGCTTTTGCTTCTATTTATAACCCTGAAATGGCAGTTGAAGTTATGGTGCTTTTAAAACAAAAATATCCTGACGCTATGCTTACAATGGTGGGTCCTGATAAAGATGGAAGTTTGCAAAAAACAAAAGATCTAGCGAATCGGTTAGGCGTCTCGATTTCTTTTACAGGACAACTCGAGAAAGAAGTTTGGTGGGAATTGGCGCAAGAACACGATATTTTCATAAACACCTCTCATTTTGACAACACCCCTGTGAGTATTATGGAGGCAATGGCTATGGGATTGGTTGTAGTGAGTACAAGTGTAGGAGGCATCCCCTTTTTATTAACTCACCAAAAGAATGCTTTTTTAGTGGATGACGGGAATAGTGTCCAAATGGCCGAAGCCATAGATTTTTTAATCACGCATGGAGAAGTCGCAAAAAAAAATCAGAAAAGTGCTCGGGAATTTGTTTCTCAAATGGATTGGGACAAGATTAAAGAGAAATGGAAAGTTTTGTTTAAGTAACAGATATTCACAATTTTTTAAAAATTTAAAGTAAAAATCGCTCCTGATTTTAATTTAAAAAATCTTTACTTTGCATAGGACTTAATACAATGGTGATGTCATCAAGTAAAATACATTTTGAAGTTTCTGAGCGCAAAGTACTTTTGCGTGTTATAGATGTGTTATTTCCTGTTTTTACTCTGGTGTTGATAGGTCATTTTTTTGAATTTGATTATTTTAGAGTTACACAAAATAGTTTTTATTGGACCTTAGTATTGGGTTTTTATTTGCTTTTCTTTGGTTCCATTTTTGAAATGTATAATTTACAGACAGCTAGTAATCAATTTCAGATTTTCAAGAGTGTTGTGTTGACATCAAGTTTTACGGTTTTATTTTATCTTTTGACACCTTTTTTTACCCCAACGTTGCCTTCTAATCGATTGCAAATTTTGTTTTTTTTCTCTTCGATTTTCTTTTCTTTATTGGCATGGCGCTATTTTTACATTGTTTTTTTAGCTTCAAATCGTTTTTTAAAGAATGTATTATTCATTGGAAATAGTAAAGATGTAGATCAACTAATTGAGGAGTTATCTAATTTTAATCCACATTATAAAGTTGTAGGTTATATTGCAGTAGATGAATTTCCAAAAGAGACTAAAATTTTTAAAATTTCAGAGGAAGATTTAGAAGTTTTTATAGCGCGTCATTTTATCTCTGAAATTGTAATTACAAGTTCTAAACATAAGTTAACATCTGCATCGTTATATAAAAAATTATTACGATTACTTGAAAATGGATTGGTAATTAGGAAGTACAATCAAATTTATGAATATAGCACTTATCGTTTGCCTATTCATTTTGAAGATCGAGAGTTGTATAAGTTTTTTCCTTTCAGTAGAAGTAACCATAACAAATTATATGTCTCTTTTAGCCGTTTTTTTGATGTATTTTTTTCAATTTTGGGTTTATTCATTTTTATTTTAATGGTTCCTTTCTTATGGTTTGTGAATCTGTTTATAAATAAAGGAAGTTTTTTTTATACACAGGAGCGTGTTGGGAAAAATGGTATTCCTTTTACCATTTATAAACTGAGAACCATGATTCAAAATGCAGAGACTAATGGAGCTGTTTTTTCAACTGTAAATGATGTTCGGGTTACCCCTTTTGGTAAATTTCTACGAAAAACGCGATTGGATGAATTTCCACAGTTTATTAATGTTTTAAAAGGGGAAATGGCTATTATTGGTCCAAGACCTGAACGCCCTATATTTGTAGAGCAAATTGCAGAGCAAATTCCGCTTTATCAAACGCGTCACGTTATTAAACCTGGGCTTACCGGTTGGGCACAGGTTAATTATCCTTACGGCTCAAATTTAGACGATAGTTTAATGAAGCTTCGTTATGATCTGTTTTATATTAAGCATAGAAGTTTATTCTTAGATCTCAATATTCTTTTAAAAACGATCAGTACTGTTTTGTTTTTTAGAGGACAGTAACTAGTGTTCAGTTATCAGTATTCAGTAGTCAGTTTTATCCGCTTGCTAATTTTGATTTTTTAATCTGTAACACAATTTTTGCTATCCAATAAAAATGTAAGGCGATAAAGGGCCAAACAATTTCTAAATGAATTTTTGTGGTCATGTAGGCGAGATATAGTAATAACATCGCCAAAATGATTTGTCCCGACAGTACGATTCTTTCTTTAATTCCTTTTTTTAGGTACCAAGCGAATACCAATAAAAGCGGATTGAACAACAAAATGTTGTAATTCCACAACACTTCTTCGTGAAGGGAGTATAAGCCTACTAAAGCGAAAAATAATCCCAATATACCTGCGAAAACAAAATAACTGATTTGAATCCATTTTTTGTTTGCTAATACTAAAGCTAATAGGATGGCGATTAAGGAATATATTGAGTTCATCCAATTGAAAGGCACTTCTGGTTTACTGACTTCCAAAATTCTTTTATTGCTCTTTTCTATTGCATTACCGTTAACTTTAGTGTACGAAATCGCTTCTTTGAATTCGTAAGGGAGGAATAATCGTGTGGCAGGTTCGTCAACTTTAGCACCAAAAATCAATTGAATTCCTAATTTCATGTAAAAATCGGTCATATACGGATACAGAATTTCTCTATAGGATTGATTGGAAGTGTTCGATTTTATGTATTCTTTTCCTAAGATTCCATTGATTTTATCAACCACCATTGTAGTGCAATTTCTATCAATAAATTTATAGGTATAAAAGCGTTCGTCACTATAAACCGAATGGTTTAATTGTTGGAACAAACGATTGATTTGGGTAGGGTTCAGTTGCAATTCTTGTTCCATAATTTCTCTATTTTCCGCTTGATAATTGTAATAGAAATCGATAAAACTGCCATTGGTTACAAAATATTGTAAATCACCTTTTATGAATTTTCCAATGAAATTTGGTGTTCTAAAATCAAAAGCACCATAATTGTACACCACATCAATTCCTTTTGTACTGTCTTGAATACGAATTCCCGTATGACCATACATAGCATACGATTCTGGACCAGTTCCACAAGTTAGAATGCTAACTTTTGCTTTTTCGGAAAGCGAAATGTTTTGGGAGTAAGCGATGGTGCTTAGTATAGTGAAAATGGTGAAAAGTAGTTTTTTAGTCATACAGTATTTTGTTTCAAGTTTCAAGTTTCAGGTTTTTGGCAGGTGAATGAAACGGGTTCGCTTGGGCGAATCAATGGTTTTAGCGGATTTTTTCAACACATAGAGGCATTAGGATTTACTTTGTATATGTTTTAAACGTTTCACTTGACATAGCTCACATTAGATTTGCATTGTTTTTGTTTCAGGTTCCAATTCAGGTTCCGAGTTTCAAGTTTGTTTGCCTATGACCCATTACCTATAAACAAATACCCATAACTCATTATCTAAACAATTCCCAATCGACTTTTAAGGAGAAAATATTTGAATACAAAGCCGCGCTTTGGTCGCCCAAATCGGTTAAAGCGTAATCTACTTGTATGCCTTTGTATTTGAATCCTAATCCGATATTGGGTTGAAAGCTTAACTTGTTTGAATTATCGATTTGGGTAATTTGTTGGAAATTTCCAACTCCTGCTCTTAAATAAACTAAATCGATGTACCCAAACTCTAGACCAAGTGCTGGGTCAATACTCACGGTATTGGTTGAAATAATATCGTTTGTTCTTGTAAATTGCATGTTTAAATTGGTTGCTGCTAACAAACTGTAGTCATAGCGAATAATCCATTTTTTAGATATTCCAAATTGCGCTTTTGGAAGGGTGATTTCGCTTGTTTCAGGTAATTCTTGATTTTCTCCTGGAACGGCGTCTGCAATCTCTTGATATTTTACTTCGTCAATGGTCCAAGTGTTGTAAGTGGTAGTTATATCGCGAATCATTAAGCCAAATTTCCAGTCTTCATCCTCGCTGATATATTGAATTCCAAGATCTAATCCAAAACCCCAAGAATTGGCAAAATCTCCAATAATTCTTCGAATCACTTTTGCATTTACCCCGTAATTTAATCCTTCGATGGGTAAGCTTCTGGCATACGAAACGGTTAACCCATAATCAGCTGTTGAGAAAAGAGAAATTCTATTGTAATCAATGTTACCTTCGCTGTCTATTAATTGGGTAGTATTCAAGATATCATCAACACCAAAACGAATTAGTGAAATTCCTACTGCACTTCTATCATCTATAGGCATTGCGAAACCAGCATAATCGTATTGGGCAATATTTGCAAAATAATTAGCATGCATTAGCGCGAATTGCTTGTCTTCTAATTTCAATAAACCTGCAGGATTCCAATAACCTGAGTTGACATCACCTGTATGCGATACTACGGCATTTGACATTCCCAAAGCCGCAGCGTCTACTCCAATATTCATGAATTCATTGGAATATTTTCGAACGGTTTGGCTATATGAAATGCAACTAAGACAAATTAGAAGGTATAAAGTGATCTTTTTCAATGCCAATTTTTTTTACAAAGATGAAATAAATTTCTCAAATAGTAAACTCTAAAAGTATTAACTTATTGTATTACCTTTGTTCTAAATTAAGAATAGGTATTCTTTGTTGTTTTTCAAAAATGGTATATTTGTTGTGATGGAAAATAAAAATCTTTATGTCATCGCTGGATGCAATGGTGCGGGTAAAACTACTGCATCTTTTATCATATTACCAGAGATTTTGGATTGTAAAGAGTTTGTTAATGCTGATGAAATAGCAAAAGGTTCGTCGCCATTTCAACCTGAGAAGGTTGCTGTTAAAGCTGGTAGAATCATGATTAGTCGAATAAATAATTTATTAGAAGATAAATTAAGTTTTGCATTTGAAACTACTTTAGCAACTAAGAGTTATAAAAATAAAATTTATTGGCAAGAAATAAAGGCTATACTGTTACTTTACTCTTTTTTTGGTTGCAGACTATAGATCTGGCAAAAGAAAGAGTAGCCACGCGCGTTTTAGAAGGAGGACATAACATTCCAAAAGATGTTATTGAAAGAAGATATATTAATGGGATTAAGAATTTATTTTCAATTTATATGCCTATTGTCGATGAATTGATGATTTTTGATAATTCTCAAATGAAATCTGAATTAATAGCTTCAAAATCAACAATGTCTTCTCTTATCGTTTTAAACGAACAAAAGTTTAATTTTTTAAAAAGTTATTATGAAAAAAAATAAAAATATTTCGGAACAACAAGTTAAGATTTTGGCTGGTATGGACAAAGTTTATGAAAAGTTAATCTTATTCAAGAAACAGATGAATAGTGATTTAGTTGTTTTGAAAGGGAAAAAAATTGTACATATAAAACCTGAATAATCCTTCTAAATTTTGAATATGCAAATTAAAAAACACATTCCTAACGCTATTACCTTATTGAACTTGTCAACAGGTTTATTGGCTATTATTGCCATTTTTAGAGGTTATTTTGATGAAGCCTTTATTTTTGTTTGTTTGGGGATTTTTCTTGATTTTTGGGATGGATTTTTAGCTAGAAAATTCAATGTGGCTGGCCCTTTAGGTGTGCAGTTGGATTCTTTAGCCGATATGGTTACTTGTGGTGTAGTTCCGGGATTGATGATGTTTCGCCTTTTTGAAGATATTCAGCAAACCCAACCCGAGTACATGTTGACAGAAGAAACGTTTTATATGGGATTTGTACCTTATTTGGGTTTTTTAATCACCATTGCCTCCTGTTATCGTTTGGCGAATTTTAATATTGATACCCGTCAGACAGATTCTTTTATAGGATTGCCAACTCCAGCAAATGCTTTAGTTATTATGAGTATTCCAATGATTCAATATGCAAATGATTTCGAGATATTGACGGCTGTTTTATACAATCCTTATGTTTTGCTAGTGATTACTTTAATTAGTGCTTATATTTTAAACGCCGAAATTCCATTGTTTTCTTTGAAAATAAAAGAGTTTACTTGGGCGAAATATAAAATGCAAATCTTGTTTTTAATTGGTTCTTTATTATCCTTTTTTATTCTAGGATTTGTAGCTATTCCGTTGATTATTATTAGTTATGTACTAGTTTCTATCATCAGTAATAAAATGACGAGTAAGGCGTAATGGCGTCCAAAAGCTACAGACGTAAACCTGTTTCTAAAAGAAAATCCACTAGCGCTAACAAATGGATTTTCTATGTTATTTCTTTTGTATTGTTTTGTTTTGTTGCGATTGGGATTTATAAATTTCGCGATGGCTTTTTGTATTATTTGGGTTTTAAGACCGATAAAAATGTTGCCGCACTTTCCAGAGAAGAACGGAAATTAGCCGATATCCGAATTTATGAAGTGTTGCACAAACACGATGACAAGGCTATAGGTTTTGATGTGTCTGAATACCAAAGTGAAATCGATTGGGAACAAACGTATCATATTGATGAATCGTTTGAATTGTGTTTTGTTTTTGTTAGAGCTACTGCTGGAAAAGATAAAGTAGATTTGCGATTCAACGAAAATTGGAAAGCTTCTAAAGAGCGTCAATTGATTCGTGGGGCATATCATTATTATCGTCCCAATGAAAATTCCATAGCGCAAGCTGAGAATTTTATCAAGACCGTAAAGCTGCAAAAAGGAGATTTACCACCCGTTTTGGACATAGAAAAATTACCAAAATCGCAATCAATTGATAGTCTAAAAGTGGGATTGCGTCGCTGGTTGAAAAAAGTAGAGCAGCATTATAATGTTAGGCCTATTATTTACTCAGGAGAAAGTTATTACAATGATTTTTTAAAAAAAGAGTTTTCGGATTATCCGCTTTGGATTGCCAATTATAATTTTTGGCGCAATCATTTAGAAGATGATTGGATGTTTTGGCAATTTACTGAAAAAGCTCAAATTCAAGGAATTGAGGGGATGGTGGATGTCAATATTTTTAATGGGGATAAGAATAAGTTGTTGTTGAAGTGTATTCGATAGTTTTCGTAAAGGTGCAATTAATTAAAACACATAGATACTATAGGTTACTTTATAACGATTAAGGCGTTGCACTTTCCATAGTTTGCATTAAACTATATGTATAATTTGTCATGTGGTCAAACATCTCTTGAATACATAGGATAAGATGAAAAACAAAAAACTTTGTGTGACTTTGTGTTAAACTTGGTGAAACTTTGTGCTACAAAAAAACTATTCTTTGTTAAAATTCAATTCTCCTTTACCGTGAATGATAGTTGTTTTGGGAGCTTCAAAATCGATTTTCTTTTTACGGAGTTCGAAATTTTGCCCTAGATATACACGTCTAACCATTTCGTCTTCGACTAATTCTTCTGGTTTACCGGCTTTTAAAATACCGCCTTCAAACATTAAATAGGTTTTGTCTGTAATGGCTAAGGTTTCTTGTACGTTGTGGTCGGTAATTAAAATTCCGATGTTTTTGTTTTTTAATTGGGCTACAATACGTTGAATGTCCTCTACGGCAACGGGGTCTACACCTGCGAAAGGTTCATCTAACAGAATAAATTTAGGATCGGTTGCTAAAGCTCTTGCGATTTCGGTACGACGACGCTCTCCTCCAGAAAGTAAATCTCCGCGATTAGTGCGGATGTGTTGTAGTGCAAATTCATCAATTAAGGCCTCCATTTTTGCTTCTTGTTCGGCTTTTGAAAGATTTGTTAATTGTAGTACACTTAAAATGTTATCTTCAATACTCAATTTTCTAAAAACAGATGCTTCTTGTGCCAAATATCCAATACCGTGTTGGGCACGTTTGTACATTGGGAAGTTTGTAATATCCATGTCGTCTAAATAGATATTCCCGCTATTTGGTTTTACTAAACCTACAATCATGTAGAACGAAGTTGTTTTTCCAGCACCATTTGGTCCTAATAAACCTACGATTTCTCCTTGGTTTACTTCAACGGAAATCCCTTTAACTACACTTCTTTTTTTATAGGTTTTAACTAAATTTTCTGCTCTTAATTTCATTATGATGATGTGTCAATTAGACAATGAGACAATGTGTCAATACTGTAATATTTTGTAAAAATAAGAAATAATGTGTCAATTAGACAATTTGTCAATGTGCCAATTAATTGTTAATTGTATAAATCCCTATTAACTCATTCGCTCATTGTCTTATTGGTGTATTGCTAAACTGGCTCGTTTTCTAAAGCTTCCCAAAACTCGTAGGCTCTTCTTAAATGAGGAATAACGATAGTTCCGCCTACTAATGTGGCAATTCCCATAGCTTCCATCATTTCTTCTTTGTTTACTCCGTTTTTGTGAGCGGTTTCTAAATGATATTTTATACAATCATCACAGCGTAAAACAGCTGAAGCTACTAAACCTAGAAGTTCTTTAGTTTTAACGTCTAAAGCGCCTTCCATGTAAGCATTGGTGTCTACATTGAAAATTCTTTTGATAACTTTATTGTTATCTGCTAATAATTTTTCGTTCATTTTTGAACGGTAATCGTTGAATTCTTTAACTAAATCTGCCATTTTTTTTAAGGTTTTAATTTTTCTCTTTCTTGATTTTTTATTACGAATACGCTAATAAAAATACTAACTTCATATAATATCATTATTGGTATAGCAACAATTACCTGACTTATAACGTCTGGGGGTGTTATAATTGCTGATAAAATTAGTACAATTACCAAAGTGTATTTTCGATATTTTCTTAAAAATTCAGGATTGACTAATCCTATTTTGGTTAAAAAGAAAATAATGATAGGCAATTCAAATAGTAATCCACTGGCAATTGCTGATGTTTTCATCAAGCTGATATACGAATCAATATCAATTGCGTTGTTGATTTCTGGACTCACAATATAACTCGCAAAGAATTGTACTGACAAAGGCGCAATTAAATAGTAACCAAATAATACTCCAACGAAAAAAAGTATTGAAGAAACGATTATAAATGAAGCGGCATATTTTTTTTCCTTATCGTATAAGGCTGGACTGATAAATTTCCAAATTTCCCATAAAATAAAAGGGAATGCGAAAATAAATCCTACTGTAATGGAGGTCCACATATGCATTGAAAACTGTCCGCCCATTTCTCTGTTTTGAATGGGCAGGTTGATTTCGGTGATGCACATCGAATCAGCCATATCAAACTGTTTTCCTAGGTTACAAAAGAGTTGATATGTAATGAAATTGGGGCTTTTTGGCCCAAAAATAATTTCATTAAAAATAAAATCGCTAAAAAAGAATGCGACAATTCCGCATAAAATGATGGCTGCCGAACTTCTTACTAATAACCAACGCAATTCTTCGAGATGGTCTAAGAACGACATCTCTTTCATGTTTTTTTCTGCCATTATACGATTCCTTCTTTTAAAATATCGTGTAAGTGAAGTATTCCTTTGTATTCGTTGTTGTCAATTACAACTAATTGGGTAATGGAATTGTTTTCTAAAATATTCAACGCTTCTGAAACTAAAATATTAGAATTGATATTTTTTGGATTTTTAGTCATGATATCTTGTGCTGTTAGGTCTGCAAAAGTATCACGGGTGTTTAACATGCGACGAATGTCTCCGTCAGTTACAATTCCTACTACTTGATTGTTTTCAATAACCGCAGTTACACCCAAACGTTTTTCAGAAATTTCCATAATTACTTTTTTGATAGAAGCGTCTGGAGTTACCATTGGTTTGTGAGTCGTATCCAACATGTCTTTTACGCGAAGAAGTAATTTCTTTCCTAGTGCTCCACCGGGATGGTATACCGCAAAATCTTCACTTTTAAAGTTGCGCATTTCCATTAAACATACCGCTAAAGCATCGCCAAGAACTAATTGAGCGGTAGTGCTATTGGTTGGTGCTAAGTTGTTTGGGCATGCTTCGCTTTCTACAAAAGCATGTAAAATGTAGTGCGCTTCTTTCCCTAAGAATGAATTTTTATCAGCTGTCATTCCGATTAGTATATTTCCAAAACGTTTTAATAACGGTGCCAATACTTTAATTTCGGGACTGTTACCGCTTTTTGAAATACAAATGATGATGTCTTCGGGTTGTACCATACCTAAATCACCATGCACTGCTTCTGCAGCGTGTAAAAACATTGAGGGTGTTCCTGTTGAGTTTAAAGTAGCTACAATCTTTTGAGCGATTAAAGCGCTTTTACCTATTCCTGTTACTACTAATCTGCCTTTGGTATTGTAAATTTCAGTAACACTTTTGGCAAAGTCTTCATCAAGATAATTTGTTAAGTTTTCAATACTCTTACTTTCAGAGAGTAAAGTTTTTTTTGCGGTTGCTAAAATCGTTTCTGTTGTGCTCAAAATAGAAATTTTAAAAAATTTGTATGTGTAAAAGAAAATCGTATCTTTATGTTTGCAAATTTAGGTAAAATCATATTAATAGAGAATGAATCCAAACGAAATTGATTTACATAAAGAATTAAAGAAATATTTTGGTTTTAACCAATTCAAGGGACTTCAGGAACAAGTAGTTAAAAGCATCATCACAGGAAATAATACTTTTGTAATTATGCCTACTGGTGGGGGAAAATCACTTTGTTATCAATTACCAGCGTTAGTGTTAGACGGAACCGCTATTGTAGTTTCTCCTTTAATAGCACTTATGAAAAATCAAGTTGATGCTATACGAAGCTTGAGTTCAGAACCTGGAATTGCTCACGTTTTGAATTCTTCATTAAATAAAACTGAAGTTAATCAAGTAAAGAAGGATATTACTTCTGGAATTACTAAATTGTTATATGTTGCTCCAGAATCTTTGACAAAAGAAGAATACATTGATTTTTTAAATAGTGTAAAATTATCTTTTGTAGCTATTGATGAGGCACATTGTATTTCAGAATGGGGGCATGATTTTCGTCCTGAGTATCGCAATTTAAGAAATATTGTTCGTCTTTTAGGCGATGTACCGATGATTGGTTTAACAGCCACAGCAACGCCAAAGGTACAAGAAGATATCTTGAAAAATTTAGACATGCCGGATGCGAATACATTCAAAGCTTCTTTTAATCGTCCTAATTTATATTACGAAGTACGTACCAAAACCAAAAATGTAGAATCGGATATTATTCGATTTATCAAACAGCATAAAGGGAAGTCAGGAGTTATTTACTGTTTGAGTCGTAAGAAAGTGGAAGAAATTGCACAAGTTTTACAAGTCAATGGCATTAGCGCGGTTCCTTATCATGCGGGTTTAGATGCTAAAACTAGAGCGAAACATCAAGATATGTTCTTGATGGAAGATGTGGAAGTTGTAGTGGCAACTATTGCTTTTGGTATGGGAATCGATAAGCCAGATGTTCGTTTTGTAATTCACCACGATATTCCAAAATCATTAGAAAGTTACTATCAAGAAACGGGTCGTGCAGGTCGCGATGGAGGTGAAGGGCATTGTTTGGCTTATTATTCGTATAAAGATATTGAAAAGTTAGAAAAATTTCTTTCAGGAAAACCAGTTGCTGAACAAGAAATTGGTTTTGCGTTGTTGCAAGAAGTGGTGGCTTATGCTGAAACTTCTATGTCGCGTCGTAAATTCTTGTTGCATTATTTTGGTGAAGAATTCGATGATGTCAACGGAGATGGTGCCGATATGGATGACAATGTTCGCAATCCAAAGAAAAAAGTCGAAGCACAAGATCAAGTTGTTACTTTGTTAAAAGTAGTCCGCGATACCAAGCAATTGTTCAAATCGAAAGAGGTGGTTTTAGCGCTTGTTGGTAAAGTAAATGCGATAATTAAAGCTCAAAAAATTGATGCACAACCTTATTTTGGTAGCGGTTCTGGTTTTGATGAGAAATATTGGATGGCGTTAATTCGACAAGTTTTAGTAGATGGTTTGTTGACTAAAGATATTGAGACTTATGGCGTGCTAAAGATGTCAGAAAAAGGCGAGGCGTTCATTAGAAAGCCCGTTTCTTTTATGATGTCAGAAGACCATGAATATAATGAAGAAGAAGATGAAGCAATCGTAACTGCAGCTAAATCTACAGGAACTGCTGATGAAGCTTTAATGGCCATGTTGCGCGATTTACGTAAAAAAGAAGCTAAAAAGTTAGGTGTTCCACCATTTGTTATTTTCCAAGATCCTTCTTTGGAAGATATGGCGTTAAAATATCCAATTTCTATTGATGAATTGAGTAATGTTCATGGGGTGGGAGAAGGTAAGGCTAAGAAATACGGAAAACCATTTGTTGATTTAATCAATCGCTATGTTGAAGATAATGATATAATTCGTCCTGATGATTTAGTAGTAAAATCTACTGGTGCTAATTCAGGTCTGAAGTTGTATATTATTCAGAATGTGGATCGTAAACTGGGCTTAGACGACATTGCGAAAGCAAAAGGTTTGGATATGGATGGTTTGTTGAAAGAGATGGAACAAATCGTATATTCGGGAACCAAATTGAATATTCGCTATTGGATTGATGAAATTTTAGACGAAGACCAACAGGAGGAAATCCACGATTATTTCATGGATTCGGAATCCGATAATATCAAAGACGCTTTAAAAGAATTTGATGGCGATTACGATATCGAAGAACTGCGTTTAATGCGAATTAAGTTTATTAGTGAAGTAGCGAATTAATTCTTAGTTTTTTGAAATGAGGAACATCGATTGGAAAAATTTGAGAAATTTTAAAAAAAGAAAATCCAAATTCTATTTTAGAGAATTTGGATTTTCTTTTTACATCGAATACTCCTTAAACATATAAATCCAAATGATTCGTGAGAGTTTGATGTTGACTAAGGTTAGACTTAGAATCACAACTCCAATAATTGGAATAATTCGCAAATCGAAGGTTTCTTCAAAAAACGGCATGCAAATAAAATAAGTCATTAAAGCTTCAGCAACGCCCAAAGCGTAACTAACAAACATCGCTCCGAAGAAAAATCCTGGTTCTTTTTCAAATTTTGTTCCGCATTTTGAACAATTTTCATGCATTTTTGGGAAACTAAAACTAAAATGCAATAATCCTTTTTCAAAAATCTTTCCTTTGTTGCAATTGGGACATTTGTTCCCAAACATATTTATAAGCGTTCTTATCATAATTTAATTTGTGGTATAAATTTCGCCACGATGCGGTTTTAAAACATCTCTGAATGTAATCATATCTTTCTCTTCCACAACGATGAAAGCGATCGCGTGCATTTCATTGATGATTTCAAAGCCTGTTTTTTCTAGTGTGATTTTCTCTTTATCTAAGTATTCGTTCAAATGAGCATCGTGATGTTCTGCGGTTTTTGCAGCTGCTTCCCCTCTGAAATCCCAAATTAGTTTTATTTTTCTGTTCATGTTTTTGAAATAAAAATCAAAGGTAAGTTTTTAGTACATTTGAAAAAACTAAATAGATATGAAAGTTTTATTTGCCTTATTTTTTGTTGGTATTTTTTCGTTTTCCCAACAACTTACATTAGAACAAGCGAATCATTTGGCGAGTTTACCTGTAAAATGTTTGCAGCAAGAATATCCAAATAAACTCAATCAACTTTTACTTAACGAAACCGAGTTGTTGTCCCCAAAAGTCTTGCATCCTGCGTTTTATGGTTGTTTCGATTGGCATTCTTCGGTACATGGTCATTGGAGTTTAGTGTATTTGTTGACTCATTTTAAAGACATAAAAGATCGAGAGCAAATCATCGAAAAGTTAAAAGTTAATCTTTCTAAAGAAAATATTGCTCAAGAAATCCTATATTTTGAAAAGGCACACGAGAAATCCTTTGAGCGTACTTATGGATGGAATTGGTTACTCAAATTACAACATGAATTAGAAATCTCAAAAGAACCTTTTGCTGAAGAATTAGCTCAAAATTTACTTCCTTTAACCGATTTAATTGTCAAACGTTATATCGAGTTTTTACCGAAATTATTATATCCGATTCGTGTTGGAACACATTCTAATACTGCTTACGGATTAACCAATGCATGGGATTATGCGATTTATTCTGGTAAAATTGAATTACAAAAAAGTATAGCGGAACATGCTAAACGATTGTTTTTAAAAGATGAAAATTGTCCGTTTTATTGGGAACCTAGTGGTACCGATTTCTTATCGGCTTGTATGGAAGAAGTTGCTATTATGCAGCGTATTTTACCAGAAAATGAATTTCTTCCATGGTTGAAAAAGTTTTCGCCCCAATTGTTTTCTAAAAAATGGCAATGGGAAGTTGCGCGCGTTTCAGACAGAACTGATGGTCATTTGGTGCATTTAGATGGCTTGAATTTCAGCCGAGCTTGGAATTTTTATTTTTTAATTCGTCAGTATCCTAAACAATTTTCGCATTTGAAACCTTTGGCTGATACGCATTTGTCTTTCTCGTTACCTTCTATTGTAGATGGTAATTACGAAGGCGAACATTGGTTGGCTTCTTTTGCGTTGCGTGCTTTTGAAGAAAAATCGAAAATCAAGTAGTATATTTGCCCAAATTTTTAACATTATGCCACGCGAATTTCAATTTCAAGTTTCACCCGAAGTAGCGGCAAACGAAAGTTTGTTAGCTCAACATGTAGCGAAGTTATTTCAGGTTAGTCCAAAAGAAATTCAGAAAGTGGTGGTTGTAAAACGTTCGATTGATGCGCGTCAAAAAGCGATAAAAATCAATGTTAAAGCCAATGTGTTTTTGGTTGGAGAACCTTTTGTCGAGCAAAAAATCGAATTACCTGATTATCCAAATGTTGCCAATAAACAAGAAGTAATCGTTGTAGGAGCAGGTCCAGCTGGATTATTTGCTGCTTTACAATTAATTGAATTAGGTTTGAAACCTATCGTTTTGGAACGCGGAAAAGATGTTCGTGGTCGTCGTCGCGATTTAAAAGCGATTAATCGTGATGGTATCGTAAACGAAGATTCCAATTATTGTTTTGGAGAAGGTGGAGCAGGAACGTATTCCGACGGAAAATTATACACGCGTTCAAAAAAGCGCGGTGATGTTGATAGAATTTTGGAACTTTTGGTAGGTTTTGGAGCCACGCCAGAAATTATGGTAGAAGCACATCCGCACATTGGAACCAATAAATTACCACAAATTATTCAAGACATCAGAGAGAGAATCATCGCGTGTGGCGGACAAGTATTGTTTGAAACTCGTGTGACTGACTTCATCATCAAAAACAACGAAATGCAAGGTGTTGTGATTCAAAATGGCAATGTGATTTCAGCTAATAAAGTTATTTTAGCTACTGGACATTCGGCACGTGATATTTTTGAATTGTTGCATAAAAAAGGCGTTCAGATTGAAGCAAAGCCTTTTGCTTTAGGTGTTCGTGCAGAACATCCACAGGAATTGATTGACCAAATTCAATATTCATGTGATTTTAGAGGTGATTATTTACCACCAGCACCATATTCCATTGTGAAACAAGTGAATGGTCGTGGTATGTATTCGTTTTGTATGTGTCCGGGTGGTGTTATTGCACCTTGCGCTACGGCTCCAGGAGAGGTAGTTACTAATGGTTGGTCGCCCTCTAAACGCGACCAAGCCACAGCCAATTCAGGAATAGTAGTCGAATTAAAATTAGAAGATTTTAAACCTTATGCAAAATTCGGACCGTTAGCCGGAATGGAATTTCAAAAAGCTATCGAACAAAAAGCATGGCATTTAGCAGGAGAAACTCAAAAAGTCCCTGCGCAACGGATGGTTGATTTTACGCAAAATAAAGTTTCAAAGGACATTCCACAGACTTCTTATGTTCCAGGGACAACTTCTGTGGAGTTAGGACAAGTTTTTCCGGGATTTTTGACTCAAATTATGCGAGAAGGTTTTGTACAATTTGGAAAATCGATGCGTGGTTACATGACTAATGACGCTGTATTACATGCGCCAGAAAGCCGAACTTCTTCGCCAGTACGAATTCCAAGAGATCCCATTTCACTTGAGCATGTTCAAATTAAAGGTTTGTATCCCTGTGGTGAAGGCGCTGGGTATGCTGGTGGGATTATTTCTGCTGCAATTGACGGGGAAAAATGTGCTTTGAAAATTGCAGCCTGTTTAGCATAGAAACTTACCAATTCGCAAAGGATACCCCAACTCCAATTGTAGTTTGTTTGTGATTATAATCAATCATGGTTTCTCCATATCCATTAAAAAATTGGACATGTCCTCTTAGATGTCCTTTTATTGGGAACACATAATTAAGTTGAATGCTTCCACCTCTCCATCGGTCAAAAGGGTGTGTTCCAATAGCATAAAATTCGTGCCTGTTGTAGTTGTATGAGACATTGATTTCTCCATTTCCAATATATTTTGTTATGTTTGGATTTTCATCATCACTATCTGAACTTCTTATCCATGGATTAAGTGTAATAATCCAGTTGTCGATTTCGTAACCGATATGGAAAATAATTCTGTTCCAGCTTCTGGATAGCGGTAAGTCTCTTCCGTTAGATTGGTGATTAAATGCAAATCCAATAGATTTAAATTCTCCGTTAAAAACTTTCATCTTTACAGGATATCTAAAAATAATTTCGGGTTCGTAATTGATTTCTCTAAAGGCTCTTGATATTTTTTTGTTATAAACCTGCCAATGGGCTTTTTGTGTATAGCCGATCCAAAAGTCCCCTTTATTCCAAAACAAGCCTTGTATGATTTTGGTTTTGAAACTCAATTGAAATTTAGCTTCGACTTTATTGAATTCTTCTGCTTCATTAGCTGCGTAAGATGGGTTTTCGCTAGTTGGTTTTTCGTTTGGATTGCTTGAAACCCTTCCTGCTGTAACATAAATGGGTTTGTATGAGATTAATCTAAAAGTGCCTTTTTGGTTGTTTTCTCCCAATTCCCAAAGTTGGTCATACGTTTTTCTGATAATATCAAGTGTGTCTACTGTTTTTTTTTGCGCATAACTTTCTAGTCCAAATGTTAGAAAGGATGTAATTCCAACGATTATTTTTTTCATACAGTAAGTTTTCTAGAACAAAGTAATAAAAAAAAATCACAGTTCTCACTGTGATTTTAACTTTTCAGTTTTGTTTAAACTATATTTTTTTGACGTTTACAGCATTCATGCCTTTAGCGCCTTTTTCTAAATCATATGTTACGAGATTCCCTTCTTTTACATCATCTAATAAGCCGCTAACGTGTACAAAGTATTTTTCTCCAGTTTCTACTGCTTTAATAAAACCAAATCCTTTTGAATCGTTGAAAAAATCAATGGTACCTCTTCGTTCTACGGGAGCTTCATCTGTTTCGGTTCGTCTTGAAATTCCAATTTCAATACTTTCAACATCTACCACTATTCGTTTAGATGGGTCTGGTGGAGTACTTGTTAAATGACCGTTTTCGTCTACATACACATATAAATCATCACCTGATAATTTAGGATTGGCTTTACGAGCTTCTTTTTTTTCTTGTTTCTCTTTTCGTTTTTTTGCTCGAAGTTTTTCTTGTTCTTTTTTGTTAAAGGTTTCCTGAGGTCTTGCCATTAATTTTTTTAAATAAATTTAATTAGTATAAGTTTTAAAAGTAAAAGAATAAAAACACACAAGCGAAATAAACAAGAAATTTATACTGTACTTTTAGCCAAAGTATTGCGAGAAGAAATTTATATCATTACTAATGATACAAAGGTAGTAAAAAAATGTACTCATTATGTTAAAAACCAATATAATATCGTTTTTTTATTTGTGTACTATACGTAATTCAACACAAGTTAAACTTATCACAAACTCTAAAACTAGCATTAAATCCTATCTTTTTTCGTATTTTTGACAAGTATTACAACCCGATATGATAGAAGAGCAAGTAATTTTAGTCAACGAGCAAGATGAGCCCATTGGGCTTATGAATAAAATGGAAGCCCATGAGAAAGCTGTTTTGCATAGGGCTTTTTCAGTATTTATTTTAAATGATAAAAATGAAGTGATGTTACAGCAACGTGCCCATCATAAATATCATTCTCCGCTATTATGGACCAATACTTGTTGTAGTCATCAACGTGCAAACGAGACTAATATTGAAGCTGGTAAACGTCGTTTGTTTGAAGAGATGGGATTTCAAACCGAGCTGAAAGAATTGTTCCATTTTATTTACAAAGCGCCATTTGATAACGGTTTGACTGAACATGAACTAGATCATGTAATGATCGGTTATTACAATGATGCTCCGATTATCAATTTAGATGAAGTGGAAAGTTGGAAGTGGATGACTATTGAAGCGATTAAAAAAGACATGATTGTAAATCCAGGTATTTATACCGTTTGGTTTAAAATTATTTTTGATGAGTTTTATCATTATCTAGAAGATCATAAATTATAAATTTCATTTAAAGGAACACAGATTGATAAAATTGGATAAATTTTAAAAATTTAAAGTCCAAAACCTTTTATCCATTACTTAAAACCCAAATTATGAGAGTAACTGTTTCGAGAAAAGCCCATTTTAATGCTGCACATCGTTTGTATCGTAAGGATTGGTCTATGGAAAAAAATCAGGATGTATTTGGAAAGTGTAACAATCCAAATTTTCATGGACATAATTACGAGTTAATTGTTTCAGTGACAGGTGTAGTGGATAAGGAGACAGGTTATGTGATTGATACCAAGATCTTATCTGATTTAATCAAAGAGCATATTGAAGAGGCTTTTGATCACAAAAATTTAAATGAAGATGTGTTAGAATTCAAAGATTTGAATCCAACAGCTGAGCATATTGCTTATGTTATTTGGAATAAACTTCGAGTACTAATTGATGTTGATAAGGAGTTGGAAATCACACTTTATGAAACTCCTCGTAATTTTGTAACGTATAAGGGTTTGTAATATGGCAATTCAGATAGGAGATAAATTACCCCATTTTTCGGCAGCGAGACAAGACGGTAGTTCTTTTGATAGTAATGAAATTAATCAAAAACCGGTTGTTATTTATTTTTATCCAAAAGATTTTACACCAGGATGTACTTCACAAGCATGTAGTTTTAGAGATGCCTATCAAGACTTTCAAGATCTAGGTGCAGAGGTGATTGGAGTAAGCGGTGATTCAGCTATTTCGCATCAGAGTTTTCAACAGAAGTATAAATTACCTTTTATTTTACTTTCGGATGTTGATCGAAAACTACGTCGTTTATTTGGTGTGCCATCCGCACTTTTCGGGTTGTTGCCGGGAAGAGTAACCTATGTGTTTGATGCAAAGGGGTACTGTATTTATATTTTTGACAGTATGAGTGCTAGAAAGCATATTGAAAGAGCATTGAAAGCTATTCAGAAAACGAAATAATAAGTCCAAAAAAAATCTAAATTTTAGGATTCTAATTGTTTTTCGCATCTTTGTACTTCATTATTTGACTATGAAGTTTTATCCTTTAACGTTTACACCGATACTTAAAGACCGCATTTGGGGCGGAACCAAATTGAAAACGTATCTCAATAAACCAATAGTTTCTGAAACTACTGGTGAAAGTTGGGAGATTTCAACCGTTCCTGGTGATATTAGTGTGGTTAATAATGGTGTTTTAAAAGGGAAAAGCATTAATGAAATTATTGATTTGTATCCTGAAGAGATTTTAGGGAAATCAGTAATCGACCGTTTTGGTAAACAATTTCCATTGTTATTTAAATTTATTGATGCGAAAGAAGATTTGTCGATTCAATTGCATCCAAATGATACGTTAGCTAAAGAACGTCATGATTCCTTTGGGAAAACCGAAATGTGGTATGTAATGCAAGCAGATGAATCGGCTCGTTTGGTTGTTGGGTTTAAGAAAGATTCTACTCAAAAAGAGTATTTAGCACATTTAGAAAATAAAAATCTAGTCGCTTTATTGAATGAATCACCCGTAAAAAAAGGCGATGTTTTCTTTTTAGAAACTGGAACCATTCATGCTATTGGAGCAGGAGTAGTGGTAGCGGAAATTCAACAAACAAGTGATATAACGTATCGTCTTTACGATTGGGATCGAGTAGATGCTAATGGTCAAGGCAGGGAATTGCATACTGAGTTGGCTTTAGATGCAATTAATTATAAGGCGACTTACTCAAAAGTTGTGTATAAGGAAGAGATCAATCAAAGTACCTCAGTGGTAAATTGTCCTTATTTTGTTACTAATATTATAGCCTTACAAGATCGTTTTATTTGGAAACGAACAAATCAAGCTTTTACCGTTTTCATGTGTACCAATGGACAGTTTGAAATGGTAGTAAATGGAGAAATTCTAAGATACCGGATGGGGGATACCATTTTGATTCCGGCTTGTATTGAAAACTTAACCGTTAAAGGAAAAGCTACTTTGTTAGAAATTTCTATATAATGTATTGAGAACAAAATATATTATGTAATTTTGCTTCAAATTTTAAATTTATACAAAATGGCAAGCGTTAAAAACTTGAAAAAAGAAATCAACTATGTTTTAGGGGATATTGTAAACATCGTTTACATTTGGGAAATGTCTACAGCTGGAAAACCAACTGAAGCATCTGATAAATTAGTTGATGAAATCTACGAAACTTTTGATACTTTAATGACTAGAGCGAATCAAAAAGACGTTGAGAACAAAAAAGCGCATTTTAAACAAATTCGTAAAGATTACGAAGCGGCTGCTAATCAATTTGTTGCGAAAATAAACGAATTAAACTAAAAAATTGCGATAAAAAAGTGCGAATTTTTTTTGGAAATTTAAATTTCAGAAGTATATTTGCACCGCAATAGAGTTGCCGGTGTAGCTCAGCTGGCTAGAGCAGCTGATTTGTAATCAGCAGGTCGTGGGTTCGAGTCCCTCCATCGGCTCTAAAGTAATTACCACCACAGAAATGTGGTGGTTTTTTTTATGTCTTTTTTAGAAATGAAAAAGGATCAAGTCGGATCAAGTCCAAAACCTGTGGATTTGATAAATTATGCATATAAATTTGTAAGTCTAAAAAGAAAGAATTCTATGTTTCTAAATACGAAACAAACAAAAACCATCATGTAATGATGGTTTTTGTTTGTTTTATTGTCTATAAATTACAAGTTTTTTAGAAAATTGAAAATTTCGTCTTTTAAGAAAACCCTATTTTTTCTCATTCGGGTTAATTCCTCATCCATGGCTAACTCTTCATCTTTTTCGATTTTATAAATTTTTTCATCTAAATTGGAGTAGGAATTAAGCAAAACCTGAAATTCATCATCGTTGTGATATAAGAATTGAATCTTTTCGGCATATTCAGGAAATTCTTGGTAAATGGGATGTTTGGTAATCATGATTGTCTATTTAAATTGTTCAAAATTACCATCAGTTTTCCAATTAATAAATGACAAATGTCATATTTATGTTCTATCTCTTGTTTTTAGCTATTAATTTATCGTATTTTTTGATTTGTTCAGGGGATAGTATTTTCTTTACTTCCGTGTTGAATTTTTCACCAAGCTCCTCTAATTGAGCTCGTTTTTCTATATTTGAAAGTGAAGTGGTCTCGATAATTACTTTTGATTTAGCTTGGTTGTCTTTTATTAGATTTCGAACAACCGCTTCTTGAAATCCATCTAGTGCAAGTTTTTCTTTTAAATTTTCAACTGTGGTTTCTACCATGTCTACTTCTTTATTTTGATTTCCATTACTGTACTGTCCAGTCCCGATTCTTCTGTCGACTTGGGCACTTGAGTGGAAAAATGAAAAACTTATTAGGATTAAAAAAAGTGTTTTTTTCATAGTTTATACTATTGGTTCTGCATACAAATCAAATTCTGTAGCGTCAATTATTTTTAAGTTTACAAAATCGCCAGTCTTTAAATAGTGTTTTGAAGCATCAACTAATACTTCATTATCTACGTCTGGACTATCAAATTCGGTTCTCCCTATGAAATATTGTCCTTCTTTTCTATCAATAACACATTTGAAAGTTTGTCCAATTTTCTCTTGATTTAAATCCCAAGAAATTTGTGATTGTAAGTCCATAATTTCAGCAGCACGTGCTTGTTTTACTTCTTGTGGTACGTCGTCTTCTAAAGTAAAAGCACCTGTATTTTCTTCATGCGAATACGTAAAACAACCTAAACGCTCGAATTTCATTTCTTGAACCCAATCACGAAGAATTTCAAAGTCTTCTTGTGTTTCACCAGGATAACCAACTATTAAAGTAGTTCTAATTGCCATTCCAGGAACACGCTCTCTAAATTCTTGTAATAATTTAGTCGTTTTCTCTTTAGTTGTACCACGTTTCATCGATTTCAAAATATCATCTGAAATATGTTGCAACGGAATATCAATATAATTACAAATTTTTGGTTCACGTTTCATTACGTCTAAAACGTCCATTGGAAAGCCACTTGGGAAAGCATAATGTAGCCGAATCCATTCAATACCTTCTACTTTAACTAAGTTTTCTAGTAATTCGGCAAGATTACGTTTTTTGTATAAATCCAATCCGTAATAGGTTAAATCTTGTGCAATTAAGATTAATTCTTTAACTCCTTTTTTAGCTAAACCTTCCGCTTCTTTAACCAGTTTTTCAATAGGTTGCGAAACGTGTTTTCCCCGCATAAGTGGAATCGCACAAAAACTACAAGGTCTATCGCAGCCTTCTGCAATTTTCAAGTAAGCGTAGTTTTTTGGAGTTGTCGTTAAACGTTCGCCAAGTAATTCATGTTTGTAATCCGCTCCTAAAGCTTTTAATAATAAGGGTAATTCGGTTGTTCCAAAATATTGGTCTACATCTGGAATTTCTTTCTCTAAATCAGGACGATATCTTTCGGATAGACAGCCCGTAACAAATACCTTGTCAACTATACCTTGATCTTTTTTGTCTACATATTCCAATATCGTATTTACAGACTCTTCCTTTGCATTGTCAATAAAACCACAGGTATTAATTACAACTATGTTGCCTTCTTCTTCATGTGCTACGTCTTTTCCGTTAGCTTTTAATTGTCCCATTAAGACTTCACTGTCGTAAGTATTTTTAGAACATCCAAGCGTAATTACATTGATTTTATTTTTCTTTAACGATTTGGTTCTCATGCTTTTAAATTTGAGGTGCAAAATTACATAAAATAATTAGTAGAAGCATCAGCGTTTAGGAATTTTTTAATGGTCTGTCTTGCTGTCCGCTATAAAAGTTTTCGCACCCATCGGAGCTATTAGCTATAGTTTGGGTATAAAAAAACCACTTCGATTTGTGAAGTGGCTTGCTTATTTGTTTTCTAGAAATTTATTGAATAAGTTAGCGTTCCTATATTTTGAACATTCCTTATTCTAGCGGTATCATTCATACCAGATGAAACAAAACTTTGAGTGTAATTTCTATGTGAATTTGAGAAAGCAAAGTCTAATCTACTTTCTCCAAAATTATATCCTATTCCTGCAGAGTAACCAGTTAAGTCACCCATTGCAAAATCTACTTTATATGGGCTTTCTTCAAAACGATAACCTCCTCTTAAACTCCATTGTTTTATTTTGTATTCACCACCAATTCTAAGTTCATAGGCGTTTTGAAGATTGAGGTCTATTTGCGTGTTTATTGTATTAAATACATCATCATTTGTAGGCTTAAATCGAGTATTACCATAATTTTTTTTGGTAAAATCAACACTTAGTAATCCCTTTTTATCAAAAATATAACTACCGCTTAATGTCCATTTGCTAGGTGTTTGTAATTTATAAGTTTCATAAATGTTTACTACGTTTGGAGCTATAACATCTTGAAAATCATTAGTTCCGTCTGTTGAATTTACAATTAATCGTTGTGATAATTCATCGTTTAATCTATACCATGTTGGAGATTCATATGCTAATCCTATTCTAATCTTGTCAGAAACTTTTGCGATTGCACCTAAATTAAATGAAAAACCATTTCCATAGGTGTATAATTCGTTGTCAAATTGAAGTTCTGTTACGGTTGTGCCAGTGCTAAATATAGGATTGTTGTTCCCTTCATAGACCGAACTTACTCTAGTATAATCCGTAAAATGGGCATTAAGGTTTACTCCTAAAAAAAGTCTATTCTTGTACGATGTTGCTAAGTTTGCGGTTAACTTTCCATTGAATCCAAGAGACTTAATATAGTTTTCTTGATAATAATTTCCATCAGTTGGTATGTTTGTGTAATATTCGGTGTTGTCTGGATTATTAGGGTCATTTGCTTCAAAAAGAAAGCCTTGGTATCCTAGCATCGCTTGTTGTGCAGGGAATCCTAACCCAATAGTTTGGCCTAAATATGAATACAATTCTGTAATACTTTCACCGGGTTGTAATTCTAAAAATTCAAGAGGTAGCCCTTGTGCCTTATTTAAGAAATAATTCCCAATAGAATTGTTAGGATTGATTCCGGCTGAAAAAATACTGTTGTCAAAGTTGTTGGTGTTTTCATAATTTAGAGCAACAGCAATTTTGTTCCATTCTGATTTTCCAGAAGTGTCATTAAAAACCAAGACAGCACCTATTTGGTTCAAGTCAAGTGTGCTAAAAGATTCTTTAGTGTTATCTCCAAAATAATTTGATTTGTTATTGTTGTTGAAATTAGAGCCGGAAAAACTAGCAAAATTGTTGTTGAACAATATAGATCCAGCAGGATTCACAGAGATGGAAGATAAATCACCACCTACAGCTCCAAAAGCTCCGCTCATTCCTCGAAAACGTGCCGTACCGGTTAAGTTGGTTGTAGCATATCTTAATGCGTCATCTATTGTGGTTTCTTGTCCAATAGAAACTAAGGAGTTAACCAAAAGAAAGGATAAAAATATTTTTTTCATTGCAATTTTTATTTTTTTAATGGGTCAAATGTAAGTATTCAAGATTAGCCTCTTCCGCCTCTTCCTCCACCACCAGAACGACCTCCGCCTGAGCTGCCACCGGAACGACCTCCACCAAAACCGCCTCCTGAAGAACTTCTAGGACTAGAGTAGTTGTTGTTTCTTGGTGTGTGGTTATTTTCCCTTGGCGCTTGGTTTCTTGGCGTGTAGTTATTTTCTCTTGGCGCTTGGTTTCTTGGAGTGTAGTTATTTTCTCTCGGTGCTTGGTTTCTGGGCGTGTAATTTCTTGGTTGCGTAGAGGAATTTCTTGGTGTAACTATATTTTGATTTCTTCTTGGGCTGAAATTATTTCGAGTAGTGGTGTTGCCTCTATTGTTACTGTAATTTCTATTTGTTCTTATGTCATTGTAGTTAAAGTCATCATTTCTTCGGTTTCCAATGTTGTAGTAACCATTGCCTCCTCTTCTGCCTCTGTTGTATACTACATCTCTCCCATAATAACCGTTCCAACCCCAATTGTTTCCGTACCAAGAGTTCCAGCCTGGACCATACCAAGAATTCCAGCCCCAACCCCAATTAGGGCCATACCAAGAGTTCCATCCCCAACCCCAGTTGTTTCCATACCAAGAATTCCATCCCCAGTTCCATCCAGTTCCCCAATAAGGTGAATACCAATTATTCCAGCCCCAATTGTCGTAATAATTGATTGAAACAGAAGTTGCATTGTTTCCCCATCCAGCATAATTTTGATTGTCGTACTCGTTATTATAAACAGTTACAACAGTATCTTGATTTTGAGAATTATAGTTGTCTACATCGGTAAAGTAACCAAAATCATCTTGCATTGCTCTAAATCTTTGCGAATACACATTGGAACTCTCCATATTTTGCTCACTATATTTGTTTACAACAGGCTCTGTTGGTCTAGTAGTACCATAAACACCGTCGTTATCATAATAAGAAACATTTTGATAAGAACCGCATGAATTTAAAAAAATCATAATTACCCATATTGAGGTAAAAGCAACTCTTTTTTGATTGAATAGATAGTAAGTTTTCATAACTCTTATTTTTTTATTGTTGCACACTTCAAATTTAACTATTTTTGCATTCAAACTTAGTTAAAATTTATATAAACAATTTTTGTGCCAAAATATTCATAATGAGCAAGAACTTAACAACAAGAGCGGAAGATTATTCCAAATGGTATAACGAACTAGTCGTAAAGGCTGATTTAGCGGAAAATTCAGGTGTTAGAGGCTGTATGGTAATTAAGCCGTATGGCTATGCAATTTGGGAAAAAATGCAAGCTGAACTAGATAGAATGTTTAAAGAAACCGGACATAGTAATGCTTATTTCCCCTTGTTTGTTCCAAAAAGTATGTTTGAGGCAGAAGAAAAAAATGCAGAAGGTTTTGCAAAAGAGTGTGCTATTGTAACTCATTATCGTTTGAAAAATGACGAAGAAAGACCAGGGAAATTAATGGTTGATCCAAATGCTAAATTGGAGGAAGAATTAATCGTTCGTCCAACTTCTGAGGCAATTATTTGGTCAACTTACAAAGGTTGGGTGCAATCTTACCGTGATTTACCTTTGCTGATTAATCAATGGGCTAATGTGGTTCGTTGGGAAATGAGAACGCGTTTGTTTTTAAGAACAGCTGAATTTTTATGGCAAGAAGGTCATACGGCACATGCAACGCGTCAAGAGGCGATTGAAGAATCGGAGAAAATGATGAATGTGTATGCTGATTTTGTTCAAAATTTCATGGCAATTCCAGTAATTAAAGGTTTGAAAACAGAAACAGAGCGTTTTGCTGGAGCAGATGAAACCTATTGTATTGAAGCCTTAATGCAAGACGGAAAAGCATTACAAGCAGGAACTTCGCATTTTTTAGGTCAGAATTTTGCCAAAGCTTTTGATGTTAAATTTGCCAATAAAGAAGGGAAGCAAGAACACGTTTGGGGAACTTCTTGGGGTGTTTCAACGCGTTTGATGGGGGCTTTAGTAATGACGCATTCTGATGATAAAGGGTTAGTATTGCCTCCGAATTTAGCACCAATTCAGGTTGTGATTGTTCCGATTTATAAAACAGACGAACAATTTGATGCCATTTCAGAGCAAGTAAACGGTTTGGTTGTTGAATTAAGAAAATTAGGAATTTCGGTTAAGTACGATAACAGAGATACTCAAAAGCCAGGGTTTAAATTTGCAGAATGGGAATTGAAAGGAGTTCCAGTTCGAATTGCTGTTGGACCAAACGATTTGGAAAACGGAACTTACGAAATCGCTCGTAGAGATGATTTATCAAAAGAAGTGGTTTCTAGGGATGGAGTAGCGGCTTATATCCAAAATTTATTGACTACTATTCAGAATGATTTATTTGCTAAGGCATTGGATTATAGAGATGCTCATATTACGGAAGTAAATTCTTTTGATGAGTTTAAAGAAGTTTTGGAAACAAAAGGTGGTTTTTTAGCGGCACATTGGGATGGAACTGCAGAAACTGAAGAAAAAATCAAAGAATTGACAAAAGCAACTATTCGTTGTATTGCTTTAGATAGAGTAGAAGAAGCGGGAACTTGTGTTTTAACAGGAAAGCCTTCGATTGGAAGAGTGTTATTTGCAAAGGCTTACTAAAAAAATAGTAAAAAAAGCGAAAAAAAAATATTGATGCTATTGCAGGAATAAAAAATGTGTTTATCTTTGCACTCGCATTACGGAAATGAGTTCTATTAGAGTTCGAAGTACGAGATGGCCCGTTCGTCTATCGGTTAGGACGCCAGGTTTTCATCCTGGTAAGAGGGGTTCGATTCCCCTACGGGCTACAATTTTGAAATAGAATAGGTTAATGGCCCGTTCGTCTATCGGTTAGGACGCCAGGTTTTCATCCTGGTAAGAGGGGTTCGATTCCCCTACGGGCTACAAAATTAGTTGTAAATAAGTTTTATAAAATAATAATTGGTGTCTCGGTTATTGTTTTATTAGTTAAAACCAAAGTGTTCGCCTGGGTGAATGTGGGAGGTTTTTCTTTTTTAACTAGTAGTTTATAACAATTATTACAATTAAAAAAAGAACAAAATGGCAAATCATAAATCTGCTTTAAAAAGAATTAGAAGTAACGAGAAAAAAAGAGTGTTAAACAGATACCAACACAAAACAACTCGTAATGCTATCAAAGCTATTCGTTTAGCTACTGATAAAGCTGAGGCTTCTGCAAAATTATCAACTGTAATTTCTATGATTGATAAATTAGCTAAGAAGAATATTATCCACGATAATAAAGCTTCTAACTTAAAATCTAAATTAACTAAACATGTAGCTTCTTTGTAATCTACTGTTGTTAAAATATACTAAAGCTCTCATTTTGAGAGCTTTTTTTGTATATTATTATTATGTTATTTTTACTAAAGTATTGATTACTATAGTGTTTTTATAAAAATAAACATTACCTTTGCACCTTCAAAAATTTTATAAATGACTTCTATTAGAAACATCGCAATTATTGCCCACGTTGACCACGGTAAAACTACTTTGGTTGATAAAATTATGTATCACTGTCAGTTGTTTCGTGAAAACGAAAACACGGGAGATTTGATCTTAGATAATAATGACTTAGAGCGTGAAAGAGGAATTACTATTACTTCTAAAAACGTTTCTGTAACTTACAAAGGAACAAAAATCAATATTATCGATACTCCTGGTCACGCCGATTTTGGTGGTGAGGTAGAACGTGTACTTAATATGGCAGATGGTGTTTGTCTTTTAGTAGATGCTTTTGAAGGACCAATGCCACAAACGCGTTTCGTATTACAAAAAGCGATTGACTTAGGTTTAAAACCTTGTGTGGTTATTAATAAAGTAGATAAAGAAAATTGTACTCCAGAAGAAGTTCACGAAAAAGTTTTCGACTTAATGTTTGAATTAGGTGCAACAGAAGAGCAGTTAGATTTCCCAACAGTTTACGGTTCGGCAAAAAACAACTGGATGTCTGATGATTGGAAAAATCAAACAGAAAACATTGAACCATTATTAGACATGGTTTTAGAACATGTTCCAGCTCCTAAAGTTTCTGAAGGTACACCTCAAATGTTAATCACATCTTTGGATTTCTCTTCGTTTACAGGTCGTATTGCGATTGGTCGTTTGCAAAGAGGTGTTTTACGTGAAGGGATGAATATTTCTTTGGTAAAAAGAGATGGAAAAATAAGTAAATCCAAAATTAAAGAGTTACATACTTTTGAAGGTTTAGGACGTAAAAAAGTAGAAGAAGTTGTTGCAGGTGATATCTGTGCTATTGTAGGTTTAGAAGGTTTTGAAATTGGTGATACAGTTGCTGATTTTGAAAATCCAGAAGCTTTGACTTCTATCGCTATTGATGAGCCAACAATGAGTATGTTGTTTACCATTAACGATTCTCCTTTCTTTGGGAAAGAAGGTAAATTTGTAACGTCTCGTCACATTAAAGATCGTTTGAATAAAGAATTAGAGAAAAACTTAGCATTAAGAGTTAACGAAACTGATTCTGCAGATAAATTCTTAGTATTTGGTCGTGGCGTACTGCACTTATCGGTTTTAATTGAAACCATGAGAAGAGAAGGATATGAGTTACAAATTGGACAACCACAAGTAATCATTAAAGAAATAGATGGTGTAAAATGTGAGCCAATTGAAGAATTAACTGTTGATTTACCAGAAAATCTTTCAGGTAGAGCGGTTGAATTTGTAACTATTCGTAAAGGTGAAATGTTATCTATGGAGCCTAAAGGGGAACGTATGATTATCAAATTCAACATTCCATCTCGTGGAATTATCGGATTGAGAAATCAATTGTTAACTGCTACTGCTGGTGAAGCTATCATGTCGCACCGTTTTATTGATTATCAACCATTCAAAGGTGAAATACCAGGACGTTTAGGTGGTTCATTAATTTCTATGGAAAACGGAAAAGCAATTCCTTATTCTATTGATAAATTACAAGATAGAGGTAAATTCTTCGTTGATCCTAATGAGGATATCTACGAAGGTCAGGTAATTGGTGAAAATTCACGTGGAGATGATATGGTGGTGAATGTAACTAAAACTAAAAAATTAACAAACGTACGTTCTTCTGGTAATGACGATAAAGCAAGAATTATTCCTGCAATAAAATTCTCATTAGAAGAAGCATTAGAGTACATTCAAAAAGACGAGTATGTTGAGGTAACGCCAAAATCGTTACGTTTACGTAAAATCTATTTGAATGAAAACGATAGAAAACGTTTTAAAATAGCATAATTTTTAAATCCCGATGAAAATCGGGATTTTTTAGCAAAAATACGGATGGAAATTAAATTAAAGTATGGAATTGACAATTTGCTTTTCGGAATGAAAGAGCAAGATGTTACTAAAATTTTGGGTAAACCCGATACAAAATACAAGGATGAAGAAGAAAATGTTGTTTTCATGTATAACGTTAGAAAACTTCGTTTGATTTTTTATAAGGAGGAAGATTTTAGATTGGGATATATGACAACCACTAATCCAATTGTTAAGCTGTTTAATACCACTGTAATTGGTAAAAATTGGAGTGATATTTATCCTCTTTTAGAGAAAAATAAAATTAAACCTTTTGAGACGGATACAGTTGAAGGTATGATAAGTTATTTTAACGAAGAAAACTGGTTGTTCTTTCATGTAGATTATAACGAAATCGTTAAGATTGAAATAGGTGCTGTTTTTAGTGATAAGGACGAATTTGATTGGAGATTTTAGAAATATAGAAAAGCCGCTAAATTTAATTTTAGCGGCTTTTCTATTTTATATTATTGGTTTATTTTGATTAATTCAATTTCAAAAATTAAATCAGTATTTGGAGGAATTACGCCACCTGCTCCTCTTTCACCATAAGCTAAACTGGAAGGTATGTAGAATTTGTATTTAGAACCTTCGGGCATTAATTGAACGCCTTCTGTCCATCCTTTAATTACTTGATTTAAGCCAAAATCAATTGTTTGACCTCTTTGTACACTGCTGTCAAAAATTTTTCCGTCTAGAAACATTCCTGTATAGTGTACTTTAACATTGCTTGTGGCAACTGGTTTGTTCCCTGTTCCAGCTTGTAAAACGATATATTTTAATCCGCTAGGCGTTGTAGCCGCATTTGCAAATTCTTTTAGTGCCTTTTCTTTAGCTTCTTTTTGTTTTTCAGCAGCTAATTTGTCTGCTTCTTCTTTTTTTACAAAGTAATCTGCAAACGTTTTTTCGGCATTGAATTTTTTGGCAGCTTTACCAATTCGTATAATCTTTATCGAAGTAATTACATCATCTTTTACTATTTTATCAACCACTTCTTGTCCACTAATAACATGTCCAAAAACGGTATGTCTTCCATCCAAATGCGGTGTTGCTTTATGAGTAATAAAAAATTGACTGCCATTTGTTGCAGGTCCAGCATTAGCCATTGATAGAATTCCTTTTCCAGAATGTTTTAAATCTCCTACAATTTCGTCATCAAATTTGTACCCAGGGTCTCCCATTCCAGTTCCTTCTGGACAACCACCCTGAATCATAAAGTCAGAAATAACTCGGTGAAATTTAAGTCCGTTATAGAAGGGTTTTCCTTTTAATGTTTCTTTCACTTTTGTATTTTTCCCTTCAGCAAGAGAAATAAAATTGGCTACCGTTACTGGTGTCTTTTTGTATTCTAATTTTACTATAATTTTACCTTTGGAAGTATTGATTTCGGCAAGGATACTATCTTTTTCTTTGTTTTGTGCAATTGTTAAATTTAAAAATCCAACTACAAAAAGAATTGTACTTAAAATATTTTTCATTTTTAGACTTATTTGTTTGGTGTGTTATTTTCTAAAAGTTCAACTTCAAAAATTATGTTTGCATTTGGAGGGATTACATCCCCAGCGCCTTGTTCTCCGTATCCTAATTGCGATGGAATATATAGCATAAGTTTGTCTCCAAAATTCATCATATTGATGCCTTCAACAAATCCGGGGATAAATTGTAAATTTCCTATAGTAGAAGGGATAGGAGTGTAGCCTCCTTGTTGTGCTCTTTGTACGTTATATTTTCCAAAAAATTTAGCAACACTTTCAATGCTGGTGTCAAATAGTTGTCCGTTTTCTAAAAATCCAGCATAATTTATAAATACTTGCGCTCCATTTGCAGGTTTTTTTTCATTCCCTTTAGATAAGACCTGATAAATAAGACCTGATGATGTTTTTGTACCAGTGGCTTTTAATTTGGCAATTTCTTTTGCTTTGTTTTCAGTAATTTCTTTTGCTTTTTCTTCTGCTTCTTTAATTTCTTTTGCTACAGTTGAATAGTAATTTTTAAATATTTTTAGTGCGTCAAATTTTTTTGCTTCATTTCCGATGCGTATGATTTTTAAATTTTCAATAACATCATCAGCTTGAATTGTGTTTATGATTTCTAAGCCTTCTACAACTTCGCCAAACACACTATGAACGTTATCTAACCATGGTGTCTCTTTGTGTGTAATAAAAAATTGACTTCCATTTGTATTAGGTCCTGCATTAGCCATCGATACTATCCCGGCTTTAGAGTGTCTTAAATTTGGATGAAATTCATCTTTGAATTTGTAGCCAGGACCACCAGAGCCATCGCCATTTGGATCACCACCTTGTATCATAAAGTCAGGAATGACTCTATGGAATTTTAAACCATCATAAAAAGGTTTGTTTTTGAATTCGTTACTTACAAACGGATTTTTACCTTCTGCAAGCGTGATGAAGTTCGCAACCGTGTTTGGAACTTTTTGATATTCAAGTTTAATAATAATATTCCCTTTTGAGGTCTCTATATCCGCATAGATACCTTCTTTTAGTTTGTCATAAGATTTAGAACAGGATGTGAAAAAAATGAGTAAGCCTAGAAAAAGAATGTGGATTGATTTCATTTTAGTTGTTTTTTGTTGGGGTATCGATTTTTATATCATTTAAAGTAACAGTACATATGAGAGGCTCATTTGTTCCAATTTTTTTATTATCTCCGTGATAGCCATACGCCATGTGTGACGGAAATATAAAAGTAACTGTTTCGCCTTTTTTCATTAATTTTATTCCATCTCGTAATCCCATCATTATATTTTCTTTGTCTACGAAATATTCTTGAGGTTTTGTGTCTTCTTTAGTGTAAATGATTCTACTTAAGATATCTTTTACTTCGTAGTCAAAATAGGCGATATCTCCTCTTTTTGGGGGAGTTGAAATGGTGTTAACTTTAGTTTCATATTTGTACCAATATCCTTTGTTCGAAGCTAGATATTCTTTTAGGGTATCATTTTTAATGATTGAATCAATTATCTTTTCTTCTGAAGCTACTAATTTTATATTTCTTTCAATGGACTCTTTTATAAAAGTTCCCGAAGAATGTGATATTGGTTTTCTAGCTTGTTGTTGTTGTGAACAACTTGTAAGCAAAACAAACAGTCCGAAAAGAATACTATTTTTTATATTCATAATTACTTTTTTTCTTTTGCTAAAATAGCAATAAATTGTTGTACGGTTTCTTCAAGAGATAAAAAAGATTTTCCACCAGCAGCATTAATATGACCGCCACCACTAAAATGATTTCTTGCAAAATCATTTACATCAAAAGCGCCTTGAGAACGGAATGAAATTTTGATTATTCCCTCTTCTTTATTTTCTATGAAAATAGCGGTAAAATCAATCCCTTTTATGCTTAATCCATAATTAACGATTCCTTCTGTATCTCCTTTTTGATGACCAAATTCGTTTAATTCCTCTTGTGTAAGAGTGATATATGTAGTTTTATATTCGGGTAGCATTTTCAAATTTTGAAGCGCTTTACCTAACAGCAACAAACGATTTAAGGAAGAGTTGTCAAAAAGTAAATTGTGAATTTCACTGTTATTTATCCCTTTGTCAATGAGTTCGGCTACACATTTGTGAGTTTTGCTTGTTGTTTTAGGAAAACGAAAACTACCAGAATCAGTAACAATACCGGTATATAAACATGTAGCAACTGTTTTGTTAATTAGATTTTCAAGACTTAATTGGTGTATGAAATCGAAGACCATTTCACAAGTTGAGCCATAAGATGTGTCAGAAAAAGTATGCGTTGCATAATTGTCTGGGGCTTGATGGTGATCAATCATTATACTTGGAACCGTTAGTGTTTTAAGCACATTTTCCATTTGCTCGCCAGTACGATGCAATGCATTAAAATCTAAAGTGAAAAGTAATTCCGTTTTTTCTAAAATTCTTTTGCATGTATCAAAACTACGTTCAAAAATAACCACTTTTTCACTTTCGGGTAGCCAAGCTAAGAAATCAGGAAACTCGTTTGGTGCCATAACGACTACATTGTGTTGTAATTGTTTTAGCGTGTGGTATAATCCTAAAGTAGCCCCCATTGCGTCTCCGTCTGGGTTTCTATGGGGTATAATTGTAATTTCTTTTGTTGTAGCTAAAAGTGATTTTATAGCTTCAATTTCGTGTATTTGCATCATACTGCGAATATATTATTTTGTAATCTATTCTGCAATAATTATGCCTAACGTTTTAATGCAAAATGACCTTTTAATGATTTTCCATTTTCTAATTTCATTTCAAACCAGTAATCTGTGGCGGGCAATGCACTGCCATTAAAAGTCCCATTCCATCCTTCTCCTAAACCAACAAATTGTTTTAAAAGTTTTCCATATCGATCAAATACAGAAATGATATTATTTTGTAAATTTCGTTTGTCTAAGTTTTTTATAGTCCAAGTGTCGTTGTAGCCATCACCGTTAGGAGTAAAAAATTTGGGATAGTCTAATATGTAAAAGGATTCAAATGAAATGCCACATCCTTTTTTGTCTTGTACATATACTATGTACTCACCTGGTTGTAAATTTAAAAACACATTAGAATCTTGATAATTGATGCCATCTAATGAAAATTCATAATCTCCAAGACTAGAAGTTGCAATTTGGACGGTTGCCGAATTATTTTCTTGGAAATCATTAATGATAATCTCTTCTATGAACGCAATACTTGAAGTTTCAACTGTAAAAGTTTTTGTTTTAGAACAGTTTAAAGCATTGGTTAGAATAACTTCATAAGTTCCCCCTGAAGTTACCGAAATTTCTTGAGTAAATTGTGGTGGATTTGTATTCCATAAATAGGTTGAAAAACCGCTACCAGCATCTAATGTTATGATACCATTTTCACACAGTCCAACAGTTTCATCTACTAGAATTTCATCGAAAGTATTTATCGTTAAATTTATTGGAAAATCAGTGTAACAACCTTGGATATTCATGATTCTTGCATAGATTGTTTCGCTGTCTGGATTTGTATTGGTATAATTTGAAGGTAATGAAGAAGTGCTGGTTTGACTTTCAAAAAAAGATACGATATAGTTTGCAGGAAGATTTGTAAACAATTGGCCTCTAATGGCATCTAAGTTAAAAGTAGTAATTCCGTCTTGATTGTTATCCGCATCACACTCAGTAAATGAATTTTGATTTAGGACTAAGGCTTCAGCATATTCAACTTTAATTGTTCCTGTTGTTTGACAGGAAGCTCCGTAATTAATTTCAACCAAATAATCTCCTGCAGTTGTAATGTCAAACGTTGGATTTGTAGCACCTAGAATTAAATTCGTGTCTTGAAACCACTGATAGGATGTAGCGCCAATTTGCGTTGCGTCTACTGTTAGCGTTTCGTTTGGGCATAATGGGTTTCCAGTTGCAATCAAACGATCGTCTCCAATATCGATACCGAAATTAAAACTCCCACCTCCTAAGAATATGGCTGAGTCAAAGCGGTGATTTCCTTCGTCAGCGATAACTAATTTGATGTGATATGTTTCGCCCGGAATTACATCGGACGATGCGGTTAAAACTTTGGTTTGACCGTTGAAATTTGTTGGGTGATTTATGTCATTAAAAGCATCAAAATAGGATTCATTTGCTGGGGGACAAATGGTTCCAGCCCCTCTTACAGTATTTACTTTTACAGGTATGTTGGTGTTTGGAACTACGGCTAAGTTCTGATAATTTAAATCTCCATTTCTTCTTAACAAAAAAACAAAACCATCCGTGAAATTACATTGCCCAGAGGATGGATTCAATAAATATTGTTCTGATGAAAAAATATAGTCAAAACTAATTTTATTGCCTAAAGGGACGAAATCAAATTCTAAAATTGTAGCATTAAAAGAATTACTCAATCCAAGGGCTTGGTTTAAGTCCGGATCGCCATCCCAACCCATGTTTCCACCATCATCAGATAGGGTAGCGTTTGGACCTTGTGCGTTTACAATTTTTCCAGTTGATAATACAATACCATTTTGAAATGGGAAAGAAGTGCCAGTAGCATCAAAAAAACCAAAGCTTTTTTCACCACTTGCAAAATTTCCTCCAGAAACGCTAACGTTTAGAACATTTGCACAGCTACTGTTAACTAGAATGTCGTTTACAAGATATTGTGGGGTAAATCCCTCGTCAACTGTTATATTTTGTGCAAAACTTATAAAAAATCCACACAAAAACAAAAAACTGTAGAACGTGTTTTTTAGTCTCTTCATAATATCGCAAAGATACTATAAATCACGCTTTTTCAAAATGTAATAAGATGTTAAAATAAATATAAAAGTCCAAACTAAAACGATGCTAATTTGCGAGAAATGAATACTATAGTCTTTAGCTGTTTGGGCACCTCCAACAGCATTTTCAATAGTTTTGATTGCGCTAAGACGAGTAATAGGTTCTTTTACTAGATTGCTCATGGCTTCTATTGGGAAATATTGAATGATAGTGTCTCCAAAATTTTTGTGTTTATCATCTCCGCCCAAAATAACAAATTTTATAATCCAATAAAATATGTTTTCGGCAACAAACCAAACGAATAAGAATCCAAGAGCAAATGCACTTCGCTTTACTAAAATCCCCAAGAACAAACAAAAAGAGAAAAAAGCAAAAAGTTTGATGAAAAAGGCTAATAAATATTCTAAGTCAGTAAATACAATAGACAATTCATTGTAAGATGAGAATGAAAACCCTAATATTAATGACATGATGAATACGAAAACAGTTGAAGCTACAGTAAAACTAGCTACTACAAGAAATTTTGAAAGAATAAATTCTTTTTTGCTTAATCCATCAATAAGGTTTTGCTTTAGCGTTCCGTAAGTGTATTCATTTGCCATCATAGAAACAATAACAATGGCTAAGAATATTTTGAAAAATGCCGCAACATATGTGTTGAAATGCCAAATGTATGGGAAATTGAAAATGCCTTGGTCAGCAATTCTGATTTCAAAAGTTCCAATGCTAAATTTGATAGAAGCAATTAAAGCAATGAAACTTAATAAAACAAAGTAGGTTAATAATAAAACGCGACTAGCTTTGTTTTTCCAAATTTTTTGAAATTCTATAGAAAGTAATCTTTTCATCGGTGGGTTAGTTTTTTGTTAGTTCAAGGAATTGTTCTTCAAGGCTGTTTTTTCTTTTTACTAAGTGTTCTAAAACAATATTTTGCTCAAATAAATGCGAATTCAAATCTTGAGCGGCAATGTCTTGTTTTAAATACACCAAAAGTTTTCCGTCTTCTTCAATGGTGTTTTCTACAAAAGATTGTTCGTCTAAAACGGTTTTCAATCGAACCATATCCTTTGATTTCAGTTCGAAGAAACTGTTATTCTCAATCATGTTGTGCACGGTTCCTTGATACAACATTTCGCCTTTTCGTAAAACTACCACATGACTGCACACTTTTTCCACTTCATCTAATAAATGCGAAGCCAATAAAATAGTTGTTCCTTGTGATGCAATTGCTTTGATAATATCTCGAATTTGACGAATTCCTTGTGGGTCTAAACCGTTTGTTGGTTCGTCTAAAATTAAAATTTCTGGATCATTTAATAGGGCAGAAGCGATGGCTAAACGCTGTTTCATTCCTAAAGAATACGTTTTAAATTTGTCGTTTTTACGTTCTAAAAGACCAACCAATTCTAACTTTTCATCCACTTTTGAAAAAGCTGTTCCTTTAATTTTACAAACCAATTCCAAATTTTCTTTGGCCGTCATGTATGGGTAAAAGTTGGGTCTTTCGATAATGGCACCTACTTTTTTTAAGGCGTCATGCGTAGCGACTTTTCCTCCAAACCATTCAAAATCGCCTGAAGTTTTGTTGACAACGTTTAATACAATTCCTAAAGTAGTTGATTTTCCTGAGCCGTTTGGACCTAATATTCCGTAAACATTTCCTTTTTTGATTTCGAAAGAAACATTTTTAACGGCATGCAAGTGTTTATTGAAAATCTTGTGAAGGTTCGAGATTTTTAAAATGGTTTCCAAGTTTGTTCGTTTTTTGATTTAAAGATAAGACGAACGAATTTCAGATTTGTTACGAACGGGAATCGATGTCAAATAAAAAAAACCTAACATTATGGCTTGGTTAGGGATTTAAAGGTATTGCTTGGGGCAAAATTAATATTGAATAAAGTTGTTGATTTTAACTTTTGTAGCTTTTAAATCGTGCATTAAATTGTACAAGCCAAAGAAAGTTCGGTTGATGTAAATAAAATGTTTGGAACCGCGATTTCCATTCATGTTACGTAGTTCGGTGTTTTTTGAATAACGTTCTCCTAAATCGGCGATTTGACCGAAAAATTCTTCATCCGAAAAGTCGAATTCTTCTGCATGAAAAGGTCTCGCGAATAGACTTAATAATTCATGGAACATTTCGGTAAAGAATTCCACTTCTTCTTTGGTGTCTTCTTTTCTTAATATTTCCAATTCGTATAATTTTGACTGGAAGAATTCAGGGTTGTTCAAGTTTTCTTTTTTCGCTAATTCGAAATATGGCACATAAAAATCATTCGGAACTTCTTTTATGCAACCAAAATCTAAAGCTACTAATTTCGTGTCTTTGGTAATTAAGAAGTTTCCTGGATGCGGATCCGCATGTACTTTTCTTAAATTGTGCATTTGGTACATGTAAAAATCCCAAAGCGTTTGTCCTAAAATATTTGATTTCTCAGCATCGGTATTATGAGCGGTGAATTCTGATAAATGTTCACCCGTCATCCAATCCATTGTAATGATTTTTTCCGAAGACCATTCTGGATAATATTTAGGAAAAATCAAATTTGGAATATTTTGGCAAGCTTCTGCCATTTCTATACTTTGTTTTACTTCGTTGATGTAATTGGTTTCTTCAATCAATTTGTCTTCAACTTCTTTGAAATATTTATCGGAATCTTTTCCTTTAATATTGAACATTTTTATGGCAATAGGCTTCACTAAAGCTAAATCCGAACTAATACTTTCTGCCACTCCTGGATATTGAATTTTCACAGCAAGTTTTTTCCCATCCTTGGTGGCTTGGTGCACTTGACCAATGCTAGCCGCATTTATAGAAGTGGCATTGAAGGTATCGTATATTTCGTTTGGTTGTTTGCCAAAGTAATTTTTAAAGGTTTTGTTCACCAAAGGAGCCGACAACGGCGGAACCGAAAATTGTGCCAAAGAGAATTTCTCCACGTAAGCTCTTGGTAAAATATTTTTGTCCATACTCAACATTTGTGCGACCTTCAAAGCACTTCCTTTCAGTTGCTTTAAACTGTCGTAAATGTCGGCTGCGTTATTTTTGTTAAGCGATTCTTTGGCTTCTTCTTCGGTTTTGGTGATTTTATCACCGTAATATTTGAGATAATTCACGCCTACTTTTGCACCGGTTTGAATCAGTTTAGAAGCGCGTTGGATTTTTGATGTTGGGATACTATCTATTGTTTTCATATGGTTTTTGCTTACATTTTAAATGAGCCTCTTTCTTTCCACATGAATTTACCAAAATCAATTAGACTTTTGAATGGAGTAGTATCCATTAAATCAAAACTAGTATTGACTGATTTTTCAATGAAAATATCGGTTTTTTCGAATGAAATTGATGTGTCTTCAATCCAAAACTTTAAAGTGAATAAGAATTGAAACCAAGCCATTTCGCTCATGGTTTTCTCTTGAATTTCGATTAACTTTTCTTGTTTTAAATCGATTTTTTCAATGTCTAAAGTATCGTAAAACTGTTTGAAATTTTTTCTTAATTCGCTCAATTTTGACAAACTTTTCAATTTGTTTTTGTCTTCTTTCAATAAGGCTACTACAAAACTTCTATTGGCGGTTAACATTTCGAAATACGTGAAATAGAAACTTAACAGTTGCGTGCGAGCATCGTATGAAACGAATTCTTCACTATTTCCTAATAATTCTAGAGTATTGTCGAATAGCGAAGTGAAAAAGTTTTGCTCAATTTGATTAAAAGAGGCGTAGTGTTTGTAAAACAAACCTTCCTCAAAACCAGCATGTTTGGCAAACAAATAAACCGATTGTGGTTGCTTGTTGTGTTCTAAGAAATAATCGATGTATAAACTTAAAATCCCTTCTTTGTTTATTTCTTTCTTTTTTGCCATGATTTTAAATATTTTTCTCAAAGATACAGAATGTTTAATTTAAAATCAAAAAAGCTAAACAAAATATTTTGTTAAAGTTCTTTCAGAAAAAAACCTCAAGTACAAGTTGTAATTGAGGTTTAATGTTTCTATGTAAATACCTTACGATTTCTGCTCTTTGTTAAAGTAAACCAAGTAATAATACATTTGTTTTTCTTCGTCCCAACCTTTTTCAACGAATTTCTCCGCACTTTCTGGATTGATGAAATCCAATTTGATTTGGATATTCGTGTCTAATTGAATCGTATTTTTTAACGAACGACGAACGTCAGTTACCGCAGCATTGGCAATGGGGAAACTTGAAACGTCTTCGATGCTATATTTGGCACCTTTATCTACTTTATAATTTTTGAATTCTGGAATGAATTCTGGATTTTGCATTACTTCGTTTAAGAAAGCCGTTTCTTCAAATTCATCATTTTTTGCAAAGTGATTGATAGCACGGTTCATGAACAATACTTCTTGTTGCTTGTCTTCGGCAGGTAAAACTACTTCTTTTGCGAACTCTTGACAGAATTTTAAGTATTTCTTCGTCATGAAGTTTTCATCTTGAAACGCATCAACGGATAAGAAATGCTCTAACCAATAACGCGCATCGTAACGGTTGCTATCTACAGTTAAAATTTTGTAGCCTTCTTCTTTTTTGTAGTTGAAAATGATACAACCTTTGTCCAACTTATTCAAGTTGATTCCTTGTTGTAAAATCATTTCTAAGTTGTTTCCGTTTTCTTCGAATTGTAAGAAATCGGTTTGTATTTCACTTTTGAAAACTCCGATAGCATCTACTACATTATTATCAATAGAAACGTGTGTAAAATAAGCTATATATACTTCTCCGTTTTTAATATGTGGATGATTCGATTGCTCAAAAAGGTGTTTTGTGATTTTTTTTGAAACGTTGTGAATTTCGCTTGGGTTATTGAAAACTTCGGTAGCAAAATTGTACATTTCGTTGTATTCTAAATCTACTTCATGAGCAAACTGGAAGTAGTTTTCTTCTTTTTCTCTAAAAGGCTTAAAGAAAAATTCCTTCAACAAAGGCATGATTTCATCATTCAACCCGTATGGATTTTCCGATAAGAAAATGGCTTCGTTTCTACTTTTATTTCCTACTCTATGAATCGATAGGTTTTCGATATGTGCGTTAAATAAGTTGATCATTTTTATAGTTTAAGTTTAAAAGGTTAGGAGTTTAGAAGTTTAAAAGAGTTTGTAAGGAGTATTTTCTTCCTTATAAACTTTTAACCTATCAACTTTTAACCCATTTTTTAATTCCAATTTTCTTCAAATCCCATGTCTTCGAAGCTATCGTCACCATCAAACATGTCGAAATCATTGTCGTCGAAATCGTCTTCAAAGTCACCATAGATATCTTCGTCTGATAAATCGCCTCTTAATCCACTTTGACCTGCTTCTGCGGGTAATTCGCCATGAGAAAATAATAAAGCGGGATAAATTTCTCCAGCTTCTTTTTCTTCTTCAATTGCAGCTAATTCAAGGAAGAATGTCCACATACTAAAGAAATCATACACGTATACCATTTTGGTATTGTCTTGGTGCATCAAATCATCAATTTTGAAATCTATCATCGTTTTCATTTCTCCTGGAACTTCGCCCGTGTCAAACAATGGAATTTCATCTTCTTCGTTCCAAGTCCAGTCGTCTTCACAAGTAAAGAACGAACCTGTTTCTGTTCCATCAAAACCAAAAGCGTTTACGATAGCATTGTGTAAATCTTCTAAGGTGTTGTCGCTTTCAATGGCAATATCTCTAAAAATATCTTCTTCAGCATCGAGAATCACTCGGAATTTATAAATCATAATCGTTGAAATTTTAAGAACTGCAAAAGTAATTATTATTTACGAGAAACTTTTTTGCTTTTGCGATTTGTTGATAAGATTTTAAAATATGGATAATGACGTTTCAGTCGTTAATCGTTCTAAGGTTTCTAAGCCATAAAACGAATTTCCTTTCTTATTTAACTTCGGACTCCAAACGGCTACCGTGTAATGATTTGGGAAAACCGCAACTACGCCACCGCCAACACCACTTTTTCCAGGAAGCCCAACTTTAAACGTGAATTCACCCGCTTGATCGTAAAAACCACACATTTGCATTAAGGCATTCATGCGTTTGCATTTGCTGGTAGAAAGGAATTTTTTATCACTTTTTGGAATTACACCATTATTCGAAAATACTTGAAAACATTTGGCTAAATCAACGCAAGTCATTTCTATAGAACATTGATGGTAATAAAAATCTAAAACCGCTTCGGGTTCGTTTTTGATGTTGCCAAAGGATTTTATAAAGTTGACCAAAGCAGCATTTCGGTAACCAAAAGCTTTTTCGGATTGAGCGACATTTTCGTTGTAATTGATATTTGGATTTTCTGTTAGATCTCTTACGAAATCAAGAAGGAATTTTTTTGGATTTTCAAAATGATCTAACATTAAATCGGCAATAACCAAAGCACCAGCATTGATAAACGGATTTCTTGGAATACCATTTTCATTTTCTAGTTGTACCAAGGAATTAAACGAATTTCCAGAAGGTTCATAACCTACGCGTTCCCATAAATCGTTTCCAATTTTAGAGAAAATAAGCGAAGTGGTAATGACTTTTGAAATACTTTGAATCGAAAATTTCTCCAAAGCATCACCTTTTGTAAACACGTTTTGATGTTTATCTACCAATGCAATTCCGAATTTATTAGCATCAACTTTTGCTAATTCCGGAATGTAATCGGCTACTTTTCCGGTGTTTTCGATTTGGATGACTTCGTTGTAAATTCCGTCTAAAATATCTTGGTATGCCATGAAACTAATTTTAGTAAAAGTAATAACTTACAAAAAAGGAATGCGTTTTTTGAGCTCTTTTTTTGATAAAAAATTACCTTTTGACGGATAGTGCCTTTTAGAAGGCATATTGTTGAAAATTAAAGCGGTTATCAAAAGAATAATAGCACCAGATAAAACGGGCGAAATCACATAGAAATATCCCAATTCTTTTATTTTATCAGAACCTGCAATAGCTATCAAAGCGGTAGCTCCACCCGGTGGATGTAAGGTTTTTGTTATTTGCATTAATACAATTGATAAGGAAACAGCTAAAGGAGCCGCTACCCAAATTAAATCGGGTAATAATTTATAAATACTAACACCAATTATTGCCGAAATCACATGGCCTCCAATAAGATTTCTGGGTTGGGCTAAAGGACTTTCGATTACCCCATATACCAAAACACATGAAGCTCCAAACGAACCTATTAAGAACACCATATCTGTTGAAGTAAAGATTCTAAATTGTAGAAGACTAATGATTCCTAAACCAACAAATGATCCTATAAAAGCCCAAAAGTGTTCTCTAAAATCAACTAAAGTCTCTTTGTATAAAACATATTTTGCTTTTCTGTAATTGCGTTTTAATTTCTTTGTTGAAGACATGCTTTATTTTTTGAAAAACTATAAACTGTAAAGGGGTAGATTGTTTTAGAAACATATTTTGCCACCATGCAAGTTACTATAATAGGAAATAGTAAGCTGTAATCATGTATTAAACCACAGGTTATAAAAATGGCTGTAAGAGGGGCGTGAATGCTAGCACTCAGCATAGCTCCCATTCCGATAATCATAAAATTTAACGGGATGACATTGGTTTCTAAAAATGTATTAAGCACCACTGCAAGTAGCAAGCCTACAAATCCACCAATAAAAATACTTGGAGCAAAAACACCACCATCACCTCCTCCTGCTAGTGTTAGAGAAGTAATAATTGGTTTGAAAATTATAATACTCAAGATAGTAATGAAAATTGGAATCGTTAATACGAAATGATTCGAATGTGCTAAATTCTCTTTTATTGCATGATATCCATCACCATATAATTGAGGTAAAATGAATAATCCCAAGCTAATCAATGTAGCGCTTATTATTATTTTAGTACTACTTTTTTTGAAAGAAAGAAATCTTTCTTTTATAAATAAAACCGTTTTTGTTAGATAAACCCCATTCATTCCAGATATGACGCCTAATAATATGAAATAAGGAAATGCTCTCCAATGCCACTCTTTAATGGTCACTTGGAATAATGGTTTCTCATCTAACAATAGGCAAATTATTATAGATATTGAAACTGAAATTGTAGTGACCAACATAAATGTTTTAGATATTTTCTTAGAAATTACCTCGTATGCAAATAGAAATCCAGCAACCGGACTGAAAAATAATGCTGTAATTCCTGAAGCTACACCGGCACATATTAATTCAACTTTGTGACGATTCAGTAGGTTTTCTTTTTTTTGGGTAATAGACCCAATAGTGGCTGATGCGACAACTGTTGAAACTTCAATACCTGTAGAACCTCCAAATATTACGGTAAATAATCCATTAATGAAATGTGAAGGAATTTTATAGATGGGCAGACTATTTTTCCTTTTTTCTGTTGTTTCAAAAATCTCTTTTATGCCTTTATTTGTTTTTTTATTAAATAAATAATATCGCAACATGGCAATTATGGTCAAACCTATTAGTGGAAACATAAAAAGTAAGATACTGTTTTTAGAGGCTTGATTGAAAAGTAATTCTTCATAATGCTCTGTTCCTCTCTTGAGAGAGATTGCTAAAAAAGCCGACAAAAAACCAATTATCAAAGCTGCAATAATAAGTTTTTGATATTTAATGTAAACAAAATGCTTTTTTACTTGAGTTATATTGCTCATAAATCTGGTTTAAAAATGAAAAGAAATGCAAATTTAAGTCTAATAAAATAAAACGGTTCATAATACTTTTAAAAAAATACAGTTCATCCTTTAAATATAACAAATGAGTTAGTTTAAGTTTTATTTGATTTTAATTGAGGGCAATTTTGTTGTATCAAATTCAAATAAAATGAAATCAATTTTATCTTTTTTATTCGTATTAACTTCATTGAGTTCTTTTGGTCAAACCGAAATAAAGGGCAAAATCATCGACGAAAATGGGAAGCCTTTTTTTGGGGCTAATGTTTTTGTAAAAGGTACTTATGATGGCACAAACTCAGATGCGGATGGGAACTTTAGTTTTACAACATCAGCTAAAGGTAACCAACAATTACAAATTAGTTTTTTATCTTTTGAGACGTTAATACACGATTTTGTAATTGAGGCCTATAAACCAAAGGTTTTTACTATTAAGGAAAGTATCAATTCTTTGAATGTTGTTGAAGTTACTGCAGGAACGTTTAAAGCTGGAGACAATAGTAAAGCAACTGCTTTAAAAGCAATGGATATTGTGACCACCGCAGGATCGGCTGGAAATATTATTGCGGCATTAGAAACCTTACCTGGGACTCAAACTGTTGGAGAGAGCGGTAGATTGTTTGTCCGTGGAGGTGAAGCGGACGAGACCCAAACGTATGTCGATGGTATTCGTGTTGGGCAACCTTATGGAGTAAGTGCCAATAATGTACCAACAAGAGGGCGATTCTCTCCTTTTTTATTTAGTGGAATTACCTTTTCAACGGGAGGTTACAGCGCTGAATTTGGTGATGCCTTATCGAGTGTTTTGTTGCTCAATACTATTGATGAGCCTACTCAAAACCAAACGGATATTTCTATTATGTCTGTTGGGGTTGGATTGGGTAAAACCAAGAAGTGGGAGAAAAGTTCGTTTACTTTTAATACGAGTTACATCAATTTAGCACCTTATCAAAAAATTGTTCCTCAAAATTTAGATTGGAATAAGCCTGTACAATCCATTTCAGGTGAAAGTATTTTTCGATATCAATTTAAAAACGGCATTTTAAAAGTCTATGGAGCTTTTGATTATGCTACCTTCGATTTGAATCAGAAAAATATCAATTTTGATGAGAAAATTCGTTTTGATTTGCAGAATAATAACTTGTATTTCAATACTTCGTATAAAGGTTATTTGAATGATAATTTACAACTTCAAACCGGATTTAGTTATGGATATGCACAAAATAAAATCGGAATTTCAGCAGATAACGTTGAGAATGAAGAGCGAACATTACATACTAAATTTAAACTGAGAAACTCCTTTTCAAACCGATTCAAATTAAGTGTTGGTGCCGATTTGTTCCATACTAATTTTGATGAGAATTTTAATGTTTTTGGTTATGGCTATCAGAATAATTCCCTTGCATTCTATTCTGAAGCAGAAGTTTTATTGTCAAAAAAAGTAGCTTTTAATCTTGGATTGCGTTCTTCAAATGCTTCAGTTGTTGATGAATTTACAGTTGAGCCAAGAGTTTCTTTTGCTTACAAAGTAGCTGATAATAGTCAGTTTTCATTAGCTTATGGGAGTTTTAATCAAACCGTTCGACAAGATTATTTAAAATATGATTCCAATTTAGATTATGAAACCACTTCCCATTACATTCTAAATTACATGTACAATAAAGACGGAAGAATGTTTCGAGCAGAAACCTATTTTAAAGATTATGAAAGCTTGGTAAAATACGATGGAATTCAGGCTAATTTTAATAGTAATTATAATAATAAAGGTTTTGGTTTTGCAAAAGGGTTGGACTTGTTTTGGAGAGATAGTAAAACTATTAAAAATTTAGAATATTGGGTTTCCTATTCGTTTATAGACTCGAAACGAGATTTTAGAAATTATGAATCACAAGTTACACCTTCATTTGTTGCGAATCATAACTTTTCATTGGTTACAAAATATTTTGTGAGTGACTGGAGATCGCAAATTAGTGCCACTTATTCTTTTAATTCAGGGAGACCTTATGACAATCCAAATGTTACTGAATTTATGTCGGATAAAACAAAATCATTCAATAATTTAAGCTTGAGTTGGGCCTATTTGGTTTCCCAACAGAAAATACTTTTTCTATCGGTAACTAATTTGTTAGGAACTGAAAATGTATTTGGTTATCAATATGCCGATTCACCAGATGTGTCAGGACAATTTCAACGTCAAGCGATAACCCAACCCGCTAATCGTTTCATTTTTGTGGGGCTATTTTGGACTATTAGTGATAATAAGAAAACGAATAATTTGGAAAATTTGTAGTCTACTTGATGTTTTTTTCAGAAGGAGGAAAAACAAATTATTACTAAATCTACAATTCATCCTCAAAAAATTACAGTTCGGTAAGGTTCAATTTTAAAAGCTAAAAATCTAACGGAAATTTGAATCATCAAATAATAAATTATTAACCAAAAAAAAGAAAATATCATGACAAAAATTATCACTATCATCGCATTATTTGTAGCTTCGGTTGTAAGTTCACAATCACAGTTTGATCAAGGTATGGGCAAGGCATTACAAACCTGGAAAGAGGGAAGACCATCTGAGGCTGTAGCACTATTAGAGCGAATTGCCTCAGCTGAAAAAACAAATTGGTTGCCAAATTATTACATTGCTTTTATTAACACCACTCAAGCTTTTGTTGAAAAAGATAAAGTTAAAATGGAAGCTTTATTAGAATCTGCTCAAAAGGCTCAAGATATTTGTAATGAATTAGTTTTAGAGAACCCAGAGGTTTTGGTTATGCAGGCTATGATTCATACCGCTTGGATTGTTTATGATCCTATGACAAACGGACAGAAATTGTCAGGAGATGTAATGTATATCTTAAATAAGGCCTATAAACTGGCTCCTGAAAATCCGAGAGTAGTTTTTCAAAAGGCTTCGTTTGAAATTGGAATGGCGCAATATTTTGGACAAGATATTGAACCAATGTGTGCGCAAATTGAAAAAGCAATTGAACTTTTTGCTACTTTTAAACCTGAAAGTGCATGGCATCCAAATTGGGGATTAGAACGCGCACAAGCTGAATTAAAAAAATGTAAATAAAATCAATTATGATTGATAAGTTAATAAAACAATTCCCGAGAGCTACTTTTATAATGTTACTTGTATTTGTAGTTTTAATTATCATAAGATGGCTTTCGGGAGGTTCTGTAGGATTGGATAAAGGATTAGCATGGCAATTTTTCTTCACAATGCTTTACGGATACACGCTTTATTATGCTAATGCAATTATTTTTGTAAAACTAGACGATGTTTATCAAACTGATAGATTTTCAAGAAATAGAATTGCTCTCGGTTTTACTCTTTCGTTCATCGTGTCTGTTTTTGTGATTTTTTTACTTCGAATTGTAGAAGATGTAGTAATAGAGGGAAGAACAATCCAGATGTTCTTAGCAAATGAAAAACCTTCCAATTATATAGTTTCTGTAATAATTACATTTGTTGTAACCTTAGCCATTCACGCCTTTTATTTTTACAAAGCCTTCCAGGAAAATAAATTAAAAGAGCAAAAAATCATAGCAGGAACAGCTTCTGCTCAGTTTGAAAGTTTAAAAAATCAAATCGATCCACATTTTTTGTTTAATAGTTTGAATGTATTGAGTTCGTTAATTGAAGAAAATCCCGAAAGTGCTCAAAAATTTACCACTTCGCTTTCAAAAGTATATCGCTATGTTTTGGAGCAAAAAGACAAAGAATTGGTTTCGGTAGCAGAAGAATTACAATTTGCTAAAACCTATATGAACTTGCTAAAAATGCGATTCGAAAACAGCATCACTTTTGAAATTCCAGAAGGTTTTGATAACGAAGAAGCAAAAGTAGTTCCTTTATCATTACAATTGTTATTGGAAAACTGTATAAAGCATAATGTAGTTAGTGAGTCCAAACCACTGCATGTAAAAATTAGTATCGAGAATAATCAGTTAGTTGTGACAAACAATTTACAAAGAAAAGAAGTATTGTCTGACCGAAGAGGCGTTGGATTGCAAAATATTGTCAATCGCTATGCTATATTAACAAAAAGAACTGTTTTGGTAGAAGAAAGCAAACAAGAATTTAAGATTTTTCTACCTATTTTAACCAAACAAATTACCATCATGGAAACACAAAATATTTATAACGAGAATTTAGCTTATCAACGAGCAAAAGACAAAGTAGAACAATTAAAAGGATTTTATGGCAATTTAATTTCGTATTGTGTTGTTATTCCATTTTTGATTTTTATCAATTTGAGTACTTCTGATTTTCAATGGTTTTGGTTTCCTATGTTAGGTTGGGGAATGGGATTAACATTCCATGCGTTAGAAACTTTTGGATATGGAAAATCTTGGGAGGAGCGTAAAATAAATGAGTTAATGAACAAAGAAAACCAAACTAAAAATTGGAAATAATCATGGAAGTAAATCAATTTGATAGCGAAAAATATGAAAAAGCTAAAAAAAGGGTAAAAGAGCTTAAAGGATTTTACAGTCATTTAGCGAGTTATGTGGTAGTTATACCAGTTCTAATTTTTATCAACTTATTTTTTTCTCCAATGCACATTTGGTTTTATTGGCCTATGCTGGGTTGGGGTGTTGGCCTTCTTTTTCATGCTTTAGGTGTTTTTAACATGTTTCCGTTTTTAGGAAAAGAATGGGAGCAAAACAAAATCAATGAAATATTAGAAAAAGATAACTCCAAATGGGAGTAAATAGTCACAGTTTATAGTAAAAAACTCTAGACTTGAAACTTTAAATAAAAAATTATGAATACACAAGACGAAATTAAATATCAAGAAGCTTTAAAAAGAGTAAAAAAAATCAAAGGTTTTTACTCACATGCAGTAGTATATGTAATAATTAATATTATGATTGTTATTATCAATGTTCAAGATTTGGACGAAGGGGAATCTTATTTTCAATTCAAAAATTTCATGACTGCATTTTTCTGGGGAATTGGTTTGGTGGCACACGGGCTTTCTGTTTTTATGCCCAATTGGATTATGGGACAGAATTGGGAGGAGCGTAAGATCAGAGAATTTATGGAGAAAGAGAAAGCAAATAAGTGGGAGTAACTAGTCGCAGTTTTCAGTCGCAGTTGACAGATAACACAAGAACCTGAAACTTAAAACTTGAAACAAAAATAACAATGAATATATTAATAATCGAAGACGAAAAACCAGCAGCACGATTGTTGCAACGCAAAGTAGAAAAATTAGGTTTGCAAGTAAATTGTATGCTACATTCTGTAGAAGAATCAATAGCTTGGTTTCAAAATAATTCACACCCTGATTTGATTTTTTTAGATATTCAATTGTCAGATGGTTTATCGTTTGAGATATTTGAACAAATTGATATTAAAAGTGCTGTGATTTTTACAACTGCTTATGATGAATATGCGCTGCGAGCTTTTAAACTAAATAGTATTGATTATCTATTAAAACCAATTGATGAAGAGGAACTTGCAATTGCAATTTCAAAATTCAAAAATCAATTTCAAAAAAACACGATTTCGAGTTTAGATTTTGAAGCGATAAAGCGTATGTTGGTTAATCCATTAGAAAAGGAATATAAAAAACGTTTTTCAGTAAAAATTGGGCAACAACTAAAAGTGATTTCCATTGAAGAAGTGGAGTGTTTTTTTAGCGAAAATAAAGGAACTTACATACATACTTTTGATAATCGAGATTATTTGATCGATTCCACTTTAGAGGTTTTGGAAACTGAAATTAATCCAAAGGACTTTTATCGTGTAAATCGAAAATTCATTGTTCCGTTAAAAGCGGTTAAAGAAATTCAGGTGTATTCGAATTCAAGATTAAAAATCATTTTACCTACCTATAAAGACGATGAGGTTATTGTTGCTAGAGAACGCGTTAGTGATTTTAAAGACTGGATCGGTTGATAAAGAATTGTTAATTAACAACAAAAAAAATAAATATCTCACTATTTTTGATAAAAAACTAGATGAGATATTTTCGTTTTATAGCACTTTTCCTTTTCTTTTTGAGTTTTTCAACTAAAGCTCAGGATTTGATTACGTTTCAAAATTTTGACGAATTGAATACTTATATTCAAAATAACTCTGAAAAGCCTTTGGTTGTTAATTTTTGGGCGACTTGGTGCGCGCCTTGTGTAAAAGAATTGCCTTATTTTCAAAAATTACATCAAGAGAATGCAAATGTAAAAGTCGTAACCGTAAGTTTAGATTTTGATAAACAAGTAGCAAGTAAATTGAAACCTTTTTTGAAAAAGAAGAATTACACTTTTGTTACAACTTATATGGCGGATAAAAAATTCAACAATTGGATTTCAAAAGTCGATGAAAATTGGTCAGGCTCTATTCCTGCTACTTGGATAATCAATGGTAATAAAGGTATTTTCGTGGAACAAGAATTTGCTTCGTTTGAAGAATTGAACCAGTTTGTAAATGAATCACTAACTAAATTAAATTAATACTATGAAAAGAATTGGATTTTTTGCCTTATTAATGGGCGTTTTAATGAGTTTTACGAATCCTATAGGTTATAAAGTAGGAGATAAAGCTACCGATTTCAAATTAAAATCGGTTGATAATAAAATGTATAGCATGGCGGATTACAAAGACGCAAAAGGATTTATCGTTGTGTTCACATGTAACCATTGTCCGTTTGCTGTAAAATATGAAGATCGAATTATTGATTTGGCCAAAAAATACAAATCAAAAGGTTATGTTCTGTTAGCGATTAATCCAAATGATCCAGCTGCCCAGCCAGAAGACAGTTTTGAATTGATGCAAAAAAGAGCAAAAGAGAAGAAGTTCACATTCCCGTATTTGTTTGATGAAGGGCAAAAAATCTATCCGCAATACGGCGCAACCAAAACGCCTCATGTATTTTTATTAGACAAAAATTTAGTAGTAAAATATATTGGTGCAATCGATGATAACGTAGAAGATGCTTCTCAAGTCAAAGAAAAATATTTAGAAAATGCTATTGCAGCTTTGGAAAAAGGTCAGGAACCAACACCAAGTACAACGAAAGCAATTGGCTGTACGATTAAAGTGAAAAAGTAAATTTTAGTAAAAAGAGTGAAACATTACATTTCACTCTTTTTTTTATTTTAAAATTTATTTGATTAAAGCTTTTCGAATACCAATCAACACAAAGATTAACAACGAATAAATAATAAAGAATGGGGCAATAAAATCAATTCCTCCAAAAAGGAGCATAAGGGCAATAATCAGTAGTTGAAAACCCAATCCGTAGAGCGAAAGTAAAGTCATAAACCAATTTGGAAATGTTTTTACTTTATAGGCTTCAGGATCTAGAAAGTGAATAATTTTATCAAATATGCCGTAAACAATAGTGTAAATTCCAAATAATATATTCACAGCTCGTTGTGTTTCTCCGGGTAAAGCCTTTGGTGTTTTATATTCAAATATTTTACTGGTGCTATCACCGCCCACAGATTTATTTCTCAAAATCACATAGTAATAATTATAAAGCGTTCCCTGTAATTGAATACTAATAAATGCTAAAAATGCTGACCCTATAGGTGTTTTTGAAATGTAGCAAATAGCCATTAAAAAAAGAAAATTTAAGATAAAATCGAACACACTATCGAGATATCTTCCCACGTAAGAAGGTGTGTTTTTCAGTCGGGCTAATTCGCCATCTGCAGCATCAATTCCAGATTTTAAAATAATAAAGAAAGCAGCTGCAAAATAGTGTTCGTTTAGGATACAATAAATAGCAATCAGTCCAGAAATCCCAAACAATAGCGTTACATGAATAGGTGTAAATCGTGTTTCTTTTAGTTGTAAAGCGAAAAATCTCCCAAAAGATCTTCCATAATCAGATAAATCTAGAAATTTGTCTGAAGCGTTAAGTTTTGACATTTAAAGTTAATAAAAAGAACTGTGACAATATAGTCGAAAATATTATTTTGTAAAACGATGCAATGTAAATGTCATTGCTGTTAATAAAAAGAACGCCATAATTTGATGTGCTAATCCTAGCCATAGAGGCACATGGAATAACAGCGTAAAAATTCCTAAAATGAATTGGATAAATACAAAGGCTAATAACGTTTTAACGCCATTATCTTGTGCTTTATCCAAAACAATTTTTCTACTTTTTAGGAATAAATAAATTATTGAAAAAACTACAATATAAGCAAACGTTCGGTGAATAAATTGTACACCGCTTTTTCCTTCTGTAAAGGATAACAATAAATTTGATTGTTCTAATTTTATACTTTCATGGAAAAATTGTCCGTCACTCATTAAAGGCCAATGATTGTGTATTAAACCTGCATTTAAACCTGCAACAAATCCTCCGTAAATAATTTGGATGATTAGAATTACTAAGGCAATTCGAGCGATTTTTCTTAATTCTAATACAGGTAATTTTCGTTCAGGGTAAATTAAATCTAATGCTACCCAGAGTGTATAGGCGAACGTAATGAAAGCAAATGTAAGGTGAATTGCTAATCTAAAGTGACTCACATCGGGCATGTCTTTTAAACCGCTAGCTACCATGAACCAACCTAAAAATCCTTGAAAAGCACCCATTCCTAATAAAATGAAACATTTTTTGATCGTTTCGTAGTCTAATTCCTTTTTGATTAAGAAGTAAACAAACGGAACAATGAAAACGATTCCAATGATACGTCCAATAAAACGGTGAAACCATTCCCAGAAGAAGATGAATTTGTAATCGTCTAGTTGGAAATCTTTGTGTTTATTGATTAATTGGTATTCTGGATATTTTTTGTATTCTTCAAATGCTTCCACCCATTTTTCTTCCGACATAGGAGGGAAAGTATCGTTGATTAAATGCCAATCGGTCATGGATAATCCAGAATTGGTTAAACGCGTAATTCCACCCACTGTTACCATAATAAATAACAAAACGCATCCCGAAAGTAGCCAGTAAATAACGGATCTATTAGTTTTCATATTTTTTGATATTCAAAAAGCACCTCAAATTTACACAATGCGCATTTGAAAAGTGCTTTAACAGATTATAATTTTTATACCTTTTTCAATCCCATTTTTGAAGCTTTGTTTAAGACAAAATCTTTTGCCGCTTGATACTCATTTGGAATTTCACCTTCTAAAATGGCTTCTTTAACCGCTTCTTTTAAAACGCCAATTTCTCTGCAAGGTTTTAAACCGAATAGTTCCATGATTTCTTCACCCGAAATAGGAGGTTGGAAAACACGAACTCGGTCTTTCTCTTCTACTTCTACAATCTTTTCTTTTACGATGTCGAAATTCTTGTGGTATTTCTGAAATTTCTTTGGATTTTTTGTTGTGATATCGGCTTTACATAAGGTCATCAAACTATCAATATCTTCTCCTGCATCAAAAACCAAACGACGAACGGCACTATCTGTAACAATATCTTCCGCAATTACAATTGGACGCGAACTCATCATCACCATTTTTTGCACGAATTTCATCTTATGATTCAAAGGCATGTGCAAACGTTCAAATATTTTTTTGACCATTTTACCACCTAAAAATTCATGTCCATGGAAGGTCCAACCTTGTTTTTTGTTGAATCTTTTGGTTGGTGCTTTGCCAATATCATGTAACAGTGCGGCCCAACGCAACCAAACGTCATCCGTATTTGGACAAATATTATCTACCACTTCTAAGGTGTGATAAAAATTGTTTTTGTGTGTGTGACCTTCAACTTCTTCGACGTTATTTAATGCAGTTAATTCAGGTAGAATGATATCTAACAAACCCGTTTGGTACAAATGTAAAAAACCAATTGAAGGTTTATCCGAAGCTAAAATTTTATGCAATTCATCTACAATACGTTCACCTGAAATGATGTGGATTCGGTCTTTGTTTTTAGAAATCGCTTCAAGGGATTCCGATTCAATTTCAAAATTCAATTGGGTTGCAAAACGAATGGCCCGCATCATACGCAACGGATCATCAGAATAGGTAATGTCTGGATTTAAAGGTGTTTTGATGATTTTATTTTTTAAATCTTCCACACCATTAAATGGATCTACCAAGTCCCCAAAATTTTCAGAAGTTAATGAAAAAGCTAACGCATTAATTGTGAAATCTCTTCGCTCTTGGTCGTCTTTTAACGTTCCGTTTTCAACTTGTGGATTTCGGCTATCATGTGTATACGATTCTTTTCGAGCACCCACAAATTCCACATCGATATCATCGTAGCGTAACATTGCCGTCCCATAGTTTTTAAAAATTTGCACTTTTGGATGGAACGGAATTAATTCGGAAACTTTTAAAGCTAATTCGATTCCGCTACCCACCGCAACGATATCGATGTCTTTTTTATGGTCTCTGTTTAATAAAATATCGCGTACAAAACCACCAATCACATAGCATTCTAAGTCCAGTTCTAGTGCTGCTTTTGATATGATTTTGAAGATGTTATGTTCTAAATGTTGTTTGTAATTCATTTTTTAATTAGTCAATTTGACAATTAGTCAATGTGCCAATAATTTAGCAAACAACATCTTTGGCTGATTGACAAATCGAAATATTGGCACATTTTATTTGCGAATCACTTTTACTTGGCTATCTAAACCTAATTTGATTATTGTAGAAGGATTTTTGCAAACTTTATCGTGGTGCAAATTTACTACATAGTCAACACCTTTTATAATTTCGGGACTAATTTCTTTGAAAGTTTTTGGCGTAGGTTCGCCTGATATATTGGCTGAGGTAGAAACTAATGGTTTTTTCATGCGTTCCATTAGTTTGAAACAGAAAGGTTCTGTAACTATTCGAACGCCTAACGTGTTGTCTTCAGCTACTATGTTTTTCGCAACATTTCTAGGATTGTCTAAGATTAAAGTCGTTGGTTTCTCTGATAAATCTAAAATTTGCCAAGCTACCTCAGGAATTTCTTTAAAAACATTGTACATCATGCGCTCGCCATTTAGTAAAACAATCATGCTTTTGGTTTCTTCACGTTGTTTTAAAGCGTAGATTTTTTTTACCGCTTCTTCGTTTGTAGCATCGCAGCCAATTCCCCAAACGGTATCGGTTGGATACAAGATAATGCCTCCGCTTTTAATAACTTCGAATGCGTTGTGTATTTCAGTATTGATGTCCAAAATAATCTAATTTAAATTATGAAAACTGTTTTTGTTTTAAGGAGTCCGATACATGAGCTCCTTTTAATAAAATTTTGAATAATTTCCAGTATTTAGGTTTCACTAAAGAAGAAAATAGGTATTTAATTTGAAAAAATGTTAATAATACTTTGAACTTTAAATAACCGTCATGCTTTCTAATAACATATAATTGTGAAAGTTTAAGCTCTGTTTTTATCGCTATTGATTTTGGTGTGCTTGCTCCATGATAATGAATAAATTCGGCCTCAGGAATTAAATAAGCGTGTTTGTTCAGTTTGTTAATTCTTTTACACAAATCAGTTTCTTCGTGATAGAGAAAAATAGTAGTATCAAACCCCCCTGCTTTCCAAAAATCGTTTGTTCTCACCATCATAAAACTTCCAGAAACAAATTGTCCTTTCTGATGTGTAGTGTAGTTTTTTTTACGATTGGGATACTTGTTTGGATTTATTTTTTCTAACATGGATCTGCCTAAAAATTCTTTTGAAAGCGATGTAAAGTGATCCAGTGTTGGTAAAATAGAACCGTCTTCTTTGTAGGCTTTTGGTCCACAAATACCATAATTTTCATTTGATTCCATCGCTTTAAATAAAAGCGATAAACAATCGTTCATGAAAATGGAGTCGTTATTGACAAATGCTAAATATTTTGAGTTTGCTACTTGAGCTCCAATCATATTTCCACCTCCAAAACCAGTGTTAATTTTACTTTTTACTAATTTTAAAGAATCTTTATTTTGTTGGTTTACAAATGTTTCAACTAAATTTAAATCATCAATCTCCGAATTATTATCAACTACAATAATTTCGTAATCAAGATCTTTTGCGGTTTTATCCCAAATACTTTTGATGCAATCTATTGTATATTTTGCAGAATTGTAATTGATTAAAATAACGGCTATTGTATTCATTATAAATATTGATTTATTCCTTTCTCGATAAAAGTAATTTTCTTTTCGGTTGTTTCTCTTTCAATAATTTGGTTTACCTCGATATGACTTTTATCTTGCTCTTTGTGATAAATGTGATAGGCGATCCCAACATTCTTCAATCTTTTGCCTTTAATTCCTATGTTATGAAGCCTTTGAATCATTTCAGAATCGTCAATGCCCCAGCCGACTAAACCTTCATTAAAGCCATTAATTTTTATGAAATCTTCTCTCCAAAACGACATATTGCAACCTCTAAGTTTAGATGAGCGCTCATCGTGAAGTTTTGCAGAATTCATAAAATATGGAATACGTAATGTCCTTCCTCTTTTTTTTATTCCTTTTGAAAAGAAGTTAAAAGAGGTTTTTTTGTCCTTAAAAATAGTCTCTAAAATGGATTTTTGAATATTCACTCTTGAGCCAAACAAATAAACTCCTTTTTCGGCGTAGTTTAAATGATCTTCTACGAAATTAGGGTGCATGATGATGTCGCCATCAATTTCAATAATATAATCGTATTTGGCTTTTGCGATAGCCTTATTCATTATTTTTGGTTTTTGGTTGCCATTGTCTTCATGCCAGATATGAATTAAAGGGACCGGGAAATTTTGTTGAAATTTTTTAATTAATTCTGTCGTTTCAGGTTTAGAACCATCATCTGCAATAATGACTTCGTTTGGCAATACAGTTTGGTTTTTTATACTCAAAAGTAGTAGTTCAAGCGCATTTGGCCAATTATAGGTAGGAGTAACAAGAGAACATTCAATCATTTGAATTGGATTTGTTTTGGGTAAAATTATGAAAAAAATAACAATACTAAAATTTTAGTATATTTGGAAGCTATTTAAACAAACAAATTTATATTTATGATAGATTATAAAGATAAGCCCTCAGGATATTATGATAATGCAAGATTGGAAATGTTAAAATATTTGCCGGAAAATGCAACTAGAATATTAGATGTTGGATGTGGAAGAGGTGTCTTAGCAGAACTTATTAAAAATAAAAATAAAGCCGAAGTTTGGGGAATTGAGTTGATGGAGAGTGAAGGATTAGAGGCTACACCTAAATTAGATAAGGTTTTTATTGGTCCTTGTGAAAACTTTATAGATAATTTACCTGATAATTATTTTGATGTTATTTATTTTAACGATGTACTGGAGCATTTGGTAGACCCTCATAATGTTTTAGAACGTATCAAACAAAAATTATCGCCTGATGGTGTAATTGTAAGTTCTATTCCAAATGTTCGATTTTACAAAACATTTGCAAGGGTTGTTTTTGGTAAAGATTGGAAATATGATGATTTTGGGGTTATGGATAAAACACATCTACGATTTTTTACAAGTAAAACTATAAAACGTATGTATGAAGATTTAGGATATAAAATTCAACTTCATGAGCCATTGAATGTAACAAGATCTTTAAAACCTCTTTTATTTAATGTTTTGGTTCTTTTTACACAGATGGATATTAGATATTTACAATATGCTACTGTTGTTTCTGTAAAGCGTTAATAATGAGTAATTTTGTAACTAGTGCCCAATTTCAATCGCTAAAAAACGAAATCCTTGAAAACATTCGTAACTTCAAAACAAGAGGAGATGTTTTTATTGAGGGAAATAGAAATGTCATTCGCCTTTTTAAGATTGATAACACACTTCTTAATATAAAATCTTTCAAAAATCCGAATTTTATAAATAAAATCGTTTATCGCTATTTTAGAAAATCTAAAGCAAGACGTTCCTTTGAATATGCGTCAAAATTAATGAATTTGGGAATTGGAACTCCTAATCCCATAGCATATTATGAGAATTTTGATTTTTTAGGATTGAGGGATAGTTTTTATGTATGTGAACATCTTGAAGATGTATTTGAATTTAGAGCTTTGGTTCAAAGATTAGATATAGCGAATAGAGATGAAATTATTAGACAATTTATCCAGTTCTCATTTAAAATGCATGAAAGTGGCGTGGAATTTTTAGATCATTCACCAGGAAATACACTTATTAAAAATAATAATGATGGCTCTTACTCTTTTTATCTTGTAGATTTAAATCGTATGAAGTTTCATGAAAAAATGGATTTTCAAAGTCGAATGAAAAACTTATCGCGTCTTACACCTCAGAAGGAAATGATTGTTATAATGGCTAGCGAATATGCTAAACTTTCTGGTGAAGCAGAGGATGTCGTTTTTGATGCTATGTGGCAATTTACTTCTGATTTTCAATTTCGTTTTCATCGAAAAAAGAATATAAAAAAGAAATTAAAATTCTGGAAAAAGTAATCCAATAATTTATTATCCAAAACACTTATCGGTTGTCATTTTTGCTACAATCAAAAAAATAAAATCATCCAAATAAAAAAGGGAATTAACAATTATAAAATGAAAGCTTCAGTAATATTTAGTACTTATAATGCGGTCGAATGGTTAGAGAAAGTGATTATCGGTTTTGATAATCAAACTGAGCGCGATTTTGAAATCGTAATTGCTGATGATGGTTCGGACGAAAAAACCAAAGCTAAAATTGATAGCTTGCGAACACAAATTAATATCCCAATTAAGCACGTTTGGCAAGAAGATGACGGCTTTCAAAAAACAAAAATTCTAAACAAAGCAATTCTAGCTTCAGCTGCAGATTATCTAATTTTTACGGATGGAGATTGTATTCCGAGAAAAGATTTTGTAGCCACTCATTTGAAATATAGAGAAGCGAATTGTTTTTTATCTGGAGGTTATTTTAAACTTTCGATGGCAACTTCAAAAGCTATTACACCTGAAAATATTAAAAATCAAGATTGTTTTTCGATATCCTGGTTGTTAAAGAATCATATGAAGTTCAATTTGAAATTCATAAAGCTATTATCATCTAAATTGATTACTTCAATCTTAAATATGGTAACGCCCACAACGCCCTCTTGGAACGGACATAATGCTTCGGCTTATAAATCGGATTTAGTAAAAGTAAATGGATTTAATAATGATATGAAATACGGCGGAGAAGACAGAGAGCTAGGGGAACGTTTGATTAATTCAGGATTAAAATCCAAACAAATTCGCTACTTTGCTATTTGTGTTCACTTGGATCACGCTCGTGGTTATGTTTCTGAAGAAGTTTGGAAAAAGAACAACGAAATACGAGAAAATACCCAAAAAAATAAGGTTACTTTTACTCCTAACGGAATCTCAAATGTTAGTTATTCTGAATAAATTGTAGCAGTTGGTCTTCGAATAAATCAGGCGTAAATTCTTGATAAAAACGCAATGCTTCATTTTTAAATTCAAAAGCATATTTTCCTTTGTATATTTCTGGTTTGAAATCTTGTAAATGAACTGAAACATTTGTTGCGCTATTTTCAAAAGAATTCCATGCTTCTTTAATGATCCATGTAGAGAAAATGGTAAACGTAGGTATATCAATTGCTTTGGCCATATTCACAGCACCACCTTCGTTGCCAATCAAAGCATTACAATGATATGTAATCGATAAAAAATCTCGAATACTTCCAGGAACAATCTCAATTTTAGAATTATTTTGAGTTGATGGAGTACATAAAGCTACAATTTCTTTAACGGTATCGTATTGTTTTGGAATGTAGTTAAAAAGAAGTGTTGCATCTGTTTTAGCCACAATGAAATCCAATACTTTTGCCATGTATTCTTTGGGATATGTTTTTTTGACTTCACTTCCCACAATGGAAATCATGAATATTTTTTTGGAAAAATCTATATTGTTTTGAAGTAAAACCTCTTTTCCATTTTGGATTTCTTTCTCCGTTAAAAATATTTTAGGTTTATTGTCTAAGGCAATTTTTGGCTGTAAAGGACTCAGAAGATTTAAACGATTGTCAATTGCAGCTCCAGCTTCTGATGTTGCACTGTAATTTTCAATAACCGTGTCGGTAAATAAAAATGAAGATCTTTTTTTGTACAAACCAATTTTCTTATCAGCACCCGAAAAAAGCACCATAAGATTACTTTCTATTTTTCCGTAGACGTCAATGACAATATCATACTTTCGTTTTCTGATTTGAAGTAGGAACTTGAAAAAATCCCATTTACTTTGTCTGTACTTCTCTTCAAAAATCAGGATTTCATTGATGTTTGGGTTGTTTTCGATAACAGGAATCGTGTGCTTGTAAACCATATAATCCACATTAGCATCAGGATACATTTTTTTTAGATTATTGCAAATGATTGAAGATGCTAGAACATCTCCAATCATTTTTTGCTGTATTACTAATATCTTCATGAATGTGGCATCAATAATGATTAAACGGCTACGTTATATTCTCTCAACGCATCATTCAACGAAGTCTTCAAATCAGTTGAAGGTTTTCTTTGTCCAATAATAATAGCACAAGGCACTTGATAATCACCCGCTGGGAATTTTTTCGTATAACTTCCTGGAATTACTACTGAACGCGCTGGTACAACTCCTTTATATTCAATAGGTTCATCACCTGTAACGTCAATGATTTTTGTAGAGCCTGTTAAACATACATTTGCACCTAAAACCGCCTCTTTTCCAACGTGAACACCTTCAACTACGATACATCTGGAACCAATGAATGCACCATCTTCAATAATTACCGGAGCAGCTTGTAAAGGTTCTAAAACTCCACCAATTCCAACACCACCCGATAAGTGAACATGTTTTCCAATCTGTGCACAACTTCCTACGGTTGCCCAAGTGTCTACCATTGTCCCTTCATCAACATAAGCACCAATATTAACATAACTCGGCATTAAAATAACTCCTGACGAAATATAAGCGCCATATCTCGCAACGGCATTTGGAACTACACGAATTCCTTTTTCGGCATAATTGCGTTTCAACAACATTTTATCGTGATATTCAAAAATACCGGATTCCCAGGTTTCCATTTTTTGAATAGGGAAGTACATCACCACTGCTTTTTTAACCCATTCGTTCACTTGCCAACCATTAGCTAATGGTTCGGCCACACGAATTTTTCCGCTATCTAACAATTCAATAACTTCTCTGATTGCTTTTTGTGTCGTCTCCTCTTGTAATAAAGCACGATTTTCCCATGCTTGTTCTATTGTTGTTTGTAAATTGGTCATAATGCTAAATTTTGTTGTGCAAATATAGTGTTTTATGAATTTTGGAATTCTTTTTGATATAAGAAATAAGACGTAAATTTACATTAATCACAAAAAAGCAAACAACATGAAAAAAAGTTTTCTATTTCTAATTATGATAGCTTTTAGTTTTATTTCTTGTAAAAAAGAAGCAGGACAAGAGACAGAAGTAAAAACAGCAGCAGATAAAACCGCTGTTCAAGTTGAGGGACATAATGCCAAAAGCAGTTTAGATTACCAAGGAATTTATCAAGGAAATCTACCTTGTGCCGATTGCGAATCTATTGAAACTAAAATTTCATTAACCCAAGATTCGTATATCAAGGAAACGGTTTACAAAGAAAAATCGAGTAAAGTGTTCAAAGAAACTGGAAAATTTACTTGGAATGAAGCTGGAACTACCATTACACTTTTGAGTTCATCTGCACCAAATCAATATTTTGTTGGTGAAAATGTTTTGTTTCATTTGGATGCTGATGGAAAACGTATTAAAGGTAATTTGGCTTCAAAATACCAATTGTCGAGAATTGAAATATCAGAACCAATAGGTTCTGTTCAAAAAGAAGAAACAAAAACTAAAGAAGTTGCTAAAGTGGAATTGAAAAATTCCAAATGGCGTTTGGTGAAATTAAATGGTAAAGACGTTCCTATAAGTAAAGATGCCAAAAAAGAACACGGAATTACATTTTATTCAGACGGAAGATTTTCAGCTTTTGCAGGTTGTAATAATATGGCGGGAAGTTATGAATTGCAGGAAGATGTTAGCCGTATTAAATTTTCAAAAGTAGCTTCAACTATGATGGCTTGTGAAGATATGGTAACGGAACAAGAATTCGCTAAAGTTTTAGAAATTGTCGATAATTACAATTTCGATGGTAAAACGCTAAAACTAAATAAAGCTAGAATGGTACCTTTAGCCGAGTTTGAAATTATCAAATAAATGAGCGTATATTTGTTGAAAATAACAAACAATGCGAATTTTAGCCATAGATTACGGAATCAAACGAACTGGAATTGCCGTTACCGATGAAATGCAGATGATAGCTTTTGGGCTAACCACAATTCCATCCGATACAGCGATTACTTTTTTAAAAGACTATTTTTCGAAAGAAAAAGTAGAAAGAGTAATTGTAGGCGAACCTAAGCAAATGGATGGAACACCTTCGCAAAGTGCTGAAATCATCAATGCTTTTGTAGCTAAATTTCATGCCGCTTTTCCAGAGATGCCCGTGGATAGGGTAGACGAACGTTTTACTTCTAAAATGGCATTTCAAACGATGATAGATAGCGGGTTAAAAAAGAAACAACGTCAAAACAAGGCACTAGTAGACGAAATTGCCGCAACAATTATGCTCCAGGACTATTTACATTATAAAAAATAATAGTATTTTTATATTTCAATTTTACTACTGAATGAAACATCAATTAGACGCAAAAGATCAAGCTATTTTAGAAATTTTACAACAAGATTCAAGAATTTCGGTCAAAGATATTGGCGAACGTGTTGGGCTTTCCTTTACTCCAACATATGAAAGAATCAAAAATTTAGAAAAAAATCAAGTAATTACAAAGTACGTAGCTCTAGTTGATCGATTTAAAATTGGGGTGCAAATAGTTGTTTATTGTAATGTTACCTTGAAAGAACAATCAAAAGAAGCCCTTGATGCTTTTGAACAAACTATTGTAGCCATACCTCAGGTTCAAGAAGTTATTAGTTTGTCTGGGAATTATGATTACATGCTCAAAATCATTGCAGAGGACATTACATCATACAATGATTTTGTGGTAAATGTAATTTCAAATATTCCAAATATTGGACAATATCATAGCAGTATTGTTCTTAACGAGACAAAAAAGGAAACGGCTTATATGTTACCAAAAGGGGACTAGTTAAATTTGGAAATTACTTTTTTAAATGCATCTTCAATCAAATCATTTCTTAGATTTCCTATACTACCTTCATGAGTATGGTCAAGATCATAATTTGGTATAAATGTATTGTTTTCAATTGCTAATCCAATGTTTTTATAAGCATCTCTAAATGCTATTCCCTCTAATACTTGTTGGTTCACACTTTCTACACTAAACATGTAGTTGTACTTAACATCTTTCACGATCTCTTTTTTAATCTCAATATGTTCTAACATGAAATGCAACATTTCAAGGCATTCTTTTAATGATTGTATTGCTGGAAATAAAGCTTCTTTTGTCAGTTGTACATCTCTGTGATAACCTGAAGGGAGATTATTGGTCAATAAAATCAATTCGTTAGGTAAAGCTTGAATTCGATTACAACGTGCTCTCATAATTTCAAAAACATCTGGATTTTTCTTATGCGGCATGATACTACTGCCTGTAGTTAACGAATCGGGAAAAGAAATGAATCCAAAATTTTGATTTAGATACAAACACATGTCGTAGGACAATTTACTTAAAGTTCCTGCCAAACCTGCCATCGCCATCGCCATCACTTTTTCTGATTTTCCTCTGGTCATTTGCGCATAAACCGAATTTACATTTAATGTTTCAAATTTTAACAATTCAGTTGTCAACATTCTATTAAGGGGAAATGAGGTTCCATATCCAGCCCCTGAACCCAATGGGTTTTTATTGATAATGTTATAACTTGCCAATAGCAATTCTAGGTCATCTACGAGACTTTCGGCATAAGCACCAAACCACAATCCAAACGAAGATGGCATGGCAATTTGCAAATGAGTATAACCCGGAAGTAATACCTCTTTATGCTGGTTACTGAGTTGAATTAAGGATGAAAAAACAACTTCCGTAAGTGATTTGATTTCTAAAATTTCTGCTTTTAAGTATAATTTTAAATCTGTTAAAACTTGATCATTTCTCGAGCGACCGCTGTGAATTTTTTTTCCAATAGCACCAATTCTTTGAATTAACAAATGCTCTACTTGCGAATGTACATCTTCAATTCCAGGTTCGATTTCAAATTGATTTTGCTCGATTTCTCCTAAAATCTTTTGAAGTTCGATTTCTAGCAATAGCCATTCCTCAGTTTTCAATAAATTGATGGAATACAACATTTCGCAATGTGCTAATGAACCCAAAACATCGTGTTTTGCTAACGCATAGTCAAACTGGACATCATTTCCAACCGTAAATTTTTCTACTATTTTAGTATGAAGTGTATTGTTACTTGCTGCTTTTTGCCATATTTTTTCTGCCATAACTATAAGATTTGGGTTAAAACGGAATTGTAAATTTGAATTGCTTCTTTAATTTCTTGTATATAAATAAATTCATCACTACTATGCGAACGCGTTGACAATCCTGGTCCCATTTTTAAAGAGGGACAAGGAATTACCGCTTGATCGGAAGAAGTTGGTGAACCATAATAGGTTCGTCCCATTTTCAAACCCGCTTGAACAAAAGGATGCGATAATGGAATTGAAGATGAATTCAGTCGTAGGGAACGTGGTGTAACTTTACTTCTTATATTTTGTTGTATAATATCGAAGATTTCAGTATTGGAATACATTTCGGTAGTTCTAACATCAACTGTAAACTGGCACGAATCGGGAACTACATTGTGTTGCGAACCGCTATTGATGATGGTTACTGTCATTTTTACTTCGCCCAACAAATCGGAAACTTTATCGAATTTATAGGTGTTGAACCATTGGATATCATCCAGAGCATTCAAAATGGCATTGTCATGATTCGGGTGTGCAGCATGCGAGGAAGTTCCTTTTGCGACACAATCTAGAACCAATAATCCTTTTTCGGCAATAGCTAAGTTCATTTCTGTAGGTTCGCCTACAATAGCAAAATCGATTGGGCCTAATTTCTTGAATATCGATTCTATTCCATTAACACCAGAAATTTCTTCTTCAGCCGTGGCTGCTAAAACGAAATTGTATTTTAGATTTTCTTGGTTATAAAAATAAAGGAATGTTGCGATTAAACTCACCAAACAACCACCGGCATCGTTACTTCCCAAGCCATACAATTTGCCGTCTTTTTCAATAGCTTCAAATGGATTTAAGGTGTAACTAGCATTAGGTTTTACTGTATCGTGATGTGAATTTAACAGAATTGTCGGTTTTGAGGCATCATAAAATTGATTGAATGCCCAAATATTATTCATTTCACGATTCGTTGGGATGTTATTTGTTGCAAAGAATTTTTCAATGCAATCCGCTGTTTTGTCTTCACTTTTACTGAAAGAAGGAATTGAAATTAATGTCTTCAATAATTCGTAAGCGGATTCAAAAAGATGATGTAATTCTTGTTCCTTCATAGGTCTTATTTTTTATGAAATTTGTGAAGTTTTCGGCTGATGTTATTCCCACATCTTCAACACCATTTGCCAAAGCATCAAACGCATTTTTAATTTTTGGTACCATTCCTTTGTTGATGATGCCTTCTTCTTTTAATTTTTGAAAGGTTTCTAAATTCAAGTTTTTAATAACCGAATTATTATCTTCAGGATTAAATAATACCCCTTTTTTCTCAAAGCAATAAGTTAATTTTACTTGAAATGTCGTCGCTAAAGCCGAACCCAAAACACTTGCAATGGTATCGGCATTTGTATTAAGTAATTGCCCTTGATTGTCGTGAGTAATAGCACAAATTACGGGTGTTAATCCATTTTCAAGTAATAACTTTAGGAAATTAGAATTCACATTTTCAATTGAAAGATCACCTACAAATCCGTAATCGATTTTCTCATCAATTCTTTTTGTTGCCGTAATTAAATTTCCATCCGCCCCTGATAATCCAATACTATTAAGGGTATGCTTTTGAAGTTTTGCAACAATATTTTTGTTGATGTAACCTGCATAAACCATTGTGGCAATTTTTAAAGTCTCTGCATCTGTAACTCTTCTTCCTTCTATCAATTGTTGCGGTATGTTGAGTCTTGTAGCTAAATCCGTTGCTAATTTTCCTCCGCCATGTACGAGAATAAACGGTTCGTTTAAAACCGCTAGTGATTTGATGAAATCATTTAATTGCGACTCATCATCTATAACATTACCACCAATTTTGATTACGTTAAGCGTTTTCATTTGATTCTAGTATTTTCTGAAGCACAATTTGTGCGGCATACGTTCTATTATTGGCTTGCTGATAAATTAAAGCGTTTTCGCTATCCAAAACTTCATCACTTACTTCTACATTTCTACGAACGGGCAAACAATGCATAATTTTAGCATTATTCGTAACTTTTAATTTTTCATTGGTTAACATCCAATCGTTAGTTGTCTCTAGAATTTTTCCATATTCTTCAAATGACGACCAGTTTTTGATATATACAAAATCAGCATCTTGTAGCGCTACTTCTTGATTGTATTCAATGGTTGCATGTTGCGTGAATTTTGGGTCCAATTCATATCCTTTTGGATGCGTAATTACAAATTCGCAATCGGTTTTGTTCATCCATTGGGCAAACGAATTTCCAACGGCATGCGGAATCGATTTGATATGAGGTGCCCACGTCAAAACCACTTTTGGTTTCTTGTTCATGGGTTTCTGTTCTTCTATAGTTATACAATCAGCTAAACTTTGTAACGGATGTAAGGTCGCTGATTCTAAAGAAATGAGAGGTACAGTTGCATATTTTTCAAACAACGAAAATACCTTTTCGGAAGTATCTTCTTCTTTATTTGCCAAACCTGCAAAACAACGAATACCAATAATATCGCAATACTGGCTCAAAACCTGAGCCGCATCTTTGATGTGTTCGACTGTTCCGCCATTCATAATAGCACCATCTTCAAATTCCCATGTCCAAGCTTCTTGATTGGCATTTAAAACAATGGTATTTAAACCCAAATTTTGAGCTGCTTTTTGTGTGCTTAATCTTGTTCTTAAACTTGAATTTAGAAAAACCAAGCCCAGTGTCTTTCCTTTACCTAATTCGCTTTTTTGTAAGGGTGTTTTTTTTATTTGGATTGCTTCTTGAATAAATGCATCAAGATTAGCTATATCATCTATAGAGAAAAATCGTTTCATATTCATAAATTGGATTTAGATAGAATTTTAAATGCTTCTATAAAGGCATCTAATTCTGTTTTTGTAATGTTTAAAGCTGGAAGAATTCGCAATGTTTTTGGGCACGATGCATTTCCTGTTAGCATATTGAATTCGCTCAATAATTTGTTTCGTAAAGGTGCACAAGGAACTTTAAGTTCGATGCCAAACATTAAACCTTGATAGCGGATTTCGTGAATCAACGGATCGTCTATCAATGCTTCGTACAAATAGTCTCCTAAATCGGTTGCGTTTTGTAGTAAATTTTCTTTTTCGATGGTTTCCAAAACGGCTAATGAAGCTGCGCAAGCCAAATAGTTACCACCGAAAGTGGTTCCTAACAAACCGTGTTTTGCTTGAAATTTGGGTGAAATTAAAACGCCACCAACAGGAAAACCATTTCCCATCCCTTTTGCAATTGTAATGATATCAGCTTTTACACTGGCATGTTGGTGCGCAAAAAACTTACCCGTTCTTCCATAACCTGATTGAATTTCATCGCAAATGAAAACCGCCTCATGTTCGTCACACAAACTTCTAATTTTCTCTAAGAAGCTTGGTTCCGGAATTTGAACACCGCCTACACCCTGAATTCCTTCAATGATCACAGAAGAAATTTCATGATTTTTAAAAGCTTCTTCTAACGCAGTTGTGTTGTTAAAAGGAACAAAAATAAAGTTATCCGATTCATTCGTAGGAGCAATTATACTTTTGTTGTCAGTTGCCGCAACGGCAGCCGCAGTTCTTCCATGAAAAGCCTTGATGAAGCAAATGTTCTTTTTCTTTTGTGTGTGAAACGAAGCTAGTTTAATTGCGTTCTCGTTCGCTTCGGCACCTGAATTGCACATGAAAAGTGAATAATCTTCATACCCACTAATTTTACCTAATTTTTGTGCAACCTCTTCTTGAATTGGAATTTTAACCGAATTCGAATAAAAACCAATATTGTGTAATTGTTCTGTGACTCTTTGTACGTAAGTAGGATGGCTATGCCCAATTGAAATCACGGCATGACCTCCATATAAATCGAGATATTTTTCGTTTTTATCGTTCCACAAATAACTTCCTTCTGCTTTTACAAAGTTTAGGTCAAATAACGGATATACATCAAATAATTTCATTTTTCTTTTTTTAAAATGCTGAGGCTTTTAATTTTAATCCCAGCGTAGCTTCCCAGCCAAACATCAAATTCATATTTTGAATCGCTTGTCCAGAAGCACCTTTTAATAAATTATCTATAACGGAGTGGACTACCACATGATTTTCGTCTTTTTCAATAAAGAGTAAACATTTATTCGTGTTTACTACTTGTTTTAAATCAATATTGGTTTTAGAAAGAAATACAAATGGATTATTCCTGTAAAAATCTTCATAAAGCGATTGTATTTCTTGTAAATTCATTTTTGTTTGTATCGTAGAACTTGTAAAAATTCCTCTAGTAAAATCACCCCGCCAAGGCACAAATTCTAAGTTTACTTTTTCCTCATTTAAATCATTTAGCGTTTTACAAATTTCAGCTACATGTTGGTGTTGTAAAGTTTTGTATGCCGAAATATTATTGGCTCTCCAAGTAAAATGTGTCGTGTCTTGCAATTGTATCCCTGCGCCAGTTGAACCTGTAATTCCGGTTGTATAAACTGTTTTTAAAATTTTGGCTTTAGCAAGTGGGAGTAAGGCTAATTGAATTGCTGTAGCAAAACAACCTGGGTTGGCAATATAATTGCTTTTTTCTATGGCTTCCTTATTGATTTCGGATAAACCATATGTGAAATTTCCGTTTTTAAATGTGCCGTCAATTCTAAAATCATTTCCTAAATCGATGATTTTAGTAGTTTTGTTAACCGCATTATTTTGTAGCCAGATTTTACTTTCTTTGTGTGGAAGACACAAAAATAAAGCATCAATCTCTGGGGAAAATTTATTGGTAAACGTCAAATTCGTTTCTCCAATTAAATCGGTATGAATACTGCTTATCTCTTTTCCATTTTGACTTCTGCTAGACGCAAATGTTATTTCGGTTTTTGGATGATTTAAAAGCAAACGAATCAATTCGCCACCAGTATAACCTGCAGCTCCCATTATCCCAACTTTTATTTTTGATTCCATTTGATTTATATTTTGTTCTCGTTTACCTGATGATAAATGGTAAGTGAATTACTAATTATTTTTGAATATCCTTTTACATCTTCACCAGACCAGCCTAAATTCATTTCACCATAGCTTCCAAATTTCGATGCCATTAAATCGTTCTCCGATTCAATTCCGTTAAGGATAAAACGATACGGTAGTAGTGTTACGATTACTTTCCCACTCACCGTTTTTTGTGTGTTGGTAAAGAAAGTTTCAATGTCGCGCAATGCAGGATCTAAAAACAAACCTTCATGTAACCAGCTGCCATACCAATCGGCTAGTTGACTTTTTAAATTCAATTGAAATTTAGAAAGGGTATGTTTTTCCAATAAATGATGCGCTTTTAGAATAATTAAAGCTGACGCCGCTTCAAATCCGACTCTCCCTTTAATTCCAACAATGGTATCCCCTACATGGATATCTCTTCCAATAGCAAATGGAGCAGCTAAATACTCTAAATGTAAAATAGCTTCACTTGGATGTGAAAATAGGGTTTCATTAATCCCAATGATTTCTCCTTCTTTGAAATGTAAAATCACTTCCGTTTTATCGGCTTCTGATTTTTCTAATTGCGATGGGAAAGCCGTTTCTGGTAAATATTGATGGGATGTTAAGGTTTCTTTCCCACCAACAGAAGTTCCCCAAAGCCCTTTGTTTATAGAATACATTGCTTTTTCGAAATTCATTTCTACCTGATTTTCCTTTAGGAATTCAATTTCGGCTTCTCTCGAAAGTTTCAAATCACGAATAGGGGTGATGATTTCAATATTGGGACAAAGAATATTAAAAATTACATCAAATCGTACTTGATCATTTCCTGCCCCTGTACTTCCATGCGCCACTGCATCGGCATTGATTTTTTTGGCATAATCTGCTATAGATTTTGCTTGAATAGTCCGTTCAGCACTCACAGAAAGAGGATAAGTATTGTTTTTTAAAACATTCCCATAGATTAAGTACTTTACACAAGAGTTATAATAACTTTCTACAGCGTCAATGCACGTATAAGTATTTACGCCAAGAAGTAAAGCACGTTTTTCAATATCCTTTATTTCTTCAGCTGAAAATCCACCTGTATTAACAGTAACAGCGTGAATTTCATATCCTAACTTTTTAGATAAATAAACAGCACAAAACGAAGTGTCTAATCCTCCACTATATGCTAAAACTACTTTTTTCATGGTTCTCTTGATTTGGAATTAATGCTATTTTGGGTTCATACAACATGGCAGTGCACAAACAGTTTTTCTTTTCTTTTGCGATTAGAATTTCATAATTGATACAGCTTTTGCATCCGTTCCAGAAATTTTCATCTTGTGTTAATTCGGAATAGGTTACAGGTTCGTAGCCCAATTCGCTATTGATTTTCATTACCGCCAAACCAGTCGTGAGTCCAAAGATTTTAGCATTTGGAAATTTACTTTGTGACAATGAAAAAATGGCTTTCTTGATTTTACGTGCCAATCCGTGTTTCCTGAATTTTGGAGCTACAATTAAGCCTGAGTTTGCTACAAACTTTTCATGACTCCACGTTTCGATGTAACAAAATCCCGCCCATTCGTTTTCTTCGGTAAGGGCGATTATTCCGTTTCCATCAATAATTTTTTTACTTAAGTATTCTGTCGAACGCTTGGCGATTCCTGTCCCTCTCACTTTTGCCGAAAGTTCCATTTCTTCTATTATGGCTTCACAGAAAATCAAATGTTGAGAATTCGTCTGCTCAATTTTAATCGTCATTTCTTTAAAATTTCGGCAAAACTAAATAAAATTATTTATTAAACAATAAAAATTAGATAAATTATCTTTTTTAATAAATTTAATAAGATTATAAATCTTTATATATGGTTGTTATTTATTTGTTATAACTGTTTTATTGTCTTTATATTTTACTATTTTTGTACCCTCAATTTTAAGATTATGATTTTACCAATTTACGGGTATGGAGAACCGGTTTTACGTAAAGTAGCAGATGATATTACTCCAGAATATCCGAATTTGAAAGAAACAATTGCGAATATGTATGATACCATGTATCATGCTCATGGGGTTGGTTTGGCGGCTCCACAAGTAGGGTTGCCAATTCGATTGTTTGTTGTGGATACCGAGCCTTTTAGCGATAGTGATGATGTTTCTAAAGAAGAAGCTGCATTAATGAAAGATTTTAAAAAGACATTTATTAATGCGAAAATCATTAAAGAAGAAGGTGATATTTGGGGATTCAACGAAGGGTGTTTGAGTATTCCTGATGTTAGAGAAGATGTTTTTCGTCATGACACCATTACGATTGAATATTTTGATGAAGATTTCAATAAGAAAACAGAAGTCTATGATGGTTTAATCGCACGTGTTATCCAGCATGAGTATGACCACATCGAAGGAATTTTATTCACGGATCATTTGTCAATACTGAAAAAGAAATTGATAGGGAAAAAATTGCAAAACATTATGGATGGTAAAGCAAGACCCGATTATAAAATGAAATTTGTAAACAAAAAAGGACGTTAATTACAGTATTCAGTGTTCAGTTTTTAGTATTCAGTTTTTCTTTAAACTTTTTACTTTTTACGTTTCACTTTTTACTTTAAAATAATATATTTGCCAACCTTAATAAGTAAGAAATATGAGCATTCAAAAAATATTAGCTATTTCTGGGAAACCAGGTTTATATGAATTAAAAATTCAAACGCGTACAGGATTTGTTGCCGAATCTTTATTAGACGGAAAAAAAATAACTGTTGGAATGAGAGCTAACGTAAGTTTGTTGTCAGAAATTGCAGTGTATACGTATTCTGAAGAAGTGCGTTTAGCGGAAGTTTTCAAAGCAATCGCTACAAAAGAAAACGACGGTATGGCAATGTCTCACAAAGAAGATGATGCTAAATTAAAAGCATATTTCAGAGAAATTTTACCAGAATTTGACGAAGACAGAGTATATACTTCTGATATCAAGAAAATCTTAAACTGGTACAATTTGTTACAACCTAAAGGTTTCGTTTCTGTAGAAGCGTTATCTAAAGAAATCAAACAAGAAGAAGAAACTCCAGCTGCTGAATAAGCATTGGGAAAATTATACTTTAAAATCCTGCGTTTTCCACGTGGGATTTTTTATTTTTACGGAAGCAAGAATAAATTCAAGTTCAAGAACAAATTCAAACCTGAAACTTGAAACCTGAAACAAAACCAGAAAACATGAACACACGCCAACAACAACTACAAGCTTTCAACCGCCTTTTAGATATTATGGACGATTTACGAGAAAAATGTCCGTGGGATAAAAAGCAAACACTTGAAAGTCTGCGTCATTTAACGATTGAAGAAACCTATGAATTAGGCGATGCCATTTTAGACAACGATTTGCAGGAAATCAAGAAAGAGTTGGGCGATGTATTGTTGCACATTGTGTTTTATTCAAAAATTGGAAGCGAAACCAATGCATTTGATATTGGCGATGTAGCGAATTCGATTTGTGATAAATTAATCGATCGTCATCCGCATATTTATGGCGATGTGGTAGTGGCTGACGAAGAGGAGGTAAAGCAAAATTGGGAGAAACTAAAATTGAAAGAAGGCAAAAAATCGGTTTTAGAAGGTGTGCCTAAAAGTTTGCCTGCATTAGTAAAAGCAAGTCGCATTCAAGATAAGGTAAAAGGCGTTGGATTTGATTGGGAAGAACCGCACCAAGTGTGGGACAAAGTACAAGAAGAACTTAACGAACTCCAAGTTGAGGTACAAGCCGGTAACCAAGATAAAATAGAAGCCGAATTTGGCGACGTTTTGTTTTCCATGATCAATTATGCCCGATTCTTAAAAGTAAACCCAGAAGACGCTTTAGAACGCACCAATAAAAAATTCATTAAACGTTTCCAATATTTAGAAAACAAAGCCACCGAATTAGGCAAACCTTTAATGGATATGACATTGGCGGAAATGGATGTTTTTTGGGAAGAAGCGAAGAAATTGTAGTGTTCAGTGGTCAGTCTCAGTGTTCGGTTTTAACGTTTAGTTTGTCATGCTGAAAGCATCTCTTGTTTAAACACATAGTCACAATAGAAATACTTTGTCTATATTTTTTTAGGCGTTTCACTTGGCATAGAACACATTAGCGATTCTATAATTTAAAATTTTAATCATGTACTACGCAGTAATTTTTACCTCTACCAGAACCGAAGTGGAAGCAGGTTATGCCGAAATGGCAACAAAAATGGTAGAACTAGCCAAAGCCCAACCTGGATATATAGGCATGGAAAGCGCTCGAAGCGAAATTGGAATTACCGTTTCGTATTGGGAAAGCTTGGAAGCCATAAAAAACTGGAAAGCTAATATGGAACATGTAGAAGCGCAAGAAAAAGGTAAAACCACTTGGTACAAAAATTACAAAGTAAGAATTGCTAAAGTGGAAAGAGAATATGAGTTTTAAACGCAAAGTTTCACCGTTTCGTTTGTCATGCTGTTAAGCATCTCTTCTAAACACAAGGAGCACAAAGAAGGCACTAAGCACACAAAGTTTTACCACCCAGTTTGTCATGCTGAGGTAACGAAGCATCTCATAACGCACATCACGCCCAGTTTATCATGCTGTTAAGCATCTCTTTTATGCCATCCCTACGGGATTTTTACCAATGCTACTACATTAAGTTACCTATATTTCATGCCTAACGGCATTTTCAAATAGTTGTATTCACTTTTTTTAGTTCCGTAGGAACGTAATATGGGTAATAAATAAACACAAAAATTAGGAAGTCCAGTAGGGACGGTATTTTTTTATACCTAATTAAATATTTTTGATTGTAATACTTTAGTAATATTATTTTAAAGAATGTCATTAGCATCTACTTTATATCCTGAAGCTTTTAATTCTTTTACTAATCGTATTTTCCAATTTTCACTATCATCAATAATAGTATAAATTACTCCAGCTATATCACTAGGTAATTCGACTTCTTTTTCATAAAGAGGCATGACTTTGTTTCTTCCTAATTTTCCTATAAAGTAGCCTAGTTCTAGAATTACATTTTGTCTTGATCTTTTGTTTTTTTCATTACTTGATTTAACATTTCCAAAATCGTCATAAGTAAGTAAGACAACTGCAAAATCTACATTAGAATGTTTCTCGAATTTTTCAATTATGGTTAGACCTTCATTAGTCTGTTCATGAAGAATAATTGGTTTTAACTTTAGTTTTTCCAAAGTTCTTGCAACTTTTTCTTTCAATTCTTCATTGTGTCCATGTACAATAAAAACATTCTCTTTGTCTTTTGTAGTATTTGTTTTTATTATCTCTTTATTTTTAACTTCTTTGTTTGGAAGTGATTTTTTTCTATGAATTTCAAAAGCATTTTTAATTTTTAGTATGTTTTTTTTATCAAAATTTGCAACTGTACAAGACTCAATTATATCATTAAAGTCTTCATTAGTTTTTTTAAAATTTATAAAATCTACAATTATTGAAGTAATTATTTCTTCAATTCCGCCAACTTCATGAATTACATTTAAATATGCTGCTAAAGTATCTATATTGTCAGCTCTATTATGATCAAATCCAATAGAAATATAGTTACGTTTGTCTTTAATTTTTTCATATGTTTCATTCCAAGATTCGTAAAACTCATTTTTTGACATGAACATTTTGAATTCTCTAGAAATTAAATAATCACCAATTAAATGGTTTTTTAAATCACTAAATAAAATTTCATATTTCGGTTTTATATCGATACTCATTTTTGATGATTTTTTAATTGATAATGAATTTCAAATATAACGAAAATCTTACAAACTTAATTGTTGCGTTTTTGAAATTATCAAAAAAAATCCCGAGCTAAACTCGGGATTCAATCTTACATATTTTTAATTTGCTGTAGCTTTTCTTTCCACAATTTCAAGTCGTCTTTGTGGCGTTCAATGTTTTTCTGAACTTCTTTAATAAAAGGATTTTCACCTTTCGAACTACTGCTAATAAACTGAATGTTGTTTTCTAATTGGAAAATTTCGCTTTGTACTTCGTCGATTTTCTTTCTGATGAAGAATTGCTCTTGTTCTAAAGCTCTGCGGTCGTCACCTTCCGATAATTGCTCTAAACGGTTGCTAAAACGCATCATTTCAGTGTCTTTTTTAGACATGCTTAGTTTTTCAAACAAGGCATCTAAAATCTTATTGAACTTTCCTTCGATGTGTCTTCTGTTGAAAGGCACTTTTCCAAAGGTTTTCCAAGTCGCAATGTGCTCTTTTATTGCATCTAAATCGGCTTTGTGTTCGCCAGTTAAAGTAAACGATTTCAACTCTTCTAAGAATGCCTTTTTCTTTTCAAAGGCTTCTACTTCTTCATCTGTTTCGGCATTTCTTGCTTCGTGCATTCTATCAAAATAGGCGTTACAAGCATCTTTAAATTCTTTCCAAATGCTATCCGAATATTTACGAGGCACGTGTCCAATTTTTTTCCAATCGTCCTGAATTTTCTTCATAATTGGGGTAGTCGCAGCGAAATCAGTACTTTCTTTTAACGATTTTGCTTTTTCAACTAATTCCAATTTTTTAGTTAAATTCTCGTGTTGCTCGTGTTTGATGTCTTTATAGAAAACGTTTTTGTTGGCATTAAAAGAACGAACCGCATTTTTAAAGTTCGCCCAAGTTTCCTCAGTTACTTCCGCAGGTACTTTCCCTGCTTTAAAGAACGCTTCACGTAATGCTTCCATTTTCTGAATTTGCGCTTGCCATCCACTGTGCGAATCGATTTTCTCGTTTCCTAAAGCAATGATTTGTGAAATAATTTCGTTTTTAATAGCTAAGTTTTCGGTTTCTTTTCCTCTCGCTAATGCGTATAAAGCTTCCCGTTTATCGTGCATTTGTTTGGTGATCTCACTGAATTCGTTCCAAATCGCTTCTCTGTGTTCACGATCTACTGGACCTATCTCTTCTTTCCAAACGCGGTGTAACAATTGCAATTCGCGGAACGCTTTCATTACGTCTTCTTCGATCAACAATTCTTTCGCTTTAGCAATAATCAATTGTTTTTGTTCTAAATTGTGTTTCAAATCTAAATCACGCGCTTCTTTATCTAAGTGCATGATATCGTAAAAACGCTCCATATGAAAATGGTAGTTGTTCCACAAGATGTTGTATTTGTCTCTTGGGATGGCACCTGCATTTTTCCAACGTTCACGAATTTCGTTTACTTTTTTGAACATATCGCTAATGCTCGTGTCATCTGAATCGATTAAGTTTTTCAACTCCTCGATTATACCTTCACGAACTGCAAAATTCTGCTCTAAATTGTTTTGTAATTGCTTGAAATGTTTTGCTTTACTTGCTTTGTACGAGTTGTAAATGCCGTCAAACTTATTTTTTAAAGGAAAGTGATACTCAAAATCTAAACCATCTTCGTTGTTTTGAGCTAAGAACTCTTCTTTTTTCTCGTCTATAAAATGGTGGTATTTGTCCGAAAAAGCTTTTTTAATGCTTTCCACATGGTCCTTAATCGCCATTACTTTTTCGTTGTTGACTAATTTTTCTAACTCATCAGTCAAGGCTTCCATCGACATCGCATCATAATCCAATACTGGAATTTCGTGCTTCTCTTTTATCGAATCATCTTCGCTTTCTTCTGCATTGGAATTGTCTATTTCCTCTAATACCGATTGACTAATGATGCTAACACCATCTAATTGTTCCATTTGGTCTTGTCCATCTGCATTGTGCAGGTTATCATGTGTTGCTTCTGACATTGTGTAAATGCTTAAGGTTACTAATAAGATGTGAAGATACTAAAGCACCACGAAAATTCAAAAAAAATCGACTAATTATCGCTTATTTTCTTTGAAACGGATGTTTTGGGTGTACTTGCCATCCCTTTTCCGCTATCCGCTTTACAAGGTGTCGCTCCTGTCGGGGTTAGAGAGCCATCAAAAGGCATTCTTGGGATTGGTTTTTAAAGCATTTTTTTTCATTAAACTAACTTAAAAATGCCGTTAGGCATTACATCTAGGTAATTAATGAAATGAATAAGAAAAAAATCCCATAGGGATGACATAAAAGAGATGCTTAACAGCATGACAAACTGTGCGTGAAAAACCTTTGCGAACTTTGAGTGAACCTTTTGCGCTCTTTGCGGTTAAATTTTATGTTGTCTATGCCAAGTGCAACGTCTAAAATCAACACATAGTTTTTCTATTGTGTGTTTAAAATAAAAATCAGTTATAATCTGCGCTTGAAAACCCGTGTCATCTGCGTGCTAATCTACTCGTTCCAAATTTTCCAAGCTTTCTCCGCCTGTAAAACCAACATTTCGTATCCGTTTTTAATAGTTGCATCGTGTTCTTTGGCTTTTCTTAAAAATGCGGTTTCTTCTGGGTTGTAAATTAAGTCGTAAGCAATGTGCTTTTTGGTAAACAAACTATAATTTAAATTTGGGCAATCGTCCACATTAGGATGGGTTCCTACAGGAGTGGTGTTGATAATAATGGTATATTCTTCAAAAACAGCTGCATCTAATTCTTCATATTTGTATTGGAATTCATCTGCTGTTCTCGAAACAAAATCATATTCGATTTTAAGGCTTCGTAGGGCATAGGCAATTGCTTTGCTAGCGCCTCCTGTTCCTAGAATCAAGGCTTTTTTATGATGCTCTTTTAACAGGGGTTGTATCGACTTTTTGAAGCCGTAATAATCGGTATTGTACCCTTTTAGTTTTTTCTTCTTGGAAATCGTAATGCAATTTACCGCGCCAATTTTTTCTGCTGTCTTGGATAATTTATCCAAATACGGAATGATCTCTTCTTTGTAAGGGATCGTAACATTTAAACCACGTAAACCTTTGACTTCTCCGATTATTCTAGGAAATTCTTTTATATTTTCAATATCATAATTTTTATATTCACAGTTGTCAAAATGACCCATTTCAAATTTCTCGTTGAAATACTTTTTTGAAAAAGAATAGCTAATGTTTCGACCGATTAGTCCAAATTTCAACTGTTTTTTTGTTTCCTTTTTCATTATCTAGTGAATTAAATTACAATTCATCAAATATAATCAGACTCTCAATTTTAATTGTTATAAGAATGTTATTTTTTCTAATTTAGTTTTTACCTAATCTGCCAGCTAATTTTTCCATTCCAAAAATTAAAACAAAGCCTAAAATTGCCAAAACTACGGCCATATAAATTTGCGGATCGCCATTAAAATTCTGTGGTAAAATACTTTTGTCAATATAAGGGACTACTTCACCATGACTGTTTATTCTAGTTTCTAAAACTTGTTTCCATGGCCAAACTTTATTTAGCGAACCAATCATAAATCCAACTAATAATGATAATGTTGTGTTTTTATGATGTTCAAACATCCAATGTAATATTTTAGAGAATGATTTTAAACCAATTATAGCTCCAATTGCGAATACGCCTAATTTTAATAAAGCTTGTATTAATATTTCAGAATTTGCTGAAGTTAATCCTTCTCTGAAGGTATTGATTGTTCCAATTACCGTTTCATAGGAACCCATTAAAAGTAAAATAAAAGCACCCGAAATTCCGGGTAAAATCATGGCAATAATCGCTATAAATCCAGATAAAAATAGATACCAATAACTTTCAGGTGAACTTACTGGACGTGCAATAGTAATGTAATAGGAAATGGCAATTCCAATTATTAAAAATATAATGTCTACTGCTTTCCATTGGGTAATTTCTTTCCAAATCAAAGCAATACTAGCAATAATTAACCCAAAGAAAAAAGACCAAACTAATATGGGTTGGGTTTCCAATAAATGCGTGATAATTTTTGAAAAGGTTAAAATACTGATTCCAATTCCGGTTACTAAAGCCAATAAAAAACTGCCGTTTACTTGTTTCCAAGCAGCTTTTAGGCCTTCTTTTTTTAATGTTTTTAGCACTGAAACATTAACGTTGTTAATGCTATCAATCAATTCTTGATAAATTCCAGAAATAAACGCAATTGTTCCTCCAGATACACCCGGAACAACATCAGCCGCTCCCATAGCTAAACCTTTGAGCGTGATAATTAAATAATCAGGAAATAGTTTTCTCATTTCAATAAATAGTAGATTTCATCAGTTAACAGTTGTTATTCTCCAGAAGCTTCGGGATTTTTTCAACATCTTGAATTATTTCATAAAAGAAGCTGAAACAAGTTCAGCTTTACAAAAAAGTTTTTTACTATATGTTTTTAGTAGTTCTATTTTTTATATTTTGAAATCGTTTTCTGAACTTCGGTTCTTGCCCAAACTACTGGAAACAATTCTTGGAACAAAGTTAGGTGTTTTGGTTGTAATTTTATTCCATTGATTAAATGTAGATTTCCTTTTGTAACATCGTCCATTAGAAAATACAATCCCGCTAAACGGTATTCAATCTCGTATTCATTTGGTAATGCATTACTTGCTTCTAGAAGAATTTCGATAGCGGTTTCAAATTCGCCTAAAAATTGTAACACATCTGTCCAAAGTGTGAAGGTGTCTAAATTGATATCGCCGCATTCAAATGCTTTTCGATAACCATATTCTGCTTCTTCAAAGAAATGCAAAGCACTGTTTACGGCTGCAAAACGTTTCCAGTATAATGAATTGTCGCCATCAATCCCAATCGCTTTATTAACATAGTATAATGCTTTTTGGAAGTTTTTTTGACGAATGTAAAAATCAGTAATCGCTATCCAGCCTTTGTCTAATAAAGGGTCTTCGTGAACGGTTTTTAAGTAATAATTCAGAGCAAATTCTGTATTGCCTAATCGTTCGTAACATTTAGCCACACGAAGTAAAACAAATGAAGAGGGATCATCTAATTCTAATGTAACATTATAACAGTCAATCGCTTCTTGATATTTTTTAAGTTTTTCGTATGATTTTGCTTTTTCCATGTACGCGCCCAAGAAGGTTTCGTCAATTAAAGTTGCATAATCAAAAGCCCAAACTGCTTTTTCATAGTTTTTTAATGCGTAATATTGACGTCCCAATTGATGCCAAGCGACTTCGCTGTACGGATTTCTGTCAATGAATCGGTTTAGATAAACGATGGCTTCTTCATTTTGGTCTAAGAAATCGAAACAATATACCACATTGTAAAGTGCCGAGTAATCTTCGGTGTCTTCATCTAAGCATTTGATGAAATTTTCTTTAGCCATCTCCAAGTTGTCCATGAACAGATATTCCATTCCAATCATGGAATATACATCTGCATAATCATCTGTGTATTTTAAAGCTATTTTGAGAAATGAAATTGCCTTTTCGTGTTCGTCTCTTTTGGAGTGTATATTTGCTTTTTGTATGTATATTTCTTCATTAGTAGGTTCAATAGCGTATAACTCATTCAATAACTTTTCAGCTATTTCGAGTTTGTCTTCATAAACCAACATTTCTACTTGGACTAATTTTAATCCAGTTGATTTTGGATGTTGCTCTAAACCTAACTTAAGCGCTTTTTTTGCCAAATTCAATCGACCTGTATCCATATAGTGAAGAATAATATCTTCAAATTCTTCTGAATCAAAGAAAAAAACTTTGTTAGTCTTTAACATTGATTCAAATTTAGATAAGGACAAGCTGTTATCTTCTTCTTCGTGACTCAAATTCATAGCGCTTTGTTTTATGATTTTATCCTAATTAAAATTAAGGAATAATATTGGGGTAGTGGTTGGGGTGCTGAATTGTTGTAAACAATTTAATTAACAATTTTTAAAGGCAAGAACAATTATAAAGTTCGTGCTAAAAATCTACAACAGTAAAAACGCTCATCTTCCAAATTCCTACTTCATTTCTCTTTCTATCTCATTTAATACCTCAATAATAATGCCACATCCTTTTGCGATTTCTTCGTTACTAATGGTTAGTGGTGGGGTTATTCGAACGGCGCAACCTTCGAAAAGAAGCCAGAATAAAATAACACCTCTTTTGTGACAGCGTAAAATGACTTCATTTGTAATTTCAGGCGAATCCGTCATCGCAGCTAGCATAAGACCTCGACCTCGAATTTCTTTAATTAAAGGGTGTACTAGTAACTTTTTGAAAAGTTGTTCTTTCGCTAATGCTTCTTGCATTAAATGGGTTTCGGTAACCTCTTGTAAGGTAGCCAAACTCGCTGCCGCTATGACAGGGTGTCCGCCAAAAGTGGTAATATGGCCTAATTTTGGATCGTGACTTAGTAAATCCATCATTTCTGCAGAAGCAGTGAAAGCACCAACAGGCATTCCACCACCCATTCCTTTACCCATTACTACAACATCTGGAATGACATCGTAGTTTTGAAATCCGAAAAGTTTTCCAGTTCGCCCAAATCCAGGTTGGATTTCATCTAATATCATGATGGCACCCACTTCATTACAACGTTGGCGTACTTTTTTAAGAAAATCATTTTGAGGCTCAATAAAACCCGCGCCACCTTGAATCGTTTCCAACAAAACTCCAGCTGTTTTAGGGGTAATTTTTTCTAAATCGGCCTCATTATTAAACGTAATAAAATCCACATCAGGAATTAAAGGACGAAAAATTTGTTTCCGTTCTTCAAATCCCATGACACTCATGCTTCCCATTGTATTTCCATGATAAGCATTGTGGCACGAAATTAATTGACTTCTCCCCGTAACTCTTCTGGCTAATTTCAAAGCACCTTCAATAGCTTCTGTTCCTGAATTTACCAAATATGTTTTCGTGAGAGGGTAGGGAAGATGTTGTGCTAATATTTTACACAATTCTGTTGCTGGATGTTGTGCATATTCGCCATACACCATGACATGTGAATAGGTGTCTAATTGTTTTTTGATGGCATCATTTACGCGTTGTGGTTGATGCCCTAAAGTGTTTGCTGAAACTCCGGCAACCATGTCCAAATAGGCATTGCCATCTGTATCATAAATATATGAACCCTCAGCATGGGAAATTTCCATAGCTAGAGGGTGAGGTGAAGTTTGTGCTTGGTATTTAAAAAAATCTTCAATCATGAATTGAACTTTATTTTTTTTGTAATGTGTTTTTCTTTGATACTATTTTTTTTTCCGATTTTTTCTTTTCGGGTTTGTCTTTTATATCGTAGTCTAAAGTCTCTTTTCTTACTTCCATAGGTTTTTCAGTTTCAATAGCTCGCTTTTTGGCTTCCAATTGAATTTTATCGTCTAAAGCAATTTCTTCATCAGGGAAAATAGCTTCTTTGCTTGTAATTCGTTCGTCACCACGCCAATTAAAACCCCTTAACTTTCTTGCATTTTCAGGAAATTCATTCTCGGGATAAATATTGCTTTCGGCATCTTTATAACCTGTAATTGTTTCAATTTTATTTTCGTTCATTTCCATGTTTATTCGACTACAAACCGATTTTCGAATACCTACAAACTCGTTGTTATCGTTATAGATGTAATATATGGATTCTGCGTTTTTAATAATGTCAACTTCTCTTAATTTATTATCCTCAAATCTTCCAAATAAATTTTGACCTTTCATTTGGTTAAATCCGTTCTTGCTTAAGCTGTCTTTTTGAATTAAAAAAGCATTGTTAATGACTTTTAAAGAATCCAATTGTTCTGTTTTGTTATTGCCTATTAAGTGCATGACGTCTCCTGTCATCTGATTGTCATTGTTCCAAAGAATTGGTTTTCCAATGAGTTGCGTTAACTCGTTTTTGGTACTAGAGTGAAGCGAGTCGCATTTTCCGCTCATATCTGTTTTATAAAAACGAACATTGTTAAATGCTCTGATTACTCGGTCTGTTGGAGGTCCTGAAACGATGATTTTTTTACCGTGCATGTACATGGTGTCTTTTTCAACTAGGGTTTTAACTAGCGCTTTTTTAGTTAAGACCATGGAGTCTTTTTTGGTTTCAAGATTTCGATAAAGCTCTGCAAAGTGTCCTGTGGCAATTACTTTATTAACCGTATCAGTGATTTTTACATTGTTAATTCCTCTTGAATAATTGTTATTTCGGTCATAAAACAAATCATCACCTTCTATAATCTTGTTGTCGTAGGTGATTTTAGAATTTTTGGTTAGTTTTCCAACATTATTTTTAGTATCGTAAAATCCATTTTCAGTATAAATTACGTTTTCTTTACTAGTAATAGTTGAAGGACCAAAAACATAAGCATGTCCTGAATTTTCGTAAAAATCTAAATTATTTGTTTTAATTGTGGATTGAGGATTGGTTACCGTAACTTCAGTTGTAAATTTATACTTCTTTTGATCAATGAAATACCTGCCTGATTTACTTTTTAATGTATTGTCTTTGTTTTGAATAGTTCCGAAGGAATTGTAAAAAGCTTCTTGATTTTTTTTATCAAAATAGATGGTGTCTGTCACTAAAGTTGATTCTGGAGAGCGTAATGAAACATCACCGGTAGCGAACGCAAATTCAATTTTTCCATTGTATTCTGCGTAGCGACTGTTCATAAAAATGGTGTCTCCTTGGTTTATTTGAACATTTCCAAAGGCTTTTATGTACTTTTCATCTTTAAAATGATAGGCTTTATTACAGTTTATTTTTACACCATTGTGTAATACACGAACATTCCCAGTAAACACGATAGCTCCAGGGATTTCATTTTGATTCATATCAATAAAATCTGAATTTTCAATGATGATTTCCTTGTTCTCTTGTGCATTACTGTAAGTTGCTAAAAAGAGTGTGAAAGTGATTAACGAAACTAATTTTTTCAAGACGAATTTATTTTGAGCCAAATTTAAGTAAAAACTGGAAAAGCCACTGATAATTAAGAATATTTTATCATTAAGAGAGATAAAAAAACGCTTTCTAAAAAAGCGTTTTTTTGTAATTATTTCATTATCGTTTGTTTTCTGTCTGGTCCAACTGAAATTACTTTGATTGGCACTTCCACTTCTTTTTCAATGAATTCGATGTATGTTTTTAATTCTTGAGGTAATTCATCATATGTTGTCATTCCTGTTAAATCTGCTTTCCAACCTTTCATTTCGGTAAAAATTGGTGTTACATTTTCAGGTTCAATATTGTATGGTAAATGTTGAATTGTTTGTCCTTTGTAATTGTAACCTGTACAAACTTGTAAGGTGTCAAATCCAGAAAGAACATCGCCTTTCATCATGTATAATTGGGTTACGCCATTTACTTGAACGGCATATTTTAAAGCGACTAAATCTAACCAGCCACAACGACGCGCGCGTCCTGTAACCGAACCAAATTCGTTTCCTACTTTTGCCATTGTTTGTCCAGCTTCTTTGAAATCTTCTGTTGGGAAAGGTCCGCTACCTACACGAGTTGTGTATGCTTTAAAAATTCCGAAAACGTCTTTAACTTTGTTTGGTGCAATTCCTAATCCTGTACAAGCTCCCGCTGCAGTTGTATTTGAAGAAGTAACATAAGGATAGGTTCCAAAATCAACATCTAATAAAGAACCTTGTGCTCCTTCTGCTAAGATTGATTTTCCTTCCTTTAAGGCTTTGTTTAAATATTCCTCACTGTCAATGAAAGTTAATTTTTTTAAGTCTTCTACTGCTGTAAAAAACTCGTCTTCCATTTCTTTTAAATTGTATTGTAATTCTACATCGTAGAAAGCAATCATAGCTTCGTGCTTGTCAGCTAAAGTTCTGTATCTTTCTTTGAAATCTTCTAATTCGATATCACCAACTCTTAATCCGTTTCTTCCAGTTTTGTCCATGTAAGTTGGTCCAATACCTTTCAAAGTAGAACCAATTTTAGCTTTTCCTTTTGATGCTTCAGACGCGGCATCTAACAAACGGTGTGTTGGTAAAATTAAGTGTGCTTTTCTAGAAATGAACAATTTAGCGGTAACATCCATATTGAATTTAGCTAAACCTTCAATTTCTTTTTGAAAAACTACTGGGTCGATTACCACTCCATTTCCAATAATATTAATTGCATTTTTATGGAAAATTCCCGATGGAATGGTTCTTAAAACGTGTTTTATTCCATCAAATTCTAAAGTATGTCCGGCATTTGGACCTCCCTGAAATCTTGCGATAATATCATATTTTGAGGTAAGAACGTCAACGATTTTTCCTTTTCCTTCGTCTCCCCATTGTAATCCAAGTAGTAAATCTACAGTCATTGTGTTGTGTTGTTTGTTGTTGTCGAGATGTTGCATTGCAGCATCTGCGCTTAATTAATTAAAATTCTATTGTTGTTTTTTTGTTCCATAGAAATAAAGCGAATGGTGTGAGATATCAATTCCAAACATTTCTTCCATGGTTTGTTTTATTAGCTGAATTCTTGGATCACAAAATTCGATAACCTCACCAGAGTCAGTTAAAATAATGTGATCGTGTTGTTTGTCGAAATACGATTTTTCGTAATGTGCCTGATTTTGCCCAAACTGATGACGACGCACCAAACCACATTCCAATAAAAGTTCGATTGTATTGTAAAGGGTTGCTCTACTTACGCGGTAGTTTTTATTTTTCATTTTGATATATAAAGATTCGATATCAAAATGTTCGTCAGTATTGTAAATTTCTTGAAGAATAGCATAGCGTTCAGGTGTTTTACGGTGTGCTTTTTCTTCTAGAAATTTAGTAAAAACGTTCTTTACAATTTCTTGATTTTTGTTTTCCATCATATTGATAAATGAAATATTGGCAAAGATAGTGAAAGTTAGAAGTTAGAAGTTAGGAGTTGGGAGTTTTTTTAAACAGAGTTATTAAGATAAACTTATTATAATCAGAAAATATATTCCAAAGAAAATTTTATCACTCCATCCAACCTTTCTATAGTCCCACATGTCAATATCAGATTTAGATGGTGAAACAAGTCCGATTTAAATTTTTCTCATTCAGAATAAACTAATTATTGTAAACCCTTGTCACCTTATCAATTCCATCCACTTTTTTGATGTTTTCGATCAGTTTTTTTAAGATCGTATTATTTTGAACTACTACAGCAACTTGTCCGTTGAATATTCCAGCCTCACTACTTAAGGAAATGCTTTGAATATTAACGTTCATTTGACTTGAAATTACTTTGGTAAGTTCATTAGTAAGTCCTAAAATATCCATTCCAGTAATTTTTAATACGGCCTTAAATTCTTCTTGTGACGAGTCTATCCATTTGGCAGGAATAATTCGGTATGCATAGTTGGATTGCATGCTAATAGCATTCGGACAATCTTTTCTATGTACTTTGATTCCGTCATTAATAGTAACAAAACCAAACACTTCATCTCCTGGAATTGGATTGCAACAGGTGGAAAGTTTGTAATCTAATTTGTCTTGTTCTGTACCAAAAACTAATAAATCATACTTTTTACTGATTTCATTTTTAAATACTTTTTCAGGTTGGTTCGTAGGCGAACGCTTCATCGTTTTCTTAAAGAAATTGACTAAAGTATTACTTTTTTGAGCAGCATATTCTTTTAGTTGTTGGTTTTCAATTGATCCAATACCGGCTCTGTAAAATAAATCTAAACTGGTTTGAAGTTTAAAGAAGTTGACAAGTTCATTGATAGTATTTTCGTTAAGTGTAATTTTTAAGTGGCGGAGTTTACGTTCTAACAGCTCTTTTCCTTCTTCGGCTATCTTCTTGGTGTTTTCGTTTAAAACATTTTTAATTTTATTTTTTGCTCTGGATGTTGTCACATAGTCCAACCATTGCGAAGTGGGTTTCTGATTTGCAGAAGTGATAATTTCAACTTGGTCGCCACTATTTAACACATGATTTAAGGGAACTAATTTTCCATTTACTCGTGTTCCTCTGGTTTTTACTCCTATCTCGGAGTGAATACTAAAAGCAAAATCAAGCGAAGTTGCCCCTTTAGGAAGGGATTTGATTTCGCCTTTTGGTGTAAAAACATAAATTTCCTTAGAATATAAATTCAGTTTAAAATCTTCGACAAAATCAACGGCATTGGCTGTTGAGTTTTCTAAGGCTTCTTTTAATTGGTTCAACCAAATTTCCAAGCCATGTTCTTCGGTAGCTCCATTTTTGTATTTATAGTGCGCCGCATAGCCTTTTTCTGCAATTTCGTCCATGCGTTCACTTCGGACTTGAATTTCTACCCAACGCCCTTTTGGTCCCATAACGGTTATGTGAAGTGCTTCATAACCTGTTGATTTTGGTGACGAAATCCAATCGCGCAACCTGCTTGGAGAAGGACGATAATGGTCAGTAACTACTGAATAAATTTTCCAGGCTATGAATTTTTCATCATGTTGGTTGGCTTTATAAATAATTCGAAGCGCAAACTTATCATATACTTCATCAAACGTCACGCCTTGAGCTTTCATTTTTCTACGAATCGAATAAATCGATTTTGGTCTTCCTTTAATAGTAAATTGAATGCCTTCTTCTATTAATGATTTGCTTAATACCCCAGAAATAGTTTTGATGTAAGCATCTTGTTCTTCCTTAGTTTCTTTAATCTTACTAACTATATCATCATAGACTTCGGGTTCGGTATATTTTAATCCTAAATCTTCTAATTGTGTTTTGATATTGTATAGTCCTAAACGGTGTGCAAGGGGGGCATAGATATACAACGTTTCTGATGCAATTTTGGCTTGTTTATAATCCACCATGCTTCCCATGGTTTGCATATTATGCAATCTGTCGGCTATTTTAATAAGAATTACGCGAACATCATCGTTTAGGGTTAATAACATTTTACGAAAATTCTCCGCTTGTACTGATATTTCTTGATCTGTTTTAACTTTAGCAATTTTAGTTAATCCTTCTACCAACTGAGCGATTTTAGGATTGAACATTTTTTCAATATCTTGAACGGTTATATCAGTATCTTCAACAACATCGTGCATTAAAGCTGCCGCAATTGAAGTCGCTCCCAAACCAATGTCACGTGCTACAATTTTTGCCACTGCGATAGGATGGAAAATATAGGCTTCCCCAGATTTTCTGCGCTGATCTTTGTGGGCGTCAACAGCTACATCAAATGCTTTACGGATGATTTTTTTGTCTTCATCAGAAAGGGTTTGATAACTGATGCGAAGTAATTCTTTATATTCTTGCGCGATGGCTTTGTTTTCGGCTTCTAATTCTAACTCTGTCATACATTTTCTTTAACCACTTAAAAGTAAGCTAATTTTTCGAATTGTGCAAGAGAGAAATTAGCGAAAAATATAAACAAACTCTTGAAGTAAATTTTTATTCTAAAGCTTGAGGATAGCTATTGAAATTGTCTTTGTCTTTTCGCTTCAAATAATAAAATTGCTGCTGCTACGGAAACATTCATTGAATCGATTTCGCCTTGCATTGGGATGATGATATTTTTGGTGCTTTGGGTTCTCCATTTTTCAGATAAACCCGTGGCTTCTGTACCCACGACTAATGCGGTTGGTGTAGTGTAGTTCTGCGTGTGATATTCAGTAGAATCTTGTAATGTGGCTGAATAGATGTTGATATTATTGCCTTTCAAATATGCAATAACTTCGTCCGTAGTTCCAACAGCAATTTGTCTTGTAAATAAGCAACCTACACTAGAGCGAACAATATTGGGATTGTATAAATCGCTTTTTGGATTTGCAATAATCACGGCGTCAATGTTAGCAGCATCAGCAGTCCTTAAAATAGCTCCCACGTTTCCGGGTTTTTCTAATGATTCTCCAACCAAAATTAATGGGTTTTCAGAAAGTTTTAAATCGGATAAAGATAAGGATTTGGTTTTTGCTATGGCTAAAACTCCTTCAGTTGTATCCCGATACGCTAATTTTTGATAGATTTCTTTTGAAATTTCGATAAGTTCAACTACACTAGATTTAATGAGATTTTTTATTTCTGTTTCAGAAATAATTTCAGATAAAAATAAAATCGTTTCTAATTCATAGTCACCTTTTAGTGCTAATTCAATTTCTCTTTGTCCTTCAATTAAAAAAGTGCCTGTTTGTTTTCTAACTTTAGCTTTTTCCTGTAATTGAACTAATGATTTGATAAACGGATTTTGAACCGAGGAGATTTGTTTCATATTCTAAGACACAGGTTTAGCCACTAAGGCACTAAGACACAAAGTTTTTGCAAAGATATTGTTTTGTTGTCTATTTTCAACAAATAAAAAAGCCACAAAGTTTTAATTTCTTTGTGGCTTTGAGTCTTTGTGGCTATAAATTATTTTTTTTGTTGTTCGAATTTTCCTTTATATCGTTTGTACAATTCGGTATGATGGCTTTCCAAACTAATTTGTCTTCCATCAATAAACGCGAATGAGATAATATTGGTTTTCATGTCTAAAGCATCGCCTTCAGAAATGAATAATGTGGCGCTTTTTCCAGATTCTAAGGTTCCATACTGGTTGTCAATTCCTAAAATTTTAGCAGAATTTCCAGAAATTAATTGCAAAGCCTGTTCTTTGGTTAATCCCCAGGCAGCACAAGTTCCAGCATAAAAGGGAAGATTTCTAGTTTGCATACGTTCCATATCACCAGCATTTTGTAAACCAACTAAAACACCTGCATCTACTAATAATTTGGCATTTTTATAAGGCAAATTCACGTCTTCATCTTCTAATAATGGTAAGCTGTGTACACGATTTAACAAAACGGCTACTTCGTTTTCCTTTAATAAATTCGCCACTTTGAAGGCATAATATCCCCCTACAATTACCATTTTTTTGATGTTGTTTTTCTTTTTAAATAAAACGGCATCGATAATTTCTTTTTCGCCATTTGCATTCACATACAAAGCTTTTTCACCTGTTTGTAAACCTTTCATTGCTTCAAAAGGGATGTCTTTTTTCGAATTATTACTACCTAAATAAGCAAATGCGTTATCAAAATACTCCTGAATCGCTTTCACTTGAGGCTCATAATTTTTGTTTAATTCAATTCCTCCTGGTTCTGCCCACCAACCTGCCCTTGAGTAGCTTCTTGGCCAGTTTAAGTGAATACCGTCATTTGTTTTGATAGTTGCATCTTCCCAGTTCCAAGCATCCAACTGAACAACAGATGAAGTTCCTGAAATCCTGCCTCCTCTAGGTGTTATTTGAGCTAATAAAACGCCATTTGGACGCGTAGTTTCAACCAATTTAGATTCTGCATTATAAGCAATAATGCTTCTTACGTGAGGGTTGAATTCTCCAATTTCGCTTTCATCATCAGAAGCTCGAACAGCATCAATTTCTACTAAACCAAGAGTTGAATTTGGTGCAATAAACCCAGGATAAACATGTTTTCCGTAAGCTTCAATTGTAATATCATGTTTGGCTGGTCTCATTACAGTTGCATCCCCAATGGCTGCAATTTTTCCATCTATAATTGAAATTAAACTGTTTTCAATTACTTGTCCGTTCCCTAAATGCGCTTTGGCACCTAAGATTAAAATTGATTTGCTTTGTTTTGGCGCTGGCGTTTGTTGGGCAAACCCAAACAAAGAAATAAATAAAAGAACTATATATTTTCTCATAATTAATTGTATTTGTAGTGCGACTCTTTACAATTTTCACCTAAAGTATCACAGTGGTAATGACCGTTTTCTTTTTTCTTTGGCAATTGTGTTTTCAATCCTTTGTTTTTAGCATCTAACATTAAATTGATCAACGCTGCACGTTCTTTTTGAATATTTGCTAAAGTCTCCGTTTCTTTTTCTAATTCATAGAAAATAATTCCATCCACTAATGTTTTTTCTGCTCTTGTGTAGATTGATAATGGGCTGTCAGACCAAAGTACCACATCGGCATCTTTTCCTTCTTTGATACTTCCTACTTTGTTATCTATTTGAAGGATTTTAGCTGGATTTAAGGTTACAAAATTCCAAGCTTCTTCTTCGGTTACGTTTCCATATTTAACCGTTTTAGCTGCTTCTTGATTCAAACGTCTTGACATTTCTGCATCATCAGAATTTATAGAAACCTTAACCCCTTCGTTCATCATTATAGCGGCATTATAAGGAATAGCATCATTTACTTCATATTTATAAGACCACCAATCGGCAAATGTTGAACCGGCAACCCCATGAGCCGACATTTTATCTGCTAATTTGTATCCTTCTAAAATATGTGTAAACGTTTGAATTTTGAAATTATAACGTTCTGCTAATTTGATAAGCATGTTGATTTCTGATTGTACATAAGAGTGACAAGTGATGAAACGTTTTTTTGCTAAAATCTCGCCCAAAACTTCCATTTCTACATCAAATCTTGGCATAATTTTATTTTTTCCTTTGCCTGATTTGTATGCATCCCATTCGTTTTTGTATTCAATGGCTCTTGTGAAATAATCTTCATAGACTTGCTCAACTCCCATTCGCGATTGAGGGAAACGGTTGCGAGCAAAATCGCCCCAATTAGACTGTTTTACGTTTTCACCTAATGCGAATTTGATGTATTTTGGAGCATCTTTTACTAACATTTCATCTGGAGAATACCCCCATTTTAATTTGATAAACGCGGCACGACCTCCAATCGGATTGGCAGAACCATGCAATAAATTGGCCGAAGTAACCCCCCCAGCTAAATTTCTGTAAATATTAATATCGTCTGAATTTACGACATCTTCGATTGTAACTTCAGCTGATGAATTTTGACCTCCTTCATTTACTCCATTTGAAATAGCAATGTGTGAGTGTTCGTCTATAATTCCAGCGGTTAAATGTTTTCCTGTTCCATCAACAACTTTTGCCCCATTAGAAGGTAGGTTTTTGCCAATTTTTACAATTTTACCGTTCTGAATTAGTACGTCGGTTTCTTTTAAAATTCCTTCTTTTTCACCTGTCCAAACCGTTGTGTTTTTGAATAGAATGGTTTCTTGTTTAGGTTTTTCCGGAGTTCCAAAGGATACATTTGGATATGTTACCGCATACATTGAAGGAATTTTTGGTTCGTCTTTCTTAGTGTCCTTCTTTTTGTCTTCTTTATTTTCATTTGCTCTTTTTGTTGCGGTCCAAGTAGTTTCTTTTCCGTTCTCTAAAACAGCTTTTCCTTGCATCATGTCTTTTACGAATGTTCCAGAAAGTCTTACGAAATTCGCTTTTGTAGTGTCTTGATTTTTGATTACCAAATTCACCCAAGGATCATTAAATTGGATTTTTGTTCCAAAGTTGATGCTGTCTTTTATCGCTTTTGCTTCGAATTTTGAAGTTTCGCCTTCGATCTTTAATTCGAATTTATGATTGTCAAAAACTAAATCGTAAGTTCCTCTAATATCTGTAGGATTGATTTTGTCAATTATATTTCGATTCCCTTGTACCCAATTTTCTAAAATTTTACTTTTTTCTTCAAAAATATCATCAGATACAATAATAAAGTTCGCTAATTTTCCTTTTGAAATGGATCCTACTTTATCAAATTGATTTACCAATTTAGCAGGGATTTCAGTTAAAGCTAATAAAGCTTTATCTTTTGGTAAACCATATGAAACAGCTTTCTTTAAGTTAGATAAAAATGATTTAGGGTCTTTTAAATCAACAGTCGAAAGCACAAAAGGAACATTGTTTTCAGCTAATATTTTTAAGTTAAATGGAGCTTGATTCCAAAACTTCATATCACTCAAGCTTACTTGTTGCGCTAAATAAGGGTCCGAAACATCGTATGCATCTGGAAAATTAAGAGGAATGATAAAAGTAGCACCTGTTTTTTTGATTTCATCGATACGTTCAAATTCATTTCCACTTCCTTTTATAAGGTAATTTACGCCGAACTCGTCACCTAATTTATCGGCTCTTAACGCATTTAATTTGTCTCCAGCGTTAAATATTTGAAGTAAAGTTTTGTTTGTGTTGAAGGCTTCTAAAGATAAATCTTTATTAGTTGCATTTCCTTGCGCATACCATTTCGAATCATGGAAAACCTGACGAATTAGCGCCATACTTCCCATCATAGATGATGGATAGCTTTGTTTTGAAAATTTACTCTTACTAAAAGAGAAATGTTGCGACACTTTTTCTTTTAACATTCTATCAGCATTTGTTCCAAAGTCATTTAGTGTCCATAATAATCCAGTACCAGCTATTACTCCGTCATTGTGATGGCTAAGAATTGTTCCAAACCCAGCTTCTCTTAAACTTCCTGCTGCTTTTGCGTCGTAGTTTAGATTTTCATAAGCATTGTATTCAGGTTTGATATGGTCATTCCAATAATATCCTTCACGATTGGTATCGTATTGTGGTGTGAAATTACCATTAGGTCTTGGGGTAGGTTTGCTGATTCCGAACTCACTATACAATTCAATAAAAGAAGGATAGATTGTTTTTCCTGAGCCATCAATAATTGTAGCATTTTTAGGGATTGAAACGTTTGTTCCTACTTCTACAATTTTGTTTTCTTTAATTAGCAATGTTGCTTTTTCAATTTTTTGTGTTGCCGAAACATACACGGTGGCATTAGTAATCGCTACAAAATTTTTGAAGCTTTGTTTTACGCCATCATTTTTTGGAAAATATTCTTGCGCTTGACTAGTAGCTGTTAGCAAGAATAGTAACAATAACGATAAGTATCTCATGTTTTTTTTGGTTTAGTAATGGCTAAAGATAAAAATTATCTTCGATTTTAATATTGTAGGAATCGTATTTAAGAAATTTTAACTTTTGTTAAGCACTATTTATCGATTTATATACAAATAACCTGTTAATGGTTCAGGATAATTTGTGTCATTTAGATATAGTATGTAATAGTAAGTGCCTGAGGGTGCTAAGGTACTTCCTACGCCGTCTTCAACATAGCCATCCCAGTCTGGTTTATTGTTGTTTCCAGTCCATAGGAGTTTGCCCCAACGGTTGTAAATTAATAATTCAAAATTTGTGAAAATGTCGCGAAGGCCCTCGATAAAAAAAGTATCATTTGAAAAATCATTATTTGGAGAAACGGCGTTGTAAACCGTAGGGGGACAATTCTCGGTCAACAATAAAAATGAAGTAACAGAAAAACATCCGTTATCGATTCGTACGAAAATTTCTTTTGGAGTTGTTACTGCATCGTAGTTTGAAATGTTTGTAATTGGACTTGTGTTTTGTACGGCGTCTTCAAAGCTTTCATGAAACGAAACAACATGATTCGGATCTGTTTTAACAGCTTCTGAATAATTTGAAAAATCAAAAAGACCTCGAGTTAATCCGAGGTTACACGTAGTTAAAGAATTTAAGTTGTTGAAAATTGGATTTACAATCAACTCGATTTCAATTTGAAAAGAATTGTTATTCTCAATTAATTCGGGGATTATTCCAGTTCCATTATCGATGTCATCAACATTTGCAATAAGTGTAAAATTTAACGGAATTGTTGATGGAATGGATAGTGTTATAGTTCCATTTTCAAACCCACCTATTGGAATTTCATTTTGAGTGTAGATAGTAGTAATTACTTGGTTTTCTGCATAAAAAGTAATAGGAGTGTTGGTTTGAAGAACTTCGGTACTATTTAAATTTGAAACGGTAAAATTAATTGTGACTTCTCTTGAATTACAACTGGAAATAGGGGTGTCTAGTAGAATGGTTGCGTCCGGTAATTGACTGTTCAGTTTTGTGACAACAGTGTTTAACATAACATAATCTTGACCTGATTGCAGCGATACTGTTGCGGCAGTAGTACCGGGCACTATATAATTTTCAATTGAATAAACATCTAAATCCATATTGAATAGATTAGTAGCGTTTGTTTCTGTGTGGGTTCCATTAAAAGCGTTGTTGCCTGGATTTAAAGGATTGCTTAAAATTGTTGTTGTTCCATTAGCAGAAAAACTAAGGCGTTCACTTTCCTGTATTAATCGATCTCCTTCCCAAGCAATGAATCCAATTTTTGCTCCTGTATTGCTGATTAAATATAAATTATCCAATTGAATTTCCATATTGTCTATTATAGCAGGAATTACAAAAGGATTTGGTGACAGCGCTTCTAAGCCTTGATAAATATTGATTTGATTTAAAGTTAAATTTGGGTTTTCATAGACAATCAATATTGCCCAACCTGCAAATTGTGTTGCGTTAGTGGCATAAGTTGCCACTAAGTTATTAATATCAAAATCTGAAAGGGTATAGGTTCCATTCCCAATAGACTGTACTAAAAGTGTTATGTCTTTAAATGCACTAAAGTAGGTGAAGTTGCTAAAAGAACCGGTAACATTACTTAATTGATCGGGTGTGATATCAAATCCATTTAATTTTACATTCGCATCACCTGATCCACTACCTGCCCAATATAAATAAGCTCTTTCAATCCTGTCATCGCTGCTAAGATTCAGCGTTGCAGATGATGATGTTAATAAAAAAGAAGGTGTCGAATTGTTGTTTTCGGAAGGATTTAAGGTGTTTCCTATGAAGGTAAAATCATACCTGCCGTTGATCTGCGTAAACAAAGAAATATCCTGCGCATTAATAACGCTTGGAATTAGAATTTGGACCAAAAATAAAAAGTAGCCTACCTTTTTTAACATATTGGTTTAGTGATATCAACGGTTCTAATGTACTATTTTTTTTTAAAAAAAGTAGGATTTAAATCCTAACAATAAAAAAATTAGTAAATTTCCACTTTATATTTAAAAGTTGAAACAATATCACATACAGAAGTATAAATCAGAAAATTATGATGTTTGGAACGAATTTGTAGCACAAGCCAAAAATGCTACTTTTTTGTTTCACCGCGATTTTATGGAATACCATCAAGATCGATTTGAGGATTATTCTTTGTTAGTTTTTGATGAAAATCATAAATTACAAGCATTAGTTCCAGCTAATATTTCTAACCAACACGTTTTTTCGCATCAAGGCTTAACTTATGGAGGTATTCTTATTAATCAGAAAACACGCCTTTCCGATTTTATTTTAATTGCCAAAGAAGTTTTTGAATATTGGAATCAAAAAGGGGTTCAAAAAGCAACTTTTAAAGAAATACCAACAATTTATCACCAGATTCCCTCAAACGAGTTTCAATATCTGGTATTTTTAATGCAAGGAAAGCTGGTTAGAAGAGATGTTTTGTCTGTGCTTGATTTAAAAGCCAAATTTACGTATTCTCGTGATAGAAAAAATGGCATTAAACGTGGAATTAAAAATGATTTAATTGTCAAAGAAGAAGCTAATTTCGAACTTTTTTGGAGCGAAATCTTAATTCCCAATTTAGTCGATAAATATCAAGTAAAACCAGTGCATTCATTGGAAGAGATTCAACATTTGCATAATAGATTTCCAAAGAATATTCGACAATTTAATGTTTACCAAAACGATAAAATTGTTGCTGGAACTACTGTTTTTGAAAGTAATTTTGTAGCACACTCACAATATATTTCGGCTAATACTAAAAAAAATGAATTGGGTAGTTTAGACTTTTTACATGATTATTTAATTTCAAATGTTTTTAAAGATAAAGACTATTTTGATTTTGGAATTTCAAATGAAAGCGAGGGACGAAATATAAATGAAGGTTTATTGTATTGGAAGGAAAGTTTTGGAGCACGTTCTATTACACAAGATTTTTATGAAATTGAAATTAAAAATTACAAATTGTTGGATAAGGTTTTACTATGATACACTTCTTAAATTTAAAAAAGTTGAACCAACCTTTTGAAGCTGCTTTTCAGAATAAAATGAAGCAATTCTTAGAAGGTGGGTGGTATATTTTAGGTAACGAAGTAAAACAATTTGAAACCGATTTTGCTACTTATTGCGGTGCAAAACATTGTATTGGAGTAGGAAATGGTTTGGATGCTTTAGTGCTAATTTTTAAAGCTTATATTCATTTAGGAAAGCTTCAAAAAGGCGATGAAGTAATCGTTCCAGCAAATACCTATATCGCAAGTATTTTAGCAGTTTTACAAGCCGATTTAGTTCCTGTTTTAATAGAGCCGAGATTAGAAACTTATAATATCAATCCAGAAGAAATTGAAGCTAAAATAACGTCAAACATCAAAGCTATTTTACCAGTTCATTTATACGGGCAATTGTGCGAAATGAAAGCAATACATAATATCGCTCAAAAGCATAATTTATTGGTTATCGAAGATGCAGCGCAAGCACATGGTAGTAAGTTGGAAGCTGGAAGTTGGAAGCTTGATGAAGCAAGAGCAGGAAATTTAAGTCATGCTGCGGCCTTTAGCTTTTATCCTGGAAAAAATCTTGGTGCTTTAGGCGATGGAGGTGCTATTACTACTAATGATGATGAACTAGCTGAAGTACTATTTTCAATTCGAAATTATGGTTCAAAAGTAAAATATGAAAACGAAATTATGGGTGTGAATTCTAGATTAGATGAATTACAAGCGGCTTTTTTAAACATTAAATTAAAACAATTAGATTCGGAAAACGAGTCTAGAAGAAGCATAGCGAGACGCTATCTGTCTGAAATTAAAAATAATAAAGTAATATTACCAACATGGGATTTGTCTCAAAATCACGTGTTTCATTTGTTTGTGATTCGAACTTCAAACCGATTAGATTTACAAAAATATCTAAAGGAGAATGGAATTGATACCATGATTCATTATCCCATTCCACCACATAAACAAAAGGCCTTAACGAATTGGAATCTGTCATCATTCCCAATCACAGAGAAAATTCACGATGAGGTTTTGAGTATTCCATTGAATTCGGGTTTGAAAGCTTCCGAAATCCAACATATTATAACCGTTTTAAATCACTATTGATTTTGGATAATAAAAATTCATACAAAACAATTTTAAAATCAACTTCGATTTTCGGTAGTGTTCAATTGGTTACTATTGTTACTGCTATTATTAAATCTAAAATTATTGCTACATTAATTGGTTCTTATGGTTATGGTGTGTATAGCGTTTTGCTTCATACTTCCGATTTAATTAAGCAAATTTCATTGGTTGGTATAGATGTAAGCGGAGTAAGAAAAATTGCAGAGGAAAATTCAATTAAGAGCGAAAATGAAGTACAACACAATATCGCTGTTATTTCTAAACTTGTTCTCATTTCTGGTTTTATAGGTTTTTTATTAGCAACGACATTATCCTTTTTTTTAAGTACTATTATTTTTTCAAGTAGTAGTTATTGGTATCTTTTTTTCTTTTTAGCTGTTGCAATTTTTTTGAATTGCTTGACTGCAGGGAATAACGCAATTTTACAAGGTAGTAGTAAGTTCAGTCAATTAGCAAAGTCTAATTTAATTTCAAATATAATTGGCTTAGTTTTAATCATTCCTTTTTTTTATTTTTTTAAAATTGAGGCAATAATTTATGTGATTATACTTACAGCATTGGTAAACTATTTTATAAGTAATTATTTTTTGCGTTTTCTCTTTAATCCTGATGTAAAAATTAGTTTTAAATCTGCTATTGAAAGTGGAGAGAACATTATCAAGTTTGGAAGTTTATTAATGCTTTTGTCATTTTTACCTGTATTAGCTAATTATATTGTCCAGATTTTTATAGGAAGAATTGATGGGTTGAATGAAGTGGGTTTGTTTAATGTTGGAATAGTAATTCTAAATACTTATGTGGGCTTTATATTTAGTGCAATGTCTATGGAATATTATCCACGTTTAGTGGCTCAAATTTCAGATTTTAAAAAATTATCCAGTTCTGTAAACAAGCAAATTGAAATTTCTCTTTTGATTATTACACCAATTCTAATTTTATTTTCAATTTTTAGTGCGTTTTTTATAAAAATATTCTTTTCATCAGCATTTATTCCTCTTGTTCCAATGCTGGATTGGGCAATTTTTGCTATGCTGTTTAAGGCTGTTTCTTTCCCAATTGGCTATGTGTTTATTGCTAAAGCAGATTCGAAAGTCTTTGTAAAGACCTCTCTTTTTTTTAATTTTATTTTTGTAATTTTTTGTATTACAGGGTATTATCTTAAAGGATTTGATGGTTTAGGGTGTTCGTTTTTAATTTATTATTTTATACATCTTATTGGCGTATATTTGATTTCATCAAGACGTTATCATCTGAAATTAGTAAAAAGTACACTCCAAATTTTCTTTATCAATTTATTGTTTTGTACAACAATCTTTACGCTAAGTTTTTACAGTGAGATTCCATTTTTATTAGTATTAAAATCTTTTGTTTTAGTGAGTTCTTTAATTTATTCACTAGTCACATTAAATAAAAAGGTGTCAATTTTTAGTTATTTTAATAGAGAAGAAAAATGATTGTAAATCGATTTAAAAATAAAATTTCATTTGTTTCAAAAGTAAATTGGATAAAAACATTGTATTTCAATTTTAGAAAGTTCCCTTTTGATGTTGCAGTAAAACTTCCCGTTGTTTTTTATGGAAAAGTAAAATTTCAAAGCATTAAAGGCGAAATCATTTTAAATGCTCCAATTAAAAGAGCTATGATTGGTTTTGGTGAACCTTATGAAATGAACTCAGTTAGTATTGGATTAGCGGAAATAATGATAGAAGGGAAGGTTATTTTTAACGGTAAAGTACAATTCGGAAAGGATAATTTTTTGTATGTAAAAGAAGGTGCAGTTCTTGAAATGGGCGATAAATCTTCTATTGGTTCAAGAGGTAAAATCATTTGTACTGAAAGTATTACTTTTGGTAATTATGCAAGAATAGGCTCAGAATCTCAGGTTATTGATACTAATTTTCATGAAATGATAAATACCGAAACAAATGCAGTTTATAAAGTGACAGCGCCTATCGTAATTGGAAATTATAATTTTATTAGTAATAGAGTTACACTTCTTTCAAAAACTAAAACACCAAATTATTGTACCATCGCTTCAAACACATTGTGTAGTAAAGATTATACTGTTTTGGGTGAGAATGTTTTAATAGGAGGTATTCCTGCCCAACTTTTGAATAAAAATATAAAAAGAAATTGGGATGTTGAAAATTTATAAGCTTTTCCATTTCGTTTTTATACCTAAAAAAAGTAATCGGAATAAAAGCGTGTATTCTCGAGATTTTAAAAATATAATAAATTCATATTTTATTCTACCTAGTAAAGCTTTGAATTCGCTTTTAGAATGATTTAAATAATAGGCATTTTTCAGAATCACTAATGTAGAATAATGCAGTTGTTTTGTTATTTTATTATTTTTCTTATAAAAGTGTGCCCCTAATGATTGAGGTAAAACCCTTTTTTTTACCAAAAAATCAGATATGTATTCAAAGTCATATTTTCTTGAGACTCTAACCCATAGGTCTAAATCTTCATAAAATAGACTTTCGTTATAATACCCAAGAGATTCAAAAACTTCTCGTTTGATCATACATGAAACGGAACAAATTTTAGTAGCATTACTGATAACCATTTCATAAATATTACCACTTTTTGGATTGTCTTTCTCAGTGTAATAATCAGTTAAAAAAAAACCATTTTCATCAATTTCTTTTAAATTTCCATAGACAACACCCAGGTTTTTATTTTTAGTGTTTTGAAAAGTTGTTACTTGTTTTGTAACGCAATCAGGTAATAATAGATCGTCTGCAGCTAAATCGATTATATATTTGCCCTTAGCTTTTTCTACTAATTGATTGAAAGTTTTTGTATTACCTAAATTCTTAGCATTTGCTTGAAAATATACGTTAGGATGTTTTTTTAACCAATTTTGTATCACAATTGCTGATGAATCGATACTGCAATCATCTGCGATGAGTAATTCAATATTTGGATAGGTTTGATTAATAACAGAATTCAAGGCTTCAACTACATAAGCTTCATGGTTATATGATAAACAAATAATACTTACTAGTGGAAAATTTTGCATTTCGTTTTTTTAAATCTATTTTTATGCTAAATTATAAAACAAATTGAACCTAAATGGAAAACGGCCAAAAAAAACAGATAAAAGTAGCCATAATAGGCTATAAGTTGGCTGATGGTGGTTTGGAACGAGTATTTGCAAATCTTACGAATCTATTGCATGAAAATGGAGTTGAAGTTCACACGATTATATTAGAAAGCAAATTCACTTATAAGTATTCAGGCAAGTTGTTAGTTTTGGGTAAGTATTCAAAATTTGTAAAATATTTTAAATTAAAATTATATCTCAAAAAAAATAAAATACCACAAGTAATTGATTTTCGTTATCGAATTAATCCTCTAATGGAATTCTTGTTTTTAAATTATATTTATGCTAAAACTAAAATTATTTATACTGTTCATAGCAGTAATTTAGAGGAATATTTTACTTCGAATAAGTGGATAGCTGCAAAAATTCTCAAGAACAAAATAATTGCAGTTTCTATGGGCATACATGATAAAATCCAAAAAAAATACAATTACAATCAAACAGAAGTTATTTATAACGCTATTTCTAAATTTGAAACTAATCAAGTAAATGAAATACCGTTTAAGTTTATTGTTGCTGTTGGACGATTAGTTAAATTAAAACAATTTCTTCAATTAATTGAGAGTTATTCCTTATCTGAATTGCCAAAAAAAGATTTTCATTTAGTAATTGTTGGCAATGGTCCAGAATTAAATAAAATAAAGGCTAAAGTGAGTGCACTTAAGCTTACTGATTTTGTTCATTTAGTTGGTTATAATGAAAATCCAATTGCTTATATTTCTCAAGCACATTTTTTAGTTTTAACCAGTTTATATGAAGGTTTTCCAATGGTTCTTCTGGAAGCTTTAAGTTTAGGAACACCAGTCGTTTCTTTTAATTGTGAGAGTGGGCCAAACGAAATTATTCAAGATAATTTCAATGGAATCTTAGTGGAAAATCAAAATTTTGATGAATTGATTGATAAAATGAATACATTTGTTAAAGATACTATTTTGTATCAAAAGTGTAAAAAAAATGCTATTGAAAGTGTTTCGAAGTTTCAAGAAAGTGAAATTTTAAATCAATGGTTGCAAATACTGATTAATGGAAATTAAGATTATAAATATTCCAAAAATAGAAGATCCTAGAGGGAATTTGTCAGTAATAGAAAGTGATGTAATTCCTTATGAAATTAAACGGGTTTATTATTTGTATGATGTTCCAAGCGGTGCTGAACGAGGAGGGCATTCTCATAAGGAACAACAGGAGTTATTGGTGGCACTTTCTGGAAGTTTTGATGTTGTTTTAAATGATGGAGATGACGAGAAAGTAGTAACTTTGAATAAACCATTCGAAGGCTTATTAATTACAAGTGGTATTTGGCGTGAATTAAAAAATTTTTCATCAGGAGCAGTTTGCCTAGTAGTTGCCTCTGATATATATATAGAAGAAGATTATATAAGAGATTTTGATACTTTTATAAAATCAAAATTTAATGATAAACGGTAAAATCAAATCCTTTTTTTCTTAAATATCGTTTAGTTTTTAGTAGAAAACGTAAAAGAAAAGGAGGGAGATTAAATAAAATTCTTGCTTTTATAGGTGTTTTAGTTGAAATATGATTTAATAAATGCTTAGATTTATCATAAGCACCTATTATTCTGTATTGTAAAGCGTATTCTAAACGGTAAAGGTCAATGAATTTTTTTAAGTTTGGTTTGGTTTTTTCTATGGCCAAAAATTGATCCAAATTGATAATTCTATTTTGTAAGAATTGAATTTTAGACAATTGGTTTTCAACAGCAAAATTATATTCAACGGTGTAGCTATTTGTTACTGCAACTTGATGTTCAATAGCAATTTTTGTAAATAGCTCCAAATCTTCGTGACCGTTTAATGAAGTGTTGAAACAAGCAAATTGCAATACTATTCTTTTAGGGATCATAAGTGCTGAAGTTAATCCAACGCGACTTCGTAAACTAGCTAAAAAGTAATCAGGTAGAACACCTCTATAATCGTTTGAAACAGCTGGTAAATAAGATGTTTTTAATATGTTATTACTAGATATTTTCATAAAATATCGACTCCCATAAATACCACAATTTGGGAAATCTTCATGCAGTCGAATTAGTTCTTCCAAATGATTTGGATACCAATAATCGTCGGCATCTAAGAAAGCAATTAAGTCACTTTTTGCATATTCAATCCCTACATTTCTGGTTTTTGAAACCCCTTTGTTTTCTTGATTGTATAGTGTAATTCTATCATCAACAAATTGCGAAATAATTTTAAAACTATTATCTGTTGAACCGTCGTTTATAATAATTATTTCAAAATCAGTAAACGTTTGTTGTAAGACTGAATCTAAAGTTTCTTTAATGAAATTTTCTTTATTGTATAATGGTATAACCACGCTAATTTTTGGCATAATTATTTTGAAGCTAAAATTACTAATTCATTCTCGCTAAACCCTAGATATGCATCTTTCTCAAATCGTTTTACGATTACCTTAAATCCTACCGATTCTAATCTTGTTTTTAGTCCTTCAACAGAGTAAACTCTAACATGATCTTCTTGACCAAAATGGTTTAATCGTTCGGTCTCTGAAGTTATAGAATAATCCTCATAAATTTCACCTTCTTTGAATGGAGTTTGAATTAGAACGGTTCCATTAGCTTTTATAACTCGATATAATTCGCACATAGCTTTAAGATCTTCAATTACATGCTCTAAAATATGATAGCAAATAATTAAATCAAACTGGTTATCCTTTTCTGGGATTTGAGTGATATCATAAGCAAGATCAGCCATAAAATCACCTGATAAATCAGATGCAATATGATTGACATTCTTTTCCTTTTTCCATTTACGATACAAGCTTCTTGATGGTGAAAAGTCTAAAATTTGAATATTAGGTTTAATATAGTGTTTTTTTAAAATTTGCCATAACCGTCTATCTCTTGCAAGACTTCCGCAATTAGGACAAAGCATATTTTGATCTGGTAAATTTATCCAATTTGAAGCTTTGAAGTCACAAATTATACATTCATGATTGTTTCCTTTTTTAAATAACGAAAAGCATTTTCTAAAAAAAGGTTCAAATCTAAAAAGTATTTTTTTAGGAATAAATCGTATTATTTTGTTTTTTAACGAATTATACATGTCGTTTTTGATTGAGTAAACAAAAGTAGCATAATCTATAAAAATCAAATAGAAATAAATTTGGCTTTTTAGATAGTAAGTTTCGTTCAATTTTTACTTCGAAAATTTTAAAAAAAAAGATCAATAAAAAAGAAAGATGTAAATTAATTATAATGCTTCCATATTTTGAAAGTTTGACATAATTGTTGTCAATTAAATTCTTGTTTAGTAAAAAAAATAAGCCTTCAATGGATTCTTTTGATTTTTTTAAAAAAACCATGTTGTCATCTAATCCAAGATGTATTACAACATTTTTTATGTGATTAATAGGAATGTTGTTTTGGTATAAATCATATGAAAACAGGGTGTCTTCATGTCTTAGATTTGGGATGTTTTCGTTAAATTTTACGCTATTGAAAACACTTTTTTTAATCAAGAAATTAAGTGTTAGAAAAGTAAGGTATTTGTTTTTATTTCTTTTTTTTACAGATAAGGTTTCTCTTTTTTTTCCATAAACCCATCGAAGCAATTTGTTTTTTTCTGGTTCTTCCTTTTGATATTCAATACCACCATAAATAACTTCTGTTTTAGGTGAAATATGTTGGATATATTTTCGAATAAAATCTGAATTTTTAGGAAAGGTATCTGAATCGAGAAATAATAGCCAATTAAATTTTGCTCTACTACTTAATGAATTTCGCACTTTACTTCTACCAGAATTTATTTTGTTTTCAAAGAAAAAACAATTTTCCAAATCATTTATTTTTCGATTTTCTTCTAAATACAGAGAACCTCCGTCATCTAGTACTAAAATTTCATAAGCGATATCTAATACATCTGCTTGACTTTTTAATGCTATAACTAAAGGATAAACGTTGTAATTGTATGTTGGAATTAAAACCGATAGCATTTATACTGTTCTTTGAACTACTTCAAACATTTTTCCGCCTTCAAATTTTAATGTTTTTGAAGGGTATTTTAAAACCAAAGCATAGTCGTGCGTCGCCATTAAAATAGTTTTTCCATTCGTGTTGATTTTTCGGAGTACTTCCATAATTTCGACACTTGTTTGCGGATCTAAATTTCCCGTAGGTTCATCGGCTAAAATCAATTCTGGGTCATTAAGTAAGGCTCTTGCGATACCTATACGTTGTTGCTCTCCACCTGATAGTTGATGTGGCATCTTGAAGGCAAAACCTTTCATCCCAACTTTGTCTAAAACTTCTTCAATTTTAACATCCATCTCTTCTTTTTCAGTCCAACCTGTTGCTTTCAATACAAATAAGAGATTTTCTTTTACATTTCGATCAGAGAGTAATTTGAAATCTTGGAAAACTACACCTAATTTCCTTCTTAAATAAGGGATGTCGCTTTCTCTTAATGTTTTTAAATCGTAGTTTACTACACTTCCTTCTCCGTCTGTTAGGGCTAGATCGGCATATAAGGTTTTTAAGAAACTACTTTTTCCTGAACCAGTTCTGCCAATTAAATATAAAAATTCTCCATTTTTTACCTCAATATTTACATCTGTTAATACAGGGTTTTTATCTTGATATATGGTTGCGTTTTTTAAGGATAGAACTACTTCTGACATATTAAATATATTTTTAAAACGTAAAAGTAGTAACTTATGCTTCTGAATCAAAATTTTAAGGGAAATTCAATAAAAAATACTGTGTTTGGAGAAAAAGGCACCCGATAAAGTGTACAATAATATGTTAAGAACCTTCGTTATTACTTACAATAAGCCTTATATTTGGAACTTATAAATAACGAATCAAATGATAAAGTATTTAAAACTTTCTTTTTTATTGGTGTTCTTTTCTGCAACACTTACAGCCCAACAATCTTCTGTATATACTCATGAATTAACGGAATTTAATCGTGCGTTAGAATTGTATAAAAACAAACAATATCAATCAGCACAGATTCTGTTTGATAACGTTAAATCATCAACCGATAACATGGAAGTAGCATCGGATTGTGCTTATTATATTGCAAATTGCGCTATTCGCTTAAATCAAATGGGTGCTGATGTTTTGGTAGAAAGTTTTGTAACAGATTATCCAACGAGTACTAAAACCAATCAGGCTTACATTGAAGTGGCACATTACTATTTTGATGAAGGGAACTATCCAAAAGCTTTAGAGTGGTTTGACAAGGCAGATTCCAACAATATGTCACTAGCCGACAGAGAGAAATACAATTTTCAAAAAGGGTATGCTCATTTTACTGCCAAAAACACCAAGGAAGCTACGAAATACTTCAATCAAGTTGTGAATTCAAAAACATTTGGTAGTCAGGCAAAATATTACTTAGGCTATATGTCCTACGAGACCGACGACTATAAGAGCGCAAATGAATATTTTGAACAAGTGTCTGATCAAGATAAGTATAAAGAAAAAATGGGATATTTTCAGGCGGATATGAATTTTAAGCTTGGGAATTTTCAAAATGCTATCGATTTAGGTTTAGAACAAATGCCTAAATCAAAAGGTGAAGAGAAAAGCGAATTGTCGAAAATCATTGGAGAGAGTTATTTCAATTTGAAACAGTACGACAAAGCACTTCCCTATTTATTAGATTACAAAGGGAAAAAAGGAAAATGGACAAATACCGATTTTTATCAATTTGGTTACACCTATTACCAACAAAAAGATTATGAAAATGCGATTTCTCAATTCAATAAAATTATTGGTGGGAATGATGCAGTTGCTCAAAATGCCTATTATCACTTAGCAGAAAGTTATTTAAAAACCGATAAAAAGCAACAGGCCTTAAATGCTTTCAAAACAGCTTCTGAAATGGAATTTGATTTGAAAATTCAAGAAGATGCGTATTTGAATTATGCGAAATTAAGTTATGAAATCGGAAATCCATACAAATCGGTTCCGGAAGTGATGAATGATTATATGGCGAAATATCCAAATACGCCTTATAAGTCGGAAATCAATACGTTGTTGATTAGTTCATATATTACTTCTAAAAATTATAAAGAAGCATTGGTTTTATTGGAAAAAAGTAAATCTCCAGAAAACAAATTAGCGTATCAAAAAGTAACGTTTTACAGAGGTTTAGAGTTGTACACTGATGGCGATTACAAAGGAGCGTACGCCTTATTTAAAAAATCGATAGCCGAAAATAAAGAGGCGAAATTCACTGCAAGAGCTACTTTTTGGAAAGCAGAGACCGAATACAATTTAGACCAATTTGAAGATGCAAAATTGAGTTTCAAACAGTTTTTAAATTCGGCTGAAGCTTCAAATACGCCTGAATTCAAGAACGCGAATTACAACTTAGCGTATTCGTATTTCAAATTAAAAGAATATGAAAATGCAATTCAATATTTTGACACTTTCACCAAATCTTCTAAAGAGGATAGAGTTCGTTTGACAGATGCTTATCTGAGACTTGGGGATTGTAATTTCATGGCAGCAAAATATTGGCCAGCCATGGATGCTTATAATAAAGCTATAGATCTCAAGAGTGTTGATGCCGATTACGCTGCTTTTCAAAAAGGAATTAGTTATGGATTTGTAAGTAAACCTGACCGAAAAATTGAAGATTTAGAAAAATTTTCAAAAAGCTTTCCAAATTCAAAATATGCTGATGATGCTTTGTATGAGCTAGGAAATACCTATGTAAATCAAAATCAAAATGAAAAGGGGATTTCTGCTTACGATAAATTAATTAATAGTTATAAAACGAGTTCTTATGTTGCAAAAGCGATTTTAAAACAAGGATTAATTTATTATAATTCTAATAAAGTAGATTTAGCTTTAACAAAGTTCAAAAAAGTAGTAGCAGAATATCCAAATTCTCCAGAATCTGTAGAAGCGGTCTCATCTGCTCGATTAATTTATCTAGATAAAGGACAAGTAGATCAATATGCCGATTGGGTTAAAACGTTGTCATTTATTGAAGTTTCAGATGCAGATTTAGATAATGATACTTACGATTCTGCTGAGAAGCAATATTTGCAAAACAATAATAAGCAAGCGATTTCTGGGTTTACAAGTTATGTAAGTAAATTTCCAAACGGATTGCATGCATTGAAAGCAAATTTCTATTTAGCACAATTGTACTTTGCAGACAATTTGGAAGCAAATTCAGTAAAGCATTATGAGTTTGTGGTCTCTAAATCAAGAAACGAATTTACGGAACAAGCCTTAGCGCGTTTGTGTCAAGTACATTTAAAGACCAAAAGTTTTGATAGTGCAATTCCTGTTTTGAAGCGTTTGGAAACGGAGGCGGAGTTTCCTCAAAACATAACGTATGCGCAATCAAACTTGATGAAATCATATTATGAAAAACAAGATTTTACAAGTGCAGTTGTGTATGCGGATAAAGTGTTAAAAAACGACAAAGTAGATGACAGAATTAAGAGTGATGCTCAAATCATAGTAGCGCGTTCGGCTATAAAGACCAATGATGAAGCAAAAGCAAAAGAAGCGTATGCTAAATTGCAAAAAATCGCAAAAGGAGAATTAGCAGCCGAAGCTTTGTATTACGATGCGTATTTTAAAAATAAAGAAGGCAAGTACGAATCTTCTAATGTAGTGGTACAAAAAATTGCTAAAGATTATTCAGGTTATAAATATTTTGGTGCAAAAAGCTTGATAATAATGGCGAAAAATTTCTACGGATTAAAAGATAGTTTCCAAGCAACCTATATTTTAGAAAGTGTAATTGAAAACTTTCAAGAGTACAAGGATGTTATCGAAGAAGCGCAAAACGAACTTGATTTCATCAAAGGAGAAGAAGCAAAACGCAATTCATCAATCACAAATTAATAATCTTATTTCATTGTCATGCTGAACTTGTTTTAGTATCTCATTTAAAAATATAGAACATGAAGAAATTAAATATAATCGCCTTATTTTTTGTCGTATTCGGAATCCAATTTTCTTTTGCTCAAGTAAAAGATGAAAATATTGGTTCGGAAGTGGTAAATATTGTAAAACCTTATACACCTACTATTTCAGATGCTTTCAAAGTAAAAGAAACACCTGTTTTAGAAGATGGGGAAGAACAAAAGAAACAACCTATTCAGTATAATATTTTTTCCTTTCCAGTAGCATCAACATTTACGCCAGCAAAAGGAAAAGCAGCAGGAGTAGACAAAACTGAAAAAGAAAAATTATACAACAATTATGCAACTTTAGGTTTTGGAAATTATCCAACTATCAACGCAGAGTTGTTCATTACACAAAATTTAAGCCGAAGCAATTATGTAGGTGGAATGTTTCGCCATCTTTCTTCTCAAGGAGGAATTGATGGGGTGGTTTTAGATGACAAATATGCTAATACAAGTTTAGATGTGACGTATGGGGTTCGTGAGCGCAATATGAGTTGGAATGTTGATTTGGGTGTGAAGAATCAAATTTATAACTGGTATGGTTTGCCAACTGCAACTATTTTCTTTGACGATCCAACGATTGCAGGAATCGATTCAAAACAAACGTATAATACGATTGCACTTGGCGGGAAAATGAGTTTCAAAGACGGGATTTTTAATGATGCGAGCATGCAATTCAAGCGTTTTTCAGACGGATTGGATTCAGGAGAAAATCGCTTTTTTGTGAAGCCGAATTTTGATTTTGATGTGATGAATCAAAAAGTAAAAGCTGATTTTATAGTAGATTATGTTGGAGGTACTTTCAATAGAACTTACACTGAAGATTCGGAACTAAAATACAGTACAATAATAGCGGGAACAAAGCCTAGTATTTTATACCAACAAGATGATTTGTCAGTACATTTAGGTGTTGGTGTTTTTTATGCCACTACAAAAGTAAATGGGGCAACCGATGGGAAAATTTTCATTTATCCAAATATTAAAGCGTCTTACAAATTAGTAGGGGATATTTTAATAGCTTATGCAGGTGCAGAAGGTGATTTGGAGCAAAATTCATACGCTGATTTTGTTGATCAAAATCCGTTTGTATCACCAACGCTATTTGTATCACCAACCGATAATAAGTTTGATATTTACGTTGGGATGAAAGGAAAATTAGCCAACTCCGTTGCGTTCAATGTTAGGGCTTCCAACAAAAATCAGGCAGATAGAGCCTTATTTGTAAGTAATGGTTTTGATGGAACAGGAACAAACACTAATGGTTATGCTTACGGAAACTCATTCGGAATTGTGTATGACGATTTAAATACGTTGAGTATTTTCGGAGAATTGAAAGCCGATTTTTCTAAAAATGTAACTTTTGGAATCAACGGAACCTACAATAATTATTCAACTGATACACAAGCGGAAGCGTGGAATTTGCCACAATTAAAAATTGGTTCAACAATAGATTTTGATATCAATGAAAAATGGTACGCAGGGGCGAATGTGTTTTTTGTAGGCGAAAGAAAAGATTTGATAACCAAACAAGAACTAATATTCCCCACACCTTCCTATGTTCGAGAAACAGTAACTTTAGATAGCTATTTCGATTTGAATGCACACGTTGGTTATAAATACAACGCAAGGTTAACCGCTTTCTTAAAAGGAAACAACTTAGCGAATCAAGAATACAACCGTTGGTCAAATTTCCCAGTACAAGGCATTCAGGTGTTGCTAGGAGCAAATTATAAGTTTGATTTCTAAAACTTCAACATTCAAAATTCCAAGTTCGTTGTTCAATGTTAAAGAATGTTGAATATTCAATTTTGAACAACGAATTTTGAATTTGGGTAATTGGTTTTATTAGGTTTTCCAACAACGTTCATGCTGAAATCGAAGATTCAATGAAGTTATAGCATCTCTGAAATAATTTATGAAAAAGTTTATTTACATATCATTTCATCTACTATTTGGATTGTCATTTTCTCAAAATGTAAATTCTAAGACAAGTGATTCTATAGTTTGGAGAAAAGTAACGTGTGAGAGTGGAACTGAACATGCAAAAATTGATTTTGATAAGGGGATTTATAATTGTTATTCGTACGGTTTAATTTTCGACAGGAATCCTGAATTAAGTGCCTTTATTCGAAACTACACAAAAAATAAATATGGTATTGATACAAAGAATGCAGGTTGTGTAATTACTGAATATTCTCAATGTTATTCTAAGACTATGAATGATTTAGTTTTAGATAAGTTTGGGAAAGATATTTTTGAAAAATCAAGAAAAGAAGCTGAAGAATTATTTAAAAATGAAAAACAATAATCCTCGCACCAATAGCGCCTTCTTTGCGAATTTTGTATTTAAACCATGACATTCAAACAAAAAATAAAGTCCCATTATCAAAACCTACTATCAGAGAAAATAAGCGAATTGCGTTTCATGATTTCCGATTTGGCTCAAGATGCGCAAAACGATGCGAAAGGTTCGGCTGGCGATAAGCACGAAACCGCTTTGTCTATGATGCATTTAGAACAAGAAAAACTCAATCAAAAATTAGCTGAAATCATAGAACAAAAAAATATTGTGGATAAGATTGATGCTGATGCAATTCACACTAAAATAGCACTCGGAAGTTTGGTTCAAACCAATGACATGTTATTTTATATTAGTGCTGCTTTGCCTAAAATCCAACTCGAAACTAAGGTCATAATTGCAGTTTCTCCGCAATCACCATTAGGAAGTCAATTAATGGGAAAAAGTGTCGGAGATGAGGTTGTAATAAACGCCAATCGATTTCAAATAAAGGCTATTGAATAAAATGTAAACCACTCAATCGAGTGGTTTTTTTATGATTTGTAACCAAAACAAACTCAAAACCACTTTTAAGGTTTATAATTTAATTAAAAAACCATTTTTTAGTTTTAATTTATAACTAAAATTAATTTTAAGGTTCATTATTTAAACTTATATGTTCAATTTTGCTTCATCAAATTAAGTGAATTAATTCTTTCGCTTAAACAATTAAACATTTCAACAATTAAACTAAAAAGTTATGTGCGGAATATTAGCCATTATAGGAAAAGGAAAAGAAGCAACATTAGTGCAACAATTGTCAAAAAGAATGAGTCATCGTGGTCCAGATGAAAGTGATATTCATGTTACGGAGAAAGGTCACATTTTGGCGCACGAACGTTTGTCAATTGTTGATTTACACACTGGAAAACAACCCATTCAAGGAACCGATTCCGCTTGGATGGTTCATAATGGTGAAATATACAATCACAAAAAGTTAAGAGAAACAACGTTAAAACATCACACGTTTAGAACAACTTCAGATTCAGAAGTTATTGTGCATTTGTATGAAGAATTTGGCTATGATTTTTGTGATATGTTGGACGGGATTTTTGCTTTAGTTGTTATCGATGGTGACGATTATATTGTAGCTCGCGATCCGCTCGGTGTAAAACCTTTATACTACGGAATGGACGAAAGAGGACGGTTGTATTTTGCTTCCGAAATGAAAGTGATTGCCGACCAATGTAAGTCGTTTTCCACTTTTCCTCCAGGACATTATTATACCGAAAAAACAGGTTTCGTAAAATATTACAAACCAGAATGGGAAGCATACGAAAAGGGAGTTGAAAAATTAGATTTGCAAGCTTTAAATGCAAGTTTGACGCAAGCGGTGGAGAAACGATTAATGTGTGATGTTCCTTTTGGTGTATTGCTTTCTGGTGGATTAGATTCCTCTTTAATTGCTTCAATCACTTCAAGATTGTTAGAAGGAAGTGGTCAAGAATTGCATTCGTTTTCAATCGGATTAGATGCTTCGGCTCCAGATTTAGTAGCAGCAAAAAAAGTAGCAGATTTTATTGGAACCACACATCATGAAATTCATTTTACAGTTGAACAAGGAATTGAAATTTTAGATAAATTGATTTGGCATTTGGAAACCTATGACGTAACGTCAATTCGTGCGAGTACACCAATGTATTTCTTATCGAAAGCGATTACCGAAAAAGGAATCAAAATGGTATTATCAGGTGAAGGTGCGGATGAAATTTTCGGAGGTTATTTGTATTTTAGAAATGCGCCATCGGTATTGGATTTTCAAAAAGAAACCATAGAACGCGTTCAAAAGTTATTTACTGCCGATTTACTTCGCGCCGATAAATCAACTATGGCCCATGGATTAGAAGCAAGAGTGCCGTTTTTAGATAAAGCATTTTTGGATTTGGCAATCAAAATTCAACCAGAAGAAAAGATGCCAAAAGCATATAATGGAATTGAAAAATATATTTTACGAAAAGCCTTCGATACCTCAGAAAGACCGTATCTTCCAAAAGAGATTTTATGGCGACAAAAAGAACAGTTTTCTGACGGAGTAGGTTACAACTGGATTGATGCTTTAATTGCCTATTGTTCAAGCCAAGTTACGGATGAGGCTTTTGAAAATGCAAAAGTTTTATTTCCATATAATACTCCTGTTACAAAAGAGGCTTTTTATTACAGAACGATTTTCCATAAGCATTTTCCACAAGAAAGTGCCGCTCAAACCGTTCGCAAATGGATTCCAAAATGGCAGGAAAACCAAGATCCAAGCGGAAGAGCTAATGCAGCTCATGTGAAAGCGGATGTGTCTATTGCACTGGAAAAAGAAGTGGTTTAGTTTTTTTATTAGGTTTGTTGTTTTGAAAGACCTCTTTAATTCCGTTTTAAAGAGGTTTTTTTTATTTCTTCTGTTTTGAGGAAATAAAAAAAATATTAAAAATTAAAAATAAGGTGTTTTTTATTTGATTTAAGCCACTTTTGTTTAAAATTAACAAATGTTGATAACTTGACAATTAGTTGCTGTGGTTTTTATTTCTTCTTTTTATCTATTTCCTTATATTTGTTGATATTAAAATACTTTATTTAGCATAATATTATGAGTGAAGAAAATAAGAAAGGTAGTTATTCAGCAGATAGTATTCAGGCGTTAGAAGGAATGGAGCACGTAAGAATGCGTCCTTCCATGTATATTGGTGATACAGGAGTTCGTGGATTACACCATTTAGTTTATGAAGTGGTAGACAACTCAATTGATGAGGCTTTAGCGGGACATTGTGATACCATTTATGTAGCAATTAATGAAGATAATTCTGTTTCTGTTGAAGATAACGGCCGGGGAATTCCAGTTGATCTTCATAAAAAAGAAGGTGTTTCAGCTCTTGAGGTGGTAATGACTAAAATTGGAGCAGGAGGTAAGTTCGACAAAGATTCTTACAAGGTTTCTGGAGGTCTTCACGGGGTTGGGGTATCGTGTGTTAACGCGCTTTCTGACCATTTAAGAGCTACAGTTCACAGAGAAGGTAAAGTATACGAACAAGAATACGAAAAAGGAAAAGCGCTTTACCCAGTGAAGCAAATTGGTACTACAGATAAAAGAGGAACAATCGTTACTTTTAAGCCTGATGGTACTATTTTTACACAGACTTTAGAGTATTCATATGATACTTTAGCGGCTCGTTTACGAGAACTTTCATTCTTAAATAAGGGCATTACAATCACTTTAACAGATAAACGTGATATCGATGTTAAAGGGCAGCCTAGAACAGAAACCTTCCATTCGAAAGAGGGTTTAAAAGAATTCGTTAAGTTTTTAGATGGAAACCGTGTGCCAATTATTGGTCACGTAATTTCAATGGAAAACGAAAAAAGCGAAATTCCAGTTGAAGTAGCGCTTATTTATAATGATAGTTATTCGGAGAATATTTTTTCATATGTAAATAATATCAATACGCACGAGGGTGGAACGCATTTACAAGGTTTTCGAATGGGGTTAACGCGTACGTTGAAAAAATATGCTGATGCTTCTGGATTGTTGGATAAATTGAAATTTGAGATTTCTGGTGATGATTTTCGTGAAGGATTAACTGCAATTATATCTGTTAAAGTTCAAGAGCCTCAATTTGAAGGCCAAACGAAAACCAAATTGGGAAATAGAGAAGTTGTTTCTCCTGTATCTCAAGCGGTTTCTGAAATGTTGGAAAATTATTTGGAAGAGAATCCAAATGATGCCAAAATCATAGTTCAAAAAGTAATTTTAGCTGCACAAGCGCGTCATGCTGCAAAAAAAGCACGTGAAATGGTTCAGCGTAAAACCGTAATGGGTGGAGGTGGATTACCTGGTAAATTGTCAGATTGTTCTGAGCAAGACCCACAAAAATGTGAAATTTTCCTTGTTGAGGGTGACTCGGCAGGAGGAACTGCAAAACAAGGACGTGATAGAGCATTTCAAGCTATTTTGCCGTTAAGAGGTAAGATTTTGAATGTTGAAAAAGCTATGCAACATAAGGTGTTTGAAAATGAAGAGATTAGGAATATTTTTACAGCTTTAGGGGTTACTATTGGTACTGAAGAGGATAGCAAAGCTTTAAACCTTTCTAAATTACGTTACCACAAAGTGGTGATTATGTGTGATGCTGATGTCGATGGTTCTCATATTTCAACGCTAATTTTAACTTTCTTCTTCAGATTTATGAAGGAGTTAATTGAAGGGGGGCATGTTTATATTGCAACACCGCCTTTGTATTTGGTTAAAAAAGGAAATAAAAAGGAGTATGCTTGGAATGATGATCAACGTGATATAGCTAATGAAAGAATGGGGGGTAGTGCCGCAATTCAACGTTATAAAGGTCTTGGAGAGATGAATGCTGAACAATTATGGGAAACTACATTAAATCCTGAATACAGAACATTGCGTCAGGTTACAATAGATAGTTTGACAGAAGCAGATCGTGTTTTTTCAATGTTGATGGGTGATGAGGTACCACCTCGTAGAGAGTTCATCGAAAAAAATGCTGCTTACGCAAAAATTGATGCCTAATTTTCTGGTGAAGATCTTTTTCAAACCGATATTAAATTAGTATTATTTTGATAAAAAAATAGTATTAATTTGATAAATTTGTAAAAAATATAATTGTTCAATATAACACACAATAAAAAATGAAAGTAACGATAGTAGGTGCGGGTAACGTAGGTGCAACATGTGCAGATGTTATTTCGTACAGAGGAATCGCTAGCGAAGTTGTATTAGTAGATATCAAAGAAGGTTTTGCTGAGGGTAAAGCGATGGATATCATGCAATGTGCTACAACAACAGTATTCAATACGCAATTAAGCGGAACAACTGGAGATTATTCTAAAACTGCAGGGAGTGATGTGGTAGTAATTACTTCTGGAATTCCAAGAAAACCAGGAATGACTCGTGAAGAGTTAATCGGAATCAATGCAGGAATTGTTAAATCGGTTGCCGATAATGTTTTAACACATTCTCCTAATGCAATTATTGTTGTAGTATCTAATCCAATGGATACAATGACGTACTTAACCTTAAAAGCTACAGGATTGCCTAAGAACAGAGTAATTGGTATGGGAGGTGCTTTGGATAGTTCGCGTTTCAAATATTTCTTATCAAAAGCTTTAGATAAACCAGCTAATGATGTTCAGGGGATGGTAATTGGAGGACATGGTGATACTACTATGATTCCATTAACTCGTTTGGCATCCTATAATGGTGTGCCTGTTTCTAATTTTTTATCTCAAGCTGAGTTAGATAAAGTAGCGGCTGATACTATGGTAGGTGGAGCAACTTTAACAGGTTTATTGGGTACTTCTGCATGGTATGCGCCAGGAGCTTCTGTAGCGTATTTAGTAGACAGTATTTTGAACGATCAAAAGCGTATGATTCCATGTTCGGTTTTTTTAGAAGGAGAATACGGACAAGAGGATATTTGCATGGGAGTTCCATGTATAATTGGTAAAAACGGTGTTGAGAAAATTGTTGATGTGCAATTAAATGATGCTGAAAAAGCGTTATTCGCTAAGAGTGCAGAAGCAGTTCGTAATATGAATGCTGATTTGAAATCAGTACTGTAATTTTACATTAAAAATAAAATTGAAAAACTGTCAAGAAATTGGCAGTTTTTTTTTGTTATTCTTATTTTTAAATACGGCTAGAATAATAATATTGACGTATAAATTAATTGTTTTTTAATATTAAATTTTGAATTTTAATATGCTTTTTCTTATTGTAAGTGTTTCATAATTAGAGTATAGTAGTAGCTTTTGCGGAAACTTGTTTAAAATCGCTATTTTAATCAAAAATAAAATTGTTTAATCCTATTGTAAATTATATATTTGTCCGTTTTAATAAAAATAAAATAATAAATTATAGAGTAATGCAGAATAGAGGACTAATTAAATTTTTCGCAATTATCTTTGCCTTGGTATGTGTGTACCAACTTTCATTTACCTTTGTAGCTAATAGTATTGCAAACGATGCTAAGTCATTCGCTAATGGAGATACTAAAAAAGAGTTACGTTATTTGGATTCCATTGGGAAACAAAAAGTGTATTTAGGACACACTTATAAAGAGGTAGTTGATAACCAAATTAATAAAGGACTTGATTTAGAAGGCGGAATCAACGTAATTCTTCAAATTTCCGTAAAACAAATTCTTGAAGGATTAGCAAACAACACTAAAAATCCAGCGTTTAACAAAGCTTTAGCTGATGCTAAGGCTAATCAACAAGGGAATCAGGATTATATAGACGCTTTTTTTGTCGCTGCAAACAACTCAAATTTAAAATTAGCTGATGTCGATGTGTTTGGTAACAGAAATTTAGATGATGTTATCAAATTTGATATGACAAACAAGCAGGTTGAGCCAATTATCAAGCAAAAGGTTTTAGAATCTGTAGAAAGTGCATTTGAGGTTTTAAGAAAACGTATTGATCAATTTGGTGTAACACAACCTAATATTCAATTGTTAGGAAATTCAGGGAGAATTTTAGTTGAATTACCTGGTGCAAAAGATGTAGATCGTATTAAGAAATTATTACAAGGAACAGCTCAATTAGAATTCTGGGAAACTTATAAAATTGAAGAAGTAGGTCAGTTTTTATTAGCTGCTGATGAATTATTAAAGAAAACTGAAGTAACTGCAAAAGTAGCTCCAGTAAAAACTTCAGGAATTGATTCATTATTGACAGATAAAAAAGATACAACTGCTGCAGCTTTAAGTCCTTTCTTAGGTAAAATGTTAGCGCCAGCGCAACAAGGAGCCCCTCATATTGCAACTTTTAGTACTAAAGATACTGCTGTAATTAATGGTTATTTGAAAAGAGCAGATGTTAAAGCATTATTGCCATCTAATTTGTCATATGCTAAGTTTGTTTGGGGAAAAACAACTGAAAAAAATCCAGATATTACCGATTTATATGTGTTAAAGGGAAGTAGAGATAACGTTGCGCCATTAAGTGGAGGTGTTATTGTAGATGCTAAAGATACATTTGATCAGTTTGGTAAACCTGCTGTTTCCATGCAGATGAATGGAAACGGTTCGAAAAAATGGGAACAAATTACAGGTGCTGTTTCCCAACAAGGAAATGCGATTGCTATTGTTTTAGATAATATTGTTTATTCAGCTCCTGGAGTTAGTAAAGGTGCTATTACTGGTGGTCAATCTGAAATTTCTGGAAATTTCACAATTGAAGAAACTAAAGATTTAGCTAATATATTGAGAGCAGGTAAATTGCCAGCGGCTGCTGAAATTGTTCAGTCTGATGTTGTTGGACCATCTTTAGGTAAGGAAGCTATCAATAGCGGTATGTTATCTTTTGTTATTGGATTTGGCTTGGTTTTATTGTGGATGGTGGTGTATTACGGAAAATCAGGATTCTATGCTAATTTAGCTTTATTAGTTAATATTTTATTCATATTTGGTGCTTTAGCTAGTTTTGGTGCTGTATTGACCTTACCAGGTATCGCAGGTATTGTTTTGACAATTGGTATGGCAGTTGATGCTAACGTAATTATATTTGAAAGAGCTAAAGAAGAATTAGACAATGGACGAAGTGTTCAAGAGGCAACCGATTATGCTTTTACATGGAAAGGGGCTTTATCGTCTATTGTTGATGCCAACGTAACAACGGCTATTACAGCAATTATTTTATTGGTTTTTGGTACAGGTCCTATAAAAGGTTTTGCTACTACATTGTTAATTGGTATTATTACCTCTGTTTTTACAGCTGTATTTGTAACAAGAATGATTTTAGATTGGAGTTTAAGTCGTAATGAAAGTTTGACTTTTTCAACATCTCTGACTAAAGAATGGTTTAAAAACTTGAATATTGATTTCTTGGGTAAAAAGAAAATTGCGTATGCTATTTCTGCTGTTTTGGTTGTTTTTAGTATTTTTTCTTTAACAACTAAAGGATTAAATCAAGGTGTAGATTTTGTTGGAGGTAGAACTTATCAAGTGCGTTTTGATAAGGCGGTTAGCGCTCCAGATGTTGCAACGGATTTGGTGAAAGTTTTTGGAAGTGCTGAAGCTAAAGTTTATGGTAATGATAATCAGTTGAAGATCACTACAAAATATAAAGTAGATGAAGAAGGTGCTGGTGTAGATAAAGAGGTTAACGAAAAGCTTTTTAATGCATTAAAGAAAAACTTACCATCTTCTCTTACCTACGATCAGTTTGTAAATTCTTATGAAGGAAAGCAATATGGTATCATGCAAGCTTCTAAGGTTTCTGGAACTATATCTAAAGATATTAAGACAAATTCTTTATGGGCTGTATTGGGATCTCTTTTCGTGGTATTTATTTATTTAATGATTAGTTTCCGTAGATGGCAGTTTGGTTTTGCTGCTGTTGTAGCTGTTGCACATGATGTTCTTATTGTATTAGGAATATTCTCTTTCTTCTACACTTATTTACCTTTTAATATGGAAATTGACCAAGCCTTTATTGCAGCTATTTTAACAGTAATTGGTTATTCATTAAATGATACGGTTATTGTTTTCGATAGAGTACGTGAATTCCTTGATTATAATTCATCACCTGATTTTAAAGGATTGGTAAATAAAGCATTGAATACCACTTTAAGTAGAACTATTAATACATCGGCTACAACATTAGTTGTGTTGATTGCTATTTTTATCTTTGGAGGTGAAACTATTAGAGGTTTTGTGTTTGCTATATTAGTTGGTATTTTGGTAGGTACGTATTCTTCTTTATTTATTGCTACGCCTGTAATGAATGATACTATTGGAGAGAAAGAAGGTCGTAAAATGGCTGAATTCAAAAAAGAAGTATAAAATTTTAACATTTTTATTAATAAAAAGTCCTGTTTATATCAGGACTTTTTTTATATTTATAATTCTAAATTATAAATCATGAATAAAAAATTATTTTTAATTGCCTTTTTAGGTCTTTTCATTTCTTGTACAGGTACACAAGAAATTTTCAATGACTTCGATAAAGAGTTTGTTTCGAATCGTTGGTATAAAACTACTGTTAAAACATTTACATTTGACAATTCAGATTATGATGGTACAGTAGATGTAAAACTTCATTTTTCTCATGTTTATGACTATCAGTATAATGATATTCCAATTGAGATTCAAATCATTTCCCCGAAAGGATATTCACAGTTTATTCCTGTAAATCTAATTATTAAGGATGAAAATGGAAAAGATGTAGGGAATTGTACAGGTGATGTTTGTGACTTATTTTATACTGTTAAGTCGGATTTTGATTTGATCAAAGGTAAGTATACTGTGCATGTAAAGAATGCCCACACGGGAGAGTATTTGCCTAATGTCTTAGGTTTAGGTATTACTTTTGAAACATCAAAATAAAGTTTCAGTTTATCTAATAAAAGAAAGGAGATGTTTTAAACATCTCCTTTCTTTATTTCTAAAATTTGAATCCTAATCCAACTTGAAAAACAGAGTTTTTGGCATTGGAGTCTTTAACAACTTCATTGAGACTATACGTATATCTTCCCGAAATAAAGATATCGTCAAAATTTAATGAAATACCGCCAGCTAGAGCAGTATCAAAAGAATTTACATCATTTGTTTCAGTTGTAGAATTGTCAGATTCTATGTTTTCATTTATTTTAAGCCCGAATTGAGGTCCAGCTTCAATGGCAAAAACATCACCTAGATATATTTTGGCTAAAATAGGCATGTTTATATAGTCTATTTTATATGTAGTTTTGTAATTGTTGCCAAGTAGACTAAAGTTATTTTCAAAGCCTTGTCTAGAATAAATAAATTCAGGCTGTATTGAAAAAACATTTTCAACTAACGGTATTTCTCCAAAGAAACCAAGATAAAAACTCGTTCTTGGATCTAAGCCTTCATCAAAGTCTCCTTTTGTTACCGTTGAATAATTTAATCCTCCTTTAATTCCAAAACTTCCATCGTTGTTAGAATTTTCTTGTGATAGTAATGACTGCGTCACTATTAAAAATAAAACTGATAAAATTGCCTTTTTCATAAATGTAGTTTTAAAGATTATTCTTATTCAACGAAAAAATCATGCCAAAATTATCTAGAATAAAAAAAGTCTGTTAAAATTAATCAACAGACTTTTTGTGTATTTTGAACTATTTAGAAAGTTTTATTTTGCAATATTTACAGCTCTAGTTTCTCTAATTACTGTGATCTTAACTTGTCCAGGATATGTCATCTCTGTTTGAATTTTCTGTGAGATATCAAACGAAAGATTTGATGCAGCTTCATCTGAAACCTTTTCACTTTCTACAATTACACGTAGTTCTCTACCAGCCTGAATTGCATAAGCATTTTTAACTCCTCCAAATCCAAATGCGATGTCTTCTAAATCTTTTAAACGTTGTATGTAAGAATCTAAAACTTGTCTTCTTGCGCCCGGACGAGCTCCAGAAATAGCATCACAAACTTGAATAATTGGTGAAATTAAGGATTTCATTTCTATTTCATCATGATGGGCTCCAATAGCATTGCAAACTTCTTCCTTCTCACCATATTTCTCAGCCCACTGCATACCTAAAATAGCATGAGGTAGTTCACTTTCTGTATCAGGAACTTTTCCAATATCGTGTAATAAACCTGCTCTTTTTGCTAATTTAACGTTTAAACCAAGTTCTGCTGCCATGATACCACATAACTTAGCTACTTCTCTTGAGTGTTGTAGTAAGTTTTGACCGTATGACGAACGGTATTTCATTCTACCCACTACTTTTATTAATTCGGGATGCAATCCATGGATGCCTAAATCAATAACGGTACGTTTTCCAGTTTCGATAATTTCTTCATCGATTTGCTTAGCGGTTTTGGCTACTACTTCTTCAATACGCGCTGGATGAATTCGTCCATCTGTTACTAGTTTGTGCAAAGCTAAACGTGCAATTTCTCTTCTAACAGGGTCAAAGCAAGATAAGATGATAGCTTCAGGGGTGTCATCTACAATAATCTCCACTCCAGTTGCTGCCTCTAAAGCTCTAATGTTACGTCCTTCTCTACCAATAATTCGTCCTTTAACATCATCTGATTCAATGTTAAAAACAGAAACACAATTTTCTACAGCCTCTTCCGTACCAACACGTTGAATGGTATTGATAATAATTTTTTTAGCCTCTTGTTGTGCAGTAAGTTTAGCTTCTTCAACAGTATCCTGAATAAAAGACATGGCATTAGTTTTAGCTTCGGCTTTTAAACTTTCTACTAGTTGTTCTTTTGCTTCTTCTGCTGACAATCCAGAAATTACTTCTAATTGTTCAATTTGGCTTTTATGTAAACGTTCTATTTCAACTTGTTTTCTCTCTAAAAGTTCTGTTTTTGCAGTGAATTCTGCAATTTTATTTTCTGCTTCTTCTGTAGCTTTTTTTGCTTTTGATAACTCATTTGAAATTTGAGATTCTTTATCACGAGTTCTTTTTTCAGCTTCAGCAGTTTTTTTATCTCTAGCTAAAATTACTTGCTCGTGTTCTGCTTTTAGCTCTAAAAATTTCTCTTTAGCCTGAAGAATTTTTTCTTTTTTGGTTGCTTCTGCTTCTACTTTTGCATCTTTCAAAATTGAAGCCGCTTCTTTTTTAGCATTTTTAATAAGATTAGAAACATTGCTTTTTTCTAAAAATTTAGCAATTCCAAATCCTCCTATTACTCCAGCTACAATTCCTATGATTATACTTAATATGTCCATGTTATGTGTTAAAAAAATTATATAAAAAAAGCCTACATTAGATGTTTGTATAAACTCGGTTATACAAGATTTGAGTTAACTTGCAGTTCAAACTTCCCACTGAAGGGCCTGTTATAGTTGCAAAGATTCACTCGTTTAATTTGTTAGTGTTGAGTTTATCAAATATATACTAATGTAGGCAGTATCGTATTTATTTTGTAAGAACGTTTTTATTTTCGAGTAACTCACTCAATTTTTTATCTAGATTTTGTAATCTAATTAATGCTGTATCATTATCTTGTGAAATTGAAATTTGTTTTTGCTCCACTTGTGCGGCAAATTGTAGTGCACACATGGCTAAAACATCTTGCTTATCTCTAACGGCATAACTTTGTTCAAACTGTTTAATCATGGTATCAATTTTTTTTGAAGCACTTCTAAGGCCTTCTTCCTGATGTGTTTCTACTGTTAAAGGGTAGACACGATCTGCAATTGATATTTTTATTTTTAGTTTTTCACTCATTTTCTTTCTAATCCGAAAGTTGTGCTATGCAATAATCGATTTCACGAATTAATGAATTTATTTTGAGTTTTGTTTCTCGTTTGTTTTCTTCACTGCCTAATAATGAATTAATCATTTTGAGACTATCAATTTGATTTGTTAACGAAGCAATCTCTTCAGATTGTTGCTGCTGAATCTTCTTTGATGTCAACAATTGTTCGTTTAAATCTAGATTTATTTTTTCAAGTTGGATCAATTTTTGATTCAGTTTGAAAAATTTAACTTCTAGAGAATCAATTAATTCAGATAATCCATTCATTAATGATATAATTCATTTCATTATTTCACAAAGTTAACATTAGTATTCAAAAATAGCAATAGTTTTTATTAATTTTTGTGATATTTTTTCTGTTTTATATAAGTATTTGGTTGCTAGTCTATTACTCTATTGCTGTTTTTCTTTGTTTTTACTTTCAATTTTTTTACTATTTTAGCGATAAACTAAAGCACTATGAAACTTTTATTAGCCGTATTATTTTTTCCTTTTCTTGTTTATGCTCAAGATTATCCAAACGATTTTTTTCAATCTCCTTTAGATATTTCTTTAGATGTGTCGGGTTCTTTTGGTGAATTAAGAAACAATCATTTTCATTCGGGATTAGACTTTAAAACTCGTGGAGTAGAGGGACTTCCTGTTTATGCAGCCGGTGATGGGTATGTGTCGAGAATTAAAATTTCAACATTTGGATATGGGAAAGCTATATATATAACTCATCCTAATGGATATACTTCAGTGTATGGACACTTACAAAAAGCTAGTGGTGCTATTCAAGAGTACATTTTAAAAAAGCATTATGAGGAACAATCCTATGAAATAGAACTTTTTTTATATCCAAATGAACTTCCTGTTAAGAAAGGACAAATAATTGCTTTTACCGGAAATACAGGAGGAAGTGGTGGTCCACATTTGCATTTTGAATTTAGAGATACTAAATCGGAGCATATTATCAATCCATTGCACTTTGGATTTAAAAAGATGTTAAAAGATGAAAGAAAACCTATTATTCAGGGAGTGGTGGTTTATCCGATGGACTCCTCTATTGTTAATAATTCTCAGAAGCCAATAAATATTTCTTTTTCAAAACAGTCGGATGGCTCTTATTTAGGTGTAAAAGTGAAAACGAATGGAAGATTGAGTTTTGGAATCAATGCCTATGATTTTTGTACCAATGGATATAATAAAAATGGTTTGTACAAAGTTAAAGCTTACTTAAACGGGGTTTTGCAATACCAGTACGGATTTGATGCTTTCTCATTTGATGAATCTCGTTATATAAATAATTTTATTGATTATGAACGCTTTCATGAAATGGGACAAAGGGTTCAGAAATTATTTCAGTTGGATTCCTATCCACTCTCAATTGTTTCTGGAAATAAAAAGGATGGGATAATCAAAATTCAGCCTAATGTAAACTATGTTTACAAGGTAGAATTGTATGACTTTCATGGGAATAAAGTTGATTTAAATATTCCTATTGAATTTTCTTATCAAGAGGCAAAGATTAAAAAAGAAACGGATAAAACACCTTATTTCATAAAGGCAAAAACTGAAGCTATTTTTGAAAAAAATAAGGTGTCGGTTTATATACCCGAAAACACATTTTACAATAATTTTTACATGAATTTTGATGTCAGTGATGCTATTGTAACCCTTCATAAAGATAATGTCCCCGTTCATAAAAATATAACCTTATCTTTCAATGATGTCACAGGACTTTCAGAGGAAGAATTAAGTAAAACTTATATTGCTAGATTGGATGGATACAAGTTGGATTATAACAAAACTTATAGAAAAGGAAATAATTTTTCGATAAAGACAAAGAATTTAGGGCAATATAAGTTAGCACAAGATAATACACCTCCTAGAATTTATAATGTAAATTTTGTAGCAGGAACTACTATTAAAGATCAAAAAACGATAAGTGTATCTGTTTCTGATTTGCATACAGACATTGATTCCTATAATGCTTACCTTAATGGAAAATGGATTTTATTGGAGTACGATTATAAAACAAAAAAACTTACACACAATTTAGACGATGGAATTTGCGTTGACGGTAGAAACGATTTAAAGATTGTGGTTACAGATAGTTTGCAAAATTCAACTACCTTTGAATCTTATTTCTTTAAATAATCAATGTCTGTTCGTTTGAAAAATATAATATTTCTTTTGTTCTTAGCTTTAACTTTTAGCACGTTTGCTCAAAAAGCACGTGTTAAAGGTGTTATTTTAGATGAATTTAATAACGCAGTAGAAAATGTAAACGTTAACGTTGGAGATAAAGGAACAGTCTCTGATAAGAATGGGTTCTACATCATTGAAATAGAGGCTAATAAGAGAATTACAATTGTCTTTTCACACCTTTCTTTAAAAAAGACATCGATCAATTTGAGTCTAAAACCCAATGAAGATTTTGAGTTAAATCCGGTCATGAATTCAAAAGTAGAAGAGTTTGGAGAAGTTACTGTTTTCGGAAATAGCAAAAAACGAATTGAAGGAGTTACCACAATAGATCCTGTTATTATTAGAAAAATACCAGGTGCTAATGCAGGTATTGAAAATATTATCAAAACCTTACCCGGTTTTAATAGTAATAATGAATTAAGTACATCTTATGCCGTTCGTGGGGGTAATTACGATGAGAACTTAGTGTATGTAAATGAAATCGAAGTCTATCGTCCTTTCTTAATTCGTTCTGGTCAACAAGAGGGATTGAGTTTTACGAATACGGATATGGTTTATAATGTTGATGCATCTGCAGGTGGTTTTCAAGCAAAATATGGAGATAAACTAGCATCCGTTTTAGATATTACTTATCGAAATCCAAAACAATTTGGGGCTAGTATAGAGGCCAGTCTTTTGGGTGGAAGTTTAACAGTAGAAGGGGTTTCCAAAAATCAAAAGTGGAGCAATATTACAGGTGTTCGTTACAGAGATAACAGTCTTTTGGTAAATAGTCAAGAGACGGAAACTAATTTTAGGCCTACATTTTTTGATGCACAAACTTTATTGAATTATAATGCATCTACGAAGTGGAATTTTAGTTTTTTAGGGAATATTTCTCAAAACAGATATAATTATCAGCCATTAACACGTCAAACTAACTTTGGAACCATTGATGAGCCTATTGCTTTGTTGGTTTTTTATGAGGGTCAGGAGAAAGATAAATACCTTACTTTTTTTGGTGCTGGAAAAGCTGTTTATCAATACAATGAAAGAAATAAATTAAAGTTTCTCCTTTCTGGGTATCACACACAAGAACAGGAATATTATGATATTTTAGCACAGTACCGTCTAGGTGAAGTAGATGCAAATATTGGTTCCGAAACTTTTGGAGATGTAGTTTTTAGTCGTGGAATTGGTTCGCAATTAAATCATGCTCGTAACGATTTGGATGCTTTAATTGTGAATGCAGAGATGAAAGGTTTTCATGAAATTAATGATAAGTCTCAAATAGAATGGGGAGCTAAATTTACTTTAGAAGATATTCGTGATAGAATTGTAGAATGGGAGGTTGTCGATTCAACTGGATTTTCGCTACCAAATCCGGATTTAAATTATCAAAACGATCAACCTTATAACCCGTATGTGGGGCCCTTAGCGCCTTATCAAAATATTAGAGCTACTAACTTTACTAAGATTAATCGTTTTTCGGGTTATGCCCAATGGAATTTTCGTGGAACTCTTGGAACGCATGAATATTGGTTGAATGCAGGTGTTAGGGCACATCAATGGCAGGTTACTGCGGTAGGAAGGCCAGATGGGGTTAGTCAAATTACTTTTTCTCCTAGAGCTCAATTTGCCATAAAACCGGATTGGAATAGAGATATGATGTTTCGAATATCAGGTGGTTTGTATCACCAACCACCTTTTTATCGTGAGCTTCGAGATGAAGAGGGTGTTGTACAAACCAATGTAAAAGCACAAGAATCGTTTCATCTTGTATTAAGTAATGATTATAGTTTTAAAATGTGGTCGCGTCCCTTCAAGTTGGTATCAGAAGCGTATTATAAAAATATCACGGATGTAAACACGTATACCATTGATAATGTTCGTATTCGATACAGAGCTAACAACAATGCAACAGCTTATGCTTATGGATTTGATGCTCGTTTAAATGGTGAGTTTGTTCCTGGTACCGAATCCTGGTTCAGTTTTGGGTACTTAAAAACAGAAGAAAATCAAGATGGGCGAGGTTTTATTGCACGACCAACTGACCAACGATTGAAGTTTGGAATCTTATTTCAGGATTATATGCCCAATATTCCAAATTTAAAGTTGTACTTGAATTTAGTTTACAACACAGGGTTACCGGGAGGTGCGCCTTCCTATGTAGAAGATTCCTATGCATACCAAATGCGATTGAATGATTACAGAAGAGCTGACGTTGGTTTTTCGTATGTATTTAAAGATGAAAGTATCAAGTCTACAAAATCTTGGTTAAAACCATTCAATGAATTTTCATTGGGGTTTGAAATTTTTAATTTGTTCAATAATCAAAATGCGATAACGAATACTTGGGTTCGCGATGTGTATACCAAATCGCAATACGGAATCCCAAATTATATGACGACTCGTGTTTTCAATATCAAATTGATAGCTCGATTGTAAGCCAATAATTATTTTAGTATATTTGACTATAAAAATTAAACAAATGAAGCGTATTCTTTTTACTTTTAGCTTGGTTGCAACTTTGATAAGTTGTAAAAAAGAAGCAGAAACTCCAAAGGTTATCTATGAAGAAGGAAAAACGAAGATAGCAGTGGAAGCAAGAGATACGTCTTCAATCAAAGTGGCTGATTTGCCAATTCTGATGGAAGGAACTAAGTATTTGATTCACCCTGTTGGGGATGTTCGTGTGTATGATTCAAATAGTAAAGTATATGGAAGTAGTAAAACCAATCAAGTTAGTTATGCAATTTCTAATTATAACCGATTTGAAATTACAGGTTATTTCGATAATTTGAATTTTCAACACATTGATTCTACCACAGTAAAACCATTAACAGATAAAAAAATCCAAATTCAAACAGCTACTTTTTTAGATGGAATTGCGACTAAAACTAAAAAACAAATCATCGTCTATACTTTAGTGGATTCCGATACCAATAAAGACGAGAAAATCAATCAGAACGACATTCGTTCTTTGTATTTAAGTACGATTAATGGTGATAGATTCACAAAACTTTCAGAAGAGTTTTTAGAATTAATAGATTGGAATATCGTAGAAGCTCAAAGCCGTTTGTACTTCAGATGTATCGAAGACATAAACAAAAACGGTGCTTTTGATAAAAATGATAAAGTGCATTATCATTTTGTAAACCTATTGGCAGACGAATGGAGTGTGGAAGTGTATCATCCTAATTAGTGAATGTCATCTCTCAGAGGATTTTAACTTTGAATGGTTGTTTTTCATAATAAGTAACCTGATATAAATCCATTAAATTAGGTTTATTAGGTGCTGTAATAAAAACGATTCAAATCCAAATGACATTTACTAAATATGTTGATTGGTGTATGGACTGCTAACGCTAATAATTAAAAAAAAAAATGGTCAACTTCCGTCGACCATTAAAATTATTTCTCACTTGCTTTTCGCTCTTTAATATATTTTGTTAACATTTTACCATATTTTGTTTTTGCAACTTCTGGCTTCATGTTTTTGTGAATAGTGTCTAAATAGCTTAAATTAATGTCTGCAATTTCTGAAAGTGCTAAATAAGGGGCAATTGCTGCATTACCATGTGTCGAAGCAAAATGAGCCGTGTATCGATACTTTCTTTTTAAAAGTTTTTCATAGGCTACTTGAATGCTATCAGTGGTTTTTGTATTGGGTTTTAATTCGTTTTTAAGACGCTTAGCCATTAAAGCTAAATTCTCATCATTAAAGCGGCTGTTCATTTCCTTGAATTTTACCCATAAGTCATGATTTTTAGAGCCTGTAATTTTGGCATCAGCAAAAAAATGTTTAAGTGTAGTTTCAATAGATATATTTCCTGGCTCAGCAAAAAAAGGCAAGCTATTGTCTACAGAATTAGTCTGTCCTCTATCTAAGAATAAATACAAAACTTCTGGACTTTCTAATTTGATATGACTTTCAAATTTAGAATCTCCTTTAATCGTAATACTATCAATTATGATTAGTGTTGTGTCTTCGATTTTTTGAAGGTATAATTTTCCTTGACTCAAACCTTTTACATCTCCAGTGATATGTACATTTGCTTCTTTATTTGTTTCTTTATTTTCACAAGAAACCAGTGTAGCAATAAAAAGTAGTGCTAAAGTTATTTTTTTCATTATTTCATTTTTGAGTTCGCAAAGTAAATAAAAAATCCTCAAAATACTATGTAGTTTGAGGATTCTTAGTGTTTTTTATTTTATCCTTTCAGCCAAGCTTCTCTTATACTCTTTTTACTGTCGTCTGTTGCTTGATAACCTTCTTGTTGTTCTTTTGGCATAATGACTTTTCCATTGATAGTTTGTTCTTCACCATTTCGCTTTATTTTAACTGTAATAGCATCACCATCTTTCCAATTCATACTTGCCATAATTAAATCATAAATATTGTCAAGGTTATATTCTTTTCCATTGAATGCTAATAATGTATCATTGTTTTTAAGCCCTAATGTGGTCATGAAAATGTTTAATTCAATTTCAGGGAGTACCTTAATTTCCTTAGTGTTAGGATCTATTGTTATATAAGGTTGTGTTTGTCCTTTTAAAAACGGATTTCCAATGATATCAACGGTTGCTTCTGTTACTCCCATTTTTGCAAAATATTCTTCGTAAGGGATTGGAGTTTCACCAGCTACATATTTCTTTAAAAATTCACCTACTTCTGGGTAAGTTAATTGGGTTATTTTTCCAAATAATTCTTCATCTTTGAATGCTTTTTTAGTTCCATATTCGTTGGCTAAGTCTTGCATTAAATTTAAAATTCCTTTAGTACCATTACTGCTCTCTCGAATTTGAATATCCAAACACATAGCAATTAAAGCCCCTTTTTGGTAAACATTCAAATATTGCTCTTTGTAAGGCGGGTTTAGTACATTTTTACTCATTTTAGTAAAACTCATTTTGTCATTCATTTGACGCGATTGTGCAATTTTTCCAGCCATTCTCTCGAAAAATTCTTTTTCATCAATTAATCCTTGATTTACTTGAAATAAATTGGCAAAATATTCGGTAACACCTTCATACATCCATAAGTGTTCAGACATTTCAGGTTTGTTAAAATCAAAATTTTGTATTTCATAAGAATGTACTGTTAGTGGCGTTACAATGTGAAAAAATTCATGAGAAACAACATCCTTTAATTGCTCTTGTAGCATTTCTAATCCCATCATTTCGGGCATTACTACCACGGTAGAAGTAGGGTGTTCTAATGCGCCAAAACCTTTAGCATCTTTAGCTTCCACATCTGAAAGATAAAGTAAAATAGCATATTTTTTAGTTGCATCAATTGGTCCTAAGAAACGTTTTTGTGCCTTCATCATGTTTTCCATGTGAGGTGTAATTTGTTTTGCAGTGTATTTTCCTGTGGGCGAGAATACACTAATAATGATTTCCATATCATCCACCATAAATGAAGTGAAATCTGGTTTGGAATACATGATTGGCATTTCAACCAAACTAGCATATTTAGGCATGACAAATACATCATTAGTAGCACTATTGTCGGTATCTATCATTGCGGAAACTCCAAGCAAATGAGAAGGATGTGTTACCGTTAATTTATATGGAGTTTCTTCTTTTCCTTTAAAGTATCCAACAAAACCATGAGTATTTAGCATAAAATTAATGCCAGCATTTATATTGGTTCCAGATGGAGAAAAAATATCTTCACTTTCTCCAAAACCAGCCCCGCCCTCTGTATCATAGGTATCATTCACCCAATAGGTAATTTTTGTTAGTTTAGGTGCCTCATAAATAGTATATGAATTTTCATCAATTTTCGCAATTTTCAAATTATTTCCTTTTGCATCAAAAGCTTTTACATTTTCAATAAAGCGTCCGTAATCATCTTCTGAATAAGTGCCGGGAACTGTTTTTGGAATGTGAAAAGTTGTGGTTTCTGATGTAAAAGTTGGAGCAATTACAGTCACCATCACCTTATCGTCTTTTACATTTATCAAATCGATTGTAACATCTACTTCATTTTTTATTGAAGTTGATTTTTGTAAAGAGGTACAACTCCATAAGAAACTAACAACCGTTAGCGAAAGGATTATTTTTTTCATTTTTAAATCTTAAATTAATTAAGTAATAGGTAGTAATAATTGGATAAATGTTACAATTTTTATGTTTTATTCTTTAGTAACGTTTAACAGAAATAGCGAAATTTAGGGAACAAAAAAACTCTTGTGAAACAAGAGTTTTTTTTAATCAAATTTATTTTTAAAGTAGTATTTGCTATCTAAGTCTTCATCTTCCAATTCGTTGTATTTGATTGGTTTAGGCTTAGGTTTACTTGCAGTTACTTTCTTTTTCCAAAGTTCAAAATTATCTTTGGATAATCTCTTTCGCATTAATTCGGTTACCTCGTTTTCAGATACTCCAAATTCTTCTTTTAAAACTTCAAAAGGTTTTTTTTCCTCCTGAGCCATAGCAACAACTCTATTAAGTGTCTCGTTGTCGAATTCTGAAATTTTCTTCTTTTTCATCAGACGAATCGTATTTCTGTCTTTTAAATAGTTAATAATGTCAATATTAATAAAAAAATCTTTGTAAAATTGAAAGTGCTGTTTTTTTTATAAATTATTAAAAACAGTATCCTAAAAAATCATTTTTTTAAAAATTTATTATAAAATCATTCGAAACGTTAAATTTACTCTAGCTTTTTTTGATTGTGAAGCTTTTGGGATTTGATGTTTATAATGGACTTGACTACCTTCTTTCATCAATAATAAACTTCCATGATTTAAATTTAAGGTCATTTTGGCATTAGAATTTATATTGTGTTTCAACTGAAACTTACGTTCTTCCCCAAAACTTACAGAAGCAATTATAGGATTTCGTCCTAATTCTTTTTCGTTATCAGCATGCCAACCGTTGCTATCCTTTTCGTTACGATATAAATTAGCCAGTACTGTTGTAAAATGTAGATTTGAAATTTGTTCTATTCTTTCCTTAATAAAGATTAATGTTGGATTCCAGGGATGAGGTTGCATGGTTAGACCTGAGTAGGAATATGGTTTTCCTTCATTTCCGAACAAACATGTTAATCTGGGTTGCGCAATTTTTTTACCGAAAATGGTAATGTCATCTTGTTGCCAAGGCGTTTCATTTATTAGTTTATCAAATAACATATCGGCTTCTTCTTTGTTGAAGAAATTTGGATAGAATTCAAAAACCGCATCGGGTAGTGGTATAATTATTTTTTCTTTTGGGAATAAATCGAGCATAAAAAAAGCGGTGATTAACACCGCTAATTTACTTTATTTTTTTGAATTGTATGTTCATGATAACAATAGCAGTAATAATTAACACTATTCCAAGCCATTGAATAAGTACTACTTGTTCCTTTAATAAAAAATACGCCATCATAACTGATACTGGTAATTCTAGGGAAGAAACGATACTTCCTAATCCAATTCCAGTATGAGGGAAACCAGCGTTTAATAACATAGGAGGAATTATGGTACCAAATAAAGCCAAAATAATTCCCCATTTTGCAAAAATTTCAAAATTGAAAGGTGTAACTTGGGTGTAGAAGCTAAAACCAAATACGATAACTGCTCCACCCAATAGCATGTACAAACTTCTTTGTGCTGATGAAATTCCTAAAGCTACTTTGTTAGCTGTAAACATAGTTGTCGTAAATGAAGCAGCTGCTAATAACCCCCAAAACAAACCGCTTGACCAATCGATTGTTGGATTATTAAAATCGATTTTAAAAATATTTATTGCCAATGCAGTTCCAATTAATACGATGATTACTGAAATGATCTTTTGTATGGAAGGGGCTTTCTTTTCTAAGATCCATTCAAGTAAAACGCCCATCCAAACGGTTTGCATTAGTAACACAATTCCGATTGAAACGGGGATGTATCTTACTGCTAAATAATAGAAAACACTCGTCATTCCTAATGAAGTTCCTGCTAACATTAAGTGAAAAATATTTTTTGAAGTTGCTTTTGCAGCAGTATTCTTATTTTTTGTGCGTTGGTATAAATTGATAATTAAAATTCCAACAATTCCTAAGATGAATTGAGACGAGGTTACTTCTGCTGTTGTAAAATTTTCTTTATAAGCTAATTTTACGAATGTTGCTAACATTCCATAACTTGTTGCGCCTAATGCCACAAGAAAAACTCCTTTGATTATATTGTTGTTTGACATGTCTAAAATTTTTAAGGGGCGCAAATATAGGGAATTTGAATTTAGAATTCAGAATTTAGAATTCGGAACTTTAGTAAGAATTTAACATCATCGTTTTAAATAAAAGTTCAAAAGTGGAGTTATATCATTTTAAACCCGTTTCTATGAAGCATTTTATACTATTGATTGCGATTTGTTTTTTATGTTGCAATAATTCAGAAGTTGAAACTTTAGCAACAAAAGATTATAACTCATTTCATAAAGAAGCAAAGACATTTTGTAAAGAAAATCAATATAATGAAGACTACTATTTTTTGGTTGATTTGAGTGTGCATTCAGGGAAAAATCGCTTTTTTATTTATGATTTTGTAACGAAGAAAGTGTTGGATAAAAATTTGGTAACACATGGTAGTTGTGATCAATTTCAAGAAAACCCAAATAAATGGAAGAAAGCTAAATTTGATTATAGAGTAAATAGTCATTGTTCGATGAAAGGGAAATATAAAATTGGAAAGCGCGATTATAGTTCTTGGGGAATAAACGTGAAATATTGGTTGCACGGATTAGAAGCTGCTAACAAAAGTGCTGTAAAAAGGGTAGTGGTTTTGCATTCTTGGAGTGCCGTAAAAAATGAAGAAATGTATCCAAGATATAGTCCTTTGAGTTGGGGGTGTCCTGCAGTTTCTGATGCCTTTATGAAAAAGTTAGATGAGCGTTTACAGCAAACGGATAGACCTGTTTTATTGTGGATAGTGGAATAATTATTCTACATCATCTGATAAATCCTTCAAATGTACGCGTAGTGCATTAACTGAAATGCTAATTTCCCAAAACGAGATTCCTAATGAAATTAACAAACAAAATAAGCTAGTTCCGAAGAGGTAAATGCCAAATTCACTATAATTCACATATAGTAGTAACATCGCAAACACGGATAAAAATAAGCACATAACTCCGAAAAGTTGCATGTAGCGAATTAATGTTAATCTCAAGTTTAGATTTTTAATTTCCAGTAGAATGCTTTTATTGTGATTGTCATCGTAGTTTTTCTTTAAGTTTCGTATGATTTGCGCAATGGTTAAGAAGCGATTGGTATATGCCAACAGAATTAAAGAGGTTGCAGAGAACAATAATGCAGGAGTTTCTAAGGTGAGTGTCATCGTGTTAAAGTTTAATATTCATTTGATATATTCTACTTAATCCATTTTCATAGGCTGAAATTTCGGCTTTAAATTCATCTAAGTTAGAAACTTTTTTTTCTATTGCAATTGCTCTTTTGCTAGTAAAATATAAGATATTTGAAGAGGTATCATAGAAAGGACAGTAATCCATTTGTTTGGAATTAATTGCATTTCCTAGATTTTTTGCTTTTTCCCAATTCCCTTTTTTGTCTTTATAACTTATGTATAAGTCACCACTGCCCATGCCTTCTGGACTTCCGTATATGGTATATATAATGAAATCTTCGTTTGGATTTACATAAGCATTGAATTCATAGCCTTCGCTATTGATGTTTTGTCCTAAATTTTCGGGTTCTGAAAAATGTGTTCCATTCCAATTACAAACTAGAATGTCATCTTTTCCTAAGGTATTGATTTTGTCTGAGGTAAAGTATAGGTTTCCTTTATTTGTTAGACAAGGATAAAATTCATCGTATTTGGAATTTACTGGAGCTCCAACATTTATTGGCTTTGACCATTTGCCATTGAGATCTTCTCTTTCTACATACCATATGTCATAATCCTTCACGGTTGTACTCGTCTCGTCAATTGGTCGATTCGAGGCAAAATATAAACGCAAACCATCTTGGGTTAAAAAAGGTTCAATGTTCCTAAAATCCCCTGAAAAGGCTGTCATTTCAGGGTCAGTCCATCCCTTTTTCTTTTTCTTGATTACGGCAATTACAGCTCTATCTTCTGTTGGATTTTGGATGGTGAAATAAATCTCATCTTGAGTTTTAGAAATCGTAAAATCGCGTACGTTTTGAAAATTAGAGAGCATTTTTAAAGCGGGAATTGGTGTTATAGCTTCTTGAGAAAAACCCAAAACTCCCAAAAACAATATAAAAAAGATTTTAAATGGTTCGGTCATTATTTTTCTGAGATTTTTTTTATAATTGCTAAACCTTTTGGAAATGATTCTATAAAGTGATTGGCATGATCATCCACGATATCTAGTGTTACTTCAATTCTTGAAGTTGTTCCATTCGAAATTACAACGTAATTTTCTTGAGCACCTGACCAAGCTTTTGTAGCTTCATCCATAGGTTGTTCTTCGAAATCTTTAATGTTACCAATATGAGTAAAATACATTTTTTCATTCGGAATTAAAGTTGAAATTTCGCTATACATTCCATTTCCGTTAGGATCTAAAAAATGAATACGTTCGCCTTGTTTCCATGTGGATTTCGCATAGGAACCTTCGCAAAAAGCGGCTGTCCATTTTTTGTAGTTTTCTTCCTCCCACATAGCGTTCCATACTTTATCTGCTGGAGCGTTTATCTCGATTTCGAATGTTAGCTTTTTCATGTTTTTTTGCTTTGATAGTCAAAGTTACAAATACTTTTTTAGAATTGGTATGTAGATGGAAAGGATTTGCTTATGTAAAACAATAATGGAGCGTATTGTTTTGGAACACAGATTATGAGAATTTTTGAAATCTTGATGAACTTTAAGTAATATTAAGTTTTGTTGAAACTGTTTTATATGATCTCTATGTTTAAAAAAATGGTTAAGTTTTAGAATGCTGTTAACACAGGTTTATCAAATAGTTGCAGATTTTCTTAGCGTAGGATTTTGTGTGTCTTACGTTTAAATATAGTTTCGCTAAAGTAAAGCTGAATCATAACGGTTTTTTTGGAAAACAAATTAGCGGAGTGTGATAGATTTTTAAATTTTTTTTGGTGTAGAATTGGTATTCAAAAGGAACGTATTAATATAAAACAAAAAACCTACAAGGAATTTAAATCCTTGCAGGTTTAATTTAGTTGATTATGAGATGCTGATACAAGTTCAGAATGACAATTCGATTACTTCAACGTTTCAAAACTTCTCTTGACAAAAGATGTTAGTTCTTCTCCTTTTAACAAACCTTGTGAAAGTTTCGCTAAGTCTAAAGCTTGTTTTACCAAGTCTTTTTGAGTGTCTTCTGGACTGTTTAAAATAGTAGTGGCTAGTACTGAATTCGTGTTTACTACTAAATTATACATGTCGGGGAAGTTGCCCATTCCAAACATTCCTCCACCGCCCGATGCACTCATTTCTTTCATTCTGCGCATGAATTCGGGTTGGGTAATAATGAAAGGCGCAGCATTGCTATCTAAATTTTCTAATTGAACGGTATAGTTTTCTTTTGGAACTACTGTTTCAATTGATGATTTTAATTTTTCTTTTTCGTCATCTGATAATTTCGAAATCGTTTCTTCTTCTTTCTGAATTAATTTATCAATATGGTCGGCATCTACACGAGCAAAAGTTACATTCTCATTATCCGCTTCTAATTTTTGAATTAAATGCGACACGATTGGCGAATCTAACAATAACACTTCATAGCCTTTTTCTTTTGCAATATCAATGTAGCTGTGTTGTGCGTCTTTGTTCGAAGCATATAAAACTACTAATTTTCCGTTTTTGTCGGTTTGGTTATCTTTTAATGCTTCTTTTAATTCGGCTAACGTATAATATTTATCATTCGTTGTTGGATATAAAACGAAATCGCCTGCTTTTTCATAGAATTTTGGTTCCGAAAGCATACCATATTCCAATACCACTTTGATGTCGTTCCATTTTTGTTGAAAGTCTTCACGATTCTCGTTGAATAACGATTTTAATTTATCGGCTACTTTTCTAGTGATGTAATTTGAAATTTTCTTCACATTGCCATCTGCCTGTAAGTAAGAACGTGATACGTTCAATGGAATGTCTGGAGAATCCACTACACCTTTTAGCATCATCAAAAATTCAGGAACAATTCCTTCTACATTATCGGTTACGAAAACCTGATTTTGGTACAATTGGATTTTGTCTTTCTGAATTTGTAAATCCGATGATAATTTTGGGAAATATAAAATTCCAGTCAAGTTGAACGGATAATCCACATTTAAATGGATGTTGAATAATGGCTCATCAAATTGCATTGGATACAATTCTCGGTAGAAGTTTTTATAATCTTCTTCCGATAAATCACTTGGTTGTTTTGTCCAAGCCGGATTTGGATTGTTGATGATGTTGTCTACGTCAACATATTCTGTTTTGTAATCTTCTGGAGCATTTTCTGGTTTTGGAAGTGCTTCTTTCTTAGTTCCGAATTTAATCGGAATTGGCATGAATTTGTTGTATTTCGTCAACAATTCACGAATTTTGAACTCTTCTAAAAACTCAAGTGAATCTTCTGCAATATGTAAGATGATTTCGGTTCCTCTTTCTGTTTTATCGTGAGGAACTAAAGTGAATTCCGGACTACCATCACAAGTCCAATGTGCGGCTGGCTCATCTTTATATGATTTTGTAATGATTTCTACTTTGGACGCAACCATGAACGCTGAGTAAAATCCTAATCCAAAGTGACCAATAACACCTGAATCTTTGGCAGAATCTTTATATTTTTCTAAGAATTCTTCCGCTCCCGAAAAAGCGATTTGGTTGATGTATTTTTCTACTTCCTCTGCAGTCATTCCTAAACCTTGATCGATGATGTGCAGTTTTTTACCTTCTTTATCGATTTTTACTTCAATAATTGGGTTTCCATATTCTACCTTGGCTTCACCAATACTGGTTAAATGTTTTAATTTTAAAGTAGCGTCGGTTGCATTCGATACTAATTCACGCAAGAAAATTTCGTGATCACTGTATAAAAACTTTTTAATTAAGGGAAAGATGTTTTCTACTGAAACATTGATTTTTCCTGATGCCATATTTAAAATTTTAAGTTAAACAAATTATTACTACTGGTTTATTCAAATTCGATACCAAAATAAAGAATATGACAAATTGACGTAGTGTTTTTAAGTATATTAGGATAGATTGTTTCATCTTATAATTAAATAGTGTAAATTTGTGTACCCAATAAAAATTAAAAAAAATGAAAAAAAGTGTAGTAGTTTTATTCTTATTTACAGTGTTTTTTAGTTGCAAACCTAAAGAAACCGTTACAAGTACCAAGTTGGATAACAAGACTGAAGTAGCTATCAAAGGCAATTGGCGAATTGTATCAGTATCATTTCCAGGTTCGGATTATTTAAAAGTAACTTCTTTTAATATTGCGGATGCCAAATGTTTTGAAGGTAGTGAGTGGAGTTTTGTATCTAACAACAATAAAGGAAGTATGCTTTTAAATAAAGGAAATTGTCCTGCTTATTCGAGTAATATTACTTGGTATGTTAACAAAGATGGTTTTATGGTAATGAAATTTTTAACTGACGGTGTGAAAGCAAAGCATACTAGTTCGGGTTATATATTAACAGTAGTAAATGTTAACGAAACTTCTTTTCAGTTGGTTGACAAGGTAAATGTTGGTGGTAAAATGGTTGATTTAACGTATAATTTTGAGAGAAAATAATAGAAAGATGAGAAAAGCAGTAAATTATTTGATGGTAGCTACGCTTGTAGGCGGTATTTTTTTATCAGGCTGTAAGGCTGTGAAAAATGCAAATAATACACAAAAAGGTGCTGTAATTGGCGCTGTTGGGGGTGGTGTTTTAGGAGCGGTTTTAGGGAATAATTTAGGTAAAGGCGGTAATGGGGCGCTAGGAGCTGTTTTGGGAACCGTTATTGGAGGGACTGTTGGAGGTGTAATTGGTAATAAAATGGATAAGCAGGCTAGAGAAATTGAAACGGCTTTGCCAGGAGCTCAAGTAGAAAGAGTGGGTGAAGGTATTCGTTTGGTTTTAGGAGAAAATTCTGTAAATTTTGATTTTAATAAAGCAACGTTGACAACAAAAGCCAAACAAAACTTGGATAAATTGATTCCTGTTTTTAAAGAATATGCAGATACCGATATTAAAATTTATGGTTTTACGGACAGTAAAGGAGCGGATGATTACAACCTAAACTTATCTAATCAAAGAGCTACAACGGTAAGGAATTACTTAGCTGGTAAAGGTTTAGTAGCTAAAAGATTTTCAGTTGTTGGTATGGGTGAAGCAGAACCTATAGCAACGAACGATACAGAAGCAGGTAGAAGTCAAAACAGACGAGTTGAATTTGCTATTGTAGCTAATGATAAAATGATTGAAGACGCTAAAAAGGAAGCTGGGAATTAAAATAGATTTAGGTATTCGAAGTCTTAGGATTAAACTGCTCTTTTTGGAGCAGTTTTTTTATTTGTATTTTTGAAAAAAAATAATAATGCTAAAAGTTGATAATATTAGTTTCTCGTATGGCACTATTCCCAATTTGAGAAATGTATCATTTCATTTGTCAAAGGGTCAAAATTTGGCATTAATTGGAGAAAGCGGCTGTGGAAAAAGCACATTACTAAAGTTAATTTATGGACTTTATGATTTGGATGAGGGTAGTATTCATTGGAATGACATTGAGGTCTTAGGGCCAAAGTTTCATCTCATTCCTGGAATGTCTTTTATGAAATATTTAGCTCAAGATTTTGATTTGATGCCCTACATAACTGTTTCTGAAAATGTTGGGAAATATTTATCGAATTTTTTTCCTGAAGAAAAACAATCCCGAATTTTAGAGCTTTTAGAAATTGTTGAGATGACAGATTTTGCAAATGTGAAAGCCAAGTTTCTAAGTGGAGGACAAATGCAACGTGTGGCATTAGCTAGGGTTTTAGCGGTAGAACCTGATATTCTCTTATTAGATGAGCCTTTTAGTCATATCGATAATTTTAGAAAAAACAGTCTCCGAAGAAAGTTGTTTGGATATTTAAAGAAAAATAAGATTACCTGTATAGTTGCTACTCATGATAGTACTGATGTTTTAGCTTTCGCAGATGAAGTAGCTATTATCAAGGAAGGTGAAATTATAGATAAGGGTTTTCCTAAAATGATTTATAATCATCCAAAAAACAGTTATATTGCTTCTTTGTTTGGGGATGTCAATGAAATTTTGATAAACAACAAGATACATTTAGTTTACCCTCATCAATTGAAAGTGACTCCAGATTCAGATTTAAAAGTAGAAGTTGTCACATCTTTTTATAAAGGAAGTCATTATCTAATTGAAGCGAAATTTGGAAATCAAACCTTATTTTTTGTGAGTCAAAGTGAGATTGAAAAAGAGAAAATAGTGGGATTGAGTCTAATTTAATTTTTTTAAATACTCTTCCAAATAGGATAAAAAATAACCCTTTGAATAAAAAAATTCAAAGGGTTATTTTTTGTTCTTTTTCTAATTCTTAAGGTATTTTTCTAAGAATTGATCTTGCTCCCAAAGTAAATGTAAAATATTATCCTTTGCAGCATATCCGTGCGATTCTTTTGGTAAAATAACCATTCTAACAGGTGCTCCTAAATTTTTCAAAGCTTGAAAATAGCGTTCTGTTTGTAGTGTAAATGTACCAGGATTATTATCAGCTTCACCATGAGTTAATAATAGTGGTGTTTTCATTTTGTCAGCATTCATAAAAGGCGACATGGTATTGTATACTTCTGGAACATCCCAATAGTTTCTTTGTTCACTTTGAAAACCAAAAGGCGTTAATGTTCTATTGTAAGCACCACTTCTCGCAATACCACAAGCAAATAAATTCGAATGTGTTAATAAGTTTGCCGTCATGAAGGCACCATAAGAGTGTCCTCCTATTGCTACTTTCTTTCTATTAATGTAACCGAGGTTATCTACAGCGTCAATGGCAGCTTCCGCATTAGCAACTAATTGCGGAATAAAAGTATCATTTGGTTCGGTTGTCCCTTCACCAATGATAGGGAAAGCTGCATCATCTAAAACCGCATATCCTTTCGTTACCCAATAAATGAAAGAACCGTAACTAGGGAATGTAAATTCGTTAGGATTTTTATCGCTTTGTCCTGCCGAATTTTTGTCTTTGTATTCTGCTGGGTAAGCCCAAATTAGTAAAGGTAATTTTTCCTTTTTTGTTTTATCATATCCTACAGGGAGGTATAAAGTTCCTGAAAGTTCGACACCATCTTTACGCTTGTATTTGATGACCTCTTTGTGTACATTTTTAATACTTTCGAAAGGATTTTTAAAAGAAGTTATTGGGGTTAATTTATTTTTCGATTTAATATTTCTAAAATAATAATTTGGATATTCATTTTTTGATTGAATCATCACTAATACTTCTCCTTTTTTAAAATCTTCAATAGACAACAAATCTTCCTTTTTATCTTTTATATTTGAAGTGTATAAACGTTTCTTTTTTAGGGTGTTGAAATCAAATTCGTCAATAAAGGGGAATTGTCCGTCTTTTGTGTATCCTGAACCCATCAAATACCCTTTATTATTTTCTATTGCGATGGTGTAGCGACCAAATTCATTTTTCTTCATTTCAAAATTCCCTGGATCTGAGTAGATATCTTGTGAATTTCTGTCTTCAATTATTCTAGGAGCAGCTGATAAATCCGATGGATTAATTAAATAGGCTTTGGTATTTCTGGTGTCATACCATGAATCAGCAACTATGGCGATATTGTCATTTGCCCACATCATTCCAGCATAACGTTGTTTTGTTTTAACTAATGAAGTTGGGTTTGAGGTAAACGGTGCTTCCCAAAGAAAGACTTCATCTCTAAAATCAATTTGTTTTGATTGATCGCCCCCATCTAGCGCTTCAACAAAAAATAATGTAGCTGCTTTGTCGGCTCTCCAACCCATATTCCTTCTTCCTGTTCGTACAGATGAAAATCCTTTAGGCATAATTTCTGTAAGTGGAACTTCATTAACTTGTTTAATTTTGTTTCCATTGCTATCATAAACAATAGTCTTTTGTGGAAAACGACTCAGAGGTACTATGTATGAATATGGTTTTTCTATTGTGGTTAACATTAAGTAATTTCCATCTGGCGAAAAGCTTTCACCTGCGTAAATAGCAGCTTCTTTAAAAAATGAAGCATCACCAGATATTGAGATTTTATATAATTCTGATGTGACTAAAGCATCAAAATTTGCTTCGTCGGTTTTGTTTTTTAACAAATCTTGGTAGGTTCTATTTTGTGATTTTGAACCATCACTAACAGAGACGATGGGGCCATTAGGTAAATCTTTTTTGCTGTCTATTAATGCAGGACGATTTTTAGGTAACATTTTTACTAAAAGCGTTTCGTTGTCTTTCATCCAACTGTATGGACTTCCTAGATTAGCATTTAGATTATCTGAAGTGATTTTTTTTGCTGTAGCAGTTGCAACATCTATAATCCATAATTCAACCCCCTTGTTAGTTGTATTTGTAAATGCGATTTTCTTTTCGTTTGGCGACCATGAAATGTTAGTGATAAGTGCATTTTGAGGCAAACCATTGACTTGAATTTCGTTTTTCTCATTTACTTTTCTAATTTTTAAATTGTTGATATAAGTAACCGTGCTCGATATGTTGGTAATAGGATTAATTCGTAAACCACCTAATCGCATTTCTTCCTGACTTAAATCGTCGAGCGTTTTGTAGGTATTTCTGTAACTAAGTAGCATGAATTCTTTTTTGGAATCCATACTAACAGATGGCGCTCTTTCATAATCAGCAAGAGCTAAAATTTCTGGAGATGGCTTTTGAAACGTAATATTTTCTTGAGCAAAAACAGAAAATCCAATAAAAAGGAAACTTAAAAAGTTTATTTTTTTCATCATATAATGGGTTTGAATAATTTTAGTCTAAGATAGCTAATTTGAGGTCAATTTTAATAGTCTAATTGTTAATTCTTTTATAAATTAAGCTTGAGTTTACTAGTTTGAGTCCCACACATGAGCTGTTGAGGATTTTTTAAATTAAAAATGATAAATGTCATTCAATCCTTTTTTTGAGCATTATATTTTTGCTTTATAAATGTTAAAAATATAAAAATGAAAAAATTATTTTATTTAGTAACTATCCTCTCTGCTACTGGTTTTTTTCTATCTTCATTTCGTTCTGTTAATGCTTCCGCCTATGAAGAAAAAAATTCTTATCAGGACCCTAAAAATGGTAAGATTCAATACGAAAGACACTGTATGATGTGTCACAAGGAAAATGGGGAAGGAGTTGCTAAGTCATTTCCACCGTTAGCAAAGTCAGATTTTTTAAATGCAGATTCAGATAGAGCTATTCGAATAGTTATTCATGGTTTATATGAACCAATCGTTGTAAATGGTAAGAAATATGAAAATTTTATGGTACCTCATAAAGATATGTCAGATAAGGATATTGCGGATGTTCTGACTTATGTATATGATAGTTGGGGAAATAATAAAACAAAAATAACACCTGAAATGGTTAAAAAACAGCGTGTTAAAAAATAAAATCCACTGCTCAAAAGTTTTTAAATTCTGTTAAAAAAAGTGTCGAAATTGCTAAAAACTAAAAAACAAGCCTTGTAAAATATTAATTTATTATTTTTGCACTGTAAAAATAATTAAAATTAAATTATGTTTCACTCCAAAATATCAGGTTTAGGCTATTATGTTCCAGATAACATTGTTACAAATGATGATTTATCTAAAATAATGGATACTAACGATGAATGGATTCAAGAGCGAACTGGAATTCAAGAGCGTCGACACATTATAAGAGGAGAAGATACCACTACATCAATGGGGGTTAAAGCAGCAAAGATTGCAATTGAACGCTCTGGTATTGCCAAAGAAGACATTGATTTTGTAATATTTGCTACTTTGAGCCCTGATTATTACTTTCCAGGCCCGGGTGTTTTAGTACAACGTGACTTAGGTTTAAGGACTGTTGGAGCTTTAGATGTTCGTAATCAATGTTCAGGGTTTGTATATGCGATTTCAATTGCTGATCAGTACATTAAAACGGGAATGTATAAAAATGTTTTAGTTATTGGTTCGGAATTGCATTCAACAGGTTTGGATATGACGACACGTGGTAGAGGTGTTTCGGTCATTTTTGGGGATGGCGCAGGAGCTGCTGTTCTTTCGAGAGAAGAAGATTTGACAAAAGGAATTCTATCTACGCATTTGCATTCAGAGGGGCAACATGCTGAAGAGCTATCATTGATTGCTCCAGGAATGGGTAAACGTTGGGTAACCGATATCATTGCAGATAATGACCCAAATGATGAAAGCTATTATCCTTACATGAATGGGCAATTTGTATTTAAAAATGCAGTGGTTCGTTTTAGTGAAGTAATTAACGAAGGATTACAAGCTAATAATTTACAGGTTTCTGATATTAATATGTTGGTACCCCATCAAGCCAATTTGAGAATTTCGCAATTCATTCAGCAAAAATTTAGATTAACTGATGATCAAGTATTCAATAACATTCAGAAATATGGTAATACTACAGCAGCATCTATTCCAATTGCTTTAACCGAGGCTTGGGAACAAGGTAAAATAAAATCAGGTGATTTAGTGGTTTTAGCTGCTTTTGGTTCTGGATTTACTTGGGGAAGTGTGATTATTAGATGGTAGCTTTTTAAGAGAAGAAATTATAGAAAATAGCATATAGATAAAAAGCGCTCTGAAAATCTCAGAGCGCTTTTTTACTTCTTTATTGAAAATTATAAGTTAGCTATTCAATACTAACTTAAATAACGAATGTTGAAGTTTTAGAACATTCCACCGCCACTTTGTGTTTCATTTGCATCTCTTTGTTTTCTTGCTAAAGCTCGATTTTTTCCGCCACCAAACATGTAGTTGAATCCAACATAAACAGTTTGACTTTCCCAATAAAAAGCACCACTCTGACGATATGGAATATTTCCGTCGAAAGCAAAACGCATGGTTTCAAACATGTCATTAAATCTAAGGGTTATCGTTCCTTTTCCTTGTAAGATATTATAAGTAGTTCCAAAATCGATTCGATACATTTCTTTTCTGTCAAATTGTAAGGTTCTGTCTTTTCCTCTATACATTCCGAATAATTGAAAACGTAAGTTTTTCGTAGCTGTGAAGCTATTATTTACTCTCACGTTAAAAGTGGTTACATCGGTTTCTGCATTTTCTAAAGCATTCGTGTTAGCATTTTGTACGGTTCCTTTTACGGTTCTAAAATACATGTCGGCACTAGCGTTAACAGACCACCATTTTGAAAACTTTAAATTTCCTGAAGTTTCAATTCCAAAGGCATCGTTGCTGTCAAAGTTATCGTAAGATAAAATATTGCGGTTTGGATTGTTTGGGTCGTTGAAAACAACTCTAGAAATTTCATCCGAAATTCTTCTGTAAAATATACCACTTGTAATCGCTCCTAGTTTAGTAGTTCTAGTGTAATTTACTTCGAATGAATTTGTAAATTGAGGAGTTAATTCCGGATTTCCTCTTGATTCTAATAACGGTGTTGTCCATTCTCTAATTGGACTAGCCTGTCCAATGCTTGGACGATCTATTCTTCTAGAATAATTGAAATTAAATGAGTTTTTATCGTTTGCGGTATAGGTAACAAAAGCTGAAGGATAAACGGTAAAGAGATCGTCTGTAATCTTTTGATTAGCAGTGTAGCTTGGATTCGTTTCGTTCACAGTAAAATCCGCATCCAAGTCAAAATATTCTAAACGGACTCCAAGTTGACCGCTCCATTTTCCAATTTGTTTGCCCATGTTAGCATAAGCTGAATAAATATTTCTTCCAAATTCAAATGCGTTATTAGCACTGGTAAAATTAGGATTATCATCATTCAATTTGTTATTTGAATTTTGAATTCTGGTTTCAATCCCTAACTCTAATTTGGTGGATTCTGACAACGGATTTACATAATCGGCATTGAATTGAAAATAGTCGGTAGTTCCTTTTACAATATTCCTTCTTTCAAAAGATGCTGTTGGATTGAAAATAGTTTCGTCGTAAAACGTGTTTTCATCATTTTCGGTATGAGAATAGTTTACTTGAAATTCAATGTTCTCGTCTTTTTTTTCAAAATCATGTTTGTAAACAACATCGTAGGTTTGATTTTTATTGCCTCCTGTACTCCCGAAAAATTGATTAGTATTGCGATTTAAGACAGGATCGTCAAAAATTACGGTCGTAGTTCCAGTTCCATCACCATAAGCAAAACTTTGATTGGTATAAGCAGAAATGGTATTTCTATCATCTATGTAATAATCCATTCCTAATTTCAATAAATGCGAATTATTTTTATTTCTGAAATTGAAATCTTGTCTGTTTTCCAAATTTGTTCTTTCACTATCCACAAAACCATTATTTGCATTAATTCCGTGGTTAAATCCGTAATTACTGTAAAAATTCACTTTTCCTACTCGGTAATTTAGGTTTAAAGCGGAGTTGGTCTTCGGTGTAATTCCGAAGGTGACTCCCGTATTTAATGAACCATTAAAACCTTCCTGTGAATTTTTATGTAAAATGATGTTGATGATTCCGCTCATTCCTTCTGGATTATATTTTGCTGAGGGATTCGTTATTAACTCAATTTGTTTAATTGAAGCTGAAGGAATTTGTTGGAGCAGTTGCTCAATTGATACATTTGAGGGTTTGCCGTCTACTAAAACCCTTACATTGCTATTTCCTCTCATGCTAATTTCTTTAGTTTGAGGGTCAATGCTAACGGTAGGGATATTGTTCATGATTTCAGAAGCGGTAGTTCCCGATGCAATTAAATCTTTCCCAACATTAATTACTTTTCTGTCAATTTTTTGGACCATGTTAGAGCGTTCAGCTACCACTTCAACATCTTTTAATTCTGATACATCTTCTAAGATAGCGATTGTTCCTAAATCTTGGTTATGTGTTGCTGTTAAATCAATATTTCTAACAAGTGTTGAATAGCCCATAAATTGAATTTCTACAACATATTTTTGGGGTGCTAATTTATTTATAGCAAAGTTTCCGTCTTCAGCGGTTACGCCCCCTGTAATAATTTTGTCATTATTTTTAATAATGATGTTTACATAAGGTAAGGATTGATTTGTTTTCTTGTCAATTATTCTTCCTTTGATACTTCCCATATCTTGTGCAAATCCAATGGATAAAAAGCACAAGAAATTGATAATGATTAATTTGAGTTTCATTTGATTATTTGTTTAATTGATTTGATGATTGTGATTACTAGACTTCAACAGTTGTTAATTGTTACAGTATTTTTGAAAATATTTTTTTAATTGAAAAAAAACCAATCAATAATTACTATTTGTTACCTTTGCACCTTCTAAAAAATAAGGAAAAATGACATTACATCAAGCACTAACGACACACATCCAAAAAGCAGTTGAAGAATTGTTCAATATCTCTATTGAAAAAGTTGAATTTCAAGCTACTAGGAAAGAGTTTGAAGGTGATATTACCATGGTGGTTTTCCCTTTAGTAAAAACATTAAAAGGCAATCCCGTTGAAATCGGAAATCAGATAGGAAATTACTTAGTAACGAACGTAAATGAAGTTGCTAAGTTCAATGTGGTAGGCGGATTTTTAAATATCGTGATTTCGGATGCTTTTTATGTGGAATTTTTCAATACGATTAAAAACAACGATACCTTTGGTTTTGTAGCTCCAAAAGAAGGAGAAAAAGCGGTAATGGTAGAATATTCTTCGCCAAACACCAATAAACCTTTGCACTTAGGTCACATCAGAAACAATTTATTAGGATATTCCGTTGCTGAGATTTTAAAAGCTTCTGGAAAAAAAGTATATAAAACCCAAATCATTAACGATAGAGGAATTCATATTTGTAAATCGATGTTGGCATGGCAGAAATTCGGAAAGGGACAAACGCCAGAATCAACAGGATTGAAAGGCGATAAATTGGTTGGGAATTTCTATGTAGAATTCGACAAACAATACAAAAAAGAAATTTCGGAATTAGTCGCTCAAGGTAAGACCGAAGACGAAGCAAAAAAACTAGCACCATCAATTTTGGAAGCACAACAAATGCTTTTAGATTGGGAAAATGGAAAGCCAGAAGTTATCGAACTTTGGAAAACCATGAACCAATGGGTGTATGATGGTTTTGCCCAGACTTACAAAAATCTTGGTGTTGATTTTGATAGCTATTATTATGAATCCAACACGTATTTGCTAGGAAAAGAAGTAGTGCAATTTGGTTTAGAAAAAGGCATTTTCGAGAAAGATCCAGATGGTTCGGTTTGGATTGATTTAACAGCGGATGGTTTAGACAGAAAAATCGTGCTTCGATCTGACGGAACTGCGGTTTACATGACACAAGATATTGGAACCGCAATACAACGTGTGAAAGATTTTTCAGATGTTGGTGGAATGGTGTACACCGTAGGAAATGAGCAAGATTACCACTTTAAAGTATTGTTCTTAATTTTGAAAAAGTTAGGATTTGATTGGGCCGATAGCTTATATCATTTGTCTTACGGAATGGTAGAATTGCCTTCAGGAAAAATGAAATCTCGTGAAGGAACTGTTGTAGATGCAGATGATTTAATGGCAGAAATGACTACGACAGCGCAAACTATTTCTGAAGAATTAGGAAAGTTAGATGGTTATTCTGAAGACGAGAAAGCAGTTTTGTTTAAAACTATCGGTTTAGGAGCTTTGAAATATTATATGCTAAAGGTAGATCCTAAAAAACAAATGATGTTTAACCCAGAGGAGTCTGTTGATTTTGCTGGAAATACTGGACCATTTATTCAATATACTTACGCTCGTATTCAGTCGATTTTAAGAAAAGCTGATTTTGATACTTCAATTTCAATTTCGGGATTAGAATTGCACGAAAAAGAGAAAGAATTAATCAAACAAGTGCAATTATTCCCTGAAGTAATTCAAAATGCTGCAGAAAATCATAGTCCGGCGTTGATTGCAAATTATACGTATGATTTGGTAAAAGAATTCAACTCGTTCTATCAACAAGTATCGATTTTAGGAGAAGAAAATCACGATAAAAAAGTGTTTCGAGTACAACTATCAAAATCAGTTGGAAACACCATCAAAAATGCATTTCAGTTATTAGGAATTGAAGTTCCTGAGCGAATGTAAGCGAGTTACTAGTTAAAACTTGCGAGTCACTAGTTTTCGTTGCGTTTAGTTGGTCACTCTGTTAAGCGTTTCTTTTATTAATAAAGTTGGTTAAATAACATAATTTTCATAATTATCAATATTTCTTCAATCTGTGTTCCTAATTAATTGGATTACGATTTTGGATTTTATTATAGGAATTAAATAAATGAACACATCAAAATATTTTTTTCAAACCTTAGTCGTGGTAATTGTTTCTGTTTTGTCTTTTTTGGCATTCAAAACCATTTTACCAAAAAAAATATTTACCGAAAGTAAATTAAACTCTAAAAGTGTAGTGGTTGATAGTTTACTTCTTGAAGCTATTGCTGAAGAAGTGGGACCTGCGGTTGAAGATTCTATGGCGAATACCGTTATCGATTACAAAGGAGTTAATGGTGTTCGGTTTCCAGCAGAGACTTTTGAAGAATATACAGGGAATCAATATTTAGCCACTTTTTTCGAAAAACTTTTTCAATTAGAGACCAAAAAGATAGGTAATGTTCGTATCGCTTATTTTGGCGATTCCATGACCGATGGTGATTTAATTGTAAAGGATTTTAGAACCTATTTTCAAGAGAAATTTGGAGGTCAAGGGGTAGGATTTGTAAATATAACTTCAGAGTCCGCCACTTCGAGAAGTTCGATTATTCATGAGTTTTCGGAAAATTGGAAGACGCAATCGTATTTAAAAGTAAAGCAACCATTGCACCCATTTGGAGTAAACGGTCATGTGTTTTATGCAAATGATACGGCTAATGTAGCTTGGGTAAAATACAAAGCCAATAAAACTAGATTTGCTACAGTATTACCTCGTCCCACCTTATTTTACGGAAGTTCTTCTAATAAAGAAGGAAAAATCAACTATGTTATTGGAACAGATACAATTTCAAAAAAAATAAGTCCAAATTCTTTGTTGAATGCTCTTGTTCTCTCTGAAAGTAATTTAAAGAGTATAAAAGTTGACTTCAAACAAGCGGATTCCATTCCTATTTACGGTTTCAATTTTGATGACGGGAAAGGGGTTCATGTGGATAATTTTTCAAATAGAGGAAATTCTGGCTTACCCATTGGAAGTTTTGACGTTGCTACTATGCGAGCATTTCAATCGAAACTTAATTATGATTTAATTATTCTACAATACGGAGCAAACGTATTGAATTACGGATCCTTAAATTACAGTTGGTACGAAAAGCGAATGGCTAAGGTAGTTGCACATTTGAAAGAATGTTTTCCTGGGGTTGCTATTTTAATTATATCTACTGCCGATAAAGCTACTAAATATGATTTAGAAATGAAAACCGATTCTGCTGTTGTCCCTTTGAATACAGCTCAAAAGCGATATGCTATAAAGTCAGAATCGAGTTTTGTAAATATGTTCACGTTAATGGGTGGAGATGGTTCTATGATTCAATGGGTCGAGCAAGAACCAGCTAAAGCCAATAAAGACTATACCCATTTTAATCATAGAGGAGCAAAAGAAGCTGCTAATTTGATTTTTATTCAATTGAATAAAGGGTATGAGCTTTATAAAAAGTTAAGAAAAAAACAAAAAAAATCAGCTGTTCCCATCAAAAAAGATAGTCTATTTTTTAACACAGATTCCGTTCATGAAAAATAAATTAGGATTGCTACTGTTTTGGATTTCTTTTTTAGGATATGCCAATCAAGATACTTTGTTAGTTTCAATAGATACTACAGCAGTAGATGTTGCTGTTGTAGACTCTATTGAAGTTCATTTTACAGGGAACGATATTCACAATTCGAATGGCATTCTTGCATTCTATGAAAAATTATACCAATTAGAGCAGCAAAAGTCAGGAAAAATAAATATTGTTCATATTGGAGATTCTCATATTCAAGCAGATTTGTTCACCGCCAAAATTCGAAATCAATTTCAAAGTGTATTTGGAAATGCGGGTTTTGGATTTACCTTTCCGTATAGTATCGCTAAAACGAATAATAGTGCCCCTATTCGGTATGTAGCCTCTGGTACGTTTCAGAGTTTTAGAAACATACATGCTGATATATTGCGACCGGTTGGTTTAAGTGGTTTTTCAATGGAAACAAGAACCGATGATTTTGCCATTCAATTAACGGTAAAAGATCCTCAATTTTATTTTACAAAACTGAAAGTGATTACACCTCAAAATACAAATTCTTTTGATGTTTCTATTTCTAGTAAAAATATTGTTTTAGAGCGAAAAGTTCCTAAACGAATTACTCATAAAGTGAAATCTGGTGAAGTTTTAGGGGGTATAGCAGATCAATACAACGTTTCTTTGAAAGCATTGAAAAAAGTGAATGGGTTAAAAAGCGATATGATTCGTGCTGGAAAGATAATCACTATTCCTGCCAAGGGAACACAATCCAAAACCACTCTTAAGAAAGAGTATATTCCGGTTGATTTAACACCTTCACAGTTCTCAAATGATTACATTTCGGAAACCTCTCTAGACAAGGTGGCACTTGTTCCTAATCAAGAAATGAACTATTTCGCTTTGAATGGCTTGGTCTTAGAAAATGATAATTCGGGAGTCATCTACCACAGTATAGGTGTCAATGGAGCTAAAGCTTCAGATTATAATAAGTTCCCCATGTTTAATGAGCAATTACCTGCATTAAGTCCAGACTTGGTAATTATTTCTTTGGGTACCAATGAAAGTTATGATAAACAATCAAGTGAAAACTATTTTGCACATTTGAACCAAATGATTCAAGGAATTAAAGACAAAAATCCACAAGCTTCGATTTTGGTGATGACATCTCCGCCTTCCGTTTTACATCGTAAATATAAAAATACCTTTATCGAAAAATATGCCGAAATTATAGAAGAAAATGCACATGTTAAAAATTATGCAGTTTGGAATCTTTTGGATGTTTTTGGTGGCAACAAATCGATCAATCGAAATGCAGCCAAAGGTTATATGGCTAGAGATAAAGTTCATTATTCAAAAGCGGGATATGAAAAGCAAGGCGAATTGTTTTTTGAGGCTTTTTTACAATCATACGAATTATTTAAATCGACAAAACAGTAGTGAAAGCACTTTTTAGTATGCAAAATTGGTTTCTTGAAAATGTAGGGAATATCGATTTAGAGACCATCAAAAATTGGTTTTTATTCAACCCAAAACAACCGCTTTTGTTTAATAGCGCGTTGTTTTTAGGTTTCTTTTTAATCTTTTATGTGATTTATATTTTGTCGCGTAAAACCCATTATTTCCGCATAACTTATGTGGTGCTGTTTTCTTTGTTTTTTTATTATAAGTCAAGTGGTGTTTATTTTTGGATTTTGATATTTTCATCTGTAGTAGATTATTCTCTTTCTCGATTAATCTATGTAGAATCAAAACAATTTTATCGCAAGTTTTACTTGATTTTGAGTTTGGTTATAAATTTAGGAATGTTGGCGTATTTTAAATATACGAACTTCTTTATTGCTAATTACAATTCCCTTTTCGATGGAACTATGACGTTTGAAGATATTGTACTTCCTGTTGGAATTTCATTCTATACTTTTCAAACTCTAAGTTATACAATTGACGTTTATCGAAGAGAGTTAGAGCCGACGAAGAGCTTTATGGATTTCTTGTTTTTCGTATCTTTTTTTCCACAATTAGTGGCTGGGCCTATAGTTAGAGCAAGTGATTTTATTCCGCAGATTTATGAGAAATTAAAGTTAACGAAAGAAGATTTTAATCGTGCTTTATTTTTGATTATTGGTGGTTTACTAAAAAAAGCGGTGATCTCAGATTACATTTCTAGTAACTTTGTTGACCGTGTTTTTGATGCACCAAATAGTTATACTGCTTTTGAAAATTTGATGGCTTCGTATGGTTATGCTATTCAAATTTATTGCGATTTCTCAGGATATTCTGATATCGCTATTGGATTAGCTTTGTTGATGGGATTCTGGTTGCCAGACAACTTTAGAACACCTTATCAATCTGCTTCCATTACCGAGTTTTGGAGAAGATGGCACATCTCACTTTCGAGTTGGTTAAGAGACTATTTATACATCTCAATGGGTGGAAACCGTAAAGGTAAAATCAGAACCTATTTCAATTTATTCATGACGATGTTATTGGGTGGATTATGGCATGGTGCTTCATGGAAATTTGTAGTTTGGGGTGTTTTACATGGGTTGGCTTTAGTGGTAGAAAAATTCTTTGGTCAGTTTATTAAGCTGCCTAAAAACTCTTTGGTAAGAACGATTCAAGTTGTTTTGACCTTTCATTTTGTAGTGTTTTGTTGGTTGTTTTTTCGAGCAAAAGATTTCACTACAGCATTTCAAATTGCGGATAACATTACTAAATTAACTTTTGATTTCAACCAATGGCAAACCATTATTTTAGGTTATAAAAATGTCTTTTTATTAATTGCAATTGGAGTAGTTTGGCATTTTATTCCTGTGAAAATGTTGGCTGGAATGCAAAAGACCTTTTCTACCTTACCTCTAGTGGCTAAAGCCGTTTTATTAGGATTGATTTATTGGGTAGTATATGCGACGGCATCCGCTGATGCCCAACCTTTTATTTATTTTCAGTTTTAAGTAACATTTGTTACCTTTTTTCTTTGGCGTAAAACGTAGTTTTGTCTTTTTAATAATTAAGATGAAGAAAAAAGAAATTAGTATTACTTTAGTTGGTGTTGTTGTCGGCTTGGTTTTAGGTTATGCTTATTATCATTACATTGGTTGTGTCTCGGGTTCTTGTTCCATTACCTCAAAACCATTGAACAGTTCCCTTTATGGAGGGCTCATGGGCGGATTGTTATTGAATATGATTTACGATTTTTTTAAAAAGAAATCCCCAAAATAGCAGGTTACGTTTTTTCAAAGTAGTGGCTATTTACTTAAATGATTTTTAAAGATTACATAGCTTGTAAATGTTAAATTAATGAAATTTTAAGAAAGCTATTTCTAAAATTAGCTATATTTGTGTTAATATAAAACAAACAATTAAAAATAAATAACAATTTAAAAATACAAAAAATGAAAAAATTAGTTTCTATCATGGCTGTTGCCGCTTTTATGTTATCAATGAATGTTAACGCTCAAGAGCCTAAGAAAAAAACAAAAAAAGAAACGGCTAAAACTGAAAAATCTTGTTCAACTGCAGAAAAAAAATCTTGTAGTACAGAAGCTAAATCAGGTGGGTGTTGTTCATCTAAAAAAGCTGCTGAGAAGAAAGCAGAATAGTTTAGACTTATATGTTATAGTTAAACGCCTCGATTTTTTCGGGGCGTTTTTTTGTGTAACAAATGTGACTGATGATGCTATTCGAAAAGTATAATTTTGAAAAGCAATTTATTGAGAAATTGATTATTGTTTAGTTTTATTGGTTAGTCAGAGCGTCTTAATGACACTCTTTCTATTTGTAACCATTGTTACACGCTTGTGTAACTCATGTTACCGACTACCTTTTTTTACAGATGTACATTTGTAACATAAAATAAGAAGAAAACTAACTATGAAAAAAATCAATTTAATAATTGTACTTGGATTGGTGTCTATTGCTGCTCTTGCCCAAGATACTTTGACAATTTCAAAAAATGATTTGATGCAAAAAGTTACCGAGAATAACCTACAAATCAAAGTGGCCGAAAAATCATTTCAGTCTGCAAAAGCAGATTATCGTCAATCGAATGCACTCTTTTTGCCCAACATTACTGTGTCGCATACTGGAATAGTCACAACCAATCCATTAATGGCTTTTGGTTCGAAATTAAATCAAGAAATCTTAACGGCTTCCGATTTTAATCCGGCATTATTAAACAATCCTGATGAAACTCAAAATTTCGCAACCAAAATAGAAGTACTCCAACCACTTATCAACGTAGATGGTTTGTATGGAAGACAAGCGGCAAGAGCTAAAATGGATGCTTTTCAATTGCAAACTGAGCGTACTAAAGAATATTTAGAACTTGAAGTTTCAAAAGCCTATATGCAATTGCAATTGACTTATAAAGCGGTAAAAGTTTTAGAAAAAGCAAATACAACAGCACAAGGAAATTTAAAATTGGTAGACAACTATTTTAAAAACGGAATGTTACAAAAAACCGATTTATTAAATGTTCAAGTTCGTGTAAATGAAATTACAAATCAATTGCAATATGCCAAATCCAATGTGCAAAATGCATCCGATTATTTAGCTTTTTTATTAAATGAAGATATGGTTGGAAAAACCTATAAACCTGCTGAAAAATTAGATAATGCAATTGCTATTGAAAGTATGAATACAACACTTTCTGATTCTAGAAAGGATATACAAGCGATGCAAAAATCGGCGGATGCCTATCAAAAAATGTTTCAATCTTCTAAATTCGGATTCTTACCAAGATTGAATGCTTTTGGAAGTTACGAATTGTATGACCAACATGTCTTCCAAACGTCAGCAAAAGGATATGTAGTAGGAGCACAATTGTCATGGAATGTTTTTGATGGCTTTAAAAACATCGGAAAAACACAAAAAGCAAAAGCTGATTTTGAAAAAGCAACGGTTGAAACCGAACAATACAAAAAGCAAAGTCAGTTAGAATTGAGCAAAACCAATCGTCAATTGCTAGATGCCGAAAACAAAGTGAATTTATCTAAACTAGCTTTTGAACAATCGCAAGAAGCGTTTAGAATTCGTCAAAATAGATTCACTCAAGGGTTAGAAAAAACTACCGACTTATTAATGGCTGAAACCCAAATGGCGCAAAAAGAATTAGAGCATTTACAAGCGGTTTTCGAATATAACTTTACCAAACAATACTTACAATTTTTAACTAAGTAAGTGGTAAGATTAAAGTATTAAGAATCAAGACTAAGTATAATTAAATCAGATTTTTAGATTTTTCAAATTTCTTTAATCTGTGTTCAAAAATAAATTTTTAAAATTAATAACATGAAAAAGATACTAACAATACTAACCATTTCATCACTAATCTTAACATCTTGTGGAAGTGATAAAAAAGAAAATATTACTGATTTACCTACAATTCCAGTAAAAGTAGCGGGTAATTCAGGTAATTCTAATAGTCCGTATGTAACAGCAAGTGGAAAAATAGAATCAGAAAATAGTGCTAATTTAAGTACTAGAATGATGGGTTATGTAACCAAAGTAAATGTGAAAGTAGGACAAAATGTTTCGGCTGGACAACTTTTGGTAAGCATCAACAACACCGATTTACAAGCGAAAAAAGCACAAGTAGATGCTTCTATCACACAAGCTACTGCAGCATACAACAATGCGAAAAAAGATTATGATCGTTTTGTGAATTTGTTCGCGCAACAATCGGCTTCTCAAAAAGAATTAGACGATATGACGGCTCGTTACGAAATGGCAAAAGCAGGTTTAGAAGCAGCAAAACAAATGCGTAATGAAGTCATGGCGCAGTTTTCTTATTCGAATATTACCGCTCCATTTTCAGGAACGGTAACGAATACTTTCGTAAAAGAAGGTGATATGGCAAGCCCAGGAATGCCTTTAGTAAGTATTGAAGGCACTTCAAGATTACAAGTAACCGCAATGGTTTCAGAAAGTGATATTTCGAATGTTAAAAACGGAATGCCAGTTAAAATCAACGTGAAATCTTTAAATAAAGAAGTTACTGGAAAAGTTTCGGAAGTGAGTTTATCCGCAAAAAATACAGGTGGGCAATATTTAGTAAAAGTGACTTTAGACAAAATAGATAAAGAGATTTTATCTGGAATGTTTGTAAACGTACAATTCCCAATGGCTAAAAAAGAAACAACTACCCTTAAATCAGATGTAATTCTAGTTCCAGAAAGTGCATTGGTAAAACAAGGTCAATTGACTGGAATTTACACTATAGGAAGTGGTAATGTAGCTATTCTAAGATGGTTAAGAATTGGGAAAATCTTCGGAAATCAAGTAGAAGTATTATCAGGATTGTCAGCAGACGAACAATATATTGTTTCAGCAGAAGGGAAATTATTTAACGGAGCTAAGGTTAGTGTTCAGTAAGCCCCACCCAACCTCTCCAAAGGGGAGGAGAAAATACGTAGGCAAAGTTTGAGTTGAATAACTCACAGTAAAATAATGTTTAATTTAATTTCACCCCAACAATTTCCCCCTTTGGGGGGTAAGGGGGCTAAAATCATGCAAGAAGGTATATCAGGTAAAATAGCCAATTTCTTTATCAACTCAAAATTAACCATTTTATTGATGGTGGCGTTGATGATCATTGGTACTTACAGTTCGTTCTTAATTCCAAGGGAAGAAGAACCGCAAATTAACGTTCCTATGGCCGATGTTATGGTCATGTATCCAGGTGCTAGCCCGTCTGAGATTGAGAGTAGAGTGGTAAAACCATTAGAAAAAATTATTGGTAACATCAAAGGAGTGGAGCACATTCACAGTATGGCGATGAATGGCTATTCGATGATGGTAGTGCAATTTTATGTGGGGGAGAACAGCGAAGATTCGTATGTAAAATTATACGACGAATTGATGAAAAACCGCAAGATGTTCCCTGAAGGCGTTATGCAACCCATCGTAAAAACGCGTTCGATTGACGATGTTCCGATGTTAGGATTAACGCTTTGGAGTGAAAAATACGATGATTTCCAATTGCGTCAAATAGCGGAAGAAGTTACTTCGGAAATTGAAAAAGTAAAAGACGTTGCCATTACCAAGGAAATTGGAGGAAGAACACGAGAACTAAAAGTAGTTTTAGACAAAGATAAAATGGCTGAAAATGGTGTAGATGCTTTGAGCATTATGCAAATGATTCAAGCCAATAACGGAAGTTCGCAATCGGGAAGTTTTGTACAAAATGATACCGAATATTTAGTTACAACAGGTAAGTTTTTATCGACTTCGGAAGATGTAGAAAACTTGGTAGTTGGTGTAAACAATAATATGCCGGTTTACTTAAAACAAGTAGCAACCATTCAAGACGGACCACAAACACCGAAGAATTATGTTTCTTTTGGTTATGGAAAAGCGAATGCGAAATTCTCAAAATTTAATTCGGAATATCCTGCGGTTACTATTTCAGTAGCAAAAGTTAAAGGAGCTGATGCAATGCAGATTTCAGAGAAAATTCTGGAGAGAGTAGAATCTTTAAAGAAAAATGTTATCCCAGAAGATGTGCATGTTGAAGTTTCAAGAAATTACGGTGAAACAGCATCTCATAAAGTTGGAGAATTACTACTACACTTAGGAGTTGCTATCATTGCTGTAACAGTTTTAGTAATGTTAGCTATGGGTTGGAGAGGTGGATTAGTAGTGTTTTTCTCTGTTCCGTTAACCTTTGCATTAACTTTATTTAGTTACTATTTATTAGGCTATACGTTAAATAGAATTACGCTTTTTGCCTTAGTATTCGTCGTTGGAATTGTTGTAGATGACAGTATTATCATTGCCGAAAACATGCACCGTCATTTCAAAATGAAGCGACTACCCTTCAAACAGGCAGCGATTTATGCGATTAATGAAGTAGGAAATCCAACGATTTTAGCAACGTTTACTGTAATTGCAGCAATCTTACCAATGGCATTCGTATCAGGAATGATGGGGCCTTACATGAGTCCGATGCCAATTGGAGCTTCTATTGCGATGCTATTATCGTTGTTCGTAGCTTTGACCGTTACACCTTATTTGGGATACCATTTACTTCACGAAAAAGATGAACAAGAACATAAAGAAGAACAAGGTTTAGAGACTTCTTGGATATATAAAATCTATAAAAAAGTAGAACAACCCCTTTTAGATAATTCTAAGAAACGTAACTTAATGTTCGTTGTAACGATTCTTCTTTTATTAGGTTCTGTATTGATGTTCTTTACGAAATCAGTAGCGGTTAAAATGTTACCTTTTGATAACAAAAATGAATTCCAAGTCGTAATCGATATGCCAGAAGGAACTACTTTAGAAAGAACGGCTGCGGTTACTAAAGAAATTGCACAATATCTTTCAACAGTTCCTGAAGTGGTGGATTATCAAAATTATATTGGTGCTTCGGCTCCGATAACCTTTAACGGTTTAGTTCGTCATTACGATATGCGTGGAGGAAGTAACATGGCGGATATTCAGGTAAATTTACTACACAAAGAAGACAGAGATTTGCAAAGTCATGATATCGCAAAAGTAGTGCGTCCCGAAGTGCAAAAAATTGCTAAAAAGTATGGTGCGAATGTAAAAATTGTGGAAGTTCCACCAGGACCACCGGTATTATCTACTTTAGTGGCTGAGGTTTACGGACCTGATTATGAAGAACAAATTAAAGTGGCCAATCAAGTAAAAACGATTTTGGAAACTACAACTGATGTAGTAGATACCGATTGGATGGTAGAGGCACCTCAAGTAGAATATAAATTAGAGGTAGATAGAGAAAAAGCCATGTTAAATGGAATCGCTCCACAACAAGTAGTAGGGAATTTAACTTATTTACTGAGAGAAATGCCGGTTTCTAACTTGTATGATGAACGTTCAAATAATCCAGTTGGTATCACATTATCATTGGAAGATAAAGACAAAACTTCAATTCAAGATATTCAAAATTTGAAAATAAAAGGAAGTCGAGGTAATGTAGTTCCGGTTAGTGATTTGGTAAAAGTTACTACTGATACCTTACAAAATACGATTTACAGAAAAGATCAAAAACGAGTAGTATATGTTTTAGCCGATATGGCGGGAGCTTTAGAAAGTCCGGTGTATGCAATTTTGGGAATGAATGAGAAGTTGGAAAAAATGCAATTGCCAAAAGGATATAAAGTAAACGAATTGTACATGGATACTCCATCAGATGAAAGTGATTTCACCGTTAAATGGGACGGAGAATGGCAAATTACTTTAGAAGTATTCCGTGATTTAGGAGCCGCTTTCTTAGTCGTAATTATTGTGATTTATATGTTGATTGTAGGTTGGTTCCAAAACTTCAAAACTCCTTTAGTTATGATGGTGGCGATTCCACTTTCTTTAGTTGGAATTGTATTAGGTCACTGGGTTTTAGGAGCTTTCTTTACAGCCACTTCGTTTATTGGAATGATTGCGTTAGCTGGAGTTATGGTGCGTAATTCTGTCTTACTGATTGACTTTATCGAAATTCGTTTGAACGACGGTATTCCAATGAAACAAGCCATTATTGAAGCTGGAGCTGTAAGAACGACACCGATTTTATTAACGACTGGTGCAGTAGTAATTGGAGCCTCTATTATTTTGTTTGATCCCATATTCCAAGGATTAGCGATTTCGTTAGTAGCCGGTGCGATTGTTTCAACATTACTAACATTGATCGTTGTACCATTAATTTACTATATCACAGAACGTAAAAAATGGGAGAAGAATAATTCATAAAATGTTTAATCAAAAAAGAAAACTTACCTCGATAGTTTCCTCCCCTTTGGGGAGGTTAGGTGGGGCAAAATATGAAATTAGTATTAATTACCGCCATAGCATCATTTGAAAAAGACGTCAAAAAGATGCTTAAAGAAGCTAAAGTAGCATCCTATTCGTACCGCGATGTAAAAGGTTTTAGGGATGCTTCAGAAGAAAGTGTTGGAGACAATTGGTTTGGTTCTGAAATGAATGAGACCGACTCCGTTATGTTTTACGCTTTTATTTTGCAACATCATTTAGATGTATTACTAGAAAAAATAACAGTATTTAATAAAAATCAAGAGTCTATATCAAAAGTACATTTGGCCGTTTTATCGGTAGAAAAATATAATTAAAATTTGAAATTATGATCAATAGAATTGTAAGAGCAGTAGCCGGAACCTTTATTATTATAAGTGTTCTTTTAGGAATGTATGTGAATGAAAATTGGTTTTGGTTTACCCTTTTTGTAGGAGCCAATTTGTTGCAATCTTCATTTACCAAATGGTGTTTAATGGAAGATATTTTAAGAAAAGTATTTAAGATTCAGGATTAAATAATGAATCGCAAGTAAGGGTTTCTAGTGAAAATTTTTCTAAAAACTAAAATGTAGAAAAAGGGTTTGACTTTAATAAAGTTGAACCCTTTTTTTGTGAGCTAATTCTTTTAAATTACCTCTTAATTACACTTACGGCTGTTCCAGTTGCAGAAACGGCTACGTAATTGCTTGTTGTTAGTTCAATATCAACTTGAATACCCACAACCGCATTGGCATTTAATTTTTCTGCGTTGGCTTTTAGTTGTTCAAAGGCTTGTTCTTTTACTTCTGAAACACTTTCACTTATTCCAGCATAATATTTTTGTAAATTAAAGGTCATTTTCATTTTTTGAACATTTACAGCGGTTCCCGAAACAATACCTTTATATTCGGCAATTGTAAAACCATCTATCGAATTGGTTGTAGTTAGTATCATGATTTTGAGTTTATTTGTGTTTTATTAGTCTAATTTAGGACTGTTTTGTTACTGATTTTAATTCGTCCTGTTAAGTAATGTCGACTAATTTTTGAACAGTTTAGGAATTTAATTTGATTTATTGTTTTGAATCTGTTGCTGCATATCGATTTTTAAGTCAATTTTTTTACTTTTGCTCAAAGAGTATTATATTTCGTAGTATAAGGTTTAAGGCTTTAAAAAACATTGAATAGCTTAGTGATTGATTAAAATTGAATAATAACTTTATGGAGAAATTTTTAAATATTTATTTTTATAACTTTTTTTTGATATCAAGATTTCTAGGTAAATTAATATCTATTTATTTGAACCCTTTTACTTGGTTTAATAATTTTAATAAAATGAAATTAGGGTCAAAGTTGTTCTTTGAGCATATGGAGAAAAATTACCCAACTTTTTTACATGAGTACAAATACATTTTTAAAATTAAAATATATTTTATTTCGTTTTTAGCTTTAGTTAACTTGTTTTTTGTTGGTCTCTGCTTTTTCATTGCAAATATAAGCGTACCAAAATATTATGTTTTAATTTTATTTGTGAGCTTATTTTTGTCAATTATTGAATCTTATGTGTATATATTTGATAAAGATAAGTATCAAATCTATTTTAAAGAATTTTACGAGACCAAAAAGTACAACTATCCTTTAACAACTTTTTTATTGATAACTTCATTAATCTTCATTTGGTTTTATGTGATTTTCTTCAATGCTTTGAATTAAATAAAATTACTTTCTTCAAGTTGTAAAACATTAGAGACGCTTTCCAATATTAAAAAAAAAAATACTCCTACATGCAAATCCTCATGTAACAAGAAAAGTATAAGTTTAATAGACTAGTTAGCTAATTAAATGGATAAGCTATGTGAATCCTATTAAATTGATTTTATGTAAAAAATATGAGTTTAATTTTTTTAACTTTTTGAGTTTTGTAAACTATTTACACAATCTCCCATATACTAATTTGTGACTTTATAACTTTATCTTATCTTTGCACTTCATTAAACAAAACCGAATTATGTTTGATAATTTAAGCGATAAGTTAGATAAAGCGTTTCATATATTAAAAGGGCATGGCAAAATTACCGATGTAAATGTTGCCGATACTTTAAAAGAAGTTCGTAGAGCATTGTTAGATGCCGATGTGAATTTTAAGATTGCAAAAGATTTTACCACTAGAGTTAAAGAAAAAGCAATAGGTGAAAATGTATTAACTACCTTACAACCGGGACAATTAATGGTTAAAATCGTTAAAGACGAGTTAACCGAATTAATGGGTGGTGATGCTGCTGGAATTAATCTTTCTGGAACTCCTTCTGTGATTTTGATGTCGGGTTTGCAAGGTTCTGGTAAAACTACTTTTTCGGGTAAATTAGCCAACTATTTAAAAACAAAAAAAAGCAAAAAACCGTTATTGGTTGCTTGTGATATTTATCGTCCTGCAGCAATTAATCAGTTGCACGTAGTAGGAGGACAAATTGGGGTGGAAGTTTATTCAGAACCCGAAAATAAAAATCCAGTTGAAATTGCTCAAAATGCAATCAAACATGCAAAAGCAAATGGTTTCAATGTAGTCATCATCGATACTGCTGGTCGTTTGGCTGTGGATGAAGAAATGATGAACGAAATCGCTAATGTTCACAAAGCCATTCAACCACAAGAAACCTTATTTGTTGTGGATGCAATGACGGGACAAGATGCCGTAAACACTGCAAAAGCGTTTAACGATAGATTGAATTTTGACGGAGTTATCTTAACGAAGTTGGATGGTGATACACGTGGTGGAGCTGCTATTTCAATTAAATCGGTAGTAAACAAACCTATTAAATTCATCGGTACTGGTGAAAAAATGGAAGCTATTGATGTGTTTTATCCAAATCGTATGGCGGATAGAATCTTGGGAATGGGAGACGTGGTTTCCTTAGTAGAAAGAGCACAAGAGCAATACGACGAAGAAGAAGCAAGAAAATTACAGAAGAAAATCGCTAAAAACGAATTTGGTTTTGACGATTTCTTAGCGCAAATTCAGCAAATCAAGAAAATGGGGAACATGAAAGACCTTGTTGGAATGATCCCTGGTGCTGGTAAGGCCTTAAAAGATGTCGAAATTGAAGACGACGCATTCAAACACATTGAAGCCATTATTCAATCCATGACACCTGTAGAAAGAAGTAAACCTTCCTTAATTGATGTAAAACGTAAAACCAGAATTGCAAAAGGTTCGGGAACAAAAATTGAGCAGGTTAATCAATTGATGAAACAATTCGACCAAATGAGCAAAATGATGAAAATGATGCAAGGTGGCGCGGGCAAAAACCTGATGAAGGCCATGGGCGGAATGAAAGGCATGAGATAATAAGTAGAGGCGCGATTCATCGCGTCTTTTTTATAGCATAAACACAACAAACAACACAACAAAATGCAATTATTAGACGGAAAAAAAGTATCGGAAGATATCAAAAATGAAATCGCTGCTGAGGTAGCGCAAATGAAAGCCAAAGGTGAAAAAGTGCCGCATTTGGCAGCTATTATTGTGGGTAACGATGGTGCGAGTTTAACCTATGTGGGGAGTAAAGTGAAATCGTGTGAGCGTGTAGGTTTTGAATCGACTTTGATTAAAATGCCAAGCACAACTTCGGAAACAGAACTTTTGAAAAAAATCAAAGAATTGAACGAAAATGATGATATTGATGGATTCATTGTTCAGTTGCCTTTACCAAAACAAATCGATACGCAAAAAATCATTGAAGCTATAGATCCAAGTAAGGATGTCGATGGTTTCCATCCTGAAAACTTTGGAAAAATGGCGTTGGATATGTCTACTTTTATTCCAGCTACACCATTCGGAATTTTAGAATTGTTAGAACGATATAATGTTCCAACAGATGGTAAGCATACCGTAGTTATTGGAAGAAGTCACATTGTAGGTAGACCCATGGGAATTTTAATGGGAAGAAAAGGATTTCCTGGAAATTCAACCGTAACAGTTACGCATAGTCATTCAAAAAACATCAACCAAATTACATCTCAAGCGGATATTATTATTTCAGCACTAGGTGTTCCAAATTTCCTTAAAGCAGAAATGGTAAAAGACGATGTAGTTGTAATTGACGTTGGGATCACAAGAGTAGAAGACGAAACCTCAGAAAAAGGGTATCGAATTGTAGGTGATGTAGACTATGAAAATGTATCAAAAAAGGCCTCTTATATTACGCCTGTTCCCGGTGGAGTAGGGCCTATGACGATTGCGATGTTGTTGAAAAATACATTATTGGCAAGAGAACAAAAGCGTAATAGATAATACAAGAAAACATAGTAAGACCTGAAATTTTTCAGGTCTTTTTTTTAAAAAATTGAATTTCTTCATTTATGAACAGATTGATGTTTTTTTTAAATTAAAGGGCTATTAATTCACGTAAGGATTGCTAATGAGTCCTTGAATTATGACATAAGCTTAACCTTTGATTTTGCAGATAAATTCTTAGTTTTTATATTGTTTTTCTTTTTTATTTTTGGATATAATTTAATAATTATGTTAAAAAATATTAAATATCCTCATTATTTTTTTATTATATTTGTTAATGTAATCAATAAATTAGAGATTTATGAAAAAAACAATTATTCTTTCCAGTGCGGTAGCGGTGTTAATTTTGAATTCATGCGCTTCCTCAAAACCTGCCCCAGTCAAGTTATCTGGTCCTCAAGTTACAGCGAGTGCCAAAGAATTAGTTCGGATTACAGACGATATTGTAGCTGAATTTCAGCCCTCATTATCTCCTAACGGAAAAAAATTATTGTATGTAATTCGAGATGATGCTAACGATAATTACAATAAGTGGAGTATTAGGTTAAAAAATGATGTTATGTTACCTGGATTTACTCCCTTAATTGGGAATAAAACCGATAGACCTTCATGGATCGATAATGAAAACTTTATTTTTACGTATTACGCTTCTAAACCTACAATAGCTGTTACAAGTATTAACAAATTAGGATTAACGTATATAGGACAAAATGCCTATGGAGATTTTGATGCCGATGCTAGTGTTTCTCCAGATGGAAAGAAAATTGTTTTAACAACTACTTTGCAAGATACCAGAAATATTTGTTTGGTGAATAGAGATGGAAGCAGTTTTACAGTGCTTTCAGAAGGAATTAATCCGAAGTGGAATCCCAAAGGGGATAAATTGTTGTACACTAAATTGTCAGGTGATTTTTACCAATTATTTGAATTGGACTTAAAATCTTTTCAAAGTACACAAATTACCACAGGGGAACAACATTCTACTAATGGCGCATATTCACCAGATGGAAAACACGTAGTTTTTATTGGTACGAAAGATAAGTTTAGCCACCTTTTTGTAATGAAAATTAATGGAACTTCATTAACTCAAATTACAAGTGGAGCATCTAATGAAACACAACCTTTTTGGGGTGTTGACGGAAATATATATTTTGCATCAACTGCAGGCGCACGCCAGCCTGAAAAAACATCTTACAAATATTCTAACATCTTTGCAAGAACAACTAATAGTACAATTAACCAAGAATTATCTGCATTCTCTTATCCGTATACCGATATTTGGAGAGTTCAACCTTTAATTGTTGAATAGAAAGATGTTTCTAGAAAATATAAAGCCATTTCAAACGAAATGGCTTTTATTTTATCTCTTTTGGTAATCCGAAGTAAAGAATAATTCCACGGTTGGATATTTCTGTTGTGTCATTTGGATTGAGAAATCGCTATCGGCTAAAAAGACTAATTGTCCGTATTTGTCATGACCTAAGAATTTTTGTTTTACCCTTTTGAATTCAGCAAACTCAGTGTTTTTAGGGTCTTGTGGTTTTACCCAACACGCTTTAAATGCAGGGAAGTTTTCATACGTACATTTTGCACCATATTCGTGTTCTAAACGGTATTGAATAACTTCATATTGAAGCGCTCCTACAGTTCCAATTACTTTTCTTCCGTTCATTTCTAAAGTAAACAACTGCGCAACACCTTCGTCCATTAACTGATCCACACCTTTTTCAAGTTGTTTTGATTTTAATGGATCTGCGTTGTTGATGTATCTAAAATGTTCTGGTGAGAAACTTGGAATTCCTTTAAAATTCATGATTTCACCTTCGGTTAAGGTGTCGCCAATTTTAAAGTTTCCAGTATCATGTAAACCTACGATATCTCCGGGATACGAAATATCAACAATCTCCTTTTTCTCAGCAAAAAACGCATTCGGACTTGAGAATTTTAAATTCTTACCTAAACGAACATGTAAATACGGTTTGTTTTTTTCAAATGTTCCTGATACAATTTTAATAAAAGCCAAACGGTCTCTGTGCTTGGGATCCATGTTGGCATGAATTTTAAATACAAATCCACTTAATTTTTCTTCTTCGGGTTTTACTAATCGGGTATCCGATTCCTTTGGTCTTGGTGTTGGTGCGATTTCAACGAAACAGTCCAGCAATTCGCGAACGCCAAAATTATTTAAAGCCGAACCAAAGAAAACCGGTTGTAAATCGCCGGCTAAGTATTCTTCACGACTAAATGGTGGGTAAACTTCATCAATTAACTCCAATTCCTCTCTTAATCTATTTGCAGGTTTCTCACCAATAATTTTTTCTAATTCAGGATTGTTAATGTCGTTAAAAGCAATAGTCTCTTCAATGTTTTTTCGGCTATCCCCTTCAAAAAGGTTGATGTTCTTTTCCCAGATATTGTAAATTCCTTGAAAATCGTATCCCATTCCAATAGGAAAACTCAAGGGGGTAACGCGAAGTTTTAATTTTTTCTCTACTTCATCCATCAAATCGAAGGCATCTTTACCTTCACGGTCTAATTTGTTAATGAACACAATCATCGGAATGTTTCGCATTCTACAAACTTCAACCAGTTTTTCAGTCTGTTCCTCAACCCCTTTTGCTACGTCAATTACTACAATTACACTATCAACAGCGGTTAAGGTTCTAAAAGTGTCTTCTGCAAAGTCTTTGTGACCTGGCGTATCTAAGATGTTGATTTTTTTGTTTTGATAGTTGAAAGCTAATACTGATGTTGCTACCGAAATTCCTCTCTGTCTTTCAATTTCCATGAAGTCGGAAGTAGCTCCTTTTTTGATTTTATTGCTTTTTACCGCTCCTGCTTCCTGAATTGCACCACCAAACAACAATAATTTTTCAGTTAAAGTCGTTTTACCGGCATCGGGATGGGAGATAATTCCAAAAGTTCGTCTTCTTGCTATTTCTTCTATAAAACTCATTATTCAAAATTTTGTGCAAAAGTAACTTTTTTTTGCAGAATTTTCTGTTAATAGTCGCTTATAAATGTTGCGAAATAGTCTCGAATTGTTATTTTTGTGGATTACAACGAAATGTATTACTCTACATATGAAAATTTATCGCTTATTTGTTTTTATTTTTCTATTAGTTCCTTGTTTTTTAGGAGCTCAATCGAAAGAAATTTTATTCACGATTGACGCGCATCCTTATTATACAGATGAATTTATAAGGGTTTACAATAAAAACCTAGATTTGGTAAAGGATGACTCTCAGAAGGATTTAGACGCCTACTTGGAATTGTTCTTGGGTTATAAGCTTAAAGTAGCGAAAGCGTATAAGATGGGTTTACAAAATGCATCTGCTTATCAAAGCGAGTTGAAGTCCTACAGAAATCAGTTGTCTAAAAACTATTTGAATGATTCAAAAGTTACGAATGAATTGATTGAAGAAGCTTACGAACGAATGACAAAAGAAGTTAAGGCTTCTCACATTCTAATTTTAGTTGATGAAGGAGCCTCACCTGAGGATACTTTAAAGGCTTTTCAAAAAATTAAGGATATTAAGAACCGATTGGATGCTGGAGAGGATTTTGTTAAAGTAGCGAGACAGTTTTCAGAAGATCCATCGGTCAAAGAAAACAATGGGGATTTGGGTTATTTTTCTGCTTTTAGAATGGTATATCCTTTTGAGAATGCAGCTTTTACAACAAATATTGGGTCTGTTTCAAATCCATTTAGATCGCGTTTTGGATATCATTTGGTAAAAGTAATTGATAAAAGAGTCAACAGAGGAGAGGTAACCGTTTCGCATATAATGGTTGCTAAATCTCAAAATTCGGATACAGAATTGGACAATAAATCGAGACAAAGAATCGAAGAAATTTATCAAAAAATTAATCAAGGTGAGGTTTTTGAAAGTTTGGCTCAGCAATTTTCTGAAGATAAAGCTTCTGCCCCTAAGGGAGGACTTTTACAACGATTTGGTTCGGGACAGTTGAGTTCGGAAGTTTTTGAGAATGTAGCTTTTTCTCTAGAAAATCCTGGAGCTGTTTCAAAGCCGTTTGAAACTTCATTTGGTTGGCATGTTGTAAAATTAATTGAAAAACATCCCGTTCCATCCTTGAAAGAAATAAAAAGTGAGTTAGAAGAAAAAATAAGAAAAGATGAGCGTTCTTTATTAATTACAAATTCTTTAGCAAAAAAAGTCAGAGAAAAGTATTTGCATACAAAAGATGTCAAATTAATTGTAAAAATAAAAAGTGTTGTAAATGATGAATTTTACACACAAACATGGGTAGTTCCAGAAAAAGCTGAGGCGTTGGAAGGAACCATTTTAACCATTAATAAGGATAGAAAAGTAGCCGCTAGATTGTTTTTAGATTTTATTGCTTCGAAACAAAAATCAAATAGTAAAATAAAACCAGTTGCAAAATTAGTAGATGCATTATTTGAAAAATTTACTGATGAGCAATTGATTGCTTATTATAATGATCATTTAGAAGACGAATTTTCTGAGTTTAAATATGTGATGGATGAATATAGGGATGGACTATTGCTTTTTGATTTGATGGAAAAGGAAATTTGGAACCGAGCAAAAAATGACACTGTTGGGCTAAAAGAATATTTTCATGAGAATAGTAAGCTTTACCAATGGAAAAAGCGATATGATGTGGATATTTTATCATCTACAGATCTGAAAATAATTGAAAAGGCTCAAAAGTTTTTGAAAAAAGGAAAATCCTTAGCCTACATTAAAGAACAATTAAATGAGGAGGGTAAGATTAATATTATGTCAAAATCGGGAATGTACGAGGAGGATTATGATGTGTTGCCACAATTTAATAATTTATCAAAAGGAGTAACTGCAGTTGCATCTAAAGGAGGGTACTATTTTGTAGTAAATGTTAAAGATGAAAAACCTGCTGAAACAAAAGAATTAGAGGAATGCAAAGGAAAAGTCATTAGTGATTATCAGCAATTCTTGGAAGATAATTGGATAAACGAACTTAAAAAAGAGTTTACTATTAAAGTTAATAGAGATGTTTTTGAAAATGCTAAAAGACAATTACAGAGCAAATGAAGTGTTGGATTCAAATAATGGTTTTGTTTTTTTTAGTAAATTCTTGTGACTATTTTAAAGTAGCTAAGGAGCCAGAAGCAATTGCGCGAGTAGGTACTAATTTTTTATACAAAGAGGATATTGCAGATTTGGTTCCTAGAGGGACTTCTAAAAAAGACAGTTTGGCTATAGTTAAATCTTTTATTGATAGATGGGCAACTCAAAAACTATTGTTTGAAGCGGCACAACGAAATATAACAAAAGCTAAAACAGAAGAATTTAATACCCTCATTGAACAATATAAGATAGATTTATATACAAAAGACTATTTAGAGGAATTGGTAATTAGGCAAATAGATACGTTAGTTACGGAAGCTCAAATAGCAAGTTATTATAATCAAAACAAAGAATATTTTAAAAATTCATCTGAATTAGTAAAATTGCGTTACATCAATTTAGTTAAAGAAAATCCAAAATTTGCGAAAATTAAATCAAAGTTTAGTTCCTTTACCAAAAAAGATAAAAAGGAGCTCGAACAACTAGCAGTTCAATTCAAAAGTTATGCTTTTAATGATTCCATATGGGTTGATATTAATCAGGTGTATGAGAAGTTGCCTTTTATAAATTTAGAAAATAAAGAGAAATATATAGCTAACGGAATTAACTTTCAATATCCCGATTCTACTACAGTTTGGTTGGTAAAAGTGAATCATGTCTTACCAAAGGATAGTGCAACACCGTTAGATTTTTTGAAGCCAACAATCAAACAAATCATAATCAATAATAGAAAATTACAATTAATAAACACTTTAGAAAAAGAGATTACCAATGATGCAATCAATGAAAAAAAATATGAAATTTATAAATAAGAAGTTCTTCTTACCTTTTTTATTAGTAACTACGCTTTCTTTTGCACAAAGCAGAGTGAAAGTTGATGGCGTAATAGCTGTAGTGGGCGATTATGTTGTGTTAGATTCAGATATTGATTATGAGTTAATTCAGTTAAAAGCTCAAGGTGTTGATATTAAGACAATTACACGTTGTGAGCTTTTTGGTAAGCAATTAGAAGACAAGTTATATGCACACCAAGCTATTCAAGACAGTATTGTGGTTTCCGACGCCGAAGTTAACGGTTATATGAGTGAGCAAATTGATGCTATGGTAGAGCAAATTGGTGGAATGGATAAAGTATTGAAATTCTACAATAAAAAAAATGAAGAAGATTTTAGAAGCTATTTATTTGATTTTATTAAAATGAATAAGTTGACTTCTCAAATGCAGAATAAAATTGTAGATAAAGTAACCATTACGCCTGAGGAAGTTAGAAATTTTTTCAAGGCTATCCCAGCTGATGAGATTCCCGTTTTTGGAGCCGAAATGGAAGTAGCTCAAATTGTTGTTAAGCCAATTATTACGGAAGAAGAAAAACAACGTGTTGTTGCTAAATTGAATGAAATTCGTCAAGATGTTTTAAATGGATCAAGTTTTTTTAGTAAAGCTGTTTTATTTTCAGAAGATCCTGGTTCAAGCTCTAACGGAGGATTCTATAAAATGAATCGCAAAACCCCTTTTGTAAAAGAATTTAAAGATGTTGCTTTTAGTTTGGCAGAGGGCGAAATTTCAGAACCGTTTGAAACGGATTTTGGATACCATATTATTTTAGTGGAGAAGATTAAAGGTCAGGAAGTTGAGTTGCGTCATATTTTAATGGCACCAAAAGTTTCACCTCAAGCCATTAAGGATGCCAAAGAGAAAATTGAAGTTATTAGAACAAAAATTATTAACAAAGAAATTTCATTTGCGGAGGCTGCTAAATCATCATCAGATGAAAAAGAGACCCGAAATAATGGAGGTGTTTTGTTGAATCCAAGAACTATGGAACCCCGTTTTGAATTAACTAAAATGGATCCGACTTTGTATGCACAAGTATCGGATTTAAAAGATGGAGAAGTTTCTTATCCTATTTTAGACGAGGAAAGAGGGGTTGGGAAGTTTTATAAAATCATAACGGTTAATAATAGAACTGAAGAACATACTGCGGAATTCTCAAAGGATTATCTTAAAATTAAAGAATTGGCTCTTCGTGACAAACAAATTAAGGAGATTGCTAAATGGACTGAAGAGAAAATTAAAGAAACGTATATCAAAATTAGCGACGATTACAAGGATTGCGATTTTACAAACAATTGGTTGAAAAAATAAATTAAAGAACCCTTTGAAATTTCAAAGGGTTTTTTAGTATTTTAGACGTTTAATAAAAAAAATAATTTTCGAATTCTAAATTCTAAGTTCATTATGTCAGACGTAGCAATTATAAAGGAATTAGTTCAAAGACAAGAATTGTTAAAAAAAGAGATAGCAAAAGTAATTGTGGGTCAGGATGAAGTAGTTCATCAAATCATTTTGAGTATTTTTTCGGGAGGTCATGCTTTGTTAGTAGGTGTTCCAGGATTAGCAAAAACATTAATGGTTAATACCATTTCTCAAGCGTTAGGACTGAATTTTAAACGAATTCAATTCACACCCGATTTAATGCCTTCTGATATTTTGGGAAGCGAAATTTTAGACGAGAATCGTCATTTTAAATTTATAAAAGGACCTATTTTTTCAAATATTATTTTAGCAGACGAAATTAATAGAACGCCACCGAAAACACAAGCTGCACTGTTAGAAGCTATGCAAGAGCGAGCTGTAACTGTAGCAGGACATCATTATAAATTAGACTTACCCTACTTTGTTTTAGCAACTCAAAATCCAATTGAACAAGAGGGAACCTATCCATTGCCTGAAGCGCAATTAGACCGATTTATGTTCGCAATTAAGCTTGATTATCCTAGTTTTTATGAAGAAGTTGCTGTTGTTAAGGCTACCACATTTGATGACAAACCTCAAGTTAATGCACTTTTTACAGCTCAAGAAATTATTGATTTTCAAAATACTATTCGAAAAATTCCCGTTGCAGATAATGTGATTGAATATGCTGTTACTCTTGTAAGTAAAACACGTCCAGATAATCCGTTATCAAATGATTTTGTAAAAGCATATATCGATTGGGGGGCAGGACCAAGAGCGTCACAGAGCTTAATCCTTGCAGCTAAAACGAATGCTGTTTTCAATGGGAAATTCTCTCCAGATATTGAAGATGTTCAAGCAGTGGCTATTGGAATTTTACGTCACAGAATTGTGAAAAATTATAAGGCTGATGCTGAAGGGATCACTGAGGAGGACATCATCAAAAAGCTGTTTTAGTATTTTAATATGTTTGGGCTAAAAGTTGATTTAAGCAAAAGATATCCGGGATTAGATTTGGCAAGAGCTATTGCGATAGCATTAGTTTTATTTTCTCATACGTTATGGATTAGTGATTTTTATTCAAGTTCCATTAGTTACTTAATGCAATTAAGTGGTACAATTGGGGTCGAAATTTTTTTTGTTATCAGTGGTTTTTTAATAGGTAAAATCGTTTTGAAATTGGTAGAAGATGAAAATTTTTCCTTTTCTACAATCCTTTTTTTTCTAAAAAGACGTTGGTTTAGGACATTGCCAAATTACTATTTAATTCTAGTAATGAATGTTTTGTTGTGGTTTTTGATTTATGATGAAATACCTGAAAAACTTTATTTGTATTTTTTCTATTTACAAAATTTAACCACAACTTCACCTGATTTCTACAGAATTTCTTGGAGTTTAGCTGTTGAACAATTTAGCTATATCGTTGGGCCAATTTTATTGTTGATTACAGTTACCATTATTCCTAATATCAAACGTCATGCTGCTTTTTTAGGTATTAGTGTTTTGATGCTGTTCCTTTTTTTTAGTTCCCGTATTTATTTTAATAGTACCAAAGAATTAGCATCTTTTTTTGAGTGGAATGAAACGTTGCGGAAAGTTTCCATTTATAGGCTTGATGCCATTTACTATGGTTTTATATTGTATTATTTATATGCTAAAAATTACATTAAAGAATCGTGGTATAAGGTTTTATTTTATTTTGGGATAGTTTGTATTTTAATTTTACATGTTTTTCTTTTTTCAATTGGGATTCAGATTCAAAGTGCTCAGACCTTTTTTACTGTTTTTTACCTTCCATTGAATTCTATTGCTATTTGTGCTTTAATCCCTTTTTTAATGCAAGTTCGTTTTAAAGAAAACTTTTTTTTACGAATAGTTACCACTTTGAGTTTGATTTCTTACAGCATTTACTTATTGCACTACAGTATCATCCTCCATGCGATGAAGGTATTATTTCCTTCCGAACAATTGGTTGGTGCGTCTCTTTATGGATATACTCTTTTGTATTGGTTCCTAGTTCTAATTTCGTCTTATGTACTGTATCGTTTTTTTGAAAAACCTATAACGGATTTACGAGATTAAATTTTTTAAATGACCTTGTTTTATGGGTTTACTAAAATTGGCTATGATTTTTTAATGATTGTTTAAAACTTTGATTCTAAATTGATAATTATTCAATATTTGATATAATATTCCGATTTTATTGAAAAATAACCATCAAAATAGAATCTTTATAAATAATAATTCTTCTATTTAGGCTTTTTATTAAAAATTTTTAAATCTGAATCAGATTTATTAAATTTGTGCCACAAAAAATTCAACAAACACTAATAAACTTATTTATAGTATGGCGTTAGCTACTGAAATGAATCTTTATAAAGAGTACATTCAAGAAATCGAAGAAAGAAAAGGTCAAGGATTACATCCAAAACCAATTGATAGAGCTGATTTATTAAATGAAATCATTGCTCAGATCAAAGACACCAACAATGCAAACAGAGCAGATTGTTTGAAGTTTTTTATCTACAATACTTTGCCTGGAACAACTCCTGCTGCTGGAGCTAAAGCAAAATTTTTAAAAGAAATTATTTTGGGTCAAGAAGCAGTAGCTGAAATAACGCCAACTTTTGCGTTTGAATTGTTATCACACATGAAAGGAGGACCATCAATTGTTGTGTTGTTGGATTTAGCGTTAGGAAATGACGTTGCAATTGCAAAACAAGCGGCTGAAGTTCTAAAAACACAAGTATATCTTTACGATGCTGATATGGCTCGTATTAAAGAAGCTTATGAAAATGGAAATGCAGTTGCAAATGAGATTTTAGAAAGTTATGCGAAAGCAGAATTTTTTACAAAACTTCCAGAGGTTGCTGAAGAAATTAAAGTAGTAACTTACATCGCTGGAGAAGGTGATATTTCAACCGATTTATTATCTCCAGGTAACCAAGCGCACTCGCGTTCTGATCGTGAATTGCACGGAAAATGTATGATTACGCCTCAAGCGCAAGAAGAAATTAAAGCCTTACAAGCACAGCATCCAGATAAATCCGTAATGCTAATTGCTGAAAAAGGAACAATGGGTGTAGGTTCTTCTCGTATGTCGGGAGTAAATAACGTAGCGCTTTGGACAGGTAAACAAGCAAGTCCTTATGTGCCATTCGTAAACTTTGCCCCAATCGTAGGGGGAACTAACGGAATATCTCCAATTTTCCTTACTACAGTTGACGTAACAGGTGGTATCGGAATTGACTTAAAAAACTGGGTTAAAAAAACAGACGCAAACGGAGAATTAGTTCGTGATGAAAACGGGGAACCGATTTTAGAGCAAGTATATTCTGTTGCCACTGGAACGGTTTTGACTATTAATACAAATACAAAAAAATTATATAATGGTGATAAAGAATTGATTGATATTTCAAGATCGTTCACACCACAAAAAATGGAATTTATCAAAGCAGGTGGTTCTTACGCTATCGTTTTTGGTAAAAAACTACAAACATTCGCCGCTAAAACTTTAGGAATTGAAGCGCCTCTAGTATATGCGCCTTCAAAAGAGATTCACATTGAAGGTCAAGGATTAACAGCTGTTGAGAAGATCTTCAACAAAAACGCTGTTGGTACACTATCTAAAAATGTGTTACATGCAGGTTCTGATGTTCGTGTTACCGTAAATATCGTAGGTTCGCAAGATACTACAGGTTTGATGACGGCTCAAGAATTAGAATCGATGGCGGCTACTGTGATTTCTCCAATTGTTGATGCTGCTTACCAATCAGGTTGTCATACAGCATCGGTTTGGGATAAAAAGGCACAAGCAAACATCCCGAAATTAATGCAGTTCATGAATGATTTCGGATTAATTACAGCACGTGACCCTAAAGGTGTTTACCATGCAATGACTGATGTTATTCACAAAGTGTTAAATGATATTACGGTTGATGAATGGGCTATCATTATTGGTGGTGATTCTCATACACGTATGTCTAAAGGCGTTGCTTTTGGAGCGGATTCAGGAACGGTTGCTCTAGCTTTAGCAACTGGTGAAGCTTCAATGCCAATTCCACAATCGGTGAAAGTTACTTTCAAAGGGAGTATGCCAGATTATATGGATTTTCGTGATGTAGTTCACGCTACACAAGCGCAAATGTTACACCAATTTGGAGGTGAAAACGTATTCCAAGGAAGAATTATTGAAGTACATTTAGGAACATTAACGGCTGACCAAGCATTTACTTTTACAGATTGGACTGCCGAAATGAAAGCTAAAGCGTCTATTTGTATTTCTGAAGATGAAACGTTAATCGAGTCGTTAGAAATTGCAAAAGGAAGAATCCAAATCATGATTGATAAAGGCATGGACAACAAAAACCGTGTGCTTCAAGGATTAATCGATAAAGCAAACCAACGTATTGCAGCAATCCGTTCAGGTGAAAAACCAGCTTTACGTCCAGATGCAAATGCAAAATATTATGCAGAGGTTGTAGTAGATTTGGATCAAATCGCTGAGCCAATGATTGCTGACCCAGATGTAAATAATAAAGATGTTTCTAAACGTTATACGCACGATACGATTCGTCCACTTTCTTTCTACGGAGGTGATAAAAAAGTAGATTTAGGATTTATCGGTTCTTGTATGGTGCACAAAGGTGATATGAAAATCTTAGCTCAGATGTTGAAAAATATTGAGAAACAACAAGGAAAAGTAGAATTCAAAGCACCATTAGTAGTGGCTCCTCCAACGTATAATATTGTTGACGAATTAAAAGCGGAAGGCGATTGGGAAGTATTACAAAAATATTCAGGTTTTGAATTTGACGATAATGCACCAAAAGCGGTTGCTCGTACGGAATACGAAAATATGTTGTATTTAGAGCGTCCTGGTTGTAACCTTTGTATGGGGAACCAAGAGAAAGCGTCAAAAGGAGACACTGTTATGGCAACCTCAACGCGTTTGTTTCAAGGGCGAGTTGTTGAAGATACAGAAGAGAAAAAAGGTGAATCTTTATTATCATCTACCCCAGTTGTAGTGTTATCTACTATTTTAGGAAGAACTCCTTCAATTGAAGAGTACAAAAAAGCTGTAGAAGGAATCAACTTAACAAAGTTTGCTCCATCACACAAATTGTTAGTAGGATAATTATCTTTAAATATCAAAATGAAAGCTCAAGTTTACTTGGGCTTTTTTTATTGTATCTGTTTAATTTTTTGTAAATTAGTAGAATTAAATAACAAACAAAATAAATTACTATGGCATTTGATATTGAAATGATTGAAAAAGTGTACGCAACCATGGCAGAACGAGTAGATAAAGCTCGAGATTTGGTTGGGCGCCCTTTGACTTTGTCTGAAAAGATTTTGTATGCTCATTTATGGGAAGGAGTACCAACGCAGGCCTTTACTAGAGGAAAAGATTATGTCGATTTTGCACCCGATAGGGTGGCTTGCCAAGATGCAACAGCACAAATGGCATTATTGCAATTCATGCATGCAGGAAAGAGTAAAGTTGCTGTTCCAACAACGGTTCATTGTGACCACTTAATTTTAGCAAAAAATGGTGCGAAACAAGATTTAGAGTTAGCCAATAAACAATCTAAAGAAGTATTCGATTTCTTATCTTCAGTGTCAAACAAATACGGAATTGGATTTTGGAAACCTGGTTCGGGAATTATTCACCAAATTGTCTTAGAAAACTACGCCTTTCCGGGTGGATTGATGATTGGAACGGATTCTCATACTGTAAATGCAGGCGGTTTAGGAATGTTGGCAATCGGTGTTGGCGGTGCGGATGCGGTCGACGTAATGTCGGGTATGTCATGGGAATTAAAATTTCCAAAATTAATAGGAGTAAAATTAACAGGGAAATTAAACGGTTGGACGTCACCTAAAGATGTAATTTTAAAAGTAGCCGATATTCTAACAGTGAAAGGCGGAACTGGAGCTATTGTAGAGTATTTCGGTGAAGGTGCGGAATCGATGTCGTGTACTGGAAAAGGTACCATTTGTAATATGGGTGCTGAAATTGGAGCTACGACTTCAACTTTTGGTTACGATGATTCTATGAGAAGATATTTAGTAGCAACTGGTCGTCAAGATGTGGTAAATGCTGCTGATAAAGTAGCGTCTTACTTAACTGCTGATGCTGAAGTTTATGCTAATCCAGAAAAATATTTTGATCAACTCATTGAAATTAATTTGTCAGAATTAGAGCCACATATTAATGGGCCTTTCACACCCGATAGAGGAACTCCAGTTTCTAAAATGAAAGAAGAAGCCGCAGCTAATGGTTGGCCCATAAAAGTTGAGTGGGGATTAATCGGTTCGTGTACCAATTCTTCTTACGAAGATATGTCGCGTGCAGCTTCCATTGTAAGACAAGCGGTGGCTCATGGAATTACTCCAAAGGCAGAATTCGGAATCAATCCAGGTTCTGAACAAATTCGATACACCATTGAACGAGATGGAATCATTGCTGATTTCGAAAAGATGGGAACCAAAGTATTTACGAATGCTTGCGGACCTTGTATCGGACAATGGGATAGAGAAGGTGCGGATAAACAAGAAAAAAATACCATCGTGCATTCGTTCAATCGAAACTTTTCAAAAAGAGCCGATGGAAATCCAAATACGCATGCTTTTGTGACTTCACCAGAAATGGTAGCCGCTTTAGCGATTTCAGGCCGTTTGGATTTTAATCCGATTACAGATACTTTGATAAATGATAAAGGTGAAGCAGTAAAATTGAATCCGCCTTTTGGAGATGAATTGCCAACTAAAGGTTTTGATGTAGAAGATCCGGGATTTCAAGCGCCTGCAGCTGATGGTTCAAGCGTAGAAGTTGTGGTTTCTCCAACTTCAGATCGCTTACAATTGTTAGCGCCTTTTGAGGCTTGGGATGGTAAAAATATTACAGGTGCCAAATTGTTAATCAAAGCGTTCGGAAAATGTACGACAGATCATATTTCGATGGCTGGTCCATGGTTGCGTTTCCGAGGACATTTGGATAATATTTCGAATAACATGTTAATTGGTGCAGAAAATGCATTCAATGGAAAAGCAAATTCAGTTAAAAATCAATTAACTGGAGCTTATGACGAAGTGCCAAAAGTACAAAGAGCTTACAAAGCAGCCGGAATTCCTTCCATTGTTGTTGGTGACCATAATTATGGAGAAGGTTCATCTCGTGAGCATGCGGCTATGGAACCTCGTTTCTTAGGTGTTAAAGCAGTTTTAGTAAAATCATTCGCTCGTATTCATGAAACCAATTTAAAGAAACAAGGGATGTTAGCTTTAACATTTGCTAACGAATCCGATTACGATAAAATTAAAGAGGATGATACAATTAACTTCTTAGATTTAACGGAGTTTGCTCCAGGAAAACCACTAACACTTGAGTTTATTCACGCTGATGGTACTAAAGATATTATTTTAGCGAACCATACGTATAACGATAGTCAAATAGGTTGGTTTATAGCTGGATCGGCACTTAATTTAATTGCCGCAGGTAAAGCCTAATTTTTTTAAAATAAAGTAATGTTAAAACTCCCATTAAAATGGGAGTTTTTTTTATCTTGCGGTTTCAATACTTTATGCTTTCCCATCTAAAAATAGGTTCATGAGATTCAAAAATTTATTTATTTTTTTATTGTTATTATCGGTTAATATTCTTTTCTCACAAGCTGTAATCAAACATACAGTTGTTGAAGGTGAATCCATTTATTCTATTGCAAAAAAATATAAAGTTAAAGAATCTGATATTTATGAATTAAATCCCAATTCTAAAGGAACTATTTTACAATTAAAAACTATTCTTTCGATTCCAAATAAAGCTTCGAAACGAAAAAAAACGAATGATATTGTTTTATCCGAAAATTCAGAGAAAGCGTTTCATATTGTCGAGGCGGGTGAATCTTTGTATAAAATTGCTAAAAAGTACAACCTTAGTTTGGAGTTACTCAAAGAGAGGAATCCTAGTGTTAAGCCAGAAAGTCTTCGAATAGGAGATAAAATTATTATAAATGTTAATCAAGAGGTGCCTGAATCAAATCGAAACGAAACAGTCACTGTTGCTAGTATTTCTGATCCAACTAATAAAGATGCTAATCTTTGTTTAGACGAGTTAGGTAATCAGGTTCATACTGTAGTAAAAGGAGAAACCTTGTTCAAACTTTCTAAGAAATACAAAGTTAGTATTCAGGATTTAAAAGAGATGAACCCTGAAATTGTCACCAATTTGCCCATAGGATATGAAGTAATTATTAAGCGAGGTGATGTGGAGTTGGTAAGTCATCAAAACGAGACTCAAAGTGTTGCTAAAGAAACAGATGAGGTTGCATTAGCAAACATGACTAAAGTTGATTTTTTGATTCATAAAGCTTCTCAGAATATAGGAACTCGCTATAGAGGAGGAGGTACTACAAGTGCTGGGTTTGATTGTTCAGGATTAATCTTCACTACTTTTAAAAGTATTGACGTAGTCTTGCCGCGTACTTCTGCTTCAATGGCTGGAGTAGGTGTTAAAATTGATAGAAGTCAAGCACAAAAAGGAGATTTGATTTTTTTTACTACTAATGGAAGAGGGTACATCAATCATGTAGGAATGGTTACTGATGTTTTGGAGGATGAAATTAAATTTATTCACTCATCTGTGCAAGCAGGTGTAATTATTTCATCAACCAAGGAACCTTATTATTCTAGACGATTTGTTCAGATTAATAGAGTTCCAATTGATTGATAATTTAAAATATTTGAAGTCAATCTACTCTTTCTTTTGGAACTAAATCAAAATATCACTCTCTAAATCTGATTTTTCAATTTCAAAATCAAAACCCAATTTAGAAACCAGTTGAATTACCAAATTCTTATACCAGTTTTCACTTTTAGGGTGAATGTAGATTTTTTCGATTAATTGATTTAAGTTAACATCAACTTTTAAACCGTTATCGATTTTCATTCCATTAGCAGATACATCAGAAATAATGCGAATTTCTCTTTCATATTGAAAACTTTTACGTTTAAACAAAAATGGGAAAAACATGTCCTCGAAGGGGATAAATTCTTTTTTGTAATCGATGTAATTTACAGCGCCAATGTATTGTTCGGTTTGGCTTTCTGGTAGTAAAGCTTCTTTAAGTCGACCAATCGTAGTTTGAATGGCTAAGCCTTCGGTATTTTGAGTAAAAATTTGCCACATGGCAAACGATTCATATTCATTGATATGCCAACTACTAATTACTACTTTTTCACGATGTGATTTGTAGTAATCCAAAAACTTTGGATTGTTCGCAGCAATTTTCTTGATTTCTTCATAAGTTGGTTCCGAAAAGGTGCCTTCATATTGGTCTTCAAACTTATCCGAACGCGACATAAACAATTGTTGCGATAACAACATGTCTAAAAACTTAGACATATCCAAATACTTCCAAACAATGGTATCATTGTTATCAGGTAAAGTGATATTTGGATGGTTTACGTACATTTTTCAATCCATTACAAGTTCAAAAATAAAATTCAAAGTCAAGATCAAATTTAGGAACGCAGATTTAAGAAATTTGAATAATCTTAAAAATTTTAAATGGTTATCAATCTCCCAGCTTCATTCTTCAGGCTCCTAACTTTTATTCGAAACTCTGCATCATCACCAACTTCGAATACGTTCCATTCAAAGCTAATAATTCGTCATGTGTCCCTTGTTCTACGATTTCACCTTTTTGCATTACTACAATTTTATCCGCTTTTTGAATCGTTGATAAACGGTGTGCAATTACAATTGACGTTCGGTTTTGCATCATGTTTTCTAACGCCACTTGAACAAATTTTTCACTTTCAGTATCCAAAGCAGAAGTCGCTTCATCTAAAATCATGATGGGTGGATTTTTCAAAACGGCTCTCGCAATCGATAAACGTTGTTTTTGTCCGCCTGAAAGTTTTCCACCTGCATCACCAATATTAGTTTCAATTCCGTTAGGTAAATCTTTCACGAATTCATAAGCATTCGCCACTTTTAAAGCTGCAATGATTTCTTCATCGGTTGCATCTTCTTTCCCTAAACGAATATTGTTTTTAATGGTGTCATTAAATAAAATCGAATCCTGAGTAACCAATCCCATTAGATCACGTAGCGATTCTAGTGTCATGTCTTTAATATCAATTCCGTCAATTTTTACGGTTCCTTCTTGCACATCATAAAAACGAGTCAATAAATTCGCAATCGTACTTTTTCCTGAGCCAGATTGCCCAACTAATGCTACCGTTTTACCTTTTGGAATCTCCAAAGAGAAATTTTTTAGTACATTTTCTTCAGCATATCCGAAGTTAATGTCTTCAATGCTGATTTTTTCTGTGAAAGTATCTTTTACGATTGCATTCGGTTTGTTAGTAATCGTATTTTCCACTTCTAAAACTTCAAATACGCGTTCGGCAGCCGCTAAGCCATTTTTCACAGCATATGATGCTTTAGAAATTGCTTTGGCAGGAGTAAGGATGTTATAAGCTAAACCAATATAGGTGATGAAATTTGACCCTTTTAAAGAACCTTCAACTAAAACAAGGTTACCTCCATAAACTAATAATATACCAATAACTAAAATCCCCATAAATTCACTCATTGGAGACGCTAAATTGTTTTTCTTTCCAATCGCGATTGTTAATTGGTATAAACGATTAATAGAATCGTTAAAAGTTTTAGCAAAATAATTTTCAGCATTATAGCTTTTGACGACTTTTAAGCCACCCAAACTTTCTTCCACTATCGAAATTAAATAGCCATTTTCTTGTTGGGCTCTACTCGATTTCGATTTTAAACTTTTACCAATTTTAGAAATAACAAATCCTGAAATAGGAATGAAAACAAACACGAAAACAGTTAATTTCCAACTGATGGATATCATGGCAATTAATGAAAATAAAATAGTCAGAGGCTCTTTAACAATAAGTTCTAAAACCATGAAAAATGAATTTTGAACTTCGTTAACATCACCCAGCATTCGTGCCATAACATCACCTTTTCTTTTTTCAGAATAATAAGAAACAGGTAAAGAAACAATTTTGCTAAACATCTTTTCACGTAAGTCCCGTAAAACTCCTGTTTTAACTTTAGTTAAGTGTTGTAATGCTAGATAGTTAGATAGGTTTTTGAGTAAAAAGGTGACTAATACTAAACCTACTGTTAACATTAGCCCATATTGTATGCCATATTCGGTAGAATATTGATTAACATAATAGGCAATGTATTCTTGCCAATTACTTAATGCATTTATGATTCCATCATATTTTGGTAGTTCAACTTTCTCTGTTTTTCTTTCATCAAACAAAACAGATAGAACCGGCATAATAAATACCATGCCTAATGTTCCAAATAAAGCATACAGAATGTTGAATGATATGTTTCCAACAACATTGTATTTGTATTTTTTAGCAAATGGTATAAGTTTTTTAAAATTTTCGTCCATTTAGTTTAATTTCATTGCCGAAATAATTTCAGCAATTTTGTTATCCAATTCTTTTTCTACTGATGTTGCGTTTTCAATCGTGTCTAAAATTCCATTTACGCTGAAATAGAATTTAATTTTTGGTTCTGTACCGCTTGGTCTTGCGCAGATTTTGCTTCCGTCTTCCAAATAGTAAATCAATACGTTTGATTTTGGAATATGAATTTCAAATTCTTCGTTATTCATGAAGTCTTTTCCTTTTGAAGCTTGATAGTCTTCGATGCAAATCACACGTTGTCCGTTTATTTCTTTCAGAGGATTTTCGCGTAAATCAATCATCATTTGTTTGATTTCATTAGCACCTTCAATTCCTTTTTTGGTAATCGAAATCAAATGTTCTTTGTAGAAACCGAAATCAATATATAAATTCAATAATTCTTGATATAACGAACTTCCCGAAGCTTTGGCTTGAGCTGCAATTTCACTTACTAATAAAATAGCAGCTACCGCATCTTTATCACGAACGGCATCACCCACCATAAATCCAAAACTTTCTTCACCACCACCAATAAATTTCTGATTTGGGAAATCTTTAATGAATTTCGCAATCCATTTGAAACCGGTTAATCCTACTTTACATTCCACATCGTAAGCAGCAGCTAATTCTAACATCATAGGAGTAGAAACAATAGTGGAACCAATAAATTCGTTTCCTTTGAATTTATCTGCGCGTTTCCATTGTTCTAATAAGAAAGCTGTCATGATAACCATGGTTTGGTTTCCGTTCAATAATTTGATGTTTCCATCTAAATCACGAACCGCAACACCTAAACGGTCAGAATCTGGATCGGTTCCTACTACCATATCCGCACCAATTTTCTCTGCCAAAGCAATTGCCATCGACAATGCTTCTGGTTCTTCAGGGTTTGGCGAAACTACGGTTGGGAAATCACCATTAGGTTCGGCTTGTTCTGGAACGATATTTACATCGGTATAACCCGCTTTCGCTAATACATTTGGAATAGCTTTTATTGAAGTACCGTGTAATGAAGTGTAAACGATTTTTAAATTAGCTTTAGCATCGGCTGGCGTGTTAAAACTTGCGTTTTCAACTGTTGATTTCGCGAAAGCTTCGTCTACTTCAGTATCGATATATTCAATTAAATTGTTGTTGGCTTCGAATTTAATATCGCTGTATTTTAAATCTTCGATTACTTTGATAATTTCAGCATCTTGTGGGGGTACTAATTGGCCACCATCTTGCCAATATACTTTGTATCCGTTGTATTCTGGTGGATTGTGAGAAGCAGTCAACACAATTCCTGCATGACAATTCAAATAGCGAACGGCAAATGATAATTCAGGAGTTGGGCGCATGTCTGAAAATAAATACACTTTAATACCGTTTGCCGAAAAAACATCAGCCACAACTTTAGCTAAAGTGTTGCTGTTATGGCGACAATCGTAAGCAATCGCTACTTTTAGTCGTTCGTTTGGAAACGACTTGTGTAAATAATCCGATAAACCTTGTGTATTTTTTCCAAGCGTGTATTTATTGATACGATTCGTTCCAACACCCATAACACCGCGCATTCCTCCTGTTCCAAACTCTAAATTTTTATAGAAACTTTCTTCTAGTTCTTTTGGAGCCGAAGTCATCATTTCTTCAATAGCTGCTTGAGTTGCTTCGTCAAATGTTGGGGTTAACCACTCGTTTACTTTATTTAAAATGCTTTGTTCGATATGCATATTCTTATTTCTTTTTGAAGCCAATTTTGCTTCTTTCTTTTTGTTCTACATTTTTCTGATGGGTGTCCATCAGATAATTTAAAGCTTTGTATATTTCAGGAAACTGTTGTTCAATTTCTGAAACTCTATTTGTGATTTCTTCCAAAGACAAAATTGAATTTCTCAGCACTACAAAAGTTCTCATAATTGCAATGTTTACTTCAATTGCTTTTTTTGAATTTAGTACAGAAGATAACATGGCAACGCCTTGTTCTGTGAAAGCAAAAGGCATATATCTTGTCCCTCCGTAACTTGAGGTCGCAAATTGCGACCTCAAGTTGTCAAATTCTTCTTTTGTAAGTTCAAACATAAAATCTTCAGGAAATCTTTCGATATTCCTTCTGACAGCTTCTTTTAGTCTTTTTGTTTCAATTTGGTAAAGTAATGCTAAATCAAAATCTAACATTACTTTTTGATTTCTAATTACATAGATTTTGTTGTTGATAATCTCTAATTTTTGCATGGCGTGTATAATTTAAAAAGTTAATAATTCTGTTTTACTCTCAACTTTTACGTCCCAACTCCTCACTAATCTTATAACGTTCTTCGTTGTTTTTGGTTCTTAGGATAATTTCACCTAGAAATCCGGCTAAGAATAATTGGGTTCCAATTAACATTGCGGTTAACGATAAATAAAATTGCGGTCTTTCAGTAATTAATCTTCCCGAGGTATTGATGAATAATTTGTCGATTCCTAGATAGAAAGCGAATAAAAATCCAATTAGAAACATAATAGAGCCTAATAATCCAAAAAGATGCATCGGTCTTTTTCCAAAAGTTGAAAGAAACCAAATCGTTATTAAATCCAAGAAACCATTGACAAAACGACTCATTCCAAATTTTGAATTTCCGTATTTTCTCGCTTGATGAATCACGACTTTTTCACCGATTTTCCCAAATCCAGCATTTTTTGCTAAAACAGGAATGTAACGGTGCATTTCGCCTGAAACTTCAATGTTTTTAATAACAATATTTTTATAGGCTTTTAATCCACAATTGAAATCGTTCAATTTTACGCCTGAAGTTTTTCGAGCGGCCCAATTGAATAATTTAGATGGAATGTTTTTCGCCACAACCGAATCATAGCGTTTTTTCTTCCATCCTGAAACCAAATCATAATTATCCTCTGTAATTAAACGGAATAATTCTGGAATTTCATCGGGACTATCTTGTAAATCCGCATCCATGGTAATTACAACGTCACCTTGCGCTTTGGCAAAACCAGCATGTAAGGCTTGTGATTTTCCGTAATTTCTAAGAAAACGGATTCCTTTTACATTCGGATTTTCGTGAGATAATTTTTCGATAACATTCCAAGAAGCATCGGTACTACCATCATCAATAAAAAGGATTTCATAGGAATAGTTGTGCGCTTGCATCACTTTTACAATCCAATTGTGTAATTCGGGTAACGATTCTTGCTCGTTTAATAATGGGATAACTATGGATAAATTCATTTATTTAAAATACAGGTTTGTCTTTTTTGAAGATAGCAGCTAAAATGGCACCAAAAATTGCAGAACCAACAATGCTCCATATGCTTCCTTTTAATTGTTCAATAGTTGAAAATTGATTGTAATCCTTCATTTTATCTACAGTCTCTTTGATAGCAGATGTTGGTGTTCCAAATTTCTCTAACATTTGAACAGTTGATTCAAGCGTAAGTTCTTTTAAACGAATTGCCGCTTCTGGATCAATTACATTGAAAAGTAAAATATTATAAATAACGGAAATTGCAATACCAATTAGTGCTGAAATAAAATAAGTAGTAAAGCCTTCTTTGAAACTCATGTAGCCACCTAAATCTTTTTTAGTTTTAACTAATAAAACACAACCTATAATTATGTATACTGCCAAAATTGAGAGACCTAACCACCATTTTGTCATTAAAGATAAATCAACAATGTAAATAGAAGTTGTAATCAATACACTTAATACTCCAGTAATGATACCAAAGGTAATTCCTTTTTTTTTGATAATTTCGTTCATAGTTTGTTTTGGTTTAATTAATTTACAAATATAAGAATTCTAATCGTTGTAGGATTAGAGTTAAAAAATAAAAAAAAGTTACATAAACATTGGTAAATTAAAAATTAAATGTAATTTTGCGCTCTGAAATAAAAAGTTTATAAACCAAAAGGTTATGAGTTGTTTACACCTTTACAGATGTAAAGCCGCGAAACAAATTATAATCGCTTAATAAAAAGATTTACAAAATGAAAAAAGGTATTCACCCAGAAAATTACAGATTAGTTGCATTTAAAGACATGTCAAATGAAGATGTTTTTATCACTAAATCTACAGTTGAAACGAAAGAAACGATTACTCACGAAGGTGTTGAGTATCCAGTTTTCAAAATGGAGATTTCTAGAACATCTCACCCTTTTTACACAGGTAAATCTAAGCTTATTGATACTGCAGGTCGTATCGATAAATTCAACAGCAAATACGCTAAAAAAGCTAAATAATTTTTCGCTTTTTCAAAATAGAGAAAAGCTTCACTTAGGTGAGGCTTTTTTTATTGCCTAAATCTTCCTACTTTTGAGTATTGTTTTAAACAATTCATCACTTTAACAATTCAATATAATGAACTATATACTTTTTGACGGAACCGTTCGCAATGCCTTACTTCCTTTTACTTTTACGCGTCCTGTAGCTGATATTCGTATCGGAATTTTAACGATTCGCGAAAAGTGGGAGAAATATTTGGGATATACTACTACAACGCTTACCGAAGAATACTTGATGGAGAAGTATCCAATGGTGGAAATGGAAGAGAATGTTATGATTAATGCTTCTTTTTTGCCAAATCCTATTCTGGTAGATATGGTTCAAAATTTGAATCCTAAAGAAGCAATTCTTTTTGGAGAGGAAATTATCGCTTTTCATACGCATAATACGCAAGAAGATATCGATTTTGATGAATATGAATTAATAGAATATGAAGGGGATGTTTTACGAATCGAAAACACTTGGGATATTTTTGCCAAAAACGATGCCGCAATTCGCGAAGATTTTGAATTGTTAACCGAAGATAGATTTTCTCAGCCGATTCCAAAAAGCGTCAACGTAATTGCACCTGAAAATATTTTCATTGAAGAAGGAGCGAAGTTAGAATTTGTAACCTTAAACGCTTCAACCGGTCCAATTTACATCGGGAAAAATGCTGAAATCATGGAGGGTTCAGTTATTCGTGGTCCTTTTGCTTTATGCGAAGAAGCACAAGTAAAATTAGCGACAAAAGTGTACGGAGCAACAACTGTTGGACCACATTGTCGTATTGGTGGCGAAGTGAATAATTCCGTTTTATTCGGTTATTCAAATAAAGGTCATGATGGATTTTTAGGAAATTCCGTTTTAGGAGAATGGTGTAACATTGGTGCCGATTCTAATAATTCCAACCTAAAAAACAACTACGAAGAAGTGCGTTTGTGGAGTTATGAAACAGAAGGTTTTGCACGTACAGGTTTGCAATTCTGCGGATTAATGATGGGTGATCACAGTAAATGTGGTATCAATACCATGTTCAATACAGGAACTGTGGTTGGTGTTTCGACGAATATTTTTGGTTCTGGATTTCCAAGAAATTTTGTGCCAAGTTTTTCATGGGGTGGTGCTTCTGGATTTACTACCTACATTACCAAAAAAGCTTTCGAAACCGCTAAAATTGTAATGAGTCGCCGTCATGTAGAATTTACAGAAGAAGACGCTAAAATTTTAGAACACGTTTTTGAAGAAACGAAAAAATATAGAAAAGAGTAGTTAATTCGCCAATGTGTCAATGAGTCAATGAGACTATTTTTATAAACTGGAATCCATTTATATTCCGATATAATTAATTTTTGTTATTAAATAGATTGCTAAAATCGCAACGATAATCGAAAGAAGTGCCAACATAATTTGGTGCTTCTTTCTTTTTTTATTTTCAACTTGTAAACGAGTTCTTATTTCTTCTAATAATTCAGGTGTTGCTTTAATGTGATCTTCTAAAGGTTTGTCGTTTAGGATTTTATAATCTTTCCAACTTGTTCGATTGTGATTACCTCTCAAAGATTTATTATAAGCTAAGCTTTTTATCGCTTGCAGCATAGAACCTTCTCCTGCCATATTTTTGATTTTATAGTTCTACGGACTAAATTCTCAAAAAGTTACAAATTAATTCAAATAATTGTCCAATTGGTATATTGTCTAATTGCCACATTAAAACTATCTTTGCATTCTCAATTTTTTGACAACGATTTCATTAATTGAGTTTTACTTATGGAAAACAAGAAAAAAGTCGCATTCTACACTTTAGGATGCAAATTGAACTTCTCAGAAACGTCAACTATTGCACGTGATTTTCAAAATGAAGGTTTTGAACGTGTGGATTTCGAAGAAATTGCAGATATTTATGTAATCAATACGTGTTCGGTTACCGATAATGCGGATAAACAATTCAAGCAGATTGTTAAAAAAGCAATGAAGCTGAATGATAAAGCGTTTGTTGCCGCAGTAGGTTGTTATGCCCAATTAAAACCAGAAGAATTAGCTGCAGTTGATGGAGTAGATTTGGTTTTAGGCGCCACAGAAAAATTCAAAATCACCGATTATATCAATGATTTGTCGAAAAATGATATGGGGGAAGTGCATTCCTGCGAAATTGAAGAAGCGGATTTCTATGTAGGAAGTTATTCCATTGGTGACAGAACGCGTGCTTTCTTAAAAGTACAAGATGGTTGCGATTACAAATGTACCTATTGTACCATTCCTTTAGCTCGAGGAATTTCTAGAAGTGATGCATTAGAAAATGTATTGAAAAATGCTAAAGAAATTTCACAACAAGGAATAAAAGAGATTGTATTAACCGGTGTAAATATTGGTGATTATGGAAAAGGGGAATTCGGAAATAAAAAACACGAACACACTTTCTTGGATTTAGTAAAAGCCTTAGATGAAGTAGAAGGAATCGAGCGTTTACGAATTTCTTCTATTGAGCCTAATTTATTGAAAAACGAAACGATTGAATTCGTATCACAGAGTCGCACATTTGTGCCTCATTTTCATATTCCTTTACAATCGGGGTCTAATGATGTTTTAAAGAAAATGAAGCGTCGTTATTTGCGTGAAGTGTATACGGATAGAGTAGCCAAAATTCGTGAAGTAATGCCGCATGCATGTATTGGAGTGGATGTGATTGTTGGATTTCCAGGGGAAACTGACGAACACTTTTTAGAAACGTATCATTTCTTAAATGATCTAGATATTTCTTATCTACATGTTTTCACCTATTCAGAAAGAGATAATACCGAAGCAGTAGAAATGGAAGGAGTAGTGCCAATGAATGTCCGTTCAAAAAGAAGTAAAATGTTACGCGGACTTTCGGTTAAGAAAAGAAGAGCGTTTTATGAAAGTCAAATAGGAACCAATAGAACCGTTTTATTCGAAAGCGAAAACAAAGAAGGCTACATTCATGGTTTTACGGAAAATTACGTAAAAGTAAAAACGCCATGGAATCCGGAATTAGTTAATACCTTACACGAAATTAATCTAACTAAAATAGATGAAGATGGAAGTGTACGAATGGAATTCTTAAACGTTGAAGTATAAAAAAAAATCCTAAGTTTTTAGTAGACTTGGGATTTTTCTTGAAATTAAATTTTAATTCCAGGAGGCAACATTTCTTGAAATTTTCGATTTTTTCTAAAGAAATTGATGAATTTTGCGTGTGTTGGAACTACTTTTAGTTTTTTACTTTCCGCAATCTCTAAAACCGATTTTATAAATGCGTTATGCAATTCATCATCTTCGTTATTGTTGCTGCAGAATTTAGTCAAAAACAACTTGCGTTCTTGAATCGCATATTCGATTGAAACCAATCCAGTTTCGGTAATAATTTCAAATTGTCTTAAAAGTTCATTATCTTTGATTTCCATGATGCCTTCCAATTATGGTGCAAATTTACGAAACTTTTTTAAAATAATGGTAATGAGTAAGATTCCGGTTTATTTTATGCCTGGTTTGGCCGCAAGCCCCACAATTTTTGAAAACATACAATTACCTGAAGACCAATTTGAAATGCACTTTTTGGAATGGTTTTTGCCTAAGGAAAAAGAAAGTATCGAAAGTTATGCCCATCGCATGGTTGAAAAAATCAAGCATGAAAATCCGGTTTTAGTAGGGGTTTCCTTTGGCGGGGTTTTGGTTCAGGAAATGGCAAAACAAATGGAGGTTCGTAAAGTAATTATCATTTCAAGTGTAAAGTCGAATACCGAATTCCCTACTCGATTTAAAGTAGCCAAGACTACAAAAGCATATAAGTTAATTCCGACCCAACTTTTGGCAGATATTGAAAAATTGGTTAAATATGCATTTGGGGATAATATTGTGGCAAAGCGATTGAAATTATACGAAAAATATTTATCGGTTCGTGATAAGCATTATTTGGATTGGGCTATTGAAACTATCTTGTGTTGGGAACAAAAAGAAATAAATAATGCCGTAATTCATATTCATGGCGATGCGGATGAGGTTTTTCCAATTAAGAACATAGAAAAGTGTATTGTTGTAAAAGGCGGAACCCATATAATGATAGTTAACAAATTTAAATGGTTGAATGAAAATTTACCCAAACTAATTCTAAACGATTAAAAAAGAAAGATATATGAAAAAGATGCTATTTTCGGGGTTGATCGCACTATTGGCAAGTTTCTTGATTTATGGAGTGGTGTCAAATGATACGAAATATGCCCCTCAGGGATATAGTTTGCAAATGGACTTTTCAGGAGAGGATGTGCCAACATTTATTGCAGATGTTCAGGAACGATTGGACAAAGAAATGGTTACCAATATGAATTATCATACCAATACGACTTTGGTGATTAAACGTGCGAATAAAGTATTTCCAATTATTGAACCTATTTTAGCGAAATATGGAGTTCCAGATGATTTCAAATATTTAGCGGTTATCGAGAGTAGTTTGGTTAATGCGGTTTCACCTGCAGGAGCAAGAGGTGTTTGGCAGTTTATGCCTGCAACCGCTAAAGAAAAAGGAATGGAAATAAGTGAAGAAGTTGATGAGCGCTATCATTTAGAAAAAGCAACAGAAGCCGCTTGTAAATACTTAATAAGTGCCAAAGAAAAATTTGGTTCTTGGACGTTAGCTGCAGCTTCTTACAATGGTGGAATGAATGGAATTGCCAAAAAAATAGAAGAACAACACGTTGATAATTATTACGATTTGTTGTTAACTGAAGAAACATCGCGTTACGTTTTCCGAATTTTAGCATTAAAAGAAATCATGAAAAATCCAGATAAGTATGGATTTAGTATTCCCAAAGAAGCTTTATACTATCCAATTCCGACTAAAAAAATAGTAATTGATTCTTCGATTACGGATTTAGCAAAGTTTGCTAAAACACAAGGTGTGAATTATAAAATTTTAAAAATTCACAACCCTTGGTTACGCGATAAAAAACTAACGAATACTTTAGGTAAGAAATATGAAATCGAAATCCCAACTTCAGGATATAACAAACAATAAACGACCAATGGATGTGCAAGTGGTTTTATCGTTAGTTTTAATTGGTGTTTTAGCAGGTATTTTGAGTGGGCTAGTTGGAGTAGGAGGAGGTGTTGTTATGGTTCCTTTGTTAATTTTACTACTAGGGTTTAATCAGCATCAAGCACAAGGAACTAGCTTAGCGGTTTTAGTAGTGCCAGTCACGGCAGTTGCCGTATATACGTATCATAAAGAAGGTTTTATCGATTGGCGTTATGTAGGAATTATTGCTTTGTTTTTTGTGGTTGGAGGCTACTTTGGAAGTAAAATTGCAGTTGGGTTGGATCAAAAAATGCTAAAAAAAGTATTTGGTTTTATTCTATTGTTAATTGCGGGCAAGATGTTATTAGGTAAATAAAAAAGCACCTTTAAAAGGTGCTTTTTGTTTGTTCTGTGAATTACATTTTTTTCATCTGCTCTTTCATCATTTTTATTTGATCTTTCAGCATATTGTGTTTGTCTAATTTTTTGGCTTCGTTAAGTAAGTTGGTTGCTTCCATTTTTCTTCTTCTGGTCATGGCAATACCTGCTAATTGTAGTTTAGCTAAAGCAAGGTCTTGATTCATTGATAATCCAAGAGCAATAGCTTTTTTAAAGTAGCGTTCTGCTTCAATTAAATTGGTTTGAGAAACCATTAAACCGTGTAGGTAATTAAAATATCCTTGCTGTTTTTTTATTAAAGCTGTTTCTGGATTTTTGATATGAGACAACCATTTTTGTGCTCCAGGGAAATCTTGTTTTCTCAATTTCAAGAAAGCTAGTAAGATAAATTCGTTTTTGAAATATAAGAAAATAAAAATGGTGGAAAACAATAATAAAAAGATACCATTACCAATGTTGTTTTCTGTAAATTGATAAATTCCAAAAGCAATTATTAAAGCTGCTAAAACTAATTTAATATTTTTGTGAAACATGTTGTATTTTTTTGTTGACTGCAAAGGTAATAAAATCAATTAAAAATATTTTTAAAAAAGTATTTGCGAATGAAAAAAGTCTTTGTATATTTGCACTCGGTTTTCAGGAAAGGGAAACTGTGATTTTAAAAAAGATTTTTATTTATAGATTTTAAAAAATACTACAATGAGTAAGAGAACGTTTCAACCATCAAAAAGAAAAAGAAGAAATAAGCACGGTTTCATGGATAGAATGGCTTCTGCAAATGGAAGAAAAGTGCTTGCTCGTAGAAGAGCTAAAGGAAGACATAAGTTAACTGTTTCTTGTGAACCAAGACACAAAAAATAATGTTTTAGCTTAAAACAATATACTAGCCGTTACTTTTATTAGTAGCGGCTTTTTTTTAAACTGTTTATAAAATTTGAAAAGTTTAGCAGTTTATTTCAGACTACCCAATTGAAAATTTGTAATTTTATATTCAAACACAACTACAATCCACTACTAACAACAACACAATGCCTAAAGACAACACAATCAAATCGGTTTTAATTATTGGATCTGGACCTATTGTTATTGGTCAAGCTTGCGAATTTGACTATGCGGGTTCACAATCAGCACGTTCATTAAAAGAAGAAGGAATTGAAGTTATCTTAATTAACTCCAATCCCGCGACTATCATGACCGATCCATCAATGGCGGATCATGTTTATTTAAAACCATTAACCACAAAATCAATTATCGAAATTCTTAAAGCTCATCCTCAGATAGATGCTGTTTTACCAACAATGGGGGGGCAAACCGCACTTAATTTAGCGATTGAGGCAGAAGAAAAAGGAATTTGGAAGGATTTTGGAGTACGTTTAATTGGAGTTGATATTAATGCCATTAATATTACTGAAGATCGAGAAAAGTTTAAAGTACTTTTAAATCAAATTGGGATTCCACAAGCACCTGCAAAGACTGCAAATTCTTTCTTAAAAGGAAAAGAAATCGCACAAGAGTTTGGATTTCCTTTGGTAATTCGTCCTTCGTTTACTTTAGGAGGTACTGGAGCTGCTTTTGTTCATAAGAAAGAAGATTTTGATGAGTTGCTAACACGTGGTTTAGAGGCTTCTCCAATTCATGAAGTACTGATTGATAAGGCTTTATTAGGCTGGAAAGAATATGAATTAGAGTTGCTTCGTGATAAGAATGATAATGTGGTGATTATTTGTACTATCGAAAATATGGATCCAATGGGAATTCATACTGGCGATTCAATTACAGTAGCGCCAGCAATGACGTTATCAGATACAACATTCCAAAAAATGCGTGATATGGCCATTTTGATGATGCGCTCTATCGGTAATTTTGCTGGAGGTTGTAATGTACAATTTGCAGTTTCACCTGATGATAAAGAAGATATCGTGGCGATTGAAATCAACCCCCGTGTATCGCGTTCTTCGGCATTAGCATCCAAAGCTACGGGTTATCCTATTGCCAAAATCGCAACGAAATTAGCCTTAGGATACAACTTAGACGAATTGCAAAATCAAATTACAAAATCTACATCGGCTTTATTTGAACCAACGTTAGACTATGTAATTGTTAAAATACCAAGATGGAATTTTGATAAATTTGAAGGTTCGGATAGAACATTAGGACTTCAAATGAAATCGGTGGGAGAAGTCATGGGAATTGGACGTTCGTTCCAAGAAGCGCTTCATAAAGCTACTCAGTCGTTAGAGATAAAGCGCAACGGATTAGGGGCAGACGGGAAAGGTTATAAAAACTACGAACAAATTATCGAAAAATTAACTTTTGCGAGTTGGGACAGAGTTTTCGTAATTTATGATGCCATCGCCATGGGGATTCCATTAAGCCGAATTCATGAGATTACTAAAATTGACATGTGGTTCTTGAAACAATACGAAGAATTATTCCATTTAGAGAAAGAAATTTCGAATTATAAAGTAGATACGTTACCAAGAGAATTATTGCTAGAGGCAAAACAAAAAGGATATGGAGACCGACAAATTGCACACATGATGGGTTGTTTGGAAAGTCAAGTACACAAATTAAGGGAAGAACAAAATATCAAGCGTGTTTATAAATTAGTTGATACTTGTGCGGCTGAGTTTAAAGCCATAACGCCATATTTTTATTCGACTTTTGAAGCTGAAATTGAGAAAGCAGACGGCACCAAATACGTTCACAACGAGAGTATCGTAACCGATAAGAAAAAAGTAGTGGTTTTAGGTTCTGGACCTAACCGTATTGGTCAAGGAATTGAGTTCGATTATTCTTGTGTTCACGGGGTTTTGGCAGCAAAAGAATGTGGTTATGAGACGATCATGATCAACTGTAATCCAGAAACGGTTTCTACCGATTTCGATACGGCGGATAAATTGTATTTCGAACCCGTTTTTTGGGAACATATTTATGATATTATTCAGCACGAAAAGCCTGAAGGTGTAATCGTTCAGTTGGGTGGGCAAACGGCTTTGAAATTAGCTGAAAAATTATCAAAACATGGTATAAAAATTATCGGAACTTCTTTTGACGCTTTAGATTTAGCGGAAGATAGAGGACGTTTTTCTGATTTATTAACCGAATTGAATATTCCTTTTCCAAAATTTGGAATTGCAGAGAGTGCTGAAGAAGCTTCTAGATTAGCCGATTCATTAGACTTTCCGTTATTAGTTCGCCCTTCTTATGTGTTGGGTGGTCAAGGAATGAAAATTGTAATCAACAAACAAGAATTAGAAGAGCATGTTATTGATTTATTAAAATCGATTCCTGGAAATAAATTATTGTTAGATCATTATTTAGATGGAGCCATTGAAGCAGAGGCCGATGCTATTTGTGACGCCGATGGGAATGTATACATTATAGGGATTATGGAACACATTGAACCATGTGGTGTTCACTCAGGTGATAGTAATGCGACATTACCACCTTTTAATTTGGGTGAATTTGTTATGCAACAAATCAAAGATCACACGAAAAAAATTGCGGTAGCTTTGAAGACGGTTGGGTTAATTAATATTCAGTTTGCCATAAAAGATGATATAGTGTACATTATTGAAGCAAATCCAAGAGCTTCTCGTACTGTACCTTTTATTGCAAAAGCATACGGAGAACCATATGTTAACTATGCTACAAAAGTAATGTTGGGACATAATAAAGTAATAGATTTTAATTTTAATCCTCAATTAAAAGGATATGCGATTAAACAACCTGTTTTTTCTTTCAGTAAGTTTCCAAATGTAAATAAAGCATTAGGTCCTGAGATGAAGTCAACGGGTGAAAGTATCTTGTTTATTGACGATTTGAAAGACGACCAGTTTTATGATTTGTATTCAAGAAGAAAAATGTACTTAACGAAGTAATACAGGGAAACGCAATCGAAAGATTGCGTTTTTTTTCTTCATCAGATTGATTTTGGATTTTGATACCCTCTCCTTACACGTTTAGTTCTTGTTTTGAGAAACTGTTTAAATTTGTCAATTATAGCTTTTTTTCTCTAGTCAATTTAAACTTATTCATAGTAACATCTCAAGATACAATAAGATACTACAAATGCAAGTTATTGATATATGGAGCTATAAAACTTGAGGGATAACGATCAATGTAAAACAATATTATACCTAGCAACTTGTCTCAAAAAAAAAGCACTGAAAAATCAGTGCTTTTTATAATTTGCAAACGACTCGTATTACATACCGCCCATTTGTTTTTGAAATTCTTCCATAGTTACTTTCTTATAACCTTCTCCAATAGTAAAGCAATCTTTTGGTAATTCTTTTGAGAAAGACGTTGCTGTTATGGTCATTTCCCCTTGTGGATTTGATACTTTTATCTCTAGAGGATATCCAACCAATTTTACATTACCTTCTGCGTTAGTAACTTGAGGTGCTATTGCTTCTGTAATGTATAAAACACTAGAGGTACCATCGCTTAATTTTACTGTAGCTTTATAACATTTAAAACCAGCAATTTCTTTAGTATCTTTTTTGTCATACACGATCTCAGTTGCATTTTTTAAGTCTGTTAAACTACTATTTGCTTTAAAAGCTTCTTCTGGTAATTCAATTATTTCATATTTCATTCCCATAGCATCAAATGTCATGCGTGCGTCTTTAATGTTTCCAACTGGAATAATGGTTTTGGTTACCATCATGCCATTCATCATTGACATGTCTGTAGCTTGAGTTTTCTCGTCAAAATGAACACTAATAGTGCTTTCTCCCATCATTGCAGCTGCTTCGTCATTTCCTGAGGTAGTCATTTTATAATTAACAGAACCCTTTTTTAATGCTGTTTGCGCATTTACTCCTACATTCGAAATAACTAATAGAGCGAATGCGATTTGAATCATTTTTTTCATGTGAATTGTTTTTTGATGCGTAAATGTATAAAAAAATTACTTCAACAAGAATTCTAATGAAACTTTTACATTTTTTGAAATGTTTTTACTCACAACGCTTGGGATTTCGATATCAAAATCGTCAGTACTCACTATAAAATTAGAAGTGATTTCGATGCCTTCATCTGTTCTTTTAATTTTCGCAATAACCGAAATGTCTTTTGTTTTTCCATGAAGTTCTAGTTGTCCATTTAGCGTATAGTTTTGCTCTGTTCTTGTGATTCTAGAGTAAAAGAAATTTTCTATTTTCCCTTTAAAAGTCGTCTTAGGGAATACTGTGCTTTCAATGTAATTTTCATTGAAATGTTCTTCCATTAGGGCAATTTTAAATTTAAAACCTCTAACTAGTGCTAAAACTGCTATTTCTCCTGATCTTGTGTTCAGTACACAGGAAACATTTGTGTTTTTCCCTTTAATTTCTTCAAAACTAGGAACAGATGCTTCAAAAGAAATTATTCCACTTTTGGTAATAAATCTTTCTTGAGCCATAAGGCTAGTGCTCAGAAAGAATATTAAAGTTAATAATTTGATTTTCATAGTTTTTTTTATTGAGGGAAATTAGCATTTTGCCAAGCTATAATTGTATTAATTTGATTTTGAGAAAGTCTTGGCCCCCCTAAAGGCATTGCTCCCGGAGTTCCTTCTGCTCTTGAAATTCTATCAATTAAATTATTTAAAACCGCTGTTCTCACATTTTCGTAAGTAGTTAATGACATTGGAGCTCCGTTACTTGTTGGGTTACCATGGCAACGAACACAATTATTATCAATAATAGGTTTTACGTCATTTAAATAACTAACATTTACATCTGTTGTTATTTCAGTTAAATCGGATACACTGTCAGTTGTACAACCTCCTAATAACATAGATGTTAGTAATAAGAAGGTTAATTTTTTTACATTTTTTTTCATTTTAAAACAATTTAATTATGGTTAAGACATTAAAAATCAAGTTCGTTTTTGCATTGTTGGCTTTCATTTTGGTAGCAACTGCTTTTGTATACTTTTATGTTTACAAACAACACCGAAACATTAGTTTAGAACAACCGGATTATGTTTTAAGTTCAAAAGACTTAATTTCTGAGTTCTCTTTAAATCAAGAGATAGCTAACAAAAAGTACGTTGACCAAACTATTTCGATATACGGAAAGATTACGAGTTTGGATTTAAAATCACGTATTATAATTATTGACGATAAAATAGTTGCTGTTTTATTAAACGATCAAGTTCAAAATTTCGCAATTGGAAAGGAAATTAAAATCAAAGGAAGACTAGTAGGTTATGATGATTTGTTTGAAGAGATAAAAATGGATCAAAGCAGTGTTCTAGATTAATTCTGATTTTTCGAAATTTTCTATTTTAAAATCATGCTTTTGCATGCATACTTCTTAAGATCTTTTTTAATGTTAGATTTTTTTTTTACAAATAAAGAACTAAATCTTCTAAATACTCGTATATGGATTTGTTGATGCTTAATAAAAACAGAAAATTCAGCATCTTAAAAGAAGTATAGATACAATACTTAAGTGCTTTTAGTACATTTTAGAACACAAAACAAAACAAATAGAACAAATGAAAAAATTACTTTTACTAGCTTTATTTCCCTTGTGTGGTTTTGCACAGGACGACTTATTAAATGAAATTGATACTATAGTAACTAATGTTAAAGTAGAATCGGCATTTAAATCTTTAAAAATTATTAATATTGAATCCACTAAGCTTGCAGCTAAAGGCGATTTCTACTTTGTAGTTGCTCACCGTTTTGGATTTGTCAACAACGGTATAGATGATTTTTTCGGACTTGATAATGCAAACACATTGATTAAATTTCTTTATGGAATTGACGACTGGTTAACGGTTCACGTTGCTCGAAGTGGTTTTCAAGAAACGTATGATATGGGTGTTAAATATCAACTTCTATCTCAACGAGAAGGAGGGTTTCCATTTTCGGTTGTTGGGTTCAATAGTTTAGCTGTCAATACAGAATTGAAGGAGGAATTTTTCCCTAATTTAGAATTTGAAAACAGGTTAAGTTTTGTAAATCAATTGCTAATCTCTAGAAAATTTTCGAATAGGTTGTCATTGCAAGTAGCCCCAACAGTTTTTCATGAGAATACATTACGTGATATATTAGATGAAAATAATATGGCGATTTTGCCTAATCCACAAGAAAACTTACAATATGCTATAGGTGTTGGGGGACGCTTTAAATTAACTAGTCGTTGGTCTATAAATGTTGATTATGCAGCTCACTTAAACAGAGCAAATGAATCGATTTATAAAAATCCACTTTCTATAGGTTTTGATTTAGAGACAGGTGGACATGTCTTTCAAATGCATTTCTCCAATTCTAATGCCATGCATGAAGCAGGCTTTTTAGGACAAACTGTTGGAGATTGGACCAAAGGCGAATTTGCATTCGGGTTTAATTTAGTTCGAGTTTTTTAAATTATTCCCACATTTTTATAGAAGCTTTTCAGAAATTTCCACATTATAATGTTGAAGATTCTCTAAGGCTTCTTTTGTTTTATAATCAAATTTTCTTTCAATCTCTCTTGATAATTTTTTGGATTGTATTCGATATAAACTATCATAAAAGCGTCTGATTTCGTCAAATGAAGACAAAATTAAACGGGGTACTTTTACATTATTTCCTTTCTCATCTTTTGCAACCATAGTAAAATAACTAGAGTTACAATGTTTCATTTTTCCTGTTTGAATATTTTCTGAGATAACTCTAATTCCAACAACCATAGAGGTTGTACCTACATAATTGACAGACGCTTTTAAAGTTACCAATTCTCCTATTTCAACAGGATTTAGAAAGTCTACCGTATCAACGGAAGCCGTAACACAATAGCTTCCTGAATATTTAGAAGCACATGCAAAGGCTATTTGATCCATTAGTTTTAGTAGATAACCGCCATGAATTTTTCCACTAAAATTGGAATGGGAAGGCAGCATTAGTTCCGAGATTGTAATTTTTGAAGCCGAAACGGTATTGGAATGCATCATTAAGCCTAATTTTAAAGTGTAAACCTTATCATAATATTAGTTTTTCATGAATTTTTGAGTGAAAGTACCTAATTCATTTTCAATCGTGAAAAAATAGATGCCTTGGTCAAAATTAGCAACATCAAAAGTGTAATTGTCAGGATTTGATTTGTGAAAAATTAATTTTCCTGTCGTGTCATATATTTTGATTGATTCAATAACATTGCCGTTAGCTTGTAAGGTAATTTTATCATTGGAAGGATTAGGATAAATAAAGAATGGATTTTTAGTAAAATCAGAAGAGTTTAAGGGTTCGTCTCCAAAAATTCTGGCAATTCTGTTTCTAGTTGTGCCATTATAAGTTGTAAAGCTACCCGCAATGATAATGTTTCCATCTTCTTGAATAGCAATAGCATTCACATTATTATTAGCGGCTGTTCCACTATTAAATGAAGTGTCTATTAGCCCATCGTTGTTTAGTCTTGCAATTCTATTCATCGTGACGCTATTGAATAAGCTATAGTTTCCACCAATCACAATTTTATCATTGAATTGAATGGCGATGCTTCCAACCAAATTATTAGCGCCTAATTGTATGTCAAATGTACTGTCTACAGTGCCATCTGTATTCAGACGCGCTAAATATTTCCTGTCAGCTGTATTGAAAGTTGTAAAAAGGCCACCCAATAAAATTTTTCCATCCGATTGAATTTTTGAACTTCTTATCGAATTATTTGCACCACTCCCTATATTAAAAGAGCTGTCTAATGTTCCATCCGTATTCAATCTAACCAATCTATTTACTAATGTGCCATTAAAATTGGTAAAATCTCCACCTAAAATAATTTTATCATCAGCTTGTATACTCACAGTATGAATGGGATTATTTACACCAGAGCCAATGTTAAAACTTGAATCGATTGTGCCATCTGTATTTAATCGTACTATTCTATTAACAGGCGTGTTATTGAAAGATGTAAAGCCTCCAGCTACAATTATTTTACCATCCGATTGAATGGCTAATGCCAGTATAGGAGTATTTGATCCTAAATTGGAAGCATTAAAAATGGTAGTATCTAAAGTACCATCATCATTAAGTCTTAAAATATTATTGCGTTGTACATTGTTATAACGATTAAAATCGCCAACAACTATTATTTTTCCATTGGAATCGATAGCCATAGCTCTTACAGTTGGGAAAAAAGATATTGTACTAGTGATACCGTTACCCGTCACAAATGTATCGTCTAAACTACCATCCGCATTTAATCTTATAAATCTGTTTTTAGCTTGTGAGTTAAAATTGGTAAAATCGCCCCCAATAATAATTTTTCCGTCATCTTGAATGGTAACTGCATTAATTGCAGCATTAGCACCTATTCCAGGATCAAAGGATGCATCCAATCCACCCGATTGTGAATGTGCAATTCCTAGTCCTAATAAAATGAATAACAATGTAGTAGAGTAGTGTTTTTTCATTGTTTTAAAGTATTAAAAATAGTTATATTTTTAAAAATATTTCAAATATATAACTATTTTTAACAATTTATTCTATTTATTTCCAGAATAAGGTGATTTTTCTAAAGTAACTTTAGTTATGAAGTAATGTGTGTCACCCCACCAAGGCAATGTTTTTATTCTTTCTTTATATTCTAATTTAACATACTGACCTTGATATTTCTTTAAATCCTCAATCACTTTTGTTTCATTATCTTCTACAGAAAATGGAAAAAATCGTGTTGCTCCAAATCCTTCATTCAATTCCCCTTCCCAAGTTTTGAATAGAACCCCTTTGTGGCTAAACTTGGATAATATTCCGCTTCTAACTCCGTCACTTAAGGTGAAATTATAAATGAACAAAGTATAACCTACAAGACCTAAGCTAACGGTTAGAAGTAAGTAGATAAAAATTTTTCTTAACGTATTCATATGTTGTTTTTTTCTTCGATTACTTTATTTTCTTCGTTTTCTGCTCTTTTTAAAACGGCTTCTGGAAGTGCTTTTTTGGCTTTAGCTCCCATTTTTTTCAATTTTTCAACACTAGTGATAAGATTTCCTTTTCCGTCAACTAATTTATTCATAGCGTTGCCGTATTCAATTTTAGCTTCGTCCATTTTCTTCCCAATTTTAATCAAATCAGAAACAAAACCTTCGAATTTATCATATAAAGCTCCTGCTTGACGTGCAATTTCAATCGCATTTTCTTGTTGTTTTTGATTCGTCCACATACTATCAATCGTACGTAAAGTTGCCAAAAGCGTAGAAGGTGTAACAATCACAATATTTTTCTCGAAAGCTTTGTTATACAAACTCGTATCTTCATTTAAAGCCACAGCAAAAGCGGATTCGATCGGAATGAACAACAACACAAAATCTGGACTTTCCATATGGTACAAATCGTGGTAATTTTTACTCCCCAATTGCTCCACATGGCGATTTATCGAAACAATATGCTCTTTTAAATACTGATTTTTTACTTCTAAATCTTCTTCGTTAATGTAACGCTCGTAAGCGGTTAAAGTAACTTTCGAATCGATAATCATTTTTTTGCCATCCGGAAGATTGATGATGACATCGGGGAATACACGATTGCCGTCTTCAGTAACGTGACTTTGTTGCACAAAATATTCTCTATCTTTCTCTAAGCCCGATTTTTCTAAAACGCGTTCTAAGACCAATTCTCCCCAATTTCCTTGCATTTTGCTGTCGCCTTTTAAAGCTTTGGTTAAATTGATGGTTTCTTTACTCATTTGTTCGTTCATTTCGCGAAGCCCCAAAATTTGTTGGCGTAACGCGGCATGATAATCAATACTTTCTTTGTGCGTGTCTTCGACTTTCTTTTCGAAGAGTTGGATTTTGTCTTGTAAAGGCGACAAAATATTTTTTAAATTCTCCTTGTTTTGCTCGGTGAATTTTACGGTTTTCTCTTCCAGAATTTTATTAGCTAAGTTTTCAAATTCTTTGGTAAATTTTTCTTGAAGTTGTTCTACCTCTTGCTTTTGCTCCTTGTTACGTTCCCAAAGATTGTCAAAATCATTTTCTTTTTTTGCTAAATGAATCGCTAATGATTCCTTTTCTTTTTGCAGGTTTTCTTTCTCAATTGAAAGTTGGGCAAGCGATTTTTCAAACTGATTTAGCTCGGTTTGAAACTGAATTTTCAGTTGCTCGATTTGGTTTAAAAGTCCGTTAATACGTTCTTCTAAACCTGATTTTTCGGATTGCGATTTGGCAGAAAATACTATTTTCCCAATTAAAATTCCAATTCCTAAAGCAATAATAAATGCGGCAAGTACTAAAAGTGTTTGTGACATGGTTGTTGATTTTATTTTATAGTGTAAATGTAGCAAAAAATAAAATTTAATGATATGTTAGCTACTAAAAACTCTTCGAAATTTTAATCAATACAAGTTCGTCGATGTAATGATTCGTTCGTCGAATATTAATGATAATTATATGTTAAATGTTTAAAAATCAATTATTTGTATTGAAGTATTTTATACATTTACTATGTGATTTTGATTCGTTATTGAATATATCGTTAGTTATATATCTAAAAAGATATTCAGTCGTTTATTCCTCTCAAGTTATAGTAGATCAGAAAAACGTAATTAATCAAAATCGACACAGGGAGGTCTTAAACAAGGCCTCCTTATTTTTTGTTTCACTCCAACAGTTTTTACTATCTTCGCCACACTTAAAATGGAATTTCTACATGCATCATCACTTTCTTATTCACAAGCCTTACGGTTATCTATCGCAGTTTATTTACCAATTAAAACGCAAGAAAAAGTTGTTGGGCGAATTATATGATTTTCCCGAAAACACCATGGCAATTGGTCGTTTAGACGAAGATTCAGAAGGCTTACTTTTGTTAACCACCGATGGCATGATGAGCGAAATTGTCCGAAGCAAAAAAGTAGAAAAAGAATATTACGCGCAAGTCGATGGTTTAATTACTGAGGAAGCCGTTGAACAATTACGAAACGGAGTCGAAATCGGCTTACACGGCAAAAAATACAAAACCAAAAAGTGCAAAGCTTTTCAATTAGAATCCATTCCCAATTTAGGCGAACGTGGCAAAAAGATTCGCGATGAACGTCACGGACCAACGTCTTGGGTTTCGATAACTTTAACCGAAGGTAAATTTCGTCAAGTACGAAAAATGTCATCAGCGGTTGGTTTTCCTACATTGCGGCTGGTTCGTGTGCGTGTAGGAAACATTCACTTAAATGATTTAAAAGCGGGTGAAGTTTTAAAAGTTAGTGGTTTTGATGTATAAAAAAAAAACAGCTATTTCAAGAGAAATAACTGTTTTCTGTTTTTTTGGATTAATAAAAGATTAAAAAATCAGATTCCTTTTTTTTGAGTTTGTTTTTTTAATCTTAATTAAGCTTGGAATAATTGAAATTAATATACTACTTCCTAAAATTATCCCATAGTTTATATCATTCCAATTTAATTTTCTAATTCCATCAATACAAGCTGTGCATTCAATAACTTTTAATTTTGCATCAACAGCAGATATTAGAATAATTGAAATAAAAAATAGTAATAAACTTCTGAGTATGTTTATAAAAATTTGAAAATTATTTTTATTTGAATTTTCAATTGATAATGTTACTATACTTAATCCCAAAATTGGTAAAAAAATAATATTTGGAATAAAATAAATGTTCTTTCCAATGAATTGAATTTTATCAGAGGTTGATATTTGAAAAACATCTTGAATGAAACCACGAAAAAAAGATTCCGTAAGAAAAGCTATTCCTACTCCAACAAGAAATATTATGATTCTTAAAATTATTTTTTTCAATTGATGATTATTAGGATGTTAAAAAATCTCCATAAAAAACGTTTTCATCGCTTCCCAACTTCTTTTATCGGCTAATTCATTGTAAGCAGCGCCTTTGCTGTTATCGCTTCCAGCATCTTTGTGTGTAAAGGCATGAACTGAATTTGCATAATAAATCATTTGCCAATCGGCTTTTGAAGTTCTCATTTCGTTTTGGAAGGCTTCAATTTCTTTTGCAGGAACATAAGGATCATCCGCACCATGTAACACTAAAACTTTGGTTTTAATTTCATTAGTTGGACTGTTTGCCGCTTTTCCTAAACCGCCATGAAATGAAACTACTCCTTTTACATTTAAGTTGCCACGAGCGGCTTCGATAGCACCCGTTCCACCAAAACAATAACCAATTACTGCAATTTGATCTTTATCGGCACCCGCTTTTACTAGTTGGTCAATCGCCAATTGAATTCTTTTTTGATATTCTGCAGGATTGTTTTTGTAGAAGCCTGCATTTTTTCCAGCTTCACCTGTATTTTTTGGGTTGTTTCCAACACCATATATATCAGCTACTAAAGCATGATAGCCTAATTTAGCTAAAGCTTCTGCTGATTCTTTAGCATGAGCGTCAACACCCATCCACGCTGGTAAAACGATAACACCTGCTTTTTTTGGATTTGCTTTTTGTGCTTTGGCAAAAAAGCCTTCTAATTTTTGATTACCATCTGCGTAATCTACTTTTACTAATTGTCCGAAGCTATTCATACTAGCTAGGATTAAGGTTAAATAAAGGTACTTCATAACTTTTTTTATGTAAAATTATGAAAATTGAAAATTTGAAACGTTAAACAAAAGGTAAAATTAGGATAAATTATTTGATTTTAAACTTACCAATCGAAGCATCAAAAGTTAGATGTTCGGTATCAAATAACGTATTAAAGATACCTGTTTGAATTAAGTTACAAGGTTGGTCTTGCACAATTTGATTAGGTGTGAACACAATTAGTTCATCTGCCATTTGAATGGCTAAATCAATATCATGTGTAGAGTAGAGGATGATTTTGCCCGTTTCATGCGTGAGTTTTTGCAACAATTTCAATAAAGTCGCCTTGTGAACCAAGTCTAAATGCGTGGTGGGTTCGTCTAAAATAATAATCGAAGTGTCTTGCGCTAAAGCACGTGCAATCAAAGCAATTTGCAACTGACCATCACTAATTTCATCATGTTTTTTATGAACCAAATGTTGGATTTCGGTTAAAGCAATTGCTTCTTCAATTTTGATTTTATCTTCGTCAGTTAAAGTGCCTAACCAATTGGTATAGGGTTGTCTTCCTAAAGCGATGATCTCGTAAACAGTTAAGTTGCTTGGAGGTAATTTTTCAGTCAAAACAATACTTAATTCTTTTGCTAAATCAAGAGGTTTGTAACTTTGAAGCGATTTGTTTAGTAAAGTAATTTTGCCAAATAATGGTGGGATAATTCCGGTTATTGTTTTTAATAAAGTAGATTTTCCAATTCCGTTTTCACCAATTAATGCGATTAATTTGCCTTTTTCTAAATTTAGATTGATGTTTTGAGCAATGGTAATCATTTCCGATTTTGACTTGTAGCCAATCGAAAGATTATGAGTTTGTATGGTGAAATTTTGTTGGGTCATTATGAAATACAAAAATAGGTTTTACCACATAGAAACATAGTTTTTTTTGAGTTTTGTTTAAAAACTAAAGTTTTGCATAGTTTTATTCTTTTTCTAATTTTTTGAAGTACTCGTTTACAAATGTTTTTTGACCTTCTCTGAAAATATTGAAACAATTAAAGTTGATTATAATTCCCTTCGGAACCTTTAATAAGTTCATATAATTCAAAACTTGAGCATCATGAATTGGTTTTATTTCAGAAACTGATTTCAATTCAACTATTAAACAATTTTCTATGAATAAATCACAACGAAATTCAATATCAAGTTCTTTTTCTTTATAAACAACAGGAATTTTAAATTCGGAAGCAAAATTTATATTTCTATTGGTTAATTCCTCAATCATACACTGTTGGTAAACACTTTCCAATAATCCACTTCCCATGTTTTTATGCACTTCTATTGCAGCTCCAATAACATTAATGTCAGTTCATCTAAATATTTCTGTGTCATATTTTTTTAAATTTACCACATAGAAACATAGATTGATATTATTTCATTTACTCTATGATAAAAAACTAGTTTTCTATGTATTTCTTAAAAATAATAAACCTATGTTTCTATGTGGTTTTATCTTATTTTAAGTTTTAACTAAAAACGTTTCTTTTTAACTAACAACCAAATCACTACTGGTGCTCCTATTACTGATGTTATCGCGTTAATTGGTAAAGTAATATCATTTTCTGGAACTTGTGCAATTGTATCGCAGCACAACATGACAATAGCGCCTAGTAACAGCGTACTCCAAAACAACACTAAATGATTACTGGTTTGAAATAATAATTTTGCCATGTGGGGTACTGCCAAACCTATGAAAGCAATTGGGCCAGCGAAAGCAGTGATACTTCCAGCTAAAATACTTGTAGCTATGATTATTAAAAAGCGTGTTTTCTTATAGTTGATTCCGATACTTTGGGCGTATTTTTCTCCTAAAAGTAAAGCGTTCAAAGGCTTGATGACCATGAAACTAATTCCTATTCCAACGAGAACAAAAACAGATAAAAGCAAAATTTCATTCCAAGATAAATTCGAAATACTTCCCATCGACCAAAAAGTGAATTTTTGCAATTTTTCAGCCGAAGAAAAATAGGATAACACCGAAACTATAGCACTTGTAAAACTGCCAAACATCAATCCTACAATCAAAATGGCCATGGTGTCTTTTAGTTTTTGAGAAACCAATAAAACCGCCATCAAAACTAAAAAACTACCTAAACTCGAAGCTACCACCAATCCGTAATTCGATAAAAAAATAGAAGAGATGAATGTTGGTAAAAATCCAGTTCCTAAAATGATAAACGCTACTCCTAAACTCGCACCTGAACTAAGACCTAAAACATATGGTCCTGCCAACGGATTTCGAAATAATGTTTGCATTAACAACCCGCTTATTGAAAGTCCGGTTCCCACTAAAATAGCGGTTATAGCTTTTGGAAAGCGAAAATTCCAAAGTATAATTTCCCAACTTTCCTTACTCATTTCTTGCGAGAAAAGTCCGTTAATAACCTCTTTCAAAGGAATAGCAACCGAACCTAAACTGATATTAACCAAAAACAAAAACACCATTGCGACAAGCAAAAGGATGAAAAGAAGGTTTTGTTTTTTGGTAAAGGACATGCGTTGAATTTTTGGCTAAATTACGTTTTTTGGTTTTTTAAACATATAGACACATAAAAAAACATGAAGTAAAGTTCTGTTGAAATCATTTCATTCACACATAACTAATGATAATTATGTAAAATGAAACGCCTGAAATATTAACAAAGTTGAGCTATGTGACTATGTGTTTCAATTTTATTTTAACTTCTCAAAAAAGAACAATTCATAATCGGGTAACATTTCGGGATGTAAAATTTTTACGATGTCTTTCAAAACCAAATCTGGGCGATTTTGTGCTAATTCGTAGTAGATAGCACCACCTGTTTTTCCTCTTTTGGTACTAAACGAATATACGTTTTTAGATGCAACTGCTCTGAAGTGAATGTGATTTGGATTGCTATCTAAAATTTGTTGTATCGATCCAAATTGTCCTGGTCCAATCCAAAAATCGGCGTCTTTTGCCTTGTCTAAAACACTTTCAAATGATAATGCTAAACTTCCTGTTCCTTTGGAATCTTTCCATAAATAATTTCCGTTGGCTTCTTTTAAAAAATAGGCTGCCCAACTATCACCTTGTGGTAAAAACCATTGGTCTTCGTATATGGAACCTGCAAAAATGGTGGGTTGGGTTTTGGCATTTTTAGCTAAAGCTACTACTGAATTGTATTCTTTTTCAATTGAATTGAAGATCTCGGTTGCTTTTTCATCCAAATCATATAACGCACCAAAGAATTTAATCCATTCGGCTTTTCCTAAAGGCGTTTTTTCGGTCCAATCTCCGTTGAAGATGATTTTTTGACCGTTTTTTTCTAAGTTTTTGTAAGTTTTTAAATCGCCATCTACGCTAAAACCTACAATTACATCAGGTTGAATGTCTAAAATGACTTCGGTATTTAACCCTTGATTTGAACCTAAATTGCGCACTTTTCCTGCATCAATTAAAGCTCTTGTTTTCTCAGATGATATATACTCTGTTGTTGGGAAACCAATTAAAGTATTTTCAACGCCTAAAGCTTCTAGAGCAGGAATATGTGTTGTTGAAGTAACGATTACTTTTTTAATTGGTACTTCAATCGAAGTAAATTGTTGTAAGCTATCTGGAATTTGAACGCCTTTTTTGTGAAGTACATAAGTGTAATTATCTTTAGCTTCAGGATAGGCATTCGAAACTTTTACCACCGAAAAACCATCATATTTTTCAATAGAAAATCCTTCCGCGTGTTGGATACTGTTTTGTGTGGAAGTATTGAGATTTGCAGAACTTTCTGTTTTTTTACATTGGATAAATCCTAAAAATAAAACGAATAAAAAGAAATAATGGCGCATGAAAATGTTTTTTGCAAAAGTAGTTTTTTATTTTCTGCTCGCAAAGACGCAAAGATGCAAAGGTTTTTTCATGTAACTTTTTGAAACAAATAAGGCAGAAAGAAACCAATAAAACCACTAAATTTGTGATAAAAAAACATGAGAACAGATTCCAACGAGTTTATTTATGCCGTAGCCACAATTGTAATCGCACACTTTGTAATTGGGTTTATTTGGTTGTGGCGTAAGTTGAATAAGAAGAAGTAGCTTGGTATTTTGTTGAAGAATGTTTTTTAAAAATTGCATTCTATTAAAATTAATGTAAATTTGCCTTCGAATTTTGGTTGTTGTTTCTGAATTTTTCAAAACAACATTAAAAGGGAATTAGGTGTAAGACCTAAGCTGTACCCGCAACTGTAAGCTATAAAGCTTGTTATTATCTACATTACCACTGTTGTTAATTTAGAATTAAGAATTCTGAATTTAGAAAATTTCTAACTTCTAATTTCTAATTTCTAACTTTCGATGGGAAGGTTGATAACAAGACGCAAGCCAGGAGACCTGCCACATTCATTGAGTAACAAACTTTCGGGAAAAAAAGTTTGAGTATGGGTAAATTCTGTGCTTTTCTCCCAAATTATTAATTATTGATTGAAGTGATTGGTTTAAACACATAGTCACATAGTATCTGGTTTATTTTAAAGGCTGTTTTAGAAAAATTATTTTTACACATAGCGCTTTGTTATCTATGTTAAATGAAATGCCTTTTTATATTCTATTTCATCTATGATTCTATGTGTTGAAAAAATTATTTCAGCAAGTTTTTTATTAACCCTAAAATGAACAAAAAGTTTATTGGCTTAAGTGTATTTACACTAGCTACTGCTTTTGCGTATGCTCAAGAATCAGATACGCTAAAAGTTAACAACCTAAAAGAAGTGGTTGTTACGGACACTAAATTTGCACAAAGCAAAGAAAAATCAGGTAAAATTATTGAAGTGATTACCGCTCAAGACTTAGAAGCTAAAAAAGGTCAAAATTTAGCAAATGTGTTGAGTCAAGTTGCGGGAGTTGAAATTAACGGAAATCAATCGTTTAACGGAAAGAACTTAGGTTATTACATTCGTGGTGGTCGTAATCGTCAAGTAGCGATTTACATTGATGGTGTTCCTGTTTCGGATGCTTCGGGAATTAACATCGAATACGATTTGCGTTTAATTCCAGTAGAACAAATTGAGAAAATTGAAGTGATGAAAGGTGCTTCGAGTACGTTATACGGAACTGGAGCTGCTACAGGAGTTATTAATATTACGTTGAAAAAATCGGTAAAAAAGGAAATTTCGGGTAATGCGTATATCAATATGGGAACGCAAAATACTTCGAATACTTCAAAAACGAGTGCGCAAGATTTCAATCAAGGTATTTCGGTAAATGGGACAGTAAATAAAATTTCGTACCTAACCACTTTAAACAGTACGGAAACTAAAGGAATGTCGGAAGCCGCAGGAGAAAATTTTGAAGAAGATACGTTTTCAAGAGTCAATGTGTTACAAAAAATAGGTTTTAAAGCGAATGATAAATTGAGTTTTGAATTTTTCGGTAACTATGACCGAATCAAGAACACGTTTGATAATTCGTTTGACGGAATTATTGCTAATGCAGACGATTTGAACAATAATAGTTTTTCGGAGCAATTCCGAATCGGATTCTTACCAAAATACAAATACAACAAAGGAGAATTTGCAATTAACGCTGGAGCGTCAACAATTGATAGAATTTTAAATATTTCAAATTCATGGTCGGGAACGATTGATAATTACAATTATTCAGGTAGAAGTGTTTCGATAGATGCTTTCAATAAATACAATTTCAGTAAACAAGTCTATTTGGTTTTAGGTGCGCAATATCAATATTTCGATATGTCACAAAAAGACGCGTATACGGATGTAGCAAGAGAAGCAGCGAAGTTTAACTTGTTAGATCCTTATGCTACTTTAGTTTTTAATTCTGATTTTGGATTAAATATAAATGCTGGAACTCGTTTCAACACGCATAGCGAATATGGAAATCAAGCTGTTTATAACTTCAATCCGAGTTATTCATTTGCAAATTTACCTTTGAAAGTTTTAGCTTCATATAGTACAGCTTTCATTACACCAAGTTTATATCAATTATACGGACCTTATGGGAATTTAGACTTAACACCAGAAGAAAATGCTACATCAGAATTTGGTTTTGAATCGCAATTATTGGATAAAAAATTAACGATAAATGCAGTTGGTTTTTACAGAGAAGAAGAAAATACGTTCGGATTTTTTACTGATCCAATAACGTTCGCTTCAAATTATATCAACATCGAAGGAACTTACAACGCAAAGGGTGTTGAAGCAAGCATTCGTTATGCATTATCTGAAAGAGTTAACATTGGTGGAAATTATACATTTACTCAAGTTGAAGAGCAATTAAATCGTTTAATTCCAAAACACAAAGGTAATGTAGATTTGAATTACAACTTCAAAAGAGGAACTTTCGGAATCAATTATCAATTTGTAGATAAAAGAAGCGACGCCTATTACGATTCAAATATTTGGGCAACACAAGCGGTTAATTTAGCAGCTTATCAGTTGGTTAATTCTAATATTTCTTACGAGTTATTGCCTAATCGTTTGCAAGTTTTTGGAACAGTAACCAATATTTTAAACGAAGATTTCCAAGAATTAATTGGATATAACACAAGAGGAAGGAACTTTAAATTAGGTTTGAATTTTCTATTTTAGAATAAAGAGGGCTAAGGCCCTCTTTATTATTCTAGATACATTGCATCACCAAATAATCGGAGTGATTTACTATCTTCAAAATAATGGAACACTTTTTCGGGAACACTTTGCTGAAATCTTCCGTTTACATTAATATAATTTAGTGCGGTATTCAATAGTGGGTCACTTTCTTCGCCAAGAATTCCTAGATTACCAATATCTTCCAGTTGATTAACATCTGGAGCTAATCCATTCGTATAATCACTAAAGTTGTCGTTATTAGCGATTTTGAGTACTATGGGCTGCATTGCATATTTATGATTTGGATTTACATTTTGCTTTCTGAAAGTAGGAGAGTCATAAAGAGTGATTGATCCTACATTTTTCCCAGCTGTAGCATCACCTATTTGAATAACATCAATATAGGGGATAAGTCCGTTGATTACCAATTCACTTGCTGAAGCAGAGCGTTTGGTTGTTAAAATATATACCTTGTCTAAATTTAGATGGTTAATGCCGTTACCATTTCCTAATGAATTTGTAAAACGATTCAGTAGCTGTTCTGGATTATTGATTAAATTTTCAATTTTATAATTCCATTGTTGTTTTGCAAAGACTTGATTGTTAAATTGTCCAGTTATCATACTAGCCAAGCGGGTTGCAGTATTTACAGAACCTCCTGAATTGTATCGTAAGTCTAATACTAAATGGGTAATTCCTTCGCTTTGAAAAAATCCAAAAGCATTGTTTAGTTCCGTTTCAAAGTTTCCAAAGAAACCATTATACATTAGATAACCAATTTTTTTTGTACCTTCTACAAACACTTTTCTAATATATACTGGATTTTCAGAGTAATCTGTTTTTGTTAATGAAACAGCATTACCGTTAGGAGTTATGGCTCCGTTATCAAATTCAGCTAAGTTTAAAGTATAATTATCTTGATTGAGCAGATTTATATAGTTTGAAGTGTTTAGAGAAACACCATTAACAGCATAAAAAATAGTACCGCGGTTTATTGCTTTTGTAGAAGCATCTGAGTTGGGTTGTATGTATCTGACCCAGCCAAATAATTCTGTGGTACTCCCTTGTTTAAATCGTAATTCATAATCAACTCCATTGCTTTTTTGTGTGCCGTTTAACGCTTGTTCCAATTCGGTGTAATCAGAAAAAATCACACTGTAACGATCAATCGTAGGATCGACTAATAGATGATTGAATAGCGCTTCTGGAGCATTAAATGAGTTAATAAAGTTGTCATAATCATTATTTGTAGCAAATCGATCATCTGCTAAATCTGGAGAATCGGATAGCCAATAGTAATAAAGATTAAGCCCTTTCCAAATAAAATTATTTACAGAACCGTATGATACGGTGTCATCATAATCATCAGCGCATTTTACAATACTCTGAGCAAAGAGTATTGCAAATAGAATAACCATCATTCTTTTCATAAACTTTTTTTCATAAAGATAATTACATTTCTTTTTGTAACAAAATTAAATTACATTCGTCTTCACTATAAACCAACAAACTAAGATGAACCAAAACGAGTTTATAAAGATAATAAACCCTTTTAAAGACAAGTTGTTTCGTTTAGCGAAACGGATGCTTGTGAGTACGGAGGAAGCAGAAGATGCTACTCAGGAAGTTTTAGTTCGGTTGTGGAATAAAAACAGTGCATTAGAACAATACAATAGTGTAGAAGCTTTGGCAATGACGATGACCAAAAATTATTGTTTGGACCAACTCAAAAGTAAAAGAGCTACGAATTTGCAAATTGTACATAACAATTATCAAGACAAACAAGCGAGTGTAGAAACGCAAATAGAGCATCAAAATACGTTACAATGGGCCGAAAAGTTAATGAATGATTTACCCGAACAACAACGTTTAATATTGCAACTAAGAGAAATTGAAGAATATGAATTTTCGGAAATAGCTCAAGTATTAGAAATGAATGAAACAGCGGTTCGCGTAGCTTTATCAAGAGCACGAAAAACCTTAAGAGAACAAATTGAAAAAACACATAATTATGGAACTCAAGTTAGTTGAACAATTATTGGAAAAATACTTTCAAGGAGCAACTACAATAGCAGAAGAAAAACAATTAAAGGCCTATTTTTCTTCCAACGATGTGGCGCCACATTTGGCAAAATATCAAGTGCTGTTTGGTTACTTTGAAACACAAAAAGAAACGCAATTCGAGCAAAAACTTCCATTACAACCTAGAAAACAAAATACTGTAAAATGGATAGGCATCGCAGCAAGTTTTGTTGTACTTTTTGGATTGGCAACCTTCTATTTTTATCCATCCGAACCTAAGCATGAAGATTTAGGAACGTATGATAATCCGGAAGAAGCCTTAGCTGCTACACATAAAGCTTTGTTAATGGTTTCAAAACAAGTTAACGTTGGCATGGAAAGTGTAGTATATTTAGAAGAATACGAAAAAACAAAAAAAACAATTTTTAAATAAAAGAAAAATGAAAAATTTAGTAGTAGTGATAGCGTTTTTGATGATTTCAACTTTTTCCTTTGCACAAGGATCTTTTGATAAATTTGAAGATAAAGATGAAGTCACATCAGTCATTGTAAACAAAAAAATGTTTGAAATGATGAGTAAAGTAAAAGTCGATGCTAAGGATAAAGAAATGCAAAAGTATATGGGCTTGTTAAAAAAGTTAGACAACTTAAAAGTATTTACTACGAGTAATACAAAAATTAGTGCTGACATGAAAGCAACTGTAAACACCTATTTAAAGTCAAATCCCTTAGAAGAATTGATGCGTGTGAATGGCGATGGTAAAAACGTAAAAATTTATGTAAAATCAGGAGCTAACGAAAACATAGTAAGAGAACTTTTAATGTTTGTTGAAGGTTCAAACGTTAAAGATGCCGGAACAGTGGTTTTATCATTAACAGGAAACTTCAGTTTAGATGAAATTTCAATGCTTACTGAAAAGATGAGTTTACCTGGAGGTGATGATTTGAAAAAAGCTTCAAAAAAATAAACATATGAAAAAGTTTCTATTATTTGTCTCAAGTGTTATTTTACTTTGGAGTTGTGAAGATAAACCTTCACTTCAAAAGTATTTTGTTCAAAACACAGAATCTTCAAAGTTTATTGCTGTTGATTTAGCTTCAAACATTATCAAAACAGATAAAGTTTCTCTTTCTGAAACAGAGAAAGCGGCTTTAGAATCGTTTGAAAAAATGAATATTTTGGCTTTCAGAACCGATTCAACAAATACTGCTGAATACGAAAAGGAAATAAAAGAAGTAAAAGCTATTTTGAAAGATGAAAGCTATCAGCAATTAATGAAAGCGGGTTCAGGAAACGATGGTGCTGCCATTTATTTCGTTGGTAATGATGACGAACATATTGAAGAGTTTGTAGTTTTAGCAGGCAAGAAAGAAAATGGTTTTGCTGTAATTAGGGTTTTAGGGAGCGACATGAATCCAACACATATTATGAATATGTTAAGTTTGCTTCAAAAATCGGATGTAGATATGGAACAATTAAAACCTTTACAAGTTTTAATGAAGCAGTAGATTCCTTAATTTGAAGCAATTATAAAAGCAAAAATGAGTCGCCTATATCAGGCTGACTCATTTTTTTTGAAGTATCTTTTTTAACAGTTTTTGTAATGTAGAGTTGAATTTGTTTTTCTAGTAGAAATAATTCGTTACACTCAGATCAATTGCTTAGATGATGGTTTTTTCAATATAATCGGAATTTAAAAGGTATAGCGCTCCCATATACTGAAGATTAAATGAAACTAAATCACCAATTTTATACTTCTTATCAGAATTAGTAATATCAATTACAGTCATGTCGGAACTAGAGTCTATTATAGTAATAGAATGATCTTTGGGTAATAAATATTGAGGTTGCATGTCTAATAAACCGAAATCTAGAATAGCGCGTAAAGAAGTTTGACTCAAATCAACATTTTTATCTATTTCATAGGTATTTCCTGCTACATTTTCACCTAGTTCACCAGTAGGACTATTGGGTTTTTCAGTTATTTCAATAATCTCAGCAAATAATTCAAAGACATCATGATGCATCCCTTCAATGGTTTCACCAGTAAACAAATCTTTTCCAAAAAATAAAGCTTCTCCTATCCTAAAATGATTTACAGCCATAGGTCTTGCATTTTTTAAAATTAAAGGAATAGCTACAGAGGTTCCTCCAGAGACCCAAGGAATTTTAACATTAAATTTAACTTCAATCAATTGTTTGTATAAACTCAACTGAATCAATTTATCTTGAGAAGGCATAACACCACTTAAACAGTTTAGATTGGTACCTATACCTCTAATCTCGATGTTTGGCAAACTAAAGACTTGCTCGTAAAAAGACATTAATTCTTCTCCTAAAACACCTTCACGTAAATCTCCCATTTCAATCATTATGATTATTTTGTGGATTTTATTTTGACGTTTTGCTTCTTGAGAGAGCATTTGAATGGTGTATATTTCGGTATTAAAACTGACATCTGCAAAAGCAACAATTTTTTTGATGTTTAGTTTTGAAGGGGGTTTTATGTAAACAGTTTGGATATTAGGGTTTAGTTTTTTTATTTTCTTCAAATTACTAATCCTAGAGTCATGCATTTCTGTGACGCCAAGATTCATAAGTTCTTTTATGTAAATGGTATTTCCGCAAAGTAGTTTGGTAACGACTCCCCAGTGAATGCCCCTTTCTTTAAAAAGCATGTCTAAAAAAGCATAATTTTCTTTTAATTTTTGTTGGTATAATTTTATAAAAGCCATACTATTTTATTAAGCGCATTTCCAAATATTTATTAGTAAACCCTAAATTTTCATATAATTTTTTTGCTGGATTATCAGGTTCTACGTGTAGCGCTATATCTCCTTCAACAGATGAAATTGCTTTTTGCATCAATAATTTTCCATATCCTTTCCCACGTAGTGAATTATCAACGGCTATGTAAACTAATATGTTTTCGGGTATGAAGCCACCCATTTGAGTGTTGTTAATTATTACAATTCCTACTATTCTTTCGTTATCTAACCCCACTATTATTAAACCCCCTTTTAATGGGTTCATAGCATAATCGATGCATTTTAATATGTCGTTTAATTTGTCACCATATTCTTCTAAGTGTTTAAATAAAAATTGAGCAATAATTGAGTGGGAGTAAATACTGTTTTCTCCTGTCTCAGGAGTGATAATTTTAAATTCCATTTGAATTTTAGATTTTAATGATGCTTACCGTTATGGATTTTCCAAGGTGGTTAAAAGATTCTTTTGTATAAAAAGAAGAAATAAATACAACTTCAGAATTGAAGTTTAGAATAGAATATGAATTCCATTTTATTTCAAGAAAATAACGTTACAAAGGTAATAAAAATAAAATGATTCTTTTTTTGATAAAAAAAGAAGAGCAATTATTTTGAGAAATTAATTTATTCTTCCCATATTTGCATCTGTATAAGCCATTTAAAATTATTTAAGCCATGTTAGTAAAAGTATTCGGAAGCGCCGTTTTTGGTGTTGAAGCCACAACCATTACTGTAGAAGTTAATATTGATAAAGGAGTTGGCTACCACTTGGTAGGGTTACCTGATTCCGCTATTAAAGAAAGTAGTTATCGTATAGCTGCAGCTCTTAAAAACAATAATTTCAATTTTCCTGGAAAAAAAATTACCGTAAATATGGCTCCAGCCGATTTGCGAAAAGAGGGTTCTGCTTATGATTTAACATTAGCAATAGGCATTTTAGCTGCTTCTTCTCAAATTAAATCAGAAGATATTCATAATTATGTAATTATGGGAGAATTGTCTTTAGATGGAAGTTTACAACCGATAAAAGGCGCATTATCAATAGCAATTAAAGCAAAAGAAGAAGGTTTTAAAGGTTTAATTTTACCTTTTCAAAATGTAAAAGAAGCAGCTATAGTTGACGGGCTTGATGTTTATGGAGTTGAAAACGTGTTGCAAGTTATTAATTTTTTTGAAGGAAAATTAGATTTGATTCCTACTAAAGTTGATACAACTGAAGAATTCAATAAAACTTTAGATTTTCCAGAATATGATTTTTCCGATGTCAAAGGGCAAGAAGGGATTAAACGATGTATGGAAATTGCTGCTGCTGGTGGGCATAATATTATTTTAATAGGTCCTCCAGGTTCTGGGAAAACGATGTTAGCGAAACGTTTGCCTAGTATTTTACCCCCGATGACAATGCGAGAAGCACTTGAAACAACGAAAATTCATTCTGTAGCAGGAAAAACTAAGGATGTAGGTTTGATGACCCAACGTCCTTTTAGAAGTCCGCATCATACGGCTTCATCAGTTTCATTAGTCGGTGGAGGGAGTTATCCACAACCTGGTGAAATCTCTTTGGCTCATAATGGCGTTTTATTTTTAGACGAATTACCCGAATTTAAGCGAGAAGTTCTTGAAGTTATGCGTCAACCTTTAGAGGACAGAGAAGTGACCATTTCACGAGCGAAATTTACAATTACTTATCCATCTTCGTTTATGTTGGTGGCGAGTATGAATCCGAGCCCTGGAGGTTATTTTAATGATCCGAATGCGCCTGTAAGTTCCTCTCCAATGGAAATGCAACGGTATTTGAGTAAAATTTCGGGACCTTTATTGGATAGAATTGATATTCATATTGAAGTAACACCAGTTCCTTTTGAAAAACTAACTGAAACTCGAAAAGCTGAAAGTAGCGTATCTATTAGAGAACGAGTAACCAAAGCTAGAGAAATACAATCACAGCGATTTGAAAACTATGAATATATTCATTACAATGCGCAAATGAGTAGTAAACTAATTCGTGAATTTTGTGCTTTAGATGAGGTTTCGTTGCAATTACTAAAAACCGCCATGGAACGATTAAATTTGTCCGCTAGAGCGTATGATAGAATTCTAAAAGTTTCAAGAACTATTGCCGATTTAGAGAATTCGGATAGTATTCAATCACATCATATTGCAGAAGCTATTCAGTATCGTAGTTTGGATAGGGAAGGGTGGTTAGGATAAAATAAAATTGAGAAAAATTATAACCATTATACTTAGCAGTTTCAATTGCTTTATATAATATCTAAATACAAAGAATTATAAAAGGAATTGATAAGATGATTTCAATGATATTCATAGTGTAACTTTAGTTGTAAATTAGTTTAACTTTAGTTGTAGTTTTGATGTACTATAATTACAAAAAGTAGTTGTTTTTTTGTATAAAAACAATTTTTCTTGTACGTTATAAACACTTTTTTATGTGTTTTTTAAAAACTTTTTATTGTATTCGTTTTTTTAATCAATTAATAATCAGTAAATTAGCGTTTTAAAATTTTCGATATCGTAAAATTTATTAACACGTTAGATATTTCGATATCAATTATATAAATTTACCAATGTAATTAATAAAAAAAAACACCCACAGTCGGATGGGTGTTAAGGTTCTAAAATCAACAGAAATTAATCTTTGACAAACTGATAAGTTTTAAGGAAGTATTTCATTACTTCTTTTTAACTAAGAACTTGTAGTTACCTTGTTCTTTGCAACGTTTCTTACCATTTTTGGTAACACATTTGCAAATCATCCAAGCGTAACCTTCTGGTGCATTCTGTTCGCTAATGAAACACATAATGAAGAAGTTTTTGTTTAAAATGATTAATAATTAATGTTTAAGTTGTTGGCGCAACTTAAACGTAACAGATTTCAAAGAACATCATTTATTTATCCGACTTGCTTAAATAAATGTAACCATCATCAAGGCTAAATGCTTACTAGGCATTTAGCCTTTTTATTATTTTACAAAGTTTGTTAATTCAAACGAGAAAAGAAAGTCAAACTTATTCACAATTGAAGCAAGTTTTTAACAAGAATTACAATTGTCAGTAAATTATCATAGGTTTTTAAACAACTGATATTCAGTATGTTAAAAGTGTAGTTTCTTTTCATAATTCTTACAAAAACCTATATAATACAGCACTTATGCCGATTTTAGTTCGATGGAAAAAAGAATTGAAAAGTTAAACCACTAACAACTATCAATAAACCACTACATCCAGCAACAAAATCAATCTTATAATTAGATTGTTGTTAGATTTCTTTTGTAAAGATATCAATTTATTTAAAGAAATTTTTGTCCGTACATTTTTCAAAAATTCTATTATTGTGCATTAATAGACTATAGTCATATTGCCCAAATGAGTAGCAAATTAATTTGTGAATTTTGTGCTCTAGATGAGGTTTCGTTGCAATTATTAAAAACGGCTATGGAACGATTGAATTTATCCGCCAGAGCGTATGATAGAATTCTAAAAGTTTCAAGAACTATTGCCGATTTAGAGAATTCTGAGTCCATTCAATCACATCATATTGCAGAAGCAATTCAATACAGAAGTTTGGATAGGGAAGGATGGTTAGGCTAGTTTGAAGTTTTAATTATTGAATTCTTCTGATTAATGCTAGAAGAATTCAATAATTTAAAAAGTATCTTGTTTGGAATCGATTTGAATCCATTTTTTGTTGCTATTTAGTTTAAAGGAACCAATATGTTCTTTATTCCAGAAATCTGGATGAATTAACGAAAGAAAATTTGAACCGTCTTTTGCCAAGTACAAATGATAAGTTTCACCAATTATTGGTTCAAATGAATATTTAGCATTGTATAAAATTTCATTCCATTCATATTCTTGCATTAATTTTTCATATTCAGCTTTTAGTTCATTAAACTTACTTTCAAATTCTTTGTTTACGTTTCGAATACCAATATTTTTCCAATCCACAACGTTATCCAATTTAATTGCTGGCGCACCAACACTAGTAGGATAAGCGAGTACATTTGCATTGTATCCATTTTCTTCAGAAAAAACTACATTATCAGGAATTTTGCTTTTCATTTTTATCTTTTAGAAATTTTATTGTTAGTTATGGCTCTTTGAAGTTTGCATTTGAATCTATCAATGCCTTCAACTCGTTTGGCTAAATGTTTCGTTTTGCAATTTTCAACTCTTTTTCTCCATAGTTTGTAGCTACTGAATTTGAGTTCTTTTTTCATTAGTACTTTCACATCAGCTTCACTTAAACCGAATTGAAATTTTATAGCATCAAAAGGGGTTCTGTCTTCCCAAGCCATTTCAATTATTCGGTCAATCTCAAGAGGTGTGAATTCTTTTTTGGACGAAACATTCATTTTGTTTAAACTTTAATTTAAATAACTAAACAAAATTACAAAAAAAATATTTTAAATAACGCTAGATTTGATTTATTTATGTTTTTTCCAATATTTTACACCATAGCTACAAAATATTTCTTGTTGGTATTTGATTTTCTTTGTAGCTACGATGCAAACATTATCATCATCGTCTAAAGTTATTTTGGAATTATTTTTAAGTTCTATTTTGGAGAAAGCTTCGGCATCATTAGCATATTTAGCAAAACAATCCACAGGCATAGAATCTAATATGGTTCCGTCTATCATATTAATAAAATAGCGGTCATTTCCTTCTAAAACTCTTTTTTGAGTTTCCTCTTCAGTTAAAATTTCTCCTTTAAAAAGTGCGATTATCTCATTTGGATAAATGTCAATTGCCGTAAATAACCCTTTTCCAGCATTTGGTATTTGAGAATCTTGAATATACAAATAATCAGATTCGGGTGCTTCAATTTTCAAAATGATTATAGTTCTTCGGCAAAAGTATCGCCTAATTGGATATCGCCAGTTTTAAAACCTTTCATAAACCATTTCATACGCTGTTCCGATGTCCCATGAGTAAAAGAATCAGGAACAACATGACCTTGCATTTTACTTTGAATAGCATCGTCACCTACAGCGTGAGCGGCACTCAACGCTTCTTCAATATCGCCTTCTTCCAAATATTTTTGGTTGTAATGCGCCCATAGGCCACCATAAAAGTCTGCTTGAAGTTCTAAACAAACCGATAATTTGTTTGCTTCTAAATCGCTTCTTGATTGTTGAAGTTTTCTGACTTTACCAGAAGTTCCTAATATAGTTTGTACATGATGTCCTACTTCATGTGCAATAACATAAGCAATAGCAAAATCGCCTCCTTTTGCACCAAATCTAGTACGCAGTTCTTCAAAAAAAGTCAAATCCATGTATACCTTTTGATCTCCAGGACAATAAAATGGACCTGAAGCCGAACTTGCACCACCACAGGCAGTTTCAACAGCGCCAGAGAATAATACCATCTTAGGTTGTTGATAGGTGCCTAAATTATTTTCGTTGAAAATTTTTATCCAAACATCTTCCGTGTCTGCAAAAACGGTAGCTACAAATTCTCCCATTTCCTTTTCTTCTGCAGTAAGTTCTCTTTGCTCTGTTGGAGTAGTAGATTGGCTTTGATTTATTTGTTCCAACATTGGTGTTATCATTTTGGCATTTTCACCGCCAAATATATTTAACAGTAAGATTATGATACCAATTATACCTCCACCAGCAATAACTTTACCACTGCCCGACATTCCTCTTCTGTCTTCAACGTTATCACTTTGACGTCTACCTTTCCATTTCATAAGTTATACCTTTAAAATTATTAAAATCCAAAACGAACTCCCAAATATAAATCGGCTTGTTTTCCACTATCAGCTAATGCTGTAAAGATACTATTTGACCCTATGAAAAAGCCTGAAAATCTAAATCCGATACCACTAGTGAATCCAGATATTTCGTTAGATGCCAATGGTGCAAATGCTTCAAACCATTTTGTTGTAAATCTAGGAATTAAGGTGTATGAATTTTGGCTGGTAACCCTGTCATTTTCGCTATCATCATTCACTTTCTGATTTATGCTTCCTGTAACAAACCACTTTTTCGTTATTCTAACATCTGCATAGGCGTTAATTACGGTAGGTAATTGTATGGAATAATCCGCTGTGCTTGAGGTTGACTGAAAATAAGCTGCATTTGCAGGGTCGTTTAATATTGCTTCTAATTGACTAAAACTCTCAACATCCTCAAATTGATTTAAGTCTAAACTTTCTAGATTATCAACATTCAAGACATAGTTTTTACTGAGATTGTTATCAGATTTAAAAGTCATTGCCCCAATGTTCTTAACAGAAAGACCCGCATTTAGGCGATAACTATTTGCGTCGTTCTCATCTTTCCATCTATAATTTAGGGCAATATCAGCAGCAAAGCCATTTACTCCTTGAGAAAAAAAATCGTTATAATTACCTTGATCATTAAAATTATCTGCTAAAACTCCTGCATAGGCAATGTTAATGTTTGCGGATGCGTCTACTAATGAAACATCACCAAAGGTATTTACGATTGTACCGCTTAAGTTATTTGCAGAGAAATTAGCATATGCTCCTGGGAACAACAATCTTAAATTAGTTCCAACGTTAATTTTGTGTTTGGGTAAATCTACTACATTTCTTGCGACAGTAAATCCGAGTTCACCCCATGTTGTAGCGTTTAATCTTTGATTTTCACTGGAAGAAACAACTGTTTGAGAAAATATATCACTTAGGCTGCCATTTTGAAGTGCATCTCCAAGTTTTGAATCAACGTTAATCACATTAGCTTTAATATTAGCCAAAGAAGTAATTCCAAACCCCCATTTTTTGTACTTCATTGCAAAAGAAGGGCCTAGTATTTGAGCATCCAATCTTAAATTAACAGCTTCATTACCTTCAAAAATTTTATCTTCAAGGTTGTTCCCATCAATTAAATCGTTGAATGATAGTTTATTGTTTGCCATTCCAAGAGAGAAGTTGAAAATATTTGCCTCAAATTTTGAGTTCATATTTAGCAATTCAGCGGCATTATTGTTGGCATTCAAAAGACCGCCTCTTTTAGAAGTAGAAATACCACTAAAGTGTTCCTGTGAAAAAATAGAATTGGCCATTAAACCAAAGACTAAAATAGAGGTAATGATTCTCATGTAATTTAAGTATACTTGTTAATAACAGTTTGTAATTCTGATAGTTTAAAAGGTTTAGAGATATAGTCATTCATGCCAGAATCGAAACATTTTTCTTTTTCTCCTACCATAATTCCAGCAGTGAGCGCGATAATAGGTAAATTTTTTAATTTATTGTTTTTTCTAATTTCAATCGTAGTTTCATAACCATTTTTTATGGGCATTTGGATGTCTAAAAGAATTAAATCTACTTTTGTTTTTTCTAATAATTCTAATGCCTCCTGACCATTTTCAACTTCAAATATAGTGCAATTTGGAGAAATAAACTTTATCATTTTTTTGCAGAGTAACATGTTTATTTTATTATCTTCTACAATTAGAATGTTTGATTTTTGATTATATTCATTTTTATGTTCAATTTTTGTTTGGGTATGTAGATCTAAATCTTGATTTTCCAATTTAAAAGACGGAAATATTTTAAATGTTACTTTGAAATTAAAATCGCTTCCCTCCCCATGTACACTATTTACTTCAATCTTACTGTTGCACTTTTCCAATATTCTGTTAGAAATAGATAAACCAAGACCTGTACCTCCAAATTTTTTATTGTTAGAGGCATCTTCTTGAACGAAAGATTGAAAAATTTTATTTAAGTTTTCTTTTTTTATTCCAATTCCAGTATCGATGACAGAAAAACGTAAAGTAGTAAATTTATTTTTAAAGTTTTTAATTTCTTCTATTTGAAGTACAACTTCACCAAAATTAGTGAACTTTACTGCATTTCCTATTAAGTTCACCAACACTTGTTTTAATTTTACGATATCGGCAAAGATAAATTCAGGTACTTTTTCCGATATAAGAAGGGTTAAATCGATTTTTTTATTGATAATGTGAGTTTTAAATAAATCAATTACTTGTTGCGATAATAGCCGAATGTTTACAGGCTCAGGAAATAATTCAAATTTTCCAGATTCAATTTTTGAAAAGTCTAAAATATCATTAATGATATCAAGTAATAAATTAGCTGAATGATTAACGTTATTCATGTAGATGGTTTGGTTTGCATCAAGTTTTGTTTTTAACAATAAATCTGAAAATCCAATTACACCATTTAAAGGGGTTCTGATTTCGTGACTCATGTTGGCTAAAAACTCTGATTTTGCTCGATTTGCAAGTTCAGCAAACTCTTTTGCTTTTATAGCTGCATCTATTTCTTTTTTTTCAGTGATGTCTTTTGCTATACCTCTTAATTTGATTACTTCTCGATCTTTATTTAAAATGGGTTCCCCAAAACCGAGTAACCATTTAGTTTTATTATCAGTTGTTACAAAGCGATGTTCAACCTCGTAAGATTTTTTTTCAAGGATAGATTTTTCAGCCAATTCAATTAATTTCTTTTTGTCTTCAACAGGTATTTTATTCATGTAAACGTCCGATAGGTCTTTTTTGATATTTTTGTTTATTTCAAAAATATTATAAAGTTCGTCAGACCAATAAAGTTCGTTTGTATTTAAGTCGAATTCCCAACTTCCGATTTTAGCCATTTTTTGGGATTCATTAAGTAATTTTTCACTTTGAGTTAATTTTTCTTGAGTTGTGATTATTTCAGTTACATCTCTTGCTATAGCAAAAATTATTTTTGTTTCTTTATTGACAGTTGAAATCCATTGAAGCCATATGTTACTCCCATCTTTTTTTTGATAACGATTTTTGAAATTAATGGTGTTAATGCCTTCTTTTAAGTTCCTCAGTTCAGACAACGTTTTATCAACATCGTCTGGATGAACATAGCGAATGAACTTCTCGGAAATAAGTTCAGTTTCAGAATAACCTAAAGTGTTTGTAAATGCATTGTTAATCTTCAGAAAATATCCGTCAAGATTGGCAATGCAAATTAAATCTGTTGTTTCATTGAAGAAATACTCAAAGTTTTGTTGTAGTGCATCTCTATTTTTATAATACGCTAATTCTACTTCAAGGGATTTGATTTTTTGTTGCGCATCGAAAAGTGAATTTGAAAAATCATTCATTGCACTGGTTTTGATTGCAATAAATTTAATAAAAATTAATTAAAAATTCAAAAAAAATCTTAAATCATTGAACTCCAAATAGAGTCTTGTGGTGTTATTGCCACAAATATCATCGAAACTTTAGTCACGGGATGGTTTAAAATTATTTTTCTTGCATGCAAATGAATCCCTCCATCAGTATTACTTCTGTCGAACCCATATTTTAAATCTCCTTTAATCGGACAACCAATTGCTTGAAGTTGTGCTCTAATTTGATGGTGTCTTCCCGTGTGTAAGTCAATTTCTAAAACAAAATAATGATCTAGTTTTTTGATAATTTGATAACTTAAACTTGCTTTTTTGCTATCGGGAACTTCTTTTAAATGTGCTTTTGAAGTATTATTTTTAGTATTTCTTTTGAGAAAATGAATTAAAGTATCTTTTTCTTTGGGAGGACAATTTTTAACTACAGCCCAATAGGTTTTTTGAGTTTCTCTGTTTTTGAATGTTTCGTTTAAACGGGATAGGGCTTTTGAAGTTTTTGCAAATATAACAATTCCGGTGGTTGGCCTGTCTAAACGATGTACAACTCCCAAAAAAACATCTCCAGGTTTGTTATATTTTTCTTTAATATATTCTTTTACTACATCAGAAAGAGGTTTGTCTCCCGTTTTATCACCTTGAACAATGTCGCCCACACGCTTATTGATGACAATGATGTGATTGTCTTCGTGAATAATTTGGAGATTATCTTTAGTTGAGATTTCTTTAGTAGACACTATTAATATTGTTCGTTCGCATTAGGAAAATCTTGCGATTTTACATCTGTAACATATTGACCAATGGCTTGAGTCATTTGCTCATATAAATCTAAGTAACGACGCAAAAATCTTGGGCTAAATTCATTATTCATCCCTAACATGTCGTGAATGACTAATACTTGTCCATCTACACCACTGCCTGCTCCGATTCCAATAACAGGAATGGAAATGCTTTTCGCTACTTTTTCAGCTAATGTAGCGGGTATTTTTTCTAAAACTAATGCAAAACATCCTAGTCGCTCTAACATTTTAGCATCTTCAATTAATTTTTCTGCTTCAGCATCTTCTTTTGCTCGCACTGTATAAGTACCGAATTTATAGATTGATTGTGGCGTTAACCCTAAATGTCCCATTACAGGAATTCCTGCATTTAAAATTTTCTTGATAGAGTCTTTAATTTCACTTCCTCCTTCAAGTTTTACAGCATGTCCTCCGCTTTCTTTCATAATTCGAATGGCAGAGCGTAATGCTTCTTTAGAATCGGATTGATAACTTCCAAAAGGTAAATCTACAACGACTAAAGCTCTTTCGCACGCTCTAACAACACTTGAAGCATGATAAATCATTTGGTCTAACGTAATAGGGAGAGTAGTCTCATGTCCCGCCATAACATTACTTGCAGAATCCCCAACTAAAATGACATCAACTCCTGCAGAATCAACAATTTTTGCCATTGTAAAATCATATGAAGTTAACATGGATATTTTTTCTCCATTTTCTTTCATATCAATTAAAGTTCTTGTTGTAATTCTTTTGTAATCTTTCTTTGCTACTGACATGTTTTGAGTTATTAAAAAAACAAAGGTAATAAATGTTAGTTTCTTTTACTTAGTAACCTAAAATATTTATCAAATATTAAATTAATGTTAATTTAATATTTTAATTTAGTGCCGTTTAATTAAAAAAAATGATTTTTATACTTCTTTTAGTAGCTATTGTAGGATATTCAATGGTGATTTTTGAATCTCCCATCAAAATAAACAAGACAATTACAGCATTGCTTACAGGAACAATTTGTTGGGTCGTAATTGCAATTTTTGGTTATGATCATCAGCATCTAATAACTGAAAAGTTAATGGGATACTTTGGAGAGATTTCCGGCTTACTTATTTTTCTAATGGGTGCCATGACAATTGTTGAATTAATTGATATACATAAAGGTTTTACTGTAATTACCAGAAGAATTAGGACTACATCGGTTTTAAGATTATTATGGATAGTTGCTTTTGTTACATTTATTTTATCTGCGTTGTTAGATAATTTAGCAACAGCAATTATCATGGTTACACTGCTTAGAAAATTAATGCCAAAAGGAGAGATTAGAATGGAATTGATTGGTATAGTTGTGATTGCAGCTAATGCAGGAGGAGCTTTTAGTCCGATAGGAGACGTGACTACAACTTTATTGTGGATTGGTGGACAGGTTAGTTCTTTTGGAATTGTAAAGGCATTGATATTACCTTCAATTATGGTATTATTGGTTCCGGTTGTTGTTGCAAGTTTTAGAATGAAAGGTTTTGCAGTTCTTCGTGCTCAAATTTCTATGGCTCAAGTGCGTCAGGAAGAAAAAATGCGAGGAAGTATGAGTGTTTTTATCGCGGGAGTTTTCGGTTTAGTAATGGTTCCAGTAATAAAAACGTTAACTGGATTACCACCTTTTATTGGTGTTTTAATTTCGTTATCCATGGTTTCTTTAGTATCTATTATGTATCACAGAAAGAAGACCCAAGAAGAAAAAGATAAATTCTCGGTAGCATATGCATTAACAAAAGTAGATATTAGTTCTATTCTTTATTTCATGGGAATTTTATTAATGGTCTTTGCTTTGCAAGAAGTAGGTGTTTTGAGAGAAATGGCTGATTTCTTAATTGAAACCTTACCAAATACAAACGCTATGATTGTAGTAATTGGAGTTTTATCTTCAATTGTCGATAACGGAAGTTTAGTCGCTGCAACACAAGGGATGTTTTCTTTGACAGACTATCCAATGGATCATTCCTTATGGGAGTTCATTGCTCTGTGTGCTGGAACTGGTGGTAGCATGTTAGTAATTGGTTCTGCCGCAGGAATTGCTGTAATGGAGAAAGAAAAAATTACTTTTATGTGGTATTTAAAGAAAATCACACCATTAGCAATAGCGGGTTATATTGCAGGAATTGTAACATATTTAATTCAATTGCTTCTAATACATTAAAATGAATTAATATGAAACCGCTATTCTTTCTGATACTTTTTAGTTTATCATGTTCAATTTTTGCTCAAGATTCCAATCCAAAAAAAGTGGTAGATGATTTTTTTACAGCTTTTCATGCAAAAGATACAGTTGTTTTAAGAGAATTATGCCATTCTGAAATTGTAATGCGAACAGTTGCCAATACAAAAGAAGGTTATAAATTAAAAGACGAAAAGTTTGATAAATTTTTAAATTCAATTGCAACAATTCCTGCGAATTTGAAGATTTTTGAAAAACTTATCGATTATAAAGTAGAAATTGATGGCAACTTAGCACACGTTTGGACTCCTTATGAGTTTTACGTAAACGATAAGCTAAGTCACATTGGTGCAAACGCTTTTACTTTGTATAATGACAACGGGAAATGGCAAATTATTCATCTAATTGATACGAGGAGAAAGAAATCTTTATAAAATCTTTATACTTATTAGCACTTCTTTTATACGCTATTTATAAAACCCAACTTATCTTTGCCAAGTAATTCAATGGTAAAGTTTTAAAGCGTGTTTAGTAGAACATCAAATCTTAATAATCAATATATTTTCAGCATAATATTGGTTGTGCTGGTTTCGCTTGCATGCTTTGCATTTAAAGAAATTATTGGATATAAGGTTATTGCTTTTATTCTTTTGGTTACCGTTTCGTTTGTAGCCATGTTTTATAGAATTGTTCCTACATTATTAGCTGCTGTTTTGAGTGCTTTAATTTGGAATTTCTTTTTTATCAAACCTTATTTTACGTTTCATATCGGAAATACAGAAGACCAATTTATGTTCTTTATGTATTTTGTTATTGCGTTAATTAATGCTGTTTTAACCTTTAAAATAAGACAAATTGAACGAATTGCAAATGAAAAAGAGTCGAAATTAAAATCTATAAAACTCTATAACACTCTTTTAGATAGTTTATCACACGAATTAAAAACGCCTATTGCAGCCATTATTGGTTCAACCGATGCACTCCAAAGCAATACAATAATGACCGAAAATCAGAAAGAAAAATTACTAGAAGAAATTTCAATTGCTTCTTTACGACTCAATAATCAAGTTGAAAATTTATTGAATATGTCACGATTAGAATCGGGTGTTATTGTTTCAAAAATGGATTGGGTTGATTTGAATGAAATTGTATATGAGGTAATTAGAGCGCTGAAAATTAAATCGTATTCACAAAAAATAGTTGTCAATGTATCTGAAAATTTACCTCTTTTTAAATTGGATTACGGTTTGATAGAGCATGTAATCTATAATCTATTGAATAATGCCATAATCTATACGCCGCAAAAAAGTACAATAACAATCAATTTATCATATACTGATGATACATTACAAATTGCAATTTTAGACCAAGGAAATGGTTTTCCAGAAGATGAAATTGCTCTTGTTTTTGATAAATTTTACCGACTTAAAAATTCGCGACCTGGTGGTTCTGGTTTAGGATTATCCATTGTGAAAGGTTTTATAGAAGCACAAAATGGGACTGTAACTTTAGAAAATAGAGTAGAAGGTGGAGCAAAATTCATAATCAAAATTAAAACTGAAGTTTCAAAATTTAATCCGACAGAAAATGAATAAGCGCCAAATTTTAGTCATAGATGATGAATCGCAAATCAGAAAACTTTTAGAAATTACTTTAAGTACGAATGATTTTGAGGTAAAATTAGCCGAAAATGGATTAGAAGGTATTCGTTTTGCAGCCACTTTTCAACCCGATTTAATTATGCTTGACCTCGGTTTACCCGATGTTGACGGACAGAAAGTGCTACAACAATTGCGCGAATGGTATTTGAATCCCATTATGATTTTATCTGTTAAAAGTGAAGAATCAGAAATTGTAAAAGCGTTGGATAATGGAGCAAATGATTATTTGATAAAGCCTTTTAGAATACAGGAATTATTAGCAAGAGTGCGTTCTCACATTAGAAATCACATTAAAGAAGCTTCAGAACCAATAATTAGTTCATCTAATTTTTCAATTGATTTGGTAGCTCGAATTGTAAAAGTGAGTAATGAAGAAGTTAAACTAACGCAAACCGAGTTTAATTTATTAGCCATTTTGGCAAAAAACGAAGGAAAAGTATTAACACATCAATACTTATTAAAAGAAATTTGGGGAAAAAGTTATAACGACCAAACCCAATATCTACGTGTGTTTGTAGCACAATTAAGAAAGAAAATTGAGAAAGATGCCAATCATCCCGAAATGATTCTCACCGAAAGCGGAATTGGTTATCGATTTATTCTGACATAAAAAATCATTACATATGGAAAATTCAGACAGCAACACAGCTAATGTGCCAAGCAACAGCGATAGTTTGTCTTTAAATAGCGCAATTTGTACACTACAATCTAATTCAAATTCAGATTATTGGCTTCGAGAGTTTATCAAAATTAATCAATGTCCACAACGAGAAGACGCCTTAGAAAATCAACTCAATGATTTGAGTTTAGTTGCCGAAAAACTCGGATTAGTCCATGCTTCGCACTTTATTAAAAACTATTATAAATTTAAAATTGAAAAATAATAATGCCTAAAACTTTATTTCAAACCGTAAGACGCGAATACTTAAAATTTCATTTGCGATTAAATCCACAACAGAGTTTGTTTTTTGGATTTTTCATGTACATGGTCTTGGGTTGGATTTTTCTATCCTTGCCCTTTTCTCAGAAAATCCCAACAGATTTCATTGACACACTTTTTACATCCACATCAGCACTTTCTACCACAGGATTAGCAACGGTGAGTACGTTTGATAATTATACCTTTTTTGGACAATTTATAATTCTAACATTGATTCAAATTGGTGGAATTGGTTATATGACGTTAACGACTTATATTTTACTTTCTACCACAAAACAAATTACGCATTGGCATAAAAAAATTATGCATAACGAGTTTACCATGCCAAAAGAATTTAAGATTCAGGATTTCTTAAAATCGGTTATCGTATTTACATTTATTATAGAAATCATTGGAGCTGTTTTATTTTATTTCGCTTTTAAGCCTATTCATTTCGATACTTTTTTTACCATTTGGACCAGTATTTTTCATAGTGTTTCCTCTTTTTGTACTGCAGGATTTAGTTTGTATAATACCAGTTTTGAAGCTTATGCAACCAATACTTTTTTAAATGGAATTGTACTCTTTTTAACTATTTCTGGAGGATTAGGGTTTATTGTTGTAACCGATATTTGGTATTATTTTTCAAAAAAATCGAATTCCATTTCGTTTACTACAAAAATGATTACTTTATCGTTTTTTGGAGTATTATTTATTGCAACTGCAATTACTTTTTTTGGAGAAAGTACTATACAACATTATCCAGTTTTTGAACGATTAGAAATTGCTTCTTTTCAAACAGTTAATGCTATTTCAACTGCCGGATACAATTCAATTCCGTTAAGTAATTTAACTTTAGGTGTTTTACTTACAATTATTTTTCTAATGTACGTTGGAGCAGCACCTTCAAGTACGGGTGGTGGTATGAAAATTACAACTTTAACTGCAGTAATTGCTATTGTAAAGAGCAAAGTAAGAAATCAAGCAAAAGTGACTTATTTAGGTAAAAAAATCCCAGCTGACCGACTAGAAATGGCAGTTTCGACCTTTATTTTTTATACAGCAATTTTATTTTTTAGTGTATTTTTGTTGAGCTTTACAGAAAATCATTCTTTAGAAAAGTTGCTATTTGAAGCTACTTCAGCCATTGGAACCGTTGGTTTAAGTATGGGAATTACCGGAAGTTTATCGGTTTGGGGAAAAATAATTTTAATTAGCATCATGTTTATTGGAAGGGTAGGCGTGATTACTTTTGGATTAGCGATTTTAGCTAAAAAACAACATAAAAAAATTGAAAATGAAACAGATTTGGCTGTGTAGTGTACTGCTTTTATCCTTTTTAGGAAATGCTCAAGAAAAAGATTCTTTAAAAATTAAAGTCTCTGGTTTTTTAGAAACGTATTATGCGTATGATTTTACTAATCCAACTACAGAAACTAAACTTCCATTTATGTACAATTACAACCGTCACAATGAGTTTAATGTGAACAATGGATTAATTCGTACGCAATTGCAATACGGAAATACTTACGCATCAATTGCAGTTCATGCAGGAACGTATGTAGATGATAATTATGCTTCGGAAGATATAAAATTGCTAAGCGAAGCCTATGTAGGATTGTATTTAAATGATACCAAAAAAGCATCCATTGAAGTCGGAATTATGCCAAGTTACATCGGATTTGAATCGGCCACTACGGCTTCTAATTTGACTTTAACGCGTTCTATTTTAGCGGAAAATTCGCCCTATTTTATGACGGGAGTCAAGTATAATTACAAACCAAATGACAAATGGAGTTTTTCAGGATTAGTAACGAATGGTTGGCAACGCATCAACAAACCTCAAAAAGACGTTGCTCCAGCTTTAGGAACGCAAATTGTATTCAAACCTTCTGAAAAATCCACATTGAATTGGAGTACTTTTATAGGAAAAGAATTTTATGGAACTGAATTAGCAATGCGTTATTTCAATAATTTGTATTGGGATAACACATGGAATTCGAAATGGCGTACCATTTTAGGATTTGATTTTGGAATTCAAGATAGCTCTTCGTTGAATGATAAGCATTTGTTTTGGATGAGTCCCGTTTTGATTGCGCAATATTCGATAAATACAAAATGGCAGACCGCTTTTCGATTTGAATATTATCAAGATGAAAACAATGTGATTGTTGCTACTTCTAATGCTTTCAAAACCTCTGGAGCTTCTATAAATTTAGATTATTTACCCAACTCAAAAGTAAAATTAAGAACCGAAGCGCGATATTTAGATTCTAAAGAAGCAATTTTCTTTGATAATAAATCCAATAACTTTTTTGTTACTACAAGTTTAAGTTTTGAGTTTTAATAAGTTTCTCATCTATTAGAAAAGCCATCAAATTTCCCATTATATAACAAAGTAAATCCAACCAAAGGAAACCTTCACCCAAAATATAATGACCTAAAGTGGTTTTTCTAATAGCTATTAACCAATCGATTTGTGCCAATTGTAGTATTTCAACACTAAAACAAAAAAGTAAACTCAGTAGGAGGGTAACTGATTTTTTCGAATCAGCAGCTAAAAATCGAAACCCAAAATAAATCAAAACTGCATATAAAATGTCACCAATAAATAACGGAATGCCCGATATTCTCCTTGAAAGTATTCCAAGTATCAAAACCGAGATAATAGAGATAAAATAATTTTGTCGATTACTTTTCATTAACAATCTGCTAATCCAACCGCCACAGCCAAACCACCTTCAGAAGTTTCTTTGTATTTGGTATTCATGTCTTTAGCAGTTTCCCACATGGTGTTGATTACTTTGTCTAATGGCACTTTTGCATTTAAAGCATCGGTTTCTAAGGCTAATTCTGCTGCATTTATGGCTTTAATTGCCCCCATAGTATTTCTTTCAATACAAGGAATTTGTACCAAACCACCAATTGGGTCACATGTCAATCCTAAGTGATGCTCCATTGCAATTTCAGCTGCCATAGTAACTTGAGCTGGGGTTCCACCCATTAATTCACACAAAGCTGCTGCTGCCATAGCACTCGAAACACCAATTTCTGCCTGACAACCGCCCATAGCTGCAGATATTGTAGCTCCTTTTTTAAATATAGAACCGATTTCGCCTGCTACCATTAAAAATTGTTTGATTTCTTTTTCACCCGCTTCATGATTTTCAATCACTAAATAATACATCAAAACAGCAGGGATAACGCCAGCACTTCCGTTAGTAGGAGCTGTAACTACTCGGCCTAATGAAGCATTAACTTCATTTACTGCTAATGCAAAACAACTTACCCATTTTAATATCTGACGGAATTTAACTTCGGTTTGTCTGATGATTTGTAACCACGAATATGGATCTTCATAAGGTAAAACACCAATTAAGTTTTTGTGCATGTCATATGCTCTTCTTCGCACATTAAGTCCACCAGGAAGAATGCCTTCTGAATGACATCCAATGTACATGCATTCTAACATGGTATCCCAGATACGAAGTAATTCGTTGTGAATTTCTTCTTCACTTCGCATGGTTTTTTCGTTTTCGTAAACGATTTCCGAAATCTTCTTATTTTCTGCTGTACAATATGCTAAAAGTTCTGCTGCTTTTTCAACAGGAAATGGAAAAGTATGTAAAATTTCTTCTTTATGATGATCCTCTTTTTCCTTCACAACAAATCCGCCACCAATAGAATAATAGGTTTCCGAATAAGTTTCGGTATCGGTTTTAGCTGTAAAAGTTAATCCGTTGGCATGAAAAGGTAAAAAGTTTCTGTTGAAAACAATATCGGTTTCAAAACAAAACGGAATTAAGATTTCATTCCCTAAGAAAATTTCTTTTTTATTTTTGATAGCTGTAATAATTACATCAATACTTTCCACAGGAATATATTCTGGATCAGCACCACTCAAACCTAACATTACCGCTAGATCAGTTGCGTGCCCCTTGCCAGTTAATGATAAAGACCCATATAAATCTACTTTAACACTAATAATATTATCAATTAGATTTCGATTGCGTAATTCTTTTAAAAATTGTTCTGCTGCACGCCAAGGTCCAAGGGTGTGAGAACTTGATGGCCCAACACCAATTTTTAACATATCAAAAACGGATATACATTCCATATCTAAAATTTAGTAATACAAATATAATTAGATTTGGTAAAATGGGTTGTTGAATTTGATTTTATAACAAATTTCTTTAACAATCTTTTGTTTCTATGCTAAGTTAGATTAATTAATAGCAGGTATAAAAAAACTTTTTCTGTCATGTTGTCAGTTTTTTAAACCTGACAAAAGCTGATTTCTGTCAAATCCTCTTTTTTTTAGTAATGGCATAATCATTGAATTAGGATTATCGAGTTTAAAATTGAAATTTAAAATTTAACAAGTATAAAAATGAGTAAAATTATTGGAATCGACTTAGGAACAACCAACTCATGTGTGGCTGTAATGGAAGGTGGAGAACCTGTTGTAATTGCAAACGCAGAAGGTAAAAGAACAACGCCATCTGTAATTGCATTTGTAGAAGGTGGAGAAATTAAAGTTGGAGATCCGGCAAAAAGACAAGCAGTAACCAACCCAACAAAAACGATTGCTTCGGTAAAACGTTTTATGGGTAACAAGTACACTGAAAGTGCAAAAGAAGCTTCAACAGTAGCTTATAAAGTGGTAAAAGGAGACAACGATACACCTCGTGTTGATATCGATGGTCGTTTATATACACCACAAGAATTGTCTGCAATGACACTTCAAAAAATGAAAAAAACAGCTGAAGATTATTTAGGTCATTCAGTTTCTGAAGCCGTTATTACTGTTCCAGCTTACTTTAATGATGCACAACGTCAGGCTACAAAAGAAGCTGGTGAAATTGCTGGTTTAAAGGTTATGCGTATTATCAATGAGCCAACGGCAGCAGCTTTAGCTTATGGATTAGACAAACAAGGAAAAGACCAAAAAATCGCAGTTTACGATTTAGGAGGTGGTACTTTTGATATTTCTATCTTAGAATTAGGAGACGGAGTTTTCGAAGTATTATCTACAAACGGAGATACACACTTAGGTGGAGATGATTTTGACCAAGTAATTATCGATTGGTTAGCTAACGATTTCAATGCTGCTGAAGGTGTTGATTTACGTAAAGATCCAATGGCATTACAACGTTTAAAAGAAGCAGCTGAGAAAGCTAAAATTGAATTATCAGCTTCTGCTCAAACAGAAATCAACTTGCCATACGTAACAGCTACGGCTTCTGGACCAAAACACTTAGTTCAAACATTAACAAGAGCTAAATTTGAACAATTAGCTGAATCTTTAGTAAAACGTTCTATGGAGCCAGTTGCTAAAGCTTTGAAAGATGCAGGTTTATCAGTTTCTGATATTGATGAGGTAATCTTAGTGGGAGGTTCGACTCGTATCCCTGTTATCCAAGAACAAGTAGAAAAATTCTTTGGTAAAAAACCATCAAAAGGAGTTAATCCTGATGAAGTGGTAGCAATTGGAGCTGCAATTCAAGGTGGGGTTTTAACTGGAGATGTTAAGGATGTATTGTTGTTAGATGTTACGCCACTTTCATTAGGTATTGAAACTATGGGAAGTGTAATGACAAAATTGATTGAATCGAATACAACAATCCCAACTAGAAAATCTCAAGTTTTCTCAACAGCAGCTGATAACCAACCATCGGTAGAAATCCATGTATTACAAGGAGAAAGACCAATGGCAAACGATAACAAAACAATTGGTCGTTTCCATTTAGATGGTATTCCACCAGCACCAAGAGGAGTTCCTCAAATTGAAGTAACATTTGATATAGATGCCAATGGAATTATTAAGGTATCAGCAACAGACAAAGGAACAGGAAAATCTCATGATATTCGTATAGAGGCTTCTTCAGGATTAACTCCAGAAGAAATCGAAAGAATGAAAAAAGATGCTGAAATGAATGCAGAAGCAGATCGTTTAGCTAAAGAGAAAGTTGATAAATTAAATGAAGCTGATTCCATGATTTTCCAAACGGAAAAGCAATTAGGTGAGTTTGGTGATAAATTATCTGAAGCGAATAAAAATACTATTGAAAGTGCTTTGACAGAATTAAAAGCGGCTTATGAAACAAAAGAAGTAGCAACGATTCAACCAGCTTTAGATAAAATAAATGAGGCTTGGAAAAATGCTTCTGAGGAAATGTACAAAGCTCAAGCAGAAGGTGGAGCAGCACAAGCAGAACCACAAGCAAACGCTTCGGGAGATCAAACTCAAGATGTAGATTTTGAAGAAGTGAAATAAAATAATATAGTTTCTTTATAAAAAAACCGAATCAAGTAATTGATTCGGTTTTAATTTTTAAAATTAAAATTATTTTTTGAAATATTTTAGAGGAACTATTAGCATTCCAAAACATTCTCCATCTTCTTTTCCTATGTGCTTGTGATGCATTTTGTGGGCTCTTCTTACTGCTTTTGCGTATCTGTTGTTCGCATTTCTAAACAATTTAAACCGTTGATGTATGAATATGTCGTGTACAAGAAAATAAGCCAAACCATAAGCGAAAATTCCTAGACCTATGGCTAGGCCAATCTCTAAAATGTTTTTTTGCCATAATAAGAAACAGCCAATGCTTACCACTGCATAAAAAATAAAAAAAGCATCGTTACGTTCAAACCATGAATCATGATCTTTTTTATGATGATCTGCATGTAAACTCCATAAGAAACCATGCATGATATATTTATGACTAAACCATGCCATGAATTCCATAAAACAGAAGGTAACAATGAAAACTAAAAAGTGAATCCACATAATATTTTTTAAATTTAATTTAGAAATAGTTTTAATTATAAAATGTTTAATCTGTAATTAAGATAACATTTGGCTAAAAGCCCAACTTTTTGATAATCTGGAACTCTTATTCGAGTATTTTTTATTTCTAAAGAAGGTGTTTTTTTTAATTTGCTTAATAATTTTTTATAATAAATATACGCTGTATATACTCCAAACTTAGCCTCTAACGGTAATTTTTGAATTCCTAAAAAGCCAGCATTAAAATCCTCTTCAATTTCAGCAATAATTTGGTGCTTGCTTGTTTCATCTAATTTTGTAAGATCGGTATTTGGAAAATAGGTTCTACTTAAATCTTCAAAATCTGCTTTTAAGTCTCTCAGGAAATTTACTTTTTGGAAAGCAGATCCTAATCGCATTGCAGCATGTTTTAGTTCTTCGTATTTATCAGTGTCTCCGTTTACAAATACTTTCAAACACATCAATCCAACAACATCTGCTGAACCGTAAATGTATTCATTATATTCCTCTACCGTTGTGTATTTAGTTTTAAACAAATCTAATTTCATACTTTTCATAAAAGCTTCTATTAGCTCATTAGGAATATCGTATTTATGAACAGTATTTTGAAATGAATTTAAAATTGGATTTAGGCTAATCTTTTGTGAAATGGCTAGCTTCAAATCATTTTCGAATTGATTGAATAAGGCTTCTTTATCATAATCGTGAAAAGTATCAACAATTTCATCGGCAAAACGAACAAATCCATAAATGTTATAGATATCTTGTCGGATACTTGGCGCCAACATTTTTACAGCAGAAGAAAAGGAAGTGCTGTATGCTTTTGTAACTTTAACGCTACAATCAAAAGATACGTGGTCAAAAATCGATTTCATGTTTATACTATTTATACTTTTCAATTAAATCTGAAACTAATTTACCCGAAATTAGAGCAGGGGGAACACCTGGGCCTGGCACCGTTAATTGACCTGTGAAATATAAGTTTTTAACTTTTTTACTTTTCAATTTTGGTCTTAAAAATGCAGTTTGTAATAGTGTGTTTGCCATGCCATAAGCATTGCCTTTATAAGAATTGTATTCTTTAATAAAATCGTTAACACAAAATGATTCTTTAAAGATAATACTTTTTTTGACTTCCTGATTCGTAAGTTTTTCAAATCTAGTAATTATTTTTTCAAAATATTCTTCTCTTAAAGCAGTAGTGTCTTCAATGCCAGGTGCTATAGGAATCAAGAAAATTCCAGCTTCTTTTCCTTCTGGAGCTGCATTTGCGTCTGTCTTTGATGGAAAACTTGCATAAAATAATGGATCTTTTGGCCACTTTGGGTTGTCATAAATAGCCTCAGCATGAATATCAAAATCAACATCAAAGAATAATGAGTGATGTTCTACGTTATTCAATTTTTTATCAAACCCTACATAAAATAAAAGCGATGATGGTGCAAAAGTTTTTTTAGACCAATAGTTTTCAGAATATTGTCTATAATTTTCATCTAATAATGATTCAGAATGATGGTAATCTGCTCCACTTAAGACAATATCTGCCAACGTGATTTTATTGTTTACAAGAATACCTGTTGCTTTTCCGTTTGTAATGTCAATTTTTTCTACATTAGCATTTGTTTCTATTTTTACGCCTAGTTCTTTTGCTAATTTTTCCATCGCTAGTACGACAGAATACATGCCATTTTTTGGATGCCATGTTCCCAAACCAAAATCGGCAAAGTTCATGAAACTATAAAAAGAAGGTGTATCACTTGGTTTAGCACCAAGAAATAAAACAGGAAATTCTAAGATTTGAACTAATTTTTTATTTTTGAATCGTTTTCTTACATCTTTCGATATATTACTGAAAAACTGATTTACTTTTTGAGCCGTTTCAAAAGTTATTAACTCTAAAGGAGATTCACCTGGTCTGTAAACTAAATCTTTAATAGCTATATCATAATTGCTTTTTGCTTCAGACATGAATTGTTCCAATTGTTTACCACTTCCTTTTTCTATAGATTCAAAAGTTGTTATTATTTGGGGTAAGTTGTCGGCAATCGTTACAAAATCTAAAGTATTAAAATAAACTTGATATGCAGGTGATAATTTGATTAATTCAAAATAATCAGAAGGTTTTTTGTTAAAATCCCCAAAAAACCTTTCAAAAACATCTGGCATCCAATACCATGTTGGACCAATGTCAAAAACAAATCCCTCTTTCTTAAGTTGACGCGCTCTGCCGCCTATTGTTTCGTTTTTTTCATAAATGGTTACCTCGTTACCCGCTTTTGCAAGATAACAGGATGCAGCTAGTGAGGAAAATCCTGAGCCTATAATTGCTATTTTTTTTGACACGATTCTTATTTTTGTTTAACAAATATATAAAAAAAATTAAACAAAAAAAATATTTTAAAGCATATATGTTAATTCTTCAATACTTTTAAAGACTTTAACATTTTCGTTTAAGGATTTTTGGTCAATATATTCGGTCATTCTGCCTATCAAAAAAGCTTCGTGTTGGGAGTCTTTTATTATTTTTTCATGAAACTCTTTTATGTAGTCATTTATTTCGTCTTGTTTTGGTTCGACAGTAAAATAACTAACAAATGTTATTTTTTCAAAATAGTTTTTTAAGTCGATTAAACTGTCTACAGGTACGCTCTCTCCTAAATAAATACTTTGATATCCATTGAGTAAAATTTCATAATTCAAATACATTAATCCTAATTCGTGGATTTCATTAGATGGTAAAAAAAGTACAAAGACTTTATCGCTTTTTGTTGGTTCTAAAATTTGAACTTTTTCCGTATTAATTAATAATTTTTGTTTGATTAAGTATGAAATAAAATGTTCGTGAGCTGGAGAAATAGTATCTGTTTGCCATAGAAAACCAATTTCTTGCATTAAAGGTATGAATACTGTGTAAAAGACTTCTTTAAATGATTTTTCACTTAGAAGATTATTATAAGTGTTAAAGAAAAGGGCTTGATCAAAATTCATCATTGCCATTTTAAAAGTGCTTATTGCGTGATTTTTAGCACTTTTTTCAGATATAATTTCATTGACTAACTTATTTAACTCGGTTTGTGTTAATTGAGAAATTTTTGAAATCTTATAGCCGTAATTATGAAGTAATACGATGTTTAAAAGTTTCTGTAAGTTTTTGATGTCGTATGAACGGATATTAGTATCTGATCGCATTGGTTCCAAAACATCATATCTTTTTTCCCAGATACGAATAGTATGTGCTTTTATTCCTGAAAGATTTTCTAAATCTTTGATACTGAAAACATTTTTAACATTGTTCATCTTTCATTTATTTTTGTTTAACAAAAGTAATAAAAAAATCGAACAAAAAAATTTTTACATTAAAAAATGTTTAATGATTTTTTTGTTTTAGTTAGACAAAAAAGGATGGAGTTTAAAAATAGATTTTTTGTGACCAAGGAGGGATTTGAACCCTCACGCCCTTACGAGCACCACCCCCTCAAGATGGCGAGTCTACCGTTTCTCCACTTGGCCTTAAATAACAAAGACGTTGCATTGCAACGTCTTGAATAATTTTTGTGACCTGGCTGGGATTCGAACCCAGGACCCCATCATTAAAAGTGATGTGCTCTACCAGCTGAGCTACCAAGTCGGTGCATTCAAAAAATAAGATTTTGTAGTGACCTGGCTGGGATTCGAACCCAGGACCCCATCATTAAAAGTGATGTGCTCTACCAGCTGAGCTACCAAGTCATTTTATTTCCTTGAATGCGGGTGCAAATATATAAACATTTATTTATTTTGCAATGGGAATTTCTTATAAATTTGTATTTTTTTACAATTAATTTCTTAACCCTTTAATTTATAAGGGATTATTTATTTATGAAAATAGTTTTATTAGGTTACATGGGTTGTGGTAAGTCGGTAATAGGTGCTTTTTTGGCTGAGAAGCTACAAATTCCTTTTTATGATTTGGATCAAGAAATAGAAAAAGAAACTCAAATTTCGATTTCTGAATTGTTCCAAACTAGAGGTGAAATATATTTTCGAAAAAAAGAGAATGATACATTGAATAACTTTTTGGATAAAAAAGAACACTTTATTTTGAGTTTAGGAGGAGGTACGCCATGTTATTATAACAATCACGAACTTTTACGTCAGGAAGGGGTGTTTTCAATTTATTTAAAAGCATCAGTTGCTACATTAGTAAGTCGATTGATAAAAGAGAAAGCCCAACGTCCATTGCTTCACAATCAAGATGAAGTTAATTTAAAAGATTTTATCAATAAACATTTATTCGACCGAAACTTTTATTATCATCAAGCAACGAAAATAGTCAATGTAGATGATAAGTCGGTCGAGCAAATTGCAAATGAAATTCAGGCTTTATTAGCTTAAATAAGCATATGAGTTGTTTTCTTCAAAAACTACTTGGATGTGTTCTTGTAGGGAAGTTGACAGTGATAATCCTTTAAAATCTGCTTTTACAGGGTATTTTTTATGATTTCTATCCACTAAAACAGCTGTTTTGAATTTACTTAGAGGTACTTCTAAAAAGTGTTTTACGCCATAAATTAAGGTAGTTCCAGAACTCAAAACATCGTCAATTAAGACTAAGGCTTTGTTTTTATAGTCTTCTGGAGTTATAGAAGTTGTTACAGCATCTTGTGGCTGTTGTTTGTTGATTTTAACTTCACAAAGTGTTACATTCAAATCCGAAATTAAAGCTAATTCTGCAGCTATTTTTTCAGCAAAGATAAATCCGTTGTTAGCAATTCCAGCCAAAATTACTTCCTCTTCATTAACGAAGGTTTCGTAAATTTGGTAAGCAATACGTTTGGTTTTGTGTTTGATTTCTTCGTGTGTTAAAATGATATTTTCCATTAGTGTTGTTATTTGACTTCAAAGATAAAAAAGAGTTCTTTATTTTTTCGTGGCTTTATTGAATTATGAGCTTTTTCTAGTGTTTTTATGTTGAATTTATCTGAAAATAGATTCAAATATTCGGTTACAGAACCTCCAAATGGCGGACCTTCTGTTGTTAATGGAAAGTCAAATAATAGTCCCGCTAATTTTCCTTTCGGATTTAAAAGTGAAGCCATTTTAGTTACATATTTTGGACGCATTGCAGATGGTAAGGCACAGAAAAACGTTTGTTCTAAGATTAAATCGAAAGTTGTATCTAAGGCAAAAAAATCGGAATGGATTAAATGTGAAGCAAATTCTGGTTTTCTAAATTTGATATTATTTAGTGGCGTTTCTGCAATATCAATCACAAAAACATTTTGAAATCCTTTTTCAATTAAATAATCAAATTCATAACCATTTCCTGCACCTGGAATTAAAATTTTTAAATTCGTATCGGTTAATTGGTCAATGTATTCTTTTAGAGGAGTTGTAATCGAGCCGGTATCCCAACCTGTTTCTCCTTTTTGATAGCGTTCTTCCCAGTAATTCATCTTATTCAAATTCTTCCGTTTCGATATTGTCATCTAAATAATCATCGATATCTCTTCTTTCTTTTTTAGTGGGACGACCAGTTCCGTTTGCTCTGTAATGCTCTTTTGATAATTTTAGCAATTCTAAATGTTCAAAAGCCTCTTTCGGAGTTTCGTCTTTGCGATAAATGTCTAATAATTTTGCTCCCAGACGGCTTTGTGGAACCTCTAAAATAGTTAGTTTATAATTGATTTGGTCCTTGCGTAATGTGATTTTGTCTGAAGGAAATACTTCTCTAGAAGCCTTTGCTGTTTGACCATTCACCGTTATGTGTCCTTTTTTTACGGCTTCTGTAGCTATACTTCTGGTCTTATAATATCGTAAACACCATAAAATTTTATCTATTCGCATAATATAATTCAAAAATCCATGTTAATATCAATACAAAAATAAATGAAAATTGTATCTTGCACCCATAAATTTATACGAATAATGAGAAGTCTTTTAAAAATAATTTTTTTTACAACATTTTTTTCTTTTTTAACATCTTGTCGTCCAGATGATAACACCACTGTTATAGAGAATAGGCCATTTCCTGAGGTTTACGAGGAAGATGAGACCGAAATCGTAAATTATTTAAAAACGAATTACATAGAATTTGATGCTGATAATAATGCAACAGTTACTAAAATACCAGAAGGAGGAACACAAACCTCTATTTGGGATCAATACTCACCTGATGGTGGGCTTACTTTTCCATCAATAACAGTTAAGAATGATGCTAGGGTTTCTTTAGCAACAGACGGTAGGGTTGATGATGAAGTAGATTATAAATTATTTTACATTAAATTAAATCAAGGCGGGGGGGTGACACCTAAAAGTGTCGATTCTACTTTAGTTGCTTATAGAGGATGGAACATGTCAAATGTAGTTTTTGACGAAAACCAATCTGGTACTTGGTTTTCATATCCCAATCCAAATTCTTCAATTTCGGGATTCAGGCAAATATTAAAAGAAATTAGCACAGAAGTTTCTAATACGGTAAATCCTGACGGCTCTGTTACTAGAAATGATTTTGGAAATATTATTGTTTTTATTCCTTCAGGATTGGCTTATTTTTCTGCATCGAGAACTAATATACCTGCTTATTCTCCTATTGTATTTCAAATTAAACTTTTTAGTGTAAGGGAACGTGATCATGACGGTGATAAAGTTTTGAGTAAATATGAGGATTTAAATAACGATAATGATTATTTCAATGATGATACTGATGGCGATAAAATTCCAGATTTTCTAGATATGGACGATGATGCAGATGGTTTTTTGACTAAACGAGAGATACAAATCAATACTAATGGTGTGATTACCTATTATCCATTTGATTTAATTCCGACATGTCCAAATAGTTCCATGAAAAAGCATTTGGATTCAAGTTGTAATTAATAGTTAACGATTGAAAATAAAATAGGGTTTGCATTTTTTAATGCAAACCCTATTTTATTTTATATTATGATTTTAAAAAACAAACATAGCTCTTTCACTCATCAAATCATTTACTTCTTCAGCTACTTGTTCTAAAACAGATTCATCTGTATGATTCATTAATACTTTATCAATCAAAGCGACTACTGTTTCCATGTCTTCTTCTACTAAGCCTCTTGTAGTAATTGCAGGAGTTCCAACGCGAATACCAGAAGTGATAAAAGGTGATTTGTCATCAAATGGTACCATATTTTTATTCACTGTAATTTCAGCTTTTACTAATGCATTTTCAGCATCTTTTCCGGAAATCCCTTTGTTTCTTAAATCAATTAACATCATGTGATTATCAGTACCTCCTGAAATTAATTTATAGCCTCTTTTGTTAAAAGCATCTGCCATTGCTTGGGCATTTTTCTTCACTTGCATCGCATAGCGGAAAAACTCATCGGTCAATGCTTCCCCGAAAGCTACTGCTTTAGCAGCAATTATATGCATTAAAGGCCCACCCTGATTTCCTGGGAATACCGACATGTCTAAAACATGTGACATCATTCTAATTTCTCCTTTTGGAGTAGTTAACCCCCAAGGGTTTTCGAAATCTTTTCCCATCATTATCATTCCTCCTCTTGGACCTCTTAATGTTTTGTGGGTTGTTGTTGTTACGATATGACAGTGTGGAATAGGGTCATTTAATAATCCTTTTGCTATTAAACCAGCAGGATGAGAAATGTCAGCTAATAATAAAGCGCCAACACTATCTGCAATTTCCCTAAAACGTTTAAAGTCCATGTCACGAGAGTAAGCCGATGCCCCTGCAATTATCATTTTTGGTTTTTCTCTTAAAGCGATTTCTTGGATCGTATCATAATTCAAAATTCCTGTTTGCTCTTCTACTCCATAAAAAACTGGACGATAAAGTTTCCCAGAAAAGTTAACGGGAGATCCGTGTGTTAAGTGGCCGCCATGTGATAAATCAAAACCTAAAATCGTATCTCCTGGTTTTAAGCAAGCTGCAAAAACAGCTGTATTTGCTTGAGAACCTGAATGAGGTTGTACGTTTACATATGCGGCACCAAACAAAGCTTTAGCTCTGTCAATTGCAATTTGTTCTACGATATCTACTACTTCACAACCTCCATAATATCTTTTGCCAGGATATCCTTCAGCATATTTGTTTGTTAGACATGAACCTGCAGCTTCCATCACCTGGTCACTTACAAAGTTTTCAGAAGCAATTAATTCGATTCCGTGAATTTGTCTGTCTTGTTCATCAAGAATTAGGTCAAAAATTTGTTCGTCGCGTTCCATTGCAATAAATATTCGTTAAAATTAGGTCAAAATTACGAAAAAGGTTTGTTACATTGCTAGATAATTTTATATTTGATTCAGATTTTTTCAACAATAAACTAACAATATAATTATGCCAAATATAGCAAACGATCCAAACAGAAAATCATGGATTCTAGTTCCTGAAAATAGTGACTTTCCTATCCAGAATATACCTTTTGGTGTTTTTATTACCAAGGAGGATGTAATCACTATTGGAACAAGAATTGGAAATTGCGCTATCGATATGGGGGCTTTACAGCAATTAGGTTATTTTGATGGCATTGAGCTTACAGATGATATGTTTATGCAAGATACCTTAAACGATTTTATTTCTGACGGAAGAAAAACTTGGCGTTTGGTAAGAAATCGATTAGCAGAACTTTTTGATGAAAATAATTCCCTTTTAAGGGATAATAAGGATCATAGAGAAGTTGTTATTTTCAAAGTAGAAGATATTGAAATGCTTTTACCAGTACAAATTGGAGATTATACCGATTTCTATAGCTCAAAAGAGCATGCAACAAATGTGGGGAAAATGTTCAGAGATCCTGAAAATGCTCTCTTGCCAAATTGGCTTCATATTCCAGTAGGATATCACGGTAGAAGTTCAACGATTGTTCCTTCTGGGATTCCAGTACACAGACCTTATGGACAAACGTTGCCAAATGGAGAGACAATGCCCGTTTTTGGTCCATCAAGATTAGTTGATTTTGAATTGGAAACAGCCTTTATAACTACTGATGCAAATTTAATGGGGGAACCAATTCCTGTGGAAGAAGCGGAAGAACATATCTTTGGTATGGTCCTATTTAACGATTGGAGTGCACGTGATATTCAAAAATGGGAGTATGTGCCACTTGGGCCATTCTTAGCAAAAAACTTTGCTTCTTCAATTTCTCCTTGGATTGTAACTTTAGACGCTCTTAAACCTTTTAGAACAAAAGGACCGGAGCAATCACCAGTGCCATTACCTTATTTACAACAAAAAGGAGAAAAAGCATTTGATATCAATTTAGAAGTTTTAATTAAACCTGAAAATTCAGAAGAAACCGTTGTTTCTCGTTCAAATTTTAAATATATGTATTGGTCAATGGCGCAACAATTAGCCCATCATACCATTAATGGATGTAGAGTAAATTCGGGAGACATGATGGGTAGTGGAACAATATCTGGTCCTACTGAAGATTCTTTTGGTTCTATGTTAGAATTAACATGGGGAGGGCAAAAACCACTAAAAATGAAAGACGGTTCTGAACGTAAATTCATTAACGACAATGATACTGTTATTATTAGAGGTTTTTGTAAAAATGATAAAGTTAGAATCGGTTTTGGAGAAGTCTCTAGTAAATTACTACCAGCAATTGATTTAAAAATAGAATAGTATTTTCTTACCATGTTTTAAAATCCGAAATTTCATTCGGATTTTTTTATGGCATTCTTTTTGTTTTGAACAACTAAACAAAAAGATAAAAGCAGACAAAAGCTAATAGCTATAAAAAAATTTTATCTTTGTCAAAATAATCAATTTATGAAGAAAATTACTTTATTAATCTTTTCGCTTTTCGTTGTTTCTTGTGGGGTAAAACAGACCCAGTCTATGTTAAGTAATGGTGATTACGATGGTGCTATTAATAATGCGATTGATGCACTAAGAACCAATAAAAATTCTAAAGGAAAACAGGATTATGTTTATTTACTTGAGGAAGCTTTCGCAAAAGCGAAACAACGAGATTTAGAGTCATTGAATTTGTTGATTAAAGAGAATAATCCAACAAATTACGAGAGAATCTTTAATCTTTACAACCAATTGCATAATCGTCAAGAAAGAATCAAACCTCTTTTACCACTTCAATTATTGAAAGAAGGTAGAAATGCTATTTTTCCGATGGACGATTATTCGGATGAAATAATTAGTAGTAAAAATAATCTTTCGGGATTTTTATATGCTAATGCCAAAAAATTAATGACTTCCAAAAATAAAATGGATTTCAGACAAGCTTATGATGATTTGGCCTATTTAGATAAATTAAATCCTAACTACAAAGATGTTCGTGCTTTGATGGATGAGGCTCAATTAAAAGGAACTGATTTTGTTCACGTATCTACTAAAAACGAGACCAATATGGTAATTCCAGCTCGTTTACAAGATGATTTGTTGGATTTTAGTACTTATGGTATTAATGATAAATGGACGGTATACCATAACAATAAACAAAAAGGGATTAACTATGATTTTGGAATGATTGTAAATTTTAGACAAATAAATATTTCTCCTGAACAAGTTAGAGAAAAACAATTTGTTAAAGAAAAGCAAATCAAAGATGGTGTTAAAACCCTTTTAGATAATAATGGAAATGCAGTAAAAGACAGCTTAGGAAATCCAATTAAAGTGGATAATATGAAAACCATTAAAGTTAGTATTTATGAGTTTACACAATTTAAGTCATGCCAAGTAACAGCTAAAGTGGATTATTTAGATTTTAGAACCAATCAATTAATTGATGCTTTTCCTGTAACTAGTGAATTTATTTTTGATTATATCTACGCCAACTATAACGGAGATAAACGTGCTTGTGAAGAAGATTACTATCAATATTTTGATCGAAGAGCTGTTCCGTTCCCTAGTAACGAACAAATGGTTTATGATACTGGTGAAGATTTAAAAATAAAACTTAAAGGGATTATTACTAATAATAAGTTTAGAAGGTAATTTTTTTAACTTAATTAAAAGAAGACAGTATTTAGCGATACTGTCTTTTTTTGTAACTTTATAAATGTTTTAACTCCAAAAAGCAATTATAAATGTCATTTTGACATCAAAACAACTCCAAAATACCGAAAATAAAGACATTTTGACATCTTTTAAAGATTGGAACATATATTGAATAATCCTTACCAAACAACTCACTAAAAAGGATTAATTAAGAATATGAATAGCAACAAATTTACAATCAAATCGCAAGAAGCTTTGCAACAAGCACAGCAGATTGCACAAAGTTTTGGGCACCAACAGCTTGAAAACGAACATATATTCAAAGGAATTTTAGAAGTAGACGAAAACGTTACGCCTTTCATTTTAAAAAAATTGAATGTCAATGTAGATCTTTTCAAAAAAGTATTGGACAGTACCATTCAGAGTTTTCCAAAAGTTACGGGTAGCGATTTAATGTTTTCTAGAAGCGCATCTTCAACGCTTACCGAAGCGGAAATCGTCGCGAAAAAAATGAACGATGAATATGTTTCTATCGAACATTTGATTTTAGCTATTTTCAAATCAAAAAGTAAAGTAGCGCAAATCTTAAAAGACCAAAGCGTTACCGAAAAAGGTTTGGAAGCAGCAATTTCCGAAATTAGAAAAGGAGAACGAGTAACTTCAGCTTCTGCAGAAGAAACCTATAATTCCTTAAATAAATACGCTAAAAATCTAAATGATTTAGCAAGAAACGGCAAGTTAGACCCAGTAATTGGTCGCGATGAAGAAATTCGTAGAGTGCTACAAATCCTAACTCGTAGAACCAAAAACAATCCAATGTTAATTGGAGAACCCGGTGTTGGTAAAACCGCTATTGCAGAAGGTTTAGCGCATCGAATTGTTGACGGCGACGTTCCCGAAAATCTAAAAGATAAAATTGTTTATTCTTTAGATATGGGTGCGTTAATTGCGGGTGCCAAATACAAAGGAGAATTTGAAGAGCGTTTGAAAGCCGTAGTGAAAGAAGTAACTTCAGCCGAAGGTGATATCGTGCTTTTCATTGACGAAATTCACACTTTAGTGGGTGCTGGCGGTGGCGAAGGTGCTATGGACGCAGCCAATATTTTAAAACCAGCCTTAGCTCGTGGCGAATTACGTGCTATTGGAGCGACGACTTTAGATGAATACCAAAAATATTTCGAAAAAGACAAAGCGTTAGAAAGACGTTTTCAAAAAGTAAACATCGACGAACCTGATACCGAAAGTGCCATTTCGATTTTACGTGGTATTAAAGAAAAATATGAAACACATCATAAAGTGCGTATCAAAGACGACGCTATTATAGCTGCGGTTGAATTGTCGCAACGTTATATTACCAATCGATTTCTGCCAGATAAAGCTATCGATTTGATGGACGAAGCGGCTTCAAAATTGCGTATGGAAATCAATTCCAAACCAGAAGAACTAGATGTTTTGGATAGAAAAATCATGCAATTGGAAATCGAAATCGAAGCCATTAAACGTGAGAATGACGAAACTAAATTAAAAGTACTTGGTTTAGATTTAGCGAATTTAAAAGAAGAACGCAACGAAATTTTCACCAAATGGAAATCAGAAAAAGATGTTGTAGATAATATTCAAGCGGTAAAATTAGAAATTGAAGATTTCAAATTAGAAGCGGAACAAGCCGAAAGAAATGGCGATTACGGAAAAGTAGCTGAAATCCGTTACGGAAAAATAAAAGAAGCACAAGAACGATTAGATGCTTTACAAACACAATTAGCAGAAAATCAAGCTGGTAATTCCTTAATAAAAGAGGAAGTAACACACGATGATATTGCAGAAGTGGTAGCCAAATGGACAGGAATTCCGGTAACTAAAATGTTGCAAAGCGAAAGAGAAAAACTACTCAAATTAGAAGATGAATTACATCGCAGAGTAGTAGGTCAAGAAGAAGCTATTGAAGCGATTAGTGATGCCGTTAGAAGAAGTCGTGCTGGTTTACAAGATGTTAAAAAGCCAATCGGTTCGTTCTTATTCTTAGGGACAACTGGTGTTGGTAAAACCGAATTAGCAAAAGCATTAGCCGAGTATCTATTCGACGATGAAAACGCAATGACCCGAATTGATATGAGTGAATATCAAGAACGTCATGCGGTAAGCCGATTGGTTGGTGCACCTCCAGGATATGTAGGCTATGATGAAGGTGGACAATTAACCGAAGCGGTAAGAAGAAAACCGTATTCAGTAGTATTGTTAGACGAAATTGAAAAGGCACATCCTGATACATTTAATATCTTATTACAAGTATTAGATGAAGGTCGATTAACCGATAACAAAGGTCGTGTAGCGGATTTTAAAAATACGATTATCATTATGACTTCGAATATGGGAAGTCACATCATTCAAGAGAAATTCGAGAATTTAAAAGGTGGAATCGAAGCAGCAACTGAAGCGGCAAAAACAGAAGTTCTTGGTTTATTAAAACAAACCGTAAGGCCTGAGTTTATCAACCGTATCGATGAAATTGTAATGTTTACCCCATTGACTGATAAAAACATTAAAGAAATTGTAGGATTACAATTGAAGAGTGTGATTAAAATGTTGGCACAGCAACACATTACCATGGATGCCACTCCAGAAGCGGTAGTGTATTTAGCGGAAAAAGGTTACGATCCTCAATTTGGAGCGCGACCAGTAAAACGTGTAATTCAGCGCGAAGTATTGAATCAACTTTCAAAAGAAATATTATCAGGTAAGGTAACTACTGATAGCATTATTTTATTGGACAGTTTCGACGGGCATTTGGTATTTAGAAATCAGAGTGAATTGATGAAGTAAAAGCGTTTGTCATAAATTAGATTTAATTAGTTGGACACCTAGTACGTAAGTATTAGGTGTTTTTTTATACATTTGATAAAAACTAATGTTACAACTTAGCTTTACACCATTTCCAATACTAACATCGGAACATTTACGTTTTAGAAAACTAACAAACGAGGATGCTCCTGATATATTGGTGTTAAGGGGAAACCCAGAAACTATGAAGTTTATTCCAAGACCTTTAATAACAGCTATTGAAGGCGCTTTGGCTCATATAAAAATAATTAACGATAAAATTGATCAAAACCTTGATATCAATTGGGCAATTACCGAAAAGAACAGTGATAAGTGTATTGGAATTATAGGTTTTTATAGAACACAACCCGAACACTTCAGAACGGAATTAGGCTACATGATTTTACCTGAACAAAGTGGAAAAGGCTATGTAACAGAAGCTGTGAAAGTAGTATTGGATTTTGCTTTTAATACACTAAATTTTCATTCAATAGAAGCTGTAATAGATTCGAGACATGTTGCTTCTGAAAAAGTTTTGTTAAAAAATGGTTTTGAAAAAGAAGCTCATTTTAAAGAAAATTTTTACTACAATAACGAATTTACGGATACTGTAATTTACAGCCTTTTAAAGCAAAATTTTAAAAAATAGCATATGACCGAATTTGAAAAGCAATTCCGCGGAGTACAAGAACTTCTCGAATTTAATGATTTCAATCAAACCATAAAAAGAGTAATTGACTTTACCCTAGATACTGAAAATATTGAATTTTACAGAAAAACCATTCAATTTCTAGATTGGTTAGATCAAAATGATAAAGAGGATGAAGAGAAAGAATCGTATTTAAAAGATTTATTAGGTGAACTTTATACGTTTTTAAGTAAAAAGGAATGTCATTGGCATCAAACGATTATTTCGGTTAATAATCTCCAAAAAGCGTATAACGCCTCTTTTCTATTAGGCCCAATTAATTTAGAAGTCAAAACGGGTGAAATTATTGGTTTAGTGGGAGAAAATGGAAATGGGAAAACAACTTTACTTAGATGTTTGTGTGGAGAATTGCATCCAACATCTGGGTCAATAAATTATCAATTTGCGTTTGATGATTTTTATGATTTACGAACAAAATTAGTTTATATTCCACAACGAACAGAAACGTGGCGAGGTTCTATGTATGAAAATTTAGAATTTACGGCAAGTTGTTATGGTTATTTGCCAGAAGAAAATAATTTGGTAGTTGATTTAGTTATAGCGCGATTGGGACTTCGAAAATATAGAAAACATTATTGGAATGATTTGTCTTCTGGGTATAAAATGCGTTTTGAGTTGGCTAGAATGTTGCTTCGTAAACCTAAAATTTTGTTGATTGATGAACCTTTAGCTAACTTAGATATTTTAGCACAGCAAACAATTTTAGACGATTTTAGAAACATCGCAAATTCGGCTTTTCGACCGATTGCCATAGTTTTAAGTTCCCAGCAATTATATGAAGTAGAAAAAACATCCAATCAAGTTGTTTTCTTAAAGCGTGGTTCCCAAAAAAATTTAAATACCGAGAATGATTTGGTAAAAAAATGTATTATCGAGTTTGAAAGTTCGCTGAATTTAAGTGATTTAAAGCAAGCATTTAGCGCTTTAGAAGTAATTTCTTTAGAACAAAATGGAGGAACTTTTATTGCAACTTTTCCGGAAAAAATTGAAATGAATAATTTTCTAAAAGTTGTTATTGACCAATCGATTCCAATGACTTACATGCGAAACATTTCAAATTCAACGCGTCGCTTTTTTGTGAACTAAAAAAAATATAATCATGTTTAAAGACATACAGAAAAAATTATTACTAAAATACCCATTGCTTTGGAATACCAAATTTGTACCCTTGTTAGCTATTGGATTACTACTTCATTTTATCTTTTTTGGTCTAGGATATATGGATGGTACTATTGATTTTTCTAATAGAAAAAATATTAATATTGGTACCTTTTCCATTATGATAGGTGTTTTATCGGTCATAATTATTTTTATTTTATGGCTTATTAATTATTTTAAGAACAATGCTTTGAAGTCGTTTTACATCACATCGAAGTATAGTCTGTTTTTTGAATGGATGCAAATTTTTGTTATTTGTTTCTTTTTAGTAACATTCTATATTCCATTTAGTGTAGGAAAACAATTTCATCAAAAAAGTTATTTTTCTTTTGCTGAAATTAAAGAAAGATGTAAAATAATTAGTACCGCTGATCTATTTATTGATGGAAGTTTTAGACAAACCGAAATAGATTCTCTAGCTTCAGGATTAATTGATAGCTTAGGAAATACTATAAAGGATGAACAATCAAATAACAGTAATAAAAATAAACCAGATTATTATGCTGAAAGGGTTACAGCAGCTTACCATTATAAAGATCATGTCATTTTTAACGGAAAAAAGTATGACCAATTTTCATTGTTAAATCGAAATACATTTGAGTTTTCTGTCATTAATAAAGAAGAAGATTCAATGAATAAATTGCAGGTTTATAACTGGTTACAGAATCAAAATGTTGATGAAATAAAAAAATTAATGGCAACGTATATGAGTCTGATTCGCGAACATGATTTGGCCACTAATTTTGATGCAACTAAATGGTTAGAAATTACATACAAGGCTCCTAATTTTAAAGATTTTCTTTACATTCAACCTTATTTGAAGGCTTACGAAACTAACAATTCTTATCGCTATAATGATTATGAGGCAATAGTTCCGATGAAAGGTGAGGAAAAAAAATATTCTCAATATTATGTGCAACAAGATATATTAAAGGATAAATATGATCTAGTTTCAAACGCTCATACAAATGCATTTATAGATTTAGAAATGCTTTTGTCTTTTTTATATGGTGCATTTGGAATCTCTCTTTTGCTATTTTCTTTCCGAGTTACTTCTGGTAAAAGTTGGTTAATAGCTGTTGTTTTTACTGGAGTAATTAATGTTGTGTATGTTATATTTACAGCGATTTCAGGTTTTGGAACTTTATATTTTTATCTAATACTCGTAACAATTTTAGCTATATTATTTTATTTTTTTCTGATTTATTTTAATAAAAAAAGTATACAATTGAGTCGTATAGCTTTAAATTTATCCCTTTGGTCTTATAGCGCAATTATTCCAATTCTTTATTTTTTAGTTATGGAAGCTAATAAGCCGGATTATTATAGATTTAGCGAGTACGAATATTATGAGTCACCGTTTTATTATTGGTTAAAAGATAATGTAACAGAAATGTTTTTAGTTAATATTATAATTTCAATTTCAATTTTATTTTTTTCCTCTAAACTGCTTCGCAATTGGAGAGGAATTGCAGCTAATTAATTATGATAATCACCTTAAAAAATAAAGAGATTTCAGCATCGATTGATTCACTTGGTGCTGAGTTAATTCGATTGGAAAAAGGCAGCCAAAATTATATTTGGGAAGTAGATGCTACATATTGGAACAAAACGTCACCAATTTTATTTCCTATTGTGGGAAGGTTAAAAAATGATAATTATACCATTAATGATAGCGTATATCAAATGCCAAGGCACGGATTTGCAAGAAATTTTGAATTCGAGATTGAAAACAAAACGGAGAGTTCAGTAGTTTTTATTTTTAAAAGTAATGCTGAAACATTGAAAAGCTATCCATTTAATTTTCTTTTAAGATTGGAATATCAATTGGAAGGATCTAGTCTAAAAATGATATATTCAGTTGAAAATAAAACGAACCGTATCATGCCTTTTTCGATTGGAGCACATCCAGCATTTGCTATTACAGATGATTTTACTAACTATTCTATACGATTTAACGAAATAGAAGAATTATTGTCGTATGAGTTAGAAGATGAGCAATTTAATAATTCATTCAAAAAAATTCCTACAACTAATGGACAACTTTATTTAGACTATTCATTATTTGAAAAAGATGCTTTAGTTTTTAAACATTTGAAATCGAATCAGCTCGTACTTTTAAAAAATAAGAAACCTCTTTTTTCTCTTCATTTTGATGGATTTCCTTATTTAGGAATCTGGACAAAACCCAATGCGCCTTTCTTATGTATAGAACCTTGGTGTGGTTTGGCTGATAATGTGCTGCATAATGGTGTTATTGATGAGAAAGAAGGGATAAATTTTCTTGAATCAAACGAAGTTTTTACTAAAAACATTACTGTTGTTTTGATGTGAAAAAGAAGATTTTAATATGAAATTTTATTAGATAAAGATTTTGAATGCGTCATAATTTACCAAAAAAGTAACAAATAATTAATTCAAAAAGCGTTACTTTTGTATTTGAATTCAAGTTAAACAACAAACTTTATATACAATCATGAGTCAATTTGATGTTACCATTATAGGTTCTGGACCTGGAGGATATGTTTCGGCAATCCGTTGTGCACAATTAGGTTTTAAAACTGCTATTATTGAAAAATATTCAACCCTAGGAGGAACGTGTTTGAATGTTGGATGTATTCCATCTAAAGCTTTATTAGCATCTTCTCATCATTATGAAGAATTACAACACTTTGCAGATCACGGAATTGAAGTTTCGGGAGATGTAAAAGTGAATTTAGAGAAAATGATTGCTCGTAAACAAGCAGTTGTAGATCAAACTTCAGGTGGTGTAAAATTTTTAATGGATAAAAATAATATTACCGTTTTTAATGGAGTTGGTTCGTTTGAAAGCGCAACATCAGTGAAAGTGACTAAAGAAGATGGGTCTTCAGAAATTATAGAATCAAAAAATATTATTATTGCTACTGGTTCAAAACCATCAAGTTTACCCTTTATCAAATTAGATAAAGATAGAATCATCACTTCTACGGAAGCATTGAAATTGAAAGAAGTTCCAAAACACCTAGTAATTATTGGAGGTGGTGTTATTGGAATCGAATTAGGTCAAGTATATTTACGCTTAGGAGCACAAGTTTCTGTAGTCGAATTTATGGATCGAATTATTCCTGGAATGGATGCTGCTTTATCAAAAGAATTGACAAAAGTGTTGAAAAAACAAGGAATGAAATTCTATACATCTCATAAAGTTCAGTCAGTAGAAAGAGCGGGAGATGTAGTAACCGTTAAAGCAGAAAATGCTAAAGGAGAAATCATCACGTTAGAAGGTGATTATTCATTAGTCTCTGTTGGTCGTCGTCCTTATACAGATGGATTAAATGCAGAAAAAGCGGGAGTTAAAGTTACTGATAGAGGTCAAATCGAAGTAAATGAGCATTTACAAACCTCGGTTTCTAATATTTATGCAATAGGTGACGTGGTTCGCGGGGCTATGTTAGCGCACAAAGCGGAAGAAGAAGGGGTATTGGTTGCTGAGATTTTAGCAGGTCAAAAACCTCATATTGATTATAATTTAATTCCTGGAGTTGTTTACACTTGGCCAGAAGTTGCTGCTGTTGGTAAAACAGAAGAGCAATTAAAAGCAGACGGTATTGCTTACAAATCAGGAAGTTTCCCATTTAAAGCTTTAGGTAGAGCTAGAGCAGGAGGAGATACTGACGGATTTGTAAAAATCTTAGCCGATGCAAAAACAGATGAAGTTTTAGGAGTTCATATGATTGGGGCAAGATGTGCCGATTTAATTGCAGAAGCAGTTACAGCTATGGAATTTAGAGCAAGTGCAGAAGATATTTCAAGAATGTCTCACGCTCATCCAACTTTTGCAGAAGCAATCAAAGAAGCAGCATTAGCTGCTACTGATAACCGAGCATTGCACGTTTAATAAAAAATATAATAAAATATGGAGCCTGTGAGCCTAAATCTCACAGGTTTTCTTTTCATTAAAATTGAAATTCTATTTTGAATTCATTTGATAGTATCTTATTTTACTTTTTAAATTTTCTAAATGGAATTTGTAAATTACCTTACTTTTAGCATATGATACAAACGGTTATTTTTGATATGGATGGTGTAATTGTTGATACCGAACCAGTGCATCATTTTGCCTATTATCAGCATTTTAAAGAATTAGGTATTGAAGTTTCAGACGAAATGTATCGGTCGTTTACAGGAAATTCTACGAGAAATATTTTTCAAAAATTAAAAACTCATTTCGATTTGCAGGAAGACGTGGAAAATTTAATCTTGCGAAAGCGTCAATTGTTTAATGAAGCTTTTGATTTAAAAGAAGATTTGTATTTGATTGAAGGAGTTGAAGACTTAATCAAAGATTTGCATGCCAACGGAATTCAGTTGATTGTGGCATCTTCTGCCTCTAAAGTTACAATTAATAGAGTGTTTACTCGTTTTAATTTACACCAATATTTTACGCACATCGTTTCTGGTGAAGATTTTCCGAAGTCAAAACCACATCCTGCTATTTTTGAACATGCTGCGAGTTTATCGATTGCTCCAAAAGAAAATTGCATCGTAATTGAAGATAGTACAAACGGAATTCAAGCTGCGGTTTTAGCAGGAATTTTCTGTGTCGGTTATGATAGTTTTCATTCGAAAGATCAAGATTTATCAAAAGCCAATATAATTATTCAACACTTTGACGAATTGAATTTTGAGAAAGTGTGCCAATTGAACTAACTCATTTCTTGATCGTGTAACGTATGTTTCGCTAAAATGCGTTTGCTATCTTTTTTGACCGATTCATTTTTTCGCATTGACCAAAAGAAATCACTTGAAAACTTTCTGGCTTCCTCTAAATTTACAATTGGATGTGGATAATCTCTTCCCAATTCAAATCCATATAGTATGGATTCAATCGGGGTTAATTTCCAAGGTTCATGGATGAATTCGGTTGGAATATTGGCTAATTCAGGTACCCATTTTTTTATAAAATTTCCTTCTTCATCATGTTCGTACGAATTTTTTATAGGATTGTAAACACGTAGTGTGTTGATTCCCGTAACTCCTGCTTGCATTTGAATTTGAGGATAATGTATTCCGGGTTCAAAATCTAAAAATTGTTGGGCCAAATGCGGACTACAATTTTGCCAAGGTTGGAACAAATGATGCGTGTAGAACGAAACTATTAATGCCCGCATTCTAAAGTTTAAATATCCAGTTGTATTTAAACAACGCATACAAGCATCAACTAATGGAACTCCAGTTCTTCCTGTAATCCAAGCCTTGTGATATTTTTCATTAACTCTTTGATTCAATTTACGATAGCCTTTATTAACTGCGATAAATTCCATCGAGCATTCCATTTCAAATTTCTGAATGAAATGCGCTTGCCATCGCAACCGAGAAGCAAAATTAGAAATCTGACGTTTGAATTTTCCTTGCTGATGCAATTCCCAAGCCTTGGTATACACTTGTCTAACGGATAAATTTCCCCAAGCAATATATGGTGAAAGTCTACTACAGCCTTTTCTAGCTAACTCTGGTTTTGAAATATGACTGCTGTAATTTTGAATGCGTTCTTCAAAAAATGATTTCATGTAGCGCAAAGCAGTTGGAACGCCCCCTTTCTGAAAATTGGGATTATGAACCGTTTGAATGGATGGTATTTCGAAATGATTTTCTAGTTCTTCAATCTCAATGTATTTGACAAAACTTCTGGGTGTTGGTTGAAACGGCAGACAATCTTTATCCATAAAATCATACCAATCTTCTTTCCAATTTTTTCGGTTTTTCATACCGCGAATAACACCATTTGTGACGTATTCGTTCCAAATAATTCCTTTATTTTTCAATAGTTTGGCGACAGCTACATCTCTATCAAAAGTTAATTTAATTCCGGTTTCCTGATGTGAATAAACTGCTTTTATGGAAATAAGTTTCGATAGTTTTTCAAAAACCGTTACTGCTTCACCTTGAACAATTAGGATTTGAGTGTGATATTTTAAAAGCTCTTTTTGTAAACTTTCTAACGATTGTTTGATAAAGTCAAAATGGCGTTGACTGTAATGATAATCTTTCATCAACGAAGGTTCGAAAATGTAAAGCAATAAAGTCTTTCCTGAAGTCGATAAGGCTTCATGTAAGGCTTCATGATCGTGCAAACGCAAATCTCTCTTGAACCAAACAATTTTCATTTTTTACGTTTTATAGTGTTTAGGGCAACGCTATTTTATCCAACTGCTTCTTTGTAGACCTTTAGACATTTTTCTCGTGCTTCTTTGTGGTCTACGATAGGTTTTGGATAATATTGAGTTTCCAATTCGGGAATCCATTTTTTTATATATTTTAAGTCTTTATCAAACTTCTTGATTTGTTCCGTTGGGTTGAAAATCCGGAAATAAGGTGCTGCATCCACACCAGATCCTGCGGACCATTGCCAATTTCCAACATTACTCGCCATTTCATAGTCCAAAAGATGTTGCGCAAAATAAGCTTCACCCCAGCGCCAATCGATTAAGAGATGTTTACAAAGGAAACTTGCCACAATCATGCGAACCCGATTGTGCATGTGGCCGGTTTTATTTAGTTCGCGCATTCCAGCATCTACAAATGGATAACCCGTTTTTCCTTGACACCATTTTTTGAATTTTTCTTCGTTATTTTCCCATTGAATGGCATCGTATTTTTCTTTGAAACTTTTGTTGGAAGTATGAGGGAAATGCCATAGAATTTGCATGAAAAATTCGCGCCAAATTAACTCATTCCAAAAGGTTTCGTTCTTTTCAGCGATTGCTTTTGCTATCATTTTTCGGATAGAAACCGCTCCAAATCTGAGATAAATTCCCAAATAAGAAGTTTTGTTTAAAGCAGGAAAATTTCTAGTAGCTTCGTAATTCTGAATTAAACTTTCCGAAACATCATAAGATGTTACTTTGATTTCTGATTTTTCAAAACCAATATCTTCTAGGGATATAAAAGAGTAGGAGTGCTTAGTTATGTTATCCAATTTCTCTTCGGATGGATAGTTTGCTAGCTTGATTTTTTTAAAATTTTCTTTCCATTTTTTCGAATAAGGCGTGTAGACAACGTAAGGACTTCCGTCATCTTTAACTACTTCGCTTTTTTCAAAAATTACTTGATCTTTTGAGGTTAAAAACGGAATTCCATTAGCCACGAACAACTGATTCATTTCCTTGTCACGTTTACGGCCATAAGGTTCGTAATCGTGATTGGTGTAAACCGCATTAATTTTATTTTCAGTAATTAACTTTTCGAAGATGTCAATTGGTTTACCATGAAAAACCGCTAATGATTTTCCGTATTTCTTAAATTCCGATTGAATCTTTTCTAATTGTTCGTGGATAAAGGTTACTCGAGCATCATTTTTTGGTAATTGCGACAGAATATTTTCATCGAAAATGAAAATAGGTAGTACTTCTTCATCGCTATTCAAAGCATGAAAAAATCCAACGTTGTCATCTACTCTTAAATCGCGTCTGAACCAAAAAATATTCATGTTCTGTTTTTATTATCCGTTTACTAATAAAGTTGACATTCCGCCATCAACGTGGAAAATTTGTCCCGATATCCAACTACTTTTATCACTTAATAAAAAGGCTGCCATTTGTGCACTGTCTTCTGGTTTTCCAAATCTTTTTAATGGATGACGATCTGCTGATTTTTCTTGTTTTGTTTCGTTATTCAAGAATTTATCGGCTAAAGGTGTATCGGTTAATGACGGAGCAATTACGTTCACTCTAATTTTTGGGGCATATTCTGCAGCTAATGCTTTTGCAAAACCTTCAATCGCACCTTTTGAAGCGGCCACGCTAGTATGAAATGGCATTCCCATAGTGGCTGCAACACTACTAAAAGTTACAATACTAGCTTGTTCCGATACTAATAAATTAGGCAAAACAGATTGAATTACTTTAACCAAACTTATGAAATTAATTTGTAAATCGGTTTCAAAAGCTTCTGGTTTTAATCCTTTAAAAGGTCTTAAATTAATACTTCCCGGACAATACACTAATCCATCAATGACAGTTGGTAATTGAGAGGTATCAATTGTGTCAGTTGTCGCATCGAATGCAATATGAGTTGCTTTTACATCAGCTAAGTTTTCATTGCTTCTTGAAGCGATATAAACGTTATTTTCAAATTGTAGTTCTTTTGCTATGGCTAGTCCAATTCCGTAAGAACCACCAATTAATAGTATGTTTTTCATGATGTTATCCTTTAAATTCACCAAATAGTTCGATTAATTTTTTTCTTCGGTATTCGAAAATTTCGTTCAATTTCGGTTTCACTAATATTGGATGAACCAATTGGCCTAAAATTCCCATAGGAACTTTATAGTCAACAATATCTTCCATTTCTACACCGCCAGGAATTTCTTTGATGAAATGTTTATGATGCCATAAAGCATAAGGTCCAAAACGTTGTTCATCTACAAAATACTGCTTGTCCACCACATGAGTGATTTCGGTAACCCATGTTGTTGGAATACCTAATACTGGAGTTACTATATATTGAATAATTTGCCCGGGAAACATTGGTCTGTCTGCACCGGATAGTATTTTAAATCCCATGTAATCAGGAGTTATTAATTGTAAGTTTTTTGGATCTGATAAAAGTTCCCACGCTTTTTCCATTGAAATGGGTAAATTTTGCTTAGTATGTAATCTATAAATTTTCATTTTTTATTTTTTTTTTGTAAAGTTACAAAATGTTTAATTTTTTTCAATTATAATTAAACAAAAAAATATTCATTTAAGTTTATATTAACATTTCATTCTTTTACAATTTGTAATTTTGAGATCTAAATTTAAAATCTATGAGAAAAATTATTACACTGTTGGCAGTAGTTTTAGCCAACTTAGCTTTAGAAGCACAAGTAAAAACACCTCAATCAAGTCCATTGGCAAAGATTGATCAAGTTGTTGGTATGACTAATGTTCAAATTGAGTACTCAAGACCAAGTGCAAAAGGAAGAACTGTTTATGGTGATTTAGTTCCTTTTGGTAAAAATTGGAGAACTGGAGCTAATGCCAATACAACAATTTCTTTTAGTGAAGATGTAACCATCGGAGGTAAACAACTTAAAAAGGGGAAATATGCATTGTTTACAACACCTAGAGCGGATAGTTGGGACGTAATCTTCTATACTGAAACTAATAATTGGGGTTTACCGGCACAATGGGATGAATCAAAAGTTGCATTAAAAACGACTGTTAAACCAGAAACTTTAAACAAATCAGTTGAATCTTTTTCAATATTTTTAAACAATTTGTCAAATGATTCAGGGGTATTAGAGTTATCATGGGAGCGTACTATGGTTTCAGTTCCATTCAATGTACCAACTCAAGAGGCAGCACTTAAGAGTATTGAAAAAACTTTAGCAGGACCTTCTGCTGGGGATTATTTTTCTGCGGCACAATATTTTTATCAAACTAACGGTGATATGAATAAAGCACTAACTTGGATAAACAATGCCGTTTCAATGACGCCATCTGGAAATGATACCCCTTTTTGGTATTTAAGATTAAAGTCTTTAATTCAAGCAAAAGCAGGAGATAAAAAAGGAGCTATAGCTACAGCAAAAGAGTCTTTAGCGTTATCCGTTAAAGCTGGAAATGCTGATTACGAAAAAATGAATAAAGATAGTATCTCTGAATGGTCTAAATAATTTTATTTATTACACAATGAATTTAGAAGCTCGGTTTTTATCGAGCTTTTTTTATTTAATTTTTGAATGATTTTTTTTAAAATTTGAGTAGAGTAGTTAACTATCTATTCCAAATATTGAGTTTGGAAAGATTTTCGTAATATAAGATTCGATAGCTATTTTGGATTCATTTATTGATTGAAGTAATAATTTATTCAAATGAATTCTCACCTTCTATTTCTATAATTGTATAGATAAAATTTTTATACAGTTGCATTTAATGTTCCTTTTTTTTCTAATCGTAGGGTATGTTAAACATAATTATTTCAAATAATATCAAAGTTTTTAGTTTTAAGAAGTTTGACTTATTCTGATTTTTTTAATTACCATTGAAAAGATAGTTTAAACTATTTGCTACTAAGCAATAAAAAAAGACCATTACAAAATCAATTGTAATGGCCTTTTGCTCAACAAAATATAAAATTAGAAATTTGGCAATATGACATTGTCTAAAACGTGAATTACTCCATTTGCAGCTTGTACATCTACAGCAACAATGTTAGTTTGTCTTGATCTTTCGTCAGTTATTACAGTACCAGCAATTGTGAAAGTTCCAGTTTCAAAGGTTGTAATTGGTGTTGTAGGAATTGCGTTTGAAAGTACATTAGCACCTGTTACAACATGGTATGTTAACACTGATGTTAATTCACCTGCAGTTAAACTACCTAAAACTCCTGGGTTTTGAGTCTCAAAGTTAGTAAAAGCTGTGTTTGATGGTGCGAAAACAGTGAATGGTGAATTTTCTGAACCAGACAAAATTGAAACAAAATCAGGTTGACCATTACTAGTAAGTGCGCCAACTAGGCTTGAAAAGTTTGGATTTGCTAAAGCATGAGTAACAATTGTAGGCAATCCAATTACTGCATCTACAACATGAACAACTCCATTAGTAGCTCTTACATCAGCAGTAACAACACTAGAAACACCATTTAAGCGTACACCAGAGGAAGTATTGATGAACATACTTAGTGTGTTTGTTGTTGATGCACTACCTAATGCCAAAGTTTTTACATAACCTGTTGAAAGACTGGTAGATAAGTTTGTACCAGAAACTACATGATTTAATAAAATTTGTCTAAGTACATCGGTAGGTACTTCATTAAGATTGCTGAAACCGTTAGCTGATAAAAAACTTGTGAAAGCTGCATTCGTAGGAGCAAAAACAGTGTAAGGTCCAGTTTGATCTAAAGTTCCAACTAAATCAGTTCTTTCCAATGCGTCAACTAGAATTGATAAATCTGCATTTCTAGAAGCAATTGCAGCAATTGAATTGTTTTCAATTGGATTTGTGTCGTCATCAGAGCACGAAAACATAACAGCAGAAGTTACTACTATTAAACTTAATTTGATTAATTTTGCATAGTTTTTCATAGATAATTATTTTTTGTTTAAGCGAATTTAAAAAAGTCTAAACAAATAAAAAAAATATTATTGACCTTAACTAGTGAATTTAACACAGAATTATTTTTTGTTTGATGATGCACTTTTTTAAAGCCTTTAAATATTTGATTAATCAAAATTTTAATATAAAAAAAAATTAAACAATGTATAAAGTAAAATCAATATTTCTATTGTTTTTTGTTTCATTATCTGGGATCTTACTAAGTCAAAATAAAGTGAATCAGTTTGATGAACAAGGAAAACGTCACGGTGTATGGAGAGGAACACACAAAGAATCAAATCGAGTACGATATGAAGGTGAGTTTAATCATGGAAAAGAAATTGGCGTTTTCAAGTATTTTGATGATACCAAAGCTAGTTCTATTATAGCTACAAGAGATTTTTCAAAAGGGGATGGTAGTTGTTATGCTGTTTTTTATGATCAAAAAGGAAATAAAGTTAGTGAAGGTAAATTAATTGATAAAAGTCCAGATGGGATTTGGAAATATTATCACTTTGAGTCTACTCAATTGATGACTATTGAAAATTATAAATTCGGTAAACTGCATGGTGCAAAAAAAATTTTTTATAAAGATGGACAGCTTGCAGAAGAGACAAACTACAGTAATGGAATTAAAGAAGGAATAGCAAAAACCTTTTCTGAAAAAGGAGATTTGATAGACGAACATATGTATTTGAATGGGCGTTTTGAAGGGAAAGCTACTTATTATGACGGTAATGGAAATAAAATTTATGAGGGCTATTACAAAGACGGGAATAAAATTGATAAGTGGAAGTTTTTTGAAAAAGGGAAGGAAATTAAAGAAGTAAAAGCTTCAAAATTTGCTAAAGAATTGATTAAATTTGAACAACGAAATACACAAAAAGTATCCAAAACATTTCAACAATTAAAGAAAGATCAAGAAAGTGGAAAATAAAATGAAAAGGGTGGTTGTAGGGCTTTCAGGAGGAGTAGATTCAAGTGTTGCTGCTTATTTATTAAAAGAACAAGGTTATGAGGTTATCGGACTTTTTATGAAAAATTGGCACGATGATTCTGTAACTATTTCAAACGAATGTCCATGGTTGGAAGATAGTAATGATGCTCTACTTGTTGCAGAAAAGTTAGGTATACCGTTTCAAACAGTAGATTTATCGGAACAATATAAGGAGAAAATAGTCGACTATATGTTCAGTGAATATGAGAAAGGTAGAACACCAAATCCAGATGTACTTTGTAATAGAGAAATTAAGTTTGATGTTTTTATGAAGATTGCCTTGTCATTAGGTGCAGATTACGTAGCAACTGGTCATTACTGTAGAAAAGGAATTACTGAAAAAGACGGTGAGAAAATATACCAATTGCTAGCGGGAGTTGACGGAAATAAAGACCAATCGTATTTTTTATGTCAATTATCGCAAGACCAACTTTCTAAAGCGTTATTTCCTATAGGCGAATTAACGAAACCAGAAGTTCGAGAAATAGCAGCTAAATTGAATTTAATTACTGCGGAGAAAAAAGATTCTCAAGGGCTTTGCTTTATTGGTAAAGTTAGATTACCTGAATTTTTACAACAAAAATTACAACCAAAAGAAGGGGTTATTATCGAAATTCCAGCGGAAGCCGAAATATATCATCAAGAAAAACCACAATTTAATTCAGATGAAGAAGCATTTGTTTTTGAATCAAGAAGAATTGATTATTTGAAAGTACCTGGAAAAGTTGTGGGCAAGCATCAAGGTGCTCATTATTTTACAAAAGGACAACGTAAAGGGTTAAATGTTGGAGGGACAAAAGAACCCTTATTCATTATAGAAACCGATGTTGAAAGGAATATTGTATACACAGGTCAAGGCAATCAGCATCCAGGATTATTTAAAAAGGCATTATTTATCAGTAATGATGAAATTCATTGGATTAGAGAAGATTTAGCTTTAAAAATAGGTGAAAAAATGGAAGTAATGGCAAGAATTCGTTACCGTCAACCGTTACAAAAAGCTACTTTATATCAATTCAAAGAAGGAATGTATGTGATCTTTGAGAATTCGCAATCGGCTATTACAGAAGGGCAATTTGTAGCTTGGCATTTGAATGATGAAATTCTAGGAAGTGGTGTCATTGCCTAATTAAATCTGATACTTATACCATAATTAAAAAAGTAAATATCATGAATAAAATCACAAAGCTTTTCAATATTAAATACCCTATTATTCAGGGCGGTATGATTTGGAATAGTGGTTATAAGCTAGCAAGTGCCGTCAGTAATGCTGGAGGTTTAGGATTAATTGGTGCCGGATCTATGTATCCAGAAGTCTTAAGAGAACACATACAAAAATGCAAGAAAGCAACTGATAGGCCTTTTGGAGTAAATGTACCAATGCTATATCCTAATATACAGGAAATTATGCAAATTCTGATTGAAGAAGGGGTGAAAATTGTATTTACTTCAGCAGGAAATCCAAAAACTTGGACTCCATTTCTAAAAGAAAATGGTATTACGGTTGTACATGTAGTAAGTAGTTCCAAGTTTGCATTAAAAGCACAAGAAGCAGGAGTTGATGCCGTAGTTGCTGAGGGTTTTGAAGCAGGGGGGCATAACGGGAGAGAGGAGACTACAACACTGACCTTAATTCCTATGGTTCGTCAGCAAATTTCGATACCATTAATTGCTGCGGGAGGTATAGCTACAGGAAGAGGAATGTTGGCAGCGATGACCTTAGGAGCAGATGGTGTTCAAATGGGAAGTCGTTTTGCGGCATCAATAGAAAGTTCTGCACATGACGATTTTAAAAGAACCATTGTAGAAACGGGAGAGGGAGATACGCAGTTAACATTAAAAGAGTTAGCTCCTGTTCGTTTAATAAAAAATAAATTTTACAATGATGTTCAGGAATTATATGCTAAATGTCCATCGAGAGACGATTTAGAAGCCTTATTAGGAAAGCGAAGAGCAAAGCGTGGTATGTTTGAAGGGGATTTGGTAGAAGGGGAGTTAGAAATTGGTCAAATTGCTGGTCTTATTCAGGATATTTTGCCAGCAGAAACTATCGTTGATAAAATTATTACCGAATTTAATACTGCTAAAAAAGAGATAAGCTCTTTTGAATTTTAGAATTCAAGTTCAATTAAAAACATCGTTGATTGTTGGTTTATCCTAACGAGTCATAATTTAATTGTCAGATCTTACTAGATTTAACTTTTTAATTAATAATTACATATACATGAAATTTTTCAAACTTTTTTTATTTTTACTTTTCATTACCTCTTTTTCAAGTATTGCGCAACAATTTCGTTTTAAAACTACTGCTTTATCCGTGTTAGAAAAAGATAGTAAAAACAAATGGGGAAAATGGTCAAAACCTCAAAAATCTGAAATGTATGTTACCTTGGATTATGATAAAAATAAAATCATAATTTATTCAAGAGAGATTCAGCATTATACAATAGTTGAATATTTAGATAAAGAAGTTACAAAGACTGATGAAATCAATTCTTATTTGTGCAAAAACCAGTTGGGAACACCTGTGAAGATATCTTTTATGACAAGAATGGATCAAGGTAATAAGCCACAATTATATGTTTATTTTAAAGAATTTGTTTTCTGTTATGATATAATTGAAGAAGTGGAAAATTAAGATTGTAGAAAATAGTAAAAAGACTCTGAGTTGATTTTAACTTGGAGTCTTTTTGTTTTCTTAACATGGATTTCTTTTTTATGACGTATTTTTGTGTAAAATAAAATTATCAAAATGAAAAAAATATTTTTACTAATTGCATCACTATTAACTTTTTCAAATTTAGCACAAGAGAAGCCAAAATTAGTAGTTGGAATTGTGGTTGATCAAATGAAAATGGAATATTTATACCGTTTTTCAGATGATTTTTCTGAGAATGGTTTTAAACGATTAATGGGGGAAGGCTTTACATTTCATAATGTACATTACAATTTTATGCCAACGTACACCGGACCAGGTCACGCTTCAGTTTACACTGGAACAACTCCTGCAGTTCATGGAATAGTTGGAAATGAGTGGTTTAATAAAGCTACAGGTAAAGAGCAATATTGTACAGATGATGCAACAGTTTCTACATTAGGCGATGATTCTGATAAAGAAGGAAAAATGTCGCCAAGAAACTTACAAAGTTCAACCATCACAGACGAATTGAAGTTATCAACTAATTTTAAAGGAAAAGTGATTGGAATTAGTATTAAAGATAGAGGAGCCATTTTGCCTGCAGGACATTTTGCGGATTGGGCTTTTTGGTATAGTAAAACCGGAGCTTTTATTTCGAGCACGTATTATGGTAAAAAATTACCAGATTGGGCAACTCGATTTAATGCTGAAAAGCATTATTTGAATTATGTTAATAAAGGTTGGGATTTACTAAAGTCAAAAGAAACCTATAATGAGAGTTTAACTGATAACAATCCCTACGAAGGGAAATTGTTTAAAAAGGCACCTTTTATGCCATACAATTTACAAGATATGTATGATGCCAATGATGCTGGAGTTTTACGTTCAACACCTTTTGGGAATAATTTATTAGTTGATTTTGCTAAAAAAGCCATTGTAAGTGAAAATTTAGGAAAAGATAATATTACCGATTTTTTAGCCGTAAGTTTCTCTTCAACAGATTATATCGGACACGTTTTAGGTCCGCGTTCTATTGAATTACAAGACACTTATTTACGATTGGATGAAACAATTGCTGATTTCTTAACTTACTTAGATAAAACCGTTGGAAAAGGAAATTATATGGTTTTCTTAACGGCAGATCACGCTGGAGCGGAGAATGTAACGTATTTGAAAGACAATAAATACAAAGTAGATAACATCAATTATAAAAACATTCAAAAAGACTTAAAAGAGTTTTCAGAAAAAACATTTGGTGAAGATTTACTATTAGAGTATTCGAATTACAATGTGTTTTTCGATAAAACAAAAGTAAAAGCGAAAGGCTTAAATTTTCAAGATGTAAAACAAGTCTTCAAAGATTATTTACACAAAAAAGACTATATTAAGCGAGTTTATACTGAAGAAGAAATCTCCAATGGAAATCCAAGTGATTACTATTTAGACTTCATCACAAGAGGATATGACCCAACACAAAACGGAGAGCTTGTCATGATTTTTAAACCGGGTTATGTAGAATATTCTTCCACTGGTACAACTCACGGTTCGCCTTATTCATATGATACACATGTTCCTTTAATTTTCTTTGGTTGGAACATCAAAAAGGGGCAAACTCATGATAGAAAAGAAATCACACAAATTGCTCCAACGGTAACTCAAATGCTAAAGATTACCATGCCAAATAGTTCTGATGGTAAGGTGTTGTTGGAGGTTTTAGGAAAGTAAATTTATTTATGAATATTTTTATTAGACTTCTATTTTTATCGTTTTTATTTATTGGATGTGAAAATTCAAATAATAACATTTTAGATTCTGATTTAGAGAAAGTTTTTAGAACAGCTATTGCCAATACAAATGCAGAAGAATTTAAATATTTAAAAAATGGTTTAGTACCACAAGAGAGTTTTTTTATAGATTCAAAACTTAAATATTTGAAATTTAGATTTAATCCAGAAGCAGGTTTTTCCGAAAGAAGAGTTTATTTTGACTTAAAAACTGATTCAATAGAAAAATTAGTTTTAAGAAAAGTACAAGCGGATTGGGATAGTTTTGAAGATGGAAAGTATCATAAATTTCATGACTCTATTTTTGTTGTTTATCCTAATATGAATATAACGGAGGTTTATTTTAAAAATGAAAAGGTTAAATCAATCAATTCAAAAACTATTTTATTAGAAGAAGAAAAGTATATTTTTAATTTAAAGAACCATACACAAAACGAGTATAATAAAAAAGCATCAAACTAAAATTTGATGCTTTTTTATTCGTATTAATTCGTGCCTTAAACCTCTATCATCACCTGATTTTTCAAAATATCATCAAAAGTTTCGCGTTCTCTGATTAAATGCCCTTTTCCGTCTTTCCAAAGTACTTCTGCAGGTTTTAGTCGTGAGTTGTAGTTAGAAGCCATTGAAAAGCAATATGCACCCGCATTTCGGAAACATAAAATGTCCCCTTCGTGAATTTCAGTAATTCTTCGGTTGCTTGCAAAAGTGTCGGTTTCACAGATATAACCTACTACTGAGTAGTAACGTTCTTTTCCTTTTGGATTGGAGATATTTTCAATATGATGTTGGGAGCCATACAACATCGGACGAATCAAATGATTAAATCCAGAGTCGATTCCTGCAAAAACGGTTGAAGTAGTTTGTTTTACTACATTTACTTTCGCTAAGAAATAACCTGCTTCACTTACCAAGAATTTTCCAGGTTCAAAAGCTAAAGTCAATGGACGACCATATTCTTTTTCGAAAGTTAAAAAACGTTTTGTTAATTTTCTTCCAAATTCTTCCACATTGGTTTCGATATCCCCTTTTTTGTAAGGTACTTTAAATCCACTTCCAAAATCGATGAAATCTAGTGCTGTGAAATTTTTAGCTGTTTCGAATAAAATTTCGGCAGCATATAAAAATACTTCTACGTCTAAGATGTCAGAACCTGTATGCATGTGGATTCCATTGATGTGCATTTTGGTATTTTCAATAATTCTCAAAATATGAGGCAATTGATGAATTGAAATTCCAAATTTACTATCTATATGTCCTACTGAAATATTTGCATTTCCTCCCGCCATAACATGGGGATTGATTCGAATGCAAACAGGAATATTTGGATGCTTAGTACCGAATTGCTCTAGTATTGATAAATTGTCGATATTTATTTGAACACCCAATTGTGCCACTTCTTCAATTTCTTCCATGGAAACCCCATTAGGAGTGTATATAATGTCATTTGGTGCAACTCCAGCATGTAATCCCAATTGCACTTCTTGTAGAGAAACGGTATCTAATCCAGAACCTAAACTTTTTAAGTATTTTAAAACAGACACATTCGATAAAGCTTTAACAGCATAATGTACCTTAAAACGTTCTACTTTGCTAAATGCATTTTGTAATCGGTTGTATTGAAAGGCAATTTTTTCCGCATCATACACATATAACGGACTTCCAAATTCTGTTGCTAATTGTTGTAATACTTCTGGTTTCATTTTTGATTTTATTTAATGCAAAAGTAAATCAATATTTAATCAATACAATTTTTAAAACAAATTAAAACAATTAATAACAAAATGTTTTATTTGTAACATTATTAAGTTTCTTAAGTTGTGTTTTTTATAAGAATATGTATATCAAATTCCCAAATTAAACAAAAAAAAGTTAGTCCATTAAAAATTACTTTGCTATTTTTGTGGCACTTTTTTAAACAAGATAAACGCATAACAATTATGAACATACACGAATATCAGGGTAAAGAAATCCTAGCTAGTTATGGAGTACGAGTTCAACGTGGAATTGTGGCAAACAGCCCAGTTGAAGCGGTAGCTGCAGCAAAACAATTAACTGCTGAAACAGGTACAAGTTGGTACGTAGTAAAAGCACAAATCCATGCTGGAGGTAGAGGAAAAGGTGGAGGAGTTAAGTTAGCTAAAAACTTAGACCAAGTAACTGAAATTTCTGAGCAAATCATCGGAATGCAGTTAATTACACCACAAACTCCACCAGAAGGAAAAACAGTTCACAAAGTTTTAATTGCTGAAGATGTTTATTATCCTGGTGAAAGCGAAACTTCTGAATTCTATGTTTCTGTATTACTGAATAGAGCAACTGGTCGTAATATGATTATGTATTCTACGGAAGGTGGAATGGATATTGAAGAAGTTGCTGAGCATACTCCGCATTTAATTTTTACAGAAGAGATTGATCCTGCTTATGGATTGCAAGGATTTCAAGCTAGAAAAATTGCCTTTAATTTAGGCTTATCTGGTGAGGCTTTCAAAGAAATGGTTAAATTTATTGATGCTTTATACAAAGCATATATCGGTTCTGATTCATCTATGTTTGAAATCAACCCAGTATTAAAAACATCTGATAATAAAATCTTAGCAGTTGATGCTAAAGTTAATATCGACGATAACGCTTTGTTCAGACAAGCAAAATATGCTGAAATGAGAGACGTTAGAGAAGAAAATCCAATCGAAGTAGAAGCTAAAGAAGTAGGATTAAACTACGTAGATTTAGATGGAACTGTAGGTTGTATGGTAAACGGAGCTGGTTTAGCAATGGCTACTATGGATTTAATTAAATATGCAGGTTTTGAACCCGCTAACTTCTTAGATGTAGGTGGAACTGCTGATGCGAAGCGTGTTGAAACTGCTTTTCGTATCATCTTAAAAGATCCAAACGTAAAAGCTATTTTAATTAACATTTTTGGTGGTATCGTTCGTTGTGACCGTGTTGCTCAAGGTGTTGTTGACGCTTACAAAAATATGGGTGACGCTATTAAAGTGCCAATCATCGTTCGTTTACAGGGAACAAATGCAGAAATTGCTAAAGAATTAATTGATAATTCTGGTATGCCAATTTTATCTGCAGTTCAATTCCAAGAAGCAGCTGACCAAGTAAAAGCAGCTTTGTCTTAATCGAATTTAAAATACAATCATAAAGAAACTCTCAGATTTATCTGGGAGTTTTTTGTTTTTTTTTATCTTTCTAAATATTTTTTAAACATCTAAGGATTTCTTACATTAGCATTCCAATAGATGTATTATGATTTCAGAAGCGCAATTTCAAAAAGAATTAGAATTAATCATTAGTAATGCCATTCGTGAAGATGTTGGAGACGGCGACCATAGTTCGTTAGCTTGTATTCCAGCTTCTGCACAAGGAAAAGCGAAGTTATTAGTTAAAGATGAAGGGATTATAGCTGGAGTAGCATTTGCTAAAATGATTTTTGATTATGTAGACAAAGAGATGAAAGTGGAGACGTTTATCAATGATGGCGAAAGAGTGAAACATGGTGATGTCATTTTTCATGTTTCTGGAAGTTCACAATCTATTTTAAAAGCTGAGCGTTTGGTGTTGAATTCGATGCAACGTATGAGTGCCATCGCAACTAAAACTAAAATGTTTGTTGATCTATTAGAAGGAACTAAAACTAAAATTTTAGATACAAGAAAAACCACACCGGGAATTCGTGCCATCGAAAAATGGGCGGTAAAAATTGGTGGTGGGGAAAATCATCGTTTTGCGTTGTATGATATGATTATGTTGAAAGACAATCATATTGATTTTGCTGGTGGAATTCAACAAGCGATTGCTAAAACAAAGCAATATTTAACCGATAATAAAAAAGATTTGAAAATTATTGTTGAAGCAAGAGATTTAGAAGAAGTACAACAAATATTATATGCAGGAGGCGTTTATCGAATTTTATTAGATAATTTTGATTATGAAACGACAAAAGAGGCGGTAGCAATGATTGGAAATCAAAGTTTTACTGAATCTTCAGGAAATATTAACGAAAAAACAATTCGTAATTATGCCGAGTGTGGTGTGAATTATATTTCGTCGGGTGCTTTAACACATTCGGTTTATAATATGGATTTAAGTTTGAAAGCTATGTAATCTATGTCTGAAGAAATAGAAAATAAACTCAATAAAATTCCCATTGTTAAGCATTTAGTTTTGCTTACTAAAGCCGTAAAGTTAAAATCTTTAGAAGGTTTATCTCTTTATGATATTTTAGAACTTTATGTGTTGGGAATTTTCAAAGGTGCTTTTTCATACAGAGCAAGTGCTATTGCGTTTAGTTTTTTTATGGCTTTATTTCCATTTGCTTTATTTATTTTGAATTTGATCCCTTTTATACCATTAGAAAACTTTCAGGCTGATTTTTTAGAGTTTGTAGAAGAAGGAGTTCCACCCAATACATATGACGCTATTGAAACCATTTTAAAAGATATTATGGGAACTAGTCATGAGGGTTTGCTTTCCTCGGGTTTTATTTTGTCAATTTTATTAATGACGAATGGAATTAATGCTATTTTGGGCGGATTCGAAATGTCAGCACATATTACGATTACTAGAGGATTCTTTAAACAGTATTTTATTTCACTCGCTATTTCTTTAGTATTATCAATGATTTTGTTAATCACTGTTGCTGCAATTGTTATTGCTGAGGTGATGATTCAAAAAATTAACATACGAGGCTATGTTGCAGATGTTTCGGTTATTGAATGGAGTCGATATGGCTTTATTCTTTTAATGATTTTAATTACCACTTCAATTTTATACAAATTTGGAGCAAAAGAAACTTCAAGTATGTCTTTCATAAGTTATGGGGCTGTTTTTACTACCATTTTAATAATATTATCATCTTATATTTTTGGTATTTATGTTACTAAATTTGCAAAGTATAATGAATTATATGGTTCTATTGGTACACTTCTTGTGTTAATGTTTTACATTTGGATAAACTGTATGGTATTGTTATTAGGTTTTGAATTAAATGCAGCCATATCCAAGTTGAAAAGGAAAAATTTATATGTTTAATTTAAAGTGAAGAATATGATGATGCGAATTTTACCAATAGTAATGTTGTTGTGTTTTTTTCAGAATTTTGCACAACAAGTTGTTTCAGGAGTTTTTGTAGATAATAAAATTTCTTTTGAAGACAAAGAGTTAGTCTTAAATGGTGCTGGAATTAGAGAAAAAATGTGGATTGAGTTATACGTTGGATCTTTGTATGTACCCTATCGAATTCAGACTGAAAAGGAACTTTATGAGATGAATGACTCTTTTTTGATGCGAATCGACATTGTGTCTCCCAGAATTACATCAGATGTTCTGATTGAAGCAATTGAAGCTGGTTTTGAAAATTCTACAAAAGGAAAAGCAAATGAAATTAGAGATAAAATCGATTACTTAAAAGGATTCTTTAAAGAAGAGATTGTTGTGGGAAACACGTTTATTTTATATTATAATTCTTCTGCAAAAGTAACCACCATATACAAGAATGGTTTAAATCTTGGAAGTATAGATGGAGAAGATTTTAAAAAAGATTTTTTTGGAATTTGGTTTTGTGATAAGCCAGCTAGTAAGAAATTGAAAGAGAAAATGTTAGGAAATTAAGAGATTCATAATTTCATTATTCATACTATTTATCATAAAAATATTTTTTTATTTTAAAGGAATAGTCTATTTTTATAAAAATTAATTTAAAATACTATGAAAAAGCAATTTTTATCATTATTGTTCTTTACTTTTTTAACTTTTATTCCAGTTCATGCTCAAAAAGTAGTCTCAGGAATTAAACTCGATGCTAAATTGTCAATTGAAGGACAAGATTTAGTTTTAAATGGTGCTGGAATTAGAGAGAAAATGTGGTTTGATCTTTATGTTGGTTCTTTGTATGTTGAAAAAAAATCGAGTAATGCAAAGGACATTATTAATTCTAAGGAAGCTATTGCAATTCGTCTTGATGTTTTATCTGGTATGGTGACTTCTAAGAAAATGGTGGCTGCTTTGGATGAAGGACTTGTAAATTCTACTAATAACAATACAGCTCCTTTAAAAGACAAAATTGCAAAATTCAAAGGGTTTTTTAAAGATGAAATTAAAGTTGGAGATAAGTTTATTTTGGTTTACGATCCTGCTCAAGGAGTTGTTTTTTACAAAAATGGTGTAAAAAAAGGAACAATTGAAGGATATGATTTTAAAAAAGCGCTATTTGGAATATGGTTATGCGATAAACCTGCTGATGCTGGTTTAAAATCTAGTTTACTAGGGAAATAGTCCTATTTTAACCCAATATTATTAAGCGTTCTCAACAGAGAGCGCTTTTTTTTTTGAACTTCTCTTTTTTGAATTCTCTTTTTTCCAACTATATTTGTTCTATGTTGTATTTTATAGAAGTCGTTTTACCATTAGCGGTTTCCAAAACCTTTACATATCAGGTTTCGGAAGCTGAGTTTCATTATATTCAAATTGGAATGCGAGTAGCGGTTCCATTTGGTAAGACTAAAATTTATACAGCTTTAGTAGTAGGTAAATCGAATACACCACCACATTTGTACGAAGCAAAAGAGATTCATCAAATTTTAGATGAGAAACCTGTTGTGAATTTGCACCAAATCGAACATTGGAAATGGATTGCTTCTTATTATATGTGTTCGCTTGGTGAAGTGTTTAGAAGTGCATTACCATCAGGATATATTTTGGAAAGTGAGACGATTATTTCTTCCAAAGAAAATACCAAAATCGATTTAAATGACTTAAAAGATGATGAGTATCTAATTCTAGAGGCTTTAAAAAGTCAATCTTCAATTACAGTTCAAGAGGTGATTAAGATTTTAGGAAAGAAAACTGTTTTCCCAATTATCAATCGATTATTAACAAAAGGTGCTTTGGTTTTACAAGAAGAAATTTCGGAACAATACAAACCCAAGTTAGTTCGGTATATCAGATTGCAAGAAGAATTTCTGCAACAAGAAAGATTAGTCGAATTGTTAGAAGTTTTATCGAAAGCTAAAAAACAACGCGAATTGGTTTTGCATTATTTCCAACTACAAGCAAGGGAAAAAGCACCGATTTCAGTGAAAAAGCTAATTGAAACTTCTGGAAGTACCTCCGCTGTAGTAAAATCTTTGGTAGATAAAACGATTTTTGAAGAATATTATATAGCTCAAGATAGAGTTGCGTTTGATAAAGAAGATGACTGTCAATTCATGTTAAGTGAAGCGCAACAAACAGCTTTTGATAGTATTAAAGAAAATTTTAAAACTTTTGATGTGAGTTTATTGCATGGAGTTACAGCTTCGGGTAAAACCGAAATTTACATTAAACTTTTAGAACAATACATAAATGAAGGAAAACAGGTATTATTTTTATTGCCTGAGATAGCTCTTACAACTCAATTAGTTCAGCGATTAACAGCTTATTTCGGAAATGAAGTCGCAGTTTTTCATTCCAAATATACTAATAATGAGCGAATTGAAGTATGGAATCAAGTCTTGGAAAATTCTCCGAAAGCTAAAGTTGTTATTGGGGTTCGTAGTGCTTTGTTTCTCCCGTTTTCCAATTTAGGCTGTATAATTGTAGATGAAGAACACGAACAAACCTTTAAACAACATGATCCAGCGCCAAGATATCATGCACGCGATGCTGCGATTGTTTTAGCTAAACAACACGGAGCAAAGGTAGTTTTAGGAAGTGCCACGCCATCTTTAGAAACCTATTATAATGTGCAATCCAATAAGTACGGTTTAACCGAATTGAAAGTACGTTACGGAAATGTAATATTACCCGAAATTCAGTTGGTTGATTTAAAGGATAAATATTTTAGAAAGAAAATGTCTGGGCATTTTTCAGATGAATTATTAGAGGAAATTACGGAAACTTTATCAAAGGGTGAGCAAGTTATTTTATTTCAAAATCGTAGAGGATTTTCCCCTTATGTTGAATGTATGACGTGCGGTCATGTACCTCATTGTCCCAGTTGTGACGTTAGTTTGACCTATTATAAATTTAAAAATCAGTTACGTTGCCATTATTGCGGTCATTCCATCTCTAATCCAACCCATTGTCACAGTTGTCAGTCTGTTGATTTAACGACTAAGGGTTTTGGGACTGAACAAATTGAAATGGAATTGAAGACGTTTTTCCCAGAGAATAATATAGGGAGAATGGATCAAGATACCACTCGTGGAAAATTTGGTTTTGAGAAAATCATTGACTCTTTTAAAAATAGAGAAATTGATGTTTTGGTAGGAACGCAAATGTTAGCCAAAGGATTGGATTTTGATAACGTAACTTTAGTAGGGATTTTAAATGCTGATAATTTATTAAATCAACCTAATTTTAGAGCTTATGAAAGAGCCTATCAAATGATGGTGCAAGTTTCGGGTAGGGCAGGGCGTTCAGAGAAAAAAGGAAAAGTGGTTATACAGACATATAGTCCGTATCATAATACTATACAGCAAGTTTTGGGTAATAATTACATTGGAATGTTTCGAGAGCAAGTTTACGAACGTCAGAACTTCAAATATCCCCCTTTTTATCGATTAGTAAAGCTTACTTTAAAGCATCGTGACTTTGATAAATTGAAAGAAGGTTCGATGTGGATTTATAATGTTTTGTCTCAAAATTTAGACATGCCCGTTTTGGGTCCTGAAGAACCTGCTATCAATAGAATTCGTAATGAATATATTCGAACCATCATGGTTAAAATACCTGTTGAGAAACAGTTAAGTAATACTAAAAAAAATATTGCGAGAGTGCTCATGAGTTTTGAAGCAGTTTCGCAATATCGTTCTATTAAAGTGAAAGTTGATGTAGACGTGTATTAAGCGTTTTCAATGGCTTTTACAATTTCTTCTTTCTTATTACGACTCAAAGGAATTTTAGTATTTCCGATTTCGGCAAATTTACTATTAAATTTTTCTACTCGATCTAAGTTTACAATATATGATTTGTGAACACGAATAAATTTTCCTGTAGGAAGTTCTTTTTCAAAACCTTTCATTGTTGATAAAACCAAATGACTTTCTTCGTCAGTTACTACCTTAATATAATCCCCATATGCTTCAATCCATTTGATTTTATTGATTAAAACTTTTAGTTTTTTTAAATTACTTTTTATGATGATACTCTCACCATGTTCTTCATTGTCATAACGAAGCGAATGAAGTTCTACAGCTTTTTTAATTGCTTTATTGAAACGTTCTCTGTGTATAGGTTTCTGTAAAAAATCGGTAGCTTCATATTCAAAAGCTTTGACTGCATAATCTGCTTTCGATGTAATGATAATAATTTGTGGTTTGGTTTTTAAACCATCTAACAAATCAAATCCGTTAATGAGAGGCATCTCAATATCAAGAAAAATCAAATCAATTCTGTTATTGTTGATACAGTTTTTTGCTTCTAAAGCGTTAGAAAAATCTCCAACCAAATTTAACAAGGTGGATTCATTTACTAATTTTGTTATAGTTATTCTTTGTATTGCACTATCGTCAACAACTATGCTATTCAACTTCATGGGTAAGCTAATTATTTTAATAAAAGTATGTCAAATAAAGTAATTAAGCAAGTTTTTATTTGTTATAAAAAAATATAGCTATAAATATTGATTAATTCAATAAAATTACTATTTTTGCAACCAATTTTATAACAATAAATATAAAGATTATGAATCATTATGAAACTGTTTTCATCTTGAATCCCGTTTTATCTGAGCAACAGGTAAAGGAAACAGTAAGCAAGTTTGAAGATTTTCTTACTTCTAAAGGGGCTGAGATGGTATCGAAAGAAGATTGGGGCTTAAAAAAATTAGCTTACGAAATTCAACACAAGAAAAGTGGATTTTATCACTTATTCGAATTCAAAGCGCCAGCTGAAATTATCATTGCATTTGAAACTGAATTCCGTCGTGACGAGCGTATTATGCGTTTTTTAACAGTGTCTTTAGACAAACATGCAATTTCTTGGGCAGAAAGAAGAAGAGCAAAATTAAAATCTAAAACAAACTAATTATGTCTACATTAGAGCAATCTGCAAAAGGGAAAAAAGACGGGGATATCAGATATCTTACGCCTTTAAATATAGATACAAACAAAACTAAAAAGTACTGTCGTTTCAAAAAATCAGGTATTAAATATATTGATTACAAAGACGCAGATTTTTTATTGAAATTCGTTAACGAGCAAGGTAAGATTTTACCAAGACGTTTAACAGGTACTTCGTTAAAATACCAAAGAAAAGTTTCTGTAGCTGTTAAAAGAGCTCGTCACTTAGCTTTGATGCCATACGTGGCCGATTTATTAAAATAATAATTAACAAATAGTTGTTGCTTCGCTACTAGCGGGCTAACTTCTAATTAAAAGGACAACAACATGGAACTTATCTTAAAACAAGACGTTCAAAATTTAGGATTTAAAGATGACGTAGTAACTGTGAAAAACGGATATGGTCGTAATTATTTAATTCCGCAAGGTTTAGCGATTTTAGCTACTCCATCAGCTAAAAAAGTTTTAGCAGAAAATTTAAAGCAAAAAGCGCACAAAGAAGCTAAGATTGTTGCAGATGCAAAATCTTTAGCTGAAGCTTTAAAAGCTTTAGAAATCAAAATTACTGCTAAAGCAGGTGGTGATAAATTATTTGGTTCTGTTACTAGTGCTAACATTGTGGAAGCATTAGAAGCTAATGGACATTCAATTGACAAAAAATTCATCACTAGTGGAGTTGTTAAACGTGTAGGTAAATATACTGCATCGGTTAGATTACACAGAGATGTTATCGTTGAATTAGCTTACGAAATCGTAGGTGAAAAAGCATAATTTTTCTTAAAATATAAATTAGCTCCGATTTTATCGGGGCTTTTTTTTTATCTTTACTTTATAAAATTACTACATGAAGTACGCAAGATTGACCAAAGAGCAATTGGAAGAATTGCATCCAGAATTCATTACTTTTTTAGCAACACAATCAGTTGATAAAAAGGAATGGGATGAAATTAAACAAAATAGACCTCATATTGCCGAACAAGAAATCGATGTTTTTTCTGATATGATTTGGGAAAAAGCTCTGACTAATGTTACGCACATCGATCATTTTTCAAAAAATTATATTTTTCTTTTTAAATGCATGCAAAATGCGGTTTTTTCGTACGTAATTAAAACCAATAATCCTCAAATTGACTTCGTTTCTGCTGATGGAATTCACTGGTTATCTGAAAATTTATTTTCTGATGATGTAGAAATTACAAGAGGAAAGAAAGATTTATCAGAAAACAGAAATGAATCGTTGTTCGAAATCATTAAACAAGGTGGAATTATCAGTAAAGGGGAATTGTTTACCAAATTAGACAGCTTAATCAATCAGTAAATATGAGCGTTTTAGATACTATTAAAAGTTTAAGAGAAGAATTAAATCAACATAATTATAATTATTATGTTTTAGATAAACCCACTATTTCTGATTTTGAGTTTGATCAAAAGCTAAAACAATTACAGGATTTAGAAGCTCATCATCCTGAGTTTTTCGATGAAAATTCACCCACTCAACGAGTAGGAGGAATGATAACGAAGAGTTTTGAAACGGTAAAGCATGAATATCGTATGTATTCCCTAGATAACTCTTATTCTATTGAAGATTTACAAGATTGGGAAAACCGAATTCAAAAAGTGTTAGGTGATGTTCCGTTAGAATATACTTGCGAATTAAAATACGATGGCGCATCGATCAGTATTAGTTACGAAAAGGGTCGTTTAGTACGTGCTGTAACTCGTGGGGATGGTTTTCAAGGCGATGATGTAACCAATAACATCAAAACCATAAAAGCAGTTCCCATTCATTTAAAAGGTGATTTTCCTGAAAAATTTGACATACGTGGCGAAATTATTCTTCCGTTTGCCGGATTTGAAAAAATGAATCAAGAATTGATTGAAATTGGCGAAACACCTTATTCTAATCCTAGAAACACCGCTTCAGGAAGTTTAAAATTACAAGATAGTGCTGAAGTTGCCAAACGGCCATTAGATTGTTTGTTGTACTTTGTAATTGGAAATAATTTACCGTTTAAAACCCAATTTGAAGGCTTACAAAAAGCAAGAGATTGGGGGTTTAAAGTTCCGACGCAATCCAAATTAGCTAAAAATCTAAACGAAGTTTTCGAGTACATCAAGTATTGGGATAAACACCGTCACGATTTACCTTATGAAACGGATGGTGTAGTAATTAAAGTCAATAATTTACAACATCAAGATGAATTGGGCTATACTGCAAAATCACCACGTTGGGCAATGGCCTATAAATTTAAAGCCGAACAAGTAACTACAAAATTAAACTCGATTTCATACCAAGTTGGACGTACAGGTGCGATTACGCCTGTTGCTAATTTAGAACCCGTGCAATTGGCAGGAACTATTGTAAAACGTGCTTCATTGCACAATGCCGACCAAATTGAAAAGTTAGATGTTCGAATTGGTGACGAAGTTTTCGTAGAAAAAGGAGGTGAAATTATTCCAAAAATTATTGCTGTGGCTCAAAGAGGAAATCAAGCAGAGCCAACAAAATACATCACGCATTGTCCAGAATGTCAAACCGAATTGGTAAGGAGTGAAGGCGAAGCGAATCATTTTTGCCCAAATTTTTATGGTTGTCCACCACAGATTATTGGAAGAATTCAGCATTTTATTACGCGAAAAGCTATGGATATTGATGGTTTAGGTGGTGAAACAGTAGCGTTATTGTATAGTGCTGGTTTGGTTGCTAATTATGCCGATTTGTATGAATTGAAAAAAGAACAAATCATTCCATTGGAACGTATGGCTGAAAAATCTGCGGAGAATTTAATTAACGGAATTAAAAAATCGAAAGCTATTCCTTTTGAGCGTGTTTTATATGCTTTAGGAATTCGATATGTTGGTGAAACGGTTGCTAAAAAGTTAGCGAAACATTACAAATCTATTGATAAAATAGCTCAAGCAAGTATTATGGATTTGATTTTAGTTGATGAGATAGGTGATAAAATAGCACAAAGTGTTGTACAATTCTTTGAGAACCAAGAAAATGTTCTTATAATCGATAGGCTTAAGAAGTATGGTGTTCAATTAGAAACGGGTGAAGAAGATGTTTTACTTTCTGAAAAGTTAAAAGGTAAAACCTTTGTGGTTTCGGGTGTTTTTGAACTATATTCTAGAGATGAATTAAAAAAGGCTATTGAAGATAATGGAGGGAAAGTAGGAAGTTCAATTTCTTCAAAAACGGATTATGTAATCGCTGGCGATAGTATGGGGCCTTCAAAATTAGAAAAAGCAAATCAGTTAAAAATTGCCATTATAACAGAGATTGATTTTAAAAACATGCTAGATGATTAAATTAAATCCAGCGATATTGCTTTATTTGACAGCACTAATTTTATATGCTTGTTCTATTTTTTTTGAAAATCAAAATTTAGAATTATTTTGCAGACCTATTATCATTCCAACGGTTTATTATTTTTATTTTACATGTGTTAGGGGTAGAATAAATTATCTGTTTACAATTTCAATTCTTTCTTTTTTTATAGGTGAAATTTTATTTTTGATTAGTCAAACGGATTTTTTAATTCCTGGATTGATTTGCTATTTATTACCTTATTTTATTGTTACGTTCTTTCTTTGTCAAGATTTTCTTTTTTATTTAAAAAAGAAAGAATATAAAGTAAATAGTTTGTCTTTTTACATTATTTTTTTACTTCTACTGTATTTAGTCTATAATTCTTTATTTTTTGTTATTGAATCACCTAAAATAGAGTTTAGTATCTATATTTTATTCGGAATTCTTTTGTTTTTTATGGGAATAATAAGTTTTTTAATACAATTTAATTTCAACAATAGAACTATTTTGTTTATGGGATTAATGGTGATTTCGTTTGTTGTTTCAGATTTATTCTTTGTTTTTTCTACAAGAATGCGAGACGTTATTGCTCTGCAAATGATTAATTTAATTACACAACAATTATCTTATTTTTTGTACGCAGGATATTTTATCTATAGATCTAGATATAAAGTTTATGGAAATAGAAATGCGAGTAAGGCTAAAGTTAATCTTTTAAAAATTAAATAACTACAATGTTTTTTCCTTTGTTTTTTAAAGTATTGTCATTAGAAAAATAAAAATCGATTCGTCCTAAATTTATGCCAAAACAACCTACTTGATTTATTAGGACTTCCTTTCCATCGCTGTTTTTTTCAATCACGGGTTTGTCTAAGAAAGTATGGGAGTGGCCACCAATAATGAGATCGATATTTTTTGTTTTTCTTGCTAAATTGATATCACTAGGTTTTTCTAAATCATCTTTATATTTAAATCCAAGATGAGATAGGCAAATTACTAAGTCGCATTTTTTTTCTTCTTTTAAGATTCTTGCCATGTCTTGTGCAACTTCTACAGGATTATTATAGATAGTTTCTTTATATAATTTTTTATCTACCAAACCATCAAGTTCAACACCAAGTCCGAAAACACCTATTTTAATTCCTTCTTTTTTGAATATTTTATAGGGTTTTATGATCGTATCGAGTATGGTGTTTTTAAAATCATAATTTGCTGAAACAAAATCAAATTTCGCATGTGGTAATTGAGAATAAAATCCATCGATTCCATTGTCAAAATCATGATTTCCCATTGTGGCTAAATCATATTGCATCATGCTCATTAATTTAAATTCAAGTTCTCCACCATAATAATTAAAATAGGGAGTACCCTGAAATATGTCTCCTGCATCTAATAACAAGACATTTTCTTCTTCTTTTCTGATGTTTTCAATTATGGCTGCTCTCCTAGCTGCGCCCCCCATGTTAGGATTTCTAGGGTGATCAGCAGGAAAAGGATCAATATGACTGTGTACGTCGTTTGTATGGAGAATTGTTATTTTTTTTGATTCAGGTGAAAGTATAGTGTTAAGACTAAAGTTGGATAATCCTAATAGCGTTGAACTAGCTGCTGTTTTCTGTATAAAATCTCTTCTTTTCATTTTTTAGGATTGTGTTATTCAAGGATAATTTTTTCATCTGTTATGATAGGAATGCTGTCAACTTTTTTGAAATAATCAATTAGCATATTTCTTAATTTGTAGTCCATGTCATATTTTATTTCACTCTCTTTAAAGAAAGTCATGTTATCGCCTCCATTTGAAAGATAATCTGATGTTGCTATATAGTACATTACATCGTCCTTCACTGTTTTTCCGTTGATTTCTATACGATTTACATTTAAATTATCTTTGTTAACAAAAATTTTAATACCACTAAGAGGATGTGGCTTTTTCTCAGTTATTAGATAATTGGCCATTTCTTTTACTTTATTTCCTTTTAATCCTACAATAATTAAGCTATTCTCAAAAGGCATCACTTCAAAAGCTGTTCTTGTTGTTACATTTCCTTGTGGAATTATAGCCCTTATACCTCCATGATTTAATAAGCAAAAATCAATTTGTTTTTTTTCTCTTTTTTCAAAAATTGGTGTTCCTAAATCAAGTACAACTTGTGCTAAAAGGTTTCCAATTGATGTTTGCCATTTGCCTTTGCTTTTGTCTAGTGTTTCTGGAGAAAACGCTAGAACATTATCTAAGTCTTTTGTGATATTCGCTCTAAAAGGGGCGATATAATTTTCAATTTGTGAATTTTCTCCTTTCTCAGCGGTTATTCCTATTTTTTTTCCTTCAATTTTATAGTTGGTATATTCATTCGTTTTACATGAAAAAAAACAACTAAATGTTAATAATATAACAAAAAAACGAAAAGATATTGTATTCTTTTTTACATTTACCATCATAATAAAAGACTTAATTTATAATTTTGTCCAAGATGTAAAAATAGTATGTTTTATAAGATTTTAAAGAATTTTTTTCTAAAAAAAAATGTTAAGAAAAGGTTATTAAACCAACCTTTATTATCCAAACAACAAAAGATTAAAACTATAGGTGTATTAGTTGATGAATCTTATTTTTCTCACACATCAAGTTTGTTAGAGGAAATTTTAAAAGAAGGCTTTGTCAAAGATCAAGTTAAAGTTTTAATTTATAAAGATAAAATTAGATCAAAAGAAGAGATTATTTTTCCTTGTATTTCCCGCAAAAATATTTCGATTTCTGGTGAGATTGATAAGAAAGAAGTATTAGATTTTTTAAATCAACCTTTTGATTTGCTAGTTAACTATTATGATACTAACAAATTTCCAATCATGTTATTGTCCGTTAAGTCAAATGCTCTTTTTAAAGTTGGATTTGACACAGTAGATAAAAGAGTTAACCATTTTATTATCAAAGAATCTATTGAGAATTATAAATCGTTTACATCTGAATTATTCAAATATTTAAAAATTTTAAACAAATTATAAAATGAAAGCATTTGTTGGAACTGGTGTTGCCTTAGTTACACCTTTTAAAAAAGATTTTTCCGTTGATGTTGAATCGCTTATTAAAATTGTCAATTTTGTTATTGATGGAGGGGTTGAATATCTAGTTGTTTTAGGTACTACTGCGGAGACAGCAACGCTTTCGTCTGTTGAAAAGGAATTGGTTATTGAAACTATAGTTAAAGCCAATGCAGGAAGGTTGCCCTTGGTTCTTGGTGTTGGAGGGAATAACACTTTGAGTGTAGTTGAGGAATTAAAAACAAGAGATTTTTCAAGCTTTTCAGCAATTCTTTCTGTTTCGCCATATTACAATAAACCTACACAGGAAGGAATTTATCAACATTTTAAAGCTGTCGCTGAAGCATCTCCTGTTCCTGTTATTGTTTATAATGTTCCTGGAAGAACGGCAAGTAATATGTTACCTTCAACTGTGATAAGGTTAGCAAATGAGTTTAAAAATATAATTGGAATAAAAGAAGCTGCAGGAGATATAGTTCAGGCAATGAAATTAATTCAGAATAAACCTGAAGGATTTTTGATAATTTCAGGTGATGACATGATTACTTTGCCAATGATTTTGGCAGGTGGTTCAGGAGTTATTTCTGTAATTGGAGAAGGGTTTCCAAAAGAGTTCTCTGAAATGGTTCGACTTGGTTTGCAACGAAAAGTTGATGAGGCTTACAGTATACATTATAAACTAGCAGACAGTATTGATATGATTTTTGAGCAGGGTAATCCAGCTGGTATTAAAGAGGTGTTTAAATCTCTAGGATTGTCTGAAAATACGGTGCGTTTGCCTTTGGTAAATGTTAATGAAGATTTAGCAGCAAGATTAGAAAGTTTTACAAGAAAATTAAGTTAAAAAAAAGATTTTCATACTAATTAAATAATAACTAAATTTGCACTTGCTTTTTAGATGTCTGTCTTATGGATATTTATAAAGTTAAAAATAAATAATAAATGAGTAAATTTTTTGGATTCCTTATAATTGCAATAGTATTTGCTTCGTGTAGTCAATATCAAAAAGCATTAAATTCTGATGATATCGCTTTAAAGAGTGAGGTTGCAAACAGCATGTATGATGCAGGCAAATATAATAAGGCTATACGTCTTTATGAACAAATAGCACCTTCATATAAAGGCAAACCTAATGCTGAAAGAATGTTTTTTTTATATTCAAACTCACTTTATAAAACTAAACAATATTATTTAGCAGGTTATCAGTTTGAAAATTTTTCAGCTAATTATCCTAAAAGTGAAAAAAGGGAGGAAGCTACTTTTTTAGGGGCTGAATGTTATTACAAGTTGTCACCAGTTTACAGTTTAGATCAGACAGATACTCAAAAAGCTTTGGATAAAGTTCAGCGTTTTATCGACCTATATCCAAATTCTACGTTTTTACCAAAAGCTAACGAATACATCAAAGAGCTTAGGGTGAAACAAGAAAAAAAATCTTTTGAGATTGCGAAACAGTACAATACCATTTCAGATTTTAAAGCGGCGTTAAAGGCTTTTGATAATTTTATCTCAGACTATCCAGGAACTCCTTTCAAAGAGCAAGCCTTGTATTATCGATTGGATTCAGCTTATCAACTTGCGATTAATAGTGTTGATTCCAAAAAGCAAGAACGATTAGTGTATGCTAAGTCTACTTACAATAATCTAATAAAATTCAATTCAAATTCTGAATATAAAGCAAAAGCTGATACTATGTTAGCTGAAATAGACAAAGAGTTACAACAATATTCTAAATAAGACTAAATCATGGATTTAAAGAAAACAAATGCTCCTGTAAATACTATTACTTATAACAAAAGTAAATTAGAAGAGCCTACCGGAAACATTTATGAAGCGATAACTATTATAGCAAAACGTGCGAATCAAATTAATACCGAAATTAAAAAGGAATTGATTGAAAAATTGGAAGAGTTTGCAACATACAATGATAGTTTAGAGGAGGTTTTTGAAAATAAAGAGCAAATTGAAGTTTCAAAGTTCTATGAGAAATTGCCTAAACCTCATGCTTTAGCTGTTCAAGAGTGGGAGGAAGGTAAAATCTATTATAGAGAAGCAAAATAAATATGTCAGTTTTAAGCGGTAAAAAAATCTTGCTGGGTATATCTGGTGGTATAGCTGCTTATAAAACTGCTAACTTGGTTAGATTATTCATAAAAGCAGGTGCACAAGTACAAGTTGTAATGTCACCTGCTTCTTTGCATTTTGTAACACCACTTACTTTGGCAACACTTTCAAAAAATCCTGTATATTCAACTTTTTATAATGAAGAAGATGGAAATGGGATATGGAATAATCATGTTGAATTAGGTTTGTGGGCAGACTTTATGGTTATAGCGCCAGCTACTGCGAATACATTGTCCAAAATGGCAAATGGCAATTGTGATAATTTACTAATTGCTACTTATTTGTCAGCTAAATGTCCTGTCTATTTTGCACCTGCTATGGATTTAGATATGTATAAGCATCCTTCCACAATAGATAGCTTTCAAAAGTTGAAATCATTTGGAAATATAATGATTCCTGCAGAAAATGGAGAGTTAGCTAGTGGGTTGTCAGGAGAGGGGAGAATGGCAGAGCCTGAAAATATTCTAGCTTTTATTCAGGACGATATTTTAAATAAATTACCGTTAAAAGGTAAGAAAATATTAGTTACCGCAGGTCCTACTTATGAAGCTATAGATCCTGTTCGCTTTATAGGAAATCATTCTTCAGGTAAAATGGGATTTGATATTGCTATTGAAGCTACAAGAAAAGGTGCAGAAGTAATTTTAATTACAGGTCCAACTCATTTAAGTGTTCAGAATTCTTTGATTAATCTCATTCGAGTTACTTCGGCTCAAGATATGTACAATGCTTGTCATCAATATTATGATGAAGTGGATGTCGCTATAGCTGCAGCAGCTGTTGCGGATTACAGACCTATTAATATAGCCAATCACAAAATAAAAAAGAATGATGCTGCGTTTACTATAGCATTAGAGAAGACTAAAGATATTCTAGCTTCGCTTGGAGAAGTCAAGAGAAATCAATTTTTGATTGGTTTTGCTTTGGAGACTGAAAATGAAATTGAGCATGCTAAACAAAAAATTCAGAAAAAAAACTTAGATTTGATTGTTTTAAATTCTTTAAATGATAAAGGGGCAGGTTTTGGTTTACCAACTAACAAGGTCACTTTTATAGACAAGGATCATAATGTAGAACCTATGAATTTAAAATCAAAAGAAGATGTTGCAATTGATATTATTAGTAAAGTAATCCAACATTATAATGCGTAATACTCTATATATTCTTTTCTTTTTTATGATCAATATGAGTTTTTCTCAGGAGTTGAAAGCTACCGTTTCGGTTAATTTTCAACAGGTTAATAATGGAAATCCTCAGCTCTTCAAAAATTTAGAAAAGCAAGTTACAGAGTTTATCAACAATACTAAGTGGACGTCGGATACTTATAAAGATGTAGAAAAGATAGATTGTACGTTTTTCTTCAACATACTTTCATTTGGTTCTAACAATTTTGAAGCTACACTTCAAGTTCAATCTTCAAGACCAATATATAATTCAACTTTGTCTTCTCCGATTATCAATATAAATGATAAAAACTTTAATTTTCGATTCATAGAATTTGAAAATATGATTTATGATGAAAATAGTTTTTCTTCAAATTTAGTATCAGTTTTAGCTTTTTATGCTAATGTTATTATAGGTTTGGATAAAGATTCATTTTCGGAATTAGGGGGTACAAAAAATTTAGAGTCTGCTCAAAATATTGTAAATGTAGCTCAAACAAGTGGTTTTAAAGGTTGGAGTCAAGCAGAAAGTGGTAATAATAACAGGAATTTTTTGATTTCTGATTTGCTTTCTGGAACTTTTACACCATATCGTTTGTCGCTTTATCAATATCATCGCTTAGGTCTAGATTTAATGAGCGAAAATGTGAAATCAGGAAAAGAAGGAATTACTAAAGCATTAGAGACATTATCTGAGATTCATAAAGCAAGACCTAATTCACTTTTGGTACGTACTTTTTTTGACGCTAAAACAGATGAAGTCGTATCCCTTTTTTCAGGAGGCCCCTCTATTAATGCTACAAGAATTGTAGAACTTTTAAACCGAATTTCTCCTTTAAATTCTCAAAAATGGAGTAAAATAAGATAGTTTATCTTTAAATTTAAAACTTATGTTACTTTCACTTTCCATAAAAAATTATGCTTTAATAGAAAGCTTAGAAACTGATTTTTCCAATCAATTTTCTGTTATTACAGGAGAAACTGGAGCAGGGAAATCAATACTTTTAGGTGCATTAGGATTGGTTTTAGGAAATAGAGCCGATTTGACCTCATTGAAAGACAAAGAGCAAAAGTGTGTTATTGAAGCTGTTTTCTTTATTTCTAATTACAATCTAAAATCGTTTTTTGACGAGAATGATTTGGATTATGAGGATAAAACAATCATTAGGAGAGAGATTTTACCTACAGGTAAATCTAGAGCGTTTATTAATGATAGTCCAGTAAATCTTCAAGAGTTACAATTGTTAAGTGCTTCTTTGTTAGATATTCATTCACAACAACAAACTCGAGAGTTAACGGAAGAATCGTATCAATTAGAAATTTTAGATGCAGTTGCAAACAACCAACATCATATTTCCAATTATCAGAATATATTAGCTTCTTTAAAAATTAAACAACGCAATTTAAAAAATTTGTTGGCAACTAAAGAAGCATTAGAAAAGGAGTATGAATATAATTCTTTTCTTTTGAACGAACTTTTAGCTGCTAATTTGATCAATGGAGAACAAGAGCTGTTAGAGCTGGAGTTAGAGCAGTTGAGCCATGTGGAACTAATTAAGGAACATTTTGAACGAGTTCTAGTAATTGCTAATGAAGAACAAGTGGGAGTATTGGTTAATTTAAAGGAAATCAAATCAGCCCTTCAAAAGATATCATCTTTTTCACCCATTTATGCGCAACTTCATGAGCGTATGGTGAGTAGTATTTTGGAGTTAGAAGATGTTTTTAATGAATGTTATCAAAATAACGAAAAAATAATTCCTGATCCAGAACGATTAGAATTAGTGAATACCAAATTACAAACTATTTACAATTTACAAAAAAAGCATCAAGTTGATACAATTGAACAATTGTTGGTAATTCAAAACGAATTGGATTCTAAAGTAATGAAGGTTGATGATTTAGAAAATGAAATTTTAAAAGCTCACGATGCGCTTGCGGAAATTACGAAAGAAATTGATGTAATAGCAACTGTGATTTCAGAAAATAGAGAAAAAGCAGTTCCTAAATTGGTGGAAAAAATGAAACATATTCTTACACAATTAGGAATGGCAGAAGCAAACTTTCAATTTGAGATTAGAAATACGGATTCTTATTATTCAAATGGAAAAGATGAAGTTAGTTTGTTCTTTTCGGCAAACAAAGGGACTAGTTTTGGATTACTAAAAAAAGTAGCTTCGGGCGGAGAGATGTCACGAATTATGTTAGCGGTTAAAGCTATTTTAGCCAATTACTCTAAACTACCTACTATAATATTTGACGAAATTGATACAGGAGTTTCAGGAGAAATTGCTATAAAAATGGGAGAGATAATGAAAGAAATGAGTAAATCAATGCAAGTTTTTGCAATTACTCATTTACCCCAAATCGCTGCTAAAGGTGACTCCCATTACAAAGTAATTAAAAGGAGTCAAGGTGAAACCACTATTTCAGAATTATTACTTTTGTCAACTGAAGACAGAATTCAACAAATAGCAGAAATGCTATCGGGTAAAGACGTTTCAGAATCTGCTTTACAACATGCAAAAGCTTTGCTGAATTAAATTTTTAATCTACTTTTGTTATTCAAATTACAAAAACATACAAACCCATATAAAAAGTACAAGATGATTATAGAACCAAGAATGAGGGGATTCATTTGTTTGACGGCTCACCCTAAAGGTTGTGAACAAAATGTAAAAAATCAAATTGCTTATGTGCAATCAAAAGGAAAAATTGATGGACCTAAAAGAGTTCTGGTCATTGGTGCCTCCACTGGATTTGGTTTAGCATCAAGAATCACATCAGCTTTTGGTTCAAATGCTTCTACAATAGGTGTTTTTTTTGAAAAAGAGCCATCAGAAGGTAAAACAGCTTCTCCTGGATGGTATAACTCGGCAGCTTTTGAAATTGAGGCTCAGAGAGCAGGCTTATATGCAAAAAGTATTAATGGTGACGCTTTTTCAAACGAAGTGAAACAACAAACAATAGATATGATTAAAGCTGATTTAGGTCAGATAGATTTAATTATTTACAGTTTGGCTTCCCCTGTTCGTCTACATCCAGTTACAGGTGTTTTACATCGCTCTACTTTAAAACCAATTGGAAATACATTCACTAATAAAACAGTTGATTTTCATACAGGTAACGTTACACAAGTATCTATAGAGCCAGCCAATCAGGAAGATATTGATAACACGGTTGTTGTAATGGGTGGAGAAGATTGGTCTATGTGGATTGATGCCTTAAAAGAGGCAAATGTATTGGCTGAGGGGCTAACAACCATTGCTTATTCTTATATTGGTCCAGAAGTAACAGAAGCGGTTTATAGAAAAGGTACAATTGGTAGAGCGAAAGACCATTTAGAGGCTACTGCTTTTGAAATTACGGAGAAGTTAAAGGATATTAATGGTAAGGGATATGTATCTGTTAACAAGGCTTTAGTCACACAAGCGAGTTCGGCAATACCAGTAATTCCATTATATATTTCATTACTATATAAAATAATGAAAGCTGAAGGAATTCACGAAGGTTGTATTGAACAAATTCAGAGATTATATTCGGAGCGATTATTTACAGGCAATGCTATTCCAACTGATGAAAAAGGGAGAATACGAATTGATGATTGGGAGATGCGCGCTGATGTGCAGGAAAAAATTGCTAAACTTTGGACAGCATCAACAACTGAAAGTCTTGTTGAATTAGGTGATTTAGCTGGATACAAACAAGATTTTTTGAATTTGTTTGGTTTTGGATTCGAAGGTGTGGATTATCAAGCAGATACAGATGAAATGAAAATGATACCAAGTATAAAAAAATAACAATTTACTTCGCAAATGTTATAAAACCCTGAATTTTTCAGGGTTTTTTGTGTTTTATCGTATTTATTTGCTTTTTGTCGATATTAATTATTTTGTAATAAATATGTTAATTATTTATAATTATATTAGCAAATGCTTAACAATTAATTAATAATATTTATGAAAAAAATTACTTTATTTTTATTTGCACTCTTTTCGTGTTGGCAAATAAATGCCCAAGTAAGTTCTTATTCTTTTTCGGAGACGACAGAGACTTATGCACAAATTACGGGTACTACATCCACCGCAACAGGCGATGATGGAACACAAACAAATATTCCTATAGGTTTTACTTTTAATTTTGGTGGAACTGATTATACTGCTTTTGGTATTACAACCAATGGAATAATTAGATTAGGAACAAATACAACAAATACCACTATATCTAGTGGATGGACCAATGAATTAAGTAATACTTCTACTAACAGACCTTTAATTGCTCCTTTTTGGGATGATAATAATATGTCTGGTGGAGAAATTAGATATTCTGTTACTGGAACTGCCCCAAACCAAGTTTTAACCATTAATTGGCATAATTCAAAAATTGGAAGTACTGGTTCAACATTAGGTAGTACTGTTTCAACTTTATTGAGGTTATATGAAACTACTAATGTTATTGAAATTGTTTATAGTTCTCCATTCACTACAACAAATTCTGTAACTGCTTCTGTTGGTTTAAACGATACTTCTTCTTTCCTTAGTGTTACACCTGCTGCAACATCGACATTTTCAAATTCGACTGCTAACAATTTAATTGGTGCTACAGAAATGGCAAATTTAGCTGGGAAAAAATTAATTTTTACGCCACCGCCGCCATGCTCAGGAATCCCAGTTGGAGGTACTGTATCTCCAGCCAATCAAACTTTATTGTCAGGTCAAGTTCCTGCTACATTATCAATAACAGGACAAACTACTGGTGCTTCTAATTTAGCTTTTCAATGGGAGGAATCAACTAACGGCACAGATTGGGTTAATTCGACTGGAGGAACAGGAGCTACAACTTTAGCTTACACACCACCTACTTTTTCTGGTACTATGATAATGTACAGATTGAGAATTACATGTACAGCATCAGCAGAAAGTTCGGTTTCAACTGTTGCAACAGTTAGTCCATGTGGAGCATTACCCGTTCCAGCATTAGAAATATTAGATACTTTTCTGCCAACATGTTGGCAAGAAGCAGATAATGGAGATTTAACAGCTGGTCCGGCAACTTTTTTATCTGGGGCTTGGGTAGCTGATGGGTTTGGTAATCAAGGAACTAATGGTGCAGCAAGAATCTTAATAGATGGGGCTTCAGATAATGATTGGATAATAACCCCTTTATATGCTATTCCATCTACGGGATTTGAACTTAAATATGATGCTGCGGCAACTCAATCAGGGTTAACGACGAATCCTACAACACCATGGGAAGCAGATGACTTTGTTGAGGTTTTAGTGTCAACAGGGTTTACCAATTGGACAGTTCTTTATACTTACAATGCGGCTAATGCTAACATCCCTCTAAATACAGGAACACCTAATGTTATTAACTTAGATGCATATGCTGGTCAAAATATAAGATTTGCTTTTAGAGCTGTAGAGGGTGTAGATAATGGTTCTGCATCGATTGACTTTTCAATTGATAATATTCAAATTAGAGAGACACCTCCATGTGTAGAGCCAACATTGTTAACAGCGATAAACCCAACTTCTTCTAGTATTGATTTAAGTTGGACTCCTGGTGGAACAGAATTGGATTGGGAATATGTAGTACAACCGCAAGGTACTGGTGTTCCAACAGGGTCAGGAAATGCTATTGATACCAATATGTTTACGGAATCTGGACTACAAGTAAATACGGCTTATGAAGTCTATGTAAGATCATTCTGTGATGTAACGGAACAAAGTCCATGGGTTGGACCAGTTAATTTTAGAACTTTATGTGAAACGGTTACTGATTTTACACAGAACTTTGATACTGTAACAACACCTGCTATGCCTGATTGTTGGTCTAAGGTTTCTGCAACGGGTTCTTCGTATACTCAAACAGGATCTCCTAATTCAGGGCCAAATACATTGTATTTATATTCTAGTAGTGGAACTAGTTTAGCTGTTGTTTCCATGACGCCGGTTTCTAATTTAGGGTCAGGAACACACAGATTGCGTTTCAACATGCGTGGAAATTTCTCAACTGGAGGAGTGGTAGAGTTCGGATACCTTACCGATCCAACAGATGCTACTTCATTTACTTTAATCTCATCTGTTGCTGCGGCTTCAACAACCTATCAACAATATGCGATTACACCTGTTGCGGGAACTTATTCAAATTACCCTGCGTTCAGACACACAGGTGTCCCTGCGAATAGTGTTTTAATTGATGATGTGGTTTGGGAGCAAATACCTTTATTACCAGTTTGTTCAACAATTTCTTCACCTGCCGATGATGCTGTAGATGTAGCAATTACTGCTAATATTTCTTGGGATGCGAATATAGATGCTATAGGTTATCGTTTAAAAATAGGTACAACTTCTGGAGGATCTGAAGTTTTAGTTGAAACAGATTTAGGTAATGTTTTAACATACAACCCACCAGTTGATTTTAATTATTCAACGGTGTATTATGTTACTTTAACACCTTACAGTGCTAATGGTTCAGCGTCAGGCTGTTTAGAAACAACTTTTACTACAAGAGCTATGCCTCCTGTAGGTTCTGTTTGTTCAGATCCGATTGTAATAAACGCCGCAACGTTACCATTTACAACAACTGATAATACAAATTTATATGGGGACGATTATGAGAACGGCTCTTCACCTTGTACAGCATATTATATGAGTGGTGATGATGTAGTTTATGCTATTACGCCAGTATCCGATATTTCTGTTGATATCATGTTGAGTGATTTAGGGGGTACTTGGTCTGGTATTCACGTTTTAGATGGTTGCCCGGATGAGACTACTCCTCCAAATTGTGTTGCTTTTGAAGGTGATTCAGGTTCTGCTGACAGAGATTTACAGGACGTATTATTAACAGGTGGAGTAACTTATTATATTGTTATTTCTACTTGGGCTACTCCGCAAAGTGTTTCATATACTTTAACGATTACTGAAAATACTTGTGTTAATCCGACTGCTACTTTTTCAACAACTAGTAATTGTCCAACTACTACTTTTAATGCTATTGCAAACATATCTGATTTAGGTTCTGCTACTTCATTGACTGTAACGGATAATCAAGGAAGTCTTCCTCAAAATGTAACTGCTGTAGGAAATGTGTCTTTTGGACCATATGCCCTTGGAACTAATGTAGTTTTAACGGTTACTAATGACCAAGATAGTTCATGTAATATTCTAAGTTCAAATTTAACAATTTTAGCTTGTCCTCCTGCTAATGATGATTGTGTTAATGCTCAAGTTTTGACTCCTGGAGGTGTTTTTGGAGTTAACGATATTGTCGGAACCAACTTAGGAGCTTTAGCTTCAAATGGTGAAACTGCTCCAGATTGTGCTCAATATGTAGGTGGCGATGTGTGGTATTCAGCAGTTGTTCCTGCTTCTGGTAACTTAACTTTTGAATTGAATACAGATTCAGGAGGTATTACTGATGGTGCTGGAGCTGTTTATAGTGGTTCATGCGGTGCTTTAGTTTTGATCGACTGTGACGACTCATCTAGTTCAGATCCAAATGATCAACCATTAATTTCTGTAACAGGAAGAACTCCTGGTGAAGTACTTTATTTTAGAGTTTGGGAGTATGGTAATAATGTTTTCGGAACATTCTTAGTATCGGCATACGATGCTTCATTATCTTCTGATTCATTTGATAATAATAATTTCTTAGCGTATCCTAACCCGGTGAAAGATGTATTTAATTTATCTTATTCTTCAGAAATTTCATCTGTAAAAGTGATAAATTTACTTGGGCAAGAAGTTTTGACTAGAACGGTTAATGCTACTTCTACTCAAATAGATATGTCGCAATTAAGTGCTGGAACTTATATCGTAAATGCTACTGTTGGTGACACAGTTAAAATAATCAAGATTGTTAAGCAATAATTAATTTAAATTTTTGTAATTAAAGTCCCGATTTTATCGGGACTTTTCTTTTTATTACCTTTGTGAAAAATAAGACATGTATTTTTCATTTATTGTTCCTGTTTATAATAGACCCGATGAAATTGATGAGCTACTTGAAAGTTTATCGAAACTAAAAACTGAAACCCTGTTTGAAGTCGTTATAATTGAAGACGGCTCTACGATTCCTTGTGACGCTATAGTAGAAAAATACAATTCCAAAATTTCCATATCTTATCATTTTAAACCTAACTCAGGACCTGGTGATTCTCGTAATTATGGTATGAAGGTGGCAAAAGGAGATTATTTTATCATTCTCGATTCAGATTGTATTATTCCGCCAGATTATTTATTGCAAGTTCAAAAAAGTCTAGAAGTAGAATACGTAGATTGTTTTGGTGGCCCAGATGCAGCATTAGATTCTTTCTCAGATATTCAAAAAGCCATCAACTTTTCAATGACTTCTTTTTTGACCACAGGTGGTATAAGAGGTGGGAGTGAGAATGTAGGCAAATTTCAACCGCGTAGTTTCAATATGGGGTTGTCAAAAAAAGCATTTGAAGCCTCTGAAGGTTTTGGTAATATTCATCCTGGTGAAGACCCTGATTTATCTATTCGATTATGGAATCTAGGTTTTCGAACAAAACTAATCCAATCCGCTTTTGTTTATCACAAGAGGAGAATTAGTTGGGAGAAATTTCAAATTCAAGTTTATAAATTTGGAAAAGCCCGACCTATTTTGAATTTTTGGTATCCTGAACATGCTAAAGTTACCTTTTGGTTTCCTAGTTTGTTTTTATTTGGATTTTTAATTTCAATTTTATTTGCCTTATTATTGTTTCCTTATTTTTTAATTATTTACCTTTTCTATTTTGTGATTTTATTTCTTTCTTCTTACTTTAAGAATAGAAATTTTAAGATAGCACTTTATTCTGTATTTGCATCATTAATTCAATTTTATGGATACGGAAAAGGTTTTATACTTTCCTATTTTAAAGTGTTGATTTTAAAACAAGCGCCTGAAAAAGCGTTTCCAGAATTATTTTTTAAAAAATAAACAATGACAAGAATTATTGGTTTAACGGGTGGAATAGGTAGCGGAAAATCAACTGTAGCAAATTATATTGCATCAAAGGGTATTCCAGTATATATTGCTGACGAAGAAGCTAAAAAATTGATGAATTCTGAACAGCTTTTAACTAAAATTCAAGCCATTTTTGAAGAGAATATTATGACCGATTCTGGAAACCTTGATCGGAAAAAAATAGCTGAAATAGTTTTTAACGCACCAGAGAAATTAACTGAACTCAATAAAATTGTACATCCAGCAGTGAAAATACACTTTGATAATTGGGTTAAACTGCATAAAAATAACCCTTTTGTCATTAAAGAGGCCGCTATTTTGTTTGAGTCAGGTGGAAATTTAACATGTGATAAAGTAATTTTGGTTACTGCACCAGAAGAGCTTCGGATTGAACGGGCTATGAAAAGAGATAAAGTGGATAGAGCGAGTGTGATGAAACGGATTCAAAATCAATGGTCTGAAGAAGAGAAAATCAAGAGAAGTGATTTCATTGTCAATAATTTAGATTTAAAAACTACCCTAAACAAAATAGACCAAATTCTTAAAATTTTATCAAAACAATAATAAAAGGTTTTTATGTTAATCTTTGGTTAATGTATTTTAACAGTAAATGTTAAAATGTTAAATTTGTTTCGATGAATAAATCAAGGTTTAGATTATTAGTTTTTTTAATGAGTTTGTCATTAATAGGCATTATTTTAGTTCAATTGTATTGGATTACAACCTCTTTGACTAAAAATGAAGAAGAATTCAAATACCATGTACAGCAAGTACTTGGTAATGTTTCAAATGCTATTAAGGATAAAGAATTGGTGTCCTTTTACAAACAATATAATAAAATTATTGACAGTACGGGCGTCGTACCTAAAGAAGAGGATTTAAAAGAGATTTATTTTTATGAGCGAGATAGAAAAACCAATGAAACCATTATCTATTCTAACACTTTAGTTGCTGAAAATTATGGAATATCAGGTTCGTTCTTTGATAAAAATGCAGGAGCTATAAACTTCGAGAAAGTTATTTCAAAAAGAAAAACGGAAATTTATAATGGTAATTCCATTAATGATGGAAGTTATCAATTAAATACCCAACCTAACGTAACAATCAAAAAAACAGGAAATCTTTCCATATTAGATCGTGCAAATTTTGAAGTGGCTTTTAGAGATATTGTGTCTCAAAAACCATTACAGAGTAGGATTTCTACTGACGAGTTAGCCAAAATGTTAAAAGAAGAGCTCAATAAATATGGAATTAAAACACCTTTTGAATTTGGAATTTACAGTAATGGTTTAGCTACAAAATTGCGTTCCGATAAGTTTAAATATCAGAAAAATAAAACCTATGGGATTCCAATTTTTCAAGACAATGAAGGGATTTCAAAGTATCAATTGTTAGTAGGGTTTCCACAGAAAAGTAAATTCGTTTTCTCCTCTCTAATTGGAATCACTAGTTTATCTCTTTTATTTACTTTAGTTATAGTGCTTACCTATTCAAGTGCATTGAATCAATTGATCAAGCAAAAGCAAATTTCTGAAATTAAGACCGATTTCATTAATAATATGACGCATGAATTTAAAACACCTATTGCTACTATAAATTTAGCTTTAGATGCTATTAAAAATCCAAAAATTATTGATGATAAAGAAAAAGTGCAGCGCTATCTTCAAATGATTAAGGAAGAAAATAAAAGGATGCATGCACAAGTGGAAAATGTACTTAGAATTTCTAAATTAGAGAAAAATGAATTGGATATTTCTAAAGAGCCGAGAAATGTAGCTGAGATAATAGAAGATGCAATTGACCATGTCAGTTTAATAGTTGAAGATCGGGAAGGAGTGATTCATTCTCATTTTAATGCACAACGCAATACGATTTTATTGAATGAAGTACATTTTACCAATGTTTTGGTTAATGTTTTAGATAATGCTATTAAGTATTCTCCAAACGCACCTGTAATCGATATTTACACGGAAAATATTAAAGATTATATCTTAATTAAAATTCAAGATCAAGGAGCAGGAATGAGTAAAGTGGCTCAAAAAAGAGTTTTTGAAAAATTCTACAGAGAACACACAGGAGATTTACATAACGTTAAAGGTCATGGCCTTGGTTTGGCTTATGTAAAACAAATAGTGGAAGATCATAACGGTCAAATATATGTTGAAAGTGAAAAAGGAAAAGGTAGTACCTTTATAATAAAAATGCCATTAATCAATTAAAAAAAATACAAAAATAGTATGGAAGGGAAAAAAATATTATTAGTAGAAGATGATCCAAATTTTGGAGCCGTTTTAAAGGATTATTTAATGATCAATGACTTTGACGTTACGTTAGCAAAAAACGGAATGGAAGGATTTGAGAAATTTAAAAAAGATACTTATGATTTATGTATCTTAGACGTAATGATGCCTTATAAAGATGGTTATACATTAGCACGTGAAATTCGTGAAAAAAATCAAGAAGTGCCTATTATCTTTTTAACTGCAAAAACACTTAAAGAAGATGTTTTAAAAGGCTATAAAGTTGGAGCAGATGATTATTTAAACAAGCCTTTTGATTCAGAAGTGCTTTTAGTAAAAATTAAAGCTATTATTCAGCGCAAAGCATCTGAGATAAAACCAGATACGAATCAATTTGAATTTACAATAGGGAAATTTCATTTGAATTCTAAACTTCGATTCTTAACTTATCCAGGACAAGAACCTATCAAATTATCTCCGAAAGAGTGCGAGTTATTAAAAATGTTGGCCCTTTTTGAGAATGATTTGATGCCAAGAGAATTAGCTTTAACGAAAATATGGAGAGATGATAATTACTTCACTTCAAGAAGTATGGATGTTTATATTGCTAAATTGCGAAAATTCTTAAAGTTAGATGAAAATGTAGAAATACTTAATGTTCATGGTGAAGGATTTAGGTTACTAATCAAACAATAAACAGCAATTGGTATTTTTCAAGATGAACTTAATTTTAAAATTTGATTAAAAGAAGTTCCGATTGATAAAGTTTAAAATTCTATAGTCAAACTCTGTCTTTAATAAGACAGAGTTTTTTTATTCTATGATTTCTAAAGCGTAACAAATCTTATCGTCTTTAGAAATGACGTACGTGTTTTTATTTTTAGAAATTATGGCTTCGTCATTCCAATTCAATTCTTTTAAAAAATTCATTTCAAATCCTTTTATTTGCTGTTTTAGAATGAATTTTCTATCCATAGTATTAAGACACCATTCTAAATATTTTACGTTGTTAGCATGATTTACAATATCCAAATCGGATAATTGAACTTTATAATCCAAAACTTTTTCAAACGCAACATCCAAATTAATGCGTTGCATCGATTTTTCTGTTGCATTCTGTTCGGGATATTTTGTAAAATGTTTGTGTGGTAATGCTAAATTTTCAGGTCTTCTGATTTGGGTATTTAATACTGCCCAGTACGTTTCACAACCAGCAAGTTTTTCATCACCACGATATAATTCTAGACAGCGTGTTGAACGCGAATTTTCTAACGATTTTATCCAAGTTTTTACGGTAACTTTCTCTTTCCATTTGGGTAAATTAACGACTTCTAAACGCATTTTACTCATTACCCAAGCTTGGTGATGTTCTTGCATATCGCTAAAACTAATTCCGCCTAAATCGGCATGAAATCCAGCAGTAATTTGAAAAATATTGCACAATTCAGTATATTTCAACAAACCATTGGGATAGCATTGTAGAAAATTGATTTCGTATTCTTGTTCTAAAATAGAGGTGAAGTTGGGTGAAATAGGCATAATAAAATTAATTTAATTCGATTCCAAATGAAATTTGAAAGGCATCGCTAGTTCCATAATATTTTTTATCTTGGCTTGATGCCTCAATGTTATTAATCAATTTATAATAATTGAAACCGATATATATAGAATAAGTATTGTTTAATTTATAATCTAAATAGCTGCCTATTTTAATTTCATTTCCTTTTTGTTTTGCAATTATGTTAACCGAATTTTTATAATTCAAATCAGTATACGCATAATTAACATAAGGAATTATTGCGTATTTTGGATTTAAGTTTAATGTATAATCGGATTGAATAGAGTAGGAGTATTTATTAATATGACTGATATTACCTATGCTAGAATTTGTTTCATTATATTTTTGATATTCAAATCCGAATGATAATTTTAAATCGTATATTTTTAAAAAACTAAAATTACTAGAAAAACCAATATTGTTTTTAAATTCATTTGAAATCATATTGTTTCCAAAATGAATTGGCATGACAACACCGATTCTCATACTTGGTTCTAAATCGATAATTTTATCATGCTTTATATCCTGACAATATGAAATACCGTAAACAAATAGAAGTAGGGAAGTTATTTTTTTCATTTTAATACGTTAAAGTATATTGAATTTCGGTATCATTTATAACTAAAGGAATTGTGTAATATTCAATTTCGTTAGTAATTGTATTTCTAGTTTGATATTTTAATTCAATACTTTGATTTTTTTTGATTAGATAGTAAAGCTCGGGGTCAAAATAATCAGTATTATTTTCTTCATTCAAATTAATTTGAGGTTGATATTTTATTGCAATTACTTCTATTTTTTCTAAAATTTTGTTACTTGAAATTTGATTTAATTGAATTGTAAAAGAAATTATTTCGTCAATCTTAAAAAGGATTAAAGTGCCTAATTCCCAATCTGATTCAGTAAAATTATCGTCGTTTAAACCATAAAATGTGACGGGCAGATATTCATTTGATTCCTCTAAAATGAGACTAGCTGAATTCTGTGGTTTAAACATTTTAAAGTTTATAAAACCTTCGTTGTTAGAGACCTTTTTATAAGTAGAAGTATCAAAACTGTCATCTCCGTAGCTAGTAAATACATATGCTTTTTCATTTTCTAAAGGTTCGTTTTCAACGTTAACTACTTTTAATTTTATATTTATTATAGCTTCACCATCGTATGGAATTCCGCAAGAAACGAAAGTAAATAAGTAAAGTAATAAGATTTTTTTCATATTAAATTTCTTTTAAAGATGGAATTTTTGGCAATAAGTTGCGTTACTTTTTCTTTAATTCAATGTTTTTAATAATCTCTTCTCTATTCATCAAATAATCAAACCAACTCACGTTTTCTGTTCGTTTAAACCATGTGATTTGACGTTTAGCAAATCGTCTTGTATTCATTTTGATTTGCTCAATGGCGAAATCTAAAGTGGTTTTCCCATCAAAATAATCGAATAATTCTCTGTAACCTACTGTTTGTAAAGCATTCAAATGTTTGTTAGGATACAAAGCTTGTGCTTCTTCTAAAAGTCCTTCATTTAGCATAATATCAACACGTTGGTTGATTCTCTCGTACATGATTTCTCGTTCGGCTTCTAAACCAATGATGATCGGAGTAAAGTTTCTTTTATTTTTTCGTTTTCCTATAAAACTTGAATACGGTTTTCCACTTCCAATAGAAACTTCCACAAAACGCTTCATACGTTGTGGATTTTGTAAGGTTTGCGGATTTTCAGTTTTTAATTTTTGGTAATATTCCGAATCTAATTTTTGAAGTTGTTCTTGCAAATAAGTAATTCCTAATGCATCATATTTAGCATTAATTTCAGTTCGAACCGAATCATCAATATCCGGAAAATCATCAAATCCTTTTAAAACAGCATCGACATATAATCCAGAACCACCAACCATAATTTGAATGTTGTTTTTCTGAAATAATTCACTCAATTTAGCCAAAGCTTCTTGCTCAAAGTCACCTACTGAATAACTTTCAAAGATCGATTTATTCTGGATAAAATGATGGGATGCAGCTGCTAGCTCTTCATCATTTGGTACGGCTGTACCGATTTTCATTTCTTTAAAAAACTGACGACTATCGCACGAAATGATTTGACATTTGAAATGTTGTGCTAAAGCTATGCTCAAGGAAGTTTTTCCAATGGCTGTTGGTCCTATTATAGTGATGAGATAGTTCAAATTTTAATTTTCATTTAAAAACGAAGAGATATTTATGTTTAGATTGAAATAAACACCTAAGTTTTTAGATTTATCATCTGTTAATTTAAATGGATTAGAAATGTTTCTATCAGCAAGTATTTCAAAATTTGCGTATTTGGTAATTGAAGTTCCAAAACCTAACAATGCTCCAAAATTAGACTTTTTTAATAGTTCATCTTCTAATTCTTGGTTTTCTTCAAATTTGATATTACCAATTTGTGAAAATCTAAAACCAGCTAATAAATAAAAACCTGAATCATAATTTTTTCTAACATCAAATTTTGATAATCCTTGAAATTGAAATGAAGAATAGGTAACATCACCAAAAATATCTGAAAAATATCCGACATCAGTACTTACTGAATAATTTGTTTCTGTAGTTTTGTTTAAAAAAATATTTGATTTAATTCCAAATCTGTTATTTAATTGATAGTCTGCAAAAACGCCAATATTTGTTTTACTTGTAGCTCCTGATGCAGAATATGGTCCTTCAATTTCAATATCATAAGCATTAAACCCAAGGTATAAACCATATTTTAGTTTTTGTGAATAAAAATTGTTTGACACAAACAAAGTGATTAGTAACAAATAGTAAGTTTTTTTCATTTTTATTAAATTTTGATTTTAGAATAATATGCTTTGAAATTACAAATGTCCTTGCCCAAATTGCAATGATAAACGGATATAGATTCACATTATAATTCGTGTCCGCAATTCTGGCAATATTTTGCATTTAATAAATGTTCGTGACCACCACAATTTTGACACACTTTTTTGTCGCTTTCTCTAGTTTTAGGCATGTTTTTTGCAATTTCAGCAGTGATAATTCCTGTTGGGACTGCTATAATTCCGTAACCCATAATCATGACAAAAGAAGCAATAAATTGACCTAAAGGCGTAATAGGAGTAATATCTCCAAATCCTACTGTGGTTAAAGTTACGATGCACCAATAAATTGAAACGGGAATACTAGTGAATCCAGCTTCATCTCCCTCCACAACATACATTACCGAACCAATAATGATACAACTTATTAAAATAAAGTACATGAAGACTAAAATACGACCACGACTTGCAATTATCGATTCTCGTAAGTGTACTGATTGACTGGAAAATTGAGGATGGTTTAGAATTTTAAATAATCGAAGTAGTCGTAAGGCTCTAATTACAGTGAAAACGCTAGTCCCTGTTACAAAAAAAGACAAATACATGGGTAAAATTGCTACCAAATCGATAATTCCGTAGAAACTTAAAATGTAATTGATGGGTTTTTTAATCGTGATGATTCGCAATATATATTCGATAGTGAAGAAAAGAGTAATGACCCATTCAGAAATCAAGATGAAAGTGTGGTATTTTCCATCGAATTCTTTTACGGTTTCTAACATTACCAAAACAACGCTTAGTAAGATCAAACCTAAGAGAATTAAATCAAAAAGCCTACCTGCAACGGTATTGGTTCCGTATATTATAATATGGACTCTTTGTTTGAAAATCTCGTATTTCGACTTCACTTCATTCATAAAACAAAGTTAAGCAATTAAAATTGAATTATTTTGTAGACCTTGTGCTTGCGTAAATAGGTTTGAATGATCGTTTTGGTATCGCGATTGTGTTGCATTGGAATGATGATATTTTTCAAAATTTCAATGTTGTTTACTTGATAATTCAAATCGTAAAAACAGTAGCCTTTATAAATTCCACTTTCAATTAATACAGCGGTTCTCTCATCATAAGTTCTACCTCGGTCTAGAATCACCATGTTGTTGTTTTCAAACGAGTTTTCTTCAATAAATTCCAATACACGTTCGTTGTAGCTTTTAGGATTTTCCTCACCTAAACAAGCCCCATTACATTCTTTAATTTTGTATTGAAAGCAACCGTTTTTCGTATCATACAAGCCGTTGATTTTCTGACACAAATTGTATTTTTCAGTTATTTTAAATAATGCATTTTTTCCTTCTTGAAGTGAGGTGAATGAGGTAATTTCTTTCTTTCTACCATCTGCTTTTTCAACGGTTAATGCAATGTAACCTTGCTCGTTTTTATGTTGGTATAACGCATATTGAAAAATACTTTTGCGTTGGGCCCTATTGTAAATTGGTTTGTTGATTTTAATTTCTTCGCTTTCTTTTAAAAGCGCAATCAATTCACTACCTGTTTCTTCAAAAGTTACGGTATAAACATCGCGTTGGATTTTTTTACTTTTACTGGAAGTACCCGTGAAATGTTGGTTAACTCGTTTTTTAATATTTTTACTTTTTCCGATGTAAATCAAATTTCCTTTTTCGTTGTGGATGTAGTAAATGCCTGTTTTGGATGGTAAACTCTCTACAATATCTAACAATTTAGGTGATATTCCTGATTTGATTTCGGTCTTAATAAAGCTTTTTACGATTTCTTTTTCAATGTCTTTTACCAACAACATTTTGAATAATTTCACCGTTGCCATAGCATCGCCACTCGCACGATGTCTGTCTGCCATCGGAATTCCTAACGAACGCACGAGTTTACCTAAACTATAGGATTCTTGACCTGGAATTAACTTTTTAGCCAATTCGACTGTACAAAGCGTTTGTTTTTTGAAATCAAAACCTAAACGTCTGAATTCTGTTTTTAAAATGCGATAATCGAATGACGCATTGTGTGCTACTACTACACAACCTTCTGTAATTTCGATAATTCTTTTTGCTACTTCATAGAATTTTGGAGCGCTTCTAAGCATAGCATTATTAATCCCAGTCAATTTTACTACAAAAGGTTGGATTGGTTTTTCAGGATTTACAAGGCTAATAAATTGATCGATTACTTCGTGGCCATCAAATTTATAAATGGCGATTTCGGTAATACCTTCTTCATTGTATTGCCCTCCAGTGGTTTCTATGTCGATGATTGCGTACAAAATAGTTTACAGTGTTCAGTCCCAGTTTTCAGTTAATTGGCACATTGACAAATTGCCTTATTGATAATTTCTGGAGCCAAAGATACTACTTCCTATTCGAACCATCGTACTTCCGCATGAAATTGCAAGTTGATAATCGCCAGACATGCCCATTGATAGGATAGAGACGCGATTAATAGCGTCTTTACGAGTGGCAACCTTATCAAAAATTGTTTTTAGATGTTTGAATTCTTTTTCGATTTGGTTTTGGTTTTCAGTGAAGGTTGCCATTCCCATTAAACCTACGATTCGGATGTTTTTATAGTTTTCTTTATTATGCTGAATTTCATTCAGAATCTCATCTAATTCTTGTTCGTCTAACCCAAATTTACTTTGTTCTTCTGCAATGTAAACTTGCAACAAGCAATCAATCACACGATTGTTTTTAGCCGCTTGTTTGTTGATTTCTTGTAATAATTTCAAACTATCTACTCCATGAATCAAACTCACATAAGGCGCCATGTATTTGACTTTGTTGGTTTGTACGTGACCAATCATGTGCCATTCAATGTCTTTTGGCATGACTTCCCATTTGTCGGTCATTTCTTGGATTTTGTTTTCTCCAAAAATACGTTGCCCAGCATTGTAGGCTTCCATTAAATCATCTACAGGTTTGGTTTTTGAAACAGCAACTAAGGTAACGTGAGCTGGAAGTTGGGATTTTATGTTATTGAGGTTTTTTGAGATTGACATTGTATTCTATTTTATTACTGAGTAATCAAAATTAAAATTGTTTGACTTTAAAAAGATGGTTATTTCATTCAAAAAATCTTTTGCTTCTTTATTTGGTTTGTATTTTAATGCAACATTAATAGCTATTTGTTTTCCTATTGCCTCTGGATAAATTTTATAAATCTCATTACTCTCAACAACTTCTAAATAGGAATTTATTTTATTTTGAAGATGTAAATAGTGATTCTCATCATCCCAATTCAAATGATCAGAAATTGTTAATTGAACTTCATTTTCTGGAGTTATGCTTATGAAATCTATTATTGATGGATTATCTACAGCCATTTTATTCTTTTTAATGCGATTTCTCCTTTGTCGAAATGACAAAATTGTGTTTTAAACCTGAAACTTGAAACCTGAAACCAAACCTACAACTCATACACCACCAAACCACTTCTAAACTTCGGTTCAATGTAAGTTGATTTTGGAGGCATGATTAAATTGTTATCCGCTAAGGCTTTAATTTCATTAATGTCGGAAGGGTAGAGCATGAAGCCTACTTCAAATTCGCCTTCGTCGATTAAATCTTTTATTACAGAAATCGATTGCTTTCCTGGAATATAATCGATACGTTCGTCGTTTCTTAAATCTTCGATTCCTAATAATGGGAAAAGGACTTTGTCGTATAAAATTTGGGCGTCTAAATTGTCTAAAATAGAAGCTTGTTGGTGATTTTCTTTTTTGTAGAACAAAGCGTAAAAACTTCCATCTAAGTACATTCCAAATTCAAACTTGTTTTGAGGTTTCCAAATTTCTTGGTCTTTGGCCACAATGACGAAATGTTCTGATAACTTTTTAATGAAATTATCTTTCGACAAACCATTTAAATCGCGAATCAATCGGTTGAATTCGTAAATTTTGACGTTGCTTTCGGCAATTAAGAAACTCATGAAATAATTCAGATTTTCGTTACCTAAATGTTTGTCTTGCTCGAACAACAATTCCGCTGAAGCCGAACGATGATGTCCGTCTGCAATATATAAATTCGGGATGTTTTCGAAATGTTCTTGCAACCAATCGATTTCACTTTGGGTATCAATTTTCCAAAGTATGTGCTTTTCTTTATTGGTTGTCGAATATTCGTAAATAGGCTCACTTTGTTTTCGCAATGCAATAAACGTATTGATTGCCACACTATCAGGATAGGTAATCAAAACGGGTTCTGTATTAAAGTTGGTTTGATGCAAATAATCTTTGAACAATTCCACTCGATATTGTAAGGTATCTTCGTGCTTTTTGATGACATTATTTTGGTAATCTTTCACCGAAGTTCCTGCGATAATTCCCGTAAAAGTTTGTCCTTTCGATTGGATTTCGTACAGATAAAAAACAGGATGTTCTTCTTCAATTAGAATTTGATCGTGCTTAAAATCTTGATACTTGTTGGCAACTGCTTTAAAACGCTTTTCTAATGACACTTTTTGCGCATTAGCATAGGCAGGATGAATCACATGCAAAAACGAATAGGGATTAAAATTCAACCAAGCAGCAAGCTCAGCCGAACTATAATCGTCATACGTTCTACAGGTTACCAAAGCCACTTTGTCTGGCGCTGGTCGTACTGCTTTGAAAGGTTTTATTTTAGCCATATTTTTAGTGAAAAGTGATAAGTAAAAAGTGATAAGCAAGTATACTTTTTACTTATCACTTTTTACTTTTTACTTTGAAAATTGTTTTGCAACTTTCTCTGCTTTTTTGCTTTCTGAGTAATCGTAGAAACCTTCTCCCGATTTTACTCCTAATTTTCCTGCCATTACCATATTTACTAATAACGGACATGGAGCGTATTTTGGATTTTTGAATCCATCGTACATTACGTTTAGGATAGACAAACAAACGTCTAATCCGATGAAGTCAGCCAATTGTAATGGTCCCATTGGGTGAGCCATTCCTAATTTCATCACCGTATCGATTTCATAAACACCACCAACACCATTGTATAACGTTTCGATAGCTTCATTAATCATTGGCATTAAGATTCTATTGGCTACGAAACCTGGATAATCGTTAACTTCTGTTGGAACTTTACCTAATTTCACCGATAAATCCATAATGATTTTCGTAACTTCATCCGAAGTATTATATCCACGAATGATTTCAACCAATTTCATAATCGGCACCGGATTCATAAAGTGCATTCCGATTACGCGTTCTGGATGCACTACGTTAGCTGCAATTTGAGTAATTGAGATAGATGAAGTATTTGTAGCTAATATTACGTTATGATCGCAAACTTCACTTAATTGTTTGAAGATGTTGAATTTCAATTGTACGTTTTCTGTAGCCGCTTCCACTACTAAATCACAACCTACAACGCCATCTTTAACGTCAGTATACGTGATAATATTTCCGATTGTTTTGTGTTTGTCTTCTTCGGTGATACTTCCTTTTGACACCATTCTATCAAGGTTAGCGGCGATAGTTGCCATTCCTTTTTCTAATGATTTTTCTGAAATATCGATTAATTTTACGGTAAATCCGCTTTGCGCGAAAGTATGAGCAATTCCGTTACCCATAGTTCCTGCTCCGATTACTGCGATTGTGTTCATTATATTATTTTGGTTTCAAGTTTAAAGTTTCAAGTTTGTTTTTGTTGCTTATTTCTCCATTGATTGAATTATCATATGGGCCACTCTCAAAGCTTCGGTACCATCTTCTAAAGTTACTATTGGAGTGGTATTGTAGTTGATAGCATCCGCGAATGTTTCTAGCTCGTCCAATATAGCATTATTAGCTTCAACTCCTGGATTATCAAAATAGATTTGTTTTTTTACGCCTTCAGCATTTTGTAAAATCATGTCGAAATCACCTGGAACTTCTGGTGCGTCTTTCATACGAACCACTTCGCACACTTTATCCAAATAATCTACTGAAATGTAAGCGTCTTTTTGGAAAAAACGTGATTTACGCATGTTTTTCATCGAAATTCGGCTCGAAGTAATATTTGCAACACAACCGTTTTCGAATTCAATTCGTGCATTTGAAATATCGGGTGAATCTGAAATTACGGCAACCCCACTGGCATTTACTGATTTTACTTTCGATTTTACCACGCTCAAAATCGCATCAATATCGTGAATCATTAAATCCAAAACTACTGGAACATCCGTACCACGTGGATTGAATTCTGCCAAACGATGCGTTTCGATAAACATCGGATTGTTGATTTTATCTTTCACAGCAGTAAATGCAGGATTGAAACGTTCTACATGGCCCACTTGTCCTTTAACGTTGTGTTTTTTGGCTAAAGCGATGATTTCTTCGGCTTCTTCAACTGTATTTGAAATAGGTTTTTCGATGAAAATGTGCTTTCCAGCTTCGATAACTTGTTTGGCACAGTCAAAATGTTGCATCGTTGGTGTTACAATATCAACTACATCTACTGCAGCGATTAATTCAGCAATAGAATTGAATTTTTTATAACCAAATTCGGCTGCTACTTTGTTAGCGTTTTCATCAAAAGCATCATAAAAGCCAACTAATTCATATTTTTCAGATTGATTTAATAATCGCAAATGTATTTTTCCAAGGTGCCCAGCACCTAAAACTCCCACTTTTAGCATAAAAAATTAATTTTATCAAAAGTACGATTTTAGTTGAAAGTGCAAAAGTTTAAATTCCGAAACTTAGGAAAAAAGTTAGTTTGTTTTCTGATTTGTTTTTTGAGATTTTAAAGTTAATTTTACCCAAACAAAAACATCCCAAATTGAAAGATACTAATAAACATCAAGGACTTAGAAATCAGTTGGTAAAGCAATTGGAAGAAAAAGGAATTACCGACAAAAATGTGTTGGCGGCTATTAGTAAAATTCCCAGACACTTGTTTTTGAATTCTAGTTTTGAAGATTTTGCATACCAAGATAAGGCATTTCCTATTGGTGCAGGACAAACGATTTCACAACCTTACACAGTGGCTTTTCAATCACAATTGTTGGAAGTGCAAAAAGAGCAAAAAATTTTAGAAATCGGAACAGGTAGTGGTTATCAAACAGCGGTTTTGTCTCTTATGGGAGCAAAAGTGTATTCGGTGGAGCGTCAAAATGAATTGTTTAAAGCAACTTCTATTTTATTACCAAAATTAAATATTCGACCGAAACATTTATCATTTGGTGATGGTTATAAAGGGTTGCCAAACTATGCCCCTTTTGATGGGATTATTGTAACTGCTGGAGCTCCATTTATTCCCCAACCTCTAATGGCGCAATTGAAAATAGGAGGAAGGTTAGTTATTCCCGTGGGTGAAAAAGAACAAATCATGACACTTTTAATTCGTAAAAACGAAACCCAATTTGAGAAGCATGAATTTGGCGATTTCCGTTTTGTACCCCTTTTAGAAAATAAAAACTAATCAGCGAAGATTTGTTAATTTTTGTTTCAAAATTTCCAATTCGTCTAAAATAGAGGTAATTTCTTTTTCTTTGGATGAATTCCCAACCTCTATTCCTTTTTCTTGAAGAATTTCGGTAATAGCTTGGATGGCGAATGGGTTTAAATCAAAATTATGGTCGAGTTTCACTTTGTACCAAGCCACTAGTAATGGTTTTAATTCAATTTCTAGAATTTGAGCAAGGGTTTGAACTTGTTTTTTCGTAGGAATTCGATAACCGTTTTCAAACTTACTGATTAAAGCTTGATCAATTTTTGCTAGTTCGGCTAATTTTCGGGTTGAAAGTTCTTTTTCTAATCGCGCATTTTTTAAGATTTCTTTCATCTTGGATTTAATTAGAAACTTTTCTTTATTCGATCTAAATCGCGCTTGGTATCTTGCTCTTTTAACGATTCCCGTTTGTCATAGTTTTTCTTACCTCTGCACAATGCAATATCTAGCTTAGCCAATCCTTTTTCATTGGTGAACAAACGAAGTGGGACAATGGTTAATCCTTTATTATCGGAATCTTTAAATAATTTCTTTAATTCTTTCTTGTTTAAAAGGAGTTTACGTTCGCTTTTTGCTTTGTGGTTGTAATGGGTGCCGTATAAATATTCTTCGATATGCGAGTTAATGACAAATAATTCACCGTCATGAAATTCGCAAAAACTTTCAGTAATTGAAGCTTTTCCTAGGCGAATAGATTTGATTTCGGTTCCAGTTAAAACGATTCCAGCGGTGTATTTATCTAAAATTTCGTAATCGAATTTAGCTCTTTTATTAAGTATGTTAACGGTTTTTTGCATAAGGACTACAAATGTAAATTAAAATTCTAGCATTTTAAAACGATAACTAAAGTTTCCTGTTTTTAATTTCTGGTAATAATAGGTTTTTTGATAGATTCTTTTTGATTCATTAAAGATTATTTAATTTTTGAAAAAAAAATATCAAAATTGGAATTGCTTCATTTTTTTTTCTAATTTTATAGAATAACCTAACCTATGAAGCTATGAATACAACGTTTGAATTAATAGATAAAGAATTAATTACGTCTTTGAGTTTTCCTAAATCGGATGTATTGGAGAATAAAGACGAAATAGAGGCACGTAAGAATGATTTAGATAGAGCACTTTCTCTTGGAAATCTTGAGCATGTTAAAATAAAAATTTATTTTGAGGACGATCTATCTAAGAAAATGGTTGAAACTACTATTTGGGGTGTTACCGATAGTCGTGTTATTTTAAAGCAAGGTGTTGTTATTCCAGTAAACAGAATTCATAAGATTGTTTAATATAAAATTAAAAGTAAAATGAAAAGAATCGCCCTTTTTGGATTATTATTCTTGTTTACACTAGGTGGTATAGCACAAGAAACTGAGGAAGTAAAAAAAGCTAAATCAGAACAAGTAGCAAAGAAAAAGAAGGCTACAGAAAAGAAGATAACTGTTGCCAAGCAAGATCAAGATAAAAAAGTAAAACAAGCAGAAAAGGATATTGCTAAAGCTAAAAAAGAAACAGAAGCTAAAATTTCAGGAGCTAAAAAGGATTTAAAACAAAATAGTGCTTCAGAGAAAGGGCAGGCTAAATCAGCTGAAGGGAAAGTAAAATCTGATGCAAATAAAGCAGAAGCGAAAGCCAAAGCTACGAAAGCGGATTCAAAAGCTAAGGTTAAGAAAACAGCAACTGAGGAGAAAGAAGATATGAAAGAAACAGCTGCTTCAAAAGCTGCTGAGAAAAAAGTGAAAGACAAAGTTACTGGAGCTTATAAAGGCAAGAAAGTTTATACGGGACCAAAAGGAGGGAAGTATTACATCAACAAAAACGGTAATAAAACGTATATTGATTAAATAACTTTTCGAATGAAGACACTATCCTAAAGATGTGTAAGTTAAAAAATGGGTTTGACTTCAATTAAAGTTGAACCCTTTTTTTTTGTAGTGTCGTTACGAAATATATCAAAAGAACTATTTTAAATGTTTATTCTAGAGCTTGTTTTATAACTGATTTTCGAAATTACCTGATTTTCCGTTTTTAAATTCTTAATTTTGCTCTTTCTTTTTAGTAAAGTTTTCTATTTAAAAGCGATTAGAAAGACATAATTATTTTATTATTAGCAAGATGAAATTAGATATATTGGCCTTTGGAGCCCATCCAGATGATGTAGAATTAGGTTGTAGCGGTACTATAGCAAAAGAAGTTAGCCTTGGAAAAAAAGTGGGTATAATCGATTTGACAAGAGGTGAATTGGGAACACGTGGTTCTGTTGAAATTCGCAATTCCGAATCGGCAAAAGCCTCTGAAATTTTGGGAGTTGTAGTAAGAGCGAACTTAGATATGCGGGATGGTTTTTTTACGAATGATGAGGCACATCAATTAAAAGTGATTGAAATGATACGCAAATACCAACCCGAGATTGTGTTGTGCAACGCTATTACTGATAGGCATATCGATCATGGAAAAGGGAGTAAATTAGTAAGTGACGCTTGTTTTTTATCAGGCTTACGACAAATTAAAACGAAATGGAATGGTGTGATTCAAGAAGCATGGCGACCAAAAGTTGTGTATCATTACATTCAGTGGCAAAATATTGAACCTGATTTTGTGGTGGATATTTCAGCATTTATGGATATAAAAATGAAATCTGTCTTAGCCTATTCTTCTCAATTTTATGATCCAAAATCAAGTGAACCTGTTACTCCAATAGCTTCTAAAAACTTTTTAGATAGTATAAATTATAGAGCTCAAGACCTTGGACGACTTGTGGGAGTTGAGTATGCTGAAGGTTTTACTACAGAAAGATATTTGGCTGTCAATAGTTTAGGTGATTTGAAATAAAATAGTAGTAAAAAAGTAAAAAAAATCTTTGCAAGATTGTAGGAAACACCTATATTTGCACTCGCAAAAGAGTTAATTCTTTTTTGTTTAAAACAAATGGTGATTGTAGCTCAGTTGGTTAGAGCGTCGGATTGTGGTTCCGAAGGTCGCGGGTTCGAGACCCGTCTTTCACCCTTTTTTAGTATAATAGCTTAAAGCATTATAGATGCGGTTTTAGAGAAATTTAAAGCCGCTTTTTTTATGCCTAAAATAACCGATATTTTAAAAATTGAATACGCAAACGAATACGTTTTGGGATACAATAAACAATATTCAGAACCTAAAATTTATGATGCCAATGGTAACATTAACGGTCGTTGGTATGTGTATTATTCATTTAGAAATCCTGAAACAGGCAAGCTTGAAAGGCAAGCTCCAATTTACGCAGGTGTAAATCAATTCAAAGATTTAAAAGAAAGAAGGGAGGCAGTTAAAATTCTTCGTGAAAGCGTTTCAATAATTCTCAAAAATGGTTATAATCCCTTTAATCAAGAATCAAATATTGATGAAGTTAAAAAGTATAGTATTTCAGAATCTGTTGATTTTGTTTTAAATTTAAAGAAAAATTCCTTCAAAGAAAGTAGTTATAAAGATTTTGAAAGCCGAATTAATCAATTTAAAAAGTGGCTTTTAGAAAATGGTTTTAATGGAAGATATATTGATTCAGTCAATAAAACAACCGTTATTAAATATTTGAATTATGTTCAATTAAAAAGTAGCGCAAGTAATAGAAATAATACACGTTCCAATTTAAGTTTGTTTTTTAAATGTTTAGAGGATAATCAAATTATACCTTTAAATTTCATTAGCAAAATATCAGTTTTAAAATCAAATCCTGAAAGACATAAAACTTATTCTATTGCTCAAGAAAAAGATATTTTTAGTTACTTAGAAATTAATAATCCTGATTTGTTACTATTCATAAAGTTTGTTAGTTACAATTTTTTGAGACCTTTAGAAGTATGTAGATTAAGAGTTAAAGATATAGATGTCATTGAAAAGAGATTGCGGATTCAAGCAAAAAATAAGCTTGTGAAAATTAAAATTATTCCTGGAAAACTCATTAAAGAATTACCTGATTTAACTGGTTTTAATCCAGAAAACTATTTCTTTAGTAGGTATGGTCTTGGAAAGGAATGGGATGCAGCAGAAACAAATAGAAGAGATTATTATAGTAAAGAGTTTAATAAAGTAAAGAAAAAATTCAACTTGGGTATTGATTACGGTCTTTATAGTTTTAGACACACATTTATTACAAAATTATACAATGAATTAGTTAAGGAAAGCACACCATTTGAGGCAAAAAGTAAATTAATGTTAATCACAGGTCATACCACGATGAGTGCCCTCGAAAAATATCTTCGAGATATTGATGCGGTGCTCCCCGATGATTATAGTGATATGATAAGATAAATTAAATTTTCCACCCAACACGATAAAAATTACCAATTTGCTGGATAAAAAAATTATACTGGAGCTTGTTATGGTTCTTAAACAAAAGCTTTAACTTGTATTCGTTTAGCGTGGGAAAATCCAGCCATACGGCAATAGTTTTGTTATTTGAAACAAAACGTACCACGTTACCGAAACGCTTATCGTAGCTACTCTCGTAAAGCTGTATGTTTTCGTTGATACCAGGTTGTAATTGCTTGAAGATTTCAAAGGCAATTTTTAGATCTAAATCATTCATATTATAAAACAAAAAAACCGCTATAAATATAGCGGTTTTTGTTAAAATTTTGCTTCAATTCCGTACTCTTTGTTCATGTATTCATTTATGGCGTTTAAAGCTTCAATGACATTTGTTTTTTCTCTATTTAAAAAGAAGTACAAACTAAAATCTTCTAATTCATAAAAAATAAACGTAAATTCGTCGTTGTTATCTTCTTCAATGAATCTGTTAAGTAATTTTTTCTTCATTTTTTCATTTTCGACACTAACGTAAATAATAGCATTGTTAGTTCTAAAAAGAAAATCATCAAATATATGCTTAATTGTTTTTGGTAAATTACAGCAAAAGTTGTCTTTAACTCCAGCAACAACGTTTACTATATCTAATTGATATACATTTGCTTGTAAAAATTCATCATCAAAATCAGTTTGCTCAATTTCTCTTTTAAGTATTCTTAATAAGTGAATATTTTCTGTGTTTGTTTTTATAAAAAACTGAGAGCCCATAGGGCTCTCGTTGGGTTGATATTGTAACATATTATTATTAACTACATTTGAAAAGTTAATTTACCTTCTTTGAAATCGTTAGCAACTTTTTCTAACTCATCAGCTTTACGCTTCATCATAGCGTCAATTTTTGATTTAGCTTCCGGATTTAATCGTTCAACCTTAAAAGCTAAAACTTTTTTGGAAACATTACTCATAATAATTATTTTTAAAGGTTTAATGCGGTAAAAGTAATATATTTAATATCACATATCCAAAAAAAACAACTTAAAAATGTTGTTTTTAACTAAAATTTACAAATATCGTGCCACTAAACAAAAAAATCCGTTGCAATTTACAACGGATTTTTACATTTGGAACTAAGTATTTCGACGCACTTTATTTCTTTTTTATCGCAGCTTTTTTCTTCACAGCAACAACCTTACCTCCTTTTTTTACAACGTGGTTTTTCTTAACTGTACCGTCTTTTTTTCTACGACCGTCAACACCAACCGTTTTAGCGCATAATGTTGTTAAACCTTTTGTAACTGGTTTTTTTAAACCCTTTTTTTCTTTAATTATACGGTTTGCTAACACGTTTATTGCTTTTTTCAAGTCACTAATTCTCTTTCTTACAGCTTCATTTGTTCCATTTGGAGAACTTTCATACTTAGCCAAAGATTGATTTAATGATTCATAAGCCTTGTTTACATCATTATAACTATCTCTTAATGCGCTTTGTACAAAGCTTTGTGCTTTTGTTAAAGGTTTTTTCTTTTTATTGATTGATGCTCTTTTTTTTGCCATTTCTGCAAATCTTTTACGAGCTTCTAACTGCTTTGCTGTTGGTTTTTTTGTACTCATTTTGATTGTTTTTTTGATTGATGATTGATTATTTTATCACAAAACTAAATTCTACTTCTTCAACTGGTTGCAACTCGGTTGCTGGTGTCTTTGGTTCTTCTTTAGCATTTGGATTGTAAGTTGTTCCCGATGCAATATTGTAGCGTATATCTTCGATTGCAATTAACGTGTATCTGTTTTTGTCGAAATAAGCGTAATTTTCAGAAAATGAGCTTTCTTTTACCATTTTTATAATAATGTCGCCGTCAAAAACAACTTCTGCACCGCCTTTGGTTCTTCCTGTGGTTGTTTGCTGGAAAATGACAACAAAAACTTTTCCGTTGAATTTTTTACGCAAATCTTCATCTAAACGAATTGCACCGACCATACGTTGTAATTTTTGCCAACTATCAATAAAAATTATCTCGTAATCTTTAATAAAATCGTACAGCTCCACAATGTTTTCAACTTCGCCTACAGTGTCGATGTTTTCCTGTGCTTCAATAGATAAATATTTTGAAACTTTATCTTTTGCAAGGCTACTCGCTGGGTGTTCCTCTAAAGAAAGAAACAAACACTTATTACCAGTAATAGCGAAAGAATTCATGAACTTATACAAAGTTGTAGTTTTACCAGCTCCTTGCTGTCCGTCCATTGTAATAACAACGCTTTCAACTGGCTTGCGTTCTACTTGTTGTAAGAATTTACCAACTTCGCCAGCAACGGTATAAAATTCGCTTTCTTGGTCGTTTCCAGCCAATGCAATTTTTGAAATTTTAGCGTGCTTTTTTGGTGCTGATTTTGGCGTTACTTTTTTTACTCCAAACAACGAAGTTTGTCCTTTTGAATCAACTTTTACTGGTTGTTCAATTGGTTTTTGAATTTCTTTTTTTTGTGCTTTTATTGGTTTTTTTGCTTCTGAATCTAACGTGTTTTCGTCAGTCCAAATGGTTTTATTTTTACCTAAATTAAGTTCGAATTTTACATCATTTCCGATTTTAACTACTTTGGAAATTTTGACCATTTCACCTTCCCATTTCACCAAATCGTTAATAGCGTAGCGCATCGGTTTAGTTTTGGTCTTTTTTTGGACTTTAGAAACTGGCTCTTCACTTGGTTTTACAACCTTTTTAGTTTCTTTATTTGGTTTTTGAACTGGTTTTTTGGTCTTTTTTTGAACTTTAGAAACTGGTTCAATATTTGAAAAATCAACATTTTCTAGTAAATAATCAACTGCTTTTTGAGATAGAGTAGAAGCCTTAAAAATGAATTTATTATCTTCTTTCATCATTTTAATTAAAGCATCTCTATAACCTTTAATATAGGTTAAAGAGTTTCTAACAGTATAATGCAAAATACCAGCGTGAGAACATAACAACATTGCGCCAATTTCAGCAACTAGCTCCTCAAAACGATAAGCTTTTTTATCTTCAAAACTACCGTCCCTTTTTCTTGTGTCATTTTCTCTATTAAGACGTTTTGAGTGTCCTGTTGAATGTATAATTTCGTGAAAAAATACAGTATAATAAGCCTGAACAAATTTAAACTGCTCTAATGGTGTCATTTCAATTTTGTCAAGCTTCGGAAAATAGGCTGGTTGATTTCCTTTAAAGACAAATTCAGGTTTTGGGTTTGGATAAGCTTCAATTATAGCCTCACAAGTTGGAATTTTCTCGTGATGATTTACGATTTTTACCATTTTTCCAGCTAACTTGAAATTATCTAAATCAAAATCTATTCCCTCAATATCAGCACCATTAAAAACATTGTAATATTTTATAAAAGCTACTGAATTTTGATTTGCAAATTCTTGTACCGATAAATTAAGTTTTAATCTTTCTATTACATTGTTTTTCACTACAAAATCAATGAATTTTTGTAGATCATAAGTAACAAAATCTAACCCTAATTCTTCAACAATGCAACTATACTTAAACGAATAATAAGTAACCATTTTGCCTTTTGAACCTTTTTTTAACTTTCCTTTGTTAGCTTCAATTTGCTTAAAAGTTAAAAAGTAAGGGTTTTTTAATGTTGGTTGTGTATTATCAAATAAATGTGGATTCAAAATAATTTGGTTGATGCTTCTATACGGTTTTTTTGTTTCGTAATTATAAGCAAACAAATAACCGTCTTGGTCATCATTCCAAGTTTTATCCCAATTATCAAGCGGTTTTTCTAACCCCTCAATTATCATTTTTGTAATGGTATCGTAAATTTCGTTTGGGGAAACCGCTTTATTTAAACCATTGTTTTCAATTTCGTTTAAACTGTCAAAATCAATTCCGTTAAGTATTGATTTTGGCACAACTTCAAAGGCGTTTTCTTTGATTTCTATTTCCCACTCATCACAATCAACATCATTTAAAACGTTATCAACACGCTTTTTAACGTGGAATTGCTCCTCGTTTTCTGCCATAATGGAAATTTGTTGCAATTCTTCACGAGTTGCAACCATTCCATTTAATCCGTTAAATTTTTCAACTGCCTTACTCATTGTGTTATTGTTTGATATAAATTTCTGTTCCTGCTACTTCAATAACAGCTTCAACAGTTAACTTGTCAATATCAAAAGACATAAAGTCCATTGTAAAAGCTAAAACGGAAGCGGTTGGTAAAACAACTGGAATATTAGCTATTTTAAGTTGGTTGTTTGCAGGAATTGAAATTTCACTTAGCACTGGCTTTGCAGTAGCTAAATATTTGCCATTGTAAAAGAAATTCATTCTTTTTAAAGTAGCTATGTAACCGCTAACTTCAAAATTTTCACCTGATGGATTTAACATTGTAACATCAACATCCAAACGAATATCGGTTAATGTCAATTTTAAGTTTCTAAAACCACTTACTGCGATTGTGATCTTTTCAAAAATCGCCTTCAATCGCATAGCTTTTCTATATCCATAAAATGAAATCAAGGTTAATAAAGCCACGATTGCTATAATTATTTTTGTTCTAGTTTTTAGTGCCATCTTAAAAAAGTGTTTCAGGGTTTAGTAACACACCTGTTTTAGCGTTGTAAACTTCTATATGAATGTGATTTGTCATTGTACTGCTGTACTTTGCGGAAATATTTTGAGCCACACCAATAACTTGACCTTGATTAACTTGTGAGTTAACCAAAACAGTTGGTTTCATATAGAAAATTTTTACTCTGTATTGAGAGTTAACAATTTCGATTCCTGTGTAACTTAAATCTGAATTATACGGAAAAGGAAAACGTGTTACTTTTCCTGAAATTGGACTTAAAATTTGTTGTCCTACGGTTGTTTTTATATCTAGTCCGTTGTGTGTTCTTGTGCCACGACTTGCTCCAAACGAACCACAACCCCAATTTTGGTCGCAACCTCTTGGAATATTATCTTCTGTAACTTTTCCAAACGCCTTATTTGTACCCATAATTAAGTATGTTATTAAAATTGCTCCTGCTATGTACCAGTAACTTTTTTTCATTTAAATAAATATTCTGCCGAATCGCCACGCCAAAAAAAGTGAAGAAATACCGCCAATCCACGCTAGTAATTTTACCCAAAAAGGAACGTAAGAAACAGTTTTGGTTATAGTAATTGTTTTGGTTTTTGTGAAAATCCTAGCTTTTTTCTCTGATTTAGTTTGAAGCTCCGAAATTGTTTCCTGAAGATTTGCCACAAATGACAAAAGCCGTTTGTTTTTATCAAAAACTAGCTTATAATTATTGTTACCTGATTGCTTGTAAAAATTAAGGCTTTCAAGTAATTCAGTTGTTTTCTCGTTACAAATACTATCGCAATTTGTATCACCTGTTTTGATTAGAGGTAAGATTTTAGCAATACTATCCGCAACAGCTTTACTTATCTCTTTTTTATGATCGGTTGCAACAGAAATAAAAGAACCGTCTTTTAAACTTGTATCTTGTTCGATAATTGGTTTTTTAGATTTACAACCTACAAATAAAAACGATGTTATTGCCAATACAAAAAGAAAAGCAAACCAGTATATTAAGACTTTTTTCATTATAGTTTTCTTTTTACCCAGTTACCAACTCCGTCAAATATATCCGATACTAAACCCTCAACTTCTTTATGAACTATAGTAGACATACCACCAGCCCAAACACATATAACATATACTATTAACCTATGCAGTTCTAACCATAAATCAAAGATTGCAAATGCGGTTAATGCAACAACTAAGCTCATAAAACCCTCAGCTACTACCCATTTTATAGTAAGTTTTGTATTTTCCTGAATTGCTTTCCATGCTTTAATGCCTACACCTCCAACAACAACTAAAAATAAAGCTAAGGCTTCTTTTATGGCTTCTAAATTTTCTATAAACCACAGTACTAATTTTGATTTCATATATTATTTTTTTATGGTTTAGGTTCGCTTACAGGAAGAATATTAGTGTCTATGTGTATAACAGCCTTAGGAGTGTTAGAAGCTTCATCACGATAAGAATAAATTTGAAATCTTTCTAACGGATTATAAATGAATCCTTCTGAGTTTGGATATTCGACTAAATACTCTTCGTTAATATCAAAACTAAAACTGAGTTGACCTGTTAAATTGATGCCCTTACAATATGTATTTAATGGAAAAACTACGTTAGCTCCCAAAAATGGAAAAGCATCAATAATTAAAAATTTTCCATTATGTTCAGGTAAAACAAATACATTACCGTCTACGTCAGGAGATAATTTTACGACTTGTTCTGTAACTTCTCCAGAACCGCCACCGCCTTCTACATTTATATTGATGAAAACACCTGCATTACCTATCATTTTTTCAAGTTTTTATAAATTATTAATGAAGTAGCCACTGCAACTATGATAAAGCCTAATGAACTACTTTTTTTTTTAATGGTATTCCTAAAATTGCAATGGCATCATTGTAATCTTTATCAGAAATGTACTTAGCGTATGCCGAACCATTTTCAACTAAAATAATTGCCTTTGAAAGAGCAATCATTTTTTCTTGGGTTAGTTCTCCAATAATATTTGATCCTATCATTTTGATTACTGTACTGATATATGCAGTAGTATTATTTTCAAAGTTTGGAGCAAATTCAGAGATTATTTCCGTAACAGTTTTTTTTCCTTTTCTTGAATAGTCATTGTAAATATCACGCATCAAAGCTCTAAGACCATACCTTAGTTGGGTAAACTGTTCAAATCTTGAATCCAAGCTTTGCTCGTATGGAATTTTACCAATCCATGCATTAGCTGAACGTACTAAATTGCCCGGGTTATTATTTCTAATTCCTCTAGGTAACGAAGGGTTATTTAAATAGCTTGTAAACATTAGATAGTTACTTTTTTAGGGTTCTTTTCAAATGCTTTACCAATTCCGTAACCTACTGGAATAGCAAGCAAAAGCCACCACCAATTAAAACCATTTTTTCTATTTCCAATTATGGTAATTTCTTGACCTTGCAACTCATTCATTAGAGCAACATCAAAATAAGTTTTAGAACCTACATTGATTTGCATTTTTTGATTTGTTCCAACGTGAGAAAATTCTAAAACTGAATTTACAGGAACATCAATAGCAAAGTTTCCATTGAAATCTGTAATAACGCCTCTTGGTGGATTTGAACCAACAACTAAAACGTTAACCGAATCTAACGGCGAACCTTCATAATCTGTTACTTTTCCTTTGACTAGCATATTATAGATAATTTGGATATTTTAATTTCAATGTTCTGTACTCTTCACTTGTAACTCCTAGCTCTTGTTTGAGCCAGCCAACTAAACCAAGTGGAGAGCCGCCCCAATCATCACCACCAGTCCACGAATTGTAATTTTTTAAACCAAAAGCTCCAATTACTTGGGCAAATTGAGTTTGTGTTACATTTGTAAGCTCAGAAACAATTTCATCTTCTTTTGTTCCAAACATATCCATTAGCGCGTATAAATTATCTGCGGTGTTTTTTGCGTTAAAAAGACTAACGGAACCGTTTGAACCTGTATCGTTATTTCCTGTTGGGTCGTCAAATCCTGTAGAACTATCAGGTTTTTTTCTAAACAAAAAATATCCTATTGTAATAACGCTAATAACAGTAATGACAATTCCTGCTTTTTTTTGGTTTTCTGTAAGTTTCATATCTTAAAACATGTTAGGTACTAAAAATCTTAATTGATTCAATTCTGATTCGTTAAATTGGTCTGAGAACCATTCTACCATATTCATTTTGTCTGAAAAAGGTACAGTTCCTTGACGATGCCCAAATGCGTTATAAACTTTTATGAATGCATTATAATTTAAACCAGCTATGTTAGTTTTAACAATCTCAAAACCATTACCGAAACCCAACATTGCTTGATAGATAGTCTCAGCCTTTGTTATAGCTTGATTATTTGTGATGTTTGAAATTGGATAGTTTGAATTTTCTTTCAATGAAACGAAACGATTTGTAAACCGATAGTACAAATACATTCCACCGCCAACTATTACAATTGTTTTGATTAAAAAAGGAATTACAGAAGCTGTAGCCTGAACAACTGCTTTTTGATTTTCAGAAGCATTAGTAATTGCTTTTTGTCCTGCTGATGAACCAGCAATTAGTAAAGCTGGATTTCCTAATTTTTTAATATTTTTTGGTTTTGTTTTCATATAAAAGAGGGGGTAAGGTTTTAGCGGCTACATAGGCAAGTTGCAACCGCTTAACCTCATTTAAACAACACAACTAAGCCATAAATGTTTTTATCATTCCAATATTGGAATTAAATTTTGCGATTGCCTTTTCGGAACTAGCTAGCTCCGATAAATTTTTTAGTGTGGTGCTGTCTAGTTTAGCAATTTTTTCTAATGCTTCTTTTTTTGCCTTAAACTCGAAAGGGTCATTAGACTTCACTTTCATAGTTAGTGTTACTTCGTTTTCCTGCATAATTATTCTGTTGGTTGTGGGTTTAATAAATTTTCTAATTTCTCATAGAAACCTTCGGTAGTTGCAATCTTGGTTGCAACTTCATAAAGAGCTTCAATTAAAGCATCTGAAATACTTGGATTTGATAGATACTGAATAAATTCGGCTTTAATTTGAGTTATGTTATGTTGATTTGTTTGTACTGGAGCATTAAGACCTGAACTTGAACCACCACCCCCGAAAATAGAACCGAGTTGCGGTAAGGCTTGAATAACTCCTAAAATCATGTTGTTTTGAGAATCTTTTCCAGCCGTATCATATTCACGTTTTAGCTTTTCTTCTTTAAGGTCGAAAATATCTTTTTCAAGACGTTCGTTTTTTTCCTTTAAATATTTGTTTTCTTCCGCAAGCCTTGCACTTTCTTTAGAATCAGCCATTAAATTTGCAGCTTCATAAAAACCCAAACCAACAACCTGCTGACCATTTAAACCGCTACTCAAAGGGCTAAAAGGTGCAGGTGTAGGAGTTGGAACAGAATTGACAGCAGTATTTTTATCTTGAAAAGTTAAATTTCTAATAACGCTTCCTGTGTTTTTCCAGCCTGAACCGTTTTTCTTGTACTCCTGTACTGAAAAAGAAGTTATTCCGCTGTTTTTTAAGTGTTCAAAGTAGTTTTCTACTGACCCATATTTCTGAACTAACGAACTACCTAAAGTAGTAGTAAGTACTTTGTTCATAGTTGAATCATCAACAATACTAATAGCGTAATATTGATTATTTTTCAACTGGTTTACTATGTTTAAAAATTCTTGCCTCATTTTTAACATTTTTCTTCTTTTGGAACTAATACCGTATAATCTAAAATTAAATCATTGTTATCTTGATTGAAGATTAACTCAATGTCGAAATGATTTCCATTATCGCTCACGTGAAATGGCATTGTTGGAACTCCTGAAACATCAACAGCTAGAACTTTTCTAACTACACCATTAAAAATGAAAGTAGTAGCAACGTTAGACAAATTAGATACTACAATGCTTGTTACATTTTTTTCTCTAAAAGTTCGTTTTGATTTGATTGGCTCTGAAACTATTGATACTTTAGGCATGATTAACAGTTTTGATTATTTGATACTTTAATTAATATTAATTGTGCTGTGAAAGTTTTTGTAAATTGTTCGGTTGATCGGACTTCGAAACGTAATTGTTTTCCCGATGTAAACGGTTTAACAGGCTTAAAACCTCTGTCATAACTCGCTTCTCTTGAACGATAATTGTCAATGTGTTGGGGTTTAGAAACATCTTGACCGCCAACTTGTATTGATGCATTAATAATTGCAGGATTACTACTTAATCCGTTGTGGAAAATCACAGCTCCTACAACTGTAGAATTATCGTTATCAGTTGATACATTTGGCAATACTAATCCAGTTTCACCAGCTTCTACTGTAATTTCAATTACTTCTTCTATAAAGTTCATATTGATTGATTGATTTTAAAAAAACCCAAAACCTTTACGATTTGGGTTTTTTTGATTAGAACTTACTCTTAAACTGTTGCATCAGGTTGCAAATAGAAACCGTGTAATTCAAATTTATAGATTTCGTTTGCAGCTGGAGCACCCGCTAAATCAGGAGTCATTTTGAAAACTTTTTTCTCTCTGATTACAAATGGATTTACTTTATAAATATCGTCAGCAATTCCAGTTGATGATCTTAAATTTGTAATTACACCAATAGGTATTTTAATCAATTCTCCACTTTGGTCGATTGTTAATTCTCCATTTTCAAATGCAGGCGATGCTTTTCCAGTAAAAGCTGTATTTTTAGAGTTTGAAGTACCATCTACACCACCAGCAAAAACGGCACGTAAACCTGTTACTACAAATGGATACTGTAACATTGCTTTATCAATGTTTGTTACACCGATTTCCTCACTATTTTTAGCTAATAATAAAGAATTTTGCTCAATTTGGTCAGCTCTACCTGCGACATATAAAACCCCTGTTTTTGGGTTATAACGACCGTCAGCACCCCAAGAAGGTAAATTTTTACCTTTTCCAACTGATGCAATTACCTCTTGAATTTCTTGTGAAAATGTGTTCATTTTTCTGTTATTTTTTGATTGATGATTGATTTTTTTTGATGATTGTGTTTTATTATCTAGTCAATTAACTAGCTAAGTCAAAAACTTTTTTTGGTTGTTCGGTTGCAATTGGTAAAATTGGCATTCTTAACATTCTTCTAGGACGTCCTAAAGCTGGATAAGAAGTAGAAGCACAAGGACAACCTAAAGCACCTGAAACAATTCTTGAAGAAGTTGTTCCTGCTGGCATGGTTGCAACCTTATCTTTAACAAAGTGCGTAATAATTCCTTTAGCTCCTCCACCTGCAAGCCCAAAGCCTGCACCTCTTAGTGCGTTTGCTCCCATATCTGAACCTTTTACCATTAAGGCAAGGGCAATACCTCCAACTAAACAAACGGCATTGATATGCATTTTTTTAGTTTTTTGTTCGTCAGTTATTAAAGCTTCATCGTCCACTTTTGCGTAAGCATTAGCGATACCGTTTGGAGCTAAAAAACCTAACGTTGCGCCTGTAACAGTTGCTACTCCAGCGCCAATTTCTGCTGATTTTGGTTTTTCAAATTTCATTTGTAATTGATTTAATTTTTAATTGATGAATTATTTTAAAACTTTGTACCCAATGAATCCAGCTAACAACAAAAGCCATGGGAAAGTTGTTTTTTTCTCGTTTTCTGAACTATTCTCGTTTTCTATAATTGTTGGGTTACTAACAGTATTATCGCCCTCAATTGGTATTTGTATAACATCATTTCCAATTTCTTCTATCGGTGTATCAATAGGCTCAGTAATAACATCTACTGGAAGTGTAACTTTTAGATTTTTTTGAAATTCTAAATATTTTACCATAAAACTTTTTGTAGTTTGGTAATTGTATGGGCTGGTTTCCTGAACAATTGATGCGTTTGGAACTTCAACGGCAACATTTTTCAATGAAAAATTTGCATTGTAATTACCTAGTGTTTCTACTTCTGTAATTATAGGATTAAACAAAACCTCCAGCATTAAATTCCTTAGATCAATAGCCTGAGTTGATAAACTGTGATTTTGATTGTTTTTATAAAACTCTTTTATGATGGCAATTCGTTGCAACAGAATGTTTATCATTTCATAAGTTTGAACATCTACATTTTTAGTTTTATTATAGTGTTCTAAAATCAAACTTTTTTCTTCTACCACATCAACTATAATGCTTCCTACTTTTTCAGAAAAGTTTTCAAGTAAAAGCATTTCGCTAGCAGTTGGCTCGTAATTACCCCTAACATCATTATTTAAAACTTCTATACTTTCAGTATTGGAAGCCACATTTGCAGTACGATTCCAAAAAGAACTACCACCGCTTCCTATTTCATCAGCCCAATCGCCAAACGAACCTATTTCACTACTAATAGTTAGAGTGTTTACTGCTAAATAAGCATCTACAACTCGAGCCGCTTTAACAATTAAAGATTTCAAAGCTCTACCTAACCAACCGTTTAAACCTGAATTCATATTTATTATTTAACTGGCTTTTTAGCCGTTTTACTTCCTTTATCTTCCAATTTTGAAAATCCCCATATTGCCAAACCACCAAAAGCTAAAGCACCTAGAAGAAAACTACCAGCATTTGAAGTGGTTTTTGTTTGGTTGTTTTGGTCATATATGTTTTGTCCGTTTTCATCAATTGCACCAGTTCCACCAGTTCCACCTCCAGCAAATGAAACTAGAACAGTTGATAATCCTTGTAAAAATGTTTCTGCATTGAAACTACTAGGATTTGCAGATGCTTGTTCTACATAAGGAGTAAATTCAAAAGCTGGGATTTGAGAAACACCTGACTTTAATTTAAAGCTTTGTACATTTGATGTATAGGTAACATTTGGGTCTGTATAAGTGAAAAAGAAAGCTGGGTCTATTCTTTCAAAATCCACATTATTTCTGTATACTTTCGTTGAAATAATAGACATTTCGAAATACTTTTGTAACCATGCAACTAAACCAACATGAACAATTTTTTGATAGAATTCTAAGGTCTTTTGCATTCTAATAATAGAATCAGCTGTACATTTATTCCAACCTTCTGATTGTTTAGCAGCATAAGCCTTTAAAGCAGTAAAAAGAATTCCTTCAAATTGATTAAAGCTAGAAGACAAAAGAGCCATGTTTTGAGCTCTAACCGCTTCATTAATTTTAGTTAGTACATTTTCAAAATACAAACCGATTTTCTCCTGTTCTGCGTTAGCTCTATCGCCTGAAAAAGCCGAACCGCCCCAACAACTTATCGGAGTATTGAAATAGTCTTTAACACCGTCAAAGCTTAATTCTCCAGCAATGTTTTCCAACCAGCTTGGGTCAGATTCATTGTAGGGATTGTCAGGAGATTCAGGAGTACTTCTCAATCCTTTTAAACCAAAATGTTCTAATTTATCCATGAAAAAATCTTTTTTATCAATGTAACTTGGTTCTCTTGTGCTTTTCAAAGTGCCGTCAATAGTGTAATAGCCATTTTTTAAACTTCCTGAATCTTGATTTACAGGAACAATTACATACACATGTGTAAAACTTTCAGGCATGTAAGCAGGTTGTTTTATTTTTCTGATGTAATGTGCAACCCCTAGTTGCAACAAAATGCAACTAGCTATTACGGAATAACTTTTGCAGTCAATGCCCTCATAGCGATGTTTCCAAGCATAAGCTGGAGAGCGCAACAATTGCGCTTCGCCGTCAGCTTCATACTGAAAATGGTTATACAAAAAATCGTGAATAGCAAAACACGTTTCACTCAAAGAACCTTTTTGCAATTTGGTTGCAACCAATTTTACTTCGTGATTGTTTTCTAATGCCCACTTGATTATAAGCTCTATACTGGTGTGAGTGTCGCCCTTTCCTAGTCTTACTTTTTTTTCTTTCGGAGTAGGAAAGAGGCTGTTGTACTCGTTGCCGTTTTTTAGAGGTCTGATTAACGCATTGTAACTCACTTTTATTGGTTTTATCCTGATTGCTGGTTACAAAATTGCGAAAGGTGTTTTTTTGGTTGCAATGGGTTGCAACCAATGGTTGCGAAGTGATACGGAGTGTTTAATGTTGTTATGAAAAATCTTTATTTATAGTTATTTGGAGAAATACTTTACAATATTTTTTATATTGCAATGATTTATTAATTTCCACCATTATGACTTTAGAACCTGTAAATGATTTCTTCTCTAACATTAAAGAAAAATTAACCAATCCTTTTTTTAGTACATTAATTTTTGTTTGGTTAGTTCGTAATTGGGAGCTAGTTTACTCAATTTTTAATTTCGATGAATGTTATACTCTTGAAACTAAAAAGCAATTCATAGTTAGCTATTATAGAGATAAAACAATAGTAGAGGAACTATTTATTAATATTGGAATTGCACTATTATTAATGTTATTAGGTTACATAATGCTATTTCTTACTAGAACTTTTACAACTTGGTTCGATTTTAGTTTAATGCCTTCGGTTACAGGAAAGGTTATTACAAGTAAAGTTGTTCAAAGAGAATTGTATGATGAAGTATTTAAAGAGAGAAATGAGTATGCAGAAAAGTATGAAGAACAAAGAAAATTAGTAAGGGATTCATCTAAAGAATATGATGAAATAACAAAAAATTACCAAGTTCAATCTTCTACAGTTTCAGTTTTAACGACTAAAGTAAATGAGTTAACTAGTGAAAATGCACAAAACATGACAGAAATAAATAGATTAACAATAAACGAAACTAATCTTACAAATGAAATAAAAAGAATTAAAAATGATAATTCAAATCTTTTAGATTTTAAAGGTTTTCAAGAAGTTCAAAATTATCAATATTTGCAAATAATTAGTCATTATAGACCTGTTCAGACAAAAGAACATTTACCAAAAATAGTGAAAGAGCTTTATGATAATTTGGTTAAAAATGGTTTACTTAATGAATTTTATTCTGTCGCTCAATTTTTAACTAATGGAGGAGATGTTGCAACTAAAAAAATTGAAAGAATGGTTGAATTAAAAGCGGTTTATAAATTCAAGAATTCAAATGAATATAGATTAACACCTTCTGGTAATTTTCTATATATCAATTGGGTAGTATTAGTAGGCGTAGGTTAATAACTTTCCTTATTTTGAGTGAAATTTAATTTTAAGCCTATTTCTTATTAGAAAGGTGTACACTTGTGAACCACCCTCTAAAACCTTCTTAAAATGCTTTATTTTAAGTTCTTCGCCTACTAAGTCTTTATATTTTCCTGCGCCGATTAGTTTTGTGCCTTTTTCAGATACAACTTCATAACGAATTACGAAATGTCTATTAATTTCCGCAATTATTGGATTATTAGATTTTTTAACACTCATAATTCATAGTTTCTTGGTAGTCCGTAAGTTTCCATAAATTCAATTAATTCTTTGTGCCATATTTGTCGAGGCATTACCTTTCCAAATTTTGGTAAACCTCTATTTTCTTTAATGATTGCGTTAATTCCGTTTCTAATTTGTCTACTTGTCATATCTAAAGCATACATTTCGAAAAGTTTTTTCTTATCACAGCTGTAAGGGAATTTCTTTTTTTCGGTTTGATTTATATTTGATGCACTCATGCTAATAGGATTAGGATTTTTATTTTTAAGGTTTTATTAAAATATTGCCATCTTGTAAAACTCTAAAATTGAATACTCTTTTGTGGTTTATATCATAAACTCGAATTTCTCTTATTCTTCCTTTTTTGATTTTTATCAAGTGGAAAGTTTTTGTTTGATTGGTAACTTGTAACGGAAAATTTGATAAGGCAAATGCTTTAATTTGTTCAATGAATAATTCTTTAAAGAAATTGAAAATTTTGTTTTTCATACTGTTACGTTTTTTGATTGATGATTGATTTTTATTTTTGTTATTCGCAAATAGAATAAACCGACTTGCAACCGTTCATTTCTTCGTCAAATTGAAATAAATCTCCAGTTGCATTTTTATCATTTCTATATCTCACAACATCGTTTAATGTTGGATATTTTTTCCCTTTTGATGAAATTTGAGATTTATATCTTGGTGGAACTTTATCAGGTGGAAAAAATGTCGAATTTGCTGTTATTTCTGCTTCTTGTATTTTATCTATTGTTTCAGGATAATTTTTTATAATCAAATCGATTTCATTTTGAGTACACATTATACAAGGAAAGCAACCAACTCTTGAAAATCCTTTAAAATAAAGTGGATTTACATTGATTTCTCTATTCAAAGAATACGATAAAACTTCGTCAGCAGTAGAGTTAAAAAATGGTCGATAAATATCATCTGCATAAATTTTACACCATTCAAATACTTCTTTTTTTCTATAAGTATGATACTTTTTATCTTCCTTACCAATAGCTAATCTTGCAATTGCTTTATTTAATTTTTTTTGCAATACCAATGATAGTTTTGGTTTTTTCGATAAACTTTCAACAATCATTGTATTGGTTTGGTATGGTTCAAAATAATACTTAAAAAATCTACATTGTGTATCCATTTTTGAACGACTTTCACTTTCATCTGCTCTAATTCCTTGTAATATTAAAAGATGTTCTTTTTGGTCTAAAACATAATCAATCATAGGAATTACTTTTAGTTCCGTAGTGCAAAATTTTGATTTTGTAGATGGAAAACGTTTTTTCTTAACTGCTAAATCAACCATTCCGTTATACTTTTTTGAAATCAAATTAATATAAGTAACTCCTAATTTTTTTATTACATAATCTATATGCGTGTAGGTTATTTCATGTTCCCATTTTGTATCACAAAATAATGCTGTAACATTTTCTACACCATATTTTTCACAAGCATAAATTAATGTTGCTTGACTATCTTTTCCTCCAGAGAAAGGGACTAATATTTTCATTATGAAATGTTTATTATTTCTTTAAAAATTAAATCTTTGAATTTGTTTTGAACATATTTTTCATAGTCGTTGCAATTGTTCAACTTATCTGTACAGCATTTTAATAATACAATTGCGTCCGTAATTGATAGGTTGATTGAAACTAGGTTTTTGTTTTTTGAGGTTCTCTCAATCTTATTTCTCAAACTGAAATAGAGTTTTCTTGAAACCTCTAAAATCAATAGATTGCTTATGTGTTCGTCTGAACATTTTTGATACATTCCAATTCTATAATTTGTTAGGCTAACAAAATTTTCAAGTAAGAGCTGCAATGTTTCAACTTCGGCAATCTCTATTTTTTTGATGCTTATGCTACTCATAATTTTTGTTCTGCAATTAGTTGTTTTGTTTGGTTATCGTAAAACTGGATTACTTGTGTGTGCTTAAAATAAATTGACTGTTGAAATCTCCCCAGCATATTAAGTATGATAAACTGGTCGGGTTTTTTGTTGTACTTTATGAAATTGTACCACACAATATTTTCAAAACCATGTTTGGTATTAGCAACCATTTTTATTCTCGAAACATTTGGATCAATAGCTGGCATAATTAATTAAGTTTAGCGTGTAACTTTGATTGAATTTTAAATGTAATCTCTGATAGTTTTTCTAAATGGCTTGGGTGGTTTTTAGCAACAAAATTGTAAAGTGTTTCAATATCCATTCTACCTTTCAAGAATTGTGTAACCTTGTTTTCAACTTCTTTACTGCTGTTAATAGTTGCTTTTCTAGTTGCAACCCTTTTTTCTAGTTTGCGCTTTTCAACTTCTCTATTTTGTTGATACTTCAAATGTTTGCTCCATGCTTTTTTAGTGTAAGCAAAACCAACCTCTTTTCGTTCGGTTCTAGTGAGGTCGAAGTAATCTGCTGGGAAAAGTGGTTTAAAATCGTGTGATACAAACCATTTTCGAGCGTGGTTAATTCTCCAGCGGTATTCTTGCAACATTTCTACAACGATATGTTTGTTAAAAGTTGTTGTTCCAAGAGCTTTAAACCAATCTAACATCATGGTATTAATGGTTTTCTTCCAAACACCTGTGTAAACATTTTTACCACGCCAAATTTTGGCCGACGATTTAATGAAATCCTGAATTACCATTTCTTTAAAATCATCTTTCGTCATGGTTCCATGATACGCTTCTTTGACTAAAACCCGAATGTCAATAGGAGTGAAGTCATTATATAGACCAAGTGCAAGGTTTTCAGCCAGTTCTTGTGGGTGTTGGATTAAATCAGTTAGTTTATCTGATAAAGTTTTCTCTTTTTCTGAAACTTTAACATTTTCGGCGCGCCCCCCCTTAGTTAAATCTTTTACTTTGCTTCGGGTGTTCTTGTAAAAAACAATTGAAAGACCAGCCGAAGGCGTTCCTAAACCAAGAGAATTGTTTTCAACATTCTCTTTTATTTTATTCTTATCTTTTATTGTTCTAGTATCTTCATTGTTATCAGGAAACTTTTTCCCTTTTTGGGGGTTAAGTGATTGATTTTCAATACAAACAATTTTTTGAGTTTTCAAGTCAAAAACGTGTAAAATAGATTCGTTAATTTGCATTTTAACGCCTTTTTTATGCCCTTGAAATTCATATTCTTGTAATACTCCAGCCTGCTGTAACCTATTTCGGTGGTTTCTAATAGTTCTTTTTGTAGCATCGATACTTTTTACACCATTACGCTCAAAACTCGCTATTTCGTGGCTATTAATCTCTACTGATGGAATAGGAGATTCAAAGGCAATATTAAATTTTGAATGTATTGAAGCTCTTTTGCTCAATTGCATTTGGTAGGCGTGTAGCATCTGCATAAAAAACAACTCTGTTGCATATTTTACCGTTTGAATTTTACGAAGCTCTACGATGTTTCCGTATTCGTTGTTAAATTCAGTAGCAAGTTGGTTGTACTGGATTTCGTCTGAAATTTTAAAGTGCTTAGATATGAAAAGCCTAGAAAATTCTTTTTGAACAGGAGTAAGGTTTTTACGGTTTTCCAGCACTTCTGAATTATGCTTTTCAATTTGCTTGTTTTGTTCTTGTATGGTTGCATTATAGGTTGCAACATGAATACGATAAGCATCCATTGTCATAGCCATTGTTTCATTGGTTATAACTGGATGAATAGACTTTAAACCGTTTTCGTTTTCTGATTGTTGCTTTTTTTCTATATTTGTTGCAACATTTGGTTTAATAACTGGAAATAATCCATTTATTAAACTATCAGAAACATTTTGATTACTAATTATTCTCATAGCTCATTTTTTTGAGTGTAACCCCTCTGCAAGGCGGAAGAACTTTCCTAGGGCTAAACCGCCTTTGCTTTGGGTAAAAATTGCAAGTTTACTTGCTTCGGGTGTGAAAGAAAAAGGAATCGAACCTTTTACGAGAACCGTTCTTTCTTGTTCAGCTTTAAAATTCTATTGTTGCAACTTTGCCTTTGTTTGTAAACCTTTACAACAACACCATTAACTATAAAGTTGTAGCACTTTTTATCTATTCTTTGAATTGTAACCAGTATTCCTTTTTGGTCTAACTCATTCAAAACTTTTCTGTATTTTGCAATTCCTCTGCTCATTTCTTTTTAAAATAAGTTGCCAATAATCTTTCGGTTACACTTTCAATTGTCCATGCCTCTAACTCTTTACTTTTTTTGGATGCTTTTTTAGTTGCAACTTTTTGTTGTCCTAATTCAGTATTAATACACAACTGCAATTCTTTCATTTCCTCATCGGAAAGAAAGATTTTAGCATTGTTGAATATTGATAATACTTTAGGACTCATTTTTTTTTAACTTACAGTTGAACTATACATTATTTCTTCTATAGTTTTTACGGTTTTGCTTAAGTAATCAATACCTGCATTTGAAAGATATTTTTCAAAGTTTAGTAAGATGTATGTGAATTGATTAAAGGCTTGAAATCCTTCCATGTTGTTTAATGCTTCTGCAAGAATTTTAGGGAATGTATCTCTACAATGTAATCCAATGAAAATAAAATAATCAGGAGAAACGATTTGTAAATATTCTTCTGCATTTTGAAGCACTTCTGTTTGAATATTTAGTAAATCGGATAACGAATTTGCATTATGCAAGAGATTGTTAAGTTCTACGTTTGAATACATAAGTTGCAATTTTTAGTTGTAACACTACAAAAAAGCAAAGGACTTTTTTTGTTTTGTAGTGTTATGATAATCATATCAAGCTGGGTAAGAACGTAGTTGCCTTTGCTTTTATATAATTGGCACAGTAATTGGAATGTTCTAGTTAGTGATATGATTGCAACCGTTTCTTGTAAACGGTTGCAATTTTTTTTATATTCGCCAATTAGATTATTTCCGTTTTGTAGTGCGAAATAACTTTTTGATGAAGCAAATATTGGTAAATTATTTGAATTTTGAGTATAAAAATCGAATTATAAGGTATAAAAATCGGATAATTACTCTTAAATTATTGATTATCAGTATATTGATAACTATACTATTTTTTTATGAAAAATTTTATTTCAATAAATATTTCTTATTTAGTTAATAAAACAAGGCTTTCCAAAGATGAGTTTGGTGAGATGTTTAATTTAGGCAAAGGTTCTATTGGTAATTATATTCTTGAAAAAGCTATTCCAAAACTAGAAACAATTCAAAAGATTTGTTCTCATTTTGAAATTTCAATTGATGATTTTGTAAATAAAGATATTAGCAATTTGCCAAAGAAGTCTTTGAATGAAGAAGAACAAGAGAAACGAAATGAATACATAGAAAGAAACTATAGATTATTGAAGGAACAAAGTGATCTACAGGAAGAAATAATTGTCATGTTGAAAGATAAGTTGCAATTCACAGAAGAAAAATTGAAACAATGTGAACAGGATAAAAATATATCAAAGGTTATTAAGTAAATGGTACTGCTGGAACTAAATGCAATAATAATACTAAAAAAAATCTTACACCCTGAAAACTTACTGTTTTAAAAATCAGTTGTTTTCAGGGTTTGTTTTTTAAATTAATTTGTTAGATTTGTTAATAGATAATCATAAACCAAAAGCAATATGTATATTGACTATTCACTATGGGAAACATTTGAATATAGTTTAAACACATTACAACTAGATTTAAACAATCCACGATTGAAGTACAGAGGAGTAAATTTGAATCAAACTCAAATTATGGCTTTTTTAATAAAAAATGAAAAGGTTTATGAGTTAGCAAAAAAAATCTCTGAGGAAGGATATTTTGTAGGAGAAGAACCTATTATTTGTATTGAAAATAATAAGAAAGTTGTTTTAGAGGGAAATAGGAGAACGGCCGCTATGAAACTTTTACAAGACCCAAAAAAATATCTTTCAACTGCAAAAGCGAATACATTACTGCAGAATATTTTAGTTAATAATATCCCAGTAGATAAAAAACTAAAATGCTACATAGCTCCTAATAGATTATTAGCAAATCCAATTATCTATGAAAGACATAACGGAGCTTCACTTCAAAGATGGAAAACAGGAAATCAATATGCTTTTGTTGCAGAAATGTATTATGAAGATGGTTTAGGTATTGATGATATTTGCGATGTATTGAATGAAAGTAGACCAAGAATTTTAAAACCATTGAAAGCATATAATTTATTTTTTGAAGGTAAAGAAATATTAAGTCGTGAAGAAGGAATTGATATTGAAATATCAGAATTTGAGTTTACTAATCTTGAACGTTTTTATTCATTTGATAAAGCAAGAGAATTTTTAGGAATTGAATTTAATAATGAAAATGGAGAATTATTAATAAATATTCCTCGAAGTGAATTTGAATTGAGGCTGTTAGAAGTATTTAAACTCATTATAGATTCTGAAAGATTTTCAAGGGATTTTAATAAAGACGATGATAAAAATAGATTAGTTGATAAGTTATATTCTGATCCTAAATTTGATTTCAAAGTTGAAGCTGTAGCAAATGTTGAAAGTAAAACCGCTCAACAAAAAGCAGATTTGGAAGCCAAGAAAAATAATGTTACCAACAGAAAACAGAAGAAATCTAAGAAAAGTTTTTTTGAAAATAGAATTATACCAGGTGATAAAGAAATAATTTTTGACAATGATAAATTAGAAAATTTATTCTCGGAACTAAAGCATCTTCCTGTTGATAAAAAGTATTCATTTGCTGTCTTACTCAGAACTTATTTAGAACAATCTCTATATTTTTATCTTAGAGAAAATAATTTATTTGATTCTTTAACTATTAAAACAAATGAAGAAAATAACAAGAATAGCCAGAAAAAAATTCAATTATTAACAACTCATTTAAAAGGAAAATATAAAATTGATGAAGAAATAGATAGTGAGGCAATTACAAATATTCTTCGTTTTAATTCTAGTAAAGATTATTCAAACGCAAGTTTAGGAATCATGTTAGATTATGTAAAAAATAATGAATTGGATAATCATTTAGATACTAACAAACTTAAAAATCTAAAGCATTATATTGATAGAATAAAAGATGGTTTAGACTTGGCAGTTCATAATCTTGAAACTGTTATTGATTTTGAGCACAACAAGAGAGCTTGGATTCATTTAGAGCCTTTATTTGATATTTTAAGCAACAACATAAATAGAGAATAATTTAAAAAAGTTGTCTAAAAATTGGCCTATCATTTTTATTTTCATTTATTTTGTTTCATAAATAATTAATTATGTTTTATTCACCGCTTCGTTATCCAGGAGGAAAAAATAGGTTGGCCGCTTTTGTGGCCAAAATATGTTCTGATAATAGAATTAATGGTCACTACGTGGAACCCTATGCAGGCGGAGCTTCTGTTGCACTTTTTTTGCTTTTTGAGGGTTATGTAGATAAAATTACAATTAATGATAAAGACCGCTCTATTTATGCTTTTTGGCATTCTATTTTGAATAATTCAAGAGCATTATGTAAGCTTATTGATGAAACAGAACTAAATATTGAAAATTGGAGAATTCAAAAAGAGATTCAAAAAAATAAAGAAACAGCAACTCTTTTAGAACTTGGTTTTTCAACTTTATTTTTAAATAGAACTAATCGTTCAGGAATTATTAATGCTGGTGTAATTGGTGGAATTAATCAGCAGGGCAATTATAAAATGGATTGCCGATTTAACAAAGAAGATATTAAAGCAAAAATTAAGTTAATTGCAAAACATAGAAAAAAAATTAGATTATTTAATTTTGATGCAATTCAGTTGATTGATAGGGTAGAGCGTGAGGCAATTGATAACAACATAATTTTCTATTTTGACCCGCCATATTACTTAAAAGCTGATTCTTTATATCTTAATCATTACATTGGTTCTGACCATTTAGAAGTGGCCGAAAGAATTGCGAGAATTCAAAATATTCAATGGATAGTTTCTTATGATAATCACGAAGCAATTCGAAACTTATACAATGAATTTCCAAAGAAAGAATACACATTTAATCACTCAGCTTATAATTCAAGAGTTGGCCAAGAAATATTATTTTTTAGTCCGCAATTAACTCAGCCAAACCTCGATGAAACCTATAACCCTGTTAATTTCAAATTAGTAAAGTCGGCCAACAATAAGGAAATTATTTATCAATAGACAACTCTCCTTTTTCTTAGTTTTAACTTTTTATAAATAAATATAAATCTGAATACGATTTAATAAAATTACGTTCTTACAACCATTGAAAACATCAACAAAACCGTATGGTTGCAATTAAGTATAAAATTGTGGTTCCGAAGGTCGCGGGTTCGAGACCCGTCTTTCACCCTTTAAATTAGAAAGCCCTGAAATTTCAGGGCTTTTTTTATTTATTAAAGGTATTTCTAAAGTACAAAAAAGCCCTGAATTTCTTCAAGGCCTCTTCGTTTTCATAGCAAATGTTTCCCACGTAATTATATCGCTAACTTTACAGTTAAATCGAAATCGTCATAAATTGTTTTATCTCCTAAATCAGAGAAGAAACTTCCTGAACCATATTTGATATCATATTTGGTTCTATCTACTTTTAAAGTAGTTGTAGCCGTATTACCAGCAACAGTTAAATCAAATTTAATTGACTCCGTTTTTCCTTTAATTGTTAAATCAGCAGTTACTGCATACACTCCGTTTCCTTTTTCACCTATAGATTTGAAAACTAAAGTAGCCGTTGGAAATTTTTCTACACCAAAAAAATCATCTGATTTTAAATGACCATCTAAGTTTGCTTTTCCTTTACCGTCTAAATCTGTAGTATTGATTGTAGTCATGTCAACTGTGAAGTTTCCACCTACAACTTTTTTTCCTTTGAAAATTAATGCTCCTTCTTTTAAAGCAATTGTTCCTTCATGAGCACCTGTTACTTTTTTTCCAACCCAATTGATAGTACTTTTAGAAACGTCAACTTTTTTTGCTGTTTGTGCAGTTGAAGCAAATGAAACTAAAGCTACAAATGCTAGAGCGATTGATTTTAAATTTTTCATGTGTTTAATTGTTTTTAAATGTTAAATGATTGTATTAAATAGTAATAAATAATTCTTCTATTGGCTTTCTAACTTTTGCATAGTGTTGTGTTGCGTCTTCTTCATGACGGTACCCAACGGTTGCAACTAATGAAGCATTTAAACCTATTTCGTTTAGTCCTAAAATTTCATTGTATTTTTCTGGTTCAAAACCTTCCATTGGTGTAACATCAATTTTTAATTCAGCAGCTGCATTCATTAAATTTGCTAAAGCTAAATAGGTTTGTTTCGAAGTCCAAACGGATTTTTTATCCACAGGAAGTGGAACAATTTTAGATTTCATGAAATCAGAATATCCCTTTAAATCTTCTAATGTTAAACCTCTCGTGTTGGCAATGTTTTGTACATAATCCTCAATGTGTTCGTCTTGTACATCAACAATGTTAGCAAATACAAATAAATGAGATGCTTCTACAATTTGTGATTGTCCCCAAGAAACAGGTTGTAACTTAGCTCTTATTTCTGGGTTTTCAATGATGAATACTTTATATAATTGTAAACCATAGGAAGACGTACTCAATTGAATAGCTTTTTTTAAGATTTCTAAATCTGAAGCGGAAACTTTTTTTGTAGCATCAAATTTTTTGGTGGCATAACGCCATTTTTGATTTTCTATAAATTGACTCATAGCAATTATTTTGATTTTAATTTCTAAATTTTTCTAGCAATTCGTTTAGTACTTCTAATTCTGCAACCGTCAAATTTTTAGAAAATGAACGCTCGTGTGCTTCTACCAATGGATCCAATTGAAGTAGCAGTGATAAGCCCTTTTCTGTAATAGTAATTTCCATTTTTCTTCTATTGTCGGAACACACTTCTCTAAGAACCAATTCTTTTAATAATAATTTGTCTACTAAACGTGTGGTATTACTAGTTTTCGCAATCATGCGCTCTTGTATCATACACATATTAGCAGGTTTTCCTTTTTGGCCTCTTAATATACGCAACACGTTAAACTGTTCAGGAGATAGGTCAAATGGTTTCAATATCTCATTAAACTTTTCCGAAATGACATTTTGAGTATACATTACATTAAGTAATGTTTTCTTCTCCATTGCCATTGGGGTGTTTGGTTTTATGATGTCTTCTATTCTCATTTGAGGTTGTAAAATTTGTATGTACAAATGTAGTAATAATTTCATTTGTATGTACAAATGTTTGATAATTTTTTGTTAAATTTTTAAAAATGGATTTTAGATAGTACTTTTGAAAAAAAAGTAATGATGACAAACTTAGATCAAAACACATGGTGGAGCCAGTTTTTACAAGATGAAAACGGTGTAATAGTAGATGTTCGTACCGAGGATGAATTTAATGCAGGTTACATTCCAGGTGCAATTAATATTGACATATATAAAGGACAAGGTTTTATCTATAGAGTAGAGGAGTTAGATAAATCGAAAAACTATTATGTGTATTGCGCGGCTGGAGTACGAAGTGCCAACGCATGTAACGCCATGGAACAATTAGGTTTTGAAAATACGTTTAATTTACTAGGTGGTTTTTCTAATTGGGATGGACCAACAGAATAAAGAAATCCGCTGAAGAGCGGATTTTTTTTGGGATATAATGTATTGTTTTTGTAGACACTTTAAAATATAATCATGCCATTTCATCTCTTTTTAAAACGTTGAAAAAATTTATTAAGTATTTAAAAGTACATGCTCATTAAGCTTGTTAAAAATTATTTAGAGTTAATAAATAATCTCAATAGGAAATCGATTTATTTTGTGAAAGTTTTTACCTCTTGAAGAAACTGTGTTTGTTGATCAATAAAAACATTATGTGAACAATTGTCCAAGTACTTTAAATTTTCTTTTCCTAATAAATTTTGTAAATTAGTTACTTGTTCAACTGAGTATAAACCATCATCTTTACCATAAATTCCGTAAATATTAACTTTCTGATTTAAAAGTGATTTTAAATTTGGAGTTAAATCAATTGTTGTATACTTTTCATTTTTCCAAAAGCCTTGTGGTGCTTCATAAGTCATTTTAGACGCGTATTCTAGCAGTAGTGGGTCTGATTTGAATCTTGAATAAATTTCTTTTGCTTCTGATGTCATATTTTTTGGAGTGTAAAAACCGTTCTGAATTGCATGTCCAAAACAATAGGAACTATACTCAATACTTTTTTTATTCATATTTTCAAGCATAGTAATATATTTTAAATTTACACTATCGTTTTTAGAGTGGTAAATTATTTTAGATTTCATAATAATATTATTAAAAGTTTCTTGTAAAGAAACAGGAGCTCCTACTAAAATTAATGTTTTCACTTTTTTAGTATAGGTTTCTGCATAAAGAGTTGCTACTATTCCCCCAAAACTATGCCCAATTAGCGTTGCGTTTTTTAGCTGATATTTTTCATAAATTGCGTTTAAATCTTCAAAAGTTTCCTTAAACGTGAAACTTGCTTTTTCATCTATACTTCTTCCTTCTCCTCGTCGGTCATAAATAATGACGAAAAAACCCTGATCTGCAAGTCTTTGGGCAGTTGTTGCTTCAAAATTTGCAGAATTATATCCCGGGCCTCCATGCAAAAAGATCATTGGTTTGTCTTTTCTATTTCCAAATGTTTTTGAATAAATGGTTTGACCGTTAACAAGTAATGTTGTTAATATTAAGAAGATGGTGCTTAAAATTTTAATCATTTTTTTATTCTTTAGAGCGATTTTATCCTATTCTTTGATTCAGTTTTAAAATTTGGAAAAATTTAATACTAGCAAAAAAGGTATATATCCCGATTACCAAATATAGTAAAAATGCTTTTGATAAAAATACAAAAGTAATGTATAAATGTTGTAAATGTATTCAGTAAATTGTTAGCAACTAGTTGTAGTTAAGTGATTTATTTTACTACATAAACCTTTCTAATGATTGCCAATATTTATCTTTGAAGATTTCGTATTCTATTTCTAATTCTGAGGAATAATTAGATATTATTTGTTCAAGTACTTTTGAAGGTTTTCTAAAATCTTTGCAAGCAAAATATATTTCTCGAACACCATCAGCTGTTTCTCTACCAATATTTAAATAACCATCAAAATCATTTAATTGAGACATTATTGTGTTTTCAATTTCATCAAGTAATAGATATGTTTTATCATCTGGAAAACCATTGCTCTCTTCACCATCATACTTTATTTCAATATTTATTATCCATGGATGAGATGCTTTTCAATCCCACTCTAGTAATGTTGAATTAACACAAATTTGTACGTTATGCGGATGATTTTAGTATCTATTGCAAAAGCCACAATCAAGCCAAGGCTACTAGAGTGGTAATTGAAAAGTTTCTGAGAAACAAACTCAAATTGACTATAAATGAAGAAAAGAGCGGTATTAGAAAACCAATCAACTTCACAACTTTGGGTTTTGGATTCGTACCCACGTATGAAAAACGAAGTAAAAATCAATACCAACTCATCGTATCGGAAAAAGCATGGAAGAAACTAAAAGAACGACTTAAAGCCATTACCCGAAAAACCACACCTGCCACCTTTGAAGAACGTATTTCCAAGATAAAAGAAGTGCAACGCGGATGGTTGAACTATTTTCAAGGCACGAGTATTTTAGGCAAATTACGCGATTTAGACGGATGGTTACGCAACCGACTGCGCTACTGCATTTGGCATCACTGGAAGAAACCCGAAAGGAAAAGGAAAACCTGATTCGATTGGGCGCCAGCCAAGACCACGCCTATGCTTGGAGCAGAATATGCAAAGGTGGTTGGGCAATTGCGCAAATGCTTTGCATTCACGAACACCCAAAAAAAAATAAAAACTTGTGAGTAAAGTCCTATTTTAGGCACCACCATTACTTTGCAACGCTTGAAGAAAAGAGGTTATGTTTCCTTAACCGAGTTACATTTACAACTTAACCCATCTCTTGGAGCCTGTCCCGTATTTTCGGGAAACCGCCGAGTACGTGACCTCCCGATAGCTATCGGGACTCGGTGGTGTTTGAAATAAGTGTTTATTTTTATAGGTATTTCAAGATATCGCTTCGCTAAGTTGAGAGGCGCACTCCGTCAGTTTCTGGCGGAGTCGTCTACTCGATTAGGTGCTGGCATTTTTACACGAATTTTATTGGATATTTCGTCTTTATCTGTCCTTTTGCAATCTTTTTAAGTTTGGATTCCATCAGCCTTCTGGTCAATGGTTTTAGATAGTCAAGATACAAAATTCCTTCTGTGTGGTCGTATTCGTGCTGTATCATTCTTGCGGTCGTTCCGCTAAATGTCTTTGTTTGAAAGTCAAAATCTTTGTTGTAATATTCTATACTAATCGTCCAAGGTCTTTTTACTTTTTGCGATAAATTTGGGATACTTAAACAGCCTTCTTCGTCTTCCCAAAGCTCTGCGGAACGTTCAATGATTTTTGCGTTGATAAAAGTTTCCATTATTCCTTTGTCGTCTTTGTCAAAATAGATTTCCCTGTCCGCTTCGTCAAGATTTTCAAAAGTTGTTTTACTGTCCACTACAAAAAGTCTTATCGGAAGTCCGATTTGTGGCGAAGCCAATCCGCAACCATTGGCGTTTTTCATTGTTTCCCACATATCGGCTATTAGCTTGTCCAACTCGGGATAATTCTTTTCGATGTCGTTGCACTTTTGTTTTAAAATGCTGTGTCCGTATGCTAAAATAGGTCGTTTCATTCCTTTGCTTTTTATCGCAAAGTTCTAAAGAATGAACAAGGTTGGCAATGAACCTATGTTAAGTAATCTGTCTGCGAATACGGCTCAAGCCCTGTGGCGTTATTCCGATGTAGGAAGCCACATATTTTAGCGGAATGAATTTTAAAATGTCGGGCTGTTCGCTGAACAGTCTTAAATAACGCTCTTTCGCATTGTATTTAAGCAAGGATAGTTCACGTTTGCTTTTAGCCAAAAACAATTTTTCGGAAGCGAAGCGTCCTAAATAATTCCCAACTTTGGTCTGGGCATACACTTTTTGTAAATCGTCAAAGGAAATTTGCCAAACAACGGTTTCCGTCAATGCCTGTAATTCGTATTCGGACGGTGTTTGCGTGAGAAAAGAGTCGTAAGCACAGGTAAATTCTTTGTCGAAACTGAAATTAAAAGTCAGTTCGTTTTCATCATCGGGAATGTAAAACCGAACGATGCCCGTTTCAACGAATGAAAGGTAATTTTCCGTTTCGCCCTGCCGTGTGATGATTTGGTTTTTGGCAAACACTTTTCTGTCAAAATGTGAAGCTATAAATTCCCATTCCGATTCTTGTAGCTTTACGATTCTTTCATAGTATTCTCTTATGTGTCCCATTTTTGACGGTTTTTGTCCTGCTTGCACCTAACGTCAGACTGTGAAAAAACTCACAATCTCTCAAACAAATATAGTAAAAAACTTGTAAGAAAAATGAGAAAGTTGTATTTTTATACATGCAACACATCCGAGGAATTTCCCGTCATCAGCTACAAATGAGTTGTTTAGGAGATAAGATTACAGCTGATAATCTTGGCGATAGCCAAAATTCAAGTTCCTATAAAACTAATTTTATAGGTAAGAGTATTAATGCCTAAAAGTGAAGGAAAACACACTAAAAAACCAATGAATACACTTCAAAAAAAAGAGGAAACTAAATCCTCTTCTAAATCTTTATCAAATCATATCGAAATCCCCATAGTGTATAGACAGTAATCGGTTCCGTTCAACAGGAGTTTCATTGTTGGCTTTGCAAGCCCAACGAAACTCTAGCTATTGTATGCAGTTATTATTATTTAATTCTTTCAGCAATAAATTCTTCAGCAATTATGTAGCTTTGGTTTAAGAAAAAGTCATTTGGACTAACATCTTCATTGCCAAATATTAAAACTTTTGCTTTTGGTTTGTCTGCATAACCTTTGTCATCTCCAATAATTTCATTTTTTACAATAAAACTTAATTTATGTTTTTCGCAAACTTGTTTTATTGATTTTTCTAAAGATTTAGGGATACTAATTATTCTGTGCGAATACAATCTGAATTGTTCTTCACTATTCCAAAAATATTCATTTACTGTAATCCAATTTCCAGTTTCTTTTTCTAAAGCATTACTAATTTCGCCAATAAATTCATTAAGATTTTCAGGTTTTCCTTTGATTTCGCATTCTAGTTCACTTTCGTGGAATTTAAATAACAAAGGATGATTATCTAGAATTTTTAACTTTACGTAAGGCAACATAAGTTCGTAAAAAAAGCCATTAAAACTTTCTGTATTTCGGCAAGTTAATTTCCATTCTTCGTATTCAATTGGAACGTCGTAACTAATTTGATTAATTGACAAAATCATTTCTAAAGTATTATTAGAAGGATTATAACTGTACGATTCAAGTTTTAAATCAGAATCTTGATAAAATTCTGTTGTGTTAGTTCTGTCAATTAGTTTTTGAATCATTTTCGTTTAGTTTTCGTAGTATTTTCGGTGTCTCGCGGTATAATTGCATACAACGGTAGGCGGCTAGTAGCAGTGCCTTTAGCTATTAGATCACTAAAATAGTAATTATTTTCAGATAATTACTGCCGATTAAAAAATAAACTAAAGCAGGCATTGCTACTAGCCGCCAGTTGGGTGTAGTTACT